>NZ_JBCFAS010000001.1:169231-1399537 GCF_038562225.1 Sedimentibacter sp.
GGCGGTAGGTCATTCGCAACGAAGTCCCAAATTATGAGAGCGAAAGCGAGCAAATAATTTGGTGAATGAGACTGCGAGATGCCCTAACCCCATTTTTCAGACGTTTTTTCTGAAAAATGGCGGTAGGTCATTCGCAACGAAGTCCCAAATTATGAGAGCGAAAGCGAGCAAATAATTTGGTGAATGAGACTGCGAGATGCCCTAACCCCATTTTTCAGACGTTTTTTCTGAAAAATGGCTGGTAGGTCATTCGCAACGATTATGACTTGACCCAATTTCTTTGACCGATAGGGAGAAAGAAATTGTAGGTAAGTCAAACGCAATGAGTTCCAGATTTGCATGAGCGAAAGCGATTAAGCAAATATGTGTACGAAACTGCGCTTCCCAAATTATGAGAGCGAAAGCGAGCAAATAATTTGGTGAATGAGACTGCGAGATGCCACAAATCTTTGGTTTGGTGTCGGTGGTTACCCTGAACGCCGCCTTAAAAATATTTTTCTGTGATTAAAGTTTTTAAGCGGCGTTTCACGGGTATCATAAATCTGTGTCCCATATTGGCGACGGATTACATATTAGGTTAGTTTAAGTTCACGGCAGAAATAGCCGCGGACAAATATAATTGTTGAATATTGCTTGCACAATTTTCAATAATTATATATCATATTTTATATAAATATGATGGTAACGTGACTCATAGGAAAGAGGTGTAGAATGGGCAAAGTATATGATGTAATAATAATAGGAGCAGGTCCTGCAGGGTTGTCGGCAGGAATATATGCCGGAAGAGCAAGATTAAGCACGCTGATAATTGAAAAGGAAAAGGACGGAGGACAGATAGTTCTCACATCTGAAGTTGAAAACTATCCCGGATGTTTAGAAGGAGAATCAGGCCCAACATTGATTGACCGTATGGCTGATCAGGCAAAGCATTTCGGTACTGAAAAGGTATATGATGAAATTGTTGAAGTGAAACTCGAGGGCAAAGAAAAGGTTCTTGTGGGCAAGAAAGGCGAGTATACAGGAAAGACTGTAATAGTAGCCGGAGGAGCTTCATCAAAATTGATAGGCTGCCCTGGAGAAAAAACATTCACAGGCAAGGGAGTATCCTACTGTGCAACCTGCGATGGAGCTTTCTTTGAAGACTTTGAGGTGTTTGTAGTGGGCGGAGGCGATACCGCCGTAGAAGAAGCCATGTATCTGACTAAGTTTGCCAGAAAGGTTTCAATCATTCACAGAAGAAATGAATTGAGAGCTGCTAAGTCAATTATACAAAAAGCTAATGATAATCCGAAGATTAACTTCATATGGGATTCTGTTGTGAAGGAAATCAAAGGCGACGGTATTGTAAACTCCATGGTACTGGAAAATGTCAAGACAGGAGAGCTTACGGAATTAACAGCCGATGAAGATGACGGAACCTTTGGGATTTTCGTATTCATAGGATATGAGCCAAAGACAAAGTTATACGAAGGAATCCTGAACATTGACAAAGGCTACATAGTAACCGATGAAAACATGCAGACTAATATTCCGGGTGTTTATGCCGCAGGTGATATCAGATTAAAGAGTCTTAGACAGGTAGTGACTGCAGCAGCTGATGGAGCCATTGCAGCCGTTCAAGCCGAAAAATATATAGAAAGTTTGGAGGATTAATATGTTAGTACTGGATAAAACAAATTTTGATGAAGAAGTTCTTCAAGGACAAGGATACATACTGGTTGATTTCTTTGGAGACGGTTGCGCACCATGCGAAGCTTTGATGCCGCATGTAATGGAATTGTCAGAAAAATACGGCGACAAGCTGAAATTTACTAAATTGAACACAACTAAGGCCAGAAGAGTTGCCATTGGACAAAAAGTATTAGGTTTGCCTGTCATTGCAATGTATAAGGATGGAGAAAAAGTGGAAGAACTTATTAAAGAAGATGCCACTCCTGAAAATATAGAAGCAATGATTCAAAAATATATATAGTATGGAGACACACCTTTAGTATAGAGACAGTCTTTGAAGTAAAAGGAATGTCCCCATATAACAGGTCAAACAAAAAAATAACAAAGGAGGATATGAAATGAGCTTATTGAATGGCAAGAAAGTTATTATAATAGGCGACAGGGATGGAATACCGGGACCGGCAATCGAAGAATGCGTTAAGACTGCCGGAGCTGAAGTTGTATTTTCATCTACTGAATGCTTCGTCTGAACTTCCGCAGGCGCAATGGATTTGGAAAATCAAAAAAGGGTTAAAGAATTTGCTGAAAAGTATGGTGCTGAAAACATAGTAGTTGTACTTGGAGCAGCTGAAGGTGAAGCAGCAGGTCTTGCTGCAGAAACCGTAACTAACGGAGACCCAACATTTGCAGGTCCATTGACAGGAGTTCAGTTAGGACTCAGTGTATATCATGTATGTGAACCAGAAATAAAAAATGAAGTTGACGAATCAGTTTATGACGAACAAATAAGCATGATGGAAATGGTTTTGGATGTGGATGACATCATAAGCGAAATGACTCCTATCAGGGAAGACTACTGCAAGTATCTGTAGTATCGATAGCGATTTGTTAATTTCTATATATAGAATTAATATGTCATCAGAATTTGCTTCGCAGAAATGCGAAGCAAATTTTAAAATTTTGAAAATTTGAAGTATAAAGTCTAGGGTTTAAACCTAGTTAAACTTTATGCCTTGTATTTTAAATTAAGGTTCAAATAAATAGCGGAGGTTATTATGAACAGTGTAATAAGAGGAGCAAGCTATATACTGGCATTTACGCCGGATATGGTCATTCACAACGGAACCACACAAACCACCGAAAGAACGGTAAATCCCAATTCGGAGTATTTAAAGCAAATAAAGGACCATCTGAGAACATTTGACCAGGTGGTAAAATATCTGCCTAACCAGACATATATAGGAAACATAACTCCCGATGAGCTGGCGCAATACGAACAGCCTTGGTACGACAAGGAAGCTGTGGGATTCGGAAGGTACGGCAAGTACGGTGAAATTATGCCTCAGGACGAGTTCCTGGTTTTGATGCAGATTTGTGACGTTTTCGACCTTGTAAAACTTGAAAACAATTTTCTGGAACAAGCAACGGAAAAGCTTGCAAGCCATCCCTTGTTTGATGATTCGCTCCTGAGCAGAATAAGCGAAGGTGAAGAGCTGTCATTGATTTCAAAGTATGTTGATGAAGAGCATGCAGAGCCTTTGTACAATGAAGGACAGCTCATAGGATGCGTAAAAAGAGCCCACGACATAGACGTGAACCTGAGCTCCCATGTTATGGTTGAAAACCTTGTTTCGAAGGCTTCTAACGTTTTGGCTTTATTAAATCTTGTTGCAAAAAACAATATTAACAAAGAAGAAATTGACTATGTAATCGACTGCTGCGAGGAAGCATGCGGCGACATGAACCAAAGAGGCGGAGGAAACTTTGCGAAAGCATGCGCCGAGGTAGCAGGATTTGTTAATGCCACAGGATCAGATACAAGAGGTTTCTGTGCAGGACCTACACATGCGCTCATTGAAGCTGCGGCTCTTGTAAAGGCCGGAGTATACAAAAACGTTGTGGTTTCTGCAGGCGGCAGCACAGCAAAGCTTGGAATGAATGGAAAGGATCACATTAAGAAAGGTCTGCCCGTTCTTGAAGACGTTCTTGGCGGATTTGCAGTGCTTGTAAGCGAAAATGACGGAATAAATCCAGAAATCAACCTTGACCTTATAGGACGCCACACTGTCGGAACAGGTTCCTCACCGCAGGCTGTAATAACATCGCTTGTGTCATCCCTTGACAAGGCAGGATTGAAGATCACGGACGTTGACAAGTACTCGGTTGAAATGCAAAATCCTGATATCACTAAACCGGCTGGAGCTGGGGATGTGCCACTGGCAAACTACAAGATGATAGGTGCCCTGGCTGTTAAAAGAGGAGACATTGAAAAGAAAGACCTTCAGGATTTCACGGAGAAGCACGGAATGCTGGGATGGGCTCCGACGCAGGGTCACATTCCATCTGGAGTGCCATATGTTGGATTCTGCAGACAGGATATTCTGGACGGAAAGATCAAAAGTGCCATGATTGTCGGAAAGGGAAGCTTGTTCCTGGGAAGAATGACTAACCTGTTTGATGGAGTATCTTTCATAGTTGAAGCCAATAAAGGAAAACAAGACGAAAAATCCTCAATATCGGAAGAAAAGGTAAAAGAACTTATAGCACAGGCTCTAAAGAATTTTGCTTCAAACCTGATGGCAGAATAGGAGGGCATATGTCTGAAAAACAAGTGAATCAAATCATTGGAAAAGTGTTCAACCAGCTTGCGGATACGCTGATCAGCGGCGAATACGGGCAAAAGCCCAGAGTTGCAGTTACAGCCATGGGAAGCGAGCACGGTGAAGACACCATATTTGCTGCAGCAGCCAAGGCTGCAAAGTCCGGACTGGAATCAACAGTAATCGGTTCAAAAAGTGTTCAGGGAGTTACCACAGCCTTCGTAGATAACGAAGATCAGGCTCATAAAAAGATGGAGGAGCTTCTGGACAAAGGTGAAATTGATGCATGCGTAACCATGCACTATCCTTTCCCCATCGGAGTTTCGACTGTCGGAAGAATTGTGACACCCGGAAAAGGCAGAGAAATGTTCATTGCCACCACCACCGGAACATCCTCTACGGACAAGGTTGAAGGAATGGTCAAAAACGCCATTTACGGTATTATCACTGCAAAAGCCTGCGGAATTTCAAATCCGACCGTTGGTATCCTTAACGTGGATGGAGCCAGACAGGCTGAAATTGCCTTGAATAAGCTGAAAAGCCAGGGCTATGACATAAATTTCGCATCATCTCAAAGAGCCGACGGCGGTGCCGTAATGAGAGGCAACGACCTTTTGATGGGTTCCTGCGACGTAATGGTAATGGATTCTTTAACCGGCAACCTGATGATAAAAATATTCTCATCTTATACAACCGGAGGGAGTTACGAATCATTGGGCTACGGATACGGACCGGGAATAGGAGAAGGCTTTGACAAGCTCATCCTTATAATTTCAAGAGCATCCGGAGAGCCTCTGGTGGAAGGTGCCATGAAATTTGCTGCTGACCTTGTTAAAGGAAATCTGAAACAGGTGGCAAAGGAAGAGTTTGAAAAGGCAAACAAGGCAGGCCTTGCAGAAATATTAAAGTCAGCCAAATCTGTTAAGAAATCGTCCGATGAAGAAGAAGTCAAAGCTCCCAAGAAGGAAGTTGTAACTTCTCAGATTTCGGGAATTGAAATAATGGACCTTGAAGATGCGGTGAAGCTTTTATGGAAAAACAATGTGTATGCGGAAAGCGGCATGGGCTGCACTGGACCCATCATTCTAGTAAACGATGCAAACACTGACGCTGCAATCAAAATACTGCAGGACAACGAGTTTATAGCAAAGGAAAAAACCTGCTGCTAGGTAATAAAAACGAAAAAGAAAAATTAAAGCGGCCACAGCCGCTTAAGAATGTATACAAATTCAGATGCTGTCATCCTGAGCGTTAGCGAAGGATCTCCTAATGTTGAAATGATGAGATTCTTCAGGCTACGCCCTCAGAATGACAACGTCAAAGGTATTAATCTGAAAGCGGCAATAGCCGCTTTTTTATTGTCAGTTTTTGAAGCTGTGTATCGGTGCCGGTATTCTTCCGCCTCTGGCAATGAAGTCATCGCTTGAGAAGCTGCTTACCTTCATTATGGGTGCTCTTCCCAAGAGTCCACCAAACTCGGCAGTGTCTCCCAGTGTCTTTCCGTAAACCGGGATGAGTCTGACTGCAGTGGATTTTTGATTTATGACTCCTATGGCGCACTCATCTGCAATTATGGCAGAAATTGTGCTGGCTTTTGTGTCTCCCGGAATTGCAATCATATCAAGTCCAACTGAGCACACGCAGGTCATGGCTTCAAGCTTTTCAATGTTGAGAGAACCTCTGTTTACAGCTTCGATCATGCCTTCATCCTCACTTACGGGTATGAACGCTCCGCTTAAGCCGCCAACATTTGAAGATGCCATGATTCCGCCTTTTTTAACGGCATCATTCAACAGTGCCAGGGCGGCTGTTGTGCCGTGTGCGCCGCATGCTTCAAGACCTATTTCTTCCAATATCCTTGCTACGCTGTCACCCACCTCTGGAGTAGGTGCCAGGGACAAGTCCATTATGCCGAAAGGTATGTTCATTCTCCTGGAAACCTCCTGAGCCACAACTTCTCCTGCTCTTGTAATCTTGAAGGCAGTTTTCTTTATGGTTTCGCATACGGTTGTGAAGTCTTTTCCTCTAACCTGTTCAAGAGCATACTTGACAACTCCTGGGCCGCTTACACCTACGCTCAAGCATGTTTCCGATTCGCCTGTTCCATGGAATGCTCCTGCCATGAAGGGGTTGTCCTCAACCGCATTGGCGAATATAACCAGCTTTGCGCAGCCGATGCTGTCATTGTCTCTCGTAAGGTATGCGGTTTCTTTTATTATTTCGCCCATCATCCTTACAGCATCCATGTTAATTCCGGCTTTTGTGGTTGCCACGTTAACGGATGAACAAACCTTGTTTGTTCGTGCCAGAGCTTCGGGAATGGAGCGCAGCAGTATTTCATCACCTTTTGTGAAGCCCTTGTGAACGAGGGCAGAGAATCCTCCCAGAAAGTTTACCCCTGCAACGTCTGCAGCCTTGTCCAGAATTTCAGCATACTTCACGTAATCCGTATCGCCGCTTGAACCTGCAATTATTGAAATCGGAGTAACGGATATTCTTTTGTTTATTATTGGAATGCCGAATTCATTTTCCGTCTGCTCAACTGTTTTAACGAAATTTTCAGATAACCTAGCTATTTTGTCGTATATCTTTATTCTGGATTTTTCTCCGTCTGTGTCTGCACAGTCAAGAAGAGATATTCCCATGGTGATGGTTCTTATGTCAAATTTGAGTTCGTCAACCATTTTGATGGTTTCCAATATATTTTTTGATTTAATCATGCGTCCCCCTATATTTCGTACATCTTGTCAAAAATGTCTTCGCGCTGCATTCTGATGTCCATGTTTATTTCCTTTGCCTTCGTGTCAAGATCCTTTTGCAGCGATACGAAGTCTGACGTCATTTGCTCGAAATCAACAAGCATTATCATGGTGAAATACTCTCTCATTACTGTCTGGTTAATATCCAGAATGTTTACGTTGTTGTTGGCCAGAAGCGTTGACACCTGTGAGATTATGCCTACACGGTCCTTACCTATGATTGTTATGATTCCTTTCATCTCATCCTCCAAGTTGTAATATGTATTTGCAGTCTTGATATGCATTTCCAAAAAATAATTATTGCGATTGACCTGTCATGAATTCTGCTTCCCTTCGGTCGTAACAATGTGGTTAGGTCATAGCACAGTTGCGTCATAAAATAAAAGAGACTGGTTTTCTGAACCGGCAAAGGCTAGCTTTGGCCAATTCAGAAATTTTCAGTCTCTCTGAACGACAAAAATACTGTCTCTGTCCTTTTACCTGAGAGTTTCGCCCGTAAGCTTTCCCCTTCGGTGCTCCTAAGAGTCTCTCCAGAGTCATGTCCGCAGGCGGTCGACTGCCTTCCGCCAGCATCATCCATTTATTATTAGGGGTTAGTATATACCTGTTTGAAATAAAAATCAAGAAAATTATTTACTTCTTTTTGAAAAAAATTTTAGCAAAGTTAAGTTTTTTTTGTTATAATCATAATGTTGACAATTTTTATCAGGTTTTATATATAATATCTAAATTTTGTTATATGATAGAAAACAATATCATGTTGAAATTATAAGAAAATTTGTTATAATATATGGTAGCGAGGAGTGATATTATGAAAATGGGCTTTGAATTGAATCTGTCTCAGACTCAAAAGCTTATCATGACGCCGGAATTAAGACAAGCTATACAAATATTGCAATTTAATAACGTAGAACTGATGGAGTTTATATACAAACAGCTTGAGGTAAATCCTTTTCTTGAATCCGTAGACAACAAGGGTCAGGAATCTGTCTCAGGTGAGGAGCAGGTGGATTTCGAACCGAAAAACGATAACGGCAAGGATGAAATCGATTGGAAGGAAATTACCGAAAAATATGATGATTTAAGCTACAAGGCTTATGAAAAGTCATCTGATTCCGATGATAAGCAAACATTTGAAAGCTACACATCCAAGAAAATGTCCCTGAAGGACCACCTGATGGTGCAGCTTGGAGTGTCGGTCAAGACAAACAAGGAAAAGAGAATCGGTGAGTTCATCATAGAATCTCTGGACAACAAGGGCTATCTGGGATGTTCAGTTCAGGATATCAGCCTATTGCTGAACGAGGATGTTGTGGAAGTTGAAAGGGTGTTAAGACTCATTCAAACATTTGACCCTGTAGGCGTGGGCGCCAGGAATTTGAGCGAATGCCTCATGATACAGCTTAAGGAAAAGGGCATACAGGACAAAAATGCGTACATCATAGCAGAAAAGTATCTTGAAGAAATAGCCACGAACAAGATTCAAAAAATAGCCAAGGACCTGCACATTACAGTGACCAGGGTGCAAAGCATCTGCGACATAATAAAGATGCTTGAGCCGAAGCCTTCGAGAGGGTTCATTGTTGACAGCGATTCCATCAGATACATTGTACCGGACGTTACAATTGAAAAGATAAACGGTGAATACATCATCATTGTTAATGACAACAACCTGCCGCTTTTGACTATAAGCAGCTATTACAAGAATATGATCACCAACCTGGATGACAAGGAAGCAAACAAGTTCCTGACGGACAAGCTCAATTCGTCCATGTGGCTCATAAAGAGCATAGAACAAAGAAGAATGACATTGTACAAGGTTGTTGAATCAATCCTTAAATTTCAAAGAAGGTTTTTCGATGAAGGAAAGACTGCCTTGAAGCCTCTGGTTCTCAAAGATGTTGCCGACGACATAGGCGTTCATGAATCAACAGTAAGCAGAGCCACAAACGGAAAGTATGTTCAGACGCCGATAGGTTTGTTTGAGCTTAAGTATTTTTTCGCCAGCAGCTTAAGCGAAAGCGACGGTGAGGGAATATCCTCCACTAGCGTCAAGACTCAGATTCAGAAGCTTATAAACGATGAAAACGCACAAAAACCTTTAAGCGATCAAAAGATTGCAGAAATGCTATGTTCTGATGGAATCAGCATATCAAGAAGAACCGTGGCCAAGTACAGAGATGAAATGAGGATACCGTCCTCTTCCATGCGAAGAAGATACTAATAAAAGCAATTAAGAATTAAGAGTTAAGAATTAAGAGTTTAACAATAGGACAGAATATTCAATAAATGAAGTTGAATATTCTTTTTTTGTGTGTAATTAAATAAGGAATTTTATCAAAAATTACTGATTTATTTTTGCGGTTTTTACTGTACAGCACCTTGATGCTGTGATATAATCAAAAATATAAATGCGACACTATTAATAAATAGTATGACACATATCTCAATTCATATCTGATGACCAATCTAAAATTAAATTCCAAAATTCAAAAATACTATTGCAATATGGTTCAAATATGGTAGAATAAACCTAGGGACGTAAAACGAACAACAGGGACACAAACTATCCCGGAGGGATGTATGGAAAAAAACAAACTGCTTGAAATTCAAAACAAAATAGTTCCCGAAACTGTCGAGCTGTTCATGAAGAGATATGAAATATTGAAAGTAATAAGCTCACAGCAGCCCATCGGAAGAAGATCTCTATCCGCAAAACTTGGAATAACCGAAAGAACAATGCGTACCGAAATTGATAAGCTGAAGGAAATGAACCTGATTGATATCAAGACCGCCGGAGTGGAACTCACAAAGGAAGGGGAGAATGTGCTGTCGGAAATTCACAACAGTTTTTACTACATAAAAAATTTGTCCGATCTGGAATTAAAGCTCATGGAAAAGCTAAAGCTAAAGAAGGTTGCAGTCGTTGCAGGCAACTCCGAGAAGGACAGTTTCGTATTCAACGATCTGGGCAAGAAGGCTGCTGAAATTATTCTGGATCTTATAAAAAACGATACGATATTAGGAATTACCGGTGGAACGACCATGGCCTGTGTAGTGAGGCAGATGAAAAGGAAAAAGGGAATAAAAAACCTGTTGGTTCTGCCTGCCAGAGGAGGTTTAAGCGAGGAGCTTGAAATCCAGGCGAATACCATAGCTGCAAACCTGGCAGAAAAGCTAGATGCGCCGTATAAATTGCTTCACATCCCCGACAATCTGGATGAAAATGAATTGAATGTACTGAAGAACAACAAGCTCATACAGGATGTCTTGTCAGACATACGAAATATAAACCTGCTTGTATTCGGACTGGGTAATGCCAGAGAAATGGCTGCCAGAAGAAAAGCAGGAGAAAACGTCATGGAGAAGATTGAAGATGACCATCTGACGGCAGAAGCTTTCGGATATTTTTTCGACAATGAAGGTAACGTGAAGATGCAGACAAATTCTGTGGGAATATCGCTTGAAAACTTCAAGGAAATCAAGAATTCCATCGGCGTTGCCGCAGGAAAGTCAAAGGCAGAGGCCATTTATGCAATATCAAAATTCAATAATAATTTTATCCTGGTGACGGATGAAGCAGCCGCCAGAAGGATATTAGAATTATAAATCACACTAATAATAATTATAATTATATAATCATAGGAGGATAACATGGTTAGAGTAGCAATTAACGGTTTTGGAAGGATAGGAAGATTGGCATTGAGATTGATGGCACAGGATGATGAGTTTCAGGTTGTGGCCATAAACACCAATTCAGATGCTGAAACACTGGCATACTTGCTTAAATATGACTCGGCTCACGGAAACTTCATGACTGATAAAATTTTCCACAAAGGTGATGTACTGGTTGTAAACGGCAAGGATATCATAACTTCAAGGGTCAAAGAACCTGAAAATTGCAATTGGAAAGAACTCGACATCGATTTGGTTATCGACTGCACAGGTAAGTTCAACGACAGGGAAAAAGCAGAGGCTCATATTAAGGCCGGAGCAAAGAAGGTTATTCTTTCAGCACCGGCAAAGGGAGATGTTAAGACTGTTGTTTACAATGTAAACCACAACATTCTCGATGGAACAGAAACAGTTGTATCTGCGGCTTCATGCACAACAAACTGTCTGGCTCCTTTGGCAAAGGTTCTGAACGATGAGTTTGGAATAGTTAAGGGACTTATGACTACTGTTCACGCCTATACAAACGACCAGAACATTCATGACAATTCACACAAGAGCGGAATAAAGGCAAGAAGAGGCCGTGCAGCCGCAGCAAACATAGTGCCTGCTTCAACAGGAGCAGCGAAGACAGTTGGAGTTGTTCTTCCTGAACTAAAAGGAAGGTTAGACGGCATAGCACTTCGTGTTCCCACACTGACCGGCTCAGTAGTAGACCTGACCGTAGAGCTTGGAAGAAACACAACTGTTGAAGAAATAAACTCAGCTGTAAAGAAAGCAGCCAACGAGACACTTGCTTACACTGAAGATCCAATAGTATCAAGTGATGTAATAGGCAGCAGCTATGCATGCATCTTCGACGCACTGTCAACTCAGATCCTTGAATCAGACGGAAAGCAGCTTGTAAAGCTCATTGCATGGTACGACAATGAAATGTCATTCACATCACAGCTTGTAAGAGTTGTAAAATACTGGGGTTCAATGAAATAAACATACTTCGGCAAAAAAGAAGCAATAGGAACGAAAACCTTTCATATGAAATCTCACTTCGTTCTATTGCTTTTCTTGCCGTTTGTTATTGGAGGATGTATGAATAAGAAAACTTTAAAAGATATAGATGTTAAAGGTAAGAAAGTCATAGTAAGATGCGATTTCAATGTTCCGCTGGACAAGGAAGGAAACATCACAGACGATATAAGGATAACAAGTTCTCTTCCAACCATAAACTATCTGTTGGATAACGGAGCTTCCGTAATTCTTTTGTCTCACCTGGGAAGGCCGAAAGGACAGCCTTCAAAGGAATTTTCATTGCTGCCTGTTGCAAAAAGGCTTGAAGAGCTGCTGGGCAAAAGCGTCATGTTTGAGGATGCTGATGCGGTTGTGGATGAAAAGGTAAAATCAGATGCTTTAGTTTTGCAGCCGGGAGATGTGATGCTCCTTCAAAACACAAGGTTCAGGAAGGAAGAGGAAAAAAATGCAGGAGATTTTGCAAATGACATGGCTTCCCTGGGAGACATGTTTGTAAATGACGCATTTGGAACAGCCCACAGGGCACATTCTTCAAATGTGGGACTGTGTGATTACCTTCCTTCGGCAGTTGGATTTTTAGTGGAAAAGGAAATAGAAATAATGGGCAATGCCCTTGAAAACCCCAAAAGACCGCTTACAGCTATTCTTGGAGGAGCTAAGGTTTCAGACAAGATTGCAGTAATTGAGAATCTTCTGACCATTGCAGACAACATACTCATAGGCGGAGGGATGACATTTACATTCCTTAAGGCTTTGGGATACGGCATAGGCACGTCTCTTCTTGAGGAAGACAAGGTTGAGCTGGCAAAAGAACTCATTGCTAAGGCTAAGGAAATAGATGTTAACTTGCTTCTTCCTGTAGATACAGTTGTGGCAAGGGAATTTAAAAATGACACAGAGTTTTTTGAAACAGATGCGGATAAAATTCCTGAAGGTTACATGGGGCTTGACATAGGAGATAAGACAATCAAAATGTTCGAGAACACCATAAGTCAGTCAAGGACCATTATCTGGAACGGACCGTTGGGAGTTTTCGAAATGGACAATTTTGCAAAAGGAACAAATTCCATAGCAAAAGCCGTAGCCATGAACAAGGATGCCATTTCGATTATCGGCGGAGGAGACAGCGCAGCAGCTGTTGAAAAAGTAGGGCTTGGCGAGATGATAACTCATATATCCACCGGAGGAGGCGCTTCCCTGGAATTTCTGGAGGGTAAGGTTTTGCCGGGAATAGATGCTGTAGACAACAAATAAAGGAGTCAGATATGAGGAAAAAATTGGTTGCAGGCAACTGGAAAATGAACAACGATGTGGTTGAAAGCACAGCGCTTGCAAAATCTATAAAGTCATTGTCAGGTGAATTCGACGCTGATGTGGAAGTTTTAATATGTCCCGCGTTCACTTCACTGTATTCTGTTAAACAGGAACTTTGCGGTTCAAATATAAAAATAGGCGCTCAAAACATGCATTACGAGGACAAGGGAGCCTACACCGGTGAGGTATCTCCGGTTATGCTGAAAAACATGGGCATAGAGTACGTAATTATCGGTCACTCTGAAAGAAGACAGCTTTTCTTTGAGGACGATGAAACTGTCAACAAAAAACTTAAAGCTGCATTAAAACACGGCCTTAAGCCAATACTCTGCGTAGGGGAAACCTTGGAACAAAGAGAAGGCAATGTTGAAAAGGAAACCGTAAGGAATCAGGTTACGAAGGCTTTTGAAGGAATAGGAGCTGATGATGCAGTAAAAATAACTGTTGCCTACGAGCCTGTGTGGGCAATAGGAACAGGCAAGACCGCAACGAGTGTTCAGGCCAATGAGATGGCTGCATTCATAAGGAAGTCAATAGCCAAAATCTACAGCCTCGAAGTATCTGAAAATGTATTGATTCAATACGGCGGCAGCGTCAAGAAGGACAATGCAAATGAAATACTCACGCAGTCGGACATAGACGGCGCACTGGTTGGCGGAGCCAGCCTTCAATCTTTAGAATTTTTAAACATTATCAATTATGCAAAGTAAGGAAGGTCCAGTATGAACAAAGTTACAGCATTGATTATCCTTGACGGCTGGGGATTGGGTGAAGACTATGAGGGAAATGCTATAAAGAGGGCAAAGACACCCAATTTTGATGTCTTGATGAGGAAGTACCCAAATACTGTCCTGTCAGCCAGCGGATATGACGTAGGTCTTCCGAAAGGGCAGATGGGAAATTCAGAAGTCGGTCACCTGAATATAGGGGCAGGAAGAATTGTGTATCAGGATTTCACGAGGATAACAAAATCTATTGAAGACGGAGAATTCGAAAATAACGAAGCATTGAAGGGTGCCATTGATTTTGTTAAGAAAAACAATTCAACTCTGCATCTGATCGGGCTTTTATCCGACGGAGGAGTGCACAGCCACAATACTCACCTTTACAGCCTGCTTGAGCTTGCAAAGAAAAATGGCGTTGAGGACGTACAGGTCCATTGCATAACCGACGGACGGGACGTAAGCCCCACAAGCAGTCCTAATTACATAAAAGAACTTCAAAAAAGAATTAAGAGTATTGGAACCGGACACATAGCCTCCATCATGGGCAGATACTATGCCATGGACAGAAACAAGCAATGGGACAGGGTTGAGCTTGCATATAACACTCTTGTGAACGGAGCAGGCGAAACATTTTCAGATCCTCTGGAGGCTGTCAGGAATTCATATATGAGCGGTGTGACTGATGAGTTCATAAAGCCTCTTCTTGTAGAAAAACAAGGAGGAGGTCTGGGAACGGTAAAGGACAACGACGCCGTCATATTCTACAACTTCAGACCCGACAGAGCAAGACAGCTTACAAGGGCCTTTGTTGATGAAGAGTTCAGCAATTTTCCAAGAAAAAGGGTCAACGTAAAGTTTGTTTGCATGACCCAGTATGACAAGACAATTGAAAATGTTGATGTAGCTTATAAACCGCATTTTGTAAAGAATACCCTGGGAGAGTATTTAAGCACTCTTGGACTTAAGCAGCTAAGGGCTGCAGAGACTGAAAAATATGCTCATGTGACATATTTTTTCAACGGAGAGATCGAAGAGCCTTTCAAGCATGAAGTAAGGAAGCTTATACCGTCTCCGGATGTGGCAACTTATGACCTGAAGCCCGAAATGAATGCCTTTGAACTGAAGGACATGATCATGGAGGAACTTGAAAAGGACATGTACCAGGTGATGGTTATCAACTTTGCCAATCCTGACATGGTTGGCCACACCGGCGACATCGAGGCAGCCATAAAGGCAGTTGAGGCAGTTGACAAGTGTCTCGGCGAAATCGTAAACTTCCTGATCAGAACTGACGGGACTGCACTGATTACAGCCGACCACGGCAACTGTGAAGAGATGCTGGATGAGGTAACCATGGCAAAGCTGACTGCTCACTCAACGAACAAGGTACCGTTCATAGTTGTAAGCGGCAGCAGAAAGATGAAGCTTAAGGAAGGAATATTGGCAGACATCGCGCCTACCATGCTCGAGCTTATGGGACTTGAAAAACCAAAAGAGATGACAGGCCAAAGCCTGATAGTACACAATTAAAGGGAGGTTATTTAATGACTATTATTTCAGATGTATATGCAAGAGAGATTCTGGATTCAAGAGGAAATCCAACAATAGAAGTGGAAGTTTGGACTGAAAGCGGAGGATACGGCAGGGCAGGTGTTCCTTCAGGAGCTTCAACCGGAGCATTTGAAGCCGTAGAACTTAGAGACGGCGACAAATCCAGATATCTTGGAAAAGGAGTAACAACAGCAGTTGACAATGTAAACAATATTATAGCTCCTGAGCTTGTAGGAAGGGACTCACTTGAGCAGGTTTCAATAGACAAACTTCTGATTTCCCTTGACGGCACTTCCAATAAGGGAAAACTTGGAGCCAATGCAATACTTGGTGTTTCAATGGCTTGTGCAAAGGCTGCTGCAGACACACTTGGACTTTCACTGTACCAGTACCTGGGAGGAGTCAACGCAAAGACACTTCCTGTTCCTATGATGAACATATTAAACGGAGGACAGCACGCAGACAACAACGTGGACATTCAGGAATTCATGATAATGCCCGTTGGTGCATGCTGCTTCAAGGAAGCTCTGAGAATGGGAGCCGAAATATTCCATAGCCTAAAAAGTGTATTAAAGGGAAAAGGACTGAACACATCGGTAGGCGATGAAGGCGGATTTGCCCCTAACCTGAAATCAAACGAGGAAGCTCTGGCAACCATAGTTGAAGCTATAGAAAAAGCGGGATACGTTGCCGGCAGGGATGTAATGCTTGCGCTTGACGTTGCTGCCACAGACCTTTTCAATCCTGAAACAAAAATATACACATGGGAAGGCGAAGGCAGAACGTTCACTCAGCAGGAAATGGTTGATTTCTATGCAAATCTGGTAGAAAAATACCCCATAATCTCCATTGAAGACGGAATGAACGAAGAGGACTGGGAAGGATGGAAGATGCTTACTGAAAAGCTGGGAGACAAAGTACAGCTGGTTGGAGACGACTTGTTCGTTACAAACACAGAAAGACTCAAAAAAGGCATAGACCTTAAGGTTGCAAACTCCATCCTGATTAAATTAAACCAGATCGGAACAATAACAGAGACTTTGGATGCCATTGAAATGGCAAAAAGAGCCGGCTACACTGCAGTTGTTTCCCACCGCTCGGGCGAAACGGACGATGCCACAATAGCGGACCTGGTAATAGCTGTAAACGCAGGACAGATCAAAACCGGCGCTCCTTCAAGAATAGACCGTGTGGCAAAATACAATCAGCTGCTGAGGCTTGAAGACATACTGGGAGAAGCTGCTCAGTACGGAAAAACTGAAGTATTCTACAATATTAAGAAGTAAAATTAAATAGGCATTCGGGCTAAACCCGAATGCTTTGCTTAAATTCTCACCATTTATTTTTAAATCTTATAAAAAAAGTTGATTTTATATGCTTTTAATGTTATAATTCAACTGTTATGCGAAGATGTAGTAACGGGAGGTGTGTACAGTGGAAATCGTAGTAAGAATATTTTTGATTATTGCAAGCTTGATTCTAATTGCAAGTATATTGCTTCAGTCAGGAAAATCAGCAGGATTGTCTGGTGAAATAGCCGGAGGAGCTGAGTCTATCTGGGGAAAAAACAAGGGAAGAAGCTATGAAAGCAAACTTGAAAAAGCAACAGCAGCTTCAGCAATAATATTCGTGATTGCTTCCTTGATATTAGTTGCAATTCAGTAATAATATGTAATTTTTTGGCAATAATATTGCTGGGATTCTATATTAATAGAATTTGAACACAGTTTATGAGTGACCGGCTCTTTTGTCGTGCACTTTTATTGCAGAAGAAAACGATGTAATATCGTTTCTGCACCTAAATGTAAGCGCTATTGCAAAAGCTCTATTGCTAATTTGGAATATCAGCTTATAAATTAATATTTAAACAACGGAGGAAAGAAACAAATGGGTACTTTAGTAATAGCCCCAATAGTCGGGGTTTTGGCTTTGCTTTTTGCTTTTTATAAGGCATCAGGCATCAATAAGGTTGATCCGGGTACAGACAGAATGAAAGAGATTTCCTCATTCATTCATGAAGGTGCAATGGCATTCCTTGCAAGAGAATACAAATCAGTTGGACTTTTTGCTATTATTTTGTTCGTTATTCTTGGATTAGGAATCGGTTGGACAACTGCGTTAGCTTATGCGGTTGGATCAGGATTTTCTATATTGGCAGGATATTTCGGAATGACAGTTGCTACTAAAGCAAATGTAAGAACTGCCAACGCAGCAAGAACTTCAGGAATGAACAAAGCACTGGATGTTGCTTTCTCAGGCGGTTCAGTAATGGGAATGGTTGTCGTAGGACTCGGTCTTTTAGGAACAGGCGCATTCTGGCTGATGTTCGGAAGTGCAAGCATAATTACAGGCTTCAGCTTAGGTGCTTCTTCAGTAGCATTGTTTGCACGTGTGGGCGGCGGTATCTACACTAAAGCTGCAGACGTTGGTGCTGACCTTGTTGGTAAGGTTGAAGCAGGTATACCTGAAGACGACCCAAGAAACCCTGCAGTTATAGCTGATAACGTTGGTGACAATGTTGGTGACGTTGCAGGTATGGGAGCTGACTTGTTTGAATCATATGTTGGAGCAATTGTTTCATCAATCACACTGGGCGTTATAGCTTATGAAGGCGGCATCGGAGTTATGTTCCCGCTGTTGATTTCTGCAGTTGGTATACTGGCTTCTATAATAGGAACATTGTTTGTAAGAGGTAAAGAAGGTTCTAACCCACAAAAAGCATTGAACATGGGTACATATATGAGCTCACTGGTTGTTGTTGTAGCAGCATTCTTCCTGAGCCAGTCTATTCTTGGAAGCTTGCAGCCGTTTGGTTCCATCGTGTTTGGTTTGGCTGTAGGTCTTATAATTGCTAAGATTACTGAAATTTACACTTCAGGTGATTACAAATACGTACAGGAAATAGCTGACCAGTCTGAAACAGGAGCAGCTACTACAATTATCAGCGGTCTGTCAGTAGGTATGAGATCAACAGGCTATCCTATAGTTGTTTTGGCAGTAGGTATAATCGGTGCATACTATATCGCAGGTTACACTCCAAATGGACTGGACGCAGTAAAAGGTCTGTACGGTATTGCTCTTGCAGCAGTAGGTATGCTTTCAACTACAGGTATGACAGTTGCAGTTGATGCTTATGGTCCGATTGCAGACAATGCCGGTGGTATTGCTGAAATGTGCGAATTACCACACGGAGTAAGAGAAATCACTGACAAGCTTGACTCAGTAGGAAACACTACAGCTGCTATTGGTAAAGGATTTGCAATCGGTTCAGCAGCTTTAACAGCTTTGGCCTTGTTTGCGTCATACACTCAGGCTGTTGGAATAACTTCCATAAGCTTGACTGAACCAACAGTAATTGCCGGTTTGTTCATAGGCGGTATGCTTCCGTTCCTGTTCTCTGCAATAACAATGAGCGCAGTTGGTAAAGCTGCATTCTCAATGATTGAAGAAGTTAGAAGACAGTTCAGAGAAATGCCTGGAATAATGGAAGGAAAAGATAAACCTGACTACAGAAGATGTGTTGACATATCCACTGCAGCAGCTTTAAGAGAAATGATAGTTCCAGGTCTTTTAGCGGTTTTGGTTCCACTTTTGGTAGGATTCCTTTTAGGAACTGAAGCTTTAGGCGGATTGCAGGCAGGAGCATTGGTATCAGGTGTTCTCATGGCAATCATGATGTCAAATGCCGGCGGAGCATGGGACAATGCGAAGAAGTATATTGAGTCAGGAACTCACGGCGGAAAAGGCAGCGCAGCTCACAAGGCAGCAGTTGTTGGAGACACAGTTGGAGACCCGTTCAAAGATACTTCAGGACCATCAATCAACATACTTATAAAACTTATGACAGTTGTTTCACTGGTATTCGGACCGATGCTGGCTCAGTACGGCGGAGTATTGCTGAAATTATTCTAATAGAATTCATTTGAAGGACTTCTCCTTGCGGGAAGTCTTTTTTGTTGCAGTACTGTGAAACAGATGGTATAATTAAAAACAATTTATGAAACAAAGGCTTGGGCCTTTGTCTGATGTTTTTAATTGTATCGTTGTGAGGCAAGCCATTAGCTCTACTTATGATGCAATCATTTTTGATATGTTACATATAATGATAATAGCAATTAAATATTAAATGAAGGGAAATCTTATGCAAATTGAAGTTGACGGAATTAAAATTAACTACATAGATGAAGGAACCGGTGCTGATGTCTTGCTGCTTCACGGTTGGGGAGGAAGCACGAAGACTATGATGCCAATATTCAATGTTTTAAAGGATAAGTGCAGGGTTGTTGCAGTGGACCTTCCGGGCTTCGGTGAAAGCAGCATGCCGGATAAGCCGTGGAATTCATATGATTATGCTGATTGTATAAAAAAAGTCATTGATAAATTGGGCATGAAGAGTATAATATTGTTTGGTCATTCACATGGAGGAAGGATTTCTATCATTTTATCGTCAATGCACAGCGTGGTTAAGAAGCTTGTTCTTATAGACAGTGCCGGCATAATTCCAAAGAGAACCTTAAAATACTATGTGAAGGTTTATTCATTTAAGATTCTGAGGAAGCTTTATACTGCCTTTTCCTCAGAAGACTCAAGGGAAAAGAAACTTGAGAAGTTTTACAGAAAGTACGGGTCTGTAGACTACAAGGAATCACAGGGAATAATGAGGCAGACCATGGTCAAGGTGGTAAACGACAATCTGGTCGGACTTCTTCCGGACATAAATGTTCCGACTCTTCTTATCTGGGGAGAGGAAGACCAGGATACCCCTTTGTACATGGGGAACATGATGGAGGAGAAGATTAAGGACAGCGGTCTTGTTGTTTTAAAGGGGGCTGGCCACTATTCGTACATTGATTCCTATGACCAGTTCAAGGCAGTCATAAATTCTTTTTTGAAAGAAGATTTCATAAGGTAGGAGAGAGAAGATGCAGTCTTTAATAATTTTATTTGCCGCATGCTGGTTTTTGCTGTGCGCATACAAACTGAAGTATTGTCTACATATGGTTCAAATTGAAGGATACGATGTCAAAAAGTACATGGAGTGGATGGAAAGCAGAAAAGACAGGGTTTACTCCAGGCAGGATAGAATCTACACAGTGATCATGACTGTAAATGCTTTGTTTTTCGTCGTTGCTGTCATGAGAAACAGCACAGCGAACCTGTATCCCTACGCTATGGCAAGTTCCATATTTACTTCGTTTTTCTTGCTTCTGGGAACGAAGACAAAGTATGAGTCTAAAAAACCGCTGGTGTTTACGTCAAGAGCAAAGAGGCTGTATGTCACATCCATGCTGCTGGTATTGGCAGATTTTCTGATTGTGTTGTTTTTGGTTAAGCTGTTTTTCCATGATTTGACCAGGTTTTTTCCTCTTTGGGCAGGCTTGATGTCGGTTGTATATCTTCTGTGCGCATTTTACTCGGCAGGAGCTTTGTACATTGCCAACCCGATTGAAAAAAACATAAACAAAAAATATTACATACAGGCATCACAAAAGATAAAAAACATGAAAAGACTGAAGTCACTGGGTATAACGGGAAGCTACGGAAAGACCAGCACAAAGTTTTTTGCTGCTACCATAATCGGTGAAAAATTCAAGGTACTGAACACTCCCGAAAGCTACAACACTCCAATGGGCATCAGCAAGGTTATTAACAACGATTTAACAGATGATTATGATGTTTTCATAGCAGAGCTGGGCGCCACAAAAGTGGGAGACATAGATGAGGTGGCAAAACTTACAAATCCTCAGATAGGGATCATCACTTCCATAGGTCCATGCCATCTGGAGTCATTCAGGTCCATAGACAACATAATGCGCACGAAGTACGAGCTTATTGAAAATCTGCCTGATGACGGAGTGGCAATCTTCAACTATGACAATGAACATGTAAGAAAACTTGCTGACAAAACGTTCAAGGAAAAGATACTGTACGGCATAGAAAACATCGAGGACACTAACGTATTTGCAACAAACATAAGAGTATCCAGCAAGGGTTCTGTTTTCTCACTGAGCATCGATGGCTTGGGTACCATAGACTGCGAGACGAAGCTTTTGGGTGAGCACAACATACATAATATTCTGGCAGCAGCAGCTGCTGCAAAGGTATTGGGGCTTTCTCTCGTCGAAATTAAACAAGGCATAGCAAAAATCGAAAGTGTTGAACACAGGCTGCAGCTCATTGATCCGGGTACCGGCGTTATTGTAATCGATGACGCGTTCAACTCAAACCCGGATGGTGTTAAGGCTGCTCTGGAGGTTCTGGACTCCTTCACCGACAATAGAAAGATTATAGTTACACCCGGTATGGTGGAACTCGGTGAAATAGAAGAAGCGGAAAATGAAAAATTTGGAGAGCTCATTGCGAATGTTTGCAATGTGGCAATTTTAATAGGCAGAAAAAGAACTCTTCCAATATACAACGGAATAATGAAAAAGGGGTTCAGTGAAGACAATTTGTATGTGGTTGACTCATTGGACCAGGCAAGCAAACTTCTGGGCACGCTCACAAGGGCGGGCGATGTTGTGTTGTTTGAAAATGATCTGCCTGACACATACGACGAAAAATAAATGGAGGTTATTATGAAAAAATCTATTGGCATTATAATCGGAGGAAAATCTGTTGAACATGAAGTTTCAATAATAACGGGACTTCAGGTTATGGATAATATCGATAAAAGCATTTATGAACCTATGATAATTTACATCCAAAAGGATGGAAAATGGTATATCGGCAGCAGCCTCCATGACATAAAAAACTACAAAACCAAGAACTTTGAGGGTGCTTACGAGGTCCTGCCGGGATTTAAAGACGGCAGGCTGGTACTTTATCCGCATCCCGAGCTTAAGCAGGGACTGTTCGGCAAGAAGTACGACACAAAAGAAGTGGAAGTTGTTTTTCCTGCAGTGCACGGAACAAATGTGGAGGATGGAGCTTTGCATGGAATATTCCAGATGAACGGAGTTGCATGTGCCTTCGGTTCTGTTCTAAGTTCGGCTGTGGGCATGGACAAAGTAATCATGAAGCAGGTTTTTGAGAGCAACAAGCTTCCTGTGGTTGATTACACATGGTTTTTCAGGAGCAGCTACGGAAAAGAAAAAGAAAATATTATCGAGGAAATTGAAAAAATAGGATATCCGCTCATTGTCAAGCCGGCAAACCTGGGTTCAAGCGTCGGCATAAGCAAGGCAAACAACAAACAGGAACTGTTGACGTCCATAGAGGTTGCCATGGCTTACGACAGAAAAATCATAGTAGAAAAATGCATTGAAAATGTAAGGGAAATAAACTGTGCTGTAATGGGTTATGAAAATGAACTTACAGCGTCACTCTGCGAGGAACCTGTGGGCTGGACGGATTTCCTGACCTATGAAGACAAGTATGTCAATAAGAAAAAGGATGCAGCAGAATCAAAACGAAGGATTCCGGCAGACATACCCGATGACATAACTGAAAAAGTTAAAAATTACGCAAAATCTTCATTCAAAGCTGTGGATTGCTGCGGAAATGCAAGAATAGATTTCCTTTATGACGGCAATAATATCTTTGTAAATGAAATAAATACTATACCCGGTTCCATCGCATTCTATCTTTGGGAAGGTGCAGGTGTAAACTTCACAAAGCTCATCTCAAAGATTATCGAGTTTGCTGAAATGCAGCAGGAACAACGGAAGAACAACATTGTATCCTACGACATTGATTTGCTGAACAAGATGGGAAGCGGCGCAAAGAAATAATGTTTCCATTGCTAAGGAAGAGGAGATGAATCATGAACTTTAAAGATAAAATACTGGCATTCATGAAAGAGGAAGCTTATAAGCCTCTGACTCTCAATGAGCTCATGCAGGCTTTTGAAATTGAATCCGGCATGAAGAAGGAATTGCTGAAGACACTTAACGAATTGGAGAACGAAGGCAAAATCATATTCACAAGAACCGAAAGATATGGAATACCCGAAAAGATGAACCTGGTTATAGGAACGCTTGAAGGGCACCAGAAGGGGTATGCATTTTTAAGACCTGACGACAAGGACATAAAGGACATATTCATTTCTCCCGTCGATATGAATGGAGCAATGCATGGCGACAAGGTTATTGTGCGCCCTATGAAAATTTCGGAGGATGTGAAAAGCCCGGAAGGAAAGGTAATAAGAATTATCGAAAGGGCCAACACTTTTGTTATAGGAACATTTCAAAGCAGCAAGCATTTCGGCTTTGTTGTGCCTGACGACAAAAGAATTGCATTTGACATATTCGTCCCAAAAGAAGAATTCAACAATGCCAGACCAAACAGCAAAGTTTCGGTTAAAATAACCGAATGGCCGGAGAAGAGAAAAAACCCTGAAGGAAGAATTGTAGAAATCATAGGAGACATAGAGGACACAAAGACACACATCGAGGCTGTTCTGCGTGCCAAGAAGGTAAGGCAGTTTTTCCCGGATGACGTAATAAAGGAAGCAGTGAAGGTATCCTCTGAAGGAATACATGAGCAGGAACTAACCAGAAGAAGAGACTTGAGGTACCTTCCTATCATAACAATTGACGGAGCTGACGCAAAGGACCTGGATGATGCCGTGTATGCTGAAAAGATCAGTGACAGCGAATACAGGCTTGGGGTTCACATAGCAGATGTAACACACTACGTGAAGGAAGACAGAAATCTTGACAAGGAAGCGCTGAAAAGAGCAACAAGCATCTACATAAGCGACAGGGTGATACCCATGCTTCCCAGGGAGCTGTCAAACGGAGTATGCAGCCTTAACCCCGGTGAGGATAAGCTGACGCTGTCTGTAGAGATGACCATAAACGGTGATGGCAAGGTTACAGACTATGAGATATTTGAAAGCATCATCCGCAACAACTACCGCATGACATACACAGATGTTTCCGAAATGCTTGAAAACAATGATGAAGAGCTTTTGGAAAAATACAAGGAAATTGTACCCATGCTCAAGGTAATGGAAGAGCTGAGCCTTGTTTTAAGAAGGAAGAGAGAATCAAGGGGAGCCATAGATTTCGAGTTCCCTGAAACTAAAATCATAACAGATGACAAGGGCAAGGCCATAGACGTCACAAAGTATGAAAGGCGAGTTTCAAACAAGATGATTGAGGAGTTCATGCTGGCATGCAACGAAACGGTGGCTGAACACTATTACTGGCTGAACATGCCATTCGTGTACAGGATCCATGAAGACCCTGATTCAGAAAAGATGTATGAGTTTTCAAAGTTCATTCATAATCTCGGCTATACTCTAAAAGGAAGCAACGACGTTCATCCAAGGGAACTGCAGCAGCTTTTGCTGAAGATAAAGGATACAAAAGAAGAGGCCATAGTCAACAACATGATGCTGAGATCCTTGAAAAAGGCCATATATTCGCCGGACAGTTCTCCGCACTTCGGACTTGCGGCTCAGTACTACTGCCACTTCACATCACCCATAAGAAGATATCCAGACCTGCAGATACACCGAATAATAAAAGGTCAGCTGAAGGGCAAGTTTTCAGAGGAAGATCTGCGAAAACTGACAGAAAGAACTGCAGCGGTGGCTGAACAGTCTTCCAAGATGGAAAGAATCGCCGATGAAATAGAAAGAGACACCGACAAGATAAAAATAGCCGAATACATGTCCGACAAAATAGGAGAAGAGTATGAAGGCGTAATATCCGGAGTCACAAGCTTCGGTGTGTTTGTGGAACTTGAAAACACGGTAGAAGGCCTTGTGCACATATCCAACATGGTTGACGATTACTACATCTTCGACAACGAGAAAAAGGAACTTTACGGTCAGGGCGGCGGAAAAACATTCAGGATAGGCGACCGTGTAAAAATAAGGGTGGCCAACGTAAGCATTGCAAAGGCAGAAATTGATTTCGTGTTTATTTAGAAGGATGGAAATTTTAAACATACCAAAACAAATTTAATTATAATAAAAGTTAAGCTTAGTTTAAGAATAATTCTCTAGAATGACAACAGAGGTTATTCTTAAACTCTGTATACCGGGGGCGTAAATGGTTTCGACGGGGGTATAGAAGTAAGATAAGCGAGTCGTTGTGCCAAACAACGAAAAAAGTGGCAACTAAAATTAAACGCAAAAGAAAACAATAATTTAGCATTCGCTGCTTAATTGCAGCTGCTTGTTCCGCTTAGCCGGCCTGTAGGCTAAAACGGGGCATCATCTAAATCAGGGAACAGCGCCGGGGGGCTTCGACCCGGTGCCGAACAACTGAAGCTGGCAGAGATTGCAGCCTGGACATGGGCGGCTCTCAAAGCGAGATTCAAATTATGTCCTGCACTCGGAGAAAGTCTTGTGGAAATATTTTCGGACGTGGGTTCGACTCCCACCGCCTCCATAAAAAATTGAAAGAAACAGTGAGAAATCCTTCGAATTTGAAGGATTTTTTGATTGTGGATGTTTTTTGTACAAACTAATAAATAATATATTTAATTCTGCCTTATGAAGAATTAAATTTTGGTGAAGTAAGGCATGCAGGACAATTCCCGAAAACTAAAATAGGATGATGCAAAATATTATTTATTCATATTTTATTTTATGCTTGCAGAACAAATTAAAAACTTAAGAATATATATATATATACAGCTGTATATATTTATCAATGCAAGAGAGGTATAAAAAATGGATGATTTTTATATAAATGATGAAGTGGAAACTTTGCGTAGTAGAAATAACGTTATTTTTGCTGATGAAGCTGTAATAGAGGAAATATTTCATGACAATAGAAGAACAAGTTTTGTAACAATTTCATATGGAGTTTTAGGTGACTTTAACATGACTCACATGGAGCTTGTTACATTAGTGGTTGACAGTAATACAATAATAAGAAGCAGATGCGGGATGAGAATTTCTGTTAGAGATTTAAGAGTTGGAAATGTTGTGGATGCTGAATTTTCAGCTGCAATGACAAGAAGTATACCTCCTCAATCAAGAGCATACAGAATAACTGTAGTAAGAGAAAATGTTAATCCGAATCCGAACCCAAATATTCCTAATATAGTGGAAGACAGGGTTATGGAAATTGATGCAAGAAATAATTTCCTATATACAGGAAATCCAAATGACATTATGAGTCAAATGCGTTTTGTGGTAAATAATATGACAGAAATTTATGACAGGAGGGGTAACATGATTTCTCTAAGAGATTTAAGACCTGGTCAAATGGTAAGAGTTGAACATGCTGATTTTATGACCATGAGCATTCCGCCTCAAACAGTTGCATTTAGAATTTGGGTTTCATAAAGAATGGAATTGTATATGATGTGAGTTTAGAAGCAACCTGGGGCGGAGGAACACATTTCAGCATGTATGCAGGAAAGGAATTGTCTGCTCAGTTTAATGGATGCCATGGTGGAAAAACAGAAATTATAAGAAATTTGCCTCAAATGGGTTTATTATTAAATAGTTAGGATGTTTCGGCACACAAGGATTGGAATGAGGATTTGAAAGCATAATGCTTACAGGATCAGACCACACCCGCTATGGTAATGAGATAAAAAAGCATGACAGCCCTTTCATTGGCAGTCATGCTATTTTTATGCCCATCTGTGTGCAGTGATAATGGTGTAGCTATGGGCATTTACAGTAATTTCGCAGTCATCCACTGCTATGTACCAGTTCTTGCCCTTTCGTTTGATGCTTGCATGAGCGGCTTTGATTTTCCCTTTACACCAGCTGACCACATCATCTGTGTCCAAACGCAGATTCTTTCGGATACGTTCTGTACCCAAATCCGTGGTATGCAGCTGATCCAAGTTTGAAAGCAGCAACTCAGAGTTGCAGTTATCATCAAATAAAGTTTGTGATTCTGCGTCCTTCTCCGTTTTAGATAGCGCTTCTGCAATCAGAGCCTTTGCAATATACATTGCTTTTAATCGATTTAGCAGAAGCGTGTGCTGTGACTTTCCCTCCGGGAACTTCTCCTGCGCTTTTTCACATTTATGAATGATGGAATTGATGGCACGGAGCGCCTCGGTTAATTCTTCAGTGGTGTAATTTTCCATGATATTTACCTCATTGGTTATCATGAATTTATTTTACTATAAAAATCACAGAAAAGAAAGGAGTTCCCCTATGCCATCCAAAGTATATTTCCTCATAGCAGTAGCCGCCGTGATGTTTTTCGTCATTGGCGGTCTTTCACTTTTGGCGCAATACTATAGCCGAAAGGTAATTTTATTCTGGCTAAGACCGGCTATCTTCAAAAGGAACAGCGCTGGCGGGAAAACGGCGGCAAGAGTAGTTTATTGCTTACGGTGAAATAAAAAACACATACCCTGCCGTCAAGGGAGCAGTGCGTCCTATCGGCGGCATATGGTATGTGTCATCATGGCCTGTGCAGTGAACGTGTCACTCTAAGGATTTTTAAGCACAGAGAAAGAACAACATATCTTTTTGATATGAAGAAAATCCATCCTCGAAGATTGAAGATGGATTTTGCTTATATGGCATCCAGTAATGCCTTGACGATTACGGCGACTATTTTGATTTCCTTTTCGCCGCATAGCTGAATCATGGTGATTACAAAGCGAACACATGATGTTTCTGCCAGATTTAACAATTTAAAAACAAAAAAGCATTAGCTTTGACTGGACTGCATTCGAAAGTACAACATCGTTTGATACCCCTGCGCCTCCGCACTTTCTACTTTCATTGTGCCGCCGTGTGCTTCCACAATCTGACGTACCAATAGGATACCCAAGCCGTGCCGCAAGTTTAACTGATCGTCCGTGCTTTCCATATAATGGAGCTTTTCTTTCATTTCCCGTAGTTTTTCAGGCGAAAGCCCTACGCCGTTGTCCGAAACAGTAAGGGTGATAGCCATTTCCGAACGATCAAGAGTAATCATGATTTCACAACCACGCGGATTGTGCTTGATACTGTTTTGCACTAAATTACTTATTGCCCGCAAAATCAATCGGGAATCACATTCCAGTATGGCATTTTCAGCGGAGGGCTTGATTTCTACTTCTACCAAATAGCTGTCAGAAAGCCCGCCGTTCAGCAGCTCCACCGCATAGGATCGCAAAAGTTTGGAGATGCGCAACGGTTCCTTACGGAGTGGCTGCATTTCGTATTCCAGTTGTGACACCAAGTTCAAATCCTGCACCAAATCTTTGATTCTGATGCTTTGCTGCCGGACGATTTCAGCCTGCTCCTTTACAGAGCTGTTTATGGCTTTATTGTCTGCAATGCGTCCGGCGTATCCCAAAATCATGGACAGTGGTGTGCGGATGTCATGGGAAACACCGCTGATCCAGTTGGCTCTTGCTTCGTTCTGCCTGCTCAAAATACGGGATGCCTTGTTAATACTACCTGCAACTCCCGATAAATCACCGCCGACTGACAACGATACCGGCTTACCATCGGAAAGTGTCTCAATCGCATCGATAATCGGTTCTGTGTTTCGAATAATTTTCCTCTTGGAAAAGAAATAGGCCAAAAACAAAAACAAAAAATCAGCTGCCAGCATTCCGGTAATATAGAGTGGAAGAGTTTGAATCGCATGGATAGAGAAATAGTTGCTGGTAAGCTTGGTATAACTGTCTTTTGGATAGCCCAATACCAGCAGGCCATCTTCGGTGTTCCAGACAAAAACGGGATAATCCTTTAAGTATCCTTTGGAAAAGAGCGCAACATCCTGAATGGTGTATTTTTCGGGAATGTCTTCTGGTGTATCGACAGCCCATATACGCTTCCCGTACGGGTTTAGGAGCATGGCCCAAATATGAGCGCTCTCCAGTTTTTGACGAGCATCGTCCGATAAACCCTCTAATGTTGAAGCGGCAGCAATTTCCTCCAGCATATTTTGTGGTGAGGTATCTCCGTAGTCGTTTATAATAACGCTCTGAAACGTAATACCAAAGGCCAGTACATTGAGTAGCGCCAACACAAGGATAAAAGCGGCAAATGATGCTAGATGCTTCGAGATATATTTTCCAAATGCTTTCATGGCGTCACTTCCTTATGTTCAGCTTATAGCCCAGCCCTTTGATGGTGATCAGGGAAACCGGTTTTGACGGATCTGTTTCAATTTTTTCACGAATACGTCGCACATGGGCATTCAAGCTGTTTTCATATCCGAAAGGATTGTCACCCCAAAGGGCTTCGCAAAGCGAATCTATGGATACAATTTTCCCCTCATTGTGTGCAAGGGTCTCCAGCAGGGTGTGTTCCTTCGCCGTCAGAGGAAGTACCCCACCGGCTTTATGAACTTCGGCGCGGCTAAAATCAACCGTACATCCTTCCAGCTTCAGAAGATCGCTGTCCTCTTTGTAGCAGCGGCGCAACACAGCATGAACGCGCAGCAACAATTCCTGTGCCATAAAAGGCTTTATTATGTAATCATCGGCTCCCAGTCCAAGACCAGCCAATTTATCCGTAGCCTTGTCCTTAGCAGTCAAAAAAATGATTGGCACATCTGTAAAAGAGCGTATTTGCTCCATCAGGGAAAAGCCGTCTCCATCCGGCAGCATGACATCCAAGATTGCTAAATCAGGCTTTTCATTTTCGGCAGCTGCTGTGCCTTCTTTCACAGAAGCGGCTAACACAATATTTTCAAAACCGTCATCCTTTAAAATGGCGGTTACCATTTTAAGCAGCTCCGGCTCGTCATCCACAAGCAGGAGCTTTTTTGTGTGTAAAAATGTTTGATTCATTCCTTCACCTCCAACTGTATCTATTATACCAAAGCTTGTCCGTTTTGTGTGATGTTCAGCAAAAAGTAAGGTAAAAGTAAGGACGCGAGAATGTAGATGTCAGGTTGGCGTTGTACCATTAAGAATGTCGAAAGGAGAAGTTCTTATGGATTACATGATTACAACGGAGCAGTTGACAAAAAAATATATAAATTTTATTGCTGTCAACCAAGTTTCGCTCCATATTCGGAAAGGAAGCATTTACGGTTTCCTTGGTCCGAACGGTGCTGGGAAATCCACGACCATGAAAATGCTATTGGGATTGACTGCTCCTACAAAAGGCAGCTTTACCATTGATGGGAAACACTTTCCCGATGACCGGCTGGCAATTTTGAAAGAGATTGGTTCCTTTATCGAATCCCCCTCGTTCTATGCCAATCTGACTGGCCGTGAAAACCTTGATATTATCCGGCGGATTCTAAAGCTGCCGACAAGTTCGGTAGAGGATGCCTTGGAACTGGTTGGTCTCACTGAGTTTGGTGACAGGCTGGCAAAAAAATATTCGCTGGGTATGAAACAGCGGCTGGGACTTGCCGGAGCACTACTTGGCAGGCCACCCATCCTCATTTTGGACGAACCGACGAATGGCCTTGACCCATCCGGCATCCATGAAATACGCAATCTGGTGAAGTCCCTGCCGGAGCTTTACGATTGCACCGTTTTGATTTCATCCCATATGCTGTCGGAAATTGAGCTGATGGCGGATGATATCGGCATTCTGAATCATGGCCGCCTGCTATTCGAAGGCAGCTTGGATGAGCTGCGGCAGAGTGCGCTACAGGCCAGTTTTGCCTCGGACAATTTGGAAGAAATGTTCCTTTCCATGATCGAAAAGGACAATGCAGCCAGAAAGCAGAGGGCAGAGCTATGAGTGCGCTTGCAATCGAACTGCGGAAAGAAAAGCGTACAGGAGTAATCCCTGTGTTGCTGGCGGTTGGCGTTATGGGGGCAGCCTATTGCTTTGTCAACTACATAGTACGGAAGGATACCCTACTGAACCTTCCGCTGGCACCGATGGATGTTCTGCTGACTCAGCTCTACGGCATGATCATGATATTAAATATGTTTGGCATCGTCGTCGCCACCTGCATGATCTATAACATGGAGTTTAAGGGAAACGCAATTAAAAAGATTTATATGCTGCCCATGAGTGTTCCGGGAATGTACTTTTGCAAATTTCTACTCTTGACTGTGATGCTTCTGATCGCTGTTGCGCTGCAAAATCTGGCTCTGATGAAAATTGGCATGACAGAGCTGCCGCAAGGCACCTTTGAGATAGGGACACTCGTGCGGTTTGCAGCCTATTCGTTCATTACCGCCATGCCTGTGCTGTCCTTTATGCTTTGTATTTCCTCCCGCTTTGAAAATATGTGGGTTCCCCTCGGCATCGGTGTTGCGGGGTTTTTAAGCGGGATGGCCTTGGCAAACTCGAATGCAGCCTTGCTGATGGTGCACCCCTTTGTGGTGATGTTAAAGCCAGCAGTTGCCATGAGCGCACAGCCGTACAGGACGGTTATTCTCGTTTCTTTGGTCGAAACATTCCTTTTTCTCGGGGCAGGACTATGGATGGCAAAGAATCTGCGTTATGAATAAGGGGGGATTGAAATGAGTTTTTTAGCACTACTTAAAATTGAGTTTATGAAAGTGAAACGCTCAAAAATTGTTCCTTTGATATTTGTTGCCCCTCTTTTGGTGGTAGCGTCCGGTATTGCAAATTTGAGCAGCTATTTCACGCCGGAATATACCAATGCGTGGCCAGCCATGTTCATTCAAAGTGCCTTGGTCTATGCTTACTATCTGCTTCCGCTGAGCATGGTCGTTGCTTGCGTCATGATTGCTGGACGGGAAACGCAGAATAATGGCGTCTTAAAGATGTTGGCTCTGCCGGTCAGCCGGTATGCTCTTTCGCTGGCAAAGTTCTGTGTGCTGATGTTTTACCTGTTCATGGAAATGGTGGTGTTCCTCGCGGTATTTGTCATTGCCGGATTGGTTGCCACAAACATCATGGGAATCACCGAAACACTTCCTGTCCTCTACCTGCTCAAGTGGTGCGTGGGACTGTTTCTTACTATGCTGCCCAGCGTGGCAACCATGTGGGCTGTTACGGTGTTGTTTGAAAAGCCGCTGCTGTCCGTCGGTCTGAATCTGCTCCTTGTCATTCCCGGAGTTTTGGCAGCCAACACGCCGCTTTGGATTGTCTACCCGTACTGTTACAGCGGCTATTTGGTGTCCTGCTCGATGCACGAATTTACAACAAACACCGCAGGGACAGCAGTCTTTGAGCTGTTTCCGTTCCTGCCCTGTGCGACTCTGATCTTTGCGTTGGTGCTTATAGTGGCGGTAACACAGTTTGGAAAGAAAGAAATGAGGTAAAAAGATGGAAAATAAGAAACTACAAAAAGTAAGCGCAAGCGCTAATCATAAGCTTCCTGCCGTTGGCGACACTAATCCCAGTTTTGTTAAAAATCACTTTGCTGGACGGAGTACGCAGCGTCAGAAAAACAAAGGAATCGCTGGAGGCAGACAAAATCCTATCGCCCACCGGAAAGCAGGAATGGTCACCGGGAGTCATCACACGAATCTAATTGTATTATTCTCCGCTGCGATATATAGTGTATACAATATTTGTTTCGGAAAATAGGCTTTAATAGAATATAAATCAAAAAAATATGCAGAAGGAGTGTAGGTAATATGTGTGACGGAATAAAGAATATTAAATTGGTGAATTGTAATTGTATAAATTTTTAAAGGAAGAAGCGCTTGTAGAGGAAGACAATGGTAAAATGGCTGATTTGCTTATTAAATTAATAGGTATTTTTTCTACAGAAAAAAATGAAACACTATGTTTAAAGTTTAAGATAATAGCAACCAATAAGCAGTGCCTGAACATCATTTATTATGATATCATTCGCTGCTTAAATTTTGTTTTTTGTCTTAAGGTGATTTAGTATGCCTCCGCAGTGAATATAGTTACAAAATAAGTGTTGACAATAATAAACATATAAATTAAAGTATTCATATTAAGAAAGTAAAAGTATAAGGCCTTGTCTATTATCATACAGGCCATGAACGAAGACATATTTTATTGCAATAAAGAACTAAATTATTCGGATAATACATAGTACCAATTGACACCGTTTTGTTTATGTGATATTATACACAGGATTAAATATAGTACCAATTATATTTGTTACAGGAGTTTAAAGGATATGTTCAAAGAGAGTTCGATGACAAAAGGACAAATTGAATCAAAATTAAGTGAAGCAATTAGTAAGTTTGAAATTGAGCAGATGGGCAGGGGTCCTGAGAAAATCCGTACAATTATTATTCAAGATTTAATTTTAATAAGGCTCAAAGGGTTCCTAAGCATGTCGGAGAAGAAGTTAGCCGTTAACAAAGAAGGTGTTGAGCTTATAAAAAGAGTTCGAAGCTCATTGTTTGAAAATGCACGGGAAGAATTTGAAGCAGCTGTTAAATCAGTTATTGATGTTAATATTGTAAGTACTTATTCCGATGTTAGCACAAAGACCGGCGAAAAGGTTATTGTTGTAATTTTAGATCAGAATATTGAGAATTTTTATAAATAAAGTGGAAGACGAATTGAAGGGTTGAAAAACCAGCCATAAAGTAAGCCAATAACAATTTTCCTATTAAGGATTTTTGTTGTTGGCTTTTTTTTATAAATTTCTGCGCAATCATTATATTCCGTTAAAACTAATTAAGCAGGGAATATTAATAAGGAAGGTTCACGTTTATTATCAATAAAAGAAGAGGTATATGAATGGGAAACAATAAAAGTAAAAATATGGACTATCGCTTAAGATGGTTGTATGTAATATTGGGAGCAATTATTATGATGTGCTTTGGAACTGTTTATTCGTGGGGAGTATTCAGGGTGCCCGTCGAAAAATATTTTAACATAGGTTTAACTCAAAGTGGTTTTCCATATATGACATACCTGGCATTCTATGCTTTGTTTATGATGCTGTCGGGAAAATATTTTAATAAATTCAGTCCCAGAGCAATTATTTTAACAGGATCGCTGATGACATCATTTGGATGGATATTATCTTCATTTTCATCAACAATTTATGCCTTGACAATAACATACGGTGTTATTAGCGGTGCAGGAGTTGGAATTGCTTATGGTGTTCCTCTGGTAATTGTAAAAAAGTGGTTTCCGGATAAAAAGGGTCTTGCTATAGGCCTTGTACTGCTGGGCTTTGGATTGTCGCCATTGGTAACAGCACCAATTGCAAGATTATTGATTGATGCATTCGGAGTAATGAGAACTTTTCTTGTATTGGGTGTATCTTTTGGTGTCATAGTTCCTATTCTTTCATGCCCGTTTAAATATCCTACTGAATCTGAAGCTGCCTCATTAAAAAAGGTGTCAAATAAAGATTATGAACCGGAAGATATTGACACAAAAAAGATGCTTATGACAGACAGCTTTAAAGTTTTGTATATAAATTTTATTATCGGAACCATGATAGGATTGATGCTTATCGGGCTCACGAACAGTATTGGCATGCAATTAATAGGATTGTCACAAAAGACGGTTGCACTTATGATTTCTTTGTTCGCAGTGTTTAACGGAATTGGAAGACCTGTATTTGGATGGATAACTGATAAACTATCATCTAAAAAGGCAATGTTAATTTCATATACACTTATAATAACAGCTGCATTTTTGATGTCTTTTGCTGATGATGGCAGCATTGTTTTGTTTGGTATTGCATTTTCTATGTTTTGGTTTAATTTGGGTGGATGGCTTGCAATAGCCCCAACCTCCACCGAAATGTTTTATGGAGAAAAACACTATAGTCAAAACTTTGGGGTAGTATTCACTGCCTATGGCATAGGAGCTATTTTAGGTGTACTAGGTTCCGGATTAATTTTAGATATATTTGAGAATTATCACTATGTATTTTACTTGGTGATAGGCCTTAGCGCTACAGGCTGTTTGCTGACTTTAAAATCAATTAAAGACTGAAGGGAGTTTTAAACACAATGCATGATATAATGTCAAAAAAAGTTGGAATAATAGGAGGGGGACAATTGGGCAAAATGCTGGTGAGCGAAGCTGCCAAAATGGGTATTTATACAATTGTGCTTGATCCGGATGAAGATAGTTCAGCGGTTTCGCTGGCTAATGAAAAAATAGTTGCATGTTTTGACGATCGAGCAGCTCTGCTTGAATTAGCCAGACGGACGGATGTTTTAACGTGTGAATTTGAGCACATATCAACAGAAGTGCTGAAATACCTGGAAGATGAGGGGTTTGTAGTTTATCCGCCTGCTGAAAAACTGGAAATAATTCAAGATAAATATAATCAGAAGATGGAACTTAAAAAACATGGGATTCCTGTAGGTGATTTTATGAAGGTCAGTGGCATTGAAGATATTAAAGCTGCAGCTAAAATATTTGATTATCCTATAATGCTCAAAACTTCCAAAGGAGCTTACGACGGAAAAGGAAACAGCATAATTTTATGTGAAGAACATATTGAAAAAGCTTTCATGGAGCTGGGAGGCAACGCTGCTTCAATTTATGTTGAAAAGTTTATTCCGTTTACTAAGGAGATATCTGTACTTTATTGCGGATCAACAAACGGTGAAGTAGTGGTATATCCTGTGGCAGAAAATATTCATAAGGGCGGCATTCTGTATGAAACTGCAGTTCCGGCAACGATAAGTGATACTCAAAGAAAAAATGCCATAGAAATTGCGAAGAGGGTTTATTCATTGTTTGGAAGTGTTGGAATGCTGTGTGTCGAAATGTTTGTGACAAAAAGTGGCAATCTGCTTGTAAATGAAGTTGCTCCAAGGCCACATAACTCAGGTCATTATACAATAGAGGGATGTACCACATCTCAGTTTGAAAACCATATACGGGCAGTAGTTGGATTGCCTCTGGGTAAGACTGATTTAATAATTCCAACAGTTATGAGAAATATATTGGGAGAAGATGGCTTTAAGGGGATTCCTGTTATTGTCGGGGCATATGAGGCTTTATCTATTGAAGGCTTGAAGCTTCATAACTATGGGAAAAAGGAAACAAAACCCAAAAGAAAGATGGGACATATGACAATTACGGCATCAACCTTGGATATAGCACGTGAAAAAGCTGACAGAGCGTGCAAGGTAATTAAAATAATTTCAAAGTGACAAGAAAGGAAAATAGAAAATGGCACCAATTGTAGGAATAATAATGGGAAGTGATTCAGATTTTCAAGTTATGAAGGAGGCTTCTGAAATTTTAAATTATTTTCAGATACCCCATGAAGTAACAATCGTATCTGCACACAGAACACCGGACAGATTATTCAAATATTCAAAAGAGGCAAAAGCAAGAGGCATAAAAGTAATAATTGCAGGGGCTGGTGGTTCTGCACACCTGCCAGGAATGGCTGCAGCTCTGACTTCACTTCCTGTAATAGGAGTACCGGTCAAAAGCAATACGTTAAGCGGAATAGATTCTTTATATTCAATCGTTCAAATGCCAAGTGGAGTGCCGGTTGCAACTGTGGCAATAAATGGAGCAAAGAATGCGGGAATTTTAGCAGCACAGATTTTGGCGGTCTCAGATGAAAAATTATATAATCTAGTTGAAAATTATAAGAAGGAATTAGAGGATTTGGTCATGAAGAAAGTTGAGGATTTTGAAAAGGGATTGTAATCTTGTAATTTAAGTTTATGAATGTAAGTAGAACATCAGTCGGGAATATAAATTATTACGGTCTGCTTCTGCTAATATGCGGCTATTGCTGCAATGATTGTTAAGCAGTGAACACTGAACATCTAAATATGACAGTTAAAGTCAGCCGCATATTAGTACTGTTCAGTGTTCTATTTCATTTCTTAATTTACTTATAAGTAATTATAAATTTCTAATACTTGTCATAATTTAATATGAAATTCCGTAGGCTAATTAATTCATATGAAGCTTCACCTGGAGTTACATACTACTTCTTAAAAACAATAATCCCTGCTACCATTAAAGCTACACCAATGATTTTGCTCCATCCAAAACACATTTTCTCTGTGCCGAATATTCCAACAGCTTCAATTAAACAAGAGACAACAAGCTGTGCCAATAAAATTAACATCGTCGCATATGCCGGCCCTAAACCGGATATGCTTTTAATAACAGTAAATGTAATAAATGCACCGATGACACCGCCGGTTAAGTACAGCTTGTTGCCGACATTAAATACAGTTAGTAAATTCTCACGGCCGGTGAAGAACCATATGCTTATACTTGTAACAAATGCTGTCAGATGTACCCAACTATTTGTAGCCCACATATTCGATGAATCCATAATGCGAGTATTGAAAACACCTTGAACACTCATTAACAATCCGGCCAGCAAAGCAAGTAAAATACCAATCATAGAATCTCCTTTATTTAAAAAGATAATATAGTATTCCTCAAAAATTTTATTTAAGCAAAAGAAAGTTATAATGAGTAGGGAAAGAGCTTGTCTTATTTTGTCGTAAAACTAAATGTTTCAAGGTTGTATTATTTCAAAGCATGCTATATAATGAAAACATATGCAAATTCAAAGATATAGTCATTGATAACAACAGAATTTTTAAGCTGCTTACTTTACTATTAACTGCTGAAATGGGGAAAGTAATGAAAATTAAAAATAAAATCTATTCATTGAAGTTCAACAGCATATTTAAGAAAACACTGCTTACATTATTTGTTTTAATTTTTGTGGTAATCATATTATTCTATTACTTCGTAAATAGCTTATACAAGAACAATTATAAAGAGAAAATGATATATTCGTCGTTTTCAATGTTAAATGCAGTTATTATAGAAATGGATGCACAAATTCTGTCTATGGAAGTTCAGATGTCGGATTTGCTTCATGACTCAGAATGTACAAGCATCGCAATAAACGGAAAAACATTTCAAAATGCAAATGCGTTGAATATAGCACTATCACTTTTTAATCTCACCCAGCGAAGCCCCTATGCTGATGAGGCCTGGATATATATTAAACAGAGCGACAGCATTATTTCTTCTGATAAATCAATAGTTTCCCGATCTGATTTTGCCCACAATGATGTTTTAAAAGCTTATGAAGAACTGAAATCCAGCAGCAAGGATACGGATTCTTCGAATCTATTGCTGCTGGATGATGAATTATTTCTCTTTCAGGATTTCCCTTCAGGAAAAGGTTTGTCTGTAATGTGCATTTCTATTGATAAGAATGCTTTGTTTAATTTGGTCTCGGACAGCATTCAAAATGGAACTGACAACATATATGTTTATTTAAAAGGTCAGCCGATTTTTACAAAACTGATTCATTATCCATCAGAAGAGAAACTTCAAATTACGGTCAGAAACAATATAGACAGCAAAAAAACTGTTTGTGAAGCTGCTGATTCAAATTCAGCTTTTATATTGACAAATAAATCTGATTCAACAGGTTTGACAGCACTTGTTCTATTGAACAGCAACGATATTGTACCATCGATTCAGTCAATCTTTTCAAATATGTCAAAGTTTGTTTTGTTCATAGTGATGCTTTTATTAGCATCAAGCATATTTCTTGTTAGGAATATTTACAGACCCATACAACGTATGCTATTAGATATGCTGGAACAGATAAGCTTTAAAAAAGAAGATGAATGGTCCACGGCCAATAATGAATTGGAACTAATCCAAAAAATTTACAAGGAAAACAGAAACCAGAAGCTGATTCTTGGAGATATGCTTCATGAAGTAGGGACAGCAGTGAATGAAAGGCTTTTTTATTCAATGTTAAATCAGGAAGATATGAACGAAGAAAGAGTCGAAGCTATACTTAAACAGATTGATTCACCTTTTAAAATAGACGGTGAATACCAGGTGATGATTTTTAAATGGTCGTACAAAAAGGAAATCACTTTCAATGATGTTAAAAGCGGATTTCCCAAAATTGACTTTATGAAAATTTGTGCAGGTTATTTTAAAAACAAAGGCCATGTATGCTGCTTGGATGATAAGAAGGATCAAAAAATATTGGTGCTGAATTTCATACATGAATTTTCAACAACAAAATCAAAACACATGATTCAGGAATTTGTAGAACGAATAGAAAAAGAATATAATAACTCTTCTATTCAGCTGGAGGTAGGAATAGGTCGAGTGTATAAACATATTTTTGATATTGCTTTGTCATACAAAGATGCTAAAAGCAATTTGCATCAGCGACTATATATTGCTGCAGGTCAACAGGAGCAGGGTAAGGACATTGTTTCTTTGTATAACGTCCAGGCTAAAAGAGTATTAGAAGAAATCATGGAAAACCCGGATCTGGGTTTGGAGCAGCTGCAACAGGTCATAAAAAGTGCTGAAGAATTTCCAGGGTCGGCCCCCAGGGTTTATATATCAATCATGGACTTGATTTTGGAAAAGCTCAGCAATCTAAAGATTGATATTGATGATATGTGGCTGCTACAAAGAAAACAACTGGAAGCAGATTTGTCACCCTTAAAGGAAAATGATGAAAGAGAAAAAATAATGATAAGCTTCCATGAAGGTACAACGCAGGCTATAAGCAACTATGTCAGCAAGGAACAGTTTAGACACATTGAAAATGCCAAAAAATATATAGATCTGCACTACAGCGACAGTTCTTTGTCTTTAAATACCGTAAGTGACGTATGCGGCATAAGCAGTTCATATTTGTCTAGAATTTTTGTGACTTACCTGCCTTCGGGCTTTGTGGAATATTTAAACAAGTATAGAATAGAACAAGCAAAAAAACTTATGCTGGCAACAAATTACACTGTTGCAGAAATCGGATTCATGACCGGATTTAATTCACCTCAGAATTTCATTCGTGTATTTAAGAAATATCAGGGAGAAACTCCGGGTCAATTCAGAGCACGCTGTTCAATGGGAAAAGACAACTTAATCGATGGTATTGAAATGGAGTGAGACCAGTGAAAGTAAGAAAAGTGATGATTTTGGTATCAATATTGTTATTTTGGATTTTTATATTAGGAGGATGCCAGAAAAAAGCAGAAACCTTTTCTGTATTCGAAGAAGAAAGCATTGATGATATAAAAAAACAGTCAGAACCTAAAGTGATTATACTGACGCACTCAGAACTGGAAAATAGTTTAACGCATGAAATAGCCTTAAGGTTTAAAAGAACATTGGAAAAAGACCATTCAGATGAATTTGAAGTTGAAATATATCCAAACAATACTCTTGGCAGCCTAACGGATGGTGTTGAATATTTTTCAAACGGAGCAGTAGAAATGAGGCTTGGTTCAGGTCCTTCAAAAATAATAAGCATTCTTAAATGGATACCTTCTGTGACAGAAATTGACACAGGAGAATTGAATGACAGCTTAAAGCCAGGTCATAAGTTAAGGAATCTGGTGGATGAGGAATGCAAAAATTACAACTGCAAAATAATCGGAATGACACCACTTATTTATCGTATGGTGACCAGCAATGAAGAAATTACCTCAAAAGATGATTTTTCAAAAATTAATATTAGGGTGATGTCAAACGGAATAAGCAAAAAATATTGGGAAGCATTGGGTGCACGGACAGACAGTTTCAATATCGAACAAGTCTATGTTGCTCTGCAGCAAAATATTGTGGATTCTCAGGAAAATACGGTTCCAAGCATAGCCAGCAACAGACTGTTTGAAGTGCAGAAGTATCTGACTATTACCAAACATATGTTAAACAACGATGTGCTTTACATAAATCTGGATTTTTACAACAGTCTTTCCCGTGAACAGCAGGTTTTCATAGAGAAAGCGGCAGAAGAAGCAATTGATTATGGAACATCAAAGGTAACAGCTTATTTGCTGGAGGGTTATAAAAAGTTAGAAGCTGCAGGCGTTGAAGTCAATGGCCTTCCAGAAGAAGAAATGAAAAAAATGAAGGATACTGTCAAGCCAATAGTTTCAGATTATCTGAAAAACATGTATGGTGACGAACTGTATGAGAAAGTCTTGATGACTATTGGAAATTAACACTCCTATATATTCAATTTAACAACGTATGATATAAGCACATAAATTTGTTGAAATTAACAGATTTATGTGCTTTTTTGTCATACAGCAACACATGGATAAGCCAATGTTACTTAACACAATTTGTCCTGAACATAAAAACATGAACAATATTCAAAGTGAAGTTAAAATATGTGCATACGATAAAATCTCTGATTAATATTGTCAATATACACCGAAGAATTATTGTAATAAAATCTGATTTAGGCTCAGTTGTATATACAAGCATTTTTATTGTATGGAGGTGATGTGGTCGTAAGAACAGGGACTGCTGAGCATCCCCTGTGTATGAACTTTGTCTTAGATTGTGAAAACTAAAATGAAAGGAATGAAAGTAAAATGAAAAAAATAATCAACAAATGCTTATCGCTGTCCATTGCAGCATGTATGACACTATCAGTTTTACCGGTTACATCTTTTGCAGCATCAAATAATAATTTTAAAAATGCAGATGCCATACCTCTTGGCAGTGTTTCTGTACCGGAGCATGATTACACACGTGCCAATAAACTTCCTATGACAGGATACTTCGAGAAGTCAATTACAATGGCTGATGGCAGCATACGCTCAGCAAAGATCTATATTTCTTCAGATGCTCCAGTCCGTTCATATTTTACCGTTATTTCTGTCCCGGACGAAGTTGACACTGAAGAATTTCTGGAAAAAGGCGGATGGAAAGACATAGCAGATAAAAACAATGAATGCCTGTTCATACTTGAGCCCGGAGATAAGGGCTGGGGAACTGCAGCTGATGAAAAGGAATACGTTAATGCAGCCATGAACTTCTATGCAAATCCTGTTGATCCTCTTGCTTCAGCTCCAAATAACAAATACTTTTCAATTTTCGGAGAAAGTTACCTCGTAGGTTATGGAAACGGTGCGCCTGCTCTTGAAGCATGGGCCGCAGCAAATCCGTTAAAGGTAATCAGCCAGACATATGTGGATTCTAAGGGTTTGGAAGCAGAGTATTTCGACCAATTTGAAGAAAAGGAGTTCGGAGGAATCAATGGTTCATATAACGAAATTATATTCCCTGATGGGTTTGATAAGATAACTTACGATGAAGTTGTTTTGCCTACATGGTACATCAATCCTGATGACAACACTTTCAATGACAGTTTAACCTATTGGATGAGTGCAAACGATTGCGCTGCAGCGCCGGTAAGTGACAGTAAGCTTGGAGATGTATATAAGCAAAAATATGACTCCGACAGATGGATGACTGATTATTCAGGACCTATTTCCAAGGTAGCTGTTCTAAACAATAATGGAAGCATCAATGATACAAACTTCACTAAAAAAATATATGAATTTCTCACATACTACACCCGTTATGAAAATGCCGTAGCATATGGCAACACTCTTGCTGTAAGGGCTGATTACCATAAGCTTGGCATAGAAATCAAGAACATGATTGTAAACGGATATGTGCGTGAGTACATGGTGTATGTGCCTGAAACAGCAAAAAAACTTTGGGGAGATAAGGCTCCTGTGCTCATGGTATTTCCCGGTGACAGCCAGACAGACAAGGTGTTCCTGGATGCAACACAGTGGTGGCAAGTAGCGCAGGAAAAAGGTTTTGTTCTTACAATAGTTTGCGAACAATACAACAATAGCTCAGTTGCTGTCAGCCATAAGGACAACAACATATTCTATCCGCAGCTGAGGGAAGAAATTCTTAAAAACTATGACGTAGACCCTGCAAGAATTTATGCAACCGGACAGTCGGCCGGGAGTATGGCAAGTCAAGGTTTTGCCATTACAAATCCTGAGTTCTTTGCCGCTGTAGCTTCCACATCTGGAGCCAGTACTCCGTCTGCGTCAAGCAGCAATAAAATGATTCCTGTTTATTTGGGATACGGCGCAGGGGACCTATCTATGCTCAAGGGTGATCTTTGGGACGGAGTAATTAACCAGCTGGATAGTTGGGCTGCTTACCATCTGGGAATAAACAATTTTGAGATTGGAAACGGCGTAGACAACGTGGTAACCGACGGTAATCGCGACAGATATAAAATCTGGACCTGGTCAAAAAAAATAGGTACTAAGGATGTTCCGTTAGTGCAAGTTCATCTGAGTCTGTACCGTTCTCACAACTGCATGAGTGAAGAAATGCCCATGCTTTGGGATTTCCTCGAGCACTACAGCTATGAAGCAGATGAAAATAACAATGTAACACGTTACTACAGCGAATCAGGCTTTAAGGATGCCGGAGACAAGGTGCAGATATATACAGAAGCATCTGAGATGCAGTAACCAATATTTATTGAGTATAAGAACCACGAACATAATCTTATAAAGAAAGGAATCATATCAAATGGAAAAGAAAATATTTGCTTTGTTATTGGCTGTCTGCATGCTGATAATGGTTTTCCCTGCAACATCTTTTGCTAAGACCCTGGAACCTTCCGTGGATAACATAAAAAGCATTCAGGCTTATACCGACCTTTCCTTCTATGGACAGAAACTGACTAAGGTCGAAATAAAGTATGATGGTAACGTAGATTTGTCTAAAGTGACGGCGGATACATATACATTGCTGGACCGAGGTTACGCCAATCCTGACTTTGCGGAGATTACCATTGATTCAGCAGATGTAAAAGGCAAGACAGTTACGCTGAATATAAGCATGGATACCTCTGCACTTGAAAACAATGCCATTATATATTCAGGTGACAACCGCACAGGCTCCCGAACCAAGAACCCACTCGGCCTGTATTCCACAGGGCCTTGGTACCGCGATGTGAACGGGGTGATATATTTTGGCAGTGCAGATACAGATTTCTACAAGGCCAACAGCACTGGGAAAGGTTATCAGACACGTGAATGTCTGGAACTTAAGCTCTATCATACAGGTGAGACTGAAGCTGATGCTGCCTGCCTGGCTAACGATGACGGCAAATATAACGCAGACGGACTATGGTTGCCTACAATAGACGCCAACTATGGCAAAAATGGATTCATGTCTTTTGAAGAACTGGGAATCAGTGTTCCAACCACTGCAACCGATGGGGATGAATTTGTAAAGGGATGGGCTTATTTCCCCCAAAATTATAGCAAGAACAATTCAAAGAAATATCCGATGATAATCACAATCACCGGCGGAGGTACTTCTTATTGGCGATTGCCGGACGGTACCAATAATTTCGGAACGGGCTTGAACTTTGATGGTTCCGGCTTCCGCTGGATTGATTCCGAGGCCATTGTTCTGAATATCCACGACCGCAGTACTGGCGGAGGCGATGATTATAAGTTCTGGGTAGATGATTACAATGTTATCCAATACTTCATCCAGAATTATGATGCTGACCCGGATGCAATTACATTGAGCGGCAACTCCAGGGGCACCATAGCTTCCAATACGATTGCTTCTGCATACCCAGGACTGATTAAAACACTTGTTCTTAATAACGGCTCAATGGGTACTGGAATCGCAGGCAAGAATATGTTTGAAGGTGTATGGGGGGATAAAGAATGGCAGGCAGCCGCTGAGAATGGCATGAGAATCTGGGCTTTTGACGGTGAACAGGATACAAACAACATTGAGATGTACAAGGCAGCAATAAACCGCTATAAGTCTGCAGGGTGGTCCAATGAGTGGATAGCTGAAAATATCCGCCTGACAGGATTCCCGACAGAACTATATTACTACTGGGGTGAAACCGACCACTCCACAACCAAGATGACCTATTGGTACTTCTTTGATAACCTGTATTATGGTCCGGATGCTGAAATCATCAACGGGGAAATTGTGTACAATACAATGCTGAATGCAGGCGACACCTATCAGTTAGACGGTACGCTGACCAATGGCAAGTACAACAAAGAAGGCTTCGATTATGTAATTTATGGCGGAACACTGCACGACTGGGTATTTCTTAACAGCAAAACAGAACGCAAATAGAGAAGCAATATTATCAATAAACAAATTCGTCCAAACACAATAACAAGTATAACTTGGAATAGAAAAGGTGCTGCATTATTAAATGAGCACCTTTTCTTATTGCCTGTGACTCGTGCGTTCGCAGGTTAAACATTATTCAACTAAAGTATTCTTTACCATATCTTTAAAGAACTTTTGCAGAATTTATATTATAATAGCAAATGTCAGAAAAATATCAAACATTTTTGGAGGTAAGGTAATTGAGAAAGGTATTATCGATTCTGTTAATTGCATTAATGATGGTTGGCATGTTTACAGGATGTACAACAGGTGCACCTGCAGTTAACAATGCAGAGCAGGAAGGTTCATTGAAGGACGGAACCTATGTGGGAAACGGTAAAGGAAACAATGGAGACATTAAGGTTGAAATGAAGGTTGAAGGCGGTAAAATAGCTGCCGTAACAGTTTTGGAACATGCCGAAACACCGGGACTATCCGATGCTGCCATAAAAAGCATACCAGAAGCAATCGTTGACGGACAGTCTATAGCCGTAGATACTATATCAGGAGCTACAAATTCATCAGAGGGAATCATTGAAGCCGTAAGAAGCTGTATAGAGCAGGCAGGTGGCAATCCGGCAGATTTTGAAATAGCAGGTGAGGCAGGAACTTCTGACGAGGTTGTTGAACTGACTACTGACGTAGTTGTTATAGGCGGCGGAGCAGCAGGAATTGCAGCGTCACTTCGTGCTGACGAGCTTGGTTTGAAGACGGTGTTGCTTGAGAAGATGTCATTTATTGGCGGAGCCATAGCTGTCAGCGGAGGAAATCAGGTAGTGACTCTTTCGGAGCTTCAAAAAGAAGCCGGCGTAACTGATGACAGCGCAGAAAGCATGGTTGAGGATTTCCTCAAAAACGGAGCCAATAAGAATGTACTGGAGCTTACAGCATTGTTTGCGGAAAATGTGGGACAAACGACAGACTGGCTGAACAAGTACGTAGGTATCCAATATGATATGAAGGGCGGGCTGCACAAATTAGCAGAATATTCTCATAACCGTGAGCTTGCCTATGAAGGCGGCGGACCCGGATTTGCAGAACAGGCCCGCAAAAAAGTCCAAGAGTCCGGAGTTGAAGTATATCTTCAAACCAGAGCAGAAAAACTTGTTACAGACGGAAACGGAGCTGTTACAGGAGTTGTTGCCAGGGACAATACAGGAAAGAATTATAATATTGCAGCTAAAGCAGTTATAATCGCAACCGGAGGATATGGTAACAACAAGGATCTTCTTACGGATGAAATGGATAGTGCGCTGTACTACGGACCATCATCATCGACAGGTGACGGGGTGATAATGGCTACAGCACAGGGCATTGATGCAGCTACACGCCTCATGGAATATGGGAAAAGATATCCAAATGGCATAGAAGTTTCTGAAGGTATTGCAAAATCAACAATAGCCGGCAATATCGCAGCATTTAATGAAAGTGCCATACTTGTAAATACTGCCGGAAAAAGAGTTGTAAATGAAAAATCAAGCAACAGAAATATCCTTGAAGTTGAATTAAGCCAAGAAAATCAAATGCTGTATCTTTTGATGGATCAATCTACATTTGATATATTCAGGTCAAAATTAAGCGAAGCAGGAATTTCTGAAAGCAGCATGATCGAATGGCTTGAAAACAATGGAACAGCAACACCTTATTTCTTCCATGCAGACACTGTAGAAGAGCTTGCAGCAAAAGCAGGTATGGATGCTTCAGTTCTGCAGTCAACGGTTTCAGGCTACAATGAATTTGTGAAGGCGGGAAATGATGTTGATTTCGGAAGACCGGCAGATTATCTTAAGAAAGAAATCGGTGAAGGTCCTTACTATCTGGTTGAGCAAAAACCCCGTTTCGCATCAACCATGGGCGGATTGGTTATAAACACGAAGCTTCAGGTTATGAATACAAGCAATGAAATTATCCCGGGACTTTTTGCAGCAGGTGAAGTTGTGGGCGGAGTAATGGGCGATGATTCGCCGTCAGGCGCTAACAATGCATGGGCTTTGACTGCAGGAAAATTATCAGCTGAAGCAGTTGCAGAGGAAATTAAGTAATTCTAAATATAAATCAGGACGTTTCACTGCTAATGGCGTGAAACGTCTTTTTATTGAAATATGTATCCTATTTTTCGTACGGTCTTAAAATGTTTGGGGTTTGACGGGTCATCCTCGACTTTTTTCCTGAGATTGCTAACGTGTACCTTTACGGTTCTCACATCATCAAAGCTTGGTTCGTTCCATATATTTTGATAAAGCTCCTCAAGAGTTATTACTCTGTCAGGGTTTGAAACCATATAGGTTAGGATTTTAAACTCTATAGGTGTAAGATTGATCTTGTTGCCGTCCTTAACAACAGTGTAATCACTGCTTTCAATGGTGAAGTCATCCAACACTATTTTATTTTTATCAGACAAATTTTTCGTTTCCATCCGAACACGCCTCATGTTGGCTTCTATGCGGGCAAGGAGCACACTGCAGCTGAACGGCTTGACTATATAATCGTCTCCGCCCATTTCAAGAGCCATCACTATCGTTTCATCATCATCGATGCAGCTGATAAATATTATGGGACACAACAAGTCCTTTCTCAGTTTGCTGCAAAGGTCTATTCCAGTTATATCCGGAAGCATGATATCTAAAAGTATGAGGTCAAAGCTGTCTTCATTGACCATCTGTAGAGCTTCCTGGGCAGTATTTGCCATGTAAATCAGGTTATCTGTGCGGGACATATACATCCTTATAATCTCGCAAATATCTATGTCATCTTCAACAAGCAATATTTTATACATAGATAATCCTCCAAAAATAATATATAATATTCTACAACAAATTCTATGAAATTAAAAGGAACATATTATGGGTAAGAAGAATAGAACCGCAGTTTTATTTGCGTTCCTGTTATTATCAATGGTGGCATTCTATGCTTCAGCTGAATACAACAAAAATGCAGGCAGGTTGTATGCTCATGAGGGCATGCTTGATATTTCAGGTATTGAATGGGGTGATAGTGATAAATATCTGCTGAGCGGTCAATGGGAATTGTATGACAGGGTGCTCATCGGACCGGAAGAACTGGAAAACTACAAACATATAATGACGTTTACGTCAGGCGGCAGAAGCAGCATTGACCCCGGCAGCCATAACAGGACATACAGATTGAGAATTTTGACAGATAAGATTGAAGATTTGGGTATTCTCATACCCGACATCAGCGCATACAGGCTGTGGATCAACAAAAGCTCAGTCATGGATTACAAGCTTGGCAATAAAAACGCAAAAATTCAGAGAATGAATACCGTGATGATTGATCAGGAGCAATACAGTGTTACGCCGGAAGGCTATGAACTAGAAATAGTCCTGGAAGTTCAGGACAGAATCAGCTACAGAGAAAGACCGATAAAGATAATGATAGGTAATTCTTCAGCTTTATCAAATACTCAAAACATCAACCTTGTCTTGAATACTCTTGCCATAGGCTGCTACATACTTGTGGCAATCTACAGCTTTTCATTGTTCAGGAAAAAAAGAAGCGAGGGATATCTGCTGTATCTTGGATTGCTGGCATTAAACAATATTCTGGCAAATTCCTTGGATTCAAACATTCTTTCAGTTATTCCCATATTCAATATAAGGGCGCAGGGATGGATAAGGCTTATTAACCTGGCAACCTTGTTTATTCCCATATTTGTGTTTATGGTGTGCAACAAGCTTTTTTACGGTTCACTGGCAGGAAAAAAGCAGAGATTATTCCTGGCTGTTACAAGTTCCCTGGCTTTCATAATAGCGCTGCTTCCTCTGGAGATTACTCTTAGCAGAGGAAATCTCAGCTTGTACCTTGTAAGAATAATTGTTCCTGTAAACTTTATTATTATAGTATCTGCTTTTCTTCAAGAAAGGTGCAGCACTCTTACCCTTGGCGGAGGTTTTTTGTTTGCAGGGGCATTTGTTTTCGAGGTACTGGTCAACACAGGTATTTTAGATGTTGGTCTGGTCAGCATTTACATCAATACATCACAATATGCATATCTTATTTTCACAATTATTGTTGTATTAACCGTTGCAAACAAGTTTGCCAAAAAATTTGATGAAGCAGAAAAGTTGGGAACAGAGCTTGAATATATGAATAAAAACCTTGAAGCAATGGTTGATGAAAAGACCTTTGAACTCAAAGATTCATATAATAAGATTATAAATCTTGAGAGCCAAAGACATAATCTTCTTTTAAATATATCTCATGATTTGAGAAGCCCGTTGTTTGTTATCAAAGGCTATATGGAGGCAATAAACGAAGGTTTGGTCAAGGATGAAGAAGCTTTGTCACGATATCTGAAGAGGATACAGTCCAAGACAGAATATTTAAGCAGACTGATTGAAGACTTGTTTCTTGTTGCAAGACTTGAGGACAACAAGGTTGAATTCAATATGGTTGACCTGGATCTGATTCCATTGATTGAGCAGGTAATCAACGATTCAGAAAAAAGGGCTTCAAGAAAAAATATAAATATTGCTTTTAAGCCCTGCGCCCATGAACTGAAGATAGAAGGCGACAAGCACAGAATTCAGCAGGTTATCGATAACATAATAGAAAACTCAATAAAGTATACAAATGAAAACGGAAATATACATGTAATAATATGGGATGAAGGTAAGAAAGTTGTAATCAATATCCATGACAATGGGATTGGCATAGCAAAGGAGGATTTGCCTCATATTTTTGACCGGTACTACAAAGCAGTGAAAAAAGGCAGTGATGAAGAATCTACAGGCCTTGGCTTGTTCATATCCAGAGAAATTATAGAAAAGCACGGAGGAAGGGTATGGGCAGAATCCAAACTTGAAGGCGGAACCGATGTATATATTGAACTGGCAAAGCTGGACCAATCGGCAGGCAAGTACTTTAACAAGTAGGACGGTAAAAAATACTGTCTTTATATAATTGAGGTTTAATCCTTAAAAACGCATAAATTAAGCATTATTGGTGAAAGTATAATACAACATCGGATTTTAATAAAACAAAATGAGAGGAGCAACAGATAGGCTGTCTGCCGTCTTACAATATATGTTTATACCCAAACGAATAATATTTGAGAAAGATGCTTTGAAATATGATGTTTCAAAAGAGATTGTCGAAAAATTCAAAGATTACAAAAATGTTGAAATAATATATATGTCTTCAAATAAACTGAAGCAGCATATACCGGGCGAAGAATATGCAGATAAATACAGGGAAGGAAAAAGAACTTTAGTTGTCGGCACTAAAAAAGGCTTTAAGTTTCAAAGCTGCAAACCATCAGCCCACTACCAGCTGCCGCTTGCATCAGGCTGCATGGGGCAATGCGAGTATTGTTACTTAAATACAATGCTAGGAGATAAGCCTTTCGTAAAAGTTTACGTAAACGTTGAAGAAATTCTTGGTCATGCCAGGAAATACATCGATGAACGATTGCCGGACACAACTGTATTTGAGGGGGCAGCTACTTCGGACCCATTGCCGGTGGAACCCTACACTCATTCCTTGGAAAAAACTATAACCTTCTTTGGCAGTGAAGAAAGCGGAAGATTCAGATTTGTCACAAAATATAATGACATAGATTCATTGCTTGGTTTAAATCACAACGGTCATACACAAATCAGGTTCAGCATCAATGCATCTTCGGTAATAGATGAATATGAACATTTTACAGCGTCCAGCCACAAAAGGATAGAGGCAAGCATAAAGGCTGCAAAAGCAGGATATTCCATAGGATACTTGATTGCTCCCGTATTTATTTATCCAAACTGGAAGGAAGATTATCACAGCTTGCTCATGGAGTTAAGGGATAAACTTCCAAGTGATTTAAAAGAGCCGGTTACATTTGAAGTTATATCACACCGCTATACTGCAACTGCCAAGAACAGGATTCTTCAATCATTTCCTGAAAGCGCACTGCCCATGAACGATGAAGAGCGAACATTCAAATTCGGACAATTCGGGTACGGAAAGTATGTATATCCGAAAGAAAGCATTGATGAAATCAAACATTTCTTTGAACAAAATATAAATAAACTTTTCAGCAACGATGAGATTAAATACATTATATAGAAATGACAAAATATGATGTCGGTTCTATTCAAAATAGCTGAAAAGTGTTGGTTTGGTGCATATGAAATATTTAAACAAACCTGCTTTGCAGCGCTATCTGATTTGCGACAAATTTGCCGGAATACAATGCACCCTGCATCCACCCAGGTTTTGTTGAAACATGTTCACCAGCGAAAAATACCCTGCCGCTATATTCAGGAAGCAGCATGTTATACAAAAAGTTTACCTTCTGACCGGGATATGCAGCTGCAAAGGCTCCCCTTGACCACTGTTCTGAGTTCCAGTGAACTGTCGCGTAGCTGTCTGCCAATGAGTTTAAATATCCGTCAGGAAGATCGTGAACCAATTCAACGTTTCGCATTACAGTTTGAAGCCGCCTGTAAATGTTCATGCCGCCAAGCCTTGTGGCATCCTGGCCTAGGTTATAGGAGGCCACAAGGACACCAGGTGAATCCGAAGTGCATTTTCCTTCACGAAGGCACCTTATATGATCAGGCGGATAAACTATTGATTCAATAGGAAGATCAGTAAAAGATATTCCTCCGTTCATATTGCCGTATGGTGCATTTTCTTCCCAGAACCGCTTTTTGCAAAGAAATGCTGTTTTATGCGCATCTATGTAGTTAAGTTCTCTTATGGCCTGCATTTTTTCTTCGCTGAAATATGGTGTCAGCTGAAATTCCCTCAATACTGAAAACGGAACCGCGCATATAACAAAATCGAAAATATCAGCATTTTCAACATTGTTTGAATCCATATACCTTATTTTTATTTTGCCATCACTAGCTTCTTTTGAGATTCCGTTTACTGCATAGCCAAATTTTATGGCCGCTGTTCCCAAAATATTGGGATCATATTCAAATTCGGGAGGTCTGATGCTGCTTAATGAATTGAAGAAAGCTAAAGGAAGATTGACCATCCCGCCCTTGATTCTGTATGTGTTGAGAAAATCTAAAGAATAACTGCCGTTCATAGTTTCATCGTGACTGACATTAATTAGAGCTGCTGTAAAGGGTTCCACTGCACTGATGAGGTTTATGGCACTTTGACTAAGCCCCAGGTATTCAAAAACCTGCCTGTTGCTCATCATTGTAATGTTCTTGTATTCTTCGGAATAATAAGGCTGAATTTTTAATATTTCTGTTCGTAGTTCGGGAGTCAGACTGTTAAGCATGGCATCGGAGGCGAAACTACTCAGTTCATTCCACGGAGTTTGTCTCTCCCATTGTGTCAGATTGTAATATGGATAAATGTTGTCTGTAATGTTTTGTCCGCTGAAATCGCGTCTTAGTCTTACATTGTTTACAAATATAAAGTTGTTGGAATTGGGAGAAGACAAAGACTCGGTGTTTAGATTGAAAAGGTTAATATAATGCCACGTGGTTTCATGTGATACGGGAATTCTCATGGCTCCCAGTTCTGCAAAAAATTCCCCGGAGTTATCAAAGTAAGAAGTGTATATTCTGCCGCCTATCCTGTTTTGTTCAGCATCAAAAACAGTAATTTCAGCGCCCAGCTTCCTCAGTTCATATGCAGCTGCAAGTCCGGCCAGCCCTGCGCCTATTATTCCAATGCTTGAACCTTTTAAAGAATTAGGACCCGCATATTGATATATATCCAATGGCGGTCTGAGCAATTCCAAAATGTTATGATAGTCCTCAGGTCTTTCGAATCGAATCAAAGAATCTCGCAGCAATTGATGTCTTTGTTCATCAGTGGGATTATAAAAAGCGTCCTGAACAGACATTAAAAATTCCCCCTAGCTTTATAATATTAAATGGACAAGAATGATTATTCGAGTAATATCAATAATTATATATATTGCAAAAAAGCAGGATTAATGACAATTATTCTAAAACCATTAATATTTCCTCATTGCAAGCATAAGATTTAATAGTTGTAGTTATAGGGAGGTTGAAATGAATAACGGCGAATACCTACAAATGATGAATACCTGTAACAATATTGAATACTGCAAAAGGATGATTGCATTGAGCAGTGATCCACGCCAAATCACATTGTATGAAAATCTCCTGATGAAAGAAATTGATCGGTATAATCAACTGTATCGCCGGATAACCGGTGCACAAAATCATGTCCGGAGCAATGAAATTGAAGTTGAACTGCCTGATCAGAAAAAATTCACTCTTGAAGAATTATCCCAATATGACGGTTCCGGCGGAAGACCTGCTTATGTCGCAGTCAACAACGTGGTATATGACGTGAGCCTGGAAGCAACCTGGGGAGGAGGAACACATTTCAGTTTATATGCAGGGAAAGATCTTACTGATTTATTTAATGCATGCCATAGAGGCATGACAGATGTATTAAGAAATTTGCCTCAGGTAGGTGTGCTTGTATGAAAAAGAAGCAAAGACGATGCCCCATACTGGACTCAAAAGATATCACAGCCCGAAAAATAATTGATTTATCCATAGAGGAAATAAGAAACACTCCTCAAAACAGAATTAACCTCATATGGCTGGAAGCAACTGGTTGTTCCGGAAACATCATTTCATTGCTAAATGCGGAAAATCCGGATGCAGCTTTTCTTTTGCAGCAGCTGGTCACGTTAAGGTACAACAACAGCCTCATGGAAGCTCAAGGTGAAGAAGCATTTTCTCAGTTTTTGGACACCCTGGATACAGAATTCATTTTGTGCGTGGAAGGAGCGGTATCTACAAAGTATGAAGGGCGCTGCAACATAATCGCCCGTCATAACGGCAATTGGGTAACGGCCATGGAAGCAGTCAGGATGGCAGGGGAAAGGGCAAAGTATGTGCTGGCCGTCGGCACCTGCGCTTCATACGGAGGAATATCCGCAGCAAGGCCTAACCCCTCTCTTTGCGAGAACGTACCACAGTTTTTAAAGAGGGAAGTCATAAGGGTACCAGGCTGCCCAAGTCATCCGGATTGGGTTGTAGGAACCATCGCCAATCTTATTGCTTTTGGAATGCCTGAATTGGATGAACAGGGCAGGCCTTTGATTTTTTATGGAATTACCATTCATGACAGGTGCACAAGGAGGTCATTTTTTGACAGAGGTATATTTGCTTCAAGGCCCGGAGACCCTGAGTGCATGTTCAAACTGGGATGCAGGGGACCTGTAACAAGAACGGACTGCCCTGTAAGGCAGTGGAACGGATATGTTAACTGGCCCATAGAAGACAACACTCCTTGCATCGGTTGTGCCGGGGAAAGATTTCCGGACGGAATGGAGCCTTTCATAAGATTTTAATGATGATTGGAGGAATCATGGGAAATATTATCACCATCAATCCCATTACGCGAGTCAGTGGATTTTTAGAAATACAGGTCGAGGTTGAAAGCAATGTAATCATAAATGCTAAAAGCAGCGGCATGCTGTTCAGAGGCTTTGAAAAAATGCTGCGGGGAAGGCCTCCCCTTGATGCCATTTATTTTACGGAAAGAATATGCGGCATCTGTTCTACTGCTCATTCCATTGCTTCTGCCATGGCACTTGAGGATGTGCTTGGAGTTGAAATTAACCATAACGACAAGATGCTTAGAGACTTTCTGCACGGGTGCGAATTCATTCAGAACCATCTGAGGCATTTTTATCAGTACACAATGCCGGATTTTGTACGGGGAGCAAAATTTGAACCAGTGCAATTTGCTGTCCACAATGATTACAGATTGCCTGACCAGTTAGATAAGGATATTTCAGACAGTTACTTTGATTCGCTGAAATACAGCAGATTAGCCCACGAAATGTTAGCTGTGACAGGAGGAAAGGCACCTCACAACCATGGAGTGTTCGTGGGAGGTGTCACAGTCGACATGGATTCGGCAAAACTTATAAAGCTTAAATCTATATTGTCTTCAATAAAGGATTTTGTAAAAAACAGACTGAAACCTGATGTTTTAACCATTGCAGAATATTATCCCGATTACTTTCAAAATGGCATAGGATATAAAAATTTGATGACCTATGGACTTTTTAACAGCTATGGAGATAAAAGCCTGGTGTTTGTGGAACCACAGATTATGATAAACGGAGAACATCTTGAATTCAACCCCGACAACATAACTGAAAACATCCACAGCGCCTGGTACGTCTCACGAGTTGAAGAACAAAAACCCATGGGGCAAACAGTCGAAGAAGATGTACAAAAGCCTGATGCTTACAGCTGGATCAAGGCACCCAGATACAACGGCTATCCCATGGAAAGCGGGCCTCTGGCTAGGATGTGGCTAAGCGGAAGCTATAGCAGGGGCATCTCCACCATGGACCGAACGATTGCAAGAGTCCTTGAGGTGGAGAAAATCATTGGAATTATGGAAGAAATGCTGGAGAGAGTAAGCTTTGACACTGCTCCTTTAAACGGGTACGGGTTTGCTTCCCAAGCCTTCGGCAAAGGACTGACGGATACAACCAGAGGTGCTTTAGGTCATTGGATCAACGTTCAAAATCAAACGATTCAAAATTATGACATAATTACACCAAGCTCTTGGAATCTTTCGCCGGAGGATTCCACAGGTCAAAAGGGAGTAATAGAATATGCCCTGATGGGAACAACCATTGCTGATTTAAGAAACCCGGTAGAAATCGGAAGAATCGTAAGGTCCTATGATCCATGCGTTTCCTGTGCCACCCATGTTCTGAGCGATAGTTTTTCGCCGGTAGAAATAAGGGTTGTATAAATGGCTGTGAAATGTATTGCCATGGGAAACAGGATAATGGGAGATGATGGAATAGGAGTAAGGGCAGCAGAAGAGCTATCATCAACAATGTCAGAGGAAGGGATCATATTCATATTCGGTGAGACAGATGCAGATTATTCCTTAAGAATGATAGAAGACGGAGACTTTCTCTTTATAATAGATGCAGCTTATACTGGTGCTGAACCTGGAACCGTAACATTTAATTCAATCAGAGATTTCAATTTAAAGAAGCCGCAATTTTTTTCACAGCATCAGCCGAGTTTGATTGACCTTCTTAAAATCTACGAAAAAAAAACAGATGGCTTTATTATCGGAATCGAGGCTGAGAAAATTGAATTTGGCCTGGAACTGAGCAGCAAATTAAAGAACAGATTTCCACACATATGCGAAGAGGTGCTTGATTTCATATGCCTTGAAATTAAAAAATTAAATGATAAATAATAAAAAGGAGTAAAAAAATGCACGACACATATTTGTTGAACAAGATTTCAAAGTCACTTAAGGACATCTGTCTTGAAAGCAAGATTGAAAAGATCAATCAGTTTACATTGGCGGTAAATCACAACAGCCACATTAATGAAGAAAATCTAAGGGAACATTTAAAGAACAACAATGCAGAATTAATCGGAAGTGCACTTAAAATATATATTGTCAGGGAAGATATTGAGGACCATACAGCAATTATTCACAGTATACAGGGTGAGCTCTTGAATCATGAATAGTGATGAAATAAGATATCAGGTGATGATTTACGGGGTTGTTCAGGGTGTGGGCTTTAGGCCTTTCATTTACAACCAGGCCGAAGAATACAATATTAAGGGATGGGTAAGCAATCAGGGCAGTGCCGTTGTAATGGATATCGAAGGAAAAAGAAAAAACATAAAGGAATTTTTGCTTCAAGCAGTCAAAAATCCTCCTTCTCTGGCCAGGGTGGAAAAAGTAACAGCAAACCGGGAAACTATTATAGGATATGAAAATTTTAAAATAATACAAAGTTTAAGAAATGCATGGGGTCCTAGGTTCATAGGTTCAGATGTTGCTGTATGCCCCGATTGTCTTAAGGAAATTTCAGACCCTCAGAACCGAAGGTTTGGTTATGCTTTCACAAACTGCACAAATTGCGGACCCCGTTACTCTTTGGCCATAGAATTGCCCTATGACAGGGAAAATACAACAATGGACTTTTTCGGCATGTGTACTGAGTGCCTGAAAGAATACAACGATCCATCCAACAGAAGATTTCATGCTCAAACAAATTGCTGCCCTGCCTGCGGTCCGGTTTTAATCCTATTAAACAAAGCAGGTGAAGAAATTATGTGCAGCAATCCGGCAAAAAAGGCAGCTGAATTTTTAAAGGATGGAAAAATAATTGCAGTGAAGGGAATCGGAGGATTTCACCTGGTCTGTGATGCCTTCAGCAAGGATGCAGTCACTCTTTTAAGAAAAAGAAAAAACAGATTACATAAGCCCTTTGCCGTGATGGTAAGAGATATGGACACGGCAAAGAAACTCTGCTTCATGAATGAAAAGGAGGAAAAGGCACTATCAGGCAGCAGGAAGCCCATTGTTCTTCTGGACAAAAAGCAGAGTGATTTACGACTGCCGGATCAAATTGCTCCCGGACTTAAAAAATTGGGTATAATGCTGCCCTATACACCTCTTCATCATCTTCTGTTTCAGGATGGTCTCACATGCCTTGTGATGACCAGTGGAAATTTAAGCAGTGCTCCAATTCAGTATGAAAACAAAAAGGCTGTAGAGAATCTAAAAATAGCAGCAGATTATTTTATGTTACACAACAGAGACATAAATGTTCCGGTGGAAGATTCAGTTGTAAAGATTACAGGCAATGAGGAACATGTTGTGAGAAGTGCCAGGGGATATACCCCTTTTATATTTCCCATGAAATCTAATCTCAATGTGCTGGCATTGGGAGCAGAAGAAAAAAGCACATTTTGTTTTCTTAAAAACAATTATCTTTACATGAGCCAGTACATAGGGGACTTGAAGAATTATGATACATACGTAAACTATGACAAGGCCATAAAAAATCTTAAGAGTTTGCTTGAATTCGAACCGGAGGCTGTAGCCCATGACCTGCATTCCTCATATGAATCGTCTCAGTATGCAAAAACACTTGGATTAAGACCGATAAAGGTCCAACATCATCATGCCCACATGGTCAGCTGCATGGTTGAACACAATCTTTACAATCCAGTCATAGGCGTGATTTTTGACGGCACAGGTCTCGGTGCGGACAACAACATGTGGGGAGGCGAATTTCTTGTTGGAAACAGGGAAAGCTTCATTCGGGCAGGACACTTTTGTTATGCAACAATCCAGGGGGGTGACAGGGCTGTCGGGGAACCCTGGAGGATTGCTGTCAGCTATCTTCATGCCATGAATCATGATTTTACCCCTATGGAATCTGTCATAGGGAACGGAAGAATTGACATGGTAAAACAGGCAATTGAAAACCGCCTGAACTGTTATGAGACATCAAGTGTAGGAAGGCTTTTCGACTGCGCAGCATCGCTTCTGGATGTGCGTCAATGCATAACCTACGACGGGCAGGCAGCAATAGAACTCGAAAATATTATTGATCCTTCTGTACAGGAGGAATATCCATGCAGCATTGAAGAATTAAACGGAATTTACAAAATTGATTCTAAGAGCATTTTAATGAGCGTCATAAAAGACATACAAAGAAAAACACCTTCATCAGTCATATCTGCCAGATTTCACAATACAATAGTTTGTTCATCATCAGACGTGGTCACTAAAATAAGCAAAGACTGTGGCCTGAAAACAGTTGTTTTAAGCGGAGGTGTCTTTGAAAACTCTCATTTGCTCTTAAACTTGGCTGATAGGTTAAAGAGACGCGGCTTTACGGTTTATAGCAATCATAAGATTCCAACCAACGACAGCGGAATTTGTGCAGGACAAGCGGCTATAGCAGATGCACAGGAAAGGAAGTGATGAAATGTGCATAGCGGTTCCGGGGGAGATTAAAGAAATAATGTGGACAAAGGCAAGGGTTGACATAATGGGGGTAGAAACAACTGTTAACATACAATTGATTGAAAATCCGAAAAATGGCGAATATGTGCTGATTCACGCAGGCTGTGCCATTGAAAAAATCCATAAGGAATATTTTGATGACCTGACAGATATATTTAGTCAAAGATTCGGAGGCATGTATGAATAAAAGTGCGGTCAGCAGTCTAATTGATGAAATAAACTCCATGACTGTGGAAGAAATAAAAATAATGGAAGTTTGCGGCACTCATACGCAAATGATATCAAGAATGGGGCTTAGAACACTGCTTTCGCCGAATATCAGGCTCTTGTCAGGACCCGGCTGTCCCGTATGCGTTTCGGAGGAAAATTTTATAGACAATGCAGTGTATTTAACAGACAATGACAATGTGACCATTGCTACATTCGGAGATATGATGAGGGTAAGGGGAACCGGAAGCAGCCTTCTTGAAGAAAAAAGCAAAGGAAAGGATGTCAGGATACTCTACTCACCTCTGGAATTAATTGACATGGCAGAAAAGAACAAGGATAAAAATTTTGTTTTTTTGGGAGTTGGATTTGAAACTACTGCTCCTGTCATAGCGTTGGCAATTAAAAATGCAGCTGAAAGAAACATTGAGAACCTGTTCTTTCTCACATCACTAAAGCTGATGCCGCCCATACTTCATTACATAGGAAGACAAACTGACAATAAAATCAGAGGTGTGATTTGCCCAGGCCATGTGGCTTCAGTTACAGGCTCTGACTACTTCCGGTTTATTACGGATGAATATGGAATTTCTGCTGCTGTCTGCGGTTTTGAAGCGTGGGACATCTTAACCGGCATACGATACTTAGTGAAGCAGGCGGTGCAGGGAGGAATAAAGGAATTTAAAAATCTTTATCCAAGAAGTGTAAAAAATGAAGGAAATAGGACAGCCGTCAGCCTTATGAACCATGTCTTTGAGGTTGGTGACGGAGTGTGGAGAGGCATAGGAGAAATTAAAAATTCTTCTCTTCAGATAAATGAAAAGTATAAGAATTTTGATGCTATGAATGTTTTTAAACTGAAAAACAAGTTTTCTGACGCAAGTACTGGCTGCCGATGCAGGGATATTCTGCTTGGAAACAAAACTCCGTTTGAATGCGGTTTTTTTGGAAATCAATGCAGCCCGGCTAATCCCCATGGTCCATGCATGGTGTCCAGGGAAGGTTCATGCAGCATCGCATTCAGATATAGGGAGGGAATATGATGAAAAATACGGTGACGCTTTTGCACGGAGACGGCGGAAGCTATACAGATTCACTGATAAAAGAAGTGTTTTACAGAAATTTTGACAACGAACTGCTTATAAGCTCTATGGATGCTGCTGTTTTTAAAGCAGATAAATGTAATCTTGCTTTCACCACGGATTCTTTTGTAGTCAAACCCCTGGTGTTTAGGGGAGGAGACATCGGTAAGCTGGCAGTCTGCGGAACAGTAAATGACTTAGCTGCTGCAGGAGCCAAGCCGCTGTATTTAAGCTGTGCGGTAATAATAGAGGAAGGTTTCGACATTGATCTACTGACTCATATAGCTCAGTCCATGGGAGATGTCTGCAAAAAAACAGGGGTAAGCATAATTACAGGAGACACAAAGGTGGTTGAGAAGGGGTCTGCTGACGGATTATATATTAACACCTCCGGAATAGGAGAGGTGCAGCAGGGATACAGACCTAAACAAACTGCTGAAGAGGATCGGATAATCATAACAGGAGGTATAGCGGAACACGGGACAACCATAGCTGTTGAGCGGTACGGAATTCATTTTGACGGAAAGTTTCAAAGCGACTGCATGCCTTTAAACGGAATTGTTGACAAACTGAAAAAGCATTTTGAAAGCATTAAAATAATGAAGGATCCCACAAGAGGAGGATTGGCCACAGCACTTAATGAATTAGCAGAATTCGCGAAGATGGGAATCGTCATAGATGAGGAAGCAGTTCCTATAAAACAGGAAATTAAGTCTGTCAACGAGTTGTTGGGGATGGATCCTCTTTACCTGGCATGCGAAGGAAGAATGATTGTTGTAGTTGAAGAAAAAAAATGCATGGAGGTGCTTGAAGACATACGAAGAATAGAAGGCTGTGAAAATGCAGCAGTCATAGGAAGTTTTTCAGGCAGTGTCATGAAGAACATGGTGTTGATGAAGACATTCATAGGAGGAAAAAGAATCATCGGACCCTTGGAAGGTACCATGCTTCCGAGAATCTGTTAAATTATAAAATATATTGAATAGCCGGAATAGTAAATGAAAAAAGCCAGTCTACATTTTACAAACAACTTAGATGGTACTTGCTTTTTTGACGTGCAACTGAAATCTTGTCGAATATTATTATAATATGCATAATAACATAAAATGTTGATATAAATACATTGTTTACTGAAAGGACAAGCAGTGCTATCATTATTATATATTAATAGAAGGGTGGGGTAACATGATAAAAAGGAGATTTTTATCTAAATTAATTGCGGGGGTTACATTAATTTCTCTAATGGCACCGCTTGTGGCCATGGGAGCGGAAGCAAGTCCGTATCAAAACTGGAATGCAGAGAGATATGGAGACCATGTAGACATTGATGCTAAGCTTGACAAAATTTCAAAGGACGATTCATTTACAGCTAATGCTGAGAATCGTATTAAGGAACAGGCTAAAAAACTTAAATTCAACGATTCAGCCCCTAAAGGCACAGAAGATTTGAAAAATACAAAAAAGGTCTCGGGAAGAGGATCTAAAACTAATGAAGGTGAAGCTGCGTCAACTTCAGATTCTTCTGTCAGCACCAATTTCACATATGACGGCGGAACAAAATTATTTTTAAACTACGAATTGGACTTTAAGGAATTTACTCTTCGAAGCGTCGGTGAAAATGTGGAAGTGTGGGTAGCAGATGACTTGTCTTTTCCGGATTCACGGCCTGCTCATGTTGTAACCCAGGAACAGGCAGACATGCTTCGCGATGAGTTTGACCAAAACATATATCCGATAGATACAGAGTTTTTCGGTATGCCGGATGCTCTGGATGGCTCAAATTCTCCATTGATAGACTGGGGGTATTTCCCTGAGGGCTACTATGAAGGAAGCGATAAAATAATAATACTGGTTGACAACATAAAAGATGAACAATATTATGACCAGTCATATCCTTTCTTTGTTGCAGGCTTTTTCTGGCAGACGCTGGAAAACTATATCGACAGAAATATAATTACAATCGATACCAAGGATTGGGGAACGAGGCTTGAATCAACATTCTTCCCTACAACAATACATGAACTGCAGCACCTGATTCATGCAGACAATGACGGTGCAGAGGAATCATGGATAAACGAAGGGATGTCAACATTCTCTGAGTATCTTGGGGGATATGGACATGATTCGGGTTCTGTTAACTTTTACCTGGATCATCCGGAGAATTCACTGGTGAAATGGGATGACCATTATTCTGCAGCAACTGGTCCCGAAACAATTGCAGATTACGGCCAGGTTTATCTGTTCACTTTGTACATGAATGATAAATTGGGACGTGATTTCATTCATGATCTGGCTGTTAATACAAAACATGGCATCGAAAGCATAAATGAAGTGTTGCGTAATCACGGTTCAAGCTTAAGTTTCACCGAACTGTACCAGAATTTCATTGCAGCACTTGTTATGGACAGCGACAGGGCAGGTGACGGCAAATATAATTTCGACAGCATAAACCTTCGTGATATGGAGGTAGATAAAAATGGAACCAGACGTGGAATGACTGTAGACTTTGAAAAAGCCATGGAGTATGAAAAAGAAGGGGTTCCTGCATGGGGAGGAGATTTCAAGGAACTATCTTTCCAGGATAAAATAAGGACTATCAGTTTTGACGGCGTAGATTTTCTTCCGGTGCCATGGCTGTCTGTAACTGACCCGTTGAATTCTACCAATAAGGTGTTGTGGGGCAATGAGGGAGATGAGGCCGATTATGCTTTATTATTTGAAGCAGATCTTACTGCGGTAGATTCGGCCACACTTCGTTTTGATAACTATGTTCAGATAGAGGAGCAGTGGGATTTCGGAGTTGTGCAGGTTTCAACAGACGGAGGCAATACATGGACAAGTCTTTCAAATGAAAATACCAGAAATGACATTGTGGATGAAGGTTATCCGAGGATTAAGGAAAATCTTCCTGGATTTACCGGGTATTATGAAGGCTGGCAAAATGAAACCTTTAACCTGACACCGTATGCCGGTCAAAAAGTGTTGATATCCTTTAGGTACCTGACAGACTGGGGAACATACGAGGCTGGATGGTACATCGATAACATTGAGATACCTGAAACAGGATTTTCCAACGACGGAAGCTCAACAGATAATTTCTTTTCGATGAACCAGTTGTTGGGTAAATATGTGGACTATACAGTCACATTCATAAATGAAAGAGAGATAGCTGTTAAAAAAGGCACACTGACAAATTACAAAGTGGTTACTGTAGAACCGTTTAATGTATCATCAGAGGATGCACTATCGTTGAGGCAGCTGTTCCAGGAAGGAAAGAACTACATGATTACAACATATGCGGCTCCTGCAGACGACAAAAATCCGGTGGATTTCACCTATGAAGTTTTTTTAAAAGAATCTAATCCAAAGGAATAAAACCATAAATATTTTCAAAACTCCTGATAATAGCAATCAGGAGTTTTAATTTGCAGTTGGTTAAAAATTTATCTTTATTAAATAGTAATTAATGGTATAATCAACAATGTAAGGAATAATTATTAAATTGATTGATTTGTTGGGATACGGAGGATTACATTGGGTATTATCGTCAAATTCATTTTAAGGAGCATTTTTGAGAAAAAATTCAGGGCTTTCATCATTGTGTTTTCCATTGCAATTTCATCGGCTCTTTTTTTTGCCTGTATAGGCTTATCCGGTACCATGAGCAGCATGTATGAAACGCAAATCAGAATGCAGACAGGCAAGGCCGATCTGGTAATTCAGGCTGACAGGGATTCGCCATCCAGCACTTTTAAAATAAGGACTGATTCTGCAGAGGGTGTATCCTTTACAGCAGGCGAAGTTTTAACTGCAGGCACTTACAGACTGTCCGAAGATGATGCATTAAAAAATAAGACGGAATCAGAAACTCTTATTATACGTGGCTTTAAGGAAGATGAACTGCAGAAGCTGAATCCTGTTAACTTCAGTCAAAAGGCTGTCGGAAAACCTTTTGAAGGAAACTGCATAGTCTTGAGTCAGGTTTTTGCAGACAAGTATGGATTTAAAGTGGGGGACCGAATAGACGTTGAAATAAACGGAAGGGTTAAAATATTGACAGTATGGGGCATTTCAAGACCAACAGGACTTTTTCAGCACAATCCTCAGTCTGATTCGATGACTTCATTAATGCCAATGGAAACTCTGGCTTCCTTTCTAAACATTAAAGGAAGGGTACTAAGAGCCTATGTGGTTCTGCAAGACGATGCTGATATTCAGTCTGTCAAGGATACGCTTGCTAAAATGTATCCAAGATATTCCGTCAGTGAATTGTTTTCTGCTGATGAACTGAATCAATACATGCAGTTTATCGTAGTACCGCTATTTTTAATGACATCCATGGTTCTTTTTATAAGTATTTTCATTATATATTCCACTTTCAAGGTCATAACAGCCGAGAGGCTTCCGGTCATCGGCACTTTTCGAAGCATCGGAGCCACTAAAAAAATGACTGACACGGTGCTGATAGGCGAAAGTCTTACCTACGGCTTGCTGGGCGGCATTTTTGGAGATGTCATGGGAATAGGAATACTGTATCTCATAGCAAAAATTATGGCAGCCGATCCCTACAGCGGCAAAATGAATGTATCAATGGAATTCGGCTTAAGACACCTGCTTGCAGCTTTTCTTGTTGCACTTGTTGTTGCCCTGGTAAGCTCGTGGCTGCCCATAAGCAAGACTTCTAGAATTCCCATCAAGGACCTGGTTCTTAATAATTTCCATATGGAAACCAAAAACAAAAAGTGGAAGAAATATGCCGGTATATCAATGCTGATCATCTCAGTGCTGCTGCCTAAGGTTGCTCCTGAATCTTTGGCTCTTGCTGTGAATTCTCTCAGCCTTCTTTCTGCTATTGCAGCTGTCATTATGTGTGTGCCGTTCATTACCGTCTATTTTCTGAAGGTATTTGAAAGAATATACGGTTACACTTTCGGCAATGAGGGGATTCTCGCGGTGAAAAACTTAAGCGGCAATAAAAACATATTAAATAACATTTCACTTCTTGCCATAGGCATTTCATCTATTCTCATGATCAATACAATCAGCAGCAGCGTAGGGATAGAGGTTCTTAATGCGTACAGGGACTGGAATTTTGACATAATGGTAAGCATTAACGCAGCTGACAGAAATGCAGAGCAGATTCTTAGAAGCACAGAGGGCATTTCCTCCACGTACGGAGCCTTTGAAACGTGGGATGGAGTTAAGGTTGCAGACAGCGACTATACCATCAGATATCTTCAGGGAATAGACATTGACAAGTACAGGGATTTTGTGTTTTTTCATCTGGAAGGCAGCAAGGATTATGACAGAGTGTTCAGGGAGCTTGATGAATCCAGAAGCATTATGGTAGCTAATATGGCAAGGGAACGTCTGGGCCTTAAGGAAGGCGACAAGCTTACTCTGGAGACTAAAAGCGGCAACAAGGACTACAGGGTGATCGGATTTTATAATTCAATCATGGGCAACGGAAGCAACGCAGTAATTTCTCAAAAATTCTACAAGGTGGATATGGAAGAACCATACTATGGAAGTTTTTTCGTCAAGACTTCAAAAAACCCGGATGAAGTTCTTTCTGCAATCAAGGATAAGTTTATGAGACGCGGGGTATGGGGAGACACCATTGACAGCATGGAAAGAAAAAACTATGAGTCAAACAATCAGTTTATGATAATACTTCAGGCTTTTTCCGTCTTAGCCATGCTTATTGGAATTTTTGGAGTATTCAACAACTACATGATCAGCTTCCTTGACAGGAAGCGCTCGCTGGCCATGATGCGTTCCGTAGGCCTGAGCAAAAGGCAGACAATCAAAATGATCTTGATTGAAGCCATGACAGGAGGATGCATAGGAGGTATAGTGGGAATAATCAGCGGAACCCTGATGCTGTGTGCGGTTCCCGACTTGATGCAATCTATTGATGTTCCCCTGAAGATACATTATTCTCTGAGTTTTTTTGTAAGCGCACTGGTTGGAGGAGTAATAATTGCAGTGCTGGCGTCAGTCAGTCCTGCTCTGAAGACATCAAGGCTTAATGTAATTGAAGCTATCAAGTATGAGTGATGGAGGTATTATGGAAAAAATTATTGAAGCAACTGATTTGAATAAAACATTTATGCTGGGTGCTGTAGCCGTAGAGGTTCTAAAAGACATAAGCCTGTCAATTGGCAAAGGAGAATTCATTACCATAATGGGGCCTTCAGGGTCAGGCAAAAGTACGCTTTTGTACTTGCTGGGAGGTCTGGATAAACCAACCTCCGGAAAAATTCTTATAAAAGGACAGGACATTTCAGTTTTGTCGGATGAGGAAGAAAGTGTTATGAGAAGAAGGGAAGTCGGCTTTGTATTTCAATTTTACAATTTGATTCCCAACCTGACGGTAGAGGACAATATAATGCTTCCGATACTTCTTGACGGGAAGAAAATAAACAAATACAGCAGTAAGCTTGAAGAAATTCTTGATATAGTGGAGTTGTCAGATCGGAAAAATCATACTCCCAGGGAACTGTCCGGAGGTCAGCAACAGCGTGTTGCAATAGCCAGGGCACTCATCAATGAACCTGATATAATACTGGCAGACGAACCTACGGGTAACCTAGACAGCAAAACGTCGGAGGAAGTAATGAGACTTTTTCAAAGAATCAATCAGGAAAAAGGGAAGACGATTTTGCAGGTAAGTCACTCACTGGAAACAGCGAAGTATGGAAACCGAATAATAAATGTAAAGGATGGAAGGGTGTGGTAGTTATGATTTTAAGGAAGATTGTTTCGATTACAGCTATTATATGCTTAGTTTTCATGGCTGGGTGCAGCAGGGAAAAGGAAGCAGCAGCTGCTGAAGAAATTGATTTATCCCAGGAGTCAAAAGAAATTGAAGCCTTCGGCATAATAAAGGCTGAAGAAACAAAGGATGTTGTCATAGATTTCACGTCCATGATTTCAGATGTATTGGTGAAGGAAGGTCAGCATGTGGGACTCCATGAACCTTTGCTGACCCTAGATCTGTCAAATTATCATACACAGGTTCAGAACTCAAGAATAGAACTTAACATAGCATACCTTGAGAAACAGCGTGCGGTTAACAGCCTTTTGGGACTGTCCTATGAGGATAACGAGTCAGGAATAAACAAGCTTAAGAATGATTTGGATTATTCGAGAAATATGCTCGAACAGGCTGTTAAAGAGTTCGATGCCATGGAAAAGCTGTTTAATGAGGGTGCGGTGTCTGAAGATACTTACAGACAGTGCAAAATAAATTTGGAAAAAGCAAAAAACAATGTTGAAAACTTTGAGTATGAACTTAAGGCTGCTTTAGAAACAAATGAAAGAGAAGCAAAACAATATCAGGCAAACAAAGAAGCTGAACAGAATCAGGTAGATATTCAGACAGAACGAATAAAACAGATTGAGCAAAGTATGGCCGATTTGGAAAACAAGCTGAAAAAGCCATATATTCTTGAAGATCAGATCGTTTCCGAGTTTGAGAATGCAGCGGTTTACGATATAAAATATGCTGTCGGAAACATTACTGATGCTAAGCAGAAAGCTTTTTCCATTGTCAACCTTGACAGTCTGATTGTTGAGGCAAATATATCCGAAGAGTTTGTTAAGGACTTAAAGATCGGAGAATCTGTCAGGATAGTTCCGGTTGCCGATAGGGCCAGAGAGTATGAGGGAAATGTGACATATATTTCTCAGATGGCATTTTCCAGCAACGGTGAAACTATGGTTCCGGTGAAAATATCAATTGTAAACATGGATTCATTTTTAAGACCAAACTACAATGTTGATGTGTATATTGATGTCCAATAGGAAAATTCATTTTATTTTCCTCATGAGGTTAAGTAAACTCATGGGGATTTTTATTTTGAAATAATGCTGCAATTAAAATTCCATCAATAATTCATAAGGTTATGCAAAATTTACTATTAATTTCTTCTGTTGAAATATGCATATCTTTGTAACACCATTTTAAAGCTTGTATATTTGAGAAACTATTTTACTTGTTGAGTTTTTAACATTTGTCGAAAACATAATAAAATGAAAACGTTAATATATTTCATAAAATGCAATAAAAAAGAATAAAAAGATATGTACAAACGTTTTCTAATGTGGTACAATTTTAACATAGGAATGTTTTTGATTAGATGTTAAATATTTGATTTAGGGAGGGACAGATATGAAAAAAATATTAAGTATCGTATTATTAGTAGCATTAATTATTTCAACTATGACATTCCCGGCAGCAGCTGATGTTGACGCCACATCATCTGCTACAGATGCGACATCTTCAGCCACAAAAGAAGCAGCGGCACCGGCAGTAACAACTACATATGCTCCAGCTGCAACAAAAGTTGACACTACAAACTTACCGGAAGGCAGCGTTTACACTGTTGCCAGCGGAGATGTTTTCTGGAAAATCGCTCAGAAATTCAGTTTAACCATAGAACAGCTGGCTAAGTTGAATCCACAGGTAAAAGATATCAACATGATTTATGTGGGAGACAAACTGATTGTTAAATCAAGTACTGCTCCTGCTTCTCCAGCTGCTGCCCCTGTAGCAACATCAGTTTTGTCTACTAAACTTTATCATGGATTCGGAAATTCAGTTAACTACAGGGTAAGAGGCGAACAAAAGGACAATCTGAATGTAACCACAGCAAGCGTTATCTTTGATCAGAACGGCAAGATCGTGGATTTAACTTGGGATGTGCTTGAAATAAAGTATTCAATGTTCCCAGGCTGGGTAGATCCAAATGCTGATCAGGCAACTAAGGATGCATTTGTAGCATCAATCAATGACGTTTGGGAAACTAAGAGAGAAGAAGGCTACGCATATGACATGACTCACCTGATTTCAAAAGGCGCCGCCGACAACTTAACCAAGAAAGAATGGTTTGAACAGCTTGACTTCTTTGAGGCATTCTTTATAGGCATGACTGTTGATGAAGTAGAAGCTTGGTTCGCAAAATATACAGATGCTAATGGAAGACCGTACAAAATGGCTTATCCTGATAAACTAACTGACGCTGACAAAGCTGTTACTTCAACTTTCACAGAAGAAGAAGTTGCCATGTTGGTTGATGTAACAACTACAGCTACAATGTCGCTGCAGGATCCGCACTCCCACTTCATAACAGCTTTGAGAGAAGCATATGAAGCAAGAGAAGAAATAAAATAGCAAAATTTGTATAAAACATTCCTAGGGGAGTTTGTCTGAATCCGTGTTAGATTTCAGACAAACTCTTTGTTTAAAGTCAAAACTTTTTTCATTTTGAAGTTTCTATTTTAGAATTACTGGGTATGTTATACTGAAAAATATAAACAAGGAGCTAAATATGGCAAATGTGATAATTGATTTAAATGCAAGGGAATATATTTTAAAAAACGGCAGCACTGTGACAATTGAAAAAATCAAAGGCGGAAACTGCTGAGCGTCTGCGGCTTTGCCGAAAGTACGGTTAGGTGAACCGGAAACAAAAAGCGGGTTTGATTTTTATGAATCTGATTCTGTTAAGGTTTATGTATCAAAAAATCTTAAGCCTAAGGGAGAAGATATACATATAAGGTTGAGCAGTCTGTTTGGAATTTTTAAGAACCTGGATGTTTATGGGTTTGAAATAATTTAGGGTTAGAATATAGCAATGCTCTTTCTGGGTGGCGGAGTCATTGCTTTTTTTGCTAATTAAGTTGGCAGGGCACTGGTAACCGAACCTTGATATTTTATGTTGAAAAATATCGAAAAAAAGGATACAATATTTACATCAGTTCCAAAATATTTCTAATGAAGAGGCAGCCATGGATAACAAAAAAGTGCTTAACTCAATCAAAAGCTATGACAGAATAATCATCATGTTTGTTTTTTCGCTTGTTTTGTTTGCAGCAGCTGCTTACTTCAATTCTTTTTTTGAAAAAATAATGTCTATCGCCACATATCTCACCTGGCACAGCCTGTTTGAATTTGCAAGTATATTGGCGGCACTTTCCATATTCCTGGTCACATACTACGTTTATGACGAATCCGGAAGTCTTCGTATGATAGTTCTCGGATGCACGTTCATGGCCATGGGCTTCCTGGATACATTTCACACACTGAGCTACAAGGGAATGGCTGATTTCTTCGTTTCAAACGACAGTGCAAACAGGGCCACAACATTTTGGGTTTTATCCAGATTCATAGGAAGCATCGGTTTTCTTGAGGCAGTTACTATTCACATGGATGTTAAGTGCAGACTAAAAAAATGGATTTTCATTTTTCCGACCATTTTATTGTCTGTCGGACTGCTTATAATTGTCACCTATTATCCTGACTTTTTCCCTGCCATGTACGTGGAAGGTCTGGGGCTCACAAGAGAAAAAATATTCATGGAATATCTTATTGTTTTCATTATGGGCGTCACGTTCGTTAAAAACGCATGGGACTACAAAAAAGAAAAGTCTCAGCAGGAATATCTGTTGATGATTGCTCTCATGATTTCAATATTCAGCGAATTTGCATTCATAAGCTATGGCAGCGTATATGATGCCTTCAACTATCTGGGACATATTTACAAGATAATAGCCTACTTTATTTTATTTAAGGTAATTTATGCTGAAAATGTAAGTATTCCGTACAAGGAAATGAAGAAAACAAAAAATGAACTTAAAGAATATTCTGAGAATCTGAATTATCTGGTAAAACAACGAACCAGGGAACTTGAGGAAATTAATGACATACTTCTGATGGATCTGGAATATGCAAGGGAAATGCAGCGTTCGCTGTTACCTTCTCAAATGCCGCGGGACATGAACGTTTCATTCAATGCAGCATATTTTCCGGCAGAGAGATTAAGCGGAGATTTTTACAATGTTGAGAAGCTTGATGAGAGCAACATTGCCATATACGTGGGAGATGTATCAGGGCATGGGGTATCAGCTGCTATGCTTACCGTATTTGCAAACCAGAATATTGTTGCTGCAGCCGACGATGCCAAAATAATTGAGGCAGAATCTCCCGGATATGTTCTCAAAAAAATGTTCAAGGCCTTCAATAACACTAATTTCAAAGTTGAAGCTTACCTTGTAATGCTTTACGGCATATTCAACACAAACAGCAGATGCTTCACATATGCGTCAGGCGGCATCAATGTTCCTCCTATTGTCATAAAGAAAAACGGCCGTGTTTTTGAACTTGAAGCCAGCGGTTTTCCAATTTGCAAACTCGGAGACTGGTACACTCCCTTTTTTGAGGACAAAAAAGTTCAGCTTGAAACTGGTGACAAGGTAATGTTTTATACTGACGGACTTGTTGAGGCAAGAAATCAGGAAGGAGAAATATACGGGCAGCAGAACCTGATAGAATTCCTGAGACTTAATTGCAGTATGCCAGGAAAAGAACTTGAAGCTGCAGTAGTGGACAACCTGTTCATGCATACGGGGCAGCAAAGGAAGCTAATGGATGATGCAACAATCCTGATCATGGATGTACAATAAAAAAGCAGAAGATTTCTTCTGCTTTTTTGTTTGGATTAATATGCGTATACCATTACTCCCGATCTGAAAGCCACCTGCTTTGACAAAATCCATTGATTTGTGGTTGAATTGTCGTAGTAAAACATTGCACCGCTTGTGGGGTCAGCCCCATTCAGAGCTTCTTTGGCAGCCTGTATGGCTTGTTCATTTGCAGGATTGTTTATCCAGCCGTTTAAAACCGGTGTGAACTGATAGTAACCGTTAATGTTTTGATATACAACTTCCTTGACCGTATTTGGCCAAAGGTCGCTTTCTACCCTGTTCATTACCACTGCTCCCACAGCAACCTGCGCTTCATATGGCTGACCCTGGGCTTCGGCCATTATCAGCCTTGAAAGCACGTCCAAATCCTCTGCGGAATAGGATGAAGAAGGAGCAGTTGTCTGCACAGGCTGGGGTTGGGGAAATGTTGGAACCGGTGCGGCAGATTGTGTTTCAGGAGCTTTTGCAACGGCCGCGGCAGGCTCTGCCGCAATGGCTGTGTCAATGGGTTTTACCTTAGGAATGTTCAGAACCTGTCCGATGTCTATGTAGTTTGTGTAGATGTTGTTAGCCTTTCTAAGATCAGACAGCGATATATTGAACTTTTTGGAAATAAGATACAAGGTATCACCTTTTACTACTGTATAGGTTTTGCTTGGAACGTAAAGCTCTTGTCCTATATTAAGGTTGTAGGTCCTAAGGTTGTTGTAGTCCATAAGGTTTCCTACTGTTGTGTCGAAAAGACGGCTTATCTTGTAAAGCGAATCCCCGCTTACGGTTGTGTAGGTTGCTGCATATGCATCACCGGTTACACCCAAAGATATGCCAAGAGTGAGACTTGTGGTCAACAAAATTGACTTGATGGTTTTCTTATTCATTTCATCCTCCTTAGCCTTCCAGGTTAGTTGACGGATTAGGGTTGAGGTACCCCGCCCATAAGGCTTCACCCCGATAAATAATCCCCGGTACTCTTTTGAGAGATTCGGCTGTTAAAATTGTAATGTAAATGTAATAAGTAATCAATGGTAAGTACTTGTACGTCTGGCTATTAAAAGCCGGACTGAAACATATTGAAAATTATTCAAGCATTTAACTTTAGCGTCAAAAATTAGTAATATTTTGGTTTAAGACTGAAAAATTAAGACAACCATGAATTCCCATACAAAAGGTTCAGCTTTTTCAATATCTGAATGGTATTACAGTTGTAAATGGGGACAGCAAATGATAGAATATAAATGAAAACGAATTCAATTTAAACGTTGATGGAGGTATTATGGAGAAATATGATTTCAAGCTTGCAGTACTGGGCTTTGGCAATGTTGGCCAAGCTTTTGCCAAGCTTTTATTGGAAAAAAGGGAAGAAATAATACATAAGTTCGGGTGCCGTGTGAAGGTTGTTGCTATTTCCACGGGAAGCAGAGGATCTTTGGTGAACAGCTGCGGTATTGATTTGGAAAAGGCATGCATGGACATGGAAAGGTTGCAGCGATTCGATGAAAAAAGCATCGACTTTTCAAGAATGAACTCAATGGAAATTGCAAGAACGGTCGATTATGACGTCCTTGTGGAACTGACACCGCTTAAGATTTTTTCGGGGCAGCCTGCCATTGACCACATTGAAGCAGCTCTAATAAGGAAAAAGCACACCATCAGTGCCAACAAAGGACCCATAGCCTGGGCATACGACAGCCTTAAGGATTTGGCCGAAAAACAGGGAGTGAAATTTTATTTTGAAACGACCGTAATGGACGGAACACCTGTATTCAATCTTGTTGATGAAACATTAAAGCTGTGCAGAGTTACGGAAGTTAAAGGAATATTGAATTCAACAACAAATTTTGTGCTGGAGGAACTAGCTAAAGGGAAGAGCTATGATGATGTCATAAGCGAAGGAAAGAAACGAGGATTTGTGGAAGCCGACCCGTCCATGGACATCGAAGGGTGGGATGCGGCTGCAAAAACAGCTGCTTTACTGAATGTTCTGATGGGAGCCGGTATAACACCGTGCGATGTTGAAAGAAAAGGAATAGAGGACATAGCACTGGAACAAATAAAGGAAGCGGATGCAAGAGGCAACGTCATAAAACTTGTATGTGCAGGAACAATTGAAAATGGAAAGGTTAAAGCATCAGTAAGTCCTAAGGAGCTTCCTAAGGGAACTCTGTTTGCAGGTATTTCTGGTACAACTTCAGTGGTAAGCATAACAACCGATCTGATGGGTACAATTTCTGTCGTGGAACATGATCCTGAAATCCAGCAGACTGGATATGGAGTTTTCAGTGACCTCTTAAGGGTTATAACAAATACTCAGCATTAAGAGCAGTGCTGTAAATTCAAAAAGGGATAGACGTTTGCTGTATCCCTTTTTGAATTAAGTATCATATAGGTTCTTCCCACCAGCCAAAGGCAATGCTTCCTGAAGCTAATCTTGCGGGTGTCTGCGGGTTTGAAAGCATTATCATGAACGATCCGCCAGGGGGGAATATGAACTTGCCCTGCTCGTCGTCAAGCATGGTTACTCCGGGCTGTCCTCTCCTGATAAAGGCAAGCACACCGCCCAGGGGTAATCCACGGACGCTGCTGCCGTACTGCAGTTTGACCTGCGGAGCTGGAAGAGGAACAATTGCCGTATTGGCAGGCGTTACATTTGATGATTCCTGAGCTAAGCCGGGTGGTGTACTGTTAAACCACATCTGAGCTGTATACGAAGTTTGTGAAATGTCGCTGACAGTCCAAACGGTTACGTGAAGGTTCACACTGGAATTTTCCGGATTGTAAAGGCGAGCCCATGTGTTGGTTCCTTCGCCAAAGGGCAGATAATCTGCGTATCCCAGGAAATACTTACCTTCCAGAGACTTTGCAAGGTTAATGGGAACATCCACCGCATACTGCATTTCCTTATGGCTAATTACTGTGTTGCCTGTATTTTCAGGAATGTTGTTCAATAACCGGCTGTTCCTGCTGTAGAACATGTTGGAATTATAAATATCGTTTGATTTTTGATTCTTTCCATTGAGGTAGTTATTCATATTCACTCCATCCTTTAAAAGGTATGGTACAGTATATGTATTGGAAAACACAATGGTGAATTGGTCAATAATTTGAGGATTGCCTAAGTTTTATATGATTTCTTTAAGCTTGTTAAGCTGTTCCACAACCAATGAGGAATTTTCCTCTAAAATACCAAGAAGACGCTCAGCTTCAACAAAGTTGCTGCTGTTGTATGCCTTGATGGCTTCCTTTGCAGCTTCATGAATTTTGGAATGAGGTCCTTCAATTTTTGTCAGGATCTGAGACACCCCTTTTTGTTCTTTGTCCAAAGTCTGAAGCCATTTTCCCAGTCTGCATACGTGATGGTTTCCTACCGTTTCAATTTCAATATTTATATTTCCAAGTATCATGTTGTATACTTTCCATTTCCACATAAGGTGGTCAGTTTTGGATAGCTCAATCATAACTGCATTGTCCACTTTCTTTCTGGAGTTTAAAGCTTTTATCCTTATGTTGTCCAGCGATTGTGATATGTCAAAGAAAGCTTTACCTGTCCTTGCTGCTTCTTTTTTCAGATTCATTGACTTATTGTTTATGGCCATAATGCTGTTGGTCATTTCCTGTGTGGCCGCAGATTGTTCTTCAACATTGGCGGAAATGTTAGTAAAGCTGTCACCAACAGAACAGATTCCGCTGTTGATTGATTTTATGCCGCTAACAGCATCATCCATCTGTTTTTTTGACGTGTTGAAGGAATGTATAACCTTGTCGACTTCTGCAGATGTGTCAGATATCTTGATGTTTAAATTATCAACTATTTCCTGTATATGACCGACTTGCTGTCTTGTGTTTTCGGCAAGCTTCTTAATTTCATCCGCCACAACAGCAAATCCTCTTCCGTGCTGGCCTACTCGGGCAGCTTCGATGGATGCGTTCAAGGCCAGAAGATTTGTCTGGCTTGCCACATCATTTATCACATTTACAATCTTGTTGATTTTTTCTGCTTCGGAGGTTACTTCATCCATCACTGACTTTACTCTGTAGGTTTGATTAATGCTTTCTTCAAGAGATGTGAATGTGCAGTTTATAATCTCCAGGTTTGTTTCGGTGCTGGTTATGGTGCTATTCATGGTTGTGGTGGATTTCTGAACATATTCAGAAATGTCTGCTGTGGCAGCATTCAGTTCCTCGCTGCTTGATGCCAGACTTTCAACCATTTCCATTTGCTGGTTTGCATCTACTATCATTTCCTTAACGTAATCAAGACTTGTCATATATTGCAGCAATTCATTAACGCCAGAAAGCGTCATTATGTCGCAAGACTCATCTTCTTTTATTTTTTCTGCTGCAGCTTCAATATCTGCTGGGTTTTTACTTCCTTTATTTCTCCTAATAAACATAATTCCTCCATATATTTGCTATCTGCTTGCCAGTTTTTCAACAATTAAGTTATCGTACTTTATTGTAAGAAATTAAGCATTTGGTAAAAATTTGCATAAAAACCGTTATTTATTCCAGTTGAAAGCAGTTGTCAGATTCAAAACTGAAAAAAGAGCTGCACCTTTCTTCGTGCAGCTCCTAAAAGTAAATAATCTTAATCCTTTTTCTGCCATGAGCCATCAGCTGTGCAGATGTAATCTCCGTCTTGGTTTTTGATTACAGAACCCACAGCATGACTCTGATTGTTGAATACACAAAATGTATTGTCGGCAGCAGTGCCTACAGGCCTCTTTGAAACTGACTTGACTTCGTTGGGTTGTGTTATCACATTGACAAAAATGTTGTTTCTTTCATTATGATTTATCATGGTATCAATCCTTTCACAATTTAGCGACAGTAAGACACGCTTCGTTTAAAAATTAAATATAATTAATTATATTCCTTAATATTATTGCTGCATTTCATGACTATATTACCTGCAAAAAAATGATTTTATGAATAAAGCAAGCACAAATTTTATAATATGCCATAATTGGATAACTGGATTAATATCGGAAAAGTTCATTTTAAGTCTCAAAAAACTGCCATTTGACAACTTTATTTATTAATGTTATAATCAACCTACGTTAATGGTGGGTGATTAAAATGGCTGAAAATACAAAAAATATTGCAAGCAATAGAAAAGCATATCATGAATATTTCATCGAAGAAAAGTATGAAGCAGGGATTGTTCTTGTGGGAACTGAGGTTAAGTCCATAAGACAGGGCAAGGTTAACCTGAAGGACAGTTTTGTGAATATTAAAGATGGTGAAGCTTACGTGTACAACATGCATATAAGCCCTTACGAAAAGGGAAACATATACAACGTTGACCCGCTAAGGCCCAGAAAACTTCTGCTGAACAAACGTGAAATAAGAAAGATGCTTGGGCTTGCAACACTGAAAGGATATTCACTCATACCGTTAAGCTTATATCTCAAAAATGGTCGTGTAAAAATGGAACTGGCTGTAGCCAAAGGCAAGAAAAATTATGACAAGCGTCAGGATATTGCCAAGAAGGATGCAGAAAGAAGAATCCAAAGACAGGACGATTGACATTTACGGGGGCGTAAATGGTTTCGACGGGGATATAGAAGGAAGATAAGCGAGTCGTTGTCGCCAAACAACGCAAAAAGTGGCAACTAAAATTAAACGCAAAAGAAAACAATAACTTAGCATTCGCAGCGTAAGCTGCTAGCTTGTTCCACTTAGCCGGCCTGTAGGCTATACTGGGGCATCATCTAAATCAGGGAACTGCTTGAGGGGGCTTCGACCTTAAGTTGAGCAATCGAAGATAGCCGATACTATAGCCTGACGATAGGCGATAGTAGAGGCGAAACAAAAATTATCGTCTGCACTCGGAGAAAGTCTTGTGGAAATATTTTCGGACGTGGGTTCGACTCCCACCGCCTCCATCAAGTATTGACTAACCCCATATGTACGAGCGATAGCGAAGTACAGATGGATGGTAGGGTCAACCGCAACGAGCACCAAATTTATGTGAGCGAAAGCGAACAGATAAATTTGTATGCGAGACTGCGCAAATGCGGCTGGAGCCGCAATGAACGGTGAACAATGAATAATGAACAACTAAATATGACAGCTAAGTTAGCCGCATATTTGTACTGTTCAATGTTCATTGTTCATTTTTAATTATTACATAAATCTAATCTAAGTTTAGAGTACAAAGAAAGACACCATATAAGGTATTTAATCATACTGTTAATATTTTGGAAATTTCCAAAACAGTCATATATAAGTTGTAAAACAATACAATTAGTAATATGGGCAGCAATGACCAAATGAAAGTATTTGGACGCTTTTTCATTTGTGGAGCTAATAGCGTAACCGACCGGTTTATTTAGGTCGGTTTTTTATTATATATATTCTTTTTGAAAGGAGGCTAGGACGAAAAATTGTTTGCATTAAAGCGACTTCACAGCTTAAATAATAAGTTGCTTGTCAAAAATTATTTTATAAGGTAGGGAGAAAAAATGAAACAAACAAAAATTTCTTGGTTAAAAATTTTTGAAGTTACACTTTTATTATTGCTTTTTGCATCTCCGGTCATTGCTGCAGCAACCGAAGGTTCGTCTGCCGTCAATCGTACACCCTTTCAATTTCCTTTAACAAATATGTATAAGGAAATAACAACAGAATCAGAATTTTACACATACATACTTAATTCTGTATCCGGCAGTGTCAGCGTTGATGGTAATATATCTGAAGTTTCCGGCAAAGAATCCTTTATGGCGGAATATGTGGTTCCTGCCAGCGGACATCCTGCCGGTACAATTTATGCATGGTTGATGAATGACCAGGAAAACCTGTATGTAACTTTTGATGTAACTCCTGACAATACCATGGATGGCAACGAAGATTATGTTAAAGTATATATAAAAACAAATGATGTTGTTAAGGTTTTTAAAGTTTCACTTTTAAATTCAGTATGGGGTATGCCGGGCTTCATCACTACCGAACGAGCCAATTATGACCATAAGGTTTATGAACTGAAGATTCCATTCAGTGAGATGGGTCTGGCTGATGATCAGAACAAAATTCAAATAGCTTTTTCTGCTTACGGCACAATGGCAGCACCCATACCTGTAAGTTTTAAAACACCTGATGAGTACTACTCAGGCGGTATACCACTGGGCATTGCTACCGGTCATTTTAACAATGACGATTATCTTGATATAGTCGCTGTCAATGCCAATGAGAGCAATTTATCTGTTTTGCCCAATAACGGTGATGGGACTTTTGCAGCTCGTGTTGTTTCAGCTGCCGGTTACTCCCCACATTCTGTTATAGCTTGTAATTTGAACGGGGATAATTTGGATGATCTTGTCATCAGTGGCAGCGGAGGAACTTACGCATTTGTATCCATCGGAAACTTTAATTTTTCTCCATTGATTCCATGTGGTTCAGGGTATTCTTCTGCTGTAGGAGATTTTGACAATGACGGGGATAACGATGTAGCAACGACAGATTGGAACCAGGACAAAATTTTTATCTATTCGAACAACGGGGAAGGAATCTTCACTGAAGCACAGTCAATATCCACATCGAATTATCCTCAGGCAATCTTTGCAGAAGATATCAATAATGATGGAAAACAGGATTTGATAGTTGTTTTTGGAGACCGCTTTGACGTCAGTACCATGGAGATCCGTTTTGGTGACGGTTCCGGCCATTTTCCAGATCTACCATCCAGGATAATAATGGACATCGGTGAAATTATCGGAGGGGGCATGCGTTATTCAGCCGGTGGTGCTACTGCAGCCGATTTCAATGATGACGGGAATATAGATATAGCGTTCCTGTATTTTGATGATATGCTGAATTTTTCTGAATACGAAGAATATGCATCCGTACTGCTTGGTGACGGCACAGGAAATTTTGCAACAAGCGGCAGTTGGAGTAATTTCCTTCTAAATCTCGGACCAATTGACTCTGTTGCAGGCGACTTCAATAATGATGGCTATATGGATTTGACAGCAGCCAACAGGTACAGCAAAAACATTTCTATTCTTGCTAATAGCTGGAATCACACACTGTTCCCTAAACAGGATTTTAGTCTCAACAATCAGCCATGTAATCTTGCCACAGGAGATTTTAATGATGACGGGATGTTGGATATAGCTATGACAAATTGTGATAATGGAAATGTATTAGTTCTCATCAACAGTACCGGCAATAGCAGCACACCATATAGCTATACTGTAACCTTCAATAAAAACGGCGGTGATACGGATGCAATTCCGGCTGCGATTGAAGTGGAAGAACCTGCGTCTTCAGTGGGCAGTCTGCCTGAGCAGCCTACGAGAACAGATTATACTTTCGCTGATTGGTGGACCGGCAATGGTATTGCAGATGACGGAATAGGAGTGGATGGCGAAGATGGCTGGGGAACAGCATTTTTAGCTAATACAACAGTTGACGACGACATAACTGTATATGCCAAATGGGTAATAAAACCAGCAGATTCAACTATTGATCCCACTTATGCAAGTTTTGACAAATACAGTGGTTCATCTAATTATAAGGATATTGCGGTAACCATAACTGCACAAAGCACTACAATGAGTGCTATCAAAAACGGTGATATAGTGCTTGTGGATGGAACAGATTATTCAGTAAGCAAAAGCACAGTAACCATAAACAAATCCTATCTGGAGCAGCAGGCTACCGGAAGCATAACCTTAACCTTCGACTTTAGCGAAGGAGCAGACCAAGACCTTATTATAACAGTATATGACAGCACCCCTTCATCAAGCGGGGGAGGAAGTCATTACACTCCATTAACTGTTACCTGGTCTAATCTGCCTGAAGGTACTCCCGGGAAGGCATTCTCACATAAGTTCTTAGCGTCGGGAGGAACCCGGCCGTATAAGTTTAAGGTAACTGGCGGCTCACTTCCAAAGGGTTTAAGCCTGGCGGAGGACGGCACCTTCAACGGTACGCCGATACTGCCCGGTACTTACAAATTTACGATTACAGTTACAGACAACAAAGGAAAAAACGCCAGCCGGGAATTTAAACATATAATCAAATTGGGGCCAAACCAGACACTGATTACTCTTACTGTAAACAGCACTCAGGCTACTATTGATGGTCAGCCATACACGCTGGATGCCGCGCCTTATATTGAAGCAAGTACTAACCGTACCCAAATCGGTATCCGCTTTGTAAGCGAGGCGCTGGGCGCAAATGTTCAGTGGCTGCACGATTCCGGACAGGTAAAAATAACAGACAGAGATAGGGAGCTGGTACTCAATATAGGCAAAAAAGAAGCTATTGTGAACGGAAAGAGCGTTAACCTTGACAGTGAATCTGTAATACTGCCGCCCGGCAGAACCTTTGTTCCTTTACGCTTTATCAGTGAGACATTGGGAGCAATAGTAGACTATGATGAGGTTAGCATGATAATCACTATTATACGGTAGTTGGTTTCTGACGGTTATTTGAAGCAGCAGTATAAATAGAATAGAAAATGAAACTGAACGATGGCCGGAAATTTATACTGTCAGAAAAATCTGCAAATACTCGTAATATATAAGTTGCTATGAAAAATATAAAGTGATAAAAAATAAGCAGCGCCTGGATATCATATAGAGATACCAGGCGCTACTTATTTTCTTGGATACCCATTCAAAACCTCTCGGTAATGATTCAACATTCATTTAATTAATTACTACCCTACCAGCATCTTTACTCTTGTGTGGTTTAGCCGCTTTATATAATCTAACTGTTAACGGGTTAGACCACGATTCAACCAATACAACTGGTAATTGTGCTGACTCTGTTAGAACTATAGAAAATGATGTTGTATGATATGTATACCCGATGGTTATATCTTTAAACATAAATTTGAAATTTTTTTTTAAACAAATTTTCGAAAATGTTTGCCTGTTCCTCAATATTAGAATATTCATTATGCTATTTACTTTGGATTAATCAATGGTTATAATTAATCAAGCAAATAACGGAGGTTGAAGCATGTATATGAAAAAATATCCGTGCGTTTATATGCGCGGCGGCACAAGCAAGGCAGTTTTCTTTCATGAAAAGGATTTGCCGGCAGATAAAGAGGTTTGGGATGACATATTTTTAAAGGTAATGGGAACACCGGATGTCAAACAAATTGACGGAATGGGCGGAACTGTATCATCAACCAGCAAAATAGCCATAATTTCACCTTCGGATGTAAAAGGCGTTGACGTTAACTATACATTCAGGCAAGTTGACATAGTAATTCCCAATGTAGACGGCAGTGCAAACTGCGGAAATATTTCTTCGGCTGTGGGACCTTTTGCCATTGACGAAGGTTTGGTAAAGGCAGTGGAACCTGTAACAGTTGTACGTGTACTAAACACCAATACAAATAAGATAATAGAAGAGCATGTTCGCGTAAAAGACGGCAAAGCAATGGTACATGGGGATGAAGTCATTAAGGGAGTGCCAGGCACTGGTTCAAGAATAGATATGTATTTTGAAAATCCAGCAGGAGCAGCAACAAGCAAATTATTTCCGACCGGAAACAAAAAAGATACATTTGAAGTACCGGATTTCGGACCCATTGAGGTTTCAGTAATCGATTGTTCAAATCCAATTGTGTTCATAAGAGCCGATGATTTGGGCATAAGAGGTACTGAGCTGACAGAACTTAACAGCAATAAAGACGTTATGGAACACATAGAGCGAATACGCTGCATAGGTGCTCAAAAATGCGGATTCGTAAAAGAGTGGGAACAGGCAAGGACAGAATCTACATCCATCCCTAAAGTTTCTATCGTATCCAAACCGCAGGATTATACAGACATGGACAACAATCAAGTAAAGGCAGAACATATGGATATATGCTGCAGAGCTGTTTCTGTGGGAAAAATTCACAAAGCTTATCCCATGACGGTAGCAGTCGGGACCGGAGCTGCTGCAAGAATCCCTGGGACAATTGTGAGTGAGGCTGCAAATTTAGACAGCGACCAGGATATCATAAGAATCGGACATTCAAGCGGTATAACTCAAGTTGATATTAAAATGAATGGGGAAACAGTGATTAAAGGCGGAGTAACAAGAACAGCAAGAAGAATAATGGACGGCTATGTATATATAAGGGATTAAGATAGAAAAATATTGCTTGCCGGAAGCCTAATTCATATAAAGAAACAGGCATTAATAAATGATAATAAAAATATGGAAAATTTTAATGGAGGGCTTTAAAAAAATAACTCTCATAATAATGGGCAGCGCCACATAATTTGAGAGTTATTTGGTTGTTACCTCTTGTTTTCAAATTCCTTTTTTAACTGATTGTCGTTGTGATTGTCTTTTTTGCTGTCATCCAGATTGTTGCTGTCGCGGTTAACAAAATGATTGAAATTAACGCGAGAGTCGGTTGAAGAAAATATACCGTTGCATGAGCCGTTGAATTTGTCCATGCCGTTACCTTTTCCGGTATTGTGCCTTCCGTTGCCTTTGCTCATATTTGCCTCCTCACAGTTAAATAATTTAAAAACATAATATATATTTTCCAAAAATCAGATTTTTCATCAAGAAATTTAAAGTCCTGATTATTCTAAAATGACATAATTATGTTAGTAAGCAAAATAGTTGAACTTGTTACATATATTATTAATTCGCAAGCCAAGAAATACAAATGAAATTTAATTTGCATTTTTCGCTTTTTTTGTTATTATTAAAATATAGAAAATTATGCAAAATCAGCAAAAAACATTAGCTTTAAATTCAGAGGAGAAAACATGTTCAATACCAATATAAAAAAATTATTTTCTGATACAATTTACCTGGCTGTAGGATGCTTCATCACCGCATTTTCAGTTAACTATATACTTAAACCCAACGGTCTCATTACCAGCGGCATAACAGGTCTTGCCATTGTACTGGAAAAATACCTTCATGTAAATTACACATATATCTACTATGCAGTCACTCTAGTAATATTGTTAATAACCTATGCATTGCTGGGAAAGAAGGAAATCATGAAAATTATTTTTCTTTCTGTCTTGTATCCCACGGTTCTGCTGGCAATGCAAAACTTTGAATTCAAGTTCGTAGAAAATGACCTGCTTCTTGCATCCATTTACTTTTCAATTTTTTACGGAATCGGCGTTGGAATGATTCTTAGGAAGGGTTTTTCATTTGGCGGCACTGACACCATTGCAAGATTACTGAATAAGAAGGCTTTCCCGTCAATAAATGTCAGCTACATAATGCTTGTGCTGGACGGCTGCGTAATACTAATTGCAGCCTTTGCCTTCGGAAGAAACATAGCGCTATATTCAATCATAAGCCAGCTTATTACAACCAAGGTATGCGACTACATAATGTTTGGCTTTGGCACAAAGCTGTACAAGCTTGAAATAATCAGCAGCGAGTATGAAAAAATCAGCAGATTCATTATGCTGGAGCTGGGACGTGGAGTAACTCTCTTTAAAATAAAGGGATGCTACACAAATGAAGAAAAAATTCAGATTGAATCAGTTTGTTCGCCCAATCAGGCAGTGATGATACAAAAGTTCATAAGACAAAACGATGGAGCAGCATTCGTAAAGGTACTGCCTGTAGTTAATGTCTGGGGAAAGGGAGTAAGATTCATAGACATAAGTTCAGAGGATAACAATTAAGGATATATACAATAAAATTACGATCCGCAGTCGAAAAAAGAGAGTGCTTCCCTTGAAGTTTCAATAAACACTTTCTCCAGTGAAGACAGCGGATTTTTTTTTGAATATATGAGAACAAAATCGCGTACAGAACTGTCGTCATGAAGCTGATAGTACATGATACCGGGTTTGTGAGAAGAAGTCAGCATGTGCGAAAGAAAACTTATTCCCATACCCAGGGCCACATAGTTTCTGAGTGTTTCCATGTTCTGACTTTCCATTATGACATTTGGCGAAAAACCTGCATTTTCGCATAGTGCTTCTGCCTTAATTCTAAGCTTCATGTTTTGTTTAAGCAGCATGAAAGGTTCATCTGAAAGCACTGCAAGATTTTCCACGTAAGGCCAGCGTCCGTTGGGTGAAAGCTTAAGTCTGCCGCAGAGATAGGGGTTGTCTGGTACACAAAGCAGTATCTTTTCGTTAAACATGTGACAGCTTTTAACACGGTCAGAGGTAATGGGCAGCGGAATAAATGCAAAATCAAGATCGCCGCCATCTACCATGGCTTCCAGGTGATCCGATGATTCCTCCGTAATCTCAATTTTGATTCCAGGATAGTTTTCTTTCAGGGCAGGAATGAGGACAGGAAAAATAAATGAGCCGTAAAATTGTGACGTTCCTACACGTATGGTTCCAAAATTGGACTGGGAAATGTTCTGCATCTTTTTTTTGAGCTTTTCGGCAGCATCCAGTATTTCATCCGCATCCCCAAGAAACACCTTTCCTGCAGAGGTCAGAGATACGGACAGGTTGTCACGGTCAAAAAGTCTTACACCAAGCTCGGATTCAAGGCGGCTGATGGCCTGGCTGAGCGTGGGCTGGCTTATAAAAAGTTCTGCTGCTGCCTTTGAAAAGCTTTTGTGTCTCGCAATTGTCGAAACATATAACAAATCTTTCAGTCTCATAACTCATCCTTTATAGCTAAAATTTATAGCTGTATTATATATGGATATTGTACAAAAATCAATAAATACTATATAATCACACCATAGAAACAAGTATAATTTTCAAAATTTGAATTTGCACAAATGTTTGCAGCGAAATTCATGATTGTTGCAGGCTATAGCTCAAATTGTATATAAGGATGTAAAATGAAAAAATTTGCTTATGTGGGCTGCAGAACAACAAAAGACAGAAATGCAAGAGGAAGAGGACTAAAGGTCTACAGCATTGATGAGGAAGACAACTGGGAAGAGATTCAGCTGGTGGAGAATGTTATCAATCCATCCTATCTGTGTTTTGACAAGAACAAGGAGTATCTTTACACGGTACACGGAGACATAAGTTCTGTAAGCTCCTTTAAAATCTGCAAAGATTCAGGAAAACTTGAATATCTTAACACTGTTGATTCAGGAGGAAGGAATCCTGTTTTTATTACTGCGGACAAAAACAACCGCTACATCTATACAGCCATGCTGCAGGGTGGAGCCGTGTGCACACTGAAGAGAAATGAAGACGGCAGTCTGACAAATCCTGTATTCAAGGCAAACTTGCCGGGTAAGTCCAGAGACAGCGTGTCTCACGCCCACCAATGCCTGTGGGATAATAGCATGCAGTATTTGCTCGTTCCTGCTCAGGGAAGGCGATCAGGTTATTCACAGGTCAATGTTTTCAAAGCAAACGACGATGGTTCCCTGACGCTTGTTCACTGCCAAAAGGCAAGGGAGCATGATGAACCGAGACATGCAGTTATGAATGGCAGCAATCGCTATGCATATGTTGTAAATGAAAAAGGAAATTCGGTTACCTTTTATGAATTTAACGGCAGCAATGGCAGCCTTAAGCCTAAACAGACAAATTCCACACTGCCGGAAGACTACCGGGGAAAGGAGCAGGCCAGCGCCATACTTGTTCATCCCAATGACAGATTCCTGTATGTTTCAAACAGAATTCATGACAGCATCACAATATTTGCAATAGATGAATCAACAGGTTTCTTAAGTTTTTCCGGCAACACGCCAACTCTTGGAAAAACCCCTAGGTTTATGACATTTAACCAAAAAGGCACACAGCTGATTGCAGCCAATGAAGACAGCGACACCATAAATTTTTTTCATGTAAACCATGAAAATGGAAGTCTCACATTCACAGGAAAAACAATTGAAACTGAAAGCCCTGTGTGTGTGGTATTTGCAGATTAAAGAATAATTAATTCCAACTCACAAATAAAACAAATGAAGCGAGGATGAAATATGGGCAAGAACATGACGCGTAAAATAATTGAAAACCATTACGTTTTTGGAAGCATGAATGCAGGAGAGGAGGTTGCCATAAAAATAGACCAGACTCTCACACATGATGTTACGGGGACACCGGCATATCTGTCTTTTGAAACCCTGGGAATTCCAAAGGTGAAGACTGAGCGTTCCGTAAGTTATATAGACCATAACATGCTGTATGCAGACAACAAAAATCCCGATGACCACATTTATCTGCAGACCGTGGCAAATAAGTATGGAATTCACCTTTCAAAGGCAGGCAACGGAATATGCCATACAGTGCACTTTGAACGCTTCAGCCGTCCGGGAATCACTCTGTTGGGCTCTGACAGCCACACTCCTACCGGAGGAGCGGTTGGTGCACTGGCAATGGGAGCAGGGGGGCTGGACGTTGCCCTGGCAATGGCCGGAGAACCAACTTACCTTAAGATGCCTTACGTAGTTAACGTGATTCTGCACGGAAGACTTAGACCGGGAGTGTCCACGAAGGATGTCATTCTTGAAATGCTGAGAAAACAAACGGTTAAGGGAGGCATTGGAAAGGTCTATGAATACACCGGTGACGGTGTGGCAGCCATCAATGTAAGAGACCGTTCTACCATAACAAACATGGGCGCTGAGATGGGGGCTACCACATCAATATTTCCAAGCGATGAAACAGTGCACCAGTTCTTTATCAATGAGCAAAGAGAACACGAGTGGATACCCCTCGGACCAGACGATGATGCAGAATATGATGAGGTAATCCACATAGACCTGGACAAGATTGAACCGCTGGTTGCCATGCCTGACATGCCGGACAATGTAACCGAAGCAAGAAATCTAGGTGAAGTGAAAATAAACCAGGTCTTCCTGGGAAGCTGTACCAACGCTTCCTATACAGATTTTGCAAAAGCTGCGGCCATTATGGATGGAAAGATGACTCATCCGGATGTCAGTTTTGTTGTGGCTCCAGGAAGCCGTCAGATGTATCTGATGCTTTTAAGAGACGGAATAATAGGCAAGCTTGTTGCTTCGGGTGCCAGAATCATTGAGTGCGGATGCGGAGCCTGCTGCGGTATCGGACAAGCACCCAGCACAAACGGAGTATCCCTGCGCACATCAAACAGAAACTTCAAGGGCAGGGGAGGTCACCTGAATGCCAGCTTGTACCTGTCAAGCCCGGAAATTGCAGCAGCTTCAGCTATCAGGGGATATATAACAGACCCCAGGGATTTCATGGATGTTACAATTCTTGAAACTATAAAGGAACCGGATGACTTCATAGTTGACAACAGAATGATCATAGCCCCTGTCGAAGACGGATCAACCGTTGAGGTAGTTAGAGGTCCGAATATAAGACCGATGCCCATCAATGATCCTCTGCCCGAAACATTGAAGGCTAAAGTATCTGCAGTTCGCGGCGACAACATAACCACCGATGATATAACGCCTGCAAACGCGCAGTTTTCTGCACTTCGTTCAAACATTCCTGAAATCAGCAAATTCTGTTACGGACGAATTGATCCGGGATTCCACGACAGATGCAAGGAATTGGGAAAAAGCATCATCATCGGCGGAGAAAATTACGGTCAGGGTTCCAGCAGGGAGCATGCAGCAATCGCGCCAATGTACCTTGGAGTAAAGGCTGTCATAGCAAAATCCATGGCCCGAATACACAAAAACAATCTTGTAAATCACGGTGTTCTTCCGCTGTTGTTTGTGAATCCCTCAGATTATGGCAACATTGAAATGATGGATGAGCTTGTTGTTGAAAACATTGCAGAGCAAATAAGAAGCAGAAAGGTCACAGTAAAAAACATGACAAAAAATGTTTCATTCGAAGCAAAGGTTGACCTGACCGACAGAGAAACAGACATCATCATAGCAGGCGGACAGCTGTGTTATGTTGCAAACAAAAACAAATAAGGAGATTAGCATGGAAAACATAAGAACAGCCCAGGAAAAGCTGGCAGAACTAATCAAGACTGAGTATACGCGCATAGAGAGAATGAAAGCAGATAGCGAGATTACGGATTTTTCAAATCTGAACACAATTGTGGTTGGAATAATGCCGGGAGACGGCATCGGGCCAATCATCATGAAGGAGGCAATCAAGGTTTTGAATGTTTTGCTTGAAAAAGAAATTGCTTCCGGAAAAGTTGAACTTCGAATAATTGAAGGAATGACCATTGAGAACAGGGCAGCTAAGCTGCAGAGTCTTCCAGATGAGGTTTTTGAAGAAGTAAAACAGTGCAATGTTTTGCTGAAGGGGCCAATGGTAACTCCAAGAGAAGGAGATCCCTGGCCGAATCTCATAAGCGCCAACACGATGCTCAGAAGAGAGCTGGAATTGTTTGCTGCAGTGCGTCCAATAAAGATACCTGATAAAAACATAGACTGGACATTCTTCAGAGAGAACATTGAAGGCGAATACATCTGGGGCAACAAGGGTATCCAGGTTAACGAAGACCTGGCCATTGACTTCAAGGTTCAAACAAAGCAGGGCAGTGAAAGGATAGCCAGAGCAGCTTTTGAATACGCCCGCAAGAACAACAAGAAGAATGTTACGGTAGTTACAAAATCAAACATTGTAAAGCTAAGTGACGGTAATTTCGTTAAAGCTGTACGTCGGGTGGGTCTGGAATACCCTGAAATTGAGATTCAGGAAAAACTGGTTGATGCCATGTGTGCAAAGATGATGGACCATGAATTCACCAAAGGCTGTGAGGTGTTTGTTCTTCCAAATTTGTACGGAGATATTGTCACGGACGTAGCTGCTGAACTTCAGGGTGGACTTGGAACTGCATCATCATCAAACATAGGCAACAAGTATGCAATGTTTGAAGCCATCCACGGAACAGCTCCGTTCCTCATTTCACACGGAAGAGGCAATTATGCTGATCCCTGCAGCTTAATCAGGGCAGTGGGAATGCTTGCTGCACATATAGGTTACGGAGACAGAAAGGATCTTCTCGACAAGGCGCTGGACAAATGCACCATAACAGAAAGAAAGCTGGTTGTGACAACAGATAAGGACGGTGCCACAGCAGAAGAATTCGCAGATTACCTTCTGGAAACGCTTAAGCAAATGATGTAATATGACACCAAGAAATTAAAGAAGTTTAAAAATTTAATTAATTATCGGGGCACTCATTTTGAGTGCCTTTGTTATAGAACAAACACCATTTGCTTTGAATGAACATATTTTACTATGTACAAATTGCGTGAGTATGTTATATAATAATTTAATACTATAGTTGCAAGAAGGTTAGAAATGAAAAGAATTAAAGATGTTTTCAGCGATTATCAATCCGGAGACAACATAAATACTGCATTTGTAGAAGGGGTAGTTTTAAGCAAAAAGACAAAGACCCTGGAGATGAAAATAAGATCTGACAGGTATATTGAAATCAGGGAATTAGAAAATTTCAACAATTTCATGAAAAATAGATTCAACCTGGAAGATTCCAGGATTGTTGTCAGCTATGATGACGGAACCAATATGAAGCTTCTTGAGGATGAACTTAAGAATATTTTGTGCGTTCTGACTGATAAGTATCACGCCCTGAAGGCTGTACTGAACAACAGTGACTATGAAATTACTGACAAGGCCATCAATTTTAAATTTAATATTGCCGTTTCAAACTTCCTTAAAGGCATGGGCTACGACAAGAAAATACATGATGCAGTTAAGAAAATGTACGGTTCTTCCTACCAAATCAATTTTCTTGACAAGGTAAGCAGCGAAGAGTTCATCAAGCTGCAGGAAGAAGCTCTCACGAAAGAAATGCTGCAGATACAAAACGAAAACATGTCTGCGTCGCCCAACACTGCCGCCAGGACGCCAAAGAAGTCAGAAGAACCAAAATATGAAGCCAAGGCTAAGACAGAAGGCAAAAAGGATGACCCTGCACTTATAATGGGTAGAAGCTCCAAAATAAAGGACAGCATCATCAAAATTGCAGACATAACACCTGATGAGGGAAGAGTTGCGATTGAAGGAGAGATATCAAATATTGAGGCAAAGGGCTTAAAAAGCGGAAAGACTCTCATATCCTTCGACTTGTACGACGGTTCAAGCTCCATGACCTGTAAAGCTTTCTGCAAGGAAGGCGAAGACAATGATGTTCTCTCAAGGCTCATGAAAGCCAAGGGAGCTAGGGTAATCGGTAACTCCAGCTTCAGCAAATTTTCGGGAGAAATTGAGCTTTTGGCCAACATCATAACAGAGACGGAGGGCCTGAAAAAAAGCAAGAGAATGGACAATTCTGACACAAAGAGGGTTGAACTTCACATGCACACTCAGATGAGCCAGATGGATGCCATGACCGGTGCTGCGGATCTTATTAAGAGGGCTATGAGCTGGGGGATGAAATCCATTGCCATCACAGATCACGGAGTTGTGCAGTCTTTTCCTGAAGCCCATAAGCTTATTGGAAGGGACAATCCGGATATGAAGGTAATTTACGGCGTTGAGGCTTATCTTGCTCTGGATAAGAAACCATCAGTTACAAACCCGAGAGGCCAAATAATTGACGGTACTTTTTGCGTGCTTGACCTGGAAACCACGGGATTTTCTCCGGTTACTGAAAAAATCACAGAAATCGGCATAATGAAAATGGAGGGAGGTAAGGTAGTTGACGAGTTCAGCTGCTTTGTCAATCCACAGAAGCCTATTCCAGCAAGGGTGGTTGAAGTTACAAACATAACAGACGACATGGTAAAGGATGCAGAAACAATTGATAAGGTATTTCCTAAAATGCTTGAATTTATTCAAGGGAGTGTTCTTGTAGCTCACAACGCCGACTTTGACATAGGCTTCTTGAAACACAACGCAAAAGAACTGAATTATAGTTTTGATTTTACTTACGTTGACACTTTGTCCCTGGCTCACGAATTGTTCCCTGACTACAAGACATACAAGCTAGGCAGAATAGCAAAGAATCTGGGAATAAAGGTGGATGTAGCGCACAGAGCTCTGGACGACGTTGAAACCACCGTAAAGGTGTTCAATGTCATGCTGGACATGCTCAAACAAAGGGGAGTAATAAGCGTGGATGACATAAACTTATACGCTTCCGATGAAGAGTCTAAAAAACAGGAATTTAAAAAATTAAAAACGTATCATGCAATAATACTGGCCAAAAATTACACAGGCCTCAAAAATTTATACAAGCTGGTTTCTTATTCGCACCTGAATTATTTTCATAAGAAACCTCAGATATTGAAAAGCCTTTACAGAAAGCATTCCGATGGCTTGATGATCGGAAGTGCATGCAGCGAAGGAGAACTTTATCAGGCTATTTTGCTGGGTAAGTCCGAAGAGCAGATAGAGTCCATAGCCAAGGAGTACGACTACCTTGAAATACAGCCTCTGGGCAATAACGAGTACCTTGTAAGAAACGAACAGGTTCCAGACAGGGAATACCTTAAGGACATAAATAGAAAAATTGTTTCACTGGGCGAGAAGTTAAATAAGCCTGTAGTGGCAACGGGAGACGTGCACTTCATGGATCCGGAGGATGAAATTTACAGAAGAATTCTTGAAGCTGGACAGGGCTTCAAGGATGCTGATTACCAGGCTCCGTTGTATCTGAAGACCACAGAGGAAATGCTTAGAGAGTTTTCATATCTTGGACAGGAGAAAGCATATGAAGTTGTGGTAAGCAACACCAATATGATTGCAGAAATGTGCGAACAGATAAGTCCAATTTCACCGGAAAAATGTCCTCCTCACATTGAGGGCTGTGAACAGACCATTAAGGATATTGCCTTTAGCAAGGCACATGAACTTTACGGGAATCCTCTGCCGGAAATTGTGCAGAAAAGGCTTGATAAGGAACTGGATTCAATAATAAAAAACGGCTTTTCCGTTATGTATATAATAGCTCAGAAGCTGGTTTGGAAATCAAACGAGGATGGATACCTGGTAGGATCAAGAGGCTCCGTAGGTTCATCCGTTGTGGCTTACATGACGGGAATAACGGAGGTTAATGCCCTGCCGCCCCATTACAGATGTCCAGCCTGCAAATATTCGGATTTTACTGATTACGGATACAACATAGGATTTGACCTGCCTGACAGGATATGCCCGGAATGCGGCGAAAAGCTCACCAAGGACGGCATCGACATACCCTTTGAAACGTTCCTGGGGTTCAACGGAGACAAGGAACCTGATATAGACCTTAACTTTTCCGGGGAATATCAGGCGAAGGCACACAGGTATACTGAAGTTATATTTGGCAAGGGAACCACCTTTAAGGCCGGAACCATAGGCACCATTGCAGATAAAACAGCCTTCGGTTATGTCAAAAAATATTACGAAGAAAAAAATATAACTGTAAATAAGGCAGAAATCATAAGGATAGCAAAAGGCTGCACAGGAATAAAAAGAACAACCGGTCAGCACCCGGGAGGTATAATAGTTGTGCCCAAGGGAAGGGAAATTTATGAATTTTGTCCTGTTCAGCACCCTGCAGACGACCCTGATTCTGACATCATTACTACGCATTTCGATTACCACTCCATAGACCAGAACCTTCTGAAGCTGGATATACTGGGCCATGACGACCCTACGGTAATCAGAATGCTGCAGGATATAACAGGAGTTGATCCGAAGACCATTCCCATGGATGACAAGGAGACCATGTCGCTGTTTTCATCCACCAAATCTCTTGGAGTTACGCCAGGGCAGATAAACTCTAAGGTAGGAACATTCGGAGTTCCTGAATTCGGAACGAAATTCGTAAGGGGAATGCTTCTTGACACTATGCCAAAGACATTCATGGACTTAATATGTATATCAGGTCTTTCACACGGAACTGACGTGTGGCTGGGCAATGCCAAGGATCTCATTGATTCAAGAACTGTTTCCACCATAAGTGAGGCTGTCTGCACAAGAGATGATATCATGGTGTACCTTATTAAAAAAGGGTTGCCGCCGAACTCAGCCTTCAAGATAATGGAAACGGTCCGTAAGGGAAAAGCTCTGAAGGATTCAAAGTGGCCGGAATATGAGGAGCTCATGAGACAGAATGATGTGCCGGAGTGGTACATCGATTCATGCAAGAAAATAAAGTACATGTTCCCTAAGGCACATGCTGCCGCATATGTTATGATGGCATTCAGAATAGCTTGGTTCAAAGTTCACATACCAATGGCGTACTACTCTGCATATTTTTCCATAAGAGCAAAGGCCTTCGATGCTGAGTTCATGATAAACGGAAAAGAGGTAGTTAAGCAAAAAATTAAAGAAATTGAAGAGCTGGGCAACCAGGCAGCCAATAAGGACAAGGATATGTACGATGATCTGGAGCTGGTATTGGAAATGTATGAAAGAGGGTTCAGGTTTCTTCCCATTGACCTTTACAAATCCCATTCGGTGAAGTTTGTTGTTGAGGAAGACGGCATAAGACCTCCTCTTAACAGCATATCCGGCATGGGCGGTGTTGCGGCGGAAGGAATATATAATGCAGTGCACGGTGAAGAGGAGATAAAATCCATGGATGACTTAAAAAAGAGAGCAAAAATTGGAAATGCAGCAATAGAACTGCTTAAAAAGTTCGGATGTCTGAAGGGAATTCCGGAAAGCGACCAGCTGAGTCTTCTGGATGTAATATAAAAATTAATAATAATAAGGAAAAAGTATGAGTAAAAGAAATGATTATATAGGATGGGATGATTACTTTATGGGGCTGGCACTTTTGTCGGCAAAAAGGAGCAAGGATCCGTCATCACAGGTTGGTGCATGCATTGTAGACAGCAGGACAAACAGGATTTTAAGCGTAGGCTACAACGGATTTCCAAGATACTGCTCCGATGACGAGTATCCCTGGTCCAGAGAAGGCGAATCTATGGACACAAAGTACTTCTATGTTGTCCATGCCGAGCTAAACGCCATTCTAAACAGCAGAGGCGCCAACCTTGAAGGAAGCAGGATTTACACCACACTATTTCCTTGCAACGAATGCGCTAAGGCAATAATACAGTCAGGAATCAAGGAAATTGTGTACCTGAGCGACAAGTATGAAGACACAGACATAGTGAAGGCATCTAAAAGGATGCTTACCAGTGCGGGAGTCAGCTTCACGAAATTTGAAACGGACATTGATTTGTTGACACTGAATTTTAAATAGAACACTTAAAAGCAGACGAACAGAGAGTTCGTCTGTTTTTTCGCATGTGCATTTACATCAATGTTTCAGTTGAGCTAAAATGGGTACTTAATATCTGAATCGGAAACAGTATGTACAATATTTCTATGAATGCATAAGTTAAAACTTGCAAGCAATAATATAAAGAAGCAATGATGATAGTTTCATAAGCATTGTTTCAATAAAAATAATAAGGAGGATATTATGAACTCAGTAATGGCCATTAAAGTCAACGGAAGAATGTCTAAGGCTCCGAATCTGCAGGAGGTGCTTACAAAGTACGGCTGCAATATAACAACAAGAGTAGGCTTTCATGAAACAGGCGAGGATAATTGCTCGGTGGATGGAATCATAATACTTCAGCTATGCGGCAACGATTCTGACATACAAAATTTATACAATGACATTAATGAACTTGAGGGAATAACGCCTAAATTCATAGAATTTTAACGAATTGGCTGGAGGCAGAACATTTAAATTCCACAGGCAGTATTAACAAGGAGGACATATGAAACCATCCATCAATCCAAACATTTCCCTTATAGGAGTTGCGATAGACCTGGGGGCAGGGACTCCTGGAGTAAGCCTTGGGCCATATGCAATAAGATATGCCGGAGTACAGGAAAAACTGGAGGGTATAGGGTACAACGTCAGGGATGAAGGGGATATTGCAGCCAATAAGCCTTTGAGTCCTGTAACAGATGGAATAAAACTAAAAAACCTTGACGAGGTAGTGAGGGTGAATACACAGTTATGCAATGCAGTTTCCAAAGTCATGGATGAAGGCAGGTTCCCGCTAGTTATGGGCGGTGACCACAGCATTGCCATAGGAACTATTGCAGGTGTATTGCAACACAAGAAAAATCTTGGCGTCATATGGTTTGATGCTCACGGAGACATAAACACCGAGGAAACTTCACCTTCAGGTAATATTCACGGCATGCCCGTAGCTGTCCTTTTAGGGCTAGGACACGAAAGTCTGACTGACATAGGAGGTACTGATAAAAAGCTTAGGGCAGACAAAATTGTGTTCATAGGATGCAGGGATTTGGATGCAGGTGAAAGAAAGATGCTTAAAGAAATGGGAATAACCGTTTTTACCATGCATGAGGTTGACCGTATGGGAATGACTGCTGTTATTGAAAAAGCAATTGAGATAGCCGAAGACGGCACCGACGGCATTCATGTAAGTTTCGATATGGACAGCATGGATCCTGTTTATGCGCAGGGAACAGGCACAAGAGTTCCTGGTGGTCTTACGTACCGTGAAAGCCATCTGGCACTTGAAATGATATCACTTTCAGGGAAACTTGTGAGCGCTGAATTTGTTGAGGTAAACCCCATTATAGACAATAACAACCAGACTGCCAAAACAGCAGTGGGACTCATGGGGTCACTTATGGGAGAATGGCTCTTATAGCACAATTCAATCGTGGATTCTGGCAGATTTTCTGCCAGTTATTTTTTTGAATTAAAATGGAAAATTTGTTTTTACAAGTCATAATTACTAATATAGGCAATAAAAAATCATATTTTTTTATTGTTATGAAACTTTACATAATCCGATAAGTATAGTATAATAAAAAATTAGTGGGTAATATTTTTATCTGATTCAGTCCACGTATGTTGCTCTAAATTTTATTGAAAGAGTGATTTATTATCTAGGAGGAAGATTATGAAAAAAGGATTAATAATTGTGTTGGTTTTTGTGCTTTCTTTCGGTTTCTTACAAGTAGCTACAAATTTAACTTCACAAGGAGAAACATTAACGGCAACAGCTAAAGGCTTTGGTGGTGATGTTACTGTCACATTGATTGTAGACGGTGATGATATAGTATCTGTGACTGCAGCGGGACCAAGTGAGACACAGGGAATTGGTTCAAATGCAATTGACCAGCTTCCAGCAAAAATAGCAGAAGCAGATTCAGCAGATGTTGACTCAGTTTCAGGAGCAACTTTAACAAGTAATGCAATTAAACAAGCAGTTAGGACTGCATTGGGCATAGAAAGCGCTGAACAGCCGGCAGAAGAACCTGTTAAGGAAACTTCTGCACAACCTATTCCGGAAGGAGCTCTCACAGCTACAGCAAAAGGATTTGGCGGAGACGTTACAGTATATGTAGTTGTTGATGGTGATGACATAGTATCAGTTACTGCAAAGGGTGACAGCGAAACTCAGGGTATAGGCTCAAATGCAATCGACCAGCTTCCTGCTAAGATAGCAGAAGCAGATTCAACTGAAGTTGACGGAGTATCAGGAGCTACAGTAACAAGCAATGCAATTAAAAAAGCAGTTGAAGAAGCATTGGCAAGTGCCGGTACAAGCAGTGAGGCAACAGAAGGAGCTCTCACGGCAACAGCTAAAGGATTTGGCGGAGACGTTACAGTAACTGTAGTAGTTGAAGGCGATAACATAGTATCAGTTACTGCAAAGGGTGACAGCGAAACTCAGGGTATAGGTTCAAATGCAATCGAGCAGCTTCCAGCAAAAATAGCAGAAGCAGATTCAGTTGATGTAGACGGAGTATCAGGGGCAACAATAACAAGCAATGCAATCAAGGAAGCTGTTAAGGCAGCCTTGGAAGCACAGTAAAATACGTAATGAAGCAAAGCTCCCAAACAGTCCAGGCTGTTTGGGAGCCTTATTTATTCTTCTGTTATTTCTTCATTTACCACCAGAACAGGGCATGGAGCATCTGAAATTACACGTTGGGTTACTGAACCCAGGAAAAAACGTTTAAATTTAGAGAAGCCTCTCCTACCAATAACAATCAAATCACACATGCAGTCTTCTGCATATTTTAAAATCTCTTCAGAAGGATTTCCAACCAGAACTTTTTTTTCATAACTTATATCCGACAAATCCAATGCGGACAACATATTTCCCAACATAAGAGTCTGATCTTTAATCATGGCTTCATTCAGATTCTGAAAATTAACAGAATATCCATACCCTGTTTCAGAACCGCTTCCCATAATTTCTAATCGCTTAACGACAGACACAAAAATAATTTCTCCATTGTTCAGCTTGGCATCTTCGACAGCTTTTCGTGCTGCATTTAAAGAAGCTGCAGAGCCGTCAATTGGAACAAGTATTCTTTTCAATTTAATTCCTCCTAATATATATTTAATATGCGAAGATTAACTTTAGGAAATAATACCGGCAGGCAACTGGTGTAAAACATTACCAATTATATTTTCTGTACAGTTTAATTGAAATTGAACAGCTATTTTTTGAATATTCTCATGAAAGCATAGAAAATCACATAAATTTCCAGCCTTCCAAGAATCATACCGACAGTTAAGGTCCACAATGCCGCAGGTGGCATGTCGAATCTGGTAATGCCTGTTGAGAGTCCCACTGTTCCCAGGGCAGACGCGAATTCAAAAAGTGAATCACGCAGGCTGTAGCCGCAAGCAGTAAGTGATAGTGTACCAATTAAAAGAAAAACCATAAAAGTTATAACGTAGGTAGCGGCCTCGGCAAAAAGCTCAGCTGTAACCGGTGTGCTTCCTTCAGCACGGACGATGAGCGGCTTGTTAGCCATATATTCCGGCATGAACTTCCTCCTTACAGACCACGCCGCCTCCTTCAAGACTACATTTATCCTTTCAAGTTTGATTCCGCCTGCTGTTGAGCCTATCTGCCCACCGGCAGACATAAGAACAACCATAACAAGCATTGCCGAATCAGGCCATCTGTCAAAGGCCGTTGTGGAAAAGCCTGTAGTCGTAAGAGCAGCCATGCTGTTAAATACAGCAGTTCTTATGGAATATTCAAGACTATTGTTCATGTAGAAATGGCTTATGCAGGTTAACATTATTATTGACAATACAGCCGTGAGGGCGGATAGCCTGAATTCGCTCAGCCTGAAAAATTTGCCGACTTTACCTCCCATTAGAAGCATGTGTGCATTGAAGCTGGTGGAACCAAGAAACATTAGTATTATTGTCAGGATTTCAACAGGAATGCTGTCGTAGTATCCGATGCTTGGGCTTCTGGTTGAAAAACCTCCTGTGGAAAGGGAAGTCATGGTATGGTTCACAGCTTCGAAGGCAGTCATTCCCAGAACCATGTAAAGCACAGTTCCTGCAATGAAGTATCCAAAGTATATTTTGATTATCATTCGTGCAGAAAAGGCAAGATTTGGCAGCAGCCTGTTGGTATGCCCCTCTGCCATGAAAAGCGTCATTCCAAGAGTTTCAGATAATGCAGAAACTACCACCAGCACTATTCCAAGCCCTCCGAAAAACTGAGATAATGAACGAAACAAAAGAAAAATTCTGGGAATTTTTTCAACATCAACTACAGAAAGGCCGGTGGTGGTCCATCCGCTGGCGGATTCAAAAAAAGCATGAGGGAAATCCAGAATTTTTCCGAAAACAAAAGGCAATGATGAAAAAAATATGGCAAAAAACCAGGATGCAACCACTACCAATGATGCATCAGCGACTGTCATCCTGCAATCATCAGAAATCCTTGTCTTATTCATTAAGAATCCTACCAGGAACGAAGCAGCAAAAGGAAAGAAAAAACTCATTAAGTATTTATTTTCTTCGGGGAAAAATGGAAGCACAGCTACAGGCAGAAGAATTATGCCGGAAACAAACATAAGCATTACGCCTATATATTTTATAAAAAAGTGCATTCCCTCCTTTCTGCTCATGATTCGCCTCCTGTGAACAATCTGATGACATCATTAAGCTTATCTGTTTCTGTAAAAAGCATTATTCTGTCACCGGCGCTTATGACTGTTTTTTCCGTTGGAACCAAAGTCTTGCTTTCCCTGATTATGCATCCTATTATCACATTTTGAGGAATAAAAAGATCCATAATTTTCCTACCGCAGGAGCTGTAACCATCCGCTATTGTTACTTCTGCCAGATTCATATTTTTCTCATTCAGCGGAACAAAGCTGATTCTGTTCTCCTCAAGTGTCACCTGTTCTATTATATATGCAAGCTCGTATGCGGCGCTTACTGAAGTGTTGATATCGAAGCTGTTAAAAACCTTGAGGTTTCTTGGATTTACCACATTGGCAAAAGTCCTGCTTATTCCATATACGTTTTTTGCCAAAAGGCAGGTGACCAGGTTATCGGAATCGTTCGGCTGGACTGCTATCATCAAATCAAAACCGTAAATACCAGCATCGTCAAGGATGTATTTTTTGGAACCGTCACCGCATATGACTACTGCATCATTTGTCAATGAAAGAATTTCACATTCCTCTTTAATGCTGTTTATGATTACCAGCCGGTGATCTTCCCTCAGCAGAGATTCAGAAAGCAGTAAGACCTTTTGTCCGCTTCCTGCTATTGCAATTTTCACTTCAGACACCCCCTTTCATCAAGCATATATTCGATTGTTTCAATTGAAAGCTTGTATGGATAAATGGCATTTATTCCGTTTAGGGTTGCCACAGGGTCAAGGTCCTCAGAATAAAGTCGGACGAAGACATTTGGAACATCAAATACTATTCTTGCAATCTGAGAAGCCATTACATTAATGTTGTCGCTGCCGGTTGCAGCAATCAGTACACAGGAATTTTCTATGCCTGCCCTTTCCAGAGTGCCTATGTCCGATGCATCTCCTGTAACTGTATAACCGCTGTAGTCGGGAGTGAGTTTCTTGAATGCAGAGGGGTCATCGTCAATTACCACCACATATTTTTTGTGCTTTGAAAGCATGAAAGCAATGTTGGATCCGAGTTTGCTGCATCCGGCAATGATGAATAGTTCCCTGTTTCCGATTTTATTTTCAACTATCATGTGTCCCTCCATCCGTTATTTCTAATATTCTTATACCACAAACCCATGTGTTTAAACAAATGCAAGGAAATATGGAGAGGCTAGATATATGTCACTTTAAAATTACATCTAATGTTAATTTTTTCCCTCAGTGGGTATAATAGCAAAAATCAGCATATTCTTTTAAGGGGTGATATTATGAAGTTTAAAGGAAAAATACTTGTAGTAGGCTGCGGAGTAGTAGCACGATGCACCATACCGCTGTTGCTGAAGCATATTGAGGTTGATCCTCAAAACATTACAATTATGGACATGTACGACTACAGACCGCATGTCAGCGAAGCGTTAAAAAAAGGGGTAAACTACATAGTAGACACCATAACGAAGGAAAACCTGAACGAAAGACTTACAGGGTTGATTTCCGGAGGAGATTTGCTTATGGATTTGTCAACCAACATTGATTCTTTAGATATGCTGGACTGGTGCCATAAAAACAACGTGCTTTACATAAATGCCGCAATAGAAACATGGGACTGCCTTCATATTGAAAATAAAAATTCTCCATCTGAGAGGACTTTGTATCACAGGCAGATGGAAATAAGAAAAATGGTCCAGGGGTGGAGGAATAAAGGTGCCACTGCTGTGCTGGACCATGGTGCTAATCCCGGTCTTGTTTCACATTTTACAAAGACAGGCATAATTGACATAGCAAACAAGATAATAATGGAAAACACGGATGAGAAAAGAGCTGCATGCATGAGGGAAGCCATGGATGCGGGAGATTTCGCTAAAATGGCCCAGCTCATGAACCTTAAGACAGTGCACATCAGCGAAAGAGATACGCAGATAACAAACCAGCCAAAGACAGTAAACGAATTTGTCAACACGTGGAGCATTGCCGGATTTTACGAAGAGGGAATTGCTCCTGCTGAAATGGGCTGGGGAACCCATGAAAGGCGTCTGCCTAAATATGCACACGTTCACGGTTATGGTCCCGGAAATCAAATATGCCTTGCCAGAATGGGCATAAGAACCTGGGTAAGGTCTCTTGTTCCAAGCGGGGAAATCATAGGCATGGTAATAAGGCATGGGGAAGCATTTACAATTTCAGACAGCCTTACTGTATGGGAAGGGCAAAAGCCTGTTTACAGACCAACTGTCCATTATGCATACTGTCCTTGCGACTGTGCCGTTAACTCACTTCATGAACTTGAAATGAGGCAGTTTAAGCTGCAGGAAAAGCAGCGAATCATGACGGATGAAATCATAAGCGGCAAAGACGAATTGGGTGTGCTGCTGATGGGACACGACTACAAATCATGGTGGGTTGGAAGCATTCTGGATATAGAAGAATCCAGACGTCTTGTTCCTCATCAGAATGCAACGACGCTGCAGGTTGCCTGTTCGTTGATAGGAGCAATTTTGTGGATGATTGAAAATCCCTGGGAAGGTTTAAAGGTTCCGGATGATTTGCCTCATGAGAAGATTCTTGAATTTGCAAAAATATATCTTGGAACATTCGTATCCACGGAAATAGACTGGACACCCCTTAAAAATCGCATGAATTTGTTCGAAGGATACAACGGCGGAAATATTGATGAAGAAGATACATGGCAGTTTGATGCATTCCTGGTGGAATGAAAAAACAGCCGATTTATGAATTCATAGAGTCAATGAATAGGGATCATTAGATTTAAGTGGATTTAATGCTCTTAGCGGTTTATAATAAGCTATAGTAAAGTGAAAGGACAAACTATGCGATACGAAAATATTCTAAGAGCAAAATTTATTGACAGGCCAAACAGGTTTATTGCCAATATCGAGATAGAAGGAAGAAACGAAGTTTGCCACGTAAAAAACACAGGGAGATGCAAGGAACTGCTGCTCCCAGGAGCTGAGCTGTTTGTTCAGGAGTTTGACAGCTTAAGCCGCAGAACGAAGTATGATCTGATTTCGGTTTTTAAGGGTGACAGGCTCATCAACATGGACAGCCAGGTTCCCAACAAAGTGTTTGCAGAATGGGCACGGGACAAAGGATTTTTTAAGGACATCCGTATTTTAAAACCGGAACAGAAGTACAAAAATTCCCGTTTTGATTTCTACATGGAAGATGGAATTAAAAAAATTTTTGTGGAAGTGAAGGGAGTTACACTGGAGGAAAACGGAGTGGCGATGTTTCCGGATGCTCCAACAGAAAGGGGACTGAAGCATTTAAATGAACTGGCTTCATGCATTGATGACGGGTATGAATCTTATGTGGTCTTCATAATACAGATGAAGGATGTTTTACATTTTACCCCCAACGCAAAAACTGACAGAATTTTTGCTGAAACTCTGTCAAAAGTTAGAGATAAGGGAGTAAAGATACTTGCTCTTGATTGTGAAGTAACACCCGATAGCATAACGGGGATAAATCTGGTGGATATAAATCTTTAAAAGCTGCAAAGCTACGGTTTGGTAATGAGGGTGGAGCAATCCGCCTTTTTAGTTTTGTTTGAATTAAAATTTTTTTGTTTTGCAAAAACAATTTTCTTGCAATAAAATAGCACTTATGTTAACATACTAACGGTTTAAATATATTAACATACATTTATTGGAGGAAACATGAACAAAGAGAATCAAATGGCAATCGCCAACCCGTCACCATTAGGCCTATTGGGATTTGGATTGACAACAGTGCTTCTCAATCTTCACAATGCAGATATTATTCCACTTTCGGTAGTTATAGTTGCAATGGGATTTGCATTGGGCGGAGCAGCTCAAATCATTGCAGGAATCATGGAATTTTTTAAAAACAACACTTTCGGAGCAACAGCATTTACAGCATACGGATTCTTCTGGTGGTCACTTATTTTCATTTGGATCAATCCTTTTGAAAACATAAAGCCTGCAGATGAGATAAGCATGGGATTTTACCTTCTGCTCTGGGGAATCTTCACGGCATTTATGTTTATAGGTACCTTAAAGCACAACCGTGCAACTCAAATAGTATTTTTATCGCTGGCTGTATTGTTCTTTATGCTGTCAATAGGAGATTTCACCGGAATGCACAGCATAAAAATAGCTGCAGGCTGGGTTGGAATTTTCTGCGGATCATCTGCAATATACACATCTTTGGCGCAGGTAATCAACAACGAATTCAAAAAACAAATTATGCCATTATAAAGAAAAAACTGCGCTGATGCGCAGTTTTTGTTTTTAAGCGATTATTTGTCATCTCCGGTAAACAACTGTGTCCAGTAAGTCTTTCCGTTAGAATCCGTACAGTAGCCCACACCTATATAAATGAAATCAGGCGAAAGTATATTTGCTCTGTGTCCAGGGGAATTCATCCATGCAGTAACAACCTCTTCAGGTGTTTTCTGTCCTGATGCGATATTCTCACCCCATGCTGACCATGTGACACCAAATTTTAAAAGCATGTCTCCTGCCATTCCGTAGGTTGGAGAATTATGCGAAAAATAATTGTTGTCAGCCATATCTTTGGATTTAACCCTGGCAACATCCGAAATCCTCTTGTTGAAGTTAAGGGCGGGAAGTCCGTTTCTCTCCCTTTCCACGTTAACAAGCTGGGCAACCCTTTCTTCATAGGAAGCAGAAGTCGCAGGAACTGTCGCAGGAGTCTGCGAAGGTTGGGCCGATGGGTCGGCTGACGGGTTTATGAAATTGAAGTAGTCGTAAATGTTGAAGTTTGAAAATGCATATGCAGGCGATGCCGACAATGCCAATACCAACGCTAAGATCAATGCCACTAATTTGTTTTTCATATTGTTCTCCTCACTTAATTAAGTTAGCAAACAATCGCTTATGAAACTAAATTTTCATAGTTTCATAAATAGTATTTCTTTCAAAAGTTTAAATATGTTAAGCAATGTATGGCTAATTTTTAAATAAAAAGGATAATGAGCTGAAAAATATAATATAAATTCATATAAATTGTATTTTTGGATAATATTGATTGACATTGTTCGCCAAGAAGATTATAATAATGACAAATTATATATTTGGCAAAGCAGGTGAAAACCTGTGACGCAAAGCTATAGGGCCTTTAAAATGGCAGCCAGTTGCACGTTGGCATTGCTTGATTTAACGGCAGTGCCTTTTTATTGCAGTACAATGGTTCAATAGCTGTTGAGGTTATCAGAGGTGAATAATGGACTACATGACAGTGAAGGATGCATCAAAATCTTGGGGAATATCGGTAAGACGAATTCAAACGCTGTGTGAAAGCGGAAGAATTGAGGGAGCATTAAAATTCGGAAGGGATTGGGCCCTGCCTAAGTTAGCTGAAAAGCCTGCAGATGCCAGAATAAAGTCCGGAAGCTACACGAATTGGAGAAAAAGAGGATAAAGATGAAAACATTACATAGGATTTTATTGGCGGCGGTTGCCGCAGTGGCGTTTATTGGCTCGAATCATGCATATGCTGCAGCAGGTTCGTTTTCAAGCCAGAACATAGCCGGTATAAGTACAAACTACATTAAAATAGACATGAACACTTCCAACATAAAGCCGGTGGTCCTCAATGCAGGCAATCAGATGAATTCTGCTGATTCTCTTGCAAACATGGCTAAAAGTGCAGGAGCCTTTGCAGCAATAAACGGAACTTACTTTGAGGCATACAACGGCACTCCTGTTCCTTGGGGAACAATAATTAAAAATGGAAAAATCCTGCATGTCAGCAACGGCAAAAGCGTTGCAGGCATTACAAGTGAAGGCAGACTTCTGGTGGATATCCTTTCATTTGAATTCGAAGGATACATAAACGGTAAGCTAAGGTCAATTCCATGGAGAATAAACCACCCCAGCTCGGAGGCGGAGGCTATCACCGTATTTACACCGGAATATGGAACGGAAGTACAGCTGCAGCCGGGAGCAAGGGCAGTGATTGTGAAAGGCGGCAAAGTAACCGAACTCTCATCATCTGACTTTATGGTTCCAAGCGACGGATTTGCAATTGTGTACAATTCTTCGGTTGCGTATCTTGCGGATGAGCGGTTCAAGACTGGGGATGAAGTTTCTTACAGTATAAAAATAAAGACCACATACACTAAATCAGAGGAATGGAATGATGTGGTGTGTGCTCTTGGTGCAGGACCAAGCCTGATTATCAACGGAACAATAACAGCAGATGGCCTTGCTGAAGGGTTTACCGAAGCAAAAATCAATACGAACAGAGCAGCAAGGTCTTTTATAGGAGCCAAGGCGGATGGAAGCATAATAATCGGTAACATGGGTTCTGCCACGGTACGGGAAGCTGCAGAGGTATGCAGACAGATGGGGCTTGTCAATGCCATGTGCCTTGACGGGGGTGGTTCAGTAGCACTGTATTATCCTCAGGCTAATGTTTCAATGTCCGGAAGGAAGATAAACAATGGTCTTGCATTTGTTGAGGAAAAGATTGCTGGGGTTACTGCACTTCCCACTTCTTCAAAGGTGCTGGTGGATGGCAGCCATGTAAGCATGACAGCTTATAACATTGGGAACAGCAACTATTTCAAGCTAAGGGACATAGCCATGGTCCTTGACGGAAGCAAAAAAGAATTCAATGTAGTGTGGGACAACAGCAAAAATGCCATCAGCATTTTGAAAAACCATAAGTACAAAGCTGTAGGAGGAGAACTGACAGTACAAAACTTTATTATGAAAAAGAACGCAGTTGAATCCAGTTCGGAAGTTTACCTAAACGAAAAAAAAGTTTCTATAACTGCCTACAATATTGACGGGAGCAACTACTTCAAACTAAGAGATATTGCTTTGTCCATGGACTTTGACGTGTCCTGGGACCAGGAAGAAAATGCAATACTGATCAAAACCAAATAAATGCAGCAATATAAGAAAGATTCTGTCAGATACGGCAGAATCTTTTTACATTAGGATAATTATTTAATTGATGCAAGGTTGAAACTTTCATTGTTGGGTAAAAATAAAATATCATTATAATGAAATTACTGCCATATTATTTAAAAAGAAGGATAGACTATTGGAGAACAGGTACCATGAAAATTCTTGTAAGTGGTACTGCCTCTTCAATAAATAGTTGAAATCAGGAAAGGAGGGATTTGCATGGAAGACTCAATGGAAGCTTACTGCACTGTTTGCGGAAAATTTACATATTTCACCTATGACGGTGAAGACTGGACATGCCAGACATGCGAGAGCATCAACACCAACGCCGTCAAGGGCGACACAAACATGATGTTCGATCCTTACAAGGACTGATTGAATTGAACTTAAAGATTTATATCTGCAATAACTCCTAAAGAGATGAATGTCAATAGAGTTTGACTATCAGGACCGGATTTTCCGGTTCTTTTTTTATTCATTTAAGTTTCAATGCTGCACAGTTGGGTATATATGAAATAACAATCATGAAAAGGAGTGACGATTATGAAAATGTTGGTCCCGGTTGACGGTTCTGCCGCTTCAATCAATGCGGTGAAAAAGGCAATTGAAATAGCAAAGAAATACGGAAACTTTTCAATAAAGATAGTCAATGTTGTGAATATAGATCATATTTCCGGCTATAAGAGAAACAAAAAACTATGGAGTCAGGTGGACGGTTCGATTATTTCCGAAAACGACGAGAAAACTAAACTCCTTGAAGAACATATTACTGCAAGTTCTCACAAAATCCTTAAATCTCTGATAGAGAAACTTGATTTTGCCGGCATAAAGACAGAGACTGAAGTAATAATTGGGGAACCATACGAAAAAATACTGGAAACTGCAAAAAATGAGAACTTTGATTTGATAGTGATGGGAAATAGAGGCTTTTCAAAAATTAAAAGATTTTTCGTTGGTTCAGTGACGCAAAGGGTTATTTCCGACGCACCATGCCCGGTTCTGGTAATCCATTCTGATATGGATATATAGATTGATGATAATACGATTTTCTTCACCCCCCTCATAAAAAGGAACACCGGGTATACCAGGTGTTTCTTTTTATATTTATCACTCTCTTTTGCTTTTTATTTCCGGCCTGCTTTTTTCATGGCGGCTTTCGTGAACTCCGATTATCTGACCGTTTATGATTCCTGCGTCAGCGTTGTCCTTTGGCTCCATTTTACGAAGTTCGGCATTGCTTTTTTCTCTGTCGCGCATTCTGTTTTTGTTGTTTTTCATTGAATCCTCCTGAAAATGAATTACTTATAGTATTTATTTCAGCAAGACTAATATGCATACAAACATGCATTGAATTTAGTCGGATTTAAGATTATAATAAATAGAGAATAGAAGAGGGGATTTCATGAGCAAAATAATAATAGAAGACATAGAAATAGAAGTAGTCAAAAAAAATATAAAAAACATAAATCTTTCGGTGCACCCACCATTCGGAGACGTGAGGATTTCAGCACCTGAAAGGATGAATGATGAATCGTTAAAAAGCTTTGTCAATTCCAGGATTGCCTGGATCAGGAAACAAAGGGGCAAGTATATGACCCGGGAAAGGTCATCAGAAAAAGGATTTGTTACTGGTGAATATCACAGTCTTTATGGAAATGACCTGATGCTTGAGGTTCACGAGACCAGCGGCAGGCAGTATGCTGAAGTAGGATGCGAAGGCAAAATAAATATGTTTGTAAGAAAAGGCAGCAGTGCAGAGAAGAGAGAGAAACTTTTATACGACATGTACCGGGAATTATTAAAAGATAAACTGCCTGAATGCATAAAAAGGTGGGAAACTGTCATAGGAGTGTCCGTCAACCAGTGGGGAGTTAAACTCATGAAAACCAGATGGGGCACTTGCAACATAAAATCAAAAAGAATATGGATAAATCTGGAGCTGGCAAAAAAAGGTCCCAGATGCCTTGAATATATAGTAGTCCATGAACTTACACACCTTCTTGAACGTTACCACAATAAAAGTTTTTATGGTTACATGGATAGATTTCTGCCAGAATGGAAAGAAATCAGAAAGGAACTAAACGGCATGGCTTAGGATGAACTCGATACTGAGATACTGTCAAAATGGCCATAGGCTTAATTTTATCATAGATAAAATTTGACGGTTTAATAATGCAACTATCCTTGAGTTGTAAATTATGTCTTTTATCTACAAATCATTATGTTCTTGTTCTAAATTCATCGGAATCCAATAAGGATTTAATTAAGAATATAATTAATAAAATTATAACAAATATTTTGTGCTAGACAAAAATTGTGTTTTAAGCTATAATGTACACATGATTACGTTTTCCAAAACAAATGGGAGGACATCAAGAACTATGCTGGCACAAATGCATACGCAGCGACTTTTAAAGCCGGAGGTGAATGACTGTCATCATTTTATTGTAATAAAATCCTGGCATAAGATCTTAATGTATTGTATTGGAGGCTAATCAATATTATTATTGAGAAGGGATGTGTAAAAATGAATAATGAAAACAACAGAGGCCAATGGGCAAGCAACTTAGGCTTCTTGATGGCAGCAGTTGGTTCAGCTGTCGGCCTGGGCAACATCTGGGGATTCCCTTACAAGATGGGAGCTAACGGAGGATTTGCTTTCTTAATCGTTTACTTGGTTTTAGTAATCTTTGTTGGATTTGCGACCATGTTGGGTGAATTAGCTTTAGGTAGAAAAACAGGATTGGGTGTTATCGGTACATACAGGATGCTCAACAAGAAATTTGCATGGGTGGGCTGGCTGGGCTTCCTATCAGGATTCTTTATCTTGTCTTTTTACAGCGTACTGGGAGGATACACTCTTCGTTATGCTATTGGGTTCCTGATGGAGCTGTTCAGTGAAGGCGCAGGCTTCGGAGGAATGGGAAGCGGCGAATTCTTCGGTTCATTCATCATCAACGGCGGAGCAAACCTTTTGTTCCACGGAATTTTTATGGCTCTGACTATCGTTATAGTTATGGGTGGAATTGCCAGCGGTATAGAAAAATTTACTAAAATTGCTATGCCTGCATTGCTGGTTATGCTGGTTATTGTTATTATCCGAAGTGTTACTTTGGAAGGCGCTTCGACAGGAATTGCTTTCATGTTTGCTCCAAACTTTTCTGCTTTCTCAGAAATAGGTTTCATGAAGGTGCTTAAGACTGCGGCAGGACAGATGTTCTTCTCATTGTCACTTGGTATGGGTTGTATGATAACTTACGGATCTTACCTAAGCAAGCAGGAAAATCTTGAGAAAAACGCCCTAATTATTCCTATCGCAGACACAATATTTGCTTTGATGGCTGGACTTGCTGTAATGCCCGCTGTAGGCGCATTCATGTCTCAGGGAGTGGAAGGGATATCCTTCGGAGCAGGACCTGGACTATTGTTTGTAACGCTGCATCAGGTATTCAGCGTAGGTATGGGCGGCTTCATAGGAAACCTGTTTGGATTCGTATTTTACTTTTTAGTTTTCATTGCAGCCATAACATCATCTATTTCGCTGCTTGAAGTTTGTACAGCATTCTTCATTGACAGCAAGGTACAAAAAGGTCAGGTTGCAAACAGAAAGAAAATTACCATAATTGTCGGACTGGTAATTTTCCTTATCGGAATACCTGTAGGATTGGATGGACTGGGTTCAGGCGTAGCCGGAGGAGCTACAATTGATATTCCGGCTGTTGTGTTCGGTATGGATGAAGTTCGTGTAGCCTTTGACTGCTGGCTGGACTTCTATGACATGATTTCCGAAGGTGTGTTCATGCCGCTGGGCGCTATCCTGATGTCAGTACTCATCGGATGGGTTCTCAAGACGAATATTGTCAAGGAAGAAGTTGAAGCTTCTGACGGTATCAAGATGAAAGCTTACGCTTTCTGGGACTTCTGCTTCAAGTTCATTGTTCCTATCGGTATTTTATTCGTATTGTTGGGTCAGCTGGATGACTTCTTCGGTCTGGGAATTTTCTAATAAATTACTGAATATAAGAGAGAGCGGATTTTCCGCTCTTTTTTTCTGTGGTTAAATCTGATTTTATCATCACATACCATATGAAATATGAAAATTAAATGACTTTAGTTGTGCATACTTTCATCATTCCATGGGAGGTTCCCTGTGAAAATTATTTGGAGCCACTTTTTCATCACTTATTAGGTAAATATGGAAGAAATATTCGGCTGCTGCTATTATTGCTGCAAAAACAATCAACCCTGAGGCACTGGCGTTGAAGTTGTAAGAAAACATGTCAATAACGTAAGCTGCCGCTGCCCCAAGAACACCATCTCCTATGGATGCTGTCACACTTCCCATTGAAGGCAGAATTACCAGGTCTCCTAGAAGGTAGTTCAATATTGTGCCTGCCGCAGCCACCAATGTTATCATTCCTATGGGATTTAAGTCAATCAAAGAAAAAGCGGCCCATGATGCGGCAAACGTTGCTGCAAATTTCATTAGTAATGCAATTGCTGTTCTCATATTTTTCTCCTGTTCTCGATTTACTATATTTTTAGCAAAAACACGAAGATTATTCCTTTTGATGTTCTAAACAAATTGGTGTTTCTATGGGGCATAATAAATGAAATATTTTAGATAATAATAATGAAAATATTGAAAGGAGAAATTATATGGCTGACAATAATTATAAACAAAAAAACATGGCAAAACCTATTGAGAGTCACGAAACAGCAGCCTGGGCAAACCAGAGTAAGCTGAAGGCTGTTTCAAAGGTCAACATACCTGATGAAATTCAAGTGAGAAACGCTAAGGAATACGTGGATTCAAATCAGAAATGATTAGTTGCTAAAGAAGGAAGATACAGACATCTTCCTTCTTTTTTTTCTAATTTTATAAAACATGGTGCTCTGAAAGCTGTTTGTACCTTCTGTACCTTTCGGCTGCATGTTCTCCTGAAATTTCAAACATTTTTCCTGCAATTTCCGGAAATACATTCATAAGCTGAGAATAGCGTATCTCACCATTGATGAATTCGCTGTAATCCGAGGAAGGTTCTTTGGAATCCATGATGAAAGGATTCTGACCCTGCTCAGCCAGAGCCGGATTGTATCTGTACAGGTGCCAGTAGCCGCAGTCAACAGCCTTTTTTTCCTCCATCATGCTTGTGCCCATACCTGTCTTGATTCCGTGATTGATGCATGGAGAGTAAGCAATGATGAGAGAAGGTCCATTGTAGCTTTCTGCTTCCTTGATTGCTTTAATAGTCTGGTTCATATCGGCTCCCATGGCAATCTGAGCAACGTAAATGTAGCCGTAGGTCATGGCAATGAGACCAAGGTCCTTCTTTCTGATTTTTTTGCCTGCAGCAGCAAATTTAGCAACTGCAGCAGCTGGTGTGGACTTTGAACACTGGCCTCCGGTGTTTGAATAAACCTCTGTATCCATTACAAGCATGTTGATGTCTTCACCGGATGCAAGAGCATGGTCAAGTCCGCCATAGCCAATATCATAAGCCCATCCGTCGCCTCCTACTGACCAGACAGATTTCTTTATAAGCTGATCCTTTCTTCTCATGATCTCCTGTACAATCTCATTGTCCTGATGACTGTTGTTCTTCAAGGCTTCAAGAATCATGTTCGTGGCTTTCTTTGATTCTTCTCCGTCATTGAAATTGTCAATCCAGTAAGTGAAGGCTTCCTTAAGACTGCTGTCTATAGGAGAAGCCATGGCTTCTTTCATAAGCAAAGCAAGCTTTTCTCTAAGCTGCTTAACACCTACCTGCAGTCCAAGGCCGAACTCTGCAGCATCTTCAAAGAGAGGATTGATCCAGGCAGGGCCTCTTCCTTCGGCATTTGTCGTGTATGCGGTTGCCGGGGCTGAAGCTCCCCAAATTGATGAACAGCCTGTTGCATTGGAAATTATCATTCTGTCGCCGAAAAGCTGAGTAACAAGCTTCACATACGGTGTTTCTCCGCAGCCTGGGCAAGCGCCGGAAAACTCCATGAGCGGTCTCATAAACTGGCTTCCTTTAACGGTATTTTTGTCCATGATATTTTCCTTTGGCCTAACAGTCATGGCAAATTCCCAGTTTTCAGATTCCATTTCCATTTCATGTTCAGCCGCCTTCATGATGAGAGCCTTTCCCTTTGCCGGACAGATGTCTGCACAGTTGGCGCAGCCGGTGCAGTCCATGGGTGAAACCTGAATTCTCCAATGGTAATTTTCAAAGCCTTTGCCGATTGGTTTAGCAGTCTTGAATGTGTCAGGTTTTCTCGAGTTTTCTTCATCGTCCAGTAAAAACGGACGTATGGTGGCATGAGGACAAACGTAGGAGCATCTGCCGCACTGAATGCACTTGTCGATTTGCCATTCCGGAATCATGGGTGCTATGCCGCGTTTTTCGTATGCAGTGGTTCCTGAAGGGAAGGTACCGTCTTCCATGCCGGCAAAGGCACTTACCGGCAGCTCATCACCTTCGTCTCTGGCCATGGGCCTTTGGATGTTTTTAATAAAATCAGGTTCATCTTTAACTGGAAGCTCTTCTTCCTCAGCATCTGCCCAGGAGGATGGAACTTCAACTTTCGCCAGGGCATCAATGGATTTATCTACAGCTTTCTGGTTCATTTGAACAATATCTGAACCTTTTTTACCATACATGTCTTCAATGTTTTGCTTCAGGTACTCAAGAGCCTGATCAACGGGAATCACATTGGCAAGCTTGAAGAATACAGACTGCATTACCATGTTAATTCTGTTGCCAAGACCTATTTTTGAGGCTATTGCCAAGGCGTCTATGATGTACAGGTTTATGTTGTTTTTTGCTATATATTTCTTGATGGAAGCAGGCAGCTTATCACCAAGTTCTTTTTCTTCCCATGGACAGTTAAGGACAAACGTTCCGCCCTTTTTAAGTCCTTTCAATAAATCATAATGATAAACAAATGACTTGTTGTGGCAGGCTACATAGTCGGCGTTGAACACCAGGTATGGCGAGCGTATGGGGTTCTTTCCGAACCTTAAATGTGAAGTTGTTGTTCCGCCGGATTTCTTGCTGTCATAGGAGAAATAACCCTGAACATAAAGGGGGGTGTTGTCTCCGATTATCTTTATGGCTGTTTTGTTGGCTCCTACGGTTCCGTCAGAGCCAAGTCCCCAGATTCTGCAGCTGATGGTTCCTTCAGGAGTAGTATCAACTATTTCAGCTTCAGGCAGGGAAGTGTTGGATACATCATCCACAATGCCTATGGTGAAATTGTCCTTCGGTTCATCCTTTTTTAAGTTTTCAAATACTGCAATAATCTGTGTAGGTCTTGTGTCCTTTGAGGAAAGGCCGTAGCGACCGCCAACTATGACCGGAGGATTTTCATAATTCTTGTAGCACTTGACCACATCCAGATAAAGAGGTTCGCCGGTGGAACCAGGTTCCTTGGTTCTGTCCAGGACTGCTATTTTTTTAGCTGATGCAGGGACAGCCTCAAGCAGATGCTTTTCGGAAAAAGGCCTGTAAAGATGAACCTTGACCAAACCAACCTTTTCTGCCTTGGACATCAAGAAATCTATGGTTTCCTTTATAGTTTCAGTTGCAGAACCCATGGCAACAATGACATGTTCTGCATTTTTGTCGCCGTAGTATTCAAACAGCTTGTATTTCCTGCCTGTCATCTCTCCAAGTTTATCCATGTACTGTTGTACGATTTCAGGTGTAGCCTTGAAAAACGGATTTTGGCCCTCACGCTGTTGAAAGTAAATGTCCGGATTCTGGGCCGTACCCCTCACAACAGGGTGTTCGGGATTCAGTGCCCTGTTTCTGAAATCTTCAATAGCCTGGTAATCCACAAGCTTTTTTATGTCTTCAAAGTCTATTTTTTCAACCTTCTGTATTTCATGAGAGGTCCTAAAGCCGTCAAAGAAGTGGATGAATGGAATTCTTGACTTGATTGCGGAAAGGTGAGATACAACTCCCAGGTCCATAACTTCCTGAACATTGGCAGATGCAAGCAGGGCAGCACCCGTCTGTCGGCATGCCATGACGTCCTGATGGTCTCCGTATATGGAAAGAGCATGGGTAGCTACAGCTCTGGCAGCCACATGAAGAACTCCCGGCAGAAGTTCGCCGGCCATTTTGTACAGGTTTGGAATCATAAGCAAAAGCCCTTGAGAAGCTGTATAAGTTGATGCAAGGCTTCCTGCCTGTAAAGCTCCTCTCATTGTTCCAACGGCACCAGCTTCAGACTGCATTTCAATTACCTTTACTTCCTGATCGAAAATATTTTTCATACCGTGGGCAGACCATTCGTCAACTCCTTCTGCCATCGGCGTTGAAGGAGTGATGGGGAAGATGGAGGCCACTTCGGTCAAGGCGTATGAAGCATATGCTGCCGCCTTGTTACCGTCCATAGATTCATATTTTTTCATTTAATATCTCCTTATAGCAAAATTTCAGTTGTTATATCTTTTCCTTGAAAAAAACAAATATTCTTAAAAGCAATGAAGAATTAATAAATAAAACCAATTAAGAATGAAGAATTAAGAGTTAAGAATTAATGGAAAGGATTTGTGCGCAGCACAAATCCTGATATAAATAAAAATGGATTTGCGTTTTGCGCAAATCCACACCTTTAATTCTTCATTCTTAACTCTTAATTCTTAATTGCAGTTTCTCACCATCATAGTCAACTGTTAAGTTCGTTTCAGGCTGAATGTCATGCTGTATTATCATCCTAGCTATAAGTGTTTCCACATTTCGCTGAATGTACCTCTTCAAAGGTCTTGCACCGTAAACCGGATCATACCCCTGATCCACAATGTAGGATTTCGCTCTGTCCGAGACAGTTACCGTCAGCTGTTTATCCTTTAGCCTTCTTTGAAGATCCTTGAACATCAGGTCTATGATGGAAGAGATTTCACTTTTGTTCAAAGGCCTGTAGAACACTATTTCATCCAGCCTGTTCAGAAACTCGGGTCTGAATTGTCTCCTCAGCAGGCTGTTTACTTCGTTTTTGGCTTCTTCGGTAAGTTCACCGCCGCCGCTTATTCCATCCAGAATATAATTGGATCCCAGGTTGGACGTAAGGATTATTATGGTGTTCTTAAAATCGACAGTTCTTCCCTGGGAGTCGGTTATGCGTCCGTCGTCAAGCACCTGCAGAAGGATGTTGAACACCTCAGGGTGTGCTTTTTCTACTTCATCAAACAATACCACGGAGTAGGGCTTTCTTCTTACAGCCTCAGTGAGCTGACCTCCTTCCTCATATCCAACGTATCCGGGAGGAGCTCCGATAAGTCTTGACACCGAAAACTTTTCCATGTATTCACTCATGTCTATTCGAACTATGTTGTGTTCATCATCAAAAAGAGACTCTGCCAGTGCTTTTGCAAGCTCTGTTTTTCCCACTCCTGTAGGACCCAGGAACATGAAGGAACCGATAGGTCTGTTAGGATCTTGTATTCCTGCCCTTGAGCGGAGTATGGCTTCTGTTACTTTTTCAACTGCCTCGTTTTGTCCGATAACTCTTTCATGGAGTATGTCCTCAAGCCTTAAGAGTTTCTCACGTTCGCCTTCCATAAGTCTGGATACAGGTATTCCTGTCCAGCGCCCGACAATTCTTGCAATTTCTTCTTCAGTTACACGGTCTCTTAACAGGGATTCTGCACCCTGTGACCTTTCTGCAATCTGTTCTTCTTCTTCAAGGGATTTCAACAGAGACGGCAGTCTTCCGTACTTAAGCTCTGCCGCCTTGTTCAGGTCGTAGTTTCTTTCGGCCCTTTCGATTTCACCATTGACTTTTTCAATCTCTTCGCGAAGTCCCTGAACCTTTGAAATGGCGTCTTTTTCGTTTTCCCATTTTGCCTTCATTTCCTTGAACTGCGCCCTCATGTCTGCAAGTTCTTTTTGAATTTCCTTGAGATGTTCTTCAGAAAGCTTGTCATGCTCCTTTTTAAGTGCAGCTTCTTCGATTTCATGCTGCATTATCTTTCTTGATATTTCATCCAGCTCCGTGGGCATGGAATCTATCTCCGTTCGAATCATGGCACAGGCTTCATCAATTAGGTCGATTGCCTTGTCAGGAAGAAAACGGTCGGAAATGTACCGGTGGGAGAGAACTGCAGCCGCAATGAGAGCCTGATCCTGAATCTTTACACCATGGAATACCTCATAGCGTTCCTTGAGACCTCTTAGAATGGAGATTGTGTCTTCAACTGTAGGCTCATCTACCAAAACAGGCTGGAATCGCCTCTCAAGAGCAGCATCCTTTTCAATGTACTGTCTGTATTCGTTAAGGGTAGTTGCTCCGATGCAGTGAAGCTCGCCCCTTGCAAGCATTGGTTTTAGCATGTTTCCGGCATCCATGGCTCCTTCGGATTTTCCAGCGCCTACTATTGTGTGGAGCTCATCTATAAACAGAATTATTCTACCGTCGCTTTTCTTGACTTCTTCAAGTACAGACTTGAGCCTTTCTTCAAATTCACCTCTGAATTTAGCTCCGGCCACCAGTGAGCTCATGTCCAGTGAAAAAATTTTTCGTTCCTTCAGGTTGTCAGGAACATCACCTCTTACAATTCGTATGGCCAGACCCTCTGCTATGGCAGTCTTGCCAACGCCTGGTTCACCGATAAGCACAGGGTTGTTTTTTGTTTTTCTCGAAAGTATTCTCACTACATTTCTTATTTCTGAGTCCCTTCCAATAACAGGATCAAGTTTGTTGTTCTTTGCAAGCTCTACCAGGTCTGAACCATACTTGGCAAGCACATCGTATGTTGACTCTGGAGTATCGCTGGTAACCCGGGTGTTGCCTCTGACAGAGGAGAGCACGCTTAAAAATTTGTCAGTGCTCAAACCAAACTGGCTGTAAAGATTTTTAAGGCTCTGTTTTGGAGAGTTCAAAAGAGAAATCATTATGTGTTCTACAGAAACATATTCATCCTTCATCCTGTCCGCCTGGTTTTCTGCTTCTGCCAGGATTTTATCCACATCAGGAGCAATATATATTTTTCCGCTTTCCCGTCCGGGCCCCGTAACACGAGGAATTGCAGCTATGAGTTTTTTTACGCCGTCTCTGAAGTCATGACCATCAATGTTAATCTTGGTCAGCAGCTGCACTATCAGACCGCCTTCCTGACTTACAAGAGCATTCAAGAGATGCTCCTGTTCTATCTGCATGTTCGAGTTTTCAACTGCTTCCTTGTGAGCGTTCTGAACAGCTTCTAAGGATTTTTGTGTAAATTTTTGAGCATTCATTAAAATACCTCCTTATGCTTTATTTACCATTGACATAATTGTAAGCCTAAATTATTAAATGAAGATTAATTTTAAAATTTTGAAAAACCGGATCCGTACACTTCCTGTACTGTCCGAACTATTACAAATACGTTTGGGTCAATGTGCTTCAGTTGATTTTTCAGCACAAAGTATTCCCTCCTGGCAAGAATTGTGACAATAATTTCCTTCTGCTGGTTTGTGTAGCCTCCTTCAGCCTTATAGACAGTCACACCCCTGTCAAGCCTGTCAAAAATATACTGCTTTACTTTTTCGTGATGGTCGGATATGATTACAACTTCGTTCTTGACAGAAAAACCGTCAATGAAGTAGTTGACAACAACACCGTTCAAAAACCATCCGAAAGCACCCACAGTTCCTGTCTTGATGCCATAGGTGAAGAACGCTGACAATACCACAAACACGTCTGCTGCCATGAGTCCGGTGCCTATGTCCAAATGTGCATACTTATTAAGTATCTTGGCGATGATATCGGTTCCTCCGGTCGAAGCGTTTTGATTAAATACGATGGAAAGGCCCATGGCAGAAAGCACTATACCGCATATGAGGTTCAAAAGAATCTCATCGGTTACAGGCTTTGTTGCAGGATGGACCGTCTCCATAACAAACATGAAAAATGAAAGAAAAAAAACAGAAACGACTGTTTTACCACCGAATTCCTTCCCTAAAAAAGCAAAGCCAACTATTAATAGAATCACGTTCAATATGAAGTTGATTAAGGAAATAGGGATGGCCACGTAGTTGCTTAGAACAATGGATAAGCCGGATATTCCTCCGGGAGCAAGATTTTCAGGAACCAGGAAGTAGTAAACTCCAAATGCTACTATCATTGTTCCAAAGGCGATAAATATATATTCTTTTACAGTTTCTTTTTTCATAATGCCTCCCTTATTGTTATTGTAGATATTTTAAATCAAAAAAACCACGATTTCAAGGAATATTATGTACCTGTTTCTAATTTTTACTTAATGTTCAAAAATTTTATCCGGCATAAAATTCCCTAGCCTTATGGATTTTATATTTAAAAAAATAATTCAACTGTTATTCATTTAACAAACACCGAAAAACGTAGCAATATGTAATAATCAGAAGCTTATAACAGCAAATTAAAGTTAGAACAAATAATTTCTTCAAATATTTATTAAATGTCGATAAATGTTGAAGTTTTGAATTTGCTGAACATATTAAAGGGTGATATAATGACAAATGCTGTATAAATTTAAACAAGGAGTGATTTTTTGAACGAGATAATTAATCAAATCATCGAGATTGACTCTTTGGCTTTTGAGAACAAAAACAAAAACGAGGATTTTTTGCTCAAGAAAAAGCAGGAGTACGAAAGTGCTCTCTCAAGTTATAAAAACAATAAACTTGAGGAGGCAAGGAAAAAAGCTCAGATACTTGCCGATGAAGCTGATAAGTATGTGGCTGAAACCGAAAAGTCTGAAAAAGAACAAATTATCAAAATTTCTGGCGAAATAGACAAAAACTATAAAAAGGCAGAAAAATCTTTGGTAGAAGAAATATTTAACAAGTTGTTTGTATTGGAGGGATAGTATGAACCCTAACATGGCATACTATGCTATTCAAACCAAGATTATTTCTAAAAAAGGTCATTTGATTCGAGAGCTTGATTGGGAAAAATTATTAGAATGCAAGACGGTAGACCAAGTGAAGTCACTCATGCTGGATAACAAGGAATTAAGCAAACTGATGTATGAAGTGAAAAACGAGGAAATCAACAGAGACAGGATGGAAGTCCTGCTTGGCAGGTTCAAAACAGTAGAAACTGAAGATTTGCTCCATTATTTTTCCGGAAACTATAAGGAATTTATAAAATCTTTGTTACTGGTTAGCGAACTGCAGGATTTAAGCTTGATTTTGAGAAGGATAGCCAGGGAAGAAACCCTCGAAGGTATTGAAGAACGCTTTGTTCATTCAAAAAAACATGAAACCCTGCCTTTTGATAATCTCATGTCTTCTAAAAACGTAGCTCAATTTACCGAAAACCTAAAGGGTACACCCTATTATTCAGGATTGAAAAATCTTACGAAAGAAGATGCTATCAATCGTGAATTTCATATTGAAATGAAGCTTTATGTGGAACTATACAGAAATTTAATGGAATATGCCAACAAGCTTGACAAGGACGACAAAGACGCCGCATTGGAATTAATCGGACTCAAAATCGACCTCCTCAACGTGCAGTGGATATACAGGGCATTGAATTACTATAAAATTTCACCTGAAGAAATATTGATTTACAGCCTGGTTGGCGGAAAGTCAATTGATTACAAGAAATTGAAAAAATTGTGCTACAGCAAGTCGATGGAAGAATTCTTTGAATTGGTTAAATCATATTTGAAACTGGACATATTCAGCAATATGGATGTGCTGGGCTTTGATCTTTCAATAAACTCATATTCATATGAATATCTTAGAAAAAAGAAATTCCGCAATATCGGAGCTGCTGTTTCATATATTTACCTGATTGGAATCATTGTTGACGATTTTACCACGATCGTCGAGGGTATAAAGTACAATGTACCAAAAGAAAAACTCAAAGAATACTTGGCTTACAGGATGTAAGACAGAAGGAAGGGAGGAACTTAAAGGATGTCCGTAGAAAAAATGGTTCTTTTAAAGGTTGTTGGTTCAACAGATGACATGAATCCAATTATAAAAGAACTTATACTAAATGAAAATGTGCATTTGAATTTAAATGTTGAACATAGCAATGCATATGCAAACTACTATGTAATACACCAATATGAATCAGACATTCTGGGAACATCAAACCAAAACAGGGAAAATCCCTGGGATGGTGACGAGAAACTGATTGACTGCATGAACATCGTCAATGACCTTGCAAAAGGCATGGGTGTAGAACTTACTGTCGATAAAAACATATTATCGGATAAATACAAAATTAAAGACGCTTACGAGGAATTGATTGGTATAAATGATTCTATAGGTTCAAAAATAAGTGGAATTAATTTAATCAGAGAAAAGATAAAAGTGCTTCAGGATTTCAGGGTGAAGGTTGACAGCATTTTAGACAAGACTCTTGTGCTTGATAAAATGTCTGATTTGAACTATTTCGAATATGAAATAGGAATGCTTTCTAGAGATATAAGGTGGAAGCTTAAGAAAAACTATGAAAACATCAGCGCCATTGTCATGAAAATAGGCATCATAAACTCTTCAGCCGAAAATATTTACATGATAATGTATCCTAAGCAATTCAAGGGAGAGACAGACAACCTGTTAAAGTCCTTGAACTGGACCAAGCTTGAGAGACCTGAGGGCATTACTGGAACACCAGAGCAGATGTTAAAAGAGATTGATGAAAGGCTGAGCGGTCTCAATGCTGAAATTAGCAGATTAAATGCTGCCATAGAAGCAGAAAAGAAAACAAACGCCAGTTCAATAAACAGGCTTTTCAACATATTCAATCTTGAGGAAAGAATAAATGAAGTGGTTGACAAAGCCGAAATAGGAAACAATATTTTTGCAGTTGACGTTTGGGTGCAGGAAAGCCAGCTGGAAAATGTAAAAAATGATATTTCCAAGGTTTCAAAGAAATATATGCTTAACCAGAAAACTGCGGAGGAGCTGGGAGCACAGGTAATACCGCCTACAAAGCTGAAAAACAACTGGTTTACGAGACCTTTTGAAACAATCGTAAAGATGTACAGTTTGCCTGCTTACAACGAGCTGGATCCGACACCGTTTTTGGCTGTTACGTTCTGTCTGGCATTCGGTATAATGTTTGGAGACATTGGACAAGGACTGGTATACTTTTTGCTGGGTCTTGCCTTGAAAAAGAAAATAGGTGCATTTGCTGAAATAGTAATGAGACTTGGTGTAAGTTCAATAGCTTTCGGTTTTGTCTACGGAAGTATGTTTGGTCTGGAAAAACACGAACTGCCATGGCTTCCAAGCCTTATAGAAGGCGGACCGTTAAGTCCTGACAACATACCGATGATTCTTGTGGCAGGTATAGTTTACGGCCTGTTTGCTCTTACGGTTTCTTATATTTACGGTATAGTGAACTCAATGATGAACAAGAATATAGAAGAAGGCATCTTTGGTAAAAATGGAGTATTCGGATACATGTTTTTCATGAGTTTCGTATTAACCATAATAGCATTGACCGGGTTGGTGAATATTCCTTTGGCCCTGCCAATGACAACACTCTTAATAAGCATTGTTATAATAGTGCTGAAAGAACCTTTAGCAAACATGGTAATGAATCACAGGCCACTTTTCCATGAGGGAGCCGGTGCATATTTTACAGAAAGCATTTTTGAAGCTGTAGAGACAATTCTTGGAGCTCTGAGCAATACTGTTTCATTCGTCCGTGTGGGCGCTTTTGCATTGAACCACGCAGGTTTGTTCATGGCATTTTTGGTAATGTCGGAGATGGTTGAAAATATAATTGCCAAAATAGCTATTTTGGTCGTAGGAAATATATTAATACTATCACTTGAAGGAGTAATAGTGTTCATTCAGGGACTTCGTCTTCAGTACTATGAAATGTTCAGCAAGTACTTTAAAGGTGAAGGTTTGGAATTTAAACCATTAAAATTAACAAAATAAAAACAATAATAATTAAGAAGGGAAGTAAAAAATTATGCAAATTTTATTTTTATTAGCTGCTGGAGCAGTATCAGTAGGAACTATAGTATACGGAAAAAAAGCAATGAAGAACGGTAAAAAGGGAAATATCAAAAAAGCAATATTGACAACAGTATCAGCATTTGCATTAATCATGATTGGGGCAATAGTATCAACAATTTTCGGCGGCAACGCATTTGCAGAAACTGCTGAAGCTACAGAAGCTGCTGCAGCAAGTGCAGGCGGCTTGGGAGAGGGACTTAAATATCTGTCAGCAGCATTGTCCACAGGTATTGCTACAATTGCTACAGGTCTTGCAGTTGGTTCAGTTGGGTCTTCAGCTATAGGAGCAATTTCAGAAGATTCGTCACTTCTTGGTAAAACTTTGATTTTCGTTGGTATGGCAGAAGGTATTGCTATTTACGGTTTGATTATTTCTATCTTGATTCTGTTCGTTTAATTATCAAAAGAAAAGAGAATTGACATGAAGTCATTTTTAATAAGTGATAACAGGGATACCTGGGTGGGCCTCAGGCTGGCCGGCATAAACGGAACGATTGTGCATGACAGGGACGAGGCACTCAAATCTTTGAAAAACGCAATGCAGGATAAGGAAATAGGAATTCTTATCCTGACTGAGAAAATAGTTGATATGCTTAATGATGTGGTTACGGAAATGAAGCTTAAATCTAAAACTCCACTCATTATAGAAATCCCTGACAGGCATGGGTCCAGAAGGGAATCAAATACCATGGCGGACAACATAAGAGAATCCGTCGGTATTCACATATGAGGTGATTTATGGTTACGATAGAACAAAAATTATTACTGTTTTCAAAGCTCATAAATAATTCCATGGACAAAAGCCTCAATGAGGAACTAAAGGAACTTGAAAAGCAATATGACCTGAAAATCAAGAAAAACATGGAAGAAACAGATCATATGGCTAAGTCCATAGAGGAAAGAGCTGAGAAAAAAGCTGAAATGAAGCGCACAGAAAGCCTGAGTAGATCAAAGGTAATCATAAAGAGAGAAATTATAGTATTGAAAGAAAAATATTATTATACTTTCATGGAAGCATTTAAAAATAGATTATCTGAATTTGTTGAATCAGAAATGTACAAGACTTATCTGTCCGGCTTGATTTCTACTGTGGAAAAACTTATTAACAGCTACGAAGAGTGCAGCGTGGTTATTTCTATGAGAGAAAGCGACAAAAATAAGTACTCTGAATTTATCGAACAAGAACTTAAGAAAAGTAAAAGCTGCAAAAGCGTTGAGTTCAAATCAACCAATGATATCATGGGTGGTTTTATAGCCGTTGTTGACGACAAGGACATCAAAATTGACCTTTCTGTTGATGCGGTACTTGAAGAAAACAAGATGTATATCATGCAGACGATATTTGAGGCTTTGGAGGCAGGTGACTTAAATGATTAGAAACGAAGGAATTGTCAACTCAATAAACGGGCCTGTTGTCAAAGGACTCAATATGGGTTCATTCAAAGTTAACGAAATGGTTACTGTGGGAAGCCAGAAGCTAATTGGAGAAGTTGTATCTCTTGACGGCGATGTTGCCACTGTACAGGTATACGAAGAAACAGAAGGATTGAAAGCCGGGGAGAAGATTCATTCCACTGGAAATCCGCTTTCAGTCACTTTAGGTCCCGGAATGATAGGAAACATCTTTGACGGTATACAAAGACCGTTAAACAGGATACAGAACATGTCAAAGGATTTCATACCGGAAGGAATCGGTCTTCTGACTCTGGACGAAGAAAAACCATGGGATGTGACTATTACGGTTAAGCCGGGCGACAAACTTCGAGCTGGTCAGGTTTACGCAACAATCCAGGAAACTCAAAGAATTCTTCACAAGCTTCTGGTTCCGGTAAATGTGAGCGGAACCGTAAAGGAAGTTAAACCAAACGGAAAGTACAAATTAAACGACACAGTGGTCGTGCTGGAAAAGGAAAACACAGACACTGAGAATCTTACGCTGTCCTCAAAGTGGCCTGTAAGAAAGGCGAGACCCATAAATAAAAGAATTCCTATCTACAAACCTCTTGTAACAGGTCAAAGGGTTATAGACAGTTTCTACCCCATAGCCAAAGGGGGAACTGTAGGACTTCCCGGAGGTTTCGGTACAGGAAAAACCGTTACTCAGCACCAGCTGGCCAAGTGGTGCGATGCGGACATAATTGTATATATAGGATGCGGCGAGCGCGGAAACGAAATGACCGACGTTTTGGAAGAGTTTCCTAAGCTTATTGATCCGAGAACAAACAGACCGTTGATGGAAAGAACGATCCTTATTGCAAATACATCAAATATGCCTGTTGCTGCCCGTGAAGCCAGCATCTATACAGGAATCACCATGGCTGAATATTTCCGGGATATGGGATACGATGTAGCCATAATGGCAGACTCAACTTCAAGATGGGCCGAGGCGCTTCGTGAGATTTCCGGACGTCTTGAGCAGATGCCTGCAGAAGAAGGATACCCTGCATACCTGCCTTCCAGGCTTGCAGAGTTCTATGAAAGAGCAGGCTGTGTAACGACTTTGAACGATGAGGAAGCTACAATCACAATCATCGGAGCTGTTTCACCTCCGGGAGGAGACTTCTCAGAACCGGTAACAGAAAACACAAAGCGTTTCGTATCGGCATTCCTTGGACTTGACAAGAAGCTGGCCTATGCAAGGCACTATCCTGCAATAAACTACCTGACAAGCTACTCAGGTTATGTTGGAATGCTGTCTGAATGGTATGAGGAAAATGTGGCTCCGGACATGCTTGAATTAAGACACAAGATGATAGTTCTTCTTCAGGAAGAGGAAAAACTTAACGAAATTGTTCAGCTGGTTGGGGAAGATGTTCTTCCAAACGATCAGGCTCTCGTTCTTGAAACAGCAAGAATTATCAAGAAGGGATTCCTGCAGCAAAACGCCATGCATGCGGAAGACACTTACGTTGTGTTGAAAAAGCAATACCTGATGCTTAAGGTTATAGACACATTCTACGAGGAAGCTCTGGCATGCGTTAAGATAGGCATTCCGATTTCCGTAATAAGAAGCGAATCTGTAATTCAGGACATACTTAAGATAAAGTATGAGGTTCCCAATGACAAACTAGAGATGCTCGAAGATCTTATGAATAAAATCGCAGATGTATACGGCAGCTTGAGATTAAAGTATGAATAGGGAGTGTTGATATGAAAAAAGAATATTTGAAAATACAAAAAATTGCAGGTCCGTTAATAGTACTTAACGGCATTGAAGATGCTTCCTATGGCGAAACAATCAGCATTAAGGTTGATGAAAATGAAACAAGAAAAGGAAAGATAATCAAAATAGAAGGCGATAGGATAATCGCTCAGGTTTTTGAAGGAACAACAGGAATTTCAACAGACAACTCTTCTGTTAAGTTCCTTGCGGAACCGCTTACCATTCCTGTATCAAAGGAAATACTGGGAAGAACGTTTAACGGAGTGGGCGAGCCCATAGATAACGCCTACCAGGTTATTTCTCCAATAAAAGAAAACATAAACGGAAGGCCTATAAATCCGGTAGCAAGACGATACCCCAAGAACTTCATTCAGACAGGTATTTCTGCAATTGATTCACTGATGACGCTCATAAGAGGTCAAAAGCTTCCTATATTCTCAGGAAACGGTATGTCTCACAACGAGCTGGCAGCACAGATAGTTAAACAAGCAAAAATAAAAGGAGCTACAAAGGACAACTTTGCAGTTGTGTTCGGAGCAATGGGCGTTCGTCATGACGATGCAGACTACTTCAGAAAAAGCTTCGAATCCGCTGGGGTTCTGGATCACGTTGTAATGTACATCAATACTGCGGATGCTCCTATAATTGAAAGAATTTCAACTCCCAGATGCGCATTGACTGCAGCGGAGTACCTTGCATTCCAGAACAACATGCATGTGCTTGTCATATTGACTGACATGACCAGTTATGCTGAAGCGCTTCGTGAAATCTCATCTGCCAAGGAAGAGGTTCCGTCGCGTAAGGGATATCCTGGATATTTGTATTCGGACCTTTCAACAATTTACGAAAGAGCCGGAATGCTTAAGAGCTGCGAAGGTTCCATTACCCTCATACCAATACTGACAATGCCCAACGATGATATCACTCACCCCATACCTGACCTTACAGGATTCATCACGGAAGGACAGATAGTTCTTAACAGGGAATTGAACCATAAGGGTATTTATCCTCCTATAGACATCCTGCCATCACTTTCACGTTTGATGAAGGACGGTATTGGTGCCGAATTTACCAGGGAAGACCACGCGGATCTTCAGAGCCAGATATATGCATCCTACTCAAAGGTGCAGGACATCAGAAGCTTGTCGCAGATCATAGGTGAGGACGACCTGGGAGAAACGGACAAATTGTATCTGCAGTTCGGCCGTGAGCTTGAAGGAACATTCATAGCGCAGGATAAGAATGAAAACAGAAACATCAACGAAACTCTGGATCTTGGATGGCATGTGCTTTCAATACTTCCTGAAACTGAGCTTGACCGTGTTAAACCTGAAATGTTGGCTAAATACTACGTACGCAACAGGGAGAGATAATTATGGCAGTGATGGTTGCACCTACAAAATCTAACCTCATAAAAGCTAAATCTTCTCTTGAACTTTCTAAAAAAGGATATGAGCTCCTTGACAAGAAGAGGAACATCCTCATTAAGGAAATGATGGTATTTGTAGACAAGGCACGAAGCATGCAAAACGAAATTTATGATGTAATGGCCGAGGCATACGCCATACTGCAGAAGGCTAACATGACACTTGGTGTTAAAAACGTCGAGGACATAAGCTACAGCATACCCGATGACGAGCATTACGACATACTTCTGAAGAGCGTCATGGGTGTTGACATTCCAATGCTCAAGTACAAGGAGGAGGACATAATCCCCACCTACGGCTTTTACTCAACAAATGCATCCCTTGACGAAGCAAGAAAGATGTTCATAAAGGCAAAGCTTAAGATGTATGAACTGGCTGAAATAGAAAATTCGGTGTTCAAGCTTGCCAAGGAAATCCAAAAAACACAAAAAAGAACAAATGCTTTGCAGCATGTTCAAATACCCAAGTACAGGGAGCAGGTAAAATATATCCAGGAAGTTTTGGAGGAGAAGGAGAGGGAAGACTTCTTCCGTCTGAAAAGACTGAAAGGAAAGAAATAAAAATCAATTACGAATTTAAACCCAATTAAGAATTAAGAGTGAAGAATTAAAAGAAGGAATTGTGCGTATGCACAATTCCAACCAATAATTCTTCATTTTTAATTCTTAATTCTTAATTTAATGTCAGTTTTCTGGTTTTAAGGTTTTCGACATATGGTCCCGACCCACATAGGTGTTGGGAAATATTGTCTTTGCGTATCCGATGAATTCTGAAGGATTGCTCATGGACGGACTGAAGTGTGTGAGCCACAGTTCCTTTACGTTTGCTTCAGAGGCTATTCTTGCTGCTTCAGAATAAGTCATGTGCAGTTTTTCAGCAGCATTTTCAAGCTGGCTGTCTTCGCCGTACATACCTTCACATATGAACAAATCCGAACCACTGACTATTTTCTTTATGAGCGGAACCGGCCGCGTATCAGTGACGTAGGAGATCTTAATGGGCTTTCTTGCGCCTTCTAGCACCATGTCCGGTGTTATCACATCATTCTCAACCTCCACACTTTTGCCGTCATGCAGCGTCCTCCAGAGATTCAGAGGAACATTGAGATTTTTAGCCTTGTCGGGATTGAAATGCGGCTTCAGTGAAAGCTCCATACTGTAGCCTACACAGTTCATGTGGTGTTTTAATGGAATGGAGGTTATGTTCAGTCCTATTTCCTCGAATGTGGACACTTTGCTGTCGTGAACTTCGGACATGATCACTTCGTAGGGCAGATATCCGCATACAACTAAAAGGGTGTTGAGAATCCTTGTGCTTCCTCTTGGCCCGATAATGTGCAGGGGCTCAGTTCTGCCGCTGTTTCCGATGGTCAATAACAACCCCGGCAGTCCCGTCACATGGTCTGCATGGCAATGCGTTATTAGTATAGCATCTATCTTGCTTATTGAAATTTTTCCCTTGTGCAGGGAAACCTGAGTTCCTTCTCCGCAGTCAATCAGTATTTTTCTTCCGTTGTAATCGATGACACATGAAGATAAGAATCTTCCCGGCAGGGGTATCATGCCGCTGGTGCCTGTTAAAGTAACTTCTATCATTTTATCCTCTTGTAAATTTTTCTAATTCCATTATACATATTATTGCTTAAATTATCAATACATATTCCCTGCAATCATGAGCATGGCAGTGCATATGAACGCAGACAGAACACCATGGACAAACTTGCAGAATATGTAGTTTTTGATGTCCAGCTCAAACTCGTTTATTACCGCAAGAGTCTGAAAGATTACGGACATTCCGGAAAAGCTTATGAGAAAACTGATGACAATGAGTTTTAGCTCCATGGGAACGTAAATTGATTTTGCAATGATGCTGCAGCCGTTTGTAAGCTCCAGGGAGCCCACAAGCAGCGAGTAAATTATGTCGCTTAAATATCTTTTTACAGCCATGAATGCTGTAAGACTTTTTAAGCTGTCATCCAGAAAATTGGAGAATACAGAAAATATTACAATGACTCCGCCGACCGACAGTATGCTTATGACGGATTTATAAATTGCATTGCTGAAGGCTTGGTTGAAGGTCACGGAGGTTTTGTTTAGACTTCGCACACTGGGCCCAATCCTTGCTGATTGTTTTTTTATCATTATGCCCAAAATCAGTGCCCCCAGGAAGTGGGGAACAGCAATGTACTTGTAAAGGCTGAAGCTTCCCAGCATGGAAAATGACACTGCACCCGCTATGAACTGGAAGCTGCAGTCATTGGCAAAGACTGTGAGATAATTGGCTTCGTCGCTGCTTATTCGCTTGCTTGCAGTCATGATGTTGACTGCCATTGCCCCTGAAGGGTAGCCGGATATGAAGCTTATGAAGAAGGGGATGAGAGCATACTTATTTTTGAACAATTTGACAGATACAAGCCACATCCTTTCAAACAGGCTGTACAAAAAATTGTATTGCAGAAGAATGTTGGAAAGCACTGACATGGGAAACAAAAATGGCACGATGTTCGTTCCCCAGATCCTAAGGCCATTTACGGCTCCTTCTGAGACAATGTCAGGCTTGATAATAAAAAAGCATATTAAAAGCATTATAAGCGTAGGAATAAAGTTTCGTCTGAACATAATACAACCCCCATAACACATTTTATTGTGTCTTAAGTGTAATATGCTTTTTTATTTAGCTATATAAGCAGCGTTTTTTTTGTATTCCAAATTGGCTTCTCTGTTCTCAAAAGGAAGGTAGTATAGGTTGGTAGCCTTGGCCGTCAGCTTGAAGGAAGGAAGCTCTTCCGCACTTATGCCGAATTTTTTGTAGTCTGAGTAGCGGCAAATTACGGCAGTTCCGCGTGATTGAGCATTCTTTATTACCTTTCTTCCTGTATCGTTGAAAGCCAGAACCTTAATATATTTATATTGTTCGGTAGACATAAATTTCTTTATGTCTTCATAAGTAATGTCTAAGGCAATGTTAAGAAGTATCCTTCGAAGCCTTGAATATGTGTAACGCTTTGACTTCAGTGACATTATTAGTTCATGAGATGACCTGTGCATGAAAAGGCTTTGGTATATCTTGTTGTTAAGACCTTCTGACACGTCGAATATGTCGTTTAAGCCTTCCTTTTCAAGTTCCATGATCCTGTAATTAATAATGTCCATGTAGTTGTCAAGCATGTTGAAGCTGCCGTAGTCTGAATAAAAACCATTTATGCTTTCCATGCTTTTTGATGTGACGGACAATGTATGTTTTGCAGAACCTGACAAAATCCCGCTTCTTATGGCTGTGGCACTGTCGAAAAGTCCTGAAAGCTCATGGTCGTTGTGGCTTTTGCCGATTCTTTTTACCGGAAAAAATTCAAGGCAAACATTTTGCTTCATGGAGCTTTTTATGTATTCAACTGCCAGCACGTTGTTTGGAGAAACCACAGAATCACTGAACTCATTTCCCATGAGGCTGCTCAGTGCCTTTGTCATGGCGGCAGGATAGGATATTCCTTTTTTTATTTCATCCCTAAGCACATTATTGTACTGGATGCTTTCAAGCTGAGCTTCTGCAATCCTCCTCAACGTATCAACATTGTCGTTTTCGCAGCCGAAGCTTAAAGCGTGCACAGGAATTTTGCCCAGCTCCCTTATGGCTCCGTATGCAAACATCTCAGCGTTTTGACACGAAAATGGAAGCGGAAGCTCTATGACTATGTCAGCCCCGCCCCATACGGCAGCCTCAGCCCGTCTGAATTTATCAATTATGGCCGGTTCGCCCCGCTGAACGAAATTACCGCTCATGACGCACACAACCGCATCGCAGCCGGAAAGTTCCCTGGCTTTTTTCAGCTGATATTCGTGTCCCTTGTGAAATGGATTGTATTCTGAAACAATACCTGTTATTTTCATAAAACCACCGTATTTTAATGTATTGAGAATTTTTAAATCCTTTGTCTTATAATAATTTTTATTTTGATCAAAGTCAAATAAATTAGAAAACTTTTGTAAAAATACATTTAAATTTGTTTGATTTTTTCTTTATAAATGGTATAATACCATAGGTTAATGGTAATTGAGGGTGATATTATGAGCGTAACATTTGTAATTGGCGGTGCAAGAAGCGGAAAGAGTACATTTGCCGAAAGCAAAGCAAAAGAATATTCTGAAAATGTGCTGTACCTCGCTACAGCTGTGGTAACTGACCAGGCCATGGCTGACAGGGTTAAAAAACATAAAAGCCAGCGTCCGGGTTCCTGGAAGACCCTTGAAATGTATTCCGATTTTGATGAACTTGCAAACAAGGAAGAGTTCATCAGTTCCGATGCCATTCTGCTGGATTGCATAACCACCCTTGTGGGAAACTTCATGTATGACTCCGGTCTTGATTTTGACAGCTGCAGTGCAGAAGAAGTCAACCAACTGGAAAAAAAGATAACTGACGAGGTAATGATACTCATTGATGTATGCAACCGGTTCGGCAAGAAACTCATTATAGTTTCAAACGAAACGGGCATGGGAGTTGTTCCGTCCTACTACATGGGAAACTACTTCAGGGACATAAGCGGAAGAATAAACAGCAGAATCGGAAGTGCGGCAGATTTCATGTACTTCATATTCTCAGGCATACCAATAAAACTCAAGCATAGAGGAGAGATGGTCAAATGGCCTCAGGATTTTTAACTTTGATTTCATTTTTCACTCGTATACCTGTGGGAAGAAAAATCATGTACAGCGAAGAAAACTTCAAAAAGTCGCTGAGCCTTTATACACTCATGGGAGCAGTGATAGGACTTATACTTGCACTCATATATATGGTGTTCGCAAATATCAGGATTACATTTGTGAGGGGGTTGGTTCTGACCATGGCATATGTTGCCGTAACAGGAGGCATACATCTGGATGGGGCAACTGACACTTCTGACGGCTTGTTTTCCGGAAGGACAGGGGACAGGGTGTTTGAGATAATGAGCGATTCCCACATTGGAGCATTCGGAGTTATCTGCCTTGTCATGATATTGCTTTCTCAGTTTGTTTTCTTTTCATATGCGGACATGTCTGCATGTATGATGATGCCAGTTGTAGGCAGGGCAAGTCTTACGGCTTCCTGCTATAATAAGAAGTACGCAAAAAAAACAAAGGGAATGGGAACATTGTTCGTTGAGTCCATGACCTTGCAAGTAGTTGCAGCCAACATGGCGATACTTGCAGCGTTGATTATTGTATTACCCAACAGTGCAGTGCTTGCGGCAGCGTGCTTTGCTTCTCTTGTGTCTGCTGTTTTCATATCCGGCTGGGTTGAAGGAAGGATAGGCGGCATGACTGGTGACACCTGCGGCTTTGTTACTGAAATGACACAGATAATATTTATGATTTTAGTACTTTTTTTAAAGGGATAATTATGATATACTTAGTTCGGCACGGTGAATCCACAGCAAATGTAGATGGACGCTACAGCGGCATCACGGATGTTGAACTGTCACAAAGGGGCAGGAAACAGGCATTTGCGGCAGGCGTAAACCTAAAAAGGAAAAAAATTGAGAATATTTTCTCAAGCCCTCTCAAAAGGGCTATTGATACGGCAAAAATCATTTCAAGGGAAAACTGCTTCGACGAGAATAACATAATTGTCGAAAAAAGTCTGATTGAAGTGAACTTTGGTATTTTCGAAAACATGACATGGGATGAAATGAGGCTCAGCCACATGGAAGAAACAGAGAAGTGGATACAGCTTCAGCACAGGTATAAATTCCCTAATGGTGAAGGCTACGAAGACATCATAAAAAGAGTGTCAGCCTTTGTGGATGGCATACCCGATAATTCCGTCGTTGTCACTCACTTCGGCGTCATACAGTCCATGATGCTGTACCTTAACATAGCAGACGACAAAAGTCTGTGGCAATATGAAATATCAAACTGCGACATTTTGGTATTAAACAACAAGAAAATTGAAACAATAATAAAGTGCTGTCCCGAAGGCACGGTATAACATTACAACCAGTCTTAAAATCTTATGATTTTATATATAATTATAACTCATGGAGGAATAAAATGAATGTATTAGTAATTAACTGCGGAAGTTCATCATTGAAATACCAGTTGATCAACATGAATGATGAAAGCGTATTGGCTAAAGGTCTTGTTGAAAGAATAGGCATTGAAGGCAGTGTATTGAAGCATGAAAAAACAGGCATGGATAAAGTTGTTATCCAGGAACCTATGAAAGACCACAAGGATGCCATAAACCATGTGCTCACAGCATTGGTTGACCCTGTTTACGGCGCAGTGAAATCTCTTGATGAAGTAGAGGCAGTGGGACACAGAGTTGTACACGGCGGAGAAAAATTTGCAGGTTCAGTTGCCATAACTGACGAAGTTGTAAACGCAATGAAGGAATGCATAAGCCTTGCTCCTCTTCACAATCCACCGAATATCATTGGTATAGAAGCATGCAAGGAATTGCTGCCTACAGTTCCAATGGTTGGCGTATTTGATACGGCTTTCCACCAGACAATGCCTCCTGTTTCTTATATATACCCGCTTCCGTATGAACTTTACAAGGAACTTGGAATAAGAAGATACGGATTCCACGGAACTTCTCACAAATATGTTTCTGAAAGAGTTGAAGCTTTAACAGGCAAAGAACTTGAAGGAATGAAGATAATCACATGCCACTTAGGAAACGGCGCAAGCCTTACAGCCATTAAAGACGGAAAATCATTCGACACAAGCATGGGAATGACTCCGCTTGAAGGACTTGTTATGGGAACAAGATGCGGAGACATCGACCCGGCCATAGTAACGTTCCTGATGAACAAAAAGAACATGACAGCTGAAGAAGTTGACAATCTCATGAACAAGAAATCAGGAGTTCTGGGAATATCCGGCGTAAGCAGCGACTTCAGAGACATAGAAGGAGCAGCAGATGAAGGAAATGAAAGAGCTCAGCTGGCACTGGACAAATTCGCTTACACAGTTAAGAAATACATAGGTTCATATGCAGCAGCAATGGGCGGAGTGGACGTATTGGTATTCACGGCAGGTCTTGGTGAAAATTCAGCATCTTCAAGAAAACAGGTTTGTGAAGGCCTTGAATTCTTAGGCGTTGAAATCGATGATGTAAAGAACAACACAAGAGGAAAAGAAGCAGAAATATCAAAAGACGGTGCAAAGGTTAAAGTCTTTGTTATCCCAACAAATGAAGAGTTAATGATTGCAAGGGATACAAAAGCACTGGCTAAAAAATAAAACTGTAAAATAAATTGCTTGACAAAAGATTTTTTTTCTCTTATAATTAACTCTGCGAATAAAAAGGGTGGTATTATGTTAATTAGATTGAACAAGTTTTTGTCGTCTGATGCGTTGTCTTTCAGATTCAATGAGAGATTTGCAATTGATGACGAGGATTTTTTGTCAAAAACACATCTGGATAAAGACATAGATTTCAGCGGAGAGGTTTTCAAGGTTGAGGACAGTGTCTTGCTGACCGGCACAATAAGGTATACTTTTGCAGATGTTTGCTCAAGATGCCTTGCTGAATTCGACAACACAGTCGAAACAAGTTTTGAAGCAAGTATTGTGTCCAGGTTGGACGAAGATGAAGAAACTGATGAGATTCAGTTGATAGTAACGGACGGATGTGTTGAATTGGACGAAATTATCAAACAGATGATTTACTTGTCCATGCCTATGAAGTCTTTATGTAAAAAAGACTGCAAAGGTATATGCCCCACTTGCGGAGTTAATTTAAATTTTGAAGAGTGCGAATGCGAAAACAATTTAACAGATCCGCGATTTAATAAATTAAAAGACCTGTTGAAGGATTAAGGAGGTGTTACAATGGCAGTACCTAAGAGAAAAACTTCCAAAGCTAGAAGAGATAGAAGAAGAACAGCTAAATCAAGATTAACAGTTCCAAATACTATAGAATGCCCACAGTGTCATGAAGCAAAGTTACCTCACAGAGTTTGTGGAGCTTGCGGATTTTATAACGGCAAAGAAGTTATGAGCGTTGAGTAAAAAGTAGTGCAAATGCACTATTTTTTTATTGCAAAACATATGGCGCTACGTTATACTAGTCTATGTAAAAATATAGGAACTAGAGGTGTTATATGAAAGTCGCAGTAGACGCCATGGGTGGCGACAATGCACCTGAGGCTGTTGTCAGAGGAAGCATACTTGCCCGTGACGAGTACAACCTGGGAATCATACTTGCTGGAAAAGAGCATGAAGTAAAACAGATGCTGGAAAAGCATACATCAAGCTTTAACAACATTGAAATTATAAATGCTGAAGAAGTTATAACAAACGATGACAAGCCTGTTATGGCAATACGCCGCAAGAAGGATTCATCCCTGGTTAAAGCAATGAACGCTGTTAAAAATAAGGAAGCTGATGCTGTTGTTTCTGCAGGAAGCACGGGAGCCATATTAAGCGGAGGAACCTTGCTTATCGGAAGGATTGAAGGTATTCAAAGACCTGCAATAGGTTCGCTCATTCCAAACATGAACGGCGGATTTGCACTTTTGATAGATTCCGGTGCCAACGTTGATTCAAAGCCTGAATTTCTATATGATTTCGCAATTATGGGAGACATATATCTCAAGAGAGTCATGAATATTCCAAATCCCCGCATTGCTCTAGCCAATATAGGAGCAGAAAAATCAAAGGGCGACAAGTTGACTGTTGAAACTTACGATTTGCTTGAAAACACAAAACTGCCCATGAATTTTATCGGCAATATAGAAGCAAGAGAAATACTTCAGGGAAAAGCGGATATAATAGTTTGTGACGGCTTTGTGGGAAATATGATTTTAAAGACTCTTGAAGGAACCGTTATTGAAATTATGAAGGGACTTAAAAACGAACTCATGTCGTCAGCAAGGACAAAGTTGGGAGCAGTGCTTATTAAGCCGGCCCTTATGAATTTCAAAAGCAAATTCGATTATTCAGAGCACGGCGGAGCGCCGCTTCTAGGCGTTAAGGCTCCTGTAATAAAAGCTCACGGAAGCAGTGATGAAAAAGCCGTTAAAAATGCCATACGTCAGGCTAAGGTGTGCTGCGAAAGCAATATTAATGAATTGATTGAAGAAAGTATAACAAGGAGGTGATTGATGTGTTTGAAAGAATTAGAGATCTTGTAGCAGAAAAAGTGGGAGTGGATCCTGAAGACATAACTATGGAAACTTCCTTTGCAGATGATTTGGAAGCTGATTCTATAACACTGTTTGAATTGGTTATGGCTATCGAAGATGAATTCGATATGGAAATTGATGACGAAAGCATTGAGCAAATCAAAACAGTAGGAGATATTGTCAATTACTTAGAAGAAAGCATCAATATGTAATTATATTAATTATATTAATTATATTATGATGAATCAGAACATAATTTAGGGACGCAGAAATGCGTCCTGTATATTAAATGTTATAATTATTTATTATTTTTATGAAGGTATTCATAAATGTAATAAACAATTATAATCACAGGAGGAACAGTGATTATAGATATTAAGGAATTAAACGGGTTTGAAGAAATAATCAATTACAAATTCAACAATATAGCTACCTTGGAAAAATCCCTTACACACAGCTCCTATTCAAACGAAGACAAAACCTACAGCAAGGTAAACAATGAAAGACTGGAGTTTTTGGGAGACGCGGTCTTAAGCATTACCGTAAGCCGCTTCATATTTGACAAGTTCCCGGATTATCCGGAAGGAGATCTGACAAAGCTTCGTTCCCAGGTTGTATGCGAGGATACGTTGAGCATGGTGGCCGCTAACCTTAACATCGGCAGGTACCTTCTCCTTGGAAAAGGAGAGGAGGCGTCAGGCGGGAGAGAACGAAAATCAATACTTGCAGATGCAGTGGAAGCCATAATTGCTGCCATTTACATTGACGGCGGCTACAGAAAGGCTGAGGAGTTTGTGCTTGCCAACCTGACAAAGTACATTCAGCTGGCTGTCAAGGGTAAAATTGTAACAGACTTCAAGTCGTACCTGCAGGAATACTACCAGAGCAAAAGCCAGTCATGCAAGATAAGGTATGTTGTGACCAGGGAAGAAGGTCCGGACCATGAGAAGATGTTCCATGTCAATGTGCTGGTTAACAAGCAGGTTGTGGGTAAGGGTTCCGGAAAAAGCAAGAAACTTGCCGAACAGGATGCCGCTAAAAATGCATTGATGTCGGAAGGTCAGCTCAATGAATAAAAAAATGAAGATTATTCCTGTATTCGTTCCGCATGTGGGTTGTCCAAACGACTGCGTGTTCTGCAACCAGAAGAAGATAACAGGCAAAGGCACGGTGTCTGCCAGCGGCAGGTACGTTGAAGATATAGTTGAAGAATACAGAAAGACTATCGATGAAGATACTTATACTGAACTGGCTTTTTTCGGAGGGTCTTTCACTGCAATTGACATAACTCTTCAGGAGGAGCTGCTGAAAGTCGGAAAGCATTACAAGGATATGGGCGTGGTAGACAGCATAAGGTGTTCCACAAGACCCGATGCCATAAGCGAGGACATATTATCTCTCCAGAAAAAATACGGCATGGACATCATCGAACTTGGAATTCAAAGTCTGGATGATGATGTATTAAGAATGTCCAACCGCGGTCACACCAGGAAGGATTCCGAAAATGCCAGCAGGCTGATTAAAGAGCACGGTTTTTTACTTGGGCACCAGATAATGCCTGGGCTTCCCGGAAGCACCAGGGAAAAGGACATAAAGACATGCCTTGACTCCATTGCCATGAAGCCTGACATGGTGAGAATATACCCGACGCTTACCATAAGAGACACAGAACTTTTATACATGTATGAAAAAGGTTGCTACAAACCCCTTACGCTGGAAGAGGCAGTTGAAATAACGTCACTGATATACAGCCATTACGCTGCAAACAACATAAATGTCATTCGAATCGGCCTGCAAAACACTGAAACCATTAACCAGGAGGAGGATGTGGCTGCAGGTCCGTTTCATCCTGCCTTCAGGCAGCTTGTGGAAGAAAGAATTTATGTTTGTGCAATTGCAGATCTTTTAAAAAACATGGATTTAAAGGACAAACACATTATCATCGAGACCAGCGACAAGCTCATAAGCTTTATTTCAGGGCAAAAGAAATCCAATATTAGGAAGCTGAAGGAAATATTTTCAATGAAAAGCATCTCCTTTAAATGCTCCATGGACCAGAACACAATAGCAATATACGAAGAAACCAGAAAATTAGGAAGTCTTGACAAACAAAGCATCTATCAGGACTATCTTAATCTGCAACAGGGGGAAATATGTTTTTAAAGAAAGTGTATGTCAACGGTTTTAAATCTTTTGCAGAGAAAACCGAAATTGTAGTGGAAAAAGGAATAACTGCAGTTGTGGGACCGAATGGAAGCGGTAAAAGCAACATTTCAGACGCCATAAAGTGGGTTCTGGGCGAGCAGAGCGCCAAATCGCTGAGAGGAGGCAAGATGGATGATGTTATTTTTGCCGGCACGGAAAAAAGGCTGCCCCTTGGCTATGCTGAAGTGAACCTCATTTTTGATAATGAATCGGGAATCATACCCGTTGAATACAAGGAAGTAAGCATAAAAAGAAAGCTTTACAAAACAGGTGAGAGCGAGTACTACATAAACAAGCAGCAATGCAGGCTGAAGGATATCAGAGAACTGTTCATGGACACAGGAATAGGAAGGGACGGCTATTCATTCATAGGACAAGGCCGTGTAGAAGACATCCTAAGCCCCAATTCAGAGACGAGACGACAGGTTTTCGAGGAAGCATCAGGAATTGTGAAGTACAAGGCACGCAAGGAAGAATCGGAAAGAAAGCTTGATAAAACCAGCAGCAACCTGGACAGGATCGAAGACATAATCCATGAACTGGAGGAGCGCATAGGCCCATTGAAGGAGCAGAGCGCCAAAGCCAGACAATACATAGATATAAAAAATGACCTTAAGCAGTATGAACTCAATTACCTGGCTCACGAATACGAAAAGCACAGCGAACAGCTCAAGGCTCTGGAAAACCAGAAAAGCATGGCAACAGAGGAAAAAGTCAGGCTGCAGAAAAAAAGGGATGCGCTTACCGAGAACATAGAAAAGCAAAAGGAAAACATAAGCGAGCTTCAAGCCAGGACCAGGGAACAGGAAGCATTGAAGGAGTCCAGGAACAAGGAATTGGAAAGCTTCTTAAGTCTAGGACAGGTTCACAAGGAAAAGAAGCTTTTGTACCAAAGCAACATCGAGAGCATTCAAAAAGAAATAGATGACGTGGACAAGAGAAATCAGGAACTGCGGGAAACAATCGATTCAATTGCCGTGGAAAAAACTCTGCTGGTAGAGGAATTAAAATCAACCAACGAAAAATTTGAATCCACCAATGCCGAAATTCAGGAATACAAGGCAAAAATCGATCAGGTTTCAGCTAAAATCGAGGAACATAAACAGGAGCTCTTTGAGCTTCACAAGGAAGTAAACAAGCTAAACAGCCAGAAAAGCACCATCCAGTCCTTCATATCAAACGACGAGGAAAGAATTGAACACTTAAGCGGTGAAATTTCACTGGAAGAACAGGAAAGAGGGAACAGACAGGAAGTCATCCAGGCACTTTTGGAAGAACAGGAAAACATAAGTGCATTAATAAGCCAAAAGAAAACTGAGCTGCAACAGTCTGCCGCCCTGCTTGTTGAAAAGGAAAGCGAAAAAGAACAGCTTAACCTGGAAATCAAAAAAGCTGAGGAAAGCTTAAGCGGTGCCAGGTCGAAGATGAACGTGCTGTCAAACATGGAAGCGTACTACGACGGTTACTACAAAAGCATCAAGACAGTGATGAACAACAAGGACAAGGAACCTGTTCTTAAAGCCATATTGGGAACGGTGGCTGACATAATCAAGACTGAGAAGGAATACGAGACAGCAATTGAAATTGCCCTGGGTTCCGCTATCCAAAACATAATAGTAAAAACAGAGCAAGAAGCCGGCAGCATCATAGAGTACCTGAAAAAGAACAAGATTGGACGTGTTACGTTCCTACCCGTAAACATGCTTCAGGAAAGAGCATTAAGTGCCAGGGAGCAGGAAGTGCTTAAGGAAAAAAGCGTCATTAACACTGCTGATATGCTGGTAAGCACAAATCCAGAGTTCGAAAGTGTCATCAGTTTTTTGCTGGGCCGTATCCTTGTGGTGGACAACCTTGATAACGGTTTTAAAATTTCAAGAAAGCTTGGAAACTCCATAAAGATTGTAACATTATCAGGAGATGTGATAAATTCAGGTGGTTCCGTAACAGGAGGCCATATAAGTGCAAATCAGAATCTTCTTGGAAGAAAGAGAGAAATTGAAGAACTTAAGGCTGCCACGGAAAAATACACTGTGCTTGTTAAGAACAAAAACCTGAAGCTTGGTGAAGCCATAAAGTCAATAAGGGATCTTAATGATAAAGTGGCTTCATTAAAGGGCGACATAAGCGATAAGACCGGCCTTGTTGGAATGAATGCTTCAAGGATAAACATGCTTAAGGAACAAAATGAAAAAACCTCTTCTGCAATAAACAAGTATATGGAAGAAAAGAATTACATAGAGGAGGAAAGAAAAAGGTACCAAAATGATCTGGATAAGATTATTTCTGATACAGAGAGCACCAAGAGGCAAATAGACGAAAAGGAACAATCCATCGAAGACATTTCAACGGAAAATGAAGGCAACAGGGCAAAGTACGACGAATACAACAGCGTCATCCTGAGGCAAAGGGACCAGGTTGCCATGATAAACCAGGACATGATGCTCAAGGAAGAAAAAATCAGCAGCATACAATCGGAAATCCAGAGAAACATAACCTTGAAGTCACTGAAGGAAGAAAACCTCAAAAGCATCTTGGATGAAATTGAAACGGCTGAGAATTTCATCAGTGAGTACAAGGAAAAGGCAGAAACCCTCCGGACAGAGATTGCAAGACTGACAGAAAGCTTCAGACAGGACAAGGACAGCCTGGATGCCAGCCAGAATGAAATATATGAGTATCAGAACAAAATAAACGAAGCCAACAAATCCATCACTGAAATTCTCGACGACGAGAACAAGATGAACGTGAAAATAGAAAGAGAAATTGCAAAAGTTGAGGAAATTTCCGAGAAACTTTGGGAAGACTATGAACTGAACTACGCTATGGCCATAAAGTACAAAGACGACAGCATAAGCCAGTCTAGACTTTACAGCGAAGTGAGCGCCTGCAAGAAAGCCATAAAGGACCTGGGAAACATCAACCTCGATGCAATAGAGGAATATGAGGAAGTCCGCGAAAGGTACGAGTTCCTAAAAACACAACAAAAGGATCTTATAGACGCCAAAGACCAGCTCAGCGATGTAATAAAGGAACTGGAGATTCAGATGAGGGATAAGTTTGCTGAAGAGTTTGCAAACATAAGAGTCAAGTTTAACGAAGTGTTCAAGAAGCTCTTCAACGGTGGAAACGGCGACGTTTATCTGGAGGACGAAAATGACGCCCTTAACAGCAACATTGAAATCACCGTTCAGCCGCCAGGAAAGAAACTGAGCAAGATTTCACTGCTTTCAGGAGGAGAGAAGTCTCTTACAGCCATAGCTCTCTTGTTTGCCATACTTAAGACAAAACCCACGCCCTTCTGCATTCTGGATGAAATCGAAGCGGCTCTGGACGATGTAAATATAAACCGCTTTTCTCAGTATCTGAAAGAATTTTCTAAAGAGACACAGTTCATGGTGATAACCCACAGGAAGGGAACCATGGAATGCGCAGACACCATGTACGGTGCCACAATGGAGGAAAAAGGTGTGACAAAGCTTGTCTCCATGAAGCTGTCAGACGCCATATAACAATTAAGAGTGAAGAATTGAGAATTAAGAATTTAATGAAGAGATTTATGCTTTGCATAAATCTCACATATTAAAGGGAGAAAGACATGGATAAAGAAAAAGAGAAAAAAGGTTTTTTTGCCAGGCTGAAGGAAGGTCTGTCAAAGACAAAAAAGAATCTTACGGAACAAATCGAGAACATAATTTTTGCGCACAGAAAAATAGATGATGAATTTCTGGAAGAGCTGGAGGAAGTACTTGTAACCTCCGACATGGGTGTTGAAACAACCATGGATATAATAGAGTACATCAAGCAGGAAGTGAAGAAAAACAAGCTTGAGGATACTGCCGAAATCAAGAATGTCATAAAAAAATATCTTGTGGAAATGCTAAAGGAGCATGAGGACAAAGACGGATCAACACAACAGCAAAGAGTAGTTCTTATTGTGGGAGTTAACGGCGTTGGAAAGACCACATCCATCGGTAAGATTGCATACAGACTCAAGGAGCAGGGCAACAAGGTGGTGGTAGCAGCTGCAGACACATTCAGGGCTGCAGCGGTGGAACAGCTTAAGGAATGGTGCCAGCGTGCTGATGTTGAAATAATAGCTTCGGAAATGGGTTCAGACCCGGGAGCGGTAATATATGACGCAATTCAGGCAGCCAGGGCAAGAAAGGCCGACATCCTCATATGCGACACAGCAGGAAGGCTTCACAACAAGAAAAATCTCATGAACGAGCTTGGTAAAATTTTCAAGATTGTAGAAAAGGAATTTGCAGAGGCCAAGGTAGACGTGTACCTGGTAATTGACGCCACGACCGGACAAAACGGCATAATACAGGCTAAACTTTTCAGCGAGACATGCAAAATAAACGGCCTAATACTTACTAAGCTTGACGGCACAGCAAAGGGAGGAATTGCATTCCCAATTGTGAATGAGCTTAAGATTCCCATCAAGTATGTGGGCGTAGGGGAAAAAATCGACGACCTGCAGGATTTCGATGCAGAAAATTTCGTGAACGCAATCTTCGAGTAACCCTAAAATTCAATTAAGAATTAAGAATGAAGAGTGAAGAATTATTGGATTGAAATCAGGCATAGCCTGATTTCTTCATTTAATTCTTAATTCTTAACGCTTAATTCTTCATTAAAGGAAAGCCATTAAATCTTTTAATAAAAAAAAATAAAAAATTTCAGAAAAACAGTTGACAAAGACGGCGAATTAAGGTAGAATTCACTGTCAAGCAAAATACTTTACAGTAGGTGATTGCATGTCGGAGAAGAATTTAATATACAGCATTCTGTACGATTATTACGGAGACTTGCTTAAAGACAATCAGTCCAACATAATTGACCTTTACTACAATCAGGACTTAAGCCTCTCGGAGATTGCCGAAGACATGAACATCAGCAGGCAGGGTGTCCATGACGCCTTGAAGAAGGCTGAGAAAAGCTTGATGGAATATGAAGACAAAATGAAGCTTCATTACAAGTACGACACATACCAGAAGGCAGCCGAAAACATAATTAAGCTGTGCTCAACCATAGATGACGTTAAATACAAGGACACGGTGGACTATATTATAAAAGAAGCCGGAAAAATTATTAATGAAGGGTAGAAGCTAAATGTTTGAAAATTTATCCGATAAATTGCAAAACGCGCTGCAAAAGCTAAAAGGCAAGGGCAAACTTACAGAAAAAGACATTGACCTTGCAATGAAGGAAGTCAAGATGTCCCTTCTTGAAGCGGATGTAAACTACAAAGTCGTTAAAACATTCATAGGCAATGTGAAGGAAAGATCATTGGGCTCTGAAGTGATGGACAGTTTGACGCCCGGACAACAGGTAGTTAAAATAGTTCACGAAGAGCTGGTGAAGATAATGGGTCAGGGCGAAAGCAGGCTTAAATTCAACCAAAACGACGTGACATACTTCATGATGAGCGGCCTTCAGGGAGCCGGAAAGACAACGGCAACCGGCAAGCTTGCCAAAAAACTTAAAAAAGACGGGAAAAGACCTCTATTGGTAGCCTGCGACATTTACAGGCCTGCTGCCATAAAACAGCTGGAAGTGGTAGGAGAAAGCGTTGGAGTTCCCGTGTTCCAGATGGGCGACAAAACAAGCCCCGTTACAATAGCAAAAGAAGCAATGAAACATGCCATGAAACACGGCCATGACGTTGTAATCATAGATACAGCCGGACGACTCCATATAGATGAATCTCTCATGGAGGAACTTGTACAAATAAAACAGACTGTGAATCCGGAAGAAATACTACTGGTGCTGGACGCAATGACAGGCCAGGATGCCGTGAAGGTTGCTGAGACATTCAACCAGTACCTGGACGTAACTGGAGTCATACTCACAAAGGTTGACGGTGATGCCAGAGGCGGAGCCGCACTGTCCATACGAAACGTTGTGGATAAACCAATCAAGTTTTTGTCAGTGGGCGAGAAGATGGACCAGCTGGAGCCCTTTTACCCCGATAGAATGGCTTCAAGAATACTTGGAATGGGCGATGTGCTATCAATAATTGAAAAGGCCCAGAGCGCATTTGATGAGAAGCAGGCCGTGGAGCTGCAAAAGAAACTCAAGAAACAGGAATTCAACCTGGAAGATTTCTTATCCCAGCTTCAGCAGATGAAAAACATGGGTCCACTGGACGAACTTCTGGAAATGATTCCGGGTTTAAGCGGTAATAAGAAGCTTAAAGGGCTGAAGGTTGATGAAAAGGAACTTGTGTTCACGGAAGCCATAATACAGTCCATGACCAAGAAGGAAAGGCAGAATCCGACAATAATAAACGGAAGCCGAAGAAAAAGAATCGCCGCGGGAAGCGGAACATCTGTGCAAAGAGTCAACCAGCTCTTGAAGCAGTATGACGAAATGAAGAAGATGATGAAGAAATTTTCATCAATGGAAAAAACCATGGGCAAGAAAAAAGGCCTGGGCGGCATGGGAAGATTCAAGATGCCATTTTAAAAGTTAGAAATAGGATTTTCCTTTTTCATATATAAAGACCATAAGGAGGTGACAATATGTCAGTTAAAATTAGATTAAAAAGAATGGGTTCAAAAAAGAAACCTTTTTACAGAATAGTAGTTGCTGATTCACGTTCTCCAAGAGACGGCCGTTTCATCGAAGAAATCGGATACTACAATCCGGTAGCTGAACCAAAGGTAGTTAAAATCGACGACGAAAGCGCAATAAAATGGCTTAACAACGGAGCGAAACCCACAGACACAGTTAGCATGTTATTCAAGACTAACGGTATCTATGAAAAAAGAGACGAGAATAAATAAGAGGTGATAAAATGGGTGAATTAGTAGAGTATATAGCAAAATCACTAGTTGATAATCCCGATCTTGTAGCAGTCAATGAAGTTGAAGGCAGTCAATCACTGATAATTGAACTAAAAGTTGCTCCTGATGACATGGGTAAGGTAATCGGAAAGCAAGGCAGAATAGCAAAGGCCATAAGAACCGTTGTTAAGGCTGCCGCAACCAAGGAAAACAAAAGAGTTATTGTTGAGATTATTCAATAGTTCCCTTTAGACAGAGGTAATGATGAAGGAATACATTAAAGTTGGAAAGATAGTAAACACTCACGGGGTCAAAGGCTGTGTCAAATGCATACCCTTGACTGATGATATGGAAAGATTTGAAGAGCTTGACCATGTCTTTACAGAAAAAGACGGAAGAAAGCGAAAAATCAGTAATGTGTGGGAAAGAAAAGGTATGGTTTACCTGCAGCTTGAAGATATCGATGATATGGACACCGCAGAATCATTTCAAAACACGTATATTTCCATATTGGAGGACCAGCTAAAAAAACTGCCTGACGATTCATACTATTTGTTTGATCTTGAAGGCATGGACGTATATTCCACAGACGGCGAATATATAGGCAAAATCAGTGTTGTCTACCAGACCGGAGCAAATGATGTTTACGAAGTATCCCTCAAGGACAAATCCTGGCTCATACCTGCTGTCAAAGAAGTTGTCAAGGAAGTAAACGTAAAAGAAAAGAAAATGGTTATACAAGTCATTGAGGGGTTGCTGGAATGAGATTTGACGTTGTTACATTATTTCCAGAGCTTATTGATGTATATACAACCAACGGAATCATCGGCAGAGCCGTGGAAAACGGACTGTTTGAAATTGGATATGCTAATCTTAGAGATTACTCCGAAGACAAGCATAAAAAGGTAGATGATTATCCATACGGCGGCGGACCCGGAATGCTTATTAAGCCGGAACCGATGTTCAAGGCCCTAGATGCTATAAAAAAAGACAATTCATATATTATTTATCTATCACCGAAAGGCAGTTTATTTAATCAAAATAAAGCAAGAGAACTTTCCGGCAAGGAGCATATAGTGTTCATTGCGGGACATTATGAAGGCATAGATCAAAGAATTATCGACAAGTACGTGGATGAGGAAATATCTATGGGAGATTATGTCCTAACAAGCGGTGAACTTCCGGCGCTGATGCTTATTGACGCTGTAGGAAGGCTGCTGCCGGGAGTGCTGGGCAGCGATGAATCGTCCGTTGAGGAATCCCACAGCGGAAATCTTCTGGAGTATCCCCAGTACACCAGACCGGAAAAATACATGGACATGGAAGTGCCCGAAATATTACTGTCAGGGCACCATAAAAATATTGAAGAATGGCGTCTTTACAAGGCCATAGAAATTACCTTGAAAAGGCGGCCTGATATGATCAGGGACAGCGGCATAATTGAAAAATACAACAAGTTATCTCTAAAGTTCAAATAAATGTTGTATGTGCAAAAGCATTGTGCTATAATCACTAGAGTATACGGCGGTCCTCTGTACTAGAAACAAGAACGCTTAGGCGAAGGGAGGTATACAAATGGACTTAATTAAATCATTTGAAAATGAGCAGCTTAAAGGTGAAGTTACACCTTTTAACGTTGGTGATACTATAAAAGTACACGTTAAAATAAAAGAAGGTAACAGAGAAAGAATCCAGGTTTTCGAAGGTATAGTAATCAGAAAACAAGGAGGAAGCAACAGAGAGACATTCACAGTAAGAAAGATTTCTTACGGAGTTGGTGTTGAAAGAACATTCCCTGTGCATTCACCAAAGATCGACAAGATCGAAGTAACAAGAAAAGGTAAAGTAAGACGTGCTAAATTGTTCTACTTGAGACAGAGAACAGGTAAAGCTACCAAAGTTAAGGAATTGACACAATATTAATACATTGAGGGCGGATGTCCTCAATTTTTTTTAGAATAGAGGTATGTATGAATATAAACTGGTATCCGGGACATATGAAAAAAACAAAGGACCTGCTTCAGGAAAACATAAAGCTGGTCAACATAGTAATAGAGGTTATTGATGCTAGAATTCCAATAAGCAGCAAGAATCCGGATTTCGATAAACTGTTCAGGGACAAGAAAAGGCTGATTGTGCTCAATAAATACGATCTGGCGGATCCTAACATGAACAAGTTGTGGGAAGACTATTACAGAAAAAAAGGGTGGAGCGTAGTGCTGTACAACTCCACAAACAACAAGGAACTTAAGAAGCTTGAGGAAGCAATTGCTGATGCTTCCAAAGAAATTGTGGAGAGATACAAAAAGCGCGGGCTTCTCAACAAGACCATAAAGGCAATGATTGTGGGAATACCGAACGTAGGAAAATCGACACTCATAAACTCACTGTGCAAAAGGAAAAGCGCCAAGACAGGAAACATGCCCGGCATAACAAAGGGCAAGCAGTGGATTCACCTGTCAGGAAACATTGACCTTTTAGACACTCCGGGAATCCTGTGGCCTAAGTTTGACGATGAAAAGGGTGCTTTAAACCTTTCGTTTACAGGAGCCATTAAGGACGATGTTCTCATTCTCGAAGAAGTGTCTCTGAAGTTCGTGGAAAAGATGATTGAGCTCGGCAGAATAAATTCCGTAACGGAAAAATACGGTATTGAACGAGGCGATACAGCACTTGACATTCTGGACAACATTGCAGAAAAGAAGGGATTTTTCCTTCCAAACAAGGACACAGATTATCTCAGGGTAGCTAATCTTTTGTTCAATGATTTCAGGGCAGGGAAGCTTGGAAGAATAACATTGGAAAGCCCTGATAATGCAAATAATGCAAATAAGAATTAAGAGTTAAGAATTAATAATTTATAATTAAATGAAAAAATCAGGCTGAGCCTGATTTATCCGAAATTCTTAATTCTTCATTATTAATTCTTAATTCATCATAAATTGAATTCATATTTTTCTTCCTGCTAAAATTTTGGGAATTGTAACTTCAATCTGAAAAACAAAGGCACAAACCGCTTCGCTAAATGTGCCAAAACTGTTTTTCAGTTTTCGTACAATTTCACAAAATGTGCGCTGAGTCTGAAAAATATTAAAATTCAATTTATTGTTCATGAAGTAATTCGGAGGAAGCGATGCTTGACATAGAAAAGGAAATTTGGGACAAGGGTTTCAAGTACATAGCGTGCATTGACGAAGTGGGCAGAGGCTGCCTAGCAGGCAGCGTCGTGGCTTGTGCTGTTATAATGCCCATGGATCTTCTCATCGAAGGTGTGAACGATTCAAAAAAGCTGACGGCCAAGAAAAGAGATAAGATGTTCGACCTGATCATGGAAGCTGCCGTTGCCATAGGCATAGGTGAGATAGACTGCGGTGTAGTTGATGACATAAACATAAAGAACGCCACAAAGCTTGCTATGAAACAGGCAATAGCAAACTTGAGGGACAAAGACGGAGAACAGGTAATACCTGATTATCTTCTGATTGATGCTGAAAAACTTGATTTGGATCTTCCCCAATCAAACATAATCCACGGGGATGCCAGGTGCCACGGAATTGCAGCCGCATCCATCATAGCAAAGGTCACCAGAGACAGGACTATGGATGAACTTGATTTGAAGTATCCGTGCTACGGCTTGGCTCAAAACAAGGGCTACGGCACAAAAGATCACATAAGCGCACTGTTGGAGTACGGTCCCTGCGACATTCACAGAATGACATTTTTGAAAAAGATTTTAAACACGGATGAACAGCTTAATTTCTTATAAGGAGCAGTCATGGAAAAGGCAGAATATTTGCACAAGGTACAGTATTATGAAACAGATCAGATGGGAGTCGTACATCATTCAAACTATATACGATGGTTTGAAGAATCAAGGATTGACTTCCTGGAAGAATCGGGACTGAGCTACTCTTTAATGGAGCGTGACGGTATCATAAGCCCTGTTACCGGCGTTGAATGCAAGTACAGATCACCTGTGAAGTTCGGAGATTCTGTTTACATACACACCAAAATAGACAGTTTCAACGGCATAACTTTTTCTCTGTCCTACAGGGTGACAGACACAAGTACAGGAAAGCTCAGGGCAGAAGGAAGCAGCAGCCATTGCTTTATAAACAAAAAAGGAAATCTTATGTCCCTGAAGAAGGAAAACGAAACGTATTATCATTTGTTTTCAAAACTCTTTGAAAGCAAATAATACCGCTTCATCTACTTCCAGTTTTCAATTAAGGAAAATTCCGGAAGTTTAGAAATACAGTATGGAGGAGAAAGATGGAACGAAGAGATTTAATGAAATATGTTGACCACACGCTATTGAAAGCTTTTGCTACATGGGAGGACATTCAGCTTTTGTGTGACGAAGCCGTCCAGTACGACGCAGCTTCAGTTTGCGTACCTCCCTGCTACATAAAAAGAATACACGACAAGTACCGGGAAAAACTGAACATCTGCACAGTCGTCGGATTTCCGCTGGGTTACTCCTCCACAGAAGCAAAAAAAACAGAATGTCTTCAGGCAATCAAGGACGGGGCCGATGAAATTGACATGGTCATAAACATCAGTGATGTAAAAAACAAAGAATATAAAAAGGTTGAAGAAGAAATAGCCCTTCTTAAAAATACCGTGGGCGACAAAATCCTCAAGGTAATAATTGAAACCTGCTACCTGGATGAAGAGGAAAAGACAGCCATGTGCTGTGCCGTAACAAATGCAGGAGCCGATTACATAAAAACTTCCACAGGCTTCGGTTCTTCAGGTGCAACCATAGAAGATATACGGCTGTTCAAAAAGCACATAGGCGAAAATGTCAAGATAAAGGCAGCAGGCGGAATAAGGACCATTGAAGATTTAGAGGCGTTTATAAGCGAAGGTTGTTCAAGGATTGGAACAAGCTCAGCAGTTAAACTCATAAACGGTGACAGTTCAAAAGAATAATAACCGGAGACGTAAAACATAATTTAAAACAGAAAAATCGCCAGTGTGTTCAGATTGTTGGCAAGATGGTGTCATCTGTCAAACCGAATTCAGGAGCGATTTTTTTATTATATATGTTGTAAAATAGTATGCATATTGGTAAAATAATATTAAAAAATACTGAAACTGAAAGGAGAATATATGTTTGCTGACAATAAAGTATGGATTGGAAAAAGCGAGAATCGTGTTTACCTTGAGCCCAAAATGGCAAACCGCCACGGACTGGTTGCGGGAGCCACCGGAACAGGAAAGACAATAACCCTTAAGGTACTGGCGGAATCTTTCAGCGAAATGGGAGTACCTGTTTTTCTTGCAGACATTAAGGGTGATCTGGCAAGCCTTGCTGTTGCAGGCACTGACAATGAAAACATGCAGGAAAGAATCAGGCGCTTTGGATTAGATAATTTCACCTACAGATCTTTTCCTGTTCAGTTTTGGGACTTGTTCGGGCAGGGGGGACTTCCCGTAAGAACAACAATATCTGAAATGGGCCCACTGCTTTTGTCGCGCATACTTGGATTGAACGATACTCAGACAGGAGTCATGAACATTGTTTTCAGGGTTGCAGATGAAAAAGGACTACTGCTTCTGGACCTTAAGGACTTGAGGGCGATGGTTCGATATGTCGGAGACAACGCAAGAGAGTTTACCCTTGACTACGGCAACATATCTTCTCAAAGCGTGGGAGCAATATTGCGAAGCATGATGGCTCTTGAAGATCAGGGAGGAGAATATTTCTTCGGAGAACCGCAGCTTGATTTCAATGACTGGATGAAGGTTGACACGGACAACTTTGGATACATCAACGTCTTGCACAGCTCAAGGCTGTTTTTGAATCCTGCTTTATATTCTACATTTCTATTGTGGATGATGTCGGAGCTTTTTGAAAATCTTCCTGAAGAAGGTGACACGGAAAAGCCCAAGATGGTATTTTTCTTTGATGAAGCTCATTTGCTGTTTGAGGATGCGCCTAAGATTTTAGTCGATAAAATTGAGCAGGTGGTACGTCTTATACGCTCCAAGGGAGTGGGAGTATATTTTGTTACCCAAAGCCCCACGGACCTTCCTGATGACATTTTAGCGCAGCTTGGAAACAGGATTCAGCATGCACTTCGGGCTTATACTCCTGCAGAAAGAAAAAAAGTTGCTGCAGCAGCAGAAGCTTTCCGTCCAAATGAAAATTTCAGCACAGTAGAGGCAATAACGGAGCTTGCCACAGGAGAAGCCTTAATTTCAATGCTTGATGAAAAGGGAAGACCTGGCATTGTTCAAAGGGCATTTGTGCTGCCTCCACAAAGCAAGTTCGGAACAATAGGTGATTCATTGAGAAATCAGATAGTTGCAGGCTCAAAACTGTACAATAAGTATTCAAGGGAAGTAGACAGGGAGTCGGCATTTGAAAAATTGATGGAAGAAACAAAAAAACAACAGGAATACATACAGCTTGAAAATGAAAGAATAGAAAAGGAAAAAAGAAGAGAACAACAGGAAAAGGAAGAAAGAGCAACATATCAGAAAAGCAACAGAAAAAAATCCTCAAGGATGTCGCCGGGTGAAAGAGCTGCAAGTTCAGCCATGAGCGCCATCGGAAGAGAAATTGGGAAGTCGCTTATTAGAGGAATTTTGGGCTCATTGAAAAAATAGCGCAACGGGGTAAAATTATGAAAATATCTACAAAAGGCAGATACGGTCTGCGTGCAGTCATGGATCTTTGTCTCAATTCTAGCGGTGATTATGTTTCCCTGATTAGCATTGCAGAAAGGCAGAATATTTCCAAGAACTATCTTGAACAGGTTTTTTCCTCTCTCAGAAAGACGGGAATAGTAAAAAGCGTCAAAGGAGCTCAGGGAGGCTATCTGTTAAACGGAAAACCGTCTGAAATATCCATAGGCTCCATTCTTAGGGCGCTGGAAGGCGATTTGTCAGTTGTGAAGGAAGATACAAAAGGCCTGAACAAAATGGAGATTTGCATCAAAAGAAATCTTTGGGATAAAATAGACCGGAAACTTTACGAAATAATTGACAGCATGACTCTTGAAGATTTAATAAACGAATACAGCAAGGGAAGCGAATCCATCATGTACTACATATAATAAAATCTAATCAATTGAGAAGGTTGTGAAGTATGTACGACAAGAACAAAGGATTTGAATATGAAAGAATTGCCCAGAGCTACCTGCATGACTGCGGGTACAAGGTACTTGAAATGAATTTTTCCTGCCGCATGGGAGAAATAGACATTGTGGCTGAAAAAAACGGCAGGATTCATTTTATTGAGGTCAAGGGAAGGCAGGATACAGCCCATGGTTATCCAAGGGAAGCAGTGACAGTCCACAAGCAGAGAAGAATAATCACAGCTGCAAGGTACTATCTGATGCTTTTGGGGCAAGATGACATATCCTGCCAGTTCGATGTCATAGAAATTATAGCAGACTCAAGAAAAATCAACCATCTTGAAAATGCTTTTGATGCAAGCTTGAAATAAGTTATCGAATATGATATTATCTAGAAGTCCCTTTAGTTTATAAAGGCATATTACGATCAGGAGAATAAATTTGAAAAGCAATACAAACAAAAAATACACGGTGTCATTTACCACGCTGGGTTGTAAGGTAAACCAGTTTGAAACGGAGGCAATGTCAGAAATCCTTGAAAATGAAGGTTTCCAGGTTCTTCCTCCCGGTCAGGTAAGCGACATATACATCATAAATACCTGCGCCGTAACCAATGAAAGCGAAAGAAAGTCCAGACAGTTCATAAACAAGGCTAAAAGGATAAACAAGGATGCCATTGTGGTTGCTGTGGGATGCAGTGTGCAGCTTCACGGAGAAAACATTAGCAGGTCAACATCGGCAGACATTATAATAGGAACAAAGAACAAGGGCAACATAGGAAAGCTTCTGAAGGAAAAAATACAAGACCTCGACCAGGAAAAATCAGAAGATGAAAATCATAGTCTCCAAATAGAAGGCTTCATGGGACAGGAATGTTTTGAAGAGCTTAAAATCAGCTCAGTTCACGACAAGACAAGAGCAAACATCAAAATACAGGACGGCTGCAGCCAATTTTGCTCCTACTGCATCATTCCCTATGTAAGAGGACCCATCAGAAGCAGAAAGCATGAAGACATCGTAGCTGAAGTGAAAAACATAGCTGCTAATGGTTACAAGGAAATTGTGCTGAATGGAATACACATTTCTTCCTATGGCAAGGATGTGAAGGAGCAGGATGCTCTGATCCGCCTCATTGAAGAAATAGACCAGGTGGAGGGCATTGAGAGAATACGTCTGGGTTCGCTGGAGCCAAACCTCATAACAGAAGACTTCATCAGGCGCTTTTCGGATCTATCAAAATCATGCGACCACTTCCATCTTTCCCTTCAAAGCGGAAGCAACTCTGTTCTTAAGAGAATGAACAGAAAATATACTATAGAGCAGTACCTGGACAATGTGCAGCTCATTAGAAGGTTCATGCCGGATGCCGGTATAACCACTGACATAATCGTTGGCTTTCCAGGGGAGACAGATGAGGAGTTCATCGAGACGGTTGAGTTTGTCAAAGAAGTTCGTTTCTCAAGAATACATGTTTTCAAGTATTCCATAAGGGAAGGCACAAAGGCTGCAGAAATGAAGAACCAGGTTGATGACTTGGTCAAATCTAAAAGAAGCAAGGTGCTTATTGACCTGGGTGAAGAAATATCCCGTGAGTTCATGGAGAAATTTGTGGGCAGGGATTTATCCGTTCTTGTGGAAACCGAGAAAAAAGAAAAATTATTTGAAGGATATACAACAAATTACTTGAAAGTTTTGCTAAAAAGTGATATTAATATTAAAAACAAAATAGTTTATGTTCGCGCGAAAAATGTCAGGAATGATTATTTGGCAGGCGAATATACTATTGTTTAGATAAATTTTTGATGAGAGGTGAAGAAATGAGTTGCATATTTTGCCAAATAGCAAATAAGGAAATTCCGTCACAATTTTTGTTTGAAAATGATAACCTGGTAGCCTTCAGAGACTTGAATCCCCAGGCTCCTGTACATATACTTGTAGTACCCAAAATGCATATTTCGTCAATGAATGAAATTACAAGTGAAAACAGCAGTGTAGTTGCAGAAATATTTGAAGCCATTAATAAAATTGCAGAGCAGGAAGGAATAAAAGAATCAGGATACAGAGTGATCAGCAATTGCGGAGATGACGGATGCCAGTCTGTTAAGCACCTGCATTTCCACTTAGTTGGTGGAAAAAAATTGTCAGAAACTTTATCATAAATTTCTTGCATTTACTTATTCTATGGTATATAATAACTAAGTGCTATTTCAAACTCGCTGGTGTCTTGGACATACAGTAGTAGAAGACGAGGGGAGGGTAGCAAGATGACAGAGGTAAAGGTTAGAGAAAACGAGTCCATAGATAATGCTCTTAGAAGATTCAAAAGACAATGTGCGCTTACTGGAGTTATGTCTGAAGTAAGGAAAAGAGAGCACTATGAAAAACCAAGCGTTAAGCGTAAAAAGAAGGCTGAAGCGGCTCGTAGAAAGAAAAACAAAAAAGCAAGATAAGAGGTGAAAGTATGCCTTTAAAAGAGAAACTCATGGAAGACCTTAAGGAAGCCATGAAATCTAAAAGCAAAGTCAAAAAAGATGTTGTTACTATGGTAAGAGCAGCTGTTAAGCAAAGGGAAGTTGATGAAAGAGTTGAATTGGCCGATGCTGATATAGTCGATATAATAGCTAAGCAAATCAAACAGAAAAAAGATTCAATTCCTGACTTTGAAAAAGGCAATCGACAAGATCTTATAGATCTTACCAATGAAGAAATCAAAATACTATTAGAATATTTACCGCCTCAACTGTCAGATGAAGAGCTTGATTCAATTGTTAAACAGGCAATTGATGAAACCGGCGCTCAGACGAAAAAAGATCTGGGTAAAGTCATGGCTCTCATTATGCCGAAAGTAAAAGGCAAGGCTGACGGAAAACATGTCAACGAAATTGTGGCTAAATATATAAAGTAGGTAAAAGCCCTGAGCTACCCAAAGTAGCATAGGGTTTTTTTATGCCCTAACCTGAACGAGACTGCGCTATGCCATTCAATAAATTAGTGTTTAAAACTGTGCATGGCATAGTTGCCTTAAAACAAGCATACCTTATTGTAAGAGTATTGTGAGGGGAGGACCGTATGGGCAAATTCAACAATTTCAGAAGCTATATCGCAGACAATCTTGAAATTCCCAACGATGCATTTTCGGATAACTTCGATTTAAGGATGCACGGCAACCAAAAGATCATTATCGAAAACCACACGGGAATCGTTGTCTACGAAAATGACGAGGTGGGTATAAAAACAAACGAACAAAAGATTTTGATAAGGGGATCGAAATTTAAGATAGAGGAAATAAACAGCTTCAAGGTGATAATCAAGGGCGAAATAAAGGAAATCATTTTTAGCAAGGAGTAAATATGCTGATATTTAAGTTGATGTATTTAATAAGAGGCTACGTAGTAGTCCGGCTTACTGATGCAAACTTTGAAAAAATCATTAATTTACTCAGACGTAAAGGGATCGTAATGTGGGACATTGAAAAAAGCGGCAATGAAGTTAAGTTCAAGATGTCCTACGACGATTACAGAAAGTACTCGGAAATTGCAGCAGAAACGAAAATGGAACCACTAAAAGCGAAGGGAGCAGCTCTGAAGTTCAGAAAATTTAAAGTTCGGAAGGGTTTTATTGCCGGTGTGTTCCTTTTTCTGGTATGCCTGTACCTGATGTCTTCTCTTGTATGGAATGTACAGGTTATCGGAACAAGCCAGTCCAATGCAGATAAGATCATCGGAATTCTTGAAGAGAATGAAATAAAGGTACCGGTGTCTCAGGGAAGCATAGAGCCAAAGAGCATTGAGACCATCATATACAAGAATTTCGACACTTTCAAGTTTGTGGAGGTTTATGTTGAAGGCTCAAATCTGATCATATTCGTAAAGGAAAAAAATCCTGAACCTGCCCTGATAAAAACCAATGAGCCCACAAGCATTGTTTCCAGGAAAAACGCCATCATAAGCAAGGTCATAGCAAAAAGCGGCCAGCCGGTTGTAAAGCAGGGTGATGTCGTATATGAAGGTCAGACTCTCATAATGGGTATAGTGAAGAACAAAAATTCTGATGAATTTGTCATGGTGCCTTCGGACGGAATCGTGTACGCAAAGACATATTACAACTTTGAGATGAAGGAAGAGAAAATACGACAGGTTGAAGTGCCGACCAACAAGTCCAGCTCCGTGTTTTTCTTGAAAATTAATGGAAACAATGTTAAAATAATAGGTGACAAAGAACCTTATGAAAATTATAATTATAAAGAGAGTACTATTAATTTTCCAATACTGTCCCAAATGACTGATATTATTGTTGTCAAAGGTGTATACTATGAAGAGACTGTTAAGAAAATAGAGATAGATAAAGACTCGGCGCAAAACAGGATGAAGGTTGCCATGTACGACGACCTTTTGGAAAAGTGCAGCAGGGATTCTAAAATATTGAAGTCATCCATAAACTTTACACAAGATGATGATTACTATTATTTAAGGGCTCAAATTGAGGTTATGGAGGATATTGGCGAAACAGTGAAAATTTATCCCATGACTGAAGAAAATAAAGATATTGATGAATAGCTAGGAGGATAAATGGAGTTATTTGAAGAAAACATACTGCTGGCAAACGAGGACAATTTAATAAAGCTTTTGGGTATTCATGACAAGAACATTAAGATAATAAAAAGTTATTTCGATGTGAACATTCTTGTAAGAAACGGCGTTATAAAGGTTACAGGAGACAAAACAAAAGCAGAAGCGGTTGCCAAGATACTAAGGGATATGATGAATATTTTAGATAACGAGGGAGAAATAAGCGATCAGAAGGTTGTTTATCTGATAGAAGCAAACAAAACAAACTACAACATAGATTACAACGAAATATTGAAGGATGTAATCGTTACATCAGCATCAGGAAGGGTCATCAAGGCAAAAACCGTAGGACAGAAAAGATACATCGACATGATCAACTCAAAGGATGTAACATTCGGAATCGGTCCTGCCGGAACAGGGAAGACATATCTTGCCGTTGCTGCTGCTGTGAATGCATTCAGAAAGAAGGAAGTCGAAAGAATAATCCTTACCAGACCTGCAGTGGAGGCCGGTGAAAAACTTGGATTTCTTCCCGGTGATCTGCAGGATAAGGTGGATCCCTACTTAAGACCTCTTTACGATGCTCTCTTTGACATAATGGGAATTGAAAACTTCATGAAGAATGTTGAGAAACAAACCATTGAAGTCGCTCCTTTGGCATACATGAGGGGAAGGACTCTGGACTCGTCCTTCATAATCCTGGACGAGGCACAAAACACTACCACTGAACAGATGAAGATGTTTCTCACAAGGCTGGGATACGGCTCAAAAGCCGTAATAACAGGAGACATAACGCAGATTGACCTTCCGGAAGGCAAGAAATCTGGACTCAAGACTGTAATCAACATCCTGAAGGATGTTGACGACATAGGTTTCATGTTCTTCCACACTTCAGATGTGGTAAGGCATAAACTGGTTCAGGATATAATAAAGGCTTATGAAAAATATGAGGGAAAGAAATGATTGATGTATTGTTCGATAACAGGCAGGATATAATGGAAATAACACAAGATAACGAAATGGCCATAAAACAGGCTGTAGAGTCTGTTTTGAAAGCTGAAGAACAAGAAGGAAACTTCGAGGTCAGCGTATCTTTTGTTACAAACGAAGAGATAAGAGAATTGAACAGAAATTACAGGAATGTGGACTGTGAAACGGATGTGCTTTCATTTCCCATGGACGACAAAGATGTGTTTGAAGGTGTTGTGATATTGGGGGACATTGTCCTTTCCACACAGAGAATTATCGAACAAGCCAATGAATTCGGACACAGCCTTGAAAGAGAGATGATTTACCTGACTGTTCACAGCATGCTCCACCTGCTGGGATATGACCACATGAACAGTGATGAAAAAGAACAGATGAGGCAAAGAGAAAAGGAAATAATGAAGGAACTGCAAATTTTCAAATAAAAATCAAGGAATGATTATGAGAGAAAAAACGCTGCTTATTTTATTGATTGTCATGTTGCTGGCTGCGGCCTGTTCAAGCCAGACTATTGCCCCTCCGGTATCCGGGGAAACGGAAAATAAATCCGAATCTACAGAGCCTGAGATACCTCAGGAAGACCCTGAAAAACAGGAAGCGGAGGATAATTCTAGAAAAGTCATATCTCCTCTGGACGGTTTAAAATACTATCCCGAAGAACTTTCCAAACGGCCGGTGGCTGTTTCCATAGACAATCATCCGTCAGCCAGATGGCAAGCAGGACTGAGCCAGGCTGAAATAGTGTATGAGTTTGAGGTTGAGCATCCATATACAAGGTATCTGTGCATATTCCTTGCAAAGGAGCCGGAAATGGTGGGACCTGTCCGAAGTGCCAGACCTTACATCATTTACTATGCCCTTGAAAATGACGGAATTTTTGTTCATGTAGGAGGAAGCCAGGATGCCTTCAACGAAATTGCAGCTCTTGCTGTGCCAGACATAGACGGTCTGTATTCAGGTGCTATGCAAAGATATTATGATACAGGAAAAGTTGCTCCCCACAACATGTACACCACGCTAAAAGCAATAAGAAGCGAAGCAGAGTCACGAGGATACCGGACGGAAGGCAGTTTTGAAGGGTATAAGTTCAATGAAGAGACCAAGAAACTTTCTGACGTATTCCAAAGCTTTACATACGCAAAAAAAATAAGCATCACATACAACAGGGACAATAGCACTGACTACGAATATGACAGCAGCTCAGGTACATACAAAAGGTTCAAGGACGGCGAGATGCACATAGATGAGCTTGATGACAAACAGCTTTGTGCGAAGAACATCATTGTGATAGAAACATCCAAAAGTGTTCTTGACAACGCAGGAAGGCTGTATCTTGGAAACGTGGGCGAAGGAAAGGGTTTTTACATGACTGAAGGGCAATCGACTCAAATCACTTGGAAGAAAGCATCAAAAACGTCAAGAACCAGATTTTACGCAAATGGTAATGAAATACTTCTTAATCCCGGCAACACTTGGATTCAGGTTGTAAGCAACATAAACAGCGTAAGCGTGTCTGCCGAATAATAAGCAATTAAGGTGGAAAATATGGAAGACAAACTATTGATAAAAATAGCCATGGAAGCAAGAGAAAAATCATACAGCCCGTACTCCAACTTTAAGGTTGGCGCGGCAGTTTACACAAAAAGCGGCAAGATATTTACCGGCTGCAACATTGAATCAGCGTCGTACACGCCCACAATCTGCGCCGAAAGGGTAGCTATTGCCAAAAGCGTGTCGGAAGGATACAAAGACATCGAAAAAATAGCAGTGGTAGGAAGCGACAAAAAAATCTCATTTCCATGCGGGGTGTGCAGGCAGATGATACGCGAGTTTGGAAGTGACGTTAAGATAATATGCGCCAAGAGCATTGACTCTTACGAGGTTCACACATTGGAGGAACTTCTGCCCAACAGCTTTGGGCCGGAAGATTTGGATTAACAGAAGAGAGGAAAATATGTTTAAATCAGGATTCGTTACAATAATAGGAAGACCAAACGTAGGCAAATCTACATTGATGAACACAATGATAGGTGAAAAGATATCCATAATGTCAGATAAGCCCCAGACTACAAGAAACAAAATAAGGACTGTGTACACAGACGACGAGGCACAGATAATATTTCTTGACACCCCCGGCATCCATAAACCTAAAAATCAACTGGGAGAATTCATGAATGAAGAGGTTGACTCTGCACTTGAAGAAATGGATGTACTCATAATGCTCACAGACGAGTTCAACAAGGTTGGCCCCGGAGATGAGTTCATAATGGAAAAAATAAAGGGAGTTAAAGGCAAAAAGATACTTATACTAAACAAGATAGACATGTTCGACCAGGAAGCTGCCATGCGCATGGCAAAGGAATTTGACAAGTACAAGGTGTTTGACGATATAATGCCCATGTCCGCGCTGAAAAATGTGGGCGTGGATTCACTAGTGCAGCTCATTAAGAAGTGCCTGAAGCCCGGACCCATGTACTTCCCCAACGACTACATCACAGACAGACCGGAACGTTTCGTTGTGGCAGAAATAATCAGGGAAAAGGCGCTCATGTACCTGCAGGATGAAGTTCCCCACGGCATAGCCATAGAGATTGAAGAAATGAAGGAAAGAAAAAACAGAAACCTCGTGGATATCAGAGCCAGCATTCTTTGCGAGAAGAAATCTCACAAGAGCATCATAATAGGTAAGGAAGGAAGAAAAATAAAAGGAATAGGCAAAAGTGCCAGAGAAGACATCGAAAAACTTCTGGGAAGTCAGGTCAATCTGCAGCTGTTTGTAAAAATATCCGAAAACTGGCGTGACAACAATTATCTTTTGAAAAGCCTCGGATACAACCAGAAATGATAACCGAAGACATTCTCGTTATCAAGGAAGTAAGCTATAAGGAAAATGACAAGATACTTCATGCCATCTCAAGGAACATGGGAAAAATTCAGCTCATTTCCAAGGGCGCGAAGAAGCCGAATTCACACCTTGTCAATGTGTCGCAGGTTTTTGCCCATGCGAGATGCTCTCTGACAATTTCAAGAGACATGTATATAATAACGTCCGCAGAACTTATTGACAACTTCTACGGGCTTAAAAACAGCATGGATGCTTATTTTAATGCAAGCTACATATTGGAGCTCATCGGTTATGTTGCTCAGGAGAACGAGTATGACAGAAAAATATTTGATATGACTGTATCGGTTTTAAAATTCTTAGAAGACTGTCCGCAAAATTATGAGAAACTTGTATCCGCATACGAACTTAAACTGGTTTCAATGCTGGGGTACAAGCCTGATTTTGGACAATGCATTTCCTGCGGAAGGCAAATCAGAGAAGATGCGCTGTTTTCAATTAAGGAAGGCGGTTTGCTGTGCAGCGGCTGCGTAAAATATGGAAACGGAATAAATGTCACATATGGTGAAATACTAACTTTGGAAAGAATTTTGAAGACAAAATTTGAAAATATAGGCTCAGTGGAAGTTAATCCCCGAATAAGGAATTTGATCCGTGACTATTTGTACTACTACATCGGCAAGGATCATTTCACTACATTGAAGCTCATTTAAAAGGAAGGGTAGCTATGGAAAATGACAATTTACAAAAAATCGACGAGATCCTGAAACGCACCAATACTGATTATTCAACTGCAAAGCAGGCTCTTGAGGATGCAGAAGGCGATGTGCTGGAAGCAATAATACTTATTGAAAACATGAACAGAAGCAAGACTTCAGGCGGCCAGAACAAGGGTGAACAGGTGATGAATCAGTTAAAGGACATCCTGACAAAAGGCAATGCCACAAAGCTCACCATCAGGAAAAACAACGAGGTTATAGTTAACCTGCCCATAACTGCAGGTCTCATCGGAGCCTTTATAGCACCGTTTTTATCAGCAGCCGGCATAACAGCAGCACTGTTGACTCAATGCTCCGTTGAAATAACACAGCAGGACGGCAAGATAATCGACCTTGGTCAAAAAATGGATCAGGGCATGGATGCTGTGAAGGATGCCATGCAGGATATGAAGGAAGGCGCTGAAAATCTAAAGGATGACATAACAAATTCGTTCAATAAAAATAATGACGAATTCTAAAAGAAAATCTTGACATAAAAACTTTAATTTGTTACATTATAGTTAATGTTGAGACTGTGATAAAGAAGAGTAGTCCATATTGATTTTTCAGAGAGCTGCGGTGGTGGAAAGCGGTATTGAGGTATGGATGAAGGGAGCTTTTGAGTCCTTTGTTTAAATTAAAGAGGACGAGGCTGTGCCTTGTCAAATAGGGTGGAACCGCGGAATTAATCTTTCGTCCCTATACGGGATGAGAGATTTTTTTGTGTCTGTTGTCCTAGGAGAAATTTATTCTAAATGGAGGAAATCATGGCAAAGAATGAAAAAAACAAGCTGGAGAAACTTGTTTCGCTGTCAAAATCAAGGGGTATAATATTCCCGGGTTCAGAAATATACGGAGGTTTAGCCAACACATGGGATTACGGTCCTTTGGGCGTTGAAATAAAAAACAACGTAAAAAGAGCCTGGTGGAAAAAATTCATTCAGGAAAGCCCGTACAATGTAGGCCTTGATGCTGCAATACTAATGAACCCCACAACATGGGTGGCTTCAGGTCACGTTGGAGGATTCAGCGATCCGCTGATGGACTGCAAGGAATGCAAGGCAAGATTCCGTGCAGACAAACTTATAGAAGATCACATGCATGAAAAGGGAGAAGTACAGGTTGTTGACGGCTGGAGCAATTCCCAGATGGAAGCATACATAATTGAAAACAAGATTGCCTGCCCGGAATGCGGTCAGTCAAACTTCACTTCCATAAGAAAATTCAACCTTATGTTTAAAACATTCCAGGGCGTTACAGAGGATTCCCAGGCCGAAATATACTTAAGACCTGAAACTGCTCAGGGTATATTTGTTAACTTCAAAAACGTGGCACGCTCCACCAGAAAAAAAATACCGTTCGGTATAGGACAAATAGGAAAGTCCTTTAGAAATGAAATAACTCCGGGAAACTTCACGTTCAGAACCAGAGAGTTTGAACAGATGGAACTTGAGTTTTTCTGCAAACCCGGTGAAGATATGGAATGGTTCTATTACTGGAAGGAATTTGCCATGAACTGGCTTTTGAGCCTTGGCATGACAAAAGAAAATGTACGTTTCAGAGACCACGAAAAAGCAGAGCTGTCACACTACAGCAACGCCACTTCAGATATAGAATACCTGTTCCCATTCGGTTGGGGAGAGCTTTGGGGAATCGCTGACCGTACGGATTTCGACCTTAAGGCTCACATAACGACCTCAGGAGAAGATTTGACATACCAGGACCCCGTAACTAACGAGAAATATGTTCCATACTGCATTGAGCCGTCGCTTGGTGCTGACCGCGTTATGCTGGCACTTCTTTTGGACGCATACAATGAGGAAATTCTTGAAGACGGAACCGACAGGGTTGTTATGAAGCTTCACCCTGCACTGGCACCATACAAGGCGGCAATATTCCCGCTGACAAAGAAATTAAACGAACAGGCAACTGAACTTTACCACAAGCTTCAGAAAAACTTCAACGTTGACTACGATGATGCGGGAAGCATTGGAAAAAGATACAGAAGGCACGATGAAATCGGTACTCCTTACTGCATAACATACGACTTTGACTCATTGGAAGACAACTCAGTGACAGTAAGAGACAGAGATACCATGGAACAGACAAGAGTAAAAATAGACGACCTGGTTGACTTCATCAACGCAAAAATAAACTTTTAGCAATTGATTTATTTATTTGGCAACATACAGGAATCTCCTGTATGTTGCATTTAAAATCAAGCGCTCATGAAAAGAGGGGATTCGTATTAAACTATCAGACAGACAAAACGTTATTATTGAAATAATAGAAAAACATCAGCCCATTACAGGTGAATCCATCGCTGAAAAGATAGGTCTTACAAGAGCAACTTTAAGGCCTGATTTGGCTGTATTGTCTATGTGCGGTTTAATTGATGCAAAACCAAAGGTAGGCTATTACATATCAGGCAAGAAAAACAACAAGGATATACTTGAAAAGCTGTCCTCAATAAAGGTTTCCGACATTAAATCACTGCCAATAAATGTAACTGAGTCAACCAGCGTCTATGACGCCATTGTTACGCTATTTTTGGAAAATGTCGGGACCCTTTTTGTTGTAGAAGATGATGCGCTGAAGGGTGTCATATCAAGAAAAGACCTTTTGAAAGCCGCCATGGGCGGAAAGGATCTTAATGTCATTCCTGTAGGCGTCATAATGACCAGGATGCCTAAAATAGTGTACTGCACTGAAGAAGACTCCATCGTAGAAGCTGCGGAAAAAATCATCGACAATGAAATTGACTGCATCCCCATTGTTATAGAACTTTCAAACGGAAAAATCAAAGCCGTGGGAAGAATATCAAAGACAAATTTAACTAAAGCATTGCTGGAAATAACCAAGTAAAGAGGTATATGCATGGATAAGATCAATATATATGCAGTTTCAGACTCCATAGGGGAAACTGCCGAGCAAGTTGCAAAAGCCGTAATAAGGCAGTTTGATATTGCGGATTTTGACATTAAAAGAGTATCATACGTAAACGACAAAGAGGCCATAGACAACTTAATAGATAAGGCCTCAAAAGAAAATTCATTCATAGTATTCACTCTGGTAGTGGAAGAACTGAGAGACTACATCACATTAAAAGCTGCGGAAAACAACATTGGTGCAGTGGATTTAATGACACCCATACTTGTTCCGCTTGTCAAGCAGCTTGGCATGTCACCGAAAAACGAACCCGGTCTTTTGAGAAAGCTTGATGAGAAATACTTTAAGAAGGTTGAAGCCGTTGAATTTGCTGTAAAGTATGACGACGGAAAAGACACGAGAGGAATTCTTCTTGCCGATGTGGTGCTGATTGGTGTTTCAAGAACATCAAAGACGCCCTTGTCAATGTACCTGGCACACAAGAACGTCAAGGTGGCAAACATTCCGCTGGTGCCGGAGGTAAGCCCGCCGGAAGAATTGAAAATGATATCGCCCAAAAAGATTATCGGTCTCACCCTTAATGTCGAAAATCTTAACAAGATTCGAAGGGAAAGGCTTAAGGCCATGGGTCTGAAGGATACGGCAAACTATGCAAACATGGAACGAATATTCCAGGAACTGGAGTATTCCGAAAAAGTGATGAAAATGCTCAAATGCAAAGTTATTGACACAACGGATAAGGCTGTTGAAGAAACGGCATCCATAATACTTGATTACATAGCTGAAAGCAATAAGCAATAGAAAGTATCTTCAATAAAATTACAGAGGGTGATGTGGTGAATATTAGGGAAAAATATGAACAATTTGAAGCTGAGCATCTGTCGGAAAGGGCTTCCAAAACCAAATTTTCAAAAGGAAGGGCTGTCGAAGAACCAAAGTGTGAAATAAGGACAGACTACCAGAGGGACCGTGACAGGATTCTGCATTCAAAGTCCTTCAGAAGGCTCAAGCATAAAACTCAGGTATTTTTGTCTCCGGAGGGAGACCACTACAGAACAAGACTCACTCACACCTTGGAAGTTTCCCAGATTTCAAGGACTATTGCCAGGAGCCTGGGATTGAATGAGGACCTTACCGAAGCCATTGCCATGGGCCATGACCTGGGGCACACTCCATTTGGACACACGGGAGAGAGAATATTGAACGAGCTTTGCATCTCCGGCTTCAAACACAACGAGCAAAGCCTCAGAGTGGTAGATTTTCTTGAAATCAGAAATGATAAGCACGGATTAAATCTTACATATGAGGTAAGGGACGGCATCTTAAACCACCCGATGGAATATAAACCTTCAACATTGGAAGGCGAGATTGTGAACCTGTCGGACAGAATAGCATACATCAACCACGACATAGACGATGCCTCGAGAGCGAACATAATTAAGCCGGGGCAGATACCAAGGCAATTCCTTGATAATCTGGGCTCCACCCACGGGCAGAGAATCAACACCATGATACTTGACGTAATAAAAAACAGTATGGATAAGGACTCGATTTCCATGAGCAGCGAAGTTGCTTACCTCACAAGGAAGTTACGTGATTTCCTGTTTGAAAACGTGTATTACAACAAGGTGGCAAAAAGCGAGGAAGAGAAAGCAACTTTCATATTAACGAAAATATATGAATACTACAGCAGAAACTTTGACAAACTTCCTAAATTTTACACCGATATTTACAAAGAAAACAACTTCACAAAAAGTGAAATAATTAAAGATTACATAGCCGGAATGACAGACAGATATGCCATGAAAATATTCGAAGACCTTTATATGCCAAAGCCTTGGAGACAATAAAATTGTAGTTGACAAGCTTATTTTGTCGTGTTATAATTTATCTTCAATGTAAACATAATGGTGATATTATGCCCTATAGATTAGATTCGGATGTAATCAGCAGAATTTTGGAACAAAACAACATTGTAGATGTAATAGAGGAATTCTTGCCCCTGAAAAAAGCAGGCGCCAACTACAATACGTGCTGCCCGTTTCACAAGGAAAAGACTCCTTCATTTATTGTGTCACCGGACAAGCAAATGTTCCACTGTTTCGGATGCGGAGAAAGCGGCGACAGCATAAGCTTTGTCACAAAGTACAAGAACTATACCTTTGTGGAAGCTGCTGAGTATCTGGCTCGCCGGGCAGGAATAGTACTTGAAGAAACAGCATCTACCAAAGACAGCATAAACAAACAGCAGTCAGACAGGCTGTACAAAATAAACAGGGACGCCGCCGCATACTATTACAGTAACCTGAAAAGATACCCTGAAGTGGCAGCATACTTAAAAAACAGGAAAATTGAAGCAAATGTAATAAAAAAGTTTGGAATTGGATATGCTAGTGACGGATGGGATAATTTGCTAAAATATCTTACATCAAAGGGCTACAATGAAGATGACATCTTAAAGGCCGGACTCATAATCCAAAACAAAACTAAAGACCGCTACTATGACAGATTCAGGAAGAGGGTCATGTTCCCGATTTTTGACATAAAGAACAGGATAATCGGTTTCGGAGGAAGGGTTCTTGACGATTCGCTTCCAAAGTATCTGAATTCTCCTGAAACACTGATTTTCAACAAGGGTTACAACATGTACGGTTTGAATATTGCAAGAGAAGCCGTCAGAGACAAAAGCTTCATTTTGGTTGAAGGCTACATGGATGTAATAAAGATGCATGTACACGGATATGATACAGCAGTAGCTGCTCTTGGTACAGCACTTACGGAAAATCAGATAAAACTTATGAAAAGGTACTCGAAAAGCTTCTATCTGGCGCTGGATTCGGACAATGCAGGGCAAAATGCCGCCATCAAGGCCATTAACCTACTGAAGAGAAACGGACTTGACGGCCGGGTGGTAATTATACCGAATGCCAAGGATCCCGATGAGTACTTAAATAAATTCGGCAAAATAAATTTCGACAAATTAATCGAAAATTCATTGGATTATTATAGCTTTTTAGAATTCCATTACAAAGAATTATTTGAAAATTCTAACAAAGTTGAATATATAAATAAATTTTTTGACAACATAGTCAATGTGGGCAGCGAAATCGAAAAGGAACTCATATTTGAAAAATTATCAGGTAAAGTAGGTGTTTCCAAAGAGTCTATAGTAAAAGAATACAATAAGAGAAGTACGAAACAAGGAACTTTTGTGAAGTCTGCAGCGCCGCCTGAACCGGCTAAGACCAGGGCGGCTGTAAAAATAACTACATCCCATGAAGAAGAGCTGATCAGACTCATCCTCATGAACAATGATTTAGCATATCAACTGAAAGAAATAGTCAATGAAGATACCTTTAAGGACTTGGAATACTATCAAATATTTAAAAGAATGTATGAATGCAAAATCAATGATCAAAGGATAGACAAGGACAGCCTGAATGAAATTATAATGGATAATGTTGATGTAAGTATTTTTGTGCAGAACGACGATGTTGATGATAATTCAGAGGCTTATTTCAAAGATTGTATGAAGAGACTTAAAATTAAGTATTATGAAAAGAAGAAAACTATATTGACCGACAGTTTAAAACAATCTGAAAACGCAGCAAATAGCAGGGAAATTATGAATGAAATTTTCAGCCTCGCTAAGAAAATTAAATCAACTAAAGAGGAGGTTAACTAACGATGAGTGAAAATAAAAATTTGACAAATATAGATGATGATGCCGAAAAAAATGCAGAAATGCTGCAGAAAATTGATTCTATAAAAAATAAACTTATTGAAAAGGGAAAGAAGAACGGCTTTATAACGTACAAGGAAGTTTTAAGATCTTTTGAGAAACTGGATATAAACCCTGAATTTATAGATGATTTTTACAAGCAGGCAGAAGACAACGATCTTGAAATACTTGGATTTCAGGACGACATGATTCTTGAAAAGGTTGATGACAACGAAGATTTAGACTTGAAGGACGATGCCGATTTTTTTGTAAGCCAGTCCGATGATGACATACTTAAAGGTGTGAACATTGACGACCCTGTAAGAATGTACCTTAAGGAAATTGGCAAGGTTCCGCTTTTGTCTGCAAACGAGGAAATCGACCTTGCAAAACGCATGCAGGAAGGCGACGAGGATGCAAAGAAAAGACTTGCCGAAGCAAACTTAAGGCTTGTTGTAAGCATTGCCAAAAGATATGTTGGCAGAGGCATGCTGTTTCTGGACCTGATTCAGGAAGGAAACCTTGGGCTTATAAAAGCTGTTGAAAAGTTTGACTACACCAAGGGATTCAAGTTCAGCACCTACGCCACCTGGTGGATTCGCCAGGCCATAACCAGAGCCATAGCAGACCAGGCAAGAACCATAAGGATTCCTGTTCACATGGTTGAAACAATAAACAAGCTCATAAGAATCAAAAGACAGCTTCTGCAGGAACTGGGTCGTGACGCAACACCTGAAGAAATTGCTCTTGAGATGGAAATGGAGCCTGACAAAGTACGTGAAATACTAAAAATAGCTCAGGAGCCGGTGTCTTTGGAAACCCCAATAGGAGAAGAGGAAGACAGCCACCTTGGGGATTTCATTCCGGATGATGAGGTTCAGGCACCATCTGATGTGGCTACGTTTACTCTTTTGAGGGAACAGCTTTCATCAGTATTGTTCACGCTCACTGACAGGGAACAGAAGGTTTTAAGGCTCAGATTCGGTCTTGATGACGGAAGAGCCAGAACTCTTGAGGAAGTTGGAAAAGAGTTCGATGTCACCAGGGAAAGAATAAGGCAGATTGAGGCAAAGGCTTTAAGGAAACTGAGACATCCAAGCCGCAGCAAAAAGCTTAAAGACTACTTAGAATAAATTGCAGAGCAATTTATACAATTAAGAATGAAGAATTAATAATTAAGAATTATGGAGCAAATGGAATGTAAACATTCCATTTGTTTTGTATTTAAATAAAAAAATCAATTAATTCTTCACTCTTAATTCTTAATTCTTAATTTTTCAAATAATAACTCGGAGGTTTTATGGACCGGTTGGAATGTATAAAATCAATGGTTTCCAGATGTGCAGCAGCTGCAGATGTGGGAACAGACCATGGATATGTGGCAGAGATGCTTTTGAATGACAACATCTGCGAAAGAGTCATAGCTACGGATTTAAACGAAGGACCGCTGAAAAGAGCTACCGAATACCTGACAGGAATAAGCTTGGATCAAAGATGCGACTTCAGGCTTGGCAGCGGCCTTACGGTTCTTGAAGAAGGCGAGGCAGATTCAATAATTATCGCAGGAATGGGCGGAGACCTTATAGCAGACATTATCGAAACTTCAAAAAATATTGCTCTGGCTGCTAAAGAGCTCATTCTTCAGCCTATGACAGCTGCAGATAAACTACGAAAATACCTGACTGAAAGCGGGTTCGTCATAGAAGACGAAAAAATTGTAAAGGAATATCATCACTACTACTTCATTATGAAAGCAGTGCCGGGACATTCAGACAAAACAGATGAAATTTACTATAAGTTCAGCCAGCATCTCATCCTAAGAAAGGATCCCCTTATGATGGAGTACCTTAAAAAAGTTATAAAAACCAATGAAAATATCATCAGCAGTATTGAAAAAACAGGAAACAGGGAATATAATGAAAAAATAAAGGAACTTCAAAATAAGAACGAAAAAATAAGGGAGCTGATGTCAAATTAAACTTGAAACGGTTATTAAGGTGCTGCAGGATGAACTGAAGCTAAAGAATCAGGAGAGCTGGGATAACAGCGGAATGCAGATTGGAAGTTTAAATAGTGACATAAAAACAGTTATGTTAACATTAGATGCGGATAAAAGAGCAGTTGCATATGCCTTGGAAAACAAAGCAGATCTAATCATATCCCACCATCCGTTTTTTTTCGGTTCAGTAAAGTCCATCGACTTTGATTCATATGACGGAAGCATAGTAAAAATGATTATTAACAGCGGCATGAACCTGTACAGTATGCATACGAGCCTTGATATGGCCGAAGAAGGAGTTACCACCGCTATTGCGCAAAAGCTCGGAATAGAAGATTATCTCGTGCTGCACAAAGTTAATGATGACGGCAGCGGATACGGAGGCTTTGGAACAGTAAAGGAAACAAATATAAGAGAATTTGCCCTCATGGTAAAAAAATCGCTTGACCTGGATTACGTGAGACTGTATGCTCCGGACGAAGACATTACGGTAAATAAGGCAGCCTTTTGCGGCGGAAGCGGCAGTGAGTTTATATTGGACGCTTTATTGCTGGAAGCAGATGTTTACATAACAGGCGACATAAAGTATCATCAGGCGCAGGATGCCTTAAAAAATAATCTTTGCATCATAGATGCCGGACATTTCGGAACGGAATGCCCTGCGCTGATTGCATTGAAAGAAGCACTTTTGAAAAACACCGATTTGAATGTACTTATATACGGCAATAACACAGTTAAAGAAATAATTATTTAGAGGTTGATGACATGAATAGCTTTGAATACTTAAGAGTTGCGGCTGCAGTACCTGTTGTGGCGGTTGCAGATACAGAGCGTAATGCTGCTGAAATAGCAGCAATTGCAAAAAAGGCTGCCGTGGAAAACAAGGCAGGGGTTATTTTGTTTCCGGAGCTTTGCATCACAGGATACACCTGCGGAGACCTTTTCAACCAGAAAGCATTAATTGACGGGGCTGAACAGTCATTAAGACAAATCCTTGATGAAACTGCAAATCTCAATGCAGTCATAGCTGTCGGAATGCCCATTAAGGCAGATAACCAGCTTTTTAACTGCGCAGTACTGATCAATAGGGGAAAGATTCTGGGAGCTGTTCCGAAGACGTACATACCCAACTACAATGAATTTTATGAAAAGAGATGGTTTGCATCTTCAGTTTCAAGAATTAGAAACAGAATCAATCTTTGCGGTCAGGAAATACCGTTCAATGAAAACATATTGTTCTGCGACAGGCTTTCTGCTCTTTGCATAGGAATTGACGTTTGCGAAGATCTTTGGGTAAACATTCCTCCAAGTTCATATCACACATTGTACGGGGCAAACCTGATACTTAACATGTCCGCAAGCAATGAAACAATTGATAAAAGCGACTATAGAAGAGATCTGGTAAGGGTTCAATCCGCCAAGTGCATAACGGCATATGCTTATGCTTCAGCAGGTCAGACTGAAAGCACAACAGACGTCGTGTTCTCGGGACATGCAATTATTGCAGAAAACGGAGCAGTACTCATGGAAGACAGATTTTCTCCAAACAGCAGCATTGCTTTGGCTGACGTGGATCTTGAAAAGCTCACAAACGACCGAATTAAATTCAATACCTACATGACTAAGAACAACAAGATTGATTACGAGCACGTATACTTTGATCTTGGATTTTCGGATAACGAAGACTTGGAAAGATATGTTGACTCAAGGCCGTTTGTTCCGTCCAACCAGGATAAAAGAGACAAACGCTGCAAGGAGATACTCAGCATTCAATCCACGGGACTCTATCAGAGAATGAGAAAAATCGCAGCTAAAAAAGCGGTTTTAGGCATCTCAGGAGGCCTTGACAGCACATTGGCACTAATAGTGACAGTTGAAGCCTTTAAAAAGCTCGGTCTGCCGCTAAGTGGTATAATTGCAGTCACAATGCCCGGCTTCGGAACAACCGACAGAACATACAACAATGCTGTTACTCTCATGAGGGAATTGGGAGTCACGCTAAAGGAAATATCTATAAAGGATGCATGTTTGCAGCATTTCAAAGACATCGGGCACGCTGAAGAAATCCATGACATAACCTATGAAAATTCACAGGCCAGGGAAAGGACACAGATTCTCATGGACCTTGCCAACAAGGAAAACGGCATTGTGGTTGGAACAGGAGACCTGTCTGAACTGGCACTGGGATGGTGTACCTACAACGGCGACCACATGTCCATGTACGGAGTGAACTCAAGCATACCAAAGACACTGGTTCGTTACATTGTCAGGTGGTATGCTGATGAGGAAACTAAAGGTGACATAAAAACAGCGCTGCTGGATGTCTGTGAAACACCGGTAAGCCCCGAGCTTCTTCCGCCTGACAAGGAAGGAAACATCGCTCAGTTTACCGAAAAAACAGTGGGCTCTTACGATCTGAACGATTTTTTCCTGTACAACATGATGCGAAACGGCTACGAGCCCGAGAAAATTTATTTTCTTGCAAAAAAAGCTTTTGACGGTGAGTTTTCTGATGAAGTAATCCTTGAAACGCTCAAAAAGTTTTATAAAAGATTTTTCACTCAGCAGTTCAAACGTTCCTGCATGCCTGACGGCGTGAAGGTTGGATCCGTTTCACTTTCACCCAGGGGTGACTGGAGGATGCCAAGCGATGCATCATACAGTCTGTGGCTTAAGAGACTGGAAAATTTAAAATAACAAATGTCAGAAATGGTTAATAATTCAATTGACAAACAACTATAAATAATGTATTATTACCTAGAGTAAATTATACAGTCGCATGCAGAAATGTATGAGGAAAGTCCGAGCTCCGAAGAGCAGGGTGCTGGGTAATACCCAGTGAGGGTGACCTCAAGGATAGTGCAACAGAAATAGACCGCCGAGCAATCGGTAAGGATGGAAAGGCGAGGTAAGAGCTCACCAGCAATTAGGCGACTAATTGGCTATGTAAACCCCACCTGGAGCAAGACCAAGAACGGACTATGGAGTGGCTGCTCGTCACAGTCCAGATGGTAGGTTGCTGGAGGCTGCCGGTAACGGCAGACGTAGATAGATGACTGTTTAATACAGAACTCGGCTTATGTATTTACTCACCAAAAAGAAATTAAACACCTGTTGATCAAATCAGCAGGTGTTTTTTTATATAATAAGAAAGTTCTCTTTCTTATTATATAAAAACGAGGAGTGCATGTCGGACGTCCTTGCCGTTAGGGGGGGTGCGGAGTCAAAAATGCGCAAGCGTTTTTACGCCGAAGGGGGACGTAGGTCCCCCTAGCGGAGTTGCGGAGCAACTTTTTTATTTTCAGGATTTCATTTCAATTTTAATTTTGAGTCTGTTCTGCATGAGATATTGATGAAGCATGGGACAGAAACCTTTTTGCTGTTATGATGACAGTCACGAACACAACAGCTGAAGCCATGAGCCAAATCTGCGGTATAGTAACGTAATTAATAAGAATGCTGTAAACCACCGATCCTATAAGTCCTCCCACCTGAAAGATGAAAGAATAAACAGAAAGTACCGAAGCCCTGACCTCGCTTGGAACCTCGCCGTTTAATATGGCTCCCTCAGGCACGTTTGCCATTCCGAACGTAAGGTATATGGCCGAATAAGATAAAATGAAGTAGGGAACAGAATTTTGCAAAGCAGTAATCATCAGTGCAAACGATAAAAGTAGCCTCAGACCAAGATACAGCTTCTTTGGATTGAATCTGTTTTTTTTGATGACCCTGTTTGATGCAATACTGCCAAGAGTTGCAGCTGCCAGGTATAAAAATGCCATTATTCCCAAAAGACCCATCATGTCATCGCTGGGAAGAAGGGAGATGAAATGAGGCTGCCAGTATGTTTCTATGGAGCTCAGAAAAAATCCCGTTGCGAAAACCGACAGGAAGATGCAGATGACGGTGTTGTTGGCAACTATGACAGCAGAGCTGTTTTTAACGTGCTGTTTTATGGTAATTCTTTCGCTGCTTTCAGGTTTTTTGTGTTCTTCTATGAATATGAGCGATAACAGAGCCACAACCAGCGACAGCAAGATTCTTAATACAAGGTTTATATCATATATTCCCATGACTGGAAAGTAAGTTGCGGCAAGTTTAGGGAAAAATCCTCCGGATATGGCACCAGCAGCAAGTCCAAGAGCTTCAAGCACCGCAAGCCTTGTTGTAATGTTGTGAAGCTTATCACTGCCGTTATGTTCTATGTAATAATCTATGAAAAGTGCGTCAAACGATCCTGAAGCCAGAGCTCTGCTGAACCCGTAAAACATGATTCCTGCGCACATGGCAAGAAATCCTCTTCCAAAGTAAATGATTGCAAATCCGATTGATGATATCAAAAGCGAGAGGCAGAAGGTTTTTTTCCTTCCGAAAACATCCGCCATTATTCCTGTGGGAAGCTCCAGCACCACCACAGTGAAGGCGTAAAGACCAAGGATTATTGAAAGATTGCTTAGGCTGGCACCCCTGTCTATAAGAAGCAGACTCATAACCGGAATGAGAAGCCCTGACAAGTAAAAATTCAATAAATACAGAACAGAATAAACTTTGATTTTCATAATTATCCCCTTTATATATGCATCTGATAACGTTCCCCAACTATTATAATATCAAAGATTCATTGCAGTCAAGAAAAATAAACAAATAAGAACCCCACCCAACAAACGCAATCGGAGATTGCTGTTGGGGCCCGGGAACCTTGTTGTATTCACAATAAAAAAGCCGCCATTTCAACATGTGCGGCTTTTTGACCATATTTATCTGTGCAATACGGGCGATATTCTTTTGTAAATAAGCAGTACCATGGATGAAACCACAATACCCTTGAATAAGTTGAAGGGAACGACAGCGTAAAGAACAAAGGTCTTAAGGTCTGTAATCGCAGGATTCAATGCGCTTCCCATCTGTACGAAAGCCTGTACGGGAGCACCGTAAACCTTTGAATAAATAGGAAGAAGAAGATAGTAGTTCATGAATGCTCCGGCTACTGCCATAGCCAGTGTTCCTGCCAGAAGTCCTATTATTGCAGTTTTAAAAGATTTGTTCTGCTTGTAGATTAACCCTGCCGGTATGATGAAAGAGCAGCCTATTATAAAGTTTGCCAGTTCACCGATTCCGCCTGTGTCAGTTCCGTTCAACACAAAGTTTATAAGTATCTTTACAAGTTCGGTAGCAACGCCGGCTGCCGGTCCCAATGCAAATGTACCCAAAAGAACAGGAACCTCGCTGAAGTCCAGCTGATAGAAGTTCGGAGCAAACCACAGCGGAAAGTCAAACAGCATGAGCAGTGTTGCAACTGCTGACAAGACTCCTACCTTTGCTATTACTTTAGCGTTACCTCTTTGATTTACTGAAATTTCACTTTTCATATTTTCCTCCTTGTGCCATGCACGAATAAGATTGTCAGAAGTCCTGTATACTAACGATATTTCTCCCTTACGGTCGAAAAAATCGGGTTAGGGCATACACAGTCTCGCATCTCAAATTTGTCTGCTCCTTGCGTCGCACAAATTTGGTGCTCGTTGCGGTTGACCTACCAACGATTTTTTTCTCCCTTGCGGTCGAAAAAATCGGGTTAGGGCATACAAAAAACCTCTGAAATCTTCAGAGGCCAAACTCGATAGTTCATATTTGCTCACAAATTATGCAAGTAAATCTCTCCTACCATCCAGACTATACTGTCGGTCCTGGAATTTCACCAAGTCAACCTTTCGGCTCGCGGACTTTACCGCCGGTCGGGAATTTAACCCTGCCCTGAAGATGTTTACAAAGCAATTATACCACTTATATTTCATTTGTAAACACCTTTTGCAAAAAAAGTTTGAAAATATTTTATCAATGTAGCAGCTGCTGTTATATAAATTTATATATACATTTTATCATAATTTTGTCCAAGCATAATATTATAGATTAAGAGGACAAGGATGGAGATTGATATGAACGATAAAACCAACATTTTAAAGTTTTTGGGAAACAATCTTAGAAACACTGTGTCCAAGCATTCTGACATCATAGAAAAACAGGCGGTGGAAATAAGGCTTCGGGTCAACAGCCCTGTGTTGATCAAACTAAGGGGCAGGGACTTAAACCTGGGCAGCCTGCATGTTGTAAGCAGAAAGGACATTGAAGAAACTGTTTCCATAGTTACCAAAAACTCGATGCACGCATTTGAAAAGGAAATAAGAAACGGATTCATAACAGTGGAAGGAGGGCACAGGATCGGAATCGGAGGAGACTGTTTTTACGAAGGAGACAGGTTCGGAGGCTTTAAAAATATTACAAGCCTCAATATAAGAGTCGCCAGGGAGTATCCTGGCTGTTCGAAAAGCTTCATGAAATTTTGCATCAGGACAAGTAACAGCATTTACAATACGCTGATAGTCGGACCTCCTTTGTCCGGAAAGACAACTTTCATAAGGGATGTGGCTGTGAACCTAAGCGACGGTTTTCAGATTCCTTTTTTTGAAGGATACGACATTTGTGTGATCGATGAAAGGGGAGAAATAACGTCAGTTTTTGCAGGCATTCCTCAGATGTATGTAGGGATGCGGACAGATGTGCTGTCCTACTGCATGAAAAGGGAAGGTTTCTTCATGAGCATCAGGGCTCTTTCACCCAAAGCAATTATTTCAGACGAACTGGGCTCTGCTGATGATTTTGAAATTGTGCAGTATGCGCTGAAAAGCGGTGTGAATATAGTTACCACTGCTCATGGTTTTTGCCTTGATGATGTAAGGAAAAACATATATATGAAGTCTATTTTGGAAAACAATTTTTTTGACAGGGCAATAATTTTAAAGGACAGCAGCAGACCGTGTTCTGTCAGGGAAGTTTTCGATTTTCAAAGAAATAAGGTGATATACAGTGACTTGGCTTAAAGTTTCTTTGTTTGTTCTTACGGTTGCTTCGGTTAAATTTATTTTCAAATTCATAAACGACTGGGGAGACCAAAGGATTGAAAAGATGAAAGAACTTGTTGATTTTGCGGAGTATCTGAGAATTTACTCATGCCGCATGAAAATGCCTTTCGAAGACATATATTCCAGGTACGAATTCAGAAGCGACGATTCAAGAAAGGTGTGCAAGGAATTGATGGAGGAACTGAGTCTGAAAAACAGCGGAGGGTTCCTGGCTGATATGGTTGGCTCCACAATGATGACTCCTGATGACTTTAATTCTCATTTTGCAGAAATAGCTGATTACTACGGCAGCACATATTCTGACATATTGGATGAAAAGCTTGGATACACCATAAAGGAAATGGAAAGAGCAATGAAACGGTACGAAGCTACGAACAGCGAGAAGAAAAATTTAAACAACAGGATTTCATTGCTGGCAGGATGTCTGGCGGCTGTTATCTTGATTTAGGAGGTATTATGGATATTGATTTGATTATAAAAGTAGGTGCTATCGGCATTGTTGTGGCAGTTTTCAATCAAATACTGGCAAAGACCGGAAGGGATGAACAGGCGATGTTTGTGACGCTTGCCGGCGTCATTGTTGTAATGACTCTCATCGTCGGAATGATGAATGATTTGTTCATGGAGGTTAAATCAGTATTCAACTTATATTGATTGTAAAAGTATGCTGCTTATAAAAATAATTTTTATAGCTGTAATGGCGTTGATTTTGAGCATCACAATCTCAAAGTTCAATCCGGAATTCAAGGTCTACATAACTGCCATATTTGGAATATTGGTGCTGTTCATGCTCTTCCGGGAACTGAGCACATACATTCAGGAAATTGCCGATATTTTCTCAAAGTATGATATACAGACAAAGTATTTCGGCACCATATTGAAAATCGTGGGTATTGCCTACATATGTGATTTCATTTCACTTCTTTGCAAGGACTTAGGCTATGAATCCATAGGAAAGAAGGTTGAAATCGCAGGAAAGCTCATAATTCTCATCTATTCCATAGACATCATCAAGATATTCCTCGATCAAATATTGCTGCTGGTTAACGGGTGAAAAAATGAAGATAAAAATTATAATTGCCACAATAATGCTTCTCCTTGCATCAACCGTTTTCTCATATGCCGGCACCCTTGAGGAAGCGCTGGAACAGGTTCCCCTGGATGATCTGGAGGAGTACATAAACGAAGAAAGCTCATATTTCAGAAACAAGAACATCAGTCTGAGAGAATTAATCCTGAAGGCCTTTAAGGGAGAACTTGACGTGAGTTTAAAGGATTATATAAGCTATGAGCTGAAGGACAATCAGGATTTTTACAAAGATATCTTAAAAACGGGAGTGAACGTACTTGCCATCTGTATGCTTCTTACAATATTGAATTACTTTGCGGATGAAGTAAACAGCAAAGGTGTTTCAGACATTGTGGTGCTGTTTTCGGTGTTGATAATCTTCACAATTGTGCTGAAGGATGTACTACTTATAAAAAAAATTCTGCAAAGCGATTTCGGCAAGTTCAGGACCATAACGCAGGAAATAAACGCGGTTTTCATGGCTGCAATGCTCACATTCGGCAAACTCAGCATGCTGCAGTTCTTTCAGACTTCACTGAATTACGTCATAGGCATAACCACTCAGTTCATTTACAGCTTCACGGATGTAATGACGGTAATCATGATTGCGGTTATTCTCATTAACAACATGAGCAAGCTCATAAACGCAAAGCTTCTTTACCAGGTTCTGAAGAAAGGCACACTCTTAATTTTATCGGGTTACATGATTATTGTAGTCATAAATTTTTCGGTACAAGGATATATATTATATAAAACGGATAATATTTTTATAAGCTCCATAAAGGCTTTGTCACCTTCTGCGGTTCCCGTCATAGGCAGCGCCGTGACAAATTTCTTCGGAGTCTTTTTAAAAAGTTTGCTGATGATCAAGGATGTCTTGGGAATCGTTATAATAATATTCGTGTTTTCGGCCTTCGGGGGGTCCCTTGTGAAAATAGTCCTGGCACTGGTGCTGTACAAAGCAGTGGGAGTTCTGACGGAGCCGTTCAATGAAAATATATCCAAGCTTATTTACGAAATGGCGGACTTGTTTTACATATACCTCATATGTCTCATAACGCCGATAATCATTGTGACAGTTTATTATTCAATCCTTTTAAACTACATGAACAACATATTTGGGTAGATTATGAAAAATACAATAGTGAACATACTTGTGCTGATTTTGATGTTCAACCTGGTGATGATAATATTCCCTGAGGGAAAGACTCAGAAATTCTGCAGAATATCCATTAAAATTTTTATCATGATTTATATACTGGACAATATATTTCTTAATGGAAGCATCAATTTGAACCTGTTGGACCTTCCGACAATTTCATCGGACTATGAAAGGGAAGTGAACATCAAAACCATCGATCCGGAATTCATCCGGAAAATAAACCAGGATTATTATGAAGGTGAAACCGTGATAAACAACATTGAGCTTAATTTCACAGATGCCATGGAAATAAGGGCGGAAGTGTCGACAAACAGACTGCTGGGCATGGACAGCGAAGAAGAATTAAAGCAAAACATAGCTGAAATATTCAAGATCAGTTCAGATAATATAAAAGTGAATACAGGAGGAACCTATGAATAACTTTTTAAAAATGTTTAAAGACAGCAAGAACTTAAAATACGCAGTGAACGTATTCGTGTTGCTTGTTATCATTTCAATCATTTTGAACATTGACACCTCTAAGATAACAGGCGGTTCCTCCCAGGTTAAAGCAAGTTATCAGAACGAAGCAGATTCAGACTTGGACAGCTATGTGAAATCATTAGAAAAGAGGTTGGAAGAAATACTTGGAAAAATTGAAAACATGGAAAGCGTCGATGTCATGATCTATACAAAAAACACTCCGTCAATGGAGCCTATTCGGAACGAAAACTCCAGCAACGAAACTAATGTTGAGGTCGGCAGCGACGGAACCAAAAGAGAGGTGAATAAGGAAACAAGGCAAAGTCAGGTTATTGTGGGAAACGACAACAAGGTGGTTGAAAAGTACTACCAGTATCCCGAAATAACCGGAGTGTTGGTGGTTGCAAACTATAAAGGAAGTAAAGACATTTATGCAGTCCTCATGGACAGCGTAAAGACTTTATTGGATATCAAAATGAATGATATAGAAATAATATTATCTGGTAGGAACTAAGGGGGTAATTATGATTATGAAAAAAGAAACTTTGGTATTTATAACATCATTGGCTATAATATTCATTATAGGTTATGTAAACCTGACCATGGCGCCGGAAAACGCCTTTGATGCTGATGATTACGCACAGGTTCAAAACGACAGCAAAGATGATATAGCAGAATTTGTTGAAGGCGAAACAAAAGGCGAAGAAGCATCTTCTGAAGAAACAGCAGCAGAAACTGCCCAAGGTGAGCAGTCTGAAGAACCAGGAAGTACTGATTACGAAATTCTGGGAGACATAACAGACATAACAGACCTTAATGCTGCACAGGCATCTTCAAGCGGAGTGTTGGGAACACTGAGCGCCAGCTTCTCAAACTTCAAGCTGAACAAGGAAAAGGCCAACATGGACGTTCTTGACCATCTTGAAGAAAATCTGAGCAATGCCACATTGTCTGAGGAAACCAAGAACCAGTTTGAAGCTCTTCTTGTTAAAAAGAACACATACATTGAAACAGAGCAGGACATCGAGCTTATGCTTCAGTCAAAGGGCTACAACGAAACAGTTGTAATAGTAGATTCAGATGCCGTAAAAGTGGTTACCAATGAAGACATCCAACAGGCTGATGCCACAAAAATACTGGATGTAATTGTATCGGAAACCGAATACAAACCTTCTCAAATAAAAATTGTCAAATTTGATAATATTGATTTGTAAAATTTTACAGCTTCTGATATAATTATTTAAGGAGGTGCTAATATGGATAACGAAACATTTGAATATGGCCAGGTTAAAATTTCTGATGATGTAGTGATTATAATTGCTGGCATAGCAACCAGCGGCGTTAAAGGCGTGAGTACCGCCCGCACCGGTGTAGCTGAAGGTATTTCAAACTTATTTTCCAAGAACAACTACTCTAAGGGAATTAAAGTTGAAATAAATGAAAATACTGTTGTTTTGGACATTTTCATAAATGTTGAATACGGCTACAATATCAGCGAGGTGGCAAGAGAAGTTCAGGCGGCAGTAAAGAAGGAAATTGAAACAATGACTGATTTGCAGGTCGCTTCCGTAAATGTACATGTACAAAACATAATTCAGGAAAAAGAGAAAGACAAGGATAAAGAAAAGGAAAATACCGATTCTGACATAGTGGTAGACTAATACAACAATAGATTGACAATTTTAAATTGTCAATCTATAATTGTTTATCTGACATACATTATACGTATGTCTTACGAGCTACAACGGAGGAAATATGAAACGAAAAGAAACAAGAGAAGAAGCTGTCAAGATAGCATACTGCATGGATATGAACAAGGAATTCGACAAGATGTGTCCGACCAGATATGTTGAACATTTTGAGCTTGATGATGTGGATATGGAATACCTTAACAAGACAATAGCAGACATCATAGACCACACGGATGAAATAGACAAAAACATTACTGACAATTCAAAAGATTGGAAAATCAACAGAATTGCAAAGGTAGACCTTGCGGTTTTGCGCGTTGCTCTGGCAGAGATTCTATACAACGACAGCATACCCGACAGTGTTTCCATAAACGAAGCAGTTGAAATCAGCAAGAAATACTCCAGCGATGACTCTCACAAGTTCATCAACGGAATTCTCGGAACTGTTGTGAGGAACATTGGCAGATGACAGAATATGTGCTTGGCATCGACACAAGTGCATACACCACATCAATTGCATTGGTTGATGCAGAAGAAATAAAAGTTGTTGCAGACCTAAGAAAGGTTCTTTCAGTTCCGCCGGGACAGAAGGGACTCAGGCAGCAGGATGCAGTATTTCAGCACCTTAAAAATTTCCATGAACTTTACGGCAAAATCGAAGCTGATTTAAAAAACATCACAACGGTTGCTGTAAGTTCACGCCCCAGAAATGTGGACGGGTCATATATGCCGGTCTTCACTGTAGGGCAGAACTTCGGAAAAATAATTGCCAAAACCTTAAGCTGCAGCTATATTGAGTATTCTCACCAGGAAAACCATATTGCTGCTTCTTTAATTAATGGGTATAAAAATATAAATGACAGGATTCTTGCCGTTCACATGTCCGGCGGCACAACCGAGTTCCTGATGGTAAAAAAATCACCAAAAGGATATTCTGCTGAAATTGTAGGCGGAAGCAAGGACATAACCTTCGGCCAGCTTATTGACAGAATAGGCACACTGATGGAATTTCCGTTTCCATGCGGACTTCACATGGAAAAGTTTATTGAAAACAAAGACGTGAACAAAGTCAAGACTCCGCCCATACAAAAAGATGCGTTCATCAATCTGTCAGGAATGGAAAATTTTTTTGCAAATCTTTACGAAAACAAAAGATGTTCAAAAGAGGATATTATCTATTCATTGTTCGGGTACGTTGCCGACTGCATGACAATCATCATAGAAGAATTAAAACAAGAACACGATTTCAATACTATAATCATAGCAGGGGGAGTCGCATCCAACAGCATGATCAGGACCACGTTACTTTCCAGACTGAAGGAGAATTTTGAAATTATCCTGCCTTCAAGAGAAAACTCATCCGACAATGCGGTTGGAACGGCCTTTCTTCCTATCATAGACAGGTGGTACCATGAAGTTAAAACCGATTAAGGTGTCTGTTTTAAATCAATACATAAAAAAATATCTAATGAGCAACTCAATTTTGAACAACCTCAGAGTGGAAGGCGAGATATCAAACATACGGACCAGCAAGACCGGTTATACATATTTCACTCTTTGTGATGAGACCTCCTGCATAAATTGTGTTGCTTTTTTTGCTGATGAAATTTCTAAAAACGGCGACAAAATCATTGCAGAAGGAGAACTCTCCGTATACGAGCCAAAGGGAAGCTACCAGCTTGTTGTCAGAAACATTGAGCGCGTTGGACTTGGAAAGATTCTTCTGGATCTGGAGATGCTCAAGGAAAAGTTGAAAGCTCAGGGAATGTTTGATAGAAGCAGGGATATTCCGCTGTACCCGACAAAAATAGGAGTAATAACATCAAAATCCGGTGCAGCAGTAAAGGATGTTTTAAAAACCTTCGAAAGCGTAAAATCCAGCTTCGAGGTGGTAATATACAATGCGCTGGTGCAAGGCGAAAAATCAAAGGAAAACATCATACGTGGGCTTCAGTACTTCAACGAGACAAAGGCAGATGTGATTCTGATTTCAAGAGGAGGCGGAAGCTTCGAAGATTTGAACGTGTTCAATGACCTTAAGGTAGCTGAGGAGGTATTTAAATCGGAAGTTCCGGTAGTTACAGGCATAGGTCATGAAACAGACCGCACCCTGACTGATTATGCGGCCGATGTGTACTGCCACACTCCAACAGCGGCAGCCGAAAGAATAATCTTTGGCTACAAGGATGTGGAAAACAGACTGGTAATACTTGTTAATACTCTGAGACAAAACACCCATAACATAATGGCTCTTAAGAAGGCGGACCTGAAGTCATCCAGATATATATTAAAGAGTTACCTTCCCACGGAGAAAATCTACAGGCAGAAAATGGAGCTTGAGAACTTAAGAAATACCATCAAAAACATGTCTGAAAGAAAAATCAGGGAACTTGGTTACAATCTGCAGATTCAAAATGAAAAGCTCAACAGCCACAACATTTTTTCACAGGTTGAAAAGGGCTTTGCAATCGTATGTGATGAACGCGGCAGAATTGTCAGAACCATTGACCACGCCAAGGATGTGCACATGCTTGACATAAGGTTCAAGGACTTTAAAGTTGCGGCTGAAACTATAAAGGTTGAAGAGGTGAAAAATGAAGGATAAATACGACAGCTTCGAAAACGCTTTGGAAGATTTGAAGAAAATTGTACAGAGCTTTGAAAGCAATGAAGACCTTTCAATAGATGAAATGCTGAAAAATTACGAGCAGGGTATGAAAGCATATTCCTACTGCAGCAAAAAATTAGAAGATACGCAGAAGAAAATTAAAATAATTGATGAAACATTTGAATAAAAATAAGGCATGCAGTTTTTTGCATGAATAAAATGTAAGATTATTAAAAATATTAATTGATATTTATTAATACATATGCTATACTTTTACTGAATTGTTCTTAGATTTGTTTTTTTTTGCAGAATAATTATGTAAAGTAATGGTAGGGTATAATGGAAGAATATAGGCTTGATGTATATCTTCATATTAAAGGTTATGCAAGCAGCCGTGAACGAGCAAAACAGCTGATTTCAGGAAATTGTGTGCATTTAAATGACAAGTTGGTCACGAAATCATCTACCAAGGTTACAGACAATGATGTGATCAGGGTTGACAACATTTTTCCCTATGTAGGCAGAGGTGCTGTTAAGCTTGAAAAGGCTTTAAACCATTTCAGCATAGATGCACATAATGCCGTTGCAGTGGATGTGGGAGCCTCTACCGGAGGTTTCACTGATTTTCTTTTAAAACACGGAGCACGGAAGGTATATGCTGTTGATGTTGGACACGGACAGCTTCATGAGTCCTTAAGAAACGAAAATCGTGTAATAAATCTTGAAAATACAAATTTCAGGTACATAGACTCTTCACTTTTTACAGAATCTGTCGACATAGTAACAGTTGACGTTTCTTTTATTTCCTTAAAGCTGATTTTTCCTAAAATTGTCGAAATAAGTCATGATAAGACTAAAATTGTAGCCCTGGTCAAACCCCAGTTTGAAGCTGGAAGAGATAATATCGGGAAAAACGGTATAGTAAAAGACAGGAAAGTTCATCTGGCAGTTCTTAGAAATATTGAAAGTTACCTGGAAGAAAACGGACTGTATCTGGAAAACATAACTTATTCTCCTGTAAAGGGAGGCGACGGCAACATTGAATACCTTGCCTGCGCAGGCAGAAACAAAAACTACAAAGCATTCAATTTCAAAGACCTTATCAATGAGGCCTTTGAAATACTATAAAAATGAATTTATGAGGTGACAAATGAAAAAGTACACGAGACAATCAAAAATTCTTGAGCTGATTTCAAAAAAAGAAGTTGAAACTCAGGAAGAACTGGCCGAAGGCTTGAAGGCCATGGGCATTGATGTAACACAAGCTACTATTTCAAGAGACATTAAGGAATTAAGACTTGTAAAGGTAATGTCCAAAAACGGAAAATACAAATATGCAACAATCGGTCAGAGCCAGGAAGGCATCACAGACAGATTGTACAAAATATTTGAAAATTCCGTGGTATCCATAGACAATGCCATGAACATAGTTGTAATCAAGACTATACCGGGAGCCGCACAGATCTGCGCATCTGCCATTGACTACATGGGAGTGGACGAAATCGTCGGAACCCTTGCCGGTGATGACACTGTGTTTGTTGCCATAAGAAATCTGGAAAACGTAGAGTATGTGCTGCAGGAATTCAAGAAAAATATAAGATAGCGGTGATAACATGCTGATTAGCTTAAATATCAGCAACTTTGCTGTGTTTGAAAATGAAACCATAAGTTTTGAAAACGGATTTAACGTTTTTACCGGAGAAACAGGCTCCGGAAAATCTGTTTTGATCGATGCCATATCGCTTATACTGGGAGAGCGAGCTTCCAAGGACTTGATAAGGAAGGGAAGCAAAAGCGCTTTGATCGAAGCAATTTTTGACATATCAGGCAACAGGAATTTAAGCAATTTATTGAATGACAGCAATATTGAAATAAGCCAGGAAGATTTTCTTATTATTTCAAGAGAGCTGCTTGAGAACGGAAAAAGCATCAATAAGATAAACGGAAGAACGGTGCCACTGGTCACGCTTAAGGATGTGGGAAAATATCTTGTTGATATTTACGGCCAGTTTGGGCATGAAAGTCTTTTTAAAAAAGAAAATCACATAATACTTCTCGACAGTCTGGTCAAAAAGGAATTATCACCGCTGATTGTCGAATATTCCAGTCTTTTTTCAAGATATTCAGCATTATGCCGTGAAACAGACATCATCAGGGATAAGCTCGTTAACAAAGATTCGAAGATAGAACAGCTCAGCTTCGAAATAAGTGAAATAGACGAGGCAAACTTAAAAGAATTTGAAGAAGATGAACTGTTAAGGGAAATAAAGAAGCTTTCCAACATACAGGAGATAAAAAATTCACTGTACGAGGCCAACCGAATCATGGACAGCAGCGGAGGCCTGAATAACGTTTACAGCATCCTGAACAGGGTAAAAAGCTATGACCATAACCTTGAAAGTTTACTTTCAAGGCTTGACCTTTTTCTTGAAGAGATTCAGTTTTTTGCTCACGACCTTAGGTCATACACGGAAAAACTCGATGTTGATGAAGGCAGGCTCATTTCTGTGGAAGAACGCATGTCTCTTATAAACAGGCTAAAACGCAAGTACGGATATTCAATAGAAAAAATAGCAGAATACAGAAATTCTTCCATAGAAGAGCTTGAACTGCTAAAACAGGCTGAGTCAAGACTCAGAACATTGACGAAGGAAAAGGATGATGTTAATAAAAGCCTGTCAAAGTGTGCAGACTATATGTCAAACATAAGAAAACAGGCAGCAGCAAGGCTCGAAAGGGAAATTCTCAAAGAACTTGGTGATCTGAACATGAAAAACATCAGGTTCAAAGTCAGGATTGAAAAAAAAGGAAGCTTTTCTTCCGACGGTATGGACCAGGTGGAATTTTTAATTTCAACAAACGTTGGAAGCGATTTGAATTCTGTGCAGAAGGTTGTGTCCGGAGGTGAAGCTTCCAGGATTATGCTGGCATTCAAAAAAATATCAGGAGATGAGGAAAGTTCACAGACAATGGTCTTCGATGAAATCGACGCAGGCATAAGCGGCAGGACGGCGCAGATGTCCGGCATAAAAATGAACTTTATTTCAACTAAACACCAGGTAATCTGCGTGACACACTCACCGCAGATAGCTTCCATATCCCAAAACCATTTTCTCATAGAAAAGCATGTTGAAAACTCAAAAACTTTCAGCACGGTTAAAAAGCTTGATCTTGAGAAAAGAATCATGGAAGTGGCAAGATTGTTAAGCGGCATGAAAATCACGGACAAATCCCTGAACAACGCAAGAGAACTCATTGAATCAAACAGTGCTGCAATTTAGTTAATTGTTCAAGCGAAATTTACATTTATGCTTATTCCATAAAACTTTTGCCTTATGAAATTATTGTCAGTAAAATACATCCGTATAAATTTATAGGCGCGTGGAAAAATTAAAGATAAAACTTTAAGGAGAGCAAGATGAAAAATTTCGCTAGAAGAGTTTTATTCTTTATTTTTTTTATTGCCTTTCTTCTGACCGCAGTCTATTTCGGATTTGATCTCAAATCAAATCCTTATGTTTTAACCAAACTGGAAGAACCAGTTTTAGAATCTGAAGGCAGGTACATCATACCGGGAGGCCAGACCATCGGAGTTGAACTTAAAACCGAAGGAGTGCTGGTCGTAGGACTTGCCGACATAGTAAATTCAGAAAACTTATCCACATCTCCGGCTAAGCTATCCGGCGTGCATATTGGCGACAAGATTCTGGAAATAGACTCCTTGCTGGTGGAAAGCACAGAAGACATAATAAGGTATACGGAAATTGAAGGAGTAAAAACTTACATCTTCAAAATAGAAAGGGAAGGTCAGACTCTTTATGTTTCAATTACCCCTGTTCAGATTTACAAGAGCAGCGAAATAAAGTTCGGATTCTGGGCAAGGGACGACATCGCCGGAATTGGCACTGTGACATTTGTGGATCCTGAAACAGGCAAGTTCAGCGCCATCGGTCACGGCATATCCGATTCAGACACCGGCAACCTCATTGACATAAAGTCGGGAACAATCAAAAAGGCAAACATAACAAGCATAAAGCTTGGCAAAAAAGGCGAGCCCGGAGAAATCATCGGATACATCTTAAAGAACGAAGACAGCCTCGGTTATGTTGAAAATAACACTGATTTTGGAATATACGGCAGCATAAACAAAAAAAGCATGGGATACTTCAGCAGGAATCTTTTAGAGGTGGGCAGAAAAGAGGAAATCAAACTGGGTCCGGCTCAAATTTATTCTTGCGTGAATAACGAGATACAAAAGTACGACATAGAAATAACCAAGGTGTTTTATCAGAACAAACCTGATGAGAAAAGTTTCGTGATCAAAATCGTGGATGATGATCTGCTGCAGCTGACAAACGGAATCATACAGGGAATGAGCGGATGTCCGGTAATACAGAACAACAAGATAGTGGGGGCTGTAACCCATGTCTTTATGAATGACCCTACAAAGGGATACGGAATTTACATCGAATGGATTTTTGAAGAAATTTACGGAGCCACCCAATAAAAAATTCAATGAATTTCTAATATATTTGGTATAAATTTGTAAAATTGTAATATAATTAGAGTAAAGATATTGAAAAGCCCTGTATTTTAGGATATTGAAATAAATTATAAAAAAATAGAAAAAATTTTATAAAAAAAAAGGGTTTTTTAGATTATCTGCGTATATCTTATATGAGAAATATATTTTAATGGGGGATTGCTATGTTAAAGAAAGTAAGAGTGGTTATTGCAGACGACAACAAAGAATTCAGACTGATATTAAAGGATTTTTTGGTAAGCAAAAACGTTTTTGATGTGGTGGACATGGCGGATGATGGTTTGAAGGCTCTGGAAGCTGTGGAAAAGTATGAGCCTGACATCTTGATTCTTGATATCATCATGCCTCATCTTGACGGATTGGGTGTATTGGAAAAACTTCACAAGAAGGAGCTTAAGAAATTTCCTAAGGTTATCATCCTGTCAGCGGTTGGACATGACAAGGTTACTCAGAGAGCCATCAACATGGGCGTTGAGTATTACATAGTCAAACCGTTTAATTTTGAGTCATTTGCTGACAGACTAATCCAGATTTCTGAACTTGAAACATCAAAGGTTCAAAACAAGAACAAAGAAATTGCATACAATGAAAAAGTTAACGAGGAACTGAGCCTGGAGGTTAAAATCACTGAAATACTCCATGAGGTGGGGGTTCCTGCACACATCAAGGGTTACCAGTACTTAAGAACATCCATAATCGACGTGGTGAACAACGTGGAACTTTTAGGAGCAATTACAAAAGAACTGTATCCGATGATTGCCCAGAAGTACACTACAACTCCCAGCAGGGTTGAAAGAGCTATTCGACATGCCATTGAAGTAGCATGGACCAGAGGAAAAATAGAAACAATAAACAACATATTCGGATACACAATACACAACAACAAAGGTAAGCCCACAAATTCAGAGTTTATCGCCATGATAGCCGACAAGCTCCGACTGGAGCAGAAGGTTTCATAGATACAATAAATCTGAGGTATGTAATGCTTAATACTTGAAAGACATGGTTTTGGAATTATTATGATGATTTCATGCTCCTTGCTGCGGCAGGGAGCAACTTGTATGCATATTTCACAAATAGCTTGACAAAGACGTTTATTATTATTAAAATTAAGCGAACAATCAAATATATTTTGCAACGTTGATAACTTGAAATTGCAAGATTTTTGCGGGAGGCAATTTTGAATACTGAAATAACAGTAAAGAGCGAGAAAATCTTTGAAGGTAGAATAATAAATTTACGAGTCGACACAGTTGAACTTGAAAATCAGAAATATGCAAAAAGAGAAATCGTTGAACACAAAAATGCGTCAGCCATTGTTGCAGTTAATGAAAAAGATGAAATGCTTCTTATAAGACAATACAGAAAAGCTATTGAGGATTTCATCTACGAAGTACCGGCAGGCATCGTTAACATTGCTGAAGAACCTGAAGAATGTGCCTTGAGGGAACTGAAGGAAGAAACAGGCTATGAGGCCAAAAAAATAAAACTGATTTACGAATTTTTCACTTCACCTGGATTTACCAATGAAAAGATTTACCTGTACAAGGCAGAGGACCTTACATACACTTCAACTAAATTTGATGAAGATGAATGCATAGAGACCATTTCCGTCAACAGGGACGAAGCCAGAAAAATGCTGGAAACAGGAAGGATTACCGACAGCAAGACTCTGGTAGGAATGCTTCACTGGCTGAATTCATAACTAAAAAAGAGAATTAAACCTTCTGTACAAGCATATACTGTATAAAGCTTTCAGGAGGTTTTTTTATGAACAATACACTGAAAAAACTGGTTCAGTCGGAAAACAAAAGATTCTTGTATCTAGTGGCCATATTTATTGCAGCATTGTTTCTTTCGGCATTTCTATACGTTATCACGGGGCAGAAAAACATAGCCAGCATAAACTACGAGGCTATAAGCAGCATGTCTGTGATTGAGATTTTCCTCATGACCATAAAAAGGAACCTGGTATACTTTGCTGCAGTAATCTTGCTTACCATATTCGGCCAGAGTAAAATCATCGCGGGGATTTTCGGACTCACATGCGTTTACTACGGCCTGTCCGTAATATATCTCATAAGAACACTGAACATGGATATAAAGTACTTCATTCTGACCTTCACGGACTATTTTGTTTTTTTTCCTCTTCTGTTTTATTTTACATTTATTTCAAGCACCATATCCAAATATACAAAAAAGACAAAAAACATAGAGACTATTTCCCGCAAATTTGATATAATTGTAAACAGCTATATTAAGCTATCTTTAATATACATTATTTTTGTAACGGCATACAGCCTCGGCTACAGCTATTACATACTAATATTAAGCAGATTGTTGGTGGGATAATGGAAAATTGCATTGAAGCGTACAAGCAGTACCTGGATTCTAGACACCTGAGCCCTAACACAGTGAGCTCATACATGTATGATATTAACAGTTTCAAGGATTATCTGAGCGACGGCTACGGCCTTGACATTATTAAAACCAGGAAGGCTCAAATATTGACATATCTGGTAAATCTTCAGAAGCAGGGAAAGAGTTCTTCTACCATATCCAGAACTATTTCCGCCTTGAAGAATTTTTTTGATTTTCTTAAAAAGGAAAAGCTAATTGAAGACAATCCGGCCCTTAGCATTCACAGTCCTAAGCAGATCAAGAAAACTCCTTCAGTCCTTACTGAGGAGGAAATAAGTCAGCTTATGAAATCGGCCGATGCCACAACATTCAAAGGCAGCCGGGACAGTGCCATACTGGAGCTTTTGTACTCCTCAGGAATAAAAGTCACTGAACTGATAAGCATAAAAATCTGCGACATTAACCTCAGCGCCGGACTAATAAACATAGAAGGCAGCAAGGAAAGAATCGTGCCTTTGAGTCATTATGCCAAAGACGCAATGACCAACTTCCTGAACAACTTCAGAAGCACAAGGGTAAAAGACGACGTGGAATTTTTGTTTGTGAACATTACGGGAGAACCCATTTCGAGGCAGGGCATATGGAAAATACTGAAGTTTTATGAAAAGAAGGCAAATCTTAAGAAGGAGCTTTCTCCGCAGATACTAAGAAACTCATTTGCCGTCCATCTTTTGTCACACGGTGCGGATCTTGGAACCGTACAGGAGCTTATGGGCCTTTCAAGTTTTGCAGCAGCCCAGAACTATTTAAGCAGCGTCGAATTTAAGTCGCTTGAAGTGTTTAAAAAGACATTTCCGAGAGTATAATATAAGTGCAGATGCCAAATATTTGATTTGGCTTTGCAGCTACTGAGCGAGCAAGACAAGGATCTCACCTGAGGTCCTTTTATAGCTTAACCTAATAAAATACATATAGATAAAGGAGAACAATATGATAAACAGAGCAGTATTGATAGTGCTTGACAGCGTTGGAATAGGAGAACTGCCTGACGCGGCTGATTACGGCGATGTGGGCAGCAATACAGTCAAGAACATTTACAGGGAAGTTAAAAATTTTTCACTGCCAAATTTGGAGGAACTTGGCCTTCTTAACATAGACGGTTTCGAAGATATAAGAAAAAACACTTCATTCAAAGGTTCGGTTGCAAAATGCAGCGAAAGGTCAAAAGGAAAGGATACAACAACCGGGCATTGGGAAATAAGCGGTCTGGTTCTTGAAAAGCCGTTCCCAACATATCCAAAGGGGTTTCCGGATGAAGTAATACATGAATTTGAAAAAAGAACAGGAAGAAAAACCATAGGAAACTATCCGGCCTCAGGCACCGAAATAATAAAGGAGCTGGGCCAGGAGCATGTTAATACCGGTGATCTCATCGTGTACACATCTGCAGACTCTGTTTTTCAGATTGCAGCCCATGAGGAAGTTGTTCCTCTTGATGAACTTTACAAAATATGCGAGATTGCAAGAGAAATTCTGCAGGGAGAACATGGCGTAGGTAGAGTTATAGCAAGGCCATTCACAGGGACCGAAGGCAATTTCACAAGAACAGGAAACAGAAGGGACTTTTCTCTTGTTCCTGCTAAGGATACTTTGCTTGACTACATCAAAAAAAGCGGTAGAGAAGTATATGCCATAGGTAAAATTGAAGACATATTCGTCAATAAAGGAATAACAAGGTCAAACCATACAAAGAACAACAGCGAGGGAATAAAAGCCACCATAGAAGCATTGAAAGAAGATTTCAGCGGTCTCATATTCACAAACCTTGTTGATTTTGACATGATTTACGGGCACAGAAACGACGTAGAAGGTTATGCAGAAGCACTGAAGTACTTTGATGACAAGCTTCCTGAAATAATTGAAAGCCTCAGGGATGATGATGTGCTCATCATCACAGCCGACCATGGATGCGATCCCACGACCGAAAGCACGGATCATTCAAGGGAGTATATTCCGCTCATATTCTACGGAAAACACATAAAAGAAAGCAACAACCTGAATATTCTTGACACATATGCTTCCATAGGCAAGACAATCCTTGACTTCTTCGGCATCGAAAATGATATTGAAGGTTCAAGCGAAACGGGAAATATTCTCCTTTGATTGTCCAGGAAATAGACTAAATTTAAACAATTTCGACAAAATGCAACTTTTAGAGTAATTTCCAATCAATAGGAAGGCAGCTGTCAAGATTGCATTACTTTTGAATATAACAATGAAATATGGTTATCATAATTCATAAAAAGGAGGTATTTTTATGAAGAAATTTATAGCCATATTTTTTTTGATGCTCATGGCTGCCAGTGTCCTAACGGTTCCGGTATATGGTTTGGCAATAACACCGGAAAGCCTTCAGTCACGTTCGGCAATACTCATCAACGCAGACGACGGGCAGGTATTGTTTGAAAAAAGCAGCAATGACAAGATGGCTCCTGCCAGCATCACAAAAATAATGCTCTTGGTATTGATTTCAGAGAAGATGGACAGAGGGGAAATAACCCTGGAACAGGAACTTACCATTTCCGAGAATGCCGCAGGCATGGGCGGCAGTCAGATATATCTTGAAGAAGGTGAAACTCAAACTGTCGAAAACATGCTAAAGGCTATATCCATGCGTTCAGCAAACGATGCATCAGTGGCAATGGCCGAGTTTTTGTTCGGCTCGGTTGAAGGCTGCGTTAAAGCAATGAATGACAGGGCAAGGGAACTTGGAATGAACGACACAAGCTTTATGAATGTGACAGGTCTTCCTGATCCAAACCATTTGACAACGGCTCATGACATAGCCGTAATGACTAAAGAGTTACTGAAGTATGATTATGTAAACAAATACATGCTAACATGGATGGATTCCGTCTATGTAGGAAAAGAAAAGGATTCAGAACAGGTGCTTGTAAACACAAACAGGCTCATAAACAACTATGACGGCCTGCTGGGCGGCAAGACCGGTTTTACCAACGAGGCAAAGTACTGCCTTTCAGCAGCTGCCAGAAGAAATGACACAACACTCATTGCTGTTGTTCTGGGCAGCGACACTACAAAGATCAGATTTGCTGAAATCCAGAAGCTGTTAAACGAAGGATTTGCAAATTATAAAAACATAATCTTCCACTCAAGGGGAGATGTTGTCACAACCGTTCCTGTATACTGTGCAAAAGATGAAAGCTTCAATGTGGTGAGCAAAGAAAATATCTATTATTTTACAGAAAGTAATTGCAAGGTTGAGGATTTTACTTTAGAATATGAAATAGATGAAAATCTGAAGGCACCACTTGGTTCTGAAGTTCCCATAGGTAAGGCGGTCTTATACAAGGAAGGAAAGGTCCTTGGAGAATACCTTTTATACCCTGAGAAAAACATCGACAAGGAAGGTTTCTTCAGTTTCTATCTGAACAATGTGCTAGAGAACATAATTAAATAACAGAGGATAAAAGATGGAATATTCCGTAAACATAAACGTATTTCAAGGGCCCTTCGATTTGTTGTATCACCTGATAGAAAAAAAGGAAATCGACATATACGATATTCCCATTGCAGAGATAACAGACCAATACATTGAATATCTTGAACAGATGATGCAATTCAACATGAATGTGGCCAGCGAATTTATCTTGATGGCTTCAACGCTGATCGAGATCAAATCGCAAATGTTGCTGCCGCAGAAGGAAAAAAGCGAAGATCCCAGACAGGAACTGGTAAACCAGCTGCTTGAATACAAAATGTTCAAGGATATTTCCGAAAAACTGAAGAAGTACGAAGACGAAAGCAGCTATTATTATTCCAAGCCCAAGGAAGAGATGGCTCTAACAACCGATGCAAGGGTGGAGCAGCTCTCGCTGAATGAAGTGAACATATATGAGCTGTACAATGTGTTCTTGTCGCTGATAAAAAATCAAAACATAAAGGTTGTTGCAGAGGACAGCTTCAAGGTGTACAGAGAAAGTTACAGCGTGAAGGACTGCGTGGACGAACTTTTGAAGAAAATAAAATCTGCCGGACGCGTATCGCTGTTTTCAACATTCAGAGAAAAGCATAACCTATCCAGGGAGTATGTCATCACAACATTTCTTGCGATGCTGGAGCTGTCAAACAAGCACGGAATGAAAATTTATCAAAACGATACATACAGCGATATAATAATAATTGCTGCATAGGAGAACAAATGAACATTAAAAGTGTGTTGGAAAGTTTGCTTTTTGCCTGGGGAGAACCTTTGAACCTCAACGAAATATCAAGGATACTGAACATGTCGTCAGGCAACATATCAAACGTATTGGATGAAATGATGGAGCAGTTTTCAAAAGATGAGGACAGAGGTCTGACTATACAGAAGTTTGGAAACTCATATCAGTTAACTACAAAAAAAGAAAATTACGAATACATTCAAAGCCTGTTGCAGACTACGGTGAACAAGAGCCTTTCTACCGCTGCCATGGAGACTTTGTCCATAATAGCTTACAAACAGCCTGTAACCAAGGTTGAAATAGAGCTTATTCGCGGAGTTAAATGCTCCAACGTAATAAAAGGCCTTCTTGACAAAGGCCTTATCAAGGAAGTGGGAAGGCTCGACAAACCGGGAAGACCTGCAATTTATTCCACAACTGATGAATTTTTGAGGCATTTTGGTTTGAATTCAATCAATGAGCTTCCTGCACTAAGCATAGAATCAGAAGAGGAGAAAAAAGCAACGTAGGACGTTGCTTTTATTTTACGATGATAATAGGGATTATATTATTTGCAGTTGGGGGACTGATATTTTTGTATTTCAACCTGAAGATTATCTTCAAGGTCAATATGGCCGCTTCATATGCAGAGTTAGATGTTGCCGTCATATTTTTCAGGAAAAAACATTTCTATTGCATGAAGGTGGTTTATACCGATTTCATTGGGAAAATTCTTCACAGATACAGGCGAACCAAGTCAGTTGAAAAGGTCAAATCACATTTCGACTATTTGTATTATGTGAGAAAATACGGAAGAAAAGCAATGAAACGTTTTATTGTGAAGAACATATTGTTCTATCCGGAGTGCCTTGGAAATTCTTCAACATTGGCAATCGAATTTGTGGTTGTCAATAACATATTGAAAAAATCGCTGCTGAACGGTTAATGTTATATTTCTCCGATTTTTGGGAATACTGTATTAAAACATACCAGAAAGGGGATAAAAATGAGCAACGACATTGAAAGCATCATAAGAACAACTCTTGACAACATCAACAGCCTTACAGAAAACGAAAAGCTTATCAGCAGCAAAATAACCTACGATGATACAAATTACCTGGCAATTTCAAAGCTAAACATGAATTTTGTCATTGGCGGAAGCGAAATAGACAAAAAATTCAAGACAGTGGATTTAAAGCCTTTTGCAGGAGCAGCCTACGTAAATCTGCAGCTTAATCCGCAGGTTTTGATTTATGAAACGCCGGCAAAGGATGTAAGGACCATCAACATCAATAATGAAACAAACTCAATGGATTTGACGTCATCAGTAATGAACATCATGTCCTTCATAAAGGATGCAAGGGAGAAGAAGGACTGTGAAGTTTAAGTTTTTAAAAACGCTTGCAATGACGGCTGCAATTTTGCAGTCCGGAAGCATCATGACAATTGCTGAAGCCATTCCTGACGTTTCCGCACAGTCATACATAGTAATAGATGCTGATTCCGGAAGAATAATAGGTTCAAGGAACGCAGACCAGAAGCTTCCCATCGCCAGCACCACAAAAATAATGACTTCAATACTGGCTATTGAAAATGCCGGAAACCTTAACAAAAAAATAGAGGTGCCTTCCATCTGTGCCGGAATAGAAGGCTCAAGCATTTATCTTAAACCAAGGCAGATGGTGTCTGTAATAGACCTTTTATACGGGACCATGCTGCGCTCCGGTAATGATGCGGCAGAAACGCTGGCTGCCTTTGCTGGCAGGAACAGCCAGGAAGGTTTTGTAGACATGATGAACCAGAAGGCCGTTGAAGTAGGGGCATACAACACAAATTTCATGAATCCCAGCGGACTTCATGATGATAATCACTATTCAACAGCATATGATATGGCCGTAATAAGCCGATATGCAATGAAAAATGATGTATTCAGAGAAATAGCTTCTACGGTGAAGTATAAGGCACTGAGCCTGGGAACAGTCTTGTACAACAAGAACAAGGTCGTGTATGAGTACGAATACGGAAGCGGTATAAAAATAGGATATACGAAGGCGGCAGGCAGATGCCTGGTGGCATCTGCTAAAAAGGACGGTACGGAAATAATTGTGGTTGTTCTCAATGACCAGAACTGGTTTAACGACAGCTACAGAATTTTCGACTGGGCTTTTGAAAACTATAAATCATATTTTATAGCAGAAAAAAATCAATATGCCGGAACATCACCTGACGGTAATCCTGTATTTGTTGATCAAGATTTCAGTTATCTTCTGACTGAGGATGAAAATGGAAAAGTACGGTTCGAGACAGAATATTGTGTTCCTCACAAGTTAAACAGCGACAGCGGCACGATTTACGGAACCTACAAAATTCTGCTGGGAGAAGAGGTTATACACACAGGAAAACTGATTGGTTACAATTAAGAATTAAGAATGAAGAGTGAAGAATTGATTGAAAAATTTAGGCAGAGCCTAAATTTTTTTCCTTTAATTCTTAATTCTTAACTCTTAATTCTTAATTATTAGAGCTCTTAATTGTCATTACGGCGTTGTAACTGCTGTCAATTTGTGTTATAATGAACTATAATTTATATGGGGCAGGAATATATGGAAGAAGAAAGATTACAGAAATACATGGCACGATGCGGTGTGGCTTCAAGGCGAAAAGCAGAGGAGCTTATTGCAGGCGGCAGCGTTAAAGTCAATGGGATTGTTGTGACGGAACTCGGTACAAAGATTCATCCGTCAATCGACGTAGTGACAGTTGATAATAAAAGAATTACAGAAGAGAACAACTTCATCTATATAAAGCTATACAAGCCTGAAGGCTGCGTGACCACAGTGAAGGATCAGTTCGGCAGGAAGACTGTTCTTGACTTTATTGACATAAACGAAAGGATATATCCCATCGGCAGGCTTGACTACAACACATCGGGGCTTTTGCTTCTTACAAACGACGGTGAAACAGCAAACAAACTGCTGCATCCTAAATTCCACATTTTTAAGACCTACCTGGCTGAAGTGGAAGGACAAATCAGCGACGAAGCAATTATCAGACTTAAAAATGGTGTTGAAATAGAAGATTACAAGACAGCGCCCGCCAAGGTGAAAATCATAAGGCGAACGTCATACGTCTCCACCGTGCAGATAAGCATTTATGAAGGAAAAAACAGACAGGTACGAAAAATGCTTGATGCCGTAGGGCACAAAGTGAAGTCCTTGAAAAGAATATCCTTTGGAAAAATAGGCCTTGATGGGTTGAAACCCGGAACATGGGCTTATTTGAAGGATGAGGAAATAAATTTCTTGAAAAACGGACAGGAGGGTTAAAATGGATAACGCAAAATACGGAAAGATTGTTGATTTTGTACACATGCTTATTAAAACAAGCTACAACGGGAAGGAAAATCTTCAGTTTGTGGATGCTACGTGCGGAAACGGCTTCGACACATTGTTTTTAAGCAACACCGCAGGACCGGGAGGCAGCGTTAAATCTTTTGACATTCAGCCCCAGGCCATAGACAGGACTCAGTCTCTTCTTTCAGCTAACAAAAAATACGATAACTTTAATGTAATAATGGATTCCCACGAGTTTATCGGAAAATATGTTAGCGGAAAAATCGACGCCGCTGTTTTCAATCTGGGATACCTTCCGTACTCTGACAAAACTGTGACTACAGACCCCGAAACCACGGTGAGGGCTATCGGAAATCTTTTGCCGCAGCTTGGCGATGACGGGAGAATATACATAACAAGCTATGTTACACACGATGTTGGCCATGAGATAAAAGACGTTATGGACTTTTTATGCTCACTGGACAAGAAGGAATACAACGTAATACACATACGAATAACAAACAAAGATAATAATCCGCCGGAATTATTTATAGTGGAGAAAAATGCATGATAGGCATAAACGCCATCATGCATTTTTCTTAGCTGATATATGTTTAACAGCTTTGGCAAGCGATTTCACGAGGCAATTTTGCATTTTATGAATTTCCTCTTGCATTTTATATTTTTTCTGAAATATTTCTTGCAAAAATAAAAAAATGTGCTATGATTTAGTTACGACAGAACCAAAGGGAGGGTAATATGTCTGATACAAAACGTCTTCTGCAGAACAAAGACTGGTGCAAAGGCTGCGGCGTGTGCGTAGGTTTTTGTCCAAAGCAGGTATTAAAAATTGTAAATGAGAAGTGCGTTATAGCGAATCCGGATGCTTGCATCTATTGCGGACAATGTGAGCTCAGATGTCCAGACAATGCTATTTACATAGGAGGAAATGAAGATGAGTGAAAAGAAATACAAGTTGCTGCAGGGCAATGAAGCATGCGTAGAAGGTGCATTGGCTGCCGGCATGAGATTTTTTGCAGGATATCCAATAACTCCGTCTACAGAAATTGCTGAAATTTCCGCTCAGAAGCTGCCTCAATTCGGAGGAAAGTTCATTCAGATGGAGGACGAGCTGGCAAGTATGGCTGCCATCATAGGAGGATCTCTTACAGGTCTGAAATCAATGACTGCCACCAGCGGACCGGGCTTCTCGCTCATGCAGGAAAATTTAGGATACGCCGCAATAACAGAAATACCATGTGTAATAGTCAATGTTCAAAGAGGAGGTCCAAGCACTGGTATGCCTACTTCCCCGGCACAAGGTGAAATCATGCAGGCAAAGTGGGGAACTCATGGAGACCATCCGGCAGTTGCTCTTACACCAAATTCTGTTCAGGAAACATACGAGTATGCTATTGAAGCCTTCAATATTGCTGAAAAATACAGAACACCCGTCATATTGCTCATGGATGAAACAGTGGGTCACATGAGAGAAAAAATAGCCTTCAAGGACCCTTCAGAAATCAAAGTGGTAAACAGAAAGAAACCTAACTGCAAGCCTTCAGAATACAAGGCTTACAAACCGGATGACGACATGATTCCGCCTATGGCTTCCTTCGGAGAAGGATACAGGTACCATGTAACCGGTCTTACACATGATGAAACGGGATTTCCCACAAACAACAATGAAGTTTCCGGTCGTCTTGTTCAAAGAATAGTTGACAAAATAGAAAACAACATAGATGACTTGACTTACTATGAAGAATATGAAATGGAAGATGCCGAAATAGCAATCATTGCTTTCGGAGGAGTTTCCAGAGCAGCAAAAAGTGCCATAGATGAAATGAGAAAGAACAACGTCAAGGTCGGCATGTTCAGACCTATAACAATCTGGCCATTTTTAGAAAAACAGATTAAAGATCTTTCGGAAAAGGTAAAGGAAATTTACGTTGCTGAAATGAACCTTGGTCAGTACTTCCTGGAAGTTGACCGCGTTGCAGGCAAAAAATGTCCTGTGAAGAAGATCAACAAAATAAATGGAGAGATTATCACTCCTAAAGAAATAGCCAATGCCGTGATGGGAGGTAGAGAATAATGAGCGAAAAAAACTGCAGTGAATTGACACAGAAATATTTCAGAGTAGACAAACTTCCTCACATCTGGTGCCCGGGCTGCGGCCACGGCACTCTGATGAACACGGTTGTAAGAGCAATAGAAAAGCTCGGCCTCAACAAGGACGAAGTAGTTGTGGTTTCAGGAATAGGATGTTCCTCAAGAGCTCCCGGATACCTTGACTTCAACACTTTACACACCACACACGGAAGAGCACTGGCTTTTGCCACAGGCATAAAACACGCAAATCCGAAGCTTCACGTTATTGTAATCATGGGAGACGGTGACAGCTCTGCAATAGGCGGAAACCACCTTATACATGCTGCAAGAAGAAACATAGATATAACAACCATTGTGTTCAACAATAACATATACGGTATGACCGGAGGACAGTATTCTCCGACAACTCCATTTGGTGACTTTGCAACTACCGCACCTTTCGGAAACATTGACAAGCCTTTCGACCTCTGCAACCTGGCTCAGGGAGCAGGTGCAACTTATGTAGGACGAGGAACGGCTTACCATGCTCCTTTAATGCAAAAGCTCATTGAGAACGGATTGAAGAACAAAGGCTTCTCGTTCATTGAAGGACTCAGCCTTTGCCCCACATACTACGGCAGAAAGAACAAGAAGGGAAATGCGCTTAAGATGCACACATTTCTGAAGGACAACTGTGTGGATATTAAGGTAGCTGAAAAAAGTCCCGAAAAGGCAGAAAACAAAATACTTATCGGAGAATTTTACAACAGCCCGAAACCTGAGTACACCGAGAGCTACCAGGTTATAATAGACAAATTTCAAAACAAATAAGGAGACTGAAATGTTTGATAAATTAGAATTGAGGCTCAGCGGCTCCGGTGGACAGGGAGTAATACTTGCAGCAATTATTTTGGCAGACGCCGCAATTGAGCAGGGAATTAACGCTATACAGACTCAGTCTTACGGCCCGGAAGCAAGAGGGGGCTCCAGCAAGGCAGAGGTAATAATCAGCAGGGGTGAGATAAAGTTCCCTAAGGTTACAAACGCCAACATTTTATTGGCACTCACACAAAACTCCTACGATAAATATATTGCATCTTTAGACAAAAATGGTATACTAGTTGTTGATGAAAGTGTTGAAGTTAACATGGAAGCACCATATACCATCCACAGGCTTCCCATTTTGGACACAGCGCAAAACAAACTGGGTACTCACATGGTTTCCAACATAGTTTCCGTAGGTGCGTTGTATGCACTTATTGGAGAAGATGTAATCAGCAAGGACGTAATGATTAAATCAATTACTGATAGGGTTCCGCCTGTGACTGTTGAAAAAAACATCAATGCTTTCGAAGAAGGAATAAAACTAATTCGAGGATAAAAAATGAACAATACCAATGATTTAATCAGTATCATAAAAAGCAACTACCACAAGTTCAGCAAAGGCCAAAAACAAATTGCTCAGTTTATCATCGACCACTACGATAAGGCTGCTTTCATGACTGCTGCCAAAATCGGAGAAACAGTGGACGTGAGCGAGTCCACAGTGGTTCGTTTTGCCAGCAGCATCGGATATTCCGGATTTCCGGAGCTACAAAAGGCTTTGCAGGTCCTGATCAAAAACAAGCTCACAACTGTTCAGAGAATCGGTCTCGACGATGACATTGTAAACGACAAGGATAAGCTCCACAAAAAAATCATCAAGAATGAAATGAACAACATGCGCTACATGTTTGAGGACTTTGACATTGAGGCTCTTGACAAGGCTACTGATATCATTATGAAGGCAAACAAGGTTTATATACTTGGACTGCGTACATCATCGACGCTTTCCAACTACCTGGGTTTTTATCTTGACGTAATACTTGACAACGTAAAGGTATTGAACAACAGCGGTGTAAACTCCCTTTATGAAGAAATAATAAGAATAAAGGAATCAGACGTTCTAATTGTAATAAGTTACCCCAGATACTCGAAGATAACGATAGATGCCACGAAATTCATAAAGGAACACAAGGCTAAAATAGTTGCAATAACGGATACTGAAGCTTCTCCTGTATACAGCATAGCAGATGTTTCGCTGCTTGCCAAAAGCAACATAGTGTCATTCATAGATTCACTGGTTGTTCCTCTTGCGATGATAAACAACCTCATCATAAACATAGGATTGCAGGAAAAGGATGACATAGTCGAATATTACAACAGGCTGGAAGAGCTTTGGGACAACAACAGCATCTATCAGAACGACAAAAACTGATTAAAAGGACATTTAATGTCCTTTTTTGAATTCATTTATTTTATCTCCTATGCAAATAGCAATTATTACATTATAATTATAGATGTGATTGCAGCTAAAAATAATACAATGAGGTGATACAATGGACCGGGAAAGGAAAATTCTTCTCGTGGATGATGATAGAAGAGTTGTAAGGATGCTCGAAGAATATATGAAGCTTTATGAATTTAAAACTGTGTCTGCTTATAATGGAAGAGATGCATTGGCTTTTTTTGATGAATCCGTAGACTTGATTGTATTAGATATAAACATGGAAGATATCAATGGAATCGAAGTGTGCCAAAAGATAAGGGAAAACACTAATGTACCGATAATCATACTAAGTGCAAACGCTTCATCATTTGATAAAATAAAGGCTTTGGGCGTTGGAGCAGATGACTATGTTGTTAAGCCATTCGATCCGTTGGAACTGATTGCAAGAATAAAGGCTCATATAAACCGCATAGAGCGATATAAAGCATCCAAAACACCGGAAACACCCATAGAATTTGATGATATTAAAGTTTACCGCAATGCTTACAAGGTTACAAAAAACGGTAATGAGATAAGCTTTTCAAATACGGAATTCAGGCTTCTCGTATATTTAATTGATAATGCTTTCAATGCCGTAACAAGGCAAAAAATACTTAAGGATATCTGGCAAAGCGATCTGTACGATGAAAATATTATTAACACATATGTAAAAAGGATACGTGTAAAGCTTGACGATATCAGCAACAGTGAAAAATACATAAAGTCAATACGCGGTGTCGGCTACATGTTCGAAGCAAAGTTCAAATAATATATATGGGATGAGCAATTAACTGTAAATATCCAAACCGAACCAAAACTTACTTCCCTTGTTATAGGTGGATTCAAACTGCAGCGTAGAATTATGAGATTCTAGAATTAATTTTGATACATAAAGTCCTAATCCATAGCTGTTCTTTTCCGCCAGATTTGACTTGTAAAACATTTCACATATGTATTCCTTGTCGTTTTCTTTTATCCCGATTCCGTTATCTTTGATTTGAAACAACAGCCTGTTGTTTTCCTTTTTAATGCTGACATTTATCTCGGTATATTTTTCGCTGTACTTTACTGCATTGTTGATGATGTTCTGCCATACTCTTATTATCTTTACCTTATCAATATTCACCGTGCAGCTGCCGCAGATACATTCGCCCGTAAAAATTCTGTCAGAACTTTCGATGTAGTCCTTTGCAGATGTAAACAGATAATTACTGAATTCATCGGCATCGATAATCTCCTTTTTAAGCTGCTGTATATATTGTGCTTCATATGTTGAATCTAATACGTCATATGAAATTTTTTCCAGAGTCTCTGCGCTGTTGTATATTTCATGAACAAATCTTGTCTTTGTGTCCTCATCTGTTATGACACCTGACAATAATCCCTGGGTATAACCTTTGATTAAGGTTAGTGAAGTTCTTATGTCATGAGATAAGGTCATCAGGAATTTAGATGTTAAATAAGATTTCATTTCCAGCGAATTTTTTAAATGCTCTGATTTTTTAATCAACACCTCAGCATCCTCTTCAAAAAAATTTAAATCCTTATCAATTTTGTCTTTTATAGTATCCATGAAGGAATAGACATTTCGGTAGCTGCTGTAGTCTTCATATTTATCAATATTTGAAACGCCTTTTACATTGACTATTGTTTTATCGATTGCATTTTCGAAAATATCATTGCTGTTTTTTGCGCTGTTTATGTAGTTATTTATGTGAATTATGGGAGAAGATATTTTATTAGACATATAAATGCTGATAAATATTGAACAACCTGAGATGATAATTCCATAAAATATCACGTATTTCAGCAGGCTTGCGGATTTTGCCATCAGCTCGCTTGAAGGCATTACAGTGAGCAGTATCCAGTTATTGCTGTTCATCTTCTTGTATGAGTGAATAAATCCGTCATGATATGAGCTGTAAATATTATCTGAATTATTATCAAAATTCTTAAAGCCGTCCAGTGTCTCGGATGCCAGCTTTTGAATCATGTCCGGATTTTTATGAGATAATATGTAACCGTTCGAGTCTATGATTACAAAATATCCTGAATCTCCTATTTTATAATCCTTAACAAAGTCTACGAAGTTTTCTGCCCTTATGGCTATGCCGAATAATCCCAGTACTTTACCATCTTCGTTGTAAATGGGGTGTACGGTATTCACTAAGTTTGTTCTGTCGGACAATGCAAGCAATATATCGCTTGTGGCTGTTGTTTCATAAGCAAATCCGTCCTGAATATATTTTCTGCTTGATAAATCTACATACATGGCGTTTGGCATTGTTGAGGCAACTATTCTTCCCTTTAAATCAACGATGAACAAATCCTTGTAGTAATTGCTGTCGTAATTCATTTTTTCCATTGTTCTGATCAAATAGTTGTTGGTTTCAACTCCATCTTCCTTGCCGCTGAAAAAATTGTAAACATGTTCATCCCTTGAAAATGCCAGGGTTTCAACCTGGACCTTTTTTACCATCAGATCAATTTTCTCCTGGGCTCTTAATATTTGGACCTCTGTCAGCTTAGTTGATTCATCGTTAAGAATAGATGCTGATTTTGTATAAATCGATGCGCACATGATAACTAAAGATAAAATTACAATTATACAGATGCTCATAGTTATTTTTCTTTTTAGCTGCATAATAACGTTCTCCTAAATAAATCAGATTTGCTTCACAACGATACAATAAATACATCGGGACAAAGGCCTTAGCCTATGTTTCTTATTATATCACAAATATTTTCATAAATTAACTGGGGTTTATGTATATTTCATGTACATTTAATAATAATTGATACACATTAATTATAAATGTCATATAAAATAACGTTTGCTCATAAATACATGGTAGAATGACAAAAAATATGTTTAGGGAGGTATGAACATGAATTTGACAGAAAAAACAACAGTAAGTTTTAAAGAAAAATTTAAATTTATTTTTTGTAGTGCGGTTGGAATATTTATGTTTTTTGTACCAATTATGTATGATGGGAAAAACTCAATACCATTGGATCATATCGTAACAATATTAAAACAGCTGCTTGGTGCAGCCACATCATATATTGCTCTTGCCATAATGATTTACGGTGGTTTGAAGCCTTTTGTCAAAAAAACATGGAATAAAAGCACAGTGGATATTGTATTTTCCTTCTTTAAAATAATTGGTATTGTAACAGGTTTCATGTTTGTTTTGCACCTTGGTCCGGAATTATTGTATGCACCGGATATATTTCCTTTCTTATTCAACAAGCTGGTAATACCTTTAGGAATATTGATACCTGTAGGTTCAGTATTTCTTTCTTTTTTAATCAATTACGGACTCATGGAATTCACAGGAGTATTCATGCAGCCTGTAATGAGACCCATATGGAAGACACCAGGCAGATCAGCAATAGATGCTGTTGCATCATTTGTAGGGAGCTATTCATTGGCACTGTTAATCACAAACAGAGTTTATCTTGAAGGGAAATATACAAAAAAAGAAGCTGTCATCATTGCAACCGGATTTTCTACCGTATCAGCAACATTCATGATAATAGTTGCAAAAACCTTGGGATTAATGGAACACTGGAATTTATATTTTTGGTCTACTTTGATTATTACTTTTATGGTTACTGCTGTTACAGTGCGTATATATCCAATAAGTAAAAAAAGCGATGATTATGTTACTGAAAAAGGAGATCCTGAATCAATAGTTGCAAAAGACCGCTTAAGTGTTGCATGGAATGAAGCCATGATCGTTTCTAAAAATTCCGGATTAATCATGCAGAATGTATGGAGCAACCTGAAGGATGGTATCAATATGGTGAGCAACATATTGCCAACAATCATGTCTATTGGGCTTTTAGGCTTGCTTTTGGCAATCTACACCCCGATATTTGACATTATAGGATATATTTTTTATCCTTTTACCGCTTTGATGCAGGTGCCTGAAGCAATGCTGACAGCAAAAGCCTTGGCTGTAGGAATTGCCGAAATGTTTCTTCCTGCAGGCATCATAGCAAATAGCCCTATCATATCAAAATATGTTGTTGCAGTGTGCTCAGTATCATCAATACTGTTTTTCTCGGCATCAATTCCTTGCATATTGTCAACTGAAATACCTGTATCTGTGAAAGAGCTTGTTGTCATTTGGGTAGAAAGAACTATATTGTCAATTATTCTGGCTGCGATTGTAGGTATCATAATGTTCTAGAAGCATAAGGTCAACAGCTATGATTCTATTGAAATGAATCCGGCTGACAACAACAGCATCCATCAGAAAGACAACAAATATTAAAAGGACATAATTGTCCTTTTTTTAAATCATTTATTTTATGTAAAGCCTTAAAAAAATTTTGTTGTTATATTTCAAAATTTGTAATATAATAGTAAAGTGTTTAAATATACTCGAAAGGAAAGATATATGATAATCGCAATAGACGGACCGTCAGGAGCCGGAAAAAGCACTGTTGCAAAGCTTTTAAGCAGGGAACTTGGTTTTGAATATATTGATACGGGGGCAATGTACCGCGCTCTTGCATATAAGGCATATACAAACAACATCGAAATACAAGAAGACAAGATTGACGAAATGCTTAAGACAACAGCGGTCGATTATTCAGACAACAAGATTTTTCTTGACAGCAAAAATGTTGAAGGTTACATAAGAAGCGAAGCAATTTCAAAGGGAGCTTCAAAAATTTCAGCGCTGAGAAACGTGCGTGAAAAAATGGTGGAACTTCAAAGAAAAATCGCCAGCAACAAAAATGTAATATTAGACGGCAGAGATATCGGTACAAAGGTTTTTCCCGACGCTGATTTCAAGTTTTTCGTGACAGCATCCGCAGAGACCAGGGCAAGGCGAAGATACAACCAGCTTGTGCGGACAGGAGCCAGGACAAATTACAAAAACGTTCTTGAGGACATAAAAAAAAGGGACGAGAAAGATTCCACCAGGGAAATTTCGCCGCTTGTGAAGGCCGATGACGCCGTGCTCATCGATACCACGAACATGGATGTGCGGGAAGTTGTCAAAACCATTGCTGATATAGTCGGAGGAAAGAATGTTTTATAAAATAGTGGTTGCAGTACTGAAGGTACTGGTTTTTCTTATATTTGACCTTAAAGTGCACAATGCTGAAAACCTGAACAAAACAAAAGGCGGATACATTGTGTGCGGAAATCATATTTCCATGATTGACCCGGTTATACTGGCAGTTTCTACAAAGCGTCAGATACACTACATGGGTAAGAAGGAACTTTTTGACAACAAGGTGCTTTCATTCTTGTTCAGAAATTTAGGTGCTTTTCCTGTAGACAGGCAGGGAATATCCTTGTCAGCCATAAAAAGTTCCATAGGCGTTTTGAATGAAGGTGGAGTTCTTGGCATTTATCCGGAAGGGACAAGGATTTTATCAGGCTATGACGAAAACAACGCAAAGCCTGGGATTGCAATGATCGCCAATAAGGCAAATGCGAAGATATTACCGGTTTTCATAAAAGGGCCATACAAATTCAGGGGAAGGCTGGAAATCTTTTTTGGTGAGGAAAAAGACTACTTCGAAAAATATGAAGGAAAATTGAGAACCGAAGAATACACCCAAATAGGCAGGGAAATCTTAAAAGATATTTATAACCTGCAGGCTGATGGTAAGAATAATGAGAATTGAGAAATCTAAGTACAACGGCTTTTGTGCAGGAGTAAAGACAGCAGTTGATAAGGCTTTTATAGTGTTGGATGAAGAAAAAAAGCTTTACAGTTACGGAGAAATAATACATAATAAAGATGTTATCGACAAGCTTGAAAAAAAAGGCTTGACCGTTGTGGACGAAGTTTTGCAAGGTTTGGATGCCAAACTTCTCATAAGGGCTCACGGCGCAGGCAAACAGGTTTTTGAAAGCCTTAAAGAAAATAATATTGAAGTTATTGATGCAACATGTGTAAAAGTAAAAAAAATACACAAAATAGTTGAAGAATTTAAAAATAGTGATTACAATATAATCATTGCAGGAGACAAATACCATCCTGAGGTAATTGGGATCAAAGGCTGGTGCTGCAATGAAGCAGATGTTGTGGACAGCGCGGAGGAGTTTGAGAAGCTTGAACTGGATCCTTCAAAAAAATACCTTCTGGTGTCCCAGACCACTTTCAATTCAAAAACGTTCGGAGAAATTGCCGACTTTATTGAAAAGAAAGGTATGTCAAACATTGTTGTTAACAACACCATCTGCGACGCCACGAGAAAAAGACAGGAAAGCTGCATTGAACTGGCATCCCGATGTGATGTCATGCTCATCATAGGCAGCAAAAGCAGCTCAAACACAAAAAAACTCTTTGAGCTGAGCAAAAATATATGCCCAAAAACATTCTTAATTGAAAATTATAAGGAAATCCCTTATAAGTATATAGATAAAAATACAATTGTGGGAGTGTCCGCAGGAGCTTCGGCACCTGACTGGATCATTGAGGAGGTTATTAGTATGTTGGAAAACCAAAACAACATGAATGAAAAGAACGAACAGGCAGAACAGGCTGGCAGCATGCATGAATTGCTTGAGAATTACGGTGGAGTATCTTATATCAGAACAGGCGAAAGAGTTAAGGGAACTGTTATTTATGTAAGTCCTGAAGCCATTTCTGTAAACATCAATTATAAATCAGACGGAATCATTACAAGAGATGAATATTCCCTCAATGACGTTCAAGATTTAACTCAAGTAGTTAAAGAAGGAGACGAAATAGAAGCACAGGTGCTTAAAATTTCTGATCAGGACGGAAATGTGGTTTTAACCAGAAAACCTCTTGAAGAACATAAGATCTGGGATGAGCTTGAAGCAATGAGAGAGGCAGGAACTGTTGTGGAAACTGTAATAGTTGAAGCTTCACAATTCGGAATTTACGGAAAAGTAAAAGGAATAAAAGGCTTCATACCAAGAAATCAGATATCAATCAACAGAAATGCAGATCCATCCGAATACGTGGGAAAAAATCTTAAGGTTCAGGTTCTTGAAACAAAGAACAACAAAGGAAGAAAACAGCTTGTGCTCACTGCCAGAGCAATTGAAAAGGCAGAAAAGGAAGCCAAGGACAACGAAGCTTGGGAAAACATCAAAGAAGGCGAAGTTTACGAAGGCGTTGTTAAGAACATTCAGGATTACGGCGCATTTGTAGAGATAAATGGAATAGACGGACTGCTTCACATCAATGAAATCGCATGGACTAGAATCAAGCATCCTTCAGAAGTTCTGAAGACAGGCGATAAAATAAGCGTAAAGGTTAAGAGCATAGACAAGGAAAACAAAAAATTGTCCTTAAGCTACAAAGCTACAATCAAAAGCCCATGGGCACTCTTCCTTGACAAGCACCAAAAAGGCGATGTAGTAACAGGCGTTGTAACAAGAATAGTTGACTTCGGGGCGTTCGTAATGATTGACGAAGTTGAGTGCCTGCTTCACATAAAAGACCTTGACTGGGCAAGAACAGAAAAAGTAACAGACATACTTCACGAAGGACAGGAAGTTACAGCGAAAATACTGAACATAACAAGAAAAGACAGAAAAGTAAGCCTTGGAATGAAGCAGCTTGTTGAACATCCATTTGACAAGTACGCTAAAGACCTTAATAAAGATGACATCATCCAGGTTGAAGTTACAAGAATTCTTCTTGACGGAATTCATGTAAGCGTAAACGGCAACATCGATTGCTTCATACCTATAGCCAAGGTTTCAGCAGAAAAATTAAGAACTCCGGCACAAGTTGTAAAAGTTGGAGAAATGAAGGAAGCTAAAGTTCTTGGAGTTGACATGAAAGGAAAAAACCTGAACCTGACATTAATACTTGAAGATAAAGGTGATGACTTTGAAAATACCGAATCAGCAGCATATCAACAAGAAGAAGCAAACTTCACTATAGGAGAATCCATAGGCGATGCTCTTGGAGACTTATTGAAGTAACTATAAATGTTAGGTCGCAAGGCCTAACATTTTCTTATATAAGGAGGGGTAAATTGATAAAGGAATTTTTGTTTGACATATGTTCAAACCAGTTTGTTTCAGGTTTTGAACATGTAAACGGCCAGGTTCTGACCAAGTACTTTGAGCCGTACACCGATTCATATGAAAAGGATAAAGTCGGAAGCTACATTTTCAGGTCAGAAGGAAGTAACGGGAAAAAAATAATGCTGGCTGCGCATCTGGATGAAATAGGGCTCATGGTTACAAAGGTTCTTGAAGGAGGATTCTTAAGCTTCACTTCTGTAGGCGGAATCAATCCTGCATCGCTGGTTGCTCAGGATGTAATTGTTTACGGAAGGGAAAACATATTCGGAGTAATAGGAATCAAACCTCCTCATGTAACAAGCGAGGAAGAAAGAAACAAGCCCTTGAAGCTTAAGGATCTTTTTATAGATACTGGACTTCCCAAGGATGAGCTGGAGAAGGTTGTAAGTGTAGGAGATGTGGCAACCATAAAAAGAGAGCCCATGTCGCTTCAGGGAACCATGGTTTCAGCCAAGGCCTTCGACGACAGGGCATGTATTGCTGTAATGCTTGAAACAGCAAAAGAATTGAAAAAGCTGTCCCACAGGAGCACCGTGTATTATGCTGCTACAGCACAGGAAGAAACAGGCTACAGAGGCTCTACTGCAGCCAGCTACAAGGTAAATCCCGACATAGGTATAGTTCTTGATGTTGGATTCGGCATGACTCCCGACATGCCACCGGAAACACCCCACCTGGGTAAAGGCCCGGTTGTTGCTTACGGAGGACGACTCAACCATAAGCTTACAAAGAAATTTGTGGAAGTGTGCAGTAAATATAACTATCCGCTGCAGTACGAGGCTGTACCTGCCAGGACCGGAACAGATACAGAAGCATTGCAAGTAAACAGGGAAGGGATACCTTGCATTTTGCTGTCCATTCCTCTTCGCTACATGCACACATCTGTTGAAACCATTGACATAAAGGATGTGGAGAATACCGGCAGAGCAATAGCGCGATTCATCAACGAGCTTGATAATTCTGATTTGGAGGAAATATTATGTTTTTAAAAGAGTTGACTGAACTTTCCGGCGTATCAGGGTGCGAATACGAAGTTAGAAATTACATAAAGAAAAAGCTTGACGAAATAGGATGCACGTACCATGTGGATAAGCTGGGAAACATAATCGCCCACAACCAGGGCTTTAAAACAAAGACAATCATGGTTGCAGCCCATATGGACGAGGTGGGACTCATAGTTTCTCACATTGACTCGGATGGTTTCATAAAGTTCCAGGCTGTGGGAGGCATAGACCCCAGAGTGTTGAACTCCAAACAGGTACTTGTGGGAGAAAACAAAATCCCTGGAATAATCGGCTCAAAAGCCGTACATCTGATGACAGAAGCTGAAAAGGGAAAGACAATACCCATAGACAAACTGTACATAGACATAGGCTCATCCTCAAAATCTGAAACGGAAAAACTGGTTGGCATTGGAGACTACGTATCCTTTAAAAGCGATTACGTGGAATTCGGACACAACCTGATTAAGGCCAAGGCTCTTGATGACAGGACGGGATGCAGCGCCATACTTGAACTTCTGAGCATGAAGCTTGATGCTGATTTTTACGGTGTTTTTACTGTCATGGAAGAAGTCGGCTGCAGGGGAGCCCAGACAGCTGCTTTTGCGCTTGAACCGGATTTAGGAATTGTGCTTGAAGGTACGGTCTGCGCTGACATGCCTGAAGTCGAAGACCATTCCAAGTCCACAATAGTCGGGGGTGGAGCTGCAATATCACTCATGGATAACTCAACGCTTTACGATATTGATACTGTAAGAAGCGTTGTTGAAATTGCAGAAAACAACAATATACCGCATCAATACAGGAAATCAGCCGCAGGAGGAAATGACGCAGGACCCATTCACAAAACAAAGGAAGGCTCCAAGGTCGTTGCCATATCTGTTCCGTGCAGGTACATACATTCGGCGGTGAACGTAGCGAGTAAAAGTGATTACGAAAGTGTTGTAAAACTTGCCAAATCAGTTATCTTAGTAAATCAGAAAGGGGAATAAAATGAATTTTAACAGCGAATTAATGAAGGAACTATCGGATTGCTTTTCTCCCTCGGGAAGAGAAAACAATGTGCGGGAACTGATAATATCGGAAATAAAGGACTACATAGACGAAATAAGAGTTGATGCTCTGGGCAACCTCATAGCCAGAAAAAAGGGAACAGGTAAAAAGGTTCTGTTTTCAGCACACATGGACCAGATAGGCCTCATAATAACACACGTTGACGAGAAAGGCTTCCTAAGGTTTTCAAACGTAGGCGGAATTCACGCTAAGGAAATAATCGGCCTTACCATGGTATTTGACAACGGACTGCAGGGGGTTATCTGCTGCGAGGAACTAAAGGACAATGAAAAAATAACCATGAGCAAGCTTTACATTGACGTTGCCTCTACAGATGCTGAATTTGTAAAGAATAACTTTCGTGTGGGAGACATGTGCGTGTTCAAATCCGAATACTACGAGACAAAAGACTGCGTAGTATGCAGGGCTGCTGACGACAGAATAGGCTGCTACATACAGATAGAAGCAATAAAAAACCATCCCGCTACGGACAATGATGTTTACTACGTATTTTCTGTTCAGGAAGAGGTTGGCACCAGAGGAGCCAAGACTGCAGGTTATAGCATAGATCCTGACATAGCCGTTGCTCTGGACGTAACTGCAACAGGAGATAGTCTTGACGGAATCAAAATGGATGTGAAATTAGGCGGCGGTGCTGCAATCAAGATCATGGATAAATCCATGATAACACACTCTGATGTTAAAAATCTTCTTACAAGACTATCAGAAGAAAACAGCATCCAGTACCAGTACGAGGTTCTCGAGTTCGGCGGAACAGATGCAGGACCAATACACCTGTCAAGGGAAGGTGTCCCCAGCGGAGTTATTTCCATACCTACACGTAACCTTCACTCTGCTGCGGAAATATTCAACAAACAGGATGTTATGGAGTGCATCAAACTTCTTAAGGCAACAGCTTCTTCTAAATAATTTAGCCAACGCATCCTGTGCAAGAGAATAATCCACATTTACAATGTCATAAGTTATTATTATACAGTAACCGTTGAATTTTGGTCTGTTACATATTCGACGGTTCTTTTATTTTATGCAATAAATTCTACATATTATATCTGATATATTTTATTGTTCAGGTTTATGTGAAGGATAGTGATGATTGAACTCAACTTATTGATCAGGAAAACTTTTTCTTGACAAATACTGACATTATGTTAGTATGAAAATCAGACGTTTATGGATATTAAAAAATTAGAAAGGAGAGAACAATGAAAGAAATCAAAAGAGTTTTATTATGTATCTTAATACTTCTTATTGCAACAGATATATCACCTGTTTATGGTTTTGGTGACTCCATTTTAGATTTAGCATCTTTGGAAATTAATGAAACCAGCTCTTTATCAAATTATAAAGCAATAAATATCAGTGATTATTTAACAAACTACGGAACAATATCAGACATAGGGCAAATCAATGTTTCGGGTAACATAATAAACGGTGGTACAATAACCGGAAGCGGTATTATTGCTGCAGGTGGTACCATAACATTAAAAGACAATTCAGTTTTGTCTGCAGACTCCATCTCAGCTCATTACATATTAATTGACAAGGATGCTGAGAATGTCTATATATCATTGTCTTATGTGAACACTGACACAGTCCTTGCAGGCACAACCACAGGAACCAGCATAATAATCGAAGGCGGACGGACTAAGGATCTTGAACTGACGCTAATAAATTATTCTGTAAAATCAGGTTCAATGCCGGGTTTGGACGTACAAGACACAGGAAGCACAAATAAAACAATTAAATTCGGAGGAAGCTGTGTCTTTGCATCCACATACGGAGCAGGAATACATGTTCCCGAAGGAACAGCCATTACACTTGACAGGGCATCAGGCTACAACGATGATGAATCCAGGCTGACAGTCATTGGAGGCGGGTTTAGTGCAGGAATCGGCAGCGGTATTTCAGAAACATCCGGCAATGTAACCATAAATGGTGGAACCATAACAACAACGGGCGATAATTTTTCGTCAGGAATCGGCGGCGGCTATTATGGCTCAGGTGGAGTGACAACCATAAATAACGGCATTATAACTGCAAAAGGGAGTGTCTACGGCGCAGGAATCGGCGGCGGTTGGGCTGGTGCAGGCGGCACAATAAACATAAACAACGGTACTGTAACAGCAGTTGCAGGTTATGGTGGAGCAGGAATCGGCGGAGGAATGGCAGGCTATGATAATTATTCAGGTCAAGGTGACGGCGGTACAATAAATATCAACGGAGGCAATATAACAGCTACAACAAACGCAAGTTTCGGAGGAGGAGCAGCAATAGGCGGCGGGCAAAGCGGTTCATCAGGAACTATAAATATAAGCGGAGGAATCATCAATGCATCCAGTTGTCTCGGAGCTGCAATAGGTAGCGGTTATGAGGGATTCGATGATAATATGGACGGATACGTAAATATTACAGGCGGAGTAGTTGATGCAATGGGCGGAGCAGGCATCGGCGGAAGCTCAAACAGCAATCATATAACAGTAAACATTGATGACGGAACAATTGTTGCTACAGGTATTTCAGGCTTTGCAGGCATAGGAGGATTCAATACCACCATCAATATAAGCGGAGGTAATGTTAAAGCAGCCGGAGGTGTGTATGCTGCAGCCATAGGTGGAAATCAGGGCCAGCCAAGCGGAACAATAAACATAAGCGGAGGAATTGTAACCGCAGACGGAGGTGTTCAGGCATCAGGCATTGGAGGTGGTTCTGAAGGACAAGGTCAAAACATAACCATAAGCGGTGGCACAATAACAGCAATAAGTACATTTGGCGGTGCAGCCATAGGCGGAGGAATTGATGCGGATAATGGAACAATAATAATAAATGATGGTACCATAACGGCAAAAAGTTCAATTCGCGGAGCAGGTATTGGCGGCGGAAACCACGGAGACGGTGGAACTATAATCATACGCGGAGGAAATGTCACTTCTTTATGCACCGACAGCTTCACAGGAGGAGCAGGAATAGGCGGAGGGTACAACGGGTTTGGAGGAACCATCCGCATAGAAGGCGGTATTTTAAGCGCAAGCGGCGGATTCGGATCTGCAGGTATTGGCGGAGGGTACTTTGCTGATGGCGGTGACTTTTCCATTACAGACGGAATTGTCCAAGCAAACGGAGGAGCCAGCGGAGCAGGTATCGGCGGGGGCTATAACGGCGATGGCGGCACAATAAATATAAACGGAGGCAGAACTTTTGCCAAAGGAGGATTTAATTCGGCAGGAATCGGAGGCGGAGCATTTGGTGCAGGCGGCAGCGTAACTGTGAAAAATTCACCCATAATCAACGCCATAGGCATGGTTGATCAAGGGGCCGAAAACATTGGCAGAGGGTCCGTTTTGTGGTTTGATGATTCTTTAGACTCCGGCACGCTTAAGGATGAAACCGGCAGCAATCTTTCGTATCTGTTGTTCAGGATATCCGATGAGTCAGGTGCAATTTTAGGAGATGCATCTTTAACCTTAAGCGGTTATGATGAAGTCTATAAAACAAATCCGGATTATTATCTTTGGAAGTTTGTGCCCTACGAGGAATTAAAGACATATGATTATACAATCGAAAAGCCCGGTTATGCAGCAGTAAAAGGTGATTTTACATTGTCATCCGTTAGCCATGACGTAGCAGAAACAATGTATTTTGATATGACGGCACCTGCATTTAGTGTCTCACCGGTAACAAAAAGAAGCGCATATTTAAATTCTGATGATTTTGGTCTATATGGAACATTTTATATTGTACCTAAGTCAGATACAACTTATACAGACATAGCAGCACTTGAATGCACCGCAGAAGTCACAGCCTTACCCATAGAGCATCCTGAAACAAAGGTCTTTTGGGATGCAACCGGCAAGTCTTATGGAAACTACCAGGTATATATGTCTGACAGCGCAGAAAATCTGTCATTGCCGCTTGATTTGACTTTACCGTTTGATGTTGGAGGCGGCACACAAAACAATGTAAAAATAACAACCGGTAATGAAAATACTGTTGTCGCAACGGATATAACAACATTGTACAAAAATTCAGGAACGGCAGAGGTAATAGTAGACAACATTTCATTGACTAAGGCATTTGACAAGACTTCAGCCGACGTGAACGGAATTAAGACAGTCAGGATTCTCATTGACAATGTACAGAATGCTGAAAGGTACGAAATCACTCTGCCTTCCGGCATATTTTCGCCAGGCAGCAATAACCGTATAGAGATAGTTACAGGATACGGCTCTGTTTCAATTCCGTGCAGTATTTTTGAAAGTGTATTAAAATCCGATTCAGTAACAATAGGAATAGGCAAATCTGATTCAGACAGTCTGCCTCAAAATGTTAAAGACAGACTGGATAAACACACCATGGTTGAAATTTATGTGAAAATTGATGGTGAAAAAGTTCCTTGGAAAAACAATGGTGCTCCTGTTAAAGTTACTGTCCCATATTCACCTTCATCAACTGAACATAATGCAGAGTTTTTATCGGTGCTCTATGTTGACGAAAACGGAAAAATGGAAACCATATCCAATGGAAGATTTAATGAATTAACCGGTTGTGTTGTTTTCAAGACCACACACTTCAGTATCTTTGCAGTTGATTATGTGGAAAAGGAATTTAAAGACCTTACGGATTACGGATGGGCAAAGAACCAGATACAAGTCCTTGCTTCAAAATTAATCATAAGCGGAACAACAGAAAATGAATTTTCGCCTTCAGCAAAAATAACACGGGCAGACTTCATGCTTCTGCTTATGAACACTCTTGAACTAAACGTTGATTTTGAAGACAATTTTGATGATGTGGAGGAAGGCAGCTATTACTTCGAGGCTGCAGGAAGTGCCAAAGCACTTGGCATAGCCGCAGGTAACGGAAATAACAGGTTTTATCCGGCAGAGTTCATAACAAGGCAGGATATGATGGTTTTAACTGCGAGAGCCCTGGAAAAGCACAAAGGACTTTCCTTATCAAACGAATACAGTGTACTTGAAAAATTCAACGACAGGGATAAAATATCAATGTATGCAGCAATAAGCATATCATCTTTAATAAATGAAGAACTCATTGCCGGCTCTGATAATGAGTTAAATCCTCTGGGCAGCACGACCCGTGCAGAGGCAGCGGTATTTCTTTATAGAATTTTCAACAAATTTCAATGACAGATGAGGGCGAACGCCCTCATTTATCATTCTAGGCTAAAAAAAGATATGGATTTCTCCATATCTTTTTACTCAACAATAAAAATCACTGAGCATTTGCCTAAAGTGAATTTCTGGTGCTGCCGTTAAACATTGACATGTTGTTTGCCTTGTTCATAACCATACTTTGTATTGACGGTGCCATAGCGAATATCGCAGCACTTATTCCGGCTCCCATCAACATTTTTCCTGCAGTGTTCATCTTCATACAATCACCTCTGGATAATTTATTGTTTCATATAGTGTCTGATATAATCCTGATATTATCCTAAGCACAAATTTACTCCAGATGAACATTTCATCAGTTGTGCTCAACAAAGTCATTATTTCAACTATTTACCTGAAATTGCACTAACCATTGAAATAAACTGTATTATTTCAAAATGTTACATATTTGCTATTAAAACATATCATATGATTAGAAGCAAATTTTACAGAAAGGAAATTGTTATATGATGTATTTTAATGGCTCGCTCCGATCGAACGGCTGTATTCATATGAATAACGCCGCCACAGGTTTTCTGCATATCACTGTTTTTCATAATGTGGTTAACACTGTTATAGAAAACGCAGTTGTGTCAATTTATAAGATCTCATATCATGGGACCTACAACGAACGGGCTGAAGGAAGATTTATCGCCCAATATACCACGGATAAGGATGGGGCAACACCGCTCATAGAATTACCGGTATTAAATGAATTGATGCCTGGAAACAAGGATTATTACTATATTTCCGTCAGTGCTTATGGCTTTAATGACGCCTTCATATTCAACGTTCAAATCTACCCGAACATTTTATCTTCTTACAAAATGTATCTTACACACACATTTTATGACGATGTTGTATTCAATTTTATCGTTGAACCAACAAGAACAGAAATACACAGACGCAATATAAATTAAATAACAGCCGCAACATTACTTTTAAATAGCATTAATATTTTAGACAGCTTCTGCCATATCATATAAGCTCAATAGTAAAGGGAGAGTTATGCTCTCCTTTTTACAGGAAAACATTTCTTGAAGTTTTCTGCCGATTATGCTAGTATAAGCACAACTACTCAGGAAATGTAACAGAGCTGTAGAAAAACATCTGACAAACGGAGCATACCATATGAACATAAATAAGGATTTTACAGAAGTTGTAAAGGCAGTACAAGACTCCATAAGCCATTCAAAGTGCCGAAAGTGCGGATGCATGAAGAAATCCCTTCAGAGCATGGAAAGTGCACTCATGGGTGCTTATTGTGATGACTGTTCTTTGCTTTTAGATGAAATTCAAACTGCAATCAGCAAAACCGAGCCGACCGAGTATACCTGAATTGGATGTAATCCATGCTGGTCAGCAGTGGTTACAAATACTTTTGATGCTGTGTTTTCCCACTTGGACAACATACATTCAATAGAGAAAAAGATCATATGCAGCACGGATGAACTGCCTGCTGCAGGGGAGTATCATGTGCTTGGTTTAGACAGCGGTTGTCAGATTGCTGTTTCTACACTTAGCAACGCTGAGCTTGCTGACAGGCTTGCTGCAAAAAAGCCTGACGGGTTAAGCATAGTCGGCAAGACTGAAACTGAAAATATCGGCGTTGAGAAAATAATAAAAAATGTTTTGGCTGTCCCCTCAATCAAATATCTTGTGCTTTGCGGAACGGACTCTGAAGGTCATTTCAGCGGAGACACTCTTCTGTGTCTTGCTAAAAACGGAATTGACCAAAAGAAAAAGGTAATCGGCTCAAAGGGGAAGAAGCCTGTGCTTATGAACACTTCAACCGAAGAAGTGGAAGCTTTCAGAAATCAGATAGCTACAGTTGACATGATTGGCTGCGATGATTTAAATAAAGTAGTGTACAAAATAGATGAACTGTTAATTGATGCTTCTGCAAACAGCAGCATCGAAAGGAATGCTGAAGCTGTACGCAGAGCAAATTTTAAAAAACATGATGTCATCTTGGCAGAAGAGAAGGACCCCAACAAGGTAAGACTGGACAAAGAAGGTTACTTTGTAATAGTGCCGAAAGCTAACCTAAATATCATACTGGTTGAACACTACAGCAACGATAATGAGCTGCTGCATGTTATCAAAGGCAGCAACGCAAGAAACATATATTGGACAATCATAGAAAAGGGCTGGATTTCAGAGCTGAGCCACGCGGCGTATCTTGGCAAGGAACTTACACTGGCTGAATATGCAATAAAATCAGGAACAAAATATGTGCAGGACAAGGCTTAATATAGGTAGTTGTAATTACCATACAGTTTAAATTTAATGAAGGCAGGATTTTTACTTATCCTGCCTTCTCAGTGAAATTTACAGCATGGAATTTCTTGACATGTTGCTGCTTCCGTTGCTGCCTGATGAATCCTTCTTGTTTGACATGCTGTTCGTCATGTTGGATGTCATATTTGAAGTCATGTTCTTTATTGCCGGTACAACCTTAAACATTGCTGCAGCTGTTAATCCTGCTCCTAAAAGCATTCCGCCGGCAGCCATTGTTTTGTTCATTTTCATTATAATCACCTCTTTTTCATTCTTGAGTCATTATTTTTTGCAATTGATTGTTTTATATACAGCTTTAAGAGCAAATTCATTATGCAATATCAATCTTGACTGCAACAAATTGGTATGTTTAAATAAAGTTGGATACGATTGAAAATTTATTGCAATGCGGGGAAATTATGAATTATCAGTTTATGAAAATAAAAAAAATATTTATAGCAGCGGAAACCTTGATTGTGTTCCTGATTTCCTTTGGAGTTGTTGTTTTTGCTCCGTACTTGCTGAGGCAAATAAAAAGCGGTCTTTTAATAATTTCCATAAGGCCCATGCTTTACGTGGTTCTGGCTGTCGTTCCCATTATTGCAGGAAAAATAACAGGCTATTCAATGGAACCTGTTATTTTCAAAAAAGAAAATCTTAAGGGACAAGCAATAGCAGGACTAAAGATTTTTGCCTCAACGGCAGTGGTTCTCACCCTGGCGTCACTTTTGTCCGGAGAAAACAGGCGCTTTCTTATAGGTCCTAAAGTGGTAAACATGTATCAATTTATTTACAACACATTATTTTTTATGCTGTTTGTTGGAACCGGAGAGGAAATACTGTTCAGGGGATACTTCCTGGAGCGTTTTTATTTTTTATGCGGCTCCAAAGCCTGGTCCGTAATCCTAAGCTCGGCAACTTTCGGATTGTGGCATTTTCCGGGAGGACAGGACTTTATGCAGGTGATTTTGACAGCTTTATTGGGAGCCTATTACGGTTTTTCCTATTACAGGGTCAAGGACTGTTCGGTAATGTCACTGGCCATGGCCCATGGACTTTATGACATATTCATCATGGTGCTCGGAAGAATTCTGTTATAATGGTGGGAAGGCCTCCTTCTGAGCATGTAAGATGCTTAAAAGGGGCCTTCTTTTATAATATTGACCAATTAAATCTATTTTTGTTGAATCTGGCTGTGCAGGGTAGTATAATTAACAAACTGCAAAAAATTTTACTTTTCAATTAATATGGAGATGCCATGTTTGATAGGAAAATTATTAAGGTAATACTTCTGATTACCCTGTGCTTGTTTATATTTCTTGCTGACCAGTTTACAAACAACATATACGATTTGAATATTTTCGAATATTTAAAGTATACTGCAGCCATAACCGATGACGAAAGGGCTTACCTGGACGGGAAGAACATCATATACCACGCTTCGGATAAGAACGCTCCGCCTTTCACATTCCTTGACAAAAATAACGGACAGTACAAGGGATTGGTAATCGATTACATATCCGCACTATCCATTGAGCTTGAAGTTGATATGGACTTTGTACCCAAGGTTTGGAATGAAGCCTTAGCAAGCGTAATTTCCGGAGAGACGGACATGACCGAACTTATTCCCAGCAGTGAAAGGGCTGAATACTTTTTATTTTCCAACAGCATTTACACCTTCAGATCAATCATACTGACTCTCAAGGGACAAACAGAAATAGCATACGCCAAAAATCTTTCCGGCCATAGAGTTGCCATTCAATCAGGCGATTACGCCAATGAGTACATAGCTGAAAACGTACCGGGGGTGGATGTAGTGAACACCACGGATGTCCTTGAGGCAATCATGCTGCTTAATGACGGCAAAGTAGACGCAGTAATAGGAGATGAGCCCGTCGTAGCATATTTTATGGGACAGCTCGGCATAGAGGATGATGTAGATATTTTAAATCCTCCTCTTTATGAGAGAGATATTTGCCTGGGAGTCAAAAAGTCGGACCAGAAGCTTTTAACCATCCTGAACAAGGGAATTCTTAACCTTAAGCAGAAGGATTTTGTTCAAAAAATTCAGCAGAAATGGCTGGGTCTGTCCGAGCCCATACAAAACGACAGGATGTCGGCCAGATTTCTATTGTTTTTCATGTCTGTCATTGTTATTTTGATAATTTTCTTCATGGTTATGATTTTGTGGAGCTACACACTAAGGTCTGAGGTCAGGAAAAGAACCCATGAACTTGACAAAAGCAGAAAGGATCTTCAGATGACCTTCGACGCCATGTCTGATTTTCTTGTGGTTGTTTCAAAAGAAGGCACTGTCGAAAATGCAAACAAGTCTTTCTGCCAGTGGATTTCCATGAACCGGACTGAACTTTTGGGAAGATGCTGCATGGATCTGCCTCTTTTGTGTATGGCTGACATAAATGTTTCAGAAAATCATGTAAGCGAAGCAAAATACAACGGACGTCACTACATGCTTTACATTACACCGCTGGTATACGAGGACAACAGGGTACTCATTGTGATTGAGGACGACACAGACAAGATCATAACCCAGCAGCAAATGCTGCAGCAAAACAAGATGATTGCAGTGGGGCAGCTCGCTTCAGGCATTGCTCATGAAATCAGAAATCCTCTGGGGCTGATCAGAAACTACAGCTATGTCCTTAAGGGCAAGCTTAAAAATCAGGACCAGCTGATGGAAAAATCCATAAGCATAATTGAGTCGTCGGTTCTTCGGGCAGGCAGGATGGTTGATAACCTTCTTAACTTTTCAAGGATTAGCGGACATGAGAGGAGAAATATAAATCTTCTTGAATCACTTAAGGAAATAATTTCTTTTGAAAGCAAAAAAATTTCTGAAAAGAATATTAACATTAAAATCGGCTGCAGGGAGGATGTGTTTTTTTACACCGACCTGGAGATTCTGACCCACATTGTGCTGAATCTGCTTTCCAATTCAATCGATGCAGTTACTGAAGGAGGAACCATTGAAATAAACTGTGATTCCGATGGAAAATATCTTTACATGGACTTTATGGACAACGGCTCAGGAATTGATGCGGCTGACCTGGAGCATATATTCAATCCATTCTTCACCACCAAGAAAACCGGCGAAGGAACAGGACTGGGACTATATATAGCATACAGCGAGATTCAAAAGATTAACGGAGAAATACAGGTTGAAAGTCAGTTGGGAGCCGGAACAAAATTCAGCCTGAAGTTTTTGTCAGAGGAGGGTACAAATGCTTGATTTTAAAATACTGGTTGTTGACGATGAACCAAGTTTCACGGAAGTTTACAAGATTATCTTTGAAGACAAGGGCTATGAGACACTCTGTGCATCTTCAGGGGAGGAGTGCCTTGAGATACTGAGCAGCCAGAACTTCGACCTAGTGATCACAGATCTTAAAATGGGAGGAATAAACGGTCTTGAGCTGCTGCGGTTTATAAGGGAAAGAAAACTTGACTGCGAGGTGATGCTGGTGACAGGCTACGGCACCATAGAAAGCGCCGTAAACGCCATGAAGCTTGGAGCTTTCGGCTACTTCATAAAAGGAAACGACCCGGAGGTGCTTCTTAAGGAAATCGACAAGCTTGTGAAGATTAAGACCCTTCAGAAGGACAACATATCAATAAGGAATAAACTGAACAACTTCAACTACCTTCTTGAAAGCAACAGCGAACGTTTCAAGAGCATTTTAAAGATTTCCGAAAAAGCCGCCCAAAGCAACTCAAACATTCTCATACTTGGAGAATCCGGAACAGGCAAGGAAGTTATAGCAAAGTACATCCACCAGAGAAGCCAAAGAAAGAATGAAAACTTCGTCGCTGTAAACTGCCAGGTATTTTCAGACGGTGTCCTGGAATCGGAGCTGTTCGGCCATGAAAAGGGAGCATTTACAGGAGCCATAGACAGACGGATTGGCAGGTTTGAGGAAGCTGACAACGGAACACTGTTCCTCGATGAAATAGGCGAGCTGTCATTTAATACACAGGTCAAGCTCTTGCGGGCCATAGAAAACAAAACATTTGAAAGAATAGGCAGCAACAAGAGCATCAGTACCAACATAAGGCTTGTGACAGCCACGAACAGAAAACTCAGCGAAGAGGTAAAGCTGGGAAGATTCAGGGAAGACCTTTTCTATAGAATCAATACAATTACAATACTGGTGCCGTCCCTTCGCGAAAGAAAGGAAGACATTCCGATTCTCATAGATTTCTTTTTAAAACAGATGCAGCAGGATATGAAGAAGAAAATTGAAAAGGTGGAGAACGGACTTATTGACGTGCTTGTTGATTACGACTATCCCGGAAACATAAGGGAGCTTAAGAACATAATCGAAAGGCTTGTGGTATTAAGCGACGACGGAGTCATAAGAAAAGGAGATCTTCCGGATCTGAAACTGTTCAGTAAAAACGATCAGGACGAACAGGATGAAATGGTGTCTCTTAAGGATGTGAGGCAGAATGCGGAAGCAAAGTATATAAGGCATGTTCTTGCGAAAAGCCGCGGCAACATCAGCGAAGCTGCAAGGATGATGGATATAAGCAGAAGGCAGCTTTTCAACAAGTTGGTGGAGTATGATATAAAACAATGATTGCCAGCCCATATGGACTGCTCAAAAATTTTCCAAATTATTTTGGAAATTTTTTTTATGCAGGCAGTAAATTGCCTGGACATGGAAATTTATTGCCCAACTTTAACCTTCGGTAAGTATGACATTATTTTGTCAATCGTTTTCATGCTTAATTCAAATTGAAAAATCAAGGTTAAAATTTTTTGAGGAAAATCTTTTCAAGTTGGTACGGATATTGCTTAATAGTAATTCAAATTCTAATACGATTTCGGAGGTTACAATGAAAGATACAACAGTAAGAAAGCCGTATCTGTGGGAAGCAATGCTGTCATTCGGATTTTTGATATTCGTCATGGCTGTAGGAATTGCAAAATATGAGGTTAATCCCCACATACCCATGCTTATAGGTACATTGTTTGCAGTGTTGATTGCCCTGAAGATAGGGTATAAGTGGAATGAAATTGAGAAATCCATGTTTGACGGCATTTATCAGGCTCTGCAGGCTGTTATAATACTTGCAATAATAGGTGTTCTTATAGGCGTATGGCTAATCTCGGGGGTTGTGCCCAGCATGATTTACTACGGTCTAGCCATCTTGAAACCGACCATTTTCCTTGCAGCAACTCTGATAATCTGCTCCATTACTTCATTGGCAACGGGTACAAGCTGGGGAACAGCAGGAACAATTGGCATAGCTCTCATGGGTATTTCAAAGGGTCTTGGCATTCCTGCCCCTGTGGCAGCAGGAGCCATAATATCAGGAGCTTACTTTGGCGACAAGATGTCTCCGCTTTCAGATACAACAAACCTTGCTCCGGCGGTTTCAGGAACAGACGTGTTCACACACGTTAAAGCAATGCTTCCAACAACTTTGGTTGCTTACGGCATAGCTTTTGTTTCTTTCCTTGTCATGGGATTTCAGTATGCAAGCGGCGGTTCGGATGTCAGTGCAATCGTTTCAATCAGAGAAGGCATCGCTGCAAACTTCAATGTTTCTCCGCTGCTCCTGCTTCCTCCGCTGGCGGTAATCCTTGCAATGGCTTTCAAGATGCCTGCCATACCGGGCATCACTATCGGTATAATCATAGGAGCGGCTGAAGGAGCCATATTCCAGGGAGCAGACCTTGGTGCGCTCTTAACTGCTGCATATGACGGATTCACATCAGAAACAGGAATTGCCCTCATAGACGAGCTGCTTTCAGCCGGGGGCTTGAGCAACATGATGTATTCGATTTCGCTTACCATCATAGCCATGATGTTCGGCGGAGTTATGGAAAAAACAAAACAGCTTGAAGTAATAGTGAACACGATTCTAAAAGGCATTAAATCCACAGGCGGACTGATTGCTACAACAGTATTAACCTGTGTGGCATGCAATGCAACCATGCCTGAACAGTACATTTCAATAGTTCTTCCGGGAAGAATGTATCACAATGCATACAAGGAAAGAGGGCTTCATCCAAAGCAGCTTTCAAGTACGCTGGAAGGTGCGGGCACGGTTACATCGTCGCTCATTCCATGGAACACATGCGGAGCTTTCCTCTACGGCGTTCTGGGCGTAACAGCTTGGGAATACGGCAGGTACGCCATATTTAACTATTCAATGCCGCTTGTTGTTGTGCTGTTCGGTTTTTTAAGACTCTTCATATACAAGGCAGAAGATGACCCCAGCACAATCATTGGCGCAGTTGCCGCTACTGAAGAAAACTAAAACTGATATTTACAAACATAACTTGTTATAATTTAAGAAATCTGGCAGGATACATATGTATCCTGTCTTTATTAGTATTTGCGTATACTATACAATTGTTACTATTGCAGGAAGGGAGAATTTTTCCTGGCCAACGGAGAGCAAAATTAAACTTGTTGTAAAAGGCAGCAGTGTAGTATAATTAATTCAAAAGGAGATGACGTAGGGAAATATTTGTTGAACCTTTATTTTAATAGTTTGGAGGACGATGATGGGAGAATTGAGGTATACAAGAAACAAAGAGCTTATCAGCGATGAGGAGCAAATGAAGCTTGCTGGCTCCAAGGTTGCCGTTGTGGGTCTGGGAGGCCTTGGAGGCCATGTTTCCGAACAGCTTGCAAGGCTTGGTGTAGGAAATCTTGTCCTGATTGATACTGACAAGGTCGATGAAAGCAACCTTAACCGTCAGCTGTTTGCCACCGAGTCAGCAGTCGGACAGGATAAGACTTTAGCTGCCAGGGACAGGCTTATGAAAGTAAACTCAAAGGTTAACTACTCTTTTCATTCTGAATACCTGGATGAAAAAAATGCAGCCGCCTTGCTTTCAGGTGTGGATGTAGTTGTAGATGCCGTTGATAACATACCTACCCGTTTCGTGCTACAAAAAATCTGCAGTGAATTGCACATACCCATGGTTCACGGGTCAATAGGCGGATGGTACGGGCAGGTCAGCTTCATATATCCAGGAGATGATACTCTGGATCTAATTTATACCGACAAACAGGGTGCCGGAGTAGAGAAGAAATTAGGAAACCCTGCGTTCACTCCTGCGTTAGTAGCCTCACTGGAGGTTGCAGAAACATTAAAGTACCTGCTGAACAAGGGAGAGCTTCTCAGAGGCAAGATGCTTTTCATTGACCTTATGATGCAGGACTACATGGTAATACAGCTTAAGTAACGTAATTCATAATATTTTATCAGCTGGTTACTTTTAAAAAATTGGAATAATATCGCAAATTACTGGAAATAATGTAATTTGTGATATTTTTTTTACAGGAATCATCCGGCAGATGAATATCTGACAGGTTCTTGTTATGTTTGCGATGACATTCCCATCACATCAGTGAAAACATGCGGAATCTTATTGTTAGACTTAGAAATTCGCATAAATTTTTAATGAAGAAATGGAGGAATAATGAAGGTTGGAATTCCAAAAGGGTTGCTGTACTGCAAGTACAATGATTTTTTAGAAACATTCTTTTATGAACTCGGTGCTCAGGTTGTAACATCACCGGACACCAACAAGGACATACTTGATGAGGGAGTTAAATATTGCGTTGACGATGCATGCATGCCCATTAAGATTTTTCACGGTCATGTCTGCGCCGTCAAGGACAAGTGTGATGTAATAGTATTGCCAAGAATCATGCAGCTTTATAAAAACGAATACATCTGTCCTAAGTTCTGCGGACTTCCCGAGATGGTCATAAACAGCATCGACAACATGCCGCCGGCAATTACAGAACCAATTTATGCATTTTCAAAAAAAAGCCTTTACAGCTGGGCAAAAGCCGCCGGCAAAAAGGTAACTTCCAACAGATTTTTAATCAAAAATGCGTTCATGAAAGCTTATGATGAACATCTTAGCACAGATACAGGCATAATAGACCAGGGCTACAGCATAAATGTGGCTTTGGCAGGTCATCCTTACAACATATACGACAGCTTTATAAACATGAATCTTGTGAAAAAACTCAATAAACTTGGTATAGGTGTTGAAACCATGGAATATACCCAGTCCCTTTCCATAGATTTTGAGATTGAACAGCTCTACAAAAGACCGTTCTGGACCTATGCCAGAGAAAATTACGGATTTGCCGCCAGTGCCCTTAAAAATAAAAACGTTGAAGGCATTATCTATGTTTCATCCTTTAACTGCGGAACCGATTCGGTAATCGTGGAGCTCATTAAAAACATAGCCGGAGATTTTCCTCTTCTGGTGCTGAAAATCGATGAGCATACGGGAGAAGCCGGCCTTGACACGAGGATTGAAGCTTTCCACGACATGCTAGAAAGGAGGATTCGCATTGAAGGCAACAGTCCCACACATGGGTAATGTGTACATAGGTGTTAAGACACTGTTCGACGGACTTGGAATCGATTATGTCATTCCTCCAAAAAACAGCAAGATTTCACTGGACATAGGCTCCCTTCATTCACCGGAAGAAATCTGCCTTCCGTTTAAGATAATGATAGGAAACTACATCCAGGCAATAGAACAGGGTGCAGACACGGTAGTTCTCACAGGAAGCTGCGGACCATGCAGGTTCGGCGAATACTGCGAGCTTCAGATGAACCTGTTGAAAAGCCTCGGCCATGAACTTGATTTCATCGTGCTTGACTATCCGAAGGACATAGGTATCAGGGAACTGATGAGAAGGCTTCAGAGAATATCCTCCAACAGTCCCATGAAAAAAACGCAAAAACTGATGGCGCTGAGAGATGCTCTTACAGCCGTGAATCTCATGGATGAAATTGAAGGTTTGGCTCATATGTACGCCGGATATGAAAGGAACAGGGGCGACTGCAAAAAAACACTGGACAAATGCAGGGAAGATGCCCTGAAGTGTTCAACTTCAAAGGAAATGATACGCCACTTGAAGCTCTTCAGAGAAGAAATAAAACACATATCGGCTGATATAAATAAAAACCCTTTGAAAATAGCGGTCATCGGCGAAATTTACACGGTCATAGAGCCATACAGCAACTTTTACATCGAAGACAAACTAATGGACTACGGCGTTTCAAGCAAAAGAGGATTGACGCCAAGCTGGTGGGTTAAAAACACAGCGTTAAGTCCTTTGAAAATAAATTCCGTCAAAATAAGGAAAAACGCTAAGAAATACCTGCCCATGGGAATAGGCGGCCATGCTGTGGAATGCATCGGTGAAGCGGTAACTGCCGCAAAGGAAGGGTTTGACGGAGCCATTCAGATATTCCCCATGGGATGCATGCCTGAAATTGTATCAAAATCCATACTTCCTACAATATCAAAGGACATGGACTTTCCAATTATGTCGCTGGTTGTGGACGACATGACCGGAGAAGCAGGCTACATAACAAGAATAGAAGCATTCATAGATTTGCTTGAAAGGAGGAGAGACAATGTATTATCTGGGTGTTGACGTAGGTTCTGTAAGCACTGACCTGGTGCTTCTTGATAAAAATTCAGCGGTGGTTGAAAAAATATACCTGCGGACCAAAGGAAATCCTATTAAAGCCATACAGGAAGGATTTAGAATATTAAAGATCAAGTATTCAAAAGAACAAATTATGGGCGCAGGAACAACAGGAAGCGGCAGGATGATAGCTTCCTCCATAATAGGAGCAGACGCCGTCAAAAACGAAATTACGGCTCATGCCACTGCATCTCTAGAAATAGATGAAGATGTGAGGACAATAATTGAAATAGGCGGTCAGGATTCTAAGATAATTCTTTTGAACAGCGGAATAGTTTCTGATTTTGCCATGAATACGGTGTGCGCTGCAGGCACAGGTTCGTTTCTTGACAGGCAGGCTGAAAGACTTGGCATTCCCATAGAGGAGTTCGGGGGCTATGCACTGAAAGCAACCTCGTCAGTAAGGATAGCAGGAAGATGCGCAGTATTTGCAGAGTCAGACATGATACACAAACAGCAGCTTGGTTACAACCAGACAGAAATTATACTTGGCCTTTGCGATGCTCTGGTAAGAAATTACCTTAACAACATAGCCAAAGGCAAACAAATAAAGCAGAAGATTTTCTTTCAGGGTGGTGTTGCCGCAAACGTCGGTATGAAAAAATCCTTTGAAAAGGCTCTTGGAATGGAAATATATGTTCCTGAGCACTACGGAATGATGGGAGCCATAGGCGCCGCACTTATAGCCAAAGCATCCGTTGCAAAAAACGGTTCAACAAATTTCAGAGGATTCGATCTGGCAGACGAGAGCATTGTGTCCCGAAGCTTCGACTGCGAAGGATGTCCCAACCGGTGCGAGGTGGTCGGAATTTCTGAAAACAACAAGGTACTTGGTTACTTCGGAGACAGATGCGGAAAGTGGAGCAATAAGTCCAAGGAATCCAAGGAAACAAAAGATATGCCGGCATAAAAACAGGACTATATCCTGTTAATACATGATAAGTTGTTAATTCCTTTTTGTCATTCATTTCTAACCTGAATATATTAATGTAAAGAATAAAAATATGCAGACAGAAGGGAGTATATTAAATTGTTTCATTGGAATTCCCAATTTTCAGAACATTATATAAATATTTGCAATTCATCACCCGAAAACGAAAGTATTATACCTATCGGATTTTTAGATGTTACAGTGTTTAATGCTATCGGAGAGCCAATAGAAGATGCACTGATCACTGTATATATTTTGGACAGATTCACCGGTGAAGCTCCAATTCTAATAGGCCTAACTGATTCAGAAGGTAAGTCTCCACACTTTAGGGTTCCGACCAAGTATAACATCAGTTATATAGCAGGGCAAGAGCTATTCTTTACAACGTTTAACGTGAGGGTTGACGCTGTAGGATACTATTCAGCTCAGACCAACAATCTGCGATTTTATCCCGGAGTAACTTCCATTCTGACTTATAATTTGAATCCCATACCGATAACAGTACCTGGTATACATTTGGAACAAAGAGTTCTTCTGCCCCCATCCAAATTTGACGTAGTACCGAGAGACTAGCTTCCAGCAGCAGTTCTGAGATATCAGACTGCTGTTTTCTTATATTATATTACAAAAACTGATATTTTTAAATTCTACAATTTCATATTGACATGAAAAAACAATTTAAATATAATAGATACAACGTTCTACTAATTGAAATTAAAGGAGATTCTATGAACTTGTACCAAAACAAACTTATTGCTGCCAAAGATGCCGTTAAACTTGTAAAATCAAATGATTGGGTTGATTACGGAATAGCGGCTGGAGTGCCCTATGATCTGGACAGAGAACTCGCACACAGGGTTGATGAGCTTGAAAACATCAATATCAGGGCGACACTGGCTCCCAGGGATCCGGAAGTCTTGAAGAAAAACAAGAAAGATAAGAACGGTTATCCTGTATTCACATGGAATTCATGGCACATGGGCGGAATTGAAAGAAAAAGGATAAGCGACGGCTGTGTTTTCTATTCTCCCATTCGTTTTTCAGAAATGCCAAGATACTACAGAGAAAATATTGAGAAAGTTGATGTTGCCATGTTTCAGGTTTCCCCAATGGATGAACACGGTTATTTCAGTTTCGGTCCCTGTTCAAGCTACATGATGGCCATGTGTGAAAAGGCAAGGATTATCATTGTGGAAGTCAACAAGAATATGCCAAGATGTCTCGGAGGACCTGAAGAGGAGATTCATATTTCAGAGGTTGACTACATAGTTGAAGGCTCAAACCCTCCGATGCCTGTACTTGGAAGCTCACAGCCAAGCACGGAGGAACTGAAGATTGCAAATCTACTCATAGATGAAATTCCAAACGGTGCCTGTCTTCAGCTTGGCATTGGAGGAATGCCCAATACCGTAGGCAAGCTTCTTGCAGAAACAGACATAAGGAACCTAGGAGTTCATTCTGAGATGTATGTGGACGGATTCCTTGAACTTGCCTTAAAGGGCAAAATAAACGGCTCAAAGAAGAATATAGACCGCTTCAAAGAAACCTTCACTTTTGCCCTTGGTTCGGAGAAGCTGTATGAATACATCAACAACAACCCCAGAATAATGTGTGCTCCGGTTGATTATGTAAACGATGCGAGGGTCATCACACAGCTAGACAACTTCATATCAGTAAACAATGCTGTTGAGGTTGATTTGTTCGGACAAGTCTGCGCTGAATCATCGGGAACAAAACACATCAGCGGAGCAGGTGGTCAGTTGGACTTCGTCCTTGGAGCATACCTGTCCAGGGGAGGGAAAAGCTTCATATGCCTTACATCCACTTACAGCACAAAAGAAGGACAGCTTAAGTCAAGAATTGTTCCGACGGTTCCCAACGGATCAATAGTAACAGACACCAGGGCAAATACTCATTTTGTTGTAACAGAATACGGCAAAGTAAATTTAAAGGGCCTCTCCACTTGGCAGAGGGCAGAAGCATTAATTTCCATAAGCAATCCCATATTTAGGGATGAACTCATCATGGAAGCGGAAAAGATGAAAATATGGAGAAGAAGCAACAAATAATCATCAATATATACACTTTATTGATGGAAATAGCAATAATATTGCTATGAGAGGAGCAAAAATGGAATTTAATATAGCATTAATTAAAGGAGATGGCATTGGGCCTGAAATTTCACTTGAAGCAGTAAAGGTTTTAGAAGAGACAGGGAAAAATTTCAGACACAATTTCAACATCAGACCCATAGACTTAAGCGCAGAACTTGCAGAATTTTCAACCAGTGAGATGGGTGATTTGATCAAAAAATATCTTAACCTGTAGCATAAGTTGCCGTCATCTGATACTGTCAATTGTTATATTGCTGGATTCAACAAGAAAAAGCAAAGGATTAACCATCATGGTTAATCCTTTCATTTATTTTACCTGAACCTTGCCGTCTTCAATAAGCTCGTTTGCAACCCATGAGGCAACCTTGCCTGTAATGGTGTAGCAGTGCTGTTTTCTTTCAGGACTTTTAAACCCGTCACCCTGCCACTCTTTTGTAATTACTCTGCAGCAAGTTGATTTGTATTCATCTCTGATGTAATTGTGCAGCTTCGCTGATATTTCAAACATCTTTTCCTGCATGGGTTCGCCTTCGATCCTTCCGTATACCATTCCGAGAGCCATCTGGCCTCCTGAAACAGCGCCGCAAAGACATCCTGTTCTGCCCATTCCAATCGGAAATCCTCCTGCCAGCTTAACTACGCTTTCATCGTATGGTTTTCCCAAAAGTTCGTTTATTGTCTGAAGAACAGCCTCGCTGCAGTAGTATGTACCGCTTTTAAACAGATTTTCAGCATCTTCCCGTACCCTGTCCAGAAGTTCTTCTTTTGTGAATTCCAATGTATTGACTAAAGTCATTTTACCCTCCAGAAATTGTTATGTATCTAATTATAGTTTGTACAATTTAAAATTACCAATGAATTAATTTCATGGCCGGATAGGGCTTCATAACTTTTATTGATAATTATTTTTCAGTCTTATGTGTTATAATCAATTACTTGAAATTATACTTGGAGGATAGTATGAACGCAATATTAAAAAAATATCCTGTACCTGCAACAGGACTGATTCTTGGCCTTGCCTCTGCAGGAAATCTTGTGCAATCCTATGGAGAGGTTTTCAGAAATATGTTTGGACTTGCCGCAGCAGTATTGTTCCTGCTAATGCTTGCAAAGATGATAAAATTTCCGGCGGATGTGAGAACCAGCCTGGACAATCCGATCATAGCCAGCGTCTTTCCTACATTAACCATGGGATCAATGATACTTTCCACATACATAAAGCCCTTCACACCCGGATTTGCGTATGCAATGTGGACTGCATCCGCAGCATTACACGTTGTTTTGATTGTTTTGTTTACAAAGAAGTATGTTTTAAACTTTAAGATAAAAACTGTGTTTCCGTCCTGGTTCATCGTATATGTGGGAATAGCGGTGGCAAGCGTAACAGGCCCCGCATATAAAATGACCGCCGCGGGTCAGACAGCATTCTGGTTTGGACTTGTTTCCTACCTGATCTTGCTTCCCACAGTCATTTACAGGGTTGCAAAAGTAGGGGACATGGCTGAGCCGTCATTGCCCTCACTAGTTATTTTCGCTGCTCCTGCCAGTCTTTTGCTTGCCGGATACATGAACTCATTTGAGGCAAAAAACATGGCAATTGTATGGTTCCTGATGGTGCTTTCAATGATTATGTATGTTGCAGTACTTGTTTTTCTCGTAAAGCTTCTTAGACTAAAATTTTATCCCAGCTATTCAGCATTCACATTCCCGCTGGTTATAAGCGGCATAGCCATGAAGCTTACAAACGGATTTCTTATAAAAACAAATCAGCCTATGACTTGGCTTAAATTCATTGTGAAGTTCCAGGAAGCAGCGGCAGTCCTAATGGTTATTTATGTGCTGTACAGGTATGTTAAGTTCCTGTCTGAAAAACCTAAGAGCTCAGATTTGCCTTCGCAACAGCCGTCAAAATAACGTTCTGTAATAAATAAAAACCAGATTATCAAAAGATATTCTGGTTTTTTTATCTTATTGCATTGACTTATTCAAGCTCGTCCGTTACATTCAAGGCTTCCACCAGTTCCACATCCTCGTTTCTTTCCTGGAAGCTCTTTAGGGCATACTGGTTGGTGAAAAGCAGCACCGGTCTGTCGTAATGGTCGAATACCATCATGCAGCGGGAGTTCTGATATTTCTTCAAACTGTCCGGGTTATCTGTTTTTACCCATCGGGCAACAGTGAAATCTATGTTTTCCATTCTGATGTCCGTGTTGTACTCATTCACAAGGCGGTATTCAAACACCTCAAACTGAAGAATTCCCACAGCACCCAGTATTACTTCGTTGTATTCGTTCTTGTAAACCTGTATGGCACCTTCCTGTGCCAGCTGTTCCACACCCTTTTGAAAGTTCTTTCCCTTTAAGGAGTTTTTGGCGCTTACGCGGCAGAAAAGCTCAGGGGGGAAGGTGGGAAGCGGTTCAAAAAATATTTTTTCTTTGCCGTTTGTCAGGGTATCTCCAATCTGGAAGTTGCCTGAATCGTAAATTCCTATTACATCTCCGGCATAGGCAGTATCCACAGTTTCACGCTCATTGGCCATCAGGTGGGTGGACTGGCTTAGCTTCATCAGTTTTCCGGTTCTGGACAATGTAACGTTCATCCCTCTTACGAAGGTGCCTGAACAGATTCTCAAGAAAGCCAGGCGGTCTCTGTGGTTTGGATCCATGTTAGCCTGTATCTTGAATATGAATCCCGTGAATTCCTCATCGGTGGGATTCACAATGCCCTTTGTAGTCTTTCTTGCAGAAGGGGGAGGGGACATCTGTAAAAAGTGCTCAAGAAATTCAGTAACGCCAAAGTCAGCCAAAGCTGAGCCGAAAAACACAGGAGACAATTTTCCCTGCTTGACAAGCCCCAGATCAAATTCATTTCCTGCGCCGTCCAAAAGCTCCATGGCGTTTCTTAAGTTCTTAAGGTTGGCGGGATTCAATATTCCGTCAAGCTTCTTTGAGTTCACCCTTTCCTCATCCAGGTGAATCTGTTCGTTCCTCCTGAAAAGGTAGATTGTATTTTTAAGGCGGTCATATACTCCTTCAAATTCCTTTCCGCAGCCAATGGGCCATGTTACAGCCACAGACGGAAGCCCCAGCACATCTTCCAGCTCCTGCATGGATTCAAGAGGATCCATTGCTTCACGGTCAAGCTTGTTGATGAATGTGAATATGGGAATACCCCGCATGCTGCAGACCTGGAAAAGTTTCTTGGTCTGCGCCTCAATACCTTTTGCAGCATCTATTACCATCACTGCGCTGTCAACAGAGGTAAGAATTCTGTAAGTATCCTCGCCGAAATCATTGTGACCGGGAGTATCCATTATTGATATGACCTTGTCGTTGTATTCAAACTGCATTACTGATGAGGTTACGGAAATACCGCGCTGCTTTTCTATTTCCATCCAGTCAGATTTGGCAAACTTGGAGTTTTTCCTGGCTCTGACAGTTCCTGCCTCGCGTATTGCTCCTCCGTGAAGCAGAAGCTTTTCCGTCAGTGTGGTTTTCCCTGCATCCGGGTGAGAGATTATTCCAAAGATGCGTCTTTTGTTTATGATATCTATATTATTCATTTAAAGTCCTTTCTAAGAATCACGTTATCTATCCATGGTATTTTACATCATAACAGCAGAAAATAAAATAATTATTTTTTCTTTTTCAGCATTTTTTGATGCCAAAAATATAAAGCGCATGCGGGCGCCATAATATTTCATCATATGTTTTTTGTTGTACCCCTAACATGCAGAACAGATTCAAAGGCGGTGCGGCTCGGAGCAGTCAGTTCATGTGATGCTACTTCAGTGACCGTTTTGATGCACTGGGCGGCCATCATCTCCATTGGCACATCAACCACTGTGATGGAAGGGTTGAAGAATTTGTTGAACTCATAATTTCCAAGTCCGATTGCTATAACCTGCACATCATCCGGCACTGAAACATTGTTTTTGTTCATGGCATGAAGAAATCCCTGAGCCATGCTGTCATTGTCGCAATAAACTGCATCTGTTAGTTTGTACTTTCTGTAAAGGTCATTGCCTGCTTCAGCTCCGCCTGCAATGGAACCGTCTGCATATACAATATCCTTTTTTGTAATCTCTATGTTGTTTTCCAAACATGTTTTAATGAAAGCATCGCTTCTTTTAGTCATTGCCAGGTAGCTGGTTTTCTGGCACAGCATGGTTACCCTTCTGGCACCTGCTGAAATCAGGTGTTCCGCAGCCTTGCGCCCTGCTGCTGCATTGTCAGTTCCCACAGTGTGATAGATTTCAGATTCCCTGTTGAACAAAACCACGGGCACCGGAATAGGGTTCCGGCTTATGTACTCATTGTCCTCATCGCTGGTGTTTGCAATTATAACTGCGTTATAGCTGTTGATGCTGTAAAGCCTTTTTTCGTTTTTCAGTTTGTCTGATTCGTAAGGGCAAATTGTTATGTCAACAGCAGTGTTTAGCTTCATCAGCTCCGATTGAAGACCCGTCATGAACCTGCTTAATAATGACATCCTGAAATCCGACGCCCAAAAGACGCCTACTGTATAGACGTTTGACTGATTGCTCCTTAAACGCCTTGCAGATACGCTGGGCTGATAGTTAAGCTCCCTGATTGCAGAATTCACCTTTTGAATTGTTTGACCGGAGATTTTTCTTTCTTCGGCCTTACCGTTGATAATAACAGATACAGTCGAGACAGAAACTCCCGCTAAGCTAGCTACATCCTTTATAGTGGCCATTTTTCTCCTCATTGTTAACTTTATTTGAAATCATCGCGCTTTAAGAATCTGTAACGCGACTCAGGTACATTATAATTGATACAACGTTTTACTGCAAGAATTTTATAATGTTCTCATTAATTTTTTCATATAGGGTAGAGTCGCAACTAATTGATAATAATTATCATTTAGTTGTTGACTTTACGTTTCAGTTAGCATATACTAACTATAAGGAACAGTAGGCAAGTACATATTTATAACATAGAGTTAGCTTTAACCAGCTAAAGGAGGAATCATGAGCGTAGTGATAATAGGCGGACATGAGCGCATGGAAGCTCATTACAGGGAAATATGCAAGAAGTACAACTGCAGGGCCAAAATCTTTACCAAGATGCCGGTTAATCTGAAGGAGCAGATAGGAAACGCTGACCTGATGATTCTGTTCACTTCCACAGCATCTCATAAAATGGTGAACTGCGCGGTTTCTGAATCCGAAAGGAACAACATTGCCATAACGCGTTCCCACAGCAGCAGCGCCAGCGCCCTGAAAGGGATACTTGAACAGTATTCTTAATGTCAGTACAAATTGAACATAAAACGGCTTTGAGAAACGAATTGAGCCCTATATGAATGCTGCCCGCAACGGCAGCATTTTTTATTAAATAAGCATTTTTGTGCTGTCATGAACATAGTCTTCCCTGAGGAAGTTGTGTCAACTTTTTTTATTGAACTAATCGTTATTAAATGGTATAATACTCAGGATATAGATTTAGAAAGTTGGAGAATTATGAGCAAAAGAGAATTTACAGATACAAACATAGATGCTGGTTTTGACAGCGATAAGATTATCGAACTTAAAAATAAAAATGAACAGTTTTTCATCTTAAACGGAAGGCGCAAGTCCTACCACATATTGACCTACGGCTGCCAGATGAACGAGCATGATTCCGAAAAGATATCAGGAATGCTCACTTCAATCGGCTATGAGGAAACAGACGACGAAAAGGATGCTGAACTGGTAATATTCAACACCTGTCTCATTAGAGAAAATGCCGAGCTGAAGTTCTTCGGAAAGCTCGGAGAGGTGAAGGGACTCAAAAGGAACAAGCCTGATATGATGGTTGCTGTATGCGGCTGTATGATGCAAAAGGATGAAATAAGAGAAAAGCTTCTTAAAAAGTTCTCTTTTGTGGATATAGTTTTTGGAACAAACACAATTCACGAGCTGCCGGGGCTTATTTACAATGTTGAGTTCAAAAACAGAAAAAGCATCGATATAGTGGAAAACACTGAACTTATTTATGAGAACATGCCAAAGCAGCGAAAATTCAAGTACAAGGCTTTGGTAAACATAACATACGGCTGCAACAACTTCTGCACATACTGCGTGGTTCCATATGTGAGAGGAAGAGAAAAAAGCAGAGAACCGGAGGAAATCATAAACGAAGTAAAATCACTGGCTCAGGACGGATGCAGGGAAGTTACCCTTCTTGGCCAGAACGTGAACTCATACGGTTCAAACCTTGAAATCGGGTTTACATTTGCGCAGCTGCTCCGCGAAATAGACAAGATAGAAGGATTAGAGAGAATCCGTTTCATGACTTCCCATCCCAAGGATCTGACGGATGATTTAATCAGCGCAATCAAAGATTGCAGCAAGGTGTGCAACCACATTCACCTTCCTGTTCAGGCAGGAAGCAATGAAGTTTTAAGAAAGATGAACCGTAAGTACACCAGGGAACATTACCTTGATCTCATAGAGAAGCTTAAGAAGGAAATTCCCGATATTGCCATAACAACAGACATCATTGTGGGCTTCCCGGGGGAAACGGAGGAAGATTTCCTGGAAACCGTAGACGTTGTCAGAAAGGTGCAGTACGATTCTGCATTTACCTTCCTTTACTCCATGAGGGAAGGAACAAAGGCAGCTCTCATGGTAGACCAGATACCTGATGAAGTCAAGCATGAAAGGTTTGACAGACTGCTGGAGGTTCTGTACCCCATAGTGCTTGAAAGAAACAGCCAGTGCATAGGAAAAACATACCCTGTCCTGGTTGAGTCCACAAGCAAGACCAGCGAAAACTTCCTGACAGGAAGGACTGAACATTTCAGACTTGTTCATTTCAAAGGCAGCGAAGACCTCATAGGCAGCACTGTCAATGTTAAGATAACAAACGTCAAGACTTTCCATATGGAAGGCGAAATAATCAATTAATAATTAAGAGTTAAGAATTAAGAATCATTGGAAGGAATTGTGCAACGCACAATTCCATCATTTAATTATTCACTCTTCACTCTTAATTCTTCACTATATGCAGGATATACGGGAGAGTTAAAATGGCAAAATATACACCCATGATGGAGCAGTATTTCAGTATAAAGGAGCAGTACAAGGACTGCATTCTCATGTACAGGCTCGGAGATTTCTATGAGATGTTCTTTGATGATGCCTTGACGGCATCAAAGGTTCTTGAGATAGCTCTTACAGGGCGCGACTGCGGACAGGAGGAAAGAGCACCTATGTGCGGCGTCCCTTTTCATGCTGTTGACAGCTACGTATCAAGACTGATTGAAAACGGGCACAAGGTTGCCATATGCGAGCAGCTGGAAGATCCTGCCGCTGCCAAAGGAATCGTGAAGCGCGATGTGGTCAGGGTCATTACGCCTGGAACAATCATTGACCAGAACATGCTTGATGAAAAAATCAATAACTACCTGTGCTGCACCTACATAGACAAGGGCTTCGGCATGTGCTACGCCGACATTTCCACGGGGGATCTTTACGTGACGGAAAACATAAGCTTAAGTGATTTCGATGCAGGCAAAGAGAACAGATATGATCTTCTAAGGGAAGAAATATTCAAGATAAATCCATCTGAAATAATATCAAACAGACTGACACAAAATGACTGGGTAGATTCCATGATAACATATGCTGACACATTGAGCTACAACGAGTACAAGGACATAATCCTCAAACATTTCAAAGTTGTGTCCCTTGACTCCTTCGGACTTTCTGACAACAATTATGCGGTCATGGCTCTCGGCATGCTTTTGAATTACCTGTACAGAACCCAGAAAACCACTCTGGAGCACATTAACAAGCTTCATTTTTACAAGGTTGGAGAATACCTGTACCTTGATTCAAGCACCCGCAAAAACCTGGAGCTCACAGAAACCGTCAGGGGCAGGAAAGGTCCCGGCACGCTCTACCATGTGCTTGATCACACCATGACTGCCATGGGAGGAAGGCAACTCAGGAAGTGGATTGAAGAACCTCTTAAGAATATGACTCTCATAAACAACAGACTTGACAGCGTGGAGGAACTTTACAACAATGTGATGATTTCAAACAACATCAGGGAATGCTTGAAAAACATCTACGACATAGAAAGGCTCATAAGCCGTATAGTATACGGAAACTGCAACGGCAGGGACTTAAACGCCCTGAAGCAGTCTGTATCCAGCCTGCCTGACCTGAAAAGCGAGCTTTCAAACCTTTCCTCCGACATGTTCAAAAACATTTATGAAAGCTTTGATGAGCTTAGAGACATTTACAATCTGGTTGATTCATCCATTGTAGACGAGCCTCCTGTTTCCGTAAAGGAAGGCGGCATCATCAAGCATGGCTGCAACAATGAGCTTGATGAACTGAAGGAAATTGCCGTAAACGGCAAGAACTGGATTTCTGAGCTTCAAAACAAGGAAAGGGAATCCACGGGCATCAAGAATCTAAAGATAGGATACACAAAGGTATTCGGTTACTACCTGGAGGTTACGCAGTCATATCTGAAGAATGTTCCGGAGCATTACATAAGAAAACAGACTCTTGCAAACTGCGAAAGATATGTCACTCCGGAGCTTAAGGAAATGGAGGCTAAGATTCTCAATGCTGACGAGCAGTTGATGAAGCTGGAATATGAACTGTTTCTTGAAATCAGACAAAGCATAAAAAGCCAGGTGGTCAGAATTCAGCAGACTGCATACAGTGTGGCAGTAATAGACACATTGAACTCGCTGGCAACCGCATCCGTAAAAAACAACTACGCCCGTCCACTGATGAACTCCAAAGGCTACATTAAAATTTCTGACGGAAGGCATCCCGTAATAGAAAAAATAATGAAGAGCGAGATGTTTGTTCCAAACGATACGCTTATTGACAACAAGGAACACCGCATGTCCATTATTACAGGTCCGAACATGGCCGGAAAATCCACGTATATGAGGCAGGTTGCACTCATAGCGCTCATGGCTCACATAGGCAGCTTTATTCCGGCTAAGGAAGCCGAAATATGCATACTGGACAAGATATTCACCAGAGTCGGTGCATCCGACGACCTGTCCCAGGGTCAGAGCACATTCATGGTTGAGATGAGCGAGGTTTCAAACATACTTAACAACGCCACTGAAAACAGCCTGCTGATACTTGATGAAATAGGAAGGGGAACAAGCACCTATGATGGTCTTAGCATTGCGTGGAGCGTCGTGGAGTACATCACTAAGAAAATAAAGGCCAAGACTTTGTTTGCAACCCACTACCACGAGCTCTCAGAACTTGAGAGCAAGCTTAAGAGCGTTAAAAACTACCGGATTCTCATTAAGGAAGACAATGACAGGATAACATTCCTCAGAAAAATTGTTGAAGGAAGCGTGGACCGAAGCTACGGCATACAGGTAGCGAACCTGGCCGGACTTCCTACAGAAGTTGTGGCAAGGGCAAAGGAAATCCTTGCGCAGCTTGACGAAAGCGACATAAACAAGCCCTTTGCAAAAAGAAAAAAAGACCGTGTAACTGACAACTTCCAGGTTTCCATGTTTTCGCAGGACCCGGTGGAAAGCGGCAGGAACAAGGAATATAAAGAACTGGCTCAGATAATTAAAGAAATTGACATAAACAACGTGACCCCGGTTAAGGCTTTCACGCTGTTAAACGAGATAATCGAAAAGGCAAGACACATATAAGAAGGTGCATGATGGCTAAAATACATTTGTTGGACAATGACACCATTAACAAGATAGCAGCAGGTGAGGTTATTGAAAGCCCTAAATCCATAGTGAAGGAACTTGCAGAAAACTCCATTGACGCAGGTTCCGACGAAATAACGGTGGAAATTAAAAACGGCGGCAAAAGCCTCATACGAATAACCGACAACGGTAAGGGCATTGAAAAGGATCAGGTGGAGGATGCCTTTAAAAGGCACTGCACCAGCAAAATTGAAACATCTGAGGATTTAAGCTCCCTTTATACGCTGGGATTTCGCGGCGAGGCACTGGCCAGCATAGCAGCCGTAGCCAGGGTTGAAGTCATAACAAGAACGTCTCTTGACGATTACGGCATAAAGATGTCCATCGAAGGAGGAGAAATTAAGTTTAAGGAAGATGTGGGATGCCCCGTTGGAACAACCATAACAGTGTCGGATTTGTTTTACAACGTCCCTGCACGCAAGAAATTTTTAAAAAGCGACTCCTCAGAAAGCTTAAGCATCAATGAGGTGGTTGTTTCTCTGGCCTTAAGCAAACCAAACATATCCTTCAAGTATGTTAACAGCGGCAGCGTGGCCTTTCGTACTCCGAAGACAAACAACCTTATAAACACCATTTCAAGCCTTTACGAGAAGGATCTGTACAGCTCGCTTCTTAAGATTGAACATGAAACAGAGGATTTGAAAATCACAGGCTATACCACAAATCTGAACTATTACAGAGGAAACAGAAAGCAGCAGGTCATTTTTGTAAACGACCGTTACATCAAGCACAAAAGGATAAGCTACTTCATTGAAGCGGCATACAACACACTTCTTCCCAAGAACAAGTACCCTGCGTGCTTCATCCGTATAGAAATTGATCCGTCTAAAGTTGACGTGAACGTACATCCGGCAAAGACAGAGGTTAGATTCCAAAATGAGGATTATGTTCTTGGCGAGGTTAAAAAAGCTGTGTTTCAGGCTCTTCATTCCAGAAACATCATGAAGGAAGTGAAGAAGGAAACTGTCGCATCCTCCCAATACAAGGACACGAAAGAGACTGATGTTTTTTCTATATTTGAGAAAAAACCACAGGGCTACAGCAGTTCCATCATATCCAATGATGCGCCAGTGTCTGATGAAACAGTTCAGAATATAAGGTTTAAGGATGTTACCATTCATGAAGAACAAAGAAACATTTTTGAAGAGGCCATAAAGGACGATGAATGTGCGGTAATTTCGGGCGGCAGTTTTGAAAACTCCGTCACAGAAGTATTATCTCTTGCCCCTTCAAGCCATGAAGCAGGGAAACTCAATGATCAGATAGAGCATTTTGAACAGCAGGTACAGGAAACATTCCTTGAAACCGAAGAAAAGGCAAGTTGCAAGGTCCCTGAGCTTTCTACCGTGGGAATTCTCATGGACACATACATAATATGTGAGAATATGGATAAAACTGAAATGTTCATGATAGACCAGCATGCTGCCCACGAGAGGATAAACTACGAAAAGTTCCTCAGTGAGTACAACGCCATGAACATAAAAAGGCAGGAGCTTTTAATACCCGAAGTGATCAATTTATCCTACGATGATTACTCAAGAGTTTCATCCAATATGGAAATATTCGAAAATTTGGGATTTTCTGTTGAAAACTTTGGAATGAATGCTATACTTATAAATAACATACCGACAATATTCATAAACTCAAACATCCGTGACGTATTTTTCACCATTTTGGATTCTTTGAAGGATGCAGGGAAAACAAACACGAACCTGCTGCTGGACAAGATAATAAAAAATGCCTGCGTCATGTCGGTCAAGGCAGGCGACAAGCTTCATGCAGCAGAGGTGAAAGCTTTATTGGAAAGCTTAAGACACACCGAAAACCCATACACCTGCCCTCACGGAAGACCGGTGATAATCAAGATGACAAAATATGAAATTGAAAGAATGTTTGAAAGAATTCAAGACTAAAGGAATAATCATGGAAAATAAAATAATTGTTATAGTTGGACCGACGGCGGTGGGCAAGACCTATGTCTCGGTTGAGCTTGCCAGAAAAATTGATTCTGAAGTTGTATCCGCAGATTCCATGCAGATATACAAAGGCATGGACATAGGTACTGCCAAGATTACAGAACAGGAAAAAAAGGGCATAAAACATCACATGATCGACCTGATAAATCCCGATGAAGACTATTCTGTTTCAGACTTTAAGGATGAAGCTGAAAAAGCAATAGACGGTCTTCTGGCAATGGGCAAGACACCGGTCATTGTTGGAGGAAGCGGCCTGTATGTCAATTCTCTCATCTATGACCTTGATTTCGGTCAGGCGAAGTCCAATGAAAAATTGAGGGAATATTACACATACTATCACAGGGAACACGGTGAAGACGCCCTCTATGACAAATTGAAAAGAATTGACCCTGCCTCAGCCGAAAGGATACACAAAAACAATGTAAAGCGGGTAATAAGAGCCCTGGAGGTTTATGACCTGACAGGCAGAAAATTTTCCGAAAGCTACACCGACATCAGAAAAAAAAGCAGCAAGTATGATTGTATCCTGGTGGGTCTTTCCATGGACAGAAAGATTCTTTACGACAGAATCAATCAAAGAGTCGACAAAATGATCAGCGACGGCCTCGTTGAAGAAGTAAAATCGCTTTTAAGCAAAGGCTATGAAAAAAACCTGATTTCAATGCAGGCAATAGGGTATAAAGAGATTATAGAATATCTAGATGGAAACGTGTCATTGGAAGAAGCTGTGAATATTTTGAAACGCAACACCAGAAGGTTCGCCAAAAGACAGTTCACATGGTTTCAGAAGGATGAAAATGTGAAGTGGTTTCAAATTGAAGATGTTCATAAAGTTGATGATATTTTAGAAAATATATTCGAATACTTAAATGTATAGAACAAGAGAGGAGAAACGTATGAATACAATCAATTTGCAAGACTCTTTTTTAAACAACGTCAGAAAAGAAAAGATTACCATAACCATTTTTCTGAACAACGGATACAAGCTTACAGGAACAGTTATAGGCTTTGACAACTATGTGGTTTTTATAGAGACAGACAAGGGACAACAGCTTGTTTACAAACATGCAATAACATCAATACTGCCTTACAAACAAGTAAGACTGTTCAGTAACGAAATAATCGAGGAGTAATAAATGTCAACAGAAGAAATATTATGTAAACAGTTTGGCATAAGCGAAACTGTTTTTAACTATGTAACAAAAATTGAAAAAGATTTAAAAGAAAAGCACTTTGAAAAAATCGAAAAAACCAGGGAAGCAAACCAGTACAAGGTAATACACGCCATGCAGGAGCACAGGCTGGACTACACGAATTTTTACTGGAACACCGGCTACGGCTATGATGACGTAGGAAGGGAAAAGGCTGAAAAAATATTCGCATCCGTCTTCCATACTGAAGATGCCCTCGTGAGACCATCCATAGCTTCCGGAACCCACGCTCTGTACCTGACGCTGTCAGCACTGCTTAAACACGGCGATGAAGCGATTGCCATATCAGGGCGACCATACGACACTCTCCTGACTGTGCTTGGTGAAGAAGGAAACGAACCCTGCAACCTGAAGGAAGCAGGAATAACGTACAAGGAAATACCGCTTTACAACAACGACATAGACTGGGAAAGCGCCATAAAGGCAGTAACGCTTAAGACAAGGCTTCTTATGATACAGCGTTCCACAGGCTACAGCTTCAGACCGGCTCTGACACTGGCGAAAATAAAAAACGCCATCGCTAAGATCAGAGAAGTTTATCCGAATATCTGGATAATGGTAGACAACTGCTACGGAGAATTCATAGAAGAAATAGAGCCTTCAGACATAGGAGCCGACGTAATTGTTGGATCTCTCATAAAAAATCCCGGCGGAGGAATCTCCCTATCGGGAGGATACGTGGCAGGCAAAAAAGTAATAATAGACCGTGTGGCAAACAGGCTAACAGCCCCCGGAGTTGGAAAGGAAATAGGCCTCACGTTCGGTACCACCAGAAACACGCTGCAGGGGCTGTTTTTTGCACCACACGTTGTAAGCGAGGCTGTAAAGGGAGCTATGCTGTTCGGTGCGGTTTACAGTTCCCTGGGATTTGAAGTGACTCCAACCTTGGATGATTCAAGAAGCGACATAGTGCAGGCCATAAAGTTCAACAACAGGGACATGGTTGTTAAAATATGTGAAGCAGTGCAGGCAGCATCCCCTGTTGATGCCCACGTGGCGCCTGTGCCATGGGATATGCCAGGTTACACAAACCAGGTAATAATGGCTTCCGGAGCCTTCGTCTCAGGTTCATCCATAGAACTAAGCGCAGATGCACCCATGAGACCGCCCTACATAGCATACATCCAAGGCGGACTGTTCTACGATCACTGCAAGCTGGGTGTGATGCTGTCCCTTCAGAAGATGATGGAATTTGAAGAAGTTAAAAACAAAATATAGCAGGAATCCGTATTGTCAAAATACGGATTTTTTATATAATAAGAAAGTTCTCTTTCTTATTTTATAAATACGAGGATTGCAAAGGACGGGACGTCCTTGCCGTTAGGGGGGGTGCGGAGTCAAAAATGCGCAAGCGTTTTTACGCCGAAGGGGGACGTAGGTCCCCATAGCGGAGTTGCGGAGCAACTTTTTTATTGCGAAATATTTACAAAATATTTGAAATTTGTAGTTTTTGTGATAATATATTTCCAGGGGAGGGAATAATATGCAAAAGCATTCGACTATTTACGTACCTAGGATCAATAGGGAACTTTCAAAAATAAGCAAATTTCCTTTGACCATAGTCACTTCACCCATGGGCTACGGGAAATCAACTGCTGTGAAGCAATTCCTGACAAATAGCGGTCTGAGACACATCTGGATTTCGCTGAACGAGGCTTCAAGGGACACCGGATATTTTTGGAGTGTCTTCACAAAAAGAATTTCCGATATCCATGAAAAGCTGGGTAATTCCATGGACGGGCTTGGTTTTCCTCGGGACAGCATGCAGTGTTCCAGAATCATAAACCTGCTGAAAACGAATTCACCTCATGATGATTTCGTTCTGGTGCTGGACGATTACCAGTTTGCAGAAAATGAAATGCTGACTGATTTTTTGATGTCTGCTGTGAAAAACCGCATTCCAAACTGCCACATAGTAATCATCAGCCGATACCTTCTCAAATATGACTTCCATGAAATGACCGACAAGAACCTGGTTTGTTCAATTGACCAGAACACCTTAAAATTTAATGATGAAGATGTAAAAAATTATTTTTCCAACATGTCCATGTATATAACAAAAGATGAAATTTCTCATATCCAACGATTGACAGGAGGCTGGGCTGCGGCTCTTTACATTGTCTGCCGCGGGCTTGCTCAGGGCATACCCCTGGCAAACATAACGGAAATAAGCGACCTTCTGAAAAAAGCTCTCTATGAAGCTTATGACACGAAGACCAGGCACTTGCTGTGTTTATTGTCCATACCGGATGATTTCACGGCCGACATGGCATCCAGCATCACGGGTATTGTTGGACTTGAATATGAAATTGAACGGCTATGCAGAGAAAACGCATTTATAAACCTTGATTTGACAACAAACAAGTATACCATACACAGCGTGCTGAGGAGCTTTCTGTTTAAGGAAGCCATACTTTTGGGCATTGACACACAGGAAATCTACAGACAGGTAGGACTTTGGCACCTTGAAAGAAACCACATAAATCAGGGATTTTACTATCTGTTCAAAGGTGAAGACTATGATACCATGCTTAAAGAGCTGGAAAAACCGGCGCTTTACGTTAAATCCTCAGACAGACCAATGATGTTCCATTATTTCGACTTCCTGCCGGAAAAGCAGCTGAACGATCACCCTATAGCGTATCTTAAATTTGTTTTGATGTTTATCATTACGGGCGATAAGAAAAAGGGTGCCGTCCTGCTGCAAAGGCTTGAAGAAGAGCTGCCGGTCAGACACTACACATACAGCGACATGACAGAAATAAAGGCTGCCATACACCTCATAAAGGTGTTTTTGTCATTTAATGATCTGGACACGATGATATTCCATACTGATGCGGTTTTGGAGCTTCTTGAAGGAAGAGCTTCTGTTATTTCCAGCTTTCAGGGACCTTTTTCCTTTGGAAGCCCCCACCTTAGTTACATATATTACAGGGAGCCAGGAACCTATAAAAAAATTTCCAAAGCTCCCCTTGAAAAGTATGCAAGAGCATCCGGAGGGGCAGGAGTAGGTTCTGAAGCATTGTGCAGTGCTGAATACTGCCTGGAGACGGGCGATGCTTACAGCGCAGAAATTTTAGCCATCAAATCTCTCTATGAAGCAAGATCTTCACATCAGACATCAATGGCAGTTTGTGCTGTTTTTACTCTGGCAAGAATTTATATTCTGCAGAACAGGTATACGGAAGCTCTTCATGTGCTCATGGAACTGGGAGTTGATGTGGAATCAAACGTTGAGTCAATACTTCTCAACACCTACGACCTGTGTCTTGGCTACATTTACGCATGTGCAGGGGAATACAAGAACATTCCAAAATGGATTCGTGATGGCGATATGACTATAAATTCGCTCCTTATGCAGGGAGCTGTGTTTTCGTATGTTGTGTATGGTAAATCGCTCATCTTGTCTGAAAACTGGGCAAAAGCTGAAGCACTGTGCGAAACCTTCAACAACTATTTTAAAATATTCAACAATCAGCTTGGATTTATTCATAACTGCCTTAATCTGTCCATTGCAGCTTATAAAAGAGGCAATGCTTCAAAATCAAAATCTAATCTTCTAAATGCTCTATCAATCGGACAGGCAGACGGCATAATGATGCCATTTGCAGAAAACGGAGCAAATTTGCTTCCAATACTTCATGGGGTACATGAAAATGACGGGATTAACATGGAGTATGTTTCAAAAATCATTGAACTTTGTTCACGATATGATGATGTAGTTTCAAACTTAAATAACACCATACTGACACAGCGCGAAGTGGAAATCCTGAAGCTTGTGTCAAAGGGCATGAGCCGCAGCGAAATTTCAGAAAAACTTATAATTTCAACCTCTACCGTTAAAACCCACATCCAAAACATATATCAGAAGCTCGAAGTGAGCAGAAAAAGTGAGGCTCTGGAAAAAGCCGCCCGGATAAATATCATATAAATAAGCCTTTTTGACCGATGGAAATTTTCATCTATTCCCCTATACTATTATAGGGGGATATTTTTTTGTGGAGGTGATGGTGATACTTTACTTTATAAGCGCAGTTCCTAAGGATGACAATACTTTAAGCGTTCAATTTTCGGATAGCAGCAATGTTGAATTCCCCATAGGCAGCTTATTGGTGCAGTTTCGTTTCAGTCCTTTAAAGGATAAAAAGGTGTGGGAGAAAGTCGAAGTTTTTCCCACCCATCTGGAATGGAACTCGGGAACATTTCAGGTGAACCTAAACATTGAAGAGATTGTTCCCAATTATAACTTCATAAAATTATGGGAAGGAGGTAAATATGTTTAATAAAACTATTTCATTTGTCCTGGCGGTTATGATGGTAGCTGCAGCCTTTATTCCTTTTTATGCCTATGCGGGAACTGCCGTACCTGCCATGGACAATGTATCTATGAACAAAAATATCCAGTACCATTACCAGGATATATCGTATAACTTCGATGACTCTAGTACCCCGTTGCCAAAAAAAGGAATAGGACCATTGTACGATGATATTTTTTTTACCAATGCTGATGTGTACTGGACAAGAAAAATTGATAAGACAATAGGCTACGTCACTCCGGGCGAAAGACCAACTGGTTCCTTCGGCTTCTGCATAGACCTGAAGAAAAGCAAGCTTCTCGGAGCAGTGAAAAAAGGAGACCTTTACGCCGAGTGCACCGTAAATGCCAGAAACTATGACCTGGACGGTGATTTTGGCAAGGCGGTCATAATTCCATACAGCAACACAGGAGTTTATCTGACCGAATATGCAAGTGCAGAACATGATTTAAACAACAACTGGGGCGATGTTAAAGTTACTAGTCCGTACATCAGAAGTGATGCATACTACCTGGTGTTCAGCGCGTACGGTGAAAGAAGAGGGGGAGCATTTAACACGAACCTGAACTTCGATGTCCATTCCATCTATGGAAAAATCATCGATAAAACAGGTCCCAAGGTCCTTAGCATATCCGATCCGGCTACAGACAACAGCGGAAATCAGTACATAAGGCAGGATATTAACAAGAATGATCCTTCCATCTATGTGACCATGGATGAGGACTGCACATTTGGGGTGAACAACACGGTTTTTCTAAAGAACACCGCCGAAAGGGAGTACATAACTGACCTGATTTATGTAGGTGAGATATCCAACAACGAAGGCAAGGTAACCTATAAATTCAGAATAAACATGACTGGCGGAAGAAGTGACCATTACACAAATGTACGACTTTGTACTCTGAGTGCAAATGACACCATGGGGAATCCCTTACAGCAAGCATACACAGACCTTAACAGAATCGAGTGCAGCAAACGAATGGACTACCAGGCGCCCTTAAACACATACGATTCTAAAATAAACAATTTGAATGATATGAAAATAACCGATGTGTTCGGCCTCTCAAGCGTTACTTACAGTCTGACGCTGAAAAACACATCAATAAGCATCATCGGAAACAGATGGACAGTCGGAGACCTGGAAAATCAGCCGGTTTCCACTGCAAAAAAAGAAGTTCCCATGGAACTGAGCAAAATAACATTTACGAAGACCGGAATCTATGACCTCACGACAACTTCTGCGGATCTGGCCAAAAACCAGATTAATCACGGAGTCAGCAATCTCTTTTTTATCTCGGATTCTGATCCCATAAGAGCGACTCTCAACAAAAATAACGCAAAGTTCAACCTGTCCTCCGGAGACATTTCACCGGGAACAACCGATGCTCTCACTACCATGACTCTATCCCTAAACAGCAGCGTTGTTCCTGCCAGCATGCTGACAAATGCAAAGGTATATTACAGGTGGGTAAGCAACAGGGATGATTCTTTGCTGTCAAAATTCAGCGACGAAAAGAGCAGCTGGAAAGAGGTTTTATTCAAAACAGGCAGCTGTGAGACAGAAGCCTTGACTATCCCCGTATCATATGAAGATGACGGCACTGCCGAATACCTTAAACCCATGTTTGAACAGGGATACCTATATGTGATTCCCTATGTGGGCGATTCCATTTCTTCACCTGCATACAGGACAGGCAGCATGGCCCTGGGAGGAGATGTTTCAACAGGCATAATTCAAATGCTTGAAAGCAACCCGGTGAAAGGTTCATTTACAGACAGAGGATGCAGCTGCACAGGGCAGACTCCTGCCGGAAACACTGCCGAAGACCATTACAGAGCCGTAAGAAACCACACCATGGACATAGGCCTTGATGTTAACCCCGAAGACAATTCAAATCTCAGCAATATCATGTGGTCCATAAGCAAGACCGGAGTGACCAATGCTGTGGCGGCAAGCGGCACCCTAGGAAAAAGTACCTCTACGAACAAATATGACATTCCAATTTCATCGGTAAAGGGAACCTCAGGAAGCTACACCGTTACAGCGGCACTTTATTCAAGCTTCGGGGACGTGACCATAAAAAAAATGAATCTGAACATTGAAAGTCCTATAATAGGAATAGGCTCCATACTTTACAATCAGGAAACACAAAACCTTGACTTCAGCGTGACTTACAACAGTGACTCTGCTGAACTTAAAGACATAATCATTGAAGTATGCGGAAGGGACATCACCCAGTTCACAGAGGAAATACCCTCTGACATGGGAAGCATGTACGCCGCAACTGCTGTAAACACTGAAGAGTGGGGCGAAGCTATTTTTGCAAGAACTGCATTCACTCAGGATCCTACGAATCCAAAGCTTATGAAATCCAGCTTCAGAGCATCACTGACCAACATGGAGAAAGGAGGAGACTCCTTCGTCACATTGTCCGGAGAAAAGAGAGTTCACCTGAAATATGTCACTTCAAACAATGTAACCGTGGTTAACAACAACGTGGCAACAATTAAAAAATCGAGAATTCCTCCAAGCATAACCATGTCTGATGCGGCATCTTCAACAAACAGATACCTTACTGCCTCGGACTACAACGATGCATCAAATCCGTCCATAAAGGTGGTGGCGGAGGAACCCATTGGAGTTCTTTCCACGCTTAATTACGGCTGGGTAGACAATGCGAACACATCCCTTGTGACCACAGGCGGAGCCATAGGAGGAACTTCTGTGTCACTGGGCACCGATACCGGCAAAATAGAATTTTCACCGGTTATTCCGGAAGTAGCAGAAAAAAGCAGCGAGCTTTACAGGATGTACTACCTGTCGGTTTATGCGGAAAATTCATTCGGAAAAAGTTCCGAGAAAGTATTCGGTCCATTTTATGTCCTGAATGAAAACATAAATGACAAGAGATTTTTAATAACTGTTACAGATAAGGTTCTCGCCGGCAATGAAGCGCTGGTGGCTGTCGATGACAGGCTTTACTTCATAGAGGAGCTGCAAAAGGCTGACCGCATGAGAGTAACCTGGCAGGAAGCGGAAAATGACAGCAACATTGTAGTCAAGGAATACAGCTTAAGCTTCCGGAGAAATGCAGGCAAAGGCTATGAACCTTCTAATTTGTCCATGGTCAGAGTTAATTACCCTGAGCTTTGGGACACCGGAGGCAAGGGAGGCACATACACACTATCAAAAGTTGAAATATACAATTCAGAAGATAAGGGCAACATAGTAAAAGCACAGGGGCCCTTTGGCATCGTTCAGACGCTTCGAAAGTACTCCCTGACAATTAATCCTGTCAGCAGTCTGCATGCTTTTAATGTTTCCTCAAGCCAAGAAAACACAAGCATACAGTATGGCTGGTCAGATAGTAACCTTGATCTTCCGTCCTCATGGACACTGTCAGCAACAGGAACATCCGGAATAGAAATTTCCTCCGGCGCGAAAGGCAACCTGCTTAACAGCAGCAGTTACCTTTTTGTAAAGGCATGGAACAATTATTTCAGATCGGGTGTCTGCGTTCACGGGTTTGCACCTGAAGAGGCCATTGAAACGCAAAGCATAACCATAGGAGAAGAAAACGGCGCATACCTGGGACCTGAGATACCTATCAGGATTCAGACAGCACAAGCAGATAAGATAGTAAGCCTGGAGGTATATGATAAGTTCAGCGCCACTTCCATGTCTGCCATAAGCGTAAGCAAGGTTTACAAAATTTCAGACAGCCAGGTGTTCGGACTTGTACCAGCCCTCACAACAAGCGGCGGTGCCATAAGCTGCAGGGTAGTTGTAAACGGTATGGACAAGGGAGAATATACAGCAGAATTCTTGGATTCCTCCCGAAGCCCTCTGCATTACACCGTATCAAACAGAACCATAACACTTGACAACTCTGTTGAACCTTACGATTACCAATACTACAAAATGTATGACAGCTTCGGAAGATCCTTTGAATTTACAGGTAACAGCACTGAAATCTTCAACAGCGGAACATATGTAATAGTATACAAAAACGCTGACAAGCTGTACGCAAAATCCATAGACATTAATAACATTGTTTATACGGCTGACGATATTCATTTTTCCGTTGTACCTGAAACGGACGAGCATAATGTCACAGCTTATGCAACAGCAACAATAACCATGCCTTATGGCTCTTTGATAAGGGACATGTACGGCGTAATGACAAATGTTGTTGCAAATGAAGGAAATGTTGAGGCAACGGCACATTTGTCAAGAAACGCCACATACGTCTTTGATGTTGAATTTCCTGACGGCAGTCATACGAACTACAGCATTGCTATTGACTGCATACATGAAAACATTGTTCCGGCCATGACCGTTTCAACCTCACCGTCTGCCATAACATATGACCCGTCGGGTCCGTTGCTTACAGCCGGCAGCGTAAAGGCAAACCTTAATTCGATGCTTGAGGCTTTGAACAACTGCGGTTTAAACGAATACATGTTTGTATCAAACGGAAGATACAGCTTCGCAGCAAATGAAAACGGAGCACTGGTTGAATATGTATCGGTGGTTGACTGGATTGATAAAAAATGTCCCGAACCCACGGTGACCAAGTATGTATGGTACGACAAGGACAACGACAAGCAGGTGGATGAAGGGGAAAAAAACATAGTCATTCCTTCCGGATACAAGACAAAACAAAATATCATCACAGAAATTATATTTCCATACGGACAGCAGGATTCAAGACCTGTGAAACTAATAGGCTCCGCTGACTTTATAGCAGATGAGGATTATGTGCTTGAATCAAATCCTGAATTCGCCTACAAGTATGTGTTTGCGTACTGTCCTGACGGCCTTCAGCCTGTAAGTGTACAAAACCTGATGTTTGAAGACACCTTGGGCAACAGGATGAGCTACACGCTCACCATAGATGAAATAGACAGAGCAGCTCTTCTTACTCAGCTGAACTATAGCACCATGGACTACACAAACAGGGATGTTGTGGTTTCCATGCTGGCCAACAAGGCTGTACAAAGGTTCGAAAACGTTGAAACGATAGATGCAGATGGCAATGTGGCAATTTCCGAAAAACAAGCTTCCCCGACCTATGTGTTCAGGGAAAACGGAACCAAAGACTTCAACTATCGGGAAATAAACCTTGTGGAAGGAGGAGATGAGGGGTGCCTGACAGCAAATGTCACATGGATTGACAAGAGTGTGCCAGATGTTATAGTGGACTACGATGCAGGCTTAACAAACAAACCATTAAAAATAAGCTTCAAAGTTATGGACGGTTCATCAGAAGGTGCGTCACTGAAGTGCGGCATGGTTCCCATAATGCTTACTTCCTCCGGGGATGACCTTGACGGTTCATACATTGTTTCAGACAACGGCAGGTATATTTTTACGGTAAGCACTAAGTACGGAAACACATCAACATTCATAGTGCCGATTACAAACATCGATACATTTTCTCCTGAAATCAGTATCACCGGAAGAAGTGAAGTGTACATAAGAAAAGGCGAGAAGTACTATGATCAGGGAGCAACTGCTTATGACAACCGAGACAAAGACATTACAGGCGCCGTAAAGGTACAGAACAGCGTTAACACAGCAATTGCATCAGGAAGTGATTACTACGAAGTGGTTTACACTGTAACTGACAAGGCAGGAAATACCAGCAGTAAAACCAGAAAAGTTCATGTAATCGATATAAGTTCTGCTGTTGTCATCATTGAAAATAACATAGTCGATTTGCTCGGTCAGAATATTTATAACGTTACGGTTCCTGACTCCGGGATAATCTATATGGAATTTGTCGGAACAGAAGGTTCCTATACAGCTAAGTATCAGGCGGGAGAGAAAGACTCTTCGGGAAACTGTTACGACAATGCCTATTTCAAGCAAAACGGCAAATACCTGTCAAAATCAGGAACAATTACGGTCAGCGAGGGCATATACACGTTCCATGTTCAGGATCAGGAAAGAAACACCCGCATATTTAAAATTAACTTTATTGAAAAGTAACTATAATGTGGTGCAGGTGGTCATAGGATCACCTGCATATTTTAAGAAAGGAGAGAAATATGTTCAAAACATCAAAAAAGCTGACTTCACTTGTATTATGCATATCGATGATTATCTCCGTTGCAGCCTCTCCTGCTGCTTTTGCACAAACTCAGGACAGCTGGGATGAACCGGTTGTGCAGATAGATAACGGCATAATTCGGGTAACGGCAGCCAAACAGACCGGACGCTTCATTGCTGAAACAGTAGGCGGAATACCGAACAAGGGTACTGATGACAATCAGGACCTGCTTTATGCCAACCGCTTTAAGGGTCCGGAAACATCCTATGCCTCAGTCAGAATCGACGGAGAAGATTTCATATTTGGAAACTCCTACGGCTTTATGGGAATTGAGGGCCATTACACCACATCACCGTACATAGATGCAGAAACAAACAGTATAATCAGCCAGTGGTCTGCAAAGGATGTAGTAATAACCCAGAAAATATCGCTCGTCAGCAATCCAAAACTGCCAAGCGTAGGAAATGTATATGTGGAATACGAGATGGTCAATAAAAGCAGCACAGACAAATCCGTGGGACTGAGGCTTCTTCTGGATACGAAATTAGGTTCAGTTGATTCTCCGGCTCTGACAATACCCGCAGGGGGATTCATATATAAAGAAGCTGAATTCACTGCAGATGAAATACCGTCCGTCTGGTATGCCTTTGATCAATATTTAAGCCCTAAAATAATTGCAACGGGCACCGTTTCAGGCGAAGGGCTCACAAAACCGGACAAGCTTCAATTTGCTGCCTGGGGAGATGTTTCACAGACTAAGTGGGACTACACCATAGACCCAGACAAATCAATTATACAGGTGCTGGTTGACGGACTTTTGTACGAAGGTCCTAACGGAACATATCCCGACAACTCAACTGTCATCTATTCAGTAAAGGATAGCTGCGCAGTGTTGTACTACAATCCCCAGAAGCTTGAAAGCGGAGGTAAGAAATCCGTAAAAACATCCTACGGGGTCGGTGATGCTTCACAAAAGGACGGAACTCCAAGCTACAGCATCAGCCTTCAGGGTACTGACAAGCTGAACATGAAGCAGGACAAATCCGGTTACACAGTTGACTACGTCAGCGCTGAATTCAACATAGACAACAATTTTGACAATTCTTCGAATCTGTTGAATGCTCAAATTGAACTGGAGCTTCCGGATGAACTTGAGCTGGTTGAAGGAAGCCAAAAGATTGTCTTAAGCAGCGTTACGAAAGGTGATTTTTACAGAACCATTTGGAAAATAAATCCAAAGGTTCAGGAGAAATTCACCGTGTCCGCTTATTCTGTTGTTTTCAGAGCTGAGGGAATGACAACCCAAAGAATAACGAAGGTTCTGATCATGGAAGGCAGTGAAAATACCATGCCGGAAGTGACGTTTCTTGATTATGCTCCCAAGGCTCCATTTTATGTGCTTGACAAGTACAGGACTGTATCTGTAAACGGCAGCGGCTTCAGCCTTTTTGGCAGCGCTGCGGGTCAGCTTATGGAAGCTAAACTCATTAAGGGAAATCAAGACTTCACCATAGGCATGAATTCCATAAGCTGCACTTCTGATTCGGTCATAAGCGTTGTACTGCCTGACGGCATACCCTTGGGCACATACGATTTGTACATTTCGGCAGCCGCAGCAACCGGAAACAGCAGTCATAGCAAAACATTCAAAAGCTCCGTCACCATATCTGATGACATCAGCTACTCCCACAATCTTGTTAAGGAAATTTTGCTTCCTGTTGTCATGAAAGGCGACGGCAAGAACACCCCTGAAGAAAACATAACTGTTAAAGGCATATTCATAGACAACGGTGACGGTACGTACACGTCGCTGGGCGCAACTTTGAGCAATCCCGTAATCATAAACAGCACACTGAAGTTTGCAGGCGGAACGCTAAGAATAAACACCAATCCACTGAATGCTTCCATATGGGCGGATGACGGCACCCTTTGGTGCGAAATAACAAACGAGAACAGCAATTCATACACCCAGGCAATCATAGCGCAATACGGCTTTAAGTTTGAAACATACAGCAGCATGGAGGATGAAGACACAAAGGTAAGGATGGTTTATGACCTGGATAAGCCCGGTGCCAATTACACAAACGACGTCTCATATAAAAACATACCCATAAAGCTTCACAGCATCACACTCAATACCTATGGCATAGACATAAACGGTTCAATGAGCATACTTAACCCTTTGACCTACATGACAAACTACAATAAAACAAGCGAAGAAGTTGAAAAGCTTCTGGGAGAGCTTGGAACAGGCTACTGTCAGGCTGAGCTCGGAACCATAACCATGGACCAGGACGGATTGAACATAGACGGAAAATTTTCTTTCCAGATGCCTTTTGTAATGTCATTGTTCTCCGGAACCGATGCGATTCTTGAACTGAATACACGTGAAGAGCATGTTGCTGTAGAAATAGGCGTCAGCGTTGGAAACCTTCTTCCGGTTTCAGCAGGCGTAAAGACACGCATAGGATTCAGGCGCGGCAGGTTTGACGAGTATTACGTAAGCGGCTCCTTTCCCCAGGCCATAGAGGTTGCACCTCCCATACCCATAGGAATATCAGGCCTTTCCGGAGGAATAAAAAACACTTGCTTTCAGGGAGCATTCCCAATCACCTTTGTGCTTGGACTTTCCATTTCCGACACCATTGAAGCCATGTCATTCCAAAGCTACAATCTGTTTTCAATGGAAGGGGAGGCTGAAGTATCTCCGTTTCACTACATAACCGATTCCTCTGCTTATGTCTACATGATGAAGATAGGAAATGTAAATTCAAAATTTGTTTGGTGGACGCTGGATCCGACCATTGAGAAAAGAGGGCTCAGGGTTGAAGGTACCATCATCTACTATGTGTTCGAAGGAAATGTTATGGTATCATACTTTGAAGGAGAGGGTTTCCTGGGCAGAGGGACACTTACGGTAAAGGTCCCTGAAATCATACCAATAATCGGAGGCCTTGAGCTTGCAGGAGTAGGCACCGAAATAACCGAGTACAGCATTGCAGGTTCTGCAAAGGCTCTTGGAATGGACATCGGCATAAAGTACTATTTCTATACAAACAATGTGGAATTCCTTGAACTGCAGGAAGAACTTGAAAGAGCCAATCACGGAATAGACGTGGAATACAGCGACGGTTTTGTGGCCGAATACGGATTCAACTTTGTGCCAATTCAGTTTACCAGAAGCTCAGGTGAAAACTCACAGTACATAACCGAGCTCAACCTTACCAGAAGCAGCAATGCCATACTGGTTCTAAAAATGTCACAAGAACAGTATCAGAACCTTAATGAGGACAGCATAAAGATAATCAATCCGGCAGGAGAAATCATGAAGCTGAAATTCATAAACAATACAGACCTGGTTGATCCGGAAGGCAACATCCGCGACATAGATTATGAAGGCTTCGACCTTGCTGCAGTGAAACAAAGAGTGAAACTCACAGATACGGAATATGAATACATGGTTTCGATACCCTTGGCTTCGCCTGAAGATGGCCCATGGGCAATAGTCACCAATGGAAGCATGGAGCTTCTGCCTTATTCATCCATGAAAAATCCTGAAATAACAAGCCTTGATTCAACATACGCAAGCGACGGAAAAATAACCGCTAACTGGATTTTAAACGGCGAACCGGACACCTTCAGACTGTATATCATTAATTCCGATCAGGTTGGCAAGGATGAACTGAACAGCCCGGCTAATCTTTGGGGTAAAGGAAATCTGCTTTACGGTCAGGAAATGAAGTACAAAACTGAAATCGATCAAGCTACAGGCGGCCTGGTACAGATTGAGGATGGAGTTATTTACACCGAGCCTACAAAGGACGGCGAACATGGAACATTCACAACGGAGAAATTGAATCTGCCTACGGGGACATACTATATATATGCAAAAGCAGAAAAGGAAAACACTGTTTCGGCCTACAAGGTATGCATGCTTGAAATCTTAAACCCTACAACGCCGGATGCACCTTCGGGGCTCGCGGTGGAAGACATAGGAGACAACCGAATAAGAATATCATGGGATGCCGATTACACAATGAGCAGGTACTTCATTTACAGAAAGCAAAGCTCCGGCGAAAAATACGATACGGGTTCTCCTTATGCTGTATATGAGGTAAACAGTGACGGCGAGCGAAAAGACAGGTTTGAGATAACAGTATCCGGAGATGAACTTGACGAAATGAATCCGTCAACGGTGACGTATTATTTTGACGTAAGGGCCGTAGGCACGAAAAAGACTGCGCTGGCAGCTTCTTTGTCTGCGTCAGACTTAAGCGGTGTAACCGTCGGCATACCTTCTTGCGGTCATGTGAGTGTTTCAGCTCCGGAGGAAATCTCCGTTTACACGGAAATAAGATCTGCAGATGACAAGATGTTTCAGCAGTCTTATGTTGAAAAGGACAATGACGGAATAGACCAGCTGCGCTACAAGTACGTTACAAAATCAAAAAATGCCGTCATAAGCAGCTCCTCTGATACACCTGTTTTGTATAAAGTGGAACAAAACGGAAACAAACTTCCAGTTGAAACCGGATTTGTTACAACATTCAGTAAAAATGTGACTCTGAAAGAGGGAATAAACTATTTTATAACAACCTATGAAAATCAGGGCGGTGACACGTTAACTGAAGAATTTACCGTTGAGCTGGACAACAAAGCACCTTCTCTCATAATCACAAAACCACAAAACGGAGATGTAGCACTTAACGGAAAGGTTACAGTTTCAGGCACCACGGAACCTAACTCCGTTGTTTCAATAAACAATGTAAACTGCACGTCTGACCAAGACGGTAATTTTTCTCGTGAGGTTGACCTTGGAACATCATTTGTTTCGGAAATAACCGTTGAAACCAGGGACGCGGCAGGCAATGTGACCAGCGAAAATTTAAGTGTTTTAAATGACATGATAAACATTAAAGACATAACACTTGTGCCGGAATACAAAGTTGCAGCAAACGGCATGACACAGCAGCTTTCAACCTATGCTTCCACAGACGAAGATATGGGCGAAAAAATACCTGACAATCTTGTGAAATACAGCATAACGCAGGGAAGCGACATAGCTTATGTCAGTGCAGGTGGGGTTCTTACAACAAAGTATGCCGGAACAATCATAGTTAAGGCAGAATTATATGTTACTGACAGCTGTTCCTTAAGCGACAGCATTGCAGTGGAAGTATCCGGAGACAAGAAGCAAAGCAGCAGGTATTATCCTCCGGTTTATTCAAAGGAAGAGCTTACATGGCTGGCAGGAAGCAGCATGTCTATAAGCGGCGGCATCATCAAAACCGATGACGGAGTGATTCTGAATGTACCTAGCAAGGCCTTGCCTTATTATCAGGATAATGTAGATATTTACATTTACAACGACATTCCTGCCATACTGAGCAAAATGAATGTTCCGTCAGGGGCCTATGCAGCCAGCAGCCCCTACTATATAAGCCTTCTTACTGATTTTGCCGTTCCGGCACAGCTTACCCTTCCCGTGAACGGTTATGACAGCGCATATGTATATTACTTTGATGAAGAGATTGGTGCTTTGATCTGCAAGGGCGGCACCATGTCCCTGGACAAATGGACAGTTACTGCTGACATAACGAGACCCGGAACATACATAGCTTTGAACTATGCGACGCAGAGCATATTTGATGATGTGCCTTCCGACTTCTGGGGATATGATTATATTTACGGGTTGAACTTCCTTAATATAGTTGACGGCTATGATTCAGACGGAAAAACTGTTTTCAGACCGGGACGAAACATAACAAGATCCGAGTTTATAAAGCTTCTGGTTATGGCCTGCAGCATTGATGTGCATAAAGCACAGGGTATTGAGCTTAAGTTTGAAGACAGCAGCAGCATACCCCAGTGGGCGGTGCCTTACATTAAAACTGCTGTGATGAAAGGACTTGTTAACGGAAAATATATCGACGGCAAAAATTATTTCGCTCCGGATGATTACATTACCAGGGAAGAGATTGCTGCCATGATCGGGAGAAGCCTCGCGAAGGGTTCTGACAGCACAAGAAATTTCAGCGACAGCACGAGCATCAGTCCATGGGCTGCAGAAGAAATTCAAAAATTGGTTGGGCTTGGTGTTATCAAGGGCTACGACGACAATACCTTCAGACCTCAAAACAGCGCAACAAGAACAGAAACAGCCGTAATGATTTACCAGCTCATCAAGGTTTTGAAGTAGTGTACATGCCGGCAATTTAATTTTGCCGGCTGTTTCATTGAAGTTTAATACATTTATAGAGGTGACTTATGAATCTGAAAATAGCTGCACTGGCTTTTTGCGTTTTTCTAAACTTCAGCACGACCGAAAACTACCGGCATATGAAGGAAGAAGACACTATAATAGCAGTAATAGACAGCCGCATCGACTCGGAACATGAACTTCTTGAAGGAAGATGCATGAAGGGCAGCAGCTTTTTGCTGGATGAGAACGCGAAGGATCCGGAGTGCCATGGTACAGCCGTTGCAGGAGCAGCATTGAAATATGCCGACATCACTTCTAAATTTTTCCTGCGGGATAAAAGCGATGTTGTAATTCTTCCCATTGAGATTGATGTAATGGATACTCAGACAGATTACGGGTACATTCTGAGCCAGACAATACGTTTTGCTGTGGACAGCGGAGCCGATGTAATAAACATGAGCTTTTCAAGTACAGCTCCAAATTCCCGTGTGTATGATGAAATAAGGTATGGAATGGAAAAAGGGGTGATATTTGTATCAGCGGCAGGCAACAGCGGTTACGGCACATACAGTTTTCCAGCATCGTATGAAGGAGTTGTTTCAGTGGGCTCATGTTCTCTGACCGGGGATGGACGGTGGAGAAAAAGTGATTTTTCGAACAGCAATGATAAAGTGGATTTGGTTTTTCAGGGTGAGAATATGCTGCTTCCTTCAAATAGCACCCTAGCCTTAAAAACCGGGACCTCATTCTCTGCAGGTGCTTTAAGCGGCATAATTGCAGAACTTATAAGCGAATTTCCTCAAATAGAACACGAACACATTTTGTATGCTCTGTATGACACAGCCGCATCCCTTGAAGAAAAAGGCTGCGGATACGGTGCCGTAAACATTTCAAAAGCTGCAGAATACCTTAGTATTTATAAAAGTGCCGGAATACCGCCAAGCTATTATGAAAGCAGGGAAGACACATCATCTCAAGAAAATTTTGACTCGTCGGATTTTAAGGTTTCTGCAGGCAAAAGCCGCATAATAAGCGTAAATGATAAAAAAATCAATTTTTACGGCAATACCTCCGGGACAGCCGGTGCCTCAAACTGGGAAAATGTGCTTAAGGCCTATGCAGGAAGCGGCAACGTAGCTGCAATTGACATAAGAGGCAATGCAATGGCCAGCGGACACAACCTTTTCAACAGAAACATATTAAGGAGCTGGGTGAACGTGAAAAGTCTTTCTCTATCGGAAAATTTCACGGCTGGTCTGACAAATGACGGCAGTGTATACGTTACAGATTTTCTTGAAAACATGACCTCCGGATGGAAGGATATAACACAGATAGACTGCGGATCCCATCATCTGGCAGCACTAGACTCAGACGGCAGGGTTTTCACTGCAGGCTACAACGCTTACGGGCAGATGGACACATACGGCTGGAAAAACATACGTTACATTTCAGCCGGAAAGAAAAACACCTATGGAATTGATTCAGAGGGCAGGGTTCTTGCAGCAGGGGACAATTTTTACAATCAGTGCCAAACGGACGGATGGAAAGACATAGTGAAAATAGCAGCGGGGGACGGGTTTGTGGCTGGACTAAAGTCAAACGGCACCGTTGTGGCAAAGGGGAGGAACATCAGTGGTACGTGCAATGTGGAGGACCTGAAAAACATTGTCTTCATAGATGCCTCAGACACATATCTGGTTGCGGTGGATGAAAATATGAACATGTTCATAAAAGGAAAATTGAGATAAATAAAAACCTCATGAACTTCACAGTGAAATGAAAAGTGAGTTCATGAGGTTTTATTATCAATATTTTCTTACGACAGCCTTTACAACACCTAAAATGTAAGGATTCTTTACAAGTATGGGGTCCATTGAGCTGTTTTGCGGCTGCAGCCGTATATGATCCTTTTCCTTGTAAAATGTCTTGACCGTGGCTTCATCGTCTATGAGTGCAACTACTATGTCACCGTTTTTAGCGGTGTTCTGGGAGTTAACAATTACGAAGTCTCCGTTTAATATTCCGGCTTCAATCATGCTTTCACCCTTTACTCTGAGAACGTAGGATTCCTTGTTGCCTACAAAGTCAACAGAGATAGGGAGAGTGTCGTCCACATTTTCAACGGCAAGTATGGGCGTGCCGGCAGTGACTGTTCCTATGATGGGAACGTTGACTATTTCCTTCTTGGGAAGATTGCAGCATATGTCGTCTATGTCTATCAATTCGAGAGCCCGTCTCTTATTGGTGCCTTTCTTCAGATAACCTTTTTCTTCCAGCGTGTTCAGGTGAGCATGTACAGAAGAAGTAGAGCTTAAACCTACAGCCTTGCATATTTCGCGGATTGACGGAGGATAGCCCCTAAGTGACAATTCATTCTTTATGTATTGAACTATTTTGATTTGCTTATCGCTTAAGCCTTCATAATTCATGGATCCACCTCTTTTGTTTTTTCTTTATATTACCATACTTCCAGCAATAAATCAAACATTTGTTTGAGAAAATTGCAAATAGATGTTGACATCGAACAGATGTTCTGTTAGAATTAAGACAGAAAATATGTTCGAGGTGGATTATGATAATATTAAACAGGTACAAAGTAACCAATATAAAAAAGTTTAAAAGATTTATGTTTTTATCGATATTATCAATCAGTATTCTTGTATTTACATTTACTGCAACTTTCAATGCATATTCCAAAGACATACCTCAGTTTGACCTGGTGACCGTTCAGGACGGAGACACCCTTTGGTCAATTGCATCAAGCTATGCTGCTGACAGCAATACGGACATAAGGGAACTTGTTTATGAAATATCCAATGAAAACAGCATATATAATGCTTCTATCCATCCCGGCGATGTGATTAAAGTTCCTATGAGTGTAGATTAATACAGTTAAGTTTTTATTGACATTCATCTTTTCAATGCATATAATAAATTTAAAGGTAGATTTTAAGTAATCAACAGGAGATTTTGTATGTCAGAGAGTGTATCTAACCAATAGATTAAGTTAATATATAGTAAGCAAAAGCTGTGATAACGAAAATGTCACGCTTATTTGAGTTTGCTTATTATCATTGTCTATGGAAGATACAATCACACTACTGAAGCATTATTTATAATGTTATATTTCCTTATAAAAATTGAGAAAATATATGGCTGTGGAGTATATCTGCAGCTATTTTTGTGCAACCATATAAATCTACCTCGTACTTCCATAGCTTATTTATTTAAATAAGAAAGGAACGAAAATGAACAATACAACCTTAACAAAATTACAATTTGAAGAATTAAAAAATATTGTAAAAGATTTTTGTGTAAGCAATCTTGGAAAAAACATGATCCAAAAGCTCTTGCCTTCTTCAAATATTCAGACTGTCAAAAAAAGACTTCTTGAAACATCAGAAGGAAAAATACTTCTGGAAAGCAGCACTGTTCCGCTGCAAGGCATAGTCAACATTGATAATATTATTATAAATGTTGAAAAAGATGGTGTTCTAAACCCTGAACAATTAAGTAATGTATCTGACTTTTTAAGAGGATGCAGAAAAATCAAGTTTTACATGAAAGATAAAGAATTTTATGCTCCAACATTAATGAGTTACAGCTATTCAATACGAGAGCTTGAAAATGTTGAAGAAGAAATCAACAGTTCCATTCACAATAATGTTATTGACTCCAATGCAACAAAGGAGCTTAAAAGGATCAGAAGGCTCATTGAAAACGCAGAAATTAAAATTGAAGAAAAACTGGATGGATTTTTAAAATCAGCAAACAACAAAATTTTAATACAGGATTTCTTTGTGACAAAAAGAAACGGAAGATTTACCATACCAATTAAGTCATCCTACAAAAATCAGGTTGATGGAACCTTAGTAGACACTTCTTCTACAGGTTCAACTGTTTTTATTGAACCATCCATGGTGAGCAAACTGACAGCAGAACTAATGCAGCTAAGAGCAGAAGAGTCAAATGAAGAATATCAGATTTTATGTTATTTAACAGGCCTGGTGCGCGAGTATATAAGCGATTTAAAAACGAATGTAGAAGTCATAGGTTTATATGACATGATTTTGGCCAAGGCAAAATATAGTATATCAATTGGAGGCATTTCGCCGGACATCAATGATCACGGCTATATAAACATAATAAACGGTCGACATCCATTGCTGAAAGGAAAGGTTGTACCCTTGAACTTTTCAGTTGGAAAGGATTACAGAACACTTGTTATCACAGGGCCTAATGCCGGCGGCAAGACTGTTGTGTTAAAGGCTGTGGGACTATTGACATTAGCCGTGCAATCAGGGTTTCATGTGCCATGTGAAAAAGGAAGTGTAATTTCAGTATTCAGTAACATTTTTGCAGATATAGGTGATGATCAGAGCATAGAAAATGCGTTGAGCACATTTTCTTCTCACATAAAGAATATTGCTGAAATCATAAAGGAAACAAATAAATCAACTCTTTTACTTTTTGATGAAATAGGAAGCGGAACCGAACCAAACGAAGGTGCTGCTTTAGCTATTTCCATATTGGAAGAGGTATATCATAGAGGTGCCATAACCGTTGCAACAACACATTACGGCGAAATTAAAAACTTTTCATCAAGACACAGCGACTTTGAAAATGCAGCAATGCTTTTTAACAGCGATACCCTAGAACCATTGTACAGATTGTCAATCGGCGAATCAGGAAAGAGCAATGCATTGTGGATTTCTAAAAAAATGGGTATTGATGAAAATGTAGTGCAAAGAGCTGAGCATTATATTAAAAACAAAGATTACAACTATAATTTTGTAAATAAAAACAAAATCAGAATCGAACAAGAGATTACAGAAAATGTTCCATTTGAAAATTACAATTACCAAATCGGTGATAAAGTCTATTTGACAGAATACAAAAAAAGCGGCTTGATTTATAAACCAAAAAACGAATTCAACAATGCAACAGTCTTATATGATAACAAGTTCATTGAAGTGAATGTAAAACAGATCAAATTGGAATGTAAAGCTTCAGAGCTGTACCCGGAAGATTATGATTTGAATTCTTTATTTACAAGCTTTGCAGAAAGAAAGTTAGAAAAGGATATTGCAAGAGGTTCAAAAAAAGCACTTAAAAAACTGCAGAAAGCGAGAAAAGAAAGGCAGTAATAAAGGGACTGTTGCATGACATGAATCACTTGATGCAACAGTCCTTTTAAGTTTAAGATTCTTCCATATTTAACGGGTTTAATTTAACTGCATCCCGAAGCTGTTCTTTATTTATATGAGTGTAAATTTGTGTGGTTGAAACACTTTCATGGCCAAGAAGTTCCTGCAGGGTACGAATATCCACATGACCGTACTGATACATGAGCGTTGCAGCTGTGTGACGGAGTTTGTGGGGAGAGTAGTGCTTGCCTGAAAGATTTGCTTCCGCCAGGTACTTGTCAACCATGTGCTGGACGCCTTTTTGCGAAAACCGGCTTTTTCTGTTGCTGATGAAAAGTGCCTTTTCGTGCCCAGGCTTAGGATCAGGCCTGACCTCCAGATAATCTTCAATTGCTTGAACACAAACATCATTGAGATAAATTGTCCTTTCCTTGTTGCCCTTTCCAACAACCGTTAGAGTATCTCCCTTGATTTTGTCAATATTGATGCTTATTAGCTCAGATAAACGCAGTCCGCAGTTTAAAAAAAGAGTAATGATTGCATAATCGCGCTTTTCATTGGATCCGCCGATGGATGCAAGAAGGTTCCTGGATTCATCCAATGTCAAAGCCACTGGCAGACGGCTGTTTCGCTTGGGAGTTTCAAGGTCTATGGCCGGATTTTCAGGCATGAGCTTCACAATGGAGTTCAGATACTTGAAAAAAGAACGCAGGCATGCTATTTTTCTTGCCTTTGTCCTGTTGGAATTGTTTCTTTCCCTGTCTATGAAGGCGATGAAGGAGTGAAGGTCCATGATTTTGATTTTTTTCAGGGTGTCAATGTCTACCAGGGAGATATCAATATCTTCAAAGACGTCGGTCTTGTCGCTGAGCCTGAATCGCATGACCAGAAATCTGTAAAATGTACGAAGGTCCAGGAAGTATTCGTTAACCGTTTTTTCCGACTTGCCCCTGATGGATAAAAGATATTCAAGAAAATTGCTCATGGGAGCAGGGCACAGGTCGTTATAATTTATGTACATAATGTCTCCTTTCAAAAATGTCGCAAAATAATTCTATGATTTTATTATAAACAAAATCATCCTTAAAATCAAATGTTTTGTAAATCTCCTGATGATGTTGCCGAACATCCAGTTAAAACCAAAAAAGATGCTACCGAAACTGTTTAAAGGTATAAACAGTCGACAGGTACAAATATCTTTCGTTTAAACGCATTTTGAAGCCCCATTTTTTAATGGGCCGCTAAAAGCAAAATGTGACTGGACATCAGATTTTTTGAAGCAAACAAAAATCCTAAAGGTATATAAATACTTAGGAGCATAAAAATCGTTCGTTTAAACGCATTTTGAAGCCTCATTTTTCGGCACTGAAATCCATCAGCAAGCATGGACATATGTTCGACAAAGAATTAAAATTAAAACAGCTATATAAGCCGGACATTAAATTCGGCATCAGAAATATTCGTCATAAAAAATTGAACAGAAAAAAATTACAGAAGTTATTAACAATTCACATATAGCTGCACAAAACAGCTGAAAATTAACGAGAGAGACCTAAAAATATCATCATTGAAATGCGTTGTAATTTCAACATTATTAGCCACTACCTCCATTTTGTTAATATATTATGTCGCAAAATATCTATTTTGCGACATAATAAACGGCCTTTTTAGAGAAGATTTTTGTCAAATCCTCTCTATTTCCTGATGAATATTTTCACAATTAGTGTTCCAATCAATTTTCAAATTAAAAAATCCTAAACTATTTGATGACTCGTATTATCACTTTCTAAATTTTACCATTGTCGCTGTGCTGATATCAGAGCGGGACCGATCTCATTATTTGCATCGGGAGACTGCAAGTATTAATAGCTTTTTCAAAAACCGCAGTTGGGTAAGTACATGATCAGCTTCATATTATCTACCGTTCTTTCGCTCTGCACTTCATGGATACGACTTTTATTTTCATCCCTGCTTCGGAATTCACCAGCGGTTCAATAAACAAGTCTAATACTCCTCCGCAAACCATGCCTTCTTCCTCCGAATCCATGCCGGTCATATCAGATTGTACCAGTTTACTTTCATTGTTATCCATGCACAGAAGAGCATGATGCCTTAAATCTGCTTCAACGCACCCTCCGCCAATGGTGCCGACCATAGTGCCATCCTTCAGTACTGCCATTTTAGTACCAACTTCTCTGGGGGCAGATCCCTTTCTTGAAACGATGGTTACCATTGCTTTAGGTATGCCCTTGTATTTTTCACCTAAAATGCATTCCATCAATTCATCGCTGTAAGTGCTGCTTCCGATTTTCTTATTCTTGACCTCTACTATTTGAGCCATAATTGATACTGCAATTTCCGCAGGAGTTTCGGCTCCGATCTTTAACCCGATGGGTGTATATACCTTGTTTAATTTTTCTCTGTCTATGCCTTGTTCTTCTAAATAGTCCAGAACCTTTGCAACACGCAATCTGCTTCCAATCATCCCGACATAAGCATTTTCTTTATGGATTATTTTCTGCAGACAAATCTGATCATATCGATGCCCTCTTGTAACTATGACGAAAAAAGTGCCGTTGTCAGATCTGATCTCTTCCAGTGCCTTATCAAAAGGTTCGCAGATTACTCTGTCAGCTCCCGCATTAAGTGCATTGTCGGCAAAAGTTATTCTGTCATCAATTACCGTTACCGGCAAATCAAGAAGCTTGCACATTCTGATTACAGGAATTGAAACATGTCCTGCTCCGCATACAACCACGTTGTAGCTCTGCCTTAAAAATTCAATATAAACTTTATCATTACCCACAATAATCAGCCTGCTTTTATTATTGTGAGGTACAGCTTTTATAATCTCATCCCAATTTAACATTTCATTGTTTGTATATATTGTTTCCCCGTTTGACAAAAGTAACTTTGAATTAATATTTTTTCCAGATACTACTGTTATGACAATATTTTCCTTACTTTTATCTATTAGTTGTAATTTCTTAAAAAAATCCATTTACTCTCTCCTATGTTCATCCTTAACTAATCCTAACATAAAATCCTCCTAGTAACAATACTAAGGAGGATTATTTCTTTTTAATGCTTGTTTAAAGTTGCATACTGTTTCTTACTTGACATACAACTGCGTTTACAGTATCACCACCAGGTAGGAAATTCAGTAAATACCCATCTTTCCCCTTCTTTTTCATAAACAAAAGTGAATTCTTCATATACCTTTTGATAATCATCGAATTTTTCAACATGAACAGTATATGCTGTTTACTCTTTTTGACATTTCGATAATATCTTCTTTTAACCTAATTTTAATTTAATGGTATATAACCTGCCTGTTCAATGCATTTTTGTCCTTCCGGCGAAAGCATCCATTTTAAAAACCTGCCTGCAGTATTTTCTTCATCTTCCCTGCGAACGACCCCATAATAATTAGTAGTGAACGGATACGTTTTGTTTTTCAAATTTTCATTTTCAGGTGAGACACCATTCACCTTAAGCACTTTAATGTTCTCATTCTTATATAGAGTATCTATGTAATATTTATATGTATAGCCTATGCTTGCCTGACTGTTCTCATATTCTCCGACGACATCAACAAGCATTCCCATTCCTGCTGCAATCTTAATTATATTTGGCGGAAGCATAGGTAGACCTTTCATTACTAAATTTTCCATAGCAGTTTGGCTGCCTGAATTTTGTTCTCTTTGATACGCCTTGATTTCTTGATTATTTCCCCCAACCTCTTTCCAATTTGTAATTTCTCCTGAATATATCTTTTGTATTTGTTCAATAGTGAGATTATCAACAGTATTGTTCTTATGTGTTATGAAAACAAATGCATCATAGCAAACAGGTTCTATTATCATTTCAACATCTTTTTCTTTAGCTAAATTAATTTCTTCATCTGAAGGTTCTGTAACAATGATTAGATCAACAGGGTGATATTCATCCAAAAAAGTATTGGAGGTTCTGATCATACCCAGGGTGTTAGGTTTTCTTAATATTAAATTTTCATATGCATAATGGGTTGTTGAAAATGAAGCAAAATCATTGGCATCCTCATCTGAAAAACCAAGGTGCTGCCTTGAAAATTCAACTGCCATTGGTATTGCAACTGTTGAGCCGTCAAGGCTTGGATATGTGCCAAACTTAATTTCATAGTAATCTTCTTTACCGTTTGGCGTATTCCAGCTTCCTTTCACCCTTCTTTCACCCAGCTGAAATTGACTGTCTTTTACAAATTGCTGCCAGTCACTGCTTCTTTGCACATTTTGATTAATTTGAGCCCATGAGCCTGTTTTATCAGGAATACCTTTTTCGTTATTTTTGATTTTATTTAAAAAAACCATAAATACTGCCGTCATAAAAATGCAGAGCACAAAAATATTTTTCCTTTTCATATAAACCACCTTTATAATAATTTGATGTTTTGCATTGTAATTTTCAAATTTAGAAATATTATATATGACGACCTGATATGGTATTTTGTTCCATAGCAGTCTATGCCATTAAGCAGAGAACTCTAAAAAAAATCCCATCTGTATTAGATGAGATAAAAAGTTTATTATTTTATTACTTTAATTGATTTAATAACCGGCTGATTTTCTTTGAGTACGGTTCCATTTTTATCTTGCATGAGAACTCCCTTCATAATCATTGAAGGGAGTTCCTTTGTCGTAGATCACTATTCTTCATTATAGATTTCTGAAGCGTTTATAATCTTTGATGCGTTTTCTTTTTCAACCTTATCTTCAATTGTTTCTGCTTGAAGTGTTTTGCTTTTGTCTTCCTTATTTACTACTTTGTTAATTAATTCTACAACATCTAAACCTGTAACATCTTTTAATACCTGGAACCCGTTAGCCGTAACATCTGTTACCATCTTTGAAACCTTGGATGCTCCCTGAGTTCCGCCATTATCTATGATAGTAATCTTTTCAACCTGTTCCATTGGTCTTGCAACTTCCTTCATAATTTCAGGCATTCTTGAAATCATTAACTCCACAATTGCTGCTTCCTCGTATTTAGACATAGCTTCAGCTAACTTACTTTTTGCTTCTGCATCAGCCAGACCTTTTGCCTTTATTGCTTCGGCTTCTGCTTTTCCTTTTGCTATTATGGCCTCCGCTTCCGCTTCTGCCTTTATTTTAATGGCTTCTGCCTCTGCCTGTGCATTCTTTATGGTAATAATCTTATCAGCTTCTGCTTTTACTTCAGCTTCATATTTTTTGGCATCTGCAGGTTTTTTTACTTCAGCCACTAGTCTTTCTTCCACTACTATGGCATTTTTTCTGGCCAGTTCTGCCTGTTGTTCTGCTATTTGTCTTTCATTTTCAATTGATTTCAACTTATATGCAATATCAGCATCTGCCTTAGCTCTATCCTGTTCCGCTCTATAGCTTTCAACCTTAATGGATTTGTCTCTTTCAGACTCTGCAATTGCCGTGTCTGCTTCCAATTGAGCCTTTTGCCCGATTCTCACGGCATCAGCTGTCTTGATTTCCGTATCTCTTTTTCTTTCAGCAGTTGCAATATCAGCATCTGACTTTGCCTGAGCTATTTGAGGAATTGCGCGATTTTCAAGATATCCTCCCTGAGTGCTTATTTTTAAAATTGTATAGGATACCAGCATCAATCCCATTGATTCTAATTCAGCTCTTATATCAGCCTCTATCCTTTGCTCAAAAGATGCTCTGTCTTCATTGATTTGCTCTACAGTAAGTGTTGATATAATTCCTCTTAGCTTACCTTCGAGAATTTGTTCAACAATACTTTTTATGGTTCCTACTGAATTCTTAGCTCCACCGCTGCAAAATTGCTCCACAGCTGAAAAAATACTTTGAGAATCATTTCTTACCTTAATTACTGCCGTACCTACAATATTAACAAAAATGCCCTGCTTTGAAGGAGCTTCATTAACATCTGTTGTCATTGACATATTTTCCAACGATATGATGCATGACGTTTCTAAAAACGGAATCATAAACCCGCCTCGCCCCGACAGAACCCTCTTCTTTAAACCGGTAATAACCATTGCCTTATCTGCCGGAACTTTTCTCCAAAAAAGAAAAATTAAGAGCATAAGAAAAACAAATGCTGCTATTGCGAAAATCAATGTTACAAAATCCATACCTTACCTTCCCTTCCCCCAAATAAAATATATTGTGATATTCTAACTAAGTTAAATATCATGTATGTTTCAATAGACGAATGTAAAGCATATTTGTTCCATAAACTAAAAAAATCTATATGTCTTCATAAAAAATACCTGCTCTTAAGCAGATATTTTTTGTTTATATTTTTATTTACATATTATGTGTGAAGTACGATTCTACCAGCCTGCAATGTGGCCGTCGGCACGTTTTTCTGTGCCACCGCACAATGTACCTTCCTCTGTTCTTACTATAACCTGCCCTCTTCCAAAGGATGTTTCATCCGGCTGTAGCTTTATTTCATGTCCTCTCTTTATGAGGTCCTTTACTATATGCACAGGCACATCATGCTCAATTTCCACGTCCTTGCCATATATCCACTGCCACCTCGGAGCATCCAGTGCTTCCTGAGGATTCATGTGGAAGTCCACAAGGTTCATTACAACCTGCACATGGCCCTGCGGCTGCATGAAGCCGCCCATAACCCCGAAAGGCCCCACCGCTTTGTTGCCGTGCGTTAGGAATCCGGGTATTATTGTGTGGTAAGGTTTCTTGTGTGGAGCCAGGCAGTTGTCATGCTGGTTGTCATAACTAAAATTATGTCCCCTGTTGTTAAGGGCTATACCGGTTTCAGGCACGACAATGCCTGATCCAAAGCCCATGTAGTTGCTTTGTATGTAGGATACCATGTTGCCGTCTCCGTCTGCCGTGCATAGATACACAGTTCCACCGCAGGCCGGGTCTCCTGCCTGTGGCATAAGGGCACTTTCATGTATCAGGTTTCTCCTCTTTTCTGCATAACTGTCAGACAGGAACAGCGATACATCTCTGGTCATGTGGTTTGTGTCTGTGATGTATTTCTGTCCATCTGCAAAGGCAAGTTTCATGGCCTCAATCTGCCTGTGGAATGTTTCACTTTTGTCTTTTCCTTCAAACTGATATCCTTTTAGTATATTAAGAGCCATCAATGCCACGAGCCCGTGGCCGTTTGGAGGAATTTCCCACACATCGTATCCCCTGTAGTTTACGCTGATGGGTTGGACCCACTGCGGTTTGTAGTCGTTGAGATCTTTCGCCGATAAAAATCCGTTGTATTTTTCAAAGAAATAGCCTATTTTATCTGCAATGGCCCCTCTGTAAAAAGACTCTGCATTTGTTCTTCCGATGGATTCCAGGGTATCAGCATGATGGGGAAGCTTGAACAATTCCCCGTATCCCGGTGTCCTGCCGTTTTTCGTAAACGTTTCAAACCAGTGTTTGAACTCTTCTCCCTTTTCACGGCTGTATATATCGCAGGCTCTGTCCCAGGCATTTTTAACAGTCACTGAAACAGCAAAACCGTTTCTTGCATAACCTATGGCCGGTTTTAACACCTCTTCCAGGGAAAGTCTCCCAAACTTTTTTGACAGCTCCGCCCATGCAGCAGGTGCTCCGGGCACATTCACCGGTATTACTCCGTATTTCGGGATTTCGGTACAGCCTCTTTCCTTCAGTTTTTCAATTGATATGCCGTAGGGTGAATAACCGCTTGAATTGAGACCGTGCAGCTTATCCTTGAACCAAACCAAAGCAAAGGCATCACTTCCTATGCCGTTGGACGTTGGTTCAACAACCGTCAGGCAGGCTGCAGTGGCTATAGCCGCATCAACCGCGTTACCGCCCTTCTTCAGTATCTCAAGCCCTGCCTGGGCTGCTAGGGGCTGCGATGTGGCAACCATTCCCTTATGCCCGTACACCACATTTCTTCTTGAACCGTACTTGTATTCCGATGGATTGTAGTTCATGTTTCCTCCTTGTTGTCAGTTATTTTTCACCATGGTCTGACTCCCTCAAGCCATCCCTGCTCTTTCCAATAATTGTTGTCTGCCGGGTTGAACCCGCCCTTTCTCTGTGCAAACCTCATTAAATAAAACAAAATTCTAACCTTGGGACCTGGCGTGACATTTTTAGATGCGCTGATGATTTTTGAACTCATTCTGTCTACTTCCCTTTCGATTTTTTCCTTGTTTTCTTTCTTCACACCATCCCAGTTAATTGAAGCGACACCTCTTCCCAGCCTGAAGATTTTTCCCACTCCCCAGTAAGAAAGGCTGTCAATAATGTCTGTGTGAGTTTTTCTCATGCCTGCTCCTGCAGCAGTGGTTATGACCAGTCCGATTTTTTTAAACATTGTTTTATTTGGCCTGTGAACCATCCACTGATACGCAAAATGATCAAGCAGCGTCTTCATCTGTCCCGATGCATGATATGCATAGACAGGGCTTGTAAAAATAAGAAGATCTGCCTTTTCCATGCCTTCTCTGATCTTGCTGACCTGCTCGTAATCAGGACACGAATTTTCACTTTTCATGAAACATTGCGCGCATCCCCTGCAGAAATGCGACATGTCCCTTGGAAGAAAAAACTCGCTCACCTCCGAAACCTCATTTTCAAGTTTCTTTAAAAACAGCTGGACGATGTTATAAGTGCTTCCTTTGTGCTCAGTTCCGTAAACAACTGCAACTTTCATTTCCCTCTCCTTTTAAAAAAGGGCAACAACTCAGAAAGTCATTGCCCGGATGATTTATTTAAATGTCACCTTAACACTTCCCAATTGGCTGAATTCAAATTCAAACACATCATTTTCAGATGCCTTTGGAGCTGCGGTTATTGCTCCTGAAAGTATTAATTCACCTTTTTTAAGTGTTATGCCGTAATCGAAGAGTTTGTTTGCAAGCCAGGCCACGCTGACGGCAGGATTTCCAAGAACATCGGAACCTTTGCCAGAATCGATTTTTTCGCCGTTTTTGTATACGGTCATTTCAATGTCAATCAGCGACAAATCATCAAGTTTAACCTTCTTGTCAGAAAGAACGTAACAGGAGCTTGAACCGTTGTCGGCAACGGTATCCACAAGTTTTATCTTCCAATCCTGTATACGGCTGTCTACTATTTCAATGGAAGCCATGACATAATCCGTAGCTCTGTACACATCCTCCACGGTAACATTCGGTCCCTCAAGGTCTTCCTTCAGCACAAAGGCAATTTCACCTTCAGCTTTCGGAGCAATTACATCCTTCATGAACACTATGCCGTCTTTTTTGTTCATGCTCTGGTACAAATGGCCGTAATCAGGTTCGCTTATTCCGAGAAGCTCCTGCATGGGCTTTGATGTAAGCCCGATTTTCCTGCCGGATATGATTTCTCCTTCACCAATATACCTTTTTACATTTATTAGTTGGATTTCATAGGCATCCTCAACTGTAAGACCTGCATATGTGCTGCTTATGGCATCTATGGGCTCTCTTTCGGCAAGGGCGTTGTAGAGCTTCTTTGCTGCTTCATTCTTAATTGATTCAGTATTCATCTTAGCCTCCAAAATCAGCAATGTAAATTTTCAACAAATTACTAAACGTTCAGTTCCACATTCACACCAAGCATTTCTTTATTTTTGTCCAATATGGGTTTGATAGTTTCATTGTAGAATTCTTCCACCTGCTGCGGTGCCCTTCCTATATAATTGGAAGGATTTATTGTTTCATCTATTTCTTCCCTGGTCATATTTATGATCTTACTGTTGTACATTCTTTCTATGAGGTCATTTTGTTTTCCGAATTTTTTAACCTGCTCTGCTGCCTGCATGGACAATACTCTTATTTCCTCATGAAGCTCCTGCCTGTTTCCGCCACGTTTTACAGCTTCCATGATTATATTTTCGGTTGCCATGAACGGAAGTTCTTCAAGAATGTGTTTTTCTATTACCTTGTCATTTACAACCATTCCGTTGAAAACATTTATGGCTATTCCAAGGATTGCATCGGCAGCCAGGAAACCCTGAGGTATGCTCAGACGCTTGATTGCCGAATCGTCCAGCGTTCTTTCAAGCCACTGAGTGGCAGTAGTGTTCGCCATGTTTGCTTCGTTTGACATGATGAACCTTGCAAGTGAAGCTATTCTTTCGCTCCTCATGGGGTTTCTCTTGTACGCCATTGCTGAGGACCCTATCTGGTTCTTTTCGAAGGGCTCTTCTATCTCCTTCTGGCTTTGCAGAATTCTTATGTCGTTGGTTGCCTTGTGCAGACTTTGTGCTATTCCGCTTAAAGCGGCCAATACGTAAAAATCCACCTTCCTTGTGTATGTCTGGCCTGTCAGCTTGAATGCTTCCTTAAAACCCATTTTGGCGACCACAAGCTCTTCAAGTTTCTTCACCTTTTCAGAATCATTGTCAAAGAGACTCATGAAGCTTGCCTGTGTTCCGGTTGTTCCCTTTACACCTCTTAATTTAACCATTTCTATGACATGGTTTATTTCTTCGTAATCCAGGTACAGATCCTGCAGCCACAGGCTTGCCCTCTTGCCCACGGTTGTAAGCTGAGCCGGCTGGTAGTGAGTGTATCCAAGAGCTGGCATATCCCTGTACTTCATGCAGAAATCAGACAGCACTGCCAAAAGGTTTATTAGTTTCTTTCTGATTAAAAGAAGTGCGTCTCTCATGAGTATTGCATCGGTGTTGTCCACAACATACATGCTTGTGGCTCCCAGATGGATTATGGGCATAGCCTTTGGACATGCGGTTCCAAAAGTGTGAACGTGAGCCATTACATCATGTCTGAATTCTTTTTCTTTTTTTGCTGCAAGGTCGTAATCGATGTTGTAGATGTTAGCTTTCATTTCTTCTATTTGTTCATCTGTGATGTTTAAGCCAAGCTCCTTTTCACCTTCGGCAAGTGCAACCCACAGCTTTCTCCATGTGGAAAACCTGCTTTCGTCTGAAAATATGTAGCCCATTTCCTTGCTGGCATAACGCGTTATTAACGGATTTTCATATGTATCTCTTGACATTTCATACCCTTTCCTTACTGAAATTAAATTAAGAGTTAAGAATTAAGAATTAAGAATTAATTGAAGATTCAGGCTATGCCTGAATCAGCTTTTAATTCTTAACTCTTCACTCTTCATTCTTAATTATACTATCTTAATTTTTAATTGCTTTTATAAATTTATTTTATAACTAAATTAAAAAGAAGTAAACAATAATTTGTTTACTTCCATGATTTCATTTTTTATTTAGCATATTCAGTAGCTCTTGTTTCCCTAATAACATTTACTTTAATTTGTCCTGGATATTCCATTTCCTCTTCAATCTTTTTAACTATATCCTTTGCTATAAGAATTATGCTTGAATCGGTTGTAACTTCCGGTTTAACCACAATACGTATTTCTCTTCCTGCCTGAATTGCAAAAGATTTCTCAACGCCTTCGAATGAATTTGAAATTTCTTCTAATTTTTCCAGTCTCTTAATGTATGTTTCGAGAGTTTCCCTTCTTGCTCCCGGTCTTGCTGCTGATATCGCATCGGCTGCCTGAACCAACACAGCTTCCACAGTCTGAGGTTCAACATCTCCGTGGTGTGCAGCAATTCCATGAATTACGGCTTTGCTTTCCTTGTACTTTCTGGCAAGCTCTTCGCCTATGGTAACGTGAGGGCCTTCTATTTCATGATCCACTGCCTTGCCTATGTCATGCAGCAAACCTGCTCTCTTGGCTAATTTAACATCAGCTCCAAGCTCGGCTGCCATTATACCGGCCAGGTACGATACTTCTATAGAATGCTTCAAAACATTTTGACCGTAACTTGTTCTGAATTTAAGTCTTCCAAGCAGTCTCACAAGTTCCGGGTGAAGTCCGTGAACTCCGGTATCCAGCGTTGCCTGTTCACCTTCGTCCTTGATTTGTTGTTCAACTTCTTTTTTAGCCTTCTCAACCATCTCTTCAATTCTTGCAGGGTGGATTCGTCCGTCTGCAATGAGTTTTTCAAGGGCAAGTCTGGCTACTTCTCTTCTAATAGGATCAAATCCAGAAATTACTACCGCTTCTGGCGTGTCATCTATTATTATATCTATACCGGTAAGCTGCTCAAGAGCTCTGATATTTCTACCTTCTCTTCCTATTATCCTGCCCTTCATTTCATCGTTAGGCAGGTCAACAACCGATACAGTTGTTTCCGCTACATGGTCCGCAGAACATTTCTGAATAGCATATGTAATGATTTCACGTGCTTTTCTTTCTGCAGTGTCTTTTGCTTCCCTCTCAATTTCTTTTACGGCAATCGAAGCTTCCTGTTCAGCTTCTCTCTTTATGTTGTCAATCAACATATTTTTTGCTTCATCTGTTGAAAGTCCGGAAATTCTTTCAAGTTCTTCAACCTGCTTTTCATGAATTGCTTCTAGTTTGTTTTGCTTTGTTTCGATTTCCTTAAGCTTTTTCTGAAGCGTATCCTCTTTCTTTTCAACAAGCATACTCTTGGAGTCGAGCATTTCTTCCTTTTTGATCAATCTCTTTTCAGATCTTTGTAATTCGTTTCTTCGTTCCTTGTTTTCTCTTTCATATTCATTTCTCATTTTGTGAGCTTCATCTTTTGCTTCAACAAGAATTTCTTTTTTCTTTGTTTCAGCTTCTTTTGTTGCTTCATCAACTATTCTTTTAGCTTCTTCTTCAGCACTACCTATTTTGCTTTCAGATATATTTTTACGAACTATAATTCCTACAATTATACCTACAACTGCGCAGATAATACCGATAAAAACCATTTCCAAAATTCAGCACCTCCCAATATTAAATTTTCAAGCTGCGAAATATATACATTTTCTGCATAAATTTTTGCATAGTCTCAGAAAATGTTTATCTTCTAAGATATATTTAAATAGTAAAAGTTATTTCTTTATACTTGAATATAATATATTTTATAATTTTTTACGCTTAATGTCAAGACATAATGTTTAAGTTTGCATTTTTTAAGTAATTCATACGTTTTTGCAATTTAATCTAAGTTTACGTAATTTTATTTCGGTAATCTGTTTTGGTAATAATTATGATTAATAATAGGCTGCATGTATATTTGCATAATAAAAGGCGCTTAAATCCCGGTTCATTGCCCGGGAGTTTAAGTGCCTGCATATTAATTGTCTAAATCATTTGAATTTTTATCGTTATCATCGCCTGAGTTCAGCACGATGTCTCCCAGCTCAAACTTTTCTCTTACCTTGTTTTCAATTTGGTTCATCAGTTCAGGGTTGGCTGCCAGGAACTCTTTTGAATTTTCTCTACCCTGGCCAATCCTGTTTCCTTCGTATGAATACCAGGCACCTGATTTGTTGACTACATCTGCTTCAACTGCCATGTCCAGTATGCAGCCTTCCTTTGATATTCCCTTGCCGTATATGATGTCAAATTCTGCCTGTTTGAACGGAGGAGCAACCTTGTTCTTTACGATCTTAACCCTTGTCCTGTTTCCGTATACATCATCGCCCTTTTTAAGGGATTCGATTCTTCTTACGTCAAGCCTCATGGAAGCGTAGAACTTAAGAGCCCTTCCGCCGGTAGTAACTTCAGGGTTTCCGAACATTATTCCCACTTTTTCACGCAGCTGGTTTATAAAGATTGCAACGGTGTTTGACTTGTTTATTGCACCGGCCAGCTTTCTTAAAGCCTGTGACATGAGTCTTGCCTGAAGGCCCACATGGGCATCTCCCATTTCGCCGTCTATTTCTGCCTTTGGAACCAACGCGGCAACGGAGTCAACCACAATTACATCCACAGCTCCGCTTCTTACCAGAGCTTCAGCTATTTCCAATCCCTGCTCGCCGGTATCAGGCTGGGAAATTATAAGGTCTTCGATTGATACTCCCAATTTTTTTGCATATCCCGGGTCCAGAGCGTGTTCGGCATCTATAAATGCTGCGATGCCTCCTCTTTTTTGTGCTTCAGCCACTATATGTAATGCAACCGTAGTCTTACCTGATGATTCGGGTCCGAATATTTCGATTATTCTTCCTTTTGGAACACCACCGATGCCTGTTGCTATATCAAGAGGCAGCGCTCCTGTTGGTATGGCTTCTATGTTGAGCTTTGCGTTTTCACCCAGCTTCATAATAGAGCCTTTGCCAAATTGCTTTTCTATTTGAGCAATTGCCAGCTCAAGGGCCTTATCTTTTTCCATCTCACGACTCCTTCTCAGAACATTTGTTCTATTGTATTATACAAAAAACAGCATCCATTGTCAATATAAATCTGAAAATAATCGAACAAATTTTCTACTTGATTACTCCCATGTTTTCATAAACATAAGTTGCTCCCGATGTAATGGTTAAAAGAACAACTATTGCTGCCAGCGGTGATATCCACAGAGTGGTAAACGTAAAATATCCTGTGTAGTTCATTAATATGACTATTATCAGAATCATCTGGAACACAGTCTTTATCTTGCCCCAGGGATTCGCAGCTATCTTCACACCCTTGGAGGCGGCAAGCGTCCTGAAACCGGAAACCAAAAACTCTCTGGAAATAATGATTACAACCACCAATGCACTCATGTATCCTATTTCCACAAACGCAATAAAGGCTGAAGCAGTCAAAAGCTTATCAGCAAGAGGATCCATGAACTTGCCGAAATCCGTAATGAGATTGTCTCTTCTTGCTATGTATCCGTCTACCGCATCGGTCACTGCAGCTGCTATGAAAATAAGAAGAGGTAGGAAACGGAATATTCCTCTGCTTACATAAAGGAACAGCAGAAATACGGGTATTGCAAGAATCCTTATTACTGTCAGCTTGTTCGGCAAATTCAATTTTTTAAACCAATCCATCATGTACATCTCCTATCAAATCATATTCTAATGCATCATTTATTTTAACTTTGTAAATATTGCCGATGGTAAGTTTCCTGTCTGAAGAAACATATACGCAGCCGTCAATTTCGATGGAATCCATATAGGTTCTGCCTACATAAATGTTCTCCACATCTTTCTCCTCGATAATGACATCATATGTTTTTCCTATTTTTGAAAGGCTGTTCTCGTAGGATATTCCAAGCTGAAGTTCCATAAGCTCATTGTGCCTTTCTTCCATGACCTCTTCAGAAATCTGGTCAGGCAGTCTGTATGCAGGGGTGTTTTCTTCCCTTGAGTACTTGAATATACCAACCCTGTCAAGCCTGTATTCCTGAAGGAAACTTTTAAGCTCTTCATGTTCCTCATCCGTTTCTCCTGGAAAGCCCGTTATGAGTGAAGTCCTTATAACAGCGCCTTCAACTTCGCTTCTTATTTTTGTAATCAAATCCTTTATCTGTTTGCTGCTTGTGTTTCTGTTCATCCTTTTGAGTATGCGGTCGTTTATATGCTGCATGGGAATATCGAAGTACTTCAGCAGCTTGGTGTTTGTCTTGAATTCATTTATGAGTTCGTCATAGATGTCTTCAGGATATAGGTAGTGAACTCTTATCCACTGAACGTCTTCTATTTCAGAAACTCTTCTTATCACCTCATGCAGCTTTCTTTCGCCGTAATTGTCCAAACCGTACTTGCTTGTGTCCTGTGCGATGATTATAATTTCTTTGGCACCGTTTTTGGCCAGCGACCTTGCCTCCTCCACGATGCTTTCTATCTTTCTGCTTTTGTAAGGCCCGCGAAGCTGCGGAATAACGCAGTATGTGCAGTTGTTGGAGCAGCCTTCCGCAATCTTGAGATAGGCATACCACTTGGCTGTCAGCGGGTTTCTGGGAAGATCCTTGTCTATGTCAAGCTGAATCTTTGTGTCCACCACAAGAGATTTGCTCTTTTCGTATTCATCTATATACTGGTCGATTTTTTCAAATCCGCTTGTTCCTATGATAACATCAACCTCAGGAATTTCCTTGGCCAGTTCTTCACCGAATCTTTGTGACAGGCAGCCTGTCACAACTATCTTGGCATTTTTGTTTGCGTTGTTCTTTACGTCTGCTGCATAAATTATGGCATTGACCGATTCCTGCTGGGCGTCGTTTATGAACGAACAGGTGTTGATAATGATGTAATCTGCCTTATCGGCGTATTCCGTCACCTTGTACCCCTTATTTTTAAGAATCCCGAGCATATTTTCGGAATCCACAAGATTCTTTGAGCATCCCAGCGAATGCATGTAAATTTTCTTCATTAACTGTTAATTTCCTTTCATTTCGTCTAATTCTTCTTTTGTTATGAGCACCTTTCGGGGCTTGCTTCCTTCGTGTCCTCCCACAATGCCTCTTTCCTCAAGCTGATCGATGATCCTTGCGGCTCTTGCATATCCGACCTTGAACTTCCGTTGAATGTATGATGCGGAAGCCTGGCCGTCTGCAACCACCATTTCTATGGCCTGCTCTAAAAATTCGTCAGCTTCTTCATCCTGACCCTGGGAGGATTTTTCTATTTCTTCTATTATTTCAGTCTGTCTTCCGGTTTTAATCTCTATCTGCTGTTCCCTTATGCTGTCCACAACTCTCTTTATCTCATCGTCCGATATGAAAGTTCCCTGAATTCGTACCGGCTTGGGAAGCCCCATGGGATGATAGAGCATGTCTCCCTTGCCAAGAAGCTTTTCGGCTCCTCCCGTGTCAAGGATTGTTCTTGAGTCTATATGGGATGAAACTGCAAATGCTATTCGGGAAGGTATGTTGGCCTTGATTACTCCGGTGATAACGTCAACCGAAGGTCTCTGGGTGGCTATAACAAGATGTATGCCGCAGGCTCTTGCAAGCTGCGCAATTCTTGTGATATATTCTTCAACTTCTGTAGATGCCACCATCATCAGGTCTGCGAGCTCATCTATAACTATGACTATCTGCGGCATTTTCTCGCCGCTTTCTCTTACCATCTTCTCGTTGTATGTGTGTATGTCCCTTACACTGTTTGCTGCAAAAACCTTGTAGCGGTTGGTCATCTCGGCCACAGCCCAGTTAAGGGCGTTGGCAGCCTTTCTTGGGTCTGTCACGACAGGTATCAAAAGGTGCGGCAGTCCGTTGTAAACACTCAGTTCCACAACTTTTGGATCAACAAGTATAAGTTTAACCTCATCAGGCTTTGCCCTGAACAATATGCTCATGATGAGAGAGTTGATGCACACGCTCTTTCCTGAACCGGTAGCTCCGGCAATGAGAAGGTGTGGCATCTTGTCGATGCTGGCTATGATACTCTTGCCGGCTATGTCCTTTCCAAGAGCAAAAGGAATGTTTGACGGTACTGATTTGTATTCCTTGGATTCAATGAGGCTTCTCAAGTACACGCTTGTCTTGTTCTTGTTGGGAACTTCTATTCCAATTGCGGATTTGCCCGGTATGGGAGCCTCCATTCTTATCTCAGATGTAGCCAGAGCCAGAGCTATGTCGTTGGAAAGTCCCGTAACCCGGCTCACCTTTATGCCCGGTGCAGGCTGTATTTCATATCTTGTTATAGTAGGTCCCTTATTTATCTGAAGTATGTTGCACGGTATATTAAAGTTGCTCAGTGTTTCAATGAGCTTTTCGCCTTCCTTCTTAAGGTCCTCCTTGTCTCCTTTTGCATGCTGCGGCACAGTATCCAGAAGAGCAGTTGAAGGCAGTTTGTACCTGTCTGTCTTCACTCCGGCGATGTTTATTATGTCGTCTGTAATTTCCTTGGATTCAAACTTTTCAGCCTGCTTCTTTTCTTCCTTTGCTTGCACATCATGAATGTCATGTATGACCGGTTCCTTCAAATCAGCTGCAAAAGCTTTCTGCACTTCTTCTTTTACGGGCATATCTTTCCTTGAGTCATCTATTTTAAGCTGAGTTATTTCTGCTTTCTTGCTTTCCGACGGAGCGTTCATATAATCGTAGATCTTTATGTTCTCTTCCGTTTCTTCCTGTCTCGTTTGCTTTGAGTCTTTTTTTGAAGCCTTGTTCTTGTCTTCGCCAACCTCGGTGAATATAAAATGGTACACAGCCCTCATGATTTTTTTGATGTATTCTGCCGCTAGCTTGCAGATTCCTATAAGGCTCTGATTTGTAAGCAGAATGAAAAAAGCAAACATCAGTGCTCCAAGCACAATATATGTTCCGTTTTTCCCCACAAGTTTTAAAAATATGAATGTCAGCAGATTTCCTGCCATTCCTCCGCCTGAACTTAAAATTCCGGAGTCTATGGAAGCCTTCATCATTTCACTGAATGGTGCCGTTCCTGTCAGCATGTTGTATATTTCATAATTTCCAAGCGCGGCATACATTATGTAGCATGTGAAAAATCCAAGGATTGCCACAACTTGATTGCTGTCGTTGAATATTATGATGTTTAAAAGTCTCATAACACCGATAACAAGTATGAAAAACGGAAGCACTTCAGCCCCCTTTCCAAAGGCCGAATGAGTGAACAGATTGATTGTTCTGCCCACTATGCCCGTCTGATTTTCCTTTGACGTGACTACAATCAGAAATACTGCAAATGCAACCACAAAAATTCCTGTAATCTCTTTTTTAAGCATATCCACATTGCTGTTCTTCAATGATTTTGTGCTTGTACCTTTTTTCCTTGCAGTTGTTTTATTCTTGTTTTCGGTCTGTACCTTTGCCATTTGATACAACGTCCCCCTGTTCTTCTCTAAATTTTATTATATCATAAATGCATTGCTAAACCGCTCGTCACAACGATACAATAAAAACATCCGAGGCAAAGACGTTAGTCTTTGTTTTATTCATAGTTTTTATTATATCATACAACGCCGCGTATCCGCAACGATTATTTGACTTTGAACTACTGCACGTTCTTGTCGATAAATTCGCGAAGGGCATTCATTGCCGAGCTGAACCCTCCTATTTCATCTATCAATCCTATGTCCACAACCTCATCGGCAGTGAGCACGGTTCCAACATCATTTGCAATTTCGTCAGTGTCATACATGTACTGGAGAAAAGCTTCCCTGTTGACGTTTGAATTGTTTACGATGAAGTTTGTAATGCGCTCCTGCATCTTCTGAAAATACCTGAACGTCTGAGGCACACCGATTACAAAGCCGTTTGTGCGGATTGGATGTATGGTCATGGTTCCCGTAGGAGCTATGAACGATTTTTTTGCAGAAACAGCCAGTGCCGTGCCGATGCTGTGACCGCCTCCCAGCACCAGTGATACGGTAGGTTTTGTAATGCTTGAAATAAGCTCTGAGATGGCCAGGCCTGCCTCCACGTCACCGCCGATGGTGTTGATGAGAAGAAGAACGCCTTTAATCTGAGGATCCATTTCTGCACCTATTATCATAGGGATTATGTGTTCATACTTAGTTGTCTTACTTTGAGGAGGAAGCGAATTGTGTCCCTCTATTTCGCCTATGATGCTGATAAAGCAAATGTCCTTTACGGGATTTATGTCTGTTACGCTTCCAACCTCCTTGACATTTTCCAGCTGCTGGTCCGCATCAGATTCATTCTTGTTGTTGCTTCCGCTGAACAAAAAAGGGTTTGCAGGCTCAGGGCTGCTGCCGGAGTTTACTGTCCGGCTGTTTGCATCCTGAACCGGCTGGTTTTGGTTGTTGTTTGAATTGTTGTTATTATTGATCATGTAACTTCTTTTTCCATCCATGTTATTGAATGTCATAATGTTGTTCACATTGTTGTTATCCATATATCCTCCAAAAAAATAATCAGGTTCCATCCTGATTATTCTTTGAAGATTTCAATATTTTATTCATTGCGCCATTAATTTATTACTTCATTCGTTTTCAATTATTATCATGTCGCTGCCGATTTTTTTGATATTTTTCCACAAAATCTCTTTTCTCTTCGGTTCCTTGAAAAATCCGAAATGCGAAGAGCTGCTTGATATGAAGCTTACTATCTCCCCTGTCTTTTCTTCTATAACAAGGTCGCAGTCCCCGAATATCCCCAAATTCTCGCCTGTGTCAATATTGATGATTTCCTTGCTGTAAAGTTCGCTGAGCTTCACGCTACCATCCCCCCCTTATTTAATTAAGAATTAAGAATGAAGAATTAAGAATTATAAGTTTTGATATTTGCAGTCAATAATATTATGATTTAAAAATCAAAATTATTACCGATTTCAAAAACTAATAATTCTTACCTGTTAACTCTTAATTATTAATTGAATTTACACTCCGGTGTGTCCAAAACCGCCTGTTCCTCTTTCCGTTTCGTTTAATTCTTCCACTATTTCAAAATCTGCCTGTTCGTGCTTTATGAATACCATCTGGGCTATTCTGTCACCTGAATTGATGACGAAATCCTTGTCTCCAAGGTTGATGAGAATAACCTTTATTTCTCCCCTGTAGTCGGAATCAATGGTTCCGATGCCGTTTACAAGGCTTATGCCGTGTTTTATGGCAAGTCCGCTTCTTGCTCTGACCTGGGCCTCATAGCCTTCAGGAATCTCTATAAAAAGGCCGGTGGGCACAAGAGCTCTTTCCATGGGCTTAAGGACAACAGGCTCCTTAACATATGCCTGCAGGTCAACTCCTGCAGAACCTTTGGTCTCATATGCAGGCAGATTGAATGGATTGTTTTTTACTATTTTAACCTTCATGTTTTTCTCCCAGTACTTTGTAGATTTTTTCTTCGATATCTTTGTTCTTGCTTAAGTTGCCTGTAAATGTGATGCTTAAACTGTCTATGTCGAACAGGTCGTTGGCAAGTCTGAGCACATCTTCTTTTTTTACGCTGTTTATGCTTTCGATTATTTCTTCAGGATATTGAATTTCATCGTAAAGAAGCTCTCTTCTTCCAATGGATGACATGCGGCTAGATGTGCTTTCCAGTCCAAGAATGTAGTTTCCTTTTATCTGCTGCTTAGCCCTTGTGAATTCTTCTTCCGTTATGTTTCCATTTTTGATGCTTACCATTTCCTTCAGTATAGTCCTTAAGGCATCTTCAACCTGGCTGTATGACATTCCTGCGTAAATGCTGAAAATTCCTGTGTTGGAATAGTTGGAAACAAATGAATATATGGAGTACACAAGACCTTTTTTCTCCCTTACCTCCTGGAATATTCTGGAGCTCATTGTTCCGCCGAACAGGTTGTTCAGCACAAGCAGGGGATAATAATCAGGATCGTGTCTTCCTATGGTCTTATTTCCTATGCACATGTGAAGCTGCTCCAAATCCTTGTTGATGCCAAGGACGCTTCTTTTATATTCTGCTTCCTTGTCTTTATGCTTTACGTCTTCATTGTGCCAGTCCTTGAACCTTTCTTCTATCATCTCGATGAAGCTTTGTTCGTCAAAACTGCCGGCAACTGCAATCACCGTGTTGTAAGGAGAGTAGTTTTTCTTCATGTATTCAACAACCTTAGCTGTTGTGAAGGTCTTCAGGTTTTCTTCGGTGCCCAGTATGTTGTAAGCCATTGGACTGTCTGCAAAAATGAGTTCAGTAAGCTTGTCGTGTACCATGTCTTCCGGAGAGTCCTCATACATTTTAATCTCTTCTATTACAACGGATATTTCCTTATCTATCTCTTCCTGCTGAAACAGTGAGTTAAAGAACATGTCTGACAAAATGTCAACGGCTTCCTCTATATTTTCGTCAAGAACTTTCACATAGAAGCATGTGCACTCCTTGCTGGTGAATGCGTTGAGCTGTCCGCCCAGATTGTCTATGTCCTCAGCAATTTCATTGGCTTTTCTGTTCTTCGTTCCCTTGAAGAGCATGTGTTCTATGAAATGAGACAATCCGTTTGTTTCATTATTTTCATTGTTTGAACCAACGTTGACCCATATGCCTATTGATGCAGACTTCACATAATCTATTTTTTCCATTACTATTCTTACACCGTTATCTAAAGTGTGTTTTCTGATCATACTTCCTCCAATTTTTTCATTCGTTTAAAGCCAGAATAACTCCGGGCTGGTTGCTGAAGCCTCTGTTCCTCAAGGAGCTGCATCTTGTAGCTGCCAGCAGAATTACAATTACGCCTGTCAGTACCACTATTATCAGCCTTCTTACAAATGCTGTGTTATTCAAAAAAAATCTCATAAAAATCCCCCTTATAATATTTATTTCAAAGAGGCATATTTATGATTTCCAATTTTAATTTATTAATTGTATATTATCAAATTTCAGCAAAAATTACAACAAGTTTTGATTTTGATTGCCATTTTGTTACAGCCAAGCAAATAAACAAATGTATTTTACCCGATTGCTGTCAGAATTCATAATTTTTTGCAAATAAAAAATAACAAAATCAATGGCCTGCGCCATGATATTGTTATCTTAATTGTTATTTATTTTCGGTTTCCTTCAGCGCTTCTTTTCTGGAAAGTTTTACTTTTCCCTGCTGGTCGATTTCTATAACCTTAACCAGTATCTCATCTCCGATGTTCAATACGTCCTCAACCTTTGCAACTCTCTTGTCGGAAATCTGCGAAATGTGCAGCAGACCGTCCTTGTTGTCAGTAAGTTCAACAAAAGCTCCGAAAGTTGTAATTCTTACAACCTTGCCCAGAATTATCTCGCCGACTTCGATTTCTTTTACGATGCCTTCAATGATTTTCTTAGCCTTGTATGCACTTTCAACATTTTCAGCGGCAATAAGAACTGTACCGTCATCTTCGATGTCTATTTTAACTCCTGTTTCTTCGATAATCTTGTTGATTACCTTTCCGCCTGTTCCGATAACTTCTCTAATCTTGTCAGGTTTAATCATCATCTTTATTATCTTCGGAGCATACTTGCTTACTTCTTCTCTAGGAGTACTGATGCATGCCATCATTTTGTCAAGAATGAACATTCTTCCCACCAGAGCCTTTTCCAGAGCCTGAGTCAATACCTGCTTGTCAATTCCATGAACCTTCATATCCATTTGGATTGCAGTAATACCTTCTGCCGTTCCGGCAACCTTGAAGTCCATGTCTCCCAGGAAGTCTTCCATTCCCTGAATATCAGTAAGAACCGCTATATCATTGCCTTCTTTGATAAGTCCCATTGCAACGCCTGCTACAGGGGCTTTAATAGGAACACCGGCATCCATAAGGGACAATGTGCTTCCGCATACGCTGGCTTGTGAAGTTGAACCGTTAGAACTCAAAACTTCAGATACCAGTCTTATGGTGTACGGAAATACATCTTCACTTGGAATAACAGGTTCCAATGCTCTTTCAGCCAGTGCGCCGTGACCAATTTCTCTTCGTCCGGGACCTCTTGACGGCTTAGTTTCGCCTACAGAGTATGACGGGAAGTTGTAGTGATGCATGTAACGCTTTGAAGTTTCTTCGGAAATTCCGTCCAATGTCTGCTCATCACTGGATACTCCAAGAGTTGCAACAGTCATAACCTGAGTCTGACCTCTGGTGAACAGTGCAGAGCCGTGAGTTCTTGGAAGAAGACCTACTTCGCATGTTATTTTTCTTATTTCATCTATCGTTCTGTTGTCAGGTCTTATCCCTCTTACCAGAATGTTTTCTCTTACTTTTTCCTTAATTATCTTGTACAGCGCATCCTCAATGTCTGCTGAGTTTTCCGGATACTTTTCCAGGAAGATTTCCTTGGCAGCTGCCTTGAAATTGTCGATTCTGTCCTGTCTTTCAAGCTTATCTTCAACAATTATAGCCTCGTTAATAATAGGTGCGGCATACTCTCTGATTTCCTGCTCGATATTTACATCGGCTACAAATTTTACATAATCAGATTTTTCTTTACCTACTTCACTTTGAATTTCGCTGATAAAGTCACAAATTTTCTTTATTTCTTCATGAGCATACATTATGGCATCAAGCATCACAGCTTCTTTTATTTCGTTAGCGCCTGCCTCAACCATCATGATTGCATCTTTTGTTCCTGCAACAGTCAAATTAAGTGAAGTAATTTCTCTTTCCTTGCTGTTCGGATTAACTGTAAACTTTCCGTCCACAAGTCCGATATTTACTGCTCCTGTAGGTCCTTCAAACGGTATGTCTGATATGGACAAAGCTATTGACGAACCGATCATTCCTGCTATTTCAGGTGAACAGTCCTGGTCAACTGACAGCACTGTAACCGTAACAGAAACGTCATTTCTGTATCCCTTTGGAAACAAAGGTCTCAAAGGTCTGTCTATCAGACGTGATGTAAGTATGGCCTTTTCACCGGGTCTTCCTTCTCTTTTAATGAAACCTCCGGGAATTTTTCCTACGGAGTATAATTTTTCCTCGAAATCAACACTCAGCGGGAAAAAGTCGATGCCTTGTCTCGGTTCCTTTGATGCTGCCACATTAGCCATTATAACAGTGTCCCCGTACTGAACCAGGCATGAACCGTTTGCAAGCTCTGCTATTTTTCCGACAGTAACTTTCAGTTCTCTGCCTGCAAGCATGTATTTAAACACTTTTTCTTCCATTAGTACCTCCTTTTATTTTCAATTCTTTAGTAGTTTTATCACGTAACTATTATATGTAGTTTGCAGGTTCATAAACGCAGTTGTTATAATTTGTTTCTTATTGGCTGCAAAATATGGTTGCGTTTGACCTGCTGCATGACGCATAAACTGCGCGGCATAGCACAGTTTCGTTCACCGATTTATCTGCTCCCTACGGTCGCATAAATTGGGAACTCGGTGTTTGACCTACCGCCATCTGTACTTCGCTGATGCTCGTACATATGGGGTTAGGGCATAAACAAGAGAGCGGGATTTCCCCCGCTCCTACATTATCTTCTTAATCCTAATCTTGCAACAATGCTTCTGTATCTTTCGATATCATTTTCTTTTAAGTAGTTAAGAAAACCTCTTCTTTGTCCAACCATTTGCAGAAGACCTCTTCTTGAGTGATGGTCTTTCTTGTTGTCTTTCAAATGCTCTGTAAGGTTGTTGATTCTGAAAGTCAAAAGTGCGATTTGAACTTCAGGAGAACCTGTATCCTTCTCGTTGATTCTGTACTGCTCGATAATTTGTGTTTTTTGTTCTTTAGTCATTTTGTTAACCTCCGTGATTCTATTTTTTATTTCACCATAATCCAAGCAATACGTTGAGGATTCGTAAAACTTAGGCTATGGAAACACAATAAATTCTACCATAATACAAAATTTTTGTAAACAAAAATTTTGTTCCATTAAAGAAATTCTTATATTTTCTATATGCTTTTATAGTTTTTCTAAAAAAACAATATTTTTGTTCTTTTCAACAGTCTTGTCAAATATAAACACGGATCCTACCTTGTTTGAAACAATGGTTAGCACCGCCTTTTCGCTTCCTGCCATCACGCAGTATCTTCCGTCTGCAGGAACTATTATGCTGCTTTTATTGTCTACAAAACCCGTGTTTTTACTATAATCCATGTCTATCTCGCTTGAAAAGATTGTGTACATATCTACCAGAAGGTTATTGGCATCGTGAATCTTCCCTTCCTGCAGGAGATTTCTCACAAGCGTGCTGCTTACGGCAACACCGTTATACTTGACAGGATATATTTCCTCCACATCATAGTTGTACTTGTCCGCAAATTCCTTAAGGGTGCTTATGTTTCCGATTGCCTTGTGTCCGAATGTAAAGTTATAGCCCACTACTATATTTTTGGCGTTGAATCTGTCCACAAGAATTTCCTTTATGAACTGTTCCGGCGAATATTTAGAAACAACCTCGTCAAGCTCGATTTCCACCACATCTGTCACGTTGTACGACCTGAGGATGTTCATCTTTGCTTCGGGGCTGTTGATGTATTTTATGTTGAAACTTGATTTCTTAAGCTCTTTTTTTACAAATTTGAATGTTATTATTATACTGTCTTCATTGGTTTCGCGGCTGAGCTCAATCATCCTTCTTATCAAGGTGTCATGACCGATGTGAATGCCGTCGAAATTGCCAATTGCGACACATGCTGCGTTTTTCATGTTCATTTTTCCACCTGGTTACAATAGCATTTTATCTACTTTAATTATATTCTCATGCACCTTTTTTCCCATACCCACAAGTTCTCCCCTGCAGTATATGTAAAATTCACTACCTTTTATGCTGCTGGTATCTGCAGGAACCTCGTTCCCTGCAGCAAGCCTGTCATAATATCGGGAGTCTGCATCTGCTCTTTCAAGAGGATATATTTCATCTATGGGTATGATGCATCTATCAAGGCTGTTGGTATCGTTTAAAAATTTAAGTTCCTCCAGAGTTACAGAATTTTCTATAAGTAAACCTTTAGCCTTGGTTCTTACCAGCACTCCCATATATCCCAGCGTGCCCAGACTGTCTCCAATGTCATTGCAAAGAGTGCGCATATATGTGCCTTTTGAGCACACCACCCTCATTAGTGCGCTTCTTCCGTCAAACCTCAACAGTTCTATTTCATTTATATCAACGGGCTTACCCGGTTTTTCCACTGCAATGTTCTGCCTGGCGTATTCATACAGCTTCCTGCCGTTTAACTTGACTGCCGAAAAGGCAGGCGGAACCTGCATGTGTTCTCCCTCAAATTCCTTGAGCACACCTTTAAGTTCCTCCATACTTACGCTGAAGTTTTCCTTCATGTCTACAATTTTTCCGTAGCTGTCCTGGGTGTCGGTTTTTCTGCCTAAAACCAGTTCACATACATACTCCTTGCTTCCGCTCATGAGATAATCGCTCAGCTTTGTTCCCTTCCCTACACAGATGACCAGGACACCGGCCACGTTGGGATCCAATGTCCCCGCATGGCCGACTTTTTTTGTATTCAATATTTTTCTCACTGAACTCACGACATCATGGGATGTCATTCCGGTTGGTTTTAAAATATTTAATATTCCGTTCATTATTCTCCAAAGTACTCTTTAAATGTTTCTATCATGAGTTTCCTGGTATTCTCGACAGTATCATTCAATTCAAAGCCTGCTGCCTTTTTGTGGCCGCCTCCGCCGAATTTCACCGATACTTCGGATACGTCTATGTCATTTTTTGCCCTCAGACTTACCTTTGTAAAGCTGTCTGTTGTTTCCTTCAGCACGCAGGATACTTCAACTTCCCTAATTTCCCTTATGAACTCCACGATTCCGTCAATGTCTCCCATATCAACCTTGTTTTTTTCAAGTATGTCCTGGGTTATGGCTGCAATGCCCAGTTTGCCGCCAAAGTGAAGTTCAATGCCGGAAGTACAGTCTATAAAAGCCTTAACCACATTCGCAGGCTTGGAATTGTAGATGATGTTGTCAATTTCTGAAACATCAACCCCCAGCTCAATAAGCTCTGCGGCCTTTCTGTGGGTTTGTGCGCTTGTATTCGAATATGAAAATCTTCCTGTGTCCGTAAGCATGGCAACATATATGAGGGTCGCAGCCTTTTTTGTTATTTCAAGTCCTGAAAGCTTGAGAATATCATAAAGAAGTTCTCCTGTTGAGCTCATATCAGGATCAATTATGTTGATGTCTGCATATGCCTGGTTTGTTTTGTGGTGGTCGATGCACACGGTCTTTTGCACGCGGCTTACTACGTCACCGAATTTCCCCAGCCTGTCTGCATCACTGCAGTCTAGAATGAACAATACGTCGTAGTCCTTCTGTGACACTTCTTCCATCAATGCATTTTCATCCATGAAATCCACGTAGTTATAAGGAATCTTTCCGTCAATATAAACATCAGTGCTCTTGTTTTGATGTTTTAGAAACTCGTATAGGGCCATTACAGACCCTATACAATCACCGTCAGGAGCCTTGTGACCTGCGATGCAGATGTTCTCGGATTTATTGATTATGTCTAATATTTCCTGCACATCATTCTTCATCAGCTTCATCTTCAACCTTCCTGACAGCTTCTTCTTCAATTACCTTGTTTATGAGACTGCTCATGTAAATTCCCTTTTCGATGGAGTCGTCCTTTTCAAACAGCAGTTCCGGAATAATGCGCATTTTTATTCTCTTTCCAAGTTCCCTTCTTATGAATCCTCTGGCGCTGTGCAGGGCATCAAGGTTTTGCTTTATGTCTCCGTAAACAGATATATATACCTTGGCATACTTCAAATCCTCAGTAACGTTGACATCCGTAACACTTACCAGCTCCGACAGCCTTGGATCCTTTACCTCGGTTCTGATTATTTCAGATATAACCCTTTTCATCTCACCTGACAATCTGTCGTTTCTTCTGTTTGCCATGTTATACCTTCTTTCTTGACTATCTCTTTATTTCTTCCATTATATAGGCTTCAAATGAGTCGCCTTCCCTGATGTCGTTGTACTTTTCTATGCCTATACCGCCTTCATAGTTGTTGTTCAGCTCTGATACATCGTCCTTGAATCTCTTCAGCGATGAGATTACTCCGTCGTGTATAACTATGTCGTTTCTCAGTACTCTTATTTTTGATTTTCTTGTAATCTTTCCGCTGGTCACATAAACACCGGCAACCACTCCAACATTAGGAACCTTGAATGTCTGGCGTACTTCTGCCCTTCCAAGCACAACTTCCTTGTAGATAGGAGCAAGCATGCCCTTTACAGCTTGCTGTATGTCTTCGATTGCGTTGTAGATTATGTTGTATGTTCTTATATCAACATTTTCTTTCTTTGCAAGCTCCATGGCTGCAACCGACGGTCTTACGTTGAAACCTATTACTATTGCATTTGACGCAGAAGCCAGAAGCACGTCGTTTTCGTTGATACCGCCAACGCCGCCGTGGATTGGATTTACTTTAACCTCATCCATGCTGAGCTTTTGAAGCGACTGCTTAACAGCTTCAATAGACCCGCTTACGTCTGCCTTGATTATGATGTTGAGGTCCTTAACCTCTCCCTTTTGTATTCTGTCAAACAAATCATCAAGAGAGACCTTGGATGATGCGTTCATTGTTTCCAGATGTCTCTTATCTTTTCTCTTTTCTGCAATGTTCTTTGCATCCTTCTCACTGTCCATTACAACCAGGATGTCTCCTGCCTGAGGAGTCTCGGAAAGTCCAAGTATTTCAACCGGAACGGAAGGTCCTGCCTGATTGATTCTTTTTCCCTTGCTGTTGAACATAGCTCTTACTTTGCCGTGAGCGCTTCCTACAAGGACTATGTCTCCCTTGTTCAATGTTCCCTTTTCAATCAGAACAGTTGCAACGGGACCTCTTCCCTTGTCAAGCTTAGCCTCGATGATTGTTCCCTTGGCGCTTCTGTTAGGATTTGCCTTAAACTCCTGAACTTCTGCAACCAGCAGTATCATCTCCAGCAAATCTTCTATGCCTATATGTTTTTTGGCAGAAACCGGAACGAATATTGTGTCCCCGCCCCAGTCTTCTGATACAATTCCCTGCTCTGAAAGCTCCTGTTTTACTCTGTCCGGATTTGCCGCCGGTTTGTCGATTTTATTCACTGCAACTATTATGGGTACACCGGCAGCCTTAGCATGGTTCACAGCCTCGATTGTCTGAGGCATAACTCCGTCGTCTGCAGCCACCACCAGAACGGCGATGTCTGTAACCTTGGCTCCTCTGGCTCTCATTGATGTGAAGGCTTCATGGCCCGGCGTATCCAGAAATGTTATTTTCTTTCCGTTGATTTCCACCTGGGAAGCACCTATATGCTGAGTGATGCCGCCTGCTTCGTGCTCTGTAACTGATGTGTTTCTTATGGCGTCAAGAAGCGAAGTCTTACCGTGGTCAACGTGACCCATTACAGTTACGATAGGAGGACGAGGCATCAAATCCTTTTCGTCATCCACATCTCCCTTGAACATGTTATCTTCAAGGTTTTGAAGCTCATCAATCACTTCGACCTTAGATACCTTGGCGCCCAGTTCCTCTCCAATGAGTACTGCTGTGTCAAAATCAATTTCTTGGTTCATGTTTGCCATTATTCCAAGCAGTATCAGTTTGGAAATAACAACATTTACAGGAACTCCCAGCTTATCGGCTAATTCCCTCACTACTATAGGTTCTTCAATTTCTATGTTTTTAATCTTATTCTGATGGGATTTTTGTTCAGGTTCAGCAGGTTTTTGCTGCTGGAACTGCTGCCTGTTCTTCTGCTGACCTGGTTTCTTCTGTCCCTGTTGATTGCTCTGGTTATTTTTGTTGAAATTATTTTTGTTAGGCTGATTTTGCTGCGGCTTGTTTGCTGACTGGGCCTGCACTGGAGTCTTTTTTACAGGCAGGATAAGACTCTTATCTACCTTCTTGAGCTTTGCCTGGTTAAGGTCGATATGATCGTCCACCAGCGGTTCATCATCTATTACGGCAGGTTTTACGCCTTTAGCAGGCTTTGCCTTCTTGTTGTTGTTTGCAAGGTTAAGTGCCTTTCTAAGCCTTATCACCTCAAGGTCAGAAAGAGAACTCATATGATTTTTGATTGTGATTCCAAGTTCCTGTTCAGCTGTCACAACCAAATCCTTACTGTTCAAATTTAATTCTTTTGCAAGTTCGTATATTCTCATGCAACCACCTCCGGTTTATACGTTATTTAATAGGTATGATGCAATGTTCTCATCGTTTACCGCAAGAACACTCACCATTTTCCTCCCGAGACTTTTTCCCAGAAGTTCTTTTTCACCGTATTCAATATATTTGCAGCCATGCTTGCTGCATACAAACTGAATATTTTTTTTTGTCTTGTCTGATGCATCACTGGCTATCAGCACAAGCACGCTTTTCTTCTTTTCAATATTTAAACAAGTCACATCGTATCCGATTGCGACTTTGCCGCCTTTGTTGGCAATGCCCAGCATGGAATAAATTTTATTCATTCCTGGCAATCTCCGTCTTTATGGCCTCAATAACCTCATCGGGTATATCAGCTTCCAGGGACTTTGAAAGTCTCTTGGATTTCACAGCTTTTTCAAAGCATTCAGCTTTCTTGCAAATGTATGTACCTCTGCCGTTCATTTTGCCTGAGGCGTCAAAATGAATCTCATTTTCGCTGTTCTTCACAATCCTGCACAATTCCTTCTTAGGAAAGCTTTCCATGCAACCGATGCATTTTCTCATAGGTATCTTACGGGTTTTCATACTTCCTCCTCAGAGCTTCTTTCCTTTTCCTGCGATTCGCTAATAATGTCTATCTTCCATCCGGTAAGCTTGGCAGCAAGCCTTACATTCTGGCCTTCCTTACCGATTGCAAGTGACAGCTGGTTATCAGGCACAACCGCAACAGCACTTTTTTCCTTCTCATTGGCGGTAACCTTGATGATCTTTGCGGGTCCAAGACTGTTTGCAATGAATTTTTCAGGATCCTTGTCATAAATTATTATGTCTATCTTTTCCTGACAAATTTCATCGATGATGTTCTTAACCCTTGTACCTTTGTTTCCTACGCATGAACCGATGGGTTCAACGTTAGGGTCGTTGGTGAACACGGCTATCTTTGATCTTGAGCCTGCTTCTCTTGAAATGGAGTATATTTCTATGATGCCATCGTGAATTTCTGGAACTTCAAGTTCAAAAAGCCTTTTAACAAGATTTGGATGGCTTCTGGAAAGCATGATGCTGGCACCTTTACCTGAATTCTTAACTTCCACTATTACAGTCTTTACCCTGTCGCCGGGATTGTATACCTCTCCGGGTATCTGTTCGTTGGGCGTTATTATTCCTTCGATTTTTCCTAGGTCCACATAAATGTTGCCCTTGCTTTCCCTTTGAACTATTCCTGTGAGGATATCAGATTCTCTTCCGTAAAATTCGCTGAATATGGATTCTCTTTCAGCTTCTCTGATTTTCTGAAGGATTACCTGTCTTGCCGTTTGTGCGGCTATACGGCCGAAGTCCTTCTTGGGTTTAATCTCGATTTTTACGACATCTCCCATTTCATATCTTGAATCTATTTTCCTGGCATCCTCCAGCGTTATGTCCAGGTTTTCATCCTCCACATCCTCAACAACCGTCTTATCCTGGAACAGCTTGTATTCGCCGTTTTCCTGATCTATGTCTATGCTGAAGTTCGTAGCCTTAGCAAAATTCTTTTTGTAACCTGTTTCCAACGCAGCTCTTATGGCTTCCAATACCACGTCCTGGCGAATTCCCTTTTCTTTTTCAAGCTCGCTTAACGCGTTCAAAATCTCCTTGTTCATATATCCTCCACTAAAAATCCTCTAGAACTCTGTTTATTTTTGAAATGTCCTTAAGTTCGACAGTTATGTTTTCATCGCCAACTTTTATAACTACGTGATTTTCCTGTTTTTCTGCCAATATTCCTTCAACCGATTTTCTGCCGTCAATTGTCTTGTAAAATTTAACGTCCACAAGATTGCCGATGTTTTTCATAAAATCAGCCTCAGTCTTAAATGGTCTTTCAACGCCCGGAGAAGACACCTCCAAAAAATACTGCTCCTTGATCAAATCAACTTCATCAAGTTTTTTGTTCAATTCCCTGCTTACGTCAGCACAGTCATCAACCGTAATTCCTTCAGGTTTGTCAAGATAAACCCTCAGATATTTAAAAGGCCCTTCTTTAACATATTCAATGTCAACCAGTTCCATATCCGAAGAAGCAATTATTTCTTCAACTATTTTCTGAACCGATTCTTCAATGGATTTTTTGCTCATATTTTCTCCTTTTCACGTAATGTAAGTATACAATCAGAAAGAGTGGGATACCCCACTCTTTCTGTCAAAAATCATCTTTTGTGTAGTATAACACAAATCACACTAAAAATCAAACATAAATTTAATTTTTCTTATATGTGCATTAACTGCTGTTCAACATCCATACCTGTTGGATGTAATTATTTTAATAAAAAAAGCAAAGTCCTTCTCACCAAATAACGTTTCGTATGGTTACGATTAGTAAAAATTTCTAAAATTTTAATGAAATGCTTTTCCAATTTCATTATTTGTGTTAAAATAATAAATACTTAACATTCATTAAATCCACACTGATTAATTCATGTCTCAACCCTACCTAGTATATCATTAATTAAGCATCATTAAATTAACCATAAAAAATAAATTCATACCCAATTGAGGCATGGTTAATTAAATTCATATTAAAGGAGATGACTGAATGGATTGGAAACAAGAACTAAAACAAAGCATCACAACTGCAGGAGAGGTAAGGCAATCATTGAACTGGGACTTAAGCGATGATGAGGAACAATCATTGAGCCGGATCATAGACAGATATCCCATGTCTGTTCCAAAGTACTACCTGTCCCTCATAAATGCAGATGATCCGGAAGATCCCATCAAAAAACTGTGCATACCTTCCATAAAGGAAACCGACATGAGCGGCAGCCTTGACACAAGCGGCGAGAAAAGCAATACTGTAGTTAAGGGACTGCAGCACAAATATCCCCAAACAGGCCTTATCCTGTCAACAAGCACATGTGCCATGTACTGCAGACACTGCTTCAGAAAACGTCTTGTGGGAACAAATGACGACGAAATCAACAGCCATTTTGATGAAATTATAGATTATATAAAAAAACACAAGGAAATGACCAACGTCCTTATATCAGGCGGCGATTCCTTCATGAATAATAACGGCAAAATAAAGCATTATCTTGACGAGCTGACAAAAATAGACCACCTGGCTTTCATCCGATTCGGAACAAGGACTCCGGTGGTGCTTCCTTCAAGGATTTACAAAGATGAAGAGCTTCTTGAAATTCTTGAAAGCTACAATAAAATCAAACAAATATACGTAGTAACCCACTTCAACCATCCCAACGAAATAACTGAAGAATCAACCAAAGCAATTGAATCCCTGAAGAAAATCGGAATTGTAATAAGAAACCAGACTGTTCTCTTAAAAGGAATTAACGACAACGCTGACACGATTGCTGTTCTCATGCGCCGACTTACGGAAATAGGAGTTGTACCCTACTATTTGTTCCAGTGCAGGCCTGTTTTTGGAGTTAAAAACCAGTTTCAGGTTCCATTCAAAAGAGCATGCATCATCGTTGATGAAGCCCGTTCCAAACTCAACGGCATCAGCAAGGGCTTTAGGTATGCCATGAGCCATCCCACAGGAAAGATTGAAATAATTGGCAGCACTGAAGAAAACAAAATACTGTTCAAATACCACCAGACGAAGTATGAAAAAGACCAGGGGAGAATTCTATCCATAGAGGTTTCCGAAAACCAATCATGGCTTCCTGACGTTATCTGAAAATTTTTAAAAAAGTAAAATATTGATACACTATTTTCCTGCTATTTGATATAATAATAAAAATTTCATTTAGGTCAAAGGAGCAATATGGAAATACTGCACGAATTAAACACGGCATCCATCATTTTCAGGGTTTTTCTCTCAGTGTTGTGCGGAGGATTGATCGGACTTGAGCGAAGCAGGAAAAGCAGGCCCGCCGGTTTTCGAACATACATGATAGTATCCTTAAGCTCAACATTGGTGATGATGACAAACCAATACATGTTCCTCCATTTTGAGGGAACGGACATTGCCAGGCTCGGAGCACAGGTGATCAGCGGTATTGGTTTTCTGGGTGCAGGAGCCATAATCGTTACCAGCAGAAGCCAGGTTAAGGGACTTACCACAGCGGCAGGACTATGGGCTTCAGCATGCATGGGGCTTGCTATAGGAATAGGATTTTACGACGGAGCCATAATCGTTGCTGTGATGGTGTTTCTTATAATAACCGTATTCAAGAAGCTGGATATTTACCTGACATCCACCAACAGGGCGCTGACAGTGTACACATCCTTTTCTTCGGTTGAAAGCTTTGACAGGTTCATTCTTCACTGCTACAAGTCAGACTTCAAGGTAAGGGACATAGAAATAACCAAGAACACTCACCACAACGAAGCAGCTGTTGTGGCAATAATACAGCTTGAAGCAGACAAGAGACTTAACCACGTGGATACGCTCCAGCGATTAAGTTCCTTTGAAGGGCTCATACACATAGAAGAACTTTAAAACGCAGCCGGTGGCTGCGTTTTACAATTTATAATTTTTCTATTTCATTTAATAGTGTATCTACTATGTCTTCTTCTTTGACCTTCCTGATAATTTCTCCGTGTCTGAACAAAAGAGCCTCTCCTATGCCGCCGGCTATGCCGATGTCTGCCTGCCTTGCTTCACCGGGTCCGTTGACGGCGCAGCCCATTATTGCAATCGTGATTGGTTTGTCTACGTTCTTTAGACCTTCCTGAACGCGTTTTGACAGCTCAATGAGCTGAATTTTAGTTCTGCCGCATGTGGGACATGTTATGTAATTGATGCCGAAATTCCTAAGGTTAAGGCTTTTTAATATTTCCCTTGCAACCTTGACTTCCTCTCTGGGGTCATCGGTTAAGGATATTCGAAGTGTGTCGCCGATGCCGTCAGCTAATAAACTTCCAACTCCGATGGCAGAGCGAATGCTTCCTTCGAAGAGAGTTCCAGCATGAGTGATTCCCAGATGCAGGGGATAGTCAACCTTTTTTGCCATCATTCTGTAAGCGTCGATTGTCATTTTGATATCCGTTCCCTTCATGGATATGACTATATTGCCATAGTCCAGGTCCTCCAGTATCCTGACATGCTCCAGTGCCGATTCCACCATTCCCTGGGATGTAGGTACCCCGTTATTTTTCTTCAATATTTCCTTGTGAATGCTTCCTGCATTCACTCCGATTCTTATGGGAATATTCCTTGGCTTGGCCATCTCCACGATTTTCAAAACCCTGTCCCTGCTGCCTATGTTGCCAGGATTTATTCTTAGTTTGTCGATGCCGTTTTCAATGCTTTTCAACGCCAGGCGGTAGTCGAAATGTATGTCTGCCACAATGGGAATGTGAATTTGCTTTTTTATATCCTTTATTGCCTCAGCATCCTCTGTATCGGCAACAGCAACTCTTATAATCTCGCAGCCTGCTTGTTCCAGTCCAAGTATCTGCCTGACGGTTGACTTTACGTCCTTAGTGAATGTATTTGTCATGGACTGAACAGGTATGGGGGCATTGCCTCCGATCTTCACATCCCCGCACATTACTGTCTTGCTTTGTCTTCTGGTGATTGTATCCATATACCCTCCGTAATTCAATTAAGAATTAAGAGTGAAGAATTAATAATGAATGAAAGGATTTGTGCTCGCACAAATCCTACCATAATTCTTAACTTTTAATTCTTAATTCTTAATTGCTTTTTTTATATTCTAAAAAGTCTCAGTATGTCCTTGTATGTTATGAAAATCATGAAGCCTATGAGCACCACAAAACCTATGAAATGAATGTAGCCTTCCTTTTCAACCGGAATAGATTTGCCTCTTATTCCTTCGACCATCAAAAACACAAGCTTGCTGCCGTCAAGGGCAGGTATCGGCAACAGATTCATGAAGCCAAGGTTTATGCTGATGAAAGCTGCCAGATTCAAAAGCGAAAGAAATCCGCTTTCAGCTGCTTCACCTACCATTGAAATCACCATCACAGGTCCACCAAGAGCATCGCTTCCAAGCTTTCCTGTAACAAGCTGCACTATTGTCTTAAACATAAGCTTTATATAGTATACCGTCTTGTACGCCGATGAGGAAATGGCAGAACCGAAGGATCGCTCAAGCTGGGTGCTGAACTTCACAGAGATTTGAGTCTGAGGAACTATGTAAAAGTCTATGTTCTTGCCGTTTCTTTCAACAGTGACCTTAACCTGATGTCCGTCGGCACTTTCAATGCCTGAAATCACTTCATCCCATGTGTTTACAGATGTATCGTTTATAGCGATAATCTTATCACCGTCCTTGATTCCAGCCACATAAGCAGGAGAAGTCACATCTGTTGGAGAGACAGTTGTGGTAGTCTCACCGTTTACAAGCTTCGAAGTCACACCTACAATTTTTCTGTAGTTGTTGTTTACCCTGGTTTCGTTTAAAACGCCGTCCCTCTTGTATTCTACCGTGTAGTACGAATTATCGGGATCTGTAATTTCGTAATAGATGTCTTCCCAGATGTACGATTTGTCATTGTTTACGGAAACTATCTCATCTCCGGTCCTTAAGCCTGCTGCATATTCGTTTGAATTTTCATCGATGTAATCAATCTTGTTTCCGTACACTCCGAATGAAAAAGCCACAATCAGAAACAAAGCCAGAGCCAGTACGAAGTTCATGACAGGTCCGGCTGCAATTACTTTGAACCTTTGCCACACCGACTTAGTGGAAAAACTGGTTGCTGTTCTGACGTCCTCCTCTTCACCTTCCATCTGGACGAAACCGCCTATGGGAACAGCCCTTATGGAATAAATGGTTCCGTTTTTTTCTTTTTTTAAAATTGTCGGACCCATGCCTACGGCAAATTCATATACCTTTATACCTGCACTTTTTGCAGCCTTGTAGTGTCCGAACTCATGCACAAGCACTATGGCTGAAAAGACTAGTATAGATGATATTACAGTTAACAATATATTCCCTCCATATTATAAGAAATGCTGAACAAAGTAATACACAGCCGGAGCTACAAAAAGCACGCTGTCAAATCTGTCTAATATCCCCCCGTGACCGGGAAGCATATAGCCGAAATCCTTTATTCCGTGTTCTCTTTTAATTTTTGATGCTGCCAGGTCTCCTGCCATTGAAAATACAGATGCACTGACACTAAATATTATAATGTAAATATATTTATTTATGCTTAAAAAATTAAAATAAATAAGCGACAATATGGTGCTTCCGATCATTCCCCCGATGGCTCCTTCAACGGTCTTGTTTGGGCTTACCTCAGGGTAAAGCTTCCTTCTGCCCATAAGTTTTCCGGTAAAATAAGCAAATGTGTCGGTTCCGAATGCAATTATGTATACGAGCCACACGTAAGCGGAACCGTTCATAAGCATCATATGATACATGAAAAATACCACATATGATCCGATGAAGATAATTTCTGAGATTTTTTTTGTATCTGTTTTTTTGTTAAAAACAAAAACCAGGAAATTGACTGATATGTACAAAAATAAAAAGAAATCAAAATAATGACGGTATTCCGTAGATTTCTCTATGAATAAAGCAATTGCAAACGCATAGTTCACAATAGCTCCGTAGTCGAATCCATTGTCGAAAAAAACCTTTGAAAGCTCATAAATGCCTATGCATATAATTCCAAAATATACGAAGTCATAAATAGTGCCTCCAAAATACGTGACAGCAGCTATAAATGCTCCTCCTGCAATACCGGTTAACAATCTTTGTCTCATAACAACACCGCCTTAATTTCCGAATCTCCTTTTTCTGTTCTGGTAGTTAAGTATTGCTTTCAATAATTCTTCTTTGCCGAAATCAGGCCACATTACATCCGTAAAATAAAATTCGGTATATGCCAGCTGGTACAACAGAAAATTGCTGAGCCTCATCTCTCCGCTGGTTCTGATGAGCACGTCCGGATCAGGCATATCGTGTGTGAAAAGATACTTTCCAAAGCTATCTTCGTTTATTTCATCTATGTCAATTATATGATTTTCATAGTCTCTTGCCACATTTTTCACTGCCTGAACTATTTCGTTTCTTGAGCCGTAGCTAAGAGCAATGTTTAAATGAAGCGTCTTGTTGTTCTTTGTTAGTTCCACGGAGCGTTTTACTTCCTGCCTTGTTTTCTCAGGCAGGTCCTGAAGGTTGCCCATCATGGTTATCTTTACATCGTTTTTGTGGAGTCTGTCAAGTTCCTTGACCACAAACTCAACAAGCAGGTTCATTAGATATTCGACTTCCTTCTTATCCCTGCTCCAGTTCTCCGTTGAAAAAGCGTATACGGATAAATACTTGATTCCTAAGTCTGCACAATTTTGAACCAGGTCCGTAACCCTCAGGGCTCCTTCTCTGTGTCCCATTCTTGCAGGCAGATTTTTTTGCTTTGCCCATCTTCTGTTTCCGTCCATTATTACTGCAATATGCGCAGGAATAGCACCGCTTAGAACTTGTTCCTCTAAATTCATATCATCCTCACTCTTTCAAAAAATACACTAAACAGGCTTATGATATCATAAGCCTGTATTTCAGCCTAGTAGTAAGTAACATACAGTGTGACTTGCCCGTCATCTGAGTGCTGCCGTATGACGTATGGTTTGTTCAAGTCGTTGAACTTTTTGTTGGAGCCGGTCACCTTTTTAATGTTAATGATTTTTCTATTTTTTTCCAATATCTTAAGAGCATCCAGCAGCGGATAACCTATGAGAGTTTCCATTGCTAAACCTCTAATATTTCTTTTTCCTTTTCCTTGTATATGTCATCAACGAATTTAACATACCTGTCCGTAATTTTCTGCATGTCTTCTTCAGCTCTCTTCAGGTCATCCTTTGTGATTTCGCTGGACTTCTCAAGCTTCTTTATTTCTTCAATCGCATCTCTTCTTATGTTTCTTACTGCAATCTTGGAATTTTCAGTTTCCTTCTTTACAACCTTCAACAGGTCTTTTCTTCTTTCTTCAGTCAAAGCTGGAATAACAAGCCTTATGATTTTTCCATCATTTGAAGGGGTGATTCCCAGGTCTGAAGCTAGTATGGCCTTTTCAATTTCTTTTACCAGGCTGGCATCCCATGGCTGTATTAATATTGATCTGGGTTCCGGTACGGATATGTTGGCAACCTGGTTCATGGGGGTCATTGTTCCATAGTAACTAACCTGAATTTTGTCAACCAGTTTCGGGTTGGCCTTTCCTGCTCTGATGGTCTGAAGGTCCTCTTTAAGGAAACCAATTGATTTTTTCATTGTTTCTTCTGCTTTTGCAACTAATTCCTTATACATGTTACGCCTCCTTGATTATTGTTCCTATATTGTCTCCCAATACAATGTTTTCGATGCTTTCAGGATTTTCAATGCCAAACACCAAAATAGGAATTTTATTGTCCATACATAGCGATGTTGCAGTAGAATCCATTATTTTCAAGCCTTTATTCAAAACATCAATGTATTTGAGCTCATCATACTTCACAGAATCCGGATTTTTATTTGGATCGTCGCTGTAGACTCCGTCTACGCCGTTTTTAGCAAGGAGTATTATATCTGCATTGATTTCAGCCGCCCTCAACGCTGCTGTTGTGTCAGTTGAAAAATATGGATTTCCGGAACCGCCTGAAAAAATAACAACTCTTCCTTTTTCCAGATGTCTTACTGCTCTTCTTCTGATATAAGGCTCTGCAATCTGTCTCATTTCTATAGCAGTCTGCACTCTCGTTTCAACGCCTATTTTTTCCAGAGCATCCTGCAGTGCCAGGCCGTTTATGATTGTACCAAGCATTCCCATATAATCCGATGTAGTTCTGTCCATGTCCTTGGCGCTGGCACCTCTCCAGAAGTTTCCGCCTCCTACGACAATTGCAACTTCAACGCCCATGTTAACAACGTTTTTTACAACCTGGGAAATCCTTGACACTATTTCAGCGTTTATGCCATGACCTGTATTTCCGGACAATGCTTCTCCGCTTATCTTTAGTACTATTCTTTTATATTTGCAATCCATTTTATCCTCCTGAAGACTTTATCTTTATTAATGGAGAACCTTTCAGTTCTCCATTTGCATTTTATCCCTCAGGATTATTTACCCATTTGCTTTGCAACTTCTTCTGCAAAGTTTTCAGATTTCTTTTCTATTCCTTCGCCTACTTCAAATCTCTGTACTCCGGCAACTTTAATGTCCTTGCCTATTTTTGCTGCAGTGTTTGCAATTACTTTCTTAACTGTCAGGTCTGAATCCTTAACAAATGCCTGTTCCAACAGACATACTTCCTTAAGTTCCTTCTGAAGTCTTCCTTCAACCATCTTTTCAACTATGTTCTGAGGTTTTCCTTCATTGAGAGCCTGAGCTATAAGTATTTCTCTTTCATGAGCAATGAATTCTGCGTCAACATCTTCAGTTGATATGTATTTTGGATTCATGGCTGCAACCTGCATAGCAAGGTCTTTTCCCAGAACTTCCAGCGTTTGTTTGTCTCCTTCGGATTCAAGGGCAACAACAACTGAAATCTTTCCGCCGCCGTGGATGTATCCTACAACTGCTCCGTTGTTTACTTTTTCAACTGCAAATCTTCTGATTGACATGTTTTCGCCTATTTTAGCGATTTTATCAGTAAGAACTTCCTGAACGGTCTTTCCGTTTAATTCTGCAGCTTTTAATGCTTCAACGTCTGCAGGAGCCTTCTCAGCAACAACCTTTGCCACATCCTGAACAAAATTATGGAACTCTTCGTTCTTTGCAACGAAGTCTGTTTCAGAGTTAACTTCAACCACAACGCCTGTTTTTCCGTCAGCAGATATCGTAGTTGTTGTAAGACCTTCTGCTGCTATTCTGTCTGCTTTCTTAGCTGCCTGTGAAAGTCCTTTTTCTCTCAGATAATCAATTGCCTTTTCCATGTCTCCGTCAGTTTCTTTTAATGCTTTCTTGCAGTCCATCATTCCTGCATTTGTTTTATCTCTTAGTTCTTTTACCATTGAAGCTGTAATTTCCATTTAAATACCTCCAAAATTTAAAAAAGCAAGGCGTAAGGAAAAAATTCCTAACCCCTTACTTTGTTTTTTATTTTATTTTTATTTTTATTCTTCTACTGTTTCTTCTTCAACTTTTTCAATTTCTTCATCTGAAAGATCGTCTTCTTCTGTTTCTTCTTCTGCAAACTGAACGCCTTGTCTTCCTTCAAGAACAGCGTCTGCAACTGTAGCTGTCAGCAGCTTTACGGCTCTGATAGCATCGTCGTTTCCAGGAATTACATAATCAACTTCATCTGGGTCACAGTTTGTGTCAACTATTGCAACTACAGGTATTCCCAATATTTTAGCTTCCTGAACAGCTATTTTTTCTTTTCTTGGGTCTACAACGAACAAAGCTCCGGGTAGTTTTTCCATATTCTTAATTCCGCCTAAGAACTTTTCAAGTCTTTCAGCTTCATTTTTAAGCTTTATAACTTCTTTCTTTGTAAGAAGCGCAAATGTTCCGTCTTCTTCCATTCTCTTCAGCTCGTTGAGTTTGTCGATTCTCTTTCTGATTGTAGAGTAGTTTGTAAGCATTCCGCCCAGCCATCTTTGGCTTACAAAGTGCATTCCGCATCTTGCAGCTTCTGATTTTGTTGATTCCTGAGCCTGTTTCTTAGTTCCTACGAACAGAATTTCATCTCCGTTTGATACAACTGATTTAACAAAGTTGTAAGCTTCGTCTACCTTGTCGCTTGTTTTCTGCAAGTCAATAATGTAGATACCGTTTCTTTCTGTAAAAATGTACTCTGCCATTTTAGGGTTCCATCTTCTGGTCTGGTGACCGAAGTGAACGCCTGCTTCCAGCAATTTTTTCATGCTAATTATTGCCATTTTATTTCCTCCTTTTGTTTTACCTCCAGAAATTTCAACTTATGCAAAAGACCTTTCGGCACCCCTCATGCATAATCTATTTCTGTGCGTAATTGTCTTAAGTATAGCACAACAGTTTTTCAATTGCAACATGAAAATTGTAATTTTATTGCATATTTTATTTAATTAACGGTAAATATGCGTCTCTGAGCAAAATCTTCAGTCTCTTTCCATTGTAAACAGACTGAGCATGCCGGCTGCATTCCTTAAGACGGAAATATTATCCCTCGTTTTTGCAGTTTTTATTAGTGCACACAATCTTGTTGTCCTTAACGACCATAATTTCGCCGCACTTTGGACATTTCTGACCTGAAGGTTCAAGCCATGATATGAAGTTGCACTGTGGATAATTGGTGCAGCCATAGAACCGCCTTCCTGCCTTGGAGTATTTAACCGCAATCTTTCCACCGCACTTCGGACAGTCCACATCTATGGTCTTTATTATGGGCTTTGTATTCTTGCAGGACGGATAATTGGAACATGCAAGAAACTCACCGTATCTTCCTTTTCTCTTGAGCATCTTGGAACCGCACAATTCGCACACCTCATCCGTTTCCTCGGCTGCATCCTTTCCGCCTAACGGCTTCGTGTTCTTGCACTCAGGGTAATTTGGACATGCCAGAAACTTTCCGTACCTTCCCTTTTTTACAACCATGAACTCTCCGCAGTTTTCGCATTTTACATCGCTGACTTCGTCCTTGATTTCTATTTCTTCCATTTCTTTCTCGGCAACATCAAGTTCCGTTTTGAAGTCCTTGTAGAATTCTTTTATTACATCGTGCCATTCAACTTTTCCCGATGCAATTTCATCAAGGTTGTTTTCCATGTCTGCAGTAAATTTCTCATTCATAATTTTGGAGAAATATTTCTCCATCATTTCTGTTACAAGAAATCCCATGTCTGTTGGAAACAGATATCCCTTGTCCTTCACAACGTATTCCCTGCTGGTGATGGTGGTGATTGTAGGTGCGTAGGTGCTGGGCCTTCCGATGCCGCGCTCCTCAAGATCCTTAATGAGGCTTGCTTCGGTGTAACGTGCCGGAGGCTGAGTGAAGTGCTGCTCAGGGTCAATTTTTGTTATGTCAAGCAATTCATCCTTTTCAAGTTCCGGCAGAAGTTTACTTTCTGATTCGTCCGAATACTTGTAAACTGTTTTATAACCATCAAAAACCAGCGACTTTCCGCTTGATTCGAAAATGTTGCCGTTGCCGTTTAACAGCGCTTTTGTTACATCGAATTCGGCATCAGCCATCTGGCATGCCACAAATCGTTTCCAAATGAGGCTGTATAGCTTGTATTGGTCAGAAGTGAGGCTGTCCTTGATGTGGTCAGGATTTTTTGTAACATAGGTTGGCCTTATGGCTTCATGGGCATCCTGAACCTTGTTTTCATTTTTCTTTGACTTGGTGAAAACCCTGCTCATGTAGTATTTTTCGCCGTAATTGGACAGAATATACTCTTTGGCGCTATTCACTGCTTCATCAGAGAGTCTGAAGGAGTCTGTTCTTATGTAAGTAACAAGACCGACGCTTCCTTCTCCCTTTATGTTGATGCCTTCATAAAGCTGTTGGGCAATCATCATTGTCTTCTTGGCAGGAAAATTAAGACGCCTGTTGGCTTCCTGCTGCAGGGTGCTTGTTGTAAAAGGAGCGCTTGGCTTGGAATAGCTCTTTGTTTTCTCAGTTTTGTAGACAGCAATTTTGCTCTTGTCCAGTACTGACAGTATGGAATTTACTTCTTCCTCGTTTTTTATCTTAACCTTGCTGACCTTGTCTTCAATCAATGTTCCCACATACTTGGCTGAAAATTTCTTCTTGGACTTCTTTACCTCAAGTTCAAGTGTCCAGTACTCCTCTGGAACAAAGTCCATTATTTCCCTTTCCCTGTCTATAACAAGTTTAAGGGCAACCGACTGAACCCTTCCGGCACTTAAGCCCTTCTCGATTTTCTTCCACAAAAGAGGACTGATGTTGTAGCCAACCAGTCTGTCCAGCACCCTTCTGGCCTGCTGGGCATCCACGAGATCCAGGTTTATCTTTCTTGGATTCTTGCTTGCCTTCTTTATTGCATCCTTCGTAATTTCATTAAATTCTATTCTGATTTCCTTGCTTTCGTCAAGGTTGAGTATTTTCGCCAAATGCCATGAAATGGCTTCGCCTTCACGGTCAGGGTCTGTTGCCAGAAACACATTGTCAGCCTTCTTGGCTTCTTTTTTTAGTTCCTTTATTACATCACCTTTTCCCCTGATGGTGATGTAATTTGGTTCAAAATTATTTTCAACATCAATGCCAAGCTTACTTTTTGGCAAATCTCTCACATGTCCGACAGAAGCTTTGACCGTGTAGTTTTTCCCTAGAAATTTACCTATTGTCTTTGCCTTAGCGGGAGATTCAACTATCAACAAATTATTCATGTTTCCTCCAATACCTCGTACGCCAAATTTTATGCAAATTTCGTACAATTCTAATATAACATATAATACATTTTTTTATTTGTCAATAGTCTATCAATAATGAAAAATTTCATATAGTACAATAAATGAAGTTATCACAATCATCATTTTTTCATTATTAAGTCCGTTGACCGCCTTAACTGTAGTTAAATCCTGATGTCTCCGCTGGCAAGAACAACAGCTTCTCCGCCTACCTGGATTCTCATATGGCTGTCTGAAACTGTGAGCAGACTGCTTATTCTTGAAGGTCTTCCCATGGCTTCACCCTGTATGAACGTGTTCTTTGTTCCTTCATTAATAATATTGTTCCTGTACAGGTAGTATGTTAGTGCCCCGTTGGATGTGCCTGTTGCAGCCTCCTCGTCGATGCCGTAAAGAGGGGCAAAGTTCCGGCAGTGAATTTTATTATCCCCGGCATTCAGGGTGAAGGCATGAACGCCCACAACACCGTAGCGTTCTGACAGCTTTGAAAGCTTTTCTAAGTCAGGTCGTATGCTTTGAAGGTCCTCGATGCTGCCAACAGGCATCATGATGTCCGGAAGACCAGTGGAAACCATTTCCGGCAAGAGAAAAATGCCCGGCACGTCAGAAACGTCGCCCTGGTGTTCATAATCGATTCCCATGATGCCGTAAAGTTCCTTAAGCCCGTTAACGTCTGTGATTTTATCAATAAGCTTGGGAGTTCCCATATCCATGAGCACAGCGTTTTCCAGCACGCTGATGTTGAGAATTCCAGCCTTTGTCACACATTTGCACGTTCCTTTCGCAATTTTTTGCATGTCCTTAAGAGCGCAAAAGGAACCGATGGTAGCGTGACCGCAAAGGTCCACTTCTGCTTCCGGAGTAAAGTATCTTATGACAAACTCCCTGTCATCTGTTTGTCTCACAAATGCTGTTTCCGAATAACGAAGCTCTGCAGCCGTACTAACCATAATTTCATCCCTCGGAAAATCCATACCTTCATCAATAAGAACCACTCCTGCCGGATTTCCTCCAAACAGTTTGTCTGCAAATGCATCTACAATGTAAAATTTCATATAAATCCCCTCATTCATAAAATTAATATAATTTAGTCCACGGAGTAAATATCCGAGAACTCTATGTCTATCTTGTCCATATTGCTGTCACAGGTTATGGCAATGGCCTCAGTGTTATATTCTTCTTCAGCCAGCACTGCAGGAAGCTCAACCGTAAACTCACTGCCAACTCCCACTGTGCTTTTTACACTAACCGTTCCTCCGTGCATCTGGACGATGGCTTTAACCAGCGATAAACCTATGCCGCTGCCTTCTCTGTTGCGGGTCATGGACCTGTCAACCTGTCCGAACCTGTCAAATATGATGTCAAGCTTATCTTCCGGAATACCGATGCCCGTGTCTTTAAACATGATTCTTACAAAATCTTCATGGTCCTCAAAATTAACAAATATTTGTCCTCCGTCATTAGTAAACTTTACGGCATTGGAGAGAAGATTCAATATTATCCTTTCAATCTTATCCTCATCCACAGCCATAATCTTTTCTTCAGTGTCTGTATCAAATATGACGTTAACACCCTTTGACCTGAAGCTGTCTACCACTGACAGCACTATGTCCTCTACAATACTTACCATGTCGCAGTTGCGCCTGTCAAGCTTCAGATAATTTGTGTCATACTTGGAAATGTCTATAAGGTTGTTTATGAGGCGGATGAGCCTGTAGGAGTTTTGTTTCATTATCTTAAGATATCTTGAATGCTTTTCCTCATATTCATAAGAAAGCTTATCGCTGCAAGGAAGCTCTAAAAGCTGTATGGAACCCAGTATTATGTTAAGGGGTGTTTTAAGCTCATGAGATATGTTCGTAAAGAATTCTGTGAGAAGCATGTTGTACTCATTGGATTTTTCAAGTTTCTTTTCACTGGCAGCAATATCCTTTTTCAGTAAATTTATTTTTTCCTGGTAGCTAAATCCTCTGAGAATGGTCAGTATGGCCGGCTGACCCCTGTACATTATGTAGTTGCAGCATTGTTCTCCTTCAATGCTTAAACCCTCAGGACTTATGAGCTTTACATTCATGAAAGGAAGGCTTGTCTTTTCTTCACGGACTTTCATGAATCTATCCATTATTTGTTCAGAGCATTCATAGTGAACCACATCCCAAATTTTCTTTCCTATGATATCTGCGGCCGCCCCTACACCGATTGTTTTAGCCGCTGTATCATTTGCAAAAATTATGGTGTCTCTTGTATGAATTATGATGCCGTCGCCCGAACGATTTATGAGTATGTCATAGCACTTGTCACTTAGATGGATCGCTTCCTCCATGTTCCTGCGGAAGCTTTCCTCTTCGTCAAGGTTGTTTACCAGCTTATCATAGGGTCTTTTTATACCGGTCACAAGAATTCCGCGGTACATAAAAAGAAATGAAATGACCTTAACAATGTGCCCCACTGCAAACATCATGTCCCTGTTATTAATAAATTTAAAGATGCACACTTCGTAGACCACCTTCAGAGCCAGGGAAATCATCATGTAGTAAAATAACTCTCTATCCATAAGGTGCCTGGACCTGTAGCACATGACAACACCGGCGGTAAATCCCAAAGTTATTATATATTCGCTAAATAGCTTGAACCTTGTCTGTCCGCTATCCCAGGATGACGGAAGCAGATTAAGGTACACAGCTTCAGCAAATACAATAACAAAAAAGAAAAGGAACAAAAAATGAATCAAGGGATATCTTGGCCTCCTGATTTTTCCCGTCAAGAACAAGTTGGACAATAAAACAGTGGCAACCTCGAATGTTCTTGCAGCAAGCCAAAACCTAGAAACCATGTCTTGCGATGCATTCGGAAATATCTGCATGCTTTCATAGGAAAAAACGTGAAAAATATCCAGCATTCCCACAAACAAATACCCGACTCCAATGAACTTAAAGTAATCGTTACTTGAAATGCTGTATGAATTCATGGAAAACATGAAAATTCCGAAGGACACCACAGCGCTGAAAATTTCCACGGCGATGTGAAACATCTGGAAGTCATTGTACCTGAGCAGGTACAGTGAAGAAATTAAAATTATTGAGGAAGCTGCTCTTGCTGCGCTGTCCTTTTGAAATAAAGCTCTGAATGTCTTACTGTATGATAATTCGTTTAGTTGCAATTGGCTTTTCCCCCAACGATGTAATGATGATTAATTATACCACAATTAACAATAACTGTACATCTCAAGATGATTACTGTAAATTGACATCTAATCAGCTTAGCCTGAACCTGTTTCCGGTCATCTGACACACGAAGCACTTCATCTCAAGAAAGGTCAAGATACCAAGCATTAGCGGTATATCCAGACCGGTCTGAACACTCAGTTCGTAAAGCGACTTCTCCCCGGATGAAAGGCAGGTTATTATTTTCATTTCATCGTCGCTTAAGGAACTGAAGTCTTTAGTTTTTTTGTTTTGAGCAAGCTTTTCCTTCAGTTCTACTATTTCCTCAATTATATCATCTATGCACGTTGTTATTTTAGCCCCGTCCCTTATGAGAGCATTGGTTCCCTTGCTGTAAAGGCTGTCAATGTTGCCCGGAACTGCAAATATTTCCCTTCCCTGGTCTGCAGCATGTCCGGCAGTGATGAGAGTCCCGCTTCTTTCCTGAGCCTCAACCACAAGAACTCCGTCCGACAGGCCGCTTATGATGCGGTTACGGTCGTGAAAATTATTGGGCATGGGCTGCATGCCGAAAGTGTATTCTGTTATGACCGCGCCCTTTTCTTCAATCTCCCTGTACAGCCCTTCATTGGCTCTGGGATATACCACATCTATGCCGCAAGCTATTACTCCGAATGTCAAGGCGCCGCACTTTAATGCTGTTTTGTGTGCCACAGCATCTATTCCGTAAGCAAGGCCGCTGACAATATTGACCCCAAGCTGTGAAAGCTCACCTGTGAACTTTTCGGACGCCCACTTGCCGTAGCCCGTTGCTTTCCTGGAGCCGACAACAGCAATGCTAATGTTGTTTATTTCATCCAACTTTCCCTTGTAGTACAAAATGAAAGGCGCTCCGGCCGTTTCCTTAAGCTTATGAGGATAATCTTCATCAAATAGGGTCACTGCCCTGACTTTTTCGCGGTTCATCCTTTTTAGAAACATTTCCTCAAAGCCGTCACGTGCCATTGACAAGGAGCTAATGATTTCGTCACCAAGCTTCAGTCTTGATTTTTCCTTTTCAAAATTCTCCCACAGATCCAAGGTGCTGCCGCCAAAATACTCCAGTATCTTCCCAATTTTTCCGTTGGAAACTCCCTTTGCCGAATTAAGCCAGGCGATGGCCTTTTGATTGATATTCAGACTATCCATACTACCTCCAGTATTTCCTGTCAAGGCTTCTGTACTGAATGGCTTCCGCAATGTGCCCTGTCTGGATGTTTTCTGATCCTGCAAGGTCTGCTATGGTTCTGGCGACCTTCAATATTTTGTTGTATGCCCTGGCGCTTAATCCAAGGTTTTCAAAAGCATCCTTCAGCAGTATGTCCGATTCCCTGTTTGTCCTGCAGTATTTTTGCAGATGCTTACTACCCAACTGAGAGTTTGTGAGAATGCCTATGTCCTTGTACCTGCTCTTTTGTACTTCCCTGGCCTTCACAATCCTTTTTTTAATGTCAGAGGATGTTTCCTCAGCCGAAGCGTTTTTCAAGTCATCATACCTTACGGGAGACACTTCAACCTGAATGTCAATTCGGTTTATAAGCGGTCCCGATATTTTACCCAGATATTTTTCTATCTGGCTTCTTGAACAGGTGCATTCATGGGTCGGATCTCCCAGGTATCCGCACGGACAGGGGTTCATGGAAGCTACCATCATGAAACTTGCAGGAAATGTAAATGAACCGCTGGCCCTGGATATGGATATCTTTCCGTCTTCCATGGGCTGTCTTAAAACTTCTATTACGCTTTTAGGGAATTCTGGAATCTCATCAAGGAACAAGACACCGCAGTGGGCCAGTGACACTTCGCCGGGACTTGGTTTTGGGCCGCCTCCTGCCATGGCGATTCGGGATGAGGTATGATGTGGTGAACGAAACGGTCTTTTGCGCATGAGGGACTTGTCCGCCAAAAGACCGGATATGCTGTATATTTTGGTGACCTCGAGGGATTCTTCAAAGTCAAGATCGGGAAGTATTGATGGTATTCTTCGGGCTATCATTGTCTTGCCTGAGCCCGGTGAACCAAGAAGAAGCACGTTGTGCATTCCGGCTGCGGCAATCTCAACAGCTCTTTTCATGGCAGGCTGTCCCTTGATTTCGGAAAAATCCTCCCTAAATGTTTCTTCAGGGTCAGAAATATCGTACCTGCAGCTGTATGGCTGGATTTCAATTCTTCCGTCAATGTAATCAGCCAGTTCATTTAAGCTGTCAACAGGAATTATTTTTATTCCCTCAACAGCTCCGCACTCCTTTTTATTCTCAGATGGTATTATCATTCTTTCTAAATTGCTGTTGCGCATGGAAATAACCATGGGAAGTGCTCCTTCCACGCCGGTAATCTTTCCGTCCAGGGAAAGCTCTCCTATGATGCATGTGCTTTCAAGGTTATCGCAGTTAGTTGTCCTGCTGGCACATAAGATTCCAACAGCTATGGGCAAATCAATCTGGCTTCCTTCCTTCTTCAGGTTTGCTGGAGCCAGGTTTACGGTAATGCGGCTTACAGGAAAGCTAAAGCCGCTGTTCTTAATGGCCGAACGTACCCTCTCTTTCGATTCTTTTATTGATATATCAGGCAATCCTACGATGCTGAAGCTTGGAAGGCCTCCTGAAAGATCTGTTTCAACGTCAACCGCATAACCTTCCAGCCCGTACAAAACACATGTCTTGATTTTGGAAAGCATGGCAACCTCCTGGGCAGGAATTTTTTTCGTATGTAATATTTTCAGCTTTTAAGAAACGACTGGTTAATCTCCTGATGCTATTCTGCATCCTCAAGTTCCTTAATAATTATTTTTTTCATTTTCATCATTGCCTGCGTCTGTGCATCTGTCTTTATCAACTCTCCCATGTTATAAGGGACTATCTGCCAGGAAAGACCAAACTTATCCTTAACCCATCCGCATTGCTCTGCGTCTTTTACATGTGACAACTTATCCCAGAAGTAGTCTATCTCTTTTTGGTCTTCACATTCTACTGTTATTGATATGGCTTCGTTGAAATGGAAATATGGACCTCCGTCCAACGCAAGAAACTTTTGTCCTTTAAGCGTAAACTCAGCAGTGATTATTTTACCGGCCATACCATTAAAACGTTCATCAAGCTTCTCATCAGGATACCTTGCGATACTCCTTATTTCAGAATCAGGGAATACACTCACATAATAATTGATTGCTTCTTCACAGTTATTATCACCAAACCATAGTGACGGAACCAGCTTTTTCATTTTACCTCCTATTTAAAATAGTTCTATTTTCAATCATGCATGCAATGCCTACGAGGATGCATAATTTTTATGTAATATCTGCATGTATAATGGATTTTTCCATGTGCTCCAATGTCTCTACATCCTCCGGCTTAAGTTTTTCATACAGATTTTGCCTGTAGATTTTTGATTCCTCTGACTTCGTTTTTCTTCCCTTGTTTTGATTGACATCATACCAGTATATTTTTTTATTCTTGTAGTACAAGTCAAAATCTACCAATCTCTTGCCTTCGGCTGTAAATTCCAACGCCACCAAAATAGTTTTGATTTCCTGAGGCGTAAAAAATGTAAACAGCCTCACCTGGTAGGTCAGAACCGAGTATAGAATAACCGCGTGATCCTTAGTCCAGCTTTCTCCCAGAATCATGCCTATCTCCAGCTTAGAAAGCACAAACATAAGCCTATCATAGTGCTCCTTATATTTACCGTAAGAATCATAAATGTTAATACGAAGCTCATACCACTGACTATCATTTAAATTCTGAGTGATATACCTGAGCCCTTCCACTCTGAGTCTTCCCTGAACTTCCTTGGCCGGCTGCGATATTAAAAGCTTTGTATCGAGAAAATCAGATGAATCAACTGAGTCGCTGATTGTCTTGTTCGTGAAAGCTATGATAGTATCATCCTTTTCTCCTAACCTGATTCCATCTATCCAGTCAACTTCCCTGCCAGCAAAAGCATCCTTCAGCGTTTCTATTAATTTTTGTTCATTTCCGGCAATGCGCATGACTATTGATGACGGACCCATGTCAACCTTTTGTATAAGATTGCACACATGATTGTTTATAATCGAAGATAGTATCACCGAAGCAACATCGTTGATATGCACAATTTTTTTTGCATCCTCAACACATGTCTTTTCAAGATTAATATCCGTTAGAAAGCATAGTGAACTATTCTCAGATGCCCTTCCTAACCCTTTTTTGAATTCTGTCTCTTCCCCGTGGAGATTTACTTTTAAAAACCTTGTTATCTCATCAACATTTTCAGTTCTAATAAACAAACAGCGCGCCCCCATCCTGAATAGCAGCATACGTATCCCCTTTCTTTATAACCCGATTCTTTTTAATTCCATACCTCTTGATGTGTTTGTTCCTGCAGGATAATCCAGATGGAATACCCTTTTATTTGATAAATCAACTATGTTGATATTCAACAATCCATTCAGGCCAACAGTATCATCTTTCTTATGATGTCCTGGGTCAAAGCTGTGGCCGTAAAGATTGAAATCCACATTATTGATATGATCTCTGTAGTAATGACTTACATTGAGGCTGCAGCTATCAATACTTAGGATGCCCTCCTGAAGGATTATGCCTCTCCTGGTCAGCTTGCTGACAGTTTCGTAATCATCATGGTTACCCAATACATAATATACTTTTGAATGTTCATTTTTCTCCAAACCATTAATCAGCTTTGCAACGCCTCTTTGGTAGAAGTCCATTTTGCTCTTGTAAATCTCCAGCTTGATATTGTCTGCCATATCACCAGTATGAATAATATATTGAGGCTTCAGAATATCAATTATTCTAAAAATATACCGGTAGATATCCACCGGAGTATCGCTTATATGCAGCAATATGGGTCCTTTTAAATTTTCTGTTAGTTCCTTTGAAATACAGGGATAATTTAATACTGATAAAAAATCTATGCAGATATTTTTTATAAATTTCATGCTGTATCCTCCCATACATTGAATAACGTATTCCTCAACATTTAGTCTATGGTGCTACCTGTATGTTATAATCTAGTTATTATTTATGAATCAATTATTATTTCTATATACTTGACTATCGCCATGCATATAATTTATTATACCAAAATATATACAATTAAAACAAGTACCCTTAAGTCTTTAAGTTATAATTACTGTAAACTTACATGTTTTATTATTTTATCGACTTCAGTTCATTAAAAAAGAATCTGGAGACAGATTCTTTTTTAACAATAAAATTCATAATAGATATATTATCTAGCTTTCTACATATTTGTTCGAACGTTTTCCCTGCTTTGAATAAAACCATTTCAGTTTCCAGCTGATAAGTAATATAATAATTATCAATGCAGCCAATACTGATATTAATTGGATTGTCATCCCCTCATTAATCAATATAGGTGTTATACTGACTAATATCAATTCTGCCGGCATGGTTCCAAACAAATATCCTAAAGAAAAGTCATCAAGAGTCTTACTCTTAAATTCCGGATCTGTAATTCTCAATAACGTTATCCCTATTGCTGTAACTCCTGAAGCCCATCCAAAGGTATAAATGCCTTTTTCAAACCAACATTTTTTAAACATCCTGGGTGCCAAAAACAATACCATAAAGATATTATATGCTATTCCAAGGGCAAACAAGATTATTAGAGGTATAGCATATTTTACTACTATGCCTAATTGTATAGAAGCAACGCCAAAACCAACCAGGTAATCTGTGCATGTGCTGCCTATTCTTGTAATAACTCTTTTATCTACATACTTACTGCCACCGGTTTTGTTGAGAATTGCCTGTAGGATAAAACCAACAATAACAGCCAGCGTAAATATCGGTAAATTTATTTTCGGATTTATGCTTAGAATAAAATTCGCAAGGTACTTAGCCAATATACTTACGAACAGTATCAGGGCAAAATGCATAGCCAGAGGATCAACTGATATTGTTGAGAACGGTTCCTTACCCATTACAGGTCGTTCTTCATCCTGCAATAATCCTGTTCTGAAACTGTTTGGTAAGCTTTCAAAATCTCCTATATAATTCGTATCACCTCGTTTTGTTGCTCTCTTGATTAATATGATACCAACGATTAGCCCTGATAAAATACCTACAGTCGCAGAAGTCATTCCCAATGATGTAGCCTCATCCCATCCTAATCCTGCAAATGCAGTACCTACTGCTGCTGCAGTTCCATGCCCGCCAACAAAACCAGCCGGCAACATATATCCAAAGCCTGGGTGTGTTTTAAATATAGGAACAAATATAATAATACCCAAGAGTAATGCAAATAGATATTGTCCTACATAGGTAAGCAAACTATATCCCCACATATTGCCGATTCCTTCTTTTGATTCTTTTAGGTCAACTTTTTCTTGCCCGATGGGCAATGTAGCGAAAACCAGAACAATCAATACACCCGAATAGCTTCCGAAAAATGTGGAAAATGGTATCAATTTCAGTCCGTTCGGACCGAAGACAAGACCTATAAAACCTGCAATTAAAGATGCTGGCAAATATAATTGTTGAATAAATTTAATTTTTGCTCTTAATAATTGTCCGATTAGAATTAAGCCACTCATTAAACCAAAATCAAGGATGACAGTCCAAAAACTCATTTGCATTTCTAAACCTCCTAATTATTTTATACTACCTTCGAAATTTCTCACATACTTATTACAACAATAGAAAGAACTTCGCACGTTTTGGAATGTACCCGTAACAATATAAGAACTACAATTTTATAAATAATGTCATACATTTTGATCTATGCGAAGTTTAGTTTCTTTCAATACATTACATGCACTATCTCCAGTGAGGTTCGTCCCATAGAACCAATTCTTGTCCTATTCCCATTTCAACGGCATTATCATAAAGAACGCGACCCCATGCAGCATCTTCTACAGGCATTCCGCCTATTATTAATATGAATCTTTCATCTTCAGTAGCTCTTCCCTCTGATGTTCCAAATGCTATTTTACTCAGATCTCGAACATCTGACATATTAATCTTACCTTCATCGCATAAGCGAAATACTCCAGCCCCCGGAAAACCCAAACGCATTGAAGCCTTTTCCTCGGGAATTGATTCCTCTTCTTCTTTCCAGGACTTATGCATTTTCATTTCATCAAATACAATATGCGAAGAAGTAAATAAGTCATCAGGAATGTCAGCTGTGCCTTGTGTGGCAATAAATGCATTTGGCTTAACCCATTCTTTTTTTAGTATAGGCTTGGTGCTTCCAGCTGTCGCAATGGTAATTACGTCTGCTGCTCTAACTGCTTCCTCCATGGAATTGGCAACTTCAAATTGGAATCCCAGCTTTTCACTCATTTCTTCACAAAAAGCTTTTGATTTTTCCGTGATTAAATCATAAACTAAAGCTTTGTTCAGTTCAGGAAGAGCAGCTTTCATACAGGTTATCGTAGCCTTGCTTATAACACCTGCACCTATGCAGGCAGCAGTTTTAGCATTTTTACTTGCCAGATACTTTGCACCGACTGCCGGAACTGCACCTGTTCTCATTGCGCTGAGAAGATTGGCTGACATGAATGCCAGTGGCTCACCAGTTTCAACATCATTTAATACAACAACCAAGACGGATCTCGGAAGACCTCGGTTGCTGTTTTCAATGTTAGAACCATACCACTTTTCTGCACAAACATTGAACTTACCGCCCAGGTATGCTACCATGGCCATGAAACGGCGATCAGGACCTGCAACAGGCATATTAGGGAACAGTTTTTCAGGCGGAAAGAATATTCTCTGACCATGCTCATTTCCACTCAAGCCTCCCATGATATAATCGCCTTCTCCTACTACCTTAAACATGTCATCGATTGCCTGAACACATTGTTTACCATCAAGCACTCCTGCTTTGATCATGTCCGGTTCTGATAAATAGAGAAAAGTTGTTCTTTTACCTTTCATAGTAATACCTCCATAATAACTTATATTTACCTCAAATCTCTATAAGAGGTTCTTATAACTCATTAGTAGCAAATACTATACCAATAAGTACAAAAAGAAGACATATAAGTTATAAAAGGTAAAAATGTTTAAATTTCAATATATATTGATAAAATACATATTTGCTGATATTCAAAAAAACTAATTCATGAAATTTAAGAATTAGTTTTTATCTCAAGTTGATATATTGTAATTAATTGTTCATATTAAAATATTGGAATTTAAATATATTTTTTATATCTCAAATTGATACTTGAATCTCAAATTGATATGTACTTGAATTGAAGAGACATTTTAACATTTTAAATTACAAATTCTTTATTTTTCTGTAAATTGTAGCCCTGCTTATGCCTAATTTTTTTGCTGCAAGAATCCTTCCGCTTTCATTCCAGCCATATTTATCCAATGCTTTTTTAACCACATAATTTTCTATTTCTTCTAACGTCTTCTCGTTATCTTCATTGTTTTCATAAGGCTCATTCAAATCCTTTATATATGATGGAATGTTATTGATTGTAATTTGTTGACTATCTTCAAGGTTTATGGCAAATTCGACTACATTTTTTAATTCCCTTACATTCCCTGGCCAACCATAAGCTAAAAAAAGTTCCTCAACTTCCTTATCTATACCATTTATTTTTCTTCCCATTGCCCTTGATATCTTATCAATAAAATGGTCGGCCAATAAAATAATATCATCTTTTCGTTCTCTCAGAGGCGGAATTATTATCGGTATAACATTCAATCTATGATACAAATCTGCTCGAAACTCACCTTTTGCAATAGACTTTTCCAAATCAATATTTGTCGCAGAAATAATTCTCACATCAACAGGCACAGTTTCATTGGATCCAACTCTTATAACTTCCTTTTCTTGAATAACCCTAAGTATTTTAGGCTGCATATATAATGGCATCGCTTCAATTTCATCCAGGAATATAGTACCACCATTGGCAATTTCAAACTTTCCGGGTTTTCCAAGTTTATTGGCACCTGTGAACGCACCCTTATCGTATCCAAATAATTCGCTCTCTATCAATGAGTCTGGTATGGCGCTGCAATTTATCGTAACAAAAGGCTTGTCTTTTCTTAAGCTATGGTAGTGGATAGCTCTGGAGAACACTTCTTTTCCGGTTCCCGTTTCACCTACAAGCATAACGGATGAGTTGCTTTGTGAAACTCTCAGTGCCATATTTTTTACTTGCTTCATAGATTCACTTACACTGATGATATCATCAGCACTTATTGGTTTTTCTCCATTTACAAGTGTGTATGCACTGCTTTTTGCGTTGTTATAACCTTCAAAAGACAGAACCAGACCCTCCGTCTTATTGTTGCTGAATATTTTACCGATGTTAACGACATATTTATCTTGTTTAGAATTAATTAAACTGCATACTTCCTGGTATTTCTGCGTTTCATTCTTGGAATCCAATAATTTTTCATATTGAAGAGAATGAAATATGCTTCCCAATTTAATGCCCAGGATATTTTCTTTACTTGATAATTTTAGTTTTTCCATACCAATTTGATTAATGTGAGTAACTCTTCCTTCACAATCAGTTGCTATGATGCCGCTGTCTATAGAATTCATAACCAGATTTAACTTGTCGTTTATAATCATCATCTCCCTGAGCATCCTTTTTTCCATAACCTTGCTGTAAATTAGGTTAGCCATCTTATCAACAAAATAAAGGTTGGCATCAATATTGCTTTTAAGAATGTCAGCTTGCACTTCATTAAACGCCGTTAATGATATTACACCTACAACTTCATTGTTTCCTTTTATCGGAGCATAAACAGCCGTTTTGTAAATGCAATTCCCAAACCATTCACAACCCCTGCAAAGATTTATTTCTCCAGGTAAATCTATAATGTACTTTTCTCCTGTATTGATTGACCGCCTGTAATTAAATCCTGAAGTAAACAGCTTCTTTCCTTTCATATACTCAAGTTTTCCGACAACTGCTACCCTAATAAGATCCGTATCAACAATTTCCACATCTACATTTAAAACTGCTGCTACAGCTTTAGCAACTTCATTAACGTCTTTCTCCAGTTCCATTAATATTGTCATAGTATTTCCCCTTTAGGAACATAGTTATTTTTAATACGAACTAATAATGATTGCGTACATTTATTATTTTTATGTTAACATTTTCCCTGGACGTTTTCAATAAATAAATTAGATTTATCATGACGAAGCTTGTGAAGTTAAAAAACTGCTGACAGATGTGTAACAACACCTGTCAGCAGCTTAGCAGCGCTGATTTCATTTTCAATTATCAACTGATATACAAGGCACTCACTAAAACAACATGTTACTCTTTTTCAACAGTGAAGGTATATGTGCTTGTAGTAACCTTATCCGGTGCAGTTATATCTATTGTTATAACTGTGCCGTCAGAAACCTTAAGGATATTTTCCGAGCGGTAATCCACCTTCTTGCCGTTTATTCTTATTGATTTGACCTTAGTGGACATAGTGGTCGGTATAATTGTAATTTCGTCATTTTCTCCCGGTACAATTATTGTGTATTCATAGCTCCAGGGATTGAACCTGTTTTCCAGGGAAGGATTTGCAGTGGTTGTTTCCCCTGCCCATTGGAACGGGTTCACATTTTTTGCCCACTGTACTGTCTTTCCGATCAGTTCTCCTCCTTCAATTTCTATGTTTGAAAGAACAGAATATTTCACATATCCGCCACCATTGTAGTTAAGCCCGGCATTTTCCGGTTCTGACATGTAAGGCAGTGCGCTAAGATCTGTTGTCGAAGACAGATATTCTCTATCATCACCCATCTTGCCTCCCAGCTCCAATGCAATCCAATTGGTTCCGTCCTTATACATGTCACCAATCATGGTAGTCCTGTTATTGCTTCCTCTTACAGATGGTGTACATCCGGCTTCACCGTTATCTATAACCTGCTGTAAGGCTGCCTCAAAAAGTTTCAGGTTGTTATCCGAAAGCTCAGACTCGTCATGTCCTGTGAAGAGCGCATTAACCTCATCTTCGTCTTTAGTGTACTTGCTGTATACCTGCTGTACAAATGAAAGCAGAAGGTCAGCCCTTACTCCTGATACACCTACTGTATCTGCAGAACCGGCACGTGTGCAGCCATAAAAGTCTGAAGAGAATAAATATCCGCTTTGTCTGTCATACAGTGCCACATTACCGTTTGCATGTCCCGGCAGGGCAAACACTTCAAATACAGTTCCTCCGCCAAGGTCGAACGAATCTCCTTCCTCAACGTTTTTAATTTTTGCCTGTGCTTCCGGGGTAGTTACAACGCCTCCAAATCCTGTTGTGCCTACTGACGCCCATCCTCGTTCATTCAGATATACGTCCACGCCACCATCCAGGAAGTTCGGTATTTGTGCGTCATGGTCGCCATGCTCATGGCCTATGATTGAAACATATGGCTTGGTTGCCAAGTTATCGTCTATAAAAGTTTTAAGATTTTTAACATTTGCAGGAGTCTGTAATGCATCGAATACTATTCCGCTGTCTTCTCCTTCAATGTACCATGCCATTGCACGGACGGATTCGTTATCCCTGAAGATTTCATATACTGCAGGACTTTTTTCGGTTTTTTCCTTAATCTGATTGTATTGGAACTCCCCATCCATGGGACGGTACAGATGCCATCTGAATGTTTGAACCGGACTAACCATACCATCTTTAACGGCAATCACCTTGTATACAACATAATTATCAGGGGCATCTAATTCTCCTGACCTTAGACCTACCAATTCAGAAATATGCCCATCTTTTGCAAGGACATATTCATCGCTGTCTGTGGTGGGATCTTCAACTTCCGGCCAGCCTTCAGATGAAGCAGCTTTTTCGTAATAGATCTTAGCGCCTTCTGTAGGTGTATACAGCTTTATATATCTCCTTGGAGCTATGTTCAGATCTTCCGGCAAATCAATTTCCAGCGTTGTTCTCTTTGGTAGTGCCTGTACGGGAGCAACCATAGAGGTTGTAATCTTCTTGAATATTTTGTCAGCTTCTTCTGTTTTAATTAATTCATCAGGCATGAATAATTTTTGTGTTCTGCCTTCCATATAGCCTGATTCTACTAAAGCGTTAACGCTTCCTAATGCTTCTTTGCTGATACTATCCTTATCATCAAAAAAAGTTTCCGTGTCTGATAGAGCTATGTGAAAGGCCTTAACGAATATAACAGCGGCGTCCTGACGGGAGATACCGCTGTCGGGATTAAAGTTGCCGTTGGAATCCGGTTCAATTATACCTTCCTCATAAGCCGTTTCAATTTGCTTGCCATACTGATCAGATGTTTTCACATCATTGAATTGCTTTAGCGGAGCCTTCCATATGTCATTGTATTCTGTAGGATGGGGCCACGCAAAGAAATCAGAAATCATTGCGATAAATTCAGCCTTTGTAATTTCATCTCCCTTTGGAGACGGAGCTGCAGCCAAGGCAGTTGATGGTAATAGAAAAACAATCATTGTTAATGCAATTATACGCATAAATTTTTTACACATAGTATCTTCCTCCATTTAAATTTTTTGTTTGTTAAGCTACATTCTTTAAATCAGAGCAATCATCACCTCCCGTTAATCCCTATCCTTCCTGTTAATGCCTCACCTCCGTATTTGTTGCTGCGAAATGTGCACTATATACAATTGCTAACATACAATCAGATTTTATTACAACAAATCTTCTCTGTATATTTCCAATTTCAATTGACAATTCACAAACATTTACAAATTTCTACCTGAATACAAATATTGTTCATGTTTTTTTCAGTAAAACAAATATTGTTAAATCCGTCATTGAACTTTGCTGAAAATAAAAATGACTTAAGTACTGGTTTCATAGTATTCCTACAGGAAACTGCCTTAAGTCAGCTCAAATAAATCATTCATATTCTGGTGTGGTTATTAATTTTTAAAATTGTAATAATTATAATGATGAATATTGAAATACTAATGTCATTAAAATAAGGAGAACTACAATGTGGAAAATAGAAAAAGCCATTGAAAAAATAAGGACAGTCGAATGTCCAACCGGTGAATTGAAAAACAGAATAGCAGACATATTGGACGACTTCAACGTGGCCAACAGAAATGACATACAAATAAACAGGAATGAAGCATTTGACAGGGACGGAGCTGAAGCATACGTTGCCGGATTAAGAGACGACATGAACAGAAGTCTGGTGGTTTTGTCAAAGCCCGGCCTCGATGATTATGTAGCCAGGGTAGTTGATGCCTATCAGATGAAATAAATGAAATTATATTGGTTTACCACAGGACTATTTTATCCGGGTAGGCTTCCCCGCATAATTTATTCCGAATTCTGTCAAAATACTTTACTTTGTAGAGCTGTTCAAGGCAGTGGCAGTAGTAGGCTGCCTTATTTGTAAGAACATAGAAGTTGCCGCTTCTTTTGACCAAATGGAGTTTTTCCGCAACATAAAACTCCTTACCAAACATCTTGTCGAGGGAAACGCCTATGAACCTTTCAAATTTTTCTATGTTTATTTTCAACGAGTATGCACTCCAAAAGAGATAGTAAACAGCTCTTTGCCTCTTGGTGAAGTAAAGCGTCAGGCATGTGGGAAGTATTTCATACTTCAGCCTTTTTTCATATTCATCCAGCGAAAAGGTGTTAATTTTTAAAGTGTCCTTAATCAATGTGGCGGCAGAAGCTCCGAAACCCAGAAAATAATCACTGGTTGAATGAGAGTATCTTTTGGTTCCTTTTTTGGCAAATGTCCGCAATGAAGTCCTTTCAGCGCCCATTTTCCAGCAGTAGTCAGCCAGGCTGCTAAATATTCTCTTTTTGTTTTTTTCGCAGGGCTGTTTCAGTTTGCTGTCTTCATATGCTAAATCCACGAACGGATACAAGGAAACCTGTGTTGCTCCGCAGTCAAAGGCTGTTTTTATGTCAAGCTCCAAAACTCTGTCCATCTGGCCTGGAACTGCATAAATCAATTCGAAATTGACAGCATCAAAACCTGTGCTTTTTACAAGCCTGGTTTTTTCCTGAAGGTTATCGACTCTTTTTCCCAGCTTGTTGAGGCAATTCTCATCAAATGACTCTATTTTCATGTTTACCATGGTTATTCCTGCTGCCTTTAGCTTAATTAGATTGTTTTGCGTTGCATCTTCAGGATTGAGCTCAATGCCGATTCCCCCATCAATTATGAAGTAACTTTTCAGTTTTTCTACAATATCATTCAGGTCATCGACCATTAGTATGGGTGATACTCCTCCGAAGTTCAGGCTGGATGCATGTTTTTTTGCACTTAAATTTCTGCACACCAAATCTATCTCTGTGAGCAGCGCCTTCTTGTAGGATGATGCCTTGTTTCTATCGTACAGCTCCTTGGTACAATCGCTGAAGCCGCTTAACGACCTGCAAAATGGAATGTGCACATAGAGTCTCATATCTTCGAGTGATTCAAACTTCAGTTTATTCTCATTCCTACTTTTAAAAACGACAGGATATAGAGATCGGGTCAGCACTACCCGAAGCAGAGATGTAAGCATAAGACCTCCTGAGATGATAATTGTAAGTTACATTCATTTTATGCTATAATTTTTCAATAGTTTCAGTCCTGACTGTACGTTTTTAGAACTTTCAGACATTTAATGTAATTAATCAGGATCTGACCACGGAGGGTTGTTTTGTGCATATTTTCATCTCCCTGAGTGATTTGTTTTTATATACCCCGTTTTCAAAGCCATTAACCATAATAATTTGTTTGACAACAGTCAATACTAATAAAAAATCATAAAGGAAAGGATATTATGAATAAAGTTCATTACAATGTAACAAGGCTTCAAAATACAGAAATGAAGACACAGGTAAAAAATGCGCTCAGCGGCCTGCCGGGCATAAAAATGATTAATATAGACATAGGTAGAGGTTCCATAGAGGTGGGGTTCGGAGACAAGACGGACGAATACTCCATAAGGCAGTGCATTGAGCAGACAGGCTGCAAAATAGAATAAATAAACCCGGCAAAACTACCGCTAAATGGTTTTGCCGGGTTTATTTTTACTTTCTATTCTTTATAAATGTTACTGAGGGATGCCTTAGCTGTAACCTTTGTGCATTCCCTGATTTATTTTGTCATTTCTAATACGCCTGGTGATTTTGCATCTATATGGGAATTGAAGAATTCTTCAATTGCATTAATCATGTAAAGAGTATCCTTCACTCCTGCCGTCTCATAGGACGAATGCATTGAAAGCTGAGCCAGTCCCACATCCACCATGTTAATGCTCACTTTTGATGAAGCGATGTTTCCAAGGGTGCTTCCTCCAGCCACATCCGATCGGTTTGTATACCCCTGGCAAGGCACATTGGCATTTTGGCACAAAACCTTGAATAAAGCCGAACTTACTGCATCGGTTGTGTACTTTTGGTTTGCATTGTATTTTATGACAATACCTTCATTCATGTATACCCTGTTAGTCGGATCGCTCAGTTCCGGATGGTTGGGATGCACGGCGTGAGCGTTGTCGGCTGAAACCAAAAATGAAGAAGCAAGGGCACAGATATAATCCTCTTCAGTCTTTCCGAGATTCAAGTTTATTCTTTTCAGCACATCCTCAAGAAATGTGGAGCCTGCTCCCTGCTTGGTACCGCTTCCGACCTCTTCGTTATCGAAACAGCAATATACGTTTACTGACCTCTGGCTGCTGCCCTTTAAGAAACCCTTCAACGTTGAATAAGCGCACTGGAGGTTGTCCAGCTTCGGAGAAGATATAAATTCACCGTTGCCTCCCCATATGCTGGGCTGGGTACGGTTATACAAAAATAAATCCGTGCTCATTATATCTTCCTTAGAAACATTTGCATACTGGCTTATCGAATCCTTGAAGTTATCGCTGCAGTCACCTGATAAGCCATATAGGGGCATAAGGTCAACCTGCTCGTTATACTTCATATTTGAGTTCATTTCCCTGTTCATGTGTATGGCCACATTGGGTATGAGCACCAAGTCTTTGTCAATGTTGACAAGCCTTGTTTCAAGGCTGTCTCCATTTTTTACAATGACTCTTCCTGCAATCGAAAGGGGCCTGTCAAACCAGGCAGAATAAATCATTCCTCCGTATTTTTCAGTGTTGAGCTGTATGTATTTTTTGTTTTGTACAATCTTATAGTCTTCCTTTATTTTGAATGTAGGCGAATCGGAGTGGGAAGCCACTATGTTGAAACTGTATTCGTCCAGATCCCCGCCGACCTTAAAGGCAATGATTGATGATGAGTTTCTTGTGACGAAGTATCTTCCTCCTTTTTTTACAGTCCATTTTTTACCTTCTGTAAGCTCCTGGAAGCCTTGTGCTTCGAGTTCATTTTTAATTGAGCTTACAGCATGGAAGACACTTGGACACTTTTTTATGAATTCAAGCAAATCTGCTGATATTTTTGAATACATCTTTCACCTCTTGATTATATTATATTTATGTTGATATTTTTACAGACAACTCGTTCTATCTTCTGATGGTGATTTCAATGTCTCCATCTTCCGTATAGCCGTTCAGTTCTTTGGCAACAGCCTCAACGGCATTCTTTAATATATTCTGGACAAAAGGAACCATGGAGATTTCCTTGCCGTTAACTTTTAAAACAATTGTTTGTTCTTTCATTTTCATTCTCCCTTAATCATTTTATTCTGCCTAAAGTCAGAATTTCATCTGTAATTATTATCCTACATTTCGAAGTGTTTTTCAATGCACATATGAACAAAAATTCAGACTTTTCGTTGTTCAAGTTCATCCCTACACAAAATCACAATTCCGACATATTATAAACAAGAACAATAATGATATGGAGTGATTAGTATGAATTATTTCAGATATAATTATTTAAAACCATACACAGCCAGAAATATGCTTGTACGAACAGCTGAAACTCCAATACCACCGGAGGAAGCACCTTCACAGCATGAAACAGGTACTTTGTCTGTCAGCGTCGCCACAGCTCTGGGAGCGCTTCCCGTTGAAAATGCAGTCGTATTCGTCTACCGTCTATTGGACAGCGAAGAGAATTTATTTGCGCAATATACCACTGATGCCAACGGAAAAATACCTGATATTGAATTACCGGTAGTAAAAGACCCTGCTGAAACTTCAATGTATTATTTCACAACATACAACCTGAGGGTTACCTCAGAAAATTATTATACCGTAAACGTTTTGAATTTTAGAATCTTCCCCGGCGTTAAAACCATCTACAGGATTGACATGATTCCGGTTATAGCCGGAGAGGCCGGTACTGCACCAGAACAGACGTTCATAATTCCCCCAAGCCCGCTGGACACAAAACAGTGAAGAAGGTGCAATATGTCGGAAATAAACACCTCAATCGTAAATGTGGACGATGATGGACAATTCGCTATTCCCGGCGGTCCTCCCGCTGTTTTTGTGCGCATACCTAATGATATAACCGTCCATTTGGGGCAGCCAGATGAAGAGGCAGCTAATGTGACTGTACCCTTCATAGATTATATTAAAAATGTGGCATCCTCAGAACTATATCCAACGTGGCATGAAAACGCCATAACAGCCAACATACACGCTATCGTGTCCGTAACCATGAATCGTATTTTTAACGAATGGTACAGAAGCAAAGGATACAATTTCGACATAACAAACTCAACCCAGTACGACCAGGCTTACGTTCACGGAAGAGGAATCTATGAGCCGATGAATGTTATTACAGACAAAATATTCAACCAGTATATAATAAGAAACAATCAGCTTACCCCGCCGCTTTTTGCACAATTTTGTGACGGCAGAGTTTCACAGTGCAGCGGCATGTATCAATGGGGCTCTTTGGAACTGGCCCAGGAGGGTTTTACTCCACTGGAGATTCTAAAGTATTACTACGGCAGAGACATATCTATTGCAACAGATGTGCCTGTGGGTGGGACCGGAAATATATATCCCGGAGAACCAATCAAATTGGGGGATTCAAGCATAGACATCCTTACCATCCAATTGGCTATGAACAGGGTAGCAAAGAACTATCCGGCCATACCAAGAATACGTCCGGTGAACGGATTTTTCGGAGAATCAACAGAAACTGCAATCAAAGAATTTCAAAGAATATTCGGTCTGCCTGTCACAGGTGTCATAGACCAGGGAACATGGTACAAAGGAAGATACATATTCAATGCGGTCACGAGACATTCGGAACTAACCGTAGAAAACTCAATTTTCAGGGAAGTTGTCGAGCATACACAAGATATTCTTCTGCAAGGAGACATCAGGCCTATAGTAGACTTGCTGCAATACTATCTGGATGTTATATCTTTATACGGCGGCTATATTCCAAGAGTGAACCGCACTGGTATTTTTGACGCGCAGACAAGAAATGCGGTTTTAGAGTTTCAAAAGCTTTTCAATCTGCCTGTTACAGGCATCGTGGACGATGATACATGGGATCGCATATTCAGGTCTATTCTTGGAATTTTCAACACTTTGAAACCGGAAGAAATATTTCTGCCTCCGCTGAGGTATCCGGGAATTGTTCTTCAGAAAGGGCAGAGAGAAGATAATCCCGGAGTTTTCATCGTGCAGGAGATGCTGTCATACATTGCATTGACAATTCCTGCAATACCTTATGCTGAGGCTACGGGAACCTTTGATGAGAACACGATAAATGCAGTGATTGCCTTTCAGCAGACCTTTGGGCTTGAGCCCACCGGCAAAGTCGATGAGATGACATGGAATGAAATGTCTGCTATTTATAAAGAACTGAGGTTTTCAGAATAAACTAAATAAAGCAGACTACTGTCTGCTCTATTTAGTTACTGCCGCTAAGATTTGCTGATTCTCCATATTACCCCGGTATTTGGTACATAGCGGTTGGGAGTCATGGGGTATGCAAGGTTGAAATCCAGTATATACATTGCACCATCAGGTCCGAACTCTACGTCCATTGGCCTTTCAAATCCTCCTCCCTGGGTAAATGATGCACCCAAACCGGTTCTGTTTATAGCAAAGGTGCTTACATTTCCGTCATCAATATTGATTCTTACTATTCTTCGTCCAACTCCCGGAAGCGGAAAACCTCCTGTGGTTACGGGATATATGCTTCCTGAAAGTGCAACATAAGCGTCTCCGAACGGTCCGAAACTCTCGTTGTAATTAAAGTCAAAACCTCTGACTCCAGAGTGCGGTTCAACTGTTGCAATAGGCCTTGGCGGAAGCATGGGGTGGTTAGCCATCAAAAAATCAGGCTGCGGTCCCACATCAGGTCTAAACTGCGGCAAAGTAACAGGCAATCCTGCACAGTAGTCAGGAAATCCGTACCACATTCCCTGCGTTATCATCAGAAATTCATCCGGGCAGTCCTTGATAGGCCTGCTTCCTCTGACATCATAGGTCAGGTTTGTTGTGAACATCCTGTTGAATCTATCAAACTTAATCCAGTAGGGCTGTACCACACCCCATGCAAAAACCTCCAGGTTAGAACCATCAAGATCAACCCTGTATATACAGCTGGTAGGCCTTAAACTTCCCAACACCACCGTGTTTGACCTGTTTGGAAAGCCAAAGGGACGAAAGGCCCCTGTAAAGGAGTAATCATAAGGTGACTGTGTAAAAAGGTTGTAGGTTATGAAATTCTGACCCACCAGTTCGATATCTTCTGCCGGCATATCATGAAAATACGGGTGTTGAAAAACCCAGCCGTTGTCCGGTCCCACAACCCCTGAATTTGTAGCAGAACCCTGTCCGAAATACATCTTTCCATCAGGTCCGAATGCCACTTGTGTATTTCCGAAATCCCCATAACTCGGTAGTCCCGTAATAAGGTTTTGCATTGTTCCGTTTTCTCTCACCAGTGTAATCACGCCTTTATGTGATACGTATTTTTGTCTGTTCAGAACATTGACGCCTGACAGAGGAACGTTGAAACCCTCTGCCACCACTTCATAGCTGCCGTTTGCAAGGCGCATGACTCTTGCATTGCCGTCAATTTCTCCGGATTCTCCGACAATAATACTTCCGTCTTCATCAAATACCATACTTACCGGTGAATTTAATCCCTGAGCAAACACTTCTATTGTGTAACCGGGCAATACATAAATGTCCAAGGGGTTCAGGTTTCTGTAATTGTTGATTGGCTCATTAATGCTCATTTCTGCCTCCTTTCCATATATCAATATATTCATCGTCAGGTATCAAAGTTACAAATCTTAAACCGACGCAGTTAAATCAATTCCAAGAAAAAAGGCAGTATAAACTGCCCTGACATTTTAAAGTTATCGTCCAGTCTGTTTTAAGGCATCCTTTACAGCGTTTATTAAACCCCTGCTGGTTACTGTTGAACCGCTTACAACATCCACATCAGCGGTCTGATTTTTTACGATGGAATTTGTTATGGTTGTAATGGCTTTCTGGCTTACTCCCCTTGTTTCATTGTGGTAAACAACCTCAACACTTTTTATACTGGGTCCGTCCATAGCCACCTTAACCTTTAGAGGTCCTCCTATTCCTCTGTCGGTACCGATATACTCTTCGTTTCCAACAGCAATTTCACCGATTTCTTTCCATGTGGCTTTTGTCGGCAGCTTACCATCCATTACGGAATCCAGAGAAACATCATTTTTTTTCGATGCTGCATTTTCACCTGAAATTCTTCCAAAAGCAACGCATTCTCCAAGATTTCCCGTTCCCTGGTAGATACTTGAAAACATTGATCCGAGTTCGCCTGCGCTGTACAGGTGAGGTATCACATTGCCTCTTAAGTCAATTACTTCGCCGTTTTCATTGCGCTGAGGTCCTCCCTGTGTGTTGGTGAACGATGGAACCAATTCCATTGCATAGTACGGACCGGTCTTTATGGACTTTAATGTTTCCTTTTTCCTTCCAAAAATCGGATCCATTTTGTTGTAGCAGTATCTGTTGTATTCCGTTACCTGCTTCTTTAAATTGGCTTCATCAACTCCTATTTTCTTTGCCAGCTCTTCTATGGTTCGTGCTTTTATAATGATGCCTTTATCTATTTCTTCCTTGTTGTTGTCGCTCCAGGAAGCATATACTTTCTGCGACAGCCTGGCCGTTTCATCAAAAATCGCATATGCGGGAAGTGAGAGGTTCTGCTTGTTCCATGAGCCATGAAAATTGACATACCCGTGATTGGGAAGTGTCGATTCATCGGTGAAACGTGTTCCGTCCGAACCTACAAAAATTACATTTTGCGTTGCAAATCCCGTGCTGAGCAAATCATTCTCGCCTTGGATGGCATAAGCAAACGTGGTTCCTGTCTCTGGATTCAGTACATTCAGGTCTGGTCCTGCGGTGTTGCTCATGTGCCACAGATTTGCGCCGACTTCCATTGCCATCTTTATTCCGTCGCCGGTATTGTACCTGGCAGCCTTGGAGTAACCGTACGGAAGGTTCAGATAATCCTGAATCATCTGCTGGTTGTTTTCAAAACCTCCTGTACACAGAACAACACCGTTTCTTGCCCTTACGTTAATCACATTCCCGTTATTTTCAACTTTTACTCCATGGATTATTTTTGTTTCAGGATCCTGTATAAGCCCTACTCCTGGTGACTCATACCATACCTCGATTTTGTCCTTTCTTTCCTCCACAGCTTCCTGAAGCGTCCTGTACAGGGAGCTGGTCCACATTTCTCCATCAACAAGCATTGCCTTCATCACCTCTCCTCCGTCATAGTCGTATTCTGAAAACGGAAAAACGGCCACTGATTCTGCTCCAATGGACATGAGCCAATCATAGCTTTTGCTTGCTGAAGTCAGGTAAGCATTAATTACTGAATCGCTGGGCGACAGATATTTTCCCCTTATAGACTTGAAATACTCCGTTCCCTTTTCAATGTCCTTTTCTTCAAGTCCCAGAACTGCCTGTCCGGCATACCTTGTGTTGCCCCCTTCCTGACCTTTTGGCGCTTTTTCAACCAGCAGGACACGGGCACCTTTGTCCGCAGCGCTTATGCTAGCAACAGCTCCTGCCCCGCCGTATCCAACTACTATTACATCATATTCTCCCTGCCATGAAACAGTATCAATAAAGTCGCAACTGCCTGCTGCGTTCATGTCATCTCCAATCTGAATACCGAAGACAGCCTGTGAAACCAATACAAGGCACAGTAAAAGCACTGAAATTTTCTTCATTTTCCCCTCCTGATCATTTAACGTCAATATTCCTGTAGCATCTAAAAGATACGTTTCTTCTTATTTCCATGGATCTTATTTCTTTGTCCTCTTCCGATAAAATATTCAAAACATCCAAATTAAGCTCCTTTGCCAGCGTTTTGACAGCTATGTTTCTGAAGGAAACCTTCCAGGGGGTAAAGGGCGGCTCATAGGTCAAAATGTATGCTGCAATTCTTCCTGCATCCCTTTCTATTCTGCCTTTACTGCATAGCTCAAAGTCTATTCCGTATATTTCATCATCATGTATGATAAAATTTCTTAAATTCACATCATCAAGAATCATCTGCTCGCCTGATGAAGAAAGCATTGCACCGTAAAAAGACTTAAGCCACTGTGCAAGCTTTGAAATCATCATAGTGCAGTTGCTTAGATTTTCTGCCTCGGCTTTTTCATACCAGTTCAAAAGTGTTGTGCTGCCCAGATGCTCCAGGTATAAAGTCCTGTTTCTTTCCCCAAGTATTTCAGGCACCTTAACACCTTTTCCCTTTAAAATTTCAAGCACTCTTTTTTCATTTTGAAAATCCTTCTGGCAGGAAAATTTTTTAGCGATGAAGATTCTTTTGTTGTCCTGTATTTCACTGACTTCATTTCTCCTGCTTTCAAGCCTTATCTTCTTATGCATACTTCAATATCACCGCTTTCTGAAAAGCCGGACAGTTCCTTCGACACTGCTTCAACTGCATTTCTTAATATGTTCTGAACAAAGGGCACCATTGCAATTTCTTTACCGTTGATCTTCAATATTACTTCCTGCTGGCTGAGGACACAATCACATCTTTTTGCTTTTTTCTGCAATATCATTGAACAAAATTCCCTGCAGGTGTGGCCGCATTTTTGGCAGCATTCGTCTTTCATGTCAGGAAGCCGGTCAAAAACTTTATCCTCAATAAGATCAACAAGCTTGTCTATTTCCGTCATTGCGTTAACAGACGGAATTCCACGGTAATGCTGGATGCTTTCAGAGATTATGCCTGATATTGCAAAAGTCGTTTCATCCATCCTGGCCTCTATTCCTTCAATGTCGTGAGCTGTGACTATTTTCGGAGCACACGTGTCTCTGACGCCTTCTAGAATGACAAAATCATGTGAATAAAAATCAAGAATTTCATTAACACTGAGCTTCCTTTGAAACATAATGTCTGTTTCGTTGGCTCCCCTGGCAGATACAAGCTCTGAACCTGCTTTTCGGTGCCTGTCTGTGTTCGTTCCTTCCATATCCATCTTAAAATCATGAAAATGAATTTCTTTTACCGTACCGACGGAATAGTTTCTTCTTTTCAATTCCTGTATTATTTTTTCAATGGATGTGGTTTTACCTGACTTTGAAATTCCTATTACTGAAAATACCTTCATTTACATTCTCCTATACTATGATCCATATTATTGCAGCAGCAGCTGCTGCAATGCTTAAGGTGATTATTGCATAGTCAGCCCTGTTCATCTTTAAAACCATGTAGCTTGTCCTTGCGGGATAGGCCCTGAAGCCTCTCATTTCCATAGCTGAAGAAAGTTCCCTGGCCCTCAGTATGGAATTAATCACAATTGGAAACAGCATATATCTGTACACCTTCAGCTTTTCACTGAACCTTATATGTTTAAGGTCAATGCCCCTCAGCTGTATTGCTGTTACCATGTCCGTCAGTTCCTCCTTGAACATGGGCAGAAACCTGATTGCTACGCTTGTCATAAATGCAATTTCATAGGGACAGTGCCACTGAATAAGGCCCTGCACTATTTCCCTGCTGTTTGACGTGGTGATGATGGAAGCTGAAGCTATGATAATTCCAAGGCGCAGCATAAATTCCAGCGCTCTTCTTGCCCCGAAATCCGTAATAACTGCTGCACTGCCTATTGTGACCAATGGCTTTCCCGCATGCTGGAAAAGGCTCTGTGTTACAGCAATGGCTGCCATTACACCAAGCAGTTTTTTATATCTTGCCAGAATAGCCGGCAGGCTGCTTTTCATGACAAGGGCAACAGTCAGAGAGGTTGCAAGAAGAAAAGCAAGCACGCCCAATTTGCTGCTGGCAATTGCTATGGATGAAATTAACAGCACTAAAACAAGCTTGGTGCGAGGGTCTATTTTAATATCTGACATCATTCAAAATTTTTCCTCCCTCAAGCTCAATGATCCTTTGTCCGTGTCTTTTTGTAAATTCCCTGTCATGGCTTATGATAAGCATGCCAATATTTTCATCTTCCAATTTCTTCAACACTCTTGACAAAGTATCGATTCTTTTTGCATCAAGTGATGCGGTTGGCTCGTCCAGAATAATATACTTTGGCTTGTTCATAAGTACCGCTGCAACGGCTAGCCTTCTTTTTTCTCCGTAGCTCAAGAAGTGGGGATATGAGTCCCTGACCTTGTCAAGCTCAAACAAATCAAGCATTTCCTGCGCTCTGGCTGATGCTTCAGCGGCTGCTGTTCCCTTGATCATAAGCGGGAATGTAAGCTCATCAAAAACAGATGCTGCAAATAGCTGCCTTTCAGGATGCTGAAACACATAGCCGATCAGCTCCCCTGTTTTCCCCAGAGACATATGAGCGGCATTTTCCCTCATTATCGTGATCTCACCTGAAGAAATCTTCAAAATTCCCATTATGATCTTAGCAAGCGTTGTTTTGCCGCTTCCGTTGCTTCCGGTAATCACAGTTGATTCTTTGCAGTCAAGTGTCATCGATAATCCGTCAAAAATATTCCTGCCTTTTTTATAGCTGAAGGAAATTTCTTTCAATTCAATAAATTTGTCCATCTTTCACCTTTAACAGTCTGTCTGCCGATTTAAAGTTTTCCATGTCATGATCTGCTATTATGATTGTCTTCTTTTCATCTTTCAGCTTCCTCAAAAGATTTCTAATGATTTGTTTTCCTCTTTCATCCATCCACGACATTATTTCGTCGCAAATTATAATCTTAGGTTCATGCATCAGCACAGATGCTATGGCAATAAGCTGTTGCTGTCCTCCCGACAGATTGTTGGGGTTTTCATACCTATACTCTTCCATTTGAATTGTCTTGAGGATTCTATCCATGCGCCTTTCTATCTGGTCTTTTTCAACCAGCAGATTTTCAGGACCGAAAGCAAGCTCATCCTCGATGGTAGGTGAAAACAGCTGTGTAGAAGGATTCTGGAATATTATGCCTACGGTTGAAACTACCTCAGCCATGTTCATGTCCTGAATGTCTTTGTTGAACAGATGCACATCGCCCGAAAATTCTCCCGGCAAAACCCTTGGAATAAGTCCGCAAATACAGCCGCACAAAGTACTTTTGCCGCTGCCGCTTTGTCCCGAAATGGCTATGGTCTCCCCTTCCTCAACAGATAAACAAAGATTGTCCAGGACTTTTTCCTTCGAATTCCTGTACCTGAAACTTAAATTTCTCACCTCAACAGCTTTCATTGTCTCACCTCTATTTTTGTAAGCCACTTGCACCTTCTGTTGCTGAATACATCAGACAATATTATGGATTCGAAGGGTCCTCTGCCTCCTGTGCTAATGCTGCCAAGGTAACTACCGTCCTGCATGTAAGCTATGTACACGTTGTTTTCTTTTTCCACCTCATCTGCCGCATATGCAACCGAAAATCCGTCAGCTGCGCTCAATATAACAGAAGTCTTTCCGTCCAGGTTTATGTTGTAGGAATATAGGATATTTTTAAGCTGTACTCCTGTATAGGTGTGTGTGGCAGGTTCTGTTTTGGAGGTGTCCAAAACACCATTGAAATTTTCCTCCCCGCAGGATGCAATGTCATTTCGGGACAGCATAATGTCTATGTCTTCCCACTTAAGCAGGATTTGAGCATTTTCAAGTATTTGTTTTTGAGCTTCAACTGATGTCCTGTTCAGTGAATAAGAAATCACCACAGCGGCAGCAAGAACGGTTATAATTGCAAGTACAGCCAACTTTCTTCTCATACTATCTCCTAGTAACCTTTCTGTATTATCCTAAAAGTTCATGAATTTTACAACGAAACATTATCATAAAAAAAGAGCTCTCTGCTCTTTTTTTAAAAAGGCGCAAAGCCTTGTTCCGACCACCAGTCCTCCTTAAGAATTCCATACTGATTGGAAAACTGCATTAGATGTACCTTTTCCCAGCCGATGAGGACATCAAACAGATCCTTGCTGGCCTGCGACTTGACTTTTTCCCTGGCATCTTCATAGAACCTGACAGAGCTTTGCTCCATCTGCATTCCTATTCCAAAAACCGACATAGCCAGTGATGTGCTGCTTTTGTCTACTTTATCCCACCTGTATATTTCAGGTGATGGAATTACCACTCCAGCATCAAGTATGGAACTGATGTCAACCTCTGACCCACCGCTTAACTGTGACCAGAGCTTTTTAAGGTACTCTGCATGCTTCATTTCCTCGTCTGCAAGTTCCAAAAATGCTTCCCTGGTTCCTTCCGACTGTGATTGTTGGCTCGCCATCCTGTAAAATTCATACCCTTCCACCTCGTTCAGGATTGCCTGTGATATGATTGAAAGTTCTTCTTTGTACATATTTCCTCCTCATAATTTAAATATATTCTGATTATACCACCCTTGTATTTTTTTAAACATAAATCAACAGAATCATTCTCTCACAAAATAAGGGACTACCATATCATAATAACAGCAAAGGCCATGTCCGCCTCCATCCTCTGTTTCATGCATGCCGTGATCTGCTGTCATTATTATTTTTCCATTCCATTCATCGCTTAAAGACTTAAGGTATCCGTCAACAGTCTCAATGTAATCAAGCGTTTCCTCATCCATTGGACCGTAGCTGTGTCCCCGGTCATCGATGCCGTGGAAGTGCAGGAATATCAAATCATAATCTTCGCCGCATGCCTTTAAGGCACTGTCATACATTTCGTCGTCCGTGTCGCCGTCATTGTCCAGGTCCGTGTGAAGAACAGGCTCTGACTCAGTGTTAAGTATCTTTACATCCCCTTCCAGCAGAATCGTATTTTTATTGTTTTTTAAAGAGTACCCGAATATGCTTTCAACCTTCAAATCTCTAAAGCTTCTGTCGTACACTCCGTTTACGTCCGGCCATTGGCCTGTTATTATTGCCGCATATCCTGCGTTTGTGACGGGAGTGAAAACGCTCAGCGCTTGGGTTTTGTAACAGCTTTTTATAAATGAACCGCTGTTTTCTTTGCAGAAAGCTTCGTACTGTCTAAGCGAAAGCCCGTCCAGAAGCACAACCAGAACTTTTTCTCCTTCATCAAGGAATTCCTTGGCATCTTTGTACGCATCCGTTATGCTGCAAAAGTCATCATGAAGATATATTCCCTTGACACCACTTATTTCTTTATCTTCAACAACTGCAACTCCATCGCCTTTCATGATAATGTCCGCATACGCTATCACAGTATGTCCATTTTCAAGGATAACTGCAGCCTTGCTGTAGCCTCTGGCCGCCACTCCTTCAATTTTTGACAGTTCTCCCGTATCTTGATAATTTGAAGCAATATCCTGATGCATGTCAAAAACATAAACTCCCTTATATTCCTCTTCATTTGCAGCCTTTACAGCACAGCCCCACATCAGAAGCGCTGCTCCGGCAACCATCAGTATTTTACTGACCGCATACTTTTTGGTATCCATATCATTCACCCAAGTAAATATTCATTTTTTCAAGCCCGCTTATGATTCCCGATGCTATTATGCCTCCCAAGGCTCCGGACAAAGCTGCACATGAAAGAATCAGGGCAACGGTAACCGCGGGGAGCCGGAAAAAAAGCATGTTCGATATCATCGTCCCTGACGTGTTGGCTGCCATACAACCCAGGACATAGTGCATTACATTGAATTGATTGTTCTTGGAGAACAAAAATACAATCTCTGCAGCCAATCCCGGCACGGTATATGTTACAAGGCTCATGACGCCGTGGGTGCCCATGGTTCCCGTGGAAATCACTAGAATGCTCTGCACTATGCCTATGAGGATGCAGGTTCCTTTTTTTCTGACCAGCCCCATGCCCAGCACCATCCAAAACATGTAGAAACCTCCCGCAATAGCTCCGCCCGGAATGAACAAAGGTCCGGTTACAACATGAACAAGCGGCACCACTATGGGCTTCGTGGCAATACCGAGAGACGATACCACCGCTATGAGAATAAGGTTGTAAGAGGTATAATTCTTTAAAAACCTGTTATCTTTCATACACACTCCTCATTCGATGACAATTTCATCCACATGCTTCACCCAGCGCTGGCTGAAGGGGTCCTTCCTTATTATAAGCTGGTACGGTCCGCTTCCTCCCTGCTTTTTGGATCTCATGGCTTCCCCGTCCCTTTCAAATGCAATATACACATTTCCGGGCTCCATGACCTCTTCAGTCTTCATTGCAACCCTGTAGCCGTCCGAAGCGCTGAATGTAATCTTTGAAGCTTCATGAATGTCTATTCCCAGCGAGGTCAACAGAATTGTCATTTCAAGCCCTCTGAATTCGGCTTCAACAGGCTTTTCGCCGCTGCTTCGGACCACTGCAGAAAATGCAACACAATTTTCGTTGTCCGCAACCTGACTTTTTTCCAGGTCGTATTTCTGATTTCCTTTTTTTATCATAAGACTTGTCTTTTCCTGAGAGCAGGAAGCAAGCACAAGTATCGAAAGTGTGAATATAATTGCACATGCTCTTCTATGTTTCATAGCTACCCTTTCATTGTATGGATTTGCCCACAGCATCCTTAACTGCTCCTAAAAATCCTCTGCTTGAAGCCGTGGCTCCGCTGACAGTGTCAGGGCTTAAGCTTTGGCTGATGATGATTTCCCTGCCCATTTCCTTTTCAACTTCTTCATAGTAACCTTCTGTCTCCATGCAGCTGATGGTTTTTATATTCCTGACTTCGCTGTTGCTGATTTCTACTTCAACTTCCCACTCTCCGCCAAAGCCCAAGGCACTTCCACGATATGTTCCGTCACTGAAAAAGTTCACGGATGCCATTGCCCTTAATGATGCTTCATTCTTTAGGACAGGAAGCGCAAGGTATACTACAGCAAATAAAACAAGGCAGTACGTTATATATTTTTTGTTGCCAATTTTTCTTCCTGCAAATGTTAATTCGAAGCCTCCAGCATCACTGCCGCACCTGCTGTCAGTACATTCCATGCAGCAAACGCATTCGGGTTGAACCATATGGTCCGGCTCCTCTATTCCCACAGGACAGTCTTTAAGGCATCTTGTGCAGCTCTTGCATCTTTTGTCCATTTGAATACGGGTCGATCCAACGGCAAACAACAGGCTTTGAAAAGCGCCAAAAGGACACAGCATCCTGCAGAAAATTCTCCTGGAGAAAATAGAAACAAAAACCAGCAATAAAAGTACTGCTGTACCCTTGTTAACGTTAAATCCCATGAACAAATTCACGTATGCAAGCCATGGCGAATATGGTGAGATCATATTTCCTTTGTCAAGAATACTCAACACAAGCACAGCCAGAAGAACTGCGTACTTTATGGATTCAGGCTTGAAATTCTTGGCGCATTTTATATTGAACTCCCTTATGTTCAGCCTTGAGCCCAAGAATCTGAAAAAATCCTGCACAGCACCTATGGGACACACAAAGCCGCAGAAAAACCTTCCAAACAGAAAAGATGTCAGTGTCACGGCAGCCGTCAGCGCCATGCTCCTTGATACCCCGTTGATTCTGTATGATAAATCTGTGAAATATGATTTAATGGCACTCCAGCCGCCGTAGGGATTCATGTCCCCCGGCGAGAGAATTCTGAAGTTGATAAGGCCTCGTATGTAGAGGAAGTAAATTATGCTCATTGCAGCTGTCAGCAGGATGAAGAAAAGCTGCAGCGCATTTCTTTTGTGAAGTTTCATTTTTCAATCCTCAGAAGGTCATCGACTATTTCCCTGGTATTGCATATAAGATGAACCTGTCCGTCCTTTGATACAATGTAGCTGTCCAGCATGTCGCCGTAAGTCATGTCACAAACGCTTGTATCCGCACAAACAGCCTTAAAATTCTGACCTTCTTCCCATCTCATTCCTGCAGTGAGAAGAACATCCTCCAGCAGCAAGGCTTCGTCAATGCCTATGACCTTTGTCCTTACAACCTCTTTCATTTTTTCCGGAAAAATGACTGCATCCTTTGTTGTTGAAAAATGAGTCATGTTTTTCACGTTCATACCCAGCTTGAAGCTTGGTGAAATGTTCATGGGGGCATTTTCTCCCTCCACCTTAATGAAGTACCTCTGCCTTACCATGGATATAGTCTCATTTTTAACCAGACCGTCAGAGGCACCCATGGTAAAGAACCCCTTTTCATCAACCATATCAAACTTCTTCAGTATTTTACCCACCTCTATTGATTTGTCCCTGTTTCCGTAATACTCGTAGTAGTAGGGTTCAATGCTCCTGGTCAGCGCATCAAACATGTGAACCTTCTCTATTTCCTTAGGAGAAATTTCATCATAAAGGTCTATGTTTGTAACCATCTTGACCCAGTACGGTCCCAGCTCCAAAGGCACCGCAATCCTGACTGGTTTCTCGTCATCCTTAAGGCTTTTTCCGTCAACTTCCCAGCACAAAACTATGTCGTTTATATCAAGCTTTTCCTTGTCTATCATAGTGTAATAGCCATCCCTGCCTGTCACTCCTATGCCTGCATAATCACCAAGGTCGATTCCTTCTTTCTTAAGAACGTCCCGAAGTGCGGGCCCCTTCACATGCATGTCTGTTTCAGTGCCGGTGGTGTTTATGAGTGTTACATCCATCTCAAGCTGTTCGTACTGTTTTATTTCATCTGTATCGATCCTGACAGAACCTCCGTCCCAGTTGATTGCAAAGCTGTTGATATCCTTACTGAGCATTTCCTGAGGAACCACGTCCGGTACCCTTGACATCTCCAATTTGCCGTGATGGTAATTGTATGCTCCAATGCAGGCATTTACCGCACTGACGACGGCCTGAGAACTAATGGTAGCCCCTGTCACCTGTACGATGTCTTCTTCTTTTTCCTTTTCAAGAACCACAAGGTTTAGAAGCCTGTCGGCAGACACATCCCTGAACCTTTCAAGAAACCATTCCCTTTCAATATGCTCTGCATAGTCCAGGGATTCCTTGTGGTTCAATATCCTGATTCCAAGAAGTCTGTCTGAATTCGTGTCAAAGGCTGCCAACACATCAACAGGACCGCCGTACCCGATGCAACTTGCCACATATGCCTTTATTTCGCCTTCAATCTTGTAGGCCCTTTTCACACCAGGAAAATTCAGCGATATGTACAGCTCGTCCGAAACATCCTTAACAAGTTCTGCCTTCCCTGCATGGGGATAAAACGAAAGCACTGCCTGCGCCTCCTCGGAAGCAGTGCTTCTTTGAGATAGCATCACAGCAACAACCAATATGATGACTGCAGCAGCCGCGTAATAAAATTTTTTGTTTTTCATACATGCCTCATCATTTAACTACTATTTTATCAACATTGGAAACCCACTGAGGTTTGTTTACATCTCCGGCTTCCTTCTGTCCCACAACCAACTTGTAAGGGGCTCCGTCCTCAGGGTTGTACTCTGTTCCGTTTTCCTCCCAGGCAATAATCATGGGATATTTCGCATCCGGGTTTGTCTCATCCATGTAATCCTGCTTTTTGACCTGCTCCATGGTGAACTCCATTTTGTATCCGTCTAAAGCCACAACAGTGATCTTGGAAGCTTCGGCTGCCATACCTGTCTTGTTCAGAAGCTCCCACAGCCTGACTCCCTTAAAGTGGGTGTAACCGGTGGTTCCAAAGGAATTAAGCGAGTAAAAGTCGGCCTCGAAAATTATGTCATCCATTTTTTTCAGTTCCTCCAGCGTAAAGCTGTAAGAAGCAAGTCCCTCTACCTTAAGAACATTTTCACCTGACTTCATGTCGTCTGCCTCTGCTGCAGGTTCATTTGCCGGCAAAGCTTTTTCTTCTCCGATTCTCTCTTCATTTTTTTCCTGAATGGAGCTTTCTATCGGTTCAGTTTTTACCGGCTCGCTGTCCAGTTCAGGCTTTTCAGGTGTTGTATTCAAAGTTTCTTCTGGCCTGTTTTCATCCTGCACATGCTTGTCACTTTCGCTTTTTTCGGAAGCAGCGTTCGATTCCTCATCATTACTTTTTTCAGATTCCTCAGTCTGCTGTGAAGAAGCGTCTGTGTTTACGCCCTGCTGCGCGCATCCCACAAGTGCCAGCAGCAATGAAAGTATTAGTACAATAAGCAAATTCCTTTTCATGATTCCTCCAAAAGGGCAGCAATGCTGCCCTGATTACAGCTGAAGGATGACTATCCTTCTCTATTTTTCCAGATACCTCAGAAGCATTGATGCAGCCTGCGCTCTCGTGGCATTTTGACTTCCGCCGAACAGACCTCCCGGCAGCCCCTTGATGATATTTGCTTTGACTGCCAGAGCAACCTTAATTCGGGCCCAGTCTGAGACTCTGTCGTTGTAGGACGACAGTATTGAATCAGCCTCTTCATCCGTCATGTCCTCTCCAAGCATGGAACCGATTATAAAGCTTATTTCCTGCCTTGTTATGGGTGAATACGGTCTGAAATTTCCGTCCTGGTAGCCTTTTATAAGCCCCATGGAGGAAAGCGCTTCAACATCATTGAAGAACCAGTCACCGGACTTGATATCCCCAAATGAGGAGAGAAGATACTCTTTGTTGTCAATACCCTTTACCCTTGAGACCATGGAAGCAAATTCTGCCCTTGTTATTGTGTCATCAGGTCTGAACAGCCCGCCGCTTCCCTTCACGTAACCCATGGACTCCATTTTCATTATTTCATATTTAGCCCAGTGGTTTTCAACATCTTCAAAAGCTGCATCTGATTTAACATCCTTCATTTCCGGTGCTTCATAATCACCTGTACCAACAACTATGCAGTCTGCCCACTTAACCCACATGGATTTGCTTTCCTCGATAATGAGCCTCAGTGGTCCATAGGCGTTGTTGTTTGCATAGCCTGAATCACCCTCGTTTGGTACCAGTGGGTAGCCATCAACCGCATAAGCAAGAATTATATCCTTGACCATTCCCTGCGAATTCAATACTCCCTTTTGAACCTGTTCGGTGCTTCTCAGAATCTGGTTGTAGTTCTGTCCGCTGAAAACCCTGATGCTTGGAACATCCACCCCTTCCTTGAGACCGACAGCTTCGGATATTATGTGCCACAAGGAAACTCCTTCAAAATCATGGACACCGTCTCCGGTATATGTGTCCCTGACAGCTTCCATTTCCTCTATTTGTCTCAATGTGAAAGTGACCGGTTCCTTCACCTGGGACCCTGTTACCCTTAGAACAGGCGTATCAAGGTATTGGTCATATATTTCACGCTTGTGGTTCCACGCACCTTCCGTTACCTTAAGCCCTGTTGACTGGCCGTCTCCCGTATTCAAGGAAGTACCAAGAAGGCTTGTTCCTTCTCCAATTATGATTTCTTTGGCAAATTGTACCTGATTGGATCCGTTTGTATCGTTGTAGTTTGTCTTACCGAATATAATTCTGACAGGCCCTCCGTCATTTCCAAGACCTGAGTTGTATCCTTGATCAGACGGTCTTGTAACGTACGGATAACCGTTGAAGCCGTAGGCCGCCAAAACCGGCATTCCTGTATATATGGGATTCACATATTCGCCGGGGAATGTTCCGTCACCGTTGTCCAATGCGCTTTTCTCATAATAGCCGTATCTCGAATTGTCCTTTATGTCCTTGATGGTCATGGGAGCAAAGTTGTAGTTGTCTGCTGCTATGAAACGAACGCTTGTGTTTTCGTCTATGTGAGGATCCATTCCTGCCTTAAGCAGCAAATCCCACAGCGGAACTCCCTTGTAGGTGTTGTAGTACCAGAAGTATTCACTGTTTGAAAGGCTGTATTCCCCTGTAAACTGCAGGTCCTTCATGGATTCTAAGTCTGCCACGGTAAATTTTTCTTCCTTGCCTAATCCGTCTCCGTGAATTATCAGCTCATAATCAGTAAACTTGGATTCACTGTAGGGAGCATAGGAATGCTCGAAAATGTTTTTGGCGTCCTTTTCTTCAACATAGATGTAAGCAACGTTTGAAAATTCCTCAGCAGTTATTTTACCCTGCTTATATACAAGCTTAAAGCATCCGTTATCGTTGTTCTTCTCCTTTATGTATCCTTCCTCGGTATCAAGATAAACCAGAGGAACCTGGTTTATACCGTAAGCAACCGTGTAATTTGCTGCTTCTGAAATAGGAACAGTGAGTATTTTTTTTCTGGACTTATCCTTAAATGTAATGTTTCCGGCATTTGTCCTTGCTTTCACATAATTGTCTATAAGATATTTTACGTTGATTCCTTCGTAAGAGTTTTCAACTACTTTTCCTGACATTTTTTCATAGTAGGCACCTGTGCTCTGTCCTGCAGCATCTTCTTCAATCTGCCTCAATGAGATTGCCCTGTAGCCTTCAACGCCCGGTCCCTCTATGGTGAATGTTGCTCCCGTAATGGCATCCACATTGTATGGTTCTCCATCCTGATCAATGTGCCTATAGGGTGATGATGCAGCCACTTGTCTTTCATCTCCCACAGTTATCCTGACAATGTCCTTGCCCCATTTTGACATGTTCATGTCATCAATAGAAGTCTGTCCGAAAACAAGTTTCGGAAAATCCTTGTCCAGGTTTACTTCTGAAATTGCCTTGTCAATCCATGTAACAGGGGGAACAAAATTATCCTTGGGAAAATCAGCCAGCACAGTTGTATATCTTGCAATCATCGGTGAAATCTTTGATTTGGTATTTTCAGTAAATTCGTCGTAGCTATATGCATTTTTCAGCTCGCTGATTGTCTTTGTGAACTCAAATCCGTCTGAACAAGTAAATTTAACTTCATAATCACTGTCAGCCTTGAGATTATTCTCTCCTATGATTTCAAAAAAATCATACCCTTTGGCTTTTACAATCTTGTGAAACCCAAGGCTGTTGTTTGTGGAATAAATCTTTTCAACCAATGAATATTTCTCCCAGTCAGTTGGAGAAATCCGAACATCCTCGTAAATACCGCTTCCCGTTATAATTAGGTCCAAATCCGCAGCCATTGCAGGGACATCGAACACGAATAACTGAAAAACCATGATGGATGCTGTCAAAAACAGCGCCAGCAGCCTAGACCTTTTGCAACTCATATCTACCTCCATATTAGAACAATGAGCGATGCAATTATCGCCCATTGCCAAGAATTACTGCGCAAACAAGGTGTTGAACACAACAACAGCCGCTTCAGCCCTGTTTACAACCTTTACAGGTTCAAAGCTGTCTCCGGCAACGCCTATAAACGCACCCTGAGCTTCCAGCCATGCTACAGCATTTGCAGCCCATTCTGCCACCTCTGTCTTATCAAGATATGCTGACTTTTCCATAACAAATTTAGCAAGCTTTTCCTTGGTGACTTTTTGGGTAGCAACTGCTGCATTAGCTGCAACAACAGCCATTTCCTGCCTTGTTATAGTTTTTTCTGGCCTGAACGTTCCGTCCTCATAGCCTTTGAACAAACCGGCTTCAACAGCAGCCTGCACGTATGGAGCCGACCATCTGTCCTTGGACAGATCACTGAAGGCACCTGAATATTCCTTATTTTCAAGTCCCAAAGCCATCACTGCAATCTTGCAGAACTGTTCTCTCGTGAATTCGTTTTGGGGAGCAAACAAGCCTCCTCCTATGCCGTCTATGATTCCTCTTCCTTCCAGGTCATATATTGCTGTTTCTGCATACTTATATTCATCTGATATGTCTGTGAATGATTTTTCATTGGCTGAATCAGGAGTGTGTGCTGTGCCGCCTGTCAAAGCAGCACTACCATCATCTGAGGCTGTTGCTTCACCAACTGTTATCTTATTGACCATCTTAAATACAGTACCGAATTCGCCTGCTTCCTTAACCTTTCTGTACACCGTTATTTCTTCGTTATCTGCGATTCCGTCGTTGTCTATGGCTTCCCCGTTTACTTCGTAAGCAAGGACGTAATCCAGATCATCATTGAAAATATCTGAAAGAGATTGTGGTTCTATGGCATATCCATCGGATGCTTCAAATATAACCGTAGCATTGTCAGCTATTACGCCTGCCTTTTCCTTCAAAACGTATTCAAGGCTCACACCTTTTACCTGTGCCGTCTTTTCACCTGTCTTGCTGTTGTAAATGTATTCCTGTTCAATTTGGGCTGCTGCAGGCATCTCTTTTAAATCACCCAGTGAGAGCAAAAGCGTTGTTGAAGTTCCAGCCACTGCTATTTCAACAGCATAGCTGTCTGTGGCTGCAATCGCTGTCACCTGTGACAGCAAAAGTGCAATTGCCAGTACAAGTGAAATAAGTTTAGTTTTCTTTAACATATTATTCCTCCATTTGTTATTTTTTTATTAAAAAACAGCATCCCCCCAATGGAAATGCTGCAAAAAAATTTCTCCTTTCCATCAGGAGGCTTGACCGTTTCCAATCAAACCCTATCGGCACGGGAACCATGAATGATTTTAGGTTCAGGTGCTCGGAGCATCTATTGGATAAATTATACCATTTATTATTATTAATGTAAAGTATTGTAAATTATTTTCGTTTAAATAAATTAAAGCGGCTGTACAAACTGACAGCCGCTTTATAAACATATTTGTCCTATTATGATTTTGCTATTACATTTCTTACAAACTCAGCATTTGTGTTTGTTTCTTCCGCAAGGAATTCTATGTCAGCATCAGTTGGTGAAACATTGTAGGTTGACACTGCATTTTTTATGAGTGACTTTCTCATGTGTGTCAAGTCCGCATCTTCTGCCTTTATCAGTGATGGATGTGACGGAAGGATTATGTTCTTTCCGGGCACTTCTTCGCTGGGGTTTCCGAATTTTATTTCTATGCCGTTTGATCTTGCAAATGACAGCTGCGGCTGAATGTGCTTGCCTGCTCCCGTGTATTCTGTTTCCTGAACTACTATGATCTGATCTTCATCAAGTTCCTGTGCCAGTGAGAATGCTGCTGTAAGAGCTGTGTTTCCTGCCGGTCCTTTTTCAAGTCCTTCAAGGCTTGCCAATGCTTCTGTCATGTAGAACACATCTCCCTGATGAACTGTCAGGTATCTTTCCATGTATCTTAACGGTCTAGCTGCCGAACGGGGTACGTCCGAACGGTCCGGCCATGTTGTAAACGGCATACCGAAGCCTGTGTGCCCTGTTGTGAATGACTTTCTGTTAAACTGATTGTCTGAAGCCATGTGAAGACCTGAAAGGTTTACGCTGGCTGCCACTATGTGTGACTGCGCTCCTGCCTTTCTTAAGCCTCTTGCTGTTCCCGTAAGGTTTCCTCCCCCTGCGTTTGTGGCTACCACATAATCAGGGTCCTTGCCGTATCTTTCTCTGAACTGCATTGCTAATTCATATCCGAGGGTTTCAACTCCTGCCACCGCAAACGGTGTGTACAGTGATGCGTTGAAGTATCCTGTTTCTTCAAGGATCCTTAAAAACGTGTAGAACAGTTCAGGTCCCACCGAAAGCTGAACAACCTCTGCCCCCAATGCTTCACAGGCCCTTGCCTTTTCTATTATTTCAGGCTGTCCAACTCCTCTTGAGTCGTAGCATTCCTGAACAACGATGCATTTCAGTCCGTACATGGCTGCCTGTGATGCAACTGCTGCTCCGTAGTTTCCGCTGGTGGCAGTCACAACTCCCTTGTACCCAAGCTTCTTGGCCATGTACACTGCCGTTGAGGCCCTTCTTGCCTTGAAGCTTCCTGATGCGTTGGATGCTTCGTCTTTTATGAATATTCTTGCTCCCTTGCCTTTTGGTGCAAGTTTTCTTGCCAGGGCAGAAAGATTTCTAAGTTCTATGACAGGAGTGTTTCCCACTCCGTGCTCTGACTGGATTTTTTGAATTTCAGCAATTGTGAATCCTGCTTCTGCCATCATTCTTTCATAGTCAAAGGCAATTGAACCGCTTTCAAACTGCGCAAAATCAAGTCCTGCAGCTTTCTTCATGATTTCCGGTCTTCTGGCCATGACTGCAGCGTAGCTCATATCTTTACTCATTTTCTGCACCTCCAAATAAGATGTCTCTTACTTGTTCGCTGACCCTCAGCAGTTCCGGCACAAACTTACCGAAATCATGTTTGTAATATGGATTAGCTTCCAGCAGCGTTCCCCGTTCTTCGCGCTTTGTTCTTGTCAGAACCGTAACTTCGTCCCCTATGTTTGCATCTTCCTGCAAATATCCCTTCACCCACAGTTCCAGCGGCACCTGTTTTGTGTCATCAGGAACCTGAGGGGCTCTTTGCGTTGGTTCCAATACATTTCTGTGAATCAGAACCCATTCTCCCTTTTTTATCATTTAAAACACTTCCTCGTATAATATTTTTAACTGCCATGCAAATGCATGGCAGTCATTATCTTTATGCTTCTTTCTTTTGTTTTGATACTTTTCCCATATTGTCGTTTTGTCCGATTCCAAGCATAACTGTAGCAAACATAACCGCAAGCATTGCATAGGAATAGAATACGTAAGGCATAACCTGGGTCGCAACCAGAGGTGCGCTGCTGTCAGCTGCAAAACCTAATGTATAAATCATAGCTGGTGTCCACGGCAGTGCGTAGCACAGAGTGTTTGACTGAGCATCCAGCAGGTTTGCAACTCTGTACGGGCTTATGCCGTGTTTGTCTCCCAGCGGTTTGGCAAATGATGCACCAACTGCAAGAATTGCAGGTGCATTAAGTCCCATGAGAGCTGAAAGAATTATTACCATGGCAGAAATTGTAAGTTCTGCTCCTATTCTTGTGTTGGCAACCTTGCCTAGAGCCTTTAAAAGCTTAACGTCTCCCTGACCCTGCCTCATGACGGAAATTGAACCGAAAAGCAGCAGTGCCAGAATACAAACCTGAATCATGCTGTTCAGACCTGCATATATTACTCCTCCTACCGTACGGTCAAGACCTTGTCCTGTAACAGACAGAAGAGCAGGTTTTACCGCATCGGCAACGTCTATCTGCACCACGTCGAACAAACCGGCTGCAACGCCTGTGGCAGCTGCAAGAACTGAACCTATGGTTGTGGCAATTATTATATCACCTGTCTTCACGGCTATTACTATAGTGATAATAACCGGCACCAGCATGATGAGGGTGCTTGGATTGTAGCTGTACGCTTCTGCTGCTGTCCCTGCAGATGATGATCCCGCTCCGAATATGAGTATGCACACAATTGTGATAAGACCTGCTGCCAGTGCATATTTAAGTCTTGATCTTACAACTCCTGGAACATCCACTCCCTGTGAAGTTGCAGAACAGATTGTGGTGTCAGAAACCGGTGCCAGGTTGTCGCCGAAGGCTCCGCCTGACATAATTGCGCCTGCCATAAGAGCCGGGTTGGCTCCCAATGCCACACCGGCAGGATATAATACTCCCATGCCTGCAGCGATGGTTCCGAAACCTGTTCCTGAAGCAGTGGCAAACACTGCTGATGCTATGAATGTTACAACAACGAACATGGTGCTGCTTACTCCCATACCTGCTGCTACGCCGGCTATGCCTGAAGCAAGCCCTGAAGTTCTTAAAATTCTTGAAAATACACCTGCAAACAACCAGCATACAACGGGTATGATGGCTTCCTTGCTGGCCATGCCGTCTATAACGGCATTTGCGTAATGAGCTTTGTTTTTTGCAAAGAAAAATCCTACGATGATTGCCATGAATGCCGGTACCCATAGGGCACCGTCTGAAATTGACCCGAATGTGAAAGTGGTGGTGATAATCAATACCAGAAATACCAGAAACGGAATGAATGACATCCACTCTCCGCCGTAAAACTCGAGTTTTTTACCTTGTGATTCCATGTTGTTCCTCCTAAGCTAAATTTGTTATTCAACAATATATAAGCAAAATGCATGCCAGCTTTTCATAAATAAATATCGTTGAAAACACGCAACCTTTTTAAAAAAGTGCCAGGAAATTTTTTTCCATGCGAAAAAATTTTCCTGGCACTTTTTTTCCTATCTGTCGGATTCGTTTATATATTCCTTTAGCTCAAGTTCGACTATCTTGTTAAAGAGCTGCCTTCTGCTTATTTCCATAACATTGGCCGCATGAGTTATGTTGTTGCCGCATTTTTTCAGAACTCTTACTATGTATGACTTCTCGAAGTTTTGCTTTGCCTCCTTATAAGTGAGCGTTTCTTCATCTTCCCCATCGATTCTTGACTTTCTGGCTCCTGAACCGGCTTCTGACTTAAGAACACAACCGCTTGACAAAACCACGAGCCTTTCGATAATGTTCTTGAGTTCCCTGATGTTTCCCGGATAATTATAGTTTAGAAGAAATTTTTTTGTGTCATAATCTATAGCGGTAATACCCTTTCCTGTCTCTCTGTTGAAGCGGTTGACAAAAAAGTTTATTAGGTCTTCTAAATCCTCCCTGCGCTCCCTAAGAGGCGGAACTTCAATTTCTATGGTATTGATCCTGTAATACAGGTCTTCCCTGAATCTTCCGGATTCAACAGCCTTGACCAGATTCTTGTTTGTTGCCGACACAAGCCGGAAGTCCACATCAATGAGCCTGTTTGAACCTATTCTTTCTATTCTTTTAGTTTCAAGAACTCTTAACAGCTTCACCTGGGTACCTTCATCCATGTCCCCTATCTCATCGAGAAAAATTGTTCCGCCGTTAGCTTCCTCCAGGTGACCGATTCTCTTTGAGGTAGCACCTGTAAAGGCTCCCTTTTCATGCCCGAACAGCTCGGATTCAATGAGACTGCTTGAAAAATACCTGCAGTTGATGGGAATGAAGGGCATGTTTGCCCTGCTGCTTCTGCCGTGTATGAGCTGAGCCACGATTTCCTTGCCCACTCCAGATTCTCCCGTTATCAATACGTTTGAATTGCTGGCAGCAACCAGGTTCACCATTTCAAAAACCTTCTGCATCTTTTCATTTTTGCTGATGCAGAGGTACTTGCCCATTTCATTGTCCTTGTTGATCTTACTTGTGTTTTGAAGTGAAAATATTTTCTGAACCTTTTCTATTTCAATGATGAGCTCCTCAGGATTGTGGCTTTTTATGAAGTATCCGAACGCACCTATTTTCATTGTCTGCACAGCAGTTTCAATGCTGCCGTATCCTGTCACCATTATAACTTCTACATTCTTTTCATATATTTCTTTGACTTCCTTTAGAAAACTCACTCCGTCCTTGCCGGGCATCATTATGTCCGTAATAATCAGAGGATAAAATTCCTTTTCCATCATGGCAAGGGCATCTTTTGCTGATGATGCAGCATCTATGCAGTATCCTTTTCTTGTCAGCAGCATCCTGTAAGTCTCTCTGTAATCATCATCATCATCCACAATCAATATTTTAAATAGTCCCGTCAATGTCTGCATTCCTTTCCATAGGTATTGTTATTTCAAATGTTGTCCCCTGTCCGACTTTGCTGCTAACCTGTATTTTTCCGCCTATTTTCTCCACTTCAGAATATACGATGAAAAGTCCCAGCCCGGTTCCCTTTCCAAGCTCCTTGGTGGTAAAGAACGGATTGAAGATGTTGCCCAGGTTCTCTTCTTCTATGCCGCAGCCAGTGTCCGAAACCCTGATAACAATGCTGTTATTCTCTATGTCTGCGCTTATATTAAGCTCTCCGCCTTCTTCCATGGCATCCACGGAATTTGATACAAGATTCAAAACAATGTGCTCTATGCTTTCTGCGCTTAAACGAAGCTCCTCCTGAATGCTGCTGACAAATGACACCTTAATGTTTTCTTTCTTTATTATATCATTGTGCATTTCTAAGATTTTTTCTATTGCTTTAGGCAGGTTAACCAGCTCTTTTTCATTACCTGACAGCCTTGAAAAGCTTAGTATATTTTCGATGATGGTTCCTGCCCTGTTGACGCTGGAGTCTATGAAATCCAGCGATTTGCTCATGGTCTCGTCTATCTTGTCGCAAAGCCGCAGAAGGTAGCTCTGAGTCCTTATTATTCCCAGAGGATTCCTTATTTCATGGGCCATGCCTGCAGCAAGCTGTCCAACTGCAATCATCTTGTTTGTCTGAAGCATCTGGTTGCGGCTGATCTTTTCTATGGTTATGTTCTTTATGGTTATCAGCACGGCGTTTTCAGCTCCTCTTAACAATTGGAAACTTATCTCATAGATTTCATTGCCGCACATGCATTCATTTTTTATGGTCTTTTGCCCCGAAAGGGTTTCTTCAACCATGCAGCCGGAACAGTCCTCACAGAACCTGTCCAGATATCCGGTGCAGTCCTCTCCTTCAATAAGCTCACGGCTAAGACCTAAAAAGTCTATGAAGCTTTTGTTGGCATTCAATATTTTTTTGTTTTCGTCAACAACCACCATGTATTCCGTTATACCGTCAAAGATAGTCCTAAGTTCGTTTCTGTTAGCTTCAAGCTCGCTTGTCCTTTTTTTAACCTGCCGCTTCAAGGACATGTTGTTCAGCAGAATCACGGTAAACACAATCAGTGCTGCGGCAACCGAGAGGATTATGTTGTCTACAAGCTCTGCATCAGTCCTGTTTGTAATGAGAGGTGTGGATATTCCAAACCATTTTTGCTGTATCTTCTCAAGCTGCCCTTTCTTGTTTATCTGCCCTATGGCCTTGTTAAGTATTGAAACAAGCTCCGGCTTGGTCTTGGCAACAGCCAGCACCACTTCCTCCTCGTATATTACCTGAATGTTGTATTCGGAATTGTTGTTTTGCCCCCGTTCCACAAGAAGGTATGTAATCAGAGGTTCATCTCCGACTACAGCATCCACGGTTCCTTCCATGAACAAGTCAAGGCCTTCCTCGACGTTTCGGGTATAGACCAGATTTGCCTGTGGATAGTGCTCCTCAAGATAAGTATTGGCGTAATCGCCCTTCTCGGTTGCAATTGTCATGGAGCTGATGCCTTTATTTTCAGTACCTGCTGTCATTCTTGCCAGCAGCACGGTTCTCAGGTTGTAAATTGGATCGGTGAACAGATAATACCTGCTCCTTTCCTCATTTACAAACATGTCGCATATATGAGTTTCACCTGACTTAAGGGACTCAAGGGCGTCTTCCCACTTCATGGGAACCGTCTGAATGTCCACTCCAAGCTCAAGGGACAGCTGATTCATGTAATCCACAACCACACCTTTGTACTGGTTGTCTTTATCATCCACAAAGCGAAGAGGCGGCGCATTTTCATTGGCTGCATATACTATGGAGTCCTGTTCGTTAAGCCATTGGATTTCATTTTGCGTCAGGTACTGCCTGTTGCCCATTTCATATTTTATGAAAAGAACTGCCACTGCCAGGGCAAAAATAACAGTCGCGTTATAAACATTGATTTTTCTGCTCATGTATTATTCAAAAACCTTCCCTATGTAGTCGCTGATCACAAGATTTGCCCTTCGGTCATAGGAAGTTGAAGACTTGTTTATGAGAACAAGCTTTTTTCCCTTGTAGTAATTGATAAGCCCTGCAGCAGGGTACACCACCAGCGATGTTCCCCCCACGATGAGCATGTCTGCGTTTTCAATGTATTCAACGGACTTGTCCAGTATGTGTGCGTCAAGGCTCTCCTCGTAAAGAACAACGTCAGGCTTTATGGTTCCTCCGCATTGGCACATAGGAACCGAGCCGCCGTTTAACACTGCTTCAAGACCATAAAACCTGCCGCACTTCATGCAGTAGTTTCTGTGGACAGAACCATGCAGTTCAAGCACATTCCTGCTTCCTGCAGCCTGATGGAGCCCGTCGATATTCTGGGTTATGACAGCCTTCAGTCTTCCTTCCTGTTCAAGCTGGGCGAGCCTTTTATGTGCGTTGTTGGGCTTTGCATGTTCAAATATCATCCTGTTTTTGTAGAAATCAAAAAATTCCGACGGGTTTCTCATGAAAAAGCTGTGAGAAATTATAGTCTCCGGGGGATATTTGTACTTTTGAGAATAAAGTCCGTCGACACTTCGAAAGTCCGGTATGCCGCTTTCTGTAGAAACACCTGCTCCTCCGAAAAAAACTATGTTTTCGCTCGAATCGATTAATTCTTTAAGTTCAGGATTCATAGATCCTCCTTCTTTCTTATTGCATAATACTCCATGGTGTATCTTTCTTCAAAGCCGCAGCTCTTGTAAAGATTCAACGCATTGCTGTTGTCCGTCAGCACCTGAAGGAAAATTTCTCCCGCTTTGTTCTTTTTCAGTTCCTCTATGGCCATTGTAAGTATTTCACGGCCGTAACCTTTTCCTCTGAATTCTGGCAAAACACCGAGTCCGAAAATTCCACCCCGTCCGTTGTTCAGTTCTGTTCTTACCTTTCCCACCGAAGTTGAGTTTTCTTCTGCAATATATGTAATATTACTGTAGCTTCCGTCTGTTGTTTCCACATTGTCTTCCTCAGTGAATTCCATATTGAAATATATGAGGTTTTGCCTGGCGGCTTCCTCTGCATCATCAGCGGTTGACTTTCTCAGTCTTACAGTGTTCAGCCTGCGTTTTATGTCTTTGTCCATGTTTAAAACCATGTCATATTCTGAATGGTTGTATGATGCCCCTGTGCTTTTTATGAAATTTGTTCCCGCCTGCGAATTTTTGTCTGTCAGAAGGAGCATGGTGCTGCTGTTTCTGTTTTGCCATTCAGCACTTGCAAGCGAGAAAAGCTTACTGAACACTCCTTTTCTTCTGTAATCAGGATGCACCATTCCGTTTAGTTCAATCTCGCTTCCTCCGAAGTCGCATATTCCCAGATATCCTACAAGAATCCCTTCTTCACGAAACATAAATTCATTTATGTAAACTTTTTCCATAGCCTTAGGACTGGAAACGCTTAACTTATAATCAAGCTCCAGCTTCAGTGACGTTTCATCGTGCCTGATGCAGATTTCTTCCAGCTTCTTAATTGCATCATAGTCATTTTTGTCCAGTCTGGTCTTAAGCAAAATTTCCGGATTTTTAATTTCACTCATCATATTCCCCCCATAGCCGTTTTTTCTTATTGTACTATTTTTTCTTAAACTTCTCAATATATTTATAAACCCATCAAACATTAAAATGATAAGCGCTGGCTGAAAAGCATCTGAGTCCGCATAACATTTTAATTATAAAAACCGCTCCTTATGTAGCGGTTATTTTATTTCATTCATAGATGTTGACAGTCCTGTTCCCGACCATTTCCATGTTCAGGTATTCCTCATGCTTTTTCGGAATTGTTACCACGTTTGGATTACCGTCGCTGATGAACCTCTCTCTTTTGTTTTCTTCAAACTGACTGAAGTAATCGTACATGCCGCAGTTGTCCACTTTTGTTTCGCTGGCCGTAACCCTGTAGAGGCTCTTGAAGTTGTTCATGGAGTCAAAGGGTGAAAATGCCGGCCTCCAGCCCACATCAAGCACCGCAGTCATCTTGTACTTGATGTTTTCATATTGCCCTTCAAGCATACTGCTTACATATTCATCTTTCGGATTGCTTCCGTGGGGCAGCGCCAGAGTTTCTACATCATAATCAGGAACCAGTCTGTTAATGATGTTGTTCACTGCTCCTATTTCCTTTTGTATTTCAGTACTTTCCAAAAGTTCGAGCTTGTTGTGGCTGTAGGTATGATTACCGATGTCATAACCGTTATCAACCAAAAACCTTAGCTTTTCCTCTTCGTATTCCTTCTGCCCGAAAATGTTTGTGCCCAGAAAGAAGCTTGCAGTCACATCAAAATCGGGATACTTTTCCCTGAACTCCTGAAGTATGCCTACGGCGCAATCCGGATCTATGACCAGTTTTCCGTTTTCTTCGATGTAGTTGAAGTTGTTCTGTCTGCCGTCGTCAAAAGTGAGGATAATCGGTGTGTACCCGGCTCTTGTGCTTATTTCTCCCATGGCATAGTCATTAAGGCTTATCATCTGATACTTGTTCTGATACATGTACTCCAGGTCCTTGCGAAAATTTTCAGGCGTCCTCTGCCAGTCGCTTTCTTGGTCACCGATGCCGTGATACATAAGAATCATTACTTCGCCAAGCTCATTGGGCTTTAAGGACAAATCAATTTGGAAAACAGGATCTTGTGCTTCTTCAGCGCTGTTTTCGTTTTCACCGTCAGTATCTTCATTGTTTGTTTCATCTTCGACAGGCTCTTCATTATCCGTATCCGGCTGTACCGGCTCCTGCTGAACTACAGCGGTTGATTGCGGAACCTCTCCTCCCACCTTTGAACATGATGATAAAAGCATTGATGCTGCTATGGCAGCAATCAGAAATTTTGTTTTCATGACGTACCCCTTATAAGTATATATTCTATCTTATAACATAAGCGGGATAAAGTCCACATGAAGAATTTTCATTTTTTATGTTGTTATTGATTTATAATTTGTTATAATAGTAATAGTTTGATCAAGAATTACAATATGTGTTCATGGAGGACGAAATTGAGTAACAGTAACAAAATTGCACAGGATAAACTGAAACTCTTGTACATGCTAAACTACATAAATATGCCGCTAACAAACATTGAGCTTACCAATTATATTTTGGACCACAACATCATGGATTATTTTACCTTGCAGCAGCTGTTGTCAGATTTGTGTGATTCCAAGTTTATAGTTCTTAACTCAAGAAACGGCAATGAGTACTACTCCATATCGGAGGCAGGAATCGCAGCCCTTGACATGTTCGGTGACAAACTTCCCATCTATTTTATAAACGAAGTGGAAGAAAATTTTTCATTTCTAAAAAAACAAATAAAGAGGCAGAGGGAATTGCTTGGGCACTACTATAAAAGAACAGATGATGAATACATAGTGACGCTTCAGGTCATGGAAAATGAATCCATCATTTTCAGCCTGAGCATTAATGTTCCTGCGGAAAACCTTGCTAAGAACATATGCAAAAAATGGGATTCAAATCCTGAGGAAATATTCGGCAGCATTATCAACACACTTACGTCTGACTTTAAATGACCTTGATGCAGGAAGGAACGAAATTTAAGTCAACTATATTTTCAACAGTCAAGTTATCCTTTGAAACGGCTGCAATCTGTCTTTTTTTCGAGTTTGTCACATAAATGTACTTTTCGCCCAAGTCAAGACTTTCCGGATAGCCGCCCAGAAAAATCTTATTGATTATTTTCTTGCTGTTCATGTCTATGACATACATGCTTTTGTCTACTATGTTCAAAACATAAAGAGTGTTTTTATTTTCATCCAGAGCCATGTCAGATGCAAGACCGTCTATCTCCGCAACATGAGAAAGCTTACTGGCTGCTGTGTCTATAAAGTTAATTTTCGTATGTACGTTTCCGTTGACAAAGTATGTCATCACAATAAGACTGTCTCCCTGTAGGCTAAGGTGCATTGGTTTGCCGTCAGTCTCGAATCTTCTGGTTTTTTCATTTTCCAGACTGTATTCAATCACCATGTTTTCTTCGTAGCATGATGTGTAAAGAATTTTTTTTTCTTCATCTGCTATGACATCGTGCGTTTTTATGCCGGCAGGTATGGATTCTGTCAACATGAAGCAGGACAAATCAATAACAGAAATGTTGTCAGACTCAAAATTTGCCACATACATGCTTTCGCCGAGTATGCACATATGGCGCGGGTCCCTGCCTGCGGTTGTTTCCATAAATTCACCGTTTAAGCTGTTATAACCGTAAATTTTGTTATTGAACGAATCCGCAAGATAAACACTGCCGTCTTTGCATATCATGCTGTGTACGGCGCATTTCCCGGCTTCTCCAAGGTCAAGGGCTCTTTTTACCACATAGTCGTCATCCGAAAGCTCCATGATAAAAAGCATGAGACGCCCGTTGCTGTTTCCTGTTGCAGCTATTTTTTCATCACATACCAAAGCTATCACCTCCATACAGTTTATGAACCACATACAAATAAGTGAATATACAATTAAAATATGTTTCATTTCATCTATTTTGGGTATCAATATATTAAATATTAAACTTATCAAAAAGGAGACAATTTATGTTAAATGAAAATGTAGCAAGTTTAATCAACCAACAAATAAACAAAGAATTCTATTCTGCATATCTGTATCTTGATATGTCTAATTACTATATTGAATCAGGCCTTGACGGTTTTGGAAACTGGTTTAAGGTTCAGGCACAGGAAGAGCGCGATCATGCAATGCTGTTTTTGCAGTACCTGCAAAACAACGGAGAAAAGGTGACCCTGGGAGAAATTACGGCTCCAAACATTCCATTCACCAGCTTCTTGTCACCCCTTCAGGAATCCCTGAAGCACGAACAGTTTGTGACAGCTTCAATTAACAACATCTATGATGAAGCATCCAGGATTAAAGATTACAGAACAATGCAGTTCTTAGACTGGTTCATCAAGGAACAGGGCGAAGAGGAAAAGAATGCGGAGGATTTGATTTTGAAGTACAATGTTTTCGGTACGGATGCAAAGGGGCTTTACATGCTGAACTCCGAACTTGGAACAAGGGTTTACGCTCCTCCGTCACTGGTTCTGTAGATAATGAGTAAGTAAGATAGTGAGATCGTGCGCTTCATTTGAGCGCACTTTTTTATTTCATGCCGTAGCAGCTTGGAGCTACAGTTACTCCTTGCCGGTATGGAATAAGAAATTCCGGTATTCCTGCTGCATAAGGAGCTATTTCGTACTCCTGAAAATAAATTACTATTCCCTCGGGCTTGAGGTAGAAGCTGCTTACGCACAGGTACTTAGCCACATTTTCAATATGATTGTCAAAATATATATGTTCATCTTCAAGATTCGCCTGTATCTGATCCCCTATGCTGCTTCTCAAATAGTCCAGCATATTGAATCCATGATTCACAAACATGTCGCACAGGTATATTTCCTTTCCGTCATTTAAATCCCAAGTGTCGGAAGTCCTGACTGTCTGTCCGTGGGCTCCGCCTGTATAGACGTATTTGTCGTAATAAAGGCTAAAGGCACAGTCTTGATTAAAGGTTATTTCAGGAATGTAGTACACTTCAAAGGTTCTTACTGGTATATTTCTCCTAACTGAATAAATGTAGTAGTTTGCTGCTATTGCGAAATAAATATCTTTGCTTTCCTTTAGCACATCCCAAGCTCTTTTTTTGTATATATTGTTAAGTCTGTTTAGGACTCTCTGGAATCTATGGTCGTATAACTGCGGATACTCCACCCTATAATGGAGCAGCAGCTGTTTCTCGAAGTACAGATTGTCCTCCAGGCATATTATTTTTACTTGAACAGATTTCATATAAAATCCTCCTTTGTATTAGAATATGCCATAAAAATATCCAAGTGAAACTCTTAGGGAAATATGTAAGGTAATTTCTGCGGATGATTGCCTCAAAAAGTGCTGCAAACGTAAAAAAAGATTGTGCTTTTCACACAATCTTTTACTTGATTCTATAACCGCCAGCTAAAACATCGAGCGTTTTTCTGTCAATATCCTTATGGCGTCCTCGTATCCTTTTTCTATCATCCACATTATTCTGTCAGAGCTTGCTTCTAATGTACTGCTTAAAAACTCATCAGGTGCTATGTCGATTATCTGGGAACCTTTAAACCCGCTGTAGTCATAAATTTCGGGTCTTAACCTGATCGCTACAATAACATCACAGCCCTTTTCCACTGCCATTTCTACAGGCAGCTTTAAAAACATGCTGCCGTCAAGATAGTACTTTCCGTCAATTGGCCTGGGGGTAAACACAGGCAGATAGCAGCTTGCAAAAACAAATTCGTGAAGCAGGCCCTGGGGTATATCCTCCTTGAACAGTTTCAAGGGCTTTCTATCTGTAAGGCAATAGGTGGTGAGTCCATATTCTATTTTTGAACCGCGCATTTTATCTTCACGCACCACTTCCCTGTAAAAATCAAATAAAGGTTCAGGATCCTTTCCTGTGCTGCTTAAATAGCTCTTTTCAAACTTATCTATATTTTTGGTAATCTTTTCAAAGATGTCAGAAGACGTCTTGCTTTTCTTCCTGTTGTCAGAATATGAAAAATCTATCTTTTTCCAAAGTTCAGCGCTGTTTTCATAATCCTTAAGCACGTAGGAAATACCGTTCAGAGCTCCGATTGATGTGCCCACCACGCAGTCATATTCAATTTCCAGCTCCATCAGTGCCTTTAAGACCCCTATCTGGTAAGCACCTTTGGCTCCCCCTCCCTCTAACGCAATTCCTACTTTTTTCTTGCTGTTCATGAATTTCTCCTATTGTTTTATTTCATCATGCATTGGGAATGCATACTCTTGTTCCGGAAATAAGGAAATTGGCAGGTCTAAGGTTCGGATTGGCAATCAAAAGCGCCGATGGCGACATGTTGTAGCTCATGGCAACAGTTGAAAGGCTGTCTCCCGGTTTTATTACATACTCCCTGGCATTTTCCGGATCGCATTCCATGTAATTTTCCGGAGGAATGCAAAGATCCGTTCCCGGAACGATAATGTTTGGATTAAATTCCGCATTTGCTTCACGAAGTTCGTTAAGGCTTACGTTGTAACTTATCAAGATGTCGCTTAATCTTGTTCCCTCCTGAATCTGAACAACCGTTCCAAAAGGACAGCCTGCAGGCACGTTTGGAATGCAGATTTCCTGGCCAACCTTCAGGTCGTACGGATTTGCTTCCGGGTTAGCTTCAAGGAGCAGATTCAATGGAATACGGTATCTCAGTGCAATACTGTAGAAGCTGTCGCCTTCCACAATTGTATAGTATGCTCCGTTTACGCAGGAAGGTCTTTCAGGTACCCTTGGAACACAGATTGACATTCCTTCCGTCAGTGTCCTCAGCCTCAATGTAGGATTAAGCTCAATCAGACCAACCAGATTTGTACCAAATCTTGCTGCTATGGAATTCAAGGTATCCCCGGGTCGAACTTCATAAGGCATGGTATATCTATTGGGACACAAATTTTGATTTTGTCTATAAATCATTATATAATCACCTCATAATATAATTTGTTAATTTATAATATTCATGAGGCATTGAATGTTTCTAAATGTTATAGGGAAAATTTATCCCTTTCTCTGACTGCAAGCTTGTCGCAGCGTTCATTGTAATGGTGACCGTTGTGTCCCAGCACATGGACGAATGTGACTTTGTGAATGCTTAAAGCCTGAAGCAGCCTCTGCCAGAGTTCCTTGTTCAGAACCGGTTTTCCGTCTGATTTTTTCCAGTTTTTTTTCTGCCAGGACTCAATCCATCCTTTGTTGAAAGCATCAGTGACATATTTCGAGTCTGTTGTTACGGTAACGTCACAGGGTTCCTTTAAGGCTTCAAGCCCTGCTATTACGCCCATTAGCTCCATTCTGTTGTTTGTTGTGCTTTGTTCTCCACCACAAAGTTCCGCTTCCCTGCCGTTGTACTCAAGTATGACCCCGTAACCTCCGGGACCCGGATTACCGCTGCAGGCACCGTCTGAGTAGATGTTGACTTTTTTCATTGCTGCTCCGCCTTCTGTTTTATGAGCATCACCCTCAATATTCCATAGTGCTCTTCAAGCTCCCTGAGCTGGTCCTCGTTGACTTCGCCCACAACATCTATGATGTTGCATGCGTAATCGCCCCTGCTCTTGTTAACCATTCCTATGATGTTCACATTGTTGCTTGCAAGAGCGGTTGTAATCTTACCGATCATGTTCGGGATGTTCTTGTTCAGAACAACAATCCTGTCAGTTCCAGGATACCTGTCCATGGAACAGTCAGGGAAATTTACTGAATTGGCGATGTTGCCTCTTTCAAGGAATTCAGTCAACTGTGTAACAGCCATTTCAGCGCAGTTTTCCTCAGCCTCGAATGTGGAGCCTCCCAGGTGGGGTATACACACAACATTCTTCGTGCTCAGCAGTTTTTCGTTTGGAAGGTCGGAAACGTGGTATCCCACCTTGCCGCTTTCCAATGCTTCTATGAGATCATCCTCGTTGATGATACCTGATCTGGCCAGGTTCAGAATCTTTACGCCGTCCTTCATCATCTTGATGTTATCTTTGTTTATATAATTCTTTGTTTCGTTGCCGTACGGAACATGCAGCGTTATGTAATCGCTCCTTCTGTAAAGCTCATTTATATCGCTTGTGTACTGCACATCCCATGAAAGTCCCAGTGCATTCTTCACGGAAATGTAAGGGTCGTATCCGATTACTTCCATTCCAAGCTTTATTCCCAGGTTAGCCACAAGATGTCCCACATTGCCAAGACCTATGACACCAAGTGTCTTTCCCTTCAGCTCCGGTCCCACGAACTTCGCCTTTCCTCTTTCTACAGACTCAACCACATCCTTGTCTATGTTTTTTGTCCAATCGATTGAGTCGATAACTTTTCTCGAGCTTATGAGAAGAGCCAGGAATGTAAGTTCGCAAACAGCGTTTGAATTTGCTCCCGGAGAATTAAAAACTACAATTCCTTCTTCTGCGCATCTATCCACCGGTATGTTGTTTACTCCGGCGCCGGACCTGGCTATGGCCTTTAGTTGCCTTGAAAACTTCATGTCGTGAATGTCCATGCTTCGCATTACTATTCCGTCTGCTTCGCTTGTTTCCTGTTCAATTATATCATACTTATCCTGAGAGAATAAGTTCATCACATCCTTTGGAATTTTACAAAAAAGTGCTACTTTATTCATTTTTCATCCTCCTTGTTCTACGTTATTAAAGCTTAGTATACAACCGGCACAGGCGAAAATCAAGTAAAAAGTTTGAATTTAGAAGCAATAAAATAAATATAGGTATAATTTTAAAAGGCCAAATGGCTAGCCATTTGGCCTTAAAATAAGTACATGGTTTATCTGCAGCAGCCTCTTCCGAATCCATTGCCGCAAAGCAGGAAGTAAATAACTCCCAATATAATCAGCCATTCAATCCAGTCATTGTCAGGGCCTATGCGGTCGCAGCATCCGAAATTTGTTGCCTTTACTTCATCTGACATATATTTCACCTCTTTGATTTATTAACAGTTACCTGTTTTCTATCAATATATGTCATTACCTCCATTGTGTGATTAATATGGCGCTTAAGAATTTACAGAATTTCCAAAGTGGAATAAGCCTTCTCCACCAGTTCCTCCACATTCAATTTGCTTTCTGACCTCTGAATGGAATCCAGCCTTGGATTTATAAGAGGATGCTTGGGAGCAAACACAGAGCAGCAATCGTCGTATGGAAGAATTGAAGTTTCAAATGTTCCTATTTCTCTTGATATCTCCATTATTTCCGTCTTGTCCATGCCTACCAGTGGTTTTAAAATCGGCATGTCTATGGCATTTTCAATTACCGCCATGGATTTCATGGTCTGGCTTGCAACCTGCCCAAGGCTTTCTCCTGTAATAAGCATATCCATGTTGTTTTCATGGGCTATTTTTTCGGCTATGCGCATCATGAACCGCCTTGCCAGGATTGTTGTCTCGTCTTCCCTGCAGAATTCCTTAATTGATTTGTGAACTTCCAGAATGTTTATTGAAAACAGCTTGAACTTACCGCAATATTCTTCGAGAATCTCCTTAAGCTTCTTTACTTTCTCGTTGGCTCTTTCGGAGGTGAAAGGATAGGTGTGAAAGTACAAAGCGTTTATTTCAACGCCTCTTTTGGCTATCATGTATCCTGCCACGGGACTGTCTATGCCGCCTGAAAGCAGAAGAAGCGCCCTGCCGCCTGAGCCTATTGGAAGGCCGCCTGCAGTCTTTATCTTTTCAGAGGAGATGTAGCAGTTTTTCTTTATGTCTATGTAAATTTCAACATCCGGATTGTGAACGTCCACTTTCACGCTTTGAAACTGCGCCAGAATTTTTCCGCCCACTTCCGCACTGAAGTCCATGGAACTGATGGGGAAATTTTTATCGCTTCTTTTTGTATTTACCTTAAATGTTTTTATGTCTTGCTTTTCTGTTAAGTATTTGAACAGCTCAATGGTTTTCTCGATTATTGTTTCCGGATCGGTTGTAGTCTTTATGGAAGGGCTTATTGCCACAATGCCGAAAACCTTTCTTGTTTTTTCGATTATGTTGTCCATGTCTTCAAGGTGAGGTGTCTCTATGAACACCTTTCCAAACTCCTTGTACACTACAACGTCTTTGTATTCCTTCAATGCAAACTTTATCTGTTCTATGAGCTTGTGCTCGAATGATCCTCTGTTCTTTCCCTTCAGGAATATTTCCCCGAAACTTACCGCTACTATATTGTACATGTTTTATCCTTTCTACAACTTCATTATTTTTCTTATGTCTGTAACTGAATCCTTCAGATTTTGTATCACATAATCCACTTCACCCAGGTGGTTAAAGTGTCCAAGGCTTATGCGTATGGTGCCGTCCACATATTCTTCCTGAAGACCTATGGCATCAAGAATTCTGCTGGACTTTGACTTTGAGGAGCAGGCAGAGCCTGTGGACACATATATTCCTTTCATTTCAAGGTAGTGAACCAGTACCTCTCCCCTGACATTTTTAAACGATACGCTCAAAATATGCTGTGCACCGTCATCATCCAGGGGACTGTTGATTTTTACATGTTCTATTTCTTCGGCTATTCTTTGTGCATAAATGTTTTTAAGTTCTTTCAGCCTTTTTGCCTCTTCATGAAAGTTTTTTTCCACTATTTCGCAGGCCTTTCCAAAACCTGCAATTCCCGGCGTGTTCTCTGTTCCGGGCCTTATGTTTCTCTCCTGTCCGCCTCCTATTGTTGTTGGGCTGATTTTCAAGCCAGATCTTATGTAAAGTCCTCCTACGCCCTTTGGCCCGTGGATTTTGTGGCTGCTGAAGGCTATGGTGTCTGCTTTAATTTTCTTTGTGTCTATTTTTATTTTACCATAGGATTGTACGGCATCAACATGAAATTTCGCATTCCTGTTTTTATTTTTGACTATGCTTCCTATTTCTTCGATGTCCTGAATTATTCCAAGTTCGTTGTTTACGTGCATTATACAAACCATGGCAGTATTTTCATCAACCATTTCCGTTAAGCTTTCAACATTGGCCTTTCCCAAAGAATCCAGATTTACATACCTTACTTCAAACTTGTCCTTCAGATGAGTGAACACATTGTACACGGAAGGATGCTCTATTTGAGTAGTCACCACATTTTTGTTTTCACCCGCACCGTTTAGAATCCCAAATATTGCTATGTTGTTGCTTTCTGTTCCGCCGCCGGTGAAGAAAATCTCCTCAGGTCTGGCATTTATGACTGAGGCTGCACTTTTCCTGGCTTCCTGAATTTTTTTCTCTGTGTTCAGCCCCATTCTGTGGACAGATGAAGGGTTTCCATAACATTCGACGCTCATGTATCTTACTTCATCCATCACTTCGTCCAGCACCCTGGTTGTGGCGCTGTTATCCAAATAAACTTCCATATTTACCTCTAGAATTATATAAAATATTTTTATTGATTGAGAAATTTGTAAAAAAAGCTTGCATAAGTTCTGTAGTTTTGCTATAATAGCAGTGGTTATCCCCCCCGATAACCGAAATATATTCCCAATACCCCTTTTATGCATATTAATGCTTCACAACAATGGCCACCAGGCCATTTTTGTGTTTATGACCTAACCCAATTTTTTCGACCGTAGGGAGAAAAAAATTGCTGGTAGGTCAAACGCACAGAATGCCAAATTTGTGCGACGCAAGGAGCAGACAAATTTGTTGCATTCCACTGCGCAATAACCTAAAACATCTTGTATGCTTCAGCTCGAACGCTGATAAATTGGTGAACGAGACTGTGCTATATACCTCTAAACCATAACCCCATTGTTGCGACCGCAGGGAAGCAAGAATGGATGGTAGGTCAAACGCACAGAATGCCTAACTTATGTCTCTTTTCATCTCTTCAAGATAAAGTCTGGAAACTTTTTTCACCAGTGGATTTTCAGCTGATGTGTATTCCTTCTCGTCTATGTACCTAATGGGCAGCACGTCATTAGAGGTTCCTGTAATGAAAGCTGCGTCAAATTGTTCAAGTTCATCCTTTAAAACGGTCCTCTTCTCAACCTTGATACCGCTTTTTTCACACACATCTACTACCTTGTCTCTGGTAACTCCAAGAAGAACATCCGAATCAGGGGAAGTTACAAGAGTGTCTTCCCTGACGAAGAATATGTTTGACTTGCTTCCTTCACTAACAGTATCGTCATCGTTTATGAGGATAGCCTCAAAGGATTTAGTACTGTCTATTACCTTCTGAACCTCTTCCTTAAAATTCTTCACAAACAGCTTTACATTCGGATTATCTCTGTGCATTTTAACTGTAACGGTTTTTACTCCGTCCCTGAACTGTCCGGAAGATGGATAGTGGCTTTCCACAAAATAGAACAGTACTGTGTCTTCCTCTGAATGGCTGTATGAAACCCTTATGTTACAGTTTCTAAGCTCATTTGAATCTATAAGAAGCTTTACGGACTCCCCGAACTTTTCAAAATCAAGCGCCCGTCCCAGTCTGCTTAGCTCTATGCTTTTGTTCATTCTGCAAAAGTGTTCAAAAAGGAATACAGGACGACCTTCAACCACTCTGATTACCTCGTAAATTGCATTTTCCTTTTGGATAAGTTCCTGCAGCTGTTTTTTTGAAACAATTTTTCCGTTTGCCACATTGTTTTCTGATACAATATTAATCATGCGATTCTTCCTTCCAGAATAAATTTATTTCCTCCGCGGCCTGCTGTGGGCTTCCCATCTTTTTAAAATGTCTCCAGTGCTCAGGAAACAAGCTTAAGTACGTTGACTGGCACAGTCTGGAATCTATCAGAAGAACAATTCCCCTGTCTTCCTCTGTGCGGATGACTCTGCCGGCAGACTGCAGTATCTTGTTAAACCCCGGATACTTGTATGCGAAATCATATCCGGAATCAAATTTCTTGTCGAAAAATTCCTTTATGATGTTCCTTTCAAAGGATATTTGCGGTATACCTGTTCCTATTATAACCGCACCAATTAATTTTTCAAGGGGCAAATCCACACCTTCTGAAAAAATTCCCCCGACTACAGTGAAAAGAACAACACCGGTTGTATTTTTAAACCTATTTACAATTTCACCCTGCTCTTCCTCGTCAATTCCCTGGCTCTGGACTATGATGTCTTCCATGGGATACATGCTTAAGTACACATCAACTACCTTGTCCATGAAGCTGTAGGACGGGAAAAACACCATGTAGTTTCCATCCCTGCCTCGTATGGCAGCGTTGATGTAGCGGCATGAAGCTTCTATGTTGGAGTCCCTGACAGCATACTTCATGGATATGTCCCTTGTTATCATGAGATTGAGATTCTCGTTGCGAAAGGGCGATTTGATTCTCAGGATGTAGTCATCGTCGCTGCCCCCCAGGATATATCTGAAATATTTCAGCGGTGTCAGCGTAGCGGAAAAGAATATGCAGGACCACGCATTTTTTTCTATTTCCTTCAAGATATCCGAAGGGTTTGTAAGAAAAAGCTTTACAACCGTGCTTCGAGCTGGGAAATCCGCATAGTAGCAGAAGTTGTCATCGGCGATTTCTGATATCTTAATGAAAAAGATGCTTTTAAAGTACACGTCCATCAGTTCGTCGGGAACAGCATCGTTCTTTCTGTCGTTGATGTACTTCTCTGCATGGGCTGTGAACCTACGCAGGGAATTTACAAGCTCTGAGGGTTCCTCCCCAAGAACGGAAGCTTCCTCGTTGCAGATTTTCTTTATTTCTATGAACTTCTTGTTTATGTTCTGAAGAAGACTGCTGATTTTTTTGTCCCGCTCCTTCATTATCTTTGACGCCTGGTGGAACTCTTCCTTCACCAGTTCCGGAGAAAACATGCTTCTGGTTCTGTCCTCAAGGTTGTGCGCCTCGTCCACCAGAAGTATGTCGTTGGAGTTCTTGAACACATCATCTCTCTGAAGGGAAACCCTGGGGTCGAAGTAATAGTTGTAGTCGCATATGACGGCGTCTGACATGTAGCTTAAGTCCAGACTCAGCTCAAAGGGGCAAAGCTGGTTATGTCTTGCCAGGTTCTCTATGTAATCCCGGTCGTACATGCAACTATTTTTTAAAGATTCCCGCAGTGGAACACCCAGCCTGTCAAAGTACCCTTTTGCATAGGGACAGTATTCCGGGTCGCATTCCGTCTTTTCCATGAAGCATATTTTTTCCTTGGCTGTTATGACGGTGGTGCGAAGCTTAAGGCCTTTGCCAATCAGCATTTTTATTGTGTCGAAGGCTATGGTCTTTGTAGAAGACTTGGCAGTAAGGTAAAATATCTTTGAATTCTTTTTTACATTCATGGATTTAATGGCAGGAAACAATGCAGAAATAGTCTTTCCGACACCGGTTGGAGCCTGAACAAAAAGTTTTTTGCCTTCTTTTATTGTTCTGAAAACCGCCACAGAAAAGTTTCTCTGGCCCTGCCTGTATTCAGGAAACGGAAAATCAAGTTCTTCAATGGATTGTTCTCTTTCCTTCTTTAGATTTATTATTGTTTCGGCCCAATCCAGGTACATGGAAAGCAAACCATGAAAAAAATCTTCAAGTTCCTTAAGGCTATGCTTCCGCTTGAATGTCTTGGTCTTTTCGCTGTCCAGGTTGAAGTATCGAAGCTGAACTCCAATTTCACCCATATTGTTCTCCAGTGCGTACATGTAGGCGTAGCACCTGGCCTGTGCCACGTGTGCCAGGCTGTAATCCTCGTTGATTTTATCCAGATCCGTGTAGGTTGACTTTATTTCGTCAATTGTCACATCGCTACCGTCCTTTATGACTCCGTCAGCTCTTCCTTCCACAAAAAATAAAATATCACCGGCAGTGAAGCTGTTCTTCAGGTAGTATTCCTTCTCATAATTTTCTCCCATTGAAGTCTGCAGCATCTTGTGAGCCCGTATTCCTTCCAGAGCCCTGTCGGGGCTCAGATTCTTTACGTTTATGTCGCCACTCTTATATACAAACTCAACCAACTCTCTCACCGAAAGCTTTATGTTATCCATTGTTTCTCCGTTCCGCAAAAAAATAAACACCTTCGTGTCTATTATATCAAATGAATCGCTGGATTGAAATGCTTATTTTATATACTGTATGCATGTAACCCTGTTGCCGTCGATGGAAAACTTGTCTGAAAGTCCCTCCACCAGCATCAGGCCTCTTCCTGATTCTGAAAAGTCAAATTCACCTTTGTTCTTATGGGTATAGGCTATTCCATCCCCTTCGTCGGATACTTCAATCGTAATGCAATTTTTGTTAATACACACCTTTATGTTCACCAGCTTTTTGAAATCTTCATTATTTCCGTGCATTACGCCGTTTATGATCAACTCGTATAAAATTATCTTTGTGTTGAAAAAGACATTTTCATTAATCACGTCCCTGATGTTAAGAAGGATGTCCTCCACAATGTATTTGACTCCGCTTAAATCGCTATGGACTTTTTTTTCAAGTCTGTAATCCATTTCTATTCCTCCCGTTGCTAATAATATACCCTGAAAATTAGGCTTTAATCAACTAAGAGCATTTATTGCGGAAAGATGATTATACTTCTTCTGTTTTGATGATGCTTTCAAACAAATTCCACACTTCTTCGACACCTGCTTTAGAAGAAGATGAAAAAGGTATTATAAGGGATTTGTCTTTTATGTCCAAAGTCTTCCTGATGAGCTCCACGCTTTTAATCTGCTGAGATCTTGAAAGCTTGTCGGATTTTGCAGCTATTACATAACCTGTGTAACCGCAGCCTTTTATCCAGCTGTACATCTGAATATCGTTCTGGTTTGGCTCATGCCTTATATCCACTAGCAGAAAAACTTCCCTTATCTGATCCCTGCTGCTCAGATATGTGTCTATCATTGAACCCCATTTGTCCTTTTCGCTTTTTGAAACCTTGGCATAGCCGTATCCCGGCAAATCCACAAGATTCAACTCGTCGTTTACGTTGTAGAAGTTTATGGTCTGCGTCTTACCAGGCTGTGAGCTGGTTCTTGCAAGGCTTTTTCTGTTCACCAGGGCGTTTATCATGGATGATTTGCCCACGTTGGATTTGCCTGCAAATGCAATTTCAGGAACGGTGGTTTCCGGATACTGAGCCTTCTTTACAGCCGTAATGAGCAACTCTGCTTTTCTAATTATCATATGTAATCCTTTCTTTTAATTAAGAATTAAGAGTTAATAATTAAGAATTAAATGTTGGATTTGTGCCGAGGCACAAATCCTTCAATTAATTTTTCATTCTTAATTCTTAATTGCTTCTTCATTGCTTCTCAGTGCTTCTCTGACCACGTCCTCAATCCTGTCCGCAAAGACAATTTCCATGGAACGGATAATTTTGTGGTCTATTTTCGAAACATCAGACTTGTTTTTGGAGCACAGCACAACTTTTTTAATGCCTGCTCTCTTTGCCGCCAGGAGCTTTTCCTTGAGACCGCCTATGGGAAGCACCCTTCCGGTTATGGTGATTTCGCCTGTCATAGCCACATCGCTTCTCACCGGCTTCTTTGTCAGTGCCGAAATTATGGCTGTTGCCATTGTTATTCCCGCTGACGGTCCGTCCTTGGGAATAGCTCCTTCCGGAACATGGACGTGGATGTCCGTCTCCTTGAACACTGTATAGTCTATGCCGAATTTATCAGCGTTGGACTTGATAAAGCTCAGTGCAGCCATGGCAGATTCCTTCATGACATCCCCCAGCTGTCCCGTAAGCTGAAGCTTGCCGTCGCCTTTCATGGTGTTGACCTCCACGAACAGTGTCTCTCCTCCGACCTGCGTCCATGCCAGACCAGTAACCACACCAACCTGGTCTTCCTTGTAAGCAATGTCGTAATCGTACTTGGGTATTCCCAGGAAGTTTTTGAGATTGGCATTATTCACTGAAACGGTCTTCTTCTTTTTCTCCGCAATTTGAACCGCTGCTTTTCTTACTATTTTTCCTATGTTTCTTTCAAGGTTTCTCACCCCTGACTCCCGGGTGTACCTTTCAATTATTTCATTTATGGCATTTGCCGATATCTTTATTTGTCTGTCCTTTAGTCCATGCTCTGCAACCTGCTTCTTCACCAGGTATTTTTCTGCAATATGATTTTTTTCCACATCTGTATATCCAGATATTTCGATTACTTCCATCCTGTCAAGAAGCGGTCCGGGAATTGTGGCAGTGCTGTTTGCTGTGGTTATGAACATAACGTGCTCCAGGTTAAATGGAGCCTCGATGTAATGGTCGGTGAATGTGCTGTTCTGTTCAGGATCGAGAGCCTCCAGCAAAGCAGATGCCGGGTCTCCCTTGAAGTCCCCTGACAGCTTGTCGATTTCGTCAAGAAGAAATACAGGGTTATTTACCTTCACCTTTGCTATGGATGATATTATTCTTCCCGGAATGGCACCGATATATGTCCTTCTGTGTCCTCTTATTTCAGCTTCATCCCTCAAGCCGCCCAGTGATATCCTCACGTACTTGCGGTTCATGGCCCTGGCAATGGACTTGGCTATGGATGTCTTTCCCACACCCGGAGGTCCCACAAAGCAAAGTATGGGTCCCTTCATATCCTTGTTGATGTGTTTAACGGCAAGATACTCAAGTATTCTTTCCTTAACTTCCTCCAGCCCGAAGTGGTCTTCGGAAAGCACTTTCCTTGCCTTTTTAAGGTCTGTGTTGTCCTTGGTGCTTTTATTCCATGGCAGGTCAAGTAGCCAGTCCACATACGTCCTTATGACGCCTGCATCCGGAGATGAAGGCGATATTTTCAGAAGTCTGTTAATTTCTTTTTCAGCCTTCTCCCTTACTTCCTTGGGCATACGGGCTTCTTCGATTTTTTTAAGGTATTCTTCCACCTCAAACTCGGCGCCTTCATCTTCGCCCAGTTCCTTTTGTATTGCCCTTAACTGTTCCTTCAGGTAGTAATCCCGTTGAAATTCGCTGACCTGCTTCTTAACAAGTTCGCTTATTTCATTTTCAATCTGAAGAACCTTTATTTCCTTGGCAAGGAATGAATTGATGGATTCAAGTCTGCTGTAAGGGTCGAACAGCTCAAGCAGCGACTGCTTCTGATCCGGTCTTAAGTAAATGTATGAAGACATGACATCAGCAAGCTTGTCAGGATTGTTTATTTCCTTAAGGGTAAGTATGGCCTCAGGCGCAATTTTGGGGTACACAAGGGAATATTCTTCGAAATTGTCCAGTGTGAGCCTTACCATTGCTTCCATGCTGTCATCCCACGGCAGATTGTTTAAGTAGATGTATTCATTCAGAACAACTTCAAAAAACGGGTCTTCCTGAGTTATGGAAACGATCCTGGCTCTGCTTATTCCTTCCACCAGCACCCTTATGTTGTCTCCGGGCATTTTAATCATCTGCTTTATTTTGCAGATAACACCAACCTCATAGAAATCATCTTCCTTTGGGGAATCTATGTCTGCTTCCTTTTGCACAGTCAGGAAAATGTCGGAGTCCTCAAGCATGGCCTCTTCCAAAGCATTGATTGACTTTTCCCTGCCAATGTCAAAATGAATCACCGTATCCGGAAAAATGCCTATTCCCCTAATGGGTATCAAAGGCAGTCTTCTGTTTTCTGTACTGTAATTTTCAATCATCGTTTCTCCTTATTAAAAACTGCCTGCGAAGGCAGGCAGTTTTATGAAGCATTTTCTTTATTATCAGATAGAGGCTTTTTCGTTAAAACTAATTTAGGCTCGCTTTTGTTTACAATCGTGTCTCTTGTGATGACGCATTTCTTTATGTCACTTCTGGACGGTATTTCATACATGACATCTGTCATGGTGCTTTCAAGTATACCGCGGAGACCTCTTGCACCTGTATTAATTTCCAAAGCTTTGTCTGCAATTTCTTCTAAGGCTTCTTTTTCAATTTCAAGCTCCACGTTGTCCATCTTGAACAATTCCTTGTACTGTTTGACCAACGCATTTTTGGGTTCCGTCAAAATTGAAATCAAAGCTTTCTTGTCTAATTTGTCCAAGGCAACAACAACAGGAAGCCTTCCGATAAATTCCGGTATGAGTCCGAACTTCAAAAGGTCCTGTGACTGCACCTGCTTTAAAAGCTTATCCGTGTCAATTGCCGTGTTTCCCGAAATATCTGCTCCGAAACCGATACTCTTCCTGCCTATTCTTTTCTGGACGATTTTTTCTATTCCGTCAAAGGCACCGCCAAGTATGAACAGTATATTCGTAGTGTCGATCTGGATGAATTCCTGGTGCGGATGCTTTCTTCCTCCCTGAGGGGGCACGTTGGCCACAGTGCCTTCAAGAATTTTAAGAAGTGCCTGCTGCACGCCTTCTCCGCTTACATCCCTTGTTATGGAAGGATTTTCGGAACGTCTTGAAATCTTGTCGATTTCATCAATATAAATAATGCCTTTTTCTGCTCTTTCCACTTCGAAATCCGAAGCTTGCAGAAGTTTCAGCAATATGTTTTCAACATCCTCACCAACATATCCTGCTTCCGTCAATGAAGTGGCATCTGCGATTGCAAACGGCACATTCAACAGTTTTGCAAGAGTTTGAGCCAGATATGTCTTTCCGCTGCCGGTAGGCCCCAGAAGGAGTATGTTGCTTTTTTGTATGTCAACTCCGTCATCCTTGCCCTTGTAGTTGATCCTTTTGTAGTGATTGTACACCGCAACCGCCAGCGCTTTTTTAGCCTGATCCTGCTGGATTACATATTCATCGAGCTTCTCCTTTATTTCCTTTGGCTTGGGAAGCTCGGTAAAATCATATTCCTCGAACAAATCCACGTCCTCGTCCACGATGTTGTGGCACAATTCGATGCATTCGTCGCAAATATAAACATCAGGACCTGCTATGAGCCTTCTGACCTGTTCCTGCGATTTTCCACAAAACGAGCACTTAATTTGTTTATCATTGACTTTGCTCATTAAAACACTCCTTATTTTCTTTTGGCAATAATATCATCTATTATGCCATAGGCTTTTGCTTCCTCCGCTGTCATGAAGTTGTCTCTGTCAGTGTCATTTTCAACCTTTGATAAAGGCTGGCCTGTTCTCTCGCTGATGATATCGTTTAATGTATCTCTTATTTTCAGTATTCTGTCAGCATGAATCTTGATGTCTGACGCCTGGCCTTTCATGCCTCCCAGCGGCTGGTGAATCATTATTTCCGAATTGGGAAGTGCAAATCTTTTTCCCTTTGCTCCGGAAAGAAGCAAAAATGCTCCCATACTTGCAGCCATACCTATACAGATTGTTGACACGTCAGGTTTGATGTACTGCATAGTATCGTAAATTGCCATGCCTGCCGTTATGGATCCCCCAGGCGAGTTTATATACAGCTGAATGTCCTTATCGGGATCTTCCGATTCCAGAAACAACAGCTGAGCAACTACTACGCTTGCCGTAACATCGTTGACTTCATCGCTCAATATTATTATTCTGTCCTTTAACAGCCTTGAATATATATCATATGATCTTTCTCCTCTGCCGGTTTGTTCAACCACATATGGAATTAATGCCATTTCGTTTCCTCCTATTTATTATATTTAACTGTTACTATTATTGTACTTATTTAGCTTAATATAACCTTAAATTATTTTTCTTCTTCTGCAGCAGCTTCCTGTACCTTCGGTTCAACGAACACAGCACCTGCAACAAGCATATCTATAACCTTTCTTTTTTGAAGGGTTTCTTCGATATATGCTCTGCTTGATTCAAGAATGCTCTGTTTGAAAGCTTCGAGTCTGTCTGCTTCAACCTGGTATGATTCAGCTACCTTTGCAACTTCTTCGGCAGTTTCTTCTTCAGTTACCTTAATTTCTTCCTTCTTGATAATGGCTTCAAGAACAAGTTCAGCTTTCACGTTGAATTCAGCCTGGCTTCTTGCGCCTTCCTTGTACTGATCAACAAAATTTTTGATTATGTCATCATATTCCTTGCCTGCAAATCCCTGCTGACGGAACTGCTGCTCGTAGTTTCTTCCCAGGTAATCTATTTCTCTGGTGATGAGCACTTCAGGAACATCAACCTTTGATTCATTAACGATCTTTGTTATTACATTGTTGTCGTTGGCAATTTTCGCCTGGTCTGCAGCTTTCTTTTCAAGATTTGATTTTGTGTCGGCCTTCAGTTCTTCCAGTGTGTCAAATTCGCTTATGTCCTTTGCGAATTCATCATCTATGGCAGGAAGCTCCTTTGTCTTGATTTCATGAATTTTTACCTTGAATATGGCTGCCTTGCCCTTCAGTTCCTCTGAATGATATTCTTCGGGGAAAGTAACATTTATTTCAGCTTCTTCATCCTTGTTCTTTCCGATAAGCTGCTCTTCAAAACCCGGAATAAATGTGTTTGAGCCTATTTCAAGAGATTGGTTTTCTGCTGTGCCGCCTTCAAACTGCTCTTCACCCACAAATCCTGCATAGTCAATTGTCAGGAAGTCTCCGTTTTGAACAGCCCTGTCTGAAACTTCAACTATCCTTGCATTCTTTTCCTGGATTGCTTTAAGTTCTCTTTCTACGTCTTCGTCTGTAACTTTTATTTCCGTTTTTTCAACTTCAATTCCCTTGTATTCGCAAAGCTCTACTTCAGGCATTACTTCAACTTCTGCAGAAATTACTATGTCCTGGCCTTCTTCGAACTTTTCCACATTCACCTTGGGGCTGTCGATAACGTCAAGATTGTGCTCGGCAACAGCCTTTGGATATTCTTCCTGAACTGCGAAGTCCAATGCATCATCATAAAAAATGCTCTTGCCATATTTTTTCTCGATAATATGCCTTGGAGCTTTGCCCTTTCTGAAACCTTGAACGTTGATGCTATTCTTAATTTTTAGATAAGCTTTATTTACAGCATTTTCGAATTCCTCAGGTGATACGGTAAATTCCAGTGTTACTACATTTTTTTCCTTCTTAAGTATTTTGCTCATATTTCCTCCTAGATAAATATTTTATGTTAAACAGTCAATATTGTTTCATTTTAATGAATTTCATAATTAACCATTATATTATACCACAACACTTATGAAAAGCAATAATTTATTGCTGTTTTTTGAATAATTTAGTACTTTTTATATAATAAAGAAAGTTTTCTTTCTAGCGGAGTTGCAGAGCAACTTTTTTATATTCATAAACAGAACACTTCATTACAAGATTTTGTCCGCTCAGGAAAATTTGTGTCTTGTGCTTTACAAAAATCATTCCTGATTTTTCCATGACCCTTCCGGAAGCTGCGTTTCTCACATCATGCATTGCCCGTACCGTTTCAAATCCTACGTCGTCTGCCAGAAAACTCAGCACCCTCATTAAAACCTCAGTGGCAATCCCCTGATTCCATCTTTTTTGAGCCACCGTGTATCCTATTTCACAGTATTTTTTCCTGTCCTTCACGCTTGATACCGAAATTGAACCTATAACCTCAAGGTTTTTTTTATCAATAATAGCCCAGTGGTAGTAGCTTGGTTTCTTATAGCCTGCGATCCATTCCTCCACATACTCCCTGGTTGTATTTTCATTATCGTGGACGTTCCACGCGTTGTACCTGGCGGATTCCTGGTCGCTTGACCAGTTTTGGAATATCTGGTGAACATCATCAAGCCGAAATTTTCTCAGGAAGAACCTTTCCGTTTCCAGGTCCAGGGTTCCCAGGTGTTTTAAATTGTCCCCTTTAAGCATCTTTATCTCCAGAACCTAAATCATTAAATTATTTGTCAACATATGTTAATTATACAATTTTATGTACAAATTGCATAGTATTTTTTAAAATAACAGCATACTCTTTCCTATTATTCCCTTAACAGAAGCTTCGAAACAACTTTTTTAAGTCGAAATTTATTAATTGTACTTTAAGATATTTGATGTATAATAAATATGAAGCATTAAATTCGACATATTCTTAGATAATAGATGGAGGGACAATGGACAATTACATGGAAAGCAACATAAAAGACAATTACAGCAACGATGTAAAAAACAACACCGAAAAAAGAGACAAAAAATTCATACCGACCATTGAATCCGTACTTAAGAAAAAACCCATACAGATGCCAAAGGAAATATACGACGCCAGCGGAATCAACATTTTTGGAAAGAGAATCAAGTCGCTGATATTTTCCACCGACCTGGCTATAGTCAAAAATCACAATGCAGACGGCGTGATTGCCGTTTATCCATTTACTCCTCAGATTGCAATAAATCAGGCCATCATTGAGCTTTCAAGCGCTCCGGTGTTTGTAGGCGTGGGCGGAGGAATAACCTCGGGTCAAAGATCCCTGGACATCGCAATAAATGCAGAGCTTACAGGAGCTTACGGCGTAGTTATGAATGCTCCCACCAAAAATGAGCTCATATCGGAAATGAAGAAACGCTTAGACATCCCCATCATCATAACAATCGTTTCAGAAAAGGAAGACTTCGAATCCAGGGTAAAAGCAGGAGCCGCTATATTTAACGTATCCGGAGGCATAAACACGCCGAAAATTGTAAGGCTTATCAGGGAAAGGCATCCCAATTTTCCAATAATAGCAACCGGAGGTCCGAAGCCTGAGCACATATCTGAAACCATAGCTGCAGGTGCCAACACCATAACGTTCACGCCGCCCACAACAGGTGAGTTGTTCTCGGAAATCATGGACAACTACAGGGATAAGCTGTTTTAAGACGCATATAAAAAATACGGGAAATCCCGTATTTTTTTTACCTGCTTGGTCTTCACCACCGCAAAACCAGCATATCTAATCCATGTTCTTCAGTATATCCCTGTTTTGTTCAATGATGTTGTTTATTTCTCTTATTTTTTCCTGGAGCTTGGACAATATTTCATCGCTGTAATTGAAAGCGCCTATTTTCATTTCGGTTGCCTTTCTTTCAGCTTCCTGCAGTATCTGGTCAGCGAACTTTTTAGCCTGCCTTGTCACTTCGTTTTCTTCTACCAGCATTCTTTGCTCTTCTTTAACTTTTTCAATGAGCTCGTCCGCTTCTGCCTGTGCTTCGTTTAAAATGCGCTGGCGTTCCTTTGCAACCCATGATGCCCTGTTTATCTCATCAGGCAGCTTCAGTCTGATTTCATTGATCACTTCCAGAATTTCATCCTTGTCTATCATAACCTTGTTTGACAGCGGAAACTTGGAAGCTTCTTCGATTATGTCTTCAATTCTCTCCAATAAGTTTAATATATCCATGACTTACCTCCCTAATTTTTTTCTGAGCGGTTCCACAACATTTTCCGGAACCAGATCTTTAAATTTCTCGTCGTATCTTGCAATTTCCTTGACACCGCTTGAACTTATGAACGAATATTCAGGCGAAGCCACCATAAACAAAGTTTCCAGATCTTCATTCAAAAATTTATTATAAGATGACAATCCCAGTTCATATTCGTAATCCGACACTGCCCTTAACCCTCTTATAACCACCTTTATCCCGTTTTTCCTGCAGTACTGAGCCACCATTTCATCAGAGCTTTCCACTGTCACATTCTTTAAATCCTTTACAGCTCCCCTAACATAATCAACTCTTTCCTCACAGGTGAACATGTATTTTTTTGCAGAGTTGTTGAAAACTGTCACAACAACCTGGTCAAACATATCAGAACACCTTTTTATCAAGTCCAGATGGCCGCATGTGATGGGGTCAAAGCTGCCTGCGTACAATACCTTCATTTATTCCTCCGAGCATTTCAAGATGCTTATTCTGGTCCTGCCATAAATTTTTTCTTTATATTTCAACATGTCTTCCATGTCATCCATCACTGTTTCACATTTATCCGTTTCGATTATCAAAATCCCGCCCGGATTTAAGATGTTATGTTCGAAAACTAACCTTGCAATGTTTGTGCCGCAGTTCAAATTGTACGGCGGGTCTGCAAATATGTAATCGAATTTTTCTCCGCCTGAAGCCAAATTCCTGATTGTTTTTTCGTAATCGCCCAGCACTGTCCTTGCTCTGTCTGTAAAACTGCAAAGTTCAAGATTCTTTTTTACAAATCCAAGACTTTTGTTGGATGAATCAACAAAGATGCACTGTTTCGCTCCCCTTGCCAGGAATTCAATACCTACGTTTCCCGAACCTGCAAACAGGTCAAGAACCCTGGCATCATCAGTGATTGGTCCGATTATGTTGAACAATGCTTCCTTTATTTTGTCGCTGGTGGGTCTGACGCTCATTCCCTCGGGAGCATAAAGCTTCTTTCCCTTGTTGATGCCTGATATGATTCTCATAATAGACCTCGTTAACTTTAAATCTTAATTAAAAACTATTTCTTCGTCCCTGAATAAGTTCATTATTTCCCTTTTCAGGTTTTTATAATCATCTCCCCGCAGGGATGGATTTTTCTCAATTATTTCTTTCGACAATTTTTGCACTGTCTGCACCACCTCAACATCATTTACGATGTTTTGAACCTCATACCGGGACAGTCCGTGCTGCCTTGTTCCGAAAAAGTCGCCCGGACCTCTTATTTTCAAGTCCTCTTCCGCAATAAGGAAGCCGTTGGATGTCTTTTTCATTATGTTCATCCTTTCTGCAGACTTCTTTGACTTGCTTTCGTTGACCAGAATGCAGTAGGACTTATAACTTCCCCTGCCAACCCTGCCCCTAAGCTGGTGAAGCTGTGCAAGGCCGAATCTTTCGGCATTCAATACAAGCATTATAACTGAATTAGGCACATTTACACCAACCTCTATTACGGTGGTAGACACAAGCACGTTGATTTTTCCCCTGTAAAACCGGGTGATGATTTCTTCCTTGTCCTTGCTGTTCATTTTCCCGTGCAGCAGGCCCAGCTTCATATCGGAAAAATGATTTTCCTTAAGCTCACTGAAGATTTTTGTGGCGGAGTCAAGCTCCAGATTTTCGGATTCCTCAACAAGGGGTGCTACAATGTATGCCTGACGCCCTTCGTTTACCTGTTTCTTGATGAATTCATAGGCTTTATCCTTGTCAGCAGACTTTATGACCTCTGTTTCAACCAGTTGCCTTCCGGGCGGCATCTCGTCTATGATGGATATATCCAGATCTCCGTAAAACATGAGAGCTAAAGTTCTCGGTATGGGCGTTGCAGTCATTACAAGTATGTGAGGATTGGTTCCCTTGTTTGAAAGCATGGCTCTTTGTCTCACCCCGAAACGGTGCTGTTCATCAGTCACAACAAGACCGATGTTATCAAACTCCACGCCTTTTTCAATGAGAGCGTGCGTTCCTACCACAATGTCAGTATCGCCGCTTTTAAGCTTTCTTAGTATATCCGTTTTTTCATTTTGCTTTGTGGAACCTGAAAGAAATGAAACATTCACATCTAGGCCGGCTGCCTCCAGGTATTCACTGATGGTTTCGTAGTGCTGAAGCGCAAGTATTTCCGTGGGAGCCATGAGGCTTGCCTGATACCCTGAGCTTACGGCCGCAAGAAGTGCCCAAACTGCAACAACTGTCTTGCCGCTTCCAACATCGCCCTGCACCAGCCTGTTCATGGGCCTTGTTGAAGCCATGTCCTTCTTTATCTCTTCAATTACCCTTTTCTGTGCTCCAGTCAGCTCATATGGAATGGAATTGACCAGCCTGTCCGAAAGTATGGTCCTGACCATGGAGCTGCCCCTTACGCCTTCTCTCAGGGTGCTCTTTATGGAAAAAAGACCCAGCTGAAGTATCAGGAGCTTTTCAAAGGCCATTGTTTTCTTGGCCAGATTATACTTCCTTCCGTTTTCGGGAAAGTGCAGACTTTTGATGGCGTCTTTTCTAAAGGTCAGACCATGTTCCTGCCGGATGCTGTCAGGGATAACATCATCTATCCTGTCATAGTACGAATCCAGAGCTGCCCTGGTCAGCTTTGTGAGTTCGTTGTTTGTAATACCGAATGTAAGTGGATAAATGGGCGTTATTTTGTTTGCCTTCCAGTCCTTTTCGCAAAGCTCAATTTCCGGGTTTGCCATTTCGAATTTACCGTATGCTGATTTCACCGTTCCGAAAACGAAGTACCAAACGTCTTCTGCAAGCTTATCCATCAAAAAATCCTGGTTGAAGAATGTGAGCGTAATAAAGCCTGTGTCATCCTTGCACACAGCCTTAATAATAGACATGTTCCTTTTTGGCCTGGATTTTTTTGGCTTTTCAAAAAGTCTTACCTTCAAAAGGCACTTTGCACCATCCTGTGCTTCTATTATGTTTTTTACCGTTCTTCGGTCCTCATACTTTAAAGGAAAGTGGTTTAAGAGATCCTCCACCGTGAATATGTCAAGCTTCTTTAACCTTTCAGCCCTTGCGGGTCCTACTCCCTTCAAATACTGAACATCAACATCCAGCATAAACACCCCTACATTCTAATTAAAAGTTAAGAATTAAGAATTAAGAATTATAAGTTGGAATTTGTGCTTCGCACAAATTCTTCCATTAATTCTTCACTCTTCACTCTTAATTCTTAATTATTTTTAATTCTTATTTTTTATTCAACTGAAATTATATAATAGTAAAGCGGCTGGCCGCCGTAGATTATTTCAACATCGCATTCCTCAGCTATTTCTTCTATTCTTTCCTTCATGCCTTCGGCAGTCTTCTTGTCGACCTTGTCTCCGTAAAACAGCGTAATAAGGAAGCTGTCCTCGTCAACCATTTTCTTCACAAGCTCAACAGCCTCATCTTCCGGATTGTTTCCGTGGGATACAATGTCGCCGTCAGAAAGGGCAATTATTTCATCCTTCTTTATCTCCATGTCGTTGAACACCGTATCTCTCACAGCATACGTAACCTGACCTGTCTTTACTTCCTTAACGGCTTCTGTCATTGCGCTTATGTTTTCTTCCACGTCGTTTTCTTCCTTAAAAGCAAGCAGAGCGGTTATTCCCTGAGGTATGCTCTTGCTGGGAACCACGTGGATATTTTTCTCTGAAATTTCCTTTGCCTGAGTTGCAGCAAGAATTATGTTTGAGTTGTTAGGAAGAACAATTATGTTGTCGGCATTGATTTTATCGGCAGCATCAAGTATGTCCTCAGTGCTGGGGTTCATTGTCTGTCCTCCCGACAGGAATATGTCCACGTTCAGATCTGTGAAAACCTTTTTGATTCCTTCTCCCATTCCAATGGAAACAAAACCATACTTTTTCTTTTCATGGTTCTTCTTTTGGAAATTAACCCTTTCCCTGAACTGCTCCTTCATGTTGTCAATCTTTATTTTTGAAAGCTCACCGTACTTTACGGCTATGGCAAGAATCTGTCCGGGATTGTTGGTGTGGATATGTGTCTTTATCAGATTATCATCGCCAACGCAAACAATGGAATCGCCCTTGTCATAAATTTTGCTCAGGAATTCTTCGGCGGTTCCCTTTGGATTTTTTATGAAAAATTCGGTGCAGTATGCGAAAATAATCTCATCTTCGCTGGAGAATTCCTCAAGCTCAACTGCGGTATCCGTTACCTTCTGCTCGGATTTCTCCTGCTTCAGCTCAACGCCTTTCAGAGCAGCCAATGCTCCTTCCAGAAGAAACACGAGGCCTTTTCCTCCCGCATCAACCACGTCGGCCTGCTTAAGTACCTTCAGCATTTCAGGGGTACGGTTTAAAGTGTTTTTTGCCTGTTCGATGAGCATTTCCAAAAATTCATCGGCACTTTCATATTCCGCATAGGAAGCCATGGCTTTTTCTGCTGTTTCTCTTGCAACTGTAAGTATGGTTCCTTCAACAGGTCTCATTACTGCCTTGTATGCAGTGTCAGAAGCTGACTTGAACGATTCGGCAATGGTCTTACAGTCAATCCTGTTGACATTTGCAAGGCCTTTTGACATGCCTCTGAACAACTGTGATAATATTACACCCGAGTTGCCTCTTGCTCCCATCAGCGAACCGTTGGCAGCGGCGTCAGCCATGTGTCCTATGGTGCTTTCTGAAAGGCTCGTAATTTCCTTCATGGCAGACTGGACAGTAAGGTTCATGTTTGTACCTGTGTCTCCGTCCGGTACGGGAAATACGTTCAGGGAGTCAACTATCGCCTTGTTATTTTCAAGGTTGACAGCAGCACCTAAAAGCATCTTTTTAAACGTAATATTATCAATATATTTTATATTCATTTTAGCCTCCTAGTTATTTTTGCACTCTGACACCCTGCACAAAAATATTCACGTTATTAACCAATACTCCAGAATAATTCTCAACGCTGTACTTGATTCTTGAGATTATGTTTTCTGCCACGGTTGATATCCTGACACCGTACTGCAGCACTATGTATAAATCGATGTTCAGCTTGTCTTCGGCGGCAGTAACCTTTATGCCCTTTGTGAGCTGTTCTCTTTTTAACAGTTCAAAGATACCCTCGGTTGCGTTTTTGGAAGCCATGCCCACGACGCCGTAGCACTCCATTGCAGCCAGTCCGGCCAATGTGGCAAACACTTGATCATCTATTGTTATGTTTCCGTTTTCATTTAACATATTAACTGACATAATACCCTCCTATATTTTAATTTCCTAAATAATATTTGATTGGCAAGCTTATTATAACCTCTTTAATGAAATTTTACAAGAAATTACTGATTGTTCAGCTTACAAGTATTAAAAAAACATATTTTTATTATACTAATTAAAAATTCATATTGCAATATTTATATTTTAATGTTAAAATTATAAAGTTAAAATTGTTAAACAGAATCTGTTTAAGCAAATAGAAATCATAATGAATGTTTAAATATATGGGAGGTGTAAGAATGAAATTTTGTGAAGTTTGCGGAAAAGGAACTATATCAGGAAACAGCATAACACATTCTGATAGAAAAATAAGAAGAACGTGGAAGCCAAACGTTAAAACAATAAAAGTAATTGAAAACGGAATCGTTTCCAAGAAAACAGTTTGTACAAGATGCATGAGATCCGGTAAAGTACAACGTGCTATATAGCAATAAATAAATAGTGGCTTTCGCCATTATTTTTTTATTTTTTGAATTATAAAAGCCTGAACAGTGTGCTTCCCAGAATTATGAGAAGAAGCCCCAGAACAAAAAGCCATATTTTCACAGGAAGAATCTGCACAACGATGATTGCTCCGATTACGGCAATCATGATGCCCAGGATTTCTGTGAACTTAATTTTTTTACCTGCGGAACAGCCTTTGTTTTTGTGTTTAAAATAATTCATAAATACCCCCTGCAACAATAGATTAACTACGCAGAAAAACATTTTTCCTTTATACATTCTATTCACAACCATCAAAAAAGATACGAAAATAATTTTCGTATCTTTTTATATTAAGGTACACCTTAAAGGTCAAATATATTTATGGCTGTTGCTCTTAGAACTCGGCATTCTTCGGTGTTCTCGGGAACGGAATTACGTCTCTAATGTTTCCCATGCCTGTAAGGTACATGATGAGTCTTTCAAAGCCCAGACCGAATCCTGCATGCTTTACTCCGCCGTATTTTCGAAGTTCAAGATACCACCACAAGTCTTCCTTGCCCACGCTCATTTCTTCCATTCTCTTTTCCAGCATATCCAGACGCTCTTCTCTCTGGCTTCCACCAATGAGTTCTCCTATGCCCGGAACAAGAAGGTCTGTTGCTGCAACTGTCTTGTTGTCATCGTTCATTCGCATGTAGAATGCCTTGATATCCTTCGGATAGTCCGTAACGAACACAGGCTTCTTGAATATCACTTCAGACAGGTATCTTTCATGCTCTGTCTGAATATCGGTTCCCCACTTAACAGGGTAGTCGAAATTGTCGTTGTTTTTCATGAGCACTTCTATGGCATCTGTGTACGTAATCCTTCCGAACTGCGAATTTACCACATTATCCAGCTTTTCGAACAGTCCCTTTTCAACAAAGCTGTTGAAAAACTCCATTTCTTCCTTTCCGTTTTCCAGCACGTAGCTGACAACATACTTAACCATGTCCTCAGCCAGCTGCATGTCATCTGCTAAGTCCGCAAAAGCTATTTCAGGCTCGATCATCCAGAATTCTGCCGCATGCCTTGTCGTGTTTGAATTTTCTGCCCTGAATGTTGGGCCGAATGTGTATGTCTTCTTGAATGAAAGCGCAAAAATTTCAGCCTCCAGCTGTCCGCTTACCGTAAGGTTTGCAGATTTACCGAAGAAATCCTTAGAATAGTCGCACTTTCCATCTGTCTTTTCTATGTTGTCAAGGTCAAGAGATGTTACTCTGAACATTTCTCCTGCTCCCTCGGCGTCGCTTGCCGTTATAATGGGTGGATGCGCGTAAACAAAGCCTCTTTCGTTAAAGAATTTATGGATTGCATATGCTGCAAGGCTCCTTACCCTGAACACTGCTGAAAATGTGTTTGTTCTCGGCCTTAAGTGTGCAATGGTCCTTAAGTACTCCAGTGAATGTCTTTTCTTTTGAAGAGGATAGCTTGAATCCGAATCAGCTTCCAAAGCTATTTCTGTTGCCTTTATCTCAAAGGGCTGCTTTGCCTGGGGAGTCAGAACCAGTATTCCTTTAACTGAAATTGCGCTTCCTGTTGAATACTTCTTCACCTCGTCGAAATTTTCCAGATTGTTTTCGAAAACAACCTGCACGTTTTTCATGAATGTTCCGTCGTTTAATTCTATGAAACCGAAATTTTTGGAATCTCTTATGGTCCTTATCCAGCCTTCGAGCGCCACTTCCTTATCGCCGTAAATTTCGGGAGATTTGAATAAATCTCTAAAATCCATTGCTTTCATATATCCTCCTAATATGTATGTCAATCCTTTGAAACAAACAGCAGGGCCGTTCCCTTCCCAAGGATCACTCTTCCTTTTTCTTCTGAAATTTCATTGCTGACACATAGCGTCGAACCTCTTTTTACACTGACCCGGTCCAGAGGGTACTTAAACCCTACCAGGGAAAGTCCGCTGATTTCTTCTGTGAGGGGTATGAGGGACACGAAACGATCCTTTTTTCCGTCGATCATGAGATCAGTGCCGTCTGAAACTACTTTAACGCTGTTATTGTTGTCTATTATTTCAATGTTGATACCTGAATTGAAATATTTTTCCAGAAGCATCATGTTTGCCATGGAATGGTCGAGCCTGGGTCCTCCCGTGGCACCAAGAAGCACTATATCCCTGTAGCCTTTGTCAGCTGCAATTTCTATAGAAAGCTCCATGTCTGTAAAATCCTTCTCCACCGGAAACTTCACTGTTTCTATATTCATTGACCTGTATTTTTCAAGCAGATCACGGTCAACGGAATCAAAATCGCCCACAATGATGTCGGGAGTTAAGCCCAGTGCCTTTGCTTTTTTAAGTCCTCCGTCTGCGCATATGACGCATTCTATGTTAAGACCGTCTAGGGCTTTTTTATCCACATCGTCGCCGTTGGCTATTATTAGAGCTGACATTAAACTGCCCCCATAATTTCCTTGAATCTTCTTGTTTGTTCCACAACGTCCTTCGCCCTATAGATTGCCGAGCCTGCAACTATTACGTTTACGCCCCAGCTTAAGACCTCCTGTAGATTGTTAAGAGTAACTCCGCCGTCTATTTCAATGTCTGTCTTGAGATCATATTCCGCAATAAGTTTTTTAAGTTCAAAAACCTTGTACTTGACGTTCTCAATGAGGCTTTGTCCCCCGAAGCCCGGGTTAACGCTCATGATTAAAACCATATCAACATCCCTTAGGATATCCTTTATCGTGCACACAGGTGTTGCAGGGTTAATTGAAACTCCTGCCTTCAGTCCGTAGGATCTTATTTTTTGTATTGTACGGTGAAGGTGAATGCAGGCTTCCTGATGAACGGTTATTATGTCGGCTCCCGCATTGTAGAAATCCTCGATGAAGTCGTCTGGGTTTTCTATCATTAGATGCACGTCTAAAACAAGCTCTGTTGCCTTTCTTACACTCTTAACAACGTCAGGTCCGATGGTTATGTTCGGCACGAAATGTCCGTCCATGACATCAATGTGTATGTAATCGGCCCCGCCCTTCTCCACGAGTTTTATGTCTTCTCCCAGCCTTGAAAAGTCAGCTGACAATATGGATGGTGACAGCTTATTCATATTTTTCTCCTTGTCAGTATATTTTGGCTTTTTTGATTTCTTCCAAAAGCCTTACATAGTTGTTGTATCGTGTTTCGCTGATTAGGCCTTCCTCAACGGCTTCCTTTATGACGCATCCGGGCTCCTTGTAGTGAAGGCAATCCGAAAATCTGCATCCCGAATCAAATTTCTTGATTTCCGGATATAATTCCTTCAGCTGGTATTCCGTTACGCCTTCCAGCTCAAAGGAAGAAAAGCCCGGAGTGTCCACAACGTATCCTCCGAAGCCAAGCCTGTATATTTCGGCATGCCTTGTGGTATGCTTGCCTCTTTTCAGCTTCTCGCTTATTTCGCCTGTCTTCAGCATGAAATCAGGCTGCACGGCATTCATGACGGATGACTTTCCCACGCCTGAAGGCCCTGAAAAAACACTTAGTTTATCCTTTAATATATTTTTGAGAGCTTCTATTGATTCTTCATCATGCTTGCTTGTGAACACCACCTGGTAGCCGGTGTTCACAAAAATATTTTCAAGCTCCTTTTTTCGGTCATCCTGTGCCAGATCGCACTTATTGAAGCATATTACCGGTTTCAGGCTGTTAGTCTCCGCTGCAATCAGCAGCTTATCAAGAAGAAGAAAGCTCGGTTCCGGATTTGTAACCGCGAAGAATATGAGAAGCTGCTGAACATTTGCAACCGGAGGCCTCTTTATTTCGTTGGACCTCTCTTCTATCTCTTCTATATATCCTGAATTTTCATCTTCTTCTGTTATTCTAACTAAAACCCTGTCTCCAACCATGGGTTTTATGTTCTTCAGCCTGAACAACCCCCTGGCTCTGCACTCGATAATGCTTCGGCCTGTGTCAACGTAATAATTTCCGCCTACGCCTCTTATAATGATTCCGTTAATCATACCAACTCCTATTCGAAAGTGATTTCAGACCTTTCATACAGTTCATTGTCAATGTATATTTCAAACACCTGGGTACCTGTTCCCTTAATGTTCACTATTATGCTTTGTTCAGATGTTTTAACTTCCTGCGAAAAAACTATCTCGCGGCCGCTGTCAGAAACCTTCTGCACAACAACCGTAACCTTATCCTTGCCCTTTGGAAGTGTTATGGTAAGAGGATATGTTCCTTCCTCATCCGTAGTTTCCGTATCTGTTCCGGGTTGTTCGGTTCCCGGCTGTTCGGTTCCCGGTTCCTCAGCTTTACCCTTGCTGACAGTCATCCAGATGGATGTTCCCTGCTCCACTTCCTGGCCCGGCGTTACGCTCTGCCTCATTACCAGACCTGCCGCTACGGTGTCGCTTGCTTCTTCCGTAACTTCTCCAACTGCCAGACCGTTCTGAACAATCAGAAGTTTTGCTGTTTCCAGTGCCAGATTAGAAAGATCCGGCATCTTTACATAAGTAACCTTTGGTCCAAGGCTTACTGTATAATCAACAGCGTCCTTTGCATCCGCAGGTTTATCGGCTGTGGGATACTGTTCCATGATCTGTCCTGCGCCAAACTTTTCAGAGTATTCTTCTGTCACTTTTCCTTCTGTAAGACCTGCATCAGCAAGAATTATGCCTGCCTCTATGGCATACTTGCCTACAAGATTAGGCACTCTTATATCCTTGATGCCCATGCTCACAACAACCTGAAGAGGATAATTTTCCTTAAGCTTTGTGCCTTCTGCAACGCTCTGCTCCATAACCTGACCTTCGTCGTATTCATCTGAGTACTTCCTGTCGGCCACATCATACTTAAGCCCCAGATCCACAACAATCTTTTGAGCTTCTTCCTCGCTTCTTCCCAAAAGATTTGGAACCGTAATTTCCGGTACATATAAAAGAGCCTTGAAAGCTATTACGGCGCCTATTAAAGCAACCGCCAATGCACTTAGGATTGCAGCTGCCGTTATTCGCCTGTTCTTTTTCTTAAGCTCCGGATCCTCCGGTGCCTCCTCGTCCTTATTGGGGTTGTTTTCCCTGCCTGTTGAATCCTCGCCGAAGAAGCTCCTGAAGGCCTTGTCAGAGCTTTCGTCAACCAGGTCAATGTCAATAACCTTGCCTTCCTCTGTCGGATTTATTGCAGGCATTACAATGGTTGGCGAATCAATTATTTCTTCCTCTGTCCTGGCATTTCCCGGTCCGTTTAAGGAATCAAGCTTCTTTATGAGTTCCTCAATATTTTGAAATCTGAAGCTCTGGTGTTTTTCGAGGCACTTCATTATTATGTCCTCAAATCCCCGGGAGATTTGCATGTTTTTAATTTTTTTTGATGGTGGAACCGGTTTTTCCTGTATCTGTTTCATGGCAACGGAAATATGGTTGTCTGCATCGAAAGGCACAACCCCTGTTATCATTTCATACATGACTATTCCAAGAGAGTATATGTCTGATTTTTCATCCACATAGCCTCCTCTTGCCTGCTCAGGCGAAAAGTAGTGCACGGAACCTATGACGTTGGATGTGTTGTTTATTGTGGAACTTGTTGCAGCCCTTGCAATGCCGAAGTCTGTGACCTTGGCTATTCCTTCCTCCGTCAGCAGAATGTTGTGAGGTTTGATGTCCCTGTGGACTATGTTGTTTGAATGGGCATGCTTCAGCGCCTCAGCAACCTGACGGCTGACTTTTATGGTCTCCTGTTCTGAAAGCCTTCCCTTTCTGTTTATATATTTCTTGAGGGTCTCGCCCTTCACGTATTCCATCACAATGTAGTATATATCGCCTTCAATTCCGGTATCATATATATTAACAATATTAGGATGAGCAAGACTTGCTGCGGAAAGAGATTCCTGCTTGAATTTAGCCACAAACTCCGGATCTGAAATAAGTTCATCCCTGAGAATCTTTATGGCTACAAAGCGGTTTAAGACGTTGCACCTCGCCTTGTACACGTAGGACATTCCTCCGCCGCCTATTTTTTCTAAGATTTCATATCTGTTTCCTAATATTTTACCTATCATATATTTCACCTCTAGCGATATTGTCAACAATAATTATGGTAATATTATCGGTCCCCCCGTTATCATTGGCCATTTTGATAAGTTTCTGCACGCTTTCGGAGGTGCCGTATTCCATAATGGTTTCAAGGATTTTGTCATCTGACAGATGGGTGGTCAGCCCGTCGGTGCAGAGCAGGACTATGTCGCTGTCTGACACTTCAATTTCAAATATGTCTGCCTGAACTGTTTCTTCGCTGCCTACCGCCCTTGTTATCACATTTCTCTTCGGGTGGCTCTTGGCTTCTGTCCTTGTTATCCTGCCGTCCTTGAGAAGTTCGTTAACGTAGGTGTGATCATCGGTTATTTGTGTGATGCTGTTGTCCTTAATCACATAAGCCCTGCTGTCTCCCACATTGCCTATGTACGCTGTTTTCAAATCCATATCTATGACAGCCATGGTTATGGTGGTTCCCATGCCGGAGCATTCTTCGCTGGCCATGGCTTTTTCCCTTATTTTTTTGTTTGCTTCGTCAACGCTTTTCATGATAAAAGAAGGGGCTTTGAAATCTTCACTGGAAAATTCGCTCCTGAAGCATTCTCTTATGGTTTCAATGGCTATTGAGCTGGCCACTTCACCTGCCTTGTGTCCCCCCATGCCGTCGGCAACGGCATAGAGGTTGTACCTGTCCGTTTCTTCAACTATTAAGTTGTCCTCATTGTTTTCCCGCATTAATCCCTTGTTCGTCTCGTAGTACACCTTCATAAGGCACCTCACATTTTCAAAAATTGATTTCTCAGCTGGCCGCATGCAGCATTAATGTCGCTGCCAAGCTCTCTTCGAACCGTGGCATTAATTCCGTTGTCTGTCAGCAATTTTTTAAATTTTTCCACATCAAGGTTGCCGCTGGGCTTTATGTTGGCTTCCCTGACATAATTGCACGGTATAAGGTTCACATTGGCCAGCATGTTCTTTAACAGCTTTGAAAGCATGTTTGCATCTTCCAGGCTGTCGTTGAAACCCTTAATCATAATATATTCGAATGTGAGTCTTCTTCCGGTGGTCTTGATGTAGTAGTCGCATGATTTCATAAGATCAGGCAGCTTGTATTTCTTTGCTATTGGAAGTATCTCCTCCCTCTTTTCCTGGGTAGGAGCATGCAGCGATATGGCTAATGTGATTGGTATGTTTTCATCTGCAAGCTTGTAGATGTTTGGCACTATTCCGCAGGTTGAAAGGGTAATTTTACGCATGGAGATGTTTTGTCCCCTTTCATCGTTTATGAGGCTCAAGAACCTGAGCACGTTGTCGTAGTTGTCAAGAGGTTCTCCGGAACCCATTATGACCACGTTGGATATTTTTTCTTTCGTGTCTTCCTGTATGAGATATATTTGCCTCAGCATTTCTGCTGCAGTGAGATTTCTAAGGTATCCGTTTTTTGTGGAAGCACAAAAATGACAGCCCATCTTGCATCCCACCTGGGATGAAATACATGCGGTGTTTCCAAACTTGTACTTAAGGTACACGCTCTCAACCACATTGCCGTCTTCAAACATTATAACATATTTTTTTGTTTCATCAATTTTTGATTCAAGCTTAAGCTCTATGGAAGCCTTTGTGAACTCGTATTGTTTTGATAGTTCTTCTTTAGTCTTCTTGCCTACGTTAGTCATTTTGTCGTAGCTGTTTACAGTCTTCTGGTGAATCCAGTCAAAAATCTGCTTTGACTTGAATTTGGGCTCACCGATTTCAAGTGTTGCCTGTTCCAGTTCCTCAAAGCTCAACTCATCTATTTTTTTCATAATTTTTACCTTCTTGTTCCTGCATATTGCAAGAATTATATCATATCCTTGTTATTTTAGCAATAAAAAAGCCGTCCATTCCGTGTACGTGCGGGTATATTTCCATGTATCCGGACTTTGCGCTTTCAAAGCCTTCATGAACAAGGTCCGAGAAATCCTCAAGCTCAAAACCTCTGTTTTCCTGGATGAACCTCTTCACCAGATCAAGGTTTTCTTCCCTGTTTGTGGTGCACGTTGAATAAACAAGGTGCCCTCCCTTTTTCAGGTACCTTGACGCGTTTTCCAGAATCCTGTATTGAATTTTTACAATGTCTTTCATATCTGAATCGGTCTTTGAATACTTTATCTCAGGCTTTCTTCTTATTATGCCAAGCCCTGTGCACGGCACGTCTGCTATGACGAAATCAGCCTTTTCTATAAGCCTTTCATCAAGCCTGGTCGCATCGTATTCTTCAGTCTTAAGGCAAGTGATTCCCAGCCTGTCTCTTTCCCTTTCAATGAGTGAAAGCTTGGCAGAATAAATATCCCGGCTTAAAACAGTTCCAGTATTCTTCATTATTTCAGCAGCGTTTAAGCTCTTGCCTCCGGGAGCCGCACACATGTCAACCAAGTACGATCCCGGAAGAGGATTGAGCACCTCGCCGGCAAGCATGGAGCTTTCGCTTTGAATTGAAAAAAGCCCGCTTCTGTACTCCTCTGTCCTGTCTATGTCTGAGGGGTTCAAAATCGTTATGCCCTTTTTTGAATACCTGGTCTTTTCTGCGTTTATACCTTTGGAAGCCAGCATTTCAATGAGTTTTTCCCTGGAAACCTTCAGTGTGTTAACCCTGGCCTCCAGTCTTGCTTCATCGTTGTTCGATTTAAGAACCTCTTCTATGTTATGTTTTCCAAACTGTGCTGTCCACCTTCTCACCAGCTCCGGCGGATAAGAATACTTTATGCTCAGTTTTTCCTCCAGAGGCAGCTCGTCAGCCTTTTTCAATATGTCTTCCTTCTGTCTTGAAGCATTTCTCAAAACAGCATTGACAAACTTTGAAGCTCTTACGTTTCCTGCATCCTTTATATACTGCACGCTTTCGTTTACTACGATGTTTTCGTGGGAATTGTCAAGGAAAAACAGCTGGTAAACAGCCAGGCGAAGGACAGTAAGCACGTCCGTTTCCATCTTTTTTGTCTTTGTGCTTGAAACCTGGTTTATTATCCAGTCAATGAACATTATGTTCTCCACAACCCCAAGCACTGATTTTCTGAATATGGCATGCTGCCTTTCGTCCACGGCTTTTATGTCGTTGTTTATTACTATGTTTGAATATGATTTGTCCTTGAATATTTTTTTTAATGTTTCAATTGCTTTAGCTCTGTAGCCGTCCATAGTTACCTCATTTGGCCTTATATAATTCGAACTGCTTTGTTTTATTTCAGGGTCACGCTGATTGGAAATGAATTTCCCCTTAAAAATGCTTCCACAGTCATCCTGGTTTTGCCGGGCATCTGTATTTCCTTTAAGATGACCGTTCCCTGCCCTGCGGCCACCACTATGCCGTCACTGTCTGCCTTCAAGACAAACCCCGGCTCATGATTTGTTGCTTCTTCTGAAAAGTCTGAGCTGTATACCTTCACCATCTTTTCATCCAAATGGAAAAATGCCGCAGGCCACGGTGAAAGCCCTCTAATGAGGTTGTGGATGTTACTTGCCTTGTCCTGCCACCTGATTGTTTGGGTTTGTTTGTCAAGCATGGGCGCATAGCTTGATAATCTGTCATCCTGCTTTGTTCTTACGGCTGTGCCGTCTTCAATCTTCTCAAGCGTCTCTGTCAAAAGGTCTGCTCCTGTTTCCATAAGCAGGTCGTGGAGTTGGCCAACGTTCATGTACCTGTCTATTTCCACTTCCTTCTTAAGAAGCATGTCTCCCGTGTCAAGGCCCACATCCATCATCATTGTGGTAACTCCTGTCCTAACACAGCCGTTTATTATGGACCAGTTAAGAGGCGCTGCTCCCCTAAGCTCCGGCAGCAGAGATGCGTGCACGTTTATGCAGCCCAGTCTTGGGATATTCAGGATCTCTTTGCTGAGAAGCTGTCCGTAGGCCACAACCACAATGGCATCAGATTGCAGCTTCTTCAATATTTCCGCGTTCTCGGCTTTTTTTATCCTGTCAGGCTGAAAAACTTTCAGTCCAAGTTCCTCTGCCGCTTCCTTTACTGCGGATTTTTTTAGCTTCTTGCCTCTGCCTGACGGCTTGTCGGGCTGCGTGACAACCAGCAGGATGTCATGGCCCTTTTCATGAAGTTTTTTAAGCGTCGGTACTGCAAAATCGGGAGTTCCCATAAAAATCACTTTCATGGCGCCACCTATTCTTCTAAAGTTCTGTCAACGAACAAAATTCCGTCCAAATGATCGACTTCATGACAGATAGCTCTGGCCAGAAGTCCCTCTGCCTCTACTGCCACTTCATTTCCTTCCTCATCTGTGTAAACCGCCGTCACATTCATGGGTCTTGCAACCATTCCCTTTTTTTCAGGAACGCTGAGGCAGCCTTCCTGGTCCTTTTGTTCTCCTGACTGTTTTATTATTCTCGGATTTATCATTCTGTACACATTTCCGTCATCAACGTCTATGGTCACAACTCTCTTCAAAATTCCCACCTGTGGTGCCGCAAGGCCAACCCCGTCATTTTCATACATGGTGTCAACCATGTCGTCAAGAAGCGTCTTTATCTTGTTGTCAACCACTGCCACTTCCCTGCTTTTTTTCCTTAATATTTCGTCTCCCTCATATCTGAGATTCCTCAATGCCATATTAACCTCCTAGACTGTATCCGTATTTATATTGATGCTTATTTTTATGTTTTCTATGTCCTTCTCCATGTACACAACCCTCAGGATGTTTTTCAAGTCCTGCAGACTGTGGTTTGAAACCTTCATAAAAAGGTTCATTCGATATTCATCGTTTAGCTTGAAAATGGAGTGCGGTATGGGTCTGTACAATAACAGGCTTCTTTCATTGATCATTTCTTTGACCAAACTTTGAAGCTCTATATATTTTTCATTTGCCGTCCTAGCAGCAGCATCCTCATATTTTGATATAACGCATATATTTATTATATTGATAAAAGGAGGAAAAGCAAACTCTTTTCTGAGCCTCAGCTCTTCCTTCATAAAAAGTTCATAATTGTTGTTACCGGCAGCATTGACGATAAAATTTCCCGGTTCATAGGTCTGAATGAACACCTTGCCGCTCTTCTCACCTCTGCCTGCCCTTCCGCTTACCTGTGTAATCAGCTGGAACGTCCTTTCGCTGGAATTGTAGAAAGGAAGGTTCAAAAGAGCATCTGCCGAAAGCACCCCCACCGTGGTCACCTCCGGAAAGTCAAATCCCTTGGCAAGCATCTGCGTACCTATGAGTATGTCAATCCTGCCGTGCTTGAAATCATTGTATATGTTTTCGTAGCTGTCTTTCCCGGTCATTGAGTCCATGTCCATTCTTGCGGTGAAAGCATTTGGAAACAGCTTTTTCACCAGCCTTTCCACCTGTTGGGTTCCGGCTGAGAACTGCTCTATCTTGTTGCTGCCGCACTTGGGGCATACATCAGTCATTCGCCTGGTGCGTCCGCAGTAGTGGCACTTCAGCATGTTTCCCTTTATGTGGTATGTCATGGAAACATCGCAGCGGTCGCATCTTTCCACGTAGCCGCACTTCTTGCAGGACACGAATCCTGAGTATCCTCTTTTGTTCAGGAAAAGAATAATCTGTTCCTTTCTGCTCAGTGACATCTTCATGCTTTCGTAGAGCTCCTCGCTTATGATCGTATTATTGCCCTTGTCAAGCTCTGCCGACATGTCAATTATTTTAATTTCAGGCATTACAGCATTTTTCACGCGGTTTTTAAGCTCTACCAGCTCTACCTGGTTTTTGAGAACCATGCTGTAGGTGCTTACGGACGGGGTGGCTGAACCGAGTATTACCTTGCAGTTGAATATGTACGCCATTTTTATGGCAACCTCTATGGTGTCGTACTTGGGTGCAGTGCCGGAAATGTAGCTGTCTTCATGTTCCTCGTCTATGATTATTGCGCCTAAATCCTTCACCGGTGCAAATATTGCTGACCTTGCACCTATTATGACATCAACTTCTTTGTTGTATACCTTGCTCCACTGAATATATTTTTCTTTTTTTGAAAGCCTGCTGTGAAACACTGCAATCTTGTTTCCGAACCTCTTCCTGAAACGTTCTATGGTCTGAACAGTAAGAGAAATTTCAGGAACAAGAACTATGGACTGTTTTCCGGCTTTGCTTAAGCTGTCTATGATGCTCATGTACACTTCAGTCTTTCCGCTTCCCGTTACGCCGTGAAGAAGAAATATCCTGTTTTCGGAACCGTTTATCTTCTCGCACGCTCTTGTCTGTTCTTGGTTGAGAGGAACCATGTCATGGAATTGTTCTTCTGATTCAGCCCTTTCGTACAGAACTCGCTCCTCTGAAAGTATGTTCTTCCTGATGAGGTTGTTAATAACCGCCGGAGAAACATCAAGCTCTGATACGAGCTTCTTCACATTAACCTTCTTGTTTTGTTTCAGGTATTCTATAACCTTAAGCTGACCTTTTGTCCCACCTATGCCGAAATGCTCAGTCCCTGTTGATTCCGAAAGGCTTACAAGCTTTTCATAGGAGCGTTTTGCAGCGGTTTCTGACTGGCTTATGTCTATAAGATTTTTATCCTTCAGACTGTCAAGCAGCAGGTACAAATCGCTTCCGTCATATTTTTTCCTCAGCTTTTCAAGCTCAATCTGACCGCATTTTATTGTTTCGTAAAGGCTCTTTTCCTTTTCGTTCAATGATATTTCAGCAAAATTCTCTTCCCTGGCGCTTATTGTAATGCTGTGCTCATACTTTATTACAGAGGGAATCATAAGCCTTACCGCATCCGAAAACTTGCACAGATACCTTTCCCTTATCCAGGCGGCAAGCCGTATCATTTCTCTGCTTACAACAGGTTTTTCGTCTATGACATCTATGATCGCTTTTAATCTGCTGTCTGGAATATCCCAGGAAGTAAGTACGCTTACAATTAGGCCGTCCAAAAGATGCTTGTTTTTTCCAAAGCTGACCTTAACCCTCTTCCCTTCCTGAACCTTTTCCTCAAGCGAAGCAGGAACTCCGTAGGTGTAAAGCTGGTCAGTGCTTTTTGAATTGCTGTTTAATATGATCTGAACACAAATGTTGTACATATATTCTCCCGTTTAAATTCAGCCTACAGAAAAAAATCAGTCGATTGACTGATTATGGTTTACTCCTGCTCTTCCGGCTGCTGTTCTGAACCTGCAGCTTCGCCGATTTCGGCGTCGCCGGCTTCATTGTTCTCCAAATTCTTCTTGTACTGATCGTAGTCGTAAATTGCCTCGTACTTTTTGTCATAAAATTCTTCTATGGCAATTCCAACAGGCTTTATAGTCGGAGTTCTTACAAGAATGTCTGAACCGTCGATTATTTGTCTTGCCCTCTTGGATATGATTGTAACCAGCGAGTACCTGCTGTCAACCATTTCATTCAGTTTATCTATCGATATCTTTTTCATATTACACCTCTCTGACTTTATTTATAATTGCTTTTTTTCTGATTGCACGGCTTTTCTCGGCATGAATGATGTGCTTTATCTGCTGGACTGCAGTCTCCACCTGGTCATTAACCACCACGTAGTCATACTCAAACGCATAGTTCAATTCATCATATGCGCACTGCATCCTTTTCATAATGACTTCCTTGGAGTCAGTCCCTCTTCCTTCGATTCTTTTGTTCAGTTCATAAAGTGACGGAGGAAGGATGAAAATGAAAACTCCTCTTGGGTAATTTTTCTTTACCTGCAGTGCTCCCTGAATATCTATTTCAAGAATAATGTCGTTGCCTTCTTCAAGCTGTCTGAACACTTCCTGCTTTGGAGTGCCGTAGTAATTTCCGTAAACCTTGGCATATTCAAGAAATTCGTCATCGTTAATTTTCTTTATGAAATCTTCCTCTTTCAGAAAATAATAGCTTATTCCTTCAACTTCACCTTCTCTGGGTTTTCTTGTGGTTGCCGACACGGAGACCTTCAATTCACTGAATTCCTCCTTGAGTCTGGCACATATGGTGCCCTTTCCTGCTCCCGAGGGTCCTGATATAACCACTAATAATCCATTGTCCATTGTTACACCTCGTTGCTACTTTATGTTATGGTTGTTGTTATCAAACCTCTGAGCCATTGTGTCCGGCTGAATTGCGGACAAAATCACATATTCGCAGTCAGTTATTATCACAGCTCTTGTCTTCCTGCCGTATGTGGCATCGATGAGCTTACCTTTTTCTCTGGTCTCCTGGATGACGCGTTTAATGGGCGCTGATTCAGGACTGACTATTGCAATTATTCTATTGGACAATGCTATATTACCAAATCCTATGTTTATAGTATTAGACATAAACTAATCTCCTATTCTATGTTTTGTATTTGCTCTCTGACTTTTTCCAGCAGGTTCTTTATTTCTATGACCATCTGTATGATATCCAGGTTGCCGATTTTTGACCCGATAGTGTTTATTTCCCTGTTGGCTTCCTGAATTATAAAGTCAAGCTTTCTGCCGATTGGGCCTCCGGCAGCAAGGGCGCTGTCAAGCTGTCCCATGTGGGAGCGAAACCTAACTATTTCTTCGTTGATGTCACTCTTGTCAGCATAAATGACTATTTCATTGTAAAGTCTGTTTTCATCAAGTTCATGGCTGCTTCCGAGAAGCTCCTTTATTCTGGCTTCAAACTTTGTTTTGTAATCCTGCACAATGGTCTTGGAATTGCCTGCTATGCTATCAATCAGGCAGAGAATTTTATCCATGCTTGACCTAATATCGCTTTCAAGTTGAACGCCTTCCACAAGCCTCATCTGGATGAGGTTCCTTACGGCGTTTTGCATTGCTTCCTCTACGCAGATTCGAAGTTCTTCTTCGTCCTGAGTGTCTTCCTTAGCCGCCAGCACATCCTGAAACTTTATTATGGTATCCAGAGAGACGCTTGAGCTTATGTTAAGCTCCGTCCTTATTTCATCGATGGCGTCCTTGTACTGCCTTGCCAGAACAAGGTTCGGAACTATGACCGTGTCGGATTCGCTTATGTAGTCAATATTGATATATACATCTATTCTACCCCTTTGTACGCCGTTTTTCAAGATTTTTCTTATATTATCCTCGAAAAAGCGCAAATGTCTGGGTGTTTTAATATTTATGTCGCTGTATCTGTTGTTGATTGTCTTGATTTCTGCAGTAATAACTCTTTTTCCGTCGTTGTGCTCTCCCTTGCCGTATCCGGTCATGCTTAATATGTTAGCCATTTTAATCTCCAATAATATAATTTGTTCTTGCAGTATCCAGAATAATCCTTCCGATTTAATCCTATTATAACATTAAAATATAAATAGTAAACAAAAATAAAAAGAATTCAATGACATACCAGGCGATTTGCGGTAAAATACTAATACAATAAAGATTATAAGCAATTAAGAATTAAGAATGATGAGTGAAGAATTAAATGAAAAAATCAAGCTTGCTTGATTTTAACCATAATTCTTAACTCTTAATTCTTCATTTAAGATACCCGGAGGTTAAAATGTCTTTAGACGGTATATTTTTACAGAGCATAAATTATGAACTAAGCAATAAATTAACAGGCGGAAGGGTTGATAAGATCTACCAGCCTGACAAAAATGAAATAGTGATCTTAGTGAGAAACAACGGAGAAAACCACAAGCTTCTCCTGACTGCCATAAGCAGCAGCCCGAGAGTACATCTTACCGGTGTTTCAAGAAAAAATCCGGAACAGCCCCCCATGTTTTGCATGCTTCTTCGAAAGCACCTGTCCGGTGCACATATTACTCAAATCAGGCAGGTCAACTTTGACCGCATACTGGAAATAACCTTTGAGTGCATGGATGAACTGGAAACAACCGTGCACAAGTCCCTCATAATCGAGATTATGGGCAAACACAGCAACATAATATTTGTTAACTCTCAAAGCATGATTGTCATAGATTCCATAAAAAGAGTTGCAGAAAACATGAGCAGCGTAAGGCAGATTTACCCCGGGCTAAAGTACGTCACTCCTCCCGATATCAAAGCAAACCCTATGGAAACGGACAGAGCCTCTTTTCTTAAATCTCTGGAAGCAACAAATAAGGGAATTTTCGTATTTGATTTCATCTATAAGAGCTTCACCGGCTTAAGCCCTTTTGTCAGCAGGGAAATCTGCTTCCTTGCCGGATTGAACGAAGGAACCTGTCTCGGAGAACTGGAAACCGAAGAAAAAGTCTCACTTTGGGAAGCTTTCTCAAAAATCATGGATAAGGTAAAATCAAGGCAGTATACCTATAGCATATATCTTGACGAAAACAAAGAGCAGTACGGGTTTTATTGCCTGGATGTCGCCTGCCTTAAGGACTATGAAAGAAAAATGTACGAAAACCCTGGAAATCTGCTTGATGACTACTACTTCGAACAGGACAACAAGAACAAAATAAACCAGAGGGTGTCCAGCCTCATAAGAAGCCTGAACACAAAAATTGACAGGGACAGAAAAAAGGTCGATAAGCAAAGAACCGAACTTTTAAATGCTGAGGCCAAGGAGAAATACAAAATATTCGGTGAGCTGATTCTTGCCAACCTTCACGCCGTCCCAAAAGACCACAAGCTTAGCGTAGTGAACTACTACGATCCTGAGCAGAAGGAAATAGTCATACCCCTGGATCCGAAACTGACCTTGTCCCAGAACAGCCAGAAATTCTTCAAAAGGTACAACAAGCTTAAAAAAGCTGAGGAAGAGCTTACAAAGCTCATAGAAACATCTCTGAAGGAAATTGAGTACCTTGAAAACATACTGTATTCCATAGAAGCCTGCGAAACAACCGACGACCTGGATGAAATTTACACTGAGCTGATTGAAGAAGGTTTTATGAAGAAAAAATCCAAGGTCAAGAAAACCAAGGAACAAAAAGCAGAGTTTCTTACGTTCATATCATCCGGCGGTCATGAGATTCTTGTGGGAAGGAACAACCTGCAAAACGACATGCTCACATTTAAAATTGGCAAGAAAGATGATTTCTGGTTCCACGCAAAAAACATGCCCGGATCACATGTGATCCTGCGTGCGGAAGGCAGCGAGCTTTCAGACGACGAATATGTAGAAGCAGCAGGCGTTGCCGCTTATTACAGCAAGGGCAGGAATTCCGGTCTGGTTGAGGTGGATTACACGAAAAAATCTAACGTAAAAAAGCCTGCCGGTTCAAAGCCCGGCTTCGTAATCTACGAAACAAACTACTCCATGCTGACAAAGCCCACCATGGAAAAGCTTGCAAAAAAATAAACTCCCTCAAATGAACTGACTCTTGTCAAGTAGACAGGTAATTTAATTAAAATGTTATGCACATATGGATGCATGGTTTCGATATTCTAAAGGAGCCATGCATCCTAGTCTTTTTTGAAATCTTTTTTCGTTGTAAAACTCAATGTATTTAACTATTTTATCACTTAATTCTTCAAGTGTTTTGAATCTTTTCCCATAAAACATTTCAGTTTTTAATGTGCCCAAAAATCCTTCCATAGGTCCATTATCTATGCATTTTCCAACTCTAGACATACTTTGAATCATTCCAGCTTCTTCAATCTTACTTTTAAAGATATTTCCTGTATATTGGAACCCTCTATCGCTGTGAAATATCGGCTTTGCATCAGGATAGTTTTGTGTCGCTTTATCAAACATTTTAAATACAAGATGATTATTGTTCTTAAAGGATAAATTATATTCTATTATACAGTTATCATAAAGATCCATTATTGGGCTTAAATAAAGCTTTTTATCATCCCCAGGGATAGAGAATTCAGTTACATCAGTAAGCCATTTTTCATTAGGAGCCTTAGCAGTAAAATCTCTTGATAGAATATTTTCTTTTGTATACTCTGGTTTTACTTTCTTACGATTAACTTTCTTTCGTCTAATTCTAGCTGTAATTCCTGAAATATTCATTAATCTATGTATATATCCTTCAGAGAATGATTTGTGATTTAGTTTGTTAATGAAGATAGTCATTCTTCTATACCCTAAAATTCCATCAAATGTTGAATGATATTCATTAATTAGTGAACATAACAATTCGTCTTGCTTTTCTTTTTCAGGTTTGACTCTATTTTTATGTTTGTAGTATCCACTTCTTGAAACTTTTAGTACTTCACATATCTTGGTTACTGGATAGCCTTTATCCTTAAGAAAATCTATTGTTTTATAGTCTGTTTGGAGTCTTACTTTCGAAAACGAAGTTCCTTTTCGAATTCCTCTTTTTTTTTAAGAACTTCAAGTTCAAATTCCCTTCTTTTTCTTAATGCTTTTTCTTTTTCAAGTTCAAGTTTTAATCTATCAATTTCAGTTAAATTACTTTCATTAATTTCGGACTTTTTCTTTGGTCCACGTTTTTCATATTTTAGTGCTTCTAGTCCTTTGTCTATATATGCCCTTGTCCATTTATATACGAGTGCATAAGTAATTGAATATTTATCAGCTGCATTTTTGTAGCTCATATCATTTTCAATAACATATTTTACTATTTCTACTCTCTCTTCAAATGTAGTTTTTCTGGATTTCATGGTATAGACATCTCCTTTAGGATCATAATCCTTGTTTTCTATACCATTATACCACTTATTAATCCAAATTCGCACAACAGAATAATCAATATTATATTTTGCTGCTAAATCAGGTATTGAAATATTACCTATTTCATATTCTTCAACTACTGACAATTTAAATTCTTTGCTATATGAACTGTTTCTATTTGATGTTTCAAATGCACTAGGTCCATGTTCTTTATATCTTAGATACCAACGACGTACAGACGCTTTATCAGCTTCGATTGATTTCGCAATACTTTCAAAGCTACCCTTACCCTTTTCATAATTCTCACATACTTGAATCTTAATTTCTTTGCTATGTTTAGGTTTTCTGCCCATAAAAAATACCTCCAAGTAGATAATCTAATTTTAATTAATTAGACTGTCTACTTTGGAAGTATCATATCAAAATGGGAGTTTTTTAATGCTTGGATCGTCCTCTATTCGTTTATGATCACCTGGTTTGTTCCGTCCGTTTCTTCAAGCAGCACGCTGATTCTTTCGCTTCTGGATGTTGGGACGTTCTTGCCTATGAAACGTGTATAGTTTTACTTAAAACATTTATTGAAATTTCAATGAAAAATAGTACAGAACATTTTTATTTAAACTTCAAGTACATACTTAATGATTTAGAACATCTTTATTTAAGTAGAGTATACCATCTAATTTTTAATATGTAAAGAATCAGTTACTTATTGACTATATCTTTTATATCCTTTACATCTTTTTCGATTACACTTAATTTCTGTTCATAACCTGATAACACATCAGCAAATTTATCAAGGCTTGTTTGAAATTTTCCTAACATTTCATAGTTTTTTTCTTCTCTTTCCGCATTTTGATTTGTGCTATCAGTATACATTTTATAAATAAACCAACCACAAGCAATTACACAAGCAATTGGAAAGCCGAATGTTTGAATAATGTTATTTATATCCATTTTATTAAGTCCTTTCTGTAGGTTGTCCAAACCTAATGTTTTCATAGTTTTTGCGTTTTGCTTTAACTTCCCAAGCAAACTTAATGTTATCGCCTTTTACAACAAAATTATCTTTGTTTCTTTCAGCAACATATACTTTTCCATCGCCATAAGCCTGTAAAAATACTTGGTAAGGTAAATCGGTATTAACACAAGCAAGCAATTTTTCATCTAAATTAATTATGCATTCCCCGTTAATTACTTCGCTTTCGCCTATGTCACCTAAATATATTTCCGCTGTTTCGTATGCTGAATAATCAAGGTTTCCGTATTGTTCAGTTTTGATTCTGCAATTTTTAGTTCCGTCAACTGTAAAATTTCCATCAACTGAAACATTTCCGTAAAATTCAACAATTCCAATACTAAAATCCATTCTGCTACTATACACTACCATTGGTGGATAACCATCAACATGCCACAACTCCCATGCGGATGTAGCACAATCAATAATCACCTTAGAACCTTCAGCATTTGTTGGTGGTGGGTTATAACCTTTGCTTTCCCAATCAGCAAACGCTGGATATGATTCAATCCAATCAAACGTGCCGCCATACATTGAAATATTAACCCAATTATTACCCAAGCTTACCGCACCATTCCCAAACTCTAACCCCATATGACTATTAGCAGAATTTAAACTAATTGTATTTTCTGCTGGCTTATTTGGATTTGTCGCTTTAAACTCATTGTAAAATTCTAACTCACTTTGCAATATATTTGTAGGAAGTCCTGCCCTATAATTAACATTAAATTGTTGATTACTTGATTTTTTCTTTACGCTTAATATTCCACTGTCAAGTTTAATTTCACTGTTTGCATCATCAGAAGTAATACTAGAACCTGTTATATTAACACCATTGATATTAATAGCTGTAAGTGTTCCTGTGTTAATTTCATCTGCGGAAATACCATCGGCTGATATTGCTGTTCTCCATCGCCAAGTACCATCTGTATTTTTAGCGTTAGCAATTAAAATACCATCAGAAGTGATTAGTATTGCTTTTGTGCTTGTAGCTTCTAATGGCTGATTATGTGTAATAATTCCCCTATCGTCAAAGGTTACATGTCCCGTACTGTTTTCAACTTTTGTAATGGCTGTATTTAATGCACCTGATAGTTTTTCAGCTATTAAATTACCATGCACATCTATGACTTTACTAACCTTATTTTCAACTATTTTAACTGTGTTGAAAACATTACTAAACCCTGTGCTTAAATCCCGTATTGGCTGCCCCAAAACTACCCTACTGTTTAAGCCTGTAACAATATCTTTTTCTATTTCAATAATACGGGTGTCAATTTCAATTTTTAACATATCATCAACAACCCTGATAGTATCACCCAGCTGAAAATATCCTAATTCTTGTAATTCTGTACCCTGTACAATTTCAACTTCATAGCTTACAGTGTTTTCAACTCTATCAATTAAGCGTTTGATGTTCTGAATATTTTTGCCAAATCGGAAGTCGGCGCCCCTATTACTACCTAATTGTTGTTTTAATTCAATGTCATTCTGGAAATATGACAATTCACCGCCCCAGATAATAGCAACTTGATACAATAAACTTTTTATATCAGTTTCTTGTTGTATATCTATGCTTGCTGTAGTCGTTACATCCGTGCCAATAAAATTAAAACCACTGTTTAATAATAAGTCATTCATTACATAAACAGCGCTTCTGTCAGTTTGTGTATATGCTAGTTTTGTTTGCTCAATTAAATCATATGAAATATGCTCACATTCAACACTTACTTTTAACATATTGTCGCTATTATGTTCTTCTTCCAGTGAAATAACTTTAAAATAATCATTGTCATATTCAATTAAATTGTTTTCATCATGCAGAAATTCAGTTTTTAATTCTTCTATTAATGCTGTAAAGCTTATTACATATTCACCGTTTATTACTTGCCGAACAACTCCACTTTCTAAGTTATTCAAATATGCTAATACGGTTTTATTGTTATCTATAATTTTAAGTATTGTAATCACCTACTTTTTCAAAATAAAAAGGGCTATATCTCTATAACCCTTCAGATGTAACTTTTTTGTATTATAAAAGGAACATGTATATTGCATGTTCCTTCATTCTTAACTATTTACCTTTTTTAATTTTACTTTCACCAATTATTTTTTTTATATCGAATTTTAATATACCTAACTTCTTTCTGAAATTGCTAAAAATTTTTGGATTAACATATTTTATATATGATTCAATAAAAATATTATACATTTCTTTATTCAAAGCATAAAGCTGAATTTTTCTTCATTAGTCATAGTACCACGCTCCATATATATTTTATATTTTCCTTATTTTAACATATATTATAACATGATTCCATATATAAAAAACGAATTCACTAATGTTGTCTAAATCATTCTATAGCTGGATATATAAACCCTGTTATCTGCATGTACTCTGTTTCATTTATTGCTTTACCTACTACATTGTAAATGCGCTGTATATTCCAAAGTCCGTTGTCATAATAATATTTAACTTTTTCAAACATTATAATTCAACTCCCGTCATTATTGCTATGTAATCAACGTCTGCCCTTAATTGCTCATTTTCTGTTGGTTCTTTTGGCTGATTATTCAAAGCATCAATTTCTTCTTGTGGCATATCTTCAATCCATTCTGTTCCTGTCCATTTTTTACGATATAAACCTTGCGGAATATCAGTTGTTATTATGTTTTCTGCATGTTCATCAAGACAGTTGCCTTGTTCATCAAATTCAGCAACTTTTATTTCTTTTAAATATCCAAATTCGTCTATATCATATACTTGTTTTAACATAAACTAACCCCCTTATTACATTGGCATAACAGCTGAAAATCGTAAATTGTTTCCTGCTGTAATTCCTGTATCAGCACTACTTACTTTGATATTTCCGTCTGTTGCAATACTTAAAAATGCAATAACTCTATTTGTTGCATAATTTAGAATCATAATAGGAGTGTCTATGGCTGGTCTATACCCTACAGGCAAAGTTGCCAAAGTAGTTCCTGCTGTGAGTGTTCCAGGCGTTATATGCGTACTTGTTTTTATCTCTAATTGACCTAGTTGATTTTTCCTATATTGTAACGTTCCTGTCCAACCATTTGAAAGTGTTGCTGTTATCCAAGCGTTTTGTTTATCCGTTATAATTTTTTCCCATACACTCCATACACTTGCAATAAAACCTCTATACCACAAACCGTTTTGATTTACATACACTTGTGAACCATACGCACCGCTTACAGTTTTATGCGTTATCATTAACCCTTGTGTAGAGTCGTCCCAAACAATAGGGTTTCCTTGTATAATTTGAAGTGTCATTTTATCAGAAGTGCCTAATTTGTCTGCGTCGCTAGCTGCGGATAATATAGTGCGTTCTTTAAATACCATAGGAGACATTGCGGAGAACAAAACAGACATAGGCTCAAAACTGTTCAATATACCCTCAATTACAGCACGGGCATTCTCAGGATATTCAAATTCAACACTTGGTTGTGGGCTTGCTGTTGAAACAATAGACACTTGACCACCTGGCTCAGCAATCAATGGTGTTGCGTTTGTGTCGAGTATTTGAGGTACTGCAAGCTGATAAATCAATTTTGTGCCTGTAAGTGCTGCTTGTGCTGCTGCTAAGTTTGCATATGTGCCTTTTGGGAAAAATATAATCAATGCATTTGTAGCATTGAAAGAATGTGTCCAGATGTTATTAACATCATCAGAAGCAAGGTTATTTCTAGGTTTTGTGCCGATTGACGTTATCATAGATAATCCCACTGTATCCGCCGCACCTGTATTTACCCTATCATTGAAAATATTATTTGTAAAGATATAATCATTATTAACATTTGTTGTATACAGTGCAGCAATATCACTTGCAACAAGGGTCTTTTCAGTAATTCTTTTGACATTTTTTCCATCATCCAGCAACTCATCATAAGTGCCGTTTGGGAGCCTGTGCAACGTTACTGCATTTCCGTCAAGGGTCTTGTACTCGACTTCTGTGCCTTTGTATTGCTCATATGCTGTTGCAACTGTGCCCTCTTCAAGTTGAGCTATATCTAAATCAAGAGGGTCTACAGTTATTCTCAAATATAGCGTTTTAGCAGGAGTTGTAAATGTATAAGTATTATAGGTCCCTGATATAAATTTTTTATCTATATCATAAAAACCAATTTGCGAAACATACCCACCATTCGGTACACCTGATATAGTATATATTGTGTTTTCTTTAACACAAATATAATCACTTACCGTTCTAACACTGGATGCTTCTGCGTTACCATTGTTTGTATTAATATATTTAAAAAATTCTATTTTACGTTTATCAAACAAGTTCTTCCCACAGCTTAAAGCCTTAATACCTGTTGCACCTTGAAGCCCATCCTGATATGGGTACTTAGCCATGAGTTGGTCGACGGTTAAGTTATTGTATTCATCTGCTGTGATTTCTTGAACCATGATACCATCAGCATATCCATATTGCCCTGCTATTGCAGATGAAGAATATACCTGTATAGAAAATGCAGTTGCACTTAAAAGTTGTGTTGGAGAAACTTTTGCCCCCACTCTTTTAGCAACTGTTCCTGTAACAGCCTCGCTTTGTGAATTTGTACCACCTGTTGCACTAAAAAGAACAAACATACCATTAGTTAAATTATAATTTTTTAAGTAAGTACTTGCAAAATAATACTTTGTTTTATCTATTTTTGTTGTTATATTTTTATAAAATGCAGCATGACCGCCACTAGCAGTCATTTTTATTGCATTACTACCAAATATTTTATTTGTAGTATCAAGTGCTAAAGTACATTGAAATGCTGCCCAAGGTGTTAGACTTTCGCAGTTTCCATCTGTTCCAAGCAAGTTTACAGCACTCATACCTTTTAATTTAGCATTGAGTTTTCCACGTTTTGCTGTTGTAGGTATGCTGTTTACTGCATTGTAGTTTGCTGCTATGATTGCTGTGTCTAATGTATCTATCTGGGTTTCTAAAGAGTTAATTTGTGTCCTATTTTCATCTATTGCATCTTGTACGTTTGTAGCTGTCATTTGACTTGCTGTATTATCATAAGTTATATCCGAAGCTGCGCCACTAACATTATTTAAAGCTGTTTCTAGCGCAACAAAATTCCTATCCGTTTTGCCAAATGCTTCTTTTCCTGTATCTGTTCCTAAAATTCTTTCTATAGTCATATTGTAACCCCCTTAGACTATGTATGTGTTTCTATAATCAATGGATATATTAATATTAAAACTTTGTCCATTAATTGTAATTGTATTTGTACCAGTTGGAATAGTTATAAATTGCCCTGTAAATCGTGTCATGATTGATTGTTTAACACCGCTAGCAATTTTATATACAACCATTTTTTCAGTATCAATATATATTGTTTCCCCTGCCAGTAAGTTTTGTAACGTAAAACCATTTATACCATTACTTATTGTAATACTTGTACAATTAGTATTTGCTGTTAACTCTATAATAGGGGTTGCTTCAAAATTGCCATTATTGACTACCGTTTTATTAGTCAATGCATTAATATTTGTCCATTGTAATGTATTAACTAAAATAGTTAAGTCATCGACACTTTCAAACATAGTGTTAATTATCAAATCATTCAAATCATCTAACAACTCATATTTACAATATGATGCTTTGAAATGTATAGTAATTTCTGTAAAAATTTCGCCTTCTGATACTTCAATAACATCTACTACTTCAGCATAATAAAATAATGATGGCTCATCTAAAAATATTAATTTACTTTCAATATTTATCATGTTTTGAAGCAATGTTCTTTGCTTTGCCCTGCGCGCTTCAATATCTACTTCATAAACGCCGATAACAACATCAACAAAATTATCTTCGTATCTGTTATTATAAGTTTTGCTGCCGTTCCTCTTTGGTACTATAAAATCGTATCTTGTTTTTATTGAAGTAGCATTTCTTTTTACATCTAATAAAAAAATGTTATCGGTATTATTAACGACAACATTATTGAATATAAAACCTTTTGCCCTATGTAATTTTATTGCCATTAAGCTAACACCGTTCCTCTCTGTTTGATTCTTATATCTCTTTGAATTTGTCTACTTATTTTTTGTATATCTGCTTCTTCTCTTACTGTAGCATTTACAACTACATTTATATTGCTTGTGCTGCCACTTCTCCATACTTCAGCCTGTTGTGCTGTTAATACAGCTTCGCCTTCATGCAAATTGGCTACAAAATTGTTAAAAGGTACATAGTCAAGCCCTGAAGCGTGGCTACTTCTATACGGTTTATTATTACCACTACCACTAACATCCTTGTCATCAGCTTCTGTATTGTTCCATGATTGCAACCATTCGATGGCTGATTTAATAGCATCAACCACACCCCAAAATATATCAGTGACAATTTGTACTGCTGAACCAATTGCCCCAAATGTTGTTTCAACTATTGATTGTATAACAGGAAAATACGGCTCTATCCAATTATACAAGGTGGTAAGTATTGGCAATATAACATCAAATGCTTTACCTACAGCAATAACTATTTTTTCAACGACGCTGAAAACTGTGGTTATTACCTTTTGTATCTCTGGCATATGAGAAAGTACCCAATCCAAAAGTTTTTGCAAAATAGGCATGAATGAAGCCCCTAATTCAGTTGTAACCATGCCGAAACTTTTCTTGGCATCATCCATAGTGTCGCCCAACTTAACACCGGCTGTGACTGTCTCGTCCGACATTACAAGTCCCAAATCATGGGAACGCTGTGTTAAGTCCGTTATAGCCTGGCTTCCGTTATTAAGCATGGGCATCAATTCCGTGCCTGCTTTCCCGAATAACTCAGTAGCTAAACGTGATTTTTCAGTACCGTTTTCCATGTCTGCAAGAGCCATTATAGCCTCATTCATCATTGTTTCCTGGTCCTTAAGCTTGCCTGTGCCATCATCCCAAGTCAACCCAAGAGCAGTAAAAGCTTCTTGTGCTGAAGCCGTTCCCTGTCCTGCACTATCCATCTGACTTACAAGTGTTTTCATACCTGATTGCATGGTTTCAATACTCATACCGTTTTGGCCGAGTACATAATCCCATTCCTGAAAACCCTTTTTGCTTATGCCTAACTTAGCTGACATTTTATCTATTCTATCCGTTGTTTGCGCTGTGTCAGTTGCAAATTTTGTCATTCCTGCCGCTAGCCCGGTTACGGCTGTCACGCCTACCATTGCGCCAGTTTTCAGAGCACTTCCAAACTTACTGAATTTACTTTCTTGCTTTTCTGCTGTATCTCCTACATCAAGTAATTCTTTTTTTGCCTGGTCGGCGCCTGTTTCAATGGTTATTTTTAATTTTCCAAGGTCAATCATTTATCATCACTCTCCTTCTGAAAGTGCTGCCTTAATTTTTCTCTATCAGGATTACTTTGTTCAAGAATATAAGCATTTTGCATATACTCTTGTCCTCTTTCAGTTTGCTGCAACTTCCAGATATAAGCATCTCTAAACAAAAGCTTATAGACATCAAAATCCAAATCCGAAACTTCTATAAAATTCAATCCGGAATATTCACTGATTATCTTGAATTCAGCGGTATAAATTTCATATTCATATCCCTTATTTTCGCTATTGACAGGGTAATAAGGGATCGTTAAAAATTTATATCCTGCATTACCTCTTGAACGAATTTCCAATACTCTTTTGTTACATACATAGCAACATCCAATTCTAATTCATCTTCAACCTGCTGCTGGGTTAATTTAATTCCATTTGTATTTCTATTGAACGCTCTGGCCAAGAAATTATACAATACTCCTATGATTTTATCTTCCTCACTGTTTGCCTCAATGAGTTTTATCATTTTGAATGTGTCATTAAACAATTCCTTGCTCGGCTTTCTGATATTCAATTCAGTGCCGTCCTTTAGCCTTATATCGAATGTCTTATTGTTAAGAATGGATAAGTCTATCATCGTATCACCTCATTTAAAAAGGAGCATTTAAGCTCCTTATGCTGGTATCTCTTCTCTATAGATAATCAGAGTTCCTGTATTATCTAATGGCACTGCTTTAAATTCCGCATTTATAACAGTTTCCTTGTCTTTCGCAAATGCCAATTCAAGGCCCGTATTGTTTGAGCCTATAATTGTAAGTCGAACATCTCCGTCTACTGCATCTTCATGCACAAAATGAACAACATATTTAGCATCAACAAAATTCATTGCACCGCCAATTTTTAACGTGCGTTCGGTCAATGTTTCAGTTAAAGTACCGGTTGAGACTAACTTTTTCAATGTAGCCGCATTGAAAGTCATGATTCCGCTTTTCAATATTGCAACTTCATCAGTTATAAATTTTTTGCTTACAAGTCCTAAGTCGTCCTTTGCTTCATAGAACGATGGTGTATAGCTTAAACTTGCTCCTCCTTGAATAAGGCCTAACAAGTTGGCTTCAACTTCAATTATTGTATCTGTTGGAATTGTAGAACCATCCCACACAGCAACATAAAGCTTTCCACTACCTAAAATAATTCTTTCGCTCATTTATTTTAATTCCTTTCTTTATATTTTATCGTAAAAATAATTTTGTTATGGATGGTACTTGTTTCTTGATTTTCAAGCATACCACCGCCATTTTGTTCAACTGTTAGAATGTCATTGTTTAGTTTTTCATCTGCTAATGTTAATAACAATTGCTTAACCTTACTAACAATTTCCAAATTCAAGTCATAATCAACTTTTAATGTATTGATTGTTAAGGTAAGCCTTGCTTGTCCTATAATTTTGTTTGATGTTAAATCAACATAATCATAGACAATGCTATTTAATTCAGTTGTGCCAAAACCATATATTTTTTTATCTGTTGTTGTACCTTCTAAAAGTGATTGCAATTCAGAATCACTTTCTAAAATGTTTAAAATATCTGTTAATATCAATTTGCAATCACTCCTTATCTAATAAATTTTCAAACTTATTAATTATGTTGTCTAAGTTTTCATCAATCGCTGGCTGAAGAAATGGCTGTGCCTTTTGTCCATGACTAATATATGTTTCACCGTCAGCAGTTGTATATATCCATGCTGTTTTTCGTCCTTCTGGATTATATAACCCTGTACCAAATTCAACATATGGGGCATATTCCGTTGAAGTACCGATAGAAACACTTGAATTTTCATTGTCTACTGCATGAGTTATACTCGCACGCAAAACACCATCATCAACAGGCACTTTTCTTTTTGCTTCATTTTCTATTAGTTGCCCTGCGTATTCTAAACCTTTTGATAATGCTTCAGGTAAAAGTTTATCAATGACATTTTGCAAATTTAAATATACTTCCCCTGCCATTAATTCACCTTCTTCAATAAAAGGTTGTTATAGCGCAATATATTTAAACTCTCAACTACTTTAAAGGATTCATTATTAATTTTTAATACATTACCTTTTATAACTGAAGTGTCTTTTGTAATTCCAATATAATCGCCTAATTCATATGAATATTGTTCAAACATTTTAGTTTCTGTACTTCTCAATGCAATAAAGCATTGAATTGTTTTAACTTTAGTTTCCGATTCAATTTCAATGCCCAAATTGTTGTAAGTTTTAGTTATTGTATAAACATCAACGTTTTTCATATTTGCATTAATCATAGAAAATACACCCTTTTCCTAAAAGCATTAAGTTGACTTTTAATATAAATAGGGTAGTCACTTGTATATGATTCAGAAATACCGTTATATGATTGAGATGAAATGCCGTCAGTATTAAGGGTATTAAGCTTATAACAAACCATATCAACGGTTAAATTATCCATCGCTGAAACATAATCAGTTTTACAATATATAGCAACTTCTTGCTTTGTCTTATCTATCAATAAATTTATTATTGTTTCATCTGTTTTGCCTGTGATTAATTTTATTTGTGTTAAAACATCCAAAATTTACCCCCCTTTATAGAAAAGAAGGGGAATGAATCCCCCTCGATTATGATAATGCTTTTGTTAATTTCAATGCTTTACTGTTGTCAGTTAAAGCAACAACATTGCATCTTCTTGTGTAAATTTTATTTGTTCTGATGTTTGCATCTCGTGTTTGTTCTGTTTCAACGTCTTTCTTTACGAATACTGTAACAGCTTCTGCTGTTGCTATATAGCAAGTATCTGCTGGAACAGCTGCACTTACATAAACAGGAACATTGTTAACAGAACCTATATAACCAGTTCTTGAAAATCCTTCGCTATATTTCAAATCATCTTTTAATGATTTTCTTAATTGTGCTTTCTGTGCTGGATTAATAAGCATAAACAGTCCAGTTTCATCTTCGCCTAATACGGCTATTGCATCTGTAATAGTCGCATAGTCAAGTCCAGCTATTGGGTATGTATCTGTTTGTGTAGTTTTTGCTAATTCAGTATAAAACTTAGTAGTTAAATCGTTAGCCATATTTCCAGCCATTTTTTCAGTTCCAACTGTTACAACATTCGCATCTTTCATTTCATCTTCATCAGTATAAGAAAGAAAACCTTGTGTATATTTAGCAACATAATCAACTGGTGTAAATGATACTGCTACACCGTCAGCATCAAGGTTTCCTTCGCCTGCTGCTACATCTCGTACATTACCAGAAGCAGTATAAACATTAACTGTCTTAGTCATTCCTGCATCTTGTGTTAAAGAAGTATCTAATGTATAAAAAGGTGAATGTTCCAATTTTGTGTTTAAGAAATTTGCTACCTTATTTGAAATTATAAAATTATCGTATAGTGTGTGTGACATTATTTTTTACCATCCTTAATTTATATTTTTTAATTGTTTTAGCAATAAAAAAACAACTGTATATCATTTCAAGTTGTTATCTGGATAATTGCATATATAATTCTTTATTGTTTTTGTACAACTCTTGCTGCTGTGCTAAAGTCATTTTATTAAACTGTTCTTTTGTGACTGATCCATCTAAGCCAATAGTTGAAGTTTTAGGTATTGTACTTTTTAACCTTGATTCAACTTCTACTTTTACAGCCTTCTTAAATTCTGCATCAAACAACTGAATATTCTTTTGCATTGTTTCAGCATCTTCAGCAACTATGTAATCAGCAAAACTTATTGGAAGTCCTTTTTCAGCTAAAATTTTTGAACATTCATACTTGTTCTCTTTAATAGCCCATTCTCTTTCCTTGTCACTAATAGCTTTTTCCCGTTGCTCAATTTCGTATTTTAAACGTTCTTCAGCATTCATATTTGCTAATTTAGTCGCTTCAGCTTTTGTTTGTTCTGCACGCTTGTTGAATTTTTCCTCAAATTTTTCATACATTTTTGAAATTTCTCTGTCAAAATCAGCTTGTGTAAATGTCTTTTGTTCATTATTATCTTTATTTTGTTCGCCTTCAGCACCGCCGTTATCCTCTTCGCCACCGTCAGCAAATAATTGTAATTTTAAATTTTCTAACATTTTTATCTCCTTCACGTACCCTATTATGAGTACCCAAAATTATAGTTGAACGGTTTCTTTAACGTCTAACCCCACAAAAAAGACAAAATAATAACTATGTCTTTGCATAGTTAAATTATATAATATTCTTTCTTTTTTATATTCATCTACATTTTTCAACTAATTATTAGAATACATTATTCAAATAACATCCCAGTTTTTTCTATTAAATATTCAATACAGTTTTCATCTAATAATGATTTATTTTTTTTCATAAATTCATTAATAAAAGGGGCGATATAGTATTGAGTTCCTTCAACTGGGTTACCTTCAAAATCCAAAGCATCAATATAATCATCTGACATAATGCTTATTTGACTAATTAAAGTTAATATAAAAATAAATGTTGTTGTAATATACTGAAGGTTATAAATTATATCACAAGTGATATTAGCAATTTTTTCATCTTTGTACGACCATAGATGCATATTATAAAATCCTTTACCATTACCATGAACATAATTATTGAGTTTTTTACTGATATTCTTAAATGTTTCATTGAATTTATATTTTTCAACTGCTTCTTTTGTAATATCTGATTTACTGATGTATGTTAATATGTCATCAATATTTAAATGCGACAATTTATCACCTAACCATTTGTTAATAATATTTTCTTCTTTGCTTAATTCTTTACCATTAAATATATTTGTCTCATTACTAATAAGAATAATATATAAGTAAAAAAACAAATCATCTCTATATTTTCTTATTAAACAATATGCATCCGAAAAATTTGCATGTTCACAGCAATTATAAATACTATATAATGTTCTTAATGAAGAATTTATTATAATATTAGGATTTAAAAATGTAATTTCATTTATTGAATTTATCTTTTTATTGGTTCTAGTTATACAAAAATTCCTACAATTAGCCAGTGTCAAAAAATTATCAAAAAAAGAATATAAATTTTTAATATTATTTAATAATTGGTTACAATTCGTATTTTTTAATACTTCTCTCTTATTTGTTCTAGGAATATCAAAAAATTCATCCATTTTCAAATTCTCCATGAAATAATTTAATATTACTAATTATAACATGCCATCATTTTATATTAAACAAATTTTACCAAAATTCACTCAATAACTGGAATAAATGTGCATCTACAGTTTGGATGCACTATTGACGGTACAGCATTAATATCAAATATTTTTCCATCAAGCGGTGAGCATTCATCGCATAGCCTGTCATCATCTTCAACCAGCCATTCTACTTTTGAATATCCATTGTTTAAATAACTTTGTTTCTGCCCATCATTTAAAACCCTCATTGTTTCCGTTCTAACCAGCCTGTCAGCATCGCTGAAAGCTACCCCAAAATTATTAGTTATGGATATAACCGCTTTGTCTTTGCTTTGTCCAGCTATAACAGTATCAACAATGCTTTTTTCTATTTGTTGCTTTAGCTTTGCTTTGTTTGTCCAAATCCTATCTGAATATTTTGCACCCTTGAAATTTGCATTAACAACTTCTTTTGCAATGTTTTCATTTAGAATTGTCCAATCAGCAGCTATATCTAACTTTTCATTGGTTTGTAAATATATTTCTTTGTAGCTGTCTAACAAAGTCAATTGTGTTGATTCAATTTCTAATTTTCCTAGCTTGTAAGTTTCCTTTTCGATTGCTTCTTGTAAATTTCTATACCTACTAAATGAATACAGTGTATTAGCTGATATTTCACCATCGGCAAGCATTTTTACATACAATTCAGCTATTTCATTTTCTATAGTTTTGCTGGCTTGTTTGTAATACTTAATTAGTTGCTTTTGCAATTCCTTTGTATTTTTTTTAAATATTGCATCTGATAGTCGCGCTTGCCAATAATTATTCTGGTTGCTCATCTTCTACACCGCCAAACAAGTTAGTATAACTATTTAAACTATTTTGTGCTTCTAAACGCTTTAATTCTTGCTCAATGTCAGTTATAAAAGGTAGTTGTTCCAGTAGTGTTTCATCAGATACTAAGCCACGTAGTTTAGAAATAGTGTCAGCTACTAAAACATTATCTACAGGAATATTTCTTACAAATGCAATTGAAATGCTTCTAAAATCATAACTAGCACCCTTTAAATTTAGCAAATTACAAATTAATTCAATTCTTCTTGTTAAAGCAAAACGGAAATTAGCTTCTTTTCTAGCCATTACTTGTTCAAGTCCTAGCATTGACAGCCTTGCTCCAGTAGCTGAAGTATGGCTTTTAGCATTTGCACCAGACATATCTTCAACATAGCTAAATTTATGTATATCGTCAGCTATTCTAGTTTTGTTTGCTTCTGATTCCGTTGGATTGCCATTTTTAACAAGAAAATCAACGCTTGATTGCATACCATTTTCGGTATCTTCAATGATTATGTTTCTGGTTTCTTTCATAGTCAGAATATCTGAGTTATCTAAATTTGTATTTCTAAATACCAGATACGCTTCGTTGAAGCTTTCTCTTTCGTTGCTGCTATCTGATTGAGCCAAATCATAAGCATCTATTAACGGCAATAGTTTTTCATAGTCGCCCATACAATCAACGTTATTTCTGTAAACATTAATTGGAACACCATTAAAAAAGTGTTCTTTGCTATCTATAAGCGTTAGAACACCTTGAATTTCAACAAAATATTTAATTTCTGTTTCTGAATACAACTCAACATTTAGTACAGTTTTATCTGTTAAAATATCAGCTTCTTTATAAAAGCGTATTGCATATAATAAATTTTGTTCTATCGTGTTTTCAAATATTAGAATCAAATTTCTAACATCTACAGGAGCAAAACGAACATTACTGTTTTCATCTAAATATAATAATTCCGTACTATAACCATAAATTGATTGATTAAGTGCAAGTACATTATTTATAGTCATTTCATCGTTAAATTTAAAAATTGCATTTAATTCAGTTAACATTTCAGCATCAGAAGCATTATATGTAACAGGTTTCCCTATAAAATAATTTGATGAAATATTTGCAATATAATCACCCCAGCTATTACTAATTCTGTAGTTTGGTTTTGTTGTGTCTGCAAAAGTACGATTCATTATAGTATCGTTTTTTGAATCATAATACCGTTTCAGCTTTTCTAATCGCGGCAAGTCCCTTGTTTGAAAAATTTCTATATGTTTTTTAATTCGTTCTGTTGTCATTACAACATTTTTATTTTCATAAAAAAACATTTATTTCCTCACTTCCTTTATAAGCGAATGTTTATTAGTTTTGGTTTCTTTTTAATTGATTGAATACTATACCGTAGGGCATCTAAACCATGATTAAACTTGTCCACTGGTTCATTTATGTATTCACCGTTTTTATCTTTTTTCCAGCTATAATTCTGCAATTCTTCTATTATATTTGTGCATGATGGATGAACGATTATTTTATATTGCTGTAGTTTCTGAATGCCTTGTAAAATTGAACCCTTTCCCTTTTTAGCTGGTTTAATTCTAGGTATTCCTAAACGTTTTATTTCATCAATTGATTTTCTTTCAGCGCTATCAGCAACTATTTCTTCTTTTGCAAATCCTTTTTTCTTAATCATTTCAGCAATATCCGTATTTAACATTGACTTTTCAAAATGTTCATCAAATACATATATTTCTTTTCTTTCTTCATCAACTACCGAACATATAAAAGCTGTAGAATCATTCACATAACCAAAATCCATTCCAAAAATTGCAGTAGTATTATCTTTCCTTTTTATTTCTTTCCAGTCGAATGCTTGGCTAGTCCAGTTAGTATATACAAGCTTATCCAATGAACAGAATTTGCCCAATGTATAAATTTGATATTGCACATAATCAATGTTTTTCATTTGTTCAAGCGATTGAATAAATTCTTTAGCTGCAAATTTGTTGTCTTTAAAAGTAGTGCTTAGAACAATGGTTTTGTCATATTCACGTACTGATTGAGTTTCATTTTCATTATCAAAAAGAAAATATTCATATACCCAACTACTTTTGCTAATGGGATTGAAAGCAAATAACATTTGATTTTGCTTTGTATTTGCCCTAAGACGTAAATTTAATTGAATGATGTCTTGCAATTCAAATTCAGTTGCTTCTTCAACAAATACATCTGTTACTCCAGTTATTGATTTGATTTTTTCGCTGTCGTCAAGTCCACGAAATAAAAAAGCACTGTCATTAGGCAATTCTATTGTAAAATTTGATTTATTTATTGTGCATTTGTCGTATATTTGAAATTGCTGTAGTACGTCAATAAATTGCTGCCAAACTGAATCACGCAGCGTTGCTCCTACCTTACGCATTATTAGCATTTTACGTTGGCTTTTTAATGCTTTTAATACTAATTTCTGTGCTATGAAATATGATTTACCAGAACCAGCGCCGCCCTTGTAAACTTCATAACGATGACTATAATCATTTAAGTATGGGTAAAGGGCATCAATAAAAATACGCTTATCTATTTGTAAATCAATCATTGTTTCACCTTCTTAAAATAAAAAAACAAGTAGTTATTACTTGCTTTCCCTTAGTGCCTTTAATTTCAATTAAGATAATGTATGGTATAAAATTTGTGTGTGTAGTAATCAATTAGGATAATTCTTATGTGCGGATTAAATACGATATATAATATGGGATTATGTCTGCCTTATTTTGGGGGATGCCCCTACTATTATTTATGTTTTCCTTGCTTTAGTTTCCTGTTTACTTGCATGAAAACAATCAAAATATACAATAAATATATTGAATATCTAATCATTAGCAGAAGTAGCAAATGCAATAAGCAAATCCTAATTGATAAACCTATTACAAATGCTACATTCTTACCCTTTCATTATGCATATATAGTGTGTTGTTGTATGGTACAAAGGTTTAATTTTGCGACAAACTATTGTCATATTAATACTTCAGTGCTAACTTATGTTATAAGTATTGAATACTCTATACATCCACATAATACATACCTTTTAACATTATTGCTTGTGTAATTAGTACGTTATTCTTTTTCGCTGGTATCTGTATTATCGTTGTCTATGAATTCAATTTTAATGATTTTGTTGGTATTTTCAGTAATGTCTACCTTAGTGTCTAAGTAATCATTTAACTTTAATATAGTTTCACATGCTTTAACTTTATCCCTGCCAGCACCATTTTTAGCGACATCTACAATACCTCTGATGGCATCGGCTAAATGTTCCTTATACATTTTTTCGCATGCTTTTCGATATGCCTGGACAAACATTTCATTGTCTAGCCATTTATACAAAGTGCATCTTGGTACACCTAATTTTTCACATGCCTTTGTCTTATTCCCACCATTATTAATTATTTCAGCTATTACTTCTAATTGAATAGGAGTCAACTCATCATTAAATGTAAACCTACCCTTATCATCTCTATTATTGTTAGCCATAAATAATATCAACTCCTTTCTGTATCTACTATAACTACTATTAAAAGTAATGTTTATTTCTCCCGCCGCCGTTGCTACTATTCAATGATTTCATTGTATTTATTGTTGTCATTTAACCACTGTAAAAATGGCTGTATGTATACGACATAGCCGCAGCTACCCTTTTGTAGTTTTACATAGTCAACCTTTTTCTTATCCTTTTCATAAAAAGTTTCAATGTATTCCTTCAAGTCAACTAACCTAAAAAAATACATTATGTTATTTAGGGCATCAAAATCAACTAGTATGTCAGCTTGGCAATATCGATACCAGCCATCAGAATTTATACTTTGTGATGAAATGTCCTCAACATAAAACCTTTGTTTGTCCTTTGAATATTTGCCGTAGCTGTATTCTGTTTTAATTTCAACTCTTGTACCTTTGTTACCTACTATAAAATCAACGTCTATTTTTTGAAATTCTTTGTCGTTTCTTACGTCTATTAATGGAATATTTTTTGATTCGCAATATTGAATGAAGGCTACTTCGCCCTGTTCGCCTTTTTGAAGTGTTTGCTTAAATGTTTCGTGGGTTCTGTTTTGATATGTTTGCATCGTTAATTACATTATCATGCATTAACGTTGCCTCTTATTCCGTTGTCTATATCTTTATCTCAGAAAATACTGATTATCTCCTTATGATTTATTATGATTTTATTTTGTTTTCGTGTATCAGCTTGCGCATCTTGCTATAAATTGTTACGAAGTCGTGCAATAGTGTATCTTCATAGTATTGTGACAAGTAAGTTGTTATTTGTTCGTCGTTAGTTGTACCGTATAGTTTGCCTTCTTCATCAAATAGAAGCTTTATATTACAGCCTACTGCTACTAAATAAGCCAATTTGTTTAAACTGTATATTCGTTTCTGTTCTTCCATATGTTTTACACCTCATCTATCAAAGATAGTAAGTAATTTAAAAGCCGCTGCATCTCATCAACATTGTTTTGCATTGTTGTTATATTCTCCTGCTGTTCATCCAAATTATTTTGCAAGGCAAGTAAATTATCATTTAATTCAGTATATAAATTATTTATATTCATATGTTTATGCCCCCCTGCCAGTAAATTGATATGGCTGATTTACCCAAGCATCAATGTCAAATTCTTGCTTTAGTTTTGGTTGTGGCTTTGGTTGCTTATGTTTTGATTGTTCCATTAATTCAGCAATTTCTTCATCTATAAATTCAAATGCATCAGTATATTCATTTGCTGTTGCTTTATTATATGGTTGCTGTGGCTGCTCCTGCTTCGGCTGTTTTTTTCTTTCAATCGCTTCTTGTCTGCGTAGTGCTTCAAGTGCTTCATCTTCCTGTTTTGTTGAAATATGTTTATACATTTTTTCTGTTTTCTCCTTTTGTATATCTATTATAATTGGTTCTGTTTCTGCCTTTCTGCGGCTGGTTTCTCTTATCTCCGTCATTTCCTGCTTTGTATGTGATTCAGTGTTTTCCCCTGTTGCTATTATGGTTCTAGCAGATGAATCCTTGTTATAGGCAGCTACCACATATTTAATTCTTGCTATTTCAGCAATTAAAGCGCTGTGGTATTCATTATCATTCAATTTACTGAACGGTGTTATGATTATTTCGTCCGATGTTTCTGTAAATTTGCCGTTCTTGGTCGGTTTCTTAGCAGGGCATCTATGTATGTATCCTGCTTTTTCAAGGCGTCCCAGTGCTTCGGCAACTTTAGTACGGCTATAATCAAGAATATCCGCAAGCTCCTGCTGAGATGGATAACAATGCCCTGTTTCTGTGTTTACGAATTCATGTAAAGTAAATAAAATATCTCTATCCATAGGCTTTAAGCGTTTGTCTTTTCTGATTCCTGCCTTAAAATACTTTGGTACTATTGCCGCCCCTATTGTTTTTGCGTTTTCTTTAGTTATTGCGGTTGCTGTTTGTTTCAAATATTCATTAATATTCATCTTCAATTAAATTCCTTTCAATTATCTATATTGTATAAATTCTATTGTTTTTCCATGTTTCAAAGGCTTCTTGAAGTCCTTCTTGGTTTCTGTCAAATGCAAAATAGGTTCTTCCCGTTCTTCGGTGGATTCCTACATAATTAATTATTAATCCTTCTTGTAAAAAAAAGTTTGCTTGTTTGATGTCATAAACATAAGTATAATTATTCATTTTTTAATATCTCCTATTCTGATTATGTTCGGCGCATGAGCGCCGCATTGTGAAGTAAATTTATTTACTCTTTCACCATTAATAATACCTATTTTTTGACCTATTCTGTATAGTCGTTAAAAAAATATTTTTTAAAATTGAAGTGTTTTAATTATCTCTTTCCACCCTATATAATACCGAAATTTACAGCCATTTGCACAATAGCTAAAAAAATACTTTACGTTGATATTTCAATGATAAATAGGCTAGGGTTTGATTTTACCGCCGGCTGTAATTGATATTTCTTTTGTCTATACATTTTTACCGTTTTTTTGGAATAGGTGACATTGGTATGTAATCCAGCGATTACATATTTCAATAGGTGCATGTGTGCACTAGTTAATAGTCCAATGGGTGAGCAATGCATAAAAATGTTTTTCTTTTTTGATTGAGGTATGTTACCAAGCGGTGACATGGGTATGTTACCAGGCGGTGACATGGGTATGTTACCAGGCGGTGACACTAATAAAAACACTAGAATAAAAATAAAATAACAATAGTAATATCTTATATAGTATAGGCGCTCACAAGATAGTTAACGGGATGATACTTTTTTATTATCTACCAACTTACGGAGCAGGAATAAAAATTGTAGGACTTCCGAATCATATTCATAAAAACATATTTTAGGAAGTCCATCGAAATTAAGATACCATGAATATCAAAGCTGCTTGCCGCGAAAGGCATCTATTAAAAACAAACAATGGAGCAGCAGGAACAACCCAATAAGATGCTATGATTATGAAAGATACCCCATGCCATATGAGAACCACCTAAAATAAGATACCATGATTATAAAAGATGAAAGGTTTGTCCGCCCGCCCCTACATACCTACATCGCATAATCGACGTACAGGCTATATTTTGCCATTTAAACGCACGTTAATATAATAGCAGTATAAATACTCTGCAATTTTTTATAGGACAATTTAAAGGCTGATTATAAAATGCGATAGTTTGTATCACCTGTGCCATACCTCTATATTATAATATCAACGCAGAAGCTTTTAATTGCCTTTTAAACACGCGAAAACATAATCGCAACATATTTACATTGTCTTTTTTGCATGGCATTTAAAAGGCTCATTATTACCATTATCATAGACGAGTTATTACTTTGCATATTAATAAATTAAAGCTTTATATATATATTCATATATAGTAGTTATAGATATATGCACTATATTGTATAAATATATGATTGTAGACATAATAAAGGGGGTATTTAACCCCCTACTTGATTTATCTCTTCATTTTGATTGTTGTTTTCTTTTTTTGTTTGTTAACAAAGTTATCTAATGGATTAAAAGTGTTGTTGTGTTCTTTCAAATCAGTAATAAGCAAATTTACATACTGCTGCGTAACTTCCAAACTTGAATGTCCTAAAAGATGCTGTAAATCAACTATATTACCGCCATTTTTTATATAATCGGTTGCAAAACAATGTCTGAACCTGTGTGTACCTTCTACATCTACACCTTTACGCTCATTATATCTTAATATAGCGCCCCTCATACCATCAGATGTAAATTGGTTGCCGTACTTATCAGTAAACAAATAATCACTTGGCTGCCCTTCCCTATAAAGCATATATTCTTCTAATATTTCTTTAAGCTTCAGGCTCATAGGTATATACATTTGTTTCTTATTTTTTACTACCCTAAGAAGAATAATATTATCATCAAAATTAACATCTTCAATTTTTATATTAATCAATGTTCTTTTTCGTACACCTGTACTATATAAAAAATTTTCAATAACCCACGCACGATAATGTGCAAAGCTACATGTCTTTAAATCGGGTTTATCAAGTAATTTTTTTAATTGTGCTTCGGTATATACTTCATACATCGTTTCTTCTTGTTTAATGTATTTTGCGGTTATCTTATCGCTCCAGCCATGTTCAAAGAAGTAATTGAATATTGACATTAGAGAACAAACTTTTTCATTAATTGTAGATGTTTGATTTCCTTTGTTTGTAAGAAACAACTTATAAAACTCAATTAATTCACTTGTCAATTGATTACAATAAACAATTTCCGTATTTTTGATGCATTCTTTGAAGTCCTTATAAGTCACCTTTTTATTTTTGATTGTGTACTCTGATTTTTTGTTAAGAGTGCAGAAGTTTATGAACCTTTCAAAGCCATCGTCTAAAGTAATATTATTATCCTTTTGATTAAAATTTTTGAACATACTTTACTCCTTTTTTAATAGTTTTAAAGTATGTTCTAAACCATAAAGTGCGTACTTTGTTGTTTAGTAAAATTGTTACTTTTGTTTAGTATTTGTGTTATCTGTTTTTCATCACCATATACTAACAAACGTTGAAATTCCAATTATTCGTTTATGACCACCTGGTTTGTTCCGTCCGTTTCTTCAAGCAGCACGCTGATTCTTTCGCTTCTGGATGTTGGGACGTTCTTGCCTATGAAATCTGCACGTATGGGGAGTTCTCTGTGGCCTCTGTCGATTAAAACCGCCAGCTCAACGTTCTTAGGCCTTCCCCTGTCAACTATGGCATCCAGCGCCGCCCTGACGGTCCTTCCTGTGTAAAGGACATCGTCAACCAATATCACAGTCTTGTCTCTTATGTCAAAGTCAAAGCTTTTAACGGACATGGGAGCCATGTCGTCTTTTTCGTAGTCGTCCCTGTAATACGTTATGTCAAGAGGAAAGACCGGAACCAGAGATCCTTCTATTTCTTCTATCTTTTTTGAAAACCTCAGCGACAAGGGCCATCCTCTGGTTTTGATTCCAACAAGAACCACATTTTCAACACCTTTGTTCTTTTCTATAATTTCATGGGCAATTCGAAAAACAGCTCTCTCGATTGCCTTTTCATCCATAATCAAAGCTTTTGCTTTCATATATTCTTCCTTTCACTTATCCAATGCTCTTAAAACCTTATCGAAATATTCCGGCAGATTTGAATCAAATTCCATGTAAACACCCGTTGAGGGATGTACAAATCCCACTGTCTTGGAATGAAGCAGCTGGCCGCACAGTCCAAACCTGTTTTTCCTGGAGCCGTAAACGTCGTCGCCCACAACAGGATGACCGATGTGTTTCATGTGAACCCTTATCTGGTGCGTCCTTCCGGTTTCAAGCTTAAGCTTCAGCAGCGTATACTTGCCGAATCTTTTTACAACCTGGTAGTTTGTAACGGCGTTTTTGCTGTTCTTCCGTGTGACGGTGTATTTTTTCCTGTCCTTCTCGCTCCTTCCAAGAGGTGCGTCTATGGTTCCTGAATCTTCCTTCACGTTTCCTTCAACCAATGCATAGTAAATCCTGTTTATGGAATGTTCTTTAAGGCAAGCAGCCAGAAAGTTGTGAGACTTGTCGTTCTTTGCCACAAGCATGAGTCCCGAGGTGTTCTTGTCAAGCCTGTGCACGATTCCGGGGCGAAGCACCCCGTTGATTGCAGACAAATTCTTCAGATGGAACAAAAGTCCGTTGACCAGAGTTCCGGAGTAGTGTCCCGGAGCCGGATGCACCACCATTCCCTGAGGCTTGTTTATAACTGCCAAGTCATCGTCCTCATAAACAATGTCCATTGGTATATCTTCCGCCTTGATGTCAAGCATTTCCGGAGGCGGCAATATGATTCTGATTACATCCATGCTTTTAAGCTTGTAGTTTGATTTGACTTTTTTGCCGTTAACTTCTACCCTGCCGTCCTGTACCAGCTTCTGCACCGAATTTCTGGACATGTCTTCAAGTCTTGATGAAATGAATACGTCTATTCGTTCATTGTCCTCATCCGCATTTATTGTTATTTCTTCAGGCTGGTAACCGTCGGTTTCAGCGTCCGGATCATCGTACAAATCATCTAAATCATTCATTTATTTCACTCTTTTCGAATTTGTTCAACAGTATAAGAATTATCATCAAAAAAGTGCCGCAAACAACAAAGCTATCAGCTATGTTGAATATGGGAAAATTGTAGAAGCTGCCAAATCTCACATCAATGAAATCAACTACGTACCCCAGCCTCAGCCTGTCAATGAAATTTCCAACTGCGCCGCCGGCTATCATTGCTATGGAAAGCCTCGAAAGATTGGTGATGTTTTTTGTCCTGAAGTACAAAACTCCAAGAACCGCCAGCATAAATACGGTTGCTACAATAAAAAACCAAAGCTGGTTTTGAAGTATGCTGAAAGCTGCTCCCTTATTTTCCGCATAGGTGAAGCGCAAAAAATTTCCGATTAGTTTTATGCTTTCATCGTCCTTAAGAACATCAACCGCCCAAAGTTTTGTGAGCTGATCTGACAAAATGGAGAATATAAATATAATTGCTGCTATAACGTTCATGTTTACCTCTTTAAATGTAGTGCTTGATTTCAATTTTATTTTTGCCGCTTTTTGTGATGCCGGAAAGTCTGTGTATTTTAAAACGGCCGTATTTGGCTATGGAAATCATGTCCCCTTCCTTCACCTCGGCTGAAGGCTTTTCCTCCACCTTGAAGTTTACCTTAACAAGACCTGATTTCACCATGTCCGATGAATCTTCCCTGGACTTGTTGGCAATATTTTTTACAAGGCTGTCAAGCCTTAGTGACGAAGCGTTTATCATGATCAGCTCATGCTGCTGTTCCTTAAAGGCTGTTTCTTCTGCTTTCAGTATTTGTGTCTCCACTTTGTTTCTGCCTATAAGCTCCAGAGAAAAGTGCACATACTCTGCAATATCCTTGTGCATAACCACATCTGCAAAATCCTCATGCACATAGATGTCTCCCGTCCGGTTTCTGTCTATTCCCAAAGACATGATGCTTCCGAGATAATCCTTGTGGCTTAAGTCCTTGAACTTTGACCTGTTCATGATGCGCAGTGCTGCCACGTATTCGTTCCTGTCGATGGACCCCATATAATCAGGGTATAAAATGAAAACTTTCCTCTCACAGTGCTCATATGAGGGGAAAAGTTCAAATTTTACATCATAATTTTTAATTATGGGTATGCAAAGCTCTGCAGCGTAAGGGTTGGTGAACTCCGTGACTGCCGTAATGAAATTCTTTTCCACGTATGAAGCTTTGTCCGCAATTTTCCTTACCGTATTTTTCGTTTCTTCATCTTTTATGAAGTCGTAATATTTTTCAAAATCTTTCATTTCACACCTTAGATGGCATATACCAGGTTCTGAAGCAGGTTCAGAAACAAAAATGCCAGTATGGGAGAAAAATCGATCATTCCCATGCCTAATCCCAGTCTATCTAAAATTGCCCTGCAGGGAGCCAGTATAGGCTCGGTCATTTGATAGATAAAGTTGGTTACTTTCGAATAATGTAGGGTTGGGAAGAAAGAAAGCAAAACTCTGACTAGTATTAAAGAATCCATGATTCTCAATAGTATGCCGAGAGCTATTTTTACTGTGTACATATGCGCTCCTTTATTTGTTGAAATAATAATTCCTTTCGTATCTTTCGCTGAGTCTTCCGTCTATTTGAACATTGTTAGGAGCTATAACGAAAATTCCGTTTGAAATTTTCTGAATGCTTGCTTCAAGTGCATAAACTGCGCCTTTGATGAACTCAAAAACCTGCTTCTGGTTTTCCAGTTCCATTCCTTCGATGTTCAGGACAACAACCTTTCTGTTTTTCAGCTCGTCTACAGCCTTGGTGCAGTCTTCGTATTTCTGAGGCTCGCAAATGAAGACTTTCATGTCAGTGTTGGAATGAACCTTAATAACATTGTTTTTCTTTGTATAAGTTTCCATCCTGTCATTTTTGCCGCTTTCAAACTTTCCTTCTGCGACAACTTCCTCCTCTTCATAATCTTCTTCCAAATCCGTGATGCCGATAAAATCTTTTACTTTGTCCATTACTCCCATTTATTTATCCTCCTTGTATTTTCTCGCTCCAAATACAGCTGTCCCTATCCTTACCATATTTGAGCCTTCCTCTATAGCTATTTCAAAATCATTTGTCATACCCATGGACAGATACTTCATCTCGGTGTTCTTTAGATTCATGGATGAAATACGCTCATAAATCTCCTTCATCTTCCTGAATACCCATCTGACATCCTCGGCATTTTCGCTGTAAGGAGCCACCGTCATGAGACCTAGAACCTTTATATTATCAAACTGCTCCAATGAGCCGACAAAATCGTATACCGTGTCTTCATCTATTCCGAACTTGCTTTCTTCCTGGCCTATGTTAAGCTCTATGAGTATGTGTGCCGTCAAGTTTTGCCGGGAAGCCCTCTTGTTAATTTCTTCCGCCAGCTCCGGGCTTTCCACAGAGTGTATGAGCCTCACCTTATCTATTATGTACTTTACCTTGTTTTTCTGCAGATGCCCGATCATGTGCCACTTGACATTCAGGTCCTGCATCTGTTCATACTTGCTCACAAGTTCCTGAACCCTGTTCTCGCCCAAACTATCTAGTCCGCCCAAAACCGCCTCTCTTGCCCTTTGAGCATCTACAGTCTTAGAAACACCGATGACTGTTATGTCCCGGGGATCTCTTCCGGACCTTTTTGCAGCTGCTGCCACTTTTTCCATCACTGCGTCAATGTTTTCCTTTATGCTCACTTTATCCTCCTAATCTGCTATCTGACCTTCGTAAACCTTATCAGGTTCAAGCACTACCTTGTCAAAAGTCTTTATGGTGGAGTATTTTTTTTCGTCTATGTATATTATTCTTCTTTCACTTTCACCTGCATACTCGCCTGCAGAAACAACAGTGGTGCTTTCATCCTGCCCCAGAATCTCCACAGGAAAAAATTTAATTATGTTGCTGGCGTCCACCACATAAACTCCTGTGCAGCCATCTTTCTCAGCCAGAGCTTCTGAACTGATTTTAAGCCCGTCGTGAATGTCTGTGATAAGTTCAAGATCAACATACCGCCTGTCGTATACCTTGTAAAAATAATCGTCAAAATACAATATCAAAACGGAGCTTTCGCTGCCGTAGTTAATTTTCTTTATGAAGCCCCATACTTCGTGCTGCTGTCCGTCGGACAGAATTCTTGTCTTTATGTACTTGTTCTCTTCAAACAGCTTGGCTTTTTCGTTGTCTACAGTTGCTGCTATGTAGTAGTCAAAATTCTTGATTATCTTGTATATGCCTTCATCCTTGGCTACTGTGCCTTGCTGGCTTTTATCGGACATGGTGTAGTCCAGCCTTGCGGTTAAGCTTGGAGTCATATCCATGACATTCTCATAGCTGTAAGTGCTCTCAAGACCGTCTATTTTATATGTTATTATTCCAGCCCTGCCTGAATAGTACGGAATCTTGTTCGTTGATATGCTTCCTGTCAGATTCTTTTTCATATCTTCAAGCTGAGCTATGTCATATTCGTCATACTTACCGCCGGAATAAGTCTTTATGCTGCTCGAGTCCACCTGCCCCACAATGTTGTACATGCTGCTCAAATCCTGGTTCAGGATGCTTGCCTGTAAGTCATTTTCGTATGAAGACAGGTTTTCGGAACTTACGGCTGCTTCTTTTGCACTGCCGCCGCTTTTCTTAAGCTCTATGGCAGTCTGAACTTCCTTGATTTGAATGTTTATCTGGGCAGAATCAGTGTCCGTGTTCAAATCCGCCACAAGCTGCCCTTCCTTTACCTTTGTGCCGTCATCGCAGTAATAAGTTACACTGCCGTCAAGGGACGCGCTGTATACCTCTTCGTCCTTTATCACTATTCCCGAAGCCTTAATGACATCTTCAAGGTTTCCGCTTTCTGCCACCACTGTATCAATGGAACCGTTAATATTCTGAAAAACATATATAATCAGGCAAACTGTTGCGAAAGAAAAGAAGAAATTTTTCAAACCAAAGTTTTTCCTTGCCATTTTCTCTCCGATACTTCCTAATCATTGTTATTCACCATGAATAATAATCATATTATACCACTAAATTAACGATTTTTGCAAGTTATATATGCTCATTTTCAATTAATATTACAATATTTTCTGACAATATTCACGATATTTAATATACATCGGCAAATATTCGGATTAATTTATACCTTTACCAAAAATTTCTTAAAAAAACAAAAAAAAAACGGGGTCTCCCCCATTTATATGATAAGGAATATTATGCTTCCCGATCCATCGTTTACTATTTTTTCTATGGTCTTCTTAAGTTTCTTACGGGCATTTTCAGGCATTGCAGTGAGCTTAGACTCAAGCTGCTCATCCACAAGACTGTAAAGCGTCTTGCCGAACAGCTCAGCTTCCCAGATGCACTGCGGGTCATCCTTCATCTGCTCCGTCAGGTGGTTGATGAGATCTTCGCTTTGCAGCTTGCTGCCGATAACAGGCGATACCTCTGTGTTGATGGCTGCATTGAATATGTGCAACGACGGTGCCTGAGCCTTGATTTTGATGCCGTACCTGCTGCCTTCCTTGAACACTTCTGGTTTTTCTATGATCATATCGCCGATTCCAGGTGAAACATAGCCGTACCCCTTGGTTTTTGCATCATTTATGGCAGCCTCAACCCTTGAGTAGCTGTCTTTGGACCTTGACAAATCTCCAATAAGTTTCAGAATCTGATGTTCACCGGTGATCTCCTCTCCGGACAGCTCGCTGATAACCTTGTAGTAGTATGAGTTGTCAATGTCTATTTTCATGTTGATGGAGCCTGTTCCAAGCTCGATATCCTTTACGAAGTAGTCCTCGACATAATCATTTTCTCTTGAAAAAATGCTGTCTGCATTGAAGTCGCTAAGCTTGTAGCAGCCGTCAAAATCTTCCTTCAGTGTGCTTATTAAATCCTTTTTAAGTGAATAATCGCAAGTGAGTCCGTCAAACCATCTTGGAAGCTCCACATTGATTTCCTTTATGGGGAATTCATACAAAACGTCTTCAAGAACGTTGTCGATGTCCTCATTCTTAAGGTTCATGCAGTCCAGAATCCTTACAGGCGCATCGTATTTGTCCTTTAGCTGGGAAGCCAGCGCAAGGGTGTTTTCGTTTGCAGGATGCATTGAATTCAGTATGATTACAAACGGTTTGTTTATTTCCTTCAGTTCCCTTACAACTCTTTCTTCCGCCATTATGTAGTTGTCCCTGTTAATGTCCGTTATGCTTCCGTCTGTGGTGACCAGCACTCCTATGGTGGAATGGTCCTTGATAACCTTCCTCGTTCCTATTTCCGCAGCCTCTGCAAAAGGAATTGGATCCTCGTTCCACGGCGTGCTCACGAGCCTTGGTATTTCTCCCTCCATGCTGCCTATGGCTCCCGGTATCATGTAACCTACGCAGTCAATAAGGCGCAGTTTGGCATTGATGTTGTTGCTGAATGTAACCTTTACGGCGCTTCCAGGAACAAATTTCGGTTCTGTCGTTGTAACCGTCTTGCCTGTACCGCTTTGAGGCATTTCATCCTTTGCTCTTTCCCTTGTGTATTCATCCTCAATGTTGGGCAGCATTACATTTTCGGAAAACTTCCTGATGAAAGTGGATTTACCTGTTCTGACAGGACCCACAACTCCTAGATATACTTCGCCCTTGGTTCTTTTTGCTATATCCTCATATATATCTAAATTAGTAATAACAATCCCTCCTCCTGATATGCATCGTATTCAATTTATTTATATGCCTTCTGAAAATCGTTTATACCAAAATTTGTGTAAAAAAATATTAAAAATGAAGAATTAAAGTGAGGATATTGAATGAAGAATTAAGAGTGAAGAGTGAAGAATTAAAAGAAAGGATTTGCCCAAAAAGGCAAATCCTCACATCAATTCTTAATTCTTAACTCTTAATTATTAATTGCTCTTTAAAGCTTTTCTTCCTTCTTGTCCCTTAGCATGTGCTTGTTGACCGTATTCCATACTAATACTAAATGATTATTGATGGAACGAATATCGGCAAATATACATATATTAAAAATATAATTATTAAACCTATGAGGTAAGGAACCACTGCTTTAGCAATTTTTTCTATCGGTAAACCTGTGATGCTGGAACCTACAAACAAATTAATAGCTACCGGCGGAGTAATCATACCTATTGCTATACCTATTACAAACAAAACACCAAAATGTACAAGGTCTATTCCCAATGTCTTTACTAATGGTAAAAACACAGGTGTTAACAGAATAACAGCTGATGATGTTTCCATAAAAACGCCAGCAATTAAAACTATTATGCTAATTAATAACATAAGAATATATTTATTGGAAGATACCCCCAAAACTGCCTGTGCTATTTGTTCCGGTATTTTCCAGTTTGCTAAAGACCATCCAAATACGCCACTGCAGGCAATTATTATCATAATAATTGATGATGTTTTTGCACTTCCTAACAATATGCTCTTAAATTCTTTAAATGTTAAGTCTTTGTAAATAAAGGTGGATACAATCAATGCGTAAACAACCGCAACCGCAGCTGCTTCTGACGGAGTAAAATAACCCGAAAATATTCCACCAAGTATTATTAATGGCATTAGCAGTCCCCAGATAGATTGTCTAAATGTTGTCCAAACATTTTTAAGTACAAATTTAGATCCTCTAGGATAATTATATTTAGTTGCTTGCACTAATGAAATTGCTATTAACATTAAGCCCATGAAAAATCCCGGTGCAAAACCATTAGTAAACAATCTTGTAACACTTTGATCTGCTATAACTGCATATAAAACCATTGGAACAGAAGGAGGTATTACAACTCCTATACATCCTGCTGCTGCAATAAGGGCTGTAGATGAACTTTCATTGTAACCGCGTTTTCTAAGTTCAGGAACCATTGTAGCACCAACAGCAGCTGTTGTAGCAGCCCCAGAGCCTGAAATAGCTGCAAAAAACATTCCTGCAACAACTGATACTATAGAAAGTCCACCTCTTATCATTCCTAACATTGATTCAGCAAATGTTACTAACTTTTGCGAAATTGATCCTCTGGCTAACAAATCTCCTGCCAGTATAAAAAATGGTACTGCAACAAGGGGAAAACTGTCAGTTGAAGCAAACATACGCTGAACAACAATAAGTAAATTTACATCTCCCTTAAGCAAAACAGCAACACCTGCTATTGCAACTGAAAAGGCTATAGGTACTCCAATTACCAAACATCCTATGAATACCACAAATAATAAAGCTGCCATTAGTTTACTCCCCCCTCTTCAGCATGTGTGTTAATTATATTATCAATCACATGTAAAATCATTATGGAAAACCCTATTGGTATTGACATGTATATGTATTTCATAGGCACACGCAATGCAGCTGACAATTGGTTACCTTGCAATTTCATATACTTAAATCCATAAAAAGCAGCAATACCAAACAAAATTCCACATAATACATTTACGAATAGGGCAACATATTTCTGAAATTTCGGAGGCAATAATTGCTGCACAATTAGAACAGATATGTGTCCATTTTTCTTATAGACGCTCCCAGCACCCAAAAATGTTGAATATACTAACAAATACCTCGTTAGTTCTTCACTCCACGAAAGCGCACTGAAAAATACACGGCATATGATTTGCATTGATGTCACCAAAACCATCAATGCAATCAAAATGATTATAACTGTGCAGCAAATTCTATCTATAAAATCGCTGACTTTATGTACCGATTTTGATATATACATAGTTTTGTCTCCCTTCTAACCATAACATAAAACTGACAGATTTATTTTAGAGCTTCTGATATTCTTTTAAGATAATCTGAATATTGTGGATAAGCATCATATACTGGCTGCACAGCCTCCTGGAAACTTTTCAAATCCGGCTCTAATACTATTTCCATTCCATTTTCTTTCAGTGTAGCTATCTGCTTGTCTTCATTAGCTGCAACCCATTCTCTTTCATATTCTGCAGCTTCTTGAGCTGAATCCTTAAATATCTGTTGTACATCTGCAGGAAGCTCGTTGAATTTTGCCAAACTCATTGTAATTATAGCAGAAGCATATGCATGACGGGTCATGGTCACATATTTTTGAGATTCCCATAATTTAAATGAATAAATTACATTAACAGGATTTTCTTGTCCGTCAATTGTACTTTGCTGCAACGCTGTTAAAGCTTCTGTCCATGCCATAGGAACAGCATTAACTCCCAATGAGTTAAATGTTTTTGTGTAAACTTCATTTTCCATTACACGTATTTTTAAACCTTTAGCATCAGCTGCAGTTTCAACTTTTTTCTTGCTGTTAGTTAAATTACGAAATCCTCTTTCAGCATATGCAAGGCCTTTAAGATTTGCACCTTCCAATTTACCTAACAACTCTTGTCCTACTTCTCCGTCTAATACTTTATAAACATCTTCATTGCTTGAGAACAAAAACGGCAAATCAAACACTCCCATTTCCGGAACAAAGTTTGAGAAAGGTCCGCTTGTGATGATTCCCATGTCTAATGTATTCATTTGCATACTTTCAAGCATTGTTCTTTCATCGCCTAAAGAGCCGTTTGGATATATTTCAATAGTGTATGCTCCATTCGTACGCTCTTTTACTAACTCAGCGAACTTCACAGCAGCAACTTGAAAGCTGTCTTCTTCATTTACAGTAGTACCCAACTTTAATACTACCGGTTCAGCTGATCCCTGATCTTTAGGTGTTTCTGCAGGCTTACTATCAGTGTTGCCGGAACAAGCTGCTAAACTTACAATCATAACCATTGTTAAAACCAAACACATAATTTTTTTAAACTTTTTCATTTTTAATCCTCCCTTTTACTAAATGATTTTATATATTTGCATGAATGTTGACACGCAAACGTTTTAATATATTATATTAATTTAACATGTACGGGATAGCTTGTCAATTGTATTTTATTGACTTACATTTCATATATTAAATCAATTTTTCAGTATTATCAAGAAACTGCTTGCTAAATATTCCAATAGTTCATTCTATTCCAGAATGGCTCCTCTGTTTCCTGAAGCAACCATCCTCGCATATCTAGCCAAATACCCTGTTGTTATTCTCGGCTCTCTAGGCTCCCACTTTGCTCTCCTATTCTCCAATTCTTCATCAGATACAACAAAATCTATTTTGTTTGAATTTATATCTATTTTGATAATATCCCCTTCTTCTACAAGTGCAATATTTCCGCCTACTGCTGCCTCCGGAGAAACGTGTCCTATAGAAGCTCCTCTTGTTGCTCCTGAGAAACGTCCGTCTGTTATGAGGGCGACACTTTCTCCCAATCCTCTTCCCATAATAGCTGAAGTGGGATTTAGCATTTCTCTCATTCCCGGTCCGCCTTTTGGTCCTTCATATCGGATGACAACAACGTCACCAGCGACAATTTTTCCGCCGTTTATAGCATTGATCGCATCCTCTTCACAGTCAAAAACTCTTGCGGGACCTTCGTGAACCATCATTGATGGTGAAACTGCCGAACGCTTAACAACGCATGTGTCTGGGGCAAGATTACCCTTTAGTACTGCTATGCCTCCTGTTTGGCTGTAAGGATTTTCAATCGGTCTTATAATATCATGATTTGTATTTACACATCCTTTAATATTATCTGCAACCGTTAAGCCTGTGCATGTAATTAAATTCGTTATTAACAAATCTTTTTTATTCAGCTCATTCATTACAGCATAAACACCGCCAGCATCATCTAAGTCTTCCATGAAAGTATTGCCTGCAGGTGCAAGATGGCAAAGGTTAGGAGTTCTTGCACTTATTTCATTGACAATGTAAGGATTTATTTCAACACCTGCTTCATGAGCAATAGCCGGAAGATGAAGCATACTGTTTGTACTGCAGCCAAGTGCCATATCTATTGTCAATGCGTTCATAAATGCTTCTTCAGTCATTATATCTCTTGGTCTAATATTTTTTTCTAGCAGTTCCATTATTTTCATACCTGCATGTTTAGCAAGTTTTATTCTTTCAGAATATACTGCAGGTATAGTGCCATTTCCCTTTAAACCCATTCCTAGTGCTTCAGTTAGACAATTCATGCTGTTTGCAGTATACATACCTGAACATGATCCGCATGAGGGGCACGCTTTATTTTCGTATTGCTCTACTTCCTCTAGAGAAATTTTACCTGCGTTGTAAGCTCCCACAGCTTCAAACATGTCTGATAGGCATGTTCTTTTGCCATTCATTTTTCCGGCAAGCATCGGTCCGCCGCTTACAAATATTGTAGGTATGTTTACTCTTGCTGCTGCCATCAATAGTCCTGGAACATTTTTGTCACAGTTTGGAACCATTACCAATGCATCAAAGCAGTGTGCCATTGCCATAGCTTCTGTAGAATCAGCAATCAGTTCTCTTGTTACAAGAGAATATTTCATGCCTGCATGTCCCATTGCTATTCCGTCACATACAGCTATAGCCGGAAATACAACAGGTGTTCCTCCTGCCATTGCCACACCCATTTTTACTGCATCTACAATTTTGTCCAAATTCATATGTCCCGGTACTATTTCATTATATGAGCTCACTATGCCTATTAAAGGCTTGTTTAACTCTTCTTTTGTATACCCTAACGCATTAAAAAGCGAGCGGTGAGGTGCTTGCTGAACACCTTTAGTAACTGAATCACTTCTCATAATAACCTCCTAATTTTTTCTGATAACATCATATGACATCATATTACCACTCTTGTTGTATTATGTCAACAGGCAATCGTATACTTTCCCTATATTTCATAAAACATAACATAAATTATATATTTTCTCTTGTATTATGTCTTAAAAGAAGGTATTATATATTTGAGATTTCTTATAGGAGGATTGGATTATATTGCAAGATAAAAGTTTATCCGAACAGACTGCTGAAAAAATATTTAAAATGATAACTGTAGATAATAAATATTTACCAGGCGATAAATTGCCAAATGAAAATGATCTTTCTACCGAACTTAAAGTGAGCAGGACAACTTTAAGAGAAGCTATAAAAATATTAATTGCAAATAATATTCTTGAAATCAGAAGAGGCAAAGGTACTTACGTAACTTTCAGAGAAAATATAAATGAAGATTTTTGTTTAAATAATTCGATGGCGGCAAGAATCGGCTTAAGAGACTTGATGGAAATCAGACTGATTATAGAACCTGAAATAGCTTATTTAGCCGCAAAAAGAGCCACAGAAAAGGAAATTGAGAAAATATTGTATTATGGTGAGTTAAATGAACAGAAAATTTTAAATGGTGAAGATCGAACAGATGAAGAACAAATGTTTCATAACTTAATATCAAAAGCATCTCATAACGAATTTGTCAATAGATTAATGCCGATTATAAGTCAAGGCATCTATAAAGGAGTCATATTGTCAAAAGAGCAATGTAAAATTAATGATGATACTTTAGTGGATCATCGCTCCATAATGGAGTATTTGAAAAACAGAGATGCAGATGGAGCCAAAGCAGCTATGAAACTACACATAATACGTGCTATGGATAATTTCGGAATATCAAGAAATTGATAGACTGATGCCAACCCTCGACATCATACGGCCTTCATGGTATAAAAAACATGTAATGAAAGGATATATAAAAATATGGGAACTTATCATATTGTAGATATGCAAACATGGAAACGAGCAATACACTGTCAGGTTTTTAGAAATAGCATTGAACCTTCATACTGTGTTAGTCTTGAACTGGATATTACAAATTTTTTGGCGAAAATAAAGTCAAAAAACTGCTCATTTTCCATGGCGTTTATTTATGCTGTATCCAAATGTGCCAATGAGATTGAAGAATTTCGATACCGCTTTGTTGACGGACGGGTTGTATTGTATGATAAGATTGATACAGCCTTTACATATCTGAATCCTGAAAAAGAATTATTTAAAGTTGTAAATGTAAAGATGATTGATGATTTTGATGAGTATGTTAAAACAGCCAAAGAAACCGCTGAAAATCAAAACGAGTATTTTACCGGACCTCTTGGAAACGATGTTTTTCAATTTTCTCCTTTTCCATGGGTATCCTATACTCACATTTCACATACCAATTCAGGAAAAAGAGATAACGCAACTCCCTTGTTTGATTGGGGAAAATACTTTTATCGGTATGAAAAAGTAATTCTTCCATTCTCTGTTCAGGTACATCATTCTTTTGTAGATGGAATACATATCGGAAAACTTGTATCATCACTGCAAGAGTATTTGAACAAAGCATGATAGCTCTAAAAATTTAATTTCTGCGATTTCTGCCATATTAAATCTGAATGAAGAGTGAAGAGTAAGAATTAAAATAAAGGATTTGCCCAAAAGGCAAATCCTCACATCAATTCTTAATTCTTAACTCTTAACTATTAATTGCTCTTTAAAGCTTTTCTTCCTTCTTGTCTCTCAGCATGAGCTTGTTGACCGTTTCCTTTACATCCGCATTGTTTTCCAGCACTTCGTACATGGCGCTGACTATGGGCATGTCAACACCCAGTTTTTCTGCCAGTTCGTAAACTGCATAGGTGGTTGAGATTCCTTCTACAACCATTCCTACTTTTTTCACGGCATCATCCTTTGAAAGTCCCTGTCCGATAAGATATCCGGCATTCCAGTTTCTTGAGAACTTGCTCATGCAGGTGACCATCAGGTCCCCTATTCCCGAAAGACCGAAAAATGTCTTCACATCTGCTCCCATGGCTGTACCCAGCCGGGCAATCTCGACAATGCCCCTGTTCATGAGAGCTGCCTTTGCGTTGTCACCGTATCCGATGCCGTCGGATATTCCGGCTCCCAGTGCTATGATGTTTTTCAGCGCTCCTCCTATTTCAGCTCCAATCACATCATCGTTTGTATACACTCTGAAGTATGATGTCATAAACATATCCTGAATTTCTTCTGCAACCTTTTTTTCCTTGCATGCCACTGTTATGGCTGTGGGCATTTTAGCCACAACCTCCTTGGCTATGGTGGGACCGGTAAGGTCTGCAAAAATACAGTTTTCTGTTTCCTCCTCAACAATGTCCGAAACCAGGCTCATGGTTCCGATTTCAATTCCCTTTGATGCATTGATGATTATCCTGCCTGTCTTGAGTTCTGGCTTAATCTGCCTCAAAACAGACCTGATTTTTTGTGTAGGTGTTACTATCAAAATGTACTCGGCATCTTTTACGGCTTCATTTATGTCCCATGTGAACACGATATCATCGGGCAGCTTGACATCAGGCATATATTTTTTGTTAACTCTTTCATTTCGAAGTTCAATGCATTGATTTTCGTCCCTTAGCCATACTGTGACTTCATGGCCGTTTTCTGAAAGTAGCTTTGAAAGGGCTGTTCCCCAGCTTCCTCCGCCAAGCAGTGTAATTTTCTTCTTCATGATTTTCTCCTAAAATTTGTTTTCCTTGCCTCTTAATAGTCGTTTTATGTTATCCTTATGCCTGTAAATGGACATACTGCCTATGAACAGGCAAAAAACGAACAGCGGCATGTCAAATGGCTTTACAAAGATTCCTGCTGCAGCAGGAGCAAGCGCCATTCCCAATATGGAACCCAGAGAGACGGTTCTGGTTAAAGCAATTGCCAATATTCCCAATACAAAACAAACCGTGGTAACGAGGGGACTTATGACAGCCATAACACCAATGGTGGTGGCAACGCCCTTTCCTCCCTTGAATTTTAAAAACACCGGCCAGTTATGTCCGATTATAACGCAGGCTCCGGCCAGATAGCTGCCGTTAACTCCGGCTATGGCTCTGCCGATGATTACTGCCAGTACTCCCTTAAGCACATCTCCCGCAAAAACCATGGCACCTATTTTCTTCCCGAATGCTCTTAAAGCGTTTGTAGCTCCGGCATTCCCGCTTCCATAGTCGCGAACGTCTTTTTTTGTGAAAATTTTTCCTAGAATGTAGGCAAAAGAAATATCTCCTAGTAAATAAGCTATTATTGCAATTAATAAGTATTTCATAAGCACCTCTAAAGAGTGGCAATGCCATCCCTGAGGATGACATTGCAATTATTTCAACTCATTTTACATTTAATTCTTCATTCTTCACTTTTAACTCTTAGTTACTGCTGCTTCCCTGCTCACCCTTGCTTCTGAACTCGATGACTATTGGAGTGCCCATGTACTCGAAGGACTCTCTTATTCTGTTCTCCAGATACCTGACATATGAAAAGTGCACTATGGTGCTGTCATTTACGAAAATAAGGAATTTAGGCGGATTGACAGCCACCTGGGTACCGTAATAAATTTTAAGCCTCTTGCCGCGCACGGTTCTTGGCTGGTTCATGAGAACAGCCTCTGTTATGATGTCATTCAGCACTCCCGTGGAAACTCTAAGGTTTCTGAAGCCGAATACTTCATCCACAGTGTCAAGTATCTTGTTGACCCTTTGTCCGGTGAGAGCCGATACGGTCAGTATGGGCGCATATGTTGCATAGGCAAGGTTCTTTCTGATTTCCTCCTGGTATTCGTTGAAGGTCTTGTTGTCCTTTTCCAGAAGGTCCCACTTGTTTACAACGATTATCATTCCCTTGTTGTTGTCGTGTGAATATCCTGCAATCCTCACATCCTGATCTGTAACGCCTTTGTCCGCATCTATGACCAGAATGCAGATGTCGGCTCTTTCCACCGCCGTGAAAGCTCTCAGCACGCTGTACTTCTCCACGGTTTCGCTGACCCTGCTCTTTTTTCTTATGCCGGCTGTATCTATAATGGTATACTTCTGTCCGTTTCTTTCAAACTTGGTATCTATCGCGTCTCTGGTCGTACCCGGTATATCGCTGACTATAACCCTCTGCTCGCCGATTATTCTGTTTATGATTGAAGACTTGCCTGCATTAGGTTTTCCTATTACGGCAATCTTTATGCTGTCGTCATCCTCTGCAGTGTCAAGTTTTTCGTCAAATTTTTCTATAACCAGATCAAGAAGATCTCCTATTCCCAGTGCTTCCGATGAAGAAATTGAAACTGGTTCTCCCAGTCCAAGGTTGTAAAACTCGTATATGTTGTTGCTGTTAACAAACTTATCCATCTTGTTCACTACAAGAATTATTTCCTTTTTTGCCTTTCGAAGCATCTGGGCAACTTCAGCATCAGCTGCCGTGACACCTTCTTTGCCGTCCACCATGAACAGCACCACATCGGCCATATCAATGGCTATTTCAGCCTGAAGCCTCATTTGGGCAAAAATGGTGTCGGTTGTGTTAGGTTCAATTCCTCCTGTATCTATAAGGGTGAAATAATTATCCAGCCATTCGCACTCAGCATAAATTCTGTCTCTTGTTACTCCCGGCGTATCTTCTGTTATGGATATTCTCTTGCCGGCTATTCTGTTAAAAAGCGTAGACTTTCCGACATTCGGTCTGCCTACTATGGTTACTATGGGTCTTGCCATTTTTTCCTCCGTTTATCTGGTGATCAGGTCTATAAGTGCTTTACCGTCAGTTTCGCACACCTGTACTCTTGTATTCAGTTCCTTCTCCAAATCCTGGGCAGTCATGTCGTCAAGCATTACAAGGTTGTCGTTTATCATATTCCTTGGCAGAATTATGTTCTTCAAGCCTTTTCCCTTAAGCTGTTCAATTATGTCTTTTCCTGTAGTAAGTCCCGATACGGTTATTTTGTCCCCGAAAAAGTTGTTTATTATCTTTACCGTATTTATTTTGATGGGCATTTTGCTCATAATCATTCCAGCTATGTCGTCAATGAGCTCGTAAGCAGCAACGCCGGTGACAAATGTGACTTCATCAAATGCCGTCTTTCTTTTTCCAATCTTTTCAAGCTCCTCTTCCACCTGATGCCTGAATAGCCTGCACATGCCAATGCCGTTTTCAAGTTGGTCGAATTCCTCGTAATCCTCATAGGACGGAAAATCTGTTTCGCTTTGAATGTAAAACTCATCGGCTATGAAAATAAATCTTGTTCCCAGTTTTTCAAGAAGCTCCTTTTGAAGCTTTGTAACCTGGGATACCACCGCACCTGCGCTTTCCTTGTCAAATGGCTTCAGATCAGCAAGATTCTTTCGAAACTTGGTAAGTCCTACCGGAACCACAGCAACGCTTCGAAGCCCCGGATGCAGCGAAGAAAGGTCCCTGATGGTCTTGTCAAGCTGCTCCTTGTCATTGACGTCTCTAACCAGCACTATCTGGCAATCCACGGTGATTCCTGCATCTATAAGCTTCTTAAGATATTCAACGATGTCAATGTCTTTGTGGTTTCCCATCATGTACTTGCGAAGCTCTGAATCCGTCGTGTGCACCGAAACCTTTATGGGGCTTATCCTGTACCTGACGATTCTATCGATTTCATCTTCCGTAAGGTTTGTGAGCGTGATGAAATTCCCGTACAAAAATGAAAGCCTTGTGTCGTCATCCTTAAGGTACAAAGACTTGCGCATGCCTCTTGGCATCTGGTCGATAAAGCAAAAAATGCATTTGTTTGAACAAACCTTTATGTTGTCCATGAGAGGATTTTCAAAAACAATTCCTATGTCTTCGTCGTAATCTTTCTCGATTTCAAGCTCCCACACTTCGCCGTCCTTCTTCCTCACCTCAAGGACAACCTCGTCGTCTGAAATCTGATATTTGTAATCTATGTAATCACGGATGCTTTCGCCGTTTACAGAAACAAGCTCATCGCCGGGCTCAAGTTCCATCTCCTCAGCAATGCTATTTTTCAATACTTTTACTATAATATTCTTCATTTCGTCATCCTTTTCTATAACTACGCACATTATAACATAACTGTTCAATTACCTGCAATGTAATTTTTGAATAATGAAGCGTTAAACACAAATAGGACGGTTCCGCGGAACCGTCCTATTTGTCTATGTCTTAGTTTGATTATTATTAATCCTGTTGAGGAGCTTCTACTGGACATACGCTAGCGCATGCTCCGCAATCAATACAAGTAGCAGCATCGATAACATATTTGTCATCACCTGCAGAAATAGCGCCAACTGGGCATTCTGCCTCGCATGCTCCACAGCTGATGCATGCATCTGTAATTTTGTAAGCCATTGAATCTCACCTCCCTAATATTGTCATTCAACATTTTAACATTAATTGTCCACATTTAAAAGTACTTTTTTCTGAATTTGCTAAATATTTTAAAAAGTATACATCTTTGTGCAAAAAACTGCAATTTCCAAAATAAATGACTCCCTACTGAACGAACAGTAAGGAGTTTTTGTTAGTCTTCAAGTTCTTTTAACTCTGCCAGATTGATATCTTCGTGCTTCTGCTTCAGGACTCCTTCTTCAACAACCCTGAGCTCCTCGCCCTTGAATTCTTCTATTTCTACGGTTCCATCAGACTTTGTCACGTTGACTCTTGCAGTCTTGAACAGTGGATTTATGTCGATTACAATACCTGTCTTTTTTGTGCCTGCAATCGCAACCCTGTCGCCAACGTCCGGGAGATGGCGTATGTTCTCCTCATATACCTGGTGCTCGTAATTGAGGCAGCACATGAGTCTCGAACAAATACCCGATATTTTCGAAGGGTTCAGTGACAGTTTCTGCTCCTTGGCCATTTTGATTGAAACGGGATAAAACTCCCCTAAAAAAGACGAACAGCACATGGGCCTACCGCAAGGTCCCAGGCCTCCTATCATTTTTGCTTCGTCACGGACGCCTATCTGCCTTAATTCTATTCTCGTTCTGAATATGGAAGCCAGGTCCTTTACCAATTCCCTGAAGTCTATTCTGCCGTCTGCCGTGAAATAAAAAATAACCTTGTTATTGTCAAAGGTGTATTCAATATCCACTAGCTTCATTTCCAATCCGTGATCTTCTATTTTCTTAAGGCACAGTTCAAATGCCTGTTTTTCCTTTTCTTTGTTTTCCTGGTTTTGCTTTATGTCTTCTTCGGTTGCAAGCCTTAAAACCTTCTTAAGAGGCTGAACGATATCTTCTTCCTTAACAAGCTTTGGGCCCACAACTACCTGACCGTATTCTATTCCTCTGATGGTTTCAACTATCACGTAGTCACCGTTGTTTATCCACTTTTTGTCAGGATCGAAATAGTATATCTTCCCGGCTTTCTTGAATCTGACTCCTACTACTTTTATCATTTAAAGACCTCCTGAATCTTTAAAAGCATATTATCTATGGAAAGCTTATAGTTAACATTGCTCTTTATGTTATCGCTTACAGACTGCAGATATTCGATTATGTCCGAATCCTGCTTAAGCCTTAAGCTGTGCTCCTGGGCAAGGGCTGTCAAATCCTTGTTTATGATAAGACTTTGCATGCTGTTTTTTACAAAGCTCACATCCCTTATCCAAATCATCATAATTACTATTATTTCATCTATTTTATCCTTGTTTTCTTCAAAGTAACTTTCAACTTCATATATTATTTCTGAATCTGCCTTAATAATTCTGTCAAACAGTCCAATAACCGCTTTTCGCTCCTCAAGAATCATGTCCTTGCCATTTACTATGTTGACTGCCATGTTCAAAATCCCTCTTGAGTAGCTTGCTGCCAGCTCTGCTTTATCTTCCTGTGCTCCCATTTTTTGTACAAGATAATTTTTAATTGTTTCTTTGCTGATGTTTCTGAATTTGATGGTCTGACATCTGGATACTATGGTGGGAAGAAGAAGATTTACATTTGTCGTAAGAAGTATCATGACAGAATCTCCCGGAGGTTCCTCCAGGGTTTTTAAAAATGTGTTGGCTGCCTGTGTTGTCATTTTTTGGGCATCCCTGATAATGAATACCTTCCTGTCAGCCTCGTAAGGCTTTTTGTATACTGATTCCAGTACTTTCTCTATGTCTTCCCTTTTGATTGTATCATCATCCTGATTCATCACATGCAAGTCAGGATGGTTCAATGAATTCATTTTTATGCAGCTAAAGCATCTGTTGCATGGCTCGCCGCTAAAATCCGTGCAAAACAAAGACTGGGCAAATATCAAAGCCAAATCAGATTTGCCCATGCCCTTTGGTCCTTCAAAAATATAACCGTGGGATATGTTTCCCTTTTTTATGGAATTGATTAAAGAAGTCTTTATTTCATCCTGTCCTGCCACCTGGCTGTAAAGCATTTCATCCCCCTTAAATCTTTTCGAATCTTTCAATAGGAGTAACGAACACAACAGCGCCTCCCACAGTGACTTCTATGGTCTGAGGCAGGTAACCGCCCACCGTGCTGAATGAACTTGGAGGAATAGCTGCCGTAATTTTCTTTTTAACTTTGCATATTTTTCTGATAATTTCGATTTCTTCGTCAACCTTGTTATCTTCAACCACTGATATTATTGTGGTGTTGCCGGAGCTTAGAAAACCGCCGGTTGACGACATCTTGGTTGATGAAAAACCGTTCTCCCGCAAAGCTGCTATCAATTTGTTTGCATCATCATTTTGCACTATGGCAGTTATTAATTTCATATTACCCTCCTAAAATGAATTTATGATGTCCTTTATCTCCTGGAAAATTTCATCAATCGTTCTTTCAGCGTCTATTGTTCTCACTTCCGGGCAAAAATCGGAAAGACACTTGTAACCTTCGTAAACATCCCTGTGAAAGGATATGTTTTCGTTTTCAAGCCTGTCTCCCCCGTCTATGGAAAGCTTCCTTTTAAGAGCCTTCTCTGGGTCCACGTCAAGAAGCAGAACCATGTCCGGTTTTAGTCCTGAAGTTCCGAAATCATTAATTTTCTTAATTTCCTCCATACCAAGGTCTCTTCCGAGACCTTGGTATACCAGACTTGAGTAGACATATCTTTCGCTTATGACTATTTTTCCGTCTTCAAGCCAAGGAATAATTTTTTCATTCACAAGCTGCGCTCTTGCTGCAGCATAGAGCAAAGCTTCTGTTCTGTAGTCCATTTCAGTATTATTTCTGTCCAGAATGAGTTCCCTGATTTTTTCGCTTATGTCAGTTCCCCCTGGTTCTCTTGTAAATTCAATTTCTCTTCCCAGTTCTGAAAAGTACTGGCCGATTTTTTGAGCCATTGTGCTTTTTCCTGAACCGTCCGGACCTTCTAATACAATGAATTTTCCTATCATTTAACAACTCTCAACTGTTTATTTTTGTCTACGCCGTTTACATTGATTCCGTTGTCAAGCATTACATTCACATAATCGATTGTTTCCTTGACAATTATTTCTCCTGGGCATACGAGCGGTATTCCCGGCGGATACGGGATAATGAATTCTGCAGCTGTCTTACCTATGGAATCCTCCAAATCTACCAGCATGTTTTCAGCATAGAATGCCTTTCGCATCTTTCTTTCGTGCTGAAGCTGAGGGAATGCTTCTATTTGGACAATTTCTCTTTTTTCATCGCTGTTTTTCTTGTCAAAATATATTTCCTTAACAGCATCAAACAATCTATCGATATCTTCCGGTTCATCGGTTGCTGTGATGTAGCCTACTGTGTACATAAGGTCTGCAAATTCCATCTGAATCTTGTATTTGTACCTTAATATTTCCTGCAGCTCCGTTCCGGTAACACCCAGCTCGCTCATGCTTATTACCGCACGTGTTGCGTCAAAGTCATAGCAGCCTTCTCCGATAAGGAAGTCGTCTTCTAATACATTTATACCCATGTTTCTCAGTTCCAGCGTTCTTCTCTTGAATACTTCGATGTTTCTCTTAAGTCTTTCCTCTCCGTTTTCATTCATCCAATGAACGGAATTTTCTATGGATGCCATAAGAACGTATGAAGGAGAAGTTGTCTGAAGCATTCTCAGCATTGTCTCAATGTTGTTCAAATCAACCTTATCTGAGCATATGTGAAGTATGGATCCCTGAGTCATGCATGGCAGAGTCTTGTGCGTGCTTTGTGTCACTATGTCGGCACCTGAGCTTTCAGCTGATGGCGGAAGCAAATCCTTGCAGAAATGCAGGTGTGATCCGTGAGCTTCGTCGATCATCAGTATTTTTCCATACTTATGAGCAATTTCAGCAGCCTTTTTCACATCAAAGCAAATTCCGTAGAAAGTAGGATATGTCAGTACAACCATCTTTATATCAGGGTTGTCTATCAACATCTGCTCCAGCTTTTCAAGACTTATGCTGAAGTTTAAACCATGCTTCTTATTGAATTCAGGATATAAATAAAATAATTTTAAATCTCCTAATATACAAGCATTATAAACAGACTTGTGGCAGTCTCTCTGCACAAGAATTTTATCTCCAGGGTTAGTACATGCCATTATTGCCGATATGATTCCGCAGGATGTTCCGTTGACAACCATATATGATTTTTTGGCGCCATAGGACTCTCTGATATATTCCATAGCATCCTTTAAAAATCCTGTCGGGTAATGTAAATTATCTGTACCTAATGTTTCTGTAATGTCATAAAAATTTAAATTATTGCCAATTTCTTCCAATATTCCTGTTTTACCTTTATGACCAGGCATGTGAAAATTTGTATCTACTTCGCTTCGATACTGTTTAATCCCCGAAATAATGTTCAGTTTCTTCATTGTTAATCTCCCGTTAAAATTACTTGTTAAAAAATAATTTATACTCACATAAATTTGTATTTACGCCTGTATATTGGGATTAGTGCTCATCTCCTCTTTTTATAATATAACTGCTTTTGCAGTTTATTTGATTGTGTTGTTTCTCTTTCTAGATATTCTTTTTGTAGTATGCACTGTTTCAACTGTTAATACAACCATAATGGAAAAAACCGTCGCTGCAATAGAAAACAGTAACATGTATTCTATCCACATACAATCACCTTCCGTTCATATGACTGCACCAGAATTCCATCTCGTGACAATCATATTATATAACAGCGTCAGGACATTGTCCAACAAAAACTTCTGAATTACGTTAAAATACGTGGTTTATAGTCAAACAAGAATTTTGAGTACCAGCAAGGCAATAAACCCCGGAATGCCTAATAATCCTATGGTCAGTGCCGTTGCTTCATTAACTCCTATACAGACTCCCGTAAATTGTCCAAAATAGTTGAAAACAATCAAGACCAATGCTCCCAATAAAGAATTCAATAATAGTCTGCCTAAAAACTTAATGGGCTTTACAAATAACCAAGACACCATGAAAATCAACATTATGCCGGCTGAATAAGCCAGCACCACTCCAATATTTGCTCCCACCCGGATAACCTCCTCATATTATTATAATGCGATGTTTATAAATTTTATGAAGTCGTCCACGTTTTTATGCTTTGTAACAATAACATACATTACAGTAATGAAAGGTTGTTGTCAATAATAAATTATATATTTTTATCCCGCATTTTAATCCAAATATCTAATCATTTCTTTCATTTCTGCCTTCATGTAAGCCCTCGGTTCCGTAATCAGCTTTTTCCTTGGCTGCGTCAGCATTTTCTGCCTCTGGTTTTACAGATGATCCCGTATTGAAAAGTTCCAGATACTTCTTCAGCCATTTGGGCATCACAATATATTTGTTGACCAAAAGGGCAATAAATATTCCTATGCAGGTGTCAATCACCCTGTTGACCGTGTACAGCACATATCCTCCATCTCTGTTTTTTGAAATGAGGATGGTCAGGTAGACCACACAGCTTATGACAACGGCCTGCTTCTGATTGAATACGACGCACAGTTCGATCAATAGTACTATTCCCAGGGGAATTACAAAAAACATCATGTCTTCGCTGACCACGAACACATCGCTGACAATGAACAGTACTAATATGCCTACAAGGCCTCCCATAACAGTACCCGCAATTCTCGATATCCCCTTCTCCAGGGAATCGACTATGGTGTTCTGCATGCAGATTACCGCAGCCACACACGCCAGCACCGGGTTTTCCCTTCCTAGTAACTGGTACAGCCAAAGACACAAAAAAACCGACAAGGCAGTCTTTATGTTTCGCATGCCAATCCTGGGAATATTCATATACGCCTTCATATGTCCTCCGTCTTTTTATTGTTGTGAAGTAATGATATTTTATTTAAAATTGCATAATTTGTCCAGCATTAATTGTAAATCCTGATTAAGTCAAAAAAAAAAAGGGCTTTGCCCTTTATTTAAAGCTGTACTGGCTTATTAAATTCTGCTTGCAGTTCCATAGTTCCGCAGAAAGGTCCACGTAGTAAGAGTGAGGATTTATGAACCTTTTAACCTCGCACCAAAGCTTGTCGACCTCCTGCCTGCAGTAGTGTCTTATTTCATCAAGGCTTGGGCTTTCATACACGCATTCACCGTTGATGAATACAGGCACCTGAAGGTTCTTTGCATAAAACTTTGTAACCTTTTTCTTCTTCCAGACGTGAATCTCGTCGAAAATGGTGTATGGCTGGGTATCATCAATAATTTCGTGTGACAGTGCCACCACGTCTGCTATTGGATTGTCGGCCTTTCTGTCATAAAGCCTCCAGACCTTTTTATATCCCGGATTTGTGATCTTTTCTTCGTTTTCAGAAAGCTTGATCTTTGGAATAATCTGTCCGTCCTTTTCAATGGCCACAAGTTTGTAGACACACCCGAACACCGGCTCTGACTTGGCAGTTATAAGCCTTTCTCCAACCCCGAAGGAATCCACCTTTGCTCCCTGGTCCAGCAGGTCCTCGATGATGAACTCATCAAGACTGTTAGAGGCCACAATTGTGCAGTCGTGAAGATTTGCATCATTTAACATTTTTCTGCATTTCTTGCTGAGGTATGCTATGTCGCCCGAGTCAATTCTGACGCCCTTTAGTCTCTTTCCCATGGGTTCCAGAATTTCCTTTGATATTCTTATGGCATTTGGTATTCCGCTCTTGATTACATTGTAGGTATCTATTAATAAAGTGCAGCTGTCCGGATAATTTTCTGCATAAACCTTGAAAGCTTCATATTCGCTTTCAAACATCTGCACCCAGGAGTGTGCCATGGTTCCAAGAGCCGGAACTCCAAAGGCTTCATCAGCCAATGTCGTTGCAGTTCCCACAACTCCGCCGATGTACGCTGCCCTTGCTCCGTAAATGGCACCGTCATAACCCTGGCTCCTTCTTGCTCCGAATTCCATTACAGGCCTTCCATTTGCCGCCCTGACCACACGGTTTGCTTTGGTTGCAATTAGACTTTGGTGGTTTATTGTCAAAAGAAGCATGGTTTCAATAAGCTGGGCATCAATGGATTTAGCCCTCACTGTCACAAGAGGTTCATTGGGGAATACGGGAGTACCTTCCGGAATGGCATATATGTCGCCGGAAAACTTAAATTCCTTCAGATACCTGAGAAATTCTTCGCTGAACAAGTTTTTGCCTCTGAGATATTCAATGTCATGGTCGTTGAACTTAAGTTCCTTAATGTACTGAATTACCTGCTCAAGTCCTGCCACAATTGAAAATCCGGCACCATCCGGATTTTTTCTGAAGAAAATGTCAAAATAAACGATATCGTCTTTCATACCGTTTGAAAAATATCCGTTTGCCATGGTCAATTCGTAAAAATCCATAAGCATAGATAATTTCCTGTCCCCAAAATTATTATAATACATTGTAATTCTCCTTAGTTAATTTTATCAACTATCTCTATGCCGCTGGTGTGCATATTGTAAAGTGCAAATAAATTCATGAGGTATCCGTCATGGGAACCGCCATCGTATGTTTCCACACAGTTTGAAGGCACCACAATTCTCTTGTTCTTATTAACCTGATTGAAGTACGCTTTCAGGCTGAGCGCAAACTGAAGCACGCAAATGTCGGTCACACATCCGGTTACAATGTAATTGTCTGTTTTGTCAAGGTTTTCATCAAGCCACTTTCTGAATTCCTCCGTGTTGAAACCGTTTGTGCTGTTCTTCTCAATGTGGACTATGCCTGGCCCCCTTGAATAATCCGTATCCAGTTCAGGTATGAGACGGGCTTCCTCACTTCCCTTCAGGCAATGGACAGGAAAACTTCCGAATTCCTTTGCTCCTTCCTCATGGCTGTCCAGGAAGAAAACTTTCCTGCACCCCGAAGTCTTTTCATTCAATGCTGAAATATTGGCTGCAACCGAAGCAACCCTGTCTGAAGACAATGGACCCGAATAAACGAAACCGTTTACCATGTCCACAACAATCAGCACAGTTTTGTCCTTATCAAGAGAAGATAGTTCAATGCTCTTTCCCATTAATTCGTTCTCTATTTTCTTTATAGTATCCATCGTACATTCCTCTTATTAATCATAAAAAATAACAATTACATTATAGTTTTTATTCCGTTGTTTGTCAAAGTAATTAAAATAATAACAAGCGCAAAAAAGCTGCACCTTAAGCAGGTGCAGCTTTTCTCTATTTCATTTCTATTGTTTTCTTAGGACATTTTGCTGCACAAACATTGCAGCCTATGCACTTGTCAGGGTCAACCTTGTGAGCTTTTTTAAGTTCACCTTCTATTGCTCCTACAGGACAGTTCTTGGCGCAAATTGTACATCCGATGCAGCCTTCCTCAACAATGAAGGCTTTCTTTCTGGCAAGAAGGTCACCTTGAATTGCCTTTGTAGGACATTTTTCAACGCAGACCATGCAGTGCGTGCACTTGTCGTAATCAACCTTGGCCAGGTTATCTGTTACGTGAATTGCATCAAATGCGCAGTTCTTTTCGCAGATCTTGCAGCCGATGCATCCTACTGTACACACATCCTTTACTGCCTTTCCGAAGTCCTTGTTGTGGCAGCCCACTATCACGTTATTTTTGTATGGAACAAGCTCTATTACAGCTTTCGGACATTCTTCGATGCACTTTCCGCATGAAGTACATTTATCCTTATTTATTACTGCCAGTCCGTCGACTATTTCAATAGCATCAAAAGCACATACTACCTTACAGTTTCCGAATCCCAGACAGCCTTTGTCGCATGACTTGTTTCCGCCCATTACCGCTGCTGCTGCCTTGCAGTCCTGAACACCATTGTATTCATATTTTTGTTTCGCTACAGAATCACAGCCCTGGCACATAACGTGTGCTACTTTCTTTTCTGAAGATTCTGCATTTACACCCATTATTTCGGCAATCTTGGCGTGAGCATCACTGTTGGCAACAGGACATCCGTTGGCAGGTGCTCTTCCTTCTGCTATGGCGTTAGCCATTCCATCACATCCCGGGAAACCGCAGGCTCCGCAGTTGGCACCGGGAAGTGCATTTCTGATTTCTATGATTTTTTTATCAACTTCAACGTGGAAGACTTTGGAAGCAACTGCAAGCAAAGCACCTGCCAGTATTCCCATTCCGCCTAACACGCCTACTGCGCTTATTACTACCATTATTTATTATTCCTCCTTCTATAATTGTAATCCTGAGAAGCCAAGGAATGCAATAGACATCAAACCTGCAGCAACTAAAGCAATAGGTGAACCCTTCAATGCTTCCGGAACATCCGCAGAATCAATTTTTTCCCTTACACCTGCAAACAAAACTATAGCCAGTAAAAATCCTGAAGATGTAGCAACAGAATATATTATAGCCTGGATGAAGTTGTATTCCAGTGTAATGTTGTTTATTGCAACACCCAATACAGCACAGTTTGTAGTTATCAGCGGCAAATAAACGCCCAGAGCCTGGTACAATCCAGGGCTTGATTTTTTAAGAAACATCTCAACAAACTGAACCAATGCAGCAATTATAAGGATAAATGCTATTGTTTGAAGATATTCCAGTTCTAATGGCACCAGTATAGCTATCTGAACCAGGTAAGTGATTATAGCGGACAACGTGATAACAAATATAACCGCTATACCCATTCCGGCAGCTGTCTCAATTTTCTTGGAAACTCCCAGGAAGGGACAAACTCCCAAAAATTGCATAAATATAATGTTATTAACGATAAACGAAGTTATAAATAAACTGAACAATTCCATTTACACTACCTCCTAAGCTTTCTTTTTTCTTGTCAGGTAATTAACAAGACCTATCAGCAATCCAAGCGCTATAAACGCTCCCGGAGGCTGAACCATTATCATCATAGGCTCGAATGACTCTCCCATAATCTGGGCGCCGAAAATCGTACCATTACCTAAGAATTCTCTTATAGAGCTTAATAAAGTAATAGCAAATGTGTAACCTAGTCCCATGCCTAATCCGTCAAGAGCTGAATCAACTATACCGTTTTTTGAAGCAAACGACTCTGCTCTTCCAAGAATTATACAGTTAACAACAATCAAAGGTATAAAAACTCCCAGAGCCTTGTAAAGCTCGAAGGTGTAAGCATGCATGAACAAATCTATGATAGTAACAAATGTGGCGATTACTATAATAAATGCAGGTATACGAACTTCGTCCGGTATAACCTTTCTCAATAAAGAAATAACTACGTTAGAGCCAATCAATACGACCGTAACTGCAACACCCATTCCTATTCCATTGAAAGCCGATGTTGTTATGGCAAGGGCAGAACACATTCCAAGCAACTGAACAAAAATAGGATTTTCTTTTAAAAGACCGTTTTTAAAAACTTTTACCTTATCCATTTTTACCTCCTATTTATTCACGTACTGATTGAAGACTTTGATTGCATTGTTAAGTGCGCTTGCGAAGGAGTTTGATGACTTCGTTACGCCTGCGATTGCATCGAAGCTTGTAATTTCAGCACTTGCATCTGCTCCCAAAAACTGTTTCTGGAATTCCGGTTCCGTTGTTCTCGAACCAAGACCTGAAGTTTCAGAATGTGCTATGACATTCATACCGGAAATCTTAGCATCAGACGTGAAACCCACAAATAATTCCATGTCCCCGCCGTAACCGGCTACCGTACTGAGAGTTCTCACAACATATCCAAGCTCATTGCCTGAACCGTCAACAGCCTTGTACAGCTCAACAAATTTTGCATTTTCTGATTTTATGGTTTCTGTCAAAGCAGCATCATAAACTTCAAACATCACTGAACCCGGCATAACAGCTTCCAGCACTGCAGGATCCATTGCAGCTTTTGCTTCAGCTTCAGCTATTTTATCCTTCGTAAAATCATTTGCCAAAGCCAGCACACCTGCTGCCACGGCAGAGATTATACATAATATTCCGCCTAGTCTTACTATATTATTTTTCATTTTTCACACCCCCTGCTACTCCAAATACTTTAGGTGCAACATATTTATTAATCAATGGAGTCAAGACATTCATAAGAAGTATTGAATAACTTACCCCTTCCGGATACCCGCCGATTTTTCTGATCAACATGGTTAAAACACCGGCTCCTACTGCGTATATGATTTTGCCTTTGTCAGTAACCGGGCTTGTGGCATAGTCTGTAGCCATGAAGAAAGCTCCCAGCATCAATCCGCCTCCGAACAGGTGGTAAAACAACATGCTTCCTCCGTCAACAACAAGAGCAATTACAGCAACTGTACCAATGTAAAACACCGGAATAATCCACTTTATAGTTCCTCTGTATATTAAATATATACCGCCTAAGATAAGAAGTAATGCTGAAGTTTCGCCTAATACTCCCGGAATATTTCCAAGCAGCATGTCCACTATTCTTGGGAGCTGGCCTGTTGCCGTACCTTTCATTATTGCCAAGGGAGTTGCTGAAGCAACTGCATCTGTAGCCGGGTTTATGAACCCTCCTGTCATGTGCAATGACCATGATGCAACTAAGAAAGCTCTTCCAGCCAATGCCGGATTCAGGAAGTTAAATCCGATTCCGCCAAAAATTTGTTTTACTATTGCTATTGCAAAAGCAGAACCGATAACAGCCAACCACCACGGAGCGGTTGAAGGAAGGTTAAAAGCCAGCAACATTCCTGTAACCACAGCACTGAGATCAGTAACCGTAGCAGGCTTTTTCATAATTTTTTCACAAACATATTCTGTAACTACTGCTGATATAACAGAAGCCACCACTAATATCAATGAATTAAATCCAAAATAAAATATACTTGCTGCCAAAGCAGGTGTCAAAGCTATTATAACATCAAGCATTAACTTTTGTGTTGTTTCATCTGATCTAATATGAGGTGACGATGAACCAATCAACATATTTTCCATCTGTAATTCCTCCTATTTTGCCTTTTTGCGTCTCGTTAATATTTCTTTTTTTGCAACGCTGATGGTTTCCTTCAAAGGTCTCTTTGAAGGACACACATACGAACAACCGCCGCACTCGATACAATCTGCAGCATGATATTTGTCTGAATTGTCAAAATCTCTGAGAATTGAATATCTGCTTATCTTGTATGGCTGCAAATGGACAGGACATGCGTCAACGCATCTTCCGCACATGATGCAGTTCGATGGTTCAGGAATTTCTGAATCCTTTTTATTGAAGACCAATATACCCGATGTTCCTTTTACAACCGGAACCTCATCCGTAAATTGAGCAATACCCATCATAGGTCCGCCGTTCAGTATTTTTCCAGGCTCTTCTGAATAACCGCCGCACTGTTCAATGACATCCTTGAACAAAGTTCCTATTCTTACATAAATGTTCTTCGGATTCTTAACTGCGCTTCCGGATACGGTTACAACTCTTTGTATAGCCGGCATGCCGGTCTCAAACACACTACCGATTGTTGCAACTGTTCCGACATTTTCCACCACGCATCCTACTTCCATTGGAAGTCCGCCTGATGGCACTATTCTTCCTGTGATTGCATTGATTATTCTCTTTTCATCTCCCTGAGGATATTTAACTTCCATGGGAGCAACCTCTATGCCTTCTTCGCCGGCAGTTAATTTCTGCAGCGTTTCGATTGCGTCAGGCTTGTTTTTTTCTATTGCAATGTAGCATTTTTCAACGCCAAGAGCTTTCTTGACAGCTTTGATTCCCAGAATTACATACTCAGGTTTTTCGAGCATTATTCTGTGGTCTGCAGTAAGGTAAGGCTCGCATTCGGCTCCGTTTACAAGAAGAACATCGATAACCTTGTCTTTCGGAGGGCTCAGCTTAACGTGTGTAGGGAAAGCAGCTCCTCCCATACCAGCCATGCCGGCTTCCTTAATGATTGACAAAATTTCTTCTTTTGTAAGATTATCCGGATTTCCTTTTGGCTGTACGGATTCATGAACAGTGAACTGTCCGTCAGATTCTATAATTATGCAATTAACTTTAGAACCTCCCGGAACCTGATGCTGTTCAATTTTTTTAACTGTTCCAGACACGCTTGAATGTACTGGTACTGAAACAAAGGCTTTTGATTCGCCTATCTTTTGTCCAACTTTTACTGTATCTCCTACAGCAACCAACGGATCGCATGGTGCTCCTATGTGCTGTGATAATGGGATTACAACAATTTTAGGATCAACTGCATCTTCAATCGGCACATTTTGCGTTATCTTGTTTTGAGGGGGATGTACTCCGCCTTTGAATGTGAACAATTTTGTGCTCATAATTATCACCTCTTGTTTTTATTAATTTATATAAAAGAGTTATATAAAAGAATATTTAATAATCAAACAAATCGATTATATCAGATTATATTTAACTTTTAAACATCTTTTTTTGTTAATTTCAAAAATTTTAACATTATTCTTGTTAATTTGCAAGCAATGGATATAAATTCCACAGTGTAGCTTGTTAATTTATAGATAATTCGCTTATATTTTCATTTATGAAATCCTTTATCCACAGAAGAACTTCTCCGTCGTTAAGACTGCTGCAATCAAGCATATTCTTTATTTCTTCAGTATTTAGAACGAAATTTCCCCTGTCTGTACCATGTGTGTAAATTAATTCACAATTTTCCATGGAATTTATGATAGTCATTATGGTGTCACCCATGTTTCCCATGGGCGCCCTGTCTATGTTGTTTCTTTCAAACCAGCACAAAACTGTTGTTCCAACACCAAGTTGTGAATCAATCTCCAATTTTCCGTTGCATCTTTCACAAGAACCCTTGAGCATGGGAAGGCCAAGGCCTACTTTTCTGGTAGTCCTTGTTGTAAAAAAAGGATCTGTGACTTTTTTAAGCGTTTCTTCGCTCATCCCTGCACCGTTGTCCTTTATGGCTATTTTTACGAGATTGTCTTTTTCGCTGTCTGTAATCTCAATCTCCAAAAGAGAAGCTCCGGCCTTTATGCTGTTCATGGCGATATCCAAAATATGCATTGATATTTCTTTCATTTTTCCTCCACCCGAAATTAAAAAGTCGCTGCTGCGACCTTTAAATTTTCATATATTTAAAAATTTCCTCCACGCTGTCAAGCTCGATGAAATTTACAGCCTCCGATATATCCGTCAGCTGATGAGCGTCTGAATTGTAAAAAATACCGTACCCTTCAGTGAGCCTCTTGTCTGTTTCTGCCTTTTGATAAACCTCAACAAAATCTATTTGGAGGTTTTTAGGCATGAAGCCCAGGACAGACAATATGCTGTTGGACTTTTTGTTTACGTGGGCAGGAACCATTATTCCGCCGCAGGATTTCACCAGTGAGCACACTTCATTAATGGAGTATGACGTTGCGTTGAGCAGAAGCTTCTTAAGCTGTCCGGTTATTTCGTCACATTCGTCGTATATGTTCTGTTCGCCGAATATTGCAGGATTGTTGCATACGTCCGGCAGGGAATCATAAACCATTTTACCGAAAAGCACAGCATCGTCTACATTTCTGAAATAACAAAGAACATGCACCTCTTCCCTCGTTGTCACCTCTATACCTGGAACAACCATGATGTTAGCCTTTTCTCCCAGCCGTACCACAGGAAGAATATTCTCGGCAGTGTTGTGATCTGTTACGGAAATGATGCTAAGACCTTTGATGCAGCACATGTTCACAATGTTGTTTGGCGTCATGTCGCTGTTTGAGCAGGGCGACAGGTCCGAATGAATGTGCAGGTCGTAATAATATTTCATTTTATTCCCATTTGGTTGAAGTCACAGGCTACGTTGTATGCGCTTTTCTTTGTTTTGAAGACGGGTATTTCAAGTTCCATGGCTTTTTCCAGCGCATCCGGCTCCAAATCCATGTTTTCAACAATTATTATGCATGAAAGTTCAAGCAGGTCGGCCACAGCCACAATGTTAAGATGCGTCTGTATAGTAATCCATGCATAATCCTGCTTTGCCTTAGCCATAACAATGCTGAGAAGATCTCCGATATAAACCCCTTCTATTGAAATATCCTTTTCTGATGCGGTCAATACCTCAAGCCCAAACTTTTCAGCTAAATCCGTACATTTCATCATCTCACCTCTTCTCATTTACTCTCAAGACAACGCAGTCATAAAACTCCGATTCGTTGTTGTAAACATCCTCCGCGTGGGCATAACAGGTGGGTGCTCCGCAGGAGCCGCAGTCAAGGCCTGGAAGCATGTCGTTGATTTCTTTAATCTTCTCGTTTCTGTCAAGTGCTTCCTTCATATTGAACCTGCTCTGGATATCTTCTTCTCTTAACTTGTACTTGATGATTCCGGATTCGTACAACTCGTCGAATCTGTCCAGGTCTGCATTCAGACAATCGTTGTTTTCCTTGCTGGTTATATTTTTGATATTGCTGCTTGCAACGAAAGGATTTACAACATTAAACGTACCGCCAACGCATCCCTGCACGCAAGCCAAGGCTTCTACATAATCCACATCGTCAAGCTTTCCGTTTTCTATTTCTTCAAGTATCTGTATTATGTTTTCCATGCCGTTAACCGCAATATAATTAGTGATGCCAGCCGATTCGGACTGGCCGCCTGAAACGGCCCACTTCAAACCATTGAGCGAAGGAGATGAACATACCAGGTCATCCTCCTTGAGAACCTCCCTGTAGAGTTCTCCGTAAATGGTGTTTAACGGAATAACCCAATCAACCGAAGGTTTATAGTCCCCTATGGGGTCAGTGACAGCAAGAAGCTTCGCCGGGCAAGGGGATATATAAAACACCCCGATTTCCTCATCCTTGAGATTGTATAGCTTTCTGGCGCGCTCCCTGGCCAGCATGGCTCCGATTTCCATGGGCTCCTTGAGAAGAATGAGATTATCCATCAGTGAAGGGTACCTGTCTTTAATAAGCCTCACCGCTGCAGGACAATTGGCAGAAATGAGAGGCCTCACCATGCTGTCCTTACCTAATTTCTTGTGAATGGCCTTTGCAACAAGATCTGCAGCCCAGCTTACATCGTATACATAGTCGAAACCCAGCTTCAGAATGGCGTTTTGAACCCTGCAAATGTCGATGGTTTTTGGAAACTGACCGTACAGCGGAGTGCCAGGAATCGCTATTTTGTACTTGTATGAGGAATAGTGCATCTCTTCGTACCATTCTATCGGTTCAGGAGTGTAAGCCCCGTAGGGACATATTTTTATGCATTCGCCGCAGTGTATGCATTTGGAACTATTTATAAAAGCCTTTCCATCAATGAGTCTGATGGACTGTGTCGGGCATCTTTTCATACAGTTGGTGCATCCTTTGCATTTTTCCTTATCGAACATAATAGAAAAATTCATTTTTGCCTCCTATAGGTATATAGTAATGATTATTACCGTTCCGTTGCTGCTTGAACTGATCTCGAAGTCATCTGAATATTTTTTCATGTTGGGTAATCCCATACCGGCGCCAAATCCCAGTTCCCTGACTGATTCTGAAGCTGTGGAATATCCTTCGGTCATGGCCATTTCTATGTTGCTGATGCCGGGTCCCTTATCCTTGGATATTATAACAATCTTGTCTTCGTACAGGTCACAGTGAAGCATTCCTCCGTGGGAATGTATCACGATGTTGATCTCCGCCTCGTAGGATATTATTGCGATTCTTCTTACAATCTGCCCGTTGATTCCCATGGCCTTCAGGTTTCCCTTTATGGAACTTGAAGCCTTGCCCGCATTTATGAAATCATTTGCAGAAACGCTGTAGCTGTATCTTTTTAGAAATTTATCAGTCATCCTTCAATTCCCTTCATACCGCTTAATACAAGCAAACCGCAAGTTTTAAACATGGTGTGGTCTGTTGCCAGAATAGTCAGCGAATTTTCAACGGCCAGGTCAATAATATCCTTTCCGGGTTTCTTTCCCCTTACAAACAGTACAGTGGTCATATCCATCATTTCAGCCGTTCTGATGACCTGGTGGTTGTTGAGTCCCGTAATGAGCAGCGAGTCGCTTGTAGCATAAGCCAACACATCGCTCATTAAATCACTGGCAAATCCATATTGAATATCCGTACGTTCATCGCTGAAGTTCGTAATAATTTCTGCATTCAAAATACTGGCTATTTCATTGATTTTCATATAGGCCCCCGGGTTTGAAGTTGGATTTTTTAAAACCATTAAAAAGACTGTTGAAATTATAATACATTTTAGCTGCACGACATTCATGCGGTATTAGTCGTTAAAATTGCAGCCAGGCTGTTTCCTCAATAACTATATTGTTATAATTATAATGCATTTGCAGATTAATTACAAGCATTATTCAAGTCGCAGAGTGTAACCGTTTGCAGAAATTTACTGAAAATTCCAGAAAAAATTTTTGAAAATTCTCTTTACAAAACCTGAATCATCCGCTATAATGATAAAGCAATGCGGTCGTGGCGGAACGGCAGACGCACTAGCTTGAGGGGCTAGCGAATGTATATTCGTGGGGGTTCAAATCCCCCCGACCGCACCATACAAAAAATAGGACATGAAGCAGCGAACAACAGTTCATTGTTTCATGTTTTTTTATACCTGTTTTAAGCTAGTAAATAGTTCCTTCCGACCAAAAATTTCATACAAAAAAGAAAAACAAGAGGATCTCTCTTGTTTTTTCTTTTTCACTGCAGAACCAGATAGTTTGCATTTGCATAACCGCTGGTTCCGTTGTATTGAACGTTGTACCAGTCGCCGCTTCTTCCAAGCACTCTCATTACCGCCCCGTTGGGAGCCATTCCTATTACCGGAGAATTCAGTGAAGGTCCGCTTCTCACGTTCAGGTATCCGCTTGTGAGTCTCACTCGTGCAGTCTGGCCTGTGGCTGTTCCCTGGGATGAAGAGAAGTATTCGTTTGCTGCTGCAGCAATTGCCCTTGCTATGGTATCAATGTTGTTCGTTATCCAGTTGGCATCTTCCACATTGTCATGAAATGCCACTTCTATGAGAACAGACGGTGCAGCGGTCCTCGCAACCTCTCCCAGAGTGGTCGTAGGCACTGTGGTTACCCGGTCAGGATTCGGATATATTATTCTGAATTGATCCCTTAACAGCTCCGCCATCCTCAATCCGTTTGTGCTTGACGGGTAATAAAAAACTATGGTTCCCCTGTTTCTGCCTTCCTGGCCAGGACCTGAGGCATTGGAATGTATCGCTATGTGAAAGTCGTAGTTGCCGGCGTTGGATTCCCTTATGGACGAACCTGCCGTCATCTCAGGTGTGTTTCTGCCGTACTCAATTCCATACTGCTGCAGGTAAGGAATCATGGCGTCGGCAATCTGGTTCATCCAGTATTCCTCCGTGCCTGTAGTCACAAAAGCATTGAATTGCTGCGTCGACGGGCTTAAATATATTCTAGGCATTATACCCCTCCGTTTCATTGTTTATATTTTCATTTTATGCTGACATTTTCATACTGTCACTTATGAAGTTATGTTATTTGCAAATGTTTCACATATAATGTACGGGGGGATAAAATGATTTATAAATTGTTTCGCTTCTTCAAAAGAAATGTGTTTGTCTTTATTTTCATATTCTGCATTCTTGTTGTATTATTCTCCGTTGCAGGTAAATAATTCAAAAAAAGGGCAAGCCGTGGGGCATCCACGGCTTGAGGCAAAAAATTTAAGAGGCATTTATAAATTCTCATTTACAAATGTACTTATATTATAACCTAAATTTAAATAATTTCAAATATTTTTTTTAAGTTTTGTTTATTTATGGCAGTACTCGCTTCTGAGAATGGACATGAGATGCAGATTGTAATATTCATTGTCCTTCTTCGCAGCATTTCTCATTATTCCTTCATATTTAAAGCCAAGCCTCAGGTAAAGAGCAGCAGCATTTTCGTTTCCCGGATAGTGGTCTATGGTGACACGCTGCATTTTTAGAGTGTTGAAGCAGTAATCCAGCAAGGTTTCCATGACCTCCCTGCCGTATCCCAATCCCAGGAATTTCTCTTCCCCTATGTAGATGCGAGTTATGTCAATGGAATCTGCTGCCCTGGAAATCCCGGACAGATAAACTCTTCCAATAGGAATACTATCTTCCTTCAGCAAAATTGTGTATTGTTCCCTGGAAAGATCATTTTCCCTTCCCAAAAATTCTCTCACAACCTCTTCATAAGTCCGTTCCATGTTTATTGTCAGAAACTGTTTTACATAATCCTGCTGTTCCCATTTTGTAAACAGTGTGCAGTCATCGAAAGTGCTTCTTCTTAAGTATGTGTTTTTTGAAACCATTTTTCCTCCTGCTAGTATTTATATTTTCTGTAGCTCTGATGAATATACTTTTCCATTAAATCCCTGTTTTCTTCGATTATACCCTTCAGCGCCATTACAATCAACAAAAAATATATGTAGTTCTTATAAATGTATATTATGGAAAGAAAACAAACAATAAAAAAGGTGTTGGTCATAATCATGTATCTGCACAGACTTTTAATGTCCACAAACAGCTCCAGCACCGTCTTGCAAATGTTGCCCCCGTCCAGCGGGACAACCGGAATCATGTTAATGCATGCCAGGAATAAGTTGATGTTTGCGAAATTCTGGTTCATGGAACTTCGAAATACCAAATACAGGCATGCATTGCACAATGGTCCCGAAATAAACAGCAGCACTTTTTTATGAAATGCTGTGTTGTCTAAATTGGCATTTAAATTGAAGCCGAACAACGTTATTTTAACCTTGTCAAACTTTATTTTGAGAAGAACCGCAGCAAACAGGTGCGCCGCCTCGTGAGCCGCCAAGGCGATAATAATAAGCATTTACTCCCGCATCAGTCTTTAAGGTCGAATAATTTTGCGGGATTCAAGGATTCGCCGCCTTCCCACACTTCCAGGTGAAGGTGCCTTTCTGCTTCGCTTAAGGATGCTATTATATCTCCAGCAGCTACCTTTTCTCCTTCGCTCACGAACGCTTCCTTGATTTGTCCGTATATTATTGTCTTGCCATCGCTTTCAACCACAACATAATCCGAGAGTTTCTCGTTGTTTCCAATCTGTATAACGGTGCCCGAAGACATTGACTTGACCGTCTGAGTGTCGGATATTATGTCCAGGCCGTGGTTATAGTATGACTGGTCTTTGTCTTTGTTCAATCCGTATTCCTTGTATATTTGTCCGCTTACGGGAGCTGTAAAGTCTGAGCTGCTCTTTGCAAAAGGCATCCTGTCCACTACTGACGAAGCGAATTCTTCCACTGTGTTTTTAAGTTCATCTAGCTTAAGGCTCTGTGATATCTTTTCTTCGGCTGCGTTTATGAATTTTCTGGAAGCATCCGATTCCATATTTTTTGCAACAATTACGGCAGCCACCAATACAATGCTGAACACAACCTGCAGCGCCAATTTTCTGTTAAAATTTTCCTTTCTTTTGATGCTGATTCTCTTTCTTGGTATTTTATTCATCTCACCCACCCCTTCCATACATTTTATTAAAATGTTACAAGCTTTATTACAAAATAAAAAACTTTTGCTTTCGCAAAAGTTTCATTATTGCTGCAGAGAAGATACCATGCTTTTTACTGTCCCGGTGAATGAGTTTTCATCGCTGCTGAAAAGGAAGTAGCTGTCCATCTGGCTGTATTTTGGGTTTTCTTCAATGACATAAAGCGTCTTTGTGTCCGTCATCCTCTGTATGTCCCTAAGCTTCAGCATTGTTCCCTTCACAGCATTTTTCTTGTTGAATCTGTTTATAACAAGTGTAATATCATTTAAGCCATTCATGCGTGCCATGGTTTTATCGGCATTCATCTCCCTTACGCACGAAAAATCATTGTTGTTTATAATCACCCCATGATCGGCGCTTTCAAAATCGATGAACGATGACGACATGCTTCCTACGTCGGCTATGATAAAATCATAGTCATGCTGGCTTTCAGTATCCTTGATGAAATTTTTAAAGTCTTGCTTTCTTACGCCGTTCAGCTTTCCCTGAACCCTCGGGTTTGGAACAAGGCATAAGTTTTCTACAATCTCGATGGCTGCCTGCTCAAGGGAGCATGTTTTGTCCAGCACATCCTTAATATCATAAATGATATCTTCATCTACTTTGAAATATTCCGACATTTTTCTTTTGCCGCCTGAAAAATCAGCTAGCAGCACCCTCTTGCCTTTTTGGGACAATTCGATGCCCATCTTTATGCTCAGTACTGTTTTTCCGATTTCACTTTTCTGGGAACCCACCAAAATAACGTAACTCATATAACCCCCGTTTTTTAGTAAAGAATAAATAATTGTTGTTAGGATTTGCCTAAGGCAAATCCTTTCATTTAATTCTTAATTTTTAACTCTTAATTGAATTTATTGATTTCCGGCCAGGCCGTTTAGTTTGAGATATTCTCCTATAACTTCCCTGACTATTGGTGTCGGATAACGCCCGGAGCCTCCTTCAAACAACACGCAGGCAACTGCTATCTGCGGGTCATCGTATGGAGCAAATGCCACATACCATGCAAAGTCGTCATAATGCTGTCCTGTGTCAGGATTTGTTCCTTCCTTCTGTGCAGTTCCTGTCTTGCTTCCAACTTTCACAGGAAAATTGGAATATGGCTTTGAGCTGTCGTTGTCAGAAACCATAAGCATTCCCTGCTTGACAATGTCTAGGTAACTGTAATCCGATAAACCTATTCTTTCCGATTGTCTTAAAGGCACATAGTCCGTGTCTTTTCCGTCATAGGTGTTGATATCCTTTATGAGGCTTACATTTCTTCTGTAGCCGCCGTTTGCAATGGTTGCTATATAATTGGCCATCTGCAGCGTAGTGTATGAATTGTTGCCCTGGCCTATGCTGATGTTTAAGTTGTCCCCCACGTTCCATGCAGCCTGATTTATATATGAATACTTCAGTATGTCAACCAGAGGAACGTTGTTGTCATTTGTCTTTTCAGGGTTGAGCCTCAAGGCTTTTAACCCTTCATAGACCTCACCCCTGGTCATGGGCTCTTCACGGTCAATCCAGCTGACAATTTCCTCTACAATTTCATTTTTCATGCTTTCATCTATGGAATACCCCTCTTCCAGGTATCTTTCGACGTTGGCCTCAAGGAAGAGCCTCAAATAAACTCTGATATTCAGCTTCTTGCCTTCTATGCTGGGAACTCCTCCCGATGTTTCCTGAGGAATGTCGATTTCCACTCCCGTCTTGTCGTTAAGTCCAAGCATATCGGCCATTTCTATTATATCCTCCGCATCAACCTGCACAGGGTGGCTCTGGTGAGTTGCGAGATTTTCTCCAAGGACCGTTGTGTAGAAGTAGAAGTTGCAGGAATTCATTATAGCCTGATACATGGTCTGGTAGCCGTGGGCTCCTCCGTACAGGTTGTAAATCCAGCAGCTGAAATGCCTGTCACCCACTTCCATGGTACCTGCGCAGTAAACCGGAGTATTAGGGTTAACTCCTTTTTCAAGAGCAGCCAAAGCAGTTACCATCTTGAATGTAGAGCCCGGCTGTATAGCCGTAAGCATTGCTATGTTGTAAAGAGGTCTCGGTGCCAGCGGGTTCTTAGAATCATTAAGAAGGCTGTTCCAATCCTCCGATGAAATTCCCGTAGAAAACAGGTTGAGGTCATAGGATGGAAAGTTGGCCAGGGCAAGCAGTTCGCCGGTCTTCACATCTATGGCTACCAAAGCTCCTGACCTGGCGTTTTTGTATGAATCTGCAAACTTGAAGTTTCCCCATTCGCTTTCAAAAACACCTCCTGCCTGTATTTGTTCGAGTCCCCTTTTCAGAGATTCCTCCGCCTTTTTCTGCAAATTAAGATCTATGGTCAGGTAGAGATTGTCTCCCGGAACAGGCGGTTGGCTTGAAACCGATTTTATGGTCTTTCCCATGTTGTTAACTTCAACGGTTTTCTTTCCTTTTTCGCCTCTTAAGTAGTCCTCAAACTTTTCCTCAACACCTGTCTTGCCTATAATGTCGTCTGTGCTGTAGCCTCTCTGAACCACATATTCCTGGACCTCATAGTCCTGGGCAATCTTTCCAAGATACCCAAGCACATGTGATGCCGTCTCATATTGAGGATAGTATCTCAAGGGTTCCATTTCCACATTTATTCCGCCGAGCTCATGGGATCTTTCAGAAATCATGGCTACGGTTTTCTCTGAAATGCTGTAGCATATGTCCACAGGATGGTATGACAGGTAGCTGGTCTTGCTGTAGCGCTCCCTAATGACCATCATGTTCCTCATGTCATAGTCGTCTATGTCGCTTCCTATCTTAAGAGTGTCCCTGAGCATTCCGAAAACTTCCTGAGCGGTGAAGTTTTTTATATCCGCAGATTCATCTGTAATCTTAACGTTTTTGTTTATCCATATCCTTTTGTCTCTCATGGGCGTGTATTCCCATTCACCGATTGATATGCTGGGATTTTCATATTTCAGCAGCTCAACCTGGGAATAATACTTAACTGAATTGTCTGTTACAAGATTATAAAGAACGTCATAATTTTTGAATGCCGTTTCCTTTGTAAAATCATATGCTGTTGTGCTTGGATCAAGATGCTGTTGTGAAAGATACTTGTTTTTTACATCTTCGTCTGTATATTGAAAATATCCGAATTCTCCGTCTTCCACAAATTCCACCGGCAGGTCCGGATAAATTTCTTTCAGACTTTCAATGAGCATGAAGCCAGGTACAATCTTTTCGTTGTTTGACTGATACACAGTCTGCAGAAGGTTGTCGATGGAATACTTCATGGTGAGAAGCACAAAGTCATCCTTTGCAGATGTGTTCATGGTAATTTCCTCGTGATTAAGGTTCAGATTCCTTTTTATGTTTCTGTAGGCTTCGTCCTGCACAAAGGAATATTCAGCCAGCCTTATGTTGTTTGTTAGGCCTTTTGACTTCAGGAATTCGTAGGACAACCGTCTGATTTTAGAATTTGAGAAAAGTGTGTTCAGATATTTGTTGTTTTTAAGAAGGATTTCCTTTACAACATCTTCGGCGCCTAAGTTTTCATCAAGCCCATGCTCCGCCTTCCAGATTTTTATGGGATCTGTCTCTTTTGCATCTTCCTCAGAAGCTTGCTGTGTATTTTGCTGTGATTGTTGTGTTGGATTGTCTGTTTCTGCTTCAGCAACCTGCATTTCTATCTGCTTGAACACAAACTGACCGTCAGTTATGGTGACGGGCAGATCCATGTCCCTCAGTATTTCATTTAAAACAATTTCTTTTGGACCGAAGCTTTCTCCGTACACGTTGATGCTGTAATTAAGCCACTCCCTAATGTTTCCCTTTACAGCATCCATCGCCTTGTCCTCAGCCGTTGTATACGATACCGATTCAAAGCTTTCCTCTGTGTAATCCTGCGTACTTGACAGGTTTTGTGACCTTTCAAGCTCCTCATCGATGTATTCGAATGTGTCCAGTTCTATGGGAAAGTCATCTATGGGCCTTTCTCCGTTCTCGTCAAGTATTTTTGCCAGAATGTATGAAACTTCATTGAAGTTCTCAGGCTCTATTTCATCTGTATACATCTGTACCGTGAAGCTTGATACATTGTCCGCAAGGACCTGACCGTTTCTGTCAAAAATCTTTCCCCTTGAAGCCTTCACCGGTATGTCCTTGATCTTTTTCACATCGGCTGCCTCCCTGTAATCCTCTCCCTCGACTATGGTAAGAACCGCCATTCTGAAGCCCAGTATGCATAGCATCACAACTATTACCATGTATAATATATTGAATCTGTTTTTGAAAAACTTCTGTATGTTCAATTTGCACCTCTGTTTCTTACTTCAAATTAAGCCTGCCAAATATGAATAAAACAAATTTAAGCACCATCACTGTAAGCAATGTGTTCAGGACAGTTTCAACAGCAACGCTCCTGAAAGCAAATACGGCGCTCTCTACGCTGTATTTCAAAAAAAACAGCAGCACATACACCATCAGGTGCATTGCAACCGTCGACACCCCTGCTGCAGCGCAATAGGCAAGATAATTTTCCCTCATCATATTATCGCTGTAAGACCCTATAACCGCTCCAATGACAAAGTAGGCCAGCGTATAAACTCCAAATACGTCATAGAGCATGCCGTCGTAAAGTATACCTGTCATTAATCCGATGATTCCTCCGGTTACACCGTCTGACATCAGGGCAAAAATAACCACCAAAATCAATGATATGTTCGGAATAATTCCAAGTATGTCAAAAAAACCCAACAGAGAAGTCTGCAGAATAAAACTAAGCAACACGCCAGCAGCCATTATGCCGAATCTTTTCATTTAATTGCTACCTTTCATTTGATTTCATCTGTTTACCTTCAGAACAAACACCCTGTTCAGCTTTGTAAACTCAACGGCAGAATCCACCACAATCTTCTGCGTGGATACGTCGGTTGTGGGCACCACATCCCTGACCTTGCCTATATAGATATCCGGAATATAAACTTCTCCGATGCCGGAGGTCACAAGATTATCATCTTTGTTAACCTCTGCCTTTGAGTTGAAGAAGTAGCCTGTTATGGTTCCGTCGTTGCTGCCCTGCACGATTCCGCTCTCATCGGTATTGATGTCGCGAAAACTTACCTTGCAGCTTTCATCCAGCAGAGTTATTACTTTTGACCAGTTTGACGATGTCTCGGTAATAACTCCCACGAGCCCTATCTGAACCACACCTTTATCAGTCTTTACGGCATGGATGACGATGTCGTTTTTTTTAAGGCCGTCCTGTTCTCCCTTGTCAATTGTGAACCTGCTGAACCAGTTTGAATCGTCCATGGCAATTACTTGTCCAACAACATAGTCATAGGAAAGATTTTTTTTCATTTCATATTCTGTTTCAAGGGCTTCGGATTTGTTTACTATGTTTTCCAGAATCCTGACCTGTTCCTGCAATTCGTGGACATTGTCCGTAAGCATTATATTTTCTTCTCTCATTCTCACAATTTCCTGAACAGAATAAAAAGAACTGGTCACTGTCTGTCCTGTGTTGAACACAAGCTTCTGAAATCCGGCAACCACACTGCCGAAGAATCCCAGGTCTACGTCGTTAATCCTTCCGATGGAAGACAGACCAATCAATACAATGAGTACAAATATTGTAAGCAAAAACAATATCCTTTTGATATGTTTCCTAAAAAAATTCATTTGCTCACCGCTACATTTCCTCGCATATTTTTCCTGCACCCAAAGCAACCGACTGCAGAGGGTTTTCGGCTATGAACACCTTCAATCCAGTTTCCTTCTCTATGTAGATGTCAAGGCCTTTCAAGAGAGCCCCTCCTCCGGTAAGGTAGATGCCGTTGGTATAAATGTCCGACGACAGTTCCGGCGGCGTTCTTTCGAAAACTCTTTTGATTGCATTGGTTATGTTGTTCACCGTCTCAGCAATGGCCTCCCTGATTTCATCACTTGTAACCGTAATCTTTAACGGAAGACCTGAAACAATGTCTCTTCCTCTTATTTCCATGACCTGGACATAGTCGAAATCATCGCTGCTGCCATCTTCCTGGGTATCCTGGGGCTTGTTTCTTGCCCTGTGCTTTTTGTCATAGTATTCCTTGCTGGCATTTCCAAGTGTCATTTTTATTTTCTCAGCTGTTACAAGACCTATGTCCATCTTGTATTTCAGCTTGATGTATTCTCTTATGTCCATGTCCATGTCATCTCCGGCAATTCTAAGCGAGTCGCTTTCAACTATGCCTCCAAGGGAAATTATGGCTATTTCCGTTGTGCCTCCGCCTATGTCTATGATCATGTTTCCCAAAGGCTGATCAACGGGAAGACCTGCCCCAATTGCTGCCGCCATGGGCTCCTCCACCAGCTTGACCTTTCTCGCTCCTGAGTCATAGGCAACATCTTCCACGGCCTTCTTTTCTATGGATGTCACGCCCACAGGCATACATATAACTATGTTTGCCTTAATGAAGCGCTTCTTGTTAAGAGCCTTGTCAATGAAGTATTTGATCATTACCCTTGTTATTTCAAAATCGGCTATTACGCCATTTTGAAGAGGTCTTACGGCATTTATGGTCTTCGGGGTCCTGTCGAGCATTGCCTTTGCATTTTCACCCACGGCACATACCTCATTGGAACCTGTGTTGATTGCAACAACAGATGGCTCGTTTACAGTTATTCCCTTGTTGCTTACATATACCAGTGTGTTTGAAGTTCCTAAATCAATTCCTATCTTTTGTGTAAAAAAATCGAAAAATCCCATTTTATCCTTTCGCCTTTCGCAATTATTAAATTAATCCTTCTTCCTTGAAGCTGTAAAAAACGCCGTCACCAATAATAATGTGGTCCAAAACCTTTATGCCCAGCAGTTTTCCGCATTCGTCAAGGCGGTTTGTAAGCACGATATCCTCGTGGCTTGGCTCAGTTTCGCCGCTGGGGTGGTTGTGAACAAGTATTATGGAAGAGCATGAACATGCAACGGCTTCCGAAAAAACTTCCCTTGGATGCACTATGGAACTGTTGAGGCTTCCAACTGAAATTTGTGATATCTTCTTTATATTGTTTTTTGTGTCCAGGAGTATTATCTTGAAATACTCCTTTTTATAGTACCTCATTTCCTCCATCATGACTACAGCAGCGTCCCCTGGAGAGGAAATCTTTATCTTTTCCATCTTTAAGGTGCTTATTCTTTTCGAAAGCTCAGCCACAGCCATAAGCTGGGCAGCTTTTACAAGGCTGACGCCCTTGTATGACAAAAACTTCTCCAAATTTCCTTCAGCTACGTTTCGAAGCCCTAAGCCATCTTCACTTAAAATTCTCTGAGCAAGCATCACAGCATTTTCATTTTTGCATCCGGTCCTTATTATAACTGCAATAAGCTCAGAATTGGATAAAGAACCAGCCCCGTACCTGAACAATTTGTCCTGGGGCCTTTCCCCATGGGGAATTGATTTTATGGTGTAGTTATTATTGTCCATTTTATCCTCCAATATGCAATTTGGCAGGATATTCCTGCTAAAGCAAATTCAAAGAAAAATGTCTGTTAAGCATGTTGTTAAGTTTTGTGAGCGGCAGTCCCTTGACGTTGTTGTAGCACCCGTCGATCTTATTCACCATGAGCTCTCCATAGCCCTGAATTCCGTAGGACCCTGCCTTATCTTTATATTCACCTGTCTGTATGTATCTTCTTATGAAATCATCCGTAAGTTCATTGAACTTTACGAAGGTTTGTTCATAATCAACGACTTTCCTATTTTCTTCACTGTCAATGATGCAGATTCCCGTATATACACTGTGTATCTTTCCGGACAGGGACCTGAGCATCATGAAAGCCTCATGTTCATCCTTTGGTTTTCCCATGATCCTGTCAAGAAACACCACCGTGTCTGCAGCTATTATTAGTCCTTTTTCCTCATACTCACACATGGCTTTGTATGCCTTCTCAAAAGCAATTTTCATGACGGTGGTTTCCGGAAGGTCCTGTTCGTTTACACTTTCCTCAGTGTCAGGTACGAAAACCTTCAGATCCTGGAAATATCTTGAGAGCATCTCTATTCTTCTGGGTGATTTTGAAGCTAATATTATGTTTTTCATCATTCGTCCTTAAAGTTTTCTATATGCTATTATTGCTATCAAAAGTCCAATTATTCCTGCAACAGTAAGGTTGGCGCTGAATCCGAATGTCATGGTGAAAATTTCAAGGTCCAGCGTTGCAGGCCCAAAGCCTATTGACTCGCCGTAGTTTAAGATCGGAATTGTTCCGGAAAAAGCCTTTCCCAATATGGTGCCTATGATTGTGGATGTCAGTATCAGCAAAATCAGATAAATGGAATTTCCCTTCTTCATTTTATACCTCTTATACCTCTCTTCTCAATTTTAACATGGTCCTGTTCAGGTTGTCTGAAACAAAAATAGAAGTATAGCCCACGAAGCATCCCGTAAAAATGCTTACCAGCGACAATATGGGCATGTAGTAGTACAGGTTGAATGTTCCGAATATGATGGCGGCAACTGTAACCTGTGTTGCGTTGTGAGTCATGGCACCCAGCACGCTTACCCCTATATAGCTGAATTTGTTCATGTACTTGACGCCGAAGGCCATAGCTATTGTGCTCATTATTCCGCTGGCTATGCTGTAAATGAATGTTACAGGATTTGTTGCAACAAGCATTAAAAGAATGCATCTTAATACAACGACCAGCAATGCATCCTTAAACCCGAAAACTACAATCACCGTCATTGTGACAATGTTGGATAACCCCAGCTTTGCACCGGGAGCTATGTACGGCAGCGGAATCATCCCTTCAATTATGCTGAGTATCAGTGCAGCCGCCGTAAGCAGCGACAAAAATATATATCTTTGCAATCTATTCATAATATCAATATTCTCTTTTCTCTCAATTTGCTATGAAGTCTGTGTCATCTTCTTCGCCGCCTTCAATCTTTACCATGAGCTGATTGGGCAGGCACACGATTATTTCCCCGTCGCTGGAAATTTTACCCTGCGACAGGCATATCTGATCCGGGCAGCTGGCTTCGTGAATCCAAACCTGGCCGTTCTCAATATGAATTTCATTGTATCCTGTTTTTTCATCGCCAATGGTAAACTCGGTCTTGTAGTCATCGCTTAAGACATATTCTCCCACAAGCTCGTTGCGTGAATATACATATGCAACTTTTTCATCCGCATGAACCGCTTTTCTGCTTCCCAAAAAAAGTATTACTATGTTTGCTGCTACAATGACTGCTATCAATGCAATGTCGTATCTGTTAATTTTCTTTTTCATCATTTGCCCTTTTGTATTTTTTAGATTATTCATTTTATCATCATTCACGGCATAATTCAAGATTGTATATACAAATTACGAACATTTTTATCAATCTTCACATAAAACAAAATTAAATTTAATTTACAGAAATCATTAAAAATGCTAAGATGATAATATAATATAGCTCTCTTTCCATAATCTATTCTTAAATGAGGTGATAATTTGCAGATATACAAGATTACCCAGGACAGTCTGACAGAAGCTGATTTTGATAAATTTTCTACAGATGAGGAAGGCAAGTACTGGATGATACTTTCTCCTGAAGAACTTATACAAAGAAATGACTGCTTTCGTTTCAGCTACCAGACTCTTAACGACTGCACAAACGACACAGACATGTCCAAGCTTGAGGTGTACGAAAGTTACAGTTTCGGTATATTAAACATAATCCATGATGGTGAAGACGGCTTTGCCGTAGAGGAACTGGACTTCTATCTTTCAAAACGATTCCTGCTGTTTGTCAGCGAAAAAGATCTCAGCATCTTCAAAGAAATAAGAGAGGATATTCATATAAAGGGTGCCTTGAGCCTGAGTCTGGAAAAAATACTTTACAACCTCATAGACAAAATGACGTCCAGGGACAACAGTGTACTGTTAAACATAGAGTCGGAAATTTCCGATGTGGAAGTAGATGTTATCGAAGGAAAGACCAAGGATTACATAAACGACATAGTATCGCTTAAAAACAGGCTCCTGTTTTTGAAAAGGCACTACGAACCGCTTCTTGGCACTGTTGAAGACCTTACAGAAAACGAAAATGAAGTTCTGAGCAGCAAATCCATAGCCTATTTTAAAATCCTTTTCAACAGAATAGACCGCCTGAACAGGAAGGTTGGAAACCTAAGAGACTACGTGACTCAAGTCAGGGAATCCTACCAGGCTCAGCTTGATTTGAATCTCAACAACACCATGAAGCTTTTCACTGTTATAACAGCCATATTTCTCCCTCTGACCCTCATAGTAGGATGGTACGGAATGAACTTTAAAAACATGCCGGAGCTTGACTGGCAATACGGCTACATTTTTGTGATAGCCATGAGCATATCGACACTGCTGATATCATTGTGGTTTTTTAAGAAAAAGAATCTTATGTGATGAAAATAAAAAGGCTCCGTAAGGAGCTTAGACTATTGACAAACAACGACGTTGTCATCCTGAACGATAGTGAAGTATCCCATATTTATTGAAAACATAAGATTTTTCGGCTACGCCTCAGAATGACAACGTCCAAATATATACTTTGTCATCAAACCGGGCTCCATAAGGAGCTTTTTATGCTTCTATGACCATGAAATCGGTCACAAGTCTGGCAAGCTTGTTCTTGCTGTCAAGCCCGTAGTATGTAGGGAATGTTCCTTCGTTCCATCCACTGGCAAAGACGATTATGTTGCTTCCGTCCTTCTTGTCTACTACAATGTCTGCGCAGGAGCATTCGCTGTTTCTTACGGCATCCCTTATTTTTTTCTCGTAATCTTCAAGCTCTTCCTCATCCATTACGTCCAGCATTTCCATGACGCGCTCATCCATGAAGCATCCAAGTCCGTTTTCAACCTCGTATCCCATGAATTCGTCATGTCCGAATCCCTTTGAAGATTCTCCCTTCAAAAGGGCCATCTCCCACTTAACAGGGTCGCTGTCAGAAAACCTCAGCTCAGCCACAACAGTCTGCTTCTTTCTGTTTTCAGTCTTTCCCACATATATGTACACCGGATATTCTCCGGGTTTCACATGTTCGGAGTAGCATTCGTCATCGTACATCATGATCGGATCCGTTGCAATGACCCTTCCGGTGGCAAGCTTCAACTTCCCGGCGCTTATTCTTTCTATATTCATCCTTCCGAATTCGGTATCCATCATGGTGGTATTGCCGTTGGTAATGTTAAGCACATCTAAATTAATATACATACTATGCTCCTTTTGCTATTTTTTTCTTTCATCCAGAATCTTTTTCAATTCATCCATAAATGTGTTAATGTCCTTGAACTTCCTGTATACGGAAGCAAACCTTACATATGCCACATCATCCACTCCCTGAAGCTCATTCATCACCAGTTCTCCTATGACTTCAGTGGACACTTCGTTTTGGAATGTGTTCAAGAGCTGTTTTTCAACCTTGTCGGCTATTCCCTCTATCTGTTTGAGGCTTACGGAACGTTTGTCACAGGCCCTGATAAGTCCGTTAATAATCTTGTCTCGATTGTAACCCTGCCTTGTGCCGTCCCTCTTGATCACCACAATCTGAGTTTCTTCTATTTTCTCGTATGTCGTAAATCTGTAGCCGCATTCTATGCATTCCCTTCGGCGCCTGATTTTGAATCCGTCATCCGTAGGTCTGGTGTCAACAACCTTGCTTTCAGAACAATTGCATTTCGGGCACTTCATAGTATTCTCCTTTTAATGATTTTACTAAAAATCGAACTTATAGTAAACATATTATTTCAAGTTGCCCATAAATTTTGCCTCATCGATTATAAATCTCTCGTGGGTTCCTTCTCCGATTTTTTTATCTTCGTCATAAGCATCCACCTTAAAAACAAGCCTCTTTCTGTCTACCTCCACAAGCTCTGCCTCAGCCCATACTTTCTTTCCCACAGCAGTGGCGCTCAAGTGTCTTACGTTCACAGATGTTCCGACAGTTGAAAAGCCTTCAGGCAGGTAACCCTTCACCGCATTCATCGCGGCACCCTCCATAAGACCTATCATCATGGGTGTGGCAAATACCTCGGCGGCTCCGCTTCCAAATACTCTGGCCGTATCGCTCATGGCAACAATTTTTTCCTCTTTGTGTTTGATTCCTGCATTTAATTTAATTTCCATGGTATTATGTTCTCCTTCCAAACTTTGCTCTTGTTTTCATTATTTGTATTTTACCTGAAATTTCTGTTAAATATTCATATTTATTAAAAGTCTTATACGGCATTTTGACACGTCATTCTTTCATATAAACGCTCATGCTTGGAAATGCAAATGAAATCTCTTCCTGTTTGAATATCTCCATTATTTTGAAGTTCACGTCGTCCTTTATGCTCATGTACTCGTTGTAGTTTATGGTCTTTGTAAGATATTGAACGACTACGTCAAGGGAACTTGCACTGAACCGGTCAAACTTAACCAGCGGGGATTCCTCCTTTATCATTGGGTGGCTGTCCAGCATGAGTTTAATTTTCTCCATGGCAGTTTTAAGCTTATCCGGGCTGGTGCCGTATACAACTCCCACCGTGAAGTTTACCCTTCTGTTTTCCCTGGCACTGAAATTTATGAGTTCCCTGTCAGCAAACCTGGAATTGGGTACCGTAACAAGTTCCTTGTCCACAGTCCTTATCTTTGTGCTTCGAAGGCCCAGTTCTTCAACTGTCCCTTCAAAGGAATCAACCTTTATCCAGTCTCCTACAGCAAATGACTTGTCTGTGAGTATGACAAATCCTCCGAAAAAGTTCTTTATGAGATCCTGTGAAGCCAGGGCCAGTGCAGCGCCACCAATGCCAAGACCGGCAAGTATGCTGCTTAGCTGCTCGAAATTAAACTCCACCGCTATGGCTACAACGGCTATTGCCACGATGATGACCTTGACCAGCTTTGCTACCAGAGGAAACACAGTCTTTGACATATGCGTCCTTTCAGTTTTGTCTTCCTTGTTAAGGTACTGGTTGTTGAGAACCTCAGCATAAGATGTTACGATTCTCAAAAGGCACTGGGTTACCGTCACTATGATGAAAGTTCTGTATACCCTGAACAGAAACAATCCTATTTTCTCATTGAAGGGAAGCACCGCCAGAGCAAAGTAAAACCCTGTTAGGGTGAAGAAGTTCACCAGTGGTTTTTCAATGGAGTCAAGAACCAGCGCAATGTTCTTCAGGTTGTACTTGACCGAAAGCTTCTTCAGCACCTTGATTATTATGTTGGCTATGAAATTTCTGAAAAGAACGGCTGCCAGTATGATTATTGCAGATTCCGCCATTGTAACAGTATCTATTTCCTGCGTAAAAATCATTTTCTTTCCTTCCTTTTTTTGTGTTATATAGATTATATAATAAAACAGCCAAATTTAAAAGAGGTTTTGATAAATCAAAACCTCTATTTTACTACTGTCTTTTAAGAGCCTCAACCGGCGGAAGGTTCGAAGCGTTAATAGCCGGGTAAACACCGAACAAAAGACCTGACATCAGCGCAACGAATACTGCTATTTTTATGGAGTCAATACTAACAACGGCTGAAAGACCGTATCTTGACACAAGGCTCACAGCCCATGCTCCTATGAGAATACCTGCAACACAGCCGATGATGCTCACATACACTGCCTCCAGAAGAAACTGTATGAGCAGGTCTTCCTGCTTTGCACCCAATGCTCTTCTTACACCAATCTCGCTGGTTCTTTCCGTTACAGCAACAAGCATTATGTTCATAATGCCAATGCCTCCTACCAGAAGCGACACAGCGGCAATTCCTCCAAGAAGCACCGTCATTATCCGATTAGCCTGGTCAGCTTCCTTAACCAGGTTGTTAAGGCTTGTGATCGTAAGAGGTTCCTCGCCCTTTTCAAAAACATTATCGTCTTTTGAAGGCTCCTCTGGCGACGGTTCGGGTTCGGGAACCGGCTCAACCGGCATCTCGCCTCCGTCAGTTACCGCTCCGCCTTCTTCAGAACCTGTTTCAGGTTTTATGTTGCTGCCTATTCCGACCTTGCGATTGTATATTCGCCCAAGCTGTACCATTGCCAGCTCGGCTTCTTCAGCACTGTCGGACTTCGCCCATATTTCAAGCACATCCTTTGTGTTTGCAATCTTCATGGCAGAAGTGTACGGTATAACTATCTTGTCATCGATGCCGTCACCTTTTCCTTCTCCCTTTTCAGAAAGGACTCCGACTATCCTATAGTTTATGCCGTTAATTTTTATTGCCTGCCCTACGGGGCTTCTGCCGTTCAAGAGCGACTTGGCTACGTTGTAACCGAGAACCGCCACAGGTGACCTTTGCTTGACATGAAGTGAAGTAAAGAAGTTTCCGGACACAACAGGATGGTCCTTTATCATGGGGTAATCCTGATTTACTCCAACTATGTTCATCTTGCTTTCATCTCTTCTCCACCTAATGGGAGTGTCCTGTGTGTACACAACTGGTGTGGCATAATCTATTCCGTCAACCCTTGAAGGAAGTTCTTCCGCCTCCTCCGCTTCAAACTTCACATTTTCCGCGTTTGCTTTTATAACTATGACATTTTCTCCAAGGCTTTCAAACTGTGATACAATCGATCTTCTTGCGCCTTCTCCTATACCCATGAGGCTTACAACCGCAGCAACGCCTATGGATATGCCCAGCACGGTCAAAAATGTTCGAAGAAGATTTGAAATTATTCCGTCAAATGCCATAATTGCAGAAAATTTCAGCCTTACAGCAATGGATGAAATTTTTCCTCTTTCTTGCATGTCATCACTCCTTATTGTTTGGTGCTAGGCAAAAATGAATCATTTTCCGGCACTGATTCGCTGGGCATCAAGTCTTTTGTGCTTCCGGTCACCACAAGCTGCCCTTCCTCAAGCCCGCTCAGCACTTCCACATACCTGTCGTTCATGAGTCCTGCTCCGATTTCAACTATCTCCGGCTGGCCTTCAGCATTTAGAACTTCAACCTTCTGAATGCCGTTTTCTTCAAACACAGCCTCAATAGGTACAAGCAGGGTGTCGAAGGCTTCTCCGGAATCCACAAAGCAGTTTGTGTTCATGCCGGGTCTCAGTCCTTCTCTTCCGATTACTCTTATCTGAACGTTGTAAACAGTCTTTCCGTCCCTGTCGGTGTACTGATTAAGACTCATGACGCTTCCTTCGAACTGCTCTCCTGGAAGGGCGTCAACCGTAACGGTAACAGGAGCATCCTGGCTTATATACAGCACATCCAGGTCACTTACTGTTGTATAGATGTACATTTCATTTGTGTTGTACATGTCCATGAGCTGCAGTGACCATGGGTCGCTGGTTTCAGAAGCTACAAGAGTATCACCCACCCTGTAGTTTACATAGGAAACCATTCCGTCCGAAGGTGCTGTAACCATCATCTTTGCTGCAAGTTCTGATACCTTGTCGATTTTTTTATAGATGCCTTCTATTTCTTCGTTCAGGTTATCTATTTTTTCATATTCACTCATTATGCTTTCAATGTCCTGCTGTATTTGTTTCGTAACATCATTTCCTGCTATGCGCACGAGAATCTGTCCCTTTTCAACAAATTCATTTGCGCTTACGGGCACTTCCGTTGCTATGATGGTTGTGTCATCGCTGTCTGAGTAAAGGGTTGAATAAACTTTCTTTTCATTTACGTATGATGCAACTTTTCCGATGTATGTCAATCCGGTTACAGGTACTCCGCCGCTTTCGGTATAGATTGTAGTTACCATGCCCGGCTGCACAAGGCCGGGATTGTCGGCTTCTATCTCGCCGTTGTGAACGTATGTCATTCCGTTGTCGCCGGGAACGGCATTAGGATTGAGCTTCTTGATGGTTCCTGAGTATAGTCCGTCAAAGGCAGTCTGTGTTCCGCCGTTCTCCAGTACCCTTCTGTACTGCAATAGAACCTTCTGTCCAACTTTAAGATTTGAATATTCATATGTATTTACCTTGAATGTAATCTTAATCTTGCTGTCATCAACAATTGTTGCTATGTGCGAATCTTCAACTTTGTCTCCTTCATCAACCGTAAATTCCGAAAGGCGTCCTTTTATTGGAGCTGTTATGACGATTCCGTCATAGGGATTTACCTGTGATATGCTTGTGATATCCTGGTTTATCTTGTCTCCCAGGTCGTCAAGCTTTTTTTCTATGGTCTTGTTTACATCTTCAATGTCCTTTTGTTTCTTTTGTATGCCTTCCGTCAGGCCCTCAAGAATGTCCCCGAGATTTGATGCTGACAGGCGCACAAGGTTGTCGCCCTTTTTTATCATCTGGTTGGGTTCTACAAACACCTCTTCGATGGTGTAGGTGACGGAAACGCTCATGCCGTTGGAATCGGTTATGCCTTCGGGCTTGGGAGCTGTGATTGATCCTCCCCAGTTGCCGTTAAGCTGTCCTGTTATGTTTACGCCCTGTTTGATGTCGCCTCTTTCCACGGGCTTTGTCGCGTACCTGGGCCCTGTTGAAGTCTCAGAGGTATCAGGTACCAGCTGCTTTGCCGTGAAATAACCTCCGAAAAATACAAGCGCTATTATAAGTGCTGCTGAAATAATTTTTTTATACATTTGCTTTCCCTCCACTGCTTACATCAGATACTATTCTGCCGTCCACCAGCCTGATTATGCGGCTTCCGTATTCTGCTACCTCTTCCTCGTGCGTTACCTGCACAATGGTCATGGATTTCTTTTCATTGAGCTCCACGAACAGCTCCATTATCATATCTCCCGTCTTTGTATCCAAGGCTCCTGTAGGTTCATCCGCCAGAACGATTGATGGATTTCCCACAATTGCCCTGGCAATGGCAACACGCTGCTGCTGTCCTCCCGAAAGCTGGCTTGGAAGATGATGCATCCTTTCCTTGAGCCCCACAAGCTCAAGAGCATTTTCAGCCAGCTCCCTTCTGGCCTTGGAGCTGATGCCCCTGTAAATAAGTGGAATTTCAACATTTTTTACTGCATTCATCCTCGGCAGAAGATGAAAGTTCTGAAACACGAAGCCAATGAACATGTTTCTGATTTCTGACATCCTGGAATCGCTGAGCTTATCAACCTGATTTCCGGAAAGCGTGTATGTTCCCGAGGTTGAATGATCCAGGCAGCCTATGATATTCAAAAGTGTTGACTTTCCTGATCCGGAAGGTCCCATTATGGACACGAACTCCTTTTCCTTTATTACAAAGGATATGTCCTTCAATGCTTCCACTTGTATCTGACCTGTTTTGTAAAGTTTGGAGATATTCTCCATTTTGATGATATCCATGCTTCACCCCTCTTCTGAATAGTCCATTCTTTATGACGTATATGTTTTAAAAAAGTTCTCAGTTTTTTGCAGTTTAATAAAATTTTGTTATAAAGTAACCCTGTAACACAAAACAAAAGATCGGTTAACGATCTTTTGCTGTCATTTGATTACGTCAATATATATTGAGTCTATCCAAACCTTGTTTTGACCCTCATACTCTATGTAAATGTTTAGGGTATCCGCATCGGTGACGTTTATGGGGACCGTAAGAGAAGACCACATGTCGTCGTAAATGCTGACTGAAGTGTGGAAGTTAGATGTAAGCTTCCCGCCCTTGTAGGCTTCAAGCACAACCTGCGCTTTAACATCGCTTTCGGATTTTGTCTTTGCTGAAATCCCTATCTGTTTTTTTAGCATGTAGCTGAATTTCTCATCTGTGAAATCCACTATGGCAAACAAAGACTTGATTTTTCCGTCCCCTTTGTTTTCCACCACAAGCGAGCTGCTGCCTTCCACATAGATGTCTGAGTCAATTGCTGCCTTTTCTCCGCTGTATCCGGTTTTTTCAATAAGTTTGTCGTTGTAGTACAATTGAGTGGAGTCAGCAGTGCCGGGTGATTCCTCCGTTTGTCCGGGATCTGTTTCCTGTGGATTCTGCGTTTGTGAACCCTGTTCAGGCTGGTTTTGGCTGCTGCCTCCTGCAGAAACCTCCTTGCCTTTGTTGAAGTTTTTAATGAGCATGTTGCCTGCAAGAAGAACAAGCACAACTACAGTAATTGAAACGACAGCCCTTTTTATTTCCTTATTTATCCTCAGTCTTCCCTTCTTTGCAGCAGGACGCTTTTCCTTTTCGTTGTTGTCATTCACATAGATGTCGTAAATGGACCTGTCGTCCGGCTCCTCATCCGGAAGATTGTCACCAAAGACAGCCACCGTCGGGGCTTCCTCCGGCTCCTGCTTCATTTCCTCCGAGGCCTTGGCTGTCTTGATCTTTGGAACCTCCGGACCGAAGATCATTGCAAATATGGGTGATGCCTTAAGCTCCGCAAGAACATCCCTGGGATAAAGATATTCCCTTGTAAGGCATCTTACTATTATTTTTAATATATCCGGCGGTATGGTGTCGGATATGTTGTAATCAACTATTTCAGTACCGGAAAATATGTAATGAATCATGTTTCCGAGCCTCTTGAACGTTTCATTGTCGGCTATGTCGTATTCCTGCTCGAAAACAAGGTTTAAATCAACTGCCAAACAATCGTTTTCGTCTACGTAAAGCCTGTCAAGGTCAAGAATCTTCTGTTGTACAACATCGGTCATGTTGAATATGTTCTGAGCAAGAACGATAACCTTTTCTGACAAGTCGAACTGCTGCTTCAGAGTGAGGCTTTTTCCGGAATAATCCCTTATTCCCTTGTATTCGGTTTTTAAAGGCTTTGTGTATATGTAAATACGGTCTTCGGTATTGTAGCACTCAAGAATGTTGGTGGAGATTTTTTTAAGCTCATCGATGTCAATTAAATTTATAACCTTCTGACTTGTTATTACATTGCTGTAAAAAATTTCACCCGTATCATTGTCCTTGCATTCCAGAACCCTTTGGAAGGCATTCTCGAAAATAGTACGGATTATCTTATAATTGTTGTTCATATAGCCTACCTCCGAATATTTCTTAATAATATATTAACAATAATTTCGACAAAAATAAAGACATTTTTGTAATTTTTTGCAACAATATAATTACAAAAAAACAAAAGGACGAGGTTAATCCTCATCCTTATCAATTTCATATTCAACATCTTCAACTATGTTTTTAATGTCTTCAGTGCCTTTCTTGCTTAAGTTTTCTTCTCCGTAATATTTTCTTGTCTTTTCTGCCACAACTGTTAGCAAAAACACAATCATCACAAGGTCGTCAATAACGGAGAAGCCCAGAATTGGAGCCGGTATCAAATCCGCAGGACTAAGTATATATATCAAAGGAATTATAACCCACAGCTTTTCCTTCAAAGGTACATTCTTGTCTTTCAGGAATTTTATGATAATATAAAGTCTGTTCATTTAAAGGATAAATATCCTGTCCGGCAGCTTTTTCTTAAGCTTCATTGCAAAACTGTTGGCGGTGTCTTGAGTTTTGGAACTTCCCAAGACAATGTGGGTTATATCATTTTCAACCGCAAAGTCCACAATTGCCTTCACAACATCCTTTGATCTTTTCACTACCAGGTTTGCACCAATTTCTTTTGTTATTTCAAATAAATACTCTAAAGCATCTCCATCGCTCAGGTTATATAAAAGCTTGTCGTTCTCGTTGACAACGTGAATGACGTACAGGCTGCTGCCTTCTTCTCTGGAAAGCTCGGCGCCGTGTTCTATGAGCCGCTCACATGTCTTTTGCTGTGTAACACATACCAACACATTTTTATGCATCGCTACTTTTCTCCTTAAGTGGCGGGAATATGTGGGAATTGAACCCACCCAGGACGCTATTAACGCCCCGCGACTGGTTTTGAAGACCAGGAGGCACACCAGCACCTATCTATCCCCATCGGTATTATGATAACACAATCACGAAACAATTTCAAGCATATTTATCTCGAAATGTTGTACACATCAACATCATCAGCTGTGATGCCCGTTTCCATTATATCTGCCAGGGCACTTACGGTGTCCAGGGATGTAAACACGTTGATTGAAGCTTCAACAGCAGTTCTTCTTATTCTGAAGCCGTCTGTGTGAACGTCATTTGCCTTTGTGGGTATGTCTACAACAACACCTATACCACCGCTTCTTACCAAATCGATGATATTAGGCTTTGCTTCCCTTACCTTCTTGACTGTCTCCGCCATAATTCCGTTTTCATTCAGATATTTTGCAGTGTTTTCCGTAGCTACAAAACCATATCCCATTTTGTTTAATTTTACAGCTATAGGCTTAAAGTTTTCTTTATCGCGGTTTCTAACGGTAGCAAGGATTTTTTTGTTTTTGTCAGGCATCTTTACTCCTGCTGCTATGAAGCCCTTGTAAAGCGCTTCGTTATAATCTCTTCCAACTCCCAGAACTTCACCTGTGGATTTCATTTCAGGTCCGAGGCTCACATCAACACCGTCAAGCTTCTGGGTTGAGAAAACCGGAACCTTCACTGCAATCAGCTCAGATTCCTTGTAAAGACCGGTGCCGTATTCCATGTCCTTAAGCTTTTCTCCAAGCATTACCCTTGTTGCTATTTCAATCATTGGAATCTTTGTAACCTTGCTTATATACGGAACCGTCCTGCTTGAACGCGGATTGACCTCAATGATGTAAAGCTCGTTTTCAAACTCGATGAACTGGATATTCACCATTCCCACTGTCTGAAGTGCCTTGGCTATTTTCTTCGTTATGTCTGCAAGTTTTTCTTTTATTTCCTTGCTCAGATTCTTAGGAGGATAGATGGATATGCTGTCGCCTGAGTGGATTCCCGCTCTTTCAAGATGCTCCATGATGCCTGGTATCAAGACGTCTTCTCCGTCGCAAATGGCATCAACCTCTATTTCCCTTCCTACCAGGTACTTGTCGATGAGAACGGTGTTCTTGGCTTCTCTCTCGAATGCGCTGCTCAGATACATCACCAAATCTTCCTCGGTGTAGGTAATTTCCATTCCCTGTCCTCCGAGCACGTAGGATGGTCTTACAAGCACCGGATATCCCACCTGGGAAGCTGCCTTCCTTCCATCTTCCACGTTTGTGACTGCTTTTCCCTTAGGTCTTTTGATTCCTAAGTCTTCAAGTATCTCATCGAACTTTTCCCTGTCCTCGGCCATGTCAATTTGCTCAGGGTCGGTTCCCAGTATAGGAATGTTTTTCTCCTTGAAGAAGTTTGCAAGCTTGATGGCTGTCTGGCCTCCAAACTGCAGCACAACTCCGTCAGGATTCTCTTTTTCCACAATGTTCAGCACATCTTCTTCCGTCAGGGGCTCGAAATAAAGCTTGTCGGCAATGTCAAAGTCCGTGCTTACGGTTTCGGGATTGTTGTTTACTATTATTGTTTCTATGCCGCATTTTTCCAGGGCAAATATGCTGTGAACCGAGCAGTAGTCAAACTCAACGCCCTGACCTATTCTAATGGGACCGGAACCGATAACGAGAATTTTCTTCTTATCTGAAGTGACAACTTCGTCAAATTCGTCGTAAGTGGAGTAATAGTACGGTGAAACTGCCTCGAATTCTCCTCCGCAGGTGTCAACCATCTTGTACACTGCCTTTATGTTGTTCTTCATTCTCATGTCGTATATTGTTCCCGGTTTTACCTTTATTAAATCAGCGATTCCCTTATCGGAGAATCCCATTTTCTTTAGCCTTTTAAGCCATTTTCCGTCAAGCTCCTCAATGCTTGCGTTTCTCAGCATTTCCTCTTCTTCAACGATGTTGTATATCTTGTGAAGGAAGAACTTGTCAACGCCTGTAAGCTCGGCTATCTTTCCGATTCTGTATCCTCTTCTTATAAGCTCTGCCAGGTAGAACAGCCTTTCGTCGTCTGGAGTCTGGATTCTTGCCTTAAGCTCCACCATGCTTTTTTCAGCAGCCTTCTTGCTGTAGAGGCTGTACTGCTTAATTTCCAGAGAGCGCACTGCTTTTAAAAGCGCCGCTTCGAAGCTGTTGCCTATGGCCATCACTTCTCCGGTTGCCATCATTTTTGTTCCGAGGCTTCTCTTTGCCTTGAAGAACTTATCAAAAGGCCACTTTGGAATCTTCAGCACCACATAGTCCAGCGTCGGCTCGAATGCTGCATACGTCTTGCCTGTAACTGCGTTAACTATTTCGTCCAGGTTGTAGCCCAGAGCTATTTTTGTTGCAACCTTTGCTATTGGATAACCTGTGGCTTTTGAAGCCAGAGCTGAAGAACGGCTGACCCTCGGATTTATTTCTATTACGGCGTACTCGAAGCTTTCGGGATTCAGCGCCAGCTGCACGTTGCATCCTCCCTCGATTCCTATGGCATCTATTATCCTTATGGACGCGGTACGAAGCATCTGGTATTCCACGTCAGACAAGGTCTGCGAAGGGGCCACTACTATGCTGTCTCCTGTGTGAACACCAACCGGGTCGAAGTTTTCCATATTGCATATGGTTATGCAAGTGCCGTTCTTGTCTCGCATAACCTCGTATTCTATTTCCTTCCAGCCCTTGATGCTTTTTTCTATGAGCACCTGGCTGTTAAGGCTAAGCTGAAGTCCTGCGGACAGAATTTCAACAAGCTCTTCCTGGTTGTTGGCTATTCCTCCGCCTGTTCCTCCCAGCGTGTAGGCAGGTCTTATAATTACGGGGTAACCGATTCTGTCGGCAACCTTTTTGCCTGATTCAAGGTCAGTGACAATTTCAGAGTCAACGATGGGTTCCCCTATCCTGTTCATCATTTCCTTGAACAGCTCCCTGTCCTCACCATACTTAATGGACTGTACGCTGGTTCCTATTACTCTAACATTGTATTTATCAAGGATTCCCTTGTCGTAAAGCTCAACGGTCAGGTTCAGGCCGGTCTGTCCGCCCATGCCGGCAATGACGCTGTCAGGTCTTTCCTTTGCAATTATTTTTTCAACATATTCAACAGTCAGAGGCTCTATATAAACCTTGTCTGCAATTTCCGCGTCTGTCATTATGGTTGCAGGATTAGAATTTATGAGAACTGTTTCGATTCCTTCCTCTCTTAAGGCTCTGCAGGCCTGAGTGCCGGAGTAGTCAAATTCGGCCGCCTGTCCGATTATTATAGGTCCAGAGCCTATAACCAACACTTTTTTAATGCTTTTATCTAAGCCCATATTTGTTCTCCTTTGTAAAGTTTTATGAAATCGTCGAAAATCGTATGTGAATCGTGTGGTCCTGGACACGCTTCGGGATGGTACTGAACTCCCATTACAGGAAGGGTCTTATGTCTCACTCCCTCAACCGTGCCGTCGTTGATGTTCACATGGGTTATTTCAAGGTCCGCTGGAAGTGAATCCCTCTTCACCATGTATCCATGGTTTTGGGATGTTATGGTTACCTTGCCTGTTACGAGGTTTTTAACCGGATGGTTGCATCCTCTGTGGCCGAACTTCATCTTTTCAGTCTCTGCTCCCATGGCCAGGGCGATTATCTGCACTCCAAGGCAAATTCCCGTCACAGGGATTTTTCCTATGAGGTCCCTTACTGTTTCAATTACGTCAGGCAGATCCGTAGGGTCTCCCGGTCCGTTTGATAAAAATATTCCGTCAAAATTGTACTTCATTATCTCTTCTTTTGAAGTGTGGGCAGGGAACACTGTAAGCCTGCACCCTTTGTTCATGAATGAGTTCAGAATGTTTGACTTGATGCCGCAGTCTATGACGCCAATGTGAAGGTCCCCGTCTCCCATGGTCTTCACTTCTTTTGGAGTAACTCTGTCAACGGCGTCCGTGTTTGTGAAAGAGTCAAAAAGGTCTTTGGCTTCACCGATGCTCAGTTCCCTGGTAGTTATGATTCCTTTCATGGTTCCTGCATTTCGCAGTATCTTAGTAAGTTCTCTTGTATCTATCCCCTGGATGCCCATAATGTTGTTTTGCTTTAAATAAACATCCAAATCTATCTCGCAGCGGAAGTTGTTAGGCACCTTGCATGCTTCTCTCACTATGAAACCTTTGACCTTCGGCGACGATGACTGTGAATCGTCCAGGTTGGTTCCGTAATTTCCTATTAAAGGATAGGTCATTGTTACTATCTGACCGTAGTAGGACGGGTCTGTGAGTATTTCCTGATACCCTGTCATTCCTGTATTAAAAACCACTTCTCCAACCGTTTCGGATATCTTTCCGAAACATTCGCCTTCAAATACAGTGTTGTTTTCAAGTATTAACTTTCCCTTCATAAATGCCTCCTATATAATTATTAAAAACCTGTATATGCAAAAAAATAGCTGCTTCGCTAAAAATAATAGTGAAAACAGCTATTTGCGTCATTAGACAATTTTGTTAAAGACGTTATATATTTTAACATATGCTTTTTTAACTTGCTTTTTTTATAGTCCATTTTCACACCTCAGAAATTTATCTATAAAAAAATAACACAAGTCAGATGATTTGTCAATATGTATGTTTAAATATTTTTGAGAATATTTTTAAACAGCGTAACTTTTGTCAAAACTTCAAAAGCAAACAATTTCATCAGCTTTTGTTTCTGAAGAAATATCCCACGCCCCATTTTGTGAGAATATATTCATAATTTTTATCCTTGCTCTCTATTTTTTCACGGAGTCTTCGCACGTGAACATCCACTGTTCTTAAGTCCCCGAAGTATTCGTAGCCCCAGATGATTTCCAAAAGTTCTTCCCTGGAAAACACCTTGCCGGGATTGGTGGCAAGCAAAAGTAAAAGGTCGAACTCCTTAGCCGTCAGATTTATCTCCTGACCGTGCAGGCTCACTTTTCTTCCGAGAGCGTTGATGATGAAATCATCCACAATGATGGTCTGCTCGTTTGGTTTTTGGGTTATACCTTTGGTCCTTCTCAAAATCGCCTTGATTCTCGCTTTGAGTTCGAGAATGTTGAAGGGTTTCGTCACGTAATCGTCTGCTCCGTATTCAAGGCTGAGTATTTTGTTCATGTCTTCATTGTTTGCAGTAAGAATCAGTATGGGAGCATTGGTTATTTCTCTAATTTTTTGACAAACCTCAAGGCCGTCCATTTCAGGCAAAATTAAGTCGAGAATTATTATGTCATACTCAGTTAGAGCTATTTTTCTTAAGGCTTCATTGCCGTCGACAGCAGAATCAACTTCATAGCTGTCTTGTTCCAAGCTGAATTTAAGACCTTTAATCAATAAGAGCTCGTCATCTACAATTAACACCTTCATTTGTTACGCTCCTTAAATTAGTTTGTTACAAAAATTAAACTTTTTATTAATATTACATTGAAATGCAAAAATTGTCAAGAAAAATATTAAATTATGGTAAAATGTAGTGACGTAATACTAAAACAAAACCCTGTCGTTGCCCACCCTTCTGGTTATCCTCGTCATGTCGAAATGCTCTAACAGCCCGATTGCAACCTTACGGTTTGCGCAGAGGACATCTCTGTACTCTGCAGCGGTTATTTTTTGATTTTTTGTAATAAAGTTTATTAATATACTTTTTGCTTCCTCATATATTTCTGTCTTTGTTATTCCCAGCTCTCCTATTTTCACAAGTATCTTTTCATCAAGCATGAGTGCTATTATTTCTTCTGCCCTGGATGAATTTATTCTTGATGCAAGCTCATCCTGCTTCAGAAACTCAAACCTTGCCTCTTCCATAATTCTGATTGTTTCACTGGATACAGCTGCATATTCCTCGTCATGCTGCACCTTGAAGTATGGAAGTGACAAAAATTCGCCTTCCTGCTTCAGCACTCCCCTCTCGCAAAACCCAGCCACAGCAAGATCAAACACGTTTTGTTTAAGTGCCGGAAGGAATCTGCTTTTCACTTCAGATTTTTTTGCACCCTTAACGTACTTGTTTTTACTGTGGAAATCGAAAAGGTACTTTTCTATGTTTTCTTCCAGCTCTCTTTCAAAGCTTTTGTGCCATACGTATATATCGTTTTTAAGCCTGAAGGTTGCGAGCTTTTCCTCTTCCTCCAAAACCTCGATGCTGTTTTTGATCTCTTCCTCCCTGAGGGCTGTAAGTTTTGCCAGCTCGGAAACCGACGGAACATTTTTTGAGTTTTCTCTAATTATCTTTTCTATGACATCAGTTCCGGAACCTTTTTCCTTAACCTTAAGTTCCTCTATGAGCTTGTCGTCGAATCTCTTTTTCTTCAGCGGAACAGGCTCGATGATTTCTCCTCCCCCTATGGTTTCCATGGGTGAGTAAAACCTTACAATAAATTTATCTCCTCTTCGAACAGCAATTTCTTCTTCAAGACGAAGCTGAGCAAAGCAGCTTTCACCGGGTGACAGTTCATCCTTGTCAAGAAGAACCACCCTGCACAGTATTTCGCTGGTTCCGGTGTAAAGGTGAAGTCTTGAGCGATTTTCCACCACCCGTCTTGAGCTTTTTAAAAGGGATAGCCTCACATCCAGCATCATAGTGTTTTTCATGGAATTTACGGGAGCTATGACGCATCCTCTGTAAATGTCCGTTTTTCGCACGTTGGACAGGTTGATTGCAGTCCTTTGTCCGGCATAGGCCTTATCGCAGTCTGCAGAGTGCACCTGTATGTTTCTGACCTTGCATATTTTGTTTACTGGATATATTTCAACCTCGTCGCCCTTTTTAAGCTCCCCTGAAATAAGCGTCCCAGTTATGACTGTTCCAAATCCGGTTATGGAAAACACACGGTCTATGGGAAGCCTCGGTATGGTGCTTAAATCCCTTCCTTCAACCTGTGTTTCGGTCTGTCTTACAATCTGTTCAACCAGTTTGTCAAGTCCGTGCCCTGTCTTTGAAGAAACCTCCACCATGGGAGAATTCTCCAGGAATGTGCCCTTCAGGGATTCCTTTATGTCTTCCTTGACCAGTTCTATCCATTCGGGATCCACCAGGTCGTACTTTGTCAGAACAACTATTCCGTTTTTTACTCCCAGCATGTTAAGTATGTTTAAGTGTTCCGTTGTTTGCGGCATTATTCCTTCGTCCGCTGCTATGACCAGGAGCACAAGATCCATGCCTATGACGCCTGCAAGCATGTTCTTGATGAATTTTTCATGTCCGGGCACATCTATGATTCCGGCTTTGCTGCCGTTAGGAAGGTCGAAGTAGGTGAAGCCCAGGTCAATGGTTATTCCCCTTCTTTTTTCTTCTTCCCACCTGTCCGTGTCCCTGCCGGTTAGAGCCTTTATCAATGTTGTCTTTCCGTGGTCTATGTGACCTGCCGTTCCAATTATTACGTTCATATGCCCTCCAGGCTAACTCAATATGTTTTTGATGGATTCATAGATTAAATTTGTTTCACCTTCAAGGACCGTTCTTAAATCCATGATGAAATTATCATCTGCGACTCTTCCTATTACCGGTGTTTCCAGGTGCCTTAGTTTCTTTTCGAGATTAGCCGTCGTCATGGTCTTTGGCTTTAACACAACTGACCAGCTGCCGAGCCTTTGAAGGGGAAGCGAACCGCCGCCAACCTGAGATTCGCAGCTTTCTGCCTTAACTAGACAATTGTGACCTACGGCAGACTCCAGCATTTCACACAGCTGTTTTGCCTGATGACAGATATCTTCCTGGCTTCTGTTTATGAGCATAAGAACAGGGACATTCTTAACTGCCTTTTCCTCATGGATGTATTCGTGAAACACCGATTCCAGTGCAATGGCAGTAAACTTGTCGATTCTTAAAGCCCTTGTGAGAGGATGCTTCTTTATTTTTTCCACAAGTTCCTTTTTCCCAACAATTATTCCTGCCTGCGGTCCTCCCAGCAGCTTATCACCGCTGAAGCATACAATATCTGCCCCAGCCTGAATGGACTCCTGCACGGTGGGCTCATGGTCAAGACCGTACTTGGAAAGATCAACAAGAACGCCGCTTCCTATGTCCTCAATGACAGGAATTCCGTGTTTATGGGCCAGCTCTGACAGTTCTCCCACACTCACCGATTCTGTGAAGCCTACAATCCTGTAGTTGCTGGTGTGAACCTTCAATAGAGCCGCTGTTTCCTCATTGACTGCATTTTCATAGTCGTAGAGGTGTGTCTTGTTGGTTGTTCCAACCTCAACCAGTTTTGAACCGCTTTGAGCCATGACGTCCGGGACCCTGAAGGATCCTCCTATTTCAACCAGTTCACCCCTTGAGACAACAACCTCCCTGCCTTTAGCAAGAGCAGAAAGAATGAGCATCACCGCTGCTGCATTGTTGTTTACAGCCATGGCGGCTTCTGCTCCTGTAATTTTGGTGATGATTTTTTCAAAGTGCGAATACCTTGATCCTCTTTTTCCTTCCTCCAGGTCGTACTCCAGGTTTGAGTAACCGGTTACCAGCTTCTTGAGCCTTTCGGCCGCCTCTTCAGAGATTACGGCTCTCCCAAGATTTGTGTGAAGGATTGTACCTGTTGCGTTTATTACCTTCTTTAAGTTGTATGAAGCGAGTTTTTCAATGTGGCTTGCTATGTCCAGTGACAGCGAGTCAATTTTATTTAAAATATTCTCCTCATCATGGGAGCTGTTTATGTAATCCCGAAGTTCCTCTGTTTTCAATCTCACGGCTTCAAGGACAAAGTCCCTGCCAAACCTTTCACACAAGCTTTTCATTTCTTCGGTCTCCATCATCATGTCGACCTTTGGAATGCTTCTGAAAAACAAATTTTTTTCCATTTTATCTCCCGCTAAATTAGTTTTATGTACTTTTCCTGCTTTTCCGTTACCCTGCCTACCGCTGCGCAGGGTGTTGCAAGGCTCTTTTCAAGCTTATCCATAATTTCTTCCATATATTTTTCGTTCACGGAAAACATGAGGCCTCCCGAAGTCTGAGGGTCGAAGGCAAGGTCTGCATAATCTTCCGAAAGGCCTTCATATCCTACCTTTTCAGAAAAATATTTTTTGTTTCTGTAGGCTCCGGCCGGTACCAGACCCATTTGAGCATAATCCAGTGCTTCTCTCAGGAGCGGAACCTTCTTCATGTCAATTACAAACGTAACGTTGCTGGCTTCTGCCATCTCTGCTCCGTGACCGGCCAGACCGAAGCCTGTGATGTCCGTGCAGCAGCTTATGGGATAATTCTCAATCACCCTCTTCGCTTTCATGTTAAGTTCAGCCATAACGTTAATTGCATCCTTTTCGGCTTTTTCTGAACACATCCCTGCTTTGATTGAAGTGTTTATTATGCCGGAGCCGATGGGCTTTGTCAGTATAAGCACTTCTCCGGGGATGGCTCCGTAGTTCCTGAACACCTTGTCAGGATGTATGAAACCTGTGACGCACAGACCGTACTTGGGTTCGTCATCTTCAACGGAGTGTCCTCCGGCAATGGTTGCGCCGGCTTCCATAACCTTTGAAGCTCCTCCTTTTAGAATTTCTGCCATGACATCAGGGTCAAGGCAGTTGGGAAAACCTATGATGTTCAGTGCAATGGCAGGTTCGCCTCCCATGGCATAGACGTCGCTTAGGGAATTGGCTGCTGCTATCTGGCCGAATGTGTACGGATCATCAACAACCGGAGTGAAAAAATCAACGGTCTGTATCATAGCCGTTTCATCATTTATTTTATAAACACAGGCATCATCCGATGTTTCCAATCCAACAAGCAGCTTTTCATTTTTAAACTTCGGCAGCTTGCTCAAAACTTGAGCAAGGGTCTCAGGACCTATCTTGGCAGCTCAGCCGGATGCCTTTGTCATTTGTGTCAACTTTATTTCCTTTATAGACATTATATCACCTCGTTAGTTCGTATATATGTTATCCTGCGCTGTGGCAAGGTACATTACTTATCAGTTTTTCTGTGGCTATGGCCAATTTAATTTATTGTTATATGGTCAATTTAATTTATTGTTATCATTTCCTTGATCTTTTCAAATGTCTTGTCGCCTATGCCCGGAACTTCCTTGATTTCTTCAATGGCAGAAAACTTCTTCCTGCTTCTGTAATCAATTATTCGACCTGCGTAAACCTCTCCGATGCCGTTTAAGGACATGAGCTGTTCAAGGGTGGCTGTGTTTATGTTTATTTTTCCGTTGTCTGCCGGTTCACCCTGGTTAATGGACTCATCTTCTTCACCTTGTTCCGGAATGTATATCTTTTCGCCGTCAACAAGCTTTCTCGCCTTGTTGAGATTTTTTGTAACGGCAGTTTCCTTCAGCCCTCCGGCCTTCTCAACCGCGTCAATAACCCGGTCGCCGTCCAGAAACTCATAAACTCCCGGGCTGTTGACGGCTCCGTCAACGTCCACATAAATGAATCGTGTTATTTCCTCCAAGACGTCTTCTGCATCTTCTGTATCCGGGTATGTTTCATCCTGTTCAATTATTTCCAAATCTTTTTCCCTTCCAGCCAGTTTAATCCCGACCGCTGCCATAACAATGAATGCAATGATTAAAACAACCGCAAGGCCTTTTTTGTATAAGGAATTGTTCATAAAAGCCCCCAAAGAAAATGTTGTTCATCGCACAAGTATTATACATTATTTTAAGAAAAAAAACAAAATTTTTAATTACAAACTATATAATTTCTGCTATACTATAACTTGATTTGTATTGAAGGAGTTTACGCATGGTAAAAAGAGTAATAGCCTGTTATTTTGTTGTTTCGGTTCTTTTGTTAAACTTCAGCAGGGCTTATGCTGAACCTTCTATATTGTGTGAAACGGCTGTACTTATAGATGCAGATACAGGAACCATACTATCATCAAAACGAGCAGACCAAAAAATGTATCCTGCAAGTACGACAAAGATAATGACTGCCATTTTAGCAATAGAGATGGGCAATTTATCCGATGTCATAACAGTTGATGATGACACTCCTTATGAAATCGAAGGAAGCCACATAGCGTTGGAACCAGGTGAAATTCTCACCCTTAAGGACCTTTTGTACGCTTTGATGCTTCCGTCAGCCAACGATGCAGCATCTGCCATAGCCAAGCATTACGGCGGCACCACGGAAAACTTTGTAAAACTGATGAATGAGAAGGCAAAGGAACTTGGAGCATACAACACACACTTTGCAAATCCCCACGGTCTTCATGATGAAAATCATTACACAACGGCTGCTGACCTGGCGCTGATATCTAAGTACGCCATGGAAAACGAAACGTTCAGAAAGATTGTGAGCACCACAAAGTATGAGATTCAGCCCACAAACAAAAAATCTGAAACCCGTTATTTCACCACATTGAACAAGCTGTTGTACAACACAAGCTCCAATCAGATCTATGTGAACGGTTCCTACATAAGTCCTTACTACCAATACGCTACCGGCGTAAAGACAGGATACACACCGGAAGCAGGCAACTGCCTTGTGGCATCCGCATCCCAAAACGGAACAAATCTCATAGCCGTGGCAATGAAGGGTGTTTCCCTTGAAATGTACCAGGACGTGCACAACCTGTTCAATTTCGGTTTTGAAGAATATCAAAGCACTACCATCATAGGCAAAAACACCTTTGTGGAAAATGTCAAGATTGAAAACGGAGACAGCCGTGAAATATCTGCAATAACAGAAAGCAGCTTCAAAACACTGTTAAAGAAGAATCAGGAACAGGAAATTAAGTCCAACGTCACAATAAATGAAATCACACTTCCGATTGCCAAGAACGATGTGGTTGGAAAAATAGAGTACTCTGTTGACGGAAACGTGATTGGAAGCGTCAACCTCATATCTCCAGTAGATGTGAAAAGCGTTGAGCTCGAAAGCTCTGGCGGCGGAATATTGTACTTTGTGCTTAAGTTTCTCGGCTCCCTGGTGGTTTTTTCAGCAGTAGCTCTCATACTTCTCAAGGTTTACAATGATATAAGAATAAGGATTAACAGAAGAAAACGGCGCAGAAAATATAACAACAGCTAAAAATTCAGGGCAACCTGAATTTTTTGTTATATAAAAGTTGCTCGCAACTCCGGTAGGTGAACCTATGTCCCCTACCGCGTAAAACTGCTTACTGCAGAGATGTACGAAAGAGGACTTTCCTATAAAAAAACTCTGGCAGACCTTCATCTGCCAGAATTATCTGTTATTCCACCACAGCTATGGCGTCTATTTCCACATTACCATCCTTTGGAAGCCTTGCAACCTCAACGCAAACTCTTGCTGGCTTGTTGTCCTGGAACACTTCAGCATACATTTCGTTTATGAGTCCGAACTGTTCCATGTTCTTGATATATACAGTGCATTTTACAACATCGTTAAGTGTGGCGCCTGCTGCTTCGAGAATAGCCTTCACGTTCATCAGGGACATCCTTGTTTCTTCCTTGATGTCTCCTCCCTTATACAGTTCTCCTGTGGCAGGGTTAAATGCCAGCTGGCCTGAAACATAAATGGTGTTTCCGGCTTTTTTTGCCTGTGAGTAAGGCCCTACTGCTGCCGGAGCGTTGCTTGTGTGAATTGTTATATTCGACATAACATCCTCCTATTTCCAATTTTTTATTCCATATTGTTCAACATCTATTGAGTTGTTGTCGTACCACAATGATTCAAGGTCGTAAATTTCCCTTTCCTCCTTGTGGAAGATATGAACAATTATGTTGTCTGTTTCGAGCAGAATCCATCTTCCCGTATCGAAGCCTTCCGTATAGTAAAAGTCTATGCCTTCCTTTGCTCCCTTGTCAATCACTTCGTCGGCTATGGCCACTGTCTGCTTTTCGTTGTTTCCGCTGCATATTATGAAATAATCCGTGATGGAACTGGTTTTTGAAACATCCAGCACCACGAAGTTGTATGCTTTTTTGTTATCACACGCTTCGAGAATTGTTTCAATGCTTTTTCTGTCTAAATTCATTTTTCCTCCTTTAGAAATTTCAATGTTTTAAGTGATTCTATATCAAGTTCTTGACTTCTCATCTTCACATATTCGATGGTCCTTTCCAGCGAACAGATTATTGCGTCGTCAATGTCCTCGTCCGCAAGTGTTCTCAATTCCTCCACACCTTCGTACCTTCTGTTTTTTTCAGTCTTGTCTGCAAGGTAGACGATTTTTTCAAGCATGGTCATCGCTTCCCTACCGGTGGTATGATACCGTATGGCGCTAAGAATCTCTTCGTCTTCAACTCCGTATACCGTTCTTGCAAGCTCGGCGCTCTTTTTAGCATGAGTCAGGTTGTCGTTTTTATCCATGGATTTTCCGCAGTCGTGCAAAAGCCCTGCGATTTTTGCCTGTTCTTCGTCTGCGCTGTAAATTGCTGCAAGCCTTACGGCTTCCTCCATGACACCCATGCTGTGCATGAACCTCTTTTCACTGATTGAGCCAGCCAGGGTTTGTTTCATTTTTTCAAAATTCATTTTCCGTCTCCAGGTACAGTCGGTGCTTTACAATGTACTGCTCCACGCTTTCCGGAAGCAGATATCTTGCCGACATTCCATTTTTGAACCTGCTGCGTATGTCTGTAGAAGATATTTGAAGCATGGGCGCCTGATAAAGCTCAATGTGCCCATTGTATATGCGGTTTATCTCTTCAATTTTTGTTTTAGCGTCTTCCAGGCTGTTGCCAGGGCGCAAAACCGCTATGAATCTGCAAATCTTAAGAAGTTCACCGGGATTGTGCCAACTGGGAAGATCTATTACTGCGTCGGTTCCGGTTATAAAATAAAACTCGGCTTCCGGATATTTTTGTTTGAACTCCAGCATGGTCTTTAAGGTATAGCTTTTCTCTTCCTTTTTTATTTCAATGTCAGAAACAGTAAACCTGTCGTTTGACAATGTGGCTAGCTGCGTCATGATGTAGCGGTCATATGAACATGCTGCTGTACCTCTTTTATGTGGAGGATTTCCGGCAGGTATGAAAATAATTTCATCCAGACCGTAAATATTAAGCACCTCGTTGGCCACGAAAAGATGCCCCATGTGGACAGGGTCGAAGGTTCCTCCCATAATTCCAATCTTTTTCATCTTATCTCCTTTTGTATTTAAAAAATGCATAGGCAACAGATACCGCCAATGACAATACGGTCAATAAAATGTTTTCTCCGGATGCTTCTCCCTGCACAAGAAAAAACTTGGCTGCAGCGGCTCCCAGAATCCCCGGAAAAATCAGGTGGAAATACTGTTTAACCTTAGAATTTTTTACAAGGTTTATTCTTTCAAGAAGGCTTTCCCTCCCCTGGTAATATCCGTTCAACCAGCCCGAGAAGGAAATTGCAAGAATGCAAGACGCAAGTGCTGCAATAGGTAAAAACGCCGCCAGAAATTTCCCGTCCAGACACATCATGACTGAAGTTGAAATAAACAATGGAGTCAACACCACCTGCGTAAAGGAGTCTCCAAGTCCGGCGGCGATGCCCATCATCCCTTTCTTGATATATGATGCATCAAGGTTCTCACCTTTCATGGCCGCTTCTTCCTCCATAGCAACAATGTAGCCGTGAATGGGTGTTCCCATATTGGGTTCCGTGTTGAAGAATTCACAGTGCCTGTGTACTGCATCGGACACTTCCTGCTCCCGGCTGTAAAGCTTGCGGAATATGTTCTTCATGCTGTGACCATAAGCCATACCCTGAAGCCTTCCGTAGCTGTAGCATGAATGCGAAAAGTTCATCCAGATGAACCACGAGTACACAAGATCTTTCTTTCTTATATTATTGTTTTTATGGTCACTTTTATTAATGCAGAATATTTTTTTGTTTGAAATGAATAAAAGCAAAAAGATCAAAAAAAGCAAAACAACATATGTATTCAAATCAGTCAGCAGCACAACCGCAAAGGATGCTGCGAAAACAAGAAGCGACTTCTTGTTATTAAGGCTTAGCAACAAGACTGCAACTGAAGCAAATACCATAAACATGGCGACCCCATGCAAAAAACCTTTAATAATGCTGTAATATGTTGCTGCATATGCTCCAGCCGCGTTCAGTGCCAGAAAAGATACTGCCACCACTGCGCTGCTCATTATGTACAAAAGTAATTGAGGGTATAAGCCGTCATAAAGACTTATGTCAGGGTTGTTTCCCCTTTCGTATTCCTTCTCGTATCCGTTTACAAATATGGAATTGATGCTGAGTCTGTACTTCCATATAAGCGTCCCCAAAAATCCAAAGGGATACGCCAGCACAGCAGATTCCGCAGGCGAGAAGCCATAAACCACCGCCCAGGCTGCAGCCATTACGGCTGTAAGGCACTGGTCTCCCTTAAAGGATCCTCCTGTGGAAACAAAGCTCATGTACACAATGTTAACAACAGCACCTGCACTCATCCCAAGAAACGGATCTCCAAGTATCAACCCTGTCGCAAGACCTGCCACAACAGGCCTGTACACGGTGTAATATCCGATGCCCAGGGACAGCGCCGTGCTGCTTGCCCAGAAATATAAAACACTTATAAAAAAATAATCAGCAAATGTCATTTTGAAACCTGTTCGACAGTAACCGCCCTGTCCTTGGGAAGAGTCTTAAGTTCAACCTTAATTCCGCGTTGTTCCATGTTTTTAAGCAAATTGATCTCATCCCCGTTCAGGTGGATGGAGTTCAGGCATCTTTCGCGGCCTTTGCCGCTTCCAAGTCCTCCTACGTTAAGACTATCTATGGCTACATTTGATTTTATTAATTCATCAACATATTCAATATATCTTGAAAGGATTAAAATCCTCGATCCATTATCATCCGACTTAAGGTATGATGATGCTTCCTCCGTGCTTAAAACTTTAACGTCTATGTTATTCGGAGCTGCATTTTTTATGATTTGTGACATGAATTCATCCTTAGAATATTCATCATCAACAATCACCACTTCGTCAGCCTTCGAAAATGGAATCCAGGATACTACCACCTGACCGTGCAAAAGCCTGTCATCGATCCTGGTCAATACGATGTTTTTCATTGTTCCTCCGTTATTCTGCCAAGAACTGCTCGTTAACAAACACTATGCTTTTTTTGCCGTTCTTGATTATTTTTTCTGCCACTTCCTCCATTGTATAGCAATCTCTGCTAACAGCAATGTCAATGAACAGCGGAAAATTGATTCCTGTAATGTGATAGAAATTTCTGTTTTTCATTGTTCTTGTTACCGCATTGTATGGGCTACCCCCGTACATGTCTGTAAAAACAATCAAATCTTCCCCGGAAAGCTCATCTATCTTTTCCTCAACCTGCCTCAACAGCTCATCGAAGCTTTCCCCCTGATGAAATGATATGCTCTGTGCACCTTCAACCTTGCCTATTATAAGTTCAGAGCTTTTCAATAATTCCTTGCCAAAATCACCGTGTGTTACAAGTAAAATATTTATCATTATTTCATCTCCTTCTGTTGCTATTCTTTTATACATATGTGTGGATATCGAATTCAATAAGAGTACTAGTTTTTATTATATCATAATACATCGCAAATCGGCTTGCTTCACAACGATACAATAAAAAACATCGAGACAAAGACGTTAGTCTTTGTTTCAACTTTTGTTTTTATTATATCATATGTTTGACGGGTTTAACAATCTCCTAGTTTAAATTTTGCGTGGTCCAGCCGTCTTTTGTAAGATAGTTCAGCTTTTCAAAACCAAGACTTCTGACCAGGCTGTACATTTCATCAAACTTACAGTCAATTCCATCAACCTTGTGGGCGTCGGAATTTATAACAATTGGAATATTCTTTTCCCTTATCATCTTCAAAATGAATGTTGAAGGATACTGTTCAGTTGTGTACCCTCTGGCTATTCCTCCGGTGTTAACTTCAATGGATGAGCATGTGTTTTTTATTACATCAAGGCAGCTGTCCACAGCCCTTACGTACCATTCCTCCCTCTCGTCAAACAGGGCATTTTCCTTGTTATTTTTCTTGAACAGATCCAGATGTCCGATTATGGGCGGCTGATGTTTAAAAGCCATTTCTGATATGACATTGTAGTACGTTTCAACAGCCATTCTGGCATCGCCTTTAAAGCATTCATTAATTCCTCTCGTCAGCTCGTCAAGGTTGTAATCTACGGTCCACATTACGCCGTTCTTGAAATACCCCAGGTAATGAACGGAGCCTATGTAGTAGTCAAGTTTATCAATCAGAGACAGCGACAATTCATCAAATCCGATTCCAGGTATGTAATCAAGCTCCATACCCAGAAACACCTCGATTGAACTTTTATATTTTTCCTTCAGATAAGTTACTTCTTCTATGTATTTGTTTACATGTCCAGCCTGTATGTTCCAGTCCGAGAAAAAAGGCGTTGGTCCGTGTGTTGATATTCCTATGGACTGGAAGTTGCTGTTCACTGCCGCCAGTATCATATCCTCTGCGCCGTACTTGCCGTCGCAGTATGCAGTATGGGTGTGCAGGTTGCTCAGGTGCATCGTAGTTCCTCCTATTGTCAGTATCTATATTTTAATTGAAGTTAACCAAATAGTAAAGAAACAATTTTCAGTTTTGATTCACTAATCCTTTTTTCCGACGTATATTAATTGTAAGAAATTATTTGATATTGGAGGATATATATGAGTTATTCAAACTATAGAAATGACACGCCCCACTATAATTCTATGCCATACGGCTACGAACACATGGGCTATGCTCAGGGCCTGTCCGGAGATTGCCTTCCCGGAATGCCTCCGTACGGAAGCAGTATGTACATGCAAAATTACATGCCATCCACGCCTTTTATGGCAAGCGGCATGCAACCAGCATCAATACCAACCATACCAAACATGCCATCCATGCCCGGCATGCCTAATATGATGCCTGGCACACCGTTTATACCAGACAGCCAGATGGATGATCTTCCCGACGGCGACATGCCGGCACTTCCACGAAGCACAATGCCTATGCCGGAAATGAGAGGACCAGGAGGCCTTCCTGCAATGCCCGGCATGCCTCCAGACGGCAACCGCTATCCGGGAATCCTTACTCCCGGAACCGGAACCATCCCCATGGAAATGACATGCGAACAGCTTATGGAACTGGCACGAAACATGAACTGCATGGAGTATATGCAGAAGCACATGGAAGAGATGATGGAGCATGATAATATGACACAGCCGCAAATGCCGGGAATGACCACTCCTCAGATGCCAAGAACTACAATGCCTACCCCGGGTACCACACCGCAGATGCCAAGAACAACCACACCCACACCGGGTTCATCCTCTCCCGCAGCGCCGGGAGGAGGCACAAACAGCCACAACAACCACACCGGAAACAGCCGTTCCATGAGATAGTTTTTATGTAATATTCAAGCCATGCTTGAATATTACATATTTATTATTTATGTCGACCAGATTTTAGTCACATCCGGTCGTTTTTTATCATTTTTTATATATTGCCCGAAAAATAAAATATTTCCAAAAATAAAATAAAGTGTACATACAGTTTTTCTCTTCAGGCTGCATATAATGTATAACTCTGGGGGTGTTTTTTTTGATAGAAAATGTATTGCAGCTGATATTTCCATTATCTGTTTTCATCTTCGGTTACATAACCAACGGAAGTTCGTTTCCGCAGCCACTTAGCAAAGAGGAGGAATCCGAGCTCATACAAAAATCAAAAGAAGGAGACAAAGAAGCACGAAACACCCTTATAGAAAGAAATCTTAGGCTTGTTGCCCATGTTATAAAAAAATACAAGACAGTTGGCATAGACCAGGAAGATTTGATATCTATAGGGACCATAGGATTAATCAAAGCGGTATCCACATTTGACAACAGCAAAGGAATAAGGCTTGCCACATATGCAGCCAAGTGCATAGACAACGAAGTCTTGATGACCATAAGAAGCGACAAGAAGCTGAAGAAGGAAATCTCCCTTCAGGGACCTTTGGGAACCGATAAGGAAGGAAACAACATATACCTCATAGACATAATCAAGTACGAAGGCGAAGAAATAGTGGGAAGGCTTGACAAGGAAGAAAAAATAAAGGCACTGGATGAGATACTGGATAAGACGCTTCAAAAAAGGGAAAAGTGCATAATAGAAATGCGGTACGGCATACGGAACAATGAACACAAAACTCAGAGAGAAATTGCCAAGCTTCTGGGAATATCAAGGTCCTATGTATCAAGAATAGAAAAGAAAGCCTTGAAGAAGCTGTACGACGCACTGGTTTCAAACGTTGGAAATTAGATCAAAAAATTTTAAAAGGCAATTTACATTGCCTTTTTGTATTATCTGTGTTCCTTTATTACTCCTATGCGGTATGCATCCAGGAGTAATTCCAAATCCTTAATCTGGTTCTTTATGCTTTCGCCGTCGTCAGTGTCCTTGACCCTCTTCCTTTCCACTTCTTTTTCAAGCACCATGGTTGTGGAGTGAATATCCTTCTCCTGCTCAATGGCAACCTGGGCGGATTCAAAGGGATCATGCGAAACAAGTATGAGTCCGTAAGAGTTGTAAATCAGCGTGTATCCTGCAATGCCAGTAGTCTTCTGATATGCCCTGGAAAAACCTCCGTCTATTACAAGGAGCTTTCCGTTAGCTCTTATGGGGCTTTCTCCGCTCTTAAGCTTAACCGGCATGTGCCCGTTTATTATGTGGGACGCTTCCGGATTCAGACCGAACTCCTCAAAAATTATTCTGCACATCTTCTCACTATCTTCCAGCTTGAAGTACGGACTTTTATTTTCAACGTGGGATTCCTTGTCGTCAATGAAGTACCTTTCAAAGGTTGTCATCTTGTCTTTGCCGAACAAAGGTGAATCAGGTCCGGTCCAAAGATACCATGTTATGTCCATGCCATAGAGCTTGGCCTCAGGGTCGTTCACATGGAAATATCCTTCGCGCACAAGTATCTCAAGCCTGTCGAAATATTCCTTGCCGCTGTATTCCCTGCCTGAGGAGCCTATTTTGACCTTCTTGAAGCTTCCGTCCTCATTGACGGGTATGCAGCCGTGGTAAAGGAGGTTGGAGTTGAATCTCAGGTACATGCTGCCGTTTGAAAACAAAAACCTAACGTGTTTCTGAAGCTTCTCACTGTTGAGGAAGGAAGACTTAAGCCTTTCCACCAGCTCCATTTCGGCAGGTATGAGTTCATAAGGGTTGTCAGGATTTACCGTGGGGAAGCTTTTATCGTTAAGGGTATACGTCTTGTTGTTAAGTTTGATAGTACCCTCACGATAGTCTATCATGTTCAGAAGAAGTCTGTCTTCCATGTTGAAGTGAGGACGCCTTTTTATTATTTCCCCTTCAAGCTTGAACTGAATTATTGAAATGGCCTTGTGCATTTTTGCAATGAGCCTCAGATCGTTATCTGTGTAAATCTTATCGCTTTCAACAATTGGCTTGAACGACGCACACTCATCATCTCCGTAATATTCCAGGGCGAAGGTAGCCAGAGGAAGCATGTTTATTCCGTAACCGTCCTCGATTGTATCAAGATTTACATATCTGGCGCAGATTCTCAAAACAGTAGCTATACATGCTTCGCTTCCTGCTGCCGCTCCCATCCACAATACGTCGTGGTTGCCCCACTGAATGTCGACGGAATGGTAATTTGTGATAATGTCCATGACAACATCGGCACCGGGCCCTCTGTCAAAAATGTCTCCCACAATGTGAAGTCTGTCTATGACCAGTCTTTGTACCAGCTTTGACATGGCTATTATGAATTCATCGGCTCTTCCTATTTTGATAATGGTCTTTATGATTTCGCTGTAGTATTCTTCCTTGTCAAATTCCTCAGGTCCTCTGTGCATGAGTTCTTCGATTATGTATGCAAATTCTTCGGGAAGAGCTTTTCTTACCTTCATGCGTGAATACTTGAAGGCAGCTTTTCTGCTTATTTCAATAAGCCTGTAGATGGTAATCCTGTACCATTCCTCTATGTTTTCTTCTTGCTTATGAATTATTTCCAACTTCTGTTCCGGATAATAAATTAAAGTAGCAAGACTTTTGATTTCCTTCTCGCTTAAGGTGTCTCCATATACTTCCGTGATTTTTCTTTTGATGTTGCCTGAACCGTTTTTAAGAACGTGGCTGAAGGATTCGCATTCTCCGTGGATGTCAGAAAGGAAATGTTCTGTTCCTTTTGGCAGGTTAAGTATAGCCTGCAGGTTTATTATCTCAGTGCATGCTGAAGCTATGGTAGGAAACTGCTTTGACAAAAGGTCTAAATATCTGAGCTCCTTGTCAAATCCATGTATAGCATCATCATTAGAATAAGTCATTTTCTCAGCTCCTTTTATGGTTATACATAAATTATAGCATATTGAAACCATTAATCCAACATATCTTTGATTCATTTCCATTTATTGTATACTGTTTCAAAGGCAGGAATCATAACCTATTCTGAACCACAGTTTCGTTCACAAATTTGTTTATTCACTTTCGTTCATACAAATTTGGAACTCATAATGTTTGAATTACCTGCAATTTCTTTCTCCCTAACGGTCTAAGAAATTGGGTAAATCATAATCATTGCGGTTGACCTACCGCCATTTGTACTTCGCTGTCGCTCGCACAAATGGGGTTAGGGCTGAAAGGAGGCGCAGTTTCGTTCACCGATTTATCAGCTCGCTGTCGCTCGCATAAATGGGGTTAGGGCATACAAAAAAGCTTCTGCCGAAGCTTTAGAGGTTATCGTGTGATCCGTCGCAGTAAGGCGGATTTTTTGTGTGCTTGCAGCCGCACAGGTGTGAAGTTCCGTCTATGGTGGCTGTAAACTTCATTGGCTCGAAGGAAGTTCCCTGGTGCGAACCGTCACAGAAAGGCTGAGTGCCGCTTATGCCGCAGGTGCAGTAATAGTAACTCTCTCCTTGCTTAAGCTGCACAGCAACAGGCTGTTTCAAAGGTGATTCTGGCTTTTCCATCTATTGCTCCTTTACATAATGTATTTACAGGTATTATGCTCAGGTATCAATGATTTATTCTTTACTTGATTTTAGACAGGATTTTACAATATATCTTCTTCATGTGTTCCTCATTTGAACGCATGCCAATTTCATCAACATCTATCCACATGGCTCCGCTGTTTTCATCAGGTTTTGATATGAGCTGTTCAGTTTCGTCAGCCTCCACCAGGTAAGCTGCATTGAAATGAAGATGCGGCGAAATGAATTCACCATTTTTCATGTGGCCGAAAACAGGCAGAATGTCCAATGAAACCATGTTTTCATTCAGAATCCTGAAGCTTTTTATTCCTGTTTCCTCATTCAGCTCCTTCAAGGAAGTCTTAAGAAGATTTTCCTCCCCGTCAGCATGGCCTCCCGTCCATGACCATGTATTATAAATGTTGTGATGGATCATGAGAACCTTGTCCCTTTTTTTATTCACCACAAATGCAGAGCTTGTCATGTGAGCCAATTTGTTGTCCCTCGTGAGCACGTCGTCAAACTTATCCAAAAATTTAAGAATTACTTCCTTATCGCTTTCTTCCTGCCGGCAGCAGGGTACGTAATTTGTTATAGCTTCAATCCAGTTCATAATATCCAGCTTTCTAAAGTATGATAATCTATTTTACTATAACCAAAAACCCGGCTTACGCCGGGAAAAAACTTGATCTAAATTCTTTTGTCAAGCCAGTTTATCGTATCGGCTATGACTTCATCCTTCACAGGCTCGTTGTATATTTCATGGAACAGCTTGGGATAAATTTTAAGACTCTTGTCCTTTGAAGAAATGTCTCCGAAGAAGTCCCTTGAATCTTTCTCACTAACAAGACCATCGTTGCAGCCGTGCAGAAGCAGCACAGGATATTCAAACTTTTGTGAATTTTCCTTAAGCCACAAAACTCCTTTTAAAACCTCGTAAAAAAGTCCTGCCGAAATTTGTTTTTCCACATAGGGGTCATCGCCATAAGCTTTTACCACTGCAGGATCAGAGCAAACCCCTCCTCCAAGCTCGTTTGGAAAATACGTATCCACAGGCAGATCAGCGGGCATGTCGGATGCAAGTCCTATGTTGTTTCTTGTGAGAGCCCCCGATGTGACTATGCCGGCAGCCTTGCCCGGATACTTGACCCCAAACAATGCAGCTGCAAATCCTCCCATGCTGTGGCCAAGCACAAACAGCGGAAGTGAAGGATTTTCCATCCTGGCAAGTTCTGTTATGAAATTGACATCATCAATAAGCTCGTTGAAATCACCATAGAAAACTTTTTTTCCTTCCGACCTTCCATGCCCCCTGTGGTCAAATCTGTAAACTCCATAGCCGTTATCCGTCAGTTTTTGAGTAAGATAATCGTATCTTCCCTGATGCTCGCAAAGTCCGTGGACTATAACCACCAATGCCTTAGGCTCGTCCGGGAAATCTTTTTTGGCGTACAGTCCTGTACCGTCAAAGGATGAAACAAAAAATTCGTTATTCATGATTCCTCCCAATACATTGTTATCGTTTCCAATAATTGTACTTCAATTGTCAGTAAATGTCAATCAAGCCGGAAGGTTAATTAATGCAAAAAAATAGCACCTTATGGTGCTATTCCATCTCTTAAGACTGAAGAACCTTTCCGTTGTATTTCTCAACGTCAAGTTCCTTTTCACTTTTTGCAACCAGCAGAGAGCTTGTGGCCGCTGCAGTCACGTTTGTAGCGGTACGGGCCATGTCAACTATTGAGCTTATGGGTGTCATAAGAACTATTATTTCTATGGGCAGGCCTGCGGCTGCAAATATGGCTGTTGTAGTTATTGTTGAAGTGCCGGGCACTCCGACGGTTCCAATGCTTACAACTGTTGTCAGCAGAATCAGTATGATGTACTGTGTAACCGAATATTCAATTCCCAGTGCGTTTATGGCGAACACTGCCAGAAGCGTAGGCCAGATTCCTGCGCAGCCCGGCATTCCCATGTTTGCTCCCAAAGGTGCCACAAACGATGCAATGCTTTCGGACACTCCGGAATTTTTAAGCGACTTCACTGTTACAGGTATTGTTCCGATACTGCTCTGCGATGTGAAGGCAACAACCTGGGCAGGCCATATGTGCCTGAAGAACTTAAACGGATTAAGTTTTCCAAATGCTGCAATGAGTATTCCGTTTACCAGGAATGTCTGTACAAAGCAAAGAGCATATGCAACAAGAAGCACTGATAAAAGCGGCATGAGCTTTTCAGGTCCGTTGTTTGAAACAGCGCTGGCAACCAGGGTCAAAACAGCGTATGGCGTAAGCTCTATGACGTATGAAATGACCTTGTAGATTACTTTAGAGCCGGAATCTATAAAGTCCTTGAACGGCTTCGCTTCCTTTTCATTTTCAGAGGACAGGGCAACCAGAGCCACTCCCAGGATCACCGAGAACAATATTATAGGTACTATTGCGTTGTTTGATGCCTGTGCAAAAATGTTCTTTGGAAACAGATCAATGATAACCTGAGTGAACGGAGGAACTTCCTTTGCAACGTAATCCGTTGGAAGATTTACTTCAGCACCTTTTCCAATAAAGAACGCCAGAGCCGTAACGACCGTCAATCCTGAAGAAATGGCGGTATTTCCTGTCAGCCACAATACACTTTTGACTCCGATACTCCTTAATCTTTGAATGTTGTCAAGAGCTGATATGCTTGATATTACGCTGAAGAACAACAGTGGTATAACAAATGCCGATATAAGGCTCACATATATTTTACCGATGGGCTGTACCAAATCCAGCTTACCCCTGAACAAAACGCCAAGTACCAAACCAAAACCCAGGGCCGTCAATGTTCTTATGCCGAAATCAATGTCCTTTTTTGCCATCCATGCAAGAAATCCAATTAACAGTGCGGCAGATCCAAGCGCCGCGTACAAAGTGATATCTATATTCAAATTCATTTTTATTCTCCTTTTATGTTGTTGTGATAATTTGTTTACATTGTAAAAAACTAACTGCTACCTGCAACAACAACATATTCTCCCTGCAGCACCGAAACTTTTCATAAACATCTGCGACCCTATTTCAATCATGGTACTCCTCCTTAAATTACTTTTCCTATATGTTTAGTATGATATAGCATGATATGTCATTTGTCAACTAAATTAATTTGTAAATTTTAACCACGTTTCTTTAGGGAGAATTTTAAAAATGCCGTTGAAATTTTAATGATGCATCATATTTGTATTGAATATTGAGAACATCATGATATAATTTGTATAAGAGAGGAGAATTCCTATGAAAAGTTCTGACAAAAAGCTGGTAGCGCCAATTGTTATAACAATTCTGCTTTTTATCTACCTGGCTGTATTCTGTATTGCATGGCTTTATGAACCCATACCGGCCATATGGAAAATTATCGGTTCAATTGTTCCTCTGGGACTGATTGGTGCAAGTATTTTTGTTTTAGTGGAAAGAATAAAGGAAATAAGGAGTGGTGAAGAAGATGATCTTGGTAAATACTGATTATATAACAGGCAAGGAATTTGAAATGTTAGGGCTTGTAAAAGGAAGCACCATACAGAGCAAAAATATCGGAAGTGATATTACTCAAGGATTGAAAACTATCATAGGCGGAGAGCTTAAGGCTTACAATGAAATGATGAACAACGCCCGTGCCCTGGCAACAAAACGAATGGTCGAGGAAGCAGAAGCAATGGGAGCCGATGCTGTTGTGAACATCCGATATGCCTCAGCATCAGTAATGGCCGGAGCGGCTGAAGTGATGGCCTACGGAACAGCTGTAAAATTCAAGTAGATAAATTTCAATTTACAACGGAGGTAAAATGGACAATTACAATAACCTGGTACTCATGCTGAAGGATTCTCAAACAGGTTTTTTCGACAGCACTGTCGGATCATATGAAATTCCCAATCACATGGAGTATATAGATAAAATCTATGCGGTGCAGGAAGGTGACGGATACTATATATACCTGACGCTTACAACTCATGAAATAGAGGAAGATTGGAAATATTCCGGACTTTTCGATTTGTACGACCATGATGTTTTTTCTGAAAGAATAGTTGAAATTGAAGAATTATCCGGAGACTTCAACCCAAAATGGATCTTGAAAATTCAGTATTCGGAAAACCATAAACAAATAGAAGAATTGCTAAATGAAATACTAAATATTCATGTGGAAGAAACAGAACGGATAATACCGTTAATAAATCCCGATGATTACACGGAGGAAACGGAAGAATAGTTGTAAAGGGCAGCAGTATATCTGTTGCCCTTTAAATTACTTTTCAGTCCGGTCATTGTTACCGGCATATCTCAAGATTTTTTTTATTATTCTACTTTCTTTCTCAGAATGTAGTTTGGCTCCACTTCGTGGTCCATGTATATCTTCACTGTCATCTGAGCGTGGGGAGCTGAATCTATCTTGTTGCCCTGTGCGTCTCTTAAATCCCTGGCCACAACTTCAAAGTGTCTTCCTTTGGGTCCGAAGCCTTCCAGCAGATCACCCTCACTGAACTTGTTTCTTTGCTCAACCGTGGCTATTTTTGTTTCTTTGTCATAGGATCTTATAATTCCAACCACATCGTAAGTTCTGATGTAGCTGCTTGAATTGTATATCTGTCCGTCCTTGTACGGGTTGCCCAGGAAAAAGCCGTAAGAGAAATCCCTGTGAGAAGTCTTTTCAACTTCTTCCTTCCAGTAGCGTGTATTTCTTTCACTTTCAGGCTTTTCAAGCTCGTCAAGGGCATTTCTGTATGAACGTACCGCAACCGCAGTGTAGTACTCGCTTTTGTTTCGGCCTTCGATTTTAAGAGCTGTAATGCCTAACTCCTTAAACTTCTGAAGGTGTTCCACCATGCACATGTCCTTGGAGTTCATGATGAACGTTCCTTCTTCATTCTCTTCTATGGGGTAGTACTCACCCGGACGCTTTTCCTCCACCAGGTTGTACTTCCACCTGCATGCCTGTGCGCAGTCTCCTTTGTTTGAGTATCTTCCCGTCATGAAGCTTGACAGAAGGCACCTTCCGGAGTATGAAATGCACATGGCTCCGTGGACAAAGGATTCAAATTCAAGGTCCTTTGGAGAATTCTTCACTATTGCTTCTATTTCTTCAAATGTAAGCTCCCTGGCAAGAACTATTCGGCTTACGCCCTGCTTATACCAAAAATTTGCCGAATGGTAGTTGGTTGTATTGGCCTGGGTGCTAAGGTGAATTCTCATGTCTGGTATGGTTTGCTTCACAAGATCCACAACTCCCGGATCTGCAACTATGAGGGCATCAGCTCCTATCTTGGAAAGATACCTCAGATAATCTTCAAGACCATCCAGATCATCGTTGTGTGGTGCTATATTCACTGTTATGTTTGATTTTTTGCCATGCTTGTGGCAATACTCTATTCCTTCTTCCAATTCCCTGCTGCTGAAATTCTTGCCTGCTGCCCTCATACCCATAGTCTTTCCGGCGAAGTACACTTCGTCTGCCCCGTACTCAACAGCCATGATGAGCTTATCTAAATTTCCCGCAGGTGCTAACAATTTTGGTAACATATATTCTCCTTATTTGATTAATGTGACTGCCAGTCCGTCCCCCAGGGGAAGAACCGATGTAATGAACCTGTCGTCATTTGAGATGTATTCAAGATAGTTTCTCATGTTTCTCACAAGAGTTTTTTTTCTTCTCACAACCAGGTCGTCTGTTGCTATCATGCCCTGATAAAGCACGTTGTCGGAAAGAATCATTCCTCCGGGTTTCATCATCCTGCAGCACTTGTCAAAGAATGTCCTGTAGTAACTTTTGGCTGCGTCGATGAAAGCCATGTCAAAGGTACCTGCAATGTTGTCAAGATTCTCCACAGCATCTCCCAGATGAACCTGTATTTGTTCTTCAAGTCCGAAGCTTTTGATGTTTTTAAGAGCTTCGTCGTAAAATTTTTCGCTTCGTTCCAGCGTCACTACTCTTCCTCCCGGTTTCATGGCGTTCACCATGAATATGGAGGAATAACCCACGTTGGTGCCAACCTCAATGATGCTTCTGGCCTCCAGACGGTTTATGACCAGCTTTATGAACTGACCGACTTCCTTGTGGATTATGGGAAGATTTCTCTCCAGACAATCCTGTCTGAATTTTTCAAGTTTTTCATCCTCATACTTAATGAGGCTTTGTATATATGTGTCTATATATTCTCTGTTTATATTGTCCATTTTTCATCCTTATTGTAAATACTCATTTGCTGCCTTTATGTGTTCATCGTAGGTCTTTGAAAAATAATGGGAGCCGTCTCCCTTTGCTACGAAGAACAAATAGTCCGCATCCGCAGGCTCAAGTACAGCATTGATCGAAACTCTGCCTGGTGAATTGATGGCTGCGGGCGGAAGTCCGTAAACCACATATGTGTTGTAGGGAGAGTCAATTGCTATGTCGTCGTACGTCAGTCTTTCCTTCCATTCTCCCTGTGCGTAATTGACGGTTGCGCAGGATTGAAGCTTCATGTTGATGTCAAGGCGGTTTAAAAACACAGCTGCAACCTCATCCCTCTCCTCGTCAAGAAGCGCTTCCTTTTCTACAATGCTTGCAAGAATCATGGTATCTGTAAAGTCAAGCTTGGCATTTTCAAGCTTTGGCTTTATTTCAGCAGTATAGTAATCGTCAAACTGCGACAGAAGCACTCTTATGATGTCTTCTTCGCTTGAATTTTTGTACACGTTGTAAGTGTCAGGCATCAAAAATCCCTGAAGGTTTTCTATTTCAGGATTATCCTTGAGAAACTCATAATCATCCCTGAAGTAGTTTGCATCCTTCATCATTGCAGAAAGGCTTTCGTAGCCAAGACCAGTCTGTTCAGAAATAGACTTGGCAGCTTCTTCCAGCGTAAGGCCTTCAATGACAGTTATGTTTAAAGTATTCCCGGAATCACCTCCGCTTATTAAAGCCTGCAGCAGTTCATCAGCATCCATGCTCCTTGAAAGCATGTAGGTTCCTGCCTTCAGCCTTGAGTCTGCTCCTGTTTTTTCCGTGTGATACTTGAAAACCCGAATATTTTTTATCAGATTGTTTTCCTTCAATATTTCCGCTATGTCGCTTGTTGTGCTTCCAGAAGGAATTTCAACCGCAATTTCGGCTGTATCGTTCATATCTACAGCTTCAAGGTTTTCTTCCATGTAGTTGTCCATCAGCATGAAAGCACTTGCAGCAATGATTGCCACCAAAAGCACAGCAATTATTTTTCTCATAAGTCCTCCGTATATGTAAACATATAGTTTCTATTTTTTTGAAATCCATTAAATTATACAACCTTTCATTCCCAATTACAATAAAAATCATATTTTTGACTTTCGGTGAATATTTTTTTTGTCTTCGGCAATCATAATAATGCTTGTTACTTCGAAGAGAGGGCTGGTTCTTTTGGACAGATTGAACTTGGGCGACGCTCCCAATACGAAGATTGATAACTTAAGCGTATTAAGATTAAAGATGGGTGGAAACAGAGGTTTATCCAGTGACTTAGACGGTAAGCTGAATCCAAACTTAAGTATTCTTTCCAAAAAAGAGAATACAAAAATGGAAAACAAGAAGATTGTTAATAACAAACCATCCCAATTCGGACCTATTTGGGGTGTTGACTTCCACATTATCAAAAAGTAATAAGCATGTAAGCAGCCGGTGAATTTTCGCCGGCTGCTTTATTTGTGCAACGGCATTTTTCAAGACTTAGCATCTATGATTAATTAACAAAAGCAAATAAAGCAACATATTATAAACAAAATACATAAGGAGGTTCACATGATTTCCAGAAATAATTCCAATTCAGATACAAATTTCACCGATGCCATCATTGAAAGAAACCGCCAATGCCTGACAATAGGAAGGATCGCACCGGACTTCACTGCAATCACAACTTCAGGAACAGTTACACTGTCCCAGTACCGTGGAAAATGGGTGCTTCTTTTTTCTCACCCGGGAGATTTCACTCCGATCTGTACCAGTGAATTCATAGCATTCACCATGCTTTATCCGGAATTTGTAAAAAGGAACGTGCAGCTTTTAGGCGTAAGCATAGACAGCAATCCCGCCCATATAGGATGGTTTTACGACATTCTTCAGAATACAGGCATAAAAATTCCATTCCCCCTGATTGCCGACAGGGACGCCAATGTGGCTGCCCTTTACGGCATGGTTAATCCTGACAGAATCTATGAACAAAGCGTTAGGGATGTGTTTATAATAGACACTAACCAGCGCATAAGGGCCATCCTTACGTACCCTGCTACCAACGGAAGGAACATGTATGAGCTCTTAAGACTCATTGACGCCCTGCAGCTTTCAACAGAATACAACGTTGGAACGCCTGCCAACTGGATGCCCGGCGATCCTGTCATAATCCCAGCGCCCAGAACATTTGAAGAAGCCGTTCAAAGGGGTACTAATCCAAACCCTGACTGGAACTGCATGAATTGGTATACCTGCTACGGTCCTTATCCGGGAGATGCAATCGGAGAAACGGTCCCTATGAGCCCCGGAATGGGTCAGCGAGGAACGGCAGGTGACTTGCAGGGCGGTGAAACCTCGGGTGTGCCTGAAAGCGATGAAACAATCATTCATCAGCAGCCTGAATAGATTAAAAATTGCTCCGCAACACCGCTAGGAAACCTGTATCCCCCGACTGCTATTAAAAAAAGGACTCACGTCCTTTTTTGTTTATTCTTCATCATAGTCTGAAAAATCAGCAAACTTTTCAAATTCCTCAATGCTTCCCGTTATGTCTTCAGGGTCAACCTCGATGATAATAGGAAGAATCATAGGATTTCTTCTTATTTTTTCATAAATGAAGCTGCTTAAGGCATCTTTTATGATCATCTTGATGTTGTTCCATTCCTTGACCTTGGTGTCTGCGCACTTGGCCAGAGCTTTTCTCACTACCATCTTTGACTCTTCGATCAAATCTATGTTTTCCCTTACGTAAATGAAGCCTCTTGACACAATTTCAGGTCCGGCAAGAACCTTTCCTGTGCCCTTTTCCGTTGAAAGCACTATTATTATCAGGCCGTTTTCAGCCAGCAGCTTTCTGTCTCTCAGGACTATGTTTCCCACATCTCCTACGCCAAGTCCGTCGACCAGAATGTTTCCCGATGTTACTGTGTTATTCTTGGAGATTGATTTCGATGTAAGCTCTATTACATCGCCGTTTTTTCCTATTACGGTGTGGTCTGCAGGTATTCCCATTTCTTCAGCAAGCCTTGCATGCTGAACCAGGTGTCTGTATTCGCCGTGCACCGGAATGAAAAACTTGGGCTTTAAAAGTGACAGCATAAGCTTCAATTCATCTCTTCTTGCATGGCCCGAAACGTGAACCTGAGTAAGTGCATCATAATATACAATGGCACCTTTTTCGTAAAGCATGTTTATAACCCTGGACACGGTTTTCTCATTGCCCGGTATGGCGCTGGCAGAAATAATAACCAAATCGCCTTGCTTTATCTGTATTTTCTTGTGATCGCTGTTGGCAATTCTCGTAAGTGCCGACATAGGCTCTCCCTGACTGCCTGTGGTTATGAGCACTATTTCATTGTCTTTGTATTTTTTCAGGTCGTTGACGTTTATGAGCGTTCCGTCCGGAATGTCCAGATAGCCCAGTTCCTGTGCCACATCAATGTTGTTTATCATGCTTTTACCTGACACGGCAACTTTCCTGCCATAGGCAACGGCAGCATTTATTACCTGCTGTACACGGTGGATGTTTGAAGCAAAAGTTGCCACCAAAATTCTTGACTCGCAGTTTTTAAAGGATTCTACAAATTTGTCGCCCACAGTTCTCTCTGAAGCCGAGAAACCTTGTCTTTCAACGTTTGTGCTGTCGGACATGGCCAGAAGCACGCCTTTTCTGCCAAGCTCCGCATATGTTCCAAGGTCCATAACATCGTCATCGATGGGTGTGAAATCTATTTTGAAGTCACCGGTGTGCACGACCATTCCGATTGGCGTGTCAATGGCAAAACCAACGGCATCAGGTATGCTGTGGTTGCCTCTTATGAATTTAACCTTGAAGCATCCCAGGTTTATTGTCTGGCCCGCTTCCACCACATTTAGCGATGCATCCTCAATTTTATGTTCGAGGATCTTGTTCTGAACAAGTCCAAGCGTGAGCCTTGTTCCATAAATAGGCACATTAATCTTTTTCAAAAGGTACGGAATATTGCCTATGTGATCCTCATGACCGTGGGTAAGCAGTATTCCCTTTATTTTATCCTTGTTTTTTATCAAATATGTTATGTCAGGTATAACAATGTCTATACCGAGCATTTCGTCATCCGGAAAGGACATTCCGCAGTCTATTACTACGATGTTGCTGCCGTATTCTATAACGGTCATGTTCTTTCCTATTTCCCCAAGACCTCCCAGGGGTATTACTTTAAGCTTGTGTTTCTTTTCTGTTGCCATCTTCATTCTCCTTATTTCTGCATTGACTGCAGAGTCCGGTGAATTTGACCACATGATTCAATATCTCAAAATTGTATTGTTTTTCTATTATTTCTTCCAATGAGTTCATCAAGTCTTCCTTGACTTCAATGATTTTTCCGCATTTCTTGCACAACAAATGATGATGCTGATGGATTTCATTGCTGTTTTCAGATAAAATCTCGTACCTGCTCAGCCCGTCACCAAATTCATGCCGGTAAACCAAACCTATTTCTTCAAAAAGTTGCAGAGTTCTGTAGGTTGTAGCTATGCCCATTTTGGGGTTCCTGTTCTTTACAAGCTCATAGATTTCTTCCGTGCTTAAATGCTTTTCTTTGTTTTCAGCCAGGATCTCATAAATCAAGCTTCTTTGTATTGTTATCTTATAACCATTTTCACACAGCAATTTAACCAGGTAATCTGCTTCACCCATAATGAACACCTCAGCAAATGATTAAATCAAATCATCCGCTATTCCTTCATATACTTCTATAACTTCCTGAATCTCTTCTTCATCTTCCACGGGAATGAATACACCGTTGCCGTCTTCCGCTTCCTCAACATAAAATATCATGCCTTCGTCGGAGCCTATCTCATGAAGAACGGCGTACATGGTATCATCTATATGGAATGTTGCTTCCACAACAAGCTTTTCCGTCTTTCCTTCTTCATTGATCAGTTCGATAATGTTGTCTTCCATAGTCACCTCTTGGCATTATAGTTTTTTTCGCTGCATATATCCTGTAAGAATCTGAACTGCGGCTAATTTGTCTATTACTTCTTTTCTTTTTTTCCTTTTAACATCGGCATCTATCAGCATTCTTTCTGACATGGTAGTGGTAAATCTCTCATCTTCCAGCTCAACAGGCAAATCAATGTGATGCTGTTTCATCTTTTCTATGAATGCAAGCACCTTCTCACCCTGGATTCCGACCGTTCCGTCCAGCATCTTGGGTAGTCCTGCCACTATTTTCGTCACCTGATATTCATCAATGATTTTTCTGAGCTCGTTGATATCGTTCTTTATATTTGTTCTTTTGATTGTAGTGACTCCCTGAGCAGTAATCATCAATAAATCACTGACAGCCACTCCTATTGTTCTGTCTCCCACATCCAGGCCCATCAATCTGTCCATAGATACCTCACACAATTTTGATATAAAAATCTGTACATTCACCGGCGCAATAGCTGCACAGCACGCACCTGTCCATGTCAACGACGCATTTTCCGTCAACAATACTCAGGGCATTCTGTCTGCATTTCACTGCGCATTTTCCGCAACCAACGCACCACTCTTCTACTACGAGTGTTCTCTTTTGGTTTCTAATTTTATTTTTTATGTTAATATTTAACTCATTGTTTTCCAAGTAAGCGATATTAGCATCGATTTCTGCCTCGGTGCTCATACCGACTGCTATGGAGTCCACAAAATCCAGGCTGCTTGCAAACTTAAAAGCTTCCCTGGCCTGATTTATCAGGTGTCCGCCCCCATAGACCTTCATTGCCATTATGAATTTCCCGCCTTGTTTTGCATTTTTTACGGCTTCAACCATGTCATTGACTGTGCCGTCGGAAATTCCTATTCCTTTCATGTTCAAAAGCGGAAACACAAATTCTATTTCCTTGAAATTTACGCTGTCCCTGACAGCAGCCACCCTGTGAGTGGATATTCCCAGGTGCCGTATTATCCCTTCCTGCCTGTATTTCAAGAAACGTTCAACTGCCCGGTAGTGTCCCAGAAAGTTGTTGCCGTTTTCCTGCTCATGCAGCATGAACACATCCAGATAATCCGTGTTCATTTCCTTCAAAGCCTTATTGACGCTATATTCCGCAGTCTTTTCGTCATATGCATAGCTTTTTGTAGCTATGGTTAGTTTATCCCTGTCTTTGTCTTTTATGAATTCATTTAAAATATTATAGTTGTCATAAAGCTCTGCTGTGTCAAAAAAATTTATTCCTCTGTCATACGCGTAATTAAGCAGATTTACTTTGTTCTTCGTGTTGTCGACATTTTGAAGACCGCTTAAGGACAAAGTTCCGTAACACAATTTTGAAACATTTTGTTTTTCAAAAAAATCAATATACTTCATCTTCCACCACACCGTTCATTGTAGGAGTGCCGGACCACATATATAAAAGAGCAGTATATGTACATATACTGCTTTCCTTGCAAATTTTAAAGGTCTATTACATCCAAATAAACATTTAATATTTCTTCTAACAGTTCGTCTCTCTCTATTTTTCTTATTAAGCTTCTTGCGTTGTTATGGTTGGTTATATAAGTTGGATCCCCGGACAATATGTATCCGATGAGTTGGTTGTTGGGATTGTATCCTTTTTCCTTTAGCGACTGATAAACCTGAGAAATTATTTCTCTGGCCTCATTCAATGATTCCATACTGTAATCAAACTTTGCTGTGTTGTTTATATTGTTATCCATAATCCACCTCATTCATAACCTAGTTTATTGTACTACATTTTGGAAATAAAATCAAACATTAAATTAATTATGAATTAAGAGTTAAGAATTAAGAATTCTCGGATGAAATTGTGCCCGTAGGCACAATTTCTTTCCATAAATTCTTCACTCTTCATTCTTAATTCTTAATTATAAGGTTTTTAACTGTTCTTTCACTGCCTGCAGGGCTTCGTCTATTTTTTCGGGGTTCTTTCCTCCGGCCTGAGCGAAGTCCGGCCTTCCTCCTCCGCCTCCGCCGGCTGCTGTTGCGGCAGCCTTGACCATGTTGCCTGCATGAATTCCTTTTGCAACCAGATCCTTTGTAACCGAAGACACGAACAGAACCTTGTCTCCCAGATCCGATGCGATTATTACTGCACAGCTCTCATTTTTGTCTCTGATTTTGTCTGCAGTGTCCCTGAGGGCATTTGCATCCTTGTCTTTAAGCCTGAGGGAAAATAGTTTCACTCCGTTTATTTCTTCGTACTGATCGAGAATCTGCCCCATACTTTGTTTAAGAAGCTCGTTATTGAGCTTTTGGATTTCTTTTTCTTTGTCCTTTGATTCTTTCTTAAGGGCGTTAACCTTTGAAGCAAGCTCTTCCTTGCTTGTTTTCATGGAAACACACATTTCGTCTGTTATAGCCACAAGATCGTTTAAGTATTCTATGGCTGCTCTTCCGGTGATTGCCTCGATTCTTCTTACTCCTGATGCAATTCCTCCCTCAGAGATAACCTTGAACATTCCTATTTTTGCTGTTTCATCTATGTGAGTTCCGCCGCAAAGCTCCTTGCTGAAGTCTCCTACACTCACAACCCTTACCTTATCTTCATACTTTTCGTCAAACAGCGCTGTTGCTCCGGACTTTCTGGCTTCCTCGATGTCAAGAACATCTGTGGATACCTGATAGTCTTTGAGAATTGCCTCATTCACTCTTCTTTCGATTTCCTTGAGAGTGTCCTGAGGCACTCCTTCGAAATGGGTGTAGTCAAATCTCAGTCTGTCCTTTGAAACATATGACCCTGCCTGGTTTACATGGTCTCCCAGCATTTCCTTCAGCACTTTGTGCAGAATGTGCGTGCATGTGTGGTTCTTTGCAGTGTTCTTTCTATGGTCAGCATCGACCTGGGCAGCAATCCTGTCTCCAACGGATATGCTTCCCCTGGTTACTGTTGTTTCATGAAGGAATATGCTCTTATTGAACTTCCTTGTGTCCGAAACCAAGGCTTCCATTTCATCGGCGCTGAATATTCCGCTGTCACCGGTCTGTCCGCCGCTTTCTGCATAGAAAGGAGTTTTATCCAGTACAATGAAGCCTGACTGCCCTTCTGAAATGGTGTTAGACTGCTCGCCGTCTACAACGATGGCAGTTACCTCAGCTGTATCCGCAAGTTTCTCATAACCCGTGAACACGGTATTTTCTGCGTCTATGTTAAAGTCCTGGTCTTTCCAGCCTGAGCTTCCGGTCTTGCTTCTTGCTTCCCTGGCCATCTGTCTGTGCTGGTCCATGATGGATTTAAACTCATTCTTGTCAAACTCAAAACCGTTTTCGATTACTATTTCTTCAGTGAGTTCTGAAGGGAACCCGTAAGTGTCATAGAGTCTGAATGCCACGCTTCCATCGAACACGTTCTTGCCTGATTCCTTCATGGCTTCTATTTCTTTCATGAGAAGTTCCAGACCCTGATCGATTGTAGTCTTGAATTTTTCTTCTTCCAGCTGAACAACCTTAAGTATGTAGCTTTCCTTTTCAGCCAGGTATGGATATGCTTCCTTCCATCCGTCTATAACCACCTTTACAGTCTTTGTCAAAAAGTCTGATTGTATACCAAGAGATTTTCCCTGACGGATGGCTCTTCTTATAAGTCGTCTTAAAACGTAGCCTCTTCCTTCGTTTGATGGTATGACGCCGTCACCTATCATAAACGTAGCTGCCCTTGAATGGTCGCAGATTATTTTCATGGAAGTGTCTTTCTTATTGTTTTCGCCGTAAACGACGCCTGATATTTCCTGTACCTTCTTCACAATTGAAAAGAGCGGTTCCACATCAAACACGGTTGGTTTTCCCTGAAGAACCGAAGCAACCCTTTCAAGCCCCATTCCTGTATCTATGTTGGGATTTGGAAGAGGGTGGTACACTCCTTGTTCATCCTTGTCAAACTGAGTGAAAACCAGATTCCAGATTTCTATGTATCGGTTGCAGTCGCAGCCCGGTTTGCAGTCAGGCGAGCCGCAGCCTCTGTCTGCTCCTGTGTCGTAGTAAATTTCAGAGCATGGTCCGCTGGGTCCCACTTCAAGTTCCCAGAAGTTGTCGTCCTTGCCAAGTCTCACTATCCTTTCCATGGGTATGCCTACCTTAGTATGCCATATTTCGGCTGCTTCATCATCATCCAGGTACACTGTAACCCAAAGTCTGTTGGCATCTATTTTCAATACATCCGTCAAAAGCTCCCACGCCCAGGCAATTGCTTCGTTCTTGAAATAATCTCCAAAAGAGAAATTTCCCAGCATTTCAAAAAATGTCAGGTGTCTGGCTGTGAGTCCAACATTGTCTATGTCTCCGGTTCTAACGCATTTCTGGCATGTTGCCATTCTCTTGGAAGGTGGAGTTTCGGCACCTGTGAAGTACTTCTTAAGAGGCGCCATACCGGCACCGATGAGCAGCAAACTCTTGTCATTTTTCGGAATAAGCGAAAAGCTCTGCTCGGTCAAATGCCCCTTGCTTTTGAAAAAGTTCAAATATTCTTTCCTGATATTGTTTATGGAAAATCTATCTAATGTATCCATGTTTCCTCCATTTCTCATACGTTTACTCTATTAAGAAATTATAATGTATTCTTTCCAATATTGTCAACTATATTTCCATTTTTCCACAGCTTAAGCAATTTAGTCCTCGTTTTTTATATCATAGGAAAGAGGTCTTTCCTATGATATAAAAAAGCGGAAGTCACACCTCCGCTATTTATCCTGATTTATTTTAGTGACAGTGGATGTCTTCATCATCTTCCGGTGTGTAATTTTCCAAACCTTTGATGACCTTGCCTGTTTTCTGTGAATAATCGTACAGCGCAGATTTCACAGCCTGCTCTGCAAGTACTGAACAGTGAACCTTTACCGGAGGAAGTCCTCCCAGAGCTTCAATGACAGCCTTGTTTGTAAGGTCTACGGCTTCCTGAATGCTTTTCCCCTTAATTAGCTCCGTTGCCATGCTTGATGATGCTATAGCTGACCCGCAGCCGAAAGTTTCAAACTTGACGTCCTCTATAATTTCGTCATTAATCTTCAGGTAAATTTTCATTATATCTCCGCATTTAGGATTGCCGACCTGGCCCACTCCGTCTGCGTTTTCTATGGAACCTACGTTTCTTGGATTTCTGAAATGGTCCATGACTGTTTCTGTATACATAATTTCCTCCGATATTTTCTGATAGTTTTTAGTTGTTGCCTTTTTTCAGGTCTTCGTCGTTTTTAATTGGAGACATTGCTCTAAGTCTCGATATGATGTTTTTCATTGTTTCAACAGTGAAATCTATTTCTTCCTCTGTCAGTTCCTCGCTGACCGTGAAGCGTATTGAACCGTGTGCTGTTCCGTGATCAAGTCCTGTAGCCAGAAGTACGTGCGAAGGATCAAGGGAACCTGATGTACAGGCGGAACCGCTTGATGCTGATATTCCTTCCATATCCAAAAGAAGAAGTATGGATTCTCCCTCAACGTACTTGTATGAGAAGTTTACGTTGTTTGGAAGCCTCATGGTAGGATGACCGTTTAACACAACTTCCGGAATGTTCTTCCTGATGCCGTCAATGAGTCTGTCTCTCAGCTGTGCAAGTCTATTAACGTGAGCATCAAAGTTGGTGCTTGCCAGCTCCACAGCCTTGCCGAATCCCACGATGTTTTGAACGCCTTCCGTTCCGGCTCTTTTGCCTCTTTCCTGTCCGCCTCCGTGAATGAAGTTGTCAATCTTTATTCCCTTTTTGATGTACATTCCGCCTACACCCTTTGGACCGCCGATCTTATGAGCAGACATGGACAGTAAATCTATGTTTTGTTTCTTAACGTCTATTTTAACGCTTCCAAGAGCCTGCACCGCGTCAGTGTGGAATATTATCCCGTGCTCGTGGGCAATTTCGCCTATTTGCTCTATGGGCTGTATTGTCCCTATTTCATTGTTTGCATACATGATTGAAATCAATATGGTCTCGGGTCTGATTGCTTCCTTGAGCTGTTCAAGGTCGATCATTCCGTACCTGTCTACGTCAAGGTATGTAGTCTCAAATCCAAATTTCTCCAGGTATTCGCATGTATGAAGCACTGCATGATGCTCAATTTTTGTGGTGATTATATGATTGCCCTTGTTCTTGTTGGCGAATGCCGTACCTTTTATTGCCCAGTTGTCTGATTCAGAACCGCCGGCTGTAAAGTAAATTTCCTTTTCGTCCGCATTCAAAAAATCTGCCACTTTCTTCCTTGAATTTTCAACGGCTTCTCTGGACTTTCTTCCCAGTTCATACAGTGAGCTTGAAGGATTGCCGTAAAACTCATCGAAATATTTGTACATTTCATCTACTACTTCTTTTTTAACCCTTGTTGTTGCAGCGTTGTCAAGATATATTTTCCTGCTCATCTTATTCCTCCGTAAAAATATTTTTTTGTTCCTCGTACATATCAGCCAAAGTTATATTGTCGATAACATTGTTTATGCTGTTTTCTATTTTTTCGAATATAACTCTTGTAGCGCAAATTGATTCCCTGGAACACACATCCTTGCTTATGCACTGTGAAGTGGTCATTTCGCCTTCCAGCGCTCTTAAAATCATACCAACGGTAATCTCCTGCGGTTTTTTCGCCAGCATGTATCCGCCCTGGGGTCCCCTTACAGTTTCAATATAACCGTCTTTTCTAAGTTTAGCAAAAAGCTGTTCCAGATAGCTTTCCGATATATCATACTTATCTGATATTTTTTTCAGAGAAACAGGTCCCAAACCATAGTTCAGAGCAAGTTCAAATACTGCTTTAAGTCCATATCTGCCCTTTGTTGATAAAATCATACTGTTCTCCTCTCAATAATTCCTACTATTTTTGTAGGGTATAAGCTATTATAATATACCCTAGTAATATTGTCAACATTAATTGCAAAAATATTATTATGCAATAAAAAACAAAGCACGAATGCTTTGTTTGATCTCTTAATGAATAAGCTTGTAAATATAAGAACCGTTGATGTTTACCGCGCTGTATGCATTATCGATGGAATTCCTGAGGGAGCCTTCCCTGAGAACCGCATTCAGCGCGTCCTTTCCAAATGCCTTGATGCACATGTCGCATTCGCTTCTGATGCTGAAAGGCGTCTGGGAGAGCCTTATATTTTTAATGCCATAGCCAATGAGCTTGTTGTAAGTGGCCACAGCGTAATTGCCGTGCTTAAAGGTAATGATATAAGTTTCCATAGTGTTCCTCCTTTATTGGCCTTACATCATTTTATTAACAAACGAACATAAGGTTACATGAAGAGAACGCACAGACAAAAAAAACCGCCGAAGCGGTTTTTCGCAATGTATGTTAGTTTATTTGTATTTCCTTTGCTTCCTCAGGTTTAAAGTCATTTCTGAGGTCGTAAATGTTGTGGGAAGTATAATCTCGAAGCTGTCTTTCTCCCAGTGAATAGCATCTCATGAATCTCTTGGAATCCACTGTTGTCCAATGTTCTGCATCCCATGTGAGATATCCGTCTTCATCTGTTTTTTTCTCGTGGAGAATCAAGTCCACCTGCCTGTTTTTTTCAGTCATCAGGTCGATAAGGTCCTTAGTTGTGACCTCAAGCTCAACCTTGTTAATAAGATCGTACGCTTTCATATTTCCTCCCTTAGTTAATGTAGCCGTGCTCGTCTTCATTGTCGTAAATGCTGAGTTCATCCTTCAGATATTCAAGATTGGATTCATAGTCCTCTTCGGATATCTGGTTGTTGTAAAGCATGTCGTCCAGTTTGTTCTTGCTGTCCTCAAAAATGAAAATTTCCTTGCATGGCCAGACTATGTTGCTTTTTTTTGTGCTTGATGATTTTAAAACCGACAGGGCAATTTCGCCCTTGTCCAGACCCAGCACCGTTCCCATCAGATAAAACTTGTTTATTTTAATGTTGTTTAGTTCAAAAAGGTCCCTTACTGCCTTAATAAAAATGTAATGCTTCCTTTTGATTTCAAAGGATACATTGTCGTTCAACACCTCATCCTGGAGGTCCTGGTTGAAAAAATCCACGGAAATGTCGTACTCAAGTTCTTTGTCGTACTGGCTGAACGCAATCTTGTTTTTTAGTGATTCTGCAATATCCGCATCAGTTATATCCTTGCCAAACAGTTTGTGATTCATAAAGTCCCCCCTTTACTGTCTAAGGTATTCCAAAAACTTTTTGATTTTGCCTTCATAACCGGATTCCTTCGGCTGATAGAATCCCGGATTTATCAATGATTCCGGCAGGTAATTCTGCTTCACGTAAAACTTGTCGTAGTCGTGAGGGTACTTGTAGCTCATACCCCTGCCTAGCTTCTGGGCACCGCTGTAATGCCCGTCCTTAAGGTGAAGCGGAACTTCCAGGGAGTTTTTCTCCACGGCTTCCATGGCTCTGTCAATAGCCAGATACGATGCGTTGCTCTTGGGAGCGCATGCTACGTAAATTACAGCCTGAGCTAGGATTATACGCCCTTCCGGAAATCCGATTATCTCAACTGCCTTGAAGGCATTCACCGCAACCTCAAGGGCCCTGGGATCGGCATTGCCCACGTCCTCAGATGCACAGATGATTATTCGTCTTGCTATGAATTTTGGGTCTTCTCCACCCTTTATCATCTTTGCAAGCCAGAAAACAGCTGCGTCCGGGTCGGAGCCTCTCATACTCTTTATGAATGCCGAAATTGTATCGTAATGACTGTCGCCATTCTTATCATATTCAATCTTTTTCTTCTGTATGCATTCCTGGGCAACGGAAATATCAATGAGTATCCTGCCTTCTGATTCCGGTGTTGTTTCAACACCCAGTTCCAGAGCGCTAAGAGCCTTTCTTATGTCTCCGTTGGAGTTGCCCACAATGTGTTTTAATGCTTCTTCGGTCAATTCCACGTTTTTTGAGCCGTATCCGTCTTCCATGTCAGTTACAGCTTTTCTGACTACCTTTGCAATATCGTCGTCTGTGATTTTCTTGAATTCAAAAACCAGTGAACGGGAAATGAGAGCCGGGTTCACCTCGAAGTACGGGTTCTCTGTTGTGGCGCCTATTAGTATTATTGTGCCGTTTTCCACATAAGGAAGCAAGGCATCCTGCTGAGCCTTATTGAAGCGGTGGATTTCGTCGATGAACAATATGGTTCTCTTGTTGTACATGCCCAGTTCATCCACTGCATAGCTTATCTTTTCCTTGATGTCCTTTACGCCGCTTGTTACCGCGTTGAGAGTTGTGAAATTGTTGTTGGTATTTTCGGCGATAATCCTGGCCAGTGTCGTCTTGCCTGTTCCCGGAGGTCCGTAGAATATGGCGGAGGACAGCTTGTCAGCCTTGATGGCCCTTCTGAGAATCTTTCCTTCACCTATGATGTGCTCCTGGCCAACGAAGGTGTCAAGGGTCACAGGCCTCATGCGCTGTGCAAGAGGCCCTTTCTTCTTGATGGAATTTTCGTACTGCATTTCAAATATATTCATTTTAGCCTGCAATTCTAAAGTTTCTTACCCACAGTAAATTTAAGAACATTTTTCTTCATTTCATTTTTATCGTAAGCTTTCAGTATAAAAAACGAAACAACCAACGATGCAATGGCGCTTACTGCAGAAATGACATCCTTGCCCGGGCCGCTGACTAAGAGCTGAACAAGAAATATGGCTACCATCATAACTGCGAAGGGAATACCATAAAGAATGAGTATGTGTTTGAACATGACTTCATTTTCAGTTGTTATCTCAACATAGTCTCCGACTTCATAATCTCCGTCTATGTCTGATTCAACAATAACGCTGTTGACCTTGCATGAGGAGCCGCAGCTCTTACAGTTGTCTCCGCAGGCTGTCACCCTCTTCACCGATATGGTTGCCTTGTTGCCGTTTATCTTTTCAATTTTTCCTACCTGGTCCATTGTTACTTCCTTTCTTTATTGTTGCTGGGCTACCTGAATTTCAAGCTCCTTAAGCTGTTTTTCAGACACTCCGCTGGGAGAGTCTGTCATCAGGCACGAAGCGCTCTGAGTTTTCGGGAATGCAATTACGTCTCTTATGTTGTCGCTTTCGGTCAGAAGCATCATGAAACGATCCAGACCGTATGCAATTCCTCCGTGAGGCGGAACACCGTATTTGAAAGCTTCAAGCAGGTAGCCGAATTTGTCCAGGGCTTCCTCTTCCGTGAAGCCGAGAGCTTTGAACATCCTGTTCTGCAGATTTCTGTTTGTTATACGAATGCTGCCTCCGCCTATTTCATCTCCGTTTATTACTATGTCGTAGGCCTTTGCTCTTACTTCTCCCGGATTTGTCTCTATCTTGTCTATATCTTCATCAACGGGAGCCGTGAACGGGTGGTGCTTGGCCACATATCTGTCTTCTTCCTCGCTGTATTCGAAAAGCGGGAAGTCTGTTATCCAAACCAGTTCAAATTTATTTTCATCTATTAGATTCTTGTCGCGGGCTATTTCTATTCGTAGAGCTCCAAGGGCGGTATTGACAACCGATTCCTTGTCCGCAAGTATGAAAGCAATGTCGCGCTCCTTAATATCAAGCCTGCCCATGAGTTTTTCTATTTCTTCCTGAGAGAGGAATTTAGCTATAGGAGATTCCAGTGTGCCGTTTTCATATTTTAGCCATGCCAGTCCCTTTGCTCCGTATGTCTTAACGAATTTTTCAAGCTTGGATATTCCCTTCTTGGAGAATTCTTCGGAAGAGCCGTCTATTTTAACGCACTTGATGAGTCCGCCTTCCTCATATGTTGACTTGAACGCATTGAACTCGGTGTTTTCAAAAATATCAGTGATGTTCACAAGTTCGTATCCAAATCGAAGGTCCGGCTTGTCGCAGCCGTATTTGTCCATGGCTACCTGGTATGGCATTCTTTTAATAGGAAGCTCAATGTCTACATTCTTTATTTCCTTGAATATTTTTGCAATGAGCTTTTCATTGATGCTTATTACATCTTCCACGTCAACAAATGACATTTCAATATCCACCTGAGTGAACTCAGGCTGTCTGTTGGCTCTTAAGTCCTCGTCCCTGAAGCATCTGACAATCTGGAAGTATCTGTTCATGCCTGAAACCATCAGAAGCTGTTTGTAAAGCTGTGGCGACTGAGGAAGGGCGTAGAAACTTCCCGGATTCACCCTGCTTGGAACCAAATAGTCTCTTGCTCCTTCAGGTGTTGGCTTAGCTAAAAATGGCGTTTCTATTTCGTTGAAGCCGTTATCGTATAAAAATTCCCTTACAACCTTGGACGTCTTGCTTCTGGTCAGAAGGTTCTTCTGCATCTGAGGCTTTCTTAAATCAAGGTATCTGTACTTAAGACGCATTTGTTCGGAAACATCGTCGTTATCCTTTATATAGATGGGAGGAGTTTCTGCTGTGTCCAAAATCTTGAGTTCCTTTGCGTAAACTTCGATTTCGCCGGTTGCCATATCAGGATTTTTTGATTCCCTTTCCCTGATATCTCCCTTCACAGCAATAACAAATTCGCTTCTCAGGCTTTCAGCTTTTTCAAATGCTTCCTTGCTGACATCAGTGTCAAAAACAACCTGAATCAATCCTGTGATGTCTCTTAAATCGGCAAATATCAAGCCTCCGAGGCTTCTTCTTTTCTGAACCCAGCCCATGAGCACAACTTCACTGCCGATGTCCTGTTTGTTCAGCTCGCCGCACATATTTGTTCTTCTGAGTGTTCCCATTGTTTCCATAATTTGTCTCCTCTACATGCTTTTATCAAAAAAAATAACCCATCCCTCTAGGGACGAGTATAACCCGCGTTGCCACCCTACTTGGACTACATTGATAGTCCCTCTCAATTAGGTATTGCTCCATAGGGGTGTCATTCATCACAAGTTAATAACAGGCTTCCATCGTCCCTGTCTTGCTTTGATTATTTCTTTATGATTACTCTTCCCCACGCAATCTGTTTACAATAAAACTAACACAACACCGTATTTTTGTCAATAACAAAAATACAATCATTTAATTAGAATCTGATTGATTTGTGATAATGTCTTATATATCACATTTGATTTGTCCAAAACAAAATTATATATAAATGGACTTCCAGTTCATTATCACAAAGGAACTTCTGGAATGGTTATTCAAGCTTTCAATGGCGAAATGTACTTCTGTGTAGGTAATAATGTACATGCTTTAGACCTTGTTCCAAATCATGCTCCTTCATCTAAAAACTTTGATTTAGTTGAAGCACCATCTAAACCTAAAAAACGCTATATTCCGCCTATGAATCATCCTTGGAGACAAGCTTCTTTTGATCGGTATTGCAAAAATCAAAAACATCGTCGAGATAGTGTAGCTTAAAAAGAGCACAATTCTGTTTGATTAATTTTAGAAATTATTTTTCTAAGATTTAATTAATGTACATAAATTACTGCTTATGCTATCTTCACAAATTTTTTATTACAACAAAGCACCAGAATTTACTGCACAGGTCTAATAGAATAAGTTCTATCAGACTCCAGCATATTTTGTTACCCCCCTATCATTTTTTTGGTGACTAATGATAGGTTACATAATGTGCTGGAGTTTTTCATTCGCAAGTTTTGGTAATTCAAAAGCTAGCACAACAGATTAAATTAAACTTGCAGGAGGAATTATGATATGATAGAATGTGGATTGTGAGGAGAATACGTGCATGCAGACGATATAAAATATTCTCCAAGCTGTGAGACTGAAATTTGTCCCAGTTGCTATGGAATTCATGTCCGCAAATGTGGCAGGTTACATCATAATTTTTATGTTTCCGAAAAGCACAATCAAGCTAGTCGGCAAAGTATCCGGATACCTCCGGTTTTGTATTGGATATTCCAGTGTACGTAGCCCCTTTATGGTATGCTTAGTATATAAAAAAGGGAAAGGAACTATAGGATAAATATGCAAAAGAAAAGCTATAAAAGACAAATTCAAGCGCAGAATACAAAAGAACGGATTAAAGATTGCGCTATAGAGCTTTTTCAAGAAAAAGGCTACTATAATACGACAGTTGAAGAAATTGCCGAACGGGCGAAGTCATCTATAGGCGGTTTTTATTATCATTTTAAAAGTAAAGATGAAATAATGATATTTAGCATGCAAGTATTGGATAATAAGTATACCGAGTTTTTTAACAAGATTCTGACAGATCCGAAATTCAGTCATTTAAATGCTATAGAAAAAATTAAAGCAGTCATGATTTATATAGTTAAGCAGATATGCAGTGGCGGTCAAGAATTTGCAAGGGTCTCTTATTCGTATTTCATTAGGGATGAAGAAACTAGAATCATGATGGTGAATCATGAAAGAAAATATTTTAAAATTATGGAATATCTTATAAACAAAGGCAAAGAAGAAGATCTCATTCAGGATAACCTGGCTGCAAAGGATGTATTGGACTATATAACCATTTTAATTCGAGGGATTGTGGTTGACTGGTGCGTAAATAGAAATTCATATAATATCGAAGTGATGTGTTCTTCTATTATCGACTTATTCTTGTTTGGCATTTTAAAAAATAAAGAACAGTAATATAATAGGGAAAAAAAGACTTGTTTTCTTTCGTAAAGGAAATACAAGTCTTTTTATTTCTTATGCGCCCGGGGAGCTCTCGTTCTAAAGGGTGAAAGTCCCTAATCCGCCCGGTAGCGGGAAGGATACAGCCGACACCAAGGGTGTCCGTCGTGAGGTGGAATCTGGAGAAGGGTGAATGCAAATCTCTGGCCTGACGAACAGAAATCTCATCAGGTTGCGAATGAGGGTAAGGCTACAAGACAAGTCAAAGCCCAAAAGCTAGAAGCCCAAAACACGCGTGAAGAACCTGAGGGGGCTGGGCATGCCGGATTGGCAAGCCTATCGAAACGGGAACAAGCGCAAAGGCTACTGGGCGGTTGCCGGAAGCGGTATTCTCACACACAATTACAAACAAAAGACTCACACAGGCCGGATACTAAGCATCCTTGACAGGTACGAGTCTCTGTACTTATGCGGTTGAACCGCCATGTACCGAACGGTATGCATGGTGGTGTGAGAGGTCGGGAAAGTTATTCAACTTTCCCTCCTACTCGATTTCTTTGCAGCTGAGCTATTATTGTGCTATAGTTCCATTACTAGCGGCTTCTTTTGAATGAAGAATGCTGCCGATAACAGCAGAAGCAACTATTGCGATAAGCATATAATATGCAGAAGAAATGTGTGTGAATTTTGCAAAGAAAAGCGCTACTATAAATGGCGTAATAAAATATTTTACTTTCCCCATTATCGATCCTACTGCTAACGCACCAAAAATGGAAGGGAGTAAATTGTTGAATCCCGGCTTTAATACAGGTGAGTTTAAAATAGGTGCCAATTGGGTGGAAAGCAGCATGCCTATGATAATTACAATAGTAACGGTTAATGTTGATGTTCCCACTGCTACCAAAGAAACTGCGTCAGATTCCACCGTTCCCTGTTTTACACCGGCAATTTTAAGTGCACTGATAGCACACGGCATCTTCAATGCGGTTGTATTGCCGGTAATATAAGCCATATAGACTGCACCGGAACCGATTATAGGTGGATAAGCGATACATTCTGCAATACAAAAGGGGAGCATTAGCATAGCAACCGATATAAATGAAGGAATCAGGCTCCTTAAATTTGGCCACATATTGTATAGGGTACAGCTGATAACCGGTACGGCAAGCATCAATAATAATATGGTAAAACCGCTTATCAAGCCAAACTTATGAACCCAGTTGTTAAAAAGGTTTGATTTGTTATTTGAATTATCCATAGTAACCCTCCTATCTTAATAAATGATCTTTTATCTTTCAATAGCTTTCATAGAATTTCAAAACTATGAAGTTTTGTTTAGAACCATAACTTCAAAGGCTCTTCGAAGGCCTCTCCAGAGGCTTACTTCGCAGAAGTAAGCGGCCGCCACACCTTTATCGGCCCTGCTCCTTGAAAATGGCATATATCTTTACCTTTCCATTTGCGTGTGTAACATTGTCTACTGCCTTTTTAGTCTGTCCCCCTGGTCTGGCGTCAGCTTCGTATCACTGGGTGCTTATCTGTTTGTATCCTGTACCCCTTTGCAGTCGGGTACCATGCAGAGCTGCGGGCATATGGTAAAGTCAATGTGCCTCATATCCCACTCGGAATGAGGTGATCCTTATGTTCTCCTCTCTTATGGTAGGCATCGATGTTAGTTCCCGTGATAACGTTGGTTGCTTTGAGCCTCACATCCATATCCTTAACACCAAACAGGTAAACGCTTTCAAAAAAACTCACCCGTGCGCGTTACTATACTGCCCGTAACCTTACAAGGGAGAAAAACCATTTTTTAAACCACCTGTTCTTGAATTTCTCTTCTCTGGCTCACGAGTATGTCTTCTCGGACAAATTCGGTACCACTTCCCCTGCCGTTGTTGAGGAGTTCCTTTCTGCTGACGAGATTGCTTACATGTCCATTGAAGAGCAAATGAAAGCCGTTCCCAACACGCTTACTTCTGTTAAGGGGACCGGCCTTGTTTATGCTGCCGGTATCATTGCTGAAATCGGGGATATCAATAGGTTTAAAAATCAAGCTGCTTTGGCTAAATTTGCAGGCATCTGCTGGAGTAAATACCAATCCGGCAAATACACTGCGGACAATACCCATTTGATCGCTTCCGGGAACCGGTATCTAAGATACTACTTCATGGAAGCTGCAAACAAGGTGAGAATGCATGATACCGAGTTTAACGCTTCTATGAACTTAAGTACCGTGAGACACTCAAGACAACTCTTAAGAGAGCACTCGCATTGACTGACAGAAAACTAGTCCGTTTGGTTTTTACTATGCTGAAAACCAATCGACTATACATACCTCCAACGGAGTAAAAATCCGTTGGTCTGGCACGCCCTGTTTTTCCAGTTTGGCTATTGACATCTTACCGCTGGACTATCTCAAGAAATGATAATGGCTCCGGCCATAGCGATTATCATGCTTAAAGCCAAATAGAAATCATTCAGCCATTTAAGCTTGGGAAACTTTTTAGCTATCGTTATCAAGACAAACGCACTTATCGCACTTATACTGATAACTATGCCTCCCATTACAGATCTTGTACCATAATCAGCAGTAACAGAACCCAAAACGCCGGTTAAACAGCAAAGGCCAATTATTGTTATCAATTTAATATTAGATGCTTTAAATTTGTCGTAAGCTAATGTAATGGGTCTCAAAATACAAAGTGTTACGAGCGTAGCTACTGATCCTCCAATAGACATGACCCAAATAGCTGCTCCAAAGGCTTCTTTTGAAAATGATCCTGCTGCAAATTTCTGCCCCGTTGCTGCCACACCCATACTGGCCGCCAGCATCTCATATCCAGCAGAACCGATAACTGTTAGTCTTAGCCATGGAATCGGTACCCCCATTATAGGAAGCATGGCAAATAGAATAAGAATAATAGGGATACTTGGTAGTATTGAAACACTTATGCTGGCTGTTACTGTCTTTTTTAGCTGCTCTTTGGGAACGCCAAGTGCAATGGCTTCTGCCCAACCTTTTTTCATAAAAACAATAGTCTGAATTATAACAGCTACAATGACTAGAGCACATAAAAACCATAATGTGCCTCCGTTTGCTATCGCCATATCTTTCATATCATCATGCCTCCTTACTAATTGTTTACACCGTGCAAAGCCGGGTATACCTTTCCCTCTTTCATTACGAACGCACATTCTGAAAGAGCATTACTTTCTTTTAGCAGATCCTTTGGCCACGCTGCCAGATCTGCATATTTACCAGGCTCTATTGAACCTATGTAATTGCTTAATTCTAATATTTCAGCATTTACAGACGTAGCTGCTTTTAGAGCCCTAAATGGATCCATACCGCTCTTCATCCATGAATCATACTCACGCCAACTCTCATAGCACTGATGAACTACTACCAGATCCGTACCATAACCTAATTTTATATTACTGTTGATAATTACTTTTCTTCCGGAAGCCAACCGATCACTGTATTCCCTTAATTTTGCCTGAAATTCCGGAGACTTTTTGGCCAAGTTTGCTTCATCCAGCCTGATTATCTCGTCATATGGCAGGAATGTCGGCACTACATAGATTCCCGCTTTCTCTACCATTTCAGCGGTCTCCTCATCCATCATGGAAGCGTGCTCCATACCTGTGATACCGAACTTGATAAGCTTCTGCATCAAAGGCGGATGGTAAACATGTGCTGTAACGGGTTTTCTTAAGCCACAGGCTGTGCCGATTATGGCGGACAGCTCATCGTCCGATAATTGCTGGTCTACCGGTGAGTCATTTGGAGTAAAAAAACCTCCGGATAGCATTATTTTTATAAAGTCGCTTCCATATTTAACTTCTCTTCGAACGGCCTCTCTAAAAAACTCAGCTCCATTTCCTATACCTGTAGCCGTTGCAGCGTCCGACAGTACCGGATTGCCTGCTAATCTTTGCGTTATGTCTGCATGGCTACCGGTTGAGCCCAGCATATGCCCTGCAACTACCAGCCTGGAGCCGGGAAAATACCCAGCATTTATCATTTTCTTTACGTCAATTAATCCGAACCCTTTTACACCTGAGTTGAATGTTCTTAAAGTAGTAAATCCTCTCTCCAGAGATCTCTGTGCCGTATGCAGATGTGCCAGCGTAAACCATTCCGATGAGTGATCAAAATGAGATGCAAACTGAGTCCAATCCAACATGTCCGAATGCACATGCGCATCTATCATACCTGGTGTAACGGTTAAGTGAGATAAATCAATAATCTCGACAGACTCTGGACGGCTAAGGTTCTTACCTACAGCTTTGATATGCTTTCCTTCTACCAAAATTTCCATGTTACTTAGTAATTCTTCGCGTTTTCCGTCAAACAGCTTACCGCAAATAATCAAGTATTTTTTTTCCATAACGCACGCTCCTTTTTAGTATTTTAAACAGAATTTATTCGCCGAATGTATTCTGTATTGATTATATTCCAGTTTGTAAAAATTGTCAATATATATCCAATATTTGCCGATAATATTCTGATTGATTTGTGATAATGTCTTATATATCACATTTGATTTTGTCCAAAACAAAATTATATATAAATGGACTTCCAGTTCATTATCACAAAGGAACTTCTGGAATGGTTATTCAAGCTTTCAATGGCGAAATGTACTTCTGTGTAGGTAATAATGTACATGCTTTAGACCTTGTTCCAAATCATGCTCCTTCATCTAAAAACTTTGATTTAGTTGAAGCACCATCTAAACCTAAAAAACGCTATATTCCGCCTATGAATCATCCTTGGAGACAAGCTTCTTTTGATCGGTATTGCAAAAATCAAAAACATCGTCGAGATAGTGTAGCTTAAAAAGAGCACAATTCTGTTTGATTAATTTTAGAAATTATTTTTCTAAGATTTAATTAATGTACATAAATTACTGCTTATGCTATCTTCACATATTTTTTATTACAACAAAGCACCAGAATTTATCCGGTGCTTATATTTAAAATTTTGGGGACATTTTTAAAAATGCTTGACATAACAAAAATACAATCATTTAATTAGAATGAAAAATTATTTGTTGGAATTGCGCACGGGCGCAATTCCTCATTGTTCTTTTACAAGTTCGTCAAGAGTCTTGAAGGTATATCCAAGCTCCTCATACTTTGTGAGAAGTTCATCCAATATTTCGCAGTTGGTCTTTGAGGTGCTGTGCAAAAGCACCACGGCTCCCGGATGGATGCGGGGTATGAGCTTTGAGAAGGCCATTTCCTTCGTGGGCTGCTTGTCATTTGACCAGTCAGCATATGCTAGGCTCCAGAATATAGTCTTGTATCCCAGCTCATTGGCAAGCTTCAGGTTATCCTCATTGAACTTGCCCTGAGGAGGCCTGTAGTACCTGGGCATATCCTGACCGGTTATCTGTTTGTACAATTCCTCCAGTGAATTAAGCTCCTTCTTGAAGCTTTCCACATCTGATATCATTGACATGTCAGGATGGCTGTAGGTGTGGTTCCCTACTGTGTGACCTTCCTCTATCATCCGCCTAACAATTTCAGGTTCTTTTTCCAAATAGTGTCCCACAAGGAAGAAGGCAGCCTTAACATTGTGTTTTTTCAGTATGTCAAGTATGTCCTTTGTATATCCATTTTCGTATCCTGCATCAAATGTCAGGTAAATTATCTTTTCATCAGTATCTCCCACGTAGTATGCATTGTATTTTTTAAGGTAATCTGCCGTTTCATTGCCTACAGGGGCCTGCCCTTCCTGGTTGAACTTAAGCCCCCAGTTGGAGATTCCAGCGGAAACGGAAACGGAAAAGTTGTCGGCTGTCTCATAAACTATAACCCATGCAAAAAGCAGCAAGCAGCTAAGCACTGCGGCAAGTTTTCTTTTTTTTATATATATCAACATATCACCCCTTTGTTTATTTATATAAATAAAAGGACAATATATGAGTAAAACATGAAATATTTTACAATAGCGTTATTACGAGAACTCACCTTTGACAGAAACGACAAAATGAATTATAATAGTTAGGTAATATTTTCTTAAAAAACGGAGGAACTCATGCTAGAACATTTAATTTCAATACTAGCCCCTAACATCGCTCATGTTTTGGAATTGATCGGATTATTTATTATTATCTATTCAGCTCTCAGGGCATTTGTGAAATACTTGCTGCGCTACTTCAATTTTTCCGACGAAACAGTAAAGATAGAATTTTCCCAGTCATTGGCGATGGCACTGGAATTCAAGCTTGGCGCGGAGATTTTAAAAACCCTTATTATAAGGACAATCGACGAACTCATTATACTTGCTTCCATAGTAATCTTAAGAGCAGCGCTTACTCTTATAATACACTGGGAAATAGAATCCGACTCCAAGCGCGCAACCCACTTCAAGGAAATGAAAATTGTTAACAGATTCAGAAAGAAAAATGTCTCAGAAGAAATTGAGAACGATGAAAACACAGAGAAATAAAAAGGTCATAAGACCTTTTATTTTTTTGACAAGGCTTATGACCAACATTCATTTTAAGATTAGTTTAAACTAGCATTTTAATATAACAATCAGTCAGGCTGTTACATGGCAGCCTTTAAAACCTCTTCAATCTTTTCCATGGATGGAACACCTTCATGAATCTTTCGTCCGCCTACGAAAAACGCCGGCACATAGTAGTAGTCATGGGCGCTGGCAGCCTGAACATTCTTGGATTCCTCTATGAATTCAAAATCTATGATTTCATATCCGGGATTCTGAGCCTTGAGCTCCTCCACCATCTTGAAAGCCCTCCTGCAGTGTGGACAGTTTTCCAGGTAGAACATGGTTACTTTTTTCATTCAATCCTCCGTTTTCAACTCAATAAATTTCTTTTCTTTTCAATTATCTCATCAATACGGCCCAGGTATTCCTCTATGCTCTTAAAGTTTCTTACAGGTTCGTGTCTGTTGCTTTCAAGCATAATTTTGCTGGATGCGCCTATGCCGCAGGCCAGTATTGTTTCAAGTTCCTCTATTATCACCATGTTGTATATGCTTTCCTTGCCGTGCAGAGCATATCCCACGTTTTCCGAATTTCCCTTTATGTTTTTCTGTCTGTACATGTAGTATGGCTTGTAGCCTTTGCCCCGGCATGCTTCCATCACTTCGTCATGCATGTGTTTTATTAGGTCGTAGTCCTTGTCAAGCTTAGTGCTTTCCTTGGTGAGCTCTGACTTTTTCTTGTATGCCAGCGAATGAACGGTAATATTTTCAGGCATGAGCTTGACTATTTCGGTTATGGTGTTTTTGACATCTTCCTTCGTCTCCCCGGGAAGTCCGAGAATCATATCCATATTGATATCAAAGCCTGCAATTCTTGCTGCTTTGTATGCTTCAAGGATGTCTGAGGGCTTATGGAGCCTTCCCATGGACTTAAGGGTCTCTTCATTCATTGTCTGAGGGTTGATGCTTATGCGCGTCACACCGTTTTTCTTAAGACAATCCAGCTTAACAGGAGTAATTGTGTCCGGTCTGCCGGCTTCAAAAGTGATTTCCTCAATATCTGACAGGTTGTAGAATTTCCTAAGGCAGTCAAAAAGTCTGTCAATCTGTTTTTCACTTAGAACTGACGGAGTTCCTCCCCCTACGTAGATGGTGTGAAGCTTAAGACCTTTTTCAATTGCCATTTGGATGGTACTTTGGATTTCAAAGATCAGGGTGTCAAGGTAACTTTCTAAAGTGTTCTCCCTGAAATGTACAAATGATGTGAATGAACAGTACACGCACTTTGTGGGGCAAAATGGTATGCCGATGTACAGGTTGTAGCTGTTCTTGTTTTTTTCCGGGTCCACGTACTTTTCCTCTGCGTGTAATATGTCCCACAAGAGCTTTGTTTTTTCCTCTGTTACCTCGTATGTGTCCATCAGAATCCTGTTTATTTCACCGTTTGTACGCTTGTTCTGCCTGGCGTAAAGAAGTATTTTCACAACCCTTACACCCGTAAGAATTCCGTAGTCGGGCACAGCATTGTAATGTCTTTTCAGAACGCTGTGAATTGCCTTTTCCACAAGGACCTTCTTCATTTTTTTCTCGTCTTCCGTTTCAAGAAGAATATCACGGCTGCTTACGGCTGAGCTGAACAGCAGCTTTTTTCCCCTGAAAAGGCTGGCCGTGCTTGTGAAGGTTCCTTCTTGTTCTTCGAGGTTTGAACAGAGGGTATACTCACTGTCAAAACTCATGAATTTAGCATCTTCAAGCTTTTCAATTTCACATACAACATTTAGGTCAAAAATCCGCAGGGCATTCCTTGATTCATAGTCAAAGTAATGCCCCGACAAATAAAATTTCATCTCTTCCCCTTAATTGACAAACGGGTTATATAGCTTTTCCGATTTGATGGTTGAAGGAGAGTTGTGTCCCGGATAAATTATAATATCATCGTCATGGCAGAATATTTTTTCCTGGATGGAATCGATGATCTCATCGTAAGAGCCTCCCGGAAAATCTGTTCTTCCGATTGAATTGTTGAACAGAGTATCCCCTGTCATCATTATATTGCCGACTTTGATGCATATTCCTCCTTTGGTGTGGCCTGGGGTGTGAATTATTTCAAACTTAAGGTCGTCAAGTGTGAGCACATCGCCGTCTTTAAGCTTTCCGTCTGCTTCAATGGAAATATCCTTTCCAAAAAGAACCTTTGAGAAGTTTATTTTGCTGTCAGCAAGCGCTGTTGCATCCTCTTCGTGGATGTACACCTTCACATCGTACTTTTCCTTAAGGTCTGTAACAGCACATATGTGATCTCCGTGAGCATGGGTCAAAATTACCATCTTTGGCTTAAGCCCAAGCTCAATGATCTTTTCGTCTATTTTGTTAAAATCCGCTCCGGGGTCTATTATTGCAGCTTCCTTTGTGTTTTCGCTTGCAACAATGTAGCAGTTAGAAAAGTAAGAACCAACTGTCATTGCTTCAAATATCATAATTTCCTCCTAAAATGTTTTTTTGCTGTCAAGCAATATTGTCACAGGTCCGTCATTTACAAGCGCAACCTGCATGTCGGCGCCGAATTCGCCTGTTTGCGTATCTATGTTTAAACCTTTCATGCTGCTGATGAATTTTTCATACATGGGTATTGCCTTATCAGGCGCAGCCGCCTGAATGAAACTGGGCCTTCTGCCCTTTCTGGCGTCTCCAAGCAGCGTGAACTGCGAAACCACCAGCAGTCTTCCTCCCACATCAGTAAGGCTTTTATTCATCTTCCCGTTCTCATCCTCAAAAATCCTGAGGTTCGGAACCTTGTCACACATGTAATCCAGGTCCTTTTCCCCGTCGTCTTCCTCAACGCCGAGCAAAAGCATTATTCCATGGCCGATGCTGCCGATAACAGCATCATCAACCGTTACTTCCGCGCGCTTCACACGCTGTACAACAGCTCTCAATTAATCACCTGCTTATCCGGTTGTAGTTTTATTTTTTGTTTCTGTAAACATCGAGAACTCCGTCAAGTTTTTTAATTTTCTTGATGAGATCTTCAATCTGTTTTGTTTCGTTTATTTCAAAGCCTATGTCTACTATGGCTATTTTATCTTTTGTAATTCTAAGGTTGAGGGAAACTGCATTGAGCTTTGCCTCCGCATACAAGCTGGTCAAATCCTGCAGAAGCTTTGGTCTGTCCAGCGCCTTTATCTGAAGTTCGCTGATGAATGTGGCTTGCTTGCCGTAATCCCACTCAACCTCAATGAATCTTTGGTCCTCAGTGTCTGTCAGGTCGTGTATGTTCGTGCAGTCAGCCCTGTGCACCGAAACTCCTCTTCCTCTTGTGATATATCCCACTATGGCATCGCCCGGAACAGGGTTGCAGCATTTTGAAAAACGCACCTTGACGTTGTCTATTCCCTTGATTATAACACCTGAGGCATGCTTTTCAACCCTTGCAGGAGCTCTTGAAAAGCTTGCTGCCTTTTCAAGATTTTCTATTTTTTCAAGCTCTATCTTATCCTTGTTCTTTTCGGCATATATCAGCTTCAGCCTGTTCACTATCTGGTTCTCGGTTATGCCTCCGTTTCCAACGGCGGCAAAAAGATTGTTCGCAGTGAACATGCTGTATTTGTCGGCAACGAACTTCAGCCAGTCATCCTTCATCAAATCAGACACCTGAAAGCCCTGCTTCTTGATTTCCCTTTCAACAAGCTCCTTGCCCTTTTCCATGTTGAAGTCCTTGTCTCTTTCCTTGAAGAACTTCCTTATTTTAGCCTTTGCCTCGCTTGATGCCGCAATTTTCAGCCAGTCCCTGCTGGGACCGGCACTGGACTGGGATGTGAGTACCTCAATCTGATCTCCAGTCTTAAGCTTTGTGTCCAGAGGAACAATTCTACCGTTCACCTTTGCTCCGACGCACTTGTTACCGACGGCACTGTGCACCCTGTATGCAAAGTCTATGGGCGTGGCTCCTATGGGCAAGTTTACAACCTCCCCCTTGGGAGTGAACACAAAGACCTCGTCCGAGTACAAATCAATCTTCAATGATTCCATAAACTCCTGAGGATCGTTTGTTTCCTGCTGCCACTCCAGCATCTGCCTAAGCCAGTTGAGCTTTTCTTCGTAATTTGTCTGCTCGTCAATGCCTTCTTTGTACTTCCAATGGGCAGCGATACCGTATTCAGCAGTCCTGTGCATTTCCAGTGTTCTTATCTGAATTTCAAAGGGTTCTCCTGCAGGACCGATTACCGTAGTGTGCAGCGACTGGTACATGTTGGGTTTAGGCATTGCTATGTAGTCCTTGAATCTGCCAGGAACCGGTTTCCACAGGGTGTGAACGGTTCCCAGCGCTCCGTAGCAGTCCTTAATGCTGTCTACTATGATTCTCACGGCAATAAGGTCGTAAATCTGCTCAAAGGACCTGTTTTTAAAGTACATCTTCTTGTAGATGCTGTAAAGGCTCTTGGGCCTGCCCTTTATATCGGCATGAATGTCTGCTTCATTGAGCTTTTCAGACATCACCTGAATAATATGTGATATATAGTCTCTTCTCTGCTCGCTTTTTTGCTGAACCTTTTGTACCAGGTCCTCGTATCCTTCGGGATCTATGTACTTGAGACTCAGGTCTTCAAGCTCCCACTTAATGGACGCAATACCGAGACGGTTTGCGATGGGAGCATAAATTTCTATGGTCTCCATGGCCTTCTGATACTGCTTTTCATCCGGCATGTACTGAAGCGTCCTTATGTTGTGTAGACGGTCAGCAAGCTTTATGATTACAACGCGTATGTCCTTGGACATGGCGATTATCATCTTCCTTAGAGATTCCGCCTGACGTTCTTCCTTGTTTCTGTACTTGACCTTGCTCAGTTTGGTTACGCCGTCAACCATGTTTGCAATTTCTTCACCGAATTCCCTCTTTATATCGTCATAGGTAATTCCCGTGTCTTCAACCACATCGTGCAGAAGTCCGGCTGCTATTGTCTGAACATCAACATGCAGGTCAGCCAAAATGAGCGCAACATTGTACGGGTGAATAAAGTACCTCTCGCCCGAAAATCTCTTCTGTGCGTTTGAATGAGCCATTTCCGCATAGTTGTATGCCTTTGCCACAACGCTCACATCAGCGTTGGGATTGTATGATTCAATAAGATTTATGATATTTTCCAACATTGTACTCACCTCACTTTTAATTAAGAATTAAGAATGAAGAGTGAAGAATTATGGAAGGAATTTTGCTCCGCAAAATTCCAATAATTAATTCTTAATTCTTAATTATTAATTCTTAATTGTACTTAGTTGTATTTTACCAAGGATTCGACTTTGTAATCAGAAAGTTTTTCTCTTCCGTTCAAATCTTCAAGTTCTATGAGAAATCCAAGTCCAACAACTTCTCCGCCCAGCTTTTCCACCAGCTTGGCAGCAGCAAACATCGTTCCGCCAGTAGCCAGAAGGTCATCCACAATAAGAACCTTTTGACCGGGTAGGATTGAATCCTTGTGAATTTCCAAAGAATCCATGCCATACTCCAGCGAATACTCATAACTTATGGTTTCAGCAGGAAGTTTTCCCGGCTTTCTCACGGGAACGAATCCTGTCTTCATTAGGTATGCCAGTGGTGTGGCAAATATAAAACCTCTTGACTCAGGTCCCACAATTATGTCAACCTGCTGACCCTTGAAACGGTCAGCCATTTGATTTATGCACTCATTCAATGCTCCGGCATCCTTCAGAAGCGTTGTGATATCCTTAAAGCTAATTCCGTCCACCGGAAAACCATCGATAACTCGAATCTTTTCTTTTAAGTCCATGATTCCTCCAAATTTATTTTTTAATGTACAACATGTCATCCTTCAGGGCATATTGTATATTATTGGCCTTTTTCAATATACATATTATCTCATCAGCGGTAATTTTTGTGTTATACAGCCTGTTGAACTTATCAACGAGCATGAATATATCCGTTTTGATTATTTTCGACTTTGTCTTGTTGATTATTGAGTTCAGCATTCTTACCTTTTCATCGTCAATCTTGTAATCAAGCTCTTCTCTTTCTTCAACATTCTGCAGCACAAGCTGCATGCTTTTCCTGCCGTTGAACTCGTTGATGCTCAGACTCACCGCATAGGATTGAGGTCTTGTGAGAATCTTTTCAAGTATGTTTATCTTTCCGAATCCTATTACAGGAACTTCCATTGCCTCGTCGGTCAGAACAAAGCTCAGGTGGTTGCCGTTCTTTCCTACTTTTCTTATATTCTTGAGATTTACATTTTCCAAGGCCAGAACAGGCTTAGGATTTCCTGCGCCGAAAGGCTCAAACCTGCTGATCTCTTCATAAAGGCAGAAGCTGACATCTGAAATCCTAAGAACAGCATCCGATTCGATTTCCCTGTAGCAGCTTTCGCTTAAATTAACGCTTTGAATGTAACTGTTTAGGGAATTTGCAAAGGCACAGATGTTCTTTTCCAAAATTGTCAGACCTGCTGCAAGCTTGTGTCCGCCGTACTTTACCAGGTCGCAATCCGAAGCCTTAAACGCCTCGAATATGTCCAGATAATCCAGGCTTCTGGCAGAGCCCTTGCCGATGCCGTCCTTGACGGAAATTACAACGCTGGGGCGCTCGTATTTTTCAGTCAGCTTCGACGCAACTATTCCAAGCACTCCCTCGTGCCAGTTTTCACCATAGACAACTATGACGTTTTTCTTGTAGAGAAAATCCGTCTCGATTTTCTTTACTGCTTCGTCGAATATTTCCTGCTCTGTGCTTTTTCTCAGAACATTCAGATTCTCAAGCTCCCATGCAAGCTCTTCTGCTCTGTCTTCATCCTTGGTGAGCATGAGTTCTATTGCCTTTCTTGCCGAATCCATCCTGCCTGCGGCATTGATTCGCGGAGCAATAATAAATCCTATGTGGTAGGACTCAATCTCCTTGCAGTCTATGCCTGAAACCTCTATTAGCTTTTTTAGTCCGATTATCTTCGTGTTGTTGATTTTCCTCAGGCCGTTTTTTGCAATTATCCTGTTGTCGCCGATGAGGTCTACAATGTCTGCAATTGTGCCTAGACACGCCAGTTCCAGCAGCACATTCTCCACATCCTGTACATTGAGGGTGCGGTTTAAATGCCTCAAAAATTTAAAAGACAGTCCGGACGCACACAACTGTTTGTTTTTCGACGGACAATCTTCTTGTTTGGGATTTATGACGGCAAATGCCTCTGGTATTGTTTCCTTGCACTGATGGTGGTCCAGGATTATGACATCCTTGCCGAAGCTGTTTATTTCAGCTACCTTTTCAACCTCAGCAATTCCGCAGTCCACTGTGATAATCAGTCCTGCCTGTATTTCGTTGTTTTCCAGGCTTCTCACAAAGTCCGTGCTTATTCCGTATCCTTCGCTTTCCCTTTCGGGAACGTAGTACTCTGCATCCGCTCCCGCCATGGACAAAATTATCATGAACTGACTTATGGATGTTATGCCGTCCACGTCATAATCGCCGTAGACCAGTATTTTTTCGTTGTTATTTATTGCGTCAATGATTCTTTGGCAGCCCTTTTCCAGGTCCTTGTAGTTCTCAGCTGCTTCGAAATATCTGAAGTCCGGGTCCAGAAACTGCTCTATTTCATCAGATGTTCTTAATTTTCTGTTCAGGAGTATGTTTGAAGATATGTCCGAAAGGTTGAATCTGCTGCTAATTTCCTTAATCTCTGCCTGTTCGTGTTCATTGACCTTAAGCTTCACTTTTTTCATCATTTGAATCTGAATCAGCACCTTCGTGAATATTTGCAGCCTCTTTTTCTTCGAGCTGCTTTGTAAGAAGAGCAACTTTATCTTCCTTAAGTTTTAGCTTTTCCTCAAGTTCAGTTGACTTTGCAATGAGTGAGGCATTATTGTCCTTAAGTGTCTGTATTTCTGTTTCCATTGCCTTGATGCTGTTTTCAAACTGAAGCTTATCATTCTCAAATGTCTTCAGCTTGTTCTTGATTTCTTTGTTTTCCGCTCTTTTCTTAAACTGTCTTGAGGTACCCAGAATCAGCACCATTACTGCTCCAATAATAAGGCACGCCATCATGATCAAAGCCAGAGGCATTTCATAACGGGCAAGGAATAAATCAACAGGCACGGGTGTGCCGTTTTGAATTGCAAAAATTGCAACAAAAATTGCAATCACCAATATTAAAATAAAACCAATTTGCATAGTAACTCTCCTCTCCATGTAAAAATTATTGTATCCGTTTTAGATTGCTAACAAACCTAGTAGTCTTTCCCGGAAGCACCTATATTATACTATACCTTACTGTATATTTACCACTGTTTTTTGGTTTTAAACCTATATTTCTGAGCCTGCAAGCTTTGCCTTAATAAAGATTGAACATTCTATCCTTTTTTTCTCAAGCTCGCATCCAACACTGTATGGTATCTTAAAGTCCTTGTTGAAGTTGTAAGCGTTGGCGTGGCATCCGCCGCTGCAGTAATATTTCGCCCAGCATTCTCTGCAAACTGGTTTCTCGTTTACAGACACGTTTTTGAACATATCAGTCACTTTTTCATTTGTTATTCCTTCATCCACGTTTCCGATGATGAATTCTTCCTGTCCCACAAACTGGTGGCAAGGATACAGTTCTCCCTCAGGAGTAACGGCAACATATTCAGTTCCGGCACCGCAGCCGATGCTTCTTTTGTATATGCACGGTCCGCCGTCAAGCTCTATGTTGAAGTGGAAGAACTGGAATTTCTTTTCTTTTTGAGGATATGACTCCAGGTACAGCCTTGCCAGCTTCTCATACTCAGCCTTGAGAGTCTCTATGTGTTCTTCCTTAAGGGCGTACTTTTCTTCCGGTTTTGCAACAACCGGCTCAACGGATATCTTGTCGAAGCCCAGATCTCTTATATGTTTAACGTCTTCTGAAAAGTCCAGGTTGAAGGCAGTATATGTGCCTCTGGCAAAGTAATCCTTGTCCATTCTTTTTGAAACGAATTTCTTGAAATTTTCAGTTATGACGTCGTAGCTTCCCTTTTGGTTTACTGTCTTTCGCATGTGGTCGTTGGTCTCTTTTCTGCCGTCGATGCTCAGGACCACATTGTCCATGTTTTCATTGAGATAATCTATCTTTTCGTCGTCAAGCAGCACTCCGTTAGTGGTTGCTGTGAACCTGAAATGCTTGTTGTGTTCCTTTTCAAGGCTTCTGGCGTACTCCACCAGCCTTTTTATGGTGTCGAAGTTCATGAGAGGCTCTCCTCCGAAGAAATCCACCTCCAGATTTACCCTGTTGCCTGAACTTTTAACTAGATAGTCGAAAGCTTTCTTGCCGGTTTCAAAGCTCATGTAGCTTCTTGCTCCGTTGTAGCTTCCCTGGGAAGCGAAGCAGTATTCGCACCTCAGGTTGCAGTCATGGGTCATGTTAAGACACATTGCCTTTATTGCAGGCTTAATCTTGTTCACGGCGTTTGCATCATCAGAATAGAGCATTTTGTTCACTATGAGATAGTTTATTTCGTGGACCGCTTCTTCAACAGTCTCTTTTCCGAACCTGTTCTTTATTTCATTTACTTTATCTTCATTTTTGAAATTTTCGTCTGTCAAAAGTTCAAATATTACTTCATCGACCACGTGCACCAGTCCGCTGCTGGTATCCAGCGCAAAGTGCATATCGTCCATTTTAAAAATGTGTATCATTGTTTCCTCCGTTTATTCCTTAACATAAAAAAGTTGCTCCGCAACTCCGCTCATAATATAAAAAGTAGTGGCTAAGCCACTACCATTATTTGTTCTCGCACTTTTGATTTCCAACTGTGCAAGAAGTTTTACATGCAGACTGACATGAAGTTTGGCATTCTCCGCATCCTTTTGCGCTCATATTATCTGTTAACTTAGTGTTGTTTAAAGTTTTTATATGTACCATAATGAACCTCCTTATAAGCTTTATAAATTATAGCATTTTTGGAGATTATTTAAAAGCATTTTTTTATATTTTTTAAGCAATTCAAAAATGCCTATTTTCCAACAGACTTCTGTTTCATGTTCACCCCCAGCACCCCTCCAAGGATTGATGCCGGCAGGTAGAGCATGTTGTGCAGAATATTTATTTCCTGTGTAAAGTTAAAAGCAACCTTCATAAGCAGCACAAGGGCAAAATACACTATCCATAGCTCTATTCCTCTGAGAAGACCTCTTTCCCCTGTACTCCTTGAGTAAAGAAGCGCTACAATGAAAATACACACCGGAATTGATATTGTATATGCAATTTCAGCTGTCGGATTAGATGAGAAAAAGTACATGTACAAAGTCAGCAGCAAGAAAACTAAAAGCAAAAGTATTATCAGGTAAAGAGAATATCTCAGCAACCTTCCTATATTCATATTAACCTCCATTTCTCGTTCTATTTAATACTATTCATGAATCGCTAAAAAAGAACATCAAAAACCATTGACAATTCTTTGATGTTTTGGTAGAATTCATTTTACTAAAGGGGAGTAGTTTTAAATTTCCAGTCAACATCATGGATAGAAATATTCTGGCTGGAAATCTGATTGCAACACAGGTAACCAGACTTTTAGTGTATCTTGACAAAAAAGGTGCGCTGAAAGTCTTTTTTTTCGTTAAGATACAAATATATTTCAAGGAGAGAAAATTATGTATTATCGAAAAAAAGCAGCAGACGTATGTCTGGAACTTGGCACTGCATACGATGAAGGATTAAGTACTCAGGAAGCTTCAGCAAGGCTTGAAAAGGAAGGACCCAATTCACTGGTTGAGAAAAAACCAAAGACAAAGCTGCAGATGTTTTTAACCCAGCTTAAGGATACCATGATTTACATCCTTTTTGCCGCAGCAGCCATATCAGTGATGCTTGATGAGGTGACGGATGCTGTAATCATATTGCTTGTGGTTTTCATAAACGCAGTAATCGGAATGGTTCAGGAATCAAAGGCCGAGGCCGCTCTACTGGCATTGAAAAACCTTTCAAGCCCCACTGCCACGGTGAGGCGCGGCGGCAAGACCATGGAAATCCCGGCCAGAGAGCTTGTTAAGGGAGACATTGTGCTGCTTGAGGCAGGCAGGATAATACCTGCAGATCTGAGGCTGACACAATCGTTCAACCTGAAAATCGAAGAGTCAGCTTTGACGGGAGAATCGGTGCCTGTTGACAAGGACGCTGATTTTGTTGCTGATGAAGAAACAGGCATAGGCGACAGAATAAACATGGCCTTTTCATCCACCAGCGTAGCCTATGGAAGAGGTGAAGGCGTTGTAGTATACACGGGAATGGATACGGAAATAGGAAAAATTGCAGCTATGATCAACGAAACTGCAGAGGAGCTCACTCCGCTTCAAAAAAGGCTCAACGACCTTGGAAAGGTTCTTGGTCTGTCTGCAATAGTGATTGTTGCCGCCATGTTTGGAATAGCCGTGCTTCAGGGAAGAGACATGATAGAGATGCTCATAACTGCCATATCCCTTGCGGTTGCTGCAATACCGGAAGGTCTCACAGCCGTTGTAACCATAGTGCTGGCTTTGGGAGTAACAAGGATGGTCAAGGTTAACACAATAGTGAGAAAGCTTCCTGCCGTCGAAACACTGGGAGCTGTAAGCATCGTGTGTTCTGACAAGACAGGAACATTAACCCAGAATAAGATGACCGTTACCGAGGTCTATTACGATAAAACCGAACAGGACGTCCTGGATATCTCATATGACCAGAATAAAGTCTTCGTAAACGGCTTTGTGCTATGCAATGACGCCAGCGCAAAGGGCGGAGTGAGAACCGGTGACCCCACGGAGCTTGCCCTCATTGATATGGGCGCTGCCATGAACTTGTCAAGGGAAACACTTGAGCAGGAAATGCCCCGCATAAATGAGCTTGCCTTTGATTCTTCAAGAAAGCTCATGACGACCGTACACAGGGAAAAAGACGGCAGGGTTGTAAGCTACACGAAGGGAGCCATGGACATACTCTTAAACAGGTGCAGCAGCATACTGATTCTTGGAAAAATTTCGGCCATAGAAGACAGCCACAAAAAAGAAATAACAGAAGCCGCTGCCAAAATGGCAAAAAAATCTCTCAGGGTACTGGCACTTGGATTTAAGGAAGGTGATGATTCAGCCAGCGAAGAAAATCTCACTTTTGTAGGACTTGTGGGCATGATTGACCCTCCCCGTCCTGAGGCAAAGAATTCCGTAAGCGAATTTAAAGATGCAGGCATAACAACTGTTATGATAACAGGCGACCACAAGGATACCGCTCTTGCCATAGCCAGGGACCTGGGGATTGCTGATGATGAATCCCAGTGCATAACAGGGCATGAGCTTAATGAATTATCGCAGGAACAGCTTAATAAAATGGTGGAAAATCTTAGAGTCTTTGCCCGTGTTTCGCCGGAGCACAAGGTCATGATTGTAAAGGCATTCAAGGCAAACGGCAGAATTGTGTCCATGACCGGAGACGGCGTAAACGACGCACCGTCGTTAAAGTCAGCCGATATAGGTGTGGCCATGGGAATAACCGGAACAGACGTAGCCAAGGGTGCCGCTGACATGGTTCTTACGGACGATAATTTCTCCACTATCGAAAAAGCGGTGGCAGAAGGAAGAGGAATCTACCAGAACATCAAAAAGACAGTGCTGTTCCTTCTATCCTCAAACTTCGGCGAAGTAATATCCATGTTCACGGCAATAGCCGCAGGACTGGCTTCCCCCTTGCAGTCCATACACATACTGTGGATCAACCTTATCACAGACTCTCTGCCGGGCCTTGCCCTGGGAGTGGATCCCAAGGACTCAGACATAATGAAAGCTAAGCCAAGGGACCCCGGCGAAAGCCTTTTTGCCAACGGCGGACTGCTGTTTACGGTTTACAACGGCTTCATGATTGCAGCCATCACTCTGGGAGCCTTCATATGGTCACCGGTCATTCACCTGGCTGATGCCGGCCGGGAGGTTACACTGGAAGGAATAAAGCTTATGCTTAGGGACCCTGACATACTCATGCACGCTCAGACCTATGCTTTCACCACTCTAGGAGTATCCCAGCTCTTCCACGCCATAGGCATGCGAAACTACGACAAGAGCCTTTTCAGGATGAACCACCTTGAAAACAAAGCAATGCTGGGAGCCTTTGCAGTTGGTCTCATGCTTCAGATAGCCGTTACGGAGATTCCGTTTCTGACGGTTGTGTTTGAAACCGTCAGGCTTTCACTGGACGAGTGGTTTAACCTTGTTCTCATATCCATGGTTCCGCTCCTGTCCCACGAGGTGATTGTTCTTTTAAAGAAAGTTACGAAAAATCAACTTAGTTTATAATATGAAGATACCATAGACAAAGGTTTAGCCACTGGAATTGAAATAACAAAAAAGAGCTTTGCATTAGCGTCAAATCGCAGTGCAAAGCCCCTTTTTCTATACTATGTCTTCTATTTTTCTGTAGTCCATGTCGTATCCGAAAAATCTTGGTCCGAATATGTCTATGGCCTTTTCTGTTCTCCACTGGTCGAAGGCTTTAAGCACAAATACCGTAACCTTCATGCCTTCTCTGGCATTGGGATTTATCAAAGGCAGCTTTTCATCCTTCACATAGATGTTTATGGAGTCCGGTACGGTTGCAAAAACCTGGCCGTTTTTCCATGACATTATGTATTCGTTCTGGAACCATATACGCAAATCCTGCCCCTGATACTTGTCTTCTCCCTTGATATACAGATTTCCGTAAGTAAAACCGTCTCTGTCTTCCCAGTCGGCTTCATCGATTTCTCCTTCAAAAATAACGAATCCATCAAATTTTTCCGACACATCGTAAGCGAAGTTTCTGCCTTCTTCGTTGGCGATTCTGGCAGTTTTTCCGATTTCCAGGCAATATGTTATTGTGTTTTGTATCAATGAATTTTTTAAATCCTTCCAATAGCCGGGATGATCCACCACCCCCACGGAATTGAAACTTGCCACAGCCGTCTGCCGTGCCAGCACCTCTGCCCTGTCGTCATTGGCAACGCTTGAAATTATCATGCTGTCACCGAACTGGTTTGCAAGCCCCATGGGTGTGATGGGAACCTGGTTTAAAACCAAGGTTGAATGCTGCAGACACGGAACGCTTCTTCCGGCAGGGTCTGCATCTATTATGGGTTTCCCGAGTCTGGCAGCCACATTCAGTGCAGCTGCCGTGTTTCCTCCCCCAAGCTCTGTTGCAATCACGCCGTAAAATTCATTTCCCAGGTATTGTTCAAGCACCTTTACAGCCATAACCTCCTTGGCTTCCTTGATTTTAGGCAGTGAATCATATTTTTTCTGCTGCTCATCAGAAAGAATTCCTATGGAACCGCAGGTGTACGGGCTGCCTATTAGGGCCTCGTCGGGAATTTCATCGGTCTCTGCCAGTTTAAATTCATAACCTTCATCAAAAGTCTTGTCCACAAGCTTAAGCCCTTCCGTGAGGCTTCCTCCTCCTCCGGTGCCAACGATGGCAGCACCGAGAAGAATATCGTGCAAGTCTTGTTTAGTAAGTATTCTCATGTTATGCCTGCCTTTTGAAAATTTTATCTTCGTAAGCTTTAAGTTCCGGGTGGACGAATTTACCTCTGTCCAGAACCTGCACATCATCAAGCCAAACAGATGCGTTAAGACAAATGCCGTCGCAGTGTGATTTGGCATCCTGCCCTGCAGGCGGTGCATCTATGGGGCTCACATATCCTATACCCCATTCAACGCATCCCCATACCCTTTCATCCTCTACTATGTCGCCGGTCAGTTTTGCTCCCGGATTTAAGCCGTAAGCCATATGAGCCAGCTTAAACATGTTGGGATCTCCAAAGCTGTTAAGCCAATCGCTGAACTGTTCTGCCTGAATGCCTCCTTCAACCTTCACAATTTTGCTGTTTTCAATTGTCAGCTTGACAGGAGCATCCAACAGCCTGAAGGGCGGCACCAGTGAACCGTCAAAGACGATGGTTCCCTGAACCGTATCAAACTCAGGCACAATGTTCAGCTGTCCCGGCATCATGTTCATACCGGGTTTTGAAGCATCTCCGCAGTCATTGCAAACCAGGTGTAATGGATTAGTTTCGAAAGTAAGATTTGTTCCTGCGGTTGTGGTTACTCTGTAGGTTTTCGCAGCCTTGTTCATGATCTCGAATTTGCACATGAATTCAGCCAGCTGTCCAATATCTATGTTTCCGATGTTTCTTATCATCAAATCAGGATTCATTTCAACCAGGTTGATATACCTGATTTTTTTGTTGTTGTTAAAAGCACTTTCAAATGGCGTGGAATATAAAAGCCACTGCTTGTTGTATTCAATCCATACATCCGTAAAGCTTAAGGCTGCTCCGAGAGCCTCCACAGGAAGGTCCTTGTCTGCGGCCTTTCCCACTCCACTCGGTGTGGCAGTGGTTATGACCATGGGTTTTCCTCCTGCTGCATAAACACTTGCTGCAGTAGCGTTAACAACGGCTTCGTTGGAACATGTATCAGCTGTAATCACAACTGTTTCTCCGTTTTTAACCTTCAGCATTTCTCTTATTAACCGGTCCGCTGCATTTTGCAGTTCAAACTCCAATAATTTCGTCATTTTATTCTCCTTATTATCGTAAATATCAGTCATACTTTCCGTTAAACGTATTTTTTAAATCTTTACATTCCGGTGACATGCAATGAGCCTTCCGTCATGACATCTGACCAGTTCAGGCTCGCATTTCGCGCACTCGTCAAAAGCGTATGGACAGCGGGTGTGAAACCTGCATCCTGAAGGAGGATTTATTGAGCTTGGGATGTTTCCTTCAAGTGTCTTGATCTGTTCAACACTTTCAGTATTGATATCAGGAATGGCTGCAAACAAGGCTTCCGTGTATGGATGTTTAGGATTGTTGAATATCAAATCCGTCTCGCCGTATTCAACAAGCTTCCCCAGGTACATAACGGCGATTTTATCCGACATGTAGCTCACAACGCTTAAGTCGTGTGAAATAACAATGTAGGTCAGGTTGAATTTTTCCTTCAGCTCATCAATCAGGCTTAAAATTTGAGCCTGGGATATGACATCTATAGAGGATGTAGGTTCATCCAGCACCACAAGCTTTGGCATGAGGGACAGGGCTCTGGCAATTGCAATTCTCTGCCTCTGCCCGCCGCTGAATTCATGGGGATACTTGTATGCCCCTTCCCTGGGGAGACCAACCATTTCCAGCAGCTCTTCCACCTTCGCCAGTATTTCGATACTGTTAAGCTTTGTCTGAACGCTCAATGGTTCCCCAATGACATCCTTTACAAGCATCCTGGGATTAAGAGACCAAAACGGATCCTGAAACACTATCTGAATGTTTTTTCTTGTTTCCCTCATATCTTTTTTGTTCAGTGCAAACATGCTTTTACCATCAAAAATAACTTCGCCTTCCGTAGGCTTTGTCAGGTTAAGCACCGTGTTCACCAGCGTTGATTTTCCGCAGCCTGATTCTCCCACAAGTCCCAGGACTTCACCCTTGGCAAGATTAAGCGATACACCGTCAACTGCCTTTACAAAGGCACCCTTTAGATCTTTTACAGGAAAGTACTTCTTTAAATCTTTTATTTCCAATATATTTTCACTCATAAATACTCTCCTTTTTTGCATTCTCCAAGGCAAGGCAGCATTTGACGCTGTGTTTTTCACTTATCCAAATGTCTTCCTGCATACTTCTGCACCCTTCTTGTTTCTTACTGCAGCTGCTGTAATAAATGCATGACCCTTCAGAGTCTTCTTCAGCTACATGGACTGTCTTGCTAATTTTTATCCTGTCCTTCTTGCTCTTTGGTATTGAATTCAGCAAAGCAAAGGTGTACGGATGTTTCGGGTTTCTCAGTACCTCCTTTGTGCTGCCCTGTTCAACGATTGAGCCCTTGTAAAGTACGGCAGCATTGTCGCAGGTGGATGAAATAAGCCCGGGATTGTTGGCTATGAATAATACAGTAACATTAAGGGTTGTCTGAAGTTCTTTTATAAGTTTTAAAATTCCAGCCTGTATGGTGACATCAAGGTTTCTGGTGGGTTCGTCAGCTATAATGAATTCAGCACCGCAGCTTAAAGCCAGAGCTATTATGACGCGCTGCCTCTGCCCTCCTGAAAGTTCGTGGGGATATTTTTCCATGGCCCGTTCAGCATCGGGAAGATCCACAAGCTTAAGCATTTCGACGGCTTTGTTACCTGCATCCCTTCTGTTCATACCCTGATTTTTCATGATTACGTTTCTAAGCTGGTCTCCTACAGAATAAACAGGGTTCAATGTAGACATGGGATCTTGAAATATCATGGATATTTTCTTTCCCCTTACTTCCTTTTCCATTTGTTTTGAAGTTTTTTTAAGCAAATCATCTCCGTCAAGCAGTATTTCCCCTCCGGCTATTTCTCCCGGAGGTGTTTCAAGAAGCTTGAGTATGGAAAGAGCCAATACGGTTTTACCGGTTCCGCTTTCTCCAATAATTCCGAATGCTTCACCCTTGTTGATTTTTATCTCATCAATGTCCAGTACGGTCTTTGTTCCTTCCAGTCCTTTAAAATTCACCTTCAGGTCTTTTATATGAAGAAATGGTTTTTCATTATGTTCCATCTTCTCACCTCCTAATTCCTTCTAGTTCTCGGATCGAGGATTTCACGAAGGCCGTCACCGAGCAGGTTGAATATGAGAACAGTAAAAAATATTGCAAGTCCTGGAAATATGCTGTACCACCACGCATTCAGAAAGTAGTTTCGGCTTGTGCTTACCATGAGGCCCCATTCAGGTGTGGGAGCCTGAGCCCCAAGCCCTAAAAAGCTTAAAGAAGCTATGGTAAGTATTACTCCGCCTATATCCATGGACGCCTGCACAATAATGGGAGCAATGCAGTTTGGTACAATATGCTTTATTATTATGCTTCCTGAAGGAGCGCCAAGAGCCTGTGAAGCCTTGACAAACTGCCTTTCCTTAAGCGACACCGCCTGCCCCCTCACTATTCGCGTGTACCAGGGCCACCATGACAGGGCAATTGCAAGTGTGGCGTTGTTGAGGTTTGGTCCTAAAAATGCTGATATGACTATGGCCAGCAAAAGAGAAGGAAAACCCAGGAATATGTCAGTAACCCTCATGAGCAGTTCATCTGCAATTCCTCCGAAATAACCAGCCACGGCTCCTATGGGAACTCCTATCAATATGGCTACACCGACGGCAAGCACTGCGGTTCTCAATGATATTCTCGTTCCCAGCGCCACCCTCTTGAAGATATCCCTGCCCAGTTCATCCGTGCCGAATGGATGTTCCATGGATGGAGGCATCAGCTTTTCAGCAGGATTTGCATCCTGGTTTACATGGACATCCTCCGGCAGAAATACCGGTACCAGGATGGCAACAAGCGAAAGTATGACAACCGCATAGAGAGCAAAACAGGTGAGTGCATTTTTCTTCAGAAGGTAAATATTCATTTTTTGCTGATTTAATTTGGATTTTATTATTTTGATTCTGGCATCACTGTTCATTTTTACCTCCTATACCCGTACTCTCGGGTCAATGGCTATGATTATATCAGCCAGCAGGTTCAAAATCACGTATGAACAGGCTGAAAATAATGTGACGCCAATTATTGCCGGATAGTCCATGGACATTACAGCTGTAGAAATGTAATTGCCTATGCCCGGCCAGTTGAATATGGCTTCCACGAGAAAGGTGTTTACCAGCGTGTAACCAATGGACAGGGCAAGCACGGTGGCTGTGGTTCCCAGAGAGTTTTTCAGTGCATACTTCCACAAAACAAGGTTTTCTTTAAGACCGTAGGATCTTGCTGCCTTAATGTAATCTTCGCCTAAAATCTCCAGCAGGGCAGAACGTGTCATTCTTGCAACCAGGCCTATGGGATACAGCGAGATGGTTACAGCCGGAAGAACAATGTGCTTCGCGGCATCGAAAAACAGCTTCATGTTTCCGGATATGAGCGTATCCACCGTAAGCAGTCCTGTAAATTTAGGAATGGAGTACAAAAGCTTCAGCTTTGCATCCAATTGACCGCCAAGGGGAAGCAGCTGCAGCCACCTGTAAAAAATAAGCTGCAGAAACAACGCCACCCAGAAGGTCGGCAAGGATACAGCTCCTACTGAAAAGAACCTGCAGAAGTGGTCCAGAAGCTTGTCTTTTTTCTTTGCTGAATAAAGCCCCAGCGGTATGCCTATCATAACAGCCAATATGGTGGATATGATGACCAGTTCCAGTGTGGGCGGAATGTATGATTTTAGCTCATTTAAAACAGGCTGCTTCGTTCTCAGTGACACGCCCAGGTTTCCGTGCAGCAAATCCGTCGTATACTTTTGAAACTGCACCAGCAGCGGTTTGTCCAGTCCCAGTTCCACGGTTGCAGCTTCAATCTGTTCCTTTGTTGCTCTGGGACCAACCCATTGGGCCGCAGGATTGGATGGAAGTACTCTTGTGAGAAAAAACGTAATTGTGACAACTCCGGCTAAAACCAGCAGTCCCAGCAACACACGCTTAAATATATATTTTTTCAAATGTCTGCCTCCAAATCTTTGGGAAGGCAATGCCTTCCCTTGATTTTATTCCATTGCTATTTCTCCCTGTACAGGTCATAGAAGAACACCACAAACGGGTATGCAGGGTTGTCTTCGTGCCCTTTCAGTGAAGGTGATTTTATCCAGGTAACGCTTTTGTCATACATGAATATGGCCGGTGTATCTGCCAGTAGAATTTTTTGCGCTTCTATGAAGTCCTTTTCTGCTTCATCGATGCTTGTTGCTGATTTTTCCTGTGCCCCATCAATCATGGTGTCAAATTGTGTGTTGCTGTAATATCCAAGATTGTACAGCGTCGATTCTTCCGAGTGGAACAGCGAATACAGGTATGAATACGGTGTAGCCAGATCATTCCACCAGTACATTACAAAAATGTCCTGCTGGGCTGAATGATCTGTTCCCATGGCCATTTCCCACTGGCTTTCCCATGGCATTGCCCTTATTTCAAGCTCAACACCTATCTTGGAAAGTTCTCCCTTGTAAAGTTCCGCCATCTTCTTTTCAGCTTCATCACCTGTCATGTAAGTGAGAAGAAGTTTCAATTCCCCTTCTTTTATTCCGGCTTCTGTCAGCAGCTGTTTTGCTTTTTCCAGATTATAGCTGTACCTGAACAGATCTTTTGAATGTCCCCACATGCCATCTGGTATTGGCCCGTATGACTGCTCTGCATAGCCGCCCATGGCATATTTAACGACATCTTCATAAGGAAATGCGTATGAGAGAGCCTCTCTTACCTTCACATCATTCAATGGAGCTTTCTGGGTGTTGAAGAATCCCATAAGGTTGGTGAATGAAGGGTTAACATCCACAACAACGCTTCCGCTTGCCTTTAACGCCTCCACATCCTCTGAAGGAAGTTCAACCGTGATGTCAGCTTCGCCTGATTCGATCATTTGTCTTCTGGAAGATGTTTCGGAAACCTTCTTTACAATTACCTTTTCGAAGTGTTCATCGTCCCATCCCTTCCAGTATGTTTCATTCTTCGTGAGTATTACTTCATCGCCCATACTGCTTTCCTGCAGTTTGTACGGACCTGTTCCGTTGGCATTGCCTCCATCAAACCATGTGTCAGGCTTGTCTTTCAATGAAGGAGACATCATGAAAGCTGCATAGGGACAGCTTGCTATAACGTCCATAGGCGCTGCATATGACAGAACGAATTCCACGGTGTAATCGTCTAATATGTTGATTGTCTCTACCGGAGACCAGATGAAGGCAGCTCCCTGTCCCAGTTCTTTAGTCCTTTCAACGGAATATTTCACAGCTTCCGCATTAAAAGGTGTGCCGTCATGAAACGTTACGCCTTCTCTGAGTTTAAATGTCCAAACCAGACCGTCTTCGCTTTTGCTGTAGTCTGTTGCAAGAACCTTCTCGTATTCCTTTGTATCCGCATTGAATCTTAACAGCTGTTCATAGATGTTATTCAGCACGATGATTCCGTTTGAAAATTCTATGCTGGGATCCCAGTTAAGTATTGGAATGGAATTGTAAGCATAATACAACACATCCATCTGTTCAGCCGCCTGTGGGTTATTTGCACTGGATGCTTCGCTTTGACCATTGCCGCATGCGGTAAGAGATGTTAAAACCATCATAAGCGCTAAAATTAAAGCTAATTTTCTCCTCATTTTTTCCTCCGATTATTTTATGTTTTTTATATACCTACAATCCATGTCAAATCCAAAAAACCTGGGGTTCAATATACTTAGCCCCTTTTCGGTCTTCCACAGATCATGAGATTCAAAACCCAGCACCGAGACCTTGTCCCCGTTCTTGCAGTTCGGATTCGTTATGGGATAACCGCTGATGCTTTCAACAACACAAATAAGATCCGGGCAGGTAACATATGTCTCATCGTTTTTCCATGAAATCATGTTTTCATTTTTATACCATATTTTTAAGCGGTCGCCTTCAAATCTGTCTGCTCCGTCGATGCATATGGTGCCCACTGTGAAGCCGTCTTTTTTTTCCCACTGGGCTTCATCTACAACTCCTTCAAAAAGCAGCACTCCGCCGGCTGCAGAAATTATTTCGTCTATAGGGTTTTTTTCATATTCCAGTGCTTCCCTCTGTGCTTTTCCAACCATTCCTGCATAGCTTAAGGCATTGGGGATAACCGATTCTTTCAGCAGTTTTCCTTTAATGGGATGATCCGCCATACCAACAGAACCTTCGGAACCTACCGCCATAAACCTTGACAAGGCTTCAGCCCTTAAATCGTCTCTGACTCTTGGGAATATGCCCACATCCCCGAATCTGGTTGCCACGGAAAACGGATATATTGGTCTGTCTGTTACAAAGTATGTGGAAAACTGCAGTTCCGGAACAGCTCTTCCTGCTGCGTCGCAATCCACGATATATTTTCCCATTTCTGCGGCTGCTGCCATTGCCTGTCCCGTATTTCCCCCTCCGTACTCAATAGACACGACTCCGTCGAACTTCAAGCCCATGTATTCCTCCAAAGCTTCCACTGCCATTACAAGTTCATTGGACAGCTCCTTTTTTTCTTCTTTTGGAGATACGCTTCCGCAAAAGTACGGATTAATGTAATACCTGTCATCGCTTACTTCGGAAAAATCCAAAAGCTTAAATTCATATCCCTTATTAAAGGCTCTTCGAACAGCTTCCAAACCTTCATCAAGGGATCCGCCTCCGCCTGTTCCCAAAATTGTACAGCCAACCAGGATGTCTTCCACTTCACTTAAATTTAACGTTCTCATTTTCCCTCCTGTTATCATAGTATCGTTTGCATATACAATGCTGCTATTTTTATTTATGCATTTCTATTTCGCGTACATATGGCATTTGTTTTTTCTCAAGTGCAAACAACTTGCACCTTAAATCCCAGTATTATGCCACTTTATCTCTTTAATCTGCTTGTAATTCAAACATGCTGTATCCCAGACGCAAATCATGCAGGATGCTTCATCCATCTGCAGCGCAGTAAATTATGCATCATTTTTTATAAATAATATTATTTTGATTATATAGTAAATAAATTTTGCTGTCTTTGTAATTTTTATAAAATTAGGTTCGTTTTTTTGTATTTAATTTAAAAATCATATGGAAAAATGTTTTTTTGTATAGTACAATAGAAAAATACTACAAAAAGGATGTGCTTCAATGTCTGTAACTGTTCAAAATTTACTGGCTGCCGACTTATTCAAGGATTCGGTTGTTGTTGCAGGTGCAAAAGGCCTCAACAATGAAATAGAAAGAATCAGCTTTATAGACTGCCCTTTTCCGGAAGATATCAATGTAAGCGGACTCATAAAAAAGGGAGATTTGTTCATCAACAGTTTTTACATTGTCAAGGAAGACGATGATAAACTCTTTCAATTCATCAATGCATACATCGAATTCAAATGCTCCGGAAGCATAATCATAACCGAATATATCAGTAAGCTGCCTCAAAGGGTTCTGGATTTGTGCAACAAACATAATTTTCCGGTGGTATTTATCGATCCTGCCATTCCATATGCAGAAATAATTAAGACAACCATGGAAATGATACTTGCAGATAAATCCGACACAATTTCCGAAATGAAAATCGAAAAGATTCTGGACAGCGGCGCAAACAAGAAAACAGTCATGGAAACAGCTGCCGATGTGAACAGGAGTTTTAAGAAACATTATGCTTCCCTGTACATACGGATTCCTGACATTACGAATCAAAAAAAACAGATATTGATTTCTAACATTAAAGCAATCAATTCAATTGAAACAGTGAAGTATAAGAACGGGTTTTTCGTTATATTGAACTTTGACAGGCTTTCGTCCCAGGACATGATGCTCGGACAGATCAAAACAATCCTGAGTTCGTCATACGAGGGCTGCCATATGGGCATAAGCAGCATATTTGAAGAAGTTGAAGACTTCAACATATGCATGAGGCAATCTCTTTTAGCCTTTGAAATATCATTTATATTGGAACAAAACGCTGTTTACTATAAAGACGTCAATTTGTATAAAATACTGTATCCGCTGAAGGATACCGACATATTGACGGACTTTTACTCGGACATAATTACACCGCTTACTGAAACGGAAGCAAACGGCGACAAGCATGAGCTTATAAAGACAATAGAATCATATCTTGAAAATGACGGTGATTTCAAAAAGACAGCACTTATGCTGAACCAGCACGAAAACACCGTGCGATACAGGATTTCCAAAGCAAAAAGGATACTAAACCTGGAAAACAACAATTTTAAATTTATCGAACAGGTATCCATTGCATTGAAGATAAAAAACATACTTAAACTGTAAAATGACATGTTTTTCTACAAACAAAAAAGCCGCTGTAAGCGGCCTTGATTTCAAGAATACCCTTTTGGGTATTTTTATTTGTCTTCGTCTTCAGTTTTTGACTCTTCGATTGCGTCTTCAACATCCTGTTTTGCTTCAGATTTGTCTTTTCCTTTTTTAACAACGCTTCCGATTGCCCATTTTGAGAATTCCAGTCTTTGTTTAGCATGAGCCATTTCCAAAGTAACAACTTCATCATTGACCTTTACTACCTTGCCGTGGATTCCTCCGATGGTTATTACTTCATCGCCGTTTGACAGGCTGTCTCTCATGGCTTTGATTTCTTTGTCTTTCTTTTTCTGTGGTCTGATCATCATGAAGTACATTACCGCAAATAAAATGATCATCATTAAAATTCCGCTGTATTCTTGTGGCATATTTCCTCCTAGGTTTTAATATCCATAATTTTCATAAAACTGTCTTTTAAAGTTTATGAAATTATCTTCCATTATACTAATTCTAATACTTTTCATCAAATTAATCAAGAAAAATAAATTGTGTATGGATGCAAGCCTTGCTCCCAGAATCTCATTTTCATTGAAAAGATGTCTGATGTATGCCCTGGAATAGTTTCTGCATGTGTAGCAGCCGCAGTTTTCGTCTATGGGCTTGAAGTCTTGCTTGTACTTGGCGTTCTTTATGGTGAGCTGTCCTCTGCTAGTCATGAATGCTCCGTGTCTGGCCATCCTTGTTGGAAGCACGCAGTCAGCCATATCGATGCCTCTTTCAACGGCTTCAAACAGGTAATCGGGGCTTCCGACGCCCATCAGATACCTGGGTTTATCCTTTGGCAGCAGGTCTACTGTGTAGTCCATAACGTGACACATGAGGTCCCTTGGCTCTCCGACACTCAAGCCTCCGATTGCGTATCCCGGGAAATCCAGGTCGGTTATCTGCTTGGCGCTCTCTATCCTTAAGTCCTCGTACATTCCGCCCTGCACTATTCCGAAAAGCGCCTGGTTTTCCGTGTTCTCGTGAAATTCCTTGCATCTTTTCGCCCATCTGGTGGTTCTCTTGATGGAATGCTCCACATATTCACGAGTTGCAGGGTATGGAATGCACTCGTCAAATGCCATCATTATGTCGGAACCAAGGTAGTTTTGTATTTCCATGGATTTTTCAGGACTTAAAAAATGTTTTGAACCATCTACATGGGAGCGGAACTCAACACCTTCTTCCCTGATTTTTCGTAAATTTCCGAGGCTGAAAACCTGAAATCCGCCGCTGTCTGTGAGTATTGGTCTATCCCAGTTCATAAACTTGTGAAGACCGCCGGCTTCCTTTATGAGTTCATGGCCGGGCCTTAAGTACAAATGGTACGTGTTTCCGAGTATTATCTGAGCCTCCAGGTCCTTAAGCTCTTCAGGAGTCATGGCCTTTACTGTCGCCTTGGTTCCCACAGGCATAAATATTGGAGTTTCTATGTCACCGTGGTTTGTGTGTATTTTTCCGAGCCTTGCCTTGCACTCCTTCGATTCTTTTATCAGTTCAAATTTAAACATGTTTCACCTTCTTATCTATTTTATGAGCATCGCGTCTCCGAAACTGAAAAATCTGTATTTTTCCTTTACGGCAGCATTGTACGCATTCATTATGTTTTCTTTTCCTGCCAGCGCGCTTACCAGCATCACAAGCGTGGACTCCGGCAGATGGAAGTTTGTGATGAGGCTGTCAATTACCCTGTACCTGTAACCGGGGAATATGAAAATGTCCGTCCATCCCTTCTGTGCCCTCACAAGGCCACTGTCGTCTCCGATGGTTTCAAGCGTCCTGGTGCTGGTGGTTCCTACGGACACCACCTTGAAACCTCCAAGCTTGGCGGAGTTTATTTTTTCGGCTTCCTCTTCTGTAAGCTCATAATATTCCGAATGCATCTTGTGCTCAGAAATATATTCCGCCTTTACAGGTCTGAATGTGCCCAGTCCCACATGAAGCGTGAGCCTGGCAATTTTAACGCCATTATCCTCGATTTTTTTTAGAAGCTCATTGTTGAAATGAAGTCCGGCAGTGGGTGCTGCAGCAGAACCGGGATTTTTTGCGTATATGGTCTGGTACCTGTCCTTGTCCTCCAGCTTTTCATGAATGTACGGCGGAAGGGGCATCTCTCCCAGCTGATCCAGGATTTCCTCGAATATGCCGCTGTAGTCAAACTGAATGATTCTGTTTCCGTCCTCCAGCACATCAACAATTGTGCCCGTAAGGAGATTCTCCTTGAATACTATCTCTGCGCCTTCTCTGGCCTTTTTACCGGGCTTAACCAGCGTCTCCCACCTTTTGTCGTCTATTCTTTTCAGAAGCAGAATCTCTATTACAGCTCCCGTGTCCTTCCTCACTCCGTAAAGTCTTGCGGGCAGAACCTTTGTATCATTTATGACCAGACAATCTCCGGGATTCAGATAATCGACGATGTCGTAGAAATGTCTGTGCTCCACCTGTCCGGTTTTCTTATCCAGAACAAGAAGCCTGGAATGATCTCTTTCCTTTATCGGAGTCTGTGCTATGAGCTCCTCAGGCAGGTCATAGTAAAAATCGCTTGTTTTAAAATCATTTTTTGTTTCCGTCATTTAATTGTTACTCCAGTATAATAGTGTTTTAATATTTCATCGTATGTAAAGCCTTCTGATGCCATTTCCTTTGCTCCGTACTGGCTCATTCCGATGCCGTGTCCCCATCCTCTTCCGTCGAAGCTGTATTGTGCCGAGTTTGTATCCACGATTTTAACTCCATCAGAGCTTATGAAGGCCAGTTTTTCCTGATTGATTTTTTTGTTGCCTGAACTTGAAACAGCATATTTCCCTATGACGCCTCCGGAAATCAAACTTGATGAAGCGGCGGTCTCATTGCCGGTAATGCTGTCAAGGATTCCCCTTGAAGGAACCGTCGAACTGTTTTGAGAAGAAACGGCACTGTCATCGGCAAAATAAAACACGCTTCCGTTCCCTACCGTGAACCATGAGCTCATGAGCCCCAGAAGAAGTCTGGCATTTTCCTTCTTGTATGAAATTTCTCCATTATCAGTTAAAAATATACATTCCATGACCCTGTTATTTTCCGATACCTGGCGTATTTCAATGCCGTAAAGCTCGCTGACGCTGTTTCCGTCATCATTTAGCTTCTTTATTATTTCATCCTTTGCATAGTTTTTTTGCCACTGGTTGTATGGAGAACCCGAGTTATCGGTATACTCGTCGTCAACACCCCTTGCGTAAGGAAGCGACGTGGTCCATACATTTTCCGAATCTTCCGTCTTTCCACCGCTTGTGGAATGGTAGAACGCCTGGATGAGTTTTCCTTCATAGTATATCATCTGTCCTTTTGTTTCATCCACAGCCTGGTTGGTTGAACTTTTTTCATAAGCGTATCCCCAGTAAACCTGGCTGTTCTGGTTGTCTTCAAGGTCATAGCCGTATGCAGATTTAGGGTTGATGTTGTACACGGCATAAGTCCTTGCAGCCACCGCCTGTGCCTTAAGAGCTTCAATTCCCCAGGAAGCCGCAATTTCATTGGGAACGACTCCGTACAGGTAACTTTCCAGGTCAACGTAATTTATGGTAAGAAGCTTTGAACCGTCTATTATTTTAAATCCCATAGACCCCCTGTAAGGCCTGCCGTCAATTTTTATCATGGAGCAGTCTTCCTTGGAGTTAACTGATGTAAACCTCATATCAAGACCGTTTTCATACATGAATACTATGTTGTTGAAATTGTCATATACGGCTATATTCGCAAGATTTGAGAACACAACATCGCTGTTGATCCCGGCTTTATTTAGTTCTCCCATGAAAGTCACAGCTGAGCCTTTATCCTTAAATTTTCCTGCATACACGACAAATTCCTCTCCGTCGTAGAAGGGATAAAAATCTGTTGTGAAGCTGTCTTCATAGTTTTCAGCAGCTTCCTCTGCTTCATCAAAGGAACTGTACGATTTGGATAAACTTATGTGGAAAGGTCCATACTTGGCGGAGTCCTTCTCCGAATCGGTCAGAAAGTTGTAGTTGCCGTCGTAATATGAGTCTATCAGCGCACTTAAGCTTTCGCCCAGGACTAACAGTTCATCACCGTCCTGACTCACTGCAATGTCGTCGTATCCTGATATTCCTGCCTGCTGGTTGTACAGTCTCGGAGACCTGATTCTCACTCTCACTGAATATTCTTCGCCAAAAGCGTAGCATGCGGATGCAAACACAACTAGCATCATGACTGTCATCAATGCTGTTTTATAAAATATTTTCTTCATATCTACCCCTCAAAATCCATAGAAATCTGGTCTGTACTTTTTCTTGTCTTGTTCACGTGCCTGTAGCCCAGTTCCGTAACAACCCTTCCTCTGGGAGTTCGAGCCAGGTAACCAATCTGCAGAAGGTACGGCTCATACACATCCTCTATGGTGACCTTTTCTTCACCGATTGATGCAGCCAGGGTATCAAGGCCCACAGGACCTCCCCTGTAATATTCTATGATAGTGTTCAGTATCCTTCTGTCCAGCTTGTCAAGACCCATTTCATCTATTTCAAGCATCTTCAGTGCACTGTCGGCAGTTCCTGAATCAATTACTCCCTTGCTTCTCACTATGGCATAATCCCTGACACGCTTCAACAGTCTGTTGGCAATACGGGGAGTACCTCTTGAGCGCCTTGCTATTTCTTCAGCTCCCGACTGGCTTATTTCGACGTCTATGATACCGGCAGAGCGAAGGACAATTTCCTTAAGGTCCTCGGTCTTGTAAAAATCAAGGTTGCACATGACGCCAAAGCGGTCTCTTAAAGGTGATGCCAGCATGCCTGAGCGGGTTGTGGCTCCGATGAGTGTGAACTTTGGCAAATCAAGGCGTATGGATCTTGCTGAAGGACCTTTACCAATGATTATGTCAAGGGCGTAATCCTCCAGAGCAGGATACATTATTTCCTCCACGGTTTTGTTCAGCCTGTGTATTTCGTCTATGAATAAAACGTCATTTTCATTTAAATTGGTCAGTATGGCAGCAAGATCTCCCTGCCTTTCGATGGCCGGGCCTGATGTTACCCTGATGTTGACTCCCATCTCATTGGAAATGATGTTGGCCAGCGTGGTCTTTCCAAGACCGGGAGGGCCTGACAGCAGGACGTGGTCAAGGGGCTGGTTTCTCATTTTGGCTGATTCTATGAAAATTCCAAGTACTTCCTTAACCTTGCTCTGGCCTATGTACTGTGAAAGCTTCTGAGGCCGGAGGCTCAGTTCCAGGTCTTCCTCGCCGCTGTTGACGGTGGTTGCTGTAATTTCGTTTTCTCTATCAAACATTTCTATACCTGCCTAGTAATATTTTTGAGGGCTTCTTTTATGATGTCGTTTTCGCTTTTTCCGGTCAGGTCCATGGCATCAAGAGCCTTCCTGGCGTCAAAGGAACTGAATCCCAGTGAAACCAGAGCGTCAATTATGTCTGAAGATTCCCCTGACGGTTGAGGTATCATTTCCCTTTGTGCTGAAGCAGGAATGCTTTCCAGCGTTCCAACCTTATCCTTCAGCTCAAGTATTATCTTGCTGGCTGTCTTCTTGCCGATTCCGGGAACCTTTGACATCCTGGCAGCATCATCCGTGAGAATTATTTCCCTCACCGTGTTTGATTCGTAAGTTGACAAAATGGAAAGGCCTACCTTGGGTCCTACTCCGTTTACCGTTATGAGTTTTTTGAAAAGTTCCATCTCGTCCTGTGTCAGAAACCCGAAAAGCGATATGTTGTCCTCTCTTATATGCATGTATGTAAGTATGAGTTCATGATCCTTTTCCTTAAGCTTGTTCAGCGTGGAAAGCGATGTGTTTATAAAATATCCTATGTTGTTGTTTTCCAGGATAATGTAGTCCAAACCCTTTTTGGCTATTTCCCCTTTGATGTAGCTGATCATATTTTCCTCCGCTGTATAATCAATAATTTAAAATTCTGAAGCTTTCCGCCGATTTGAGAGAATGAGCATGACAAATGGCAGCTGCAAGCCCGTCTGCCACGTCATCAGGTTTAGGCACTTCACTTAGCTTCAGGATTATCTTTACCATTTCCTGAACCTGTTTCTTTTCTGCTCTTCCGTATCCCACAATTCCCTGCTTAATTTGAAGCGGTGTGTATTCGTAGAGAGGTATGTTCTTGTTTTCTGCAGCCAAGAGATGGACTCCCCTTGCCTCTGCTATGGCTATTGCAGTTTTTACGTTCTTGTTGTAAAAAAGCTCCTCTATGGCAACAGCATCAGGCTTGTACAATTCAAAAAGAGCTGTGTACCTGTCGTAAATTTTCTTCAGTCTCTTGGGAAATTCCTCACAGCTTTCTGTTGTAACAGCTCCGTATTCTATAACCTCAAATTTGTTTCCTATGTAATTGATAACACCGTAGCCTGATATGGCCAGGCCCGGGTCTATTCCGAATATAATCATGATGTTTCCTGTTCTGTTTTTCTACCGGCGTTAAAATCACTATTGCCTTATTTGTTCTTAATCCGGTGTTTTTTCATTATAGCATACATTTGTTCTGTTGTTAAGATTTTTTTCGCTCTTTGGTTTTGACTTGTCAGATGATTCCTCATAAAATTTTGTTTTGCATTAATACAAAATGTGCTATAATTTGTAGAGATTAAATACAACTATCGGAGAAAAAAATGTTCAAGAAGGAAAACAAGCTTAAAAGGTTTGATTTTATATTATTTTTAACAACAATAACCCTGTGTGTTTTCGGCTTTATCATCATCAACAGCGCCACCATGAGCAAGGCCGTTGGAAGTGAGCCTTATCTTAAGACTCAGCTTCTTGCATTTGGTCTGGGAATGGGCGCATTGTTCTTTCTGGTTCTCATCGACTATGACATATACGGAAGCTTTTACATACCCATTTATTCAATTTCCGTACTGCTGCTTTTGTATGCTCTCATAAACCCTGTCAGCGCCTCGGAATGGGGTGATGTGCGAAGCTGGGTAGCCATTGGCCCCATAGTTTTTCAGCCGTCGGAGCTTGCAAAGTTCGGAGTTATAATATCCTTGTCCAAGTTCATCGACCTGAACAAGGACAACATTGACGAGCCGGCAGTGCTAATAAAAATACTTGTATTTGCATTCTTCCCCGTAGCGCTTATTTTACTGCAGCCTGACCTTGGAACAGCCCTGGTTTTCATATTCTTCATAGCAGTGATGATATTCATAGCAGGAATAGACCGAAAGTACATCATAGCCGTACTCATTATAGGCCTTGTGCTCCTGGTCATAGGCATAATTGCCTTTGTGTACGTAATGCAGGACTACACTCCCAACGAGGATTACAGGCTGGACAGAATAGTGACTTTCTTCTACCCGGAGCTTGATCCCGAGGATACAGGCTACCAGGTAATACAGTCAAAGACGGCCATAGGGTCCGGAATGATTTACGGAAGAGGCCTTTTCAAGGGTGTTCAGAATCAGCTGGGATACCTACCCACAAAGGAGACTGACTTCATATTTGCAGTCGTAGGAGAAGAGCTGGGTCTGGCTGGAGGTTTGTTTCTCCTGTTCCTTTACTCTGTGCTGCTATACAGGCTCGTACGCATAGGCCGGCACGCCTCAAATCTGTTCGGTTCTCTCATAACGACCGGAATTACGGCAATGCTTCTGTTCCACATATTTGAAAACATAGGAATGACCATGGGCCTCATGCCTGTTACCGGAATTCCGCTTCCTTTCATAAGTTACGGCGGAACGTTCATGCTTGTGAACATGGTGAGCATAGGCCTGGCCTTAAGCGTTGGAATGAAACGAGGCAAGATCGACCTGAACGACTTTTAATCAATGAAGAATGAATAATTAAGAGTTAATAATTATGGAAGAAGAACGGCGAGCCGTTCTTCTTTTTTTAAACAAAATATTGCATTTCACAATTCTCAGACTATTGATAACTAAGAATTTGTCATTCTGAGCGGTAGCGAAGAATCTCCTTCAGGCTTCGCATTCAGAATGACACGTTTGAAAGATACTTTTTCATCAAACTAAAAGCAAGGCGGCCCTGCCGTCTTGCTTCCTTCAATTCTTAATTCTTAACTCTTAATTCTTAATTAATTTATTCTTAATTCTTAATTTTTTTACTCTTTGCTCTTCATTAAAAGAAGCAGCTTCCTCCTATGAACTCCCTGAGTATGGAGGTGTTTGGAATTGCGCTTTCATCGTCTATGCTTTTGAAATAGCTGAAAAATTTCAACAGTCTTTGCCTTTCCGGGTAAAAGATGCTGTCTTTTTTTATTTCCTTTATCATGGGTTCAGCATATTTTTTAAGCACGCTCAGTTCATACACAAGAGCCGAATTGAATATGGCATCTGCATTTTCCTGGTAGGGGAAAATATACTTTTCTGTTCCCTTAACCACGTTATCCCACAGCTCCATGGTTCTGTTCACATCATTTCCTCTGTGAATGGAATCCCTCACGATTCTTCTTACCAACCTTAAATCGGATGTGGAAATTCGGTTGTGATTGTCAATGTTAAGCTGCGTAAGGGCGCTTATGTATATCTTGAACTTGTTCATCTGCGGTATATGGCTGGTTAGCCTGTCGTTTAGCCCGTGAATTCCTTCCACGATTATTATGTGGTCATTTGTGAGCTTTACCTTCTTCCTTTCCATCTCCCTCATCCCCGTATGGAAATTGAATATGGGGATTTCAACTTCTTCGCATGACATGAGGCCTAAAAGCTGTTCATTGAAAAGCTCCAGGTCCAGCGCATCTATGGTTTCAAAGTCATATCCGCCGTTTTCATCCCTGGGAGTGTGCTCCCTATCCACGAAGTAGTCGTCCAGCGAAAGGGCATAGGTTTTTTTGCCGTTCACCCTCAGCTGTATGGAAAGCCTCTGGGCAAATGTGGTTTTGCCTGATGATGAAGGTCCTGCAATGAGCACTACCTTTATACTCTTATCGCTTGCAATTTCATCGGCAATGTATGCGATTTTTTTCTCGTGCAGAGCTTCGTTGATTCGTATCATGTCATCGATGGTGCTGTTCATTATCTTCCTGTTCAAAGATCCCACATATCCAACGTCCATTATGCGCCCCCATTCCTCTGCTTCCTTGAAAACTTTTGAAAGTTTCTTTTGTTCAATATATTCAGGAATCGTGAAATTGCTTTCGCTGGTTGGAAAACTCAATATAATTCCGGGATAAAAAAGTTTCAGGTCAAATTCCTTCACAAACTCAGTGTTTGGAGCCAGGTAACCGTAAAAGGTGTCATAATATCCGTCAAGCTCATAGATTCTGATGTCTTCCTTGTCCCATTGGCTCAGGATCTCAATTTTATCCTCAAGACCTTGTCTCTTGAATATTCCCATGGCTTCTTCAACCTTCATGGTCATTGATTTTATAGGTCGCTTCGCCTGGATTATCTCCTGCATCCTTTTTCTTATGTTTTCAAGCTGCAGCTTGTTTACAAGGTGCTTGTGCTCCAGTTCCGTGTACAGTCCCTTGTTCAGTGAATTCACGATGCATACGTCTATGTCGCTGAAAATGTCCTTGCAGGCCTTTATGTAAATCAGTGTAAGCGTTCGGACATAAATGCGCTGTCCGTCCCTGTCCCTTATGTCTATGAACTCAATTTTGTCGTTTTCCTTGAACCTTGCTCTTTCAAGTTCCTGAAGCCTGTTGTTCACCTTTATCCCCAGATAGCCGGAATAATCGTCCTTGTGAATCTTCTTCAAAAGCTCCAGCAGCGATTCATTTTCTTCCAGTTCAATTGTTCCGTTTTTTTCTCCGACCAGCTCTATCTTCATGAGTCCTCCTACATCATAATTTTCCTGTCCTTAATGTCTGATATTATTTCTTTTCCGTTTAGATACTCCAGCTCGTTTTCATAACCTCCAAGAACCAGCTTGTAGGCATGAAGAACCTGGTGCTTCTCGCTGTCCTTTCTGCCGTACTTCCTGTCACCTGCAATGGGGTGACCTATTGAAGATAAGTGGGCCCTTATCTGATGTGCCCTGCCAGTTTCAATTTCTATTTCCAGCCATGTGAAGTTCCCTTCGGTTCTTATGGGATGAGCATTGGTTATTACAGCCTTTGCATTTTCTTCCATTTCCTTTACGATTCTCACCATGTTTTTGTCTTCGTTTTTAACGAGGTAGTCCTTAAGCTCCAGGTCATTCTTCACGATACCGTGGACCTTTGCCATGTACAGTTTTTTGATTTTTCTTTCCCTAATGGCCTTGTTGGTCTGCTTGAGAGCATCGTAGTTCTTGGCTGCGATTACAAGACCTGAGGTGTTTTTATCCAGGCGGTTGCACACAGCAGGCTTGAATGTGAAGCTGATGTTTTCTTCCTTATCATCCAGGTACATCTTCACTTCATCCACCAGGTTTCGCATACCCGTTTCGTCGGGCTGTGAACTGAGGCCGATTGGTTTGTTCACAACCAGTATGTTATCATCCTCATACACAGGATCAAAATGGATGTCGGACTGTTTAAGCGTCTTCTTTTCCCTGAATTTTTCCACAGTGTCGTCTGAAAGATAAAGCTGCACGAGATCATCCTTTTTGAGAATCTGCTCAGGTTCTGCTTTCATGTTGTTCAGCTTTATATTTTTCTTTCGTATCATTTTATAGATGAATGACTGGTTTGCCTTGTTGAGATACTTTTTGAGGAATCTGTCCAGCCTTTGACCTTCTTCATTTTTGGTTATAAGAATTTCTTTCATGTTTTCTCCGTATGTTTGTTTTGTTTTTGTAATTATTCTACCTTGGGCGTAGGCCGCAAACGGCTTGAACGCCGATACAATAAATATATTTTAAGACAAAGACCACAGTCTTTGTTACATTATTATATCAGAATATCGTCCGTTGTATATAGCAATTGAAAATTTTACATGTTTTTATTAAATGTGGTTATTGTAAGCAAGCCATTTTTATGGTATCATAATAGTTGCTTATAAAAAACAGGAGTGATTATGAAAACTATAATTGATGCTATAAGAGACTTTATATATAATATTACCGACTACGGATTAATAATAACAGTAATTGTTGTGATGGCGCTAATTTTAGGATGGAGATTTGACATATTGTTCAACAAGGGCATAGAGAAGGAAGTTATTGCCGATTTGCCTCAAATCATTGTGGACAACAACACTCCCGGAGGCCAGAATGAACCGGAACCGGGAAGCACTGAAGAAAAACCGCAGGAAACTCCTGCACCTTCAGGAGTTATTGCAACGGTTGAGATTCCGGAAGGTTCGTTTCCGTCAGCAATCGCAGAGATACTTATTAATTCAAATCTCATAAGCAACAAGAATGAATTTCTGAACCGCTCCGTGGAACTTGGTCTTGACACCAGGCTAAGAAGTGGAATATACGACATAGAAGTAGGCACAGGTCTTGATGATATCATAAAAATCATAGCCAACGCCCAATAGCAGAAAAAAAAGGAGCCCTAGGGCTCCTTAATATTTTTGGTTTACATAGTAATCAATTACAGATTTCTTCCTTTCCGGCAAAAACACATTTTCCTTTTTCAGAACATCCAAAAGCCACAGCGATTTTGAATGGAGAACGGCGTACTCGTAGTCCTTCAGAACAATTTCATACAGCTTTCCTTCAAGAGCGGATGATTCCATTTTTATGAAGTATGACTCAACATTTTCATAGTGAAGATATCTCAAGAGGCGGAATGAGGTCTTATCCTTTTCGTTGTAATAGTAATCCGCTTCCTCAAGGTACTTGCTGTAAAAGCTAATGTGCTTTCCCTTATCCTTGATTTCCTGTGCTATCATCCTGTGGTATTTAGCCATCATGTTGTAGTACTGGTAGTTATACATGCCCTTTTCAAAGCTGTCAATCCTCTGAAAGGGTTTGATGCTTTTTTCAATCATGTACTTGTAGTTTAGTTCCAGGTACTCCTTCTTGCTTATATCTCCGTTCATGTGCTGGATTATAAGCATGTCCCTGTGCTCAAAAAACTCGTCAAAGATTGTCTTTGTTGGTTTGAAGTAATTCATATACTCACTCTTTCTAATTGTCAGTACATTAATTCTACCAGAAGTCGACTGTTTTAGCAAGGAAATGCGCAAGGTATTTATAACCAGCAACAGAGTTATCCTAAACTCTGCCTGTACCTATATAACAGGAAACTAAAATTCCTGCTATAATAAAAACCACCGGTTGCCGGTGGTGTATTCTCTATTTTATTATTCTGTTTTTTAAACTTTCAGGAATTTCTTCTTCAACATGATTAACACTCATAATAAAACTAACGTTAAATTTTTCTGATAAATAGTCGAGTCTGTTTACAACGGTCTCCAGGTTTTCCATACCGGCTTGAGCAATCTTGTATAAACCATCTATGTATACTAATTCCACATCGTAATCTGTTGCAATTAAACCACAAACAAAACCCTGGAACTGATCGGCATTGGTCAATCCGAACTCTTTTGTGTTGATGTATCTTATCCTATAATCCAAATCAAATATGTGCCTGTTGTTAGCTTCCAAGAAAACCATTTTTCCTTGTATACTATCCATAGTTTTGTTTGCCATTTCAATCATTCTCATTGTTTTTCCGCTGCCGCTGTGTCCGCAAACTAATTGAACCATAATAATCACACTCCTATTTTTATTTGTTTTGAATAAAGTTAATCACATTTATATTGTACCACAAATTGAAAATGTTTACACTACTTATTTTTACAAATTGCAAAATTTTCCCTGGTACCTTCCTTCACTTTCCATTTTGTCCAGGATTGCGTCTTTTATCTTCCACCAGCTCATTCCCCAGTTCACAAACAGCGACCCTTCCTTGGGAGCCCTTCCCACCAGCCTTTGAACGACAATGCTGCTGTTTAGGTTTTCCAAAAACACAATTACCCTTTCCACATATTCGTCCATGGATGTAACCTTAATCTCACCTTCCTTATACATTCTTCCCATTTCAGTATTTTCCATAATATACAGCGAATGTATTTTTACCTGATCTATGTTCAAAGCTGACAAAATCTTAGCAGTTTCAACAACATCCGTCATGTCATCCCAGGGAAGATTAAGTATGACGTGGGTACATATTTCAAAACCGAATTTTTTAATTCTGATTGCAGCATCGATAAATTCGGCCAGCGTGTGCCCCCTGTTTATTTTCAAAAGAGTGTGGTAGTTTACAGTCTGAAGCCCAAGTTCCACGGAAATATTGATATTGTGTTCCTGCTGCACCGAATAGAGAAATTTCAGGTATTCGTCAGAAACGCAGTCAGGCCTTGTAGAAACTGAAATTTCCACAATATTGTCCATTAAAGCTTCATGTATGTATTTTTTGAACCTTTCAAGCTCCATGTATGTATTTGTATAGTTTTGAAAATATGCTATGAATTTCCTTGCATTGTATTTTCCGGATATGTAGTCCATGTTTCGTTGAAGCTGCTCCCGCACGCTTAAGGAATTGTCAAGCATCTCAAATCCCGTTCCCACTTCGGCGCAGAATGTGCAGCCTCCGTAACCCACTGTTCCGTCACGGTTAGGACAGGTGCAGGGAATGTTGACAGGAAGTTTGTATACCTTCTCGCCGTATTTTTTTTTCAAATAAACCGAATATTCATTATATAGCATATGAGTACCTTTTATATTATTAAATTTTGATTCTTTTGTTTATTATAATTAATTAAGGGCGATTATTCAATTGTTGTTTAATTATTTTCTCATTTACCAATAAATTAATCAAATTAAATTTTGTTTTCTGCAGATAATATCAAAACAAAATTTATTAAGGAGGTAAATATGCACATAAAAGAAGGTATCGTTCCAACCGTGCTTGGAACTGTAGTTACAGCAACAGGAATCGCACTTAGAAACTCAAATCTTCCGGATTCCTACAAAAATGGTCTCATAGGATTCGGACTTGCTAACATAGCGGTTGGTTCCGCAGAACTGATTACAAATGGAATGCAGAACAGAAACATGGTGGGCAGGATTGCCAGAACAATGCAGATGAAGTAAAGCGAAATTGAAAATCTTGATGCATAAATGAAAACATCGAGGCATGTTCATATTAACAGAAGTATCTTCAGAGCGTGACAGAAGGATCTCATAATTTAAACATTAGGAGATCCTTCTCTGCGCTCAGGATGACAACCGTAGGTTTGTCAATAGTCTGAACATACCACATGGGCATGTTTTTAAATTAAGCAAAAATTACATAAAGCAGCGAATACAAACCGGCAATTCCAATGAGAATGTATACAATTCTTCCAATTTTGCTGTTCCAGCCTCCAAAGAAATTTTCAACTATGTCAATCTTTGCGATACCGTACAACCCCCAGTTAAGTGCTCCGACAATTATTAGAATCGATGCAATTGCAGCTAATATTTTCATAATTCCTCCTTGACTACATAATATTAATACATTATATTTTGTCCGAGAGAAAATATGTCCAATTATTTGATTTCGAATATCTCTGACAGCACAAAGTAAACGCCGTCTTTGTTGTTGTCCTGCCTGGAAATGAATTTTGAAGCTTCCTTGCACTCCTGGGTGGCATTGTTCATGGCAATTCCAAGACCTGAGTTTTTAATGAGCTCAATGTCGTTGTTGTCATCTCCTATTGATATTATTTCTTCAGGACTTATATTTATATGACCTAAGTATTTCTTCAAAGCTGCCCACTTGCATCCATCTGCATGAAGGAATTCCAAAAGAGCGCGCTGGCTTATGTTTCTGTTGCATATGGTATTGAACTTTCCTTTGTTGTTTTCTTTCATTTCAAGTCCGAAGTCAGAGAGTCGTTCGAATTCGTCAAAATAGCAGACTGCCAGCACATTATTTATGTTTTCAGGTTCAAACTTTCTAAGCCTTGCTCTTGAATAATCTTTTTTAATATAGCCCCGGTAGACTTCCTCATAGTTTTCCCGTTCGTAAATAAGGTCGTAACCGTTGAAGTATTCGTCAACATGAACAACCGGATTCAGTCCCCTTTTTAATCCTGCTTCATATATTTTTCTGAAAGAATCCGTATCAAGATAATTGCACTCCAGGAGCTCATCGTTATGTGAACGCCTGATAACTGCCCCGTTGTTAGCCAGTATGACAGGAGAAACATGTTTTATATCTTCCGTCAGGCTCTTTGCCATGAAATAATTTCTCCCTGTTGCAATTACCACCATAATACCTTGATTATGAAGCTCGCTGAGCATGCGTATATTTCTTTCGCTTATGTCTTTATTATCGTTTAAGAGTGTGCCGTCCAAGTCCAGCACAACCATCTTGTATTTCATATAATCATCTCCAGGTAGATTATACAATTAATATTTTAAATTGTACATATTAAGTAACAGAAAAAGTCAAAGAGCAGCAATTTAATATTTTTTGAGCATTTCACCCAAGGTTTCTATGTTAAATGGCTTTGATATGTAGTCATCCATTCCGCAGTCAATGAATTTCTTTCTGTCTCCTTCCATTGCATATGCTGTCATTGCAATAATAGTTGTATGCTCTCCCGACCTGGACTCCATTTCTCTGATCATCCTTGTCGCATCACAACCGTTTAAAACAGGCATCTGCACATCCATAAGAACTATGTCTGCTTTGTTCTTCTCCAGATAGTTAAATGCCTCAAGTCCATTATGAGAACAATGATACTCATATTTCAACTGTTTCAAAAATGCGGCAGTAATTTTCAAGTTTATATCGTTGTCTTCAACCACTAAAACCTTTCTGTTTCCTGCTTTCTCGTTGATATAGTATTTGTTTTCTTCCACATATTCAACATCAGCAGCATTTTTCAGCTTGACGGTGAAGTAAAACCTTGAGCCCTTGTCAACTGTGCTTTCAAAGCCTATGTCTCCGCCCATAAGCCTCACAAGTTCTTTTGAAATGGCAAGACCAAGACCTGTTCCTCCATAAGATTTAGTATAGTTTGATTCTTCCTGAGAGAACTTATTGAAAATATCATTTTTAAAATCTTCCTTTATCCCTTTTCCCGTATCTTCAACTATGAATTCAAGCATTGTCTCATCCATGGTCTTGTTTATCTGCTTGACCTTGAAAAACACATGTCCTTGATCAGTAAATTTTACGGCATTGCTGATAAGATTGTTTATTATCTGTTTAAGCCTGAAGTAATCACCTATAAGTTCCTTGTTTATAAACGGGTCTATATAGTACAATATTTCTATATTTTTATTCCTTGCCATAAGAGTCAGATCTTTAATTACCATTTCCATCTGCTCGGAGAAATTGAATCTTTTATAATTCAATTCAATTTTTCCGGATTCAATCTTTGACAAATTAAGGATTTCATTGATAAGCTCAAGAAGACGGTTTGAAGATTCCTCAATCATCATAACATCCTCATTCTGCTCATAGGTTAGCTTGCTTAGCTTTAACAGCTGCGTGCATCCCAATATTCCATTGAGAGGCGTCCTCAGCTCATGACTCATGTTTGCAAGAAACTGTGACTTAGCCTTATTGGCTGCTTCTGCATTTTCGTTTGCCTTTTCCAATTCCTCGTAGTTGACTCTCAGTTCTTCCTCTGTGGTGGCAAGTTCCTCATATACAGCCTGAAGCTCTTCGTACACAGCCTGAAGTTCCTTGTATTTTTGTCCCAGAACAATTTCATTGTTTTTTAATTCAGAAATGTCAGATACCAGGAGTACAAACTGTTTCAGGTTGGGAGAATATATGTTGCAGTGAAAGAATCTGTCCATCGCTTCATTGTAATATTCAAAAACAGTATTATCGCCTTTGTTCACGGATTGCTCCAGGATTTTCAGCAGGTTTGTTTCCGATTTTTCAAACAGCCTCAGCAGGTCAATTTTATGAAACTTTTGAGTTTCGACACCTATTATATCCTTCATGTACTTATTAACGTGAAGGCATTCATAGTCTGTCAAGCAGCCATTGCTGTCATATATCAACTCACCATGCGCAATCCCCACGTTTAATGAATTATAAAGACAAATAAGTCTGTTCTCATTTTCTTCATTTTTCTGTCTGGCAAGCATTTCTTCATCTATGTCCGAAATGGTTCCGGTCATCCTCAGAGGGTTTCCGTCTTTATCCCACATAAAAACCTTTCCCCTTGCTCTAACCCATTTATAGCTTCCATCTTTGCATTTCAGCCTGTAATCGGCGTTGTATTCCTCTCCATTATAGTGCCTGTTAAGCTTATCACTAACTAAACCAACATCGTCCTTGTGGATTCTGCTTTTCCACTCATCGGCGCTGTCGCTTATTTCATGGGGCTTAAATCCCAGTATTTCCTTGCACCTGTTTGAATAATATATTGTATTTGTTTTCAAATCCCTGTCCCAAACACCAAAACTACCCCCGTTTATGGCAAGCCTGTATATTTCTTTATCTATAATAGACTTGATAATTCCAATATGGCCCGATTTTTTACCCTCGTGGGTTATGGGATAAAGGTCTACAGAAACTGTAATCAATTCTCCCTCTTTGTTTTTCCGTATTGTTTCAAACTTTACTGCCCTACCGCTGCTATAAACTTTGTATACGGCATCCTTGTACTCATTTATACTGCATTCAGGAATGAATACAGTGGTAGTCTTCCCCATCACTTCTTCTTTGGAATATCCGTACAGATTCTCAGCTCCCTTGTTGAAGTATGTAATGGCTCCATTTATATTTCTGCAGATTATGGCTTCGGTAAAATCGTTACAGATAATTTTCAGGTTATCGACCACTTCTTCGGTCAAATTCATATGTTCAATATTTAAATCAGGCATAGCATGCCTCCTCTTTGGAGAAAGTTTTCTCTATGGCAGATACTGTAAGTGGTTTACTGTAATAATACCCCTGTACTAAGTTGCAGCCCATGTTCTTAAGAATCTCCTTCTGCTCCTGTTTTTCAACACCTTCCGCTATAACATTGTAATGCAGTTTTTTTGACAGCTCTATGATGCATTCTATGATACATCTTGTCTTTTCATCACTGCACAGTTGGTCTACAAAGGACTTGTCAATTTTAATGGTACTTATCGGAAGGCTTGTCAAATAACTTAAGGATGAATATCCTTTGCCGAAATCATCAATTGAAACCTTAATGTTTCTGTCGATGAGTCCCTGCAGCAGCTTTGACTTCTCTTCCACAGATTTTATCAAAGTTCCTTCCGTTATTTCAATCTCAAGGTGTTTAGGATCCAGTTTACTTTCCTGAAGAACTTTGTCGATCAGCTTGACAAAGTATCTGTTCTTCAGCTGTTTTGGCGATATGTTCACACTTATGGTATCAAAAGTATACCCTCTTTCCTTCCACTCCTTGGCCTGCAAGCAAGCATTTTTCAGTACCCATTCTCCGATTTTGCATATAAGCCCGCTTTCCTCCGCAATTGGTATGAATTCAGAAGGCGCTACTGTACCGAATTCCGGCGAATTCCACCTTAACAAGGCTTCCATGCCGCTGATTTTGTTATAATTTATGTCTACCTGGGGCTGGTAGTATATTTCAAGCTCGCCGTTTTGTAATGATCTCTGCAGGGAACTTTCAATTTTTTTCCTTCGGTCAATGGCACATCCAAGTTCATCATCATAAAAAACAAAATTGTTCTTGCCGTGCATTTTTGCTTCATGCATTGCTATATCAACATTTTTGGTTATCATGTTAGGATCCGGATCCTTGTTGTCAAAAATGTAGATGCCCATGCTCACGGTGACGTACGTCTCTACATCCAATAATTCAAACGGGTTTTGGAAGCTTTCGTTTATGTGATGTATGACTTTTTTTAATTGCTGCATGCTCATTATATCAGAAATAAAAATCAGAAATTCATCTCCTCCATCTCTGGACACAAATCCGTAGTCTCTTACGCAAAATTTCAGAAGCTCTGAAACAATCTTCAGCAAGGTGTCTCCGTACTGATGATTGAAACTGTCATTAATACTTGTAAAATTATCTATGTCCACAAAAATAACAGCACTTTTTACATCCCTGTTCCCGAATCCGTCTATTGCTCTTTGAATTTCACGAAGGAATGATGCTTTGTTTGGAAGGCCTGTAAGCTGGTCATGGTAAGCCATGTAATGCATCTGTTCCTCTGCCTTTTTTCTTTCTGTAATGTCCGAAACCGTACCTATCAGGATTGTATACGCACTGTTGTCAAATTTTATTCTCTTGCCGTTTATCAAGAGCCATTTTATTTCTCCATGCTTATTCTTCACTCTGTATTGCCTGTTTAGAAATATATCGTTATCGCTTACAAATTCATGAAAATCATTTTTTGCTCTCACTTTGTCTTCAGGTAAAATAATCTTTTCTGCAAAGTCCATAAGCGAAGTAACTTCACTGTTGTTATAATCTAAAAGATTGTTGTGCCCGCAAAGTATCTGAAGCTTATTCGTACTCAAATCCACTGCCCAGACAATTTCACTGATTGACTGAAGTATAAGCTTACAATTATTTTCGGTTAAATTATCCAGAAACATTTGTACACTCTCCATTATGTATTAGTCATGTAATACTATTTCAACACTCCTAATTTTCTTATTAAGTCAATCAGGTTCTTTCCGTCAATGGGTTTTGCAGCATATGCGTCACATCCGCAGTTATAGGAGCTTTCAATGGTTTCATTGTCGTTTAATGCTGTAGTCATTATTATCTTCACTTTACCCATATCTTTAATTCCGCTTTGTTTTTCAATTAGTCTTATGTTTTTCAGCACCTTCATGCCGTCTGCCTTAGGCATCATAATGTCAAGAAGTATCAGATCGTATGGTGAATCTTCTTCCAAAGCCAGCAAGTACGCATCCAACGTTTCAATTCCATTAACTGTAAAATCACATTGACCATATGGCTCAAGAATTTTCAACAGGTACCTTCTGCTTGCCAAATCATCTTCTGCAATCAATATTCTCATTTCATTACCTCACTTAATTAACTTTCAACTGTTTATATAATCTGCTTTTGATTAGCAGAACAAAGATATCTATTTGGATTACTCATATTCAATAGACAACTGCTTATTATGGGAGTACCCGTCCTGACATCAGCTTCAACTGTTCTGCTGTAATAGCCGCCTGTGTTGGTAGCATCAAAAACTATATTGTTTCTTACAAGTATTTCTTCAATTGCTACTATATTTTTCAGGCCGACGTTGAAAATGTCATTTTTGTTCATTGATAAAGCACCGCCAAAAATTGACACTCTGTATTCTTTCCTGTATCGAGAAAGCCCCCCGCAAACCTTGTCAAAAAGCAACGGTACAGCTTTATCTGCAAAGTATGCTTCCTTATAACCGTGACTGCCTGGTCCGGTTATAGTTGAATCCGGAAGGGCAATGTGCGCCATTCCGAGCCCCTTTAAACTCGGGCAGTAGACCACAAGCGCAACGCAGGACCCCAATGCATATGTTTTAATAATATCTTCTTCGCTGAAGCTTACTGCAAAATCGCCTATCCCTATTATCTTTGTCATTTTTCCACTTCCATCAGCAGTTTTTATCTTCTTATCAGTTTTTTATTATTTTCTATATACTGAAGGCATCACAGTTTTATAACCGATACCGCCAAAACCGACAGATTCTGAATGCCCGATAAACAAGTATCCTCCATCCACTGTCCAATCATAAAACTTCTTTATTAATTTTTCCTTAGTTTTACTGTCAAAATAAATCATTACGTTCCTGCAAAATATAACATGAAATTTCCTCTTAAAGGGAAATTGAGTATTCATAAGATTAAATTTTCTGAATATAACATCACTTCTTATGTTTTGTTTTACTTGACTTCTGGTCTTGTCATACGTTTCAAAATACCTGTTTTTCCACGCAGTTGGTACATTTTCAATGTCTGAACTGCTGTAAATGCCCCCCATGGCCAAATTGATAGCTTCTGAGGATATATCCGTCGCCAATATCTTTGTATCCCATTCTCCCTTGTTCAAGCCGAAATAATCTGAAATAACCATGTCCAGAGTATATGCTTCCTCCCCGGAGGCACATCCGGCACTCCAGATTCGCAGGCTTTTTTCATCCCCGTATTCACCAACAAGGTATGGGAGTACGATGTTTTTAAAAAAAGCGAAGTGTTCGGGCTCTCTCATAAAAAAAGTATAGTTTGTTGTAACCTTGTTTAGCAGTTCTGTTTCTGCTCTGCCTGTTACATCCTTTGCTACAAAATCATAATACTCAGAGAAACTTTTTAAATTTCTCTGAGCAAGAACCTTTTGAAGTCTTCCCTGAATCAACAGTCTTTTTTCGAACAAATTGACACCATACTTTTTTTTGATAAAATCAGCGAGCTTTTTCAGTTCGTCGTCTTTAATGTCTATCATCTTGATCTCTAGTACTTTCCAAATTCAATATCATCAAACGAATTGTCAATGCTTGAAGTGAAAGCTGATTCGGCTAAAGCATACGGGGTATCATAATTGCTTGTTTGTTCCCTTGATGACAACAAATCATGAATCATTCTCAATGTGTTGTTGTCTATTTTGCTGTTGAAAGCATCAGCCTTTGCACACTTTTTCAGCATAAACCTTCCTATTCGCTCTTTTACAAGCACTGCCTGGCTCGATAACTCTTCTGATGCTGCTGCAGTTTCTTCAGCTGTTGCAGTGTTGGTCTGAGTTACTTTTGAAACTTCCTCTATAGCCTGGTTTACTTGGCTTATGGCAGTTGCCTGTTCATTGGATGCTACAGCTATTCCATTTATAATATCCACTACGGAAACAATGTTTTCAGTGACCTTGTTTAAAGAATCTGCGGTCAGTTCAGTGATTATTTTTCCTTCTTCTGCTTTTTTTATTGAATCTTCTATCATTGAGGTTGTTTCTTTGGCAGCTTCAGCACTTCTTGCAGCAAGACTTCTCACTTCATCTGCAACAACAGCAAAGCCTTTTCCGTGCTGGCCTGCTCTGGCTGCCTCAACTGCAGCATTCAACGCAAGTATGTTGGTTTGAAATGCAATATCGTCAATTACCCTGATTATCTTTGATATATTGTTGGAGGATAGATTGATTTCTTCCATGGCTTTAAGAACATTCTGCATTTCTCTATTGCCTTCGGTTGCATTTTTTCTGATGAATTCAGCCATTTCATTTGCCTTGCTGGCATTTGTTGCATTTTCTTTGGTCTGTGCGGCAATCTCAGCAACAGAAGATGTAATCTCCTGTACAGAAGCGGCCTGCTCAGTAGAACATTGAGAAAGTGACTGGCTGGAGTCCGAAACCTGTCTTGTACCTGCAGACACCTGCTCTGCAGCTGTATTTATTTCTCCCAGTGTCTCATTGAAGGATTGTATTATTTTGTTGGTTGATTCTTTCAGCTCTACAAAATCACCGTGATAAGATCCGGTTATTTCTACATTAAGATTCCCTTTTGACATTTCCAAAAGGACATTTGATGTTTCTTCTATGTGTTCATAGATGCCATTGGCTAAATGATTCAACGCATCCTTCATAACTGCCATCTCGCCGTTATAACTGCCCTTTACTGATACCTGCAGGTTTCCTTTTGACATTTCTTTTAACACATCTTCACATTCATTCAACGGATTAATAATTTCTTCAAGCATAGTGTTGATTCCGGATATAATGTCTTTATATCCGCCATGGTGTTTTGAAACATCTGCCCTCATGCTTAAGTTGCCTTCCGCTCCGGCCTTAACCAGCATGTTCACGTCATCAAGCATTCCATATAAGGAATCCAACAAACCATTTATGCTTTCTTTAATGTCAATCCAGTCGCCTTTTGCATCATCTGTAATTTTCGTCATCTTTTCACCTTTGCTTATACCGTCAAGATAATCTTCCATAACCTTAATATAATGCATGTACGTATCCATCAAGACATCCAGTTCGTTTACCATGGTAGTCCAGCCGCCGTTAAGTGCTTTTACATCTGTTCTTGCGTCAAGACGGCCGTTTGATACAGCTTGTATGAGTCTGTTTATTTCCGTTGACACATCTTTGACGGTTTCAAGCATTTTCATCAGAGACAGTCCGAGAACATCATTGTTCGATTTAATGTCCAGTGCAGTATCAAAATTCCCCTGAGAGACTTTTTCGGCAAAGTCAGCCTTTTCTTTTATGTTTATGACCACTGAATTAAAGGACTTGAACAATTCATCTATTTCGTCATCGGATGATGAAACCGCCATCATCTGAGTATCTCCGCAGGCAAGCTTATCTGCTGCCTTTTTCAATATGTAGATTTTTTTGAGTATGTAATTGGATGTGTTGATTCCAAAAATCAAAACGACACATGAAACAACTATAATAATAATTACTATCATACTTGCCTTGGAGCTGTATGCCGAAGCATCGCCCTGAGCAACTTTTTTCAAAGAATCAATTGAATACAATCCAATTATAAATGTAAGAACACAGGAAAAAACATATCCGCTCATCAGCCTTGTCCTTATTTTCATACTGTTAAAAAACTCCATTACCTTGCCTCCATATACATTAGTCTTTGTTTCATTTCCTGTTCATTGCATTTCCGTACTTTTCGTTATTTCTGCACTTTCAAGAATTAATGAAATCATATCCGTTGATTTTTCTTTAATTGAAAATTCATGCTGTTTAATTCGCCATCTAAAAATCAGCTGCCTGAAAGAACCTAAAATAATATCCGCAAAATCTTCACTGTTAAGATTTCCCTTAAATTCTCCCGACTTCTTGCCGTGCTCAATAATTGAAATCAAAAAGGCTCTTCTCCTGTCAAGGAGTTCTATCACCTGACTTTCGATTCCGGGCTCATATATAAGGCTTTCAAATGAACAAAAAACAGCTGTGATTTCAGGATAATTTTCATAATACTCTGCAAATGAATTGATGAAAAAAAGAATTGATGTCTTTGCATCGGTCTTATTCTTGTTTATTGTATTCATGATGTTTAAATCATAACGCGAATAATACTTTATAACTTCAGTTATAATGTCGCTCTTGCTTTTAAAATGCCTGTACAGCGCACCTTCTGTCACTTTTTCCTTCTTGGCCAGTTCACGGATGGACAATCCATCGATTCCAAGTTCATCAATTATTTCAACAGCGCTCAGTATGATTCTCTCTTCTCTAGAAAAAATGTTCTGCTTCACCTTATCCCCTTTCTTTTGTATGTAAACACTCACTCACTTCGTTTAAGTATAGACCCTTTTCGCATTTTGTCAATAGTCCCCTGACAATTTCTGACAAAAAAATAGCAGCTTTACTGCTGCTATTTTATCTTGCTTAATTCCTCTTTGATTATTTCTGCCTGTTCCTTTAAAAACCTGGTATCCTTTCTGCGGGCTGCCAACTCAGCTCTGAAAGCCGCATTCTTCATAACCGGTGATTTCAGGTACCTCGAATACTTTTTTAAAGCATGAGACACGTCTTCACAGCTTTTGAAATCCTCATCATTTACTGAATCAATCAGTTTATTAAGCAAAGCCGATACTTCTTCGATGCTTGTTTTTTTGTCATCTGTTGGATGCATAATGACTGTATCCAGATAAAACTCGGCATCACGATATGTTGTATCTTTTCCCTTTGAAACGGCCTTTTCTATACAACTATAAAGTTCAGTCATAATTACAGGCTTTGAGATATAATCATCCATACCCAGGCTTAGGAATTTCTCCCTGTCTCCTTTAATTGCATATGCCGTAAGAGCAATTATTTGTAAATGCTCTCCTGTTTTTTTCTCATTTTCTCTTATTATCCTCGTTACTTCAACACCATCCATGACAGGCATCTGAATATCCATAAGAACAACATCAAACTTTTCCGCATTCAGCATATTAAGAACCATATCGCCATTATCCGCAACCTTCACTTCATAGTTCTTTCTTCTTAACATTCTTTTTAAAACTTCCTGATTTGGGATGTTGTCTTCAGCTATAAGAATTTTTGCAGGTGTACTTAGTATGTGTTCCGGAATGCTGCTGGCTTCGCCTGTTTCCGCCGTATCCAGCAAATTGCTTTGCTTATCAAGCATAATAGTCAAGGAGAATATACTTCCCCGTCCCTTTATGCTTTCCGCCGTAATTTCACCACCCATCAATTCTGCGAGTTTTTTTGAAATTACAAGACCTAAACCTGTTCCTCCGTATTTTCTTGTATAAGTATCGTCTATTTGGCTGAAGCTTTTAAAAAGCTTATCCATATCCTGGGCTGATATTCCTATTCCAGTATCCTCCACTGAAAATTTCAATAGCGCCTTACTTTCATCTTCGTCAATTATTTCAGCAGTTAAGTACACTCTTCCGTGATCTGTAAACTTAATTGCATTGCTGAGCAAATTATTCAGTATTTGTGAAATCTTGTGGCTGTCTCCTGAATAAATGCCGTCGAAAACTTCAAAAGAAAGTAATATGCCCTTTTCCCTTGCATGTACAATATTTGTTTTTATCAGAGTTTCTGTAAGCTCCCTTAAGCTAAATACTGAACAGTTAAGCTTCATTTTTCCGGCTTCGATTTTGGATAAATCCAATATGTTATTTATAACTTCAATCAAAGAATTTGAACATTCTTTCGCAATTAAAAGATTTTCTCTCTGTTCCCTTGTAAGTTCGGTGTTAAGCGTCAAATCTATCATTCCTTCTATTCCGTTTATAGGAGTCCTGATTTCATGGCTCATATTGGCCAAAAATGAGCTTTTGGCCATATTTGCCGCTTGAGCTTGCTCTTTTTCTTTTTCCAATTCGTTTTTCATGTTTCGTATTTTTGTCACATCCCTGAACAGCACAGCTACTCCAAGCGAAGAATTGCTGTTTTCATCAAAAATATTTGAAAATGTGCCTGAAACATTTATTTCATTACCTGTCTTTGAAATTAAGACAGTATCCTCCCCTATATCAACTGATGCTTCACTGTTTATGGTTTCCAATAACAGCCTTCCTGTTTTTTCTATTTTATCGCTTTCATGCAGCCTAAGAACTTGTTTAAGCTCCATGTCTTCTGCACAGTCCTTGTCCCAGCCGGTGAGAGCCTGTGCAAACTTGTTTATTGATTTAACTGTCCCGTTGTTGTCAACAATTATTAAACCATCGTTCAGATATTCTAAAGTAAGTTCAAGCATTTTTCTCTTATCAGCAGGTTCATGTGATAAGGACTTTGATTTCTTCTGCAAAACAAATCATCTCCCGTTAATATGACTGTATCAACAATTATATCATATTTTTGCTAATTGTAACATTCATCTTGTTTTTTTATATATCAATATAAATTTTATACTCATGCGCTGTATATATAGGCTTGAAGCACAAAATAAAACGTAAAACCTGGTAGATTTTTTATCTTAGCCTTTTTGCACACCGCAAAAAAGGACTGAGCAAATTTGCTCAATCCTTTTTACGCTTTATTTATTAGCTATTATTCTGTAAAATTATTTTATCAACTCAGCATGTGTGAAGTCCCATTTGTTTGTCAATGTGAGTTCAACACCTTCAACCTTTGCCGAATCAACAATTGTAGTCCAAGTATAGTAATAGATAGGTGCTATTACCATGTTGTTCATCAATGAATCTTCAGCTGCCTTCAAAGCTGCATCTCTTTCCTTACCGGAAGTTTCAAGAGATCTGGTGATAGCATCTTCAAATTCTTTTTGTTCTGGGTTCAGAGTCTTGTCATGAGGAGCTCCGTTAGGTTCTTCTTTGTATCTCCACTGCGGATCGTTGTTTCCTGATTTAACTGTGAACAAATCAAGCATAGTCATTGCGTCGCCGTAGTCTCCCAACCAGCCGCCTCTAGCCATCATGTATTCGCCAGCTCTTCTTGTTTCCTGGAATACTGCCCAGTCTTGGTTCAGAAGTTCAACATCTACGCCAAGGTTTTGTTTCCACATACCCTGCAATGCTTCAGCAATCTTCTTGTTGTTTTCGTTTGTGTTGTAAAGGAAAGTAATTTTTGGAAGTCCTTTTCCATCAGGATATCCGGCTTCAGCCAGCAACTTTTTAGCTTCTTCAACATTTGCCTTGCTTGGGTCAATTCCATATTCCGGTGCAGGAAGTCCGTTTTCATCCAATGGTCTTATTTCAGTTGCATCTGAATATATCATACCAGCTGGGATGAATCCTGTTGCAGGTGTCTGACCACCTTTAGTAACCTGTTCAACAAATTGTTTTCTGTCGATTGCAAGTGAGAACGCCTGTCTAACCTTAACATTTGAGAATATTTCATTATCTACATTGAAGTTTACATAGTAAGTACCGATGTGCGGATATATTACAAAATTAGGATCTTCTTTCTGAAGTCTTGGAATCTGCTCTATTGTGATACTGTCAAGTACCTGGATTTCTCCGTTTTCATAGCCGTTAAGAGCTGTCGTTCCTTCAACTATCATAAGACCTTTGACTCCGGCAAGTTTTACAGTATCAGCATTCCAGTAGTTCTCGTTCTTAACCATTGTCAGGTGAGAACCTGTCTGGTATTCTGCCAATTTGAAAGCTCCGTTAGAGATACAAGTTTCAGGATTCTTTTCCCAGCCTTCGCCGGCAGCTTCAACTATATCTTCTCTTACAGGCATGTAAGTGTAGAATGAAGTCAAGCTCAGGAAGTAAGCAACAGGGTATTTCAGGTTAACTTCCAATGTCTTGTCATCAAGTGCCTTAACGCCTACATCGTCTCTTGAACCTGTTCCGTTGAAATATTCTTCTCCGCCAACCAGGTAAGTGGTAACAAGGAATGAATATTCAGATGCCACTGCAGGGTCGCATGCTCTTTTCCAAGCATATTCGAAGTCTTTGGCTGTTACAGGCTGTCCATCAGACCATTTCAAACCATCTCTCAGATGGAAAGTATAAGTCTTGCCATCATTAGTTATATCCCAGGATTCAGCTGCTGCAGCTTCAATACCATCATGGGTTTCTTTTGTCAAACCTTCGAACATATTGTTGATAATGTGTCCGCCGTCATTTGCGTTGTTCAGTGTCGGGTCCCAAGTTCTAGGGTCAACTGCGATGTTCCAAACCAGGTAATCTTCTTCTCCAGCTGGTTGTTCTGCTGGTTTTTCTTCTGCCGGTTTCTCTTCTGCTGGAGCTGGTGCAGGTTCTTGCTTAGCGCAGCCAACTGATATAGAGAATACCATTGCAAGTACAAGCAATAATGATAGTACTCTTTTTAACATAAAATCCCTCCAAAAAAATTATGTATTTGCAGGTAATCGTTACCTGCATTTTATATTATGGCCCTTTTTCGGCATTCTGTCAAGAGTTACTCTTTTCACAACCAATAAAGGGCTTAATATCAATTTATTTATCCAGAAGATGGCATGCTACGAAATGTTCACCGCCAATGTCTCTGAGCTTAGGATCTTCTTCTGCACACCTGTTTGAAGCATACTTGCACCTTGTCCTGAACTTGCATCCTGAAGGCGGGTTTACAGGGCTTGGAACATCACCTTCAAGCACAATACGCTGTGAAGCTTCGGCAATATCCGGATCAGGTATAGGAATCGAAGATAAAAGAGCCTGTGTGTACGGATGAACAGGATTCCTGTACAATTCTTTACTGGATGCAACCTCTACCAGACTTCCAAGGTACATAACACCTACCCTGTCGGATATGTGCTTAACCATGGACAGGTCGTGGGCAATGAACAAATATGTGAGTCCTCTTTCTTCCTGGAGGTCTTCAAGCATGTTTACAACCTGCGCCTGAATGGAAACATCAAGTGCTGATATTGGCTCGTCACATATGATGAATTCTGGGTCTACAGCCAGAGACCTGGCAATACCTATACGCTGTCTTTGTCCACCGGAAAATTCGTGAGGATAACGCGCAGCATGGTCCTTGTTGAGACCTACAGTGTCAAGCAGTTCAAATATTTTTTCCTGCCTTTCCCTTCCGTGAGCAAGGTTGTGAATGTCCATAGGCTCTCCGATAATATCAGAAACAGTCATTCTGGCGTTCAGTGACGCATAGGGGTCCTGGAAAATCATCTGCATTTTTTTCCTGTAAGGCATCAACTCTTCTCTGTCCATTTTGGCTATATCTGTACCGTTGTACAGAATTTGTCCTGCTGTGGGTTCGTAGAGCCTCAGCACTGTTCGTCCCGTAGTTGATTTTCCGCAGCCTGACTCTCCAACAAGGCCCAGGGTTTCACCTTTTCTAATATAGAACGAAACATCATCCACTGCTTTTGTAACTTCATAGTGCTTTCTGATTATTCCTTTATTCTTGGAAAAATATTTTTTAAGGTTTTTGACTTCTATTAAAATATCTTTATTATTTTCCAATTCTTACTCCTCCCTTCAGCAGTTCATATTTCTCGTTTTTCGGAGCATCGGGGTGAAGCAGCCAGCACATTGCTTCGTGTTTGCCGTCCTCTGATTTGAAAAGAGGTGGCTGCTGAGTATTGCATATACGCATTGCATATTCGCATCTTGCATAAAATGGACATCCCGTAGGCGGATTCAGCAAATCAGGCGGAGTACCCGGTATTGGAATAAGCCTTTGTTTTTCATCAGAAGCTACTTTAGGTATTGATTTTAACAATCCCATGGTGTATGGATGTCTTGGCTCATAGTAGATGTCTCTGATGGAGCCTTTTTCCATAATAAGGCCGCCGTACATAACCACAACTCTTGAGCACACGTCGGCAACAACTCCAAGATCGTGAGTAATGAGCATTGTGGATGTATCAAGTTTTCCATTCAGGTTCTTCATAAGATCAAGAATCTGAGCCTGAATAGTAACATCAAGAGCCGTCGTAGGCTCGTCCGCAATCAGAAGCTGCGGCTCGCATGACAGGGCTATAGCTATCATGGCTCTTTGTCTCATACCGCCTGAAAATTCATGAGGGAAATTTTTAATTCTCTTCTCCGGGTCAGGTATGTTTACCAGCTTCAACATCTCCAAAGCTTTTTCATGAGCGTCTTTTCTTGATAATTTTTGATGCTTTATAATTGCTTCAGCAATTTGATCCCCTATTGTGTAAACAGGGTTTAATGATGTCATAGGGTCCTGGAATATCATTGCAATCTCATTGCCTCTGATACTCATCATTTCCTTGTTTGTTTTTTTAACCAAATCCTCGCCGTTAAACAGAATTTCTCCTCCGACGATTTTTCCGGGGTACAGAAGCAGTTTCATGATAGAAAGAGAAGTAACGCTCTTTCCGCTTCCTGATTCCCCAACTATTCCAATGGATTCACCTTTTTCAACGTCAAAGCTTATGCCTCTTATTGCCTTTACTTCGCCTAAGTGAGTGAAAAAAGATGTTCTTAAATCCTTAACTTCCAATAATTTTTCTGACATTTTTTACACCTCACTTTACTTTCTCTGTTTTGGGTCAAGAGCGTCTCTCAGACCGTCGCTGAACAAGTTAAATGCCAATATCGTAATAGAAATGGCAAATGCCGGCAGGAACAACTGATAAGGATATGTCATGTATGTCAATAACGCATCGTTGCAAAGCGAACCCCATGATGCCTGAGGAGCCGAAACTCCAAGTCCTACGAAGCTCAGGAACGCTTCGGTGAATATGGCGCTGGGTATTTGCATTGTTGCTGAAACCATTATTGGTCCCATCATGTTCGGAATCAGATGTCTTAACATTATTCTTTTTGTCGAAGCTCCCAGTGACTGCGCTGCAAGAACAAATTCCTGTTCCTTAAGACCAAGTACCTGTCCTCTTACCAGACGGGCCATTGAAAGCCAGTATGTGATGCTCAGTGCTATGATTATGGGCATCATGCCGTTGCCCATAACAACCATGAGCAGTATAACATACAAAAGTGTTGGAATGGCGCTGATAACGTCAACTATACGCATCATGACATTGTCGGCCTTTCCGCCGATATATCCGGCTATACCGCCATACAAAACTCCTATGATCAGATTGACAAATGCAGCTACGAAACCTACTATAAGAGAAATTCGTCCGCCGTGAAGAAGTCTTATGAACATGTCCCTTCCAAGATTGTCAGTACCCAATATATAAGTTTTGTTGTGAACTCTGTCAACCGAGGTTAATATCTGATCTCCAGCCTTTACTTCAACCTTCTTTGCATTATCCAAATTGAACTTTGCTTCTGTAAGATCTATGCTGGAATCTTTCTTGGCTTTCTTCTCCAAATCCATGTATTCTTTTTTTGCATTGAAATATGGACTGTAATCAACTATTACTTCCTGACCGTCGAAATTATAGATATATTTCTTATTGGCAGTATCATCTTTCACTATCGGATGCTTCTGAAGCAATTTGCCGTCCGAGGTTACATCTATGAGATAATATTCTCCGTTCATATAGAAGTAACTACCGTTTACTTCATATATGTCCATCATTATGCCTATGTTCGCAAAATCCAAAATCTGATTTTCGAAACTTATGGGATAAAACATGGGAACAAAGGTACATGCAAATATGACGATAACAATCGCTATCAATGAAACCATGGCAACCTTGTTTTCTTTCAATCTTCTCTTTGCATCCTGCCAAAATGTCAGACTTTGTCTTGATACCTTTTCCGCATCTTTTTCATGTTTTTCCAGAGATGTCCACATGTCAGGAGCCATTTTCATATTTTCCATTATATAATATTCCTCCTAATCATATTTTATACGCGGATCAATAAATACATAAAGAATGTCAACCAACAGCGTTGCAATTACAATAAACACCCCAAAGAAAACGGTGATACCCATAATCAATGTATAGTCCCTGTTTGTGATGCTTGTGGTAAACAAAGAACCAATTCCGGCAATACCGAATACCTTCTCTACAACAAATGACCCCGTAATCAAAGCTGCAATCATTGGTCCCAAGTAGGTAACCACCGGTATCAGTGCGTTACGCAAAGCATGCTTTATTATTACAACACCTTCAGACAGACCTTTAGCCCTTGCAGTCCTGATGTAATCCTGCTGCAATACGTCAAGAACAGACGTTCTCGTAAGCCTTGTAACGTATGCGAGAGAAAACATCCCTATACAAAGAACCGGTCCTATATAATGCTTCCAGGTACCTGCCCCGAAGGAAGGAACCCAGCCAAGCCTCCTGCTAAACACATAAAGAAACATTGTAGCGAAAACGAAACTGGGGATAGTTGCTCCCAATGTCGAAATAATCATCATGATCCTATCCGGAACCTTGTTCTGCTTCAATGCCGACATTATACCAAAGCTTATTCCCACGATAATTATAAATAATGAAGACCATCCGCCTATTGTCAATGAGTACGGAAATCCGTCAGTAATTATCCTGTTTGTAGTGAGTCCGACCTTTTGGAAGGAAACACCGAAATCACCTTGAGCGTAATTTTTTAAATATGTTACATATTGTTCAATTAAAGGCTTGTCTAGTCCATATTTTGCCTTAACTGCTGCTTCAACCTCAGGCTGCAGGGCCTTTCCCATGGACATCGGGTCACCCGGTATGCTGTTCATGAGAATGAAGGTTAAAGTCATGATAAACCATATAGTAATTATTGCTGAAATAATTCTTTTTACTATATATTTTGCCACTTTACTATCTCCTCTCTTTGCTGATTGTTTAAATAATTATATCATAAATATTTTGCAATATCAACAAATTTATTTATATGCCAAAACTGTTTATTTATGTAAGAAATCGTTTTTCACAGCATTGTAAACGCATTCATTTTGCTATATTTACATATTATTTTACGGCTTATTTTAGAAATTGTGTTGTATTTTTATACTAATTTCTAATAATTTCCTTAAAATTTTTAGCTTGTTTTATGCATTCAGATTTCATTTTTTGTAACCGCAGCGAATACAATGCTTGCTTTTCTTTACAATTATTCGACTTTTGAGTACAAAATCTTCATAATTGTTTAAAATAAAAAACAGTTTGTTGAGATTATCTTATTTTATTTTTTCCAGTATTCTGCATAACAAATTATAGATGTTTTCAACCGATTTGATGCTTACATGCTCATTGGGAGAATGCGCATCATAGGCGTCCGGCCCCATTGAAATTGCATCCAAGCCCGGTATCTTACCCATCAAAAGACCGCATTCAAGCCCTGCGTGTATGGCTGCAACAACAGGTTCCTTTCCAAACATCTCGCGGTATGTTTCAATGCAGATTTCCCTGATTGCGGACTCCTTGGCATATTCCCATCCGGGATATAAGGCTCCCACCTCGCACTCCATGGACAAGGCTTCTGCCAGCTGTTTCGCAGCAGGAATAAAGCCATTTGTCAAAAGCGATTCAACAGAACTTCTGGCGTGACATATAATTTGGATAAAGTGTTCGTCGCTTGATATGACAGCCAGATTGTTGGACCTTATGACCAGATCAATGACAGTGCTTCTTGAAAGAACACCGTTTGGTATCAGGTTCACGGCAGACAGAACCTTATTGTAGATGTGTTTCTCCAGAGGCGCTTCCATTGTGTCTGTGATTTCAAGACAAACTTCAACATCCGGATCAGTAAATGCCAGTTCTTTTTTTAATATTCCGTTCCATATTTCGATTATGTTCTTTACCTGATCTATATATTCAGCAGTAATAATTGCATGTGATTCTCTAGGAATGGCATTTGTCTTCGATCCCCCCTGGATGCTCACAAGGTCAGCATATTCGTACAGGTCGTACAGCACCCTTCCCAATAGAACGTTTGCATTTCCTCTCTCCTTGTGGATATCCACTCCAGAATGGCCTCCCTGAAGACCTTTGATGCTGAGCCTGTAGGCTTCTCTTTTGTCTGCATGATAGGCAGCAGGAATCTTGAACTGAATTTCACATCCCCCGGCACATCCTGCAGTGAACACTCCTTCACCTTCGCTGTCAAGATTCAATAATATCTTGCTTTTAAATAAACTTCCATCCAGATTCTGAGCTCCGGTCATTCCTTTTTCTTCATCGGTTGTTATCAAAACTTCCAGAGCAGGATGCTTTAATTCTTCAGATTCCAGTACTGCAAGACTCATTGCAACGGCAATTCCGTTATCTGCCCCCAGCGTTGTTTCTGTTCCGTAAATATGTCCGTCGATTATTCTGAGTTTTATCGGATCCTTTTCAAAGTCATGGTTAACGTTTTCATTTTTTTCACAAACCATGTCCATATGGCCTTGAAGCATTACTTTCGGTGAATTTTCATATCCTTTTGATGCCGTTTTTTTTATTATTATGTTCAGGTTCTCATCCTGCATTGCTTCCCAGCCCTGGTTTCTAGAAAGATTGAGAAGATAGTCGGACACTTGTTTCTCATTTCCTGAACCTCGGGGTATTTTTGAAATTTCCTCAAAGTAATAAAACACTCTTTCCGGCTTCAACCCTTTTAAAACTCTTTCCATCTTATTCCTCCCACATATTATTTAATAATGAGTAGTACAGCCATGGAATATTGGGTACTGATTCATTCTATGCAATCAGTCTCCCCAATATTTCCATCTTATTAATTTTAAATCATAACCCTTAATCTTTAATTAATTATTCAACTTTTCCCATTCGGTTGAAAGGAAAAAACCTGAATAAAACCTTGCCTATGATTTTGCTCTCATTTATATACGGGTTCTGCCAATACCTGGCATCATATGATATAGGTCTGTTGTCGCCTAAGAAAAAGTAAGAGTTTTCAGGCACATTGAAAGTCTTGGCGTCTCCTTCCCAATCCACCGCATACGGTTCATTCAGCTTCTCACCGTTTACATACACATTCCCGTCGGAAGTAATTTCGATAGTTTCGCCGGGAAGTCCGATGAGCCTTTTTACCAGCCTCTTGTTGTCAAGTTCTTCAGACTTGAACACAAGTATGTCTCCACGTTTTGCTTCCTTTATGTCAAAAAGCTCATTTACATACAGTCTGTCTCCGGGAATTATGGTGTCCTCCATGGAACCTGTGGGGACTGTGACCAGTATAAATACGAATTTGTTTAGAAACAAAACAATTATAAGAGCGATTGCAACCGGTACAACCCACTCTCTAAAAAAATACTTCATTTTTACATGATTCCTTTCTTATTATGACTTGAAAATGAAATCTTATATTTTATCGGCTTAAGAACCCGGAATTCAATGAATGAATTATTCAATGCATTCCTAAGCTTCAGCAGAAAGGAAAATATAATTGATAACTTGTTGCTATTTAAGCATATCATTAAAGATTCTTAAAAAATTACCGCCTATTACTAGCTTGGCATCCTCTTTTGACATTCCTCTTCTTAACAGCTCCTCCGTAAGCAGCACAGCTTCAGCGTGAGAACCGAGGCAGTCATTGTTGTGAGGCTCGTACCTAAACTTCAGCTCGCTTTCATAATAGCTGTTGCAAAGATCAAAACCGTACCCTACATGTGAGGGGCCCACAAGCTCAACCATGTACTCGATGTGGTCGGCAAGCTTCTTTATGGGATTATCTCCTTCAATGACCCCGGCAATGGTTTTGTAGGCGTTGATGCCTATTACCCCGCCTCTTTCGGCTATGGCCTTTATCTGCTCGTCAGTGAGGTTTCTCATTCTTCCGTGCAGATTTCTTGCATTGGAATGGGATGCAATAAACGGTTTAGTGGTGAACTTCACAACGTCCCAGAATCCTTCGTCGTTTAGATGACTCACATCAATGAGCATGTTCAGCTCTTCCATCCTGCGAACCACCTGCACGCCGAACCTTGTGAGTCCGCCCCTCTGTCCTTCTTCCACAGGGCTGAAGCTGCATCCGTCTGCAACGTAGTTTCTTCTGCTCCAAACCAGTCCGGCAGCTCTTACACCAAGCTCATGGAAGATTCTTAAAAGACCTATGTCGCTGCCTATGGGCTCCAATCCTTCAAAGGACAATAAGATTCCCACCTTGTCCTCTTTGAGCGCCTTGTTGAGATCATCTTTGTTCTTGATCAATATGACCTCTTTGTTGCAGGATTCCACGTCTTCCATCAGCGCTCTTATTTGACCCAGAGCCGTTTTCAAAGCCATTTCAGGCAAAAATAAATCATCAATATACAAAGATGACACAATTACATTAAATCCGCCTTTCTTGAAGTTTTCAAGAAATCTGTTCTTGATTACTTCCTTTTCTCCTGCCAGATATCTATTATAAATTTCACCTGCCAAATCCAGGTGAGTATCTACAACCGGATTGTCTCTGTGCAAACTTAATGCTTCTTCCCTATAGTCCATTTCAGATTGTTCTCCTTTACCCCTAAGTCCATAATATTATTATAAATAGTTTGTATTTATTTTACAAGTTTATTTTGAGCCTTGCCGACGTTCTTCCAGATATTTTCCAACAAATTTCTTATAATGACATGGTGAGATGCTTCAATGCCTGCCTTCCGGCTCCGGTTATAACCGTTCCGCTTCTTCCCTTGTTTATTTCAACCATGGCAAACTTCTCAAGATTTATCAGAATGGTTCTTATTTCCTGCTCGCTTATGAAAATCCCCTTCTTCCTTGCCAGTTCGCTTATGCTTCTTCTTCCCAGGCGCTTGTTTCCAAGCAATCCCTTTTCCAGCTCCTCCAGCACGAAGATGTACTTTCTTATGTTATTCCCCGCAGTTTCAATGAATTCCATGACGGCATCCTGTTCCATTGAGTCGTTTCCGTTTAACTCTTCGTTAAAGTCGAAGGGTAGATCTTTGGCATCAATTTTGCTTTGTTCCAGATTGACCAGGTACTCAATGCAGTTACGAAGCTCCCTGACATTGCCGTTCCAGTCATACTCCACCAGCATGCTTTTCGCCTCTTCCGTAAATGTAAAATTACTTTTGAAAAGCTTCTTTATATACTCCGCCAGGAACATAATGTCTTCTTTTCTGTCTCTGAGGGGAGGTATTCTAAGCGGCAGGACATTGAGCCTGTAGTACAGATCCTGCCTGAACTCACCTGCCGCAACAAGTTTTTTTATGTCCTTGTTTGTTGCTGCAATCACCCTTATATCCACATCAATTAGTCTGTCTCCCCCTATTCTGACTATCTGCCTTTCCTGAAGGGCTCTGAGAAGTTTTACCTGCAGGTTCATGGGCATCTCTGTAATTTCATCGAGGAACAGCGTTCCTTTGTGGGCCAGCTCGAAGAGTCCTGGCTTTCCTCCCTTTCTTGCTCCGGTAAAAGCTCCTTCCTCGTAACCGAAAAGTTCGCTTTCAAGGAGATTTTCCGGAAATGCTCCGCAATTTACGGCAACAAACTGATATTTCTTTCTTTTTGAATTGTTGTGTATGGCTTGTGAAAAAAGTTCCTTGCCGGTTCCTGTCTCGCCGGTTATGAGAATCGATGAGTCAGATTTTGCCATCCTCTTTGCGATGCTCTTGCATTCGATTATGGCACCGCTTTTTCCTATTATGTTGTCAAAATTATACTTGGCGTTGTGACCATGGCCTATGAGCTGTCTCCTCAGAATATGCTCCTGTTTTTCCATGTCCGTATACCTTCTGATAATGGCAACGGCTCCGTAAAGCTTGCCTGAATGCCTGATTGGATTTACGGTGGCAACCACGTCGTAATCGTTTATTTTGACAAGCTTTTCTTCAACTGATTTAAGACTGTTAAGAACGTATTCAAAAGGTATCTGATCAAAAAGCTCTGTCCCGTCAAGGTCCATTACCTGTTCATTTTCAAGCCCTATGATTTTTTTTGCATTTTCATTGTAAAGAAAAACCTTGCGGTCAAATCCTATTCCGATTACACCTGCATCTATGAACTGAAGAAGTATGTCAAGCTGGCTTTCGCGGCTGTTTGTAAGGCCCAGAATCTTTAACAGTCCCACGTTTGACGGTTCTATCTCTTCATAAGTCCTTATTATGTCCTGTTTGTCAAGAAGAGGAAACAAATCGAACTTGTCTCCCAGATCCAGTATGGAATTGATGTCAAGAAGACTGTTGCCTATGTTAACAATGTTTTTTATGGTGTCAGGCGTGAATTCAGTCTGCCCCAGGATTATGGCAGTCTTGCCGCTCATGTCTTCGCCTTTGGCGGACCAGTAAGACTGAAGGGCAATATGGCGAATACCAAGCTGGTACAGTACGGATATTATCTGTTCAGCCATTTCCGGACTTTCATCAATAAGGATTACATCTGTTCCGGCCTTTATTCTTCGGACGCTGTCCATGCCAGCCTTTGAAATTGTCCTGGTTGCAAACAGAATGTCGGATTCCTTTTTCACATTGTTCTTGATTTTCTCAAACATGTCGAATGAAGGCACAAGAATCACGTCGTCATCGATGGTTTTGGAAGGATCAAAATCATCGATGCAAATTTTTTCAACGCTTATGTTGTCCTGGAAAAGGCTTATTATCTGTTCATAGTATGAGTTTACTGATTCCACACTGTAGCTGACTATAGCCAATGTCTTCTTCATATATTTCTCCTTGTTCAAGCGAAAAGAATTAGGCATTGCCTAATTCTTTCAGTTTCTTATAATCATTATATCTTTAGATGCCTTGTTGAGAACCTCATTGCCGTCTTCGGTTACTGCAACTATGTTCTCAATTCTCATTCCGAACTTTCCTGCGATGTAGATTCCCGGCTCAATGCTAAATACCATACCGGGCTCCAGATTTCTTCTGTTGCTTTTCTTTATGTCCGGAGCCTCATGAACCGAGTATCCGATGCCGTGGCCCAGCCTTGTAAAGAAATTTTTTCCGTAACCTGAATTTTCTATTACGTCCCTGGCTGCCTTGTCAACGTCAGGAATGAATGCTCCGTTGACAGCTGCCTTTTCTCCGGCTTCCTGGGAAGCGAGCACTATTTCGTAAACATGCCTTTCTTCATCTGTAATGTCTCCCACGAACACGGTTCTTGACATATCTGCACACATGTCGTTGTACTTGCATCCCCAGTCCAGCACTATTACATCCTTTTCCTGAATCACTCTCTGGTCGCTGTTGTAGTGCGGATATGAGGAATTGGGTCCGGAACATACCATGGTAAAGCCCTCATCAGCTCCTTTTTCCTTGAAAATCTGGTTCATCTTTCTGGCTATGTCTGCTTCCTTGATTCCCGGTCTGATGAAATTCAAAAGTTCTGTGTATGATTCGTCTGTGATCCTTGCAGCTGTCCTTAAGTTATCAAGCTCTTCCTTGTCCTTTATCATTCTCATTTCTTCAAGCAGCGGCTTTCCGTTCACAAATTTCACATCCACGGCTTCCATTATCTGAAGAATCAAAAATGCTCTTTCTGTTGAGTTGACTCCTATTGTCTTGCCGATGAGGCCCTGTTCCTCAAATGCCTTTTTCACGGTATCCGTAAACAAATCTCCGTCAAACCATCCGTAAACCTTTGCATCCTGACCCAGGACTTCCTGTATTTCATCCACGGTCAGCAGGTTGCATACGTAAAAATAGGAACCGTCTTTTTTGATTATCAAAGATTGAAATCTTTCGCAGAGATGGGTGTTATGACCCATGATGAATTCCATTTCCTCCGACGGAGCAATCAGTATGGCATCCAGGTCTTTATCCTGCAGTATTTTTACAAGCTTATCCAGATATTTTTTTCTCATCGCGTATCCCCCGCATAATTTACTGTTATTGCTATTTCTATTATAGTATCTGATTTTTTAAAAAGCAACATAAAGCTTAAAGAAGCAATTATACGACGGACGGTTCAAGCAGCAGCTTGCCAGTCTTGAATCTGTTGAGGTTCAGCATGCTCACATCGATTGTCGGCGTTTCTTTAAGAATCATTTCAGACATCACTATTCCTGTTATGGGGCCGAACATGAAGCCGTGGCCGCTAAAGCCAACTGCTATGTAAAAGCCTTCCACATTTTCTGCCTTGTCGTAGATTGGCTGCTTGTCAGGTGTCATGTTGTAAAGTCCTGCCCACTGCCTTACTACTCTTAGCTTTGATATGGGAGGAAGAACCGTGTCCATAGTCTTGGCCATCTCCTCAAGGAAGTGCCAGCTTGAAGTCACTCTAAGATCTCTTGGCTCGTTGGCATCTCCTCTTCCCATTATGAATGAGCCTTCCGGTGACTGCTGAACATAAAAATTAAGTCCAAATGCCATTACCATGGGATCCTGCATAGGCTCCACAGGCTCAGTCACCAGAATCTGATGCCTTTCGGAATAAACAGGAATATCCACTCCCACCATGTCGCACAGTTCTTTTGAATAGGCATTGGCAGCGTTCATGACGATGTTTGTTGCTATGAAGCCCTTGTTTGTTTCAACTCCCACCACTCTGCCCTTTTCAACCTTTATGCCTGTAGCTTCCGTAAATGTGTTAAACTCAACTCCAAGCCTCTTTGCAGCCTTGTAGTAAGCATCTGTTGTGTGGAACGGGTTTAAAAATCCGTCCTTTTCGCAGAAAGCTGCTCCTTTTAGAACGTCTGTGTTCAGATAAGGTACAATTTCTTTTGCTTCCTGAAGACTCAGCATCCTTGACGGAATTCCGCATGCATGCTGAACCTCGATGTTCTTTTTGAACTGTTCGATTTCCTTATCAGTGTCGGCAACCAGCAGGTATCCGCTTTGTTTGAAATCAACGTCTCTGTCGTATTCCAGTATTTCGTTGGCATGTTCGTAAAACTCTATGCTTTTTTTCGCAATCTTGCAGTTCATTTCGGTTCCCCACTGCATTCTTACCCCCGCTCCGCACCTTCCGGTGGAACCGCTGCATATGTAGTTCTTTTCAAGCACAACCACGTTCTTTACGCCTTTTTTTGCCAGATTGTACGCAGTGGAGCATCCTGAGATTCCTCCGCCTATTATTACCACATCAGCGATTGTCTTCATTTCTTCTTCCCTCCTCTGCTATGAGCCCCAGTTTTACTCCTACTACCGGAGGTCTGTTTGTCTGAAATTTTATGTCCTTCATGTTTTGTCCGGTGGCATTTGCTATTTCACGCATGACAAGCTGACCGCATGTCTTTCCCTGGCATGGACCCATGCCTATTCTGGTTATTCTTTTTATTTCATCGAAGGTTACGTATCCTTCCCTGATAAGTTCTCTGACTTCCTTAAGCGTAACGTCGGAGCATCTGCAGATTATAGTGTTCTCATCCATGTTATGCCTCCACCTTTATATTTCTAATGTCGTACAAAATGCCTCTGTCAGCTTCAACTGTGACAACAGGAGTCCTGTCAAAGGATTTGGGGTTTTGAACAGCCAATACCTTCACGTCTGCAATGTACCTGCCTTCCCTGTCAAGGCCTTTGACCGTGTCGCCTTCCTTGGGAAGCGGAAGAAATTCATAAGGAATTTTCACCTGTACCGTTGTGTCGGATTTTGAACCGTCAACGACCATTATGGCAAGACCGGGACATTTGCTTAGGCATATGGCGCAGCCTGTGCAGCTGTCTGAATTCAGCACCGGTATGCTGTTTATGTCATCTCCTATTGCTATGGCCCCAAACCTGCAGGCTGTTTCACACGGATTGCAGGGAATTTCCTTATAGCATTCCACCACAGCCACAGGCCCCTTATTTATTCTTTCAATGGGAGGGAATTTTCCCATAACCATGTCTTTGCTGGGTATTCCTGTCTTCTCAAACATACTGGCCTCCTGTTGTTACTATCTGTTCAATTCCGGAAAGAATGTGCTTTCCTACAGGTCCAGAACGCAACGCATCAAGCTGTTTCACGTAATCATTCTTTCTTTCGCTGTAATCTTCGCCCTTGTAACCTATTTTTGCAGCCGCGCAAAGTCCAGCAAGATACCCTTCAACCATTGCTGCACTGGCTTCTTCCACTCCGGTGGCATCTCCTGCCGCAAATACATTTTCTACTGTTGTTTCGTAGTCCTCGTTTCTCAAGGGAACAAGACCGCTGAGCTGCGGAACGTACTTCATCTGGCATCCCCTCATGGACAACAGCTCATTAAGAGGAGTGAGGCCTACGGATATGCACATGACATCTGCATCAAATTCAATCTCTGTGCCTTCAACCGGATTGAACCTTTCGTCAACCTGGCACACTATGGCTTTTTCAAGGCTGTTTTTTCCTATTGCTTCCTTCACTGTGTGGGAAGTGAGAATCGGCACGCCCATTCTTCTTATTTTGGAAGCATGCACAAGGTATCCGCCTATTTTCGGCGCCGCATCAAGAATTGCCTTAACCTCAACTCCTGCCTGCATGAGCTGGTAGCTTACAATCAGCCCTATGTTTCCGGCTCCTACCATTAAAACCTTGTCGCCCGGCTTGATGCCGTATACGTTCATGAGAGTCTGTACAGCACCTGCACCGTAAATGCCCGGAAGATCGTTGTTGGGAAATGCCAGCGCCTTCTCAAATGCTCCCGTGGCTACCACAACAGCCTCAGGTTTTATCTTGAAATAATTGTCTTCCTTGTGCAAAGCCGTCACAGTTCCGTCCTCATACATTCCTACAACAGTGGTATCTGTTAGTATTTCGACGTTTTCTTTGTACTTGTCAAGTTCCTTCAATAATATTCCTGTAATATCTATACCACGTGTTGAAGCGTATTGTTTCTCAGAGCCAAAAAACATGTGTGTCTGCTTAACAAGCTGACCTCCGAGATTCTTGTTTCTCTCAACTATCAAAACCTTTGCTCCGGAGGACGCGGCGCTTATGGCAGCACAAAGACCTGCAGGGCCTCCTCCTATAATCAACAGCTCTGTATGTTTCATACTATCACTCCCTTGCCTTCCTGAGTTTCGACTATCATTCCTTCCTCCAGATCAGTAACGCATGTCTTCACGTTGGCTGTTCCGTTTACGGTCATCAGACATGACGAACAGTTGCCGATTGCACAGTAAAATCCTCTGGGTCTGTGCAGGAACAAGCTTTTTCCGAGCACCTTCACACCGGCGGCATGAAGAGCTGCTGCTATTGTTTCGCCTTCGTATCCTTCCACTTCCTGTCCATTGAAGGTGAATTTGATTTTATTCCCTCTCTGGAACTGAAGAATAGGATGTTGTTCAATTCTCATAACATCACTCCTTTAAATATGTTGGATGTCCTAATCTATGCAATTAGCATGCCAAAGGAATAAAAACATAAATGTGTAAAATACCCGATAGTTGGAGGACAATGTTGTTTTTATGCGTCGGTTTTCCGACGCAGCGTCGGATTTATGACAAACATATTTGAAGGATATAAAAATCGCCTTCCGAATACGCTAGATTTCTGCCCCTTATACGTATAAACAATAATTGCTCCATGGAATACAGGTTGACAAAAAAACCAGTTGATGATAATCTAGTAGTAATCAAATATTGGTTTCATGTTCTGCCAATAGGCAGCTAAGAGGGAAGCAGGTAAAAATCCTGCGCGGTCCCGCCGCTGTATGCATGTAGTTGCTTTCATATCCACTTTTCGGGAAGGAGAAAGCAATGCAAATGTGCAAGCCAGAAGACCTGCATGAAGCTGATCACACCAACGGGTAATTGGTCAAGTGATACAGAGCATATTTTTACAGTAAATACGGACTGTGGTTAATAGCCGCAGTTTTTTTATGCTGACAAGGGAGGAACATTATGAATGTAATCAAAAGAGACGGAAGGCTCATCGAGTTTGACAAGAGCAAGATATCAGACGCAATTCTGAAAGCAATGAACCACACGATAACAGGTCTGGATGTGCAGCTGGCAAAGGACATTGCCCAGGACATTTCGGACAGCACAAAAGAGATCATTTCCGTTGAACAGATTCAGGACCTGGTTGAAAAGAAACTCATGGCCAGCAAGAGAAAGGATGTTGCAAAGGAGTACATCATTTACAGAAACAAAAGAAATATAGCCAGGGGCCGCAGGCAGTACGACATCTACATGGACATAGTCAACACAGTTCCAAATGACGTCACCAGAGAAAATGCAAACATGAACGCTGATACCCCGGCAGGAATGATGATGAAATTTGCAAGCGAATCATCCAAACCTTTTGTGGATGACTGCCTTCTTTCCGAAAAATCCAAAACCTTCGTTGACAATAACTACATACATGTGCACGACAAGGATTACTACCCCACAAAATCGCTGACTTGCCTGCAGCACCCTTTGGACTACATCCTCACAAACGGCTTCAGGGCCGGGCACGGCTCAAGCAGGCCTGCAAAAAGAATTGAGACAGCGTCCATAATAGGCTGCATTTCCATGGAGCAGATTCAAAACGAAATGCACGGCGGCCAGTCAATACCGGCATTTGATTTTTACCTGGCTCCATACGTCAGATTGACTTACGTGGAGGAGGTAAAAAAAATAGAAGAACTTTTAAACATAGATTTAAGTTCTCTTTATGATGAGATAATCGACGATTATGCTGAGACAACCCTTGACAATCTTGAAGGAGTTAAAAGGTACAAGCAGCAGGCAATAAATTCTGCCGTGAAGCGAGTTCACCAGTCCATGGAGGCGTTCATCCACAACATGAACACCATCCATTCCAGAGGCGGAAACCAGGTGGTGTTCAGCTCCATAAACTATGGAACAGATACAAGCGCCGAAGGAAGATGCATCATAAGAGAAGTATTGAAGTCCACGTACCATGGAGTTGGAAACGGTGAAACGCCAATATTCCCCATTCATATCTGGAAGAAAAAAAGAGGTGTAAACTACCTGCCTGAAGACAGGAACTACGACTTGTACAAGTATGCCTGCAAGGTTTCAGCCAGAAGGTTCTTTCCAAACTTCCTGAACCTTGATGCTTCATTCAACATTCATGAGGGCTGGAGCGCAGAGGACCCCAGGAGATTCGAGAAGGAAACAGCCACCATGGGATGCCGAACCAGAGTATTTGAGGACAGACACGGAGAAAAGACATCCATAGGAAGAGGCAACCTGTCCTTCACCACCGTAAACATTGTTAAGCTTGCCCTGGAGTGCATGGAAATTGAAGACGAAAATGAAAAGATGAGAGAATTTTTCAAGAAGCTTCAGCAGTGTATTGATACGGCTGCAGAACAGCTTTATGACAGGTTTGTATTCCAGTGCACTGCACTAAAAAAACAGTTTCCAATGCTCATGTCAGGAATGTGGATCGGCAGCGACAAGCTATCTTCCGATAACAAAGTTGAAAGCGTGCTGAAGCACGGAACATTGGGCATCGGATTCATAGGCCTGGCTGAAACCCTCATAGCACTGACTGGTCACCACCACGGCGAAAATGACAGGTCACAGGAGCTTGGTCTTGAAATAGTAAGGTTTATGAACAAAAAAATCCAGGAAAAGTCAGAATACTACGACCTTAACTACAGCCTGCTTGCAACGCCGGCGGAAGGCTTAAGCGGCAGATTCGTAAAAAGGGACAGAAAACAATTTGGCTCAATACCAAACATAACAGACAAGGAATACTACACCAACAGCTCTCATGTACCTGTCTGGTACAGGTGTTCTATAGAGCACAAGGCAGTAATAGAGGCTCCCTACCACGAACTGGAAAAGGGAGGACACATTTTCTACGTTGAGCTTGACGGTGATGCCACTCACAATCCGGCAGCAGTGATGCAGACTGTAGACCTTATGGACAGATACAACATGGGTTACGGTTCCGTCAACCACACACGTAACCGCTGTAAAAGCTGCGGATACGAAGATGCATCTGAAAACCTCAAGGAATGTCCAATGTGTGGCGGAACCGACATCGACACCATACAGAGAATAACAGGATACCTGGTTGGGGGAACCGACAGCTGGAACGCTGCAAAAAAGGCAGAACTGAAAGACAGGGTGAAGCATAGTTGCTAGAAGACATCATCTACGTTGCAAACATAAACGAAAACACCATTGTTGACGGCGAAGGCTTCAGAACAAGCCTTTACGTAAGCGGCTGCGACATAAAATGCGAAGGCTGCCACAACAAAAGCCTTTGGGACATGCAGTCAGGCAGCCCCATGACAATTGATGAAGTTTATGAAAAGCTTACAAAAGGCTTCACCCACATAACATTCATAGGCGGAGAGCCCATGATGCAGGCAGCTGCTCTTTCTAAGCTCGCAGAAAAAATCAAAATAAACACCTGCAAGACCATCTGGATTTATTCGGGGCATATTTACGAAGAACTGATCAAAAACGAAAAGAGTCTGACTCTTCTCAAAAATTGCGATGTCTTGGTGGATGGTCCCTTTGACCGGAAATATTATGAAAACAACCTGAGGTTTAAAGGTTCAACAAATCAAAGAATTATTAATTTGAAAAAATCTCTGGAAAGTAACAAAGCAGTGCTCTGGCAGGACGAATTTGACAAGTTCTGACAAACAAAAATACGCCCATTAGTGAACAAAAATATGCTATAATAGTTAAGGTAAGTAGAAATTGATAGAATTTTTTTATATAATGGGTAGGAGGGATTTTTTGAATATTCAATTACGTCTTGAGCAGCCTCAAGATTATCGTATTGTCGAAGAATTGACTCGAGAGGCTTTCTGGGGAATGAATCATCCGGATTGTAATGAGCATCTATTAGCGCATAAGTTACGCTCTGTTTCTGCATTTGTGCCGGAACTAGATTATGTTGCGGTAATAAGCGACATAATCGTTGGTAATGTAATGTTTTCTAAAGGTAGAATTGTTGATGCACAAGGTCGGGAGTATATTGTTTTGAATTTTGGTCCACTAAGTGTCTTACCTGAATATCAAAATCGTGGTGTTGGCAAGGCACTTATGACGTATACTATTTCAGAAGCAAAAAGACTTGGATATCGTGCCATTTTGTTCTTTGGTCATCCAGATTATTATACTCGCTTTGGCTTTAAGCGTGCAAAAGAGTTTAGCATTACTACATCGGGTGGAGTTAACTTCGATGCTTTTATGGCAATGCCTTTATATGACGGTGCTCTTGACGGTATTGCTGGACGTTATTATGAAGATCCTGTGTTTGAGATTGGGGAAGATGAAAAAGTTGAATTTGACAAAGGCTTTCCCTATAAAGAGAAATGCGTGTTGGTTTCGGCTGAAGTACTATTTACCAAGTTGATATCTACCGCTTGTGCAGCACTCAAAAAACATGAAATCGCCTTTTTATGTGACCTTCGTCGTTACAGTGAACAGGAAGTTAGTTCATGGAATGGCATAGATAAAATATCATTGGAGATTATTAAAGCGACAATGATGGAAAATGGTTTTGTATGGGGAGAACAAACGCACAGCTGAAAATACCATAATTAAAATAGACGGCGTAGCCATTAGGTTGCACCGTCTCCAATAAAATCAAAACTTCCTTATTATACGCCCTCATTGGGCGTATTTTTATATTTCAAATTAATGAAAATTAGTTTCCGAGGACTGCGACTTGTTTTCATAGGCTATCAAAACACAGCCAAGTTCAGATTCTATCCTTTTTAATTTCTGTTCCTGTTCCTTTGAAAGACTTGCAATTTTTTGTTCCATGACTCAACCTCCTCAAATTTATTATTGTAATTTTTATAGAAATAATACATGAAGAAATCTTTAATTTTTATTTTTGTTTTTCAAGACCGGCTATCCGGTAGATTTTTTCAATGTCAAGCGATTGTCTTACCCACTGTGCCAGCAAATCATACTGGCTTTCCTTGTAATTTTGCATATCAAATTCCTTTATGTTATCCAGCGACAACCCTTTTCTCTCTGCCAGAATTCTGACGATCGTGTTCGCAACCTGGCTGTTATCGAAAATTCCGTGAATGTAGCTTCCTGCCACATTGCCTGCGGCGCAGCCTCCATGTTTTCCTTCTTCACCTGTCAATGGGCAGCCTTCAGAAACAACTGTATCCCCCATGTGGATTTCATATCCTGAGACTTCAATACCTGAAAGATCCTTGAAAAAACCTTCTATGCTGTTTATTCTGCACTTGGTCTGCACCGTTGTCTTTTCCCTGTAAAAGAAAGTTTCTGCATTGAGAAGCCCAAGTCCTTTAATGCTTCCCCCGCCCTCCACATTTTCCGGGTCGTGTATGATTTGTCCAAGCATCTGATAACCGCCGCATACTCCAAAAACAGGATTTCCCGTCCCTGCAAACCTGATGATTCTGGCTTCAAGTCCGGACTGTCTGAGCCATTTTAGGTCATCTATGGTGTTCTTGGTTCCGGGTATAATTATCATGTCAGGGTCCCCCAGTTCTCTCAGAGAAGATACGTATCGCAGGGAAACTCCTTCTATGACGGAGAATACATTGAAGTCCGTGAAGTTTGAAATCCTTGGAAGTCTGATTACAGCTATGTCCACAAGCTTTTGTTCATGGTCCTTAATCAACCTTTCAGACAAACTGTCCTCATCGTCTATGTCAACCTTCAGATACGGAACAACTCCCAGCACATCTACCCCCGTTATGTCTTCAAGCATTTTAAGTCCCGGTGTGAGAAGCTTCTCGTCCCCTCTGAATTTGTTTATGACAAATCCCTTGACCCTGGATTTTTCTTCTTCATCGAACAGCAGCATGGTTCCTGCCAGGGAAGCAAAAACACCGCCCCTGTCAATGTCTCCTACGATGATGACAGGAGCATCGGCTATTTTAGCCATGCCCATGTTGACTATGTCCTGCTGCTTCAGATTGATTTCCGCAGGGCTTCCAGCTCCTTCGATAACAATTATGTCATATGCTTCAGAAAGAGAGTTGTAAGCCCTGGTAATGTGAGGAACCATCTCTTCCTTGTAGTTATAATATTCTCCTGCTGTCATGTCCCTGAACACCCTGCCGTTAAGAACCACCTGGGATCCCTTGTCTCCGGTTGGCTTCAGCAAAATAGGATTCATCCTCACATCAGGCTCTATGCCCGCTGCTTCTGCCTGCATGACCTGAGCCCTTCCCATCTCGAAGCCGTCTTTTGTAATAAACGAATTAAGTGCCATGTTCTGGGACTTAAACGGAGCCGCCCTGAACCCATCCTGGGCGAATATTCTGCAAAGAGCCGCGGTTATGAGACTTTTGCCTGCATTTGATGTTGTTCCCTGAACCATTATTGATTTTGCCATAGTAATCCTTCCTTTGTGGAGCCCGACTGTATTATATCCACACATCCTTCCTCGTGTTTTCCCGTAACGGTGCTGGTCTGATGGTCGGAAAGCACGGTTATGTCTGCAAATTTTAAGTTTTCTTTTAACTCTTTAAAAAACTCGCTGTCTATTCTTTCGATGAACCTTATTTTTCCCTCCAGATCCTTCCTGTGAGAAGCTTCGTCCGTTCCGTTTATGTGAACAAGGACCACATCGTGCCCCGCCGATTCCCTCAAGGCTGCAGAAGCCTTTTCCTTCAAGTCCGTGTCAACATCTCCTGTGGCGTTTTTCAAATCAGCCAGGTCTATTTTCATTGCCTTTGCAATTCCCTTCACTATGGGCGCACTGCAGACGCAGGAGCAGGACTTGTGGTGAAGCTCCCTGAAAAACGGAAGCTTTACAGGAAGTGATACGCCCCATGGATAAAACATGTAGTCGCTGCCGTTTGAGGTGAACCTGTTTCTCTCTGCAAAACTTCTGAGCATAGGAACACCATTCAGATTCTCCAAAATATATTCTACTTCCATTCCCACATTTTCGTGAGGATGAATGTCCTTAAGGGACAATACCCCGCTGCTTTTTTTAACCACAAGCAAATTCCTGTATTCGCTCAAATGTTCAAATTTCATGTCTTTCTCTGCCTTTACCCTCATGGAGACTCGGCTCATGTCTTCGTAGGTAAGATTTTTGCCGTTGAAGGAGTCCAGTCTGCCGTCTTTAAGGCTTACCAGGTTGCACCGAAGAACAGCTTCATCTTTACCGATGTTTATGTCTGCAGCCACGGCCTCCAGGTATGCCCTGTTGTACGGAATATTCTTTTCATCTATTCCGAGAATTGATAAGATGCAGTTTAAACTGTCGGGCTTTCTACCTTTAGGATAAAAGGTTCTTCTGCTAATGCACCCTTTCACGGCCATCTCATCCAGAAAGGGCGTGCGGGCATATTCCATGGGCGTCATGTTTCCAAGTTCAGGAATTCTTTCTTCACTTGCACCATCCAATATTACCATTATCATTTTCATATGATTTCCGTTACTTCCTTCAATGTTTCTATGAACAGCCTGTTCTCGCCTTCTGTCTTTACGGCAATCCTGAAGTATTCACGGCTAAGGCCTTCATAGTTTGCACAGCTTCTAATGAGTATTCCCCTTTTGAGCATCTCATCCTTGAGATTTATTTCCTTAGTCCTGAACAATATATAATTGGCATGGCTTTCGTAGGTTTTTATGTTGAGATTCTGAAGTTCTCCAACAAGATACTCCCTTTGTTTTTCCACGTACGCTACGGTTCTTTTGACATACTCTGTTTCTCTTAATGCCGCGGCCCCGGCAACCTGAGCAACAGTTGAGACGTTCCAGGGAGGCCCCGAGGATTTCAGACCTTCTACCATCCCAGAGTCTGAACAAAGACAGTAACCCAGCCTGATACCTGGAATTGCATATATCTTGGTAAAAGCCTTAAGGACAATCAAATTTTCATACTTCTGAAGCAGTTTCACAGTGCTGTATTTCTCCTTGTCCCTGACGAAATCCAGAAAGCACTCGTCTATAACTGTAACCGCCCCCATTTTACTGCAGCGGTCTAAAATTTTTTCGACCATGTCCATGCGTGTCAGCTGCCCTGTGGGATTGTTTGGGTTGCATACAAACACTATGTCCGTATCCTCACGAATTATGTCAAGCATATCTTCCCCGATTTTAAAATTATGTTCTTCCCTGAGAGTGTATCTGCTTATCGCAGAGCCTGACGCCTTAAGCGCACTTTCATATTCGCCGAATGCAGGTGCTGTAACAAGTCCCTTTTTAGGCTTCAGATGCATGACAATTCTGTAAATTGCCTCTGCAGCTCCGTTTGATGTGAATATCCATCCAGTCGGCACGCTTTCATAGGACGATATTGATTCTCTAAGTTCTCGAGATTCAATGTCGGGATACCTGAATGATCCTTCAATTCCATTCATTGCAGCCTGTTTTACAGCCACGGTAATTCCCAAAGGATTAATGTTTGAAGAAAAATCTATTATGCTGAACTTGTCAATTCCCGACAGCTTTGAAGCTGTATATATGTCTGCTCCGTGTGTTTCCATGTCTACCTCTGTTATATTAAAATCATCAATATGATGTATACTAATTTTTAACTAATTGACATCACAACGAACCTTAGAGCAACTCCGAGTATAAGACACAGGAGGGAAGTGGCATACATGAGATTGTTTGCTTTTATGATATCATCATTTTTAACTTCCCTTTTGTTATCCCCTATGACCGGCTTTTCCACCAGGACTCCGTTGTAGCAGCTGGGACCGCCCAGCATTATGTTCAGGGCTCCGGCACACACAGATTCCGTATGGGCAGAATTCGGGCTCTTGTGATTGTATCTGTCTCTTCTGTAGATTCTATATGCAGAAGCATAATCCATTTTCAGGACGTAAGCAGCTGTAATCATAAGGTATGAAGCAATCCTTGCAGGCAGAAAGTTTGCTGCATCGTCAGCTTTTGCTGAAAATCTTCCAAAGTTTATATATTTGTCATTTTTGTAGCCGACCATGGAGTCCAGGGTGTTTATGGCCTTGTACATGAACCCCAGCGGAGCGCCACCTACCAGTATGTAAAGCATGGGAGCTATGACACCATCTGATGTATTCTCCGCAACAGTTTCAACTGCTGCCTTGGCGATCTGGACATTGTTCAGATGCTCCACATCGCGCCCCACAATGTATGACAGTGATTTTCTGGCTTTTTCCATGTCTCCTGCATGAAGATTGTTATACACCAGCATGCTTTCATCCCGAAGACTCCTGGCAGCCAGAATGTAGTAGCACATTATGCTGTGAACTGCCAAAGCTATGAATGTGTTCACCTTTGCAGCCACTAAAAGTATAATTAACGGCACCAGGTAAGATGTACCCACAACCGTAAACCACAAAACCATTCCTGCTTTTCTCTCATCTTCAGCAAGACTGCACTTCTTCCTTAAAGCTTTCTCCATGAAGCTGATTAATTTTCCTATTAGCCTTACCGGATGCGGAAACCCTTGCGGATCTCCTATTAAAAAATCAATAATGTAACCTGCAATCAACGGAATCATATGCTTTGCCTCTTGGTATAATCTATGGATTTATTTATGAAGTTTTGAGCAAAATCTATGTTGCCAAGAAAATGCAGGTGGGGATACCCCATGAACCTGTCTTCGCCTGCAATTATGCAATTCCATGTTCTTCCTGATTCCGGTTTTGTTGCAGTAAACGCATTTCCTAAATTTGTGCTGGTGCTGAAATGAAACTCGTGAGCCCTTATTGTGCCGCCCTTTCTGCACATGAGGTTGTCCTTGTTCGCCGTAAGGGTCACATATCCGAAATTGTGGAGCTTTTTGGTCATGAAGCTTTGTCCTTTTGCCGATCCCACCAGATTGTATTCATCTTTTTCATCCTTAAAGGAGTCAAGTAGGTACATGTAGCCTCCGCATTCGGCAAAGACAGGCATTCCTTCTTCAACCTTTTTCCTGATTTCTTCCATCATTGATTTGTTTTGAGACAGTTCTTTCATGTATAGTTCAGGGTAGCCTCCTCCAAAAATTAAGCCGCTGATGTTTTCAGGAAGCTTCCTATCACTAAGCGGACTGAACTTCACCAAATTTGCTCCCATAGCTTCAAGAACATCAAGGCTGTCCCTGTAGTAAAAGCAAAAAGCCTTGTCGTATGCAAGTCCTATGTTCACACTTCCCTTTCTTTCAATGACTGGTTCATCATATTCAAGTTCGGGAGCTGTAAGAGACAGTTGGTACAAACCATCCATATCTATAGTTTTAAGTGCGTTTTCACCCAGCTCACGAACAATGTCGGACAAGTTCCCTACTTCCTGAGCTGTTACAAGCCCAAGATGCCTGCTTTCAAGCCTGCAGTTTTCCAATCTCTCAAGAAATCCGTAAACCTTTATATTTGTGTTTTTTTCTATGAGTTCCCTGTAGTAGCTGTACATTCCTTCGGAAATATTGTTCAGTATTACTCCTTTTATGTTGTTTCCTTCCCTGAAGCTCTGAAAGCCCTCTATTAAAGCGCAGGCTGAAACAGCCATGCCGTTTACGTCCAGCACCAGAACAGTGGGACAGTTTAAAAGCCTTGAAATTTCGTAGGAGCTTGCCTCTGTTGTGTGTCCGATTCCATCGTAGTATCCCATGACTCCTTCGATTATGGAAATGTCTGCTCCTTTGCTGTTTTTTCCAAGAACATATCTGCAGATATTTTCTCCAAGCATAAAAGTATCTATGTTTCTTGAAGGCACGTTTATAACCTCCGAGTGAAACATAGGGTCTATGTAGTCCGGTCCGCATTTGTATGCTGCTACCTTTTTCCCCTTCATTGAAAAACCTTTCAGAAGAGCTGTTGTGATCGTGGTCTTGCCGTTGTTGCTACCGGCTGCCGCAATCATTAATCTTGGTACATTAATTTTAATATAAACCACTTCCTCTTTGCTTTGATTATGAAATAAAAAATCTTCCTGAATGGAAGATTAGCTTTACGTAAAATTTAAGATTATCCTCCCGAAAATCCTCAAACCAAATTCGGCAGGTCTCCTGACTATCGGTTCATCTAACGCTCACCTTCCCGTTTTCACAGTGGTCTTGAGAATTATCACCTTTACAGTAGCGGGGGCTGTAACAGATTTACTGTTTTCCCTTTTAAAACAATTGTTACCAAATTCAATATTCAATTGAATTAATTATATATGATTAATGCATGGTTGTCAAACCGATAAATTTTGTAATATTAGGGTTCTCCACTCATAAGCTTAAATAAGAATACATAACGGAGGATTGTATGGAAAATGTGTTAAAAAAGATAAATGTGGTATTTTCAATAGCCCTTGCAATCACAATTTTGATGATTATATTTTCAAATATGACCAAGACCAGTCCCACAATAAATGAGACTACCGACAAGGTAGGAAAACTGAAGATTCTCATAGACCCCGGCCACGGAGGCATAGACCAGGGCGCCAGCGGTGATATGAATATTGGTGAAGCACCCATCAACCTTGCAATTTCCGAAAAACTCATGCGTTTTCTTGAAGGGAGCGGATTTGAGGTGGAAATGACCAGGTATAACGACACCGGCCTTTACACCGGCATATCTGAAACCATCAGAGCCAAGAAAAACGAAGATCTTAAAAACCGTGTTGAAGCAATAAACAATTCCAATGCCGACTTGGTCATATCCATACATCTCAATGCCTTCCCACAGAAGCAGTATTACGGAGCGCATGTTTTTTACCAAAAAAGTAATGAACAGGGAAAGAAGGCAGCCCTTATTCTTCAGGACAGTTTGAAAACAATCCTTGACCCTGCCAACTCACGGGTACCGCAGGTAAAAAAGGATATCAAGATAATGGATGACACAAAAAACACTGTAGTACTCATTGAATGTGGATTTTTATCCAACAATATGGAAGAACAAAAACTTGTTACCGACGAGTACCAGGAAAAGGCAGCATGGGCTATTTTTACAGGAGTTGTAAAATATTTTAATGAAATTTAACATATTTAATTAAACACATTTTTTCATTTTGTCGAAAAGATGTGTTTTTTTTGTATAAATTTTAGAAAAATATGAAAATTTTTTAATTAATTGTTGAAAACATGCGAATTCTGTATTATAATTTAAGCGTGTAGTATAACATTTGGAGGAATAATATGAATTTTGATGAAGTGGAATATTTCTTAGCCAATATAAAATCTGTCATGTCGTGTAAAATTATTTCTGATGCAAATGGCAATATTAGCGAAATACATGTTCTGTCTGACAGCAGCAGGCACTCAAAACAGATATCTCGTGACATTCGCACCGCTCTGCTATCACACTTTAATCTGGACGTGGATTATAAAATCATCAGTGTGGCTCAAATCAACAAAAACATTTCAATCAATACAGACTTCAGGCTTTTGTATGATGGTTACACCAATGAAACAACAAACGACAGAATAAAAATCAATACCAAGCTTTCCTGGGACGAAAAAGAGTTTACAGGCATTGCAGAAGGAATAAAATCAGAAAAAAACACTCTCATGGTAGCGGCTTTGTCTACTTTGGATTCAATTAAAAAAGCAATCGACCTGGACTGCTTCATTGTTGAGGACATACAATCAGCAAGAGTGGCAGGAAAGGATGTTATGGTCGCAGCAATAACACACATAGAACACGGCAGGGAAAATGTACTTATAGGTTCCTCCATAGTGACCAACAACAAGATTGATTCAACAATAAAAGCAACATTAAATGCAATTAACAGAAAAGTCTGTTTATTTTTTAAAGAATGATTGGGCTGACTAACAAAAACTCATTTTTTCACAACTAGCGTAGCGGAACCTTCCTGTTCTAATAGCGAACCGAGCAGAGACTATCTGTTGGAGGTTTCCCATGAAAAAATTAATGCCTATAATAGCTTCTTTAGTATCTTTAGTTTTAGCTGCAGGCGCAGGTATAAGCTGGATCTAATATTTAAAAGGAATTTAGGAAGTCAGCCCTTCATTATATAGAGGTATAATATGGTAGATGGTATAAATACAATGAAAAATAAAATTGAAAAATCCAAAATTGATATCAAACTATACTCTTATATATCCTTACTTACTATAGTAGCTGTTATGCTTCTTGTTTACTTATTCAAAACCTACACTGTAAACGACTATGTGCTACTTTTGGTTTTCTCTTTACTATCAGCGGTTGCAGAAACATTCTTAATTTTGTTGCCTAAAGTAGGAGCAATTTCTGTAAGTTTTGCTTTGGCCTTTTCAGCTATTTTATTAACTAACCCCTTGACCACAGCAATCATAACTGCAGCAGGAGTTGCTTTTAGATGTCCATATGTTGATGGTCGTGGACGCGTTCACATTTTTAATAGTCCAATTTATAAAACAGTATTCAATATAAGTCAATATATTATTAATTCCAGTTTGGCAGCCATGACATATGTAGCCGTTGATAAAATTATTGACGTTGGTTTTGTGTTTTACAATCCGGTTGCAGGTACGGCTTCATTGCTGATCTACATTTTCTCCAATACACTTTTCATGACAGAACTTATGTCCATCCTTCTTAAAGAAAAATTTTCAACCATTTGGAAGAGCAGCTTCTTCGGATTGTTGATAAATATTGTAATGGTCAGTCTTTTAGGAATAGTACTTGCCTTTTCATACAACAGCTACGGCATCGGCGGAATACTGTTGTTCTTCATTCCGCTGCTGCTGGCAAGATACACGTTTAAGCTGTACATAGACATGCGCAAGAATTACTTTGACACCATGAACGTTTTGGTACGAGCCATCGAGGCCAGTGACCCATATACCAGCGGTCATTCCATGCGCGTCAGCGCTTATGCAGAAGCCATAGCCAAACAGGTTGGCCTTCCTCAGGGAAAAATTGACCTGATAAAAAGCGCGGCACTGCTGCATGACATCGGAAAGATAGGAATAGACAAGAAAATCCTTAATAAGGACGGCAAGCTTGAAGAAGATGAATTCAAAACAATAAAGTCCCATCCGGAAATTGGAGCTACAATAATTTCCGATTTAAGCTACCTCTCAAACATTGCCGATATAATCAAGCACCATCATGAAAGAAACGACGGAAGAGGGTACCCTGACGGTCTGACTCACGATAACATACCTATTGAAACATCAATTCTTACAATTGCAGATTCCTTTGACGCCATGACAACAAACAGGCCATACAGGCATTCTCTGGGCCTTGAAACAGCATTAAATGAAATTAGGATCAATGCAGGAACACAGTTCAACCCTGACATTGTAGATGACGCAATAATAGCTTTAAGGAGCACTTATTTCATACTAACTGAATAATTTGGTGGATAATGATACCTGAAATAATTTTTACATCAATACTATCGATTATAATTGCACTTGTGAACCTAGCAGCAAAAAAACAAAACCTTGATTTTCTGAATAAGGAAGTAAAAATCAAAGGTTATGGAATGTTGATTGCAGCGGCAGTAATAGAAATTACTGCTCAATTTTTGTTTAAAAGAAATCCCGGCAGCAGCATTCTCAGATTTTTATCCATGAGCTGGCTAATTTATTTTGCCTTGTTCTATGTCACATTGCACAACATAAGCAAGTCATACATGATGCTGTTTTTCATAGGCACACTCATGAATTTCATCGCCATCACTTCTAACGGTTTTAAGATGCCCGTATATGTTTCAGACGCATTGTCAGACATCGAAGCAAAGAAGATATACCTTCAGACAGGCAAGGATTTGATACATTCATTGCTTACTGACAGCACAAGGTTCAAAATTCTATGCGACATAATAACCATCCCTTCCCCCTACCCCTATCCAATCACCATAAGCATAGGTGATGTCTTCCTTCTTTCAGGCATCTTTGCATTCTGGCAGGACCTGCTGGAAGGCAAAAAAAGAATCAGCAAACAAAAATCTAATTAAACATATACCTGCAAAATGCCAGTGCTGCAAATATGGAAGCTCCGTGTGCCAACAGCCCTGTCTTTATGGTATGCCTTGTGTTTGTTATGCCCACTGAACCAAAATAAACAGCAGCCGTATAAAAGATTGTCTCCGATGATCCCATGAGCACGGACGCACACCTTCCTATAAAAGTATCGGCTCCATAGCTGTCAAGGATTGTCTGGAACACTCCCAGAGAACCTCCCCCCGATAGAGGCTTTATGATTGCCAGTGATAAAAGCTCAGGCGGAAAACCTACAAAACTGGTAATGGGCCTTAACAAGCTCACTATGAAATCCTCAGCACCTGACTGTATGAATAAATTTATTGCAAAAATCACCGCCAGTATGTAAGGAAAAATTCTAAAGGCAGACTTTGCTCCATCCATTGCCCCTTCCACAAAAGACGAATAAATATCAACCTGATGAAATAAGCCGTAGGTCAAAATTCCCCCTACCACTAAAATCATAACAATATCTGAAAAACTCATCACATCTTCCTTTCAAAATATTTTGCCAACAATACGGCGATAACCGTAGAAAATGTCGTGGCAGCAATTGTGGGAAGCAGAATATCCCCGGGAACAGCTGCGCCTGCATCGGCTCTAAGTTTAATTATGCTTAGAGGTATAAGCTGTATGGACGACACATTTATTATTACAAACATGCACATGGCGCTGTTGGCGGTCTTCTTATCCCTGTTGGTTCTTTGCATCTCTTCCATGGCCTTAATTCCGAAGGCTGTAGCCGAGTTGCCTATGCCCAGCATGTTTGCTGCGAGAGTTAAAACTATTGCATTGACTGCCTTCGTGTCACTCTGAACTTCCTTGAACAAATATCTGACCAGGGGCTTTAAATGTATGGACAGCTTGTTGAGTATACCCGAATTTTCCACTATACGCATCATTCCTGTCCAAAAAGCCATGACTGGAACAAGCTTGATAATAAGATCAACAGATTTCTGCAAGTCAAACAGAAGCACATTCGTCAATGTCTCCGGCTTGCCGTTTGCAACTGAAAACACAATTCCAAGAAATATCAAACCTACCCATAACTTTCTCAAGCACTCATCCCCGCATTCATGAAATACCTTTTCGCAGCATTGACCAATTAGTCTTTAAATATTATATTTTGAATAAGCACCTATTATGACAACTATGGGCTGGATGGCACATTTCCAAAAATAAAAAAAGCGTTGTTTAAACGCTTATAATTCAAATTGAGTTTTCTTCCTTGTTTTTTTCCACCTGAATTTCCAGAACCCTTTTCGCTTCAGCCTTAGTCACGGTTATGTCAAGGTTCTTGTACACTATTTTGCCGCCTACCTCAGGAATCTCTTCAAAGAGCATTGTAATCCATCCGTTTACGGTAGTCACGTCAATTTCCTCTTCAGGCTCAATGTCAAACAAATCAAACATGTCGTCCACATCGGCATTGCATGAAACCAGGTATTTGTCCTCCCCGATCTTTTTAAACCACTCTATGACCTCGTCATGTTCATCCCATATTTCACCCACAAGCTCCTCTATTATGTCTTCCATGGTGACGATTCCTTCAGTGCCGCCGTACTCGTCTATAACCACAGCCATGTGAGCCTTGGCTCTTTGCAGTTCTTTTAACAGTTCTGATATCTTTTTGTTCGGTGTGATGTATATTATCTTCGAAACTAGCTTTTTAATATCTTTTTCCTTGCGGTTCAAAGCCTGGTAAAAGTCCTTCTCATGCAGAACTCCAACAATGTTGTCCATGTCATCCTTAAACACCGGAAGCCTTGAATACCCGCTTATTAAGAATTTTTCCTTTATGTCGTCTAAGCTTTCCTCTTCCTCGATTCCCACAATGTCTATTCTGGGGGTGTATATGTCTTCAACGACAGTCTCATTGAACTCTATGGCAGAGCGTATGAGATCACTTTCATTTTTGTTAATTACACCTTCGTTTTCAACCTCATCAATCATGGTTCTCAGCTCATCCTCTGTTATGGACGGCTGCGCTTCGGATTTAAATATCTTTCCAAAAGATCTCTTTATGGCTGAAAGAACAAAATTAACAGGCGTACACACCAACATAAAAATACTAATTATTCCGGCAGAAAACATAGCAAATCTTTCCGGTGCCATTTGAGCTATACCTTTTGGTATCAATTCTCCAAAAACCAGTATTATCAATATTATTATGGCAGTTGAAATGGCAATTCCATAGGTGTCAAAATATTTTGAAAATATGTAGACTGACAGCACCGATGCTGTTACGTTAAAAATACTGTTAAAAATAAGAATAGTTGACATGAGATTATCATTGTTCTCGTCCAATCTCATAACCAACTCTGCTTTTTTGTTGTTAGAATAGTTTGAATTCTTTATACGTATTCTGCTGAAATTGTTAAATGCTGCCTCGCTTGCTGAAAAAAACGCTGATAACAGCACTAATATAACTAAAATTGCGACCTGACTTATGACGTCATCATCCATTATTTAATTCACTCCTAATAATTAATTGTATTTATAGTATAATATATGCCGGAATAAGTGTCAAATAATTTTCTAATTTCAACATAGTCAAGTAATTTTTAGAAATTTTGGAAAAGGATAAAATAAGTCAACAAAGAAATAATAAAGAATAAATCACGTTTATTGAACAACGTTTTCACAAATGTTAAACGAATGTTAAGAAATACTTAATTGATTAATCTTAAATAAATGGCTATACTGCAAACTGAAAGGTATAAATGGAGGTATTGAAAATTGTTATCGTTTATAAATATATTTAACTTTGTTATATTGATACTGTTCACGGGTTTTTACATGTACCAGGCTTACTACGTATTGGTTGCCCTTTTCAGAAAAGGAAGCAATTTTTCATCAAGCACGAACCACAGATATGCAGTGGTTATAGCTGCAAGAAATGAAAGCAACGTCATAGGACAATTGATCTCGAGCATCAAAAAACAGAAATATCCGGAAGAGCTAATAGACATATACGTGGTAGCTGACAACTGCACCGACAATACGGCAGATGTTGCAAGAGATGCGGGTGCAATTGTGTTTGAAAGGTTCAACAGACAGAATGTGGGCAAGGGCTATGCTCTTGATTATGCATTCAAAAGCATAATAAACAGCGATGAAAAGTATGAAGGATACTTTGTGTTTGATGCAGACAATCTGCTGGATGAAAACTATGTTGCTGAAATGAACAACGTGTTTGACAACGGGTACAAAATCATCACCAGCTACAGAAACTCAAAAAATTACGATACAAACTGGATTTCGGCAGGTTATTCTCTTTGGTTTTTAAGAGAAGCCAAGTATCTGAACAATTCAAGGATGATGCTTAACACAGGATGTGCCATCTCCGGAACAGGCTTCATGGTAAGCGACGAAATAATAAGAAAAAACAACGGATGGAAACATCACCTTCTTACGGAAGACATTGAGTTTTCCATAGACAATGCAATACAAGGCGAAAAAATAGGATATTGCGGCAATGCAGTACTTTACGATGAACAGCCCTATCTGTTCGAACAGTCCTGGAATCAGAGACTTCGCTGGGCGAAAGGATTTTATCAGGTATTTGCCAAATATGGAAAAACATTGTTCAAAAGCATATTCGCCAAGAGAAGCTTCAGCTGCTATGACATGCTGATGACCATAATGCCGGCTCTTTTGCTTTCTTTGGCCAGCGTGTTTATAAATCTGGTATTTCTTACGGTAGGTCTTATAAACATTGAGACATATCCTGAAATAATCAAAGAAACATCAGGAGCAATTTTGATGTCGGGAGTTAATTCATATTTGATTTTGTTTGCTCTTGGCCTTATTACAACAATAACGGAATGGAAGAGCATCAATTCAACTCCAGCGAAGAAAATAAAATATATTTTCACGTTCCCTGTTTTCATTTTTACTTATATTCCAATATCCATAGTGGCTTTGTTCAGAAAGATCGAATGGAAGCCTATAACTCACAGCATTGCTAAATCAATTGAAGAAGTACGCCAGTAAGATCCTCGAAAGAGGATTTTTTTATATAATAAGAAAATTCTTTTTCTTATTATATAAAAACCGGGGAGTGCATGTCGGACGTCCTTGCCGTCAAGGGGGGTTCTCAGCAAAAATGCGGAAGCAGTTTTGCGCCAAAGGGGGACATAGGTCCCCCTAGCGGAGTTGCCGAGCAATTTTTTTATTGTCTGAATATCCAAAACTTGCTTATTACATAATTTGAAACCATTACAACACCGTTCGCCCATACCTTAGCTTCATATCGGCCGACACCTAAAAGTTCCACCAGCACAATCATGGTTCCTATGTCAAGCAGGTAAGTGAATACCCTTCCTGCAAAGAATCTGGCCAACTCTTCCCAAATGCCTTTATTGCTTAAGAAAACATATTTTTTGTTAACAGCAAAGGCAAATATCACAGACACCAAAAAAGCCGCCGTATTTGCCGCTTTGTAGTCCACACACATAAAGATTAAAGCGTAGTAAACTGCAAAGTTAACTATTGTAGTGAGGATTCCTGCCGCCAGGTACATTATTATTTCTTTTTTGGCTTTTTTGTTCATAACAAACCTCGATTGGTCAATAATATTAATTATGACACATCATTTCCTTTCTGTAAACTGCATATTACCAGCCATAATGTTGAAATTTTCTAAACAGGTGGTATAATTTAGTTATAAATTATTATAGGGTGAGCATATGAAAAATGTCAGCGTTATAGTTCCGGTATACAATGTGGAAAAATATTTAAGCAGGTGCCTGGACAGCATTCTGTCCCAGACAATGAGAGATATTGAAATAATATTGGTCAACGACGGTTCAAAAGATTCAAGCCTTGAAATTTGCAGGAGTTATGCAGAAAAGGACAGCAGGATTGTTGTAATAGACAAGAAGAACGAAGGTGTGTCTGTAGCCAGGAACGCTGGAATAGATGCTGCCAAAGGCACATATGTAGGTTTTGTGGATCCTGATGACTGGATTGAACCCAGGATGTATGAAAGCATGTATAACACCATCGAGAAATACGGCTGCTGCATGGCATTGTGCAACTATATCAAGGATTCAAAATTTTCAATCACCGTGAAAACCATAAAGGTGAACAGGGATGTTCTGGGAAAGCTTGACATTATCAACGAGCTTATCGCCAACATGGTAGGAATGGAGGACATTCTCCCCAAGTACAGCAATGTAATGGGATGCGTATGGAGATGTTTGTACAGAAGGGATTTCTTAAATGATTTCAACTTAAGGTTTAAGCCGGGAATATCCATAATGGAAGACCTTTTATTCAATGTGCAGTCACTCGTTTACTGCGACAGGGTATGTATTGACCATGGAGTATACTATCACTACATGCGGAACAAGACATCCTCCCTTCGCACATACAATAATAAGATGTGGCAGGATTTTAAAAAGGTACATAATACACTTGAAGAAATACTCGAAGATGCTGATCTGGAAGAATACATGCGAAACAGGCTCGATTCAAGATACATAGCAATGGCTGCATGCGCCGTTGGGAACGAAATTTACAGAAACAGTACAAAGCTCAGGGAAAGGATGCATACTGCGAAATACATAATTCAGGACGAAAAACTGAAGGAGGTTCTGGAACGAACCAGGCAGTATAACTTTGAGAATTTAAGGGACTTAGCAGGCAGCAAAGTATCAGCAAAAGAAAGGGCAGTGGTCAGAAATCTGTTGTTTTATTCAGGCTCCAATCCGGACAGAATGGAACCGACTGCCTCAAGAAGGCAAAAAAGACCAAAGAGGAGATAAACTCCTCTTTATTTGTATTCTTTTTCCACATATGAGCTTGTTGTGGCTCTCAGCAAACTTGAATATGCCAGCCTGAAGCTTACTACGTCTCCGACCTTGTATGCATTTTCAGCTTTGGTTACATCAAGTATCAGGTGATCCGAACTTGCTCCTAAAATGTCGATATCAGAGTCTATAGGATGCAGGTTGTCAGGATCCACGTCCTGTCTTCCTACTGCTATTATGGCTCTTTTTATTACGCCCCTGTCTTCATAGACAGGTTTGTTTCCAAATGCATCAACTCCCGTTTCTCCGATGGGAACCGATTGTTTTTCCTTTAATTCAATAATTTCAGCTTCCAGCGTAAACGCATCGTCATAAAAACCGTCAAGCATCTGGCTGTAAGCAGTTTCATCTCCTAAAAGAAATGCTTCACCCACTCTTAAATTGTTTATACCCTCAGGCAGTTCATTTTTGCCTATAAGGTATACAGAGCTTGAGTTTCCTCCGGATAGCATCTTAAGCTTAATATTGAATTTGTTTTCTATTTTAGACGCTGTTTCTACTAAAATTGAAAGATTTTCATTTTTGGGTATTACAGCTCCGTAACACGTAAGGTTTACGCCAAGGCCGTAAAGCTCTATGTGTTCAAGCTTCAAAATTTCTTTTACTGTCTCATAAATTACATCTTCGTCTTTATAGAATATTCCTTCTCTCAAATCGCCTAAATCTATCATGAGCAGTATCTTGTGCTTTTTGTTGTGTTTTGCAGCATGTTTGTTTAATTGCTTTATTGTTTCTATTTCAGAATTAAGAGAAATGTCCGAATTAAGCACAACATTCTCTGCTTCTGAAATCATTGGAAGCCTTAAAAGTACTCTTTCCTTCTTTGTTCCGTCGTACTTTTTCAAATTTTGAATTCTGGAATCAGCCAGATAGTCAATTTCTGAATTTTCCAACAGTTTGTAAATTTCCATGTCAGCACAGTATCCTTTTGTTACAATCATCAAGGAACATCCTGAACCTTTTACTACTTCAGTAATTTTATTTAGATTATTTTCAACTTTTTTTAAATCAGTTACCAATCTAGGATACATATCAATCTCCTATAATCTTAAGCTTTTTTTCATTAAAGCAAGAGCATCGTCATGATAACTTTTAGAAAGCACACCCAGAGAAGAAAAAATATAATCTTCATCAATGAGTATTTGTGCTACCTCTGTAGGATACAGTTCCTGCTCCTTGCCATGGCTCTTAACCAGTTCTAATAGCTTTCTTTTGCCTGGAAGCCTTGTTAAAGCTCCTCCGGTGCCTATTATATATTTTATTGCTGTGAGATCCTTTCCTTCAGCTACAGTCTTCTTGCCTGATGCCGTATAGAAATATCGAAGATGCCCCGCATGTCTTTCAAGTGATGTGAGGACTGCTTCTTTTGTGAGTCTTTCAACAAACTGCATCTCTCTTGGACTTTCTGGTATAGGTTTGTAATCAGCCAAAATTTCTTCCGCGTCCGGAAATTCTTTTTTCAAATTATCCATTCCTATTTTTTCCACAACATGATTTGCATTTACATATACTCCCAAGTCACCTTCAACAGTACGTTTGGCAACCGGTTCCGGACTAATTAAAATTGAATTGATTTCGATTGACCCTTCCGTTACAGAGTGCACATCTGTTGTTGCTCCCCCAACATCAAAAATCACAAGATCACCCAACTCTTCCTTCAATACTTTTGCTGCTTCCATAACAGCTCCTGGCGTAGGAATTATAGGGCCTTTTACCAGCTCTCTCACCTTGCTCATGCCAGGAGCATGGATGATGTGTTCCTCGAAAGCATCCTGTATTATTTTTCTTGTGGGTTCCACAACCAATGTATCGATTTTCGGATATACATTTTCCACAATATAAACCTGATTGCCTGCCTCCTCGCACATGAGGCGCACCTCTTCCTGGTTTTCTACATTGCCTGCATATATGATGGGTGTTTTAAGTCCCATGGAAAGAATCATTTCCAGGTTGAAAAGAGCTGTTTCTCTTTCACCGTAATCCACACCGCCTGCAACAAGAATAATATTGGGGCTTATTTCCTGAATTTTCTTTAAATCACTCTTTCTAATCTTGCCTGAAGTAATCATCTTGATGATTCCTCCGGCGCCAAGAGCTGCTTCTTTAGCTGCTCGAACAGTCATATCATAAACAAGACCATGGACAGTCATTTTTAAACCACCGGCAGCGCTGCTTGTAGCCAGCATGTCATCCCATGTTATTTCGTCTGCATTGAGATTCTTCTTCAAGTCGTTAATAGCACCCTTGAGACCAACCGTAACATCCCCCTGAAGAACAGACGTAGGCGCCTGCCCTTGCCCGACAAATGTCGGGCAGGAAGTGCCTATTCCATTGAATGCATTAACTACTGTAGTGGTGCTGCCTATTTCGGCTACCAATACATTTACTTTCACTATGCGTTCATTTCCCTTCTTCTTTTTACTAGGAAGCTTGCAACATCAATACCGTGGGATCCTCTTCCGAATCCGGCATCCATTCCGGCTTCAACGGCAATTTCATTGTTAACCTGAGTTCCGCCGCAAACTATCATAATTCTGTCTCTTATACCTTTTTCTATGCAAAGTTCATGAATCTTTCTCATGTTCTTAATGTGTACATCATCATGAGTTATAATTGTACTTACCAATATTGCATCCGCATTTGTTTCGATGGCAGCATCAACTAATTTTTCAACAGGGCATGAAGTTCCAAGATATTCATACTTAATACCAAATCCTTCAATACCACCGTGTTTGATGTCCAGTGTTTCCTTAAGTCCAACTGAATGTTCGTCTTCGCCTACAGTAGCAGCAACAACAAACATTGGTTTTTCCTGTATATCAGCTCTTATTTCTTCAACAGAAAGAACTTCAACTTTTTCTGGGATTACCAGTTCATTAACGTCAATGTCGAAGTTAACTCTTCCTTTTATTTCACAGTAAGTTCCTTCTGATGGGTGCAGACATTGTTTGTGAACAACTGTAACATCTTCAAGACCCATTTTTTCTCCGCATTTTATGGCTGCAAATTCAGCAGTTCTTTCATCAAGAGGAAGGAATATTGAAAGAAGAACAGTACCGTCGGCTCTCCATTCAACTTCTGGTTTTACAAGATTTGTATCATAATATTTTTCAGCTTCTTCAAGTCTCTTGTTGACATTGTCATGTTCATCCAGTTCATCAATATATATAATTTTTGAACGGTCTTCAAAAGTATCTCCTCCTATGGCGTCGCTGGCTTTAGCAAACTCCTTAGGAATGTTGTTGTATCCGTAGTGAACAGAAACAGGAGCAAAGTAATCTTCATCTCTTTCATAAATGAAACCGTATCCGATACCGCCTTCGATTTGACGAGCTATACCGTCTCCGTTTCTTTCAGGATACTTTCCGCTGTCAACAAAGAATCCTTGTTCAACAGCTTTAAAGAATCCTCCAACCTCAAGAACTTCTTCCATGAACAGTATTGCTCTTTCTTTGAGTTCTCTTACATCTTTGCCTAAAACTCCGTCTCTGTCAAGCTTAACCATTTCTCTCAAGCCATCCATACCTGTAAGAGACTGTTTAGCTGTCATTATTCCGGCGATATTGTTATAATGCCATGGCACGTTTCTTCCTTCGTCAGGAGTGATTGTTGACTGGATATCAGCACTTGTAAGTCTTGAAATCATCATGTTCATAGTGTGAGTTACTGCAGCTTCACGAGTATCTGATTCCATGTATTTTGTATTTTGCTGAGCTCTCATCTTATATTCTCTGAACAGGTCACGAAGAGCAACTGCATAAGGAAGGTCAAGTCTCATACATGGTGCAGGTGGTGCTGTAGGAGGAACTGTTGACAATGCTATGTTTTCAGGTTTAATACCAACTTTTCTTGAGAAAGCTGAGTTAATTGCATGTTGAACCATAAGTTCAGGCATAACTTTCCATGCTTTCATAGCTGTTGCATTGGCATTGTGTGCTCCGTCTATCTGAAGAATGTTAGCCCATGACATTATTTTCTTTGCTTCGCATGCGTCAACAAAACTTCTTACCATGTTTACGTTTCTGTAAAGCACATTATACTGAGGATCCTGGTGAGCACCGTTAACGCCTTCTTCAGCGAACATAACAGCAATGTCAGGACCTGCAACGCCTGAAATGTATGAGTGGAAGTTAATTGGACGGCCAACTTCTTCTTCTATTAAATCACAAGCTTTACGGCTTGCTCTTACCTGTTTTCTGGTAACCATTATACCGCCGATACCCTGGTTTGTTCCTTCAAGAAGCGAGTCAATGTGAGACTGTCCTGCAGTTCTTATAACCATCAGATGGTCAGCACCATGCCAGGCAGCCATACGCATTCTTCTTATATCATCTTCAAATCTTCCTGAAGCAATTTCAGTAGTGATTACGCAGTCCGGCTGAGGATCGATGTAACCGAATCCGCGGCTTCCCGGTAGAGGAACTGAATTTGTGAGGCTTTCTGAAGTTTCATGGTATTCAAAGTCGCCGATGGTCCTTTTCTCGTTTCTTCCTTCTCTCCAGTGCCAGCCGCGTCTTTTTGGTTCATATTTGTCCAGGTCTTTCAGTAATTCTTTTATATCTAACTTTTTGTTAGGATCAAGTTTCATCTACATGCCCTCCTTAAAATAATGAATCCACGTCATCCCAGTGTCTTCCCGCAGCAAGTTCAAGACCTGCTTCGCGCACTGAAACTCCCAGTTTCTTGGATAATCTCCACACAACGTTTCCTGCGCCTTTGCCCATCAAACCTTTGTTCATGACGCCATCGACAATAGGTTTAACTTCAAGGCTTGAAAATCCCATTCTTAAAAGAACGCTTCTTTCAACTGATGGAGTTGTGTTCTTTTTTCCAAGTTCAAGTAGAGGGTCTACTATTTGTTCTGCCAAATTCCAAAATCTATCATATAATTCTTCGTCTGAAAGATTTGCCAAATGAACTCTTCTTTGTTCAAAATCGTCAGCTCTTTTCATGTTTTTGCTCCTCCTGCATTTTTAATTTATAATCTGCAAATAGGCGTATGCATTTCATACGCCTTATTTATTTTAATATTTTATAATGAAGCTAATACTTCTTTTACAAAATCAACATTTGTGTTTGTTTCTTCTGCAAGGAATGCTATGTCAGCATCAGTAGGTGTTACATTGTATGTTGATACAGCATTTTTTATAAGTGATGCCCTCATGTGATTAAGATCTGCATCTTCAGCTTTTATCATTGATGGATGTTCTGGCAGTATTATGTTTGTTCCAGGCACTTCATCCTTTGGATTTCCAAATTTTATTTCTATGCCGTTTGATCTTGCAAATGACAGCTGCGGCTGAATGTGCTTGCCTGCTCCTGTGTATTCTGTTTCCTGAACTACTATGATCTGATCTTCATCAAGTTCCTGTGCCAGTGAGAATGCTGCTGTAAGAGCTGTGTTTCCTGCCGGTCCTTTTTCCAATCCTTCAAGGCTTGCCAGTGCTTCTGTGATGTAGAATACATCTCCCTGATGAACTGTCAGGTATCTTTCCATGTATCGGAGTGGTCTTGCTGCTGAACGCGGAACATCTGAACGGTCCGGCCATGTTGTAAACGGCATACCGAATCCTGTGTGTCCTGTTGTGAATGACTTTCTGTTAAACTGATTGTCTGAAGCCATGTGAAGACCTGCAAGATTTACACTTGCTGCTATTACATGTGACTGTGCTCCTGCTTTTCTAAGTCCTCTTGCCGTTCCTGTAAGGTTTCCCCCGCCTGCGTTTGTTGCTACAACATAATCAGGGTCTTTGCCATACTTTTCTCTGAACTGCATTGCTAATTCATATCCGAGGGTTTCAACTCCAGCCACCGCAAACGGTGTGTAAAGTGATGCATTGAAGTATCCTGTTTCTTCAAGAATCCTTAAAAACGTGTAGAACAGTTCAGGTCCCACTGAAAGCTGCACAACTTCTGCTCCCAATGCTTCGCATGCTCTTGCCTTTTCTATTATTTCAGGCTGTCCTACTCCTCTTGAATCGTAGCATTCCTGAACAACGATGCATTTGAGTCCGTGCATTGCTGCCTGTGATGCAACTGCTGCTCCGTAGTTTCCGCTGGTGGCAGTCACAACTCCCTTGTACCCAAGTTTTTTGGCCATGTACACTGCCGTTGATGCCCTTCTTGCCTTGAAGCTTCCTGATGCATTTGATGCTTCATCTTTTATGAATATTCTTGCTCCCTTGCCTGCCGGTGCAAATTTTCTTGCCAGTGCTGAAAGGTTTCTCAGTTCAATGATAGGAGTGTTTCCAACTCCGTGCTCTGACTGAATTTTTTGAATTTCTGCAATTGTAAATCCTGCTTCTTTCATCATTCTTTCATAGTCAAATGCAATTGAACCGCTTTCAAACTGAGAAAAATCAAGTCCTGCTGAATTTTTCATTATTTCCGGTCTTCTGGCCATGACTGCAGCGTAGCTCATATCTTTATTCATTTTCTGCACCTCCAAATAAGATGTCTCTTACTTGTTCACTCACTACCAAAAGTTCAGGAACAAACTTGCCAAAATCATGTTTGTAATATGGATTAGCTTCCAACAATGTTCCGCGCTCTTCACGCTTTGTTCTTGTTAAAACTGTTACTTCATCTCCAATATTTGCATCTTCCTGCAAATATCCTTTAACCCACAATTCCAGAGGTACATTTTTTGTGTCATCTGGAACCTGAGGGGCTCTTTGTGATGGTTCTAATACATTTCTGTGGATTAAAACCCATTCGCCTTTTTTTATCATTATTGCACTTCCTTTATATATATTGCGTTGATTTACATTGTCACGCAGTCTCATTCACCAATGTATTTGCTTCCTATGATCGCATACATTGGGAAGCGCAGTTTCGTTCACATATTTGCACATTCGCTTTCGCTCATGCAAATATGGAACTCATTGCGTTTGAATTACCAACAATTTCTTTCTCCCTAACGGTCGAAGAAATTGGGTAATCATAATCGTTGCGAAATACCTACCGCCATTTTTTAGAAAAACCATCTAAAAAATGGGGTTAGGGCTTCTTATTTAACTATTTTGCATTCTGGATCGATAAGATTTCTCATGTCTCCCATTATTGCTCTTGGAACTGGTAAGTCTATCATAGTTCTCAAACCTGGTTTAGCATTGATAATCTGAGGTATCATGTTTACGCACATAGCTATTGTTCCGATTCCTCCCGGTACTTCAGGTGAGTTAACCATATTGATGTTAGGAGTTCCTTTTATTATTACATAGTCTCCTGTTGTAACGCCTACTTGTTCAGGTTCTATTTGCTGAGGATGATCCATTTCGATTTTCAGTTCTCCGTCTATATAGCCGTAGCCTTTCATAGCAACGCCTGCAACATTTCCAGCTTTTGCAAAGCCGTATGGAGACTTTCTGTCAACATCTGTAACTATTGGGTCCATTGATGTAGTAATTTTTTCAACATTCCAGCCTATAGCATCAGAAATCATGCTGATTGATTCCTGGAATCCAACGTGTCCAGCCAAATGACCTGTTTCAACACCTTTTTTGAACTCTTCAACAGTTATGCCTATACCTTGTTCAGTCATAACTGTTGGTCCAAATGGTGAAAGGCTGTTAACTCTTCTTGATATAATGTGATCAACTGATTCACAGCATCCAGTCATAACTACTACAAGCAAGTCCATTATGAGACCTGGGTTAATACCTGTTCCAAGAATTGATACTCCGTTTGCCTTAGCAATTTCATCAAGCTGTTTAGCAAGTTCTGGCTGTTGAGCTTGTGGATAAGACATTTCTTCTGCACTTGATACAACGTTGATTTTTTTCTCCAAAACAAATTTCAATCTTTCAAAAGCAACTTTTGTATAAGAATCTGTACAGCAAAGAACAACGTCAGCTGCCTTTTCAGTGATTACATCTTCTGCAGATCCAATCAATACTTCTGGTCTGTCTCCTCTTTCAACACCGATTACTTCATACATGCTCTTTCCGATTTTTGATCCTCTTCCAACTGCACCTACTATGTCAACACCTTTTTTGTTAAGTAACATTTTAGCCATACCTGAGCCCATAGCTCCAAGTCCCCATATAATAACCTTTACGTTTTGCATTTATGATTCCTCCTAAAAATTTTTTTAAGTTGCTAATATAATAAGCAATTTGTGTGCCAAAAACGACTGACTGTTAAAACAATAAAATTTGAAATCCTTTTTTCCGCCGAAACATCAGCTTTTTTTCATGCAAATATTTTATACGTATAAATCATTTTCATAATTATTCTTTATTATTTTGTTTGCCGAAAACAAAAATAGCAAATATTTTTGCGCTTACTGCAAATATTTTTGCTATTTTCAAAAAAAATTATATTTTTATCTCATACTTCCTTATTTTGTGCTGTAACGTCTGGCGCTTGATTTTCAACACTTCTGCAGACCTTGTAATGTTGAAATCATACTTTTTCAATGTATCTGTAATTATTTTTTTCTCCAGACCGCTCAGAAATTCATCGATTCCTTCATCTCTCATGCCCTCGTAGTTTAAATCAGACTTATGCACAGGCACCTGAACCGGAAAGTTGCTGCTGTCAAGCACGGTTACACTTTCGTCAGCCATGCTCATGGCTGACATTATGATATTTTCAAGCTCGCGAACATTTCCCGGGTATTCGTAACCTAAAAGCACTTCTTTTGCTTCATCGGATATGGCTATGATTTCCTTGTTAAGCCTTTCGTTGTATTTTTCAACAAACATATCGGCCAAAAGCAAGACGTCTTCCTTCCTCTCCCTGAGAGGCGGTATGTTTATCTGAATCACATTGAGCCTGTAAAACAGGTCCTTTCTTATTTTACCTTCAGACAGAATTTTTTCCGGCTGTTCGTTGCTGGTTGAGATGATTCTTACATCTATGGGTATGTCCTTTGTTCCTCCCACACGTCGTATGTAGCTTTCCTGAAGCACTCTCAGCAGTTTTGCCTGAAGTTCGTATGGCATGGAGTTGATTTCGTCCAAAAGAAGAGTACCTCCGTTGGCTTGTTCAAACAGCCCGGCCCTGTCCACTGCGCCGGTGAATCCGCCCTTGGACGTTCCGAAAAGAAGTCCTTCAAGAAGCGATTCAGGTAAAGCCGCACAGTTTTGTGCAATAAAAGGTTTATCCCGCCTTTGGCTCTCATAGTGAATGCTTTGAGCTATAAGTTCCTTTCCTGTTCCTGTTTCGCCGTATATAAATACTGAAGCCGGATTTTTGGACGCTCTTCTTGCTTTTTCTATTACATCAACAAAATTAGGACTCTCTCCTATGATGTTGTTGAAATTATATTTTCTAATTATTTTTGATTTTGCCATCTGCGGCTTGCCGATCTGATCGTGAAGTTTCAAAATGGTATGTGACATTTCAGTCATCTTGGTTATGTTTTTAGCAACCTCCACAACTGCAATAATCTCCTCGTTGACAACCACTGGAAGCGTTGAATTGATTGTGGTTATTTCCTTACCGTCCTTGTTAAGGTACGTCTGCTTCTGGTTCAGTGTGCTTTCCCTGTGCTGCAGAGCTTTCAGCAAGGTGCTGTTCTCGCCTGTAAGGTTCTTAAACACTTCTCCGAAAGGCTTTTTGATTACTTCCTTTGTCTCCATCTTCTCAAGCTTGGACATGGAATCATTATATATTATTGTGTTTCCGTTTTTATCAAGAACATGAACTCCTTCGTCTATCAGGTGCAAAATATTTTGCAGTATTGACATCAACTCTTTAGCCTTCATCTAATCCTCCTGAATTAGGACTTTCACCTGCGATTATATCACATGATTTGATTGTTTACAATGTTTTAAGTTTACTTTTCAGCGTTTGTGTTGTAAAATTGTATTCATAAAGTTACTTTTGTTAAGGAGAAAAAATGAAAAAGATAGAAAGTTTTCAAGTGAATCATATTGATTTAAAACGAGGAATTTATGTTTCCAGAAAAGATATGGTGGGAGACAGCATCGTTACCACCTTTGACATAAGGATGAAGGAGCCAAACCGGGAACCTGTTATAAATACAGCTGAAAGCCACACCATCGAACACATCGGAGCAACTTTTCTGAGAAACCATACGGTATATGACAGCCTTACAGTCTATTTCGGGCCCATGGGCTGCAGAACAGGTTTTTACGTTATATTCAAGGGAGAACTTAAATCGTCGGACGTAGTGGACATAATAAAGGAAATGTTTGAATTCATAATGAATTTTGAAGGTCCGGTGCCCGGAGCCGATGCCATGTCCTGCGGCAATTACCTGGACATGAACCTGCCCATGGCGAAGTTTGAAGCTGCGAAATTTTACAATGAAGTGCTGCTCCATCTTACAGAAGCAAATTTAAACTACCCTTCTACTAATTAAGAATGAAGAATTAAGAGTTAAGAATTATGGATAGGATTTGTGCAACGCACAAATCCTTATTACTTTTTAATTTAAAGATGAGATTCTTCGCTGCGCTCAGAATGACAGCATCGCATTTATCGATAGTCTGATTCTGAACGCAGTGAAGGACTTTAAATTTTTTATGAAATAAAAACAAGGATTTGTGCTAGGCACAAATCCTTTCATCAATTCTTAATTCTTCACTCTTAACTCTTAATTTGTCTTTAGCTTGTTTGCGTTCTTTCTTCTTTCCATTTCGGTGAGGTGTCTCTTCCTCAGCCTTATGCTGTCCGGAGTTACCTCCACAAGCTCGTCGTCGTTTATGAATTCAAGAGCAGCTTCCAGCGTCATGATTCTTGGAGGTGACAGCTTAATGGCGTCATCTGCCGAAGAAGATCTTGTGTTTGACTGCTTCTTGGCCTTGCATGGGTTAACAACAATGTCTTCACCTCTGGAGTTCATGCCTATGATCATTCCTTCATAAACCTTGTCTCCCGGATTAATGAACAGTATTCCCCTGTCTTCCAGGTTGTTCAGCGAATATGCTATTGCTTCCCCCTGGTCGTTAGAAATAAGAACACCGTTTGTTCTTTGAGGAATTTCTCCCCTGAATTTTTCATAGTGGTCAAAGCTTCTGACCATTGTACCTTCGCCTCTGGTGTCGTTGATGAGCTCTGTACGGTATCCCAGAAGTCCTCTGGTTGGAACCATGTATTCTATCTTCACGAAGTTTCCGTCGGGAGTCATGGAATTCATCATTCCCTTTCTCAGGTTGAGCTTGGAAATAACTGAACCTGAATACTCTTCCGGAACATTTATTATAACTTTTTCAATAGGTTCCTTTACAACGCCTTCTTCTCTGTGAAGAATAACCTCAGGTCTGGAAACAGCAACCTCGTATCCTTCTCTTCTCATGTTTTCAAGAAGTATTGACAGATGAAGCTCTCCCCTGCCGGATACCTTGTAGCCGTCCACTGCTCCCTCAAGAGGTTCAACCTTTAATCCCACGTTAACCTCAAGTTCCTTTTCAAGCCTTGCCTTCAAATGTCTGGTAGTCACGTATTTACCAGATAATCCTACAAATGGGGATGTGTTGATAAGGAAATTCATTGACAGCGTCGGTTCCTCTATTTTTATAGTCTCCATAGGGAGAACCTTATTTTCGTTGCATATGGTGTCTCCGATGGATATGTTGGAAATTCCTGACACCACAACAATATCTCCGCTGCGTGCCTCTTTTACCTGCGTTCTTTTAAGGCCTTCATATACAAATATATTGGTGATTTTCTGCTTTTCCACGGTACCGTCGTGCTTGGCAACAGACACTGTCTGGTTTTCCTTCAGTGTGCCTGCCGTAACTCTTCCTATCCCAAGCCTTCCGATGTAATCATCGTATGCCAGGGATGACACCTGAAGCTGAAGGTCATCAGAGTCTCTGTCAGGATAAGCTGATACATGGTTAATAATTGTTTCAAACAGCGGTTCAATGCTGTCACTTTCCTGATCAAGCTCGTACTGAACTAGACCCTGCTTTGCAACCCCGTACAGTATGGGGAAATCCAGCTGTTCATCATTGGCATCGAGTTCCACAAACAGGTCAAATACCTCGTTTACAACTTCCTCAGCCCTGTGATTTTTCTTGTCTATTTTATTTATAAGCAAAATCGGTCTTAAACCTATATTAAGCGATTTCTGAAGCACGAAACGAGTCTGAGGCATGGGTCCTTCTATGGAGTCAACCAAAAGGATAACCGTATCTACAGTCTTCATTATACGCTCTACTTCCGATGAGAAGTCGGCATGTCCCGGCGTGTCTACAATATTAATTTTAATGTCTTTATGCATTACCGAGCAGTTTTTGGAATATATGGTGATTCCTCTTTCTCTCTCGATGTCGTTTGAATCCATTACCTGATCCACAACTTCCTGGTTTTCTCTGAAAACTCCGCTCTGTTGCAGAAAAGCATCCACAAGTGTTGATTTTCCCGCATCAACGTGCGCTATTACTGCTATATTAATTATTTTTTTCTTCATAGTAACCTTCCTCATTTTTTCCACAGCTTAGTTTATTCTTTTTAAGGACAATTTGCAAGTTTTTTTTATAAATATTTATAAATTTTTTCGCTTTTTCGCGCAATTTAAAACGGAACGCATTACGGTTCCGTTTATCTCGATAATTCAGCAATTTTCATGCTTATATAAAATGACCTGTTACAGATTGAAGCTCGTTGTTTATATAAATATTATTTTGCAGATGACTGCATAAATTATTATCATTCTTGTTCTAATGACAAATTAAATACGATAATCCTTTTGGTGTGGGATATATACGGTTATTTCGATTTTGTAAGATCCTTCGCAAGCTCAGGATAAGCATCTGACAAAATTAAAATTTTGGTCATATGCTTACTTTATTGTTTTTGTAAACCACTTTGCCGTCTATTATGGTCATTGCTGTCTCGTAGTCCACATCCAGCAGAGGATTTCCCCTGAAGATTGCAATATCCGCATCCTTACCCGGTTCCAGGCTCCCTACCCTGCTGCCGATGCCGTTTATTTCAGCCGGGTTGATTGTGATAGCCTTCCATGCTTCTTTCTCTGAAAGTCCTGCCTTTACTGCCATGCCGGCACACATTCCTATATGCTGTATTGGAATCACGTTTGAATCTGTGATGATTGCTATCTTAAGTCCGGCGTCTGCCAGTATCTTGGGAGTTTCAAAGCTTTTATTCCTCAGCTCATACTTGGTCCTTGGTCCGAAAGTCGGCCCGATGAGGCAGGCTTTTCCGGCTTCTGCAAGCTCTTCCGGGATCAGATGCCCTTCCGTGCAGTGGTCAAGTGTTATATCAAGGTCAAATTCCTTTGCTATCCTGAGAGCCGTAAAAATGTCATCAGCCCTGTGTGCATGTGCTTTCAGCGGAATCTCCTTTTTCATAACCGGCAGCATGGCGTCAAGCTTCAAATCGAAATCTGGCTTTCTGTCCGGGTCTTCCACCGAAGCCTCCAAATCCTCCATGTACTGTCTGGCTTCATACAGAGTCTCTCTGAGCATGGCAGCCACAGCCATTCGTGTTACAGGTGACTTGTGCTGTTCGTTATACACCCTTTTGGGATTTTCTCCGAATGCAATCTTCATGGCAACCGGATCTTTGATGACCATGTCGTCAACCTTCTTACCGTAAGTTTTCATTGCAAGAAATGAACCGCCTATTACATTTGCACTTCCGGGACCTGTTACGGCAGTAGTAACTCCGCCTTCTATGGCGTCCCTGAATCCTTGGTCCATGGGATTTATTCCGTCAATGGCTCTCAGCTGAGGGGTGATCGGCTCCACATCCTCGTTGCCGTCCTCTCCTTCAAAGCCTATGCCTTCTTCAAAGAGTCCTATGTGGCAGTGGCCGTCCACAAGGCCCGGCGTAACCAGCATCCCCTTGGCATCAATTATTTCTGCATGTGCCGGTATTTCCAGATCTCTGCCCACTGCTTTTATTTTGCCGTTTTCCACAAGAACCTGTCCGTTTTCTATGTCTTCACCGCAAATGGTCTTTACGTAACCGTTTATTATTGCTAACATTTTTCCTCCATTAAAGCTGTCTTTTATCTAGGTATGAACCCTACTTTTTTGTATGCTTTTCTCAAAGTCTTTCGAGCAACAGCTTCAGCCTTTTCTGCTCCGTGAACGTAAATTTTTTCAAGATAGTCCTTGTTGTTCAGCAGATAATCTATTTTTTCCTGTATAGGTCTTAATTCTTCAATGACAATTTCAGCAACGTCATCCTTAAACCGGGCATATCCTTTGCCTTCATATTCCGCAGCTATTTGAGCCGGTGCCTTACCGGTTATCTTTGAGCTGATGTTTATGAGATTCTTGACTCCCGGCTGTGAATCGCTGTACCTCACAACTCCCTCGGAATCTGTCACGGCCCTCTTGAATTTTCTCCTGATTGCATCTGCATCATCCATAAGAAGTATGAATGCATTGTCGTTTGCATCTGATTTTGACATCTTGCTTTCAGGTTCCTGAAGGCTCATGATTTTCGCTCCGTCCTTTGAAATGAAGGGCTCAGGAATCTTGAAGGTTTCGCTGAAACGGTTGTTGAATCGCTGGGCGATGTCTCTTGTTATTTCCAGATGCTGCCTTTGGTCTTCACCCACAGGAACCAGGTCTGCCTGGTACAGAAGTATGTCGGCTGCCATCAGCACAGGATATGTGAACAACCCTGCAGTTATTGCATTTTGATCCTGTTTTTTGGACTTGTCTTTAAACTGGGTCATCCTTCCCAGTTCACCATAGTAAGAAAAACAATTTAACAGCCATCCCAGTTCAGCATGGGCTGAAACGTGCGACTGAATGAATAAAGTGACCTGTTCGGGATCCAAACCGGCTGCTATGTAGTTTGCCAGAACTTCCAGCGTGTTTTTTCTCAAATCCTTAGGTTCCTTGGGTACAGTGATGGCGTGCATGTCAACAACGCAATAGTAGCTATCATATTCGCTTTGAAGTTTCACCCAGTTTTTAAGGGCTCCCAGATAATTTCCCAGTGTCAGTGAACCTGAAGGCTGCATACCGCTGAATATAACTTTTTTGTTTTCCATTTTAATCCTCCAAATAAAAAGAGCTTTCTTCCGAAAAGGACAAGAAAACCCGAAAAGTCCCGTTTTTGTGATTATACTACAACAGAATTTATTTGTCAAAAAAATTTAGCCTGACATTTCAATAGTCTTTCTCCGTCAGGCGAGACAATGAGGCTACATTCCTGCAAGATATGTTATTACCAGAAATATAATCTGGGAAGCTTCAATAAACAGTCCTTCCACCGAGCTTGGGAGAGTCTTGATTTTTTTATCAGCCAATGAAACTGCCAATCCTGAAACAATGTATGTAAGCGCCAGTGAAATGACCAGCCTGTAGCTGAACAGAGCTGATAGCGCAAACGACATGGCGAAGGCGGCAATTACGTGGTACCTGCCGCAGTGTTTCATGACCGAAGTGAATTCCTTGTTTCTTTTAATTATAGGACTCAAAACCATAAGATTGGAGTATCCTGCCACACACATCAAAATAACAGCCGGTGGTGACACCACCTTAAAAAGGGATACGTAAAGAAGCAGTAAAAGCACGACACCAATAGTTCCTACAATCTGTTCGGACTGGTTTTTGGGCTTGACAATATAGTTTAAGGTCCTGTAAACGTCCGTTAGGTTTACTGCCCTTGTTGCAGCGCAGTAAAGGCACAAAACAAGAATGCTTATGAAAAAGCCGTCGTAGACGTACCTGAGCGTTAACAGCAAAAAAGCAGCAAAGCCGACAGCCAGTCCAATTACAGGCAATGCCAGTATGCCGTTTTTAAAGTCTTCGTCATTTGAATCCGCGTATATGGTAATATTTATGCAGGTATACTTCCTAAGCATCAACACTGTGCCGATTACAATGCTCCTCAAGTCAAACATGTTTTTAACCCTCATACTGTTTTTACCATTATACCACACCGAAAATAATTATTAAATATTTTTATTTAACTGTATATTATAAAATGTTGTAAAGCCTCAGCAGCATTATGTATGTCTCCTGATATGTGCAGTAGCCGTAAGGGTTGAATCTTGTTCCGTAGCCCTTCATGAGTCCCCTGGAAGCAACAAAGTATATGAAAGGTTTATCTGACTTGCTGACATTGTATAAGTCGTCATAGAAAATTTCGCTGTAATCGGATATGTCCGTACCGAATTCATCAGCTATGTAACTCATGAGCTTGGCAGCCTCCAGCCTTGTCATGTAGCTTTCCGGTTCAAGCCCTGCGCTTTCATGGCTAATTATGCCCATTTGATACGCCTTAAATATTCCTTCCCTGCTGCTGCATAGAAGGTTATCCTCAAATTCATAGCTTATGCCGTCGTCCAGGAATATTTCTCCGTTCACCGGATCGATGGTCACATGTTCTTCCTGAGTGTTCAGGTTGAAACTGGTGTTTAAATTATCCGATCCATACCTGTTTTCAACTATGTGCATGGCTATTGTGTAGAAATCTTCTTTAGTAATGTAGGCTTCATAAATACCATCGAACTTCTCAGGAATAAGCGATGCGTTTTTCATTGCAGTTATAGTTGATACCGCCCAATTGTCAGGTTCCTGCGGTACAGCATCCATCCATAGCCTTGATTCCTCATCTACCGAATCAAAGCATATGTCAAATACACGCGCCAGATACTCAACCTTTTCATGAATAACTTCGTTTTCCACACTGTTTAAGTTTCTTAAATAATCCGGATGAAGCTCTGTGTACCAGATCAAATCCGAAATTTCATCATCAAAGCTCTTGGCGGAATGCTTGTTCAAAAAAATTTTTTCGTAATTTTCATTCCAGCTGCCATATTCAAATCCTTCGTTAAATTTTGAGAATTCTTCTTTGAGCTTGTCATATCCGTAGAGTTCAAAAATATATCCGCTTATGAAATGTCCCAGTTCATGAACTGTGCTTTCTTCTGAAGCAATGCTGGTTCCTTTGTAAAGTCTGCTGGGGAAGGCGTTGATATGAATAGTTGCCGAATCATCGGTCAATATGTAATCTGTAAAAAGCTCAGCGATTATTTCTGTTTTGTTGATGACCACATTTGTTTCAATGTTCTTTTGATCATAGGACTGCGTTATTTCCTTTATGACACCTTCCGGAAACCTTCGGAGGCTTCTTTCAAGCACAACCAGGCATTCCTTCATGTCAATGCCTTCGTCTTCGTCTGATATCACGACGTTTATGCCGTATTTTTCCTCAATAACTGATTTTATCTCATTTTCATTAGGAGGTTCAATCGCTGCTGTAAAGCTGTAAGCCGGAGAATTAATCATGCCGACAAATAATAAGATACTTACGATTCTTTTAATTGTATTCATATATACCTCCGTTCAAGTTGATAACAGTATGAAAATTATAGCATATTTAAAAAACATTTTCAATACATATTTGTAAACGTTTTACCAAAATATTTCTGTATAACTTGAATTTATCTATATATTATTATATTATTCTAATATAATTTAATAACTAAAAGGTGCCAAATGAAAATTACAATAATTTCTGTCGGAAAAATAAAAGAAAAATTCTACACAGACGCTATAAAGGAATATGCCAAAAGGCTTTCAAAATTCTGCAAATTCACTGAAGAAGAGATTCCCGACGAAAGAGCCGATGAAAGTTTCTCTCCTTCCGAAATAGAGCAGGTAAAAATTAAGGAAGGAGCAAGGATTCTGTCAAAGATTCCAAAAGGATCCTATGTGGTAGCTCTAGATGTGAGAGGTGTTTTGCTTAGCTCTGAAGAGCTTGCAAAAAAAATCAGCCGTCTTGCTGTGGAAGGAACTTCTGAAATAACATTCATCATAGGAGGAAGCAACGGCCTGTCCGATGAAGTTTTATCATCCGCCGACTTCAAGCTGTCATTTTCAAAAATGACGTTCCCCCACCAGCTGTTCAAGGTCATTCTCATAGAGCAGATCTACAGGGCTTTTAAAATAAACGCAGGTGAGTCATATCATAAATGATTGCTCTCCTGCCAGAATATCCGTAGAGAGTTAATCTTCTTACATCTTCTGACTTTGCAGCTCTCATTTTTTATCCTTTCAATTATTATTCCAGCATGTAATCAATGACAATGTGCAACATATATTAAAGTAAACCATCTAATTATTAGTAACATTTGGAGGATTACATGGGTTTTCAAATATCTGAACAATCATATATTTACCTGCCTGAAACAATAACCGTCCATACGGGGCCGCCGGATTCCCAGGCAGTGAATGTGACTTTGCCTTTCATTGATTATGTTAAGAATGTTGCCAGCAGCGAATTGTATCCAACCTGGCCTGAAAATGCCATAAGAGCCAATGTTCACGCCATTGTGTCAATTGCACTTAACAGAATGTTCACTGAGTGGTACAGAAGCAGAGGGTATGATTTTGACATAACCAGTTCAACCCAATTCGACCAGTCATTTGTGCCTAACAGAGAAATCTATGGCAATATATCCAGAATCGTCGATGAAACCTTTGACGATTACATAGTGAGAGGAACAAGGGTGGAACCATTATATGCCGTTTTCTGCGACGGCCGGATTTCCCAGTGCAGCGGAATGTATCAGTGGGGGACTGTGGATCTGGCAAACGAAGGTTACACTCCTCTTGAGATACTCAGATATTACTACGGTCAGGATGTAAACCTGGTATTAAATGCTCCAGTGGGAGAATTCATAGCTTCGTATCCTGGTTTTGACCTTAAACTTGGTGACTCTGGCCAGCCTGTGTATTTTCTGCAGCTGCAGCTTAACAACATTTCAAACAACTACCCGGCAATTCCAAAAATTCTTCCTGTTGACGGTGTATTTTCGCCTCAAACGGAAGCTGCTGTAAGGTCATTTCAATCAATTTTCAACCTGCCACAAACGGGAGTCGTTGACAAAGGCACCTGGTACAGAGTCAGGTACTTACACGATGCGGTTAGGAAATTGGCAGAATTGACATCAGGAGGCTTGTTCATCAGCGAGCTTCCTGTAATAAGAAACGGAATAGTTGTTCCAAGAGTACAGCTGGTTCAATACTACTTAAACGTGCTGTCAGCATACTATGATACCATTCCACCTGTGGAAATCACCGGCGTGCTTGATGCAGCCACTAGCAATGCACTTGTTGAATTTCAAAAGACCATGAACATCCGCCCTGTTGGCATCATAAGCGATGAAACGTGGGCAGTCATAAACAATATGGCTTTAGGGATATTCACCAACCTGACGCCTGATGCAGTAACTCTTCCGTACATTAATTACCCCGGAATAATATATGAAATAGGTGAAATAGGCCCTGGAGTACCTGTAGTACAACTGTACCTATATTACATTGCATCCAGGATTCCAAATATACCCAGCATACCCTACAGTCAGCTGAATTTTGAGTTCAGACAGGAAATGGAATCTGTCGTAAAGGCATTTCAGCAGGAATTCGGCCTGGAACCGGACGGTATAGTCGATGAAGAAACATGGAACAAGATGGTTGAAGTGTATCTGGATTTAAAGAGTCAGGAATTAAACACTCCGCCAACAGCATAAAACCTCTGCCCCGCAGAGGTTTTTATCTGTTGGTTACTATTTTTTCAAAGTGAACTTCATGACCAGACTTCTCAATATCACTGCCTGGTTGGAAAGCTCCTCACTGGCGGCCGCACTTTCTTCGGCTGTTGCCGAGTTGTTCTGAACAACTTTGGAAATCTGGTCCATGCCAATTTCGATCTCCTTTATGGAAGACGATTGTTCCGCGGTCTCTTTTGAAATATCTTCTATCAGTTCTATGATGCTGTTTGTTTCATCTACTATCTTTTCCATGGTCTTTTCAGTATTGTTTGCTATGTCGGTACCATTCTGCACTGCCTTGATGGTATCCTGAATGAGAAGGGCTGTGTCTTTGGCTGCGCTGGCGCTTTTGCTTGCCAGGTTTCTCACCTCGTCTGCCACAACTGCAAATCCCTTTCCTGCAGAACCCGCCCTTGCTGCTTCCACAGCGGCATTCAGTGCCAGTATGTTTGTCTGGAATGCAATGTCTTCAATTGCCTTGATAATCTTCTCAATTTCCGCAGCCTTCTGATCTATGATGTTCATGGCATGGACTGTCTTTTTCATCTGTTCCCTTCCTTCCTGAAGGTCTTCATTTAAGACAGCTGCCTTTTCATTGGCGTAGCGGGAATTTTCGGCATTTTTTTCAACTGCCCCTGATATTTCCTGAAGCGTTGCAGATAATTCCTCCACAGAGCTTGCCTGTTCCGAAGCACCCTGGGATAAATCCTGTGATGCTGTTGCAACCTGGTCTGAACCTGACGCCACCTCATTTGATGAGCTCTGTATCTCCTTGAAGGTATTGTTCAACGAGTTTATTATATTGTTCATTGAATCCTTGATAGACTTGAAATCACCCACATATTCATTATCAACACTCATGGTAAGGTTTCCGGAAGACACATTGTTTAATACAGTGTCGATATCGTTAATGTAGCCGCTGAGTGCTTTTGATGTTTCCATGAAAATTCCATTCAGCTGCCCCAATTCATCATTTGTCTTCACATTGTTTTCTTCCTGCAGGTTAAGATTTCCGTTTCTCATGTTTTCGGCAGCTTTCATTATTCCGTCTATAGGCTTAAGTGCTCTTTTCATAAGCAGACTGCTTAGCAACGCCAGAACCAGGAGGCCTGCAGCTGCAGTCAATACTATGACCATGACAATACCCTTTACCGATGAAAACACTTCACTTTTGCTTACAATGAAGGCGCTTGACCAGACCTCATCCGTAAGGCCGACTTGGACAGGTGCATGATACACCAGGTATTCACTTCCATCAGCATCGGAAACGCCGTAACGGAATATGCTTTCTCCGCTTTTTACCGCACTTATAAGTTCACCAGACACATCAAATTCATTTTGATACGAGGAGCCAACCATGCTGTCGTTTTTTGAATGGGCTATATGCGTTCCCTTGTTGGTCAGTATGTAGCTGTAGGATGTTTCATAACCGCCTGTATCATAGTCCAGGCTGCTGATGGATTCAGTCAGAATATCGCAGCTTGCAATTCCCAAAAACCTTCCGGACTCATCAATTATGGGATTGCTTATTGTTATGAGCCATACGGTTTCTCCGGTTGAGAGCTGATAGGAATACGGTTCAGTGGCATGGGACTGAAGCTCATTTTTAGGAGCTGTATAGTAATCCCCTGTTGAATATACATCGTAATCCTGAAGAATATCCATGTCGATTGAGTTTCCGTCACGAAATGCATAGTATGAGTAACCGTTGGGGCTATCTTCGTAAAATGCATCCGGTTCAAAAGCAAAGTAAGCAGAAAAAATTCTTTCATCATATAATACGTCATTTAATGAACTTTCAAGCATTTCATTGGCAGCTTCAAAATCCATGTCCTTGTACCTCAAAACTTCCTGAGACAACGTTTTTGAAATATTATTCATGGCATCAAGATAGGACCTTGCCATATATGCGTTTGCCTGCGCAATGTAGTTGATTTCGTTCTTGATTTTTTTCTCCATGGCATTATGCAGCATAAGACTCAGTATAATGCACATGGATAGCATGACTGCAGCAATCACGCCTATTACCTGCAGCGGTATTTTAACTGTAAGCTTGTTCAATTTTTTTATTTTCATATATGTCTCCCAAGGTTCTTTATACATATATCGTACTGTCTCGATGAATATTTAGCATAAATAAACAGATTCGACAAATTTTTTAAGTTGTCTATGCATTTTTGCATTTGCTCTTTTAGCCAAACCACAAATGCTGAATTAAATCTATCCTCAAATTTCAAGCAGCCGAAACTTTGTCTATAAGTTCACATAATTGAATATAATTTACTTTTAGTATCTTTTTCTGCTTGTAAAAGCGTTTTCTATGTGCTATAATAAAAATTGGTAATAACTAGAAACACAATAGGATGATTTTTATGGAAATAGAAGTAAGGTTGTTTGCCACCTTCAGGGTAGGCAGATTTCAGAAAAAACGATTGTCCTTTCCCGAGGAAGCCACTGTATCGGATGTATTGAACAGCTTGGACATTAGCAGGGAAGAACTGGGATTGGTGCTGGTGAACGGAGCATACAGGGAAGTTGATGAGAAATTAAAGGCTGATGACATTTTGGCAGTATTTCCTCCTGTGGCCGGAGGTTAATTCCCGATTCACAGTTGACCTAATGGGCCTCTGTGAACAGTAGGGCGTAAAAAGCAATTTTTACACCTGCCATTGCGCAAAGGGATGCAAATAAACGGTTGTTTATTTGTATCCCTTTTATTTTAATCAATGATTAAAATAATTGCTCTTATTAAATTTAATGCACTGAAGGAGGTGGAACTGGCACAATGGTGCCAGAGTAAAATGTCAAAAGGTTTAGTTGTATCGCCAGACAAGTGTACTGGCTGCAGAACATGCGAGCTTGCATGTTCCTATAGCAAAGGGGATAACTTCAACCCTAAAGATTCTGCTGTTTCGGTCTTGTTCTATGACGAAATAGGGCTTCAAATTCCTATGATGTGCATGCAATGCGACGAGCCACACTGCATGACTGTATGTGTTGTAAATGCTCTTACCAAGGATGAAAAGACAGGTGTTGTGAACTACGATAAGGACAAGTGCATCGGATGCAAAATGTGCGTAAGCGCATGCCCGTTCGGTAACATAACCTACAGTTCAAGGCTGAAAAGAGTTGTCAAATGCGATATGTGCGGCGGTGACCCTCAATGTGCGAAAATGTGCAGCTACGGCGCCATTGAGTACAAAGAATTGGACGGCAATCTGGAAAAGAGAAAAATTATTGCCAACCAATTTAAACAGGCATTTGGAGAGGGGGCTAAATAATGAAAGGATACACAGGAAAATTAATAAGAGTTGATCTTACAAGTAAAACAATCAAAGTTGAAAAGCTCAACATGGATTATGCCAGGGAATTTTTAGGCGGAAGGGGACTTGGTTCCAAATATCTTTATGAAGAGGTTGACCCTACTGTTGACGCCTTGGGTCCCGACAACAAGCTTATATTCATGACCGGTCCCGTTACAGGTACATACGCCACATGCGCCGGCAGATTCAACGTAGTTGCTAAGGCTCCCCTTACCGGCACAATCGGAGCTGCCAACTCCGGCGGATACTTCGGACCTGAGCTTAAGTTTGCAGGCTACGACGGAATAATATTTGAAGGCAAAGCATCCTCCCCTGTCTACCTTCACATAAATGATGACTTAATAGAGCTCAAGGACGCCTCACAGGTATGGGGAAAAAATGTATTTGAAACAACGGACATGCTTGTTGCAGAAAACGAAGAAGATGCAAAAGTTGCATGCATCGGACCTGCTGGAGAAAAACTTGTTCTCTTTGCCGCAATAATGAACGACCGTGACAGGGCAGCAGGCAGATCCGGCCTTGGAGCAGTTATGGGAAGCAAAAACCTGAAGGCTGTTGTTGTAAAAGGAACAAACGGCATAGGGGTTGCCAATGCCCTGCAGTTTAACAAAGCAGCCCAGGATGCGAGAGAAAAGGTTCTGGCTAACGGTGTAACAGGCAAGGGCGGCGGTCTTCAGACCTACGGAACTGAAGTTCTTGTTAACATATTGAATGAAATGCACGCTCTCCCCACAAACAACTGGCAGTCTTCAAGATTTGAAGGCGGCGAAAAAATCAGCGGCGAATACCTGACAGAAAACTATCTTGTTAAAAATAAGGCATGCTTCGCATGTCCAATAGGCTGCGGAAGAGTCGTAAAGATTCCTGACGGCAAGTACAAGGGAATAGTTGCAGGACCTGAATACGAAGCCGGCTGGTCATACGGCGCATCCTGCGGCATTGACGATATAAACGAAATTGACAAGGCAAACCATGTGTGCAACATGCTGGGTATGGACCCAATCACAATGGGAGCAACTGTTGCATGTGCCATGGAGCTTTATGAAAAAGGCTACCTGCCCAAGGAAGACTTAGGCGGTGAAGAACTTGTATTCGGCGATGCCCAGTCAATAATGAAATGGACTGAAAAAACCGGTTACAGGGAAGGCTTCGGCGACATAATGGCACTGGGATCCTACAGAATGGCTGAAAAATATGGACATCCCGAATTTTCAATGACTGTCAAGAAACAGGAAATGCCTGCTTACGACGGAAGAGCAATCCAGGGAATGGGTCTCTCCTACGCTACAAGCAACCGCGGCGGCTGCCACGTAAGAGGATACGTAACTTCAACGGAAGTTCTTGGTATTCCTAAGAAAACAGATCCTCTGACCACTGAAGGAAAAGCTGCTCTTGTAAAACTGTTCCAGGACCTGACTGCAGTGGTGGACTCTTCAGACATCTGTCTGTTCACCACATTTGCCATAGGGCTTCCTGAAGTTTCCTCTTTGCTGAGAGGAACAGCAGGATTGGAATTTACCGATGATGAAATACTCAAGGCCGGAGAAAGAATCTGGAACCTTGAAAAAATATTCAATCTGGAGGCTGGCTTAACAAGAGAAGACGATTATCTGCCTCCGAGACTGCTCAGGGAGCCTGTAACCAGCGGACCTTCCAAAGGCAAGGTAACAGAGCTTGAAATCATGCTCAACGAATACTACTCTGTTCGCGGCTGGGACGAATACGGCGTTCCTTCTGATGAAAAGCTTGAGGAACTGGGTCTTGAGATGAAATCGGCTCAGGAAGCATAACATTAATCAGAACATCCATTAAATGGATGTTCTGAAATTTTTGACGAAGGTGATATTATGATTGATTCTAGCATCGACATTATGGAATCAAACGAACTTGATGTATTATTGAGAAAGTATCCCTGTGAGAAAAGATTTACCCTGGCCATCTTGCAGGATGTCCAAAAGCACTACGGATACATTCCAAGAGAAGTAATGCAACTGGTAGCAGACTACCTAAGACTTCCAGTCAGCGAAATATACAGCATGGCGACATTTTACAAGGCTTTGAGCCTAAAAGCAAAGGGAAAACACATAATTAAGGTCTGCAACGGAACAGCCTGCCACATAAGAGGAGCCAACATGCTCATAGATGAAGTGGCTGAGCTTCTTGACATCTCTCCCGGAGAAACTACGGAGGATGGTTTGTTTTCCATAGAGATAGTAAACTGTCTTGGAGCCTGTGCCCTGGCTCCCGTAATGGTAATAGACGACAAGTATTACGGCAAAATGACCAGAGACAAGGTCAAATCCGTCATCGACGAATACAGGAGGGCATCCCATGAACAGTGAAAAAAGGAAAATACTGGTGTGCTGCGGAACAGGATGCCTGGCAAACAACAGCTACAGTGTTTATACACGTTTTGTGGAAAAATTGAAAGATCAGGACACGGACGTGGTTCCCCTGGTCAAGTCCACAGGCTGCAACGGTCTTTGCGAAAAAGGTCCTGTGGTGAAAATTATGCCAGATGAAATTTCATATTTCAAGGTGAAGGAATCCGATGTTGATGACATTGTGGAAAAAACCATTAAAAACGGTGAAATCATAGACAAGCTGCTGTATTTTGACACCAATGAAAAAAAACGGATTGTGTCGCACAAGGATGCCTCCTTTTACAAGCATCAGAACAAGATTGCCTTAAGAAACATAGGCGAAATAGACCCTACAAGTCTGGAAGACTACAAGGAGCGCGGCGGATACAAGGCTCTGGAAATATCATTGTTTTCCATGACTCCAGATGAAATCATATCAGAAGTTGAAGCTTCAGGCTTAAGAGGCAGAGGCGGAGCCGGATTTCCCACAGGAAGCAAATGGAGAACATGCTTCAAGTTTGACAACTTTCCCAAATATGTGGTATGCAACGGCGATGAAGGTGACCCAGGTGCCTTCATGGACAGAAGCGTCATGGAAGGCGACCCCCACACAGTAATTGAAGGCATGATAATCTGCGGTTATGCAATAAATTCAAACAGAGGATTTCTCTACATAAGGGATGAGTACCAGCTGGCAAGAAAGAACATGCAGACTGCCATAGATTCTGCAAGGCAGCACAGTTTACTGGGAAAAAACATCCTCGGAAGCGGATTTAACTTTGACCTTGAGATCGTAAGAGGCGGAGGTGCCTTTGTGTGCGGCGAATCTAGCGCCCTTATGGCTTCCATTGAAGGAAACGTAGGCGAACCCAGGGCCAAGTATATCAGAAGCGTTGAAAAAGGTCTGTGGGACCAGCCAACTGTTTTAAATAACGTTGAAACATGGGCAAACATTCCTCCTATAATCATGAACGGGTCCGACTGGTTTAAAAGCATAGGCAGGGAAAAAAATTCCGGAACAAAGGTATTCTCCCTGGTGGGAAAGGTCAAGAACACAGGGCTTGTGGAAATTCCAATGGGAACCAAGCTGAAGGAACTTGTTTTTGATATCGGAGGCGGCATAATAAAGGACAGACCTTTCAAGGCAGTTCAGACCGGTGGTCCGTCAGGCGGGTGTATTCCAGGTGAATATCTGGATGTGCCAATGGACTTTGACTCATTAAGCGCAATAGGTTCAATGATGGGCTCAGGCGGAGTGATTGTAATGGATGATACCACCTGCATGGTTGAACTGGCCAGGTACTACATGGAATTTTTGTCCGAGGAATCCTGTGGCAAATGCACCACCTGCCGCGAAGGCATCAGCACAATGCTTAAGATACTGAACAACATCACCAAGGGTCAGGGAAAGATTGAAGATCTTGACCTGCTTGAAAGTTTAAGCGTGACAATCCAGGAAGCATCACTATGCGGTCTTGGAAAGACTGCTCCCAATCCTGTAATGACTACCTTGAAATATTTCAGGAACGAATACCTGGACCACATCGTAAACCACAAGTGCAGCGCGGGCGTGTGCAAAAACCTCACCTCCTATTCCATAAACAGGGACGCATGCGTAGGCTGCGGCTTATGTAAAAAGAACTGCCCAACAGGAGCCATAAGCGGTGGTTTGAAAGCTCCACACGAGATTGATCCGTCTTTGTGCATCAAGTGCGGAACATGCTTTTCCGTATGCCCGTCGGGAGCAGTTGTAATTGGAGGTGCAGAATGAACATTAAAATAGATGGACAGTATTATGAAGGTTTTCCCGGAGAAACACTCCTTGACGTGGCAAAGAGAAACAATGTGGATATTCCAAACCTCTGCCACAAGACAGGTTTCGAAGGACAGGGCCGCTGCAGGCTGTGCATGGTTGAAGTGGTAGAGGACAAGAGATCAAAAGTCGTTTCATCCTGCGTTTTTCCCATAAAGAACGGGCTTGAGGTTGTCACAGGCAGCGATAGGATTAAAAAGATTCGAAAAGACATCATCCTGCTTCTTCTGATGAAAACCCCCAACAACGATTATATAAAATGCTTGGCAGAACAATACGGCGTAACTGTTCCCGAAAGATTTACTGACGCAAAAAGCAGCGAAGACTGCATCTTGTGCGGCCTATGTGTAAAAGCTTGCGAAAAGATGGGAACCAGTGCCATTTCCTTGGTGAACAGAGGAACAACAAAAAAGGTTTCAACACCCTATGACGATTTCTCCATGGACTGCATCGGATGCGGTGCCTGCGCCGAAGTGTGCCCGACAGGGTCCATAAAAATGAAGAATGGAGGAGAAACAAGAACAATCTGGAACAAGGACTTCAACCTGGTAAGATGCGAACGCTGCGGCAAGCCGTACACCACAAAACAGGCGCTTGAATTTATCAGTAAAAAGCTGGAAGAAAAAGACCCTGAAAACCTCTGCGAAAACTGCAGAAAAAAATCAATAAGCGAAAAATTCAAGGAATCCTATGAAAACTACAACAGATAAAAAAAAGAGTTGCTGCGCAACGCCTTTATTCCAATGACTATTTAATTGTATCCTAAGCGTCAGCGAAGGATATCATAAAGTTTAAACTATGAGATTCTTCGGGCTGCGCCCTCAGAATGACATGCAATAAAACATAATTAAAGAGTTGCCTTAAGCAACTCTTTTTATAGTCCTATGAGGTTTTTTTCAAACCTGTTTTTAGCGTTTCGAACGTGAAGCCTTGCAAGCCTTTCGCTTTCTTCCGGATTGTTATTCAAGATTGCATTCATTATGTCCTTGGTCTCCCTGTAGGCATCGATGGTCTGCAAGGGCCTGTGCAGCGAAATTTTACGAAGTCTGCTCAAATTTTTGGTCACTGCCATCAGGTAACTCTTAAGCAGATCATTGCCGGTCATTTCAAGGGTTGCTTCAGTCCACTTGCTGTGGAGCCTTTCCATTGCTGCATAGTCGTTGTTCACAATTGCAGCGTCCATGCTTGAGATGATGTTTTCCAAAGCCTTTATTCCCTTCTCGTCAATGTCCAGGCATATGCGCTTTATGGCCAATCCTTCAAGGACTTCTCTCACATCATAAAGTTCCTGCATATCCTTCATGGAAATCTGGCTTACAAAGTATCCCCTTCTGGGAAAATAGGTTATGAGACCGTCCTGGTCCAGCTGCTTCAGAGCTTCTCTCACAGGAGTCCTGCTAACATTGTTTTCCCTGGCCAGGTTTTCTTCAACCAGCTTCTCCCCGGGCTTGAGCCTGTTATCCAGAATCTCCTTCTTTATGTTCTCATACACCTGTTCGCTCATTGAAATCTTCGGTTTTGTACTATCATTGTCCTTAAGCTTGAAGTACGTGGTTCCGATTTCTTCCACCTTAGCCGCCAGCTCTTCATAGCTGTGGTTTTTCATCCTTATGCATGTCAGGGCTTCTTCGCTGCAAAGAAGGCATCGTCTTGGCTTTAAGCCAAGCGCCGGCCTATTTATCTGATTGTGGTAGCGGTCAAACACATCGAAATCAAAAATTCTCCCCAGGTAATGGGTTTCCTCAATTTCCGTGACTATTTTTTTTGTCTGTCCAGGGTCAAGGTCTATTGATACAAAGCCCTCTCGTCCGGTTGGCTTATCAAGTGTTTCAATATGAATGATATCAACCTTTGTGGCATTTAATACCTTCAAAAGGTGGTGAATGCCCTCCTTGTGAATATCGGTATACAGTCCTGAGCTTTTCACCGATCCTGGCGTATTCAAGGTAAATGAGATTAATGTATACGGGTATCTTTCAAGAAGCTCCAGTTGCTTCTTAGCTCTTGCTTCCCTCGAGTCAAGTATGTCAATCATTGTTTTTACGTCAGAATTAATATCTATCATATTTACTCCATAGTCTATTTTACTTTTCTTATTACATCAATAACCGATCCGTCTCTGTATTGTACTACACCTACAATCTTGTCGTCAAACTCTATTTTTTCAGGTATTCCGGTTAATTTTTCTGCTATGTCCTTAAGTTCGTTTATGGTGAGTGTCTTAAGGCCTGCTTTTCCGAAGTTTTCTATCAAGTCCTGTCTCAATGGGTTCACTGCTATGCCGTAATCCGTTACAACAACATCAATGGTTTCTCCCGGAGTGCATACAGTCTTTACCTTGTCCACGATGATTGGGTTTCTGCTTCTTACCAGCGGAGCAAGAATAACAGCCAGTCTTGCCCCTGCTGCAGTATCCTGGTGTCCGCCTACAGCCTGGCTTATGGACCCGTCGGATTTTGAAACCACATTCACGTTGAAGTCAGTATCAATTTCCAGTGCCCCCAGCATCAGTATGTCAAGATTGTTCACAAGACATCCTGAATTGTGCGGATTTGCATAAAAACCTGCATCCACTTCAAAGTGCTTAGCGTTTCTTCCCATTGATTCAGCAGCAACCAGGTCAAAGCACTGCGTATCGAAAAGTCCTTCCAGCAGTCCTTCCTCCAGGAGCTGAACCAGCTGTGAGGTTATTCCTCCAAGTCCGAAGCTTCCCTTTATGTTGTGCTCCAGCATCTTTTCCCTTAAGAAGCCTGTAACAGCCAGAGAAGAACCTGCTGCACCGGTCTGATATGAAAAGCCGTTCTTGAAGTAACCTGATGCCATAATTGCCTTTACTGCATTTTCTGCAATCAGAAGGTCTCTTGGATTGCTGGTATTTCTAATTACACCTGAAACGATTCCTTTGGGGTCTCCCACAGCGTCAACCTGAACAACAAAATCCACCTGAGTCTGGTTTATGCTGGCAGGAAGGCACGGATAATCAACCAGGTTATCTGTGATGAGCACCACCTGGTCAGCATATTTGGCATCTATCATTGCATATCCCAAAGAGCCGCAGGCGGATTTGCCTGAAAATCCATTGGCATTTCCATAGCTGTCACAAGCAGGAACTCCAAGAAATGCAACGTCTATTTTCAGCTCACCTGATTCAACAGCTCTTGCTCTTCCTCCGTGAGACCTTAAGATAACCGGATTTTCCATTATTCCTTCTGATATGGCAGTGCCCAGAGGTTCTCTGATTCCGCTGCTTTCTATTCTTGTGATAACTCCGTTCTTAATATGATCTATCAATGGACCGTGGCATGTTCCCAGGGAGCTTGGCGCTATGCGAAGGTTCTTAATGCCCATTTTTGCAGCCGCATCGATAACCATGTTTATTATAAAGTCTCCGTTTCTGAAGTGATGGTGAAACGATACAGTCATTCCGTCCTTCAGTCCGGTAGCTTTAATGGCATCTTCGATTGAGCCGATGATCTTGTCCTTGTGGGGCAAAGGTCTTTTCAGCCTGCTTCCTGCCTTGCTTCCTTCAGGTACTACGCTGAATGGTCTATCATAAGGTTTTATGTCACCGATTCCTTCAATATAAGTTGGAATTTCTCTTCCTACACCATTTATCATTTTACTCTTCCTCCCTGTAAATTCCGGATGCCTTTGCCAGTTCAAGCACTCTGTATGCTCTTTCGACAATTGGAATGTCTATCATCTTGCCGTCTAAAGCTATTACTCCGCTGCCTTTTTCTTCTGCTTCCTTAATGGCATCTAAAACTCTTACGGCATACTTTATTTCCTTTTCAGTAGGTGCAAACACTTTGTGAACCATGCCGATCTGTCTCGGGTGAATTACAGACTTGCCGTCAAAACCAAGCTGCTTGATCAATTTTACTTCTTCAAGGAATCCTTCATCATCCTTTATGTTTGAGTACACAGTGTCCAGGGCATAGATTCCTGCAGCTCTGGCTGCCATCAGCAGGTTGCTTCTTGCTGCCAGAAGCTCGATTCCTTCCGGTGATCTGGTTGTCTTCATGCTGGTCACAAAATCCTCTGCTCCAATGGCTATGGCCACAAGCCTCTTGCTTGCCGTAGCTATTTCATAAGCGTTCATTATTCCAAGAGGACTCTCTACGGCAGCCATTATTTTTGTGCTTCCAACTTCTAGACCGATTCTTTCCTCTATTTCCGCAATTATGTTTTCAACCTCTATTACATCTTCTTTTTTTTCGGTCTTAGGAAGCCTTATGATGTCAGGCTGAGCCTTAACCATTGCCTCCAGGTCAGCTCTGCCGAAAGGTGTGTCAAGGCCGTTTATTCTTACAACAGTCTCCACATCGCCGTAATCCATGGTTGTTAAGGCATTATACACCAAGAACCTGGCAGAATCTTTTTCCTTCAGCGAAACAGAATCCTCCAGGTCAAACATTATGGAGTCCGAACCGTAAAGGTGAGCATCCATAATGTTGGCGGGATTGTTTCCGGTAACGTACATCATTGTTCTTCGTAATTTAACCATTTACTTCTCCCCCCATGCATATTCATTTTTTTCTGCAGCCCTGTACAAGGCTGTCAGTGTTCTTGCCTTTATGACAAAATCTATGGCGCCCTTATCCACTGCTCTTACCACAGCGCTTTCGACACCTTCGTTTTTGAGTGTTTCTTCGATGACATTGCATATTTGTCTTCCAAACAGTTTCATTACAGTGCTTTGCAGTATGATTTCAATACCCTGTTTATCTGAAGGTTCTATGACAATATTTATATCACTGGACTCAACAGTACCTGCAACTCCAACTTTCTTAATCTCCATTTGTTGCCTCCTTGCATCTATTTTTTGTCATTTATTATTTTTTCAACAATGGGCCCGGCTTCTTCCGAAATCAAAAATTCGTAAGTTGTCTGCGGAACCAAGTGTCTGACTTTTTCAATCTCGCCGTTTCTTATGAGTTCTCTTACCCTTGAAGCACTTACAGCAGCTTCATGTATTTTTTTTCTTTCTATTTCTATCACTTCAATATTGTAATCCCTGAGCGTTTCAATCATTACCGTGTTGTATTCCTTTGTAACGGGGTCTGAAAGCTCCTGTCCCACATACCTTCTGTTTATTCCAAGCGCCGGTGCGATGAATTCGCCAAAAATCTTCACATCCAGTTTGGCATGGATACTTACTATCGAATTTTTTTCCTTCAAAAAGTAAGACGGGAAAGTGGAATTTGAGATTATGTAGTTTTCTCCCCTGTGCACAAACACATTTTTCAGGTGTTTTGTTCCTTCCTTTACAAGCCTGTACCGTACATTGCTGGGAAATACGGACCGGTCTTCCCACACAACGAATATGTGAACGACATCGCTGTTTGCTGAAGCTGTCTCAATAAGGTATTGGTGTCCAAAAGTAAACGGGTTGCAGTTCATCACAAGGCCTGACACAATTTTCCCATCGCGCCTTTGGCTCTTGAGCCTTGAAGTGTAATCTTCTATTCCTCTCGGATTGTTCTCGAGAAGAGTAACCTGGCCGTCAACGGATGTGATTTCCTTAAATCCAAAGTCCTGGAACATCTTACTGTTCTTCGGCTTGGTAAAAATGAACAGGTGTGAATTTCCTCTTTGATATTGTTCGCTTAACAGCATTGAAACCAGTTTGTTTGAAAAACCTTCACCCTGAAATTCCGGATCGATGGCTATGCATTTCAGCACATTTCCTGTAATTGACCCTGTCCCGATTATTTTATCGTCCTCATATATTGCAAGAGTGAATTCAACATCCTTTTCAAGAAGCAGTTCCTGCTGTTTCAGAAATTCATCAACCTCGCTGCGTTCTGCTCTGTTTTTCAAATTGACTGTTCTGATTTCCACGTTTTTGCCGTACATATGTCTCTCCTTATATTAAACCGCCGTTTTCAATGAGATACAAAAGAAGCGTAACCGCTACCAGGTCGGCTGAGCCCCCCGGGCTTATGTTTCTTTCTATGAAGTCTCTGTCCATTTCTTCAACAGTCTTTCTTCCTTTTTCAGTCAGGCAGCCCCCATGCCTTAAGGCGTCATGGGCAGATTTCCTTGCATACTCAAGCATCTCTTTATTGTGCCTCCCAAGTATGTTACTGTCTTCTGTCCTGGATATGAGGATGAGAAGCACATGAACAAGTGCATCGTTGACGCTGACTTTCTTAGCAAGCAGTTCCTTCAGGGCAGGCAGTGAATACTCAAGGGCAGTGGCAAAACCATTTTCCACTTCTCCTCGTATTCCTTTTGCACCGAATTTTTTGTACAGCCTTTCCCCGTAGGTCAATTTGTCTTTATTTTCGGCGTCTTTTAATTCCTCCGATACATCCCTTGCCATAAGTTTTACGGCTTCTGATATTTCCACGGCTGAAATGCTTGTTTTTTTATATTTTTTAAAAAGAAGACCCGCAGCAGCTGCTATGAAGCCTGCCGAAAAAATTATACCCTTATGTGTATTAATGCCGCATGTTGCATCAAACATTGCAATTTCTGCATGCTTGCCTATTGGTCTCAATTTTCTCAAAAGTTCTGAATAACCTTCACCATCAAATGACATTGCTTCCTCTGCACATCTGTAGAAATAATCGCTCAAGGCGACGCTTGAATCCAGGAATGTAAAAAAGTCCATGTCCTTGTGAGCGCCTGAATTATTTCTGTCCACCAGCCCCGGCTTAGGAGTTGCCGAAACCTCATACAAAATTGCTTTCAATGCTAATTTGCTGATGTAAATGCAATACTCGTGATTATTCATAATACTCCTTATTATGTCGCTAATGCTACTATTAATCTTATTACCTGCGGAAATACAGACACAGCAGATATCATTCTTATTATCTGCAGCACTATTACATCCGAACTTTCTATTCCGATTTCTGCAGAAATGAGGGCCATGTCGGAAGCACCAGCCGGCGTTGTGGCCAGCATTGCCTCATCAATGGGGATGCTGTACTTTTTGTTCAGAATGTTCCCTATGATGAAACATGCACCAAAGTAGCCTGCCAGAAGAATCAATGACGGTACAACAAGATTTTTAAGTTCCATTGCATCATTCATCGTAAAACTGCTGCCTATATAACACCCTGCCAGCACCTGGGCAAAACGCCTCATGGATCTGGGCATGCATGCCTTTCCTGTGGTCAACTTAAATATTATAACACTGACCATTGAAAATACAAGTGCAGCTGAAGGCATTCCCGAAATCTTCCCTATGGTGCCGAAGACACCTGCCACAGCCAGCGTAAGAAGCATATGCTTCGCACTGTTGTCATTGCTGACTGTTCTTTTATATATTTCTGTCTGGCTTTTTTGCCTGAACATCTTCCAGTTTGATACTTTAGATATCATAGACGGAAAAACGCCAAGGCCGAAAACCAGCCTGACAAACTGAAGCAGCGCCACACTGGCGGAATCAGCACCCATTTCTTCGCTGATTATGGGAATGTCGCTTATACCGCCCGGTACAGCACTCATAAGAGAGGTTGTAAGGTCCAGGCTGCTGCTTCTGTAAATCAGAAATCCGGATATTATGTTTAATATTAGCATACCTAAAAGCAAGGCTGATGCTGGCTTATAGATTGTCTTAAGCCTTGCCAGGTCGCTTTTTTCCAAACCGACACCGATGAAAGCCCCGGCTATGATCTGGGCCGCCAACCTGCCCACATAGGGCATGTATGCCATGCCCGTGGCAATGTTTAGCGCCGCTGCCCCGGCAATGCTTCCGATCATCATACCGCCCGGAACCTTAAACTTTGAAAGCACGTATCCGGCCGCTGTTCCTGCTGTTATTGTCAATAAAAAATTTATCATCATCCACCTTCGAAAGCATTCCCAAGTCGGTTATTCTCTATATTTTTAATTGTAATATTCTATATTTTATCCTATTAAGCATTGCGCTTCTTTTTCATGATCATTGGTCCAACAACCGGCCACAGCAATGATATAGCACTTACTATCATCAATACTGCAGTTATAGGTTTTGTAAACACAGCAGCAATGTCTCCCTGCTCGATCATTATTGCTCTTCTTAAGTTAGATTCAACCATTGTTCCAAGAACCAGTCCAAGTATCAGAGCTGCGTTGTTGAATCCGAATTCAGCAAATGCATATCCTATTATACCGGCAATGATCATGAGAACTACGTTACCGGTTGTATTCTGTAAAGCGTAGCTTCCGATTACAGCCAGAAGGATTATTACTGTACCCAGTATGCTGTAAGGAATTCCAAGAATCTTTCCGAATATTTTAGCAACAGCCAGTGAAACGAATACCATTGCAATGTTTGTGATGATCATTGAAACGAACACGCTGCCCATGTATTGCGGCTGAGTTTGAAGCAGCAACGGTCCCATCTGAACGCCCTTCATTACAAGAGCTGACATCATGATGGCTGCAGCATTACCTCCTGGTATTCCCAGTGAAAGCAGAGGAACCATTGAACCGCCTGTTGCTGCGTTGTTTGCAGTTTCTGAAGCAGCAATACCTCTTGGCTCGCCTTTTCCAAATGTTTCAGGATGTTTAGATGTCTTTACTTCTGCAGTGTAGCTTAAGAAAGCAGCAATTGTTGCACCGGCTCCAGGAAGAATACCTACTACTGTTCCCAGGATTCCTGATTTTGTAATAGTGTCCTTCATAGCCCAAAGCTCTTTGAAAGATACCAGCTTATCGTTAACTTTTTTGTTGTCTACGCCTTCAAGGCTTTCCAGCTTGCTTCTGTCCTTAGTTTCCTTCAGTATCTGAGTGATAGCAAACATACCTATCATAACAGGTATCATTTCTATACCGGAAAGCAATGTTGAATTTCCCCATGTGAATCTGGCAATACCTTCGATTGGGTCCATTCCCACAGTTGCGAGCCAAAGTCCCAGAAGACCTGAAATCAGAGTTTTTAATACATTTCCTTCATCAAGGGCTGTAAGAACAGAAAGTCCCATGAATGATATTGCAAACAGCTCTGAAGGACCGAACTTAAGTGCAGCCGATGAAAGCTGAGGGCTTATTAAAAACATTGCAAATGCTGCGAACAAACCGCCCAATGCCGAACAGATGAGCGCAATGCTCAGGGCTCTCATTGGCTGGCCGTTTTGCGCCATAGGATGTCCGTCAAAAGTTGTAGGAGCACTTGAAGGTGTTCCAGGTATTTTAAATAGGATGGCAGTTATTCCGCCTCCTGTTATTGCAGCACAGTAAACCGCTACCAAAAACGCGATTGATGTAACAGGATCAAGCCCGTAGGTGAATGTGAGTCCCAGTACAACAGCCATTGAAGCACTTACGCCGGGAAGAGCACCAAATATTACGCCTATTATAGTACCAAATAATATAAGCAAAAGTGTTTGTGGAACAAGTACCACTTGCATACCCAATTTGATTAATTCCATTTTTTCCTCCCTAAATATACTGTTCTATGAACAATGCCAATGTTCTGAATATTCCTGTTCCTCTAGGAAGCATTATGCCCAGCACAACGTCAAAGATCAGGTACAGAAGTATTACACATCCTACGGATGACAGCAGCAATACCCTGATTCTCTTTTCGCCCAGAAGACGTGAATAAAGTAAAAACAATATTACAGAACCAACAAGGAAGCCTATTTTATCCAGCACATATGAATATACAAGCATAATTACGCTTCCTATGAACATCTTGTTTGTCACGAATTTTTTCAAGTTGAAATTAAATTTGAAGCTTATGTTACCGTTGCTGTTTCTCACGATTTTATAAGCATTCACCAACAAGCTGATAACCAGCAGCACCAGCAGAAGCTGTGACCACTGTCCGCCTCCTAATGTTCCCGGCGCTGATTGGGGCACAGTTGAGCCCACATAAAAGTAACAATAAATGAAAAATACCGCTAAACCTAAGTTAAACAATAATTCCAAGGCCATTAAACTTTTCACTCCTTTTAAATTTTAAAAATTTTATTACATATTTTGTTAATAAGTGTTATTCAGAAATATAACCTTCTTAGATTTAAGTATCAAAGCCGTCCAAGAAGGTTATATTGCTATCTAATTATTATTTGCCTCTGAGTTCCTTCATAGTTTCATAATATTCAAACCAAAGTGTCTTGAATTCTTCCTGAGTAGCAAAGCCAGGTCTGTCGTTCAAACCAACTGATGCTTTCCAGTCATTCCATTCTTGCATTTCATTAACTTTAACTGCTGCAGCTTCCAAAGCGTCTATAGCTTCCTGTGGTGTTCCCTTTGCTGCAACTATACCTCTCCAAGGTCCGATGTAAGCTTCGATTCCAAGTTCGCCTGTGCACTGTACGTCAGGAAGATTTGTTGCTCTTTCTTCAGCCAGCAATACGATAGCTTTCATATCGCCTGACTTCAGGTAAGCATTTCCATCAAATGGGCTTGTAAGAACCATGTCTGTGTGTCCGCCCATTATTGCAGCATTTGCTTCAGCACCGCTTGCGTATGGTATGAACTGAACTTCGATTCCGGCTTCATCAAACAGTTGCTGAGCAGCAGCTCCGTCTATACCGTTGATTGACATCATTCCCAGTGTAGGTTTCTTGCCAGGGTTAGCTTTAGCGTATGCAATCAACTCTTCAAGGTTGTTGTATGGAACATTCTTTCCAGCCAATATGATGTTTGAGTCCTGAACAAGTCTTACAACCTGCATTGTATCATTCAGTATGTCAAATGATGCTGTTCCGTCAACAGCAGCTATTATATGTGAAGGTGTGTACATTGCAAAAGTGTATCCGTCTGCAGGCTGGTTAACGAAGAATTCAGCACCCTGAACTCCGCCGGCACCTGCAACGTTGTTGATGTTTATAGTTGTTCCAAGTTCTTTTTCCATCAATGGAGCCCATGCTCTTATTGTAGTATCGGTTCCGCTTCCGGGTCCGAACGGTATAACTATTTCAATCGGTCTTTCAAATTTCCAAGCCTGTGGAGCTGCCGGATCGTTTGACGGCGCAGCTTCCTTCTTGCTGCATCCCATTATGGAAAGTGACAGCACCAATGCCATTACTGTTAGTAAAAATCTCTTTTTCATTATTATTCTCCTTTTAATATTGTAGGAATTATGTTCACTGCATTAGGCAAGACTAAAATTTTGTTTGGCATTTTCTCTTTAATTGCCGAATCTAGTGCTTGCTGCAGACTAGGAGCTCCTCCCATCATCATTACATGAAGCTCCTCTTTGTTCAGGTGATCTGAAACAACAATTATTCTCCCCTTGAGCATGGCTCTTGCATACATAAAAGCCTTGTTGCTTCCCACATCGTAACCTTCAGCTTTGAATCTATCAACAACTTCCTGAGGGTTGTGTGCTTCGGAAAGCCATTCCTTCAAAACTCCTTCCCCATACCCATCCTTGCATTCAGCTGTAAGAATGAAGATACAATCCGGATTACCAATCTTTTCAGCAACGGACAGCGCTTTTTGAGATTGATAGAGATTCCTATCCCTCGGATATCCGCCGGGACTGATAACAACAATATCTGCTTTTTCAGATATTATTACTTCACTGACCCCCTTACATATATCAACTCCTTTTTTATGCGCTTCAACCAAGTCTCCTGCCACAAAAGCAATGTTTTGCTTGTGGGGATTCTGAACTGCATTGACCATGAACCTTACATTTACCTTTTTGGCTATGTCCAATGCAACTTCGTGAAACGGATTACCATATATAAATCCCATGGCGGGATCATACGGCCTTATCGGCAAAGAATGGTGGATTTTAAGTGTTTCAAATCCAGCCAGTCCCGGAACTATGCTTTTTCTTCCTCCGCTGTATCCGGCGGAGTGGTGAGGTGCTATTAGTCCCGTAACAATGCAGAATGTGCATTCTTTTAGAGCTTTGTTCACATGGACCGGAACGCCGTACAGCGATTCTCCCATGTATGCCAGGTCTTCCTTGTCCTTGCACTGATGAACAAGCACTTCAAATATTTTTGCCACATCTTCCCCGACTATACTGTTTATTTCTTCCGGAGTGGTCTTTCTGTGGCTGCCGGTTGCAACTATAAATTTGATTTGTTTCAAATCAGTTACCTTGTCGGCAATTCGTCCTATTATTTCATGGACAATGAGTTTGTTGGGTCCCGGCCTTGTATGGTCATTGACGACTATCAGAACTTTGTCATCCTTTTTTATCATATCCTCCAGCTTCAAAGAACCTACAGGATTATCCATTGCATTTTTTAGGATTGCTTCCTCGTCTTCGATGTAATCGCCGGCTGATAAGTCAATGGTCTCAACACTTATACCTTCAGGCACTGTTGCTTCCTGAAAACTGTTTCCGTATGGAACCGTGATTTTTTCCACTGCAGCCTCCCGCTAGTTGTTTAAGTACATATTCAATGACATGTCCGTCTGTTTTTCAATGTCAAGTATTTTATCAATTACGTTGTTTTCATCATAAGCAACTCTTAAAAGAGGCGCTGCCTTACTTTTAATGTCATTTTCAGAAACAGGGCTGCATACGCTGCCTGTGGCATCCTGAACTTCAACAGATAAGCTGCTTCCATCCTTGAGCGTCACGGTCGTCCTGCATCCCCAGTGATTGGGATACCTGGCAGTAAATTCGTCGTCTGCCCTGACCTCCACCTTATCTGACAGTTTTTTTATATTTGTATCGCTTATGAAATCCTCACTGAAATGTTCAAGCACTACACTGCCGTTAACCATTGCGTCTGCAAAGGTGTATGGAGTGGAGAATTTGGCCTCAGTGGGAGTTTTGGGATTTCTGCTGCCTTCTGTGAGCCCGCACTGTTTGTATCCTACAAGATATGTGTCAATCACAACCTTTTTAACGTCGTCGGCGCTGATGCTGTGGTTTTCCCTTAGCTTCAACGCAGAATCAATGGCACAGTGAGTGCTTCTGCAACATGGATAAGGCTTGTTGTCTACATTTAAAATTTCATAAACAGTGCCCAAATCCTTCGTAACAAGAGTAAGATCGTATTCATCCGACATAGCCCTGAAAAGGCTTCCGTCTCTGGCACTCAGTATGCTCACAGGTCCTGTCATTCCGGCCTTGGCTAAAAAGCAGGCTTCTATGCCGCTTGCTGCTGCCCTGGCAGGATGCAGAATCTTTGAACTAGCACTGTCCTCCAGAAAAGCCCAAAGGCCGAAGGACTGTGTACCGGCCATTCCCAAAGCGTGTGCGGTTTCTTCCACACTTAGCTTCATCAGTTTAGCCGCTGCGGCCGCTGCCCCGAATGTACCTGCCGTGGATGTAACATGCCAGCCCTTGTTGCGGTGGCTTGAAACTCCAAAACCCATTCCTATTCTTGACATCACTTCATATCCGCAAATCACTGCTTCCAGAAAATCTTTTCCTGAAGAGTTCAGCTGCTGGGCCAAACATAATGCCGTGGGAACAACAACCGTTCCGATATGCGTTTTTGAACCCGTATGCACATCGTCAAGCTCCAGCTTGTGTCCCATCATTGCATTTATAAAAGCAGCCTGCACAACCGGCAGCCTTACTTCGTGGCCCCAGACATAAATTCCATTGTCGTTTCTGTAAATCTTTTGATATTCCTCGATTATTCCTTTGATTGTCTCATCCTGCGATGCACCCACAGCTGCGGCAAATGAATCAAGCACGCATATTTTGGTTGTCTCCAAAACATTTTGAGGCACCTTATCAAGATTGAACTCGGAAATATATTCCGCAAGTTTAATTATTTCATTCATACAGCACGTCCAAAATTAAAATTATGTCGCTTCAAAGAAAAAAATTGTATACAATCTTGTATACAATTATAGTTGAATAGTATTATGTTCGCAAATACGTAATAAATATATCTTCCATAGGCGCAGCCTATACCCCTAGTTTTGTATGAGGTATAAAGACACTTCCGTCCATGATTTTCCTTGCTGTCCGGTAGATTCCCTCCTTGATTATGTGTCCGTTCTCCATGTGAACCGTCACTTCCATAGGGCCGTAAGGATGGCCGATTACCAACGTTTCTGATTCTTTTGCCCTTTGGCTGATCAATTGGTTCACTATGGTTCCTTCTATTTTTGCTGCGGCTCCGGTGCATACGGCTGCAGTAACTGCAAAAGTCTTGTGAATTTTCTGAAGAGCTGCCATTCTGGCCAGCAAGTCAACATCCTCAGCTCTTACCTGTCTGTTCTCTGTTCCTGTGTAATCCTGCGGCTTGGAAACGATGCATATCTTAGGATACGCCGGACTCTTAGCCGTAGCCATACTTCTGTCAGCTACAATACCTGTAAGCTCGGCGCAGATGCTTCTTATTTCCTCAAGAATGTCCAGCACCCCAGGCGTGCCTTCAATCTGTGCCGGAAGTTCGTATCCCTTGAGGCTCAAGTCTTCAGCCTTTACAAATATGACCGGATTTCCCGAATCCACAATGGATACTGTGTAGCTTCCCTTTTCGTTTAAGTTAATTACGTCCTTTGTATTTCCCGTAGGCAGCAGCTTCTTTGTAACAGACCCCGCCGGATCGAAAAACTCGACCTTGAGTTTGGCCCCGGTTCCAGGTACTCCCGGTATGGCATAATCTCCTTGAGACAAAACAAGTCCGTCCCTCACAGGATAGGTCACGTGAATGATCTTGCTGCTGTTTGTGTTGTAGATTCTCACAACCGTAAAAGGCTCCACCGGTTTTAGAAGATTGTTCTGCACAGCAAAAATACCCACAGCGGATACCATGTTGCCGCAGTTTCCTTCCCAGTCGATCATGGCTTTGTCCAGGCTGACCTGACCGTACGTATAATCCACATCTGCGTCTTCCCTCTGTGATGGGCCTATGATGCACACCTTGCTGGTCAGGGAATTTGCCCCTCCCAGTCCGTCTATCTGCCTTGAGTCAGGACTTCCAAATGCGCTTAGGATAATATTGTCCCGCATCTGTCCTGCAGGCGGCAGTGAATTTTCAAGGAAAAATACACCCTTGCTCGTTCCTCCTCTTATTATGGAACATGGCACTGAAAATGATTCTCTGTACATAAAACCTCCGTGATATTTAATTATATGGGCTGCTCCTGGCTGAAGTATTCACGAATAAGATTGATGAACACTTTTGATGCCTTTGACAGATACATGTTGGGGCTGGTTGCTATGCACGTGTCCCAAAACGCATATTCGTTGTCTTCAATGAAGTAATAATCAGCTTCGTACTCACCTTTGAAAATATTAAGGTACTGAAGAGGGACAAGCGTTATCCCGTACCCGGTGCTTGCGATTCTTCTGGCGCTTTCATAGCTTTTTAGCGTAAGGCACACATCAGGATTTATTCCTGCAATATGAAATATTATGTCGCACACCTGCCTGATTCTTTTGTCCTTTTCCAACAGGATGAACTTTTCATCCTTGAAATGTTTGAGGTCAATAGAAGGGTATGGCAGGCTGTCGTCCTTTTTTGCAAACTGGGACAGCGGATGATTCTTTTTTGTAACGATCATGAAAGGATCCTTGTACAGAAATTCATGGTCTATGGGCTCATTATGCTTAAGGGGGTGACTGTGCATGATGGCAAAGTCAATTGATCCGTCAAGGAGGGATTTCTCAAGAACTGTGGAATTCATCTCCATCACATATATTTCAATATTGGGGAACTTCTCCATAAACAAAGGAAGCAGCTTCGGCAGCAGGTATGTTCCCATGAAACCGGTTATACCGATTTTCACTCTTCCTCTTTTCAGGTCATTGATGTATGTCACTTCATTTTTGAAATCATCATAAATGTTCAGTATTTCCGTTGCTGCCAGGCAGTACTTTTCACCTGCCAGAGTAAGGGATATGCCATCGTGTTTTCTTACAAAAAGTTTTGTGCCCAGCTCATCCTCTATCTTCTGTATGGCCTGGCTCAAGGAAGGCTGCGCGATGAACAGCTGCTGTGCGGCTTTTGATATGCTCTTTGTGTCTGCTATGGTTTTTATGTACAAAAGCTCTCTATCGTTCATAAATTCCTCCACATAGATTTTTCCTATGCCTAATATAATAAAACGAATATTAGACTATATGTCATTTGTATTATACACTTAATTTGAAGAATAAACAATAAAATTATTCTAATTTGGAGGAATGAAATGATAAATATTTTCGATGAAAATGTTCTTGTGCTCAAAGGAAGAAAAGTCTTTACCAAGGGCGCGGATTTCAATGAAATTACAATGCAGGAAGAAGGCCAGGCCTTTGATGAAAGCGAAGCCAGAAAAGGCACCATTTCCTACGGCATAATCAAAAACCACAACCATTCAGACAGCATGGAAAAGCTTAAACTGAAATTTGATTCCATTACAGCCCATGACATCACATATGTGGGAATCACTCAGACGGCAATTGCCAGCGGCATGAAGAAATTCCCTCTTCCCTATGTAATGACAAACTGCCACAACAGCCTTTGCGCCGTAGGAGGAACAATAAATGAGGACGACCACAAATATGCTCTTTCTTCTGCACAAAAATACGGCGGTATTTACGTTCCGCCAAATCTGGCTGTAATACACTCCTACAACAGAGAGATGATGGCCAAGTGCGGGAACATGATTTTAGGTTCCGACAGTCACACCAGGTACGGTGCTCTTGGAACCATGGCTGTAGGCGAAGGCGGAGGCGAGCTGGCTAAGCAGCTTTTAGAACAGACATACGACATAAGCTACCCGGAAGTCATAGCAATCCACCTCAAAGGCAAGCCTAAAAACGGTGTAGGTCCTCACGACGTTGCCTTGAATATAATAAAGGAAGTTTACAACAACAACTTTGTAAAAAACAAGGTGATGGAATTCATAGGAGAAGGCATCGAGTACCTTCCTGTGGAATACAGAAACGGGATAGACGTAATGACAACTGAAACCACATGCTGGAGCTCTATCTGGGAAACAGACGAGAAGGTTGAAAAGTTCTATGAGATCCACGGAAGAAAGGAAGATTACAGCAAGCTTAATCCTAAAAACATAGCATTGTATGACGGAATGGTGGAAGTCGACCTGTCCCAGATCAAACCGTCCATTGCTCTTCCGTTCCACCCGAGCAACGTTTATACAATCGAAGAGCTGAAGAGAAACGCAAAGGAAATCTTCGCACAGATAGAGGAAGCAAGCAAGAAGACATTCGAGTCCAACAACGTAAAAGTTGACCTCATGAGCAAACTGGTTGACGGCAACATTTATGTGGATCAGGGAATAATTGCAGGCTGTGCAGGAGGAACATTTGACAACATCGTTGCAGCTGCCGAAATAATGAAGGGAAAATCCACAGGCAACGGCAAATTCTCAATGAGCGTATATCCAGGAAGCCAACCGGCTTACATTGAGCTTGTGAAAAACGGAGTTGTTGCTGACCTCATGGAAGCAGGAGCTGTAATAAAGCCTGCATTCTGCGGTCCTTGCTTTGGCGCAGGAGACACACCGGCAAACAACGAATTCTCCATAAGACATACAACTAGAAACTTCCCCAACAGGGACGGTTCAAAACCAACAGAAGGTCAGGTTTCAATGGTTGCACTCATGGACGCAAGATCCATTGCCGCCACTGCCATTAACGGAGGAATCCTCACCGCTGCAGACGAACTGGATGTGGATTACACAGACATGGACTACAACTTTGATGGTTCAATTTACGAGAAAAGAGTTTACAACGGCTGGGGCCGCGAAGACCTTTCTTCTGAACTGACTTACGGACCAAACATCAAACCGTGGCCTACAATGCCTGAACTGACCGACAACATGGTAATAAAGGTTGTAACGCACATCACAGACCCGGTGACCACAACAGATGAGCTCATTCCTTCAGGTGAAACTTCATCCTACAGGTCAAATCCGATCAGACTTGCAGAGTTTACGCTAAGCAGAAAAGATCCGGACTACGTGGAAAATTCAAAGAAGGTTCACGCCTATGAAACAGCCCGTGAGGAAGGAAAACAGCCGTCAGCTGAATATGAAGAACTGAAGCAGGTTTTTGAAAGAATAAGAAAAATCGAAAACTTCAATAATATAGATGAAAAAGCTACAGGCATAGGAAGCACCATTTACGCCAACAAGCCGGGAGACGGTTCAGCCAGAGAGCAGGCTGCTTCATGCCAGAGAATTTTGGGAGCCTGGGCTAACATAGCCAAGGAATATGCGACAAAAAGATACAGGTCAAACCTTCTTAACTGGGGAATTGTACCTTTCTTAATAAATGACGAGTCCTTGATCCAAAAAGATGATTTCATATTCGTACCGGGAATAAGGTCAGCCATCATGAACAAGACAGATGAGATAACCGCATACGTCCTGGGTGAAGAACCAAGAAAAATAACACTGTCACTTGGTGCCCTCACTGACAAAGAAAGAGACATACTGGTAAGCGGTTCTCTAATAAACTACAACAAGAAGAACCTGTAGATTACTCTTTAAGGTCAACATCCGCAACGGTAAAATAAATTACAAGAGGTTTATATGGAAAAAATTAAAATGACTGCTCCGCTGGTGGAACTGGACGGAGATGAAATGGCACGTGTAATATGGCATTTGGTCAAGGAAAAGCTGTTGCTCCCTCATATTGACCTTAAGACGGAATATTACGACCTGCACCTTAAGAAAAGGGATGAAACAGACGACAGCATCACAACAAATGCAGCATATGCCATAAAAAAACACGGTGTTGGCGTAAAATGCGCGACCATAACTGCCAACGAAGACAGAAAAATTGAATACAGCTTAAAAACAGTGTCAGCAAGCCCAAACGGAACCATCCGAAAAATACTTGACGGCACAGTGTTCAGAAAACCCATTACATTTTGCACAATCACCCCGCTGATTCCAAGATGGAAAAAGCCAATCACCATTGCCAGACATTCATACGGCGATGTGTACACATCCACAAGCATGGATGTGGAAGCTGGAACCAGGGCTGAAATAGTCCTTACGTCCAAAGACGGCCGTGAAAAAAGAACCACCATCTTCAATTTTGAGGAAGACGGCATAGTGATGGGAGAGTACAACCTGGATTCCTCCATCAGAGGCTTTGCCAGGTCATGTTTCATGCATGCCCTGGAGGAAAAGTGCAATCTCATGTTTGCCACAAAGGACACGGTTGTCAAGGCTTACGACAACAAGTTCAAGGAAGTGTTTGAGGAGTATTGGGACAAATATAAAAAACAGTTTGAAAATGCAGGCATAGACTACACATACACGCTCATAGACGATGCAGTTTCAAGAATAATCAAGTCCGAGGGCGGTATAATCTGGGCGTGCAAGAACTATGACGGCGATGTAATGAGCGACATGGTGGCAACGGGATACGGAAGCCTTGCACTGATGACATCAGTGCTGGTTTCTCCGGACGGTTCCCATGAATACGAAGCGTCCCACGGAACTGTTAAGCAGCATTACTACAGGCATCTGAAAGGAGAAAGCACTTCAACAAACCCCATAGCAATTATCTTCGCTTGGACCGGAGCCTTGAGAAAACGAGGCGAGCTTGATGCAAACCAGGACCTTGTTAAGTTCTGCGACAGTCTGGAACAAGCATGCAGGGACACTATAGACAGCGGGGCTGTAACAAAGGATTTGTTTGAACTTTCATCATCAGAGAACAAAAAAATAGTAACCACCGAGGAAATTATTGATCTGATAGCGAAAAACATAAAATTAAAATTTCAATAGTGCCTCCATTAAAGGGTTGTTGCATTAGTGATAATTATCGTATCATTCTGATGGTTTTAGCCCGAGGAATCTCATCATTTCAACATATGAGATCCTTCGCTAACGCTCAGGATGACAGTAATACACTTAATGCAGCAGCCCTTTTTTTGTCATTAAATGATGAATCCGTGGAACAATAAAGACGTAATTACATAATAATGTTTTATGTTATAAAAAGGAGGCATTATATGTGCGGCATAGCAGGATGGATAAACACTGAGGAAAAAATATACGACAGCCGGGCACTTGTGGAAAAAATGACCGACAGTCTTGAAAAAAGGGGGCCGGACAATTCCGGATCATATGCTGATGACAACATAGTATTGGGGCACAGGCGGCTTGTAATCATAGATGCAGAAGGCGGGGCACAGCCGATGATAAGACAAACCGATGAAAACAGGTATGTGATCGTGTACAACGGCGAACTGTACAACACCGAGGATGTGAGAAGCCAGCTTCTTTCCAAAGGCTACAGCTTCCGTTCGTATTCCGATACAGAGGTGCTGCTTGTTTCGTTCATTGAGTGGGGCGAGGAATGTTTAAGCCGCATCAACGGTATTTTTGCATTCGGCATATGGGATGAAAAGAACAAAAGCCTGTTTCTGGCAAGAGATCACCTGGGAGTCAAGCCGCTGTTTTACAGTTTAAAAGGAAGCAGCCTTCTGTTTGCATCTCAGATTAAGGCTCTTCTTGCCCACCCTCTTGTGGAGCCTATTGTAAACAGGGAAGGAATCATGGAAATTCTGGGACTGGGACCAGCCCGCTCACCCGGCAAGGGGGTTTTCAGGGATATAAGAGAGATTCCCCCGGCACACTGCTTGACGTTCAAAGACGGAACCGTGAATCTTAGGGAGTACTGGAAACTGGAAGCGAGAGAACATGAGGAAGACTTTGAAGGGACGAAATCAACAGTAAGAAATCTTTTGACGGATGCAGTTGAAAGACAGCTTATTTCCGATGTACCCGTTTGTACTTTTCTGTCTGGTGGACTTGACTCCAGCGCTATTTCTGCAATCGCAGCAGACTACTACGGAAGAACCAACCGCGGGACTCTCCCCACCTACTCCATTGATTACAAGGACAACGACAAATTTTTTCAGGCCAGCTTGTTTCAGCCCACCTCCGACCAGATTTTTGCACTCAGAATGTCCGAATTCATAAAAAGCAGCCACAACACTGTCATTCTTGACAACCTGGACCTTGTAAGGGCTCTTGACGATGCTGTGAAAGCCAATGACCTTCCCGGCATGGCTGACATTGACTCCTCCCTTCTGTTGTTTTGCAGAGAAATAAGAAAAAATCAAACCGTAGCGCTTTCAGGAGAATGTGCAGATGAGCTTTTCGGCGGGTACCCATGGTTCACCAGAACAGAAGACATCAATGCAGACACATTCCCCTGGTCCAAATCTACCAGGGAAAGGCGCGAAATACTAAGCAGGGATTTTGCGGACCTACCCATGGAGGAATATGTGAACCAGGCTTATGCGGATACCATAAGAAGGGTTCCGAAGCTTTCCAGTGAACCGAAAGAAGAAACCAGGATGAGAGAATTGTTTTATCTGAACATCAAGTGGTTCATGATGACGCTTTTAAACCGCAAGGACCGCATGAGCATGGCCAACAGCCTGGAAGTCAGGGTTCCCTTTGCGGACTATCGAATAGTGGAATATGCCTTCAACATTCCAAATCAGTTGAAATTTTACAACGGCAGGGAAAAAGGACTGCTGCGTGAAGCGCTGCGTGGAACAATGCCCGATGACATCATCGACAGGAAGAAAAGCCCCTATCCAAAGACCCATCACCAGGACTACACCAATGCCGTCAGAAGCCGGATGACTGAGATACTTTCCAACAAAAGCGCCCCCATATACCAACTCATTGACAAAAGTAGGGTTTCTGAAATAGTTGCATCAGGCGGAAAATCATTTACAAAACCTTGGTACGGTCAGCTTATGACAGGGCCTCAGCTCATTGCATACTTCATACAGCTGAACCTTTGGATGGAGGAGTTCAACGTAAAATTTGTTGATTGATTTTTTTAAATGACGTAACGTTTTTAGGACACGGGAATATGATAATAATGAGCTTGGCTCAAAATAAAACAGAATAAGGTGTTATTTAATGTGTCGTAGATCAAAAAGATTCAGAGATGATAGAGTGCTTGGAGATTCCGGAATACTCAGGATTGCTCTTCGTGGACCCGGATGCATAGACGGAACCGGAAGATGCCAGGGCGTACTGGGAACAGGCGGCAGAACCTGCTGCGGCGAAGTATTGGGAACAGGCGGCAGAAGGCATCATGATGAAGTCCTCGGAGAAAGAGGAGACAGGTGTGAGGAAGTTCTCGGAGCAATCGGCAGACGACATTGCAGACATGACAAAGACTGGCTGTGGGATTTAGAGACTCCCATAACAGTTCCAAGATAACAAAAATGAGCAGAAAACCTGCTCATTTTTTATTGTATATAATATTAAATAGGAAGATTCTGTTTTCCAAAACTATTTACAATAACAACCTGTCATCCTTGAGTCAGCGAAAGATGCCCTAACCCTATTTTTCAGAGTGTTTTTTCTGAAAAATAGCGGTAGGTCACTCACAACGAATTCCCAATATATGCGACCAGAGGGAGCTAATATATTGGTGAATGAGACTGTGTGATCTCACAATGCTGAAACATTTTTAATGTCGTATTTTATATTTTTTTGAAATTATTATCAGTTTAATTTTTGCATAAGAGACAATAATATTATCATAGCTTCAATGAAAGGGGCTGTAAAAATGAGCAGCAGAAATAAATTGGTTGTCCCGGAAGCGCAGCAGGCCATTAACAGCTTGAAAATGGAAATATCCAATGAACTTGGCATTCCAACACTGAATGTCAATTCAACAGCCATGTACCCTGCTATCGTCAACGGATTAAGTGTCAGAGAAATGGTGCGTATGGGCGAACAGATGCTCATGAACAAATCTACTCCTTCTGACAAAGACATATATTAGCTGTCAGCAAAAAACGCCTTGCGGCGTTTTTTGTTTATTCGATTCCTAATATTCCGTACACAAGATCCTTGGTGGCTGCCTGATCCATGATGTAGAATGACAGTCCGTTTATTGTCTTAGTGGTTCCCGGAAGCACGTGGAAATTAACATTTTCAGTTGATAGTCCCACGCTTCCAACAGCCAGTGAGGTGGCTTCAGCCATGGAAAAGTCGGTATCAACATATGGATAAACCTCTGCCACAACCTTTGGAAGCCTGAAAGTCAGAGCCTTTTTGATTGCTGCTTTTACAAAACCCTGCTGTGCCTCTATTCTTCCCAGGTCTCCTTCAGCATAGCCTGAATACCCGGAGTAGTTGGTTTTTCTGAACCTTAGAAACTCCATGGCATTGTCGCCGTTGATGATCTGCTTGCCTGCGGGTATGTTTATATCAAGCGGCGGATCCGAATATGGGTCCGTGTATCTCATGTGAAAAGGCACATCAACCTCAACGCCTCCCACGGCATCAACCGCTGCCCTCACGCCGTCGTAATCTATTGTAACATATTTATCAACCTTGATACCTGTAATGCTTTGTATCATTTCCTCCAGACCTTCAATACCCTTTACTGTGTAGACGGAATTTATCTTGTTGTTTGCGCTGTTGGCAAAACCGTCCCTGTCCACATATGTATCCCTGGGAATTGAAATAACATCCACCGTCTTGGTCTTCGTATCGTATGTTGCAACCATGATGGTGTCAGAACGCTCATGCTCCAGTCCTAAAAGAAGAACGTTGACTCTTTCATCCTTGTTCATGCCTATAATATTGAATATATCCGTAGCGTCCGCATTACCGCCGTAAACTCCGCTCAACAGGTAAAATCCTCCTGCTATGACCAGAGAGAAACAAAACAGCGATATGAAAAACACTTTTAAAAAATGCTTCAATTCAAATTCCTCCAAATCAGTTCAATACTGCTATATGATATCACAAATATTTATTTTGTAAAGCAGTTTAAATCTTAAATTTTTATAAATAAAAAGGGCCAAAGCTAAAGCCCTTCATTGTAATATTTGTCAAAATCCATTATGGTAAGCTCGCTTTCAAGATACCTGGCGTAGGTGTACAAAACGTCTGAAAGCCTGTTGACGAACTTCACCAGCGTGTCGCTTACCTCTTCATTTTTCTTCAAGGTAAGAATCCTTCTTTCCGCTCTCCTGCAAATGGTCCTGGAAACATGAAGAGCCGCTGCAGCCTTTGATGAACCGGGAACTATAAACTTGTCAGCCCCGCTGATCTTTGGCAGATATTCGTCTATGATGTTTTCAAGGGCAGTAATGTCTTCTTCCCTTACTTTGTACTTATATATCCCTTCCTCTACGGTCGCCAGCTCTCCGGCTGTAAAAAACAGTCTTATCTGAATTTTTAAAAGCTGTTCCCTGATTTTCTCATCATCAACGAATTTTGAAGCAAATCCGATGGATGAATTAAGTTCATCCACTGTTCCGTAAGATTCAACCCGCAGGGAATCCTTATCAATCCTTGTGCCGTCATACAGGGAAGTCTGTCCCTTATCCCCTGTCTTTGTATAAATTTTCATAAACACCTCCAAAACAAATTATTTGTTAGTCTTTACAATTTCATCGGCAATTCTTCCGAAATCCTCCAGGCTCAGGGTTTCTCCTCTCACACCCGGGTCAATTCCGGCCTGTTCAAGGGCTGTCTTCACCACATCCTTTGAAAGCTTAAGGTTGTTGGAAAGACCGTTAAGCAGCGTCTTTCTCCTTTGTCCGAAGGATGCCTTGATTGCCGCAAAGAGTATGTTCTCGTCAAGAACCTCTATCCTCGGCTTCTTGAGGATGTCAAATCTGATTACCGCCGAGTCCACCTTGGGTCTAGGCATGAAAACAGAACTTGGAACTATCATTGCTATCTCAGTGTCAGCTCGGTAGTTTACAGCCAGTGTTATGGCACCGTACTCCTTGCTTCCCGGTTTGGAATTCAGCCTCTGGGCCACTTCTTTTTGAACCATCACCACTATCCTTGAAATCTTGTACCTTTCCTCCAATATTTTCATGATTATGGGAGTAGTTATGTAGTATGGGAGATTTGCCACGATCTTTACGTCAAGGCCCTGGAATTCTTCCTTGATCAATTTGTCCACATCAATCTTCATGAAGTCTTCGTATATTATCTTAATGTTGTCATAATCCAATGTTTCATGGTGAACCTTCTCCAGACTCCTGTCAACCTCGATGGCAACAACCTTTTTAGCCTTCTGGCACAGAACCTGCGTCAGTGTTCCGAATCCCGGTCCTATTTCGATGACGCCGGAATTTTCATCAAGCTCTGCAGTTTCAGCTATTTTGTTTATTATGTTTCCGTCGATGAGAAAGTTCTGTCCCAGGCTTTTGCTGAACCTGAATCCGTATTTGTCGAGAATATCCTTCATCACCTTGGGCGAATACAGTTTCTTGTCATCCATTATTTATCCTCATCCTTACTAGTAGAATTTTCTATCCTGATAATTGCTTCTTCAAGTTCTTCCCTGGTAATGCCGAACGAATTGAGCCTTTTTAAAAACTGCTTGGCGCTGCAGTATCCTATGCCCAGCTCATCTCCCAGCACGCTCCTTCTTTTGGAGGCATTGTCGCTTCCCACAAGCTCATAGTATGTCATGTCAGAACTTGAAAATTCCTGCCTGTCTTCGGCAATGACAGCTCTGGCGTTTTTCAGGGCTTCACGGATATCCTCGGGACTGGCATTCTCAACTCCGATATCTCCGTCCTTCTCCGCCTTGCTTCTTGCAATGAAAGCATGCTTGCAATTTTCTATTTCAGAAGACAGCATGTTCCTGATTTTTTTGCCCGGATAGTCAGGGTCAGTCAGGATTATTATTCCCCTGTTCTTTGAAGCCTTCTTGATTGTTTTTATTATCTGGTCATTGATGCCCAGACCGCTGGTAGCAATGACCTGTGCATCCACAGCCCTTTTAACTGCTGAAATGTCCGACTTGCCTTCAACGACTATTATTTCCTTTATCAAAATTGTTACTCCTTGCCTTGTTCCTTGTTCAGAAGGGATTTTATCTTTGTGACCATCAAATCGATGGCAACAAGGTTGTTTCCGCCCTCTGTAACTATAATGTCCGCATATTTCTTGCTTGGCTCTATGAACTGTTCATGAGCAGGACGCACGGTGTCCATGTACTGGTTTATTACGGATTCTAGACTTCTTGACCTTTCGTTTATGTCTCTTATGATTCTTCGTAGTATTCTTATGTCTGCATCCGTATCCACATATATTTTTATGTCCAGAAGATCTCTTATTCTTTCCTCGTAAAATACCAGCAATCCTTCAACTATGATTATTTCCTTGGGATCCACATCGATGGTTTCCTGCTTCCTGTTGTGGATGCCGTAGTCATAAATTGGTTTATTGATTGTTTTGCCTTCCTTAAGCTCCTTGATGTGCTCTACGAACAGGTCCGTATCGAAAGCAAATGGATGGTCGTAATTTGTCCTGCACCTTTGTTCGTAGGACATGGAACTCTGATCTTTATAGTATGAATCGTGTTCCAGAATGGCAATGCTTTTTTCCGGAACCGCTGAATAAATTTTGTTTACAATGGTTGTCTTTCCCGAACCGCTTCCTCCGCATATTCCTATGAATATTGGCTTTTTCATAAAATTCTCCTTGTAGTATTCTCCATTTACTATACACCATTTTTATAATTTTGCCTATATCAATATTCAAAAAAAGAAAAAATTGCCCGAAAGCAATTTTTCTTGTTCAATTACTCCAATACATAGACTTTAACTTGTCTGATTCCGTAGTTGTTTGCTTTTGTGCCGTCTTCCATAAACAAGTCTATTCTGTAACCCTTGATCGCTCCTCCTGTATCAAGAGCCGTTGCGTAACCATAGTCAGGACTGCCATCTGTGGAAGCTATGTAAAGCTTCGTACCAAGAGGTATTACACTTGGGTCTACTGCAACTGTACCTGGCTGAGCTTTTGTGCCAGATGCTGTTATTCCATATTCGGGGTCATCAGGATACTTACCTGTGCTTGCATAAGACAAATCATAGGCTGTTGCAACCATATCAAATTCCGTATTGTAACGGAACCCTCCTCTTGATGTTGCAACCTTGTATTCCTTTGTTCCCACTTCGATTATTTCTTCTACGGGATCGATATAAACAATTTCTTCCTCCAGAGACCTGGAAACAAGAACTCCGTCTATATATGATTCTTGGTATACGGACTTTTTCATTCCGTCCGAACCTTCCTGGACTACTTTTTCGTAGTCAACATACTTCTCATCGTTATATACTATTTTTGTCTCATGTTCAACGCTGCTTCTGTCAATATCATACTTTAGTTCTTTAAATGGAGGTTCTGCATACGCGGTTTCTGACTCCGCAAATGCGATGTTCTTTTGGTTTACCTCATTATAATAAGTTACAATAAAGCTCATTATCAATACTACAGATATTATAAATGGGTATATTTGTTTCTTTTTCATTTTACCACCAACCTTTAAAAGTTTATCCGAAAATTGACTCTTGTCAATTAAAGGTATAAATTTTCGCGAGAAAATTTACTTTTTGCATAAGTATAAACTCACGCATTATTGGCAATCCCTTTTCAAAATCCCATATTTTTTGAACAAACGATATTATATATCACAAATGGATTTATTGCAAGCTTTTTTTGTTTCCTGATTAATTTTCGTCTCAGTTTTGCCTGCTGCCAATGGGAAAGGAAAGTTTCTGCCAAGTAAAATAATAGTAAATTATCAATATTATGTGCAGTTGGTAATAAAATATTCCAAAAATAAAAAAATAATGCAGTTGAATACAGGCTGCATTGTTTTTGAATTTATTATTAAAGCGTAGTATATTTATAATTTTCTACTTCCGAGTAAAGCTCCTTCATGATTTTTTCAAACAGCACACCTTCTGAACTTGGCGTTCCTGCTTCGTAAGTTGATTCCACGGCAAGGGATACGAACCTTGAAGCTTCCTCTATGGCTTCGGGAAGAATTTTTCCGTTCATTAAATACCCTACCAAAAGCGAAGTGAAAAGATCTCCTGTGCCCGGATATCTCTTCCCCACAAACTTGAAGGGCACCTTCCAGTAACAGTCCTCTTTCTTGTCGTAACATGCATTGATGTTCTCCCCGTCCTGTGAAGTGATTCCGGTTATAACTGCAATGTCGGGTCCAAGGCTGCACAGCCTTTTAAGATACGATTTGAGCATATTAGTATCTATTTTTTCATCGGAATACTTTTCTCCCAGCAAAATGCTTGCTTCAGTCATGTTAGGAGTGATGATGTCCGCCTCGTGAACCAGGTGGCTCATTTTTTCCACCATCCTGCCATTGTAGGTTTTGTAGGTTATGCCGTGGTCTCCCATTACCGGATCCACCACCACAAGGGCATCTTTTTTGTTCTTTATCCTGCTTATGATGTCAAGCATTATGTCTATCTGCATCTCGGAGCCGATGAAGCCGCTGTACACGCAGTCAAATTCAGCGTTGTTCTTTTCCCAGTTGCTGAAATATTCCTCCATATGCTGGGTGAAATCGAAAAAATAAAAATTCTTAAATTCGGAGTGGTTGCTCAAAAGTGCTGTTGGCAACGGGCAGACCTGGCAGCCCAGAGCTGAAAGAACAGGCATTATTACGGTCATGGAACATCTTCCAATTCCGGACATATCGTGTATAGCTGCTATTTTAGGAACGTTTTTCATAATATTACCTCTCAGTAAATTTCATAGTAATGATAAAACATTTCTGCCGCTTCCAAAAGGTACAGATTTGCACAATACAAAGGTGACAGCTATTTCAAGCTTGCTGCAGATAAGCATATTATGCACGAAACTTCAGAAATAATAAAGGATGATTTCTGTAGAAATCATCCTTTATAAAGTAAAGACTCATAATTTATAACTCTTTACAAGGGGGGCGTAATTAATTTACACTATATATTTCGTACCACGAATAATTTTTTGGGGGTCAGGCACAAAATATTTTATTTTTTCTACATTTTTTTTATAATGCCGGACGATTGTTTATCAGGAGCTTAATTGTTCAGGATTTCCATGAATTCCTCGCCTGTTATTGTTTCCTTTTCCAGCAGGTACGAAGCCAGCTCGTGAAGCTTATCCTCGTTGTCCCTCAGTATGGCTATGGCCTTTTCATGGGCAGACTTTATGATTTTCAAAACTTCATTGTCTATTTTGCCTGATGTGTTTGAAGAACATGCAAGCGATGATTCCTGCCCCAGGTATGGGTTATTGACGCTCTCCAGCGCCATCATGTCAAATTCCTCGCTCATGCCGTAACGGGTTACCATTGCTCTTGCCAGCTTTGTAGCCTGCTCGATGTCGTTTGATGCTCCCGTTGTGAATGTGTTGAACACAACTTCTTCAGCTGCACGGCCTCCTGTGAATGTGGCTATCTTGTTGAATGCTTCCTCTTTGGACAAAAGGAATGTTTCCTCCTCGGCAACCTGCATGGTGTATCCCAGCGCTCCTGAAGTTCGTGGCACGATGGTAATCTTGTGAACAGGAGCAGATTCTGTCTGCTTTGCAGCCACCAGCGCATGACCTATTTCGTGATATGCTACGATTTTCTTCTCCTTGGGGGAAATCACCGCATTTTTTCTTTGGTAACCTGCTATGACTACTTCCACTGCTTCTTCAAGGTCTTCCTGGGTTGTTTTTGACCTGCCGTTTTTTACGGCCCTAAGAGCTCCCTCGTTGATGATGTTTGCAAGCTCTGCTCCGCTGGCTCCTGCCGTTGCCCTGGCTATGGCATTGAAATCTATATCATCTTCCAGATGCACATTCTTTGCATGAACCTTCAGTATGGCCTCGCGTCCCGCCAGGTCCGGAAGCTCGACGGGAATCCTTCTGTCGAAACGCCCCGGTCTTAACAGCGCCTTGTCAAGGGACTCCGGTCTGTTGGTTGCAGCAAGTATTACAACGCCCTTTTTGCCGTCGAATCCGTCCATTTCCGTAAGAAGCTGATTTAATGTCTGCTCCCTTTCATCGTTGCCTGAAAGTCCGCCGCTGTCTCTTTTCTTACCGATTGTATCTATTTCGTCGATGAACACGATGCACGGTGCTTTATCCTGAGCCTGCTTGAACAGGTCCCTGACCTTTGCCGCGCCCATTCCCACAAACATTTCAACGAATTCAGAACCTGAAATTGAGAAGAACGGAACCTTTGCTTCACCAGCAACGGCCTTGGCCATAAGAGTCTTTCCTGTTCCCGGAGGTCCCACCAGCAGTGCGCCCTTAGGCATGGTAGCACCTATGTCCTCGTACTTTTTAGGATTATGAAGAAAATCGACAATTTCAGTCAAGGCTTCCTTTGCCTCGTCCTGCCCCGCCACGTCCTCAAATCTTTTGCCCGTCTGAGCCTCCACATAAATCTTGGCGTTGGATTTACCAAACTGCATGGAATTGCCGAAAGAACCCATTTTCTTCTGAAGCTGTCTGGATAAAAGCTGCCCCAGTCCAACAAATATGATTAACGGAATGACCCATGACAAAATTGCATCCAGCAGCACGGAATTTTCCTCCGGAACAACCTGTCCGAACTCAATTTTTACCGATGAGGCAAGCAGCCTGTCCACCAGGTTGGGATCGTCCATCTTCCCGGTGATGTAAACGCTGTTGCTGTCTGACTTTGACACAAACGCAATTTGCTTATCGTTTATCTCAACCTTAGTGACGTCTCCATCTTCCACCATTGAGAGAAACGTTCCGTAGTCAACCTCGTGAACCTTGGACTGCATCCGGTTCACGTACGGAAAAACCGCCGCATTCAGAAGTATCACCACAAACATCACAATCATGTAATAATATATGAATGGTTTTTTATTATCCTTATGTTCTTTCATCTTTCCTCCAAATGTAATTTAATCTGTAAATAATATATAGTATGGTACATTATATGTTTGAATTATTAAGCAAATCTTAAAACCACGGCAGGCAGACTGTGATTATGTCACCCTGAGCTTGCAGCATATCCTCTTAATATTTTCATAATGATGTGCTTCAGTTTCTCACACAAATTCCAAAGGCTGATATCTGCAATCATGCAATTACGTTCATAAATAGCGGCTTTTTGCTTCAACCTGTAGCTTCAGGAAATACAGCTTCCATTGATAATATTAATGCAAATATTGGGTTGACAATGAAGTTATGTTATGATAATCTATCAAGAATAATTATTATATTTTCATTGCGAAAACACATGAAAAGGAGATTTATCAATGGCAAGAATTATCAACGAGCCGTCCAGAACATTCGGAGAATACTTACTTTTACCAAACCTGACCACAAAAGATTGTATTGTCGAAAATGTTAATTTAAGCACTCCAATTTGCAGGTTTAAAAAGGGCGAAGAGCCTGAATTAAAACTTAACATACCTTTCTCATCTGCCATCATGCAGTCAGTTTCAGATAACAACATGGCCATAGCACTGGCTAAAAACGGAGGCATATCATTCATTTACTGCTCCCAGTCCATTGAAAGCGAAGCAGAGATGGTAAGAAAGGTCAAAAAATACAAGGCAGGATTTGTAATCAGCGATTCAAACCTCAAACCAACAGACACGCTTCAGGATGTTCTATATCTGAAGGAAAGAACCGGCCATTCAACTATGGCGGTAACAGCCAATGGAACTTCCGCAGGAAAACTTTTGGGAATAGTCACCAGCAGAGACTACAGAACAACCAGAGACTCCCTTGACAAAAAGGTGGAGGAATTCATGACTCCTGCAAAATCACTGATCGTAGGATACGAAGGCATTACGCTCACAGAAGCCAATGATATCATCTGGCAGCACAAGCTCAATGCACTTCCCATAGTTGACGAAGATTTCAACCTTGTGTACATGGTTTTCAGAAAAGACTATTCCGAAGACAAGGAAAACCCACGTTCGCTTCTTGACAGCAAGAAAAGATACGTTGTAGGCGCCGGTATAAATTCCAGAGACTACAGGGAAAGAGTTCCTGCGCTGGTAGAAGCCGGAGCAGACGTTTTATGCATCGACTCCTCTGAAGGATACAGCGAATGGCAGTCAGACACCATCAGATGGATAAAGGAAAAGTACGGCGACAGCGTAAAGGTAGGAGCCGGAAACGTCGTTGAGAGAGAAGGTTTCAGATACCTGGCAGACGCAGGGGCTGACTTTATAAAGATAGGAATAGGCGGCGGCTCAATATGCATCACAAGAGAGCAAAAGGGAATCGGCAGAGGCCAGGCATCAGCCGTGTTGGATGTGGCTGCAGCCAGGGACGAATACTTCAATGAAAAAGGAATATACGTGCCTATCTGTTCTGACGGCGGAATAGTTCTTGACTACCACATTACACTTGCTCTTGCCATGGGCGCAGACTTCGTAATGCTGGGAAGATATTTTGCAGGATTTGATGAAAGTCCTACAGGCAAAATAAAGTACGGCAACGGATTCGTGAAGGAATACTGGGGCGAAGGTTCCAACAGGGCAAGAAACTGGGCCAGATACGACCTTGGCGGAAAAGCAGGACTTCAGTTTGAAGAAGGCGTTGACTCTTACGTGCCATATGCAGGTAAGCTTGACGATGGTCTTGGCAGCACTCTTCACAAGATAAAATCAACCATGTGCAACTGCGGAGCCAAATCCATAAAGGATCTTCAGCAAAACGGAAGACTGACCGTGGTTTCTGCTACATCATTAACCGAAGGTGGAGCTCACGACGTAATTCTTAAAAACCAATAATATTATATAGATAAACATAAAACCCGCGCAAGCGGGTTTTGTTTTTATCAGATTACCTTTAGAACATGTATTCTGAAGGCTAAGCCTGGAGAATCTCATCTTTGGGTTAGGGCATGCTGAGCAGCGTGATCTCCCTAAAAACAACAAAAACCCGTTTTTCACGGGTTTTTGATTATTCTTCGTCTTCTTCTTCCTCGTCTTCGTCAAACAACTCGTCGAGTTCTGCTTCGTCAAGAATCTCGTCAAAAGCCTTTGTAACAGCTTCATATTCAGTGTCGGATTCTATGCTTAAAAGTTCAAAGCTTCCGTCTTCAAATTCTTCGAAACCGTAAAGATACACTTCACCGTCTTCCTGGTTTTCCAAAGGAAGCAATGCTATGTAATCCTTGTCTTCCACCGGGAAAATTGCAATTATTGCGCATTCAACCTCAGTGCCGTCTTCAAGGGTTATGGTCATCACTTCTTCGTCATGATCACCGCAGCCACAGCCGCATCCGCAATCATCGTCGCCGCAGCTGCAGCCTTCTTCTTCGCAGCCGTCAAATAATTCTTTATCTTCACTCATGTTTTGTACATCCTTATTTATTATTTTATCCAATTACTCATGGATATTTAAACTTTATCAGAATACATTTTAAAATGCAATATATAATATGGAAATTTGAAAAATTTATTTTTTAACACTTTACATAACAGTTTTTTTAATGTATAATAGCATTTGTATTCGGGATGTAGCGCAGCTTGGTTAGCGTACAAGTCTGGGGGACTTGGGGTCGGAAGTTCAAATCTTCTCATCCCGACCAAAAGAATATTGAAAATTGTGGGTTTACAGTCTACATCAATTTTTTGCTAAGTGCGAATTAGTTCATTTGACATAACCATGACGTAACCCAATGTAATTTTTCAATTAAGAAGCAGGTTTTTCAGGACTTGCTTCTTTTATTTTGTCCTCATTCCCCTTATTTTTATAATATTAAACTAATTGTATATCAAACTAACTCTCATAAAATTCTTTAACTATTTTCATTGATGCACTTTTAATCATTCCTACTTCACTGTTACAGCTAAATATAGTCATGCCCATATCTTTACATTTATGTAAAAATCCAATGTTAGATGCTACAATTCCACAGGGTTTTTTTGCCTTTCTAGCAGATGCTACGACTGTTTCAATAGATTTTTCCATACTTGCAGTTTCAAAGTCACCTGGTGTACCAAGATCAATAGCTAAGTCATTAGGTCCTATAATAAGAGCATCTATTCCTTCTACTTCTATTATTTTATCTGCATTTAATAGTGCTTGTTTTGTTTCAATTTGTGCTAATATTATAGTTTTATTATTTGCATGTTCAATGTATTCAGAAAGTTTTGGAGGCTCATAATTAGTATGTGCTCTTGTAGTTGATATACCTCGAGCACCCAAAGGTGCATATTTTGCATAGTTAACTACATTTTCTGCGTCTAAAGCAGTATTAACCATTGGTATCAAAAGACCATCTACTCCCATATCCAAAACTTTAGTTATGGATGCTCTATCAATGTTAGGCACTCTAACAATAATTGGGATGTCAAATCCATTGCATACAGCAACAATATTTGCTATCTGCGAATAATCAAAGTATCCATGTTCACTGTCTATAATAATAAATTCCATCCCTCCTGCTTTAATTACTCGCACAACATTAGGTGTGTAAACTTCTGAAAGCATAGTACCTAGAACAACTTCCTTTTTATTTATTCTCTCTTTTAAATTATGCATTAAAATTCTCCTTACTTAAGTTTCAGTGTTAGTTCTTTTTTATCATTTAAATCCGTACAAATACCTGCACATACAAGTGCTATTCTAAATAAACCTGAAAATGCTTCATCTGGAATTGCAGAATGACAATAAGGATATCCCGTTTTTTGACTTACAATTTCAAGAAGCTTCGGTATTCTCCATGACACTCCTCCTGAAAAGACGAGTTTCTCTACTTTTATGTTGTTACCACAAAGACCCTTTATGTTTTTATCATAAACATCTGCCATATTATAAAATGCTGCTGAAAATAAAGTGTTTAAATTAAAATTGCTATATGTAATTCCACCAATTTTTCCACCATTCATATTATAAGGTGTTGAGTAAAATCCAACATCTGCCGTCAATCCGTCTAGATCATATTTAAAATCTTTTAAAACCGAATTCCATATCTCATTTGTATCTACAGATATTCCAGTTATTATATGTGTTGTATCTTTTATGAAATCAATTAAGACATCTAAATTTCTTCCGCTAGGCATATTTGAAATTGTATTCATATATCTGCCTTCAAAAAACGGACGTGTTTCATATTCACCTGGCATAAAATGTTCTGTGGTATTTGATACTTGAGATGCAGTTGCAATATTAATCACAACGTCATTTTTACCTGCCATGCTTCCAAGTATTGAAATTTGATGATCGCCATAATCAGGATATATTTTTAATTCTTGACCATTAGATTTATAAATTCCGCAAACTTCAAAATCACTTTTTGCTATTACAGGAAGAACAATATTTTCAAAACCAGCTTTTTTAATAATTTTTTCATTCCATTTCTTATTTACCACATCACAAAACCCCAATGGAGCAGCATTTGTTATATGGCAAATATTGTTTCCAGTAAGCCTAGAAATAAAATATGATCCTAAAGTGTAAAGTTTGCCTGTCCTCTTTTGATTGTCTATTTCATAAAGCATAGTATATAAGTTGCTTAGCCCAAGGGATGGTTTAATATATACGCCGCAATCAGCCATTTCCTCCTTACTAAACAGCTCCTTAAGTTCTTCTATATAGCTTCTTCCTTCATTTTCTATAATATTGAGGCATCTGTTATCTTGCCATGAAACATAAATATCTTCTTTATTAACTTCACAATTTGAATCATAGACAAATCCATGCATTTGTGTAGAAAATACTACACCTTCAATGTCTTCATATTTTTCTGACATCCCATCAATAATTTCTTTAACTGTGTTAAAAAGTAACTCAGCAGAAATTTCAAATATATTTTTATCTTTATTCTCTAGTTTTTGGGGAGATGCAATTTTTCTTTTTTCTATGATGACGCATTTTTTCATATCAAAAAGAGATGTCTTTATAAAACTGCTACCAACATCAATTGCTATATACTTCATATAGATCACTTCCTATTTTATATAAATATATGTATTTAATACACGTATAGATTATTTGCTCAATTTCTTTATATTAACTACATTGTATGGCATTTCTCCATTTAAAACTTGTACTGCTGTCTTTGCCACCTTCATGTGTTGATTATTTGAAGCTTCAACAGAATTGTAAGCAGCATGAGGAGTGACAACTAAATTCTCATAGTTATATATTCTGCAGTTTGGATCTTTAATAGGTTCAATTTCTACTACATCAAGTCCTGCAGCGCAAACCTTTTTGTTTTTTAATGCTTCTAGCAAATCATCAATACTTATTATAGGTCCTCTTGAAGTATTTATAATTATTACTCCGTCTTTCATTTTTTCTATAGTATCTTTATTAATCAAATGTTTTGTTTCATCAGTTAATGGAACATGAATTGATATTATGTCTGATTCCTTGTAAAGTTTTTCTAAACTCACACTTGTTACACCATATTGCTCGAATAAATTATCTGGTGCGTATGGGTCATATGAAATTATATTCATGTCAAATGATTTTGCATAATGGCTCAATAATCGTGCAGTATTTCCAAATCCAATCAATCCAAGTGTCAATGCACTTAATCTATGCATCTTATATCCATAATTACTGTCCCATAATCCAGCTCTTACACTTTTATCAAAAAACGTAGTTTTTCTGCATGTATCAAGTATTAAAGCCATTGCATGGGTTGCAACCTCATCTACGCAGTAATCAGGAAGGTTGCAAACAGCTATACCTCTTTCAGTGGCAGCTTCTACATCTACAGTATCAAAACCAATTCCATAACGTATTATTGCTTTACAATTTTGCATCTTTAAAATAATGTCTTTCGTGATATGTGAATAATTAAGACCAATTGCATCTGCATCTTTTACAGCATTAATAATTTCCTCATCTGTTTTGCATTCAGCCAATACACATTCAATACCATTTTCAGATAAAAGGTTTAACTCTGGACTAAAGTCCGTACCTTTTAATGTATGACTGTCAACCATTACAAATTTTTTCATATGAACCTCCATTTAATAAGTAAATTTTTGATATTCTTAAAGTGATTTTAATTATAAAAAAACAACTGACTGATGATATAATTAGCATTACTGAATTAAAAGTTATTTCAAAAAAGATTATTTAAATTTTAAATCTCTCAGTGTTTCTTCCTCAGCATCGTTAATGTGTCGAATTAAATAATCTTTAACTGATTTATCTCTAGCTACAATTAGTTCAAATATTTTAATGTGATTGCTGACATAAAAGTCCTTGTGTTGTTCTTTTGTACCAATTGTAGATGAATTGAATTTTGCAAAAGTTTCAAAAATAGGCTCCATAGTGGTCCAGCACTGCAATAACGGTCTATTTTCTGACAGTTCAAACAATGCTCGATGAAATTTTGTATTAACTTTTATTCTTTCAAGACGAATTATCTCATCATCATCGCTTTCAATTGTATTAAAATCTTCAGCCGCTGAAGCTAATATGGTATAGCTTATACTTTTTTTAGCTAATACAATTTCTATAACTTTGCATTCTAACATACGTCGAACTTCATACAAATCTTTAATATATTTTTCCGAAATTTCCTTTACTTGTTTTCTACCATTTGGTAATGTTGTTATTAATCCTTCATTTTCTAATGCTTGCAATGCAGCACGAATTGAGCCTCTAGATGTATTATATTCTTCAGATAAAGCAGCTTCCGTCAACATATAATTTTTCGTATACTTTTGAGTCAAAATTTTATATCGCATTGAATCCAAAATGTTTTCCACCATTGAAATTTTTTCGCCACTATTGATATTATTTTTTTCCATAATAATCACCTGTTTTTATAAATTATATATAGCTTCTTATTTAAGTATAAGAGTCTTAATGCTTATTGTCAACATTTTGAATTAATTGTACTACAAATTTAATTTAAGTAATACATTGTTGTATGATAAAAGGCTTAGAAATTCTAAGCCTTTTGTTCAAAATTAATATGAAACTCTTAAGTTCAAATTATTGCTTAAAAAGAGCTATCTTTCATAGAAACTAGCTTCTATTCAATGATAACTCTTTTTCAAAATTCTTACTTAACACTTACTTTTTATACTATTTAGCTATTTTACTGTATATACTTCCGCTTTGGCAATTGCTTCATCTGTCAACTCCTGTCCAATTCCTGGTAAATCAGGTACTTCATAACTACCATTCTTTGGTTGATAATTATACTTGCATAGATTAATGTTCTCATCCATTAATGCACATTGATGATGTTCATGGATGACAAAATTAGGAATTACTGCTTCAAGTTGAAGAGCTGCAGCTGTTGCAATCGGCCCTCCACAGATATGTAATTGAACACCAATGTCATAAACATGAGCCATATCACATATTTTCTTTCCTTCTGTTATTCCTCCCGTATTACATAAATCGGGTTGTATTATTGACAAGGATCTATCTTCATAGAATGGTCTGTATCCCCATCTTGAATAAATTCTTTCACCGCTTGCCATTGGTATTTTTACATTATTGGCAATTTCTCTAAATAAGTCAGAATTAAGTGGTTGTGTAGGTTCTTCATAATAGAAACATCTGTATTTTTCAAGCTCTCTACCAAGTTGTATTGCAGTATTAGTATCAGTGAGTGAGTGAAGTTCTATTATAATATCTAAATCAGACCCTCCTGCTTCTCTAATAGCAGCAACTCTATCAACAGCTACTTTTAATTGTTTATTTTCAAGTAACCCATAGTTACTCCAACTCATCCACACTCCTTCCGTATCGAAACCAACCGGATCGACTTTAACAGCTGTATATCCTTCTGCCATCGCTTTTCTTGCTGCCTCAGCATATTCTTCAGGTTTTGATAAAGCTTTACATTCTTTACCCCAATCAAATTGAATTTGGCTTGCATAAGATCTTAACTTAGTATTAGTTTTACCACCTAGCAATTGATATACGGGTACACCTAAAACTTTTCCCTTAATATCCCAGAGAGCTATATCAATTGCACTCATACCAGAAAATATAATTGTTCCTCCACCCATGCCCCAAAATGTTGTTCTGTGAAGCTTGTTCCAAATCATTTCACTATTCATAGGATCCATTCCTATTATTAGTTCACCAAAATCCTTAATCATACCAAATGCAGCTTCAGTTCCAGATGAATAAGCTACACCTGCTTCCCCGAAACCACATATTCCTTCATCAGTATTAATTCTCACACATACAGGATTCCAGTGAGTTCCTTTAACCGAAGGGGCTCCCCCGTTTGTTTTGATTACATCTACACTTGTAATTTTCATATATACCTTCTCCTTTTATATAATTTTATATAATTTTATTTTATTGTTACCATCAATGGCGAATTTTTTATTGTTTCATCTGTAAGCTCTTGTCCAATACCAGGCCTTTCTGGTATTTCAAAATACCCATTTTTAGGCTGATAATCATACTTGCAAAGGTCTATGTTATCTTTTACCAAAGCCATTTGGTGATGTTCATGAATAACAAAATTAGGAATAACCGCTTCTAGTTGCAATGCAGCTGCAGTAGAGATTGGTCCGCCACATACATGTATTTGTACTCCGATGTCATATACATGTGCCATATCACATATCTTCTTTCCTTCAGTTATTCCTCCTGTATTGCATAGATCGGGCTGAATTATTGATATCGACCTATCCTCAAAGAACTTTCTGAAGCCCCATCTGCTGTATGAACGTTCACCTGTTGCTAAAGGTATTTTTACCTCTCTGTCAATCTCTTTAAATAAAGAGGCATTTAAAGGCTGTGTAGGCTCTTCATAGTAGAAGCATCTGAATTTCTCCAATTCCCTTCCAAGTTGAATTGCTGTATTAGTGTCAGTTAATGAATGGAGTTCAATAATTATATCTAAATCAGGCCCGCCGGCTTCCCTTATTGCTGCAACTCTGTCAACTGCAATTTGCAATTGTCTATTCTCTAGAATACCATAGTTACTCCAGCCCATCCATATGCCTTCAAGATCATAGCCTATTGGATCAACCTTTATACAATTATATCCATCTGCTATTGCGTCTCTGGCAGCCTGAGCATATTCTTCTGGTTTCACAAGAGATTGACTTTCTTTACTCCACCCAAATTGAATCTGACTGGCATAAGTTCTTAATTTAGTGTTGGTCTTGCCTCCTAGCAACTTGTAAACAGGAACTCCTAGAGCCTTACCCTTTATATCCCAAAGTGCAATATCAATTGCACTTATTCCAGAAAAAATTACTGTTCCTCCGCCCATGCCCCAAAAAGTAGTTCTATGAAGTTTATTCCATATTTCTTCATTATTCATAGGATCCATTCCTATTATTAGTTTAGCAAAATCAACTGCCATACCAAATCCTGCCTGACTTGCATTCGCATATGCTAAACCCACCTCTCCAAAACCGCTGATTCCTTCATCAGTATTGATTCTAACAAACACAGGATTCCACTTGTATCCACTGGTAGAATCTTTAGTAGGTGCCTTAATTATATCTACACTTGTAATTTTCATCTATTTCTCCCCTAAAATTAATATTGTTTAATCTTATATTTTTACATTAACGGCCAAGTAATCTTAAAATTCCTATTGATGTTAAAGGTATATATGTTATGATTAACAAAGCCACAAACATAGATATAATGAATGGCAATGCTTTCTTAACAATTTTATCCATTGGAATTCCAGTAATACCAGACGCAACAAATAAATTACCTGCTACAGGTGGTGTAACGAAGCCAATAGCTAGGTTGATAGTCATCAAAAGACCAAAATGCACTGGATCTACTCCATATGGTCTTAGAGCAGTCAGAAGAATTGGTGAAAATATGATGTTTGCCGCAGTCGTATCGACAACCATTCCTACAAAAACCAGGAATATATTCACTATCAGCAATACTACAATCTTATTTGAAGAAAGTCCTAATAAGAATTTTGTTAAACCTGTAGGTATTCCTAATAATGCCAAAACAGCTCCTAATGCCGCTGCTGGTGCAAAAGTCAGCAATATACCACCAACAAATGATGTGTTTTTAGTAAATATATTAATAACGCCCTTCCAGGTTAATTCCTTATAACCATATATTCCTACTATTATTCCGTAAAATATGGCTACTACCGCTGCTTCTGTCGGGGTGAATATGCCACCGTATATACCTCCCAGTATAATTAACGGCATTAATAAAGCCCATTTAGCATCCCACGTTGCTTTTACGAGTTCTCTAAATGAAAAATTTTCTCCGTTTCCAAAGTAACCTAACCTTTTCGATTGATATATATTGACTAGTACTAATATTGCTCCTACAATAAATGCAGGGCCAATTCCTGCAAGGAATAAATCTCCTATAGATGTTGTTGTAGCAACTCCATATATAACCAAAGGTATACTTGGCGGCATAATTATCCCCAGGCCACCAGCTACTGCTGACAACCCTGTTGCATAAGTTCTATCGTATCCCGCATTAACCATGTATGGTATCATAATTCCTCCTATTGCAGCAACTGTTGCCGGCCCTGAACCAGATATTGCTCCAAAGAATAAACATGCTATAACCGTTACTGTACCTAAACCACCGGTAGTATTGCCAACCATTTTGCTAGCTACATTGACAAGCCTTTTAGAAAGCCCACCTGTTTCCATTACAGCTCCAGCTAACATAAAACATGGAATAGCTGTCAAAGGTAATGATTCAAAACCAGAATACATAGCCTGAGCTATAAATCCTATATTAGTCGTATCAAATGCAAATGCAATCGCTATCATTGCCAGTCCTAAAGAAATTCCAACAGGAACACCGATTGCTAATAACCCTGCTGCAGATAAAAATAATACTGCTGATGCCATATACTCACCTCTTTAAACATTGATTTTTTGCATATTTATTTCTTTAATTTGTTTTATATTATTTATACTAACCTGTATAAGTCTTATGATCATGAGAATAAACAATATAGGTAGGAATATATATATTGACCATTTAGGAATATGTGTTACCGCTGTTGTTGTACCGTTTTCCCTGAGCCTTTGAACCATTGGTACTACTCCAGTTAGAATAATTATATTAAACAAGGCAAAAAATGCATTGTTAACAATTTCCATGATCAGCTTACCCTTAGGACTTAGCTTATCAGTAATTATTTCAAGTCTAAGATGTTGTTTTGTTCTGATTGCAGCTGTCGCCCCAAAATACGTTGACAGAATAAATAGAATTATTGCCAACTCTTCAGACCATGAAAACGCATTGTTAAATATATATCTGGATACAACCTGCATAAATAATATAACTACCATAGCTATGGAGCATATTGTACCTAAATAGACCTCAATATTATTTAAAAACTTTTTCATATACTGCCTCCTCTGCTAACTAAGGTAATTGCAGCTAGGAGCTGCAATTACCTATTAATAATTCAATACAAAACTCAAAATTTAATTTGAAATTTTTTCTATTGATTCTCTAATAGAGTTAAAATAGTCAACTCCAATCTTTTCTGCCGCTTCATCCCATGTACTCATGGAGATTTCCTTGAATTCCGCTTTAGCCTCGTCACTAAGTTCAATTACTTCCATTCCTTTATCAGTGATCCACTTTAAGAGAGCTTCTTCAGTTTTTTGTAATTCCGGTCCGGAATATTCCTGTGCAATAGCTGCAGCTTTTTCAACTGCTTGCTGGAATTCTGGAGACTGCTCTTTTAACCATTCATCGTTTACAATAAATGCGCCCGCTGTATATAAATGTTCTGTTAATGTCATATACTTTTGAACTTCTACATAGTTTTGTGCAAAAATATTAGCAATTGGATTTTCCTGCCCATCAACAACACCTTGCTGCAAACTTGTAAACAGTTCAGCATATGCTATCGGTGTAGGAGCACATCCTAAGGCTCCAAATGCCAAAAGATGCAACGGATTATTCTGTACACGTATTTTTAATCCCTTCATATCAGTGACAGAAGTAATTGGTCTTTTTCCATTTGTTATATGACGCATACCTATAGCTCCCATTGTTAAAACGTTAAGACCTGTATCTTTTATGCACTCCTGCCTCATCAATTCACCAGGTTCACCAGAAACTACCTTAAAAGCCGTCTCAAGATCCGGAATTAAGAACATTACGTCTAAAGGCATAAAAGCATTAGTATATTCAGCCATTGCACCTACGTTATATGAGCAACTTTCAAAATTTCTGTTTTGTAAACCTCCAAGAAGCTGATCTGCTGTAGTACCAAGTACTCCACCATTGAATAGCTGAATCTCAACTTTATCTCCTAGGATTTTCTTCAATTCTATGAAAAATTGTCTATCCCCACGAACTGATGGTGAATCTGTCTGGTTATTTGTAACGTTTGCATGTTTCCATATTACTTTGTCAGGATTACTTGACTTAGCTTCAATATTAATAGCAGCATCTTCTGCTGAAAGCGGTGTAGCGACTGATAACGCATATTCTTCCAATGTCATTCCTCCGCTTGTTCCTGATGTCTTCCCTGTTGATGTTTCTGTTGGTGTACTTCCTGTTCCACAACCCGTAAGTACAATGTTTAATACCATTATTGTCGTCAATAATAATGCAGTTTGTTTTTTAAATCTCATAATTCTACCTCGCTCCTTTTATAATTATAAATTTATTTTATTATTACTGTATCGTAACAACTTGTGCTAATCTGTATGCTTCATCAGTTATTTCATTTCCGATACCTGGTTCGTTAGGCACTTCTATATATCCATTTACCGGCTGTGGATTAAATTTAGAAAGGTTATAATTAAAAACGCATCTGTTATTTACATGATGTTCATGTATTACGAAATTAGGTATCACTGACTCTAAATGTAATGCTACAGATGTTGAAAGCGGAGTTGCACACACATGAGCTTGTACACTTACATCGTATGTATAAGCCATATCGCAAATTTTCTTTGCTTCTGTAATTCCTCCACAATTTCCAATATCCGGTTGTATAACTTGAAGCGATTTATTTTCAAAATATGGTGCATACTGCCATCTTCCATATATTCGCTCGCCACTAGCTTGTGGAATGTTAACTTTATTAGCAATGTATGCTTGCATAAATGGAGTTGGTGTGTTGGGTTCTTCAAAGTACATAATTCTGTACTTTTCTGCCATCTGACCAATTTGGACTGCTCCTTGTGCGTCGGGGAAGGAGTGGTTTTCAATTATAATATCAAGATCCGGTCCACATTCCTTTCTAATTGCTTTCAGTCGTTCTTCTATTAAATTTATATAATATGGTTTAATTATTCTCGTTCGTTCTTCTTCTGTAAAAGGAGTACCATCTTTGTCAAACGTAAAAAAGTCAATTTTAACAGCATCATACCCTTCATTCATTGCTTTTTTGCAAGTCGCTGCATAATCTTCAGGAGTACATTGAGGAATTCCTGTAGAAGCACCTTTAAAATCCAACTCCCAACCAAATTGAAGCTGACTAGCATAAGCACGAAGCTTGTCTCTACGTTTTCCTCCCAGCAGCACATGCAATGGAGCATTAAAGTATTTTCCTTTGATATCCCATAAGGCTATATCTAATGCACTTATTCCAGCAAATACTACAGGCCCTCCATTTTGACCCCAAAATGTGCTTTTATAAAGCTTATCCCAAATCAATTCATTTTTCATGGGATCCATTCCAATTATCAGCCTTGCTAAATCCTGAATCATACCATAAGCAGCAGTTTGACCGCTTATATATGCTACAGCTGCTTCCCCATCTCCGTATATTCCTTCATCTGTGTGAATACGACAAAGAATTGGTCGCCAAATTGGATTCGCTGTAGTAACTAACAACACGTCTACTTTAGTAATTTTCATTTTAACCTCCCATATAAATTTCGCTCACAAGCTTAATATATGTTATAAACATATACTTGTAATACAAGTATATATTAGCATCTTTTTTCTGTCAATAAAATTTTGTAAACATTTTCACCGTAGTGCTATTACCTCCATTAAATATTTGAATTTCAATATTTTTTTATTAATTTAATTTTATACTTGCAAAACACGTAAAAAGCTGTTATGCTTGTATTACAAATAAACATAGTATTAATAAATGCTACAGCTATAAGAAAGCTCTTCTAATTAGCAGCAACAATTGCTTCGGTAAATACTATTAAAATAAGAGGATGATTATGAAACGTAAAATAATTAGAAAAAACAGTTTAAGCGAACAGCTTACCGATATATTAAAGGATTCAATATTAAATGGAGAGTTAAAGGATGGAGATAAACTCCCAACTGAAAACGAACTTACTAAAATTTATAATGTAAGTAGATTAACAGTACGCTCGGCATTACAAAGACTTAATGCCCTGGGTCTAGTAACTACTAAAGCCGGAGACGGAACCTATATTAATAGCTTTAAAATAGAAGATGTTCTAAAGGATGTACCTTCTTTAGTTGTATATCCTAAAATGATGGAGGATGTAAAAGAATTTAGAAAATTGATTGACTTGGAATGTATTAGACTTGCTATCATAAATTCAAATGATGATGATTTAGAAAAGCTTAGACTTGCTTGTGAAAATTACGAAAACGAATTTAACAATATTGACATTGACGATTTTAACTATTCGTATGAACAAAAGCTAAAGAATATTGCTTTAAATGATTTTAATGTACATTTTACTATTTGTGAATTATCTAAGAATTCATTATATATCCTCGCATATAAGAGCGCCCAAGAAATAATTAAAGAATATCTTTACACTATAACAATGGGACGCTTTAAAAAATTTTTAGAATCAGGTAACATAGACACTTTTATTTCCTCTACTAGTCATACTGCACTATATGAAGCTATAAAAACTCGTAATTTTACAAAAGCTAAAAAGATTTTTTTAAACCATGTAGACTACAGAGTATTAAATTTATTGCCTGAGTATTTTAATTGATGGGATAGCATCAAGAAGTATAATATACAAGGTTTCAGCAATTGCTGAAACCTTTTTTCATTAATGTAGTTTAGTACAAGCTAAAACTCGCCTATCTTTTAACAATTTTCCTGCGTAAAAAGTTTATATTAAGTCAAACTCTGTCCTTATCTTTACGGTTGCTTTTTAACTTCCGTATAAAGTAGCAAGTCACTATCTCCAATTAACTTCAGCACTTTTTCTGGGAACAGTTCTATAATACTTATTGTTTGTGTATCCAAACAGCAATGATGTGACAACAACTTTACTGTCTGAAATATTAAGGAACTCTCTGATATTCTTGTCATGTGATGCAAATGTAAAAAATCCATTAAAACAAGCACCTAAATTTAATGCATCAGCCATTGTTTGCATATTGGCAGCCGCCAATCCTCCGTCTACATATGGATTGAAGGATAAATTTTTATCGCTGAGAACTATTATGATTGAAGGTGCATTAAAAAACAATTTATCCTTACCGTATTTATTATATTGCCTGTGCATCATTTTCCACATAACTGAATATCTTTTTTTCTGACTATCAAGAGGATCATCTTCATTTGGCACATAACTACATGCTATATCATTAAGAACATCGAGCGTTAATTTTGTCAGTTCGCTCATATTGTCCTGAACAACCACGAAGCTTATAGGCTGCCTGTTACCTCCGCTAGGGGTGAATCGTCCTGCGTCAATAATTTTCATGAGCTTTTCTTTTTCCACAGGCTTGTCCGTGAAATTCCTGATGCTTCTTCTATATTTAATAGAATTCAATACCTTTTCCGGCTCGACATAAAATTTATCCTTGCTATAGTCTAAAACCTCATTCATATCATACTCATCTATTGATACAGCATTTTGAGGGCATACTGCAATGCAATGTCCGCAGTTTAAGCAGGATTTAAACAAAGGTTGTGCCTTCCAGTCAATAATCTTAATGTCACTGCATTGACAATCTTCAGCGCAAAGACCGCAGCCAATGCACTTTTCTAAATTAATTCTAATCATTAATAATTCCTTTCAATTTTAATAGTCGAAAAAACATTTAAATGGCTTTCTCCCGTAAAATATTAAACGTCATAGCCAATCTCAACTTAAATTATAGCAGACAAATTGTCTACTATTGGGATGGCTCTTTATATTATATAACACAACGACAGGAAATGTACATCATAAGTTCCTGTAAAACAGCAGCATAAAAACTGCCAGTAGGTATTACCGGCTGGCAGAAAGGATTTATATTTTTATTTGTCTACTTGACGGGAAGCACTTAACTATGATATTAAAGGGTTTTATTACAATACAAGTTGTTATAGTGCTCTTGCCATATTCAATGAATCTCGTTTACTTATATGCTACAGCTTCAATTTCCACTAAAGCATCCTTAGGCAATCTGGCAACTTCTACGCAAGATCTTGCTGGATAATTACCCTGGAAGAATGTTTCATACACCTTGTTGATTCTTGGGAAATCATTCATGTCTTTGATAAAAACAGTGGTCTTAATAACATTTGCCGGATCTGCACCCGCTGCTTTAAGAATAGCAAATACGTTTTTCAAGGATTGTTCAGTTTGAACTTCAACATTATCAGACATTAATCCTGTTTTATAATCTATAGGCAGCTGTCCTGAAGTATAAACCATTCCATTTACTTCTATAGCTTGAGAATATGGTCCAATTGCTGCAGGAGCCTCTTCTGTAAAAATAATTTTCTTCATTAATTTATCTCCATACCTTTGCTTTTTCTGAGAACTTTACCAGGTCTTTTCCCAGTGTCCTCTCCTTCTTTGATTACTACTTCTCCATTTACAATTACATACTCAATTCCCACTGGATATTGGTTAGGATTAGTGTAATCACCTTTATCAATTATATTATCAAAATCAATTACTACTAAATCTGCCTTGTAACCTTCTTTTAGCAAACCTCTGTCCTTTAATCCTAAAACCGCAGCAGATTTACCTGTCATTTTGTAAATAGCAGTCTCTAAAGTGAAAGATTTCTCATCTCTGACATATTTGCCTAATACTCTCGGGAATGCTCCAAACAATCTTGGATGAGGCTTTCCGCCCATGATACCATCAGTACATACATTTTGCTCAGGCCTGCTCATTATAAGTTTTACATGCTCTTCAGTACCGTAGAAATCTACTAAGCCAACAATATTTTCTTCTTCAAGAATTACATCAAATATTGCATCAAGAGGATCTTTGCCTTTGCATTTACCAACTTCAACAAGATTCATTCCAACAACGTCCTGATTCTTTTCTGAACCGACAAATGTTACGAAAATACCTTCTATCCCTGCAAATTCAACAAAATTATCCCATCCAGGTATACCGTTGGCAATATCTTCTTTCATCTTTTCTCTTAAGTCAGCATCTTTTAATCTTTCTAACAATTTATCTGTACCACCATCATGAACCCAAGGCGGAAGAATAACACTCATCATTGTGCTTCCGGCAACGTAAGGATATTGGTCGTAAGAAACAATCATTCCCTCTTCTTTAGCTCTATCTAATCTATCTAAAACTTTAGGGAATTTATCCCAATTGTTTTTACCGCATACCTTAAAGTGTGAGAAATGAACTTTACATCCACTTTCTTTACCTATGGTCAGTATTTCTTCCATTGAATCTAAAATTGAATCCGCTTCACTTCTTTGATGTGTTACAAATACTGCATCTTTGTCATGTAATACCTTACCTAATTCAATAAACTCATCAATATCAGCATAGCAGCAAGGTGGATATATCATACCGGTTGACATTCCAAATGCACCTTCATCTATAGCTTTAGCTAAATTAGCTTGCATTAAAGTCATTTCTTCTTCAGTTGGTTTTCTGTTATCCAATCCCATGGAAATCATTCTTACATTTCCATGAGGAGCTAAATATGCAATATTAGGTCCTAAATCTAATTTTTCTATTCTCTCTAGATAATCAGCTACACTTCTCCAAGTCCACTCAACGACATATTCTCCTTCAAGACCTTTCATAGCCTTTATCCAAGAAGATAGATTGTTATCATCAACCGGTGCAGGACCCATACCATCTTGGGCAACTAGTTCAGTAGTTATACCTTGTCTTATCTTTGGAGTCAATAATGAATCCTTGAACAACAGCATGCTTGAGTGACTATGAGTATCTATAAATCCCGGTGCCACTACAAAACCTTCAGCATCAATAATTTCAGCATCTTCACATTGAAGATTCTCTCCTATTTTTTCTATCTTATCTCCATCAAGAAGAATATCTCCGTTATATGAATTGTTTCCGCTACCATCAACTATCAAACCATTTTTTATTAGTTTCTTCACAATGTTCACCTCTTCTATTAGTTTATTTTCACGTCAACTTTAATTATTTATCAGAATACTCAATCATGGGTTGAGGCTTAACCCCCATACTTTTATCAATTGCTGAAACTAAGAAGATTACAGCAAATGCAACCAATCCTCCTGGAACCATTGCATTTAATCCGTAAGGAGTTTTTAATACATATATCCAATATGCTGCAACTGCTGTTCCAGTAACTATTGAGTAGAATCCAGCTCTCTTAGTAACATTTTTGTAGAATAACCCACATATAAATGCCGCAAATGGACCAGCACTTCTAAGTGCAAATGCACCCATCATAACACTGATTATATTTGATGCTGTTATTGCAATAATTAAACCAACACTACCTACTATAACCATTGTGATTCTTGATATCCAAACCTCTTTTAAGTCATCACGAACACCCTTGTTAATGTAAGGTCTAAATATATCATTGGTAAACATGGTAGCTGTACCTATCATATTTCCCGATGCACTGCTCATTGTAGCAGCTACAACAGCAGCTAATACAATCCCTGAAACTATAGGTGGGGCAAAAGTAATTGTTGCTTGAGCCAATGCATTTTTTTGAGCTCCAGCAGCAGCAAAACCATCAATAGCTACATAAGCCACTAATCCTAAAATAGCAGGTACTATTGCATAAGCGGCTGATACTAATCCGGCAATTACTGATCCAACTTTAGCTGATTGTCCATCTTTTGCAGAACAATAAGTCTGAACTATTTCTTGACCTGTTGGGAAAGTCATAAAGTACATGGCTATATATCCTATGATTGTTGGTAATCCAATTTTTGTCATGCTAACAAAGTTATAATTATTTCCAGATGCATCTGTCATAGCATTTGCTTTATCAAACAGTGCTGAGAAACCACCTATTGCACTATTGTTAACTACAATAAACATAGCTATAGTCATACCAACAGTAATAAATAAAACGTGCATCATATTCGCTGCAGTTACTGACTTGTATCCACCAATCATAGTGTATAGAATTACTATTATCGTAGTTATTATAGCTGCTATTTTAAACTCAAAACCTGTTACTACATTAATTATTGATGCTGTAGCTATAATTTGTGCTCCAGTAGCCATAAATAATGCTGTAATAGATGTTAATGCTGTAAAAATATGTGATCCTTTACCGTATCTTTTACTTATAATCTCCGGAACTGTACTTGCTTGTGATTTTCTAAAGAATGGGGCTATAAATGAAACTAAAACAAATCCGATGCCTGCCGCAATTACATACCAACTTGCAGAAAGACCATACTTGAATACATTTGTTGCAATACCAGTAGTACTTGCACCACCAGTATTAGCAGCAAAAAGTGTTCCTGCTAGAACTAACGGTCCTAAAGATTTACTTGCCATTAAGAAATCATCATTACTTTGTTTTTCAGCTTTGTTTCTCTTTCTTTGTGATACGAATAATCCTAATGCTACTGTTGCTGCCATGTACAATAAGATAATAATAAGCGCTGTAATTTGAGTACTGTTCATAAAATTGCCTCCTAGTTTAAATATTATTTTAGTAACGCGTTCATAACACCGTAATACAATTGCGTAACAGATGTTAGTTGTTCCACTTCAATATATTCATTAACAGTATGAGCAAGATTTTCCTTAGATGGTCCAATTCCTAATGTCTTTATATTTGCTTCTCCTGCATAATGACTGCCATTTGTACAGAAATTATACTGAGTGATGGTTGGATCAAAGCCCATTGATTTTAATTCAGCGTACACATCCTGAACAAATTCTTCACTCTCATCGTATAACCATCCCGGGAAGAATCTTTCTCCCTCTATTTCATTTCCGGTGTAGCACATTTCTTTACCAACAGAATATGATGCTTTAACTTTTAGCTCCGGATCCTTTTTCATCATTTCATCTAATAATTGGTTTATTGGAGCAAGAACACTTTCCTTAGTTTCTCCAACCAGTAGTCTTCTATCATAAGTTGCTCTGCAGTACTCAGGAACTACAGATGCTCCAGGATATGGACTGGATTTAATATCTACTAATTCAAGGATTCCATCTCCCAATACTTCATGATGAGTAGGAGTTAATTTTCTAATTTCACTAACTACTTCCGCCATTTTGTATACGGCGTTAATTCCTTTTTCCGGATTGGCAGAGTGGCAAGGAACTCCAAATGTTTCAATTACAATTTCTCCTCTTCCTCTTTGACCAATTTTAATATTTAGCTGTGAAGCCTCTCCTATTACTACATAATCAGGATTTATTCTTTTTGATATTTCTCTCGCAGCAACACCTTCGAAACATTCTTCATGAACCACTCCAGCTACGTAAATTTCTCCCGCAAAATCCTTTTTAGTATCTTCTGCGAAGTTTGCAGCTGCACAAACCATTGCTGCTACAGCACCCTTCATGTCTGAAGTTCCTCTTCCGTAAATCTTTCCATCATGAATTTCTGCAGCAAACGGAGGGTACTTCCACTCAGACTCATTGGTAACAGGAACTGTATCAATATGTCCATCAAATACTATTTTCTTTCCTGGTTTGTTGCCTTTTATATGGCCAATAATATTTCCATACTTATCGACAGCTACGTCATCAAATCCAAGTTCTTTAAATGCCTTGTTAAGTTCTTCAGCAACTTTGCCCTCTTGTCCGGAATAGCTTGATGATTTAACAAGTCGTTGGCATAAACTTATTACAGTTTGTTCTCTTTCTTTGTTAAGCATTAAATTCACCTCTTTTAAAATTCTTTCTTTTCATAGCTTGGATACTTGCCGTTCCAAACAATATCTTGATAGCTAGCTTTATCAGTGTCCCCTTCAGTACTAAAGAATAATATCTTAGAATTCTCATCCAGGTTAAGCTTTTCTTTAATATCTTTAAGATGTGGATTTGTCATTATTTCTGCAACACATCCTAATGTAGCCGCTCCACTTTCTCCAGATATTACTTTCTCATCTCCCTTTGGAGGATTTCCTAAAATCCTCATTCCTTCAGCGGCAGTAAAATCTGGACAAGAGATAAAGTTATCTGCATAATCCTTAAGTATATTCCAGCCTATTGTACAAGGTTCTCCACAAGCTAAACCTGCCATTATTGTGTCCATGTCACCCGTTACTGTTCTAAGTTGTCCATCATTTGCTTCTGCAGTTCTATAAAGGCAATCAGCTTTATTTGGCTCCACAATAGTTATTATTGGTCTTTTTTCACCATAGATGGATGAATATAATCCTGTGATTGCAGCAGCCATAGAACCAACTCCTGCCTGTAAGAAGATATGTGTAGGTCTTTCTTCACCAAGAGCTTTTAATTGTTCATAAGCTTCATATCCCATGGTACTGTATCCCTGAATTATCCATGTTGGTATGTCTTCATATCCCTCCCAGGCAGTGTCCTGAACCATTACCCAACCGTTTTCCTCAGCATTTTTATTAGCTAATCTAACTGCTTCATCGTAATTTAGTTCAGTAATCGATGCTTCGGCACCTTCAGCTCTTATGTTTTCAAGTCTTTCTTTTGAGCTTCCCTTAGGCATAAACACAACAGCTTTTTGCTTTAATTGTCTTGCAGTCCAAGCAACGCCTCTTCCATGATTTCCATCTGTGGCAGTAACAAATACCATTTCACCAAGCTCTTTTCTAAAATCCTCTGATATTAATTTTTCATACGGCATTTGATCTATTGTTCTATTAAGTTTTTTTGCTAAGTAATTTCCTATTGCATAGCTTCCACCTAATACTTTGAATGCATTAAGTCCGAATCTATAAGATTCATCCTTAACATAAATTCCACCTAACCCTAATTCTTTTGCTAGGTTTTTCATGTCTCTCAATGGTGTTTGAGCATACATTGGGAAACTCTTATGGAAATTCATTACCTCTTTGGATATTTTTGCGGTAAGTATATCCAACGGAAAATTCTCTCCTTCTTTTCTTTCAAATTTTACAATCTTGAAGGCTTCTTTCATTGACCTCCTCCTTAAATAAATACTATTATAACTAAATATCTTTTTGTGATACCAATTACAATATTAATAAGAGCAATTTTCATGCCAAGTCTTTAATTCATGAACATACTTTCATAGAATTATCCTAAAATATTGAAATTTCAATAAATTAAAATTTATCAATTAAAAAGACGCTAATAGCAGAATCATTATTAGCGTCAAGATTTATTATATAATTTCCATAAATTATTTCTCAATTTTAAAATTGTTTTCTCATTCTGATAATTTAGCTTCTTTCAATTTCCTCTAAGCGCCTATAATAAGTTGCTAAACTAATTCCTAAAGAATTTGCAGCCTGCTTCTTACCTTCTGTGCTATCTCCAAATGCTTGAGCTGCTTTTTTAATCTCCCTTTTTTCTAATTCTTTCAACGGTATAATTGCAGCATTTTCATTATAATTATTGTTTTTACTCAGCATGTCTTCAAAAAAATCCACAGGTAATGTCCTATTGTTTATTATACCATCTGCCTCCATCATGTTTACCATGAATTCTATAGTGTTTTCCAGTTCTCTGACATTACCTTTCCAGTAATGATTTTTCAGTAAATTCATAGTGTTTAAATCAATATGACTATATGTTTTGTTTAATAATCTTACATACTTACTGATAAAATGTTCTACTAGCTCTACTATATCATCAGGTCTTTCTCTCAAGGGCTTAATATTGATGGGAATTACGTTTAATCTATAATATAGATCTTCTCTAAATTTCTTTTTTATCATCATTTCTTTTAGATCTGCATTAGTAGCCGCAATAACCTTTACGTCAATAGGGATAACGTGATTTGAACCTATTCTGGTAATATTCTTTTCTTGCAATACTCTCAGTAATTTCGCCTGAAGATAAATAGGCATATCTCCGATTTCATCCAAGAAAATTATCCCCTGGTTTGCCAACTCAAACTTGCCTATTCTGCCCTTAGGATCTGCTCCGCTAAAAGCGCCTTTTACATATCCAAATAATTCACTTTCCAGAAGAGCTTCAGGTATTGCAGCGCAATTAACAGCAACAAATTTCTGATCTTTTCTATCACTTTCTCTCCATATAGAGGTTGCAACCATTTCTTTACCTGTACCGCTTTCACCGGTAATAAGCACTGTTGAGCTTGATTTTGCTACTTTTTTTATATTATTAATAAGACTTAAAGTCTCATTGCTTTTTCCAATAATATTCTTTGTCTCAAATGTTTTATGAGTGGATGTTGCTTCATAAATATCAGATTTAAATGATTTCATGTCTTTAAATACAAAGATGTTTTTATAAAGTTTGTCTTTTAATTCAAGGGGATACATTCCGCCAATGGCAAATATGGTTTTACCTTCTATCTCAATTTTATATTCAGCTGTATCATTAATTGAGTCACCTGTGCTGCGTACTATTATTTCTTTACCTACTAACTTAGATAAACCCAAGTGTTTTTTTGCACTATCATTATCGGATCTGATTATATTATCATCACCAATTACAACCACGCCTTGGTCCATATAATTAATTACACTGTCAAGAGTATCTATAATTGAGCCAAATATTTCTTTATTTCTTTCTTCCATGACCTTAGCTGCAATAAAATAGGATATTTGTTTAATAAATTCAAGATATAATTTTTCATTTTGAAGTATTAATGTTTTTTGTTCTTCTGTACTTCCAACTAAACCAATAACTCCAATTATTTCCTCTTCTATCTTTATCGGCATTGAAATTTCAATTTTTTCTTTGCAACTGGTCTTGCTGGGGCAGCTTCTGCAAAGCACATCCTCCCCTGGACAATATATCACCTTTGTTTCTCCGGTTTTTAAAATATGCTTATACACATAACCTTCATCTGACATATCAGCACTTGTATTACCTGCATAAATACCAGTACCTGCCACTCTGAAAAGATTATTGTCCACTACTTCCACATCTACTCCAGAAACCTTAGATATAACATCAGCATATTGCTGAACTGTATCTTGAATTCTACTTAGGATAAAACCCATACAACCACCTTTTTATTTTAAATATAAAAACCTTTGCCGACACTCATTCTATCATTCTTGTATCAGTTTTGCAATGAAGAATTAGGCGCAATTAACTGCTCATGATTAACAAACCACACCCTGGTTAAAGGGTGTGGTTTGTTTTGTCGGTCTTTATCTATTTGGGCTCGGTCACGATGCGGCAGTCGCGAATCTGAGTGTTGCCCTTTGTGTTGACATATACTTGGTAATTGCCTGTTGCATATGTTCCTTCCGCGTTATTTTTGATTACAGCGGTTGTTGTGAAGACCAGTTCTGACCTGTTCTCATAAAGCTCTGTCACTTTTACTGTAAGAAGATTTTCGTTGTCATTGATCCTTTCAACGGAAGCTGTCGGTGTTGCACTAACCAGCGTAACATTAGTGATCTCAATTATTGCTCCGTCTTCTTCAGGCCAATCCAAGCGAAGAGTAACTGTAGCCACACCATTATCCTCTTCAAAGTCCCAGAAGTAAAAATGCGTCTTCTGTCCGTCTATCTTAAGCTCAAAGCTGGACTGTGCATTGTTCCTGGTTATAGCGCCGTCGTAACTTTCTAATTTGAACTGAACAAGAACAGGACGAGGCATTGTAATGGAACTTTCTGCAATCACACATTTAACAGGTCTTACAAGCGTTTCAATTTCTGATGATCTTACAGGCTTTTGCACGCCGCCTGTTCTGAAGAACGGGTGTGTCTGGCTCTGTGTTGGCGAAGGATCCTCAGGGTAATATGCGTCACGGCCTATGAAATCGAATTTGTTTGATGGAACCGCTGGGTCTTCTATCAGACCGATGTCCCAGACGTTTGGAGTATTCCAGGATATCCAGTTAACCAGCGGATTATATTCTCCGGTGTAAGGGTTGCTGCGTGCAATTTCTGGAATGGTGCAGCCCCAGGCTATTAAATCGTCCACGCTTGTCCAATGGCTGAATTCCTGATATTGATCTCTCAGAAGTTCCCAATCTTCAGGCAATACCCTGTAATTCGGGTCACCTACCCTTGGGTTTCCTTCTTCGTCGTGATAATAAAGCCCCAGTTCGCCGTTGAAGAACATCCTCTTGAACACTTCAAAGGAATACGGGTCGTAACGGTACAGCTCTTCACGGGTATTTATTGGCGTCCATGTACCGTCGTTAATTCCCAGGAATGATTCGCGCATTGTACCGTCCCAGAATGTGGAGCCGGTTGAAACATGCTCGTCTCTGTTGCGCAGGTAAGCACCCTCCGTGTTGTACTGGTTCCACCACCTTCTGCCGTTTTCAGGGGCCACTGCTGTTACCCAGGCGGCTGTAGTGTCGAATCTTACGAACTGAGCATAGCTGCCGGCATTGGTAAAACTGTCAATACCGTGTCCGCCTTCGTGGAATATAAGATTCTCATTTTTGTATCTCGACAATTGAGTGTCTTTCAGTATGAGCACTTCATCGGCCTGGAATATTTGGCCTCCCCATCCTTCAACATACAGATACACATGGAAGTTGCTGGTGCCTATTTGGCCTCTGTGTGTGGGCTGCATGGCTGCGTGATGACCGAAATGCGATCCTCCGATAACCTGCATGCCGCCGCCAATGCGTACGGACCCGTCCGCGATTCTTTGACCAACCCTGTCATATTGAACGGGACTGGTGCCAAAATCAGCCGGCAGAGCACTAACATAATTTCTGTCAGCGTTGTTGTGAGGCGTATTAGCAGCTACAACAGCAGCAGGATTCTCTGGAAAATCTTCTCCTCCGGCGCTCATCCCATAAGTTATAGTCTGGTTGTTGGACAATTCGGTGTCATACATTTGCGCTCCGGCTTTTATGGTATCCGGATCCACAACAGTATCGGCGTAAACGTAAAATCCTGTAAGCGGGCTGCGGTAGGCATTGCCTATATACGGCAGAAATTCAGCTTCCTGTCTGACATTTTTCTCAAGCACGTTGCCGTCCCAGTCTTTAATGTCCGCTCCTGCGTATTCCACCTCGATTGTACCGCTGGGTCCTGCCCCCCAATCCTCTATGGCATCTTCAAGGCTTACAAACTGACCATATTCAAGAGGATACTGACCGGGCTGCTGATCATTGGCTATCCAGCCGCCGGCATCTATCTTGCGCTCGTCAATGTCTTTCTGCGTAAAGCCTGAGAACGCCCTGCCATACGGTTTACCGTTGTCCAGACGGTTTGCTGTTCCAGATGGCACCTGCAAGGTAACCGTACGCCATGCGTAGCCGCCGACTACGGATACATTAAGCGGTGTACCGTCTTTATATATTTTCCAGTTGCCTGCGGTTGCAGCAGGAGATACAGTGCTTATTTCACGGTTGAACTTCACTTCTATCTGTCTGTCGGAAATTATACGTACATGTTCTATTTTCAGAGGTTCACGCTCTTCAGACTGGCTATTGATGTCAACAAGGTAATTATCCGCCTGGCTGTGCCAGAACCATGGATGGCTGTTCTTCATTGAATCGCTGGTAAAACTGCCGCTTTGATCCGGAGTACCTGAAAAATAGTTGTATCTTCCGTGTATGCCGCACAACGCCCTGTATAGATCATTGTCGTAATCATTCAGTTCTTCACGGGTATTTACAGGGAATCTGTCATATTCCCACGATCCCTCTTCAGATTCAGGTATCATTTCAAAATGAATCATTGCACCGTATATGTAGTAGTTCTCAACATTTTCGGCCATGATGGTACCCGCCCATTTGCCTTCGGCCATAGCTTTTTCGTAGGCTTTTTCCAGCTGCACATCATAACGGTACTCGTCCCAGTCGTTAAATTGCCCTATAGGGAAAAGCTTGCTTCCTTCCTCTATGCCAAAATTATAGTACAGACGCAGAAAATCCTCGCCGAAATCAAAATAGTCATCTCTGAGGCGGGCAGGCTCCATGGAGTCTTCATCTTTGGCGGTGCTGTCATGACGCATAACCTCATCTGCAGTGGTGACGATAATCGGTTTTTCCACACTGCCTTCTATACGTGAACGTGTATATGTATCATCTGTGACGCCATATTCATAAAGCTCTCGGTACGCAGGAATTTCATAAACGGATTGGGTTGAGCCTACCACATGAGCCTGAAGCCCTGCATCAACAGCAGGTATGTTCAGATATTCAGCGCGGCCAACCATGGCGTTTATACCTTCACCCAACTGTTTTGTCAAGTAATTGGTGGTGTATTTGGGTTTGCCTATGGCACCCGAGAAATTATCAGATGTGCTATTGCCTGAACCTGTAGCTCCCCAAGCCTCTATTTGAGACATGTGACCCAGCTGAATTTCTTCGTAGAATGGCATGAAGTCAGCAGTCTTCGTCATGTCATAAGCCTCAACCGTTATTCTTTTGGCTGCGGCCGGGCCCATTTCATTTTGAGTATTGGCAAAAAGCGTTACTGCACGCCTTTGAATGCGTGGCTTACCAACATTCATTTCATCTGTCAAACGCACATTCACAACTCCGCCCCTTTCTCTATAGGGACCGAAATCGAAATAGGAGAGAAATTCCCATTCGACAGGTTGACCATCAACCTTAATTGTAAAAGTATTCTGCGCATCGTCGTCGTTTAATACTTCTTCATCAAATTCAATTTCAATTTCATTGCCTGTGATTAAATAGACATTGCCAAGAATGGCAGTGATGGCGCTGGGGCTGGTCACGCTGATATCCATGACTTCCTCTTCCGTTTCTTCAAGGCATTCTTCAGAAGGTGGTTCAGCGAATATTTGCTGGTTTGAAGCGTCTTCCTCGACAGGATCGCTTTCTTTTGCAAATGCCGTAGCCTCATGCGCCACAAAGGAAAAAAGCAGTATCATACCCAAAAGCACCAGAAACAACAAAGATGTTTTTTTCAATATTCTCACTCCTTTTATTTTGTATAGGACATGCGCAAAACCTGCACATATCCTTTTGTAAATCCCCATACGTTTAAAATGCAATTCCGTAACCAAACTGCCGAGAAATTTGTCGTAAGTTTCATATTATTATATGAAAGCACTATTTCAAGACTTTATAGCACGGGTATCTTCACGGACTGTATGCTAAAATAACATTTTTAACAATACAACTTAAATAACTGTAAAATAATCAGGCATATCCGTCATATAAGTTGTCATATGTAATGTATTTATTACATATACTTATTGGAGTTTTTTCAAATTGTTTTTTATGGCTTATTCGGTTCAAAAACAGATACAGATTAACTTTTGTCGGAATACAAAAAAACATGCAAATTATTGTATTAAATTGGAAGAATATATGTTATAATGAAAATTATTAGTTACATTTAGTGCTTGAAATTAAGTTGTTATTTTTATTTAACATACAGATTTAATAAAAATCTTGAAAACAGCAAACAAAGAACCTAAAGAATGGAAGGATTATTTAATGGATGTTTATGTAGCCCGTCAGCCCATATTTGACAGAAATATGAATGTATTTGGATATGAATTGCTTTACCGCAGAAGTATGAATAATTTTTATGAAGGAACTGATGACAACAAAGCAACAGCTGAATTGATCAGCAATGCCTTTTTAAGCATGGATATTCACCAACTAACCGATGACACAAAAGCTTTCATTAATTTTTCCCAACAGATTCTTATAGAGGAAATCCCCTTGCTGCTGCCTGCGGATACAGTGGTTGTGGAATTATTGGAGAATGTCGAGATTAATGAAAGTGTAATCAAAGCATGCAGAAAGCTAAGAGACAAAGGTTACATAATAGCTCTTGGTGATTATGTAATCGATAAAAGAGCCTACTTGCCGCTCCTTGATATTGCCCATATTGTAAAGATAGAATTTTCTGCTGTAAACTTCCTGAAACAAAGGCAGCTCATAGAACAGTATAAGGACAGAATCATGTTTGTGGCAGACAAGGTTGAAACAAGAGAAGAATATCAATTGGCTCTGGACATGGGATATGATTATTTCCAAGGTTATTTTTTCAATAAGCCCGTAATTATAAAAAGCAAGGAAATTGAAAGCTTAAATATAAACCTGATTAAAATCATGAGTTTATTGAACAATAATGAGCCGGATTATCAACAAATCGCTGAAACTATAGAAACAGATCTGGGTCTTTCTTACAAATTATTAAAACTGGCTAACTCTGCCTTCTTTGGAACAAGAAATAAAATAATGACCATAAAGCAGGCATTGGTTCAATTAGGCATTATTGAAATCAGAAAATGGATTTATGTAATGATGCTTAAGGAAATACAAACTGTAGAAAATAAAGAACTCATAAAAACCTGTTTCATACGGGCAAAATTCATGGAACTGCTGGCAACAGAGATGGGAAAGGATAATAACAGATTGGAATATTTCATGACAGGAATGTTTTCCGCCATTGATGTTCTCTTAAATAAAGATATGAAATTAATCGTGGATGAGCTGAGCCTTACTGATGATGTTAAAGCTGCGCTGCTGGGCGGAGACAATGAGATAAAGACAGTATTGGACATGGTGAAAAACTATGAATTGTTAAAATTGCATGCCTCTGAGTTGAACAAGGCAGCTGCTGGAATAACCCGTGAAAAGTTCATGAGCTTGTACGTAAAATCCCTCATGTGGGTAAGGAAGTTAAGCTATTAACGAAACACCCGTTAACACTCTGTTCGTCAATGCTCAAGACATGAATCAATTCGCTAAGATTCATGTCTTTTTCACTAATGATTATAATTCCACTTTCACTATCATAATCTTTTTGGTTTAGCTTAAAAATGAGTAGTCTATTTAGTCCTTAACCTGAAAGAAATTATTTTCTGCCGCTTTGCATAGTACTTTTTTAACGTCTACTTTATAAGGACCTTTCCTTGTAATGACAATTTTTAATTGTTCTCCATTCCTGAAACATACAGTTCTTTCTCCGTCAAGGGCAATTGTGCCGTTAAAATCAGGATAACACATATATTCAGACCCTACATCCATCCTTTCAAACTCAGAGTAGGTAATATTCTCAAGTTTACCAGGACTCACAGGAACTAAAATTGTTTTTCCGCACGGATTGATTTTCAATCGATATCCGTAATCGTCATTAGCACTGCAATATTTAATACTTCCGGCTATAGAGGAAAATCCGACAGAACATGGTGAACATTCAGTTACGATTATCTCACTGATATTTTCGATTTCCTGTACAACCTTACTTCCTACATATGGCAAGTCTGTTACAGCAGCATCAATTAATGCAATATCTCTGAATTCACCGTTGATAAAAACCTCAATTCTTTTTCCCCTATGTAAATTATCTGATCCTTTTTTTGCAATATAAGAAGCAGCAATTCCTACAGTTGTACCTTCCCAAAATTGCGGGTACACATTATTAGTTCCCGTTGAAACAGGAATAAACGGAACATCAATATCTGTCTTAGCTGCAAGTCTGCAGGTTCCATCACCTCCAAGAATTATCAGGCAAGCGATATTCAAGTTCTTCATCATTTCAACAGCCTTCAATGTGTCTTCCGGCTGATCAATCGGAATAAAATCAAGCAATTCAACCATTGAACCAAAGTTTTTATCTCTATTGATTGTTGAAGCTATGTTTGCATTCACCATGTAATTATCCGGCATCAAATACACCTTGTCTATCCCGTATCTTTTCATGCTGTTGATCATTCTTATAACTTTAACTGCCTTCTCGTTATTTTCCACATTACTTGCTTGAGAAGTTATTCTCCTTAAGTCCTTGCCTGAAAAAGGATTAACAATAATACCTATACTAATCTTAATCTACTCCCCTCAATATAGCTTGCTGCAAGATATACATATCTTGCAGCAAATCGCCAAACTTCCAATACCAAATTAAATTATTGACTTTACTGCAGCCATTATATCATTTGCATTTGGCAAAACATGAGTTTCATTAACTCCAAACGGTATAGGTATATTCTCAGCACCAACTCTCATAATCGGAGCCTTAAGATAATTAAAGCAGTTTTCAGTAATGAGTGCGCTTATTTCTCCGCTTACGCTTCCCCTTTTAGGTGCTTCATTTGCAATAACTACCTTTCCGGTTTTCTTTACGGATTCGAAAACAGTGTCTTTGTCAAAAGGAACCAAAGTTCTTGGATCAATGATTTCAACACTAACACCTTCTTTTTCAAGTTCTTCCGCAGCTTTCAGACTTTCCCAAACCATTTTCTGCATTGCAACTATAGTCACGTCAGCACCTGGTCTTACAATCTTGGCTTGTCCGAAAGGTACTGTGTATTCTTCTTCTGGAACTTCTCCCTTCATAAAAATACATTCCTTGTGTTCCAGGAATAAAACCGGATCATCATCACGTATTGCAGATTTTAATAAACCTTTTGCATCATAAGCATTGCTGGGAATAGCGATTTTTAAACCGGGCACATTTAAAAACCATCCTTCTACGCATTGTGAATGTTGAGCTCCAAAGAAAAATCCCATGCCTTGAGGCGCTCTTATAACAAGCGGCACGCACTCTTTACCAGCGGATAAATATCGAATCTTTGCTGCTTGATTTACAATTGAGTCAAATGCATAAGATAAAAAATCTGCAAATTGCACTTCAACTATTGTCCTTATTCCACCAAGTGCTAACCCAACAGCAGTACCTACATAACCTGATTCACTGATAGGAGTGTCAAATATACGGTCCGGACCAAACTCTTGATATGCTCCCATTGTTTGCCCTATTCCGCTTCCCATATTTCTAAGTTCTATTCCCATGAGAAAGATACTTTCATCACGTTTCATTTCTTCAATATGTGCTTCTTGCAATGCTTGCATATAAGTTATATTTCTCATAATAATTCACCTCCTATAGTTTTAAAAACAAGACCTTCATCGCACAGGTCTTTCTTGGACGGATATGGTGAAGCAAATCCAAACTCAAACGCATCTACCGAAAGTTTCTTCATATTAGCATATATCTCGGAGATTTTTTTATCGTTGAGAACATCCAACTCTTTTAAAACTTTTTCATAACGCATAATCGGATCATTTTTCTTTGCTTCTTCAATATACTTTGGATCTCTTGTCTCTACAGAAAGCCCTTCAGCATGTGGTCGAAGACGAACAGTCTTTGCTTCAACTATGCTAGGTATACCTTCTTTTGCTTTTTTTATAGCGGCTTCCACTGCTTCTCTTACAGCAAGCACATCATTTCCATCAACGGTCACTCCGGGAATTCCGACAGCAGTACCTTTAGCAGAGAGATCCTGAGCTCTTGTTGCATTGCTGATTGGATTGGTAAAACCAATGCCATTATTTTCGATGAAAAAGACAATCGGCGCTTCCATTATTCCAGCCATGTTAATGGCTTCATAAAAGTTCCCTTCATTTGAAGCACCATCCCCGATCATGGCTACAACAACTGCATCCTTCTTTCTCCTTTTTAAAGACACTGCATATCCGACTGCAATAGGCATTCCTGCCCCAAGGATACCATTTGCGGGAATAATTTTTTCATCAATGCATGTCAGGTGGACGATTGCAGATATCCCTCTTTGATAGCCCGTACTTCTGCAGAGACATTCTGCTGTAAATTTGTTGATATCCATTTTTGTTGCCATAAGTCCATGGCATCGGAATGTCGGCTCAAGAAAATCATTTGGACCTAGTGCGCTGAGGCAGCCTGTTTGAGCAGCTTCTTCGCCGATTGCAAGATGCCATGCTCCCCCTTGGATTTTACCCTCGCCGAGAAAATCGATCACTGTTTCCTCATAAACACGAGACAAGACCATTTTTTCATACATGTCTAGCATTTGTTCTTTTGAGTATTTCATCATAATACCTCCATTTTTTTTACAAATTATAATTATGAAAAATAGTTTAATGGATTTTCCATAATCAACAAATATGTTTCAAGGAATCTTGCAGCATGCAAGCCATCTATTACAGCATGATCTAATGTCAGTGACAGGGTAGTCATCGGTTTAATTTTCAGTGTTTCGTCATTCTCCACAACCAGTTCTTTTCGTGTTGTTCCTATGCTGAGTATAGCTGCTTCAGGAACATTGATAATCGGCGTCATAACATCAACTTTAAACATTCCCATATTGCTTATTGTAAAGGTGCCGCCTGTAAGGTCATCAGAAGTAATTTTCTGCTCTTTAATTTTTTGAATCAGCCCTTTTAATTCGTTCGATACCTCCAATAAACTTTTATTCTGTACATTCTTTATTGCCGGAACAAACAGTGCTTTATCGGTACCCACAGCAACGCCGATATTTATTGATTTATACTGTACGATTTTTCCGTTTTGAAGTGATGCATTCAATGTAGGATTGAGCTTTAGTGCAAATTCAGTCACTTTGACAAATAAGTCCGTATATGTCAGTTCTATTCCTTCATCCAGATATTTTTTCTTAAGTGATATCAGAGCAGACATGTCAGCTTTAGCTGTTACGGTAGCCTGTGGTGCTTTTCTAAGGCTTTCCTCCATTTTGCCAGCTATCATTCTTCTAATTCCTGACAGCGGAAGTTCCTTCAGAATTTCTTTTCCATTCTCGATAATCAATTCATGGTTTTCTTCCATAACAGTCTCCTTCCTCATTCTGTACGACTAACAATTATGCAGATATAATTGCTATAGGTTCACCTACTGCAGCAACTTCACCTTCTTGGACAAGAATTTTTTCAACAGTTCCTGAAACCATTGCTTCCACTGTCTGTGTGGCTTTGTTTTCTATGATTTCTACAATTTCATCCCCTTTATTTACCTTGTCGCCCTCCTTAATCAGCCATTTCCCTATTTCTCCTTGCACCATGGACATTCCAAGTTTAGGCATATAAACATTTTGAGGCAATCTTATGCACTCCCTTCACATTTTTGATTTTCTTTCACCTTAATTATAATTAAGGTGTTCATATATTAAAATTGCACTAAATAATTAAAATTCATGTTCACATCTAGTTCTTAATAACTAAAAGGAATTTACTCCTTTAATTCTCTTGCATTGAATAAATACTTGTACTATAATTAATTAAAATTTAATATACATAAAAATACCACTATATTTTATAAAATATCATATCAGAAATGCCTTTATTGAAGTTTTGCTGTATACTATTTAAATGGAGGTAGCAATGTTTACTGTCAATGATTATGAAAAGTTGTTGGATTTTCAGTCGCAGATTTACTCTTTTGATGATGATATCAGGCACACAATACTGCAAGCCTTGCAAACGTTGTACCAAGGTTATTCCATAGCCTTCTTCTTTGCTGATGATAATGAACAGTACATTAATCCTCCTGATTCAATCAATATAGATGCTGATATCATGAGGTCTTACGAAAAATATTATTTTAAAACCGACATATTCCATACAATCAATATTCCAAAAAATTTACTTAAAAAAAACATAATCCATATCACTGATATTATGTCATTAAACGATTTTGAAAAAACTGAATTTTATAATGACAATCTGAGGAAAATGGATGTTTACGATGAAATTGCACTGCAACTGCACTATAAGAACCAGCTTCTTGGTGTAATTGGCATCATGAAGCCGAAGCACCAAGGTACTTTTACGGAGAAGGAAATACAGTATGCCGAATTTGTACGCAGAAGTGTCACCCCGTTATTGAGAAATTCTTTAGAAAGGCTGAGGCTTCAGCACGAAAACAGCTTAATTATGAACTTAGCTAAGGAAGCACCTGTTGGGATGGTTGTTATTGACAGCAAGTTTAATCTTATAAATTACAACCAACATTCACTTCAGTATGTAAAGGAAATTTGGGAATGTGATGACGATAATAATTTTAATAAGGTCTTGGTAAAAAATCTGGCTAATGAACTTTATTTTAAAGGATTGACTTATGAAACTTCTCTGCAAACCAACGTTAAGAAATATACCTTTAAATTGGTTCCTGTTGCAGTTCCTGATCTTATCAACGGATTTAAGACATATTATGTCGTCTATATAATGAAGAATGAAAACAGTAGTGCAATCAGCTATAACAAGCTTAAAACAATATATAATCTTACTGACAGAGAGTGTGAAATCATCTTCATGCTTTCCCAGGGTTACTCGAATAAGAGAATTGCTGATGAGCTTTATCTCAGCCTCTATACGGTAAAAGCTCATATGCAGAATATTTTCAAGAAAATGGACAGCAACAGCAGAACAGAAGTGCTTCATAAGATTATTCTAAATGATTAAAAAAATACCTGCAGATAAACTCTGAACTGCAGGTATTTTTATGAAAAAAACTCTTGACAAAATTGATTCATGAGTTCATACTGTGCATATAGTATATATACAGTATGAACAAGACAAGGATGATGGAATGAAAATTATAATTTCAAATTCAAGTAAGCAGCCTATTTATGAGCAAATTGCATATCAAATTAAGGAGCAAATAGTAAAGGGGGTTTTAACGGAAAATACTGCTTTGCCATCTATCAGGAATCTTGCCAAAGAACTTCAGGTAAGTGTTATAACTACCAAGCGATCGTATGAAGAGCTTGAGAAAGACGGTTATATTCATACGGTTCCTGGCAAGGGCACATTTATAGCATGTCAAAGTGTTGAAAATATCAAAGAGCAAAAATACAAAATGATTGAGACCGACCTCATAAAGATAATAGACTCATGTAAAATCTTTGATATATCAAAATCAGAATTGACAGAAATGATAAATTTAATTTATGAATAGGGAGAAGTTATGGAAAATATTTTGGAAATAAAAAATCTGAGCAAAAGCTATAAGAATTTCAAGCTGGAAAATGTAAATTTCAGCCTGGAGAAAGGTTATATCATGGGCTTCATCGGACCTAACGGTGCCGGAAAAACCACAACCATTAAACTTATCATGAACCTCATAAAAAGAAACTCCGGGGAAATAAAGGTATTCGGATTGGACAATTCGCTTAACGAGAAAGAAATAAAAAACAGAATAGGATTTGTATATGACGAATGCAACTATTTTGACAACTTAAGTCTTAAGGATAACGCTAAAATGATCGCTGACTTCTATGACAAATGGAGTTGGTCGGCATTTGATAAATACCTTGAAAGGTTTGGACTTGATAAAAACCATAAAATAAAAGAGTTGTCCAAGGGAATGAAGACCAAGTTCGCAATAGCAGCTGCATTGTCCCACGATGCAGAACTGCTGATCATGGATGAGCCTACATCAGGTTTAGACCCCATATTCAGGCAGGAAATAATAACCATACTTCAGGAGTATATAGAAGATGGCAATAAAAGCATAATTTTTTCAACGCATATCATATCAGATATTGAAAAGATGGCCGACTACATCACTTTTATCAATAAAGGACAAATAGTATTTTCTGAAGAAAAGACCAGAATAGAAGATGAATACAGAATTGTAAAGGGAGGCCTTGAAATATTAAACAGCGACATCCAGAATAGTTTAATCCAAGTAAAAAAGAATAAATTCGGATTTTCAGGACTTACCTTAAGTGCCGATGTGCTGCGCAAAAAGTATGGTGAAAAAATCGTAATTGACATACCTAGCATCGAAGACATTATGCTGTACATGGCAGGTGAAAGATCATGAATCCGGCTTTAAAAAGAAATTTGTTCATTATGCGAAAAAACTATTTTTTCAATGCATTGTTCATGATTTTTTCCATACCCTTGTGGACTGTAACAAGCAATCCTGTAGGAAGTTTGAATTTGACGGTACCGCTGATGACATATACCTCCATATACATCATAGAACAGTATGAGGACCTTTACAAATATGACTGCATGTTGAACAGCCTGCCAGTTACCCGTGATGAAGTAGTTAACGCCAAATTCACATCAATCATCGTGATATATCTCATCAACACGATATTGACGCTGATAACCCATTTGATTTACAGTTTTATTGGAGTTACTGAATTCATGTCAGGCCAAATGTTCATGATGGGATTGTCGCTGTCATTTCTGTTGTCAATGATTTTTGCTGCAGTAGGAACAGTCCTGATTTTCAAATTCGGGTATACAAAGACAAGGTTGTTCGGGATCTTTTTAATGATGCTGATTATGAGCACCATTAGCATCCCACTGTATATACTGCAGAAAAGCAACCTTGTACAATTTTCATCAGCCGTATTTTTAGTACTTGGAACAGCAGCATTTATTATATCTAAGCATTTTGCTCTAAAAATATATGCTGAAAAAGAATTTTAAGAGGTGGATTATGTCAGATTCAATAAAACTTATGAACAAGGATATAAATTTGATTTTTAAAATCAATAAAACCATGCTGTTTATATTCATTTACGCCATAAGCATGAGCAGCACAATATTGACCGGAGATTTGACAATCAGCATTCAAATAATAATGAGCGCAACCGCTTATGCTGCATATGCGATAGTAATCGGCCTGATATCGGTTGAAGAAAAGACAAAATCTTCAATGATCTTTCAAAGTATGCCGGTTAAAAGAGAAAGCATCATTATAGGAAAATACCTGTTTACTACAGTCATGATATTAGCAGGCTCATTTCTTTCAAGTATATTGCCTATGGTAAAATCCATATTGGAACATGACAGTTCATATGTAATTTACAGCTTTCTAAATAGCTTTATGTTTTGTACAGCTATATTTGCAATATTCTATCCACTGTATTACAAATTCGGATATTTAAAAATACATGTAGTAAACTTAGTATTGTTTTACGGCTTGATATTCATTCCCATAATTCTGAATCTTCTCAAGAATGTGGAGCTGTTAAAACCAATAATAGCTTATGTGTTAAGCTTTGTGAATTTTTTGATGAACAACCAGTCTTCAGCATTCGCCGGTTGTGTAATCATATATATTGTTTCAATTGCGTTGTCCATAAAATTTCAAAGCAACAATTAGATTGAAATTCAAAACTCCTTCATGAAATAGACAAATGAAAATTTGTATATTTCATGAAGGAGTTTCTTGATAGTCTTTTTCTTTCAAGCTTTCTTTTTAATATAAGTTCAAAGCATGAGAGTGTTCCCATCCATTTACTGGAAAATATATTAGAGTGGAAAATCGTCAAATAAATTAATTTGTGTAATAAATACTTATAAAATTTCAGTCTTATTTAGAACATGAAGATTGACCTTATCATTAATCTCCATATCAATAATTTTATTCCCCAATACACTTACTTCGAAACGCTTATTTTCTTTTTCCACTATTATATCCGTATGTGCTCCCAAAAACATCATCGAAATTATTTTAAAATCTCCATCAACAGATTTTGAAATTTCTATGTCTTCTGGCCTTGCTAAATAGCATTTATCATTTTCTTCAATATAATTAGCACTACCTACAAATGAAGCTACATATTTATTTGCAGGACTTAAATATATTTCTTTTGGTGTTCCAACTTGAGATATGCAGCCCTTATCCATAACCACAATCCTGTCACTCATGGATAGAGCTTCTACTTGATCATGGGTAACGAAAATCATCGTTATGTTGTACTTCCTTTGAAGTTCCTTAATTTCACATCTCATTTGAGCTCTTAAATTTGCATCAAGATTGGAAAGAGGCTCATCTAACAGCAGAACTTTCGGATTTGTGGCAAGCCCACGAGCTAAAGCAACTCTTTGTTGTTGACCTCCACTTAATTTGCTTATATTGTAATCAGCATAATCTTCTAGTCCAACCATTTTTAAATAATCTTGTGCCAACCTTCTGGCCTCTTTTTTTGGTAATTTCCTAAAATATCTCAAACCATATGCTACATTATCCAATACGTTGTAATATGAAAAAAGAGCATAATTTTGAAATACTGTTGAAACTTTTCTTTTTTCAGGAGGTACTTGTTCAATGTTCTCTCCTTCCAATATGATTTCACCCGAATCTACGGTTAAAAATCCGCCAATCAAATTAAGTAAAGTTGTTTTTCCACAACCTGAAGGACCTAAAAGTGTTATAAACTCGCCTTTTTCAACATTCAAGCTGATTTCCTTTACACCATTTTTTTCGTCAAACATTTTTGCGACATTTTTTATCTTTAAGAACATCTATTTTCCCACAACCTTTTTAGAATATTTGTCATTAATACATTGACTAATCCAGTAATTAATATAATCAATATGGCTAGGATTGAACCAGCTGCATTACCTCCGCCTTTAATCTGCCTAAACATTTCTGTGCTTGCTAATAGTTTACCTGGGCTTACTAAAAACATAACAGAACCAAAGGCAGTCATACTTGATGTAAAAATTTGTGCAAAACTTGTTGTGAAAATTGGAATTGACATAGGAATAATAACAGTCTTTAGTAGCTGAAATTTATTTGCCCCTAAGTCTTTACCTGCTGACTCGAGCTTAGCCTCTATATTTGGGTATATAGAATTAGCATTCTTGTTTGCAACGGAAATCTGACGAAATGCTAAATTTAATATTACAATTGCTGCAGTTCCAGTTAAAAGAATCGGTTTTTTATTATAGGCCACCAAATACCCTAAACCAAAAAAGGTTCCAGGGATAATATATGGTAATGATGCAATAAATTCATAAATTTTTAGATTCTTTCTTTTTAATCGATATATATAATAGCTCATGGTCGTGCCAATTATTACAGCTAATACACTTGCAATTAACGAATAACCAATACTTCTTAGAAACGCCCTCATTGATACTGATTCAAGTTTACTAAAATTGTCTAATGTAAATCTAAGCGTACCAGTGGCATTATTGGTAACGGTAGATAAAACAATCGTACCATATTTCAACAAATTAAACGCTATAAATAAAACTAAAAAAAATTCTAATATGATTTTAATACCTTTTGGGAGCTTTAAAGCTATGGCGGAATGAGATACTCCTTTACCACCGTAATTAGAAGTTCCAACTTTCTTCATCATTTGCGAATAAAAAATAAATGCTAAAATACTAGGCAGAACCATAACAGTACTCATAGCCGCTCCTCTATTAAGATCGCCAGTGGAAATAACTGTATTATAAGCCTCAGTAGCTAAAGTCTGAAACCTGCCACCAATAATAACAGGTGTTCCAAAATCTGCAAAATTCATTGTAAAAAGAATAAACAATACAGAAAGAATTCCTGACATAGTATTAGGTATAACAATATTTTTTAATGTCTGTATTGGAGTCGCACCTAAGTCTAAAGAAGCTATAACTGCTTTTTCGTCTATAGAATCAAAACTATTAGATAATATAAGCATCGCAAAGGACAAATTACTTAGTACCTGAATGAGTAAAATTCCTTGCCAACCGTAAATATTCCAATTCAAATTCAATAAACCATAGGTTATAAATCCACGTCTGCCAAATAATAAAATCATAGCAATAGAGGTTACAAAAGGAGGAGATATAATTGTTACTAGCAAGACTTTTTTCATTGCATTTCTAAGCCGCTGACTAGATACATACATACCTAATGATAAAATATATGCAAATACAGTGCCAATAATTGACGATCCCATAGTTAACAATAAACTCTGAACAGTTATATCAAACATATCTTCATTAAACAATTCTTGATAGTATTGAAGTACAAATCCACTTTCTCCTTCAGCACTTTTTAGCAAGACTGATATAACGGGAAACGCCACAAACACTAAAATTAAACTTATTAAAATTATCACGAAAATATTTTCAGAAAACCAGGATAAAATTCCATACCCATTTGCATTTCTTCTTTTATTTACATCAATTTGATATGCTTTTTCCAAAATAATTTTCCTTTCTGCCTTTCTATATGAATTGCCATAAACAAATAACAATAAGATACCCATAAATATTTCTATCTACAGGTATCCTTTTACTTCGTATTATTTTTTTGCAGGAGCTTTAGTTCCCGCTATTTCACTGAACTTTTTTAATACCTTATCTCTATTTTCAGCCATTTTTGCCATATCTACAGGTACAAAGCTATCTTTTGTTGCGTCCTTCATAATTTCAGGCATTTCAACATCATTTCTAGACATAATTCTCACTTCTGCTTTTTGTAGAGAATCTCCGCCTTCTTTAGATGTAAAATAATCAGCAAATACCTTTGCAGCTTCTATATTTTTAGAGTTTTGGAAGATTGCAACTGGAGAAGGAATCCATGGGAATATATCTTCAGGTATAATAATAGATACAGGCGATTCATCTTGCATATTATAATATTCACCGGTAACTGGTACGAATCCTATTGCAAATTCTCCTGCAGCTACTTTTTTTGAAGGCTCTCCGCCGCCCTCAGTATAGTAAGCTACATTCTCATTCAATCTTGTTAAATAGTCATAAGTTTTTTCTTCTCCCCAATTTTGATACATAGTTTCTACCATAGAATATGCAGTTCCAGAAATTGCAGGGTTTGCAAAAATTATTTCCCCTTTATAAATTGGGTTAGTCAAGTCTTCCCATGACTTTGGAGCAGGTAAGTCTAATTTTTTCAATACTTCGTTATTAACAATAATTCCTGCTGTTTGAAACGATACTGCTGTCCAGTATCCATCTTTGTCTTTAAACATTTCATCAATATCTTTAGCTCCTTCAGGAACATATTGATATAAATAGTTCTTATCTTTTGCTGCAATGTAGGAGTCAGCTCCACCTCCGAGCCATACATCAACATCAGATTTTCCTTCTTCAGCATTTAACTTAGCTAATGCTGCTCCTGTAGACAAAGGAGTAAACTCTACCTTTATTCCAGTTTTTTCGGTAAAATCTGCAAATGCATTTTCAATATTTCCATAAGAAACAAATGCCTTTAGAGTAACTCCTTCAAATTTCTTTTCATCGGTTGTTCCATTAGTATCATTTTTCACAGGTTCAGTTTGTGCATTTTGTTCTGTTTTTGCTGTTTCATTAGCAAGTGCAGGTGTTGTACTGTTTTTTGAGCCACATGCCACAAGGGATATCATCATAACTAATGATAGTATTAAAGCAATAGTCTTTTTCATTGTTTTATTTCTCCTTTTTAAATATAGAAGCTCCATCAAATCTTTGCGAAGCTTACTTACACAAATAAATTAAATCATTGTAATTAGTTTTCTCCAAATTATAATTCAAGTTTTTTATATCCGCTTAAAATAACCGGCTCACATTTTACTGTTTTTAATGCTTCTACTAAATCCTCTACCGTTTTACATTCCATAGGAACATTTGTTGCATACCTACCTAAGGATATTAAATTATGACAATCACTGGCGCCAATCGGTTGAAGCTCCAATTTCATACAATACTCCATAGCCTTTAGATTTGCCGCATTGGATGTACTGCCATTTAAAACTTCAATTCCTGTTAAGCCCTTTATTGTAAGTAAGTTTTCCTCTAACCCTCTACTATTGTTTCTAAAAGGATGTGCAGCAATACAAACACCTCCTCTATTATTCACCCAATCAATAAATTCTTGCGCTGATAAATGTCTTTTAGGCAGGTCATTAATCCCAAATGCAACTATATCCCCCTCAATAGAGAGATATTCTACTCCAACAAAAATAGGAAAGTTTTCAATTTTAGAGAGTTTCATTGCGTATTCTGCTAAGCCATATTCATCATGATCAGTTATACAAATACCATCTAACCCTTTTCTTTTTGCTTCAAATACCATCTCTTTTAAATTCATCTGACTATCAGAAGAAAAAGTTCTTTCATGCATGTGAAAATCTATTATCATCCAACATAACCTCCATTAGTCTTTCTTTACTAATAAAGCAACATTATTAGCACAACAAACCAAGTATACTATTTGAAATTTAAAAAGTAAAATAGAAGAAAATTATAGAAAAATATATAATTATAACCACTTTTAATAATATTTTTTCTTTTAATTGTTCTCCTCTGGCTGTTGGTAGTGCATATGAGCCATGGATCGGCAATGCTTACCGCAGCCCACTCACTGGCGTCTACATCTATGCAGATTCAGTAGTGGCAAAAGACACCATGATTGCTGCGGGACAAATGTATGAAATCAACATGTTGAACAACCAAACCGTTACTTACGACCTTAGTGCCGGTGGCTAAGACTACCCGGATGATCCTAAAGGTTAGGAGCCGGTGGCTGATATAATTAGTCCTGTTAATAAAAATATTTTGTATAGCCAAATGGCTACCTAAGTTAACGACAAAAGGCATTTAGAACGGAATTTCTAAATGCCTTTTAAACTTTGCTAGAAAGTAATACTTCATAAATATCTTCATAGTAGTTAAATTAACTATAAAATATTATACCCTTAATAAAAACTACAAATACAGCTGGAAAATAATTTAATTATATAAGTGACTGTGAGGTCCCAAAATTTGAAAAATGATGTTCACCTTCCTTTTTTATCTCGTTTATTAGTAGTACTCTTCTAAATTTATAACATAAGATAATGCAGGAGGGATATAATTTATTTTTTCTTTGCTTCCTTATTAACTGCAGCTTCTTTATGAGCAACAGGTTTATCGAAAACATTTATATATATTTGTTTAAGTTCACTTATTAATGGATATCTTGGATTAGCTCCTGTACATTGGTCATCAAAAGCCTTCTCCGACATATCATCAAGAGTTGCATAGAAACTTTCTTCTGTAACTCCAGCTTCTTTTATGGTCATTGGTATACCAACTTTTGCCTTTAATTCATCTATAGCATTAACCAGTAATTGAACTTTTTCATCCTCTGTTTTTCCACCTAATCCAAGGTAGTCAGCAATCTTAGCATATCTTGCTTTAGCATTTGGGTATTTGTATTGAGCGAATGCAGCTTGCTTTCTTGGATCATCTACTGCATTGAATTTAATTACTTCATTTATTAATAATCCATTAGCAATTCCATGTGGTACGTGGTGCTGTGCTCCTAGCTTATGTGCTAATGAGTGGCAGATTCCTAAGAATGCGTTAGCAAATGCCATACCAGCGACACATGAAGCATGCCCCATTTTTTCTCTTGCTTCCTTATTGGTTGGACCTTCATTGTATGCAAGCGGTAAATATTTGAAAATTAAGTCTATGGCTTCTAATGCCAATCCATTAGTAAATTCCGAAGCCATTATGGATACATATGCTTCAAGAGCGTGAGTTAAAGCATCTATACCTGATGCAGCTGTTAATCCTCTTGGCATTCCCATCATTAATTCAGCATCAACTATAGCCATGTTTGGAGTTAATGCATAGTCTGCTAAAGGATATTTTGAACCTGTTCTCTCATCTGTAATAACTGCAAAAGGAGTAACTTCAGAACCGGTACCGGCTGATGTTGCTACTGATATCATCATTGCTTTTTCGCCCATTTTAGGGAATGTGAACACTCTCTTTCTTATATCCATAAATCTCATGGCAAGATCTTCAAATGCCACTTCCGGATGCTCATACATTACCCACATGATTTTAGCAGCATCCATTGCTGATCCACCACCAACAGCAATAATTGTATCAGGTTGGAAACTTACTAATTGTTCAGTACCCTTTTTAGCTGTGGCTAAAGTTGGATCCGGTTCTACATCTGTGAATATCTTATAAGCAACACCTATTTCATCGAGAACCTTTGTAACTTTATCAACGTATCCTAATTGATAGAGAACCTTATCAGTAACTATGAATGCTTTCTTTTTATTTAAGTCTTTAAGTTCTTTTAATGCGATCGGAAGACACCCATATTTGAAATAAACCTTCTCAGGAACTCTAAACCAAAGCATATTTTCTCTCCTCTCAGCTACACTCTTCACATTTATCAGATGTTGTGGTCCAACGTTTTCCGAAACAGAGTTTCCGCCCCATGAACCGCAGCCTAATGTCAGAGAAGGATTCAACTTAAAATTGTATAAATCACCTATAGCACCATGAGATGAAGGAGTATTTATTAATGTTCTGGCAGTCTTCATACCGGCAGAAAATTTTGCTATTTTATCTTTAGCCATCATTTCGTCTGCATATAATACCGAAGTGTGGCCAATTCCACCATGTTCAACAAGTGTTACAGCTTTAGCAAATGCATCATCAAAGTTTTTACCTCTGTATAAAGCTAAAACAGGAGATAATTTTTCATGTGCAAACGGTTCTTCCAGCCCGACAGATTCCACTTCGCCTATAAGAACTTTAGCTGTTTCAGGAACAGTTACACCGGCAAGCTGAGCTATTTTATATGCAGGTTGTCCAACAATGCCAGCATTTAAAGAACCATTTATTAATATTACACTTCCAACCTTAGCCGCCTCATCTTTCTTTAGGATATAGGCTCCTCTATCCTCAAATTCCTTTTTCACCTGATTATATACTGAATCAACTGCTATAACCGCTTGCTCAGAAGCACAGATCGTACCATTATCGAAAGTCTTTGAAAGAAGTATTGAGTTCACAGCCATTTTAACATCAGCTGAATCATCAATTAAGGCCGGTGTATTACCAGGGCCCACTCCTATAGCCGGTTTACCTGATGAATAAGCAGCTTTAACCATCGCCGGACCGCCTGTTGCAAGGATTATATCTGCTTCTTTCATTACTATTCCTGACATTTCAACTGTTGGTTCGTCTATCCATCCGATTATCCCTTCCGGAGCTCCGGCCTTAACAGCTGCATCCAACACTAGTTTAGCTGCTGCTACAGTACATTTTTTTGCTCTTGGATGAGGTGAAAATATGATGCCATTTCTGGTTTTTAAAGCTATCAAAGCTTTAAAAATTGCAGTTGAAGTCGGGTTAGTTGTTGGGACAACAGCAGCTATAACGCCAATTGGCTCAGCAATTTTTGTAAGGCCAAACGCTTCATCCCTTTCTATAACACCACAAGTTTTTAGATCTTTGAATTTGTTGTAAATGTATTCTGAAGCAAAATGATTTTTTATAACCTTATCTTCTACTATTCCCATTCCACTTTCTTCAACCGCCATTTTTGCAAGCGGTATTCTGGCATTATTTGCTGCTATTGCTGCTAGTCTAAAAATTTCGTCAACTTGTTCCTGGGTGTAAGCAGCAAACTTCTTTTGAGCAGCTCTTACTTCTTCTAGTTTTTCCATTAATTCATCAACATTTGTTACTTTCATTAATAGCACCTCTTTCTCATTTTTCTTGACATTGCTCAGGCTTTGTGTGCCAACTGCAGAGTCACAATATCTTATAATAAGGTTTTCCTTTCCTTCTGAAGGGACGAAACCATATTAAATTTATGAATTTGATAATATCAGTTTATTCAAAATAAAACTAATTCATTTTTAATAAAAATATCTGTTTTTTAAAAATTTACTATTTTTAAATTAAATTAAGTATGATATAATAATTTTCATCTTTTATTTGCTGTAAAGGAGAATACTATGGATAATTTTGATAGAAGAACAGAGCTGATTCATGGAATAGAAACTGAATATTTGCGTGTTTTATACTATGATTTTAACAACAAATATTCAGGTAACTATAAATCTTACGATAGCATCAGATTATGCACAATAATTGATGGAGAAAAAAATGTTAAGATCAATGATAACGATAACTTCACATATAACAACAGTGAATTTATTGTTTTACCGCCTAATTCTACTGTTAACCTAGAAATTAATGTTCCCACTAAAGCCTTAGTTTTTGAAATTAACAGTACATTAATAGACTCTATCACCAAGAAAGTCTGCATCGAGTTTGAAAACGATTTAAGTTGTGACATAAATAAAAATATTTTATATAAAGAAGTTAGTCCCGAGCTCCATACATCTTTTGAAAAGATTCTAAAAACTGCTTTAAGCAGTGAAAAAAACAAAGAATTTCTAGTGGACCTATATGCACAGGAAATGACCTATAATCTTATTAGAATTAAAGGTGTTCATGATATTCTTAATGTTGATTCAAATAATTTTATTCATATTTCAGTGAATATGATGAAAGATAACATTTCAGAAGGTATTACAATTTCTGAAATTGCTTCTGCATTGAATATGTCACCAGCAAATTTTTCTGTTAAATTTAAAAAAGTAATGGGTGTATCTCCTAACGAATATTTTACAAATATAAAACTGCTAGAAGCTAAAAGAATGTTAAAAAAGGAAAGCGTTACAGAAGTAGCCTATAACCTTGGATATGAAAACATTTCTCATTTCATAGGTTTATTTAAGGATAAGTTTGGAATGACACCTAAAAAATACATGTTAATTGAAGAAGTTTAATAGTATTTAAAGGCCGTGAAAATAATTTTGTATTTACACGGCCTTATTTTTATTAATTTACATTTTTTCTTATTTTATTTATCAGCGTCAAAGTACATTTCTCTACTGAGTATTTTTATATTACATCAGTTTTGAGGTTCACACTATCTTTGAATCATGCCCTGCATTATTTAAAATACAGGGACTGATGCTATTATTCCGTTACAAATACATCAAAAAAGTCTGTTTTATTTGTACCGCTTATCGTTAAGCCATTGCCTGTTATTTTGAATCTGTCAGTCCCAACCGATGTTGCTGTGGCATTGACAGAGCTTGAATTTATTTGATAATTTATATCATCAACTAAATCATTTATATCATAATATTCATATTCTAAATATATTGTAGCTGTATCAACACCATCACTTATGGTAAACGAAGCATTGGCAGATGAATCATCACTTGTACCATGGGCAAACTGATTATCAAAGAAATAAGCCCAGTCTGGACCATCTACATAAATAGTGGCATCTGCTCCCGTTGCAAATGTGCTGATAACAAAATGACTTCCATCAAACGAATTTGCAGAGAGTGTTCTGATTGAAAATCCATCTAATCCAAAGTTATCATAAAACCATTGCTGAATAATGCTTTCAACACCCGATCCAACTGATGATGCCGGTGTCGTTGCATATTCATTCTGTGGTATATTCCACCATAGGTCTACCGGAATAACATGTCCTTGATTGTCCATAACTGTAAAATACTTGTTGTTCGATGAAAAATCCGATGTTGTGATTACCTTGCTTGTCAATTGTGCCTGAGATGCATAAATAGTAGAATAATCAAACTTTGTAATGACCTTGCTTGTCAATGATTCCACATAAGCAGGAACTGTAACATTAGCAATTGTTCCCGGATTATAACCAGTTCTTGCTGCATATCTTACATTGTAAGTACCGGCTGACAAGTTGTTGATTTCTGCTCCTGTAACCGTAATCCAGTTTTCATCTGAAGAAAGTTTGTATTCCATTGTATTATCAACACCTGTGATTTTACCGTCATTGTTGCTAGATGATGATGGTGCAACTCCTGCTAAGCCCGTCGGTTTTGGCTGATCCAAATTTGGAACAGTTATTTCTCCGTTAGTAACCATAAAGTTTGCTGGCTTAATATAGTTATTCTTATCTGCTCCGCCTAGGATATATACAACTGTTATTGTTTTGTTTGTGCCTGCTGCTGAAGTATCATAATCTGCAGCAGCGCTTATTGTTACATCGTCACCATCAACAACTCCGCTCAAAGTTCCTGCAGTCACTGCTGCTGTTGTATTTCCGTCATATGTCTTTGTTGTTGTCAACGAAGGAGTTGTTACTGTCAATTGTATTGCTGTTATTTCACCGTCAGCTGCAGTATAGTTTGCCGGTTTAATATAGTTGCCTTTATCTGTTCCGCCTAGAGTATATACAACTGTTATTGTTTTGTTTGTTCCAGCTGAAGAGGTAGCATAATCTGCAACAGCGCTTACTGTTACATCATCTCCATCAACAATTCCGCTCAATGTTCCCGAAGACACTGCTGCTGTTGTACTTTTGTCATATGTTTTCGTTTTTGTCAATGAAGGAGCTGTTACTGTCAGTTGTTTAGCTGTTATTTCTCCCACAGTAACTGAATAGTCTGCTGGTTTTATATATTTGCCGGCATCTTCACCACCAATAGTATAAACTACGGTTATTGTTTTGTTTGTGCCTGCAAAAGAAGTACTATATGAAGCTGAAGCACTAACTGTTACATCATCACCATCAACAACCCCGCTCAATGTTCCTGCAGTCACTGCTGCTGTTGTGCTTTTGTCATATGTTTTTGTTGTTGCCAATGAAGGAGCTGTCACTGTCAGTTGTTTAGCTGTTATTTCTCCCACAGTAACTGAATAGTCTGCTGGTTTAATATATTTGCCGGCATCTGCTCCGCCTAGAGTATAAACTACAGTTATTGTTTTGTTAGTTCCTTTTTCTGATGTATCATAGGAAGCGGTGGCGCTTACGGTTACATTATCGCCAACAATAACTCCGTTTAATGTTCCTGCAGTCACCGCTGCTGTTGTACTACCGTCATATGCTTTTGTTGTTGTCAATAAAGGTGCTGTCACTGTCAATTGTTTTGCTGTTATTTCAGCGTCAGCAGCAAAATAGTCTACTGGTTTAATGTAGTTGTCTTTATCTGTTCCGCCTAAAGTATATACAACTGTAATAGTTTTATTTGTGCCTGTTGCTGAAGCATCATAATCAGCATCTGCGCTTACTGTTACATCATCACCAGCAATAACTCCGTTTAATGTTCCTGCAGTCACTGCCGCTGTTGTATTTCCGTCATATGTTTTCGTTTTTGTCAATGAAGGAGCTGTTGCTGTTAATTGTATTGCTGTTATTTCACCGTTAACAGCAGAATAATTTGACGGTTTATTATAGTTATCTTTATCTGCTCCGCCAAGAGTATATACAACTGTTATTGTTTTATCTGAACCTGTTGTGGAAGTATCATAATCTGCAGCAGCGTTTATTGTTACTTCGTCACCATCAACAACGCCGCTCATTGTACCTGCAGTGACAGCTGCTGTTGTGCTTCCGTCATATGCTTTTGTTGTTGTCAATGAAGGTGCTGTTACGGTCAGTTGTTTTGCTGTTATTTCACCGTCAGTAACAATGTAGTCTGATGGTTTACTGTATTTTCCGGCATCTTCACCTAAAAGGGAATAAACAACTGTTATTGTCTTGTTTGTACCTGCTGAAGAAGCATCATATTCTGCAACTGCGCTTACTGTAACATCATCCCCGGCAGCAACTCCGCTTAATGTTCCTGCAGCCACTGCTGCTGTTGTATTTCCGTCATATGTTTTTGTTTTTGTCAGTGAAGGAGCTGTCACTGTCAATTGTTTTGCCGTTATTTCACCGTCAGTAACAGAATAGTCTGCCGGCTTAATGTAGTTGTTTCTATCTGTTCCGCTTAAAGTATATACAACTGTTATTGTTTTGTTTGTACCTGCTGAAGAGGTATCATACTCTGCAACAGCGCTCACTGTCACATCATCTCCGGCGGCAACTCCGTCTAATGTTCCTGCAGTCACTGCTGCTGTTTTACTTCCGTCATATGTTTTTGTTTTTGTCAATGAAGGAGCTGTCACTGTCAGTTGTTTTACTGTTATCTCACCGTCAGTTATAGAATAGTCTGCCGGCTTAATATAGTTATTTTTATCTGCTCCACCTAAAGTATAAACAACTGTTATTGTCTTGTTTGTGCCTGCCATAGAAGTATCATACTCTGCAACAGAGCTTACTGTTACATCATCTACAGCAACAACTCCGCTTAGTGTTCCTGCAGACACCGCTGCTGAAGTACTTCCGTCATATGTTTTTGTCGCATTCAATGCAGGGTCTGATATTGTCAGTTGTTTTGCAATTATTTCACCGCCTATAACGGAATAGTCTATAGGTTTGATATAATTATTTATATCTGCTCCGTCAAGAGTATATTCAACTACTATTGTTTTTCCTGTACCTACTGAAGAAGTATTATAATTTGCAACAGCAGTTATTGTAACAACATCATCACCAACAACTCCGCTCAATGTTCCAGCACTCACTGATGCAGAAGTACTTCCGTCATAGGTCTTTGTTTTTATTAATGAAGCTGCTGATACTGTCAGTTGTTTTGCTGTTATTTCACCATCATTAACTGAATAGTCTGATGGTTTAACATATTTACTAGCATCTTTACCACCAAGAGTATAAACAACTGTTATTGTTTTGCCTGTGCCTGTTAAAGAAGTGTCATAGGAAGCTGAAGCATTTACTGTTACAACATCTCCATCATTAACACCGACTAATGTACCTGCTGTAACATCAGCTGTTGTACTTCCGTCGTATGTTTTTGATTTATTCAATGTAGGATCTGAAATAGTAAGCTGTTTTGCAGAACTGCCTTTATTTGTTATAATTCCTGTGCCGTTAGTGTTTGTTGTTGCACTTGAACCGCTGCTAATTTCTACGCCACCTGCAGTAATGCCAGTTGTACCCTTACTTGCCGTAACTTTGGTATTAGGAGTTGTAATATCAATTTCATCTGCATTGGCTTCAACTGATCCCACATTACCTTTTCCCTCTATGACTGCACCTGTACCATTTGCCAAAATCTTAGCAACTGATCCTTCAACCTTTACAGTAGTATTCGCAGCATTTATTATTACTTTGTCTGCACTTGAACCAGATGCAAAAATAATATTGGAGTTTTCACCTTCGATTAAAGCCGTTCTAACATCTGCATTGACTGCAGTCACGGTAACATTGGGAGCTGTAACAGTCACATTTCCTATTTTACCATCAATTATAACATCATCATATCCATCCGCAATAAGTTGTCCAATTTCTGTTCCATCACCGGAATAAACTCTAACCTGGCCGTCAACACGTGCAATAACGATATTTCTTATACTTGAATCACCAACTATTTTAATTGAATTTATACCGCCACCACGAATTAAAACTTTACCGGTTACTATTACTCCGTCTAATGTCACATCACCGTCGCCTACACCGTCCCCAATAACCAAATCACCGTTTATTGTTATGTTTTTTAAGATTACATCAGGTCTGTTGATCATAACATTGCCGTTAAAATCATCTGTATATGCACCTGATTTTACTATGTAATTTTGTAATATGTTGTCCATAAGCTGAGCAAATTCAGCTCTTGTAATGTTCTTTTTAGGATTGATCATGCCCTCAGAGCCTGAAATATATCCCTCCGCTGCAAGGGATGATACACAATCTTTTGCCCAGTCACTTACAATAGATTTATCTTTAAAACTGTCCAGAAAACTTTCATTGCTTCCAGATAACTTAAATGCTCGAGCAAGAACGACAAATGCTTCTTCACGAGTAATGTTGCTATTGGGATACAGCTTATCTCCGTTACCAACAAATGCTTTCATTTGTACTGCCTTTGCCATTGATTCATAATACCAGTCTTTATCGGAAATATCACTAAAAGATGCTAATGAAGTCTTTTCATTTGTTCCAAAAGCTCTGACTATGATTGCTGCCATCTGCGCACGTGTAAGATTTTCACCCGGCATTATTTTACCATTGTCACCACTTAAAAGTCCGTTTGAGATAGCGTTTTCAATTGCAATTGTTGACCAATCATTCGGCATATCAGAAAAAGATCCGCTTTCCGATGCTAAAACAGATTGAGTCAAAACAAAAATGAAAGCAATTGCCAAGAAAACACTTTTAATCATTGATTTTTTCATTGTTTTACATTTCTCCCCATTGTTTTTATTTAATTAAGCATATCAAGCGATATCTTATCATAGTTTATCAAAACATACAATATTTTCTAATTAAAATAAAATAGTTTCCCGAAACGCATATGTTCCGCTTCTTAAATGATGATCATTTCAATTGTAATGCGTGATATTTCATTAAGCATATGTCGTCTTAGTACACATTTGCCTTTTTTGTGCTCAATATATTATAGTACTCTTTTTAATCTATAGCATAATATGGGGCAGGAGGGATGTATATGAAAAGACCTAGGTGCACCGCAATCATCAATATGAGAGAATTCAAACATAGCTTTGAATATGATGGCATTGTAATTCTAACACTAATTATTAGGTATCCAAGGATAAAAACGCCTCATGACGAGTCAGCTGAAAACAATATTAACAACATGATAAACAAACAGATTAAAGAATATTATGATTATGTTTCAACAACCTTGTACAAAAATGCAGTTGAATATTATCACGATTCTCAAACCAACAATTTCCCATTTCATGTTAATGAAGCAATTATGGAATATAACGTGACGTACAATGAAAACTGCTTCCTGAGTCTTTACAAAGACAAATATGAATTTACAGGCGGAGCCCACGGTAGTACCCTTAGAAGTTCTGATACCTGGGAAACCTGCCAAGGGACATATATTCCAATGTACTGCTATTTTTACAAAGGAACAAATTACATGAATTTATTGATAAATGAAATAACAAGACAGGCAGAACAAAATCTAGATGAAAATCCAGGTATTTATTTTGAAGATTATCAAAACTTGATTATAACAAGCTTCAATCCAGACAGCTACTACTTAACTCCCTGTGGCATGACCATATATTATCAGCAATATGACATAGCCCCCTATTCTACGGGCATTGTGGAATTTACAATACCATATGGAATGATTGGGTGGCATCCGTCCTGCTAAAATGAATGCATGATGTCAAAACATAAATATTTACTGTTGCATTTTATAGGGTACTCTAGCGGCTGGAACCAGTCTTGAAGCCGGGTCTGTATGTAACGTCTGGTCATCAAAAAATATATTAGCGCCAAAGGCCTTGAGTACTTCGCTCTTATCGATGCCTCCAAGGAAAAATGCTTCATCAATTCTTATATTCCATGCACGCAGCGTACGAACTACCCTTTCGTGTGCAGGTGCATTTCTTGCAGTTACTAATGCTGTTCGAATTGGGACTGTTTCTTCAGGAAACTGCTGCTGCACAATCGAAAGCGTTTTTAGGAGTTTTGCGAATGGCCCTTCAGGCAAAGGCTTTTGAGCATTTTTATGCTCATGCTCTGCAAAAGCCTTTAAACCATGCTCCTGATAAATCCTTTCAGATTCGTCCGAAAATATTACTGCATCACCATCAAATGCAATTCTTATCTGCTCGATTTCTTTATTTGGGTCCAGCGGCAAATTCGTATGCGAGCATATAATACCAGCCGCAATATTCACATTAATAGCTTCCTGAACATCTTCCTCATTAGCTGATAGAAACAAATCAGTCCTGAATGCATTTAGGTATGGAGCAATTTGACCGCCACCGGACAAAGCAGCTCTGCTTATATTTAATCCATAATGTTCAATTGAGTTAAATATCCTCAAGCTTGTATCAGCACTGTTTCTCGACATTACTATTATTTCAGTAAGGTGCCTGCTATCTGCATTCAATTTGTGCAGTGCCTTAATAAGTGGAAATGCAGTACCAGGTTTTAAAACTTCGTTTTCGTGTTCAATTTGATATTCAGAGTAGGCTTTTAGTCCTTCCCTTTCATATATGGTATTTTCCTCCTCTAAGTCAAACAATGCACGAGATGATATCCCGACTACGAGTTTGTCATCTAACTTTAAGGCCATATTATCTTCACCTCTATAATTAATCTAGCTACTTCTTTATAAATAAATCTTTCCTGCTGAGTCCGTTGGCTTGTATCTGCTTACGCCAACCTGCATTTCCCCCTAATTTATATACAAATCTTGGAAATGATGGTGAGACATATATATTTTCTGAACTGGTGCAATTTTTTATATTGTTTGCCACAACATTTAAAGCATTCCACATGCATTTCATTGGACCTTGCCCATCCGGAACATTTGTCATCCCGGATAACATTCCGCCTCCGCCGATGCCTATGCCTTGTCCCCAGGAAACTCCTGCTTTTTTGCACCAGTTTTCCATCATTTCGAGTGCTGTTGAATTCTGTCTTCCTTCAAAAAATCCGCAGTTCACTAATGCATAGACTGTTATATCCTTATCAGCATTTGCTTTAAGATATGTTTCTATCTGATAAAGGCAATTTATTAAATGAGATGGAATTTCATCAACATACAAAGGAAATGCAAATACTAAAACGTTGCATTTAGATATTTCCTCTATTTTCCTGCTGCTTAATGTCGGTGTTCTTAATTTAAACTCTAAAACTGTATCGCTTTCTGCAAAAAGTTTTTTTAATGCTGTTAAAATATTTTCCGAAGCACTTCTTTTTACTTTGGGACTTCCGTTTATCAATGCTATTCTCATATACTCAGCCCTTCCATTTCTTCAATATTTTGAACAAAAGAAACTCCGCAGTCATTGCAATTCAAATTGATGGAATTTGCTTTAACCAGCTTTCCTGCAGTCTGTTTTTCATTTTCAGTAATATCTTCACCATAAAATATAACCTGCAATTTAAAGCGATTGTTATATCTGCTCTTGTGGTGCATATCGCCGTTTCTTATTTCAAAATAAGGATGTACATACGAAATGCTTCTGTCGAGTACATTTTTTACAAACGGGCTGTATCCTCCGTAGTAACATTTGCTGATTATGTTTACCGTATCACACTTAGACAATAATTCTCCCATGTCAGAATATTTATCTTGTATTACACATTCTCCCGGAGTTTTTACCCAGCATCCAAAGCAACCTACACAGTTATGAATTGTACCATCATCTGAAATAACTTTAACACTTTCATCCAAATTTAGTTTGATTTTTCTAAAATTTTTTTCTTCTAAATCATGAATCACTAATTTCATTTGTTCCCTCCGGCAATATTATTTTTCATTTTGCTATACCTTACAATCAGCTTTAGTACTGGTCATTGTCGGTAACAGCGACTTCATCTTCAGTTGTCTTCGTCCTTGAGCTGAATTTTCCCATTAAGTATTCCTTTGTGCCGCGCGGAGCTTTAATGATGGACTTCAATACCGCCTTTGACCACACCCCGATTATCGATTTAAGATCATGAGATATGATTTCGCCCAAAATCTTACATGCCTGTACAGTTGCAGTTTTCGCAAGCCTCTTAGGTTCAGTCTTTGTGATGCTTCTGCAGTAATATTGTGTCAGCACCCCAACCCTTAATACCAGCAGCGTATTCAGGGTGCCTTCCAATATGGAATCCGCCACAAGGGATGTGATAAAGCTCACACCCGGTACTGCACTTCCAAGTGCTCCGGTGACAACAGCAGGAAGGATTTGTCCCAGCTGTTCTGCCACAATGTCCAGGTCGTCAATTTGCCTAGCTGCCAAAACAGTGCCGAATACGTTTGTATAAAGCCTGACCACATCACTCAATACAGGTCTTTGGTTGTACAGCGAAGCTATTTTCCATACGAGCTTTAAGGAAGCCATAAACACAAAAATTCCATCAAGAGACCCGTTCTGAGAAACAGCTGTTGTTGTGAACACTCCGGTGGCGCTGAATTTTATCAATCTTTGCGATTCCATGTCTATTTCTTTCAATGCATCATTGACTGATTCAAGGTTCGATTTGCTGTCATCCCATTCATAACGGATCTTTTTCAGGTACTTGTTTTTCATGAGCCTCTTTTTAAATTCTGTTATGTACTTCTCATATTCTTCCTTATTGCTTTCGTCCGGCATAACCAGAGGCTTATCGAGCTTAAACAAAATCAACGTTATTGAAATCATTGCCGCCAGACCTAAAGAAGCAAAAATAACAAGCACAAAAATCCCAAAGTAAGGATGAAGCTTTGAAGCCATATTTACAAGCTGTGCGACTTGGTTTATCATTGTGGTCACAAACGATATGAGCAATATGACAGTCACCGTCAACATTAAATTCAAATACGACTTTTTATCCATGTTAATCCTCCGCTTCACAAATGTACCAGGTAACCCGAACATCCACATGCACAGCCTTAACATCAGAAAAACACTCTCTCATTTCAGACTCCGCATGCTTTATAAAATTGAAATAATCTCCGCCTTCAAGCCATTCAATGATGGTAGTCACAAGGGATCTGTTTTCATTGTAATCATAGATTATGACCTTGGATCTTGTCACCCTTTTCATTTCAGCGTACATCAGTTTTCTTTCTTCTTTTCCCATGCCATGAGCCACATAGGAGGCAATTGATGCATCAAAAGATTTATCCTCAAAAGGCAGCCCTTCCAGAATATTTGCCTGAGTAAATACGATTTCCTTGTTTTCAGGCTTATCCTTGGCTATATTAAGCATTTTTTCAGCCGGATCAACACCGGTCACGCTTATTCCCATATTATTCATAACCGAACATAAGGCACCTGTCCCGCATCCCACATCAAGAACAGTCTTGAACTGCTTTATGTCCAGCTCCTTTTTCACGATTTCTATGACCTGGTTAAACCGCCTTTTCTGAATTTCATAAAACAGACCATATATTTTAGCTATGGAATTAAACAAAACAGTACTGTTTCTTTTGCCCAAGAATGAACCACCTTCCTCTGTTTCTTCTTTAGTTTATCAAGGAAATCATACTTTTAATTTTGCAAGAACAAATCTAAACCATGTAAATAAAATTATTCCTTTTATTATTGAGGATATGCTGATGCTCCACCAGACACCGGATAATCCTAATAACGTAGAACTAAGAATAAGAGCAAATGGAATTCTCAATGCATTAAACACTACACCGTTAACAGTTGGCTGCAATGTCTTACCCAGACCATTGAAGGCTCCTATCGTTCCAATTTCAATACACATGAAAAATTGCGACAACCCTAAAATTCTTAAATATATAATGCCTTCCCGTATGGCAACCGGATCATTGGGTACAAATATTGCAAACAAGAATTTAGCAGCAAATATCAGCAGCAAAGATGTAAAAATACCGATGCCGCCCAAAATTTGTATACCCTGTTTATAGCCATCCTTAATTCGTTCAAGCTTTTTAGCACCGTAATTTTGTCCAACAAATGCTGATATTGATGATGAAAATCCTTCGGATGTCATCCATGAAATAGATTCTATTTGAGAACCTATGCTTTGTACAGCTACAGCCACAGGACCAAACTGAGCAACTATTTTAGCAAGAATCATGCTGATTACAGCGTGCAATCCTGTCTGCAAAAATGGAGGAACTCCAAGCTTCATAATATTTTTCACAATTTTCATATCCGGCTTTGAAAGCAATGATACGTGGGAATAAATATTATTATAAACTTTACCCAAAATTACAAATAATATTGTAACAACAAATTGAGACATTATTGTTGCTAAAGCTGCTCCCTTTATACCCAATTGAGGTATGGGGCCAACACCAAAAATTAACAGCGGGTCAAGTATAATGTTGGCAACTAAGCCTATAGTATTTACTTTAAATGGAGTAACGCTGTTTCCGGTGCTGTTAAGCGCAGCTGAAAAAATCGGATTCAGAAAATGAAAAATTATTCCCATGGATATTATAGTCAAATATTCCGTAGCCATTCGAATTACGTCAGAATCTTGCAAATTGAAAAAGCCTATAATATTATGCCTGAATGAAAACAGGAACAAAGAATACAATAAAGCTATGAATGTATCCAGTTGAAATCCGTTGGAAATATATTTTTTAGCACTTTCAGGATCATTGCGGCCAATATATTGAGCTACATTAACGCCTACTCCCACCTGTGTAATCATTACTAAGGATGCTCCGAACCATAGGAAAAAGCCGGCTGTTCCTGCTGCAGCTACTGCTCCAGTGCTCAGTCTTCCAAGCCACATAATGTCGGTCAAATTGTATGCCATATGTATAAATGACGTGCCCATAATCGGTAAAGCAAGTTTAACTAAAGTACTGCGTATTTTACCTTCTCTTAAATCCAAATTTCTGCTCATATACTATATCCGTTCTAATTATTTTCACTTATCAAGTCTAACTGAAAGCATACATATTTACAAGTTAAATAATTAAGAATAGCTCCTGATTAGAGTACTTGATGTACTTCTTATATTCTTCCTTGTTGCTTTCGTCAGGCATTACCAGAGGCTTATCCAGCTTAATCAAAATCAATGTTATTGAAATTAGTGCTACCAGTCCTAATGCTGTAAAAATAACAAGCACGAATATTCCAAAGTAAGGATGAAGCTTTGAAGTCATATTTACGAGCTGTGCAACCTGGTTTATCATTGTGGTGACAAATGTTATAAGCAATATGACAGTCACCGTCAATATTAAGTTCAAATATGGCTTTTTATCCATGGCAATCCTCTACTTCGCAAACATACCAGGTAACCCGAACATCCAAATGCACGGCCTTTACATCAGAAAAACACTCTCTCATTTCGGATTCAGCATGCTTTATAAAATTGAAATAATCTCCGCCTTCAAGCCATTCAATGATAGTCGTCACTAGAGATCTGTTTTCATTATAATCATATATTATGACCTTGGATTTTGTTACCCTTCTCATTTACGTATATTAATGAGCATTTGTAGGAAGCAAGTCCTATAGAGACACTCGAAAGCCGAGGTGAATGACAGCGCTATATATATGGTACAATTTGATAATGGCTTTAAACAAAATTCTAATACATAGTTATTAGCTCTAGCCCCATATTGGATGGAGAATACTTTAATGCGACTAGTACTTTGCGCAATTTACCTTCAACTGTTTTTAATTCCAGAGAGATATTGAATTTAGGTACATTATATTCTTCTAAATACTCCAAGTTATAAAAATAACTTTTCGTAATGCAATCTCTTATTAAATGTGCCAGTTCTTCTGTGGAATAGTCTTGAAGGCCCAACTTCTCCATAATAGCTGCTTTCTTTTCTTTTAAATAAAGCAGTTTTTTCTCGACAACTGATACAGGTAACTCAAAAGCCGAAGTCACATTAGAATATATAGCATTCATCGAATATTTTAAATCTTCCGGATCTGCAAAGAGTGCTTCTATTTTATACGATAGAAATAGCCCGAAATACATATCATTTATGCTTATTACCGAGAATCCATAATTTTCGAAATCATAACCACAGTTGTTTATGTTTTCATCATCTTCTCTATCAGCCTCATGTTGGAGTATCATCGTGTCTTGATATTTTATCCCTAAATGAACCAAAGAGTATGCCAGAATTGTTTTTAATCTACTGGAAAAAGTCATATCCACATATCCCACGAAAAAAACTTGACTACTCAATGCCTCAATGATTGCTTCTAGTTGTGCATCTGATAAGTTGTTGATATAAATGACATAATATTGAATAGGATGCTTGAAAACCGTGGAGTGAAATTGTACCAAGTTCTCAAAAATTATTTCCTTACTGATGTCCAGTGGGATTCTGTCTGCTATAATATCTCCACAAAGGATACTATACGTACTTTCCTTGTTTAATGCTGGCAATAAACTTTTGAAGACCACATTTCCATACCAACAATTTTCGATTAAACTGCTGTCAAAAATGAAAGCTGCTTCTTTTTTATCCTTGTGCACTGGGGTTAATGCCGATTTTAATTTTGAATATTCTATTCCTTTAACTTGCAGTTTCTTTTTTAATTCTGTAAATTCACCAAGAACGACTTTAGTGCATTGCTCATTATTCAGATTTAAAGTACTAACCATAACAGGTAATAAAACATTTCCTCTTGCATCAAGTGTAAAAATCATTCTTTCCCTCCTTATAATATTAAGGACTTAGCCACAATTTACCTTATTATATCATAATTTGCACGATGTTCCCAGCATTTGCTGAATTCATAATTTTGTTGTAAATACTACTTGCTGATTGCCTGCAAACCATTAATATTACTGGATTTCTCCAAGTCCTATAATTTCACTCGGATCATTTCAGCGTAAATCAATTTTCTTTCTTCTTTTCCCATGCCATGAGCCACATACGAAGCAATTGAAGCATCGAAAGATTTATCCTCAAAAGGCAGCCGTTCAAGAATGTTGGCCTGAGTAAATCTGATACCTTTGTTTTCAGGTTTTCCCCTTGCAATATTCAGCATTTTTTCAGCCGGATCTATACCGGTTACATTAAGCCCCATATCATGCATAACAGAACATAACGCACCGGTTCCGCACCCCACATCGAGAATTGTATTGAACTTTTTTATATCCAGTTCTTTTTTTACAATTCCTATAACCTGGGTAAACCGCTTTTTCTGAATTTCATAAAACAGGCCATATATGCGAGCTAAACTATTAAACAAAACTGTACTGTTTCTTTTGCCCAAGAATGAACAACCTTTCTTTCTATTTCTTCTTTAGTTTATCAACGTTAAATTCGTAGACGTCCAATACGCCTTCATATCCGCAGACGCCCATACGAGTTGAATTTGTAACATTAAAAATACCGATCCGTCATCTTCAAGTTTATCCCATTAGATTTCCGCAGCACTCAAGCCATATCTTCCTCAGAAATTTATCAAGGGAGCTTAATGTGGTTTTCCTTCAACACATCCAGGTACAACCAGTAGCTCTTGTCATATTTGTCCTCAACTCTTAGCAAGCAGCTCTATTTTAATTCAATTGTTCCTACCTGGATTACTTATATTTTAGAAAACAACACATATTAATATAACTCTATTCAATTTCCCATTCCCTTTTTAAACATTCGACAGTATATTTCCATTTATCAGTTTGTGGCCGACATACAGAGTTTTGATTAGCAAAGAAACCAGTTTCCCAAATCGCAGTTTTTAAATCAAATGTTTTAATCCACTCTACCTTTACTAAATATTCTTGTTTGTCATCAGATGTATCTGTTCCATAATGTCCTAAAAGTGGCAAGTCAATAAACTTAACTTTGTTGCTACCTACTTCAAATGTTGCAGTTTTAGCTGGCTGTGATTCTTCAGCAACAATTCCGACTCCAGCAAATCCATTTTGAGGAACATAGACCCAAACACGATCACCTATACTAAGAAGCTGCAAACTTTTAGTATACCAAGCTCCTCCATCAGCTGAAATGAATCCATATTTGACAGCATCCTCCCATGCCTTACCCTCAGGACTTACTCCAAAAGTAGCATAGTATTCCTCTGTATATTCCTGCACACCATTGTCCACATATACATCTCCATGTTGATAATTTAGGGCTTGCTTAGCTATATTTATTACATAACTCAAGTCAGATGTTTCATCAACTTTTAGGAGCACATCATTACTTGCAAAATTTCCGATACCAGTATAATTTAAGCACAAGCCTTTGTCATCTTTAATATTTTCAAATGGAATATTAAACGCAACTGTTAACTCATCTCTTGAAGGTTTTATATTAACAAAATTGGTTTCATTCTTATATGCAATATAATGTTTTTTATATTCCTTAAAAATATAGGTATCAAGGTTAAGTAGCTTCCTGTCCAATTCATTGTAAATTGTCTTAATAGGATCAGACATATGTGGGTAATGTTCTATTGACGTATAAGTATTTTCCTTCTTTTCAGATTTAGTATAAAAATCTATTTCTGTCTGAGATACATTTGGATATTCCCAAATATTAATAGCTTGTTCAGCAAGATCATCAGCACGTTCTTTGATTTCAAGTTCATCCCACTTAAGCAAATCACCTAAATTATAATTTAAGCGTAGATGACTTTTTTTAAATCCGCCTTCAATGGTTTGTTTAACATTAAATGGTTTATCACTCATTTCGCTGTTATATCCTGTTAATGTTAAATTGCCAATAGTATGTAGCAAATTTTTTTGTGTTTCCTTCCAATTTGGTCCAAGCATGTTCTTCCAATCAGAATTTAAATTTGGATTTTGTGGCATTATGTGTTCAATTGTATAACCGTTTTCAATAATACTAATCGGTTCTTTATGATTTCTATTTTCCAAAGATTCAAGAATATAATTTCTTATACGTAATTTATATATTTCTTTGTTAATAAACTTGACTTTAAATTCATCATCAGTTGGAAACACCCTGTAAGAATCTTTAACAACGTACTCACAGAGGATACTACTAACATACTTGTCCTTTTTGATTTTTTGATAAAACGTAGAAAATGTCTTATTCAATGAGTTTGTAGGAATTTCGCAAATTACACGTCTTACAACATAGCTAATAGTTGCTTTAATTATTGTAATAAAATCAGATTTAGTTATAACTTTGTTTTCATAATCATTATATATACGCATCAGGAATGGATAACAGACACTGACATCAAGTAGTCGAATTTGTTCCCATAATATTTTAAGTTCATTGTCATCTTCTTTCCCCAAATGGATACGGATATAATATTGAGCATAAATAAATACTTCATTAAGCAACTGTTCAGCAGTTATTCCACTTTTATGATATTGTTTAAATGCTTCATATACTTCATTAATCTTACAAATACGACCGCTACTGTTATGACTTGTAAGAAAATCTCTGATATACAAATCAAAATAGTCAGTATATCCCTGTTGACCAAACCCTTGTTCCATTGGACGCCAATATGTTGTATAAAGTTTGGTTTGCATATCAGGTGATTGATCCATTAATATATAATTTCTTATTAAGTCTGCTTGTGATAGATCCTTACCTGTGGAATTCATACTTTCAAAAATTAATTGAGGATTATCTTGCGTCTTATCAAGAGCAACTGAAACCAGCATAAGACGATTTATTCCCTCATAGATTGTTTCAATGCTTTCACCACTTTGTTCAATAATGTTTGTAAAAAGATCAAAGTTTCTTAACATTTGTTCCGATGGATTATGAAGTGTTTTTTCAGTACCTTCAAGGATACGTACATATGTATCCTTATCCTGCTCTGTTAGTAATATTTTATATTTGTCATTACCCGACTCCTCACTATTTATTAAGAAGTAATTTTTTATTTTATTAGGATTAATAATTTGTTCAAGGTTGTTTTTCTCAATGTGTCTTGATAAAGCGCATAGAAGTAAAGAAAGCGTTGTAAGTCTTTGCTGACCATCAATTAATAACAGTTGTTGCGGTTTTCCTATGGGTGTTCCAAGATCTATATATACCACTGAACCAATAAAATGGACCATATCTTTCTTATTATTGGTAATTTGAATAATGTCTTTCCATAATTGATTACACTGCTTAAATGTCCAGCTATATGTACGTTGATAAATAGGCACGATAAATTGAATCGCTCCATTCATTAGTTTTTGCAAACTGGTTTCTCCAGCTTTCATATAAATCCTCCATAATGTTCAATATCTATAAAATCTTTTACTTAATTTTATCATAAATATACATAGAGTGCTTTGACCTCTATGCATCATAATACATTTGCAGTACAAATTCTCACATCTTTTCGATTAACAAAATTCTTTAAAGCAGTTTCTCGTTGTAACATCTTATAAAAATTGAATTCTCATTTTCCTGAACAATTAAATCTTTAGATTTATTTACGCAGCTGCATTGCTATTGATTGTATCAATAACTTTTTTGATTCCCAACCATGTGCTTAAATCAAATATCTCTGCGACACTTCCCATTTCGTTAAATGGAGGTTCACCAAGGATAGATAGGTCTTTTAATATTCCATTTTTCATAACGTAAGAAATTATCCTTTTTACAAAGTTAATCTGAATACTGTTTAGGTTCGCGTTATTTAAATAATCTGAAAATGCATCGTTAGCTGCTTCCACGGAAAGACCTACTATTGAACGAACTAATTCCCCAAGGGGTATGTCTCCATACTCCTTTTCATAATCCTGCTTGGTTCCAATTTCATTCCAGAGTATTCTTTCTAATTCTTTAACATCTGTCTTAGTCAAAGGCTTATTTGTTTTTAGCTTTGAAATAACTAGATTATCTTCATGCTTCTTCAAGTAATACTCTACTTTAGCTTTATAATTCTTCAAGTCATCATTAGACAGTTCTGCTTCTCTCCATTCCATATTTAAAATATCATCTTTAAAATCTGTAGTATATTTCGTATAAGGATCAAATTTAACGTACTTCATTAAATCACGCAGTTTTGTTCTGATGTTTTCAAACTCATTTATTCCTGCATTGTCTATATAATCTGTATGAATAAGCTTTTCAATAAATTCTTTTTGCGCAGAAATTTCCGGTATTGTAGTAAAATGAGATAATGCTGATAATTTTTTATTTAAATCAGTTCTTGCCTTCTTATTTTTTTTCCCGACTAGGTATGCCAGTTCAATGCCATACAACAAACTATCAAATCTAATTGCTGATATTTCATTTTTGTCAGGCAAGATTAACGGTGCAATGTGTTCTGCTAATTGCATAGTCACTTCATAATTAAGAGAATTATAATCCTCAACCTTGTTATAGCTGTCTACATATTTCAAATGCTGTTTAACTGCAAAGTTTTCACGATTAAGTTCATTAACTTTTTCAACAAGATATTGTACCAGATCTTTTCTAAATGGAATTAAATCTTCTGTTTGATATTCTAAATCCTGCAATTTATAGACAATATCAACCTTAAGATTGAAGATTTTCTCCTGCAAAGTTTCAGTGCTCATTACTTCCTTACCATTTTTATTAATATCAAAGAAATCAAATGTACCACAAAAATCGAAGATATAAAATTTATCTTTGTCCTCGCCATCAATCAATCCCGGACAAAGTCTTGTACCTCGACCTATCATTTGCCAGAACTTTGATTTGCTGAAAACAGGTTTAAAAAACACCAAGTTCAGTATTTCCGGCACATCAATTCCTGTATCTAACATATCAACAGATACAGCTATTTGCGTCAGCTTGTTCACATCTGAAAAATCATCAATCAAGCTTTGGGAGTAATTAGTGTAATTATCAATTATTCTTACATAATGCTGCCTATATTCAGGAAATTCACTATTCCATACTTTTAATATTTCTTCAGCATGATTATGATTTTTAGCAAAAATAATTGTTTTTCCTATCTTATTGCCATAATCTACTTTTAAACCGTATGTAATTATCAGATTTAATACCTTGCGAATAGTATCCTTATTGAACAGCCACTCATTTAATGCATTACTTTCTATTTGTTCTGGTATTTCACCATTTTCATCAGCAAAGGTTTCTTCATATTCCTCTTTTTCTTCTTCTGATAAATCGCTGTATTTAATTCCTGACTGCATAAATTTAAGTTTTGTGTCTGCAACTGAATAAGCAACAAGATACTTATCTTCAACTGCTTGTTCAAGTTCATAGCCATAGGTAGGTACTCCGCCTTCTAAATCGAATATTCGATAAGTGCTTTTGTCAATTTCATCTTTAGGTGTAGCCGTAAGCCCTACAAGCAGTGAATCAAAATATGTAAATATATCTTTATATTTCTTGTAAATGCTTCTATGGGCTTCATCAACAATAATTAAGTCAAAATGTCCACAAGTAAATAGTTTGTTTCCTTCCTCATCCTTTGAGTCATCTATACAATTCATCATTGTTTGATAAGTAGAAAAGACTGCCCTAGCATTTACATTATTTTTATCTTCACATAAATTTGTAATTGATAAATCAGGCATTAAGTTAATAAAAGCTCTTTTTGCCTGTGTTACAAGACTGTTTCTATCCGCTAAAAAGAGAACATTTTTAACCCATCCATAACGTATTAAGACGTCCACGATAGAAATAACTGTCCTTGTTTTTCCGCTGCCTGTGGCCATAACAAGAAGTGCCTTTCTTCTGTTTTGATCATCAAATGCTTCACAAACAGCTTTAACTGCAGCTTTTTGATAATATCTGTTAGATATGTCATCATTTATGTTTATATTGTCTAAATGAGTTCGCATAGCCAAAATATTATAAAGTTTTTCTAAATCTCGCTTAGAATAAATTCCGGATACTTGTCTTTCTGGATATCCCTTTTTACCATCAAGCCATATTCTTGTATCAAATCCGTTACTTAAGAAAATAACCGGTCTTCGTTTAAATTTCTTTTCTAAAAAATTAGCATAAAGTACTGCCTGCTGTCTTCCTTTAGAAACATCAACACATGTTTTTTTTGCCTCTATAACAGCTATTGGTCTTCCATCATCACCAAATAATACATAGTCAGCAAATCCAAATCCTGAATTGTTCGGCATTTCTTCAATAGGATATTCATCTATCCAGTTTTTATTGCGTTCCCACCCTGCATCGGTGAGCATTACATCAATATATGCCTTACGAGTAGAAAATTCTGAAAGTTCTATAGGCTTTTGATTATATTTTTCTTCTCTGTCTTCTCTTCGTTTTGTTAATTGTTCCTTTAGTTGTGCATTTTCTTTGATTAATTTTTCTATATTTATGTCATTGTGTTCTTTTATGGGTTCAGCTTGAATTTGTTCAAGTAATTTTTCATCATAAACATGTTCAGTGTAATCATTGGAATAACAATATGCTACAAAGTCTAAAAATACAAATAAATTTTGCAACGCAAGCTTAGCTTGATCCTTTGAAATATTCTTTGCATTATGAGCGGCATTGTTACCTGCAATACGTATATATTCCATACGTTTATAAATATTATTACCTACTATATCTTTAAAATCAATTGTATTTATTAAAGTAGCTAACTTATCCTGGTATGGCATATTCAAGGAACAATCGACACTATACATCCATTTTACTGCAAACTCCATTGACCTTCGGCAATTGAGCACAGAGGTAGCGTAATCTATATTAAAAACCTTTTCAGCAGAAACAGCAACATCTGCAAATGTTGAAAATTGTTGTTCTTTTTTTAGAAAATCAAAGTTTGTCATTAAATTACGCCTACCTTTCAGTTATTAATTTTAAATCATTTTTAATATTTTCACTAGCAAATTTCTGTTTATCAACTTGTTGGATAAAGTCAGCAAATTGTGTTTGGAGGTAAATTGGCGGATTTATAAAGTTTAAACCGTTAAGTATTCCCATTGTTAAATATCTCGTATTAGTTCCCTTTGATTGTTGCTGCAAATATAATAATTTATCTTCTAATTGTAACTTAAATATTTCATATTTCCAATTATTATTAACAATCGTCAACACATATGTCCTTTGGTATGCATTAAATTTTCCATTGTAATATTTTACATCATATTTGCCAGCAGCATTATTTCCTGCCAATAATAATGCTTCACAATCAAATGCAAATTCATTAATCAAGAAACTTTCCTTAGCACATGTAAAAAATGGATATTTACCACCTTCTACCATTGCATTTGAATCAAGTTTTCCTGTTGTTGTATTAAATACATCTTTCCAACTTAAAATTTCCCAGCCCTTTGAATTTGTTTGTGTATCTCCAAACATCTCAACAAATCGGGATTTGTAATTTTAACCTATGTACTTTCTGTGAGAATTCTTTACGTTTTTTTGGTTAACGATTGCATATTGCAATGTTGTGTCTATTTTCTGATGCCCCAATAGTTGTTGAACCTGTTCTATTGGCATGCCTTTATCTATTGCTCTAGTAGCTAATGTTCTCCTGAATTTATGAGGATGAACTTTTATAATATTCAGTTTTTCACCTAATTCTCTTAAGCGTATCTCTACTCCGCTTATCTGCAAGCGATTATGTGGTTTTAAAAGAGTGACAAATAATGCTGGATTTTCATCTGTTCTACTATTTATATAATTTTGTAAATGTATCTTAGTCCTTGCATCAAAATAAACTTCTCTTTCCTTATCACCTTTGCCAAACACAATACATTCTCTTTCATTATAATTAATGTCTTCTTTATTTAATTTAACTAGCTCCCCTACACGTATACCGGTAGATGCTAACAAATCTATTATAGCAAGATCCCTTAATTCATTGCAGCTGTCACGCATTATTTCTAAATTTTCATCAGAATAAGTTTCTTTTACTGTCTTTCCGGTTTTAACCTTATGAATTCTTCTGACAGGACTTTTTAAAATATAATCTTCATCTTCAAGCCATGAAAAAAAACTAGATAAAATTCGTCTAATATTATCAATTGTTACCTTGCTGCACTTGCTTTTCTTATGATAATCTGCAAGATAATTTCTTAAGTCATCCGTAGTAAGATGTTTAACTGTCTTACCTACTATCTTTAACATATTTTCTATGGTAGATTTATAATATTTAATAGATCTCTCTGAACATCCTTCAACACGTTTTGCGGAAATAAACAATTTAGTCAAATCTATTTCACTATCAACCTGCATTACATTTTGACTATCCTCAATAACAGTATAATTAAATAGACTATGTTTTAAAACTTTGTGCAATTGTTCCATCTGACAGTTGTCAAGGATTAATGCCATATTCTGTTCAATATCAGTAATTAAATTATCTTTCATATACTTTACTCCAATCATTTATGAAGAAGTATATCATATGAAACATTCAACCAAAATATTTTTGTAGCAATGCATTATATAATGTGTTCAATTCGTTCATACTATTTTGCAATTCAAATTTCTGTTTATCAACTTGTTGGACAAAATCTGCGAATTGGTTTTGAATATCTATCGGTGGTAACATAATTTGTAAATTTCTTATTTTTTCCATGTTTAATGCTTGTTTTGCAGTATTAGTTGCATTTGAAGCAAAATTTTGTTTATTAAAAGCAAGCAGATATACGAAGAAAATAGGATTTAAATTTGTTAAATCATGAGGAGATATTTTTGCAACATTAGGAGCTAAATGATATCTATTATAACCATCGACCAACGCAACATCACCAATATTCACCCCCACATAGGTCATTACAATATCATTTTCTTTTAACTGTGACCTTGGTAACATATCAGAAACTGAAGAGTCAATATAATATATATCGTCCAATTTCAAACGATTATTTTTAACATTAAGCCCTCTAATCATGATAACATCTCCAGAATTTTGATATTTTATATATTCTGTATATTCAAAACCCGCCAATTTAGTAACAAAGCATAGATCACCAACATTCTTGACATTCCAACCTATGGTATTGTAAACTGGATCCCCAAACATCTCTACAAATCGGGATTTGACTAGTAAGTCTAATTTATTAATTTGTTGTTTTCGAATTGAAATTAAATGATTCAATATATGTAATTTTTTAACAATTTCCTTTTGATTTTCTATAGATGGTAAAGGTATTTTAATGTTTTCAACTATTTCTTTTGATATTTCTTTAAAAGTTGCTCCTCTCCCTAACGAATTTAAATACTTGGTATTATATTTTAAAAAATAATATAAATAATAATTGAATATTTCACTTTTACAAATTAAATTTTTAAACCCTTGATTACAAGACATTGGGCTTCCGACAATTGCAACTTTTCCGATAGGAGCTCTAGATGATAACAGTACTGTACCTTCAGGTAATAATCGTAGGTTTGCACTTTTGAATCCAGCATTAGTTAAATGTCTCTCAGTATTATTTATTATAATGCTATCATCCGATATTTCTGCTGGAGTCAGCCATTTTATATTACCATTCCAATATTCTTCTATATTTGTCTTTGGTGTTGAGCCAGATACAACTTGACATATATCTCCTATCTTTACAAATTTCATATTCGAATTAATCATTCAATAATCCCTCCAGTTCTTTCAAACCTTTGGTTATCTGCTCTTCCATTTCAAGTATTTCTTTAATAATTTCAGTTGGATGTGGATACTTCTCTGCTATATACTCTACTTCTTTATATTTGTTAATAGATAAATCATAATTATTATCAATTATTTCTTGTTTATTTACTAAAAAGCTCTTATCAGTTCTTTTTCTTTCAGTTTCTTTATCAAGATTATGGAAGCGTTTAATGATATCCGGTATATCATTATCTTCAATTTGTGTTCTCTTGTCATCAAGACTATATCCGTCTGCTTCCATGTCATAGAACCAAACTTTATCAGTTCCTCCATGACCAGTCTTGGTGAAAATCAGTATTCCCGTAGAAACTCCCGCGTAAGGTTTAAACACTCCACTTGGCATAGAAATAACTGCTTCTAGGCGATTGTTGTCAATAATTTCTTTACGTATATCCTTGTGAGCGTTTGAAGAACCAAACAATACACCATCAGGTACAATTGAAGCACATCTTCCTCCTATTTTTAACATACGCAGGAATAATGTGAGAAACAACAATTCTGTCTTTTTTGTTTTAGTAACCTTCAGCAAATCTGTTGAAACAATATCATAATCAAGACTACCTTTAAAAGGTGGATTTGCCAAGATTATAGAATATTTGTTTGTATCTATGTTCTGATCTGACAGACTGTCTTTATATTCAATGCAAGGATTTTCAATGCCATGAGTCATCATATTCATTGCTCCAATACGAAGCATTGTTCTGTCCATATCGTATCCATGAAACATGTCATTGTTGTAATGTTTTTTGTTTGCTGCATACATAAATATTTCTTCAAGATAATTCTCTTTTAAATATTCTCCTGCACTAACCAGAAATCCGCTTGTACCACATGCTGGATCGCATATTACATCCTGAGGTTTTGGTGCCATTAATTCAACCATCATTCGGATTATATGTCTTGGTGTCCTGAACTGCCCGTTACGACCTGCCGCTGATATCTTTGAAAGTAAATATTCATAGATATCACCCTTTGTATCCTTTTTAAAATCTTTATTGATGAATTCATATATTCCATCCAAAGAATCCACAATTTTAGAAAGTAATTGAGGTGTTGGAATTTTAAATATGGCATCATCCATATATTTAGAATAGGCGCTATTTTTATCTTCGTGAAGTGTTTTAATAAATGGAAATACACCCAGCTGAACTATTTCATACATATTTGCTGCCGGAATATCTCTGAATGATGACCATTTCAGTTGAGAACCATCAATTTTTTTATCTCCAACCTGATATCCACCTTCAAACATACTATTGTAATTTGTTCCAAGCATTAAGCTTTCTTTTGATTTTATATTATCTACATCATCCAAATCTCTTATAAACATGAGATATGTAATTTGTTCTATTACGTCAAGAGGGTTTGTTAATCCTCCAGCTGCAAATATATCCCACAACCCGTCTATTTTATTCTTTAGTTCTCCAGTTATCATCTAGTAAAGCAACCTCCACAATAAATATTCACTAATAATTGTAACATAATAATGTGTATTATACATTACTATTTATTTTAAATATTTGATAAAAATATAATTTAGCCATTGGGCAAATCATTTGTCAATCTGTTTTCTTTCCCAAACAAAACATCCTAAAAAATTTATTCTTAAGAATCAAGTTAATTGTGTATTCACCTATTAGTGTTAATATATAAGTGTGGACACGAAAAGTTTAACACGATAAAATATAAATACAATGAAAGGTGCGTGTTAAACAATGTCCAAAAATGGTACCCGTTATACGGATGAATTTAAACAACAGATTGTAGATTTGTACAATTCAGGAAGCTCAGTAGCTTACCTGAGCAGTGAGTATGGTGTAGCAACAGTAACGATATATAAATGGATTAAACAATTAACTCCAGTCAAGGTCGCTGATAATGAGGAAATGACCGCTAAGGATTACCAAGCAATGAAAAAACGCATTGCTGAACTTGAGATGGAGAATGAAATTCTAAAAAAAGCTACCGCCATATTCGCAAGAAAACGATAAAAGAAGTCGTTGCTTTTATCGAAAAATACAAATCAAAATATACCGTAAAACTTATATGCAAAGCCTTAAAATTTTCGAGAAGCACTTATTACAAGGCTTTAGTTAGCATACCTTCTAAACGTCAGCTAGAAATGGAAAAATTAAAAGCTGAGATTAAACAAATCTGGACAGAAAGCGAATCCAGGTATGGAGCTCCAAAAATCCGTAAAATCTTAACCGATCATGGTATAAAGGTAAGCATTAAACGTGTTCAGAGATATATGAGTGCAATGGACATTAGATCCATAGTTGTTAAAAAGTTTCGTTATCACTCAGAAAAGGTTACATCAGAGGATAAAGAAAATATCTTGAACAGGGACTTTAAAACAACCAGCATCAACCAAAAGTGGTGCACTGATATCACTTACATATATACCATTAAAGATGGCTGGACTTACTTAGCTTCTGTTATGGATTTTCATAGCAAGAAGATTATCGGTTATGCATACGGAACTTCCATGACCGCAGAATTAGCTGTGAAGGCAGTTAAAAATGCCTGCACGAATGTTAGAGATACAAAAGGCATTATTCTGCACAGCGACTTAGGTACACAGTACACAAGCCGTTTGTTTGAGGACTATTTATCCTCAAAAGAAATTATCCATTCCTTTAGTAGGAAAGGTAACCCCTATGATAATGCATGCATTGAGTCTTTCCATTCCATACTTAAAAAGGAAGAAGTAAACCATCACAGATACTTTGATTTCAATGTTGCCCGCAAGGCAATATTTGAATATATTGAATCCTGGTACAACCGTAAAAGGATTCATGGTTCTATAAATTATATGACTCCACAGGCTGCTCATGAAGCTGCCTGAGTGGTATCAAAAAAGTTAAACTTCTTGTGTCTACTATATTGACACAGATCCATATATTTGTTTTACCAGAAATGATTTATCACTATCAATGTACCAATAATCACAAGTGCCAATGCTAAAGATGGAAAAATATAGCTTCTTGTTTTCATTACTTTTTCCCATTCATTTGTATTCATCAATAACTGAATACCGTATATCTCTTTCAATTTATTTTTATAATTCCGGAAAGAAACTATATCAGCAACAAATGAAGAACCTACAAAAACTTCTCCTATCATAAAAACAATAAACAAGATTGACATATCTCTATTTGGTTTTGACCAATCAAATATTTGTCCATTAACAAAAACAACACCATAAATTCCTGCTGCAATAACTATAATCAGAGATAATATTCTCTTTACAATATCAGAATATATTTCATTGCTTTTTGTAAATAAACCTACAAATTCTTCCTTCATCATTCTTTTATTATCAAAATACTCTTTAGTTCTATTTGCGATTACCATTTTAAGAATATCATCAAAATGAATAAACATGTCAGTAATATCATTACTGCTTAAGGTTGTAATTAAATCCAAGTTTTCCATATTGTTCAAATAATTTTTTACAATATTTCTTTTCAAGTCAATGTCAATCCCTTTATTTTTATCGGAAGTGATCCATAGGTAACATTGATAAAAAAAAGTATTAGTTACTTTTTCGTATTCTTTCCATTTCAATTTTATACAGGATTTCTTTTCTTTCTGAAAATCTGTAAGTATAAATAAAAATGTTTTTGTTTCTTCATCATACATGACTTTATCTGCTATAGGTATTAAACTCAAAAACTGAATGATAAAATTAAGTGCGTTATTTAAATCTTTATTATATTTTTCAAGTTTAGCACGAATTTCATCTAAAATTGAAGGTGAAAAATTCATCAATGACTTATTAACACTTGGTATATCTATAATGACTGAAGATAGCATATCTCTATATATTAAATTTGTATCTGAATAATCTTCCAACGCTTCAATAGCACACTTATTATCTGTTGGAATAAACAATTGATTAACTGTCATTAAATCTTGCTTAGTAGAATAATATTGTAGAAATTCACTCAAATCATCACACGATTCAATTCTACTATTATCAGCAATATAAATGCTCGTTTTACTTGGATATAAACGAACACAGGCATTACCATCTTCAACTTCTATACGACATCTTTTTATTAATTCTTTGCATTCTATATCATCAAAGTATTCCTCTGGTATTTCATTTATTGTTAGTTCAGAAATGTCCCATCTTAATTTCATACTAATCACCCTTATCCAAATAATTCAAAGATTTCAGCAATTTCACTTTCATGATTACTTCCTATTCTTACCTTTAGATATGCACCTTCTTTAACTATGTGTTGTGCTTTAACGGCAGTATAAATATCCTTTGAATCTAAAATAATATTATCATTGACTTGTAATCGCTTCTTATATGAGTGGCTAACAATTTTTTTGTCAATAATAAAATCGCTGTCAATTTTACTTAATTCAGATGAAATAAAAATGTCGTCTTTTGATAGTTCATCGCTATCAATTTTATTCATAATGATATTATACATATCATCGCTATCAAACCTTGTCTCTGCAAAAATATATTCTTGTGCATATTTATAAATATCTTTTCCTAATTCTGATTCTAAAATATCTTTTTTAAATATTCTTTTATCCTTTATTGCGGAAACCAAATCGCATGTATTTATAGCATCATTTCTCAACTGTTTAATATTTAAAAACGAATCTACCCAATAGTTTGCCACGTTTTTATTTTTATCGATTACATTAATTTCTTCTCCACAATAAATCGCAGCTTTATAGTATTTTCTATCGATACCAAATGAATCTGTTATTTCAAAGGTGTCTTTATCAATACTCGGGATTTCTTCTAACTTTAGAAAAATTATTTTTTCTGATAACATTTTAATAAGCAACATCCCTTGCGTAATCCTTTTATTACGCCTTATTGTTCCATCAGATTCTACTAACTCAGCTTTAAGAAGATCATCAGCAAAAGAATCTAAAAGTAGTGTTAGTTTTTCAGACACATCTTTATTAAAAAAATCATTTTTTATTCTTAATAACTTATGATTAGAATCTTTATCAGAATTAACAATAAACCTTCTAACTTCCCCCGGAATTCCCAATTCATTACTACCAAGCAATTTACTAAATATCTTGCTAATATTGCTTTTTTGTTCCTCATTAATATTTGTTTGTTTTAAAACAGAATCAGTAATGTTATATATGTAAATTAATTCCACCCTTAGACACCCCTTCAAATTATGATATGTATAAACACTTATAACTGCCTTAATTCAATACCCTTCCTTAACCTCATTTATATATTCAACAAACTCTTCCCTGACCTTTTCCGGGGAAATAATCTTTGCTTTATTTCCGAATTGAAATATCCAACCCCAAAACGGAGGGCTTACCTCTACAGTCAAGATTGCCATAAAGCTATTCTCATCGATCTTGTACGTTACAGTTTCTTTTCCGAATCGATCTATCACAACCCCCAGCAATGAATTGTCAAATTGAATGTTGACCGTTTCTTCTTCACCGCCATACATGCTGAATATTTTCTTAGTGTATTCAACGATATTCATATCTTCGGTGTGACAGTTCTGGTCTGTAATCTCGATGTCTTCCATCTTATCTACTCTAAAATGAGTAATACCGTTGTATTTTTCATAGTAGGAAATCATATAGTAATTCTCATCGTCCCAAGTAAGTGCATAAGGGCTTGCTATGTACTTAATTCCATCGTTTCTGTATCTTTTTTTCTTATCTATGGTATATTCAAAGTATTTGAAGGAAATTTGCTTGTTGCTGCCTATGGCATGATTAATTACGTCAACATTGTAATAGATTTTTTCATTCATGGTCTTGACTCTTCCTGCTACATATATCTGTCTTACCAATTGTTTGGCTTCATGGCTGCTTGTTAAGCTCCCTATTTTCTTTATTAATTCCCTGGATTTCTTTTCAGTTATGAACTTTGATGATGCAACTGCATCCGCAAGAAGCTTTAATTCTGCCAATTCAAATGTCCTGCTGGCAATATAGTAATCGTAGGTCTTTGATTTTCTGCATAGGATATCAATCCCAAAGGATATCAGGGATTCAATGTCATCATAAATGCTTTTTCTTTCTGCCTTTATGTTGTATTTATCTAATTCAAATATCATTTCCGGAACTGTTAGAGTATGATCTGTATCTGTTTTTTCCATCAGTATTTTCAACAGATACAGGAGTTTCAACTTCTGATTTGATGTTTTTGACATGAGCCCCCCTCATTGTCTGTATATAAAAATTCTATATTCCTTCATATCTTTAATTTAACACATGAGGTGTACCATAAAACGGACAATAAAGAACTATTTCATCCTTAAATATATTATCCTAACCCCTGCTTCTGAAAAAATTATATTACAATTTCTGACATTTTTCAATTATTAAATAAATTTAAAATTTATGCTTTAACATTGTTCAAATAGAAGTGCCTCCTACAATTATATAAATCATAGAAGGCTCTCACCTCATCAACTTTATATACTTAATCTATTCCTTATTCCAGGCATCCGGATAAGTTACTGAATTAATTTCAACTCCTGTTGCAGCATCTTTAATTACAACCGTTGTATTAATATCTATACCAGCCATCGACTGGTACATGCTGGCTGATAAACCTACAATAAATGGTGTAAAATCAAAAGCATTCTCATACTCTTCCTTGATTACACCTATGCTGACTTCTCTGTAATCATCAGTATAATCAATGCTTTTAATGTATGGCGTGTCTTCTCCTTCAATCATTTCCCCGAATGATTCATCAATGCTTTTTTGGACTTCATCCACCATCTCTTTATGTTTGCTTTTAGTCATAGTTATAGTAAGCGAACCATCTTCGTTTACCTTAGCTGCCTTTAAACCTTCGTTTTGTGACAAATATTCCTCTTCATTGAAATCCGTTAAATCTCCTGCAATAGCAGCAGGCAATGTTATATCTACAGTCAGAAGATTTTTTTCAACTCCAATTCCCTGAGATTCGCTGGTTTCTGCTTCTGATTCATTTGAAGTTTCTTGCCCATCTGCCTGCTCTGTGAGAATTTCCTGACTGTTTTGTTCATTCACAGCCGTTTGATCCTTACTGCATCCAACTATCATCATAATCATTGTCATGCACAGCAGTATGATTAAATTTGATTTCTTTTTCATGTCAATCTCCTCTATTTCGTATTTACAAATATTTTTAAATCCGATGTTTCAGAAAATAAATTGTCTGTATAGCAAAGTACCAACGCGTTACTTTCCGTATAAGTGCCAAATATCATTTCTGCACTGCATCTTGCCCCTTTAATGGTTTCCTGCGGATAACCAGCGGTATTGCCGGGATAGGTAAATGCCATATTACCATTACCGTCTATAACCCTGAAATTCATTTCTGAAATGTATAAGGTATCATCCTGGCTGATGTTTGAATAAGTATATGCTATTTTATACACTTCTTTTGGTTCTTGTTCAGAAAATTGATTCCTCTCCGTTACAAGCTCTATGCTGTCAATGCACAATGTATAATCTCCGCTTTCTGTTTTGATTTCAATAATATCTCCAACATTGTACATATTTTCATAATTTGGCATTTTACCTTCCAGTACCGGAGATGCATATTCGCCGACATTTAACCTGAATTCCGCTTTACTTTTTGAATCAAACATATTGTCATAGTATAACACTCTTACTTCAGTGCTATTGCTCACTGTTCCGATAGCGACCGAGCTTAAGCTTTTAGCCCCGACAGGTGTGTATTCAGGTGTATACAAACCAAAAGCAGGATATGAATCGCACATATTTCCGTCTGCATCAACAAATTTGAAGTTCATATCAGATATATACAAATCTTCTGCCAAATTTAAATTCTCGTACAAATAGTCAATAATCAGTACCTGATTTACTTCTTTTTCTGAAAATTGATTCCTGTAGTCAGTTTCTTGTACACCTAATATTGTTATAGCATATGTGTCATCCACAACAACCCGTTCTCCGATACCATAAACCCTTTGTTCAGCAGGCTCCTTATTTTCTGATGATTCATTTTCTTCTTTAGCTTCCTTAGTTTCATCTGCAGAAGCAGTTTCTCTTTGCGGTGCATCAGTGTCTGTTTTTTCCACAGAGTTTACCTGCGTACCTCCACACCCTGAAAGTAAGATTAGTACAACTATTACTGCCATTAAATTCAGTACAACTTTTTTCATTTGCATTATCCCCCTTTGGACTTGATCATCTTTGAAGGTATTACTTAAATAGTTTTCATCCTTTTTTACGTCCGGACTGGGTATCTTTATCTCAGACATAATGTATCTTTTTTACTATTTATGGTATCCCTCATATTATTACTTTAACACATGAAGTGTACCATAAAACGGTCAATAAAGAATTATTTGCATATAAACCAAAAGAACCTCCTACAATTATACAAATCATAGAAGGCTCTCATATTATTTTTAGATACTTTGTTCATTAATAATGTTGCGGCAGATGCACCTTTACCAGCTCTGCAAAAAATTCTGCTCCTGTCAGCAATACATCGTCGTTATAGTTGTACTGAGAATTATGAAGCGGAGTGTTTACAGAAATGTCAGCGCCTTTTCCGCTTCCGAGGAACACGAAACATCCTGGTACATGTTTCAGGAAGTTGCCAAAATCTTCTGAGGCCATCCAAGGCTCGCAATTTGTATTGACCTTGTCTTCTCCCACAACATTTTTAGCAGCCTTTGCAGCCACATCTACGCATTTTTCCCAATTGATTGTAGGTGCAAACTCATGAGTGTACTCAAATTCACATTCTGCCCCATTCATCTGACAAATTCCTTCGCAGATGCTTCTCATCCTTGTTTCAATCTGTTCTTGAACTTCAGTTGAAAAGCTTCTTGTATCTCCTAAAATCTCAACATTAGAAGGTATGGCATTATGAACTCCGTCCGTATGCAGCTCAGTGCATGATATGACTGCCTGATTTAACGGATTAACATTGCGGGAAACTATTGTCTGCAATGATACTATAATCTGAGCAGCTGTTACAAGCGGGTCTATTCCCACATGAGGACTTGAAGCATGGGAGCCCTTGCCTTTGATTTTAATGACAAAATTATCTTCACTTGCCAATATTCCCATCGGACGCGTGTGGATCGTGCCTTCAGGAATAAATGGCATATTGTGAAGCCCGTAAATTTCATCCACAGGAAATTTTTCAAAAAAACCATCATCAATCATTGCCTGTGCACCCTTTCCGGGCTCCTCGGCAGGCTGGAATATCAATCTAACTGTTCCGTTGAAATTTTTTCTTTCTGCAAGCAGCTTTGCCGCTCCCAGCAGTGTAGCGGTATGTCCGTCATGACCGCATGCGTGCATTTTGCCGCAGTTCTTGGAAGCATAGGGTACTTCCCCTTTTTCCGTCATGTTGATTGCATCCATGTCGGCTCTGAGTCCTATGACGCCTGTACCGTCTCCAGCTGTCAAGCTGGCAACGACACCTGTCATGCCGATTCCTGTTTCAACGTCATAACCCATTTCTTTTAATTTTTCTGCAACAAACCTTGCTGTGTTCTCTTCCTGAAAAGCTGTTTCCGGATTTTGGTGCAGATAGTGTCTCCACTCAGCCAATTGATTTAACAGTTCCTTATTATCCATAATAGTCCCCTCCGTAATTATTTTATTTAATTTCATTTCACAAATCAACTTTGTAATATCTAAAATCGTAGTTTCATAGGTTCCATTGTTTTATTATATTTTCTATCCATGCTGTTTACAACCTAATCTGTATTTTCAATTTATTCAGATTCTGCCAGCTTCACAATCACATTCATCAACACATTTGCTCCAGCAACCAAATCAGGTCCCAGTGTGAACTCCTTGGAATTGTGGCTGATACCGTCCACACTTGGAACGAAAATCATAGCAGTAGGACATATGCGCGCCATCATCTGAGCGTCCTGACCTGCTCCTGATGTTATTCGTCTGCACGGCAGGTTGTGCTGTCTTGCTGCATCCTCAACCAGCTTTACTATACTTTCATCAAAAATGACAGGTTCAAAACGCACTAACCTTTCTGTTGAAATTTTAACATTTTTGCTGACTTCGATCTCCTTCAGATAATCTGCAAGCGCAGCTTCTTCTTTCTTTAATGTCTCATCATTTGGATTTCGCAAATCTACAGTAAATACTGCTTTTGAAGGTATGACATTTATAGCATTTGGTTCAAATTCAATGCATCCGACTGTTGCTACAGAATTTGAGCTGCTTGCCCTGTCGCATACAAAACTAATTACCTTGGCTGCTGCATGCCCTGCATCTTTGCGCATTGCCATAGGTGTCGTTCCAGCGTGATTTGCCACGCCTTCGATTGTAATGCGCTGCCAGGAAATTCCCTGAAGATTTTCAACTGCTCCAACAGGCATTTTCATGCTGTCAAGTATGGGACCCTGCTCTATATGAAGCTCTATGAATGAATGAGGCTTTAAAAATCCAGGTTCTTCAGAACCATAATAACCAATTCTTTTTAACTCTTCGCCAAGAACTGTACCGTCAGTTCCGACTGTTGAAAGTGCTTCATCTGCTGATAGATCTCCAGCATACACCAAGGAACCCATCATGTCAGGTGCATAGCGCACACCTTCTTCATTGGTGAAAACACCAACTACTATCGGTCTGGAAGGAACAAATCCGTTACTGCGCAACGCATCAATCACTTCAATACCGGCAATTACACCATAACAGCCATCATAAATCCCTGCGTTAATGACAGTATCAATATGTGACCCTGTCATGACAGGAGATTGTCCTTCATTTTCACGGTTGCTCCAAATACCAAATAAGTTTCCTATGCGATCAATTTTAACTTCCAATCCGGCATCTTTCATCCAAGCAACCACTGCATCACGTCCGGCCTTATCCGTATCAGAAGCTGCCAGCCTTGTGAGCTTGTCTCCTTCACGGCCGGTTTGACCCAGCTCCTTAAGCCGGCTTAGGAATCGTTCTTCATTTATTGATAATTTTATGCTCATTTAATTTTCTCCTTTTTTGTTTTATCATAATATAATTATATTGACAGCAAGTTGCATCGTATATAATAATATGACTATAAAATATCGCTATTTTGATTTTGAATTATAAGGGGTGAATAATTTGCAGGTATATGATATTAATATTGATCAGCAAATGAAAGAAACAACACAGCATGGCAGTCTGGATTTTCCTTTTGCAATTTATGAAACACAGCTTAATAAAAATGTCTTGGGGTTTGTAAACTGGCATTGGCACAATGAACTGCAGTTTTGCTATGTGGTTTCGGGCAGAATTATGCTTTACGTCAACAATGTAGAGATTATGCTAAAACCCGGGCAAGGTTTTTTTATAAACAAGGATGTCCTTCATATGATTAAGCCCTATGAAATTACGGACAGCAAATATGTATGCATAAACGTGCATCCATCACTGCTATATGGCACACCGGGAAATGTCATCGAACAAAGACTGATAAGACCATTCGTTCAAAATTCAGCATTTACTCACTGCATTTTTTCACCAGAAACAACTTCTGAAAAACAAATTCTGCTGCTATTATCGAAAGTGCATAGTCTGTATACGGAAGGTGAATACGGCTATGAGCTTGATATCCTCATAAGTTTGCTTAATGTATGGAGAGAAATAATTTTGATTCAGAAGCAAAAGCTTCCTGTTGACAGAGCCATATCCGAAACGGATGAAAACCGCATTAAATCATTGCTGTTGTTGATTCACAACCGTTATAAGGATAAGCTTACGCTAAAGGATTTTTCTGATGAGGTTCATCTTTGCAGCAGTGAATGCTGCCGATTATTCAAACGGCATATGGGATGCACCATATTTGAATATGTGATAGATTATAGAATTGAAAAAAGTATAGATTCCTTGTGTTTTTCTGATTTATCAATCAGCCAGATCGCTTATGACTGCGGCTTTGGCAGCACCAGCTACTACATTGAAAAATTCAGAAAAAAAACAGGCATGACTCCTCTGGAATATAAAAAGAGCGTATGTTCATAAGAATAATTGATAGTTGATTCGACCTATAAAAAGACCTTTGAACTGCTTACCAATAGCTGCGTCAAATATAATATCAATTATTATTTAATATACTTATTAGGAACCTTACTGAATATGAGCATGGCGTGTAATCCTCTCAGCTCTAATGGCACCCATTATTAATGATAGGATACATTGCTCGTCCAAACATTCTGTCTCAGCATTTTTCATAGATTTTCTATTCCATTGAATGTCATTATTATGCAAAATAGAACTGTAATCTGAAAGCTGGTATTCTGGATGATTATCAGAAAATTCATAAAATTCTCTGATAAACGAGTCCACTAATTCTTTGAAACTTACATATGGCAGCCCAATCGGTTCCTTTGAGATTCCATCGTATTCACCAAAACAAATCCAAGTTCCATATAACTGTTCATAGTCTAATTTCCCAATATATTTTGTCAGTACTTTATACTTATTTGAATCACTTTTTTCTCCTATAAACTCACACCATTCATCGTAAATAGTACGCAGCTCAGAATCCAGGTAAGTTAGTGCCTTTTCTTTTATATCTTCCGGAACTCCGTAGTATGCTTCTGCAATAGAGCCTGTTATAGCAGCAAGCGTATCACTATCTCCCCCCAATGAAACAGCAGTTCTTATTGCATCTTCAAATGAAGTTGATTCAAGAAATGCTTCAATTGCTTGCGGAACGGTTTCCTGACAGGTTTCATTAAAATCATATTTATCCCTTATTTCATCAATTGAAAAATCTAGCTTATAGTAACTTTTATTTATTTTTTGCCTAATTTCTTCCTTTGTGAATCCTCTCTTTGCCATAAAAATTGCTACTGCTGAAGCTTCTGCACCCTTAATGCCCTCATTTTGATCATGCGTAACCGAAGTTACTATTTCAGATAGTTCACAAGCGACTTGCTCTGTACTTGCTGCAAGTCCCACCGGGCTAATTCTCATTGCTGCTCCATTACCAAAGCTGTTATAGGGCTCAGGACTGTCTGTGAAAACCCAAAGTCTAAACATGCCTCCATATCCGCAATTTGGGTATTTGCGACCTATTTCCTGCATATATTTAATTACCATATTTTCTAGCAATGAATTGTACTCATAATTATTTCCCTTTTCATTTAATGCAGGTTTTAATTCTTTCTCTGTTTCCATAATTGCTTTTGCTACAGCAATAGTCATAATAGTGTCGTCTGTTACTTGACTTTCACTAGCAAAGAGTTCAAAATCCTTGCTTTTGTGATTATTAAATTCGAAACGAGATCCTGCAATATCACCAATAATAGCTCCTATCAAGCTTTCCACCTCTTTCTCATTAACGCTCATTAATCTCAATAATGAAATTTTCAAATCCCATGCACCTATTAGAAATTATAATACATTTCAGGAAATTTTCAATTATATAAATTTCAAAATAATGTTTTAATATTTAAACTACAATCCATTTTTATTGTCTACCATTAATTCAGCCTCCGTTAGGAAAGGTTGGGAATATGCAAACCGTACTACCTCCAGCTACTACAGGATTTCTATCATTAACTATATCTCCATTAACCGTTATTAATGCAACACTCTTTTCGTCAATATTCAAAGCCTGAATCAATTCTTTCAGACTCATTTCTCGTTCTCCTTGAATTTCGATGCCATTTTCACTGTTATAGTATTTATGTTGCAGCCTAAATATTGAGTATAGCTTAATACAATAATATACCATATTGGTTGTTAGTCCCCCTGTTATAATAATATGTTCATTTTCCGCTGCTTATAATAAATAAAGGGGAGCAGTTTTAATCCTCCCCCTTACAGTTTATCTATAGTCATTAATCTCAAAATGGTATAGCCAAATTCAATTCTTCATCGGTAAAATCAAACACAGAATTGCTTGGCGATATTGGCTCATTATATACAAAATCCGGCAGTCGGTTATCCTTGTCAGTAAATCCAGCTGCTTTATTAAACTGCTTCTCCATGGCTATAGTTTGTACTCCGATTCCAAAAAGCCTATCAACTGTCCATTCACCACCAAAACGAGCTGTCATCATATCCAGCAGATAACCGACATTCTTAGGGTCATCAGTACAAAATCCAGCAAAAATACACATACCCAAGTTGTCGAAGGTGGCCATACCAACCTGCAAATTTGTGGATAAGTCAACTTGGCCTTCCTTTTTAATTGGATCTACTGTGGGATTGCCCAATGCATTACCGGCAGTATGATCTGCACCCATAGGGCTTGTGGCATATGTTACACCTGTGCCTTTCAAAGCACGCGGATCATATCCTGCCATACCCTGTCCCTTAACTGTAGGTATTCTTTTTACTCCCAGTTTTTTACCTACATACTCAGGACCATGTCCTAGAATCTTTCCAAACTCAGTTCCGTCAATCATTTCCTGAACTAAGGCAAGAGCGCCTTCATCATCACCAAAGGCCAGCTTACCAGCTTCCATGCAGATTCCTATCGTGATTCCTGTATCCATAGTATCCAGTCCGAAGTCATCGCACATCCGATCAATAGCTGCAATAGTATCCAGTGATTTAATTCCGCAATTGGCTCCAACTAATGCTATTGTTTCATACTCCATACCTGATGTTAAGTACTCACCTTTATCATTATTGTAAATATTGGAACAGCTAATAGCGCATCCAGGATGGCATGAATGACCGACCTTTCCGCCTCTCTTGCTCTGGATTTCGACAAGTTTTTCTCCACTGATACTTTCAGCATCCTCAAATCTTCCACTGCTGTAATTTCGGGTAGTTAATGCTCCCATAGCGTTGACCATATTGACAAGAACTGCAGTCCCTAAAGCTGGCATAGCCTGCCCTGAAACCGGGTTATCCTTGATGCCCTGTATATAATTTCTAGCAGCTGCAGTAAATTTTTCCTTGTCAGCATATTGTGCTGTTAACGGCCCTTTTACATCCAAGATGATTGCCTTCAGTCCCTTTGACCCCATTAGTGCACCTAATCCTCCGCGTGCTGCTGCCCTGCTTGGATATCTGTTAGCACCAGTAACCTGAATCGAAGAATTTTTATAACCTCTTTCTCCAGCTCCGCCTATGGAAATGATTCCTACATGATCACCGTATACCTTCTGAAGTTCATCATTAAGCTGGTAATTATTCATGTTCGAATATTTTTCTCCAGGCAACAATTCAACATTTTCTTTGCTTATCTTTAGTATATGCCAAGATTTTATTTCTGGTTGTCCTTCAATAATAATAGCCTTGATATCCAGCTTAGCCAACTGTTGTGCGACAATACCGCCAGCATTGGCTTCTTTGATAGTCCCTGTCAGCGGGCTTTTTCCACCGATGGACAGCCTACCCGATGAGGGTGCTATTGTGCCCGTGATTAGACCGGGACAGACAATCAGCTTATTTTCCGGTCCCAACGCATCGCAAGCTGCATTTACTTCATTATTCAGAATTTTGGCCACAAGCCCACGACCGCCATAGTATGTATATTCCTCTTGGATATCCTCTAAAGAAATGTTTTTTTCATTCATATTAACACGTAAAAACTTACCCATTACACTCACGCTCCTTCTATATGATTTTTGGATTGATAAATGTTTTTTATTTTTTAAATTGAATGAAGATTAAGTCCAACAGCTGCCAAGGCTGACTCACCCAAAGCCTCAGAGAGAGTAGGATGCGCATGGACAGTATTGAGCAAATCCATGACTGTCATTTTTTTCTGTACAGCCAAGGTCAGTTCGGTAATCAACTCTGTAGCCTTGGGACCTATTATTGCCGCTCCCATGATTTGTTCGGACTCCTCATTGATGATAAGCTTTACAAAACCTTCATTGTGCCCTTCGATTAAAGCCTTGCCATTACCAGCAAATGGGAAACGAGCTATCTTTACTGAACCATGAAGCTCGCGTGCTTTTGACTCTGAGAGGCCCACGCTAGCTATCTCAGGATTTGTATATATGCAATGGGGTATAGCAGAATAATCAGCATTACAGGTTTTACCCATTATATTAAATACGGCCGTACGAGCTTCCATATAAGCAACATGAGCTAACTGTTCACTAAGTGTAACGTCTCCTATTGCATAAAGACCTGGTATATTAGTCCGCATTTGTTCATCTGTTTCTATATGACCGTTTCTCATACGAACTCCAATTTCCATAACTCCCACATCACTCAGCAATGCCTTTCGCCCAACACAAACTAACAATTTATCAAACTCAACCAATTGTAAATCACCATCAGGTAGTTTTACCTGAACGCATATTTCCCCACTAGATTGCTTGACAATACCTTGGGCAAGTGTTTGTGTGTAAATGCAAACCCCTTGCTTTTCCAAAAATTTTCTGATATTTTCCGATAGCTCTTCATCCTCCAAGGGTATGAGGCGGTCAGTCAACTCAATTATAGTAACCTTCACACCAAGTCGGGTAAAAATTGATGCAAATTCAACACCGATAACACCACCGCCTATGATGACCAAATTATTGGGCAATTCATTTAAGGATAACATTTGAGTGCTGTTCAATATTTTCTCCCCATCGGGCTCAAACCCAGGAATAACCACTTCTTTTGCTCCGGTAGCCAAAATTATGTTTTGAGCATGAACTTCCTGAGAACCATCTTCTGCCTTCACCAAAATGGTATTGGAATTCATAAGCTTTCCTTCGCCTGAAATAAACTTTATTTTGTTGGCCTTGACTAAATGAGTGACACCACCAACCAATTGAGTTACTACACGGTTTTTATAAGACATGATTTTTTTAAAATCAAATGAGACAGGACCGTATGTTACACCATACGCAGACGCATCGGCTGCTGAAGCATAAACATCCGTACACTTTAAAAGTGCTTTGGTTGGGATGCAGCCTGCGTTCAGACAGGTACCTCCCAACTTATTCTTTTCAATTAGTACGACATTTGCACCCATCCTTGCAGCCAGTATAGCTGCAGCATAACCACCTGGCCCTCCACCAATAACTGCAATATCTGAAGATATCTGTTCATTCATTTTACTCACCTTTTCAATAAAATTTCTATTAATCAATTCTGGCATCTCCTGCCCCTATAATGATAAAAGGGCTTTGAACCTGATACCACTCCAAGCCAAAGCCCTAATCGAAAATATCAGTGAATTGCACATCCACCATCTACATTTATTGTCTGTCCTGTAATATTTTTAGCCAAGTCAGATACCAAGAAGACAACCATATGCGCAATATCTTCTGGTTCTTGTGGCCTTCTTAGCGGAATCTGACTGCTTGAAAACTCATTGAAGACCTTATCCCTTACTGTGTCATCACCGTTATTCGTCATTAATTTCAACTGCGTTTCCCACATATTTGTTCTGATGATTCCTGGACAGACAGCATTTATATTGATGTTGCATTCAGCTGCCTCACGAGCCAGAGAATTGCTCAATGCAATTACTCCGTTTTTAGCTGCCGCGTAAACCGCTGCCCCAGGAGATCCCATTTTAGCCGCTACTGAAGACATATTGACGATTTTCCCTGATTTTTGTGGAACCATATATTTCAGTGCTGCCCTTGTGCCATAGATTACACCTTTGAGATCTATGTCTACCAATTTATCAATTTCTTGTTGTGTTAAGTCCATGAATGGCTTCATGATTCCAATGCCTGCGTTATTCACCATAATATCAAGCTTACCAAATTCTTTTACAACCTCATCTACACCCTTGTTGAAATCATCTGCATTACTGGTGTCAACTTTGAATGCCACGCTGGCAACGTTCATGTTTTTTATTTGTCTGACTACTTCTTGTGCTCCTTCATAATTCATGTCTCCAATTCCAACATCACATCCTGCTTCAGCCAGCTTCAAGGCAATAGCTTTTCCTAAGCCGCTTGCTGCACCTGTGACAATGGCCTTTTTACCTTCCAAATTAATAGATATCATCTTTCATTCCTCTTTTCCTATTATTTGAGGTGCTGGTATTACTTCAAAAGATCTTTAACACTCTTCACAATAGTATCTTTATTAGGCAGACAATACTGTTCAGTCATTCCGAATGGCAACGGAATGTTGGCTGCTCCTATTCTGATGATTGGTGTTTTTAAATATGGGAAAAATTTTTCTGTGATGACAGCGCTAATTTCACTGCCAAATCCGCCTCTCTTAGGAGCCTCATGCACAATAACCACACGTCCAGTCTTTTTTACTGACTCCCCTATCGTCTTAGTGTCAAGAGGTATTAAGGAGCGGGGGTCGATAATCTCCACTTCGATTCCTTCATTAGATAACTCCTTTGCTGCATCCAAAGCCTGGTATACTTGAGTCTGGAGAGCTATAATCGTCACATCTTTCCCTTCCCTGACCACTTGTGCCTGGCCTAAAGGTATGGTGTACTCTCCTTCAGGCACCTCACCCTTAACGCCCATCATAGATTTATGTTCTAAAAACAGCACCACATCATTATCACGTATGGCAGTCTTTAAAAGTCCTTTTGCATCATATGGTGTTGACGGCATAACAATTTTAATTCCAGGGAAGTTCATAAACCAAGCTTCTATACACTGGGAATGCTGGGCACCACCACCTACACCTGCTCCTTGAGGACAACGTACTGTCATAGGTACACTCAGTTCGCCACCCGACATGTAACGAGCCTTTGTACCCTGACTGGCAACCGCATCAAAAGCCATGATGACAAAATCTCCAAACTGCATTTCCACGATAGGCCTCTTGCCTGCCGTAGCAGCTCCAACACCAAAGTTAGCATATCCGGATTCAGCAACTGGCATATTGAATACGCGGTCAGGACCAAATTTTTGATATAGACCAGCAGACTGTTGAAAAGCACTGCCAAGCATGGCTACATCCTCTCCAATAAGGAATACATCTGGATCTCTCTCCATTTCCTCCATTTGGGCTTCCAAAATTGCTTGATTCATAGTAAGCATTCTCATAACAAATCACCTCCAAGATTTGTTGCATATACATTATCGTAATTCAGAATTTCTTCTGCAGTAGGAAATGGTTCTTTCTCTGCATAATTGAAGGCCTCTTCTATTTCCTGATGTACTTTTTCATCTATTTCCTCAAATTTCTTTTCACTTATGCCTTGCTCCAGCAACGTATTTTTCATGCGCTTAATACAATCCTCTTTGTAGGCGGTTTCAAGCTCCTCGGGATTTCTGTAAAAGCCTGGATCTCCCTCGAAATGGCCTCTCCAGCGACTAACCTTGGCTTCAACTATACTCGGTTGCCCTTTTCTCGCTTTAGCAATGGCATCTTCAAGAGTTTCTTTAACTTTTATTACATCATTACCATCGACAGTAATTCCCGTCATGCCATAGGCAGACGCTCTTTCAGAAAGGTTTTTAATCTTAGTCTGTTCATTAAACGGGTTAGATACAGCCCAACCATTGTTTTCAATATAGAAAACGATAGGCACATTCAGATTAGCTGCAATGTTCATGCCTTCATGCACATTACCTTCTGCAGCTGCACCATCTCCCAAAACACAAACTACTACAGAATCCTTTTTATCCATTTTCAAAGCCCAGGCATATCCAACTGCATTAGGGATTCCTGCTCCTAACATTCCGTTTACCGGTAATATGCGTTCTGCTTTACTGGAAATATGAAACGTGAAAGCATGACCCTTGTTGTAACCTGACCTTCTGCCTAAAAGCTCAGCAGTCAATTTCTTTAAATCAAGCTTATTTACCAGACCAGGATGAAATCGGTGTGTTGGCACTAAATAATCATTTGGTCCAAGCGCATTAACTACTCCAACTTGTGATGCCTCTTGTCCAATCCCCAGGTGGAAAAAACCTTGTAGCTTACCCTGTCCAAGCAGAGTAATTATTTTTTCTTCGTACTTACGACCCCTAACCAGCTGCTCATAAAATTTTAGCAATTCACTTTCTGAGTACTTCATTTTTACACCTCCATTGTGTTTTTAGATTGACTTATTTCGACTTAACTGAATTTAATTACTAATGATCCTCCTCCGCTAAATATTAATAATTTCCTTTGGATTTTTCATGAGATCCTTAATTGTTGATAAAAAAGTTACCGCAGGAATTCCATCCATTACAGCATGGTCAGCTGTCAGAGATAAAGTGGTCATGGGGCGTACAACTATTCTATCATCTTCTAAAGCCACTGGCTCCTTGCGGGTGGTTCCGATAGCCAAAATAGCAGCTTCAGGTGGATTGATGATAGGAGTAATAATATCAACATCAAACATTCCAAGGTTGCTGATAGTAAATGTTCCACCCGTCATTTCATCAGAGGTAATACGTTTTTCTTTAATTTTTAATGCCATATCTTTAATTTCCTGTGATATTTGCATCAGGCTTTTTTGCTCTACATTTTTTATAACAGGCACAAACAATCCATCTTCGCTTCCTACTCCAACGCCGATGTTAACAGATTTATATAAAACCAGTTTGCCATCTTCCATAGATGCATTTAAAAGTGGATTTTTCTCAAGGGCAAGACCTACTAATTTAACAAATATGTCAGTGTATGTAACTTTCTTTCCAAGCTCAGCTAATTCATCCTTTAATAATATCAATTCCGTCATGTCTGCTCGCGTAGTCATTGTTCCCTGTGGCGATATGCGTAAACTCTCAGACATTCTTTCTCCGATAACCTTTCTAAGGCTGCTAACCGGTTTTGACTCTAATATTGTTTTAGGACCCTGTTGATCCTCTATTTTGATTTCTGTATACTGTGCAGTATGGTGGTTCGTATTACTGTTTGATTCAGAAATTATTCCTATTACTGTAGCCACAGGAACTGTCTCTCCTTCTTGGACAATGATTTTGTCCATATATCCATCTGCTGATGCCTCAATCTCGCTGGTCAATTTTTCTGAAGATATTTCAGCCAAAGACTCTCCCTTTTTAACAGTATCGCCTTCCTTTTTAAACCAGTTTACCAAGGTCCCTTCTTTCATAGTCGCACCTAATCTTGGCATATAAACTTCAATGCTCATATTTGTCTCTCCTTTCTTTTTTATTAAATCTTATCAAATAATAAAATCGTTATCATCGCATAAATTCCTTATTTTTTTGAATAACACATACGTAAATTTACGTATTTTTATAGTTTCAACAATTTATTATTGCTAAAAATTTAAAATATTTATATAATTATAATAATAAAATGGCATGATAAAAAATTTTTGAGGGAGGTCTTAATATGGGCAGAAGTCTTCTCACAATTAAGGATTACGACAAAATCCTGCAGTTTATTTCTCAAATTCATAACGGTAAGGGAGATTACCGTTATGAATTGTTAAAAAACATTTCAAATATTTTTTCATTCAACTACCTCACATTTCATCTAATTGATTCTGACGGCCGGTTTTCTAGCCCTATAGGCCTCAATATAAGTGGACAACTTTTTCAGATGTATGCTGAGTACTATTTCAAAACAGATATTTTCCATCCAATTAACATGGGTTACTTTATGATGACTAAGAAAACGATTGCAATAACCGATCTTATGTCCTTAAAACAATTTGAAGCAACGGAGTATTACAAAGATTTCTTGAAAAAGGATAATCTATATTATGAAGTAGCCATGCCCCTAAAGTTCAATAACCAGCTGATCGGTGCGCTTGGTATATTTCGTCCGAAAGAAGAAGGTAACTTTACTCCCAGGGATTATGAGATTCTAAGAAGTCTTTATGACAATATAACTTATCAACTCCACGAGTATCTTGTAAGAACTCAAATAAAAAATGAGCAGCAGATTTACAAAAATTGCATATCACAGCTGCCCATAGGCATGATTGTTCTTGATCAAAGAAGGAATATCATCAACAGTAATGAGATTGCCAAAATTTATTGTCTCGATCTTTTAAGCGAAACCTTTATTTCTGATCCAGTCCATGAAGTTGTGCAAAATATATTGCCTAATATATCTTTTCAATCCAAGGATTCCACTTCAGCCATTTATTATGAACTGGATAACTATACTATCAAGATAGTGCCTTCGATTGTTCCAAGTATGCAAAACGGTGTTGAAACCTATTACCTTCTTTATATAATTAAAAAATCACCAACAAAACTCCAAAATGTGCATGCTTTTACCTATAAATACAACCTTACTGAACGACAGCTGGAAATTGTGGAATTGCTTTCTCAGGGATTCTCCAACAAAGAAATAGCTTCAAAGTTGTATATCAGTACTCATACTGTTCGGACACATATGGATAATATCTTCAACAAGCTGAATGTCAGCAGCCGAACCGCTATACTTTTTAAACTGGGTTTCATTGAAGATACCGCCAACAAAGACCTCCAAAGAACTTGATTTCTTCTCACTCCTTGACAACAACATTTCATTATGATAATATTTAATTCATAGGGGAGCTTAATGAATTAGGCTGAGAAGCGGACTACTCCAATGTTCAAAACCCTGAAACAGTAAAACTGTTTGGAACCTGATCCAGGTAATGCTGGCGTAGGGATTGTATATATTGGCGCATAACCTTTAGGATTACAACCTCTCCCATTGCCGGAGAGGTTTTTGTTATACCTATACTAATTAAATTTCAGGAGGGCTTTATGCAAGCAAATGTAGCTATTCAGGTATTACCGCATGTGGATTCTGATGAAGAGGTAATCCGTATTGTAGATGAAGTAATTGCGTATATTAAGAGCACGGGATTAAATTACTATGTGGGACCAAGCGAAACTTCGATTGAAGGAGATTATGACCAACTGATGGAAATAGTTAAAAACTGCCAGTTAATAGCAGTCAAGGCAGGAGCTCCGAAGGTATCTTCATATGTAAAAATAGGTTATGCTCCGGATGGTGGTGTGCTGACTATTGAAAAAAAAGTTACAAAGCATCATCAATAAGGTATCTCCGTTTTTTGCCATAGTTGTCATATTGATCGTATGGCAGCTTTTATCCACCACGGGGGTTGTGCCGAAGTACATGCTTCCTTCTCCTGCTGATGTGGTTATGGCATTTGTCAATGATTTTCCGCTTTTGATGGAACATGCTAAGGCAACTTTGACTGAAGCGTTTTTGGGCCTGACCATCGGAACAGCGCTGGGATTTGTCATTGCCGTACTCATGGACAGATTCAACTTTTTTTACAAATCCGTGTACCCAATCATGGTTCTGACGCAGACTGTTCCTACTGTTGCCATAGCACCTCTTTTGGTTCTTTGGCTGGGTTACGGAATTTTGCCCAAAATCACGCTGATAGTCATAACGACGTTTTTCCCCATAGCCGTTAGCTTGCTGGAAGGGTTTAACTCCGCAGACAAGGATGCTCTTAATCTGTTGAGGGCAATGGGTGCAAACAGGCTTCAATGCTTCATACATATTAAGCTGCCAGGTGCCTTAAGCCAGTTTTTCTCAGGTCTTAGAATTTCAGTTTCCTACTCGGTGGTGGGGGCTGTGGTTTCTGAGTGGCTGGGAGGCTTCACGGGCCTTGGTGTCTATATGACCAGGGTAAGAAAATCTTATTCCTTTGACAAGATGTTCGCTGTTATATTTTTTATTTCAGCCATAAGTCTGCTGCTGATGTTTGCAGTGTCTTTTCTAAAAAAATCAGCAATGCCATGGGAAAATACAAAAAAAGAAAATTGAATATCAAAATTGAAAGGACAATGAAAATGAAAAACATAAAAAGAAAATCTTTGTATCTGGTTGCTGTGCTGATGCTTTCACTGTTTGTGCTTGCATCCTGCAGTTCAAACCAGTCTCAGAATCAGGGCAGCAACAATCAGACTGCTGAAAATCAGAAAGTAAGAATCGTACTTGACTGGACGCCCAATACAAACCACACAGGCTTATATGTTGCCCAGTCAAAAGGATATTTTGCTAAACAGGGACTGGACGTTGAAATCATGCAGCCGCCGGAGGGTGGAGCTGAAGCCTTGGTTGGCGGCGGCGGAGCCGAATTCGGAATAAGCTTCCAGGACACGCTGGCACCAAACTTTGCTTCTGCAAACTCAATGCCCATTACAGCAGTTGCCGCATTGATTCAGCACAACACTTCAGGTATAATTTCACTTAAGGAAGACGGTATTGACTCCCCTGCCAAAATGGCCGGTCACAACTATGCCACATGGGATATGCCCATTGAGCAGGCCATCATCAGAAAGATAGTTGAAGATGACGGCGGAAACTTCGATGAAATAGAAATGGTGCCCAGCACTGTAACCGATGTTATCACAGCCTTGCAGACAGATATAGACACCGTTTGGGTATATTATGCATGGGACGGCATAGCAACAAAGGTTAAGGGACTAGAGACAAACTACTTAAACTTTGCTGACTACGGTACAGAACTTGATTACTACAGCCCTGTACTTATCACAAACACCAATTATGCGCAGGAAAATCCTGAAACTGTAAAAAAAGCACTGTCTGCCATAAAACAGGGATATGAATTTGCAATAGAAAATCCTGAGGATGCAGCGAAGATACTGCTTGAAGCTGCTCCTGAACTGGATTCAGAAATAGTAATAGAAAGTCAGAAATGGCTTGCTGACCAATATATTGCAGACGCGGCGCAGTGGGGTTATATAGACCAGGAAAGATGGGACGGCTTCTATGGATGGCTGTTTGAAAACAAGCTCATTGAAAGTGAAATTCCTAAAGGGGCAGGATTTACAAACCTATACCTTATGGATTAATTTGATAAATACAAAGATTAGAGGATCAGCCGATGAATAAGCTAGCTACTAAAAACATAACTGTCAGCTATGAAGGTTCTAAAGTCATAGATGATATTTCCATTGAATTGAAACAGGGAGAGATTGTCGCCATTTTAGGAGTTAGCGGAGTTGGAAAAACAACGTTGTTCAATGTGATAGCAGGCCTCGTAAAGCCTGATGGCGGAACGGTTGAACTGGACGGTAAAAACATAACGGGAACAACAGGCAATGTAAGCTACATGCTGCAAAAAGACCTGCTTCTTCCCTACAAAACCATAATTGATAATGTATCTCTCCCCTTGATCATAAGGGGAGAGAAAAAATCAAAGGCTCGTGAATACACTTCAAAATATTTTGAAGAGTTTGGGCTTGAAGGCACTGAAAACAAGTATCCCAACCAGCTGTCAGGGGGTATGAGACAAAGGGCCGCACTGCTTAGGACATATCTTTTTTCAAACCAGGTTGCATTGTTGGACGAACCTTTCAGCGCACTGGACAACATTACAAAGGGCAACATGCACCAATGGTACTTGAATGTCATGGAGCAAATAAAGCTTTCGACATTCCTCATTACCCACGACATAGACGAAGCCATATTGTTATCTGACAGGATTTATATCATAGCAGGAAAACCCGGTAAGATTACGGAAGAAATAACAATTGACGAACCTAAACCAAGGCATAAGGATTTCATCGTGAGCGAAAAATTCATGAGCTATAAAAAACACATCATTAAGAGTCTTGAATAGCTGCAGTACAAATGAAACGGAGTGAGAATCATGGCTATATTTGATAATGTTGCATCTGATTACGATGCATGGTATACGGATAAAAAGGGAAACTTTGTTGATAAGGTTGAAACAGACCTTGCCTTTAAAATGATCCGCGTTGAAAAGGGCATGAATGTTCTGGACATCGGATGCGGTACAGGTAACTTCAGCATAAAGCTTGCAAAGATGGGCTGCAATGTTACAGGAATTGACATTTCAGACAACATGCTTGACATTGCACGCAAAAAATCAGCAGAAGAAAATCTCCCCATCAAGTTTTTGCATATGGATTTGATTGATTTAAAGTTTAAGGAAAATGAATTTGATGCAGTATTTTCCATGGCTGCCTTTGAATTTGTAGAGGATGAGGATGCTCCGAAGGCTCTTGAAGGAATGCTTCGGGTTGTCAAGGAAGGCGGCCAGGTGCTGATTGGAACCATTTCAGCCAACAGCAGCTGGGGAAAATTATATCAGGATGAAGACTTCAACAAGGATACCGTGTTTAAGTACGCAAAGTTTAAAACTTTAGATGACTTAAAAAACTGGAACAAAGAAAAACTTGCTGATTCCGGTCAATGCCTGTTTATTTCTCCCCTTTCCCCTGAAGAGGATTACATTTACGAAAAGGAAAATGAAATGGCTGGTAAAACAGTGGGAGGTTACATATGTGCCCTGTGGAAAAAATAGCTTCATGCCAGATAACATTCACTCCAATCGTCAGTGACGATTATATGGAAGATGTAAAAAGAGTGCTGGACATCATAGAAGATTCAGGTCTTGAAAACAGCGTGGGAGTTCTTTCAACCTTCGTGAGAGGCGAAAAAAGCAAGGTTTTAAAACTCATAACAGACATCTATGAAATCATGGACAGCAAAACTAAATTTTCGATGGACATTAAGATTTCAAACATATGCGGCTGCGGACAATAGTCCACAGCCGCTAATTTGTATTATAATATTGATTATTTATTTAAAGCAGCCGCAACAGATTCCCCTGCAAGTTTGCCGGATGTAACTGCCCATGAAAGCATACACGTAGGCATTGATTCATATCCATGGATGCCTCCAACATTTTCTCCGGCAGCATATAGACCTGGAATAGCTTCATCATTTGCATTTAAAACTTCAAAGTTTTCGTTTATGCTGAGGCCGCCTAAAGTTGTAGCAAACCTGAGTTTTTGTTCAACTATGTAGTATGTCCCATCCGTATCAAGCGTGAACAGCTCTTCACGGCCAAATTCAGAATCTGCTCCTGCCTCAACCATCTTGTTCCAGTTGTCTATAGTTTCTTTTAATGCTACCCCATCAATTCCAGCAGATTTGGCAACTTCTTCAATATTATTGCCACGTCTAAAAATAGGAGTTCCATCAGGCGTATTGAACCATTTTTCTTGCTCTTCAAATGTGAATTTTCCAGCAGCACTTGAATTTTCATCTCCGTTTGCAAGTACGCTCCATTTATCCCAAGCTTTTTGATCCATTACCAGGTAAATTATCTTATCAGTTTGTTTTTTTGTAGCATTTTTTATAGAAACAAAATCTAAATTTTCATCTACAACACGCTTGCCTTCTTTGTTAACATATATTGCGCCTGTCTTTTGTGTTGTTTGCATGCTATGAACAGTTGCTACCCTTCCTTTTCCGGGCTCAACTTCAATTCCCTGAGGGTACATTTTAACGTAGTCCATGAATTTAAGTTTTGCTCCTGCATTTTTGGCCATAATAATGCCTTCACCTGTTGAAGAAGCTGCTCCATAGAATAATACCCCGTCCAAAGCATCTGAAAGCATATCAGGATTATTTCCGAAGCCACCTGTTGCCAGAATAGTTTTTTCAGCCTTTATATTTACTGTATTGCCATCGCCGTCAACTGCTACTGCTCCTATTACCGCATCTCCATCCATTATCAGGCTTTTAGCTTCAGTCTCCATCATTAAAGTTCCACCGGCAGCTTCAAACTTCTCAGCCAAAATTTCAAGCATCTTTATACTTTTGCCCGTTACGTAGTAAGAACGTTGAACTGAGTGTTCAGGGAAATTAGAGAATTGATTTTCAATAACAACTCCCATATCTTCTATAAGCCAATCCAGTGTTGGTCCCATCTCATTAGCCCATATCCAAGTTAACCTCGGATCATTTGCATACTCTCCACCTTTTACTATATCCATAAATATTTTTTCAGGTGAGTCATCAGTTAAGCCGAAAGATTTCTGCAATTTGGAGCCTCCGCCGGCGAGACCACCGGCAATTGAAGATGCACCGGCGAAAGAAGCCAGTTTTTCAATTAATATTACATTTTTAACTCCGTTCTCCATAGCAGCATTTGCAGCAGTAAGTCCTGCCCCGCCTGCACCTATAATCAATAAATCCGCTTCTTTTTCAATTGTTTTTGATTCTTCCTTAATTGCTTGAGATTCTGCTGCCTTTAGAGACTCCACATCTCCTCCAGCCTGTTGCACGCAAGAAGCTACTGCCTCGATGATTCCTTTAGAACTGTTTGTTGCGCCAGTTACAGCATCGACTTTTAACGTTTGTCCTTCAACTATTTTTGTTGGAATTCTTTCGATAGCCGGGTCACTGAGCCCAGCAGTTTCACTGTGTTCTTTTACCTTTATGCTCTCAATGGCGGCATCTGTAAATGTAACCTCAACTTTAATTGTTCCATTGTTTCCTTTTCCTTCACCAGTATAAGTTCCAGCATTATACAATTTTGCAGAACTCTGTTGTGCCGCATTCTGAGTTGCTGCACTTTGTTGTGAACAACCCGTAACCATTGATACTATCATTAAAACAGCTAGCATCAAAGCGGTTAAAGATTTAAAATTTCTTTTAAACATAATTTTCTCTCCCCAATTATAAAATTTTCTACCGCATAACATACCGCGGTATGTTATGCGGTATGTTTTATATTATAATCAGCATCCAATTGTTTGTCAAGTTACTAACAAACATTTTCTAATTTTAATTGGCTTGACATTAAATTATAAAATTATTACAATTAATCACATGAATAAAAAAAATAACTAGGATGATAAACATGTCGATTAATACAACATTTCAAGAACAGAAATCTGCACAGACGAGACAGATTATTTTAGACTCAGCAATAGAATTGTTTAAAAAATACGGCGTAAATAAAGTTACAATTGATGATATATGCAATAATTGTGAATTAACAAAGGGCTCTTTTTATTATTATTTCCCTTCAAAGGACTACATAGTTACTATGTCTGTCAATTCAGGTTTGGATAAATACATAGCAGAAAATTATTTCTTTGATGTAAAGCTTCCCTTCAAAGAACAATTAATCAGCTTAAATTTATGTGCGTTTAATTATTTCAAAAAAATAGGCAAAGAAATAACCCGAGCATCATATGTAAGTCAAGTTAATTCATCAATAGATGTTAGAGTAAAAGGACGTTCTTATGTTGATAATCTGACTTCAATAATAGAGAATGCACTTAATGAAAATGCTTTTTCAACTAAAATGAGTTTTAATGAGACTTATATTCATTGCATTGCTGTTTTTACAGGTATACTTATGAAATGGTGTACTAACAATGATAAACAAGATGATATAATAGATTGGACAAAAATGATAAAAGAACAGTTTAGGATTATGTTTAAAGATTAAATTTTGAATGGATATAAAGATTTCAAATATATGCGGCTGCGGACAATAATCCACAGCCGCTTTATTGTTACAAAGCGTTAAATATTAACTACTTCGAACTCTTACTGAAATTCAGTGATGCATATTTTTCATCATAATCTTCACAGAACCAAACCTGGTAAACTCCCAAAGGCGATTTCCTGTTTGGTGTCAATAAGCTTCCCACATACATTCCGAGGAATGATACGATTATCGAAATCAGGAATGGATTCATGTTTCCCATGTTTGCAACCCACCATGGTTTAGTAGCCGGATTTGTGGAAACAAGATACAATCCTATGTAAGTCATGGCACCAAGTATCACTGAAGCTGAAGCGCCTGTTGAGGTTGCTTTCTTCCAGTAGAATCCCATAAATACCGGCACGTACCATGCTGAAGCAAGAGCACCTATTGCAAAGTTTATTACCATCTGAGTTAACGGTGATGGGAACCAAGCTATTGCAACAGCTATAGCAGCTACCACAAGAACCATTACATTATTGATTTTTGCAGCCTTCTCATCTGTCGTATCAGGCAGCAGGCAGTCAACTATGAAGTCTTTTGAAAGGTGAGCAGCTCCTGCCATACAAACACCGGCTATTGAAGACTGGATGGCTGCAAACACTCCGCAGAATATGATTCCGCCCAACCATGAAGGAAGTAGGTTCGTTGCAACATACATGGTAGTGTAGTCAGCTGACTGAATATTTGGATTCAATGCATAAGTCCAGGGTCCGATCATGCACATGATTCCCTGACAAACCGTAAATACGATACAGCTTATCATGGCACCTCTGGCAAGCTTGTAGTGGTCATTGTATGTCAGGGTTACTGACAGCGCATGAGGAATACTGCCCAAACCGACTCCACCGAATATGGCTAGTCCAAGAGATTGCCAGAAACCCCAGGCATCTGCAAGAACCAGCGAAGGTTTTGTTTCTGCAGCAGTTCTCAAAGCTGCTTCGAGGCTTCCGTAAGCTGCTGCATTTTTTGTTAATAGAACAATTGCTATTGTTAAAACAGATATCAGCATTATAACACCCTGCACAACGGCTACCTTAGCGAGAGATTTTATACCGCCTGACATGGTGTAAATTATTGTAACAATTACCGTCAGCAATAAACCGACATAATATTGTCCGGAACCGGTAGCAACAGCAAAGGCTTTTGCTCCAAGTGATATCTGACCGACAGCAAAGAACATCAAAAAAGCGGCTCCGGTTATGGACATGGCACCTGAAAATACTTTGGAATTGAATCTTAATCTTAACAGCTGAACAAAGGATATGGCACCTGTTCTTGCTCTTAATAACGTATTACGCTAAAAAGCGAGTTGGCTCAGTGATAATTGGCACAAAAGTACCATTGGTTATGACGTCACGTTCAGATTCTGTCGAAGACAAATTAATTTCCATCGCTCTTTTAAGTTTCCTCGTAGATTAGCAGCAGGCTGAGTAAATCCTGCCGATTAAAAAATGAGCTGTCCAAATAGATGTTTCTACCAGGACAGCTCTTTTGGTTCAGTCTTATAAAACAGGATGCTGTATTTAGTGCATTCCTGTCATCCTGAGCGTTAGCGAAGGATCTCATATGTTAAAATCATTTTATGAACACTAATAGTACCTTTTTAAAACTTTTCCCAATCTTTTTATACCTTCAACTATTTTTTCATCAGGCATACATGAATAATTCACTCTGAAAAAGTTCTTTCTGGCGCTGTTTGGGAAGAAGCTTCCTCCCGGAACGTAAGCAACATTTTCTTTTATGCATTCTTCCATTATAGCTGCAGCATCAAGATCCTCTCTCAGCTCAACCCACGTAAAGAGTCCGCCGTAGGGATTTGTATGCTTCACTTCTTCAGGAAAATACTTGTCCATGCTTTCAAGCATCAGTGTTCTGCGTTTTCCATAAACATCCCTGATTTTTTCTATGTGTTCGTTTAAATCATACTTCTGCATGAATACTGCAGCAATCCTCTGGTCCAGTGAACTTGACTGCAGATCGGCTCCTTGCTTTATAAGCACGTATTTATTTAGTATTTCAGGTGAAGCGCATATCCATCCCAGCCTCAGACCTGGAGTGAAGGTTTTTGAGAAAGTGCCTAGAAACACAACCCAACCTTCCTTATCAAAACTCTTTATTGCAGGATGAACTTCTCCTTCATATATGAGTTCTCCATAGGGATTGTCCTCTATTACAGGAATCTTGTACTCTGAAGCTAATTCAGCAATTCTTTTTCTTCTGTCATCGGAGAGTGTTATGCCTGTTGGATTTTGAAAATCAGGAATTGTATAAATCATTTTTGCTTCAGGATTTTCCTTCAGAGCCTTTTCAAGCTCTGACATTATCATGCCATGCTCATCCATTTCAACTTCAACAAATTTTGGTTCGTAAGCCTTGAATGCATTTATGGCTCCAAGATAACTGGGACTTTCGCAAATTACAACGTCACCCCTATTCAGAAACAGCTTTGCTGAAAACTCAAGTCCCTGCTGAGAACCTGTGGTTATGATCACATCATCGGCAGTAAGATTCATGTGTGCAGTTGACATTCTCTCTGTCGCGACTATTTCCCTGAGAGGCCTGTATCCCTCCGTAGGGCCGTACTGCAGTGCTGCAGCACCATCCTTATCCATAACTTCTGAAATTACTTCTTTTATCTTTTCTATCGGAAATAATTCCTTGGCCGGAAGACCGCCTGCAAAGGAAATTATTTCGGGCATTTCAGTCAGTTTAAGCAGTTCTCTTATTTCAGAAGCTTTTAAACCATTTGCCCTATCAGAAAATCTTATTTCCATAAAACCCCTCCTTTTAACTTTTCTTTATATACTACAACTTTTGTATCTCTTTGACAATATTAAATACAGCCATATTTCAGAAATATATAGTATTAAAAAGCCATGTTTATCATCTCATAACCATGGCCTTTGAAATTTTTATGTCTGTCTTTTAAAATGGCTACCTGCTTATGCTACGCTGTATATTTTAACTTTAGGGTCATCGCTGAACCACAAATGAATTATGGCATATATTAATATAGTAAACTTTTAAAAGGAATGGTTATATGAATAAAGAAAATATGGGCTTTGATGATATAATTAGAACTTTAGGTATTGATGATACCTCAGAAACAGTAGGAGAAAACAATGCATCAAACAATACATATAAGGCGTTGGTTTCATGTATTACTTCACTGCCTCCAAAGCAGTTTATACTTTTGTCATCTTTGATCGGTATTTTGCTTATAGACAGCATCGATGCAAAAGATCAAATAATACTTGGAAAATTCATTAATAATGTAGGCCAGACAATATTAACAGCTGCCGCTCAGGAGCAAATAAATAATAAAAAGGATAAATAACACTCAAAGGATTGATCGCTTGAGTGTTATTTATGTAGGTTTTATATTCTAAAGGTCTGTGAGTATATGGACGCTTACTGTTTTTCCGACTTATAAGAACGACTTTTCCAATTCGCGCAGCTCCTGCAGATCAATCATGCTGTTGAACGTCGGAAAATCAACAATCTTATCCAATGAAGACAAGGATGTGTCATTTTCTTTCATGCTGCTTAGGATGTCAATAACTGCCTTAGTGGCAGCGTACAAAGGAGATACGGGATAAATGGCTATTTTATATCCAATGTTTTCAAGTTCATTGTTTTTAAGCATTGGAGTCTTACCCTTTTCAACCATGTTGGCAAGAAGAGGTGACTTTATGCATTGAGCAACTTTTTTCATTTCATCCACAGACTGCGGCGCTTCAATAAATATGATGTCAGCACCCGCCTCTTCATAGATCTTTGCTCTTTCAAGCGCATCTTCAAAACCATTGACTGCTCTTGCATCAGTTCTGGCAATTATGCAAAGGTCAGGATCTTTCCTTGCGGATACAGCTGCTTTAATCTTTGCAACCATTTCTTCTTTGGATATTATTTCTTTTCCTTCCATATGCCCGCATCTTTTTGGCGTGACTTGGTCTTCAAGCTGTATGGCAGCAACTCCGGCACGCTCATATTCCTGCACTGTGCGCATTACATTAAGATTACCGCCATAACCGTTGTCTGCATCTGCTATAACAGGTGTGTCTCCTGCTGCATCAACTATGTTTTTTGCAGCTGCCACCATTTCGGTCAACGTGATTAATCCAATATCCGGTTTTCCCAACACACTTGCAGATACACCGTAACCCGTCATATAAACTGCCTGGAAGCCTGATTTTGAGATTAACTTTGCAGACCACGCATCATATGCGCCTGGAGCCACAATTATTTTATTCTGAGATAGCATTTCTCTTAGTTTTTTTGCTGCTGTCATGATATTCTCCTGAAATTATTAATTGAATTTTACTATGCTATAGTTGTTTATAGCTTTTAATCTAGTACTTTGACGCATCATTTTACACATTGATGAACATACTTTACCGGAACATCCATTCTAATTGCCGTTTCTTCCACAGAAAGTCCGCTGGTCAAAAAACGCTTGCATACAACTTTCATATTTTCTCCGACTTCGATAATATGTTTGTCCAAATCATAGAAACGCACCACTCTTTGTCCCCATGAATGCTCCATTACAGGATGAACATACTCAATGCAGCTAAGAGCATTTAATTTTTCTATAAAGCTGTCAAAGTCATCCTCTTCAAAGTACAATTCAGCATCATTGCCTCTAAAGGCTATTTCACTGTCATTTTTATTTATGAATCTTTTCCAGCTTTCCTTTGTCTGCAGAGCAACACCGCCGGTTAGGGTGACATTAGCTCCAATATCCATGATGACTCTTAACCCCAGAACTTCTTTGTAGAACTTTTTTGATTCTTCGATATCGTTTACAACCAATAAAGGGCTTTTGAATTTCATAGTACCTCCAATGTTAAATATTTCCTCACAAAAATAAGCATATCATTTACTAAACCATTAAACAACAATAATTAATAAGAGTTTAGAATTTATGCTTATTCGATATGATAACTATATGTTATTCTATTTCTAATCACAAAATACAGCAACCAATAAAGTTAAAGAACTCTGTATATGTGAATCTACACATTTTCTAAAACCAGGGACATTCCCTGTCCCCCACCGATACACAATGTAACCATACCGGTTTGTGATGCTCTTCTTTTCATTTCGTAAATTAATTTTGTTATAAGAATTGAGCCGGTAGCCCCTGTCGGATGCCCAAGTGCGATAGCTCCCCCATTAACATTAACCTTTTCGATATCCAAATCTAATTCCTTGATCACTGCAAGACTTTGTACCGCAAAAGCTTCATTCAGTTCTATCAAATCTATGTCAGAAATCTTCATTCCGATTTTGTTCATCAGAAGTTTGGTTGCCGGTACAGGCCCAATGCCCATTATATCAGGTTCACAGCCTGCAGAAGCCCATCCTAATATTTTTACTAAAGGTTTTAATCCAAGTTCTCTGGCCTTAGCTTCGCTCATAAGAAGAAGAGCTGCACCTGCATCATTTATGGTTGAAGAGTTTCCCGCAGTAACAGTGCCCCCGTTTTTAAAGGCAGGCTTTAGTTTAGACAGCACTTCTAAATTAGTATTTGATTTTATGCCTTCATCCTTAGTAACAATAATGCTTCCTTTTTTGCTTCTTACTTCTACTGGTACTATTTCATCTTCAAAAAAGCCATTTTCTTGAGCCATTGATGCTTTCAACTGACTACGCAAAGCAAATTCATCCTGTTCATCTCTGCTGATACCATATTTTTCTGCTAATCTCTCTGCAGTTAATCCCATTCCTTCCAGCAGCAGTATCAGTAAATCCTCAACTTTTTGTTCTCCCATACGAAACCCTTTTCTTGCATTTCTTAATATATACGGGACTTTGGTCATGTTTTCCATTCCTCCCGCAAGGATTATATCGGATTCACCTGCTTTAATCAGGGCTGCTGCAAGAGTGACGCTCTTTACACTTGAAGCACAGTTTTTATTAACAGTAAAAGCCGGAACAGATATTGGAATTTCTGCTTCTAAAAGCGCTTCTCTTGCAGGATTTCCTCGTGGATCTGCACCAACAATGTTTCCCATTATGACTTCATCAATTATTGAAGTTTCTATGCCAGCTCTCTTTATAGCTTCACTCATGGCTATAGCTCCCAATGTCTGAGCCTTTAGTTCGGAAAAAGCTCCCATAAAAGACCCAATTGGTGTTCTTGCCGCACTTACAATTACTACACTTTTACTCATATCTTCCTCCAGAAACAAATGTGTGTCTTTTATTTTTAAGAACCATTCTTTTCTTAGAAAAGGAAGGAGAATCTCCTTCCTTTTTACCTAGCTAAGCCCAATATCTGTCTGGCTTCATCAGGCGAAGCCACTTCATTTCCAGATTCACACACTAAATTGGATGCTCTCACAACCAGCTGCTCATTTGTTGCCAATACACCATGACCAAAGTATAAATTATCTTCTAATCCTACTCTTATATGTCCACCTAGTGCTATTGCAGCCAGCATTATAGGCACATGACTCTTCCCTATACCAAATGCCGACCAGGTTGACCCTTCAGGTATTAGATTTTTCATAAACAATAAATTATCTACCGTTCCTGCCGCACCACCTGCAGCACCCAATACAAATTGATAGTGAAGAGGGGCTTTCAAAATTCCTTTTTTCAGATAATACAAGGAGTTATAAATCATACCCAAATCGAAAATTTCAATTTCTGGTTTTACACCATATTCCTGCATTGTCATGCCGAGTGACTCCAAAAATCTGGGATGATTCATAAACACACTGTTATGCATCCAGTTCATAGTACCGCAATCATAGGATGCCATTTCAGGCCTTATAGCTTTTAAGTGCTCTTGCCTCGTTTCATCTGTAGCATTTAAATCTCCTGAAGTAGTCAGGTTTAAAACTATATCACATTTTTCTTTAATTAAGGCCACTGTTTCCTCAAACTTCTCTTTACTCATTGTTCCATTTCCATCATCATCCCTCATATGAAGATGAGCAATTGAAGCACCGGCTTTATAGCACTTAAAAACATCTTCTGCTATTTCAACAGGAGTCATCGGAACATTTGGGTTTTGTTCCTTTTTTGGCCAGGCTCCCGTTGGAGCTACTGTTATAATAATTTTGCTCATTAAACATTACCTCCCAATGCTGCATATTTTTGCAGTATTGAATTTCCTTTGTCGGTTATTTCTACTTGCCTCTTGAACATTCCTGTTTCCTTGATATATCCTCTTCTGGTCAAATGTGAAATCATGCTTGACATTTGAAGTGAACCCATATTGAATTCTTTTGCGAACAAGCCGATTTTTTCAGGATTATTTTTCGCCATTTCAATGAATTTCAAATATTTTGTGTTTAGATAGTCTTCTAAAAGTTTGCTGTCTGTTTCGTCTAATTTTGGCAATACAGCGTCAGCTTTCTCTGTAATATTGTATGTAAAGAACTTACTTCCCTTAAGACCAGCTCTTTCTATATAACCGCCTTGGTCTAACCTTTCTATTGATAAATTGGAAATTTTAGCATCAACACTGAGGCCATCGCTTATATCGGCTAAGTACTGATGTCCGTTTCTAATCATAGACAATACTTTCAAGTCAAATTCATCCAGTTTAACATCTATCCTATTGCTGTTACCTGCTTTGATATTCCAATCAGCCTTACCGTAATAATTTGCAGGTGAAGAGAGTGCTGCACAGACTCCAACTACTAAAGATACCAAAAATCCTACAATAGCCATGTGCGTCCATTGACCAATAACGAAAATTTTAGTCAATTCCAGCACTGTTAGAGCTACCATTGTAACCATTCCTGAAAGTACGCCCCAGTAAGCTCCTTTTGCATTAAATCTAGGCCAGAATGCTCCAAGCAAAAGCAGCACAGCAGGTGGTGTCAGCCATGCATTGGCAAAAGCAAACAAGTATGTAGGGCCGCCCGGGAAGAATGTCATAACCCAGGTTGCTGCAATGATCAATGTCATGGAGACTTTACTGGCTTTTAATGTAGCGGTAGGTGAAGCATCCTTATTTATCATTCTTTTGTAAATATCTCGGGTGGCTGTTGATGTAGCTCCCATTGCTGAGGTGGAAGCTGTAGATAATGCTGCGGCACATGCACCAACTATAAACAACGAACCCAACGCCGGCGGGATAACTTTTGCAATAACACCATAAGCTGCTGTGTGAGCTACTTTTCCTCCTGCCAATGCAAATACTTCAGGCATAACGGTTCCAGCATAAATTCCTATTAAAGATAACGGAATCATGAACACAATTATCAGATAGATTGATCCAATTGTATAAGACTTTTTAGCAACGCCTTCATTTCTGCAAGAAGCCATCTTTATCCAGTAATAATTGTTTCCCCATACCAGTGCTGTACCAAACAAAATTGCAAAGGTCAGAGCACTTGGATATTTAAGTGTAAGCATTGGCATAGTAGCTCCTGCCAATCCGGTATTTACCCAATTTCCACCTTTCCAGCTTTCAAAAAATTCGAATCCTCCATACTTATTAACTAAAATTCCAAGGAAAACCGGAACAGCAATCGTACCTATCGAAACCTGGATGAAGTCTGTTATGGTGGTTGCCCACATACCGCTCATGGTTGCAAATATCAAAATTACTAAAAATGCTGCACCTGTGATTATTGTGATAGGCCATCCTGTGTAACCTGATACTATTGATGACAATGAAACTACATTATTAGCTAGAATTCCGCACATACCTATTACTGATGTTACAGCTATGAGGCCACGTACCTTACCGTTGTATCTTGTTTCAAAATACTCCGGAAGAGTCTGAGCCCCGCTTCTTCTGATAAAGCTCGAAAATATGTTGGCATATACCATTAATCCGGCTATGGAATATATTACTCCCCATATAATGCCTCCCCTTACACCATAGAGAACAGAAAAGCCCGGTGCCAGGGTGATGCTGGTACCTGCAAAGCCTATGGCTACAACAGCTAGCGTATTAATCGGAGTGCTAATTTCTCTTCCGGCTATAATAAAATCGTCAGAGTCGGATACCCATTTTTTTGCTATAAAGCCGGCGCCAATCAATAGTGCAACAAATATTACTGAATAAATACCAAAAATAATATTGACCATTATAAACCCTCCTATAATTTTTTAGGTTTTTGTAAGGAAAACCTAAAAACCTTATAAATAATAATTAATCTTCCACAAATGCTACAGCACGTATCCAGCCTGCACTGGCTGCCTTAATTTTAAACGGAAAACAGAAGAATTTGCTGCCGGTTATTGGCAGTGACTCCAGATTAGTTAACTTTTCAATATGACAATATGCTTTTTCAGCACCTGCTCTGTGAGCTTCCCAGATTATGTCCTTATTATGTGTTTCATTAAACTCTTTTCCGATAAAAGGAAGCGGCCTATCCCAACTCCATGCATCCGTTCCTACAACTCTTATCCCCTGATTTACCAGCCAAAGTGTGGCTTCCTTGGACATACCGCAGCCGGATGTCAGATATTTTTTTGTTCCCCAATCCTTGCTGGCTCCTGTATTTACCAAGACAATATCACCGGGCTTTAAAGTATAATTAATCTTGTTGAAATACTCTTCAAAATCTTTAATTTCTACTTTATAGCCATCTTCCCTGTCTCTGAAATCCACCACAACTGCCGGCCCGTAAAACCAATCCAGTGGAACTTCATCAATTGTCCATGCTCTTTCGCCGCCATTCATAGTAGGGTAGTAATGATATGGCGCATCAATATGTGTTCCCGAATGAGTTGTCAGTTTGATAAATTCAATTGCCCATCCATTACCTTCCGGTAAATCATCTGTTGTAGCATCTCCGAAATATGCTGCCATTTCCGCTGCAGTATCCTTGTGGTTTTTGTAATCAATGACCGGAATTTGTACAGGCGGATCGCTGGGTAGTCCATCTTCCAATGTAATGCTTAAATCAACAATTTTCATTTCTGCCTCCAAGATACAATAATTCGTTTAACAATAATATATTAAGCAAAATTAGTGCCAATCAGATAACAAGGCTGTTAACTGATCATTGATAATAAATTTCATTATGATTTCAATACCTGTAATAAAAATAAAGCTGAGCCGGATTTTAATCCGGCCACAGCTTTTAATTGTTGTATGCAAACAAATATTTACACTTTCCCATTTTATGCCATATTTTTGTTTTAATTTAAACATCTTTACGAAAGTGTAAACTTTTATTAACGTAAATAAAAGTTTAATTTATGTTGTAATGCTTTATTTTCTTATAAAGCATTGTCCTTGAAATACCTAGATCTTTAGCAGATTGAGCCCTGTTGTTATTATTCTTCTTAAGGCTTTCGATGATAATTTCTTTTTCGATATCTCCCTTAGCCTGTTTTAGAGGCAGAATAGCTTTGTTATTGCTGCAAACCTTAAATCTGGACAGTTTATTGTGAAAATATTCCTCAAAGTTGTTCCAGGTCAAACTTCCTGTTAAAGCAATATTCATTCCACGTTCAATAACATTCTGAAGCTCCCTTATGTTTCCTGGCCAATCATATTCCATGAACTTATCCAGCACTTCGGTTTCAACACCTTTAACGTTCAGTCCTAATTGAAAATTAAGCTTATCAATAATATTATTGACCAATAATGGAATATCTCCTTTTCTTTCTCTCAATGAAGGTATTCTTATGCTTATTACATTTAATCTGTAATATAAATCATCTCTAAATTTTCTATCCTTCACCATTTTTTCCAATGGCGAATTAGTTGCAACTATCAGCCTCACATCTATAGGTGTGCTGCCCTTGCCCCCGATTTTTTCTATTTCCTTTTCCTGCAAAACCCGTAAGAGTTTAGGCTGAGCAACAACTGAAAGCTGGTTAATCTCATCCAGAAACAAACTTCCACCCTTGGCCAGTTCAAATTTTCCTTGCTTTCCTTCTTTTTTTGCTCCGGTAAAGGCGCCATGCTCATATCCAAAAAGTTCAGACTCAAATAATTCGGAAGGTATTGCAGCGCAATTAACTTTTATAAGGGGTTTCATGGATCTATTGCTTAAATCATGAATCGAATGGGCAACCAATTCTTTTCCTACTCCCGTTTCACCTTCTATCAATACATTTGAAGTTGATTTAGCTGCTCTTCTTATTTGACTTCTCAATTTAGCAACCGCATCACTTTCTCCAATAATATCATCGATATTATATTTAGACTTCCTTAAGTTTCTCAGCTCTTGCTGATAATAGTTTAATTCGTCAGTCATCTTGTTGAGCATATTAGCAAATTCAACTGCTTTTTTCTCATTGTTGAATATGATGTATATAAAACCAGCCACAACCTCATCATTTTTTATAATAGGTATATAATTGCAGAAGCTTTGATGATTATCTTTAGCCTTTAAAGGAATCGGATAACCTATTATAGAACGTTTATTTTCCAGTGCCTCATGAATCCTGGTTGTAGGTACAACGTCTCTGACATATTTGCCTTTCACCTTTTCCAAGGTTATTCCAAAGTAATCCTCCCAGGATTTGGTTACATAAACATATCTGCCGTCCTTATCTGTAACAACGGCACCGTCTAACTGTTCTACAATTAACTTATAAACCTCATCATCTATTTTATAATCTGGCATTTTTACACCTTTTATTTAATTTAGTAATTTGTCTTACTCAGTCAGCATTAATAGATACTGTAGATCCTTTCACAATTTTGTTCAATTTTTCTTGTAATTTTGCAATCGTTAACATTATATCATATTTTTGCCTCTTAGGCAAAAATTTTCTCACTTGATGAAAATTGATTGGATGGAAATGTCATGATACCTGATATTTCTGTTATCAGTGGTTTAGAAAGCACAAACGTTTTAGATGTAGACAGACTTTCTGATTAAATTATTATTCCAATAAATCAGCGGCTGTGAAATTCCACAGCCGCTGATTATTTTTACTTATTACTGTACCAAACAGGATCCGTCTCTAAGTCCAAGACCGTTTCCTAATCCGTTTCCGCCCTGACCTCCAAATCCTCTGCCCTGACCGTTAGCTCCAAATCCTTGCCCCTGGCCATTGCCCATCATACCGCCAAATGCTGCTCCGAGGCTCTGGCCTATTCTGGCTTCACCCGTTCCGTCACAGACTGCCTGATTTGCTTTTAAAGCTTCGATTATCTCATCGGCTTCTTCCTGAGTGATTGTTCCTTCTGCAACTCTTTCATTGAGAATCGCTATCTTGTTTTCCAGCATTGCCGCCTGGAATTCTTCCAATGAATCGTAGTTCTTAGCTACAACGCCATAAGTAATTCCGTTCTGGAATTTTTCCTCTGTAACTTGCTCAACTGTTCTTCCTGTAACCTGTGCTGCCACTTCTGCCGGTGTAAGTGCTGATGCTGCAAATGCTGTTACAGAAGTTGCTCCTACTGTTAATACCACTGCTCCAAGTACTGCTAATTTTTTCATATTTGTCATTTTAATGACCTCCTTAAATTTTAGATTTATTTTATACTCTTAATATAAAGAAGCTTTATGACAAAATTATGTTTTAATTATTTTATTTGTATGGAATTTTATCTCTTTGCTGAAAAAGAATTTCCGGTAGTTTATAATTTGGTGCTTAACTATCCATTCATTGTTCAGGACAAAAAAGTGCTAATCTCACATTAGATTAGCACCTTTACATTATAAGGCAATTACTTGTCTTTTTCATTTACGAGTTCTATATATTCGCCATAGCCTTTTTCTTCCATCTTGGACAGCGGTATGAATTTTAGGGATGCACTGTTTATGCAGTATCTTAAACCGCCCTCTTCCATGGGACCATCTGAGAAAACATGACCAAGATGAGATTCTGCATTTTTGCTTCTCACTTCTGTCCTCTCCATTCCATGCGTAGTATCTCTTTTGTAAACAATTGTATTTATATCTATCGGTTTAGTAAAGCTGGGCCATCCGCACCCCGAATCATATTTGTCGGAAGATACGAACAAAGGCATTCCCGTTACAACATCAACATATATTCCTTTCTCCTTATTATCCCAGTATTCATTTTGAAATGGAGGCTCTGTGAAATTCTTTTGAGTCACATCATATTGTTTTTTTGAAAGCTTTTTTTCGATTTCCCCCATATCCGGTTTTTCATATTTTTCAATGTTTATTTTCATATTTCTGTCTTTCATTTTCTACTCCTTTTGCGGTATTAATTAAGCTTTACTCAAGCCAAATTTCCACTGTTCTGAGCCTTATTTGAATCAATTGTCCGGGTCATTATATTCTGTTACATTTTCTCAAATTCATTCAGGATTTAATTTCTTAAAGGTGCTTGCATCTAAGGCCATACTTGAATGGGAAATACATCAATAATGCATGATTTTCTGTTATATATTCTTTATACAGCAATAATTGTTTTCTTGATATTGCTTATTATTTTTGGGAAATAAAGCATGACCAATAACATATATATTTTCAAGACCATAACGTAATATTCGTTTGAAATGTTTAAGGCAACAGCTTCAAGGATCATCCCTGACATGAACAGCATCGTATATTTTCTTTGTATTTTTTCCAATTGTCCTGCTTCACTGTTCTGTTCTCTTTTTATGAACAATGCGATTGAACCTGAAATTATGTAAAATATCATTATTAATATTATAGAACTTATAAAAATTGATAATCCCGAATCTATAAGTATCTTAACCGGATGTGAATTCAAATCCGTGCCAATCAGGTTATTGGAAAAGCCATAATTCAGGACAGGCATGACCAGCGAGTAAAACACCAAAAAGTTAGATATGGAATCGGCAGTTTTTAAGTCCTTGCTTTCAAATTCCTTATATATCTTACAGATGCCGGTACCAAGCATGAAATATCCTATAAAGTCCGGCAAAATGTTTACGGGTCCCAAATTTATATCAAACATTGAGATTAGAAAACCCCAGAATATTTTTTCATAGCCATTTTCAATTTGTTCCACTATCTCACCCCTGTTTCACTTAAATATGCGATTATGTCCTTTTCATTCAAAAATGCTTCTGTTGGTCGATAGTTCAGATTAAGAATGCGCATGCTTTCCTGATTTCCTTCAGAATCTGTCAATGATATTCTTTTTTGGACGTCATATGCATTGTATCTCCGAGCATCCTTCATATCGAATCTAAATTGGCTGTCGAAGGTCAACGAATCATCGGATGTAACATGTATGGGATAATCTATCTCATCAGTATCCGTACCATTTAGCGACAGTTTCAGTATGCCCTTAACTTCTTCATCCAGATATGAAGCGATACTGTTTATGACGAAATTATCATTTGATATGAAAACGGAAGTTGATGTGTTGTCATTTGATGAACTCACTAATGTCGACTGCAGCGACTCAGTCCGTCTGACATTCTTGCGCAGCACAATTTTACCGATATCTACTTCCTGAATATCATTGTTATCGTATCTAATGACAGCCTTATCCAGCACTACCGTTTCCTCACCGTCTTCATTTGTGTTTAGGTTTATGGGATTCAGCTCCAGAGATATTATATTGTAGCTATAGTGAGCAAACTTTTCAGTCCTGTAATATCTGTTGTTGAATTGAAAATTTATGTTGCCAATCATAACATAAGCAAAACCATCAGGCATCTGCGGAAAAATAATTTCATCAATTCGTCTTGTGTCAATAGAATTTGTTATAACATGAATGTCCATATTTGTGTTGGAGTTAATTTCCATATCATAGTAGTGCTTTAAAAACACTGCTTCATCTAGCCTAAACTGCATATAAACAAACATACTTATGACGAAAGATATAAGCACAGCTGTTAACCCATATTTTAGTATTGAAATATTATTTATTTTTTGCATCGTCCCTCCATTGCGATGATAGCTGACTGTCCAAAACCGCTAAAATACTGTTTCCATACCTGGAAACATATGTATGTTAGACGAATAGATGCTGCAATCTGTTCCATTGAAGCAGAATATTTGGCAGATGTTCCGGTAAGATTGAATTAAAAAAAATCCATCTTTATGATGGATATGATGGATCGATATTTTTCGTGCTGTAAAATCATTTATACATATGGTAATATGACTGCCCTGCTTTTAAAGTAACTTCCCTGTTTTCCGACAACTCGCTTATGGTAACAAGCTGGAAGCCTCTTCTAATGAGCTCCGGTATCACTACTTTTGAAGCTTCCAGCGAAGATTCATATAAGTCGTGCATAAGTATTATGTCTCCGTCCTTGACATTTTTAAGTATTATTTCTGTTATAGCTTCTGCATTTCTGCTTTCCCAGTCTCTGGTATCTATTGACCACTTGATGATGGGTTTTTGAATCTTTTCTGATAAAGCTTCGCTTGTCGAACCATATGGAGGCCTCATGACAGAAGTCCTGTACAATGCTGATTCATAAATCAATTTATCTGTCTTGTTTATCTCGTCATACAATTCTTCGTCATTTAATGCTGTAAGCCTCTTGTGGTCATAGCTGTGATTTCCAATCTGATATCCATCTTCAATAATCTGAATGACGGCTTCCTCATATTTTTCCACCTGTGAACCTAAAACAAAGAATGTTGCTGCCGAATTATTTTCCTTCAACAAATTGAGAATCTCCAAAGTATACTTTGACGGACCGTCATCGTAGGTTAAAGCTATCATTGGCTTGTTCGGGTCAATTTCTCTTGTGTTTTCCCGATTAATTTCTTCTTCTGGTATTTCAACTTCCGGATTCTGATAGCTTTCATCTGTTAAGATCAGATCGTCTGTTACAGATTCTGTAATATCAGTCTGCTGACTTTGAATTAAGTCAACATCTGTGCTATAGTTTAAGCCGCTGCCGGCATCATTGTAAATATTGGCATCAACATCCTGAACAGCATTAAAAGAAAGCTGCATCATTAATGACACTGTAACAATTAAAGTCCTGTTTGCCATAACATCCCCCCAATTAGTCTATGTAACATTATATGTTTACTTTATTTAAACATAACACCAATTGGATATCAGGGAATATATATTAAATTTATATGCTCAGTGACTGTAGTTCTACAGCACTACCCGCTTTCTTAATTTATTAACCTTTTTCCTTAGTGATATTTCTCATTTGACACGCTTTACGGAGAAAACCAAATGCGGCATATCAATGCTGTAATAATGTTTAATGAATCTGTCCTTTAAAGTCATACCATTACGCCCTGCTACATTTTGTGATGCAATGTTGGTGTCACGAATAATTGAATACACCTCATCTGCATTTAAATTTTCAAACGCATATTCCTTGCAGGCAATTGCAGCTTCACTGGCAAATCCCTTATGCCAGAATTCTTTTTGAAAAAGATATCCCACCTCAAGCACTTGAATGTTGTTGTACTTCTGCATGGTGAGTCCGCATTGGCCAATCATTTCATCAGTTGATTTTAAAATTACCGCCCACAAACCAAATCCGTCTTCTTTATATCGGGCAAGTTGCCTATTCAGCCAATCCTGTACTTCAACATCATCAAATGCGTGCTCATAGGCATACATAACTTCAGGATCCTGCAATATTTTAGACAATGCCGATAAATCTGACTGCTTCATCTGGCGCAAGTATAATCTTTTTGTTTCCAATATCAAAACACCACTTCCAATCCCACATAATTTATATTAATATTATACCTGAATAGGATAAAAACACCAGAAGAAACACCTTTTATTTTTACAAAATAAAGATGCTATCCGATCGCGGCCTCTTTTTCCACAAAGGATAAAGTTATATCAAAATAAAATAATTATTTGTTGACAACACATCAAAATAGGGATATTTTGGTATTGACATATAAAATTCAATTCTTGATTATAAAAAAAAAACTAAAGGATAGTGATTGTTATGAATTGGAATGATATTTTTACAATTGACAAAAAACCTTCAGCAAATGAAATAAGTGAGTACATTGATAATCCACTTTGGAGAGAATTGACGGAATTTATTGAGAGCACCTACTCAGTAAAACCACATATAGAACACAGCACATGCTCCTTTGCGCCAGGATGGAATGTCAAATACAAAAAGGGAGGCAGGTCCATCTGCACATTGTATCCTAACAAAAATTATTTTACATGTCTGGTTTGTGTAGGCAGAAAAGAAATTGTTGAAGTAGAGCTATTGCTTCCAACCCTGGAGGAATATATTCAGGAACTTTACAAATCATCAGGATCCCTTAACGGAACGCGCTGGCTAATGATTGATGAGACAAACTCTAAAATATTAAGTGATACAAAACTGTTGATTAGCATCAGGGTTAAAAACAAAATTCAAAGATAGTAAAGAAAATATTATAAATCAAGGGGACAAGATTATTTCAGTGACAGTATACTCTGTCCATCTTGTCCCCATTTTTATTTATCCTAGCAAAACTTATTTCGCATTGGATCTTTTTTATTTACTGTTTCAAAAATATTAATTATATCTATCTTATTATCAGCAATACATTTTTTTATGATTGGTATATCATTTACATTTTTTATTAACAGTGATATGCCACAGCATTTAGTCGCTTCTCGAGGTGTAGGAGCAATTGTGACAGAAATCTTTTCAGCTTTTAGAAGCTCATTCAATCTTAACCCATTTTCTACATTGGGGAAAATTATGTAATATTCTTTTTCTGTCATCGGTATTCTCCTATTTAAGCAAATTGTTTGGTTCCTAGCATTTCCACAAAAGCGCCAATACGTGTTCTCAATTGTTCTGCGTCCTGGTCTGTATAATCAGTTTCAATTCCAAGAACAGGAATACCAGCTTCTTTTATAGCTCTTTCTACTTTATAGCCCTCTGTATCATACAGGTTGCAGAATTTCAAATTAACATCAATGATACCATCAACTTGGTATTCTTCAGCTAAACGAAGTATATCCTTTATTCTACCTTCATTTGGTGTAAAGCATGCACAATTAATGCCCATATATCTATTTGACAAAACATCTATTTGTTCATTAAGAGTAGTCTTTGTTTCATCTACTAAATTTTCGAAATATCTTGTGCCGGTACACATTTCTTCAACTACGACAGCAGCTCCGCTTGTTTCTATTATATGGTGCAGCTTCCAATTTGGAATAGCCAGTGGTGTACCTGTAAGCATAATTCTCTTTGTCCCAGCCGGAAATACGCTCACATTATTTTTCACTCTTTCTTCTAATTCATCGCAAAGTTTGTTTGTCATTGAAGTAAAACGTGTCGGATCATCATAAAATGCAATCTGAGATATTAGCAAAATATCTTTACCGCTTATTGGAAGGTTTTCATTTTTTCTATATGAATATAGTCGTGCTAAAGCTCGTCTCTTATCATTAATTAATCTAATTGCATTAGCCAAGCTTTCATAAGTTACCTTATTTCCTGTAAATACCTCTACCTTTTCTAAAAATATTTTTATTTCATCTGCCCAAGCAGCAATATCTTTTGGACGTTTCATTTGAGGTAAATCCATTACATGTACAGGAACGTCTTCTGCAAGTATTTCCCACGCCTTTTTCTTTCCGTCACAGGTTGTTTCTCCAACATACATATCTGCAATCCTGAAAAACGGACAAGTTTTATCAAGTCTTGCTCCAACTGAAGCTTTAATCAGAGGACATGTACTTGTAGGCAGAACCTTTTCTCCTCCAGGAACCCAAAACTGAGAACCGCCGCATAATCCTGTTGCAATAGCACCTGCTGCAAAAACGATTTCATCAGGAACGTAAACACAAAACGTCCCAAAAACCTTTCCGCCTTTTTTCTGATGTTCAATAAGCTCTGCTGGACGAACTCCGTGAATTTCTGATACTACAAAATTATAATAGTCCATTGAATCAGGGCGGTTGTCCTGAGTTAAATATACATCACCAAATGCCACAGGTAATACTTCGCATAATTGGTCATGCAAGTCTAAATTCATACCTAACTCTTTCCACATTTCTCTGTAATCTGGCATTGTAAGCCCTCCACATAATTATTTAATTAACAATCTCAATCAATTATAGTGGAAAAACGTTAAAAGTACAAGAAACATAAACTTATGCAAAATTAACTTTCAATAAAAATATTTTATTATATAGCGTTGACTTTACAGCTTATTAATAAAAGATTTAATCTTCATTGCAATTTTTTCATAATCACAATTGTAATCAATATTTACAGGAAGATAAGGAATACCTAAAGCACTATATTCTTCCGATTGAACTTCACATCCTTGAATTTTCAAATTCACAATAGCTACTATATTATATTTAGAAATAATGCGGTTTAAATTCTCTTGACTATTAACAGCTATATACTTTTGCGCCAAACTAAAATACAAGTCCTCAAAATCATCCACAATTTTATAATTTTCACCCTCACAGCGGGATAATGTCAAAACAGATATATTTAAAGATGAAAGAGGTTTTATAATTCCATCATTAAGGCCTCCCAATGGTACTCCGGTTATTAATATACTGCCTTTGTTAAAAGTGACAGGATGTTCAAACAATGCCATATCTAGAGCTTCTTTCAGCTGTTGAAGCTTGTATAAACGTTCGTCCAAATCAAAAATAAACTGGCTGCCATAAATAATGTTTAATAAATCATTGCTTCCCATAATATAGGGGTGCTTCATGTAAATATCTGTGATTTCATGAACCAGTTTACTTATATTATTTGTATTCTTTACTATTTTGACAAATTTATCTTCATCAAACTTATCTATACTATACTTTTGCTGAAGATAATATATGAAATCTTTATATTCTGATACAAGATCAGCCGCATTTTTATGTTCTTTTATTATATAAACTTGTTTTATATTTTCTAATTTATTAATCATGCATTCTTTATCAAAGCAATAATTTGTGCCTATTATTATGTCAGCGAAATGAGAAAAGGGACACCTGTCAGTTAATATGTAACCATAGCTAGCTTTTAACAGTGAGCAGCTTTTTTTATCAATAAATTTCTCTGCTGCCTCAATGTTAGACCCGTCGATTCCATATATATTTATGGGGATAATATCTAATGCCCAGAGTATTTCTCTCGGAACATTTTCTCCATAGACTCCTGCTATTTTCTTTCCTTCACTTTTCAATTCAAACGCTGAAACAAAAGCTTCATGCCTCTGATTTTTAAATTCATCTAATTGATTTAACAAATTACTATTCATATTCATCCCTGCTTATTTTGAAAGTGCCGCACCAATAGCACCGGCAAAACGTGCCATGTGATTTGAGCCAACATTTTTTTTAAGTTTTTTACTCAATTGTTCAATCATATATAAACTATCACAAAATCCTCCTGTTAAAAAGAAAGTATCACTTTCAGAATTCAATTTGGTACTTAAAGTATAGACTTTGTTAACAATGGAATTGACAACACCCCATGCTATATCTTCTTTAGGTCTGCCGTTTCCAATTAAACTTATAACCTCAGATTCTGCAAAAACAGTACACATTGAGCTTATAGATACTTCTTTCCCTCCCTCTGCCAGATCAAATATTTCTTTAAGATTAACTCCTAATGTGTTAGCCATTATTTCTAAAAAACGGCCTGTCCCAGCAGAACATTTATCATTCATAATAAAATTTGAAACCATTCCGTTCTTAACATAAATTATCTTGGTGTCCTGCCCTCCAATGTCTATTACTGTACAATCTCCTCCATTTAAATAATAAGCACCTTTTCCATGGCATGTTATTTCAGTTATTACCTTATGAGCATAGGGTACTGAAACTCTACCGTAGCCTGTGGCTGTAATATGGGAATTGTCTGAAGTAATGTTTCGTTCTTTTAACCAATCTTGTATGTTTGCTGCAGTCTCCTTGCTGCTCCATCCAGTGGGCATAACCAAATGGTGCACAATTTCCCTCTTTTCTTCTGAAATTACAATTACTTTAGCTGCAGTAGAACCAATATCTATACCAACAAAATGCATAAAAATACTCCTCGTCTATTATTAATACTAAAAAATAAACCTTGATGTTGCCGTTTATTAACCACACAATACGCTCACTGATTGAATCCTTGTGATACTTTTTCTCAAGCAAGATAATATCAGTTATGTCCTTTAATTAGTATCATGACAATTTTGTCTTCCAATCGTCTTCTTTGAATCCAACAAGCACTATATCTTCTCCAACAAATATAGGCCTTTTTACAAGCATACCATCTGTTGCCAAAAGCTTAATTTGCTCCTCTTCGGACATATCATTCAACTTTTCCTTAATATTCAAATCCTTGTACAGTGTACCGCTTGTATTGAAAAACTTTTTTAAGGGATATCCGCTTTTCTCTATCCATTGCCTTAGTTCAATTTCATTGGGATTATCTTCCTTAATGGGTCTTTCCTCAAACTCAATATTATTTTCTTCCAGCCAAGACTTGGCTTTTTTGCACGTAGTTCATTTTGAATAACATATAAATGTATTTTTCATTTTCGTATCCTCCTGTTTTGTTGTATCAATGGTAAACTAATTCACTGCCATCATTAATAGATTATAAGGACAGGCCTATATGCCAAACCAATGCCGCTTCCTTCAGCATATATATTTCATACAGCACCCATTTAGCTTTAACTTTGTCATTATACCATAAATAAAGACGGTAATTTGTGATTAAATATTATCATATTTCTTTTTAGCTCTAATAATTTAAAAGCCCAAGAAGCAAATCTAATTCTTAAACTATAAAACAAGCATAGAATTTACTAATACTATAATTTAGGGAGTGATTAAATGTTTAATGACTTTATGACCGCTGATGTACTTACAACCTTTGCAGGTATCACAGGCGCTACTATGCTAATCGTACAGTTTACTAAATCTATAATTAAAAATAAACTAGGAGATTCATTTGTAAGAATTTACAGTTTTATAATATCATTAATTCTGACTTTCTTTTTTGCTAATACAGGCGATAAGGCACAAGATATTATAATGATGATACTAAATGCTATTTTAATAACAATAACAAGCATGGGAGGTTATGAGATGATCTCCGACCCTATGGCAAAGAAGAACAAATAATAAAAAAGGGGCTGAGGTTTAATTTAAACTTCACCCCTGCAGCATCTTTAGTAACAAAAATTGCCTATATCTTTCTGTTTGAAATTCTGGTGCTTGTTTAAATTGAACTACTGTCAAACACTGCCTTTAAATGGCTTTGTTTTTCTGCATACATGGCATAATCACTCCTATGTATGGTTTTTTCCATATCATCCCCGTTATGAAACTCAGAAACTCCAATGCTTACAGTGATTAAAAAATTATTTTTTCCCACCAAAAAAGGCTCTGAAAAACTTTTCTTAATTCTTTGTATTATGCCTTCTATATTTCTGTCATTGTCCTTTACGCTGACAAATGCTACAAATTCATCTCCTCCATAACGGCACAAAACATCTGTTTCACGATGAAAGCTTTCCCTTAATCTTTTAGCACTTTCTTTCAAAATTTCATCACCCACACTGTGTCCGTATACATCATTAATATATTTAAATTTATCCAAATCAAAAAACAATACATAAAGGCGTTTCCCCTCTTCTACCTTATATCCTTTTTTTATAAGTCTGTTTAAATAGTATCTATTATATAAACCTGTAAGCGAATCTGTTGTAACTACCTCTTCCAAATAATAATTTTGTTGTATTATTTGAACTAAATTTTCAATTACAACAACCGAATAGCTTATTAATAAAAAGAATATCCCGATTGGCAATATATCATAACCTATGTTCATAAACGAATCTGCCAGCATGCATATTATTACAGATGCAATACCAACTATAATGATTTTGACTCCTGCCATCTTTCTTTTTAAACCTTCAACCAACACATAGCCAAAGTAAGGAAAGCTTGCTACACATAACCAAATGTATGGTTGGAGGAGATTAGCATAAATTTCATTAACAGTAAAAATGGTTATAAATATGCTTATAGCTATAAACAATTTACATGCACTATGGACATACTTATTTGGCGTTGCATATTTCAACGAATTAAAAAACATGCCGAATAATGGCAACATAAGATAACCGGTAAGAAACTCCATCCTTGTTCCTGCTTCCCAGGATAAATTATATATAAAATCATAAAATAGTTTATAATTTGTCAGCAGCACTCTGATAGATGTCAAAAGACATATAAAAGAAAAATATAAAAGCGGTTTAAAACTTCCGTTTATAGAATATAATCCTAGGAAAAACAAACCTAATGTCAGCAAAGAAGAAAATAGAAATATTTGTTGACGTTCCTGTTGAGAGGAATATTTGTACATCATATTTTCGTCCCCTAACAGAGCATTTCTCCAAAACCCTCCGTAATTATATGAATAATTTGATATTTCAATTAATAACTCAACATTACCTTCTTCGTCAGGTCTGAAATATCCAAGCTTTTTCTTCATTTCCGGCTCATGTTCCTCTTGGGTATATCCCACTCGACCGGCTTTTAAAACTTCATTTCCATTGGCAATAAGTCTGTAAGCACTTGTTATGCTTATAATTTGTATACTGTAATGTACGTCCTTGTTTAATCCTGAAATTCTTAATTTATAAGTTGCTGTTCCGTAAGGGTTATTGCCCATGTTTTCACTTTTTTTAAATATATGGGGCACATCAACATATTCTTCAGATGTTGAATTTTCAATATCCTTTATCATCAAGCCATCATAATATTGCCATTCACCTGTTAATTTGAGAAGTGTTGATTCATCCCATTCGTTTAAGTCAATCTTACCTTTATCAGCTTGTACCGTTTTTAGTTCAACATCATTATTGGTTACAATAAAAATAGTAGTGCAAATCATAACAATTATTAGAAGTATATACATGTACCTTAAGTAATATTTCATAATCTCCGCCCAAAAAAGAAATTTATTTTTAGTTACGTGTTAAAATATTTAATGTATAAAATTTCCATTGTTCATTATATATCATTTATTGTTTTTTTAAAACATATTTTTACTTTGCTTAATTTAAATTTTTAGGCATAATCCCGCTATATACAAAAATAATGAATGGATTTGTGCTACTACATTGACACAAATCCATTCATTAAAATCCCCTCAACATTCATAATTATAATTATTTAATTGAGGGGATTGACTAATTTTGCTGAATACATTTACTCTATTTGTCTGTCTGCTGTTTGCTTAAAACACAGGGCAAAATGTTTTTACCCGCACCTTTTTCAGTTTCATTTAATTAATATTGCTGTATTACTATTATCATGCCATTGGACTTCATAACCCAATGCATTAAAAACAGCTCTTACAGGAATGTATGTCCTGTTGTCATTGACAACCGAAGAAGTATCCAGCTTTACATTTTGACCGTTTACTTCCATATACTTTTTGCCCACGGGGACGTTTATGACTTCATCGGATTTTTTTGCTGTAATTATCTGTTTTTTGCTGTCATAGCTAACTTCCGCTCCGATAGCTTCCAGTGATTTTCTTATTGGAACCATCAATCTTCCACGATTATCAATATACGGAACTCCATAACCTTCTTCTTCATTAAAAACAAGTTCTCTATTATCTATTACAACAGTGACATAATTACCTAACTCTTCTTTTGTGAGCTTCTCAGTTCTTTTAAGCATATCATGTATCATTGACACGATGCTGTATTGGTCGTTTGTATCTTCGTTTACATCAAACAGCATTAATCCTCCGGCTCTGTTAAGTGCAATTACTGTTTTTTCTCTTAATGTATTGATGCCGTTGTAATAGGACTCAAGAGGCGTAGTAGGAGCATAATCCGTGAAGGCATATTCAGGGTTTTCAGCTACGAGGTGCCTGTACTGCTTCCAGCTTGGTTTTGCATAAAGCGGAATTCCCATTATGATCTTTTCATGAGGAAGCCCTCTGTTGAGCCAATAGGAAATAGAATTTTCGAAAAACCATATGGGGCTGTGATCCGCATTGTTCATATCATAAGCCATTACATTAATAAAACTGAATCTTTCAAGACATCTTTCAGTAATAACACTGGTGTCCTCAGCCGCCCAGTCTTCATACCACGAGCCGTTAAGGGCTGCCGTCAATTCTTTACCTTTCAAATTCAGTGCATCGCTTAATTCTATAACAAGTTTTTCATAAATGTCTGCTGTGCCCTTATTTGGGTGTTCCCAATCCAGTTCGACTCCGTCAAGATTGTATTCGTCAACCATTGCACATACGTTTTCTATGAATATTTCCCTTTTTACGTCTGTTGAAGCTAATTCCTTAAATACAGGCTCCAGCATATTACCTTCATAGGACCATCCCCCCAATGAAATGAAAACTTTTGTTCCATCTTTGTGGGCCTTTTCTACTAATTCCTTCAGCTGCTCCGGGTTTTTCAGTTCATGCAGTGTTCCATCTGTTTTGGGAATAACAAAAGAATACATTATATGAGTCAGTTTTTCTGTCTGAATCTTCTCAACGGGTTCATTGAACAAATCTCCTGAATAATATCCCACAACCTTGAAATCATTGCTGTCTATCCTGTCATTTGATGTTTTCACATTGATACAGGCAGATGTTATCGGCAGCAATAACGATACTAAGACAATTATTACTATTGCATTATTTTTCTTCATATGCTCCCCCTTATAAAAACATTTCGAGGTCAGACCTTTAATTTCTAAAGGTCCGTCCCCAGAATTTAGTCATTATACTTAACTGAAACTAGTTCGGCCGTATTAGAAGCTTCTGTGGCAGCATAGTGTATATTATAATCGTTTATTGTTATTTCGCACTCTTTGCTGAATGGCTCTTCGCCTAAAATTTCCTTGATGTTTTCGTTAGAAAACCTAAATCCTGAGCCGTCTCTTGTATCCTTCATGTGGTGAGGAAGTTTACTTGCACTTTCTGAATCAGCAACAAAATATACTTGGTATCCAAATTCATCATCCACACTGACATTTAATTTTCCGGTAAGAGTGGTTTCTCCTGTGAATTTTATCCTTATTCTTTCTAGTTCTTCCGGAAAGTCTTCTGTACAGCGGTATACTACCGAAATATCTTCAGCCACCATTCCTAAAAATGCATCTCCCTCATATACCTCAACTTTATTGTCCCCGTATTTAAAAGTTCCATAATTCACGTCTTTAGTCAAATAGTCTTTTCCACTGCTGCTAATGTCATTATTAAAATACCTGTACCCTATGGTGTGAGACCTTTGCGGATTACTTGAATTGCCATATGGTTGGTTTGTCATTTTAAAATCAGTATAATTTTTATTTGACTTATCTTCATTGGACTTTTCAAACATGTATCCTGATTCACCATCAGAAGAAGCTATTTTAATCTTTGAAAATTCTCCCAGTGCCACAAAATAGTACGTGCTTTCAGCTACTTCTAGCCCATCTATTTTATTTTCAACTGCAATTAAATAATCATCATCAAATCCCATTATTCTTATTTCATTTTCGTTATATTCAAACAATCCCTTGTAATTTTCATCCAATGATACAATTTCAGAGAGAATTTCCCCAGGGCCTGCACCTATACCGTAATTGTAAACTAGATAATAATTTGATGATTTAAATTTTCCTCTTCCAATAGCTGAAAAATTTGCAAGCTCCTCATATAATTCATTGGTTTCAGTAAACCAAACAGAAAAATTATTACCCTTTCCTTTGTATGTAGGAAAATTCTTTTTATATTCTTTTTCTGCTATTATTTTGCCTACTTTGTTATATTGGAACACATCTCCTCCGGGATATACATTGTAATAGCCTCCGCTTTCAATTTCACCCGCAAAAAAAATTATTACGCCCCCACCATCAAACCTTCTGACGTTTTCAACTATTAATCCGCACACACTGTCTTTTGGCTGTACATTCTCATCCAGATCATTTGTTTCATATGTCTTGCCTTCATATTCAACAGTTCCTATATCATCAGTCAATTTGATGGACTTCAATTTAGCTGCCCACTTATTAACGGAAAAATCAGCATCGATTTCAACTTTATATATTCCTAATTCTTTAGGTAAATCTTTGATCAATGATAAATCTTCGAATTCTAACGGTACACTTTCACCAATTTCCAAGGGGTGATCCTGATAAATAATTTCCCTTGTTTCCTTGTCGGGAATAAAGTACAAGAAATATTTACCTGACTTTCCGTAAATCCCATCAGTAATTATTTCACCTGATAAGATACCTGTTCTGTCAATTTCAGCACCTTCAATTGAATTTTTTTTTGATTCTTTTTCAACACCCTCGTTTTCTATTAAATCATTATTTGTGTTGTTAACATTATTTGTACATGCAGTTAATAATATTAACAATACAATAAATATAATCTTCTTCATGATACCTCCAAGAACCATTTTTTGTCATAACCTTGTATTGTTCTACATTGATGAAAAACTCCCTTGCTATTAAACGTTTAAAAATCAATATCATTCAGCATCCTATACATAATAATGTAAGTTTGTTCTCTTGTAATATTGGTTTTAGGCGAAAATATGTCATTGCCAACTCCCTGCATCATATTGTTTTGAAGAACAAAATTGACTGCATCCATTGCCCAGGGCGATACACTTGATTTGTCATTTAAATAAACATCATCTGAATCTTTGTACAATCCTAGATATTTTGACAGATTAGTAAGCATTACTGCTGCTTCCTCTCTTGTAATTTCACTTTCTCCATCAAATATACCGTTTCCTCTGCCATTTACTATACCTAAATCTAGACATATGGCAATATCTTCGCTGAAGCCGTCTGTTATTGGTGGATTTACAAGGTCTATATTATTGTTTTTAAGTATTTCTTCTCTTGAAGTATCCTGATATTCTTCCAGGAACTCCACTATTATGCTGCAAAATTCATATCTTTTTATATTAAAAGTAAACGCTGCTTGGTACTCAAATGGAACCAAATTGCTTTCAATTGCCTTTGTAACTTCATCTTTTGCCCATGTTGAAGGACCATTAGTTTGCTTGAAATAATCAAAATAAGTATTAAACCTTTCAGTATGATATTTTGCTGCAATTATGTCTTCGCCATCAATATTTATAATTGAAATATCATTATAATTGTGAAGTGTGAGACGCTGTCCTGCAAAATTAACAACAGCATAACCGCCGCTTAATCCACCTGCGTAATATTTATCATTTATATATTTTACATCTGTAAAGTGCAAATTAGAATCAGCTATCATCTCTTTTCCGGTTTCTTTATTTATTAAATATGCATACCAGCCCTTATTTACAAGCATGTATTTATCAGTGGCATAATAATCTATGTAATCATATATGGGCGGTACTATTTCTTCACCATTTAAATCATAAACAGCATATTTATGTTCACCGCTTTTGTCTTCGATGACTGCTGTAACATATCCGTCCTTAACTTCTGAAATGTTATAACATTCAACAGGCAAAATTACATTTCCTTCTTCATTAACAAAGCCTGCCATTTCATCCTTGTAAACTATAAAACCATCATAACAATTCATTATGGAATCATATATAAAGGGAACAACAATTTTATTTGTGACATCTATTACTCCATAACGCCCTTCCATTATAGCTACCGCTGTTTCATTCCTTGAATACTCAATGCCTTCATACTCCAAAGGAACCACAATTTCAGCAGTAGCAGTATTAATCAAGCCAAATTTATTATTTATAGAAATTCTCAAATATCCACCATATTCGTGTATATTATAAATTTCATCATATTCAAATGAAAGTACCACTTCATTATCTAAATTTATTACTCCATATTTGTCATCATCATTAATGGCGATAATGAAATTATCATTAATGTAATCAATATATTTATAACTAAATGGAATTATTTCTTCCTTTTCGATGTTCATCATTCCGTATTTGTCATTTTTACAAGCTATGATCCTGTCATCGCTTATATAATTCAACGTATCATATACAGCAGGGATAATCAACGTCTTGTTGCATTTATGGTACAAGCCGGTTTCATAACCGTTGCCCTTTACATTACTTAAAATGAAATAATTTTCTCCTTTAGTAGGGTCAACATATTTATATCCATCCACAAAACATTCCAGTCCGTTTTTATCGACATATATGAATCTGTTTGAATAATCTATACTGTAACTGTCATTTCCGATTACGAAGCGGTAATAATTGTCATCGAAAATTTGATTTTTTCCTTCCATTCCTGCAAAAGCCAGATATTTTCCCTTTAAATTGATTAAGCTTCCATCTGGTTTTAAAATATGCCAGCTTCCATCATTAACACTTTGAACAACTTTGTCCTGCCCAAATCCATCATAGTAATAATAATCCAATGTTATTTTTTGTATGTCATCATTAAAATCCATTCCAAAAGCAAGCGTGTTTGTTGAAAATAAGAAAACACAAATTAAAAATAATACAATAAATTTAATACCATAGGATTTTTGCATGTTTCCTCCTTTTATATTCATATAATAATAGGCTTGTTATGAATATTATCTTTTCTTAAATTTCCTTGCAATTATAAAACTGATGACTATTATAGAGAATCCAACTATACCAATAACAATAGGTGCAAAATAACCGAAACTTCTGTTTATTCGTCCTTCAATCTTATCATACAATGTTATTTTTTCCTTTGAATAAAGAGCAAATGACAAATCGTCTTCCGGCAGTTTTTCTAGAGAAGCTGTGTAAACATTGCCTTCTTCTTTATTTAATTCAATGCTGCTGTGTATGATGTAAGGTGCTTCCTGTGGGGTTATGATTTTAATGTTCAGGTTATTAAAGCTGTTCCAGTTTTTTGCAGGGTTTAGGATATAATCAAACAAATACTGAGGACTTGAAGTGTTTCTTTTGTCCATTGTTCCCTTTGTGTTGTAGCTTACACTCACAGTCTGGCTTTGAGACGGAAGAAACTCAACAGAGTACAATAAAGTAATAACTCTCACAGAACCACTTTCCGATAAAACATCATCTACTGTACAGAATCCCATGTTATTCATGAAGTACTTATCCAATGCGCCTGCATAAAGATTATAAATCTGAATATCCGAAAGGTGTTCATAATCAACAAAAGAATAATTTTTCATGCTGCCAAGCAGGTATGTTCTTACATCAACTTCCTTTTCGGTTATTTCATAGGTAAACATGTCTGTTTCTTCCTTTGAAGAGCCAAGGGTATATCCTTTTACATCCATATTTATGTCTTCGCCTAAAACATAAATCTCTGCAGTCTGAGGCTGAAAGCAGCCGGAAGTAATCCTTGCTTTCCCGCCACTCAGGCTGAACCCGTTGAAATTTTCTGTGAGGATTTTTGTCTCATCCTGGTCATAAGTAAAATCTACAGTAAAATCTATACCCTTATCAGTAGTCGGTTTTATTTCAATGGAATATAGTTTTCCGATTTCATCTGCAGAAAAACTTTTGGCTTCATACATATCATTGGATATGGCAGTTACAATTTCGTCAAAATCAAATTGTTGACCTTTGTTTTCTTCAAAGCTGTTTCCGTAGCTGTTGATGACATTGCCTATGTAAACCTCATAAGGAAGCTCTTTCCCGTCAGCAGTTATTTTTATGCTATCATAATCAATATCATACAGTCTTTCAACAAATGGAAATGCCATTTGAACTGATATAGTTTTATCGGTTGGATTAATCATTTCATATTGAGCTGTAACATTTGCTTCAACAGAATGTGAATCGTTGTTTTCATCAGAAAAATCAAAAATGAGATCTTCACCTTTTACCACAATGGGAGAATCCTTGTCTATGTTCAAAATGTCATATGACGGGTACCCCTGCCAATACACAGGTGCAGAATTTGCAAAAACCATCGAAAATGATGAAATTATAAGAATCATAGCAATATAAACTGATTTTTTCATAACATGCTCCTTCGTAATAAGCGGGATATAGAATATACTATTTATACGACGAAAATTTTTACAATTTGTTCCATTATTGTCTTGTCTGGTATTAATACATCTGCATTATAATATTTATATAAAACAAGCTATATTTTTGGAAATCATAAAAATTATTATATTGACTTTTTAAGCGCTTCGGGATATTTTAGTATTGAACAAACAATTGTCAGAAATTAGAAAACGGTTTTAAACCATCACCAATGGAGGAAATATGGTACATTTAGTTTATTGTGATGATAAGGAAAAGGAATTGGAAAAAATAATAAACAAATCTAAACATATGATTATCAGAGGTGCTGCAGGCAGGAAAATTCCCCACAGCAGAGTCTTTGATGGTGAAGATCTATATTTCATGAAAAAAGGGACAGGCTTGATTACTGCAAAGGCAAAAGTAGTTTCAGTGCAAAATTATGTTAAACTTTCTCCTGAAGAGTCCTTAGAAACAATAAATAAAAATCAATCTAAATTAAATTTATCTCCAAAACAAGTAGAAAGATGGAATAAAAAGTGCCTTTGTCTTGTTGAATTTGATAATGTTGAAGAAATCACTCCTTTGATCTTTGAACATCAGGGCAACATGGATGACTGGCTAATTATAGAAAAAATCGAAGACGTATTGGTTGGCTCAAGCATTCCTTACAACTATGAAAATTCTAAATTTAAATAAGTTTTTGTAGTCTTGGAGACGGACCTTCCAATTTACTGCCAAAATAAGTTCATCCTTATTTTTGTAATTTTAAGGTCCGTCCCCTGGATTAGTCGCCGGAATTATTGACGGTAAGCCAACTGGCATCTTCTCTTATGATCGGTCGTATTCCATACTTTTCATCGAACTCCTTCAGTATTTTGTCCCTTGCTTCCTTTGAAGTTTTAATGTCCCACACTGAATTTTCAGGAATGCCGTATGTAAAAGGACAATTTGCTATACATATTCCGCAGTCTGTTCCTAAACATCTCCATCTGCGATAGCATTCTTCAGCATTAATTTTCCATCTCAATATCCCATCCTTTTCTTCCATGTCCGATTTTGAAATTGCCTTTCCAGGACATGTCCTTGCACATCTTCCGCAATCAGTGCAAAATTCCTTTACCCCAAAGTCTTCCTTCTTATCAGGTATCAGCGGCATGTCAGTAGTAACAACCCCAAGTCTCACACAAGCACCGTACTGCCTTGTAATTATAAGGCCGTTTCTCCCAAACTCTCCTAAACCTGCGTCCATTGCTACCAGTGGTGCAACCACCAGGTAATTTCCGTCCATATGGTTTCTCGCATCATATCCAAGCTCCCGGATGTAGTAAGAAATAATCATTCCAGTTGTTGCTGCTTCAACATAGCCTTTTACAACTCCAATGGATTCCGATAGCTTGGGGGCACGCATTATCATTTCTGTATCCATGGGAATTGCAAATACTATCCCATATTTATGTTTCTCATTTATTTCCTCACCATAGTTTTCCTCATGTCTGCCTCTGTGTGAATAATAATGATAATCCTTCATTTCAGTTATACCGACTAGCTTTGCATTGTAAAATTTAGCCAAGCCCTTGATTCTTTCAGTGATATCGGCAGGGTTCACATCTACTTTATTTACAATAGGAGTACCTTCACAGAATTTTCTGATGTCACTTAAATATTTAAATGCAGCATCAACAATCGGTGAATTGACTTTATCAAACATTGCTGAACCTTCACCGCCCATGGCAGGCAACGATCTCAATGAATCATCCGTTTCCTTCATCTCAGTTTTTCTATTGTAATAATCGATGTAATTTTTACTGCCTTCTTTATAGTTCATTCGTGCAAACATTATATCCCGTTCATCATATTGCTTCATGTCGTTCTCCTTGGTTTAAATTTCTATTTTGGGATTTCGGCTTCTTTGCCTTTTTCTTTAAACTTCATGTTCATCATGGCAATAGATGATAACAAGAAGATTATGCCCAGCACATTGATGAAATTTAGTTTTTCACTAAATAATACAACACCTATCAAAGTGGCAACAACTGTCTCAACTGAAGCAATAACAGGCACTCTGGATGTTTCCAGGTTTTTGCTCAGGCCTTTCATATAGAACAAATATGAACCAACAGTGGGGATGAGCCCGTATCCTATTGAATAAATCCAAAATTTAAAGCTTGAAACGCCTGCAATGGATTCCCATGGGGATGTAAATATTCCAAGTGTCAGCCAGCCAAACAAGAAGCTGTAAAACACAATTGTAAATGGATGAACGCTGCCTGAAGCAATTTTCCCGATTATCGTTACAAGACTGTAAAGAAAAGCAGAAGCCAGCCCAAAAATAATTCCTATTACAGATAATTTTAAGTAGGATAGGTTTCCGCCGGTAACCATTAAAAAGCAGCCGATGATATTTAATACCAGTGAAAAAATCTTCAGCATTCCTATTTGTTCCTGGAAAATAAATTTTGACATTATGCATACAAACACCGGCGCAGCGTACAAAAGTATGGATGCTGTTGCTACACCCACAACTCCTATACTCACATTATAACAATAATTAAAAAGCGCCTGAGACAATACCCCTAACAGCAAACATTGAATCAGTCCGCTTTTATCAATTTCGAACATTTTAATTCCGCCCATGAAAAACAAAACAGGAACAAGTATCAAAAACCCCATAAACAGTCTCATGAATGCAGTCAGTGTTGAATTTGCTCCCACACCGCTCAGCAGCTTTACAAACAGCCCGATAGTACCCCAAAGCGTTCCGGCTGCAAATATCATTACATATCCGATAATGTCACTTGAATATATTTGTTTTGTCAGTTTTATAAGTTTATTCATTTTGTATTGCGGAATATTCCGCCCTTTCTCTTTCAGTTAATTGGGGGACGGACATTGAAGTTTTCTATAAAAAAGCTCAAGTCCGTTACTTTGCTCATTTTAAGATCCGCCCTCGCATCAGTATATAATCAAATCCAAGACATGCCTAGTCAGCATAACAGGGTGCTTAAAAATCATTCTTGGACCTGAATACCTCATCACCATTTTGATTTTTTCACGCATAGATGGCTTATAACAATGAATTTTACATTTGCCGCATACAGGTTTTCTGTTTCCAAACTTGCAGCTCAAAGCCCTTGATTGGGCATAGCTTGCTAATTCCATACAATCATTGCACAATGAGCCTTTAGAAGAATGATTGCCTTCACAGTACATGCTGATCATTGTGCGCACTGTTTCCGCTTCCTTTTGCATCCTGCTTCTTTTCAAATCTCAAACTCCTTTTATCATGTAAATTGTTGTGATGTACTTTCATTTATCAAGTTTTATTTACTAAAATCTTCTCTGATCACAGAATACATGTTGCAGTCTTCAAACCCTACATTGCTTTTGTACTTCTGCCTGGCAAGGCCTTCAAACTTCATTCCAGCATTTTTCATCACTTTACCCGATGCAGGATTATTTATGGAATGATAAGATTCAATTCTATTAAAGCCAACCATTTCAAACGCAAGTCCTAAAACTTCCCTTAAAGCCTCGGTCGTAATACCTCTCCCCCAATATTTTCTGCTTATGCAATAACCAAAATCTCCGCACATGTCGCTTTCATTAACAACAAACAACCCAATGGCACCGATTGGTTCATCAGAATCTATTAATGTTATTGCCCATTGATAGAAATTATTATCTGCATATCTTTTTACCCAGTCACTAACTTTAGAAATAGTCTCTTGAACATTTTTATGATTTTCCCATCTCATATACTTGCTTACTTCACTGTCACTAGTCCAATTGTTATATACCGCTTCTGAATCTTCAATTGTAAAACGTCTGAGCACTAATCTTTCTGTTGCAAGTGTTATTGTGCCGGTATGGTTCAGTTTATTATTTATAATATAGTTAGTTTGTTTTGCAGGTCCTTCCATAGCTACCCCCTGATATAATTAAATTTTAATTATTGAATAGATCAAAGTACTGGTTCTTCATTTAGCAATATATTTGATCTTTTATTCGTTCTAAAACAACTATAGTTGAATAACGATTACATATCCCTTGTATTTTACTATAAAACAGTTGACTTAACAATAATATTTAATCTACTTAAAATTGATGCTCCTGGGTATGATAACTCAATTAGCAATTTAGTCCGTTGCGTTACCTATGGCACTTTAATTGTTTTTGACTTATCTGCAATTTATGTTTTAATTACTTATTTTTTGGCTATTATATATATTGAATAAAAGCGTTAATTAAATATGGAGGTATATTGTGAGAAGAATATTAATCACTGGGGCATTGGGTCAAATAGGTTCCGAATTAACTTTAGAAATGCGCAAAATTTACGGTTCCGGCAATGTGGTGGCCAGCAACAGAAGAGCAAAGGAAGGCCATGAAGAATTAATTGCATCCGGACCATTTGAAATCGTCGATATCAATGATCTTCAAACATTGTCAGCTGCAGTTGATAAGCACAAAATAAACACCATAGTAAACCTTGCTGCCATACTGTCGGCTGTTGGAGAAAGGGATCCTCAACAATGCTGGAACATAAATATGAATGGGCTGTACAACGTCTTAGAAACAGCCAGAGAAAAAAACTGCATGGTGTTTACGCCATCATCCATTGCCGCCTTCGGCCCTTCAACTCCTAAGGACAGTACTCCTCAGGACACAATCCAAAGACCTACCACCATGTATGGGGTAACGAAGGTCGCCGGGGAACTGTTATGTGACTATTATTTTAAAAAATTTGGTGTTGACACAAGAGGTGTCCGTTTCCCGGGACTTATTTCGTACAAGACGCTGCCCGGAGGAGGAACGACGGATTATGCGGTACATATTTATTATGAAGCCTTAAAAAGCAAGAAATATACCAGCTTCATCCGAAAAGGTACTTACATGGATATGATGTATATACGGGACGCACTGAGTGCAATTATTGAATTGATTGAAGCAGATCCCGGCAGACTTAAGCATCGCAACGCGTTTAACGTCACTGCCATGAGCTTCGATCCCGAAACACTGGCTGCATCCATAAGAAAATTCATACCTGAATTTGAACTAAGCTATGATGTTGATCCTATAAGGCAGGAAATAGCTGATTCATGGCCGAATTCATTGGATGACTCCGCCGCCAGACAGGAGTGGGACTGGAACCCGAAATACGACTTAGATTCCATGACAAAAGACATGCTTGAGAAACTAAGGGTTAAATTAGGTTCAATGATAACTATTTATGGATAATACTGCATGTTATGTTAATTGATAATTTCAGAGGGGCTAGGTTGTTGTCATCGGAACGTTATCCATCATTATGACGACAACCCCGACCCAATGTCACCCCCTGTCATTCTCAGCCACAATGCCAACCTCTTATACTATCATAGTAGCAGTCTATCAATCCTCGTTCTAACAATATTGATCACTTTTCTATCACTGTTATCAATAAATTTTCTATAATGGAATTTGACATTATTATTCTGGATAGACAAAATGTCATCCCCATAACCCTCTCCCATATTTAACAAGATACAGCACTTCGTCAGTTTACAAAATACATTATCAGGCAATAATTCCTAATTAAAGCAAGCAAAATCCTCATTTTTATTTATTTCGTAATTTATTGCAGATATATTTATGATATCATTTAGTACTAAGCAAAAATTATTTTTTATTCAATAAAGACGTTACTATGAAGTCAGCTTATCAAGGAAAGGAACTTTTATGATCCTAAGAAGTATCTTTAAAATGTCTATCCATTCAATTATGTCAAATAAAATAAGGACCTTTCTTACCATGCTTGGAATTATCATAGGTGTTTTTTCTGTAATTGTTCTGATTTCAATTGGTCAAGGTGCCACAGCCAGCGTGATGGACACAATATCAAGCATGGGTTCAAACATTATAAGCATCAATATTAGTGACAGAAGGTCTTCTTTTGACTATAAGGACTTAATTGAACTTGAAAACCTAGAAGGTGTGAAATCTGCAACTCCCATATACAACATATACGGTGCTGTCAGTCATGATCTTAAGTCAGAAAAGGTACGAGTAGTTGGAGCTAATGAAAATTACTTTAATATTAATAACTATGAGCTGGAATATGGCAGGCTAATAAGTCCCATCGATGTGGATTACAGAAATAAGGTAGCGGTTATGGGTCTGACAACAGTAAATAATCTGTTTGGTTATGATGATCCGATAGATAATGAAATTTTAATTGATGGACAAAAATACACTGTTGTCGGAGTATTAAAGCCCAAGGGTAGTTCAATAATAGGAGATTATGATGATATTGTTATAATCCCCATATCAAATATTATGAGACAAAAAAGGACTGCGGTAATCCATGAAATTACAGCTCAGGCGGAGTCAGCTGACACAGCAAGACAAGCCGCCGAAAATATAGAAAGTTATCTGTATGATTATTTAGGCAATGATGAGTCCTATACTGTATTTAGTCAAGGACAAATTCTTGATATTATGGATGACATTACAGGAATGCTTACGGCTATGCTTGCAGGCATCGCAGGGATATCCTTGTTGGTTGGAGGCATTGGGATAATGAATATTATGCTTGTCACGGTTTCAGAAAGAACCAGAGAAATCGGAATTAGAAAGGCTTTAGGTGCCGGACGCGGAAGCATAATGCTGCAATTTTTAATCGAATCATCCATAATCAGCGGAATTGGCGGAATTATAGGTGTTTTGTCGGGTATATATGCGTCGTCTTATATCAGCAAGCTGCTGGGAACCAGATTAGTTATAAACATGTATGTACTAACTGTTGCATTTGGATTTTCCTTGTTGATTGGGTTATTTTTTGGATTATATCCAGCTAACAAGGCATCAAAGCTAAGGCCCATTGATGCCCTAAGGTTTGAATAACAATCATAGTCGCGTTTACAAATCAATTAAAATACATTAGAGATTGGGAGAAAGAAGTTAATGAAAAACAAAAAGACACTTATTATAACTGCAGCAATACTTCTTATACTTTTGATTGGTTATAGAGCAAGCAGCAAGACATCATCAGAGACAAGCAGTGCATTGTCCTACGATGAAATTGAATATACGGCAGTAAAAGACAGCATATCTGTATCTGTAAAGGGCAGCGGAAGTGTTTATCCGTCAGATAGAAGAACAGTTAAATCCGAAACGGACGGAGTTGTTGAAAAAATATATGTTTCAGAAGGAGATTCTATTGAAAATAACCAGGTGCTGATTTCGTTAAAATCAAAATCTGACAGCAATAACCAGATACAAACAAAAGAACTTTCGTTAAATATTGAAAAAGCAAGAAAAAATTTAAATCAGTTATATGATAAAAACAGTGACTTGACTATTTATGCAGACAGTTCCGGGGTAGTATCCGGATTAAAAATTAAAGCTGGAGATCAAATAAGCATAAATTACAGCGTCTGCATTATAAAGGATACTGAAAACGCTTATGTAGAGGCATACTTCAGCAAGGAGCAATATGAAAAAATTAAAATCGGAGATGAAGCCTCAGTTTTCTTAACCAGATATTTCGTTACAGAGTCAGGCGTAGTACACGACATTGACAGCACCCCCATTCCGTTAGGAGGAGGAATCTTTGGATACAGGATTACTGTAAAAATCACTAATCCCGGAGGATACAGCCAGGATGAACCGGCGCAGGTGACAGTAACCAATTCAGAAGGTTCTTTAATTAATATGAATAACGGAAAAATCAGTGAAATGAAAGGAAACAATGTTTCCACATCAAGAAGCGGAAAAGTGAAATCAGTAAATGTCAAAAACGGTATGCAGGTAACCAAAGGGGACATTATTGCAGTATTAGAAGAGGAAGATACTGAGCTGCAAATCACTGAACAAATAAATCTTATCGAGAAATATCAAACTCAATTTAATGATTTGCAAGAAGGAGACACTGTTTATTCTCCTATGAGAGGAACTGTTTTAAGCATAGCTGTTTCAGAAGAAGATGTTGTGGGAAGAACTTCAGTTCTTATGACTGTTGCGGATTTGGATATGATGGAGGTTGTGCTTGCTGTCGATGAACTGGATATAACAAAAATTCGGTTGGGACGAAAGGCTAATGTTACCTCTGACGTATTTAAAGATGAAAGCTTTACCGGAAGTGTGTCTAAAATTTCTATGGAAGGAAAAAATCAAAACGGAGTTACAACCTATGACGTTACGGTACTGTTAGATGAAAGAAAAGCTTTAATGTCAGGAATGAATGTAGATATAGAAATTCTTGCCGACAGCAGAAGCGATGCAATAGTTGTGCCTGTTGATGCCATTCGCAAATCAAACGGCAACTACATGGTTACTGTCAGGGATGAATCAGGAAACGCATCAGACATAGAAGTGAAGTTAGGAATTGCAAATAAAAATTTTGCAGAAGTAATAAGCGGCATTAATGAAGGTGACATAATAGTGTACGGCAAAATTCAAAACAAATCTTCTAGTATGTTCAATGGCGGAATGATGAGCATCAGAGGAGGCCGATAGCATGTTGGAGCTTAGAAATATAAAAAAAATTTACGATATGGGTTCGGTGAAGGTGGAGGTTCTTAAAGGCATAACTCTGAAAGTTAACCAGGGTGAATTTCTGTCTGTCATGGGGCCATCAGGTTCCGGCAAATCAACTCTTATGAATATGATAGGATGCCTTGATATTCCAACCTCTGGAGAATATTATCTAGACGGCAGGGAAATAAGCACCTACAGCGAACGTCAGCTGTCAAAGATACGAAATGAAAAAATAGGATTTATATTTCAGAAGTTCAATCTCCTCACAAAGTTAACGGCCTATGAAAATGTAGAGCTGCCCCTGATATACAGAGGCATGAGCCACAGGGAGCGAAAGGAACGAACATTGGAGGCATTAGAAAAGGTTGGATTGACTGAAAGAATGAACCACAGACCCACAGAGCTGTCCGGCGGCCAGCAGCAAAGAGTTGCAATTGCTAGAGCTTTGGCAGGCAGCCCGCCGGTTTTACTGGCAGATGAGCCTACAGGCAACCTTGACTCTAAATCAGGAAATGACATTATGAATTTAATAAAGAACTTAAACGACGAAGGAAAGACCATAGTCCTAATTACCCATGACGGTGAGGTTGCCCGACAGGCTCAAAAAACCGTTACAATTAAGGACGGCTTATTGTCAGAAAACGCCAACCGTTTTTAAGGATTGGCGTTAAACTCTGTATTTTGACCTGTTTAAAACAGCGGGCTAATGTAATAGCTGTTCAGCGTTTCGGAGCTTCCATGTCACCCTGCTGCTTCTATACTGCCTGCTTAATTGTAGCTTAATGGATCATATCCCAGGAATTCATCGTAGACATCCAATCTTCTGTCTTTCTTTGTTGAATTGTACTTAGTTGTTCCGTGAGCCCTTACTTTGGCAAAATTGCAGTTGCCGTAAATGATCTGCTCAGTATCGTCTGCGGGCCCGGCAATAGGAATGCCGGCTGTTCTTATTATTAAACTTTTCCCGGGGAATACCATCTCTCTTTCTGTTCCCACCCTGTCTGCTGCAGCTATGTATATTCCATTTGAATGGGCAGCGGCCATGCCAAGAACAGGTCCAAAATTTTTCATGTTATCCGGAAGGCTGTCTATGGTAACCCAATTTGTGGGAACACACACTATATCGGCACCCTGAGCAGAAAGAATCCTATATGTTTCGGGAAACCACATGTCGTAGCATATTATGATACCAATCCTGCCGATTGGCGTATGAAACACAGGCAGTCCGAGATTTCCCGGCTCAAACCACAGGAACTCATCTTCCCACAGATGTAGCTTTCTATATTTTCCGATCAACCCCTCAGGTCCTACCAATACTGCTGTGTTGTACAAATCTGTGCCATCTATTTCCGTGATTCCTGACACTATGTATACATTCCTGTCTAGAGCTGCCTTGCTCCATGCTTTTACGCTTTCACTGTCATTGATGTTCTCTGCTAAGTCAATTGCTTCTTGTCTGTTGTCAAAATTGTATCCTGAATTGGCCATTTCAGGCATAACTATAAGCTTGGCCCCATTATCTGCAGCTTCATTTATCATATGCACAGATTTTTTTATATTTCCCGCAATGTCGCCTATTTTTACATCCATTTGCAAACATGCGACCTTAACGTCCAGCTTCCTTTTTTTAATTTCCACTTCTTCCTCCTGATTGTAAAAATTATGTATTATTCCAGTCACCTTACTAATAAAGACCCGTCTCTATATTCATTATCACTCTTAAACTCTAATTTTGCAAAAGTTTTTTTAACAAAGGTCTATTCATTTGTTGAATATTTCACAAAATAATATCTTGTGCTTTTCTTATCTTTATTATATCATAAAAGTAACGTATGTAAATAAATGGAAATGCGCACTATTATAAAGCAAAGGAAGTGTTAAGTTATGAAAACAGATGCATTGGTGCAAGAACTTATCGACAGCTACGGTGACTGGGTTTCAGATGGAAAACGTTCACATTTTTCAATGGGCTCCATGACAAAAAATCTGTATCCCTATGATTACATATTCAGTCCCATTCGTGTAAATCATCTGGTTATCAAGAACCGCATCGTCATGGCTCCTATGGGCAACATCGATATGTGCGAGGAAACAGGACGTCCCAACGACAAGATGCTCCAGTATTTCTTCGCAAGAGCAAAGGGCGGCACCGGTCTTCTGACCACCGGACTCATACCAATTTCTCACGGTATTGACAACTCTATCACAGAAATGGGCAAACTGTCTTACTTCCCCAGAATCGACCGCAGCCGCACAGTACAAGCTGGCTGGCGCGATCTGGCGCAGGGCTGTCACGCTTTCGGCTCCAGAATTTTTATACAGTTAACACCAGGGCTTGGTCGTGTGGGTAATCCGCAATGCCTGGTCAATGAATTAAAGTTCCCGGTTTCAGCATCGTGGAATCCTAATTTCTATATTTCTCAGATTCCCTGCGCCAGGATTTCCGACGGGAAACTGAAGAAGATTGTCAAAAACACAGGTCAGGCAGCGGCAGATGCCAAGGCCTGCGGCTTAGACGGTGTCTATCTCCACGGTCATGAGGGTTACCTGCTTGAGCAAATGACCAATCCTGCCTTTAACCGCAGAAAGATGGGACGTTATGCCTACTGGAAACAGTTCGGCATTGACCTTGTTACAGAAATCCGCAATAGAACAGATCCATCATACCCTATTATGTACCGTATAGACTTAAGTCTTGCTTTGAATGAAACCTATGGTTCAACCATGGAAACGGAAAGTGCTTTAAAAAAATTCACCAACGGCCGCTCCATTGAGGATACGCTTGAATACATGGAAGATTTAGTCAGAGCCGGCGTTGACATGTTTGACGTTGACCTGGGATGCTACGATAACTGGTGGCTGCCCCATCCCCCTGCTGGCATGCCCGCAGGCTGCTTCCTGGAGATAAGCAAGTACGCCAAGGAATATTTCAAGAGCAATGGCATCAAGTCCAATGCAGGTGTGGAGGTACCCATCGTGGCTGTAGGAAAGCTTGGCTATCCTGACCTTGCAGAACAGGCACTTCGGGACAACATGTGCGACATGGTGATGCTGGGGCGCCCGCTTCTGGCAGATCCTGAATGGCCTAACAAGGTGTATGCCGGTAAAGTTGAAGAAATCTGTCCATGCATAGGTTGTCAGGAGGGATGCATCAACGAATTCGTGGATGGCGGCCATCCCCAGTGCGCTGTAAATCCAAGAACCGGATTTGAGGATGTGCATCCGGCTATTCCCGCTGATGCAAAAATAAAAAAACACATTGCAGTTATTGGCGCAGGGCCAGCCGGATGCAACTTTGCCTTACAGGCTGCTGCAAGGGGCCATAAGGTTGACTTGTATGAAAAATCCGGCAGCATTGGCGGTAAGATGATTCCCGGCTCAACACCTAAGGGAAAATTTGACTTTAACAACTACCGAATGTATGTGGAAGCAACAGTGATAAAAGCGGCCGAAGAAGGCATGATCGATATTTTTCTTAATACAGAATGTGATCTGGATACCCTGAAGAAGAAAAGCTATGATACGATCGTGACCGCCATCGGCACCAAAGCAGCAGAACTTAATGTCCCAGGCTATGAAAATATGAAGACTGCACAGGCAACAGAACTGCTAGAGAATCCTGAGCTGCTGGGAGAGGCAAAGAAGGTTGTAATTATCGGAGGAGGTGTGGTTGGCTGCGAAACTGCCTACTGGCTGTCTTTTGAAAAAAATATGGATGTTACTGTGGTAGAAATGCTGCCTTACCTTATGGATGGGGCCTGCACCGCGAACCGCGGCCATTTGATCTATTACATGAAAAAAAACGGTGTAAAACTCATCAATATGGCAATGGTGAAGGGCTTTGAAAACAACAAGGTAAAGATTTCCCGCAACACTCATAAGAATGTTCCCAACCCATATAATACCTGGCAGCCCATCCTGCCAAAAAATATTGAAAATCCTCTTGCACCAAAGGTAAAGGACGAATATCAGGAAGAGTTTCTGGATGCTGATCTGGTAGTCTTTGCCATGGGCGGCAGACCTGATGACAGCCTGTACTTTGCTTTGCAGGAAGCCCACGCATCACCTGAAATCTACAATATCGGAGACAGCTTCGCCGCCGGCAGAGTGCTTGAAGCAAACCGGGCAGCATATAATCTTGCTGTTAAGCTGTAAGGAGGAAATCTATGAATTTAAAACCTGAGCAACAAGCCATTTTAAACGGTGAAAAGGGTGAAACGCTGGCAAAGGTAATGAAGACCTTAGTCATGTTTGGTGAAGCCTTTGGCGCAGAAACGATGGTACCTGTAACCAGTAAATACAACCACCTTGTCACCTCTTTTGGACTCGGTGCTCTGCAGCCAGTCTATGATCTGATGAACCAGCTTATTGATGCGGGTGCTGTGTCCAGCCAAAAGTTCACAGCAGACCCAAGACCCATGGATAAAAATGTTCCATCCGGTTTCCTACAAAATCTGGTTTTCAAAAATTTTATGTACAACAAGCAAGATTACTATGAGGATCAGCTGAAAAAGCTGGGCCTTCTCAACGACGACGCTTTTACCTGCACCTGCTATATGGATGAAGTAGGAAATAAGCCCAACAAGGGTGATGTCCTATCCTGGTCTGAATCCTCTGCCGTTGTCTATGCCAACTCCGTACTGGGTGCCCGCTGCAACCGCAATTCTGGTATACTCGACATCATGGGCTCAATCGTAGGCTTTGTGCCCTACTTTGGCCTTCTTACCGATGAAGGCCGCAAGGCAGACTGGATTGTAGAAGTCAAAACCTCTAAAAAGCCGGAAGCGCAGCTCCTTGGATCTGCAATAGGCATGAAGGTAATGGAAGATGTTCCATATGTAAAAGGCCTTGACAAATGGCTGGGCAATAACCTAAATGATGATGCCTGCACCTACCTTAAGGACTTCGGCGCAGCGACCGCATCCAATGGTGCAGTGGGTCTGTATCACATTGACGGTCTGACGCCGGAAGCCGTAGAGCAAGGAGAACAGCTTATTACTGACGGTGCAAAGGTCTATGTCATAGACGATGATGAGCTCCAGCGTGTTTATGACAACTATCCTGTAATGTGGAAAAACCTTGATGCCAAACCCAAGCTATGCTTCATGGGCTGTCCTCATATGAGCCTGCAGCAGCTTAAGGACTGGACAGACAAGGTAGAATCATCACTGAAGCAGTATGGAAACAAGAAGGTCGTTATTCCCACTGTGTTTACGGCAGCACCAGGTGTTTTAAAGGAATTTGAAACCACGTCCTATTCAGCTCGGCTGAATGCTGCCGGTGTCATTACCTCATATATATGCCCCCTGATGTACATGAACAACCCTCTGAGCGCAAAGATGCCGGTCATAACCTCAAGTAACAAGCTTCGAACATATACCACCGCACGCTATTTCACCGATGATGAAATACTGGTTCAGATTACAAAAGGAGGGAAGTAAATGAGAACATTTAAAGGACGCGTTGTAACACCCGGCACCTCAAAGGCGGAAGCTCTGGTCTCACACGGTGGTCTGAATACACTTGCTTCATTCCAGAAGGCGCTGCAGTTCGGAGATAAGACTTCCAAGTGCAGCGATCAGAACAATAAGGATCTTTATGGAAAGCCCATGGCTGGCAAGGCTTTATGTCTGCCTCAGACTATCGGCTCTACAACTGGCGGTCTGGTGCTTTACACGGCCTGCTCCATGGGCCGTCAACCTGCCTGTATGCTGTTTGCCAACCATATTGACTCATTGGCTGCAGCAGGTGCAATTCTGTCTAATATTTGGCTGGATGGTGTTTCCATGCCGGTCATTGACTCTCTCGGGGACGAATTCCTCGCTTATGTCAAGGATGGGATGCAGATTACAATTGATGAAAACGGTACAATTACTGTAATTTAAATCTTGATCAATATTATGGACTAAAATTCCAACAAACACTAATTCAATCACTATAAATATTAAGAAAGGGCAAATCAGTATTTTTCTCTGATTTGCCCACTTTTGTTTATTAGCAAACTGTTTTATTCTTCAACCTTTTTTATATTACCATTTTTCATACCGAACGATTTCATCCATATTTTTTCTTGGTCGTTGATTTGGTGCTTCATCACCATATCCCAGCGTAATTATTCCGCACACATATTTATCTTCCGGAATGTTTAAAACAGGTCTGACAGCAGCTTGTTCAAACCAAGCTGTCCAACATGTTGCCAATCCCAAATGCTCTGCTTCAAGCAATATATGTTCTATCGCAATAGCTGTATCTCTGATAATTTGTTTAAGCTCTGGCTCAGGGCTGTTCTCATCCAGCCTGACACTGATACTTTCAGAAATACGACAGCGAATATCAGCTACACACACAATAAATACCGGAGCTGTCATCATCCATTCTTGGTTATGATCAGCAATCGATAATTTCTCTTTCGTTTCCTCTGATTCAACTATGATGAAAGTCCATGGTTGAGTATTACTGCCAGATGGTGCCAATCTGGCACTTTCTAATACTTGAACAACCTTTTCTTTTTCAATTTTTTTATTAAGATATTTACGGATGCTTCTTCTGCTTTCTATTTGTTCCAGCATGTTAATCTCCTTTTCTATATAGGTCATAGGGGAAGCTTGCTCATTTTTTATGATTTGGCTCAGATGTCCACGACGAATCTAAATCTTTTCCTCTGAAAATTCGGCGTTGGTCATTCGATTTCTGAAGATACATATCCTCATCCGGATAGTAGCAGGTATCCTCTTTTTCGTTGGTTCCCACATCTAAAATGACCAGACTTTCATTGCCGGAGTTATAAAACGTATGCGCGATTTCTTGCGCCGCCGGTTTTGCGATGAAGTCACCTTGTTTCACAAACCACTCTTTGTCGTTTAAGCGCAAAGTTCCGGAGCCAGAAAGGATCATAAAAAACTCTTCTTGTTGGGAGTGGCTATGATATTTGGTGCTATATGCTTTCGGCGGAACGTAATCAATGTTCACATAAATCTTTTGGCTCCCCGCTGCAGCACCCAAAGATTTTGTAACTAAGCCAACGGAATCATTCCATAAAAATTCTTCTGGTAATTGCTCTGCATTCAATATTTCCATGTGTTTTGTTCCTCCTTATTAAAAATATAAGTAATTTGTATTTCGCATTGTTTGATATTGATTGCTTAATAAACATAATTGGTCGCGCTTCGAGTTATGCTCATAACCTCACCGATAAAATGAACATTGTCTTTTCTTTATCCTGGTAGTCTTACATCACTTCATTCAGTTTCTTGACAATACACCCTTTGCTCTCATAATATCGAAGCATCTCGTCAACTTTTCTTTTATCGTAACTGGTGATACAATCAGACAGAACGTGAACGATGTAGCCTTCTTTAGCCATATTGTAGCAAGTGGATTTTACACAGGCTATGGCATCCGCACCAGCAATGTAGAATTCTCCGATTTCGTTTTCACTTGCAAAAGCAGCAAAATCTTCGCTTGTTAATGCATTGCCTTTGGTTTTTGTAAAAATGTTTTTGGATACGATTTTCATATCCGGAACCAATTCAGCACCGCGTGTGTCGGGCTTAAAGGTTCTTGTTCCGGCAGACAAATTATTATGCTTAATGTAAACGACATGAATATCATTGTCAGCCGCCCAATCAACGGCTTTGTTGATATTTTCGATAATTTCCTTATAATTCTTTGTAATATCATTTTGAATGTCGATAACAACTAATGCTTTGTTTTTCATAATTTTTACTCCTCGAATTTTGGTTTGTCACTTTGATATATTATATAAATAATAATTAGTTCGAAGTTTTTGAAGTATGTGAAATAACTTAACTACAAATTGGAATTTATGTGGCATTAAACTTAAACCTTCTACATTAATTTAAAGTGTTTAATAATCTGACTATATCTATCCTCTAAATTGCTATTTTCTTTTCTAATGAAACATTTGAATCCACTATTTAAAAACTCATTATAATGTTCTAAACTATTTACTTTTTCAATACATTTTTTAAAATTCTCTAAAGTACTTTCAGGATTTTCTGTTTTCTTTATTTGTTCAAGGATAAATAATTTTTCTAGGTCTTTTCTATTAAAAAATTCATCTACAGACATACGCTGTGGTGATAATAAGATAGCCACATGATTATAATCAGATATCTTATGCAAAACATCCACAGGAATATTAGTATCAACAATAACCTTTTGACTTTTTGATAATTCGATTAAATCTTCAATTTCAAAAGGAGTAATTTCAACTTGTCCACCTGTAATCCACGCATCAAATTCTTCTGGTGTTCGAGATACATATTCATCCCAACTTTTCATAGTTTTAAAATAGCATAAGTTGGGGCATTCATTAGGTTCAATTTTTGTTAAAACTCTATCGAGATTATAATTTTCACCACAAAAACAAAGACCTAATCTATCTGATATCATTTTAACAATAGTCGATTTTCCAGCGTAGGCGGTACCATTGATAAAATAAACATTATTTAATTTATATTTTATTTCTTCATAATTCATAAATTACTCTCCCATTCAAATTCCTATTTAACTGTGCGTTATTATAAATAATTTGTATTTCACATTTTTTGAAATAACTTCGTATAAACATAATGGGAAGTTTAAATACTCGACAAATAAATTTCATTAAATCTCTTTTTGCAAACTTTGTTTTAAATATTCTTGAACTATTAGATCAACATTCTTATTTAAGTCCTCATCTCCACTCAACCGTAGTACTTTGCAAGGTAAAGAATTAGCCCACTGCTCATGTGTTTTCATACACGGGGACCCATCCAAATCATATCTAGCTGAGTTATCAAGAAAGCGGCAATGTTCTTCATACATATCTCCACCTTTCACGATTCTTTCTCCGAATATTTCATATTCTCTTTTATGAATCCGAACAATTCTTGTTTCGGTAGATGCTGTAATATGTGCTGCCAAATCGAACAATGGAACAAATGGTGCATTAAAGCTATCCATTGAACCTGCCATCACAAAATAACTTCCTTTCGATATATCTGTCATTAATCTATTAATCTTCTTATCGCGAGTATACATAACTGTGAAAGGTTTATTAGTATCTTTTCTCCATATATAATCATCTATGTCGAAATATGGGAAACCAAGCTTATCAGCGACCATTTTCCCCAATGTTGTTTTTCCTGAACCTGCTGAACCAAAAATAATAATTCCTCTTGCCATATCTTTAACCCCATAAACAAAAAATTCTGATTTATCTGTTTCATTTCTTTTATTTCCATAAACTTCATAAACATAATGGGTAATTCAAATGACCGACAAATTTGAATTTTACAGTGCTACACAAAATCAGCTATCACTGCTTGTTTTAAAAACTACTGCTCCAACGAAATTCGTTTGTCACAAATGGAGTTAACGCCTAATTAATCGGTTTCTTCGATGCACTCAACACTCCCACCACGATCATTGAAATAATCTTCAATTTGAGCAATTAATATATTTGCATCACTGTATTGTTCCGTTTGCACGTGGTCGGCAATAAATGCATTACCACCTGCTTCGATAATATTGTATTGTTCGTCATAGGTAACGACGTAAGTATATTCTTCTCCATCAAGAGTACATAATAGCTGAACCGAAGTTGTCACTTCGGACGATTTATGATATTTGAATAAAGTAAAAGCGGTAATATAAAATATTAACATAATAAGTATGACTGAAGAGACACCAATCAGAATACCCTTCAAGATTTTCCGGTTTCGTCTACTTCTATTAGCCAGCTGTTCATTTAGCAATGCTAATTGAGCAGCTATCTCATTGATATTCTTTTCTTCCTCAATTTTCGAACCCAGCAATTCACTAACAGACACCTCAAACAGTTCAGGAATCCGGGTCAACATGTCAGCATCTGGCACCGATAGCCCTTTCTCCCATTTCGATATGGTTTGACGTACAATATTAAGTTGCTGTGCCAAGGTCTCCTGCGACATACATTTTTGCTTGCGAAGTGTTTTAAAGTTTTCACTGAACATAGCAACTCCTCCTTTCGATGCTAATATACCATGTTGAAGCTCGTTGCTACAAGCAATGCAGATTAACAATGCCTGCAAACCTATCTAAATCTACATGTACTACCAGTCAAAATTTTAAATTTATGGATACAATATAAACTTTTGACTCAAATAACCAAATTCTTCTATCAATTCACCTTCAACAAAACCAAACTTCTTATACAGTGCTCTTGGAGCAATTCCTTTAGTATCTCCTTCACGAAAAGTGGATACTGTAATATTTTTTGTTCTATCAAGATTACTCAATGCGGTTGAGAGTAACATATTTGCAATGCCTTGATTTCGATATTCTGGTAAAACTGCAAGACAGCATATCATATTATATTTTTTTGAAAACAATAGTACTCCTACTATTGTTTCTAAATCTTTTACACAAATTGCTCTTTGTTCTTTCATAAACTCTATCACTGTACTTCTGTGTTCATTTATGCTTTCAGAAGTTTCTAATCCAGGAAAATTCCAACTAACTGCTTCTACAAGTTTCATCCAAGACGCAATGTCTTCGTATTTTCCATAATCTACTGTCATATTTTCACCCCCACAATTCTGCCCATTTCATCAATTAGACGATTATCATAATAGCGCTTTGTTAATATTTACAGATTTAAACAGCACATTTTACATAAGGTCTCACTATACAAACAGGCACCATCTGATGCCATATTTATCAATTAAATCTGCCATTAATGAACTGAATTCACATGGCGCTAGTGGCGTTAAAATTTCAGCATCAGTTTTTAATACTTCATACGCTTTACGCACCTTTTCTTCATTGCCATCTCCATAATGCAAACAAAACTGCATTACATTGCCTGTAACCGTTTTTTGCCTACAAGGTCAAATTCTGAAGTCCGTTCTGCCACAGCTAAAACTTCCCCTTCAATATCAAGCTCGGAATGATAAAATGTCCCGTCACTATTTGGATAACTGCTTTTAAGAGTAGCATCAAAAGCCTTTTGATAAAGAGCCACAGCTTCATTGCTTTTTGTAACATATGCTTGCATCATTGATCTTTTCATAATAACCTCCTGAGGTCATAGGTGAAGGTTCTCCTTGAACATTTCATTATATCTATTAACACCGTTACTCTTGGAATTGGTGATTTCCCACAGAGAACTGCCCCTTATGGCACATAAACAATTTTGGTTCGTTTCTCCTATTTAACCAATCCTGCAATTATTTCTTTAATTTCTTTGCTCTAATCAGCAGAAAATCAGGCTTATGAATGTTGTCCAAATAATCAGGATATTGATTCATTACCAACTCAGATGGAATTGGCTCTGACATCTGCTCAATACAGAATCCAGATTCGATTAAAGTGTTAATAATACTTGAAAACGTCCTATGATACTTAATAACTCCATCCTTAAACCATCGAGATTCTCTTTTACCATCAATTGAATAATTAGAAATATTTGCATAGAGCTTTTTGCCATTTTCATCTTTAGTCCATCGATTTCCATATGTAAAACTTGTACTAAAAGGATGCTCTTGCGAGAAAATAAATTTGCCACCGTTATTAAGCAATCTATATACTTGTTCCGCTACCATTTTAAAATCCTCGATATAATGTAACGCTAAAGAGCTAACAATCAAATCAAAGGATGGATTAAGTTCTGATAAATCCTCCATATACAATTTTTTGTATATAATCTGAGGTGATGAGTTTTCATTAATGGCAACCTGTAGCATTTTTTCGGATATGTCGATTCCTACCACCTTATCAGCTCCCATTTCTATGTACTTAACACAATGTTCTCCATAGCCGCAACCAAGATCCAAAATACGAAGACCACTAAGTGGAGGCAGCATTTCAAAAAGAGCAGGAATTTCAACAATTTCATTTGCATTCACTCCAGATCTTAATTGCTTATATGATTCAAAGAAACCATTATCATCGTAAATATTCTGTCTATTCAACGCTCATACCTTCTTCTTCTAAATTAATTTACCTGACGTTAAACTATAAGTCATAGTTTGTTAAGTTATAAATCTATACTACTTTAACAAGTCGGCAAATTTCTATTTAACTGTGCTTTATTATATAATTTGTATTTCATATTTTTGATAATGACATACTCGATTAATACACTATCGTTTTTAATTTTGCTTATAATATTAACAATTTATTTAAATTAAACTGTGGGTATTATATTTAGTCTTACTTCAACACATATGCCATGGGGGTGAATCTTATACCATTCACAGTCTGCTCCTTGTCTATATCAACAAAACCAAGTCGATGATACACTTCGACTGCATATGGAGATGAATTTACAGTAATTTTGCTAACATTGTCCTGTTTTTTGCATATTTCTTTAACTGTTTGAAATAAACTTCTTGCTATACCTCTCCTATGATAATCCTTTTTCACAAACAGCATACATATATGATTAACTCCTCTTGTTGCTATTACGCCTGTCAATTCACCATTATCTATATATCCCCAAAAACACAACTCTCCTTTATCAAATTTTTCAACAATAGAATTATATGATATAAATTTTCTAAATTCTTCGATACCATCTGTTGAGTAATCAGGTGATTCAAATTCTTGAAAAACCTCCCACACTATATCAAGAGAATTTTCAATATTTTCTTTCTTCAACTTAATAATATTCACACAAACCCACCTGCCTAACACGAATTATTGTTTCGCATTTTTTTAAATATTTTGACATAAGATAATATATTTTATTTATAATTAGCACCAAATTTCACTACCAAAATACCGTTCCTTAAAGTACATTTGTTGTTCAATTTCTTTTTTCGTAAACATCATATTTCTATATTCAATTATTATGTGGCTCCTAATGTCATATTTTTTTTTTTATAAATCTAATTTTATTTCATCTCATTATAAACATAATGGGAAATTTAACTATCTAATTATTCGTCTTAGTAGCGTACCTGTTGTTATTGTCATCAATAGAACACCAACTAACATTTGAACTGAACTAACAATATTTGAAATGATTCCGATGGCCTGCATATTGCCATAGCCAACAGTCGTAAATGTCATTATCGAAAAATACAAACATGATGCAAAGTCCTTAACAAATTTAATGAAATCAAATGTTCCCATAGATTTAAAATCAATCTGATATTGTATTATGTATCCATCAGAAACGAATGTATCATTCACTTGAAGTCCTGATAGATACAGAAAAGCAGAAGCAACTATTAATATCAATGACCAAACCATTCCACGCTGCCATTTTTCTCCATATCCATTAATCGACTTATAGAATATTGATTTTATTTTTTGGACCCCCGTAAAGGTTCTACATAGTAGTGCCTTATATGTATAATAATAGTCTCCAGCCAAATTAATATCAAAGTTATTATTACGGCAACTTGAATAGATTGCATCATAGGAATTGACTAAACCAATCAATTCTCTTCTATCCGCTTTTTTTGCTAACTGTTTAGCTTCTTTATAAGTTGGAAAATAAGTTTGCTCATTGAAAATAACAGGATATTGATTAAGTACCAATGTATATTCAGGAAACATTAATCGCTCTTTACATTGAAATAAAACTATAAATGTTTCCTTCACTTTTTCAAATCTAGCACCAATTAAATTTGTGTTGTTATAGAATTCAATACCATCAATTTGGCATCCTTTAAATATCGAAAATTGTAAATCGACATCATTAAAGTCGATCATGAAGAATTTAACGTCCATAAAACTTATATTTTTTCTTATCGATCTCGGACCTTTTTCAAGCCCCAGTAAGCTTCCCTCATTCTTCATTACTTTTTCATATGAATATACATCATCCATAGCATTACAGTGAATAAATTGTGTTGTGATTAAAATGCACTTTTCAAATTTTACATCTAAAGTAGTGTCTATAAATTTACATGTACTTAGTTCGCAATCAATAAAACATCCATCTTGAATCATTACGCAATCAAACTTACATTTTCTAAATTCACAATTATCAAAAGTGACATTTTGAAGATCTATCTTTTCAAATTGACACTCATCAAAAACTATTCTAGAAATCTTAGTATCGAAAAAAGGTCTGCTGAACATAGCGCCCTTATGTGAAATAGATCCATTAATAATATTTATAACTTGCTTTGAAATTTTTCTTAGTTCGTCACTTCTTTCGCACATTTTGCAACTCCTTTTAGATTTCACATTATTGCTATAATCGTATATTAACGAACTGCCAATTATTCGCCAACACATAAGTTCATTTTATACCTTTATATTTACTTTACTTTACTTTCCAAATTCATTTATATCTTTTGGCATTTCGGACAATAATAAATGCTGCCGCCCATGTATGCTTCTTTTATTATTGTCGTGCCACATATTTTACATGGTTTGTTGGTTGTGTTTTTGCTTAGTTTTGTTATGTAGCCGCCTGGGTTTCCGAACAAATCTTTTTCGGTGTCCCTGCCGCCTTTTTCTATCATTTCTTTTAGGGTAGTTTTAATCGAATTATAGAGTAGTTCTTTATGGCTTTCGGTAAATGATGAAACTTTTTTCTTTGGATGAATTCCGGCGTTGAAGAGAATGTCCTGCAATGTGCCGTTTCCTAAGCCTGGTATTCTTTGCTCAGTTGCCAGCAAAGCTTTTGCACTTAATTTTTCTGCTCCTGGTGCAGATAAAATTGCATTAAAATATTCTCTGTCAAATTCTTCAGAGATGGGAGATATACTTTCTTTGGCGCGTAAATAATATGAGTTGTCAAATTCTCCAATATTAAAGCACCATAGACCTCCATACATTTGAACTGATGCGCTTAAGGCTGTAAAATCATCAAATTCAACGAGAAGCTGGTGCTTTTGCGGTCTTTTTTCTTCAATCCCATGGAATCTTAAATTGACTCCATCCCCAAATAATAATACTGCATCCTCAACTGTGATTTCAACATATCCGGCTACTGCTTCTGCTCTGGTTATAACTTTTCCTAAGAGCATACTTTTGTAGTCCTGCGGATCATTGTTGAACCATGCAAATTTATGAGGAGATTGTGCAGCTATAACATTCTTAATTCGTTTTCCTGCAGCAGTTTTGTTTAATTGCATTGATAATGTTGATGCTTCTGGTATTTCAATCATTTTTTACACCCCCTAATGTAAATAATAATCAAGTATTAAGTTAATCGCACAATATATTCATTAAAATAATACTAGCACAATATGGAGAAAACTGTCAATAAACGTTTCCTTAAAATGGTAATTTTAATTAATATCCTTTACCTTTACTTGGTGGAAGTGGTCTAATTTAAGCTATAATTACAAAACAAGTTTCTTGCAAGTTAACTTTTTCTACCGAAATCAACTGTGAATCCATTGACAGCAAATATTCAAGGTTATAAGATATTATCAGAGGTGAAACAGATGAAAGAATTAAATATTAGTAAATGCATCATTCAAAAAAGAAAAGAAAAAGGAATTACACAGGAGCAATTAGCTGATTACATTGGTGTTTCAAAGGCTTCTGTTTCAAAATGGGAGTCTTCGCAAAGTTATCCGGACATTCTTCTTCTCCCTGAAATAGCAACTTATTTCAATATTACCGTTGATGAGCTGATAGGATATTCTCCTCAGCTGACAAAAGATGATATTAAAAAAATATATACAAAATTTTGCAAGGACTTTGCAACAAGGCCGTTCGGTGAAGTGATGAATGAATACGAACAGATGACAAAAGAATATTATTCATGTTTTCCTTTTCTTCTCACAATGGTTCAGCTTCTTTTGAATCATTTTACTTTAACTGACACAGATGAAAACAAGATAGATCTTTTGCAGAAATGTGTTTTTCTTTGCCGGCGTATTAAGGATGAATCTGATGTTGTGGATGAAATCAGGCAGGCTAATTCTATGGAGGCTGTTGCGGAAATGTTTAGCAGCAACTTTACCCGCGTGATTGATTTATTAGACAGTACAATGGTTCCTGTTTCAGGAGAGGATGAACTGCTTATTCAGGCATATATGTCTGTAGGAGATGCAAAAAAGGCCGCAAAAATATGTCAGGTAAACCTCTATCAGAAAGTTATAAGTATTTTATCGCTGCTCACAATAAATGCTTCAATGCACATGTCAGAGCCTGCTATGTTTGAAACAATATACCAACAGGGTTGTCAGATTATTAAATCATTTGATTTAAAAAATATGGTCTCTAATCCAGTTGCAGGAATCCATTTAGTAGCGGCTCAAAGCTATATAATGCAGCAGGATAATGAAAAAGCATTAAATGCATTAGAAGATTATGTCGATACTGTGTGCGGCTTCACTTACCCGCTTAAAATCAGAGGCAACAGCTATTTTAACTATATTGATGAATGGATTGAAGAAAGCATACCTCTAGGATCTATTATTCCCAGGGATGAAAATGCAGTGAAAAAAAGTTTTATAGAGGTTTTATATAATCCTGTTTTTGAATCAATTAAAGGCAATGAAAAATACAAGTTATTGATGAGCCGCTTAGAGCAAAACATGAAAAAATAATGGAGGCAGTTGCATAATGGATAATTCCAGTAATTCAAGCAATATGGAAACTAAAAGAATAATGACGTTTTTAGCAGTAACGTTTATTATTACTTATTTTGTGGAAATCTTCGTGATTGGCAGACTTGCAGTATCTGCAGATCCAGCTATACAGACAGTTTTTCAGTTTTTAGTGGCATCTGTGATGTTAATCCCATCAGTAGGGGTTGTCATTACTCGCATCATTACTAAAGAGGGTTTTAAAAATCTTTGGATAAAGCCTAATATCAAAGGTAATATAAAATATTATGTGTTCGCATGGTTTGGAATGATTGCACTTACATTAATTGGCGCTGCAATATATTTTACTGTTTTTCCTGATAAATTTGATGGGAATATGACATATTTAATAAATATGTATAAATCAACAGGCCAAAATGTATCAGCTGAAACTTTAAAAAGTAAAATGTTTATACAAGTAGTAATGGCTATATTTCTCTCACCAATACTCAATGCCCTATTTTGTTTCGGAGAAGAATGGGCGTGGAGAGGATATTTACTTCCGAAGATGATGAAAAAATTCAAACTGTTACCTATGCTCTTAATAAACGGGGTTATATGGGGACTGTGGCATGCTCCTTTAACTGCTTTAGGACATAACTATGGATTAAATTATGCATGGTTCCCTTTTGCCGGAATATTTGCAATGTGCATGTTTTGCATTGTTCTTGGAACTATTTTTTCATATTTGACCATTAAGACAAAAAGTTGCATTCCTGCAGTTATCGCCCATGGCAGCTTAAATGGTTTTGCTGCAGTGGCCACGTATTTTACGGTTGATGGAGGGAATCCATTTGTAGGTCCTGGAGCAACAGGAGTAGTTGGCGGCAGCGCATTCATTGTCACTGCTGTTATATTATACTTTTTATTAAATAAGGCTGGTTTAACTGAGAACGTAACGGAAGAATAATTTTAATAAATGATATAAGAAAGTCAATTTACAGAAATTCTTTCACACACTCAAGAAATGTATCTGTAGAAAATGCAGATACATTTCTTTATTCCACTTTTAAAGGAACTGCTTTAATTTGCTAATTATCATTTGTGACATCGCCGTTTCCGCTGACAGGTATTGTATCACCCAGAAATTTGGGGTTCGGCTTTAAAATTGCCATTGCAAAATCCTTGACTCTTGCAGCTATCTCCCGTATTTCTCTTAAATCCTGCCCTGCATAAACTCTGTTGTCTGCTGATACTCCATATGCCTCTATTCCAAGGGACTTTGCAATGTATAAAGCTCTATACAGATGATACTCTTGAGTAACAATTATAATATTGTCAGCCTGAAATATTTCCTTTGCCCGATAGATGCTGTCATAGGTTGATATGCCTGCATGATCCATAAAAATATGCTCTGAAGGTATTCCCATGTAAACTGCATATCTCTTCATTGTGTTGACCTCATCGTATTCTTTGGTGCTGTGGTCACCGCTCATGATCAATCTTTCAGAAACCCCTTTATTATATAGATCTATGCCTGTCAAGATTCTGTCCTCCAGCATTGGACTTGGAGAACCGTCTCTTCTCACTCCGGCACCTAGAACCAATATGCAATCGGCATCTTTCTTTGCAGCCTCATCATATGTTATTATCATGCCCTCAGTGGAAGATTTCACATAAACATTTACAAATATGATTGATACGAATAATAAGAAAATTAATAGAATAATTGCCTTGGAAATAATGATTCCCACTTTAACTTTTTTGTTCATAATATCTCCTGATAAATTTCCTTACTATATTGTACTAAATTATGCAATAAATTTAAACATGAATTTTGAGGACGGACCTTTTAGTTTCATTTGCTAACTAAAAGGTCCGTCCCCGAAATAATTTATACTACTTTATTATAAGCTTTGATCCTTGTTCTATTTTCACATAATACAAATTACCATCTTCTATAAATACATTTGTAATATAGCCGTTATTAATTATGTTCTGTATCGGTCTAACTTCATCGGTATCCATATCTAAAAGGTAATATGACGTCACAGCATTGAAGCCTATACCTGCCGAACAGCTCAAGAGCAGATTATTGTCTTTTTCTTTTACAAATCTAATATAGGTGTCAGGAAATTTCATGCTCGTAACCTGTTCGGACTGTTTGCTCCTTAGGTTATATTTAAATAGTACTGAATATTGCTTATCATATTTCAAATAAAAAATATTATCTTTATACTTTGTAAATGAAAGTCCGCTATCTTCTATTATTTTTTCTTTCTCTCCTCCATCACACGCAGCTGAATATAAATCACCTTGGGATTTATAGTAAATGTTGTCATCTATTATTTTAAATTCCTGTATGGACTGATTAATAATCTTCTTTTTATCCGTGCCATCCTTTTTAACTCTGTACATGCCATCTTCCTGATTATAGTATATGTAATCTTTGTAAACCTCGAATGGAGATTCTGAATCCAAATCATTGATAAGCATTTTTCTGTCAGTTCCATCCAGGTTAACTTTATAGTATCCCTCAATTGTAAGATCACTCTTTAATTTAAGATAATATATTCCACTGCTGTCAATATGAGAGTAATATGCATCATTATCTAACAGCTTCATCATATTGGTACCATCTGTTTTTACTCTGTATAAGCCTTCACCTTCATTTTCCTCGTAGTAAATCCAATCGTCTACAATGTTCAATACTCTGGAAAATATTCCTGGCACAATGATTTCAGATGATTTTGTATCAACATTGTACCTGAGAAGTTTGCTGCCGCCATCCGGTTTATAGTATACATATGGATACTGCACTTCTTCAATGCTAAAGGCATCTTGAATATCTATAGCATCGTTTATCCCTGTACCTATATCATATCTTTGAATACTCCTTGTTACCTCATTTTGCAGTGATATAATCAGCATATCATTTTGCAGCCCTACACCACTAACTTCAGACCCCTCATAAACTAAATCACCCAATATGCTGTCTTTATCCTGCTTATACACATCATGGTAACGCCTCAGCAAATATATATTTTCAGAACTAACTAATATATTATCAGCGGGCATATTATATATCTTGTTTTCAAAGCTGCCGTCATGATTCATAAAATAACTGTAATTTTCATCTGAAAAAAATATCTTGTCATTATCAACATTTAAGCATTTAGCAGATTTAGTATTAATTTTAATATTATAACTTCCATTTATTTCAGCTTTATATATGCTGCTGTTATCAAGGAGATTAATATAGTAAATCCAACCGTTGACTAAGTTTGGATAAGCAATCCTACCTTGAATTAAGATTTTCTTATTATGACCATCTTTATCAATTGTACATAGATTTCCACCATCTGACCCTTCACAATAATATAGCTTACTATCTAAAATATTAAGAAAAGAAGCTGCCCCACCAGCAATTTGCTGCTTATCAGTACCGTCAATGTCAGATTTGAATATTCCGCCGTTGTTGGCTTCATAATTGTATCCAATATAATATATTGTCTGATTCTCAATATAAAATTGATCTACGGGACCATTGATAATCTTGTTATTTTCGCTCATATCTTGATTGGTTCTGTACAAGCTATTGTTATCTTTAATATTGATATAGTAAAACCAGTCGTTATTTTTTACGATATTCATGCCATTGACAATATTTCCATAGTCGGGCCCAATCTTTTTATTATTTATTATGTCATCATCCTTGATTACTTCCAAATTGAATAACCGTACTGAATCTATGAAAGATAAATATAACTCACCATTCAACTCTAAAGGCATTGCAGTAAGTTCAAAATAAAACGGCCCGCATTCAGCAAAGGCATGACCATTAACATTTACTTGAATTTTTACTTTGTAATTACCCTTTTCCAAGCAAATCGAAATACTCTCTTCATCTTTTTCTTCTATTACTTTATCAAAGTCAATAAGCTTTTTTATATAATCAAGGGATATCCATTCCATATTATCTTGGATAACACCCACCCTATCATCAGCACGATAAAAATAATTTTCTCGTTTTGTAACATGCACTTCGGTTTTATCGGCCATTGTAAACAAATTTCTAATACCATCAGAATTGTTTATGTTTATATCGCAAGTATTATCTTTGCTGTTAGCCTGTTTTTCAAAATCATAACCCTTAATATTTAAAAAACTGTTAACATCTATTAAAATATCATTATTGCTCTTTTTTGCGTCAACAGCACAATTGTTAATAAAAACTTTATATTCTGTATTGGCAACATAATAACATTTTGTTATATAATCATCTGTTTCAAAAGGTTTCATAATTATATCAGGATTTTGATAAACATTTATTATTTTTTGTTTTCTATCTTTATTGACATCAAACCCAAATTCTTTTAAAGTATCAATTTTTATATAATAATTATTAATGCATTTAGTTATTGGTACTCTCATGTCATTGATAAATACTCTTACATCAATAGATTCTGAATCTTTTTCTAAAGCATATGCCGTAGAACTCAAACTCGAAATTATAAATAAAATTGTTATAAAATATGTAAAAAATTTTTTCATGTTTCCCTCCTAGTTGTTATATACTCATCTTACAATTGATTGTACTATCAACGGTAAGAAATCTAATCACTAAACATTACCCAATTTCTTTAGTTCATCAACCATATTGCCCCATAGTGTAAATGATTGATTAATTCCCTCTGAAAAGCCACCTAACTTAATAACTTCTAATAATGTTTCATTGCATGCTTCGGGTTTAACATTGAAGTTTTCAATAAAATCAAGCGTTCTTTTTCTGCTTGGGAAATAGACTTTGTTAATAGCAAACAACGCTTGAAGGAAATGGTCAATTGCAATATCCATTGCAAAGTGATAAAACAGTACATCTTTTCTGACCACAGCACGTTCCAAATCTTCTGTGTCATCAAGTTCATCTATATGATATTGTATGAGTATCTTTCCTAATTTATCTGGATACTTGGATAATCTTATTTTCAAGTCATTTAAAAAGTTACTTTTATCGTATAAAATATTGATATTTTTAAGCATGGCACATCTACCTATTGGATAGTAGTAGTTATCCAATTTATCTGGATATTTACCATTGAGTATGGATTCTACATCTGTTAATGTTTCACTTACTGTAAAATACATTAACCAAGTTTCAATACCGTTTATAAGTACGAAATCTCCAATTCCCCAATGTCCACCTTCAAAAATATTTACTCTACCTTCTTGTATCTGGTTTCCCAACCGATTTATTATGGCTTGTCTCTTTTCAAAATCAGGTATCATATCACAATATATAAAAATATCAATATCACCTTCTCCTGCTCTTGGAAGAGAGGTCATACTGCCACTTATTCCGATTGATTGTACTTCACTAATTTCTGAAATACTATTTAGTAATGTATCTATAATTTTCTTTGTATCATTAGCCATGTGCTTTTTCATTTATTTTTCCCAGCTTTGCAGCTCAATTATATTTCCTTCTATGTCTTTTGCATATACGAAGGTTGCTGTAACGTTGTTGGGATATTTTGTTTTTATTAGTTCCCCTACTTGTCCGCCGCCTTCTTCTATTATTTTTTCAAGGACTAAAGCAACATCATCTACTTCAAAAGCCAGATGAGATAAACCAATGCCGTTGATTGCTTTAGGATTACTTGAATCTGTATTATTGTATGAAAAAATCTCCAAAGTAGGATGAAATTCTTCATATCCAGGTAAAGTCAGGTGTTCTCCGGTTACATGAGCATTATCAATGCCAGTTAATTTATCAAGCCACTCTCCGCTTAAGTTACGTTCTGGCGGTACTGGCTTGCAGCCAAAAACGTGTTGATAAAATTGAGAAACTTTCTTCCAATCTTTTGCAATAATATTTGTATGTACATATTTTATTTTCATTGTTCCTCTCCTTTTATGATATTATTGGTAATATAATAATGATGGATCATTCTATATATGAAATATTATTTAAATAATTATTGAGTAATAAAGCTACGCTCACATTAAACTATTGCAATTAAACGGTCATTCCCTAAAATTAATTTTGTTATTTCATCACCACAAAACAACATCTTTGCTCATTTTGCGCGATTGGAGATACACTTGAGAGCGTATCTGAAACCATCTAAGATTAAACCATAAACAATAAAAGTTACAATTGAACCGATGTACCAATATATTGAAATATACCCCATGATTGTTCTAGAAGAAATTTGCAATCCCGAATTCATAAAGGATCTTCCTGTATCAGAACGAGATATTATCCTTAAAATTGGATTTAAGTAAATCAAAACAATACTTTTTGAATCCTGTCCTACTTGATGCATGTATATTTCCAATATAGCTAATATAACAAACCAAAAGGCAAAAGACTTGAATAGTTTTTTCATTCAATAATTCCTCCCTAAAATATAAATCTATACTACTTTACATAAATTTAGTTGAATTTGGCATAGTTGTTTAATATTCTGTTAAGCTCTTGAGTATTTTTATAGTTTAACCAGCAAAATAATATTAGCATATTTTGGAAATAACTTCAACAGATAACTAAAAGGTCCATCCCCGAAATCCAAATATAAAAAGCCGGTAATTGATTCTCATCATTACCGGCTTTTTCATCTTATTGTTAATCCAGATGGCAGAGCTCCTAAGTTATTCTTGTCCTTCTGCTGATTTTCCAATCCAGGACATCATTGATCTCAATTTCTTGCCTGTTCCGATTATCGGATGCTCAAGTTCCATGTTTTTCATTGCCTGGAACCTTGGTTTTCCTGCTTTGTTTTCAGATATCCAGTCATATGCAAATGTTCCGTCTTGAATATCGCTCAAAATTTTCTTCATGGTATTTCTAGTTTCCTTGGTAATTATTTTGGTTCCTGTTATATAGTCTCCGTATTCCGCAGTATCGCTTATGGAATATCTCATGTTTTCAAATCCGCCCTCATAGATGAGATCAACGATGAGCTTCATTTCATGCAAGCATTCAAAGTATGCTATTTCCGGTTGATAACCTGCTTGAGTCAGTGTATCGAATCCTGCTTTAATCAGTTCTGTTACTCCTCCGCAAAGAACTGCCTGTTCTCCGAATAAATCTGTCTCAGTTTCTTCCTTGAATGTTGTTTCTATAACACCTGCCCTTGTTCCTCCTATACCCTTGGCATAAGCTAATGTAATTTCCTTGCATTTTCCCGTGTAATTCTGGTGAATTGCAAAAACATCAGGAACGCCTTTTCCTTCCATATATGTTCTTCTAACCAGATGACCGGGTCCCTTTGGTGCAACCATGAATACATCTATATATTTCGGCGGCAGAATCTGATGAAAGTGAATGTTAAATCCGTGAGCAAAAGCAAGTGCATTTCCTTCCTCCAAATTCGGAGCTATGCTTTCTTCATATATTTGTTTCTGAACAGTATCCGGTGCAAGCATCATAATAACATCTGCCGCACGTGCAGCTTCTGCTACCGACATAACATTCAGACCGTGAGATTCTGCCTTCGCTTTTGATTTACTTCCTTCCTGCAGTCCTATAACTACATTTATACCGCTTTCCATAAGGTTAAGAGCATGAGCGTGCCCCTGGCTGCCATAACCTACAATTGCCACAGTCTTTCCTTCCAAATACTTTAAATCCGCATCCTTGTCATAATACATTGTTCCCATTTTACTTCCTCCATGAATTTAATTTTAGTTTATTAGTTATGTCATTTGACAATACCTACATCATTGCACTAGTTGTCCATGAGAAAGGTTAAGGAAATTTCCAGTTTCGCATAAAAAAATCTTCCTCTCTCAGGGATACTATCCCTAAGAGACGGAAGATATAATCTTTCGCGGTACCACTCTTATTCATTTCATACGAAATGCCCTCACCGGATACGGAATATTTCTAATCGATATCCTGCCACTTTTAACGATTGGCTTCTTCGTACCATCCTACTTCTAATTTTTCGGAAGGTCCGCTCCAAGGCTACTTCTGCATCTCATCATATGTTGTTTTTCACCGGCCAACAACTCTCTGAAATAGCTGAAAATGCTTACTACTCCTCTTCACAGCGTTTGTTTTGTTTTTTAATTTGTATTTTTTAGAAGTATAACATCCAAAAAAAGATTTGTCAATCAAATTTTTTGATTTATGGATAAATAATTTTTAATCATAATGGTTTTCCTTATGCTGACTGAAAGATGAAAAATCAATATCTCAAAGATTTACTATCGTCAATTCATGATTTGTCCAGGGAAGAAACACATTAATTATGTCGGATGTCTTAATTTTTAATGTAGATGTATTCACGCATGGATGGCATCCAAAATATTCATTTTCCAATACATCCTTGTCTATAACCAGCTGAACTTCATTGTCCCTGTCGTTCATGAGCCCAAGTATACTTAATGAACCGGGTTTAATATTCAAGAATTGCTCCATATAGATTCCGTCTGCAAAGGAAAGCCTTGCACTGTTTATTTGTTTTGATAAATCTTTTGTGAGAAATTTTTTATCTGCAGGCATTATCAGCAAATAAAATTTTGTTTTTTGTGTATTGCAAAGCAAGAGATTTTTACCCACTTTCACATCCAGCACCCTTTCAACTGAATGCAAATCCTCCATGGTCATCGCTTCGTCATGGTCTACGCCTGTAAATGGTATTTCAAGATGCTGTAATATTTCATATGCATCCAGCTCAACCTGAATCCTGTCATTATCCGGTTTTGAATTGAATATGTTTTTATTTATTTCTATGTTGTCCATAGTGCTCCTCATCAATAATCTAGTTGCAATCACAATACCTTACTTTGTTTAAAGCTTTTTCTGTAATAGAGCGAGACTGCTCCATATTAATCAATATGAAATTGCCATACTGCGCGTCCTTCTTCTTCAAGGAGAGACACCTTACAATTTATATTCTTCATAAGAAGTCCCAACCAGAGATGACTGGCGCATATGCCGATATCAACATCCGGATGCTCCCATTTTATATGTTTGTAGCCTGCCGGCATGGCTATGGAAATTGTTTTACGATCAGACGATATCAAGAAACGCCAGTGCTGGCTGTTAGCAGCTGAAGGAGCCTTCCGTGCAAGATCCAGTGCATATAGAATCTCCGGTGAAAGGTCATCTGCTTTCATGTCTCCCTCTAAAAAATTTTCTATGGGCTTTCGCTTGTAGCTTATTAAACTTTGCTGCATCCTGTCAAAAAGCCTGACACCATTTTGATTCCCGTATCCAAGAGGCGTGATGCAGATAGCTCTTTGACCTTCCACTTCACCCTTTCCATAACCCCACTTTGGATTTTGTAAATTTTTATATTCTCCTAAGTGCGGCATTACATTTTCCAATTCGGCCAAAGCATAATGTCCATACCAGCATGTGGAAAGTCCAATGCTTGTGGCATACAAGACCGCGACTTCGCCCACGAATCCGGCTGCAGATAAGGAACAGCAGTCTGTATCGGTTATGAATGCCATATTATCAGGCGGTGCTGAAAATATGGTATAAAGTTTCTTGTCAGGACTTGCATTAAAAATTTTAATTTTTACATTGTGCTCAAAAGGCATTTTCATATCACCGATAAAACTCTTGATCATGTTCATTTTTGTAAGTTCAATAGGTTTTATCTCAAAACTTCGCGTAGATCTGCGGATATTTATAGCACTTTCCCAATCAATACCGCTTATCATGGAATCACTCCTTTCAAGTTTATAGCTGCAGCCACATATCCTTATGTTGCCTGAAATCATATGTAAATATGTAAGAATCATAAGACAGCTGCTCTTTCATTTGTTTATCTGCAAATTTCTATTGCAATCAGTGCATAAATGAATGCTGCCGGCAGGATTTGCCTTATTTCCAATTGTTCCTCCGCAGAGTGAGCTGTCTTCAAATCGCCGGGAGCAAATATTACAGTGGGTATATTTCCGTAGCTGCTTAACAGTCCTCCGTCAGACCATGCCGGGAAATATGCAATCTTTGATTCATGTCCTAATACTTCCTTAGCCTTTTCCATGGCAATATTTACAATCGGGTGGTCAATATTCGTTTCCATAGATTCATGAACATACCCCTTTTTCATGAGGCTGCTGTCCATAACCTTTAGGGTACATTTAAATTGTTCATCTTCCTTTGAAAGCTCGTCAATAACATCCTGATACTGCTTTATGACATCTTCATACTTAACTCCGGGCACCCATCTTCTGTCAATGCTCATGCAGCATTCGCCTGCAACTGTGCTTGGTTGTGTTCCCCCGTGTATCGTTCCGTAATTCATCGATGAAGTGCCTATAATAGGATGAGTTTCATTCATAATCCTGGGCTGAAGCTTTTCTTCAGTCCTATGAATAAAGTCGGAGGCTTTCAAAATGGCATTTACTCCTGATTTCTGCGCGCCGCCGTGTACAGTCCTTCCTTGAAAATTAAGTTCAAACCATTCCAGACCCCTGTGAGCAACACACACTTCAAAATTTGTTGGCTCACCCACTATCGCAGCATCAGCTTTGATTCCCTTTTCCAGCAAGTCAATGGTTCCAAGGCTTTTTTCTTCTTCATCTATGACCCCGGCAAAAATCAGATCGCCGGCAATATCTATTTTTGCTCTTTTAATTGCTATGATGCCATAAATCATACACGACAGCGGACCTTTCATGTCAACAACACCGCGTCCATACAATTTACCGCTGTCCTTTTTTAGAATAAAAGCATCTTTCATATCATAAGGCGGTACTGTGTCTGTATGACCTGTCAGCAATAACGTCCTGCCGCTTCCCGTCCCCTTTAGCCTGGCAATGACATTGCATCTTCCGTCAGCCACATGGCTTATTTCCGATTCGATACCTTCTTTTACAAATAAATCATGTATCTTTTCAGCAACCGCAGTTTCCTGATCTTTAATACCGTGGCAGCTTGGGATGCTTACCAGGTCCCCAATAAAATCCATTATTTCATTTTCTGATATTACTGAATACAAAACAGATATTAAATCATCCAGCATAATTTATCCTCCCTGGAAAGCTTATTGATATTTGGCTATATTTCCTGTCCGAGTTTTTTAGCCAATGTTTTATATTCACTGTTCTCGGCATCCTGTCTCGTGCCTAATCCATAAGCCAGAAGTGTTCCGCCTTCCTGCCATCTAAGGTAGCTGCACAGACATTTGTAGTGAGCTCTTATTCCGTCCATTGCCCATTCATCAGTATCAGCACCCGCTGCAATCAGGTATAATTTTTTGGATTTTTCCCTGAGCAGTGAATTAACAGAATAAAACCTGTCCACTACCTTTTTTAACTGCGATGTCATGCCGAAGTAGTAAAGCGGTGTTACCAGGGCAACTGCGTCAGCAGTCAGCAGATGCAGAATTATTTCAATCATATCATCATACTCATGCACACATTTGCCTTCGTTCCTGCGGCAGTGGTCGCAGCCAAGACACGGATTAAGCTTCAATTTTGCTGTATCGAAGCGAACTACCTCGTGACCTGATTCCACTGCACCGCTGCAAAACTCATCTGCAAGCAATGCAGTTGTTCCGTTTGCATGCGGACTTCCTGTTAGTACTAAAACCTTCATAATATCTCCTATTCTGATTTCTGATTTATTAAATTATATCATTATTGTAGAAACACTTCAAATATAAACCGGAAAAATCTTCTATACATCAACTGCAAAGATATTGTGATTGTTTTTCATGCCACGGTGAATTCATATTTTCGACAAAACAAAACAGCACCCTACTTTCACATTTCTTTGAAAATTGGGTACTATCTGTTTTCGTTGAGAATTTCCGTTGCTGGCTCCTCTCAGATTTTTATTTCTACGAGCGTGCATCCATAATTGCCTTAATGGCTCCGAACAGCACACCGGCTACTGGCCAGATAATCCATGACATAGCCCAGTTACCTGTAATGAAGCTGTATCCCAGATAAGCAGCGACCACTACCAGCCAATATACTTTAGAAACAGCCTGGAATGCTTTATTTGATTTGTTTTTTGCAGAATATTCGCCTTGCTGCAGCAGTACGTTGCATGCGTCGTAAGCACCGCTTTTATTTATTATGTTGTATGTGGAGAATGCTACAATGGCCAATGTCACTGCTACTGATATTACACTTAGTCCATCAGTTTCAGTTACCAGCGGAGTAACTATAACCGGCAGAGCGCTTAAAATGTACCCAACCACGGAAATGCTTACCGCTGACTTGTACGTCTGTTCATCTTGTTTTTGTACCTTTCGAACCATCTGTTCGGCTTTATAATCAATTTCAAAAATGTTTTCCTTAAGGTAGTCGTATTTTTCAAGCTTGCTTGAATAACGAATAAAGTAAGAAACTGCAGTAGCTACCATCCCAATAAGAACTACCAGACCTGCCGCTATGAACAATTCTTCCTTGACCTCAGCAAAAATGAGTTCTTTAAGTCCGATTAAAACCAGAAGGGTTATGGGAGACGCTATGCAAAGAAACACTCCCAATGCTGTCTTTGGTGCTGTTGCTCTTGAATCTTCTATATAACCTTCTGCTTCTTCATAAGTAATCAATGAAATGTCACTCTTATATTCAAGTACCTGCTTTATTCCCAGAGTGTCCCCAAGTTCATCCAGGTTTCCAAACTCGGAAATCACAATTCCTATAGCTTCATTTTCTGTTTTTCCGCTGTCTTTTAATTCGTTGTATTTATCCTCCATCATTGCAAGCAATTCTTTTTTTGCTCTTGTTACATCTTCTGTTTCAGGCAGTCCTAAAAACATGTTGTCAAGATAATTTCTAATTGTATTCATGATAATTCTCCTCTATAAATTTTTCAATAACTTCCCGGGTTATTTCCCATTCCTCACATTTTTCCTTATAATATTTTTTACCTGATTCCGTTATTTTGTAATAGGTTCTCGGTTTGCCGTTTGTTTCGCTGCCTGAGAATGATTCTATATAACCATTGGATTCCATTCTCTTAAATGCAGAATAAAGAGTCGTTTCCTTCATTACGTATTTTTCATCTGTTAATTCTCTCACTCTTTTTGAAATCTCATAGCCATAAGATGGTTCATTAAGCAAAAGATACAATATCATTGTATCATTGTAGCCTCGAATTACATCACTGCTAATCATATTTGTACCTCTTTCTATATTCTACTACGACTGTCGTACTTCATCTGATGAAGTAATTATATTACATTTACTACGACAGGTCAAGTAATTTTTTTGAATAAATAAAAAACGCTTCACAAGAAGCGTCAGACTGCTGAGAATGTGCTCGATTTAATGCTGTCGGCAAACTCACTGGCCTTATCCCAAATATTTTCTATTTTTTCCACATCTCCGAAATCATTGGCCGTTTCCATGAGGGCAAATTTAGACGGCAGCATAAAGGTCTTGTTTATGTTCAGCGCACTTATGAGCTGCTGGGCAATTATGTCGCTTCCGCTGAATCCCGAAACGATGACTGCATACACGTACTTGTCATAAAACTTCACCTTCCTGAATAGAGCCGTCAGCCGATTTATGGCTGCTGACATGTTGGCGCTTATGGAATCATTGTAATTAGGGCATATCATCACCAGGACATCGCTGTTTATGATGGCAGGGTATACTTCCTCCACCATCACTCCGCCATAAAAGCAGTTGTTGCTCTGGGAATAGTGCTTGCAGGCTTTGTATGAACAGCCTTTGCAGTCTCTTATTGCTCCGTTTTCTATGTGTATCTCGCTGATGTCAAAGCCCGTGAGATTTTTCTTCACCATGTTCCAAAGACTCAGGGTGTTTGAAGTGTTGTAGTTGCTTGCGTGAAGAGCCAACATCCTTGGCTTTTGCAGCTTTTGAGGATTGAAATTCATCAGTCTTTCAACCACGTTCCTGCTGTCCGAAAGACATATTTCCTCCAGGCTCAAATGGGACAGCTTTTGCTGTGTTTTGAAGTTCTTGAGTGACCCTGTTGCTTCGGAAAGAGGCCTTCCCGGAAACATGCAGCCTGCCATATTGGCGTAAAGGATGGTCTTTCTTGCTATGTCTCTTGAGAAAAGCTCATTGCTGCTGTTCACCAGCACGCTTCCCACGGAACCTTTCATGAAATCATTACCTGACATTTTTATTTTTTCAAGAATTTTAAAATGTTCAATGTTTATTCCTGATTCCCCAAGCTCCACCGCAAAAAGAATCTTCATGTTATCCATGTTCTTTATTTCATCGGCTGACCCAAAGGTCTTCACATCATATCCTTCCAGTGAAAATTCAAGAACACGCTCAAGGCGCTTTGAAATTTCCCCCGGTATGAAAACGTTTAATGTTTCCACAACAACACCCCCTGTTTTTAATGAAGAATTAAGAGTTAAGAATTAAGAATTAGTTGAAACAATCAGGCTATGCCTGATTGTACCATTAATTCTTCACTCTTCATTCTTAATTCTTAATTGTTTTAGCGCTTCATATGTGTGTTTTATTCTTTCAAAAAGCTCATCCGGCATGCTTATCTTTTCCATCTCAAGGCCCGATGGGATGTTTCGGTTCTTACCACCCATGAAAGCACCCCCCAGGTAGTTGGAGCTGTAATGAAACTTTCCTTCCAGTGTAAGGACGATGGATATGGCTCCCGAAGAAAATGCAGGCGCGATGTAAGGCTTGAATCCGGTCTTCCTTACCTCAAGGTTCGCCTCCACGGCAAGCTTCGTAAGCTCCTTTGATATTTTATCATCGTAATTTACAATGCTGTTTGCAATTACCAGATCGTTGCCGTGAGGGCCGAAGGCCCTTCCTTCCGTCAGATACGATGAAAACTTTTCATGTTTTTTCGCATAGTACATGGCTCTTGCATTCATAACGCCAAGGCCATAGCCCTTGATCTGCTCCGGTGCCAGAACTCCTCTGCTTTCTTTCAGAACAACGGCACACAAGGGGTCTACGGGGTCTGAAACTACCGCAAAAATCCCCTTAAAGTTGGCATTTGCCGCAGCTTGTGCATACTCGCGGATAAGCTTTGCGTTCTCCTCAAGCTGAACCATTCTCACATCCACATTTTCGCTGCCAACAGGAGGCACTCCCTTGGAGGCACAGAACACAAACATGTGGCAGTCAAAGAGCTCTTCCTTTTCTATGCTTCGTACTTGGGGAAGGATGTCGTAATCAAAGGGAAAGGATGTCTGGTTCATTTCATACTCCCACCTTTGAATCTTTTCACGGCTTCTGTCGTAAATACCGATGGATTCAACAGCATTGCCCCCCAGAAGCTTAAGTCCCATGAGAAGGGTGCTGCCCACGTCTCCCAGGGCCAGCAGGTTCACCTTCTTCTTTCCTTCGCTCTCCATGAACAAGCTTTGCTCATATTCATTGTACTCTGTATTCACAGCCTTCACTTTTCGCTGTTCAATCAATTTCAATATATTTTCCGGAACATGGCGTTCTTCGCCGCTGATGCACAGCAGACTTAAATCTTCATTTTCGCAAAACAAATCAGACGGGTCGGAAACCGCAAATGTCCTTTTGGATAGATCCCTGTCTTTTTTGTGCAGGAAGTAAAGTTCCTCTGTGCCTTCCGGCAGCTCATTTACCTTTTCGTAGCCGTATTCATCCTTCAGTGAAAACAGGTATTTACCCTTTAACTTGTAGTAAATCATTTTATTATCCTCTCAAGCTTTAGAAGCGTCTCAATGCTCACGTCCATGTAACCGGATGCTTCCATGTTCAAATCGTAGAAGATGTTGTCTCCCAGGTATGGAAGTCTCGGAGACAATAAAACCTCGCCCAGTCTTTTCACCGTGAGCTTCTTCTCATACAAGTCCTGGAACTCCGTTTCAAGCACACGAAGTATATGCTTTGCATTTTCAAGGCTCACCATGGAAAGCTTATAAATTGCTTCATTGGTGGCGCCGCTGATGTACATAGGTGAATAATAAGGCAGTATCAGGTTTATAGATGGTATGAGATTCAGCATATTTTCATTGTTGATCCACATGCCGTCGCCTCCCAGAAACGGATACATGAGGTTTTCGTTGAACCACAGCCTCAGGTTCGGTATGAAGTAAGCACAGTCCGCCTCTCTTCCCTGAATGTCCATGAGATCCTTGCCTCTTCCTGACATTATACCCAAAATAATCTTCTTAACCTCAATGTTATGCTTTTTCAAGATCGGGTCAAGTTCCTTTATTCTGTAGCCCTTGTGAAGCAGATCATCCACCAGTACAACCGGTTTTTCGAAGGATTTGATGGTCTTCACCTGATTTTCTATGGGCGAATAGAAAGGATATTCTGTTATTTTAAACGCAGTGGCGTCAGTTGTGTACACTTTTTCCGTGTGCAGGGACTTTGTTACGGTGTTTGGAACCACCATTCCTTTCAGAATGTTGCCGAAAGGCACGCACATGAATTCTCCCACCACCTTGGGAACCTGCACCTCGTTGCTTACGTTGTTGATGCTGCATATTTTGTTGATAAGCGTCTGGTTTATCATATCGTTGTCGATTGACAGAACCAAGCTGCCGGGATACAGTTCGGTCATTGACTTTTGCAGCTTCTTCCTTGCCTGAACTATGGCTTCATGAACCCTAGGATTTGTGTTCAAAGGTTCCTTGATGAAGCTTTCAAGGTTCAGTGTCAGACATACAGGGAACTTCATGTCAACTGCATATACGGTCTTGTTCATGCCTTCGTCTGTTATCCTTGTGAATCCCTGAAGTTCCAATGTCTCCATTACAGCTTCGCTGTTGCTGTTTGAAAGGATGTTGCAGTATATTGCGTATGTGAAATCATTTTTCAGACAGTGGGCAAGAGTTTCGGTTATGAGAATCTGCTCCATGTTGTCGTAAATCTTGCTTGGGTTTATGAAAATACCGTCAATGACTATGAGCCTGCCTGCAGTCTTCTCCCTTACATAGTTGGCAATGTGCTGGCTCTGGAACTCCGAGTAGACTTCCGAGGAACCAATCTGGTGGAATGCAGCAAAGCCCAGAAGCTTGTTGGAATTTTTGCTGTCTCTTATGACCAGCAGCTTAATTTTCTTTGAAACAAGCCTTTCCCCTATGTTCTCATACAGGTTTGTGTACATGAAAATGTAATGGCCTATTTCGTCCACGATTTTTTTGCTTAAATCTTCTATTACCTCGATGACAAAAGGCTTTGACTTCAATACGCTCTTGTTGAGAGGTTCCCTGATGTACAGGTTCCTGTCGTAAATGAAGCTTTGGGCCAGAGGGTCTATGAGGTTTGAAATATCTCTGTTATTGTCTATGTTCTCCCTTATCTGGGTTGAACTTATGTCTTCAAGGTATAAAGGCAGCTGCAGCTCCACAAGGTTTCCTCTTATTCTGCCCTTTGTTTCCTCAGCCTTCTTGGCTGAGCTTGGGGTAAGGTCGTCCTTGGATCGTTTGAACACTATGTGGTTGAAGCTGTGGATTGAGCTCTTGGTTGGCCTTGCCTTGTAAGCCGTGGCATTCATCAGCACATCGCTTCCCACCACGATGAATATATCCTTCTCCTCAAACAGCGACCTTAGTTCTCTCAAGTCATTTGAACTTGTCAGGTTGATTGGAATATCGTCCGGGAACAAAAACACTCCCAACTCATCGGCAATAGACATGTTGATGATTTGCCTCCTTATGAGACGTGGCTGCACCTTCTTGGACCAGGAAAATTCGTCCACGGCCAGGTACACATCGTATCCCAGGTTTCTTATTTCTGTGACGATTCCCTTATGGCTTAAGGAGAATGGGTCAAAGGTTCCCGGGAAAAATGCGATGTTTTTGTTTTCCCTGATGCCGAAGCTCTCGAAATAAAACTCATAATCGCTTATGAATCTGTATATGTGGTTGAATGACGCCGAGTTGTTGAAGAAGAACAGATCACCCATTTCCTTTTCATTTATTAACGTCAGAAGCTTTTTGTAAATCATCAGGAATATCTTGTTCTTTTCCTCCAGATTGAGTTTCCTGGAGCCGAAAATATGCTGGCCTATGACAAGGAAAGTTTCCTGTTTTACCTGCAGGTTGTAGTTTGCAAGACCGCTTAAGATTATTCCCAGCATCTTCACCAGCCTCTTGTTGTATGTGATCTCATCTTCTCCGAATCTTTCAAGATACTCGGGATAGTGCTGCACCATGACCCCGAACGTGGTGATTACCAGGGCGCTTGCCCTTTCACTAGTTCCTTTGTATATATTTTTAAGGTCAGTGATGAACTCGTCAAGCTCCTTGGGATACAGTAGCATTACAAATCTCCCCAGGTATTCGGGAATGTACTTGGCGTACTGAAGCTCGTCTATTTCTAGGCCTTTTATAAGCTCGAAAGCTATTTCGTTTCTCTGGTCTATGGAAAGAAGAGGCCCGATTTCAACAAGAGAGTTTCCTGCCTTGTTTCTTACCGATTCCTTTGCACTTACCTTCACCAGGTTGGCAAGGTGAGTTGCAGTCTGAAGTAGGGCCACGTCATTTTTATTCTTTATGTGGTCCATGATGTAATCAATGCTGATTGTCTTGACGTTCCACGGTGTTGCAGCCTTAAGGTTGTTCAGGAATAAATCAGATGTCTTATAGCGGCTGCTGGTGATGAGCGTCTTGTACCTGTTGATCAGGTCATAGGACATTCCCAGCTTCTTGGCCATCTTGTACTTGAGGTAGTTTATACACAGTCCGTCATTTTCTGAAATGACAGCCGTAAAATCATATATCTTCTGAAGGTTGGAGCTTGCCGTATCCCTGTTTTTAACAACATGATTGAAAAACTGAACAGCCATGAGCCTTACATCTGCCGCAGGATTGTTGAGTGATTTGATTGCGTAGTCTATGACGAAGGAAAGCTGCTCCGTCTCGTACAGGTCCACAGGAATGCTCAACAGTGAATTCAAAGAATTAAACCTTGCCACATATTCATCTTCTTCGTTTCTGTAGTAGTTTAATAAAAGGTCCAGATAAGCCTTCTTGTTGTTGTTCCTGTCAGAGTTCATGACAGAATCAACAAACACCCTCAGTGAATATCCTATCCATTCCTTGTGGTTGTCGGTAACCTTGTAGCCGGGGTCCAAAAACAATCCCAGATATTTGTCCCACAGAGCAAGCCCTGTCATTTCCTCGTTTATTTCAATTTTAACGTCTTCCGGAATTTCCTTGGAGTATTCCAGGTCAAAGGAAACAATAATCTTCCCCATGAGGTTTGAAGCCTGACGCCTTATGTCTCCTTCCCTGTGGACCAGAAGCTCATACAAAAAGCTCAGTGTGAAGAGCTTTTCCTTCTGGGACAGGTAGATTGAATACTCCTCGAGTATGTTGAGGTAAGACCTTAAGTTTTTCCAGTCCTGTTCGCTTCTGGCAGCCTCTATCATGCTTGTGAAGTTAATCTCGTTGTTGAGCTTGCTCATGAGCGAAGTGTTGTGGGCAATTGCCATGTATTTGAAATTTTCTACAACATCGTAACCGTCTATGAGGGCGTAGTCTATGATCTTTTTCGGTGAGGGCTCCTCTGAGCTGAAATCCGTGTTTATTCCCTTGTGAACTATGTAGTTCTCAAAGTCCTTAAGCTTTGAATAAACCCTCACATATCTTTTTTCCTTGGCTTCATCAACGTTGTCAAGCTTTCCAAGAATTATCTCAAACGACTCGCTCAATTCATAAATATGCATTTCTATGCCGGTTTTTCCGGCTTTGTTCTTAACCCTGAAATCCGCGTAAATAAGAATCAAAGACTCAAGAGGCAGGTTCTCCAGTTCCAGGTCCCATGTGGAATGATTGGCGGCAATGAGAGATATTCCAGGCATGTTGTGTTTCATGAACCACTGGTCAGTGTAGTAGTAGTGAAGGTATGCCACCCTCCTTTTTTCCAGTCCCTTGCAGCCGTACTTACCTATGTCATGACCTGCTGCTGCTCCCGATACAAGACCAAGGTTTACGGGTATTCCTACCTTCTTGAGCTGTCTTGCCACATACATGGCCACATAATGAACCGCAGCCACATGCTGAAGCGTATTGTAGCCGTTAACCTCTGCATCGATCATCATGAGCTCGTATATATAATTTTTATCAAACTTGTCCAGGAAGCTTACGTATTCGTCGGGATTGGGCAGGTCGCTTATCTCTTCCTCCGACAGAAACTTAAAGTCTGCAAACTTGTCATAGACGTCGCTGTTTTTAGCATGTCTTAAAATAGTCCTCAATATTTCCAGGTAAATGAGCACGCCGTTTTCATATTTCAGGTAAAGCTTGATGGTAACTGCTTCAGGGAACGACTTGTTCAGCACGTACTGGAAAATGTACGGAAGCCAGTCCTTCGGTGATTCCGGGCAAACACTGTTGAGAATGTCAATGGAAAGTTCCACAACATCCTTGCACATGAACTGTTTCTTATTTATGAGGATAAGTAAGTTATTTACAAACTTCTTATTGATGATAAACGACTGCATTTTTTCCTCGGAGAAGTTGATTCTCTTCAGGAAATCCTTTTGCGTCAAACTTTGTAATATTTCTTTGTGCAAATCATTCAACATAAACCTGCTCATGGTATACCTCTTGAAATTATTTTAATTTGTAACATTATATCACATGGACCATCAACCTGCAAGTTTATCATAACATTCACAATTTAATGCAATTTAAAGCGAAACAATTTCCTTGTAAAATAATCTTAAATATATTATATTAAACTTATCGGAATTGCGGTGTGCCCGTTTCCGCCAATACTTATAACGGAGGCTAAAATGTATTTATTGACTTACCTTTACGAAGAAAAAGAATCTGTGGGATTTTTAACCGATGACAAGGGCGGCGTTGTTCCTGCTGCCGATGTTTTCTCAAAACTGAATGTGCCCGCACCTTCAGACATGCTCAGCCTTATTGATATGTTCGAAGGACTTGACATAACCGCAGTCAACGAAGCTGCATCCTCATGCGGCACCATTGACATCGATAAAGTGAAAATATTATCCCCCATACCTTATCCGAGAAGAAACATAATCTGCCTCGGAAAGAACTATCTCGACCACATAAACGAAGTAAAAAGCCTGAAGAACGTAAGCGGCGACATACCTGCCTATCCCATTTACTTCAGCAAGATAGCATATCCAGCCATCGGTCAGGGTGACTTCGTTGATTCACATTCCGAAACTGTTAAGGAACTCGACTACGAAGTTGAACTGGCAGTGATAATCGGAAAGGAAGGAAAGCACATTTCCAAGGAAGATGCTGAAGATTACATTTTCGGATACACAATAGCAAACGACATATCCGCAAGAGATCTGCAGCAAAATCACATGCAGTGGCACAAGGGAAAATCCTTCGACACCTTCTGCCCGGTGGGACCGTACGTTGCTCACAAATCCGTGATTTCATTTCCTCCCAGACTTGACATCAAAAGCTACATAAACGGAGAATTGAGACAAAACGGCAACACCAGCCAGCTGATTTTTGATATCCCCGCAATCATCAGCGACCTGTCCTCAGGCATAACTCTGTACCCCGGAGACATAATACTCACAGGAACTCCTGCAGGTGTTGGAGCCGGTTTCAATCCTCCAAAGTACATGTACCCAGGAGACAAGATGGAATGCTACATCGAAAACATCGGTACACTGGTAAACTGGGTGAAATAACTAAAATATATTGTCAAGTGCAAGACATTCATTTTCTTTTATGATGTTAAACAGTATCCTCAAGTGCTCAAGCTCAGCTTGAGCCTTGTTTTTGTCTTTATTTTTTATGTAGGAAAGTGACCTTTTCATGGAAATGTCGATGCTGTCTATTTCGTCCTGATTGATGAAATAAACCCAAAGCTTCCTTTCACCGTCCCATTTTTGCCGATAGAATTCAATGTCCCTTTCAGCCGTGTCCCAGTCTTCACGGTCCACCACATTTAAAAGTGACTCAACGTTCTCCCAGTAGTAGGATGTGATAGGCTCCACAGAAGTAAAGTGGAACCATATCCAGACACCGACCATGACCAGCAGCACTATCAATGAAATAACCACCATTCTCATAACTACCTCTTGTAAAATATAAATTTGTCTTCTTCGTCAACGAAACCGTAAAGTACCTGCTTTGTTTTCATATTGTTTTTCTTGAGTTCCTTTTGTAGCATGTTTTCTGAAATCTTAAACTTCTCAAGGTTGCCGTGCAGTATTTTCCCGTCAAGAATTACAGCGATGGGAATTCTCTTACATCTTTTTCCCGGCTGGTCCTGTGGAGCTATTATGCTCATTTCCCCGTTTGTTTCCATAATAAGATAATCAATGTCATCAACGTTGCAGTAACCCTTGAGGCGCATTTGTCCCAACACATCGCTGACGTTGATCCTCAGCTTGTTCATGTCTTTGGTGTTGAACCTGCCGTGATCAAAGAGGACTGTAGGAGTGCCGCATATTATTTTTCTGGCCTTGTTGTTTTTCAACGTTATGTAAGAAATAAGACACTGCAGAAACATGACGACTGCTATAGCCATGAAGCCGTGGACCAGCGGCGCTCCCAGATCCTCCATGGGCATTACGGCAAGTTCAGCCAGCACCAGAGACACAACGAGGTCAAAGGGCTGAAGCTCTCCCAGTTCTCCCTTTCCCATGATTCTCATGGAAACTAGCAGGACACTGTATAATATTACTGCTCTTATTGCAACGATAATCATAGATACCTCTCAAACACATATATTGTTATTTTGACCATACCAAAGGAAATATATGCAGTTATTAAGGCAAATATATAGCAGTGAAAAGGCTTCCTATCATATAAATCATATAAAAAAGTTGCTCCGCAACTCCGCTATGGGGACCTATGTCCCCCTTCGGCGTAAAAACGCTAACGCATTTTTACTGAGCACCCCCCTTAACGGCAAGGACATCCCGTCCTTTGCAATCCTCGTTTTTTATATAATAAGAAAGAGAACTTTCTTATTATATAAAAAAAATACTCATTTCTGAGTATTTTTGACTAAACCGCTTTGGTTATTACATTCTTAAGTTTTGCAAAAATCATTCTGCCGGCAGCAGTCTGAAGCACGCTGGTAACCGTCACCACAACGGAATCTCCTATGCACTTCTTGCCTCCCTCAACAACAATCATTGTTCCGTCGTCAAGATACGCCAGTCCCTGTCCTGATTCCTTCCCATCCTTCACAACCATTACAGTCATTTCTTCTCCGGGAAGAACTATGGGCTTCACAGCATTAGCAAGTTCGTTGATGTTCAGCACTTCTACTCCCTGGAACTCTGCTACCTTGTTCAGGTTGAAGTCATTGGTCAGCACCTTTCCTCCAAGTTCCTTGGCAAGCTTTAAAAGCTTCACGTCAACTTCGATGTTATCACCGTAATCCTTGGATTCTATGACAACACTTACTGAATCATCCTTCTGTAGGATATTCAGTATGTCCAGTCCCCTTCTTCCTCTGTTTCTTTTGAGACTGTCTGATGAATCCGCTATGTGTCTGAGTTCTTTCAGCACAAACTCCGGAATTACAAGTGTACCTTCTATAAATCCTGTTCTGCAGATGTCGGATATTCTTCCGTCTATAATAACACTGGTATCAAGTATTTTTGGAGATACTATTTCTTTTCTTGCATTCTTGTCTTGTTTTTTAACCGGTTGAACCTTCTTGAGATTTAACTGCGGCCATATGACATCGTCCTTTTTCCTTGTGGATATTTTTATTCCAAGATATCCGAACAGCAGGTAGGACAATATGGAAACGATGGTTCCCACATACTTTATGTCAGCAAAAGGCTGGCTTATTAAAAACGCAATTATAAAGCCAACGATAAGCCCCAGTGCGCCCCATATAATATCCATGGTTGAAAACTTCAGCAATTCTCTTTCGAAAGCCTCAGCTATTCTCTGACCAGTCTTTTTAATTTTAACAGAAAGTAGAAAAAATATAATTCCAAAAATTAAACTGATACCAACAATTATTAAAACATTTTGCAAACCTGAAAATTTAAGAAGACCATTTTGATTTAACACTACCCCCATAAAAGCTCCAAAACTTGCTCCTACGATGGTAATCACTGCTCTTACTATTCTATCTATCATCTAATCACCTCCTTACTATCATACCCAAATTTTGTTATATTATTTAATGTAACACATTTTTTGTTATTTGGCTACAACAAATTAAATAATATTATACTGAAATTTCATTAATCAAACCTTAAAACCAATAAAAAAGAATGCACTACGGTTTATCAGTTTAGTGCATCTTTGTTTATAATGCTTTCCAAATATTCCTGAATACCGTTGGAGTCGGCGTCCATCGAAAGTGAGATTTCGCTTACGAGCATCTGTTTCGCACTCACCAGCATTTTCTTCTCACCTGTTGAAAGGCCCTTCTCCCTGTCCCTGTAGGTAAGATCCCTGACAACCTGTGCCACTTCGAAGATGTCACCAGTCTTCATCTTCACCATGTTGTCGCGGTACCTCTTGTTCCAGTTTGAATCATTCAGCACTGCTGCCTGCTTCAGTATGTCATACACACCTTCCACCAGACTCTTGTCGATAATGTTTCGCAAACCGATGTTGTTAACATTGTCAACAGGAATCATGAGCTTCATTTCACCTATGGGCATCTTCAAAACATAGTAACTCTTAACTTCGCCCAAAATTTCTTTTGATTCCAAAGTTTCAATTACGCCCGCCCCATGCATCGGGTATACTACCTTATCTCCTAAATTAAACATAAGTTACCTCCTAATATTAATAGTATACACTATCCCGTAACTTATGTCAAATTAATCATTATACCTTTACATATAATGCATGTCAATACCAAATATGTATTTTTTTATTACAATTTCAGCTTATTTTTTGACCGATTGCAGTGGAAAGCTCATAACTTGATGCAATATTATATTTTTTGCAAAAAAAAGGAAAAATAAGTGCCGAAGCACTTATTTCAAGGTTATTTTTTCAGTTTCAAGGCTTCTCTGCACATACCGGCAATATCATCTTCAGTAAGTGCATATTTCTTCAGAAGGTCTTCAGGCTTTCCTGACTCGCCGAATGTGTCATTTACTCCTACCCTCTTAACGGGTACCGGGCACTGGTCTGACAAAACTTCAAGAACGGCGCTTCCCAGACCACCAATGATGCTGTGCTCTTCAGCGGTCACGATTACTCCTGTTTCCTTTGCAGCCTTAACTATGATTTCACTGTCTATTGGCTTTATTGTGTGGATATTCAAAACTCTTGCGTCTATTCCTTCCTGACCGAGCTTTTCTGCGGCCTTAAGAGCTTTTTGAACCATAATGCCTGTTGCTATGATGGTTATGTCGCTTCCATTTTTCATTTCCACGCCCTTGCCGATTTCAAATTTGTAAGAGGAGTCGTTCACATCCTCAACAGCCATTCTTCCGAGTCTTATGTAGACCGGTCCTTCATATTCAGCGGCCTTCAGTACGGCCTGCTCTGCCTCGATGCAGTCTGCAGGGTTTATTACTGTCATGTTTGGAATGCTTCTCATGAGGCTTATGTCTTCGATGGCCTGATGGGATGCTCCGTCTTCTCCGACTGTGAGTCCCGCATGGGTTGCAGCAATCTTAACGTTCAGTCTTGGATATGCCACGGTGTTTCTGATGATTTCAAAAGCTCTTCCGGCTGCAAACATTGCAAAGGAACTTGCAAATGGAATCTTGCCGGCCAGCGACAGACCTGCTGCGGTTCCCACAAGGTTTTGTTCAGCTATGCCCACGTTGAAAAATCTTTCAGGGCTTACTTTTTTAAATTCGGAAGTCTTTGTTGAACCTGAAAGATCAGCGTCCAGTACAACCACATCCGGATTGTTTGCGGCCAGCTTCTTTAAAGCCTCGCCGTATGCTTCTCTCGTTGCCTTAGCCATTGATGCCACCTCCTATTTCGTCCATTGCCGTGCAGAATTCTTCTGCGTTTGGAGCTTTTCCGTGCCATGAGGATTTGCCTTCCATGAAGGAGCAGCCTTTGCCTTTTGTGGTTTCAGCTATTATTATAGCAGGTTTTCCCTTTACGGATTTCCTTTCCTCAAAAGCCTTTTCAAGAGACTCGAAGTCATGTCCGTCAGCCTTCATTACATGCCATCCGAATGCTTCAAATTTTTTATCTATCGGTTCAATGCCCATTACGTCGCTGTTGTTTCCGTCTATCTGAAGCCCGTTGTGGTCAAGTACAGCAGTGAGGTTGTCAAGGTGGTAGTGGCTTGCCAGCATGGCAGCTTCCCATATCATTCCTTCCTGTATCTCTCCGTCACCCAGAAGTGCAAATACCCTGTTGTTCCTGACGTCAAGCTTGAAACCGAGAGCCATGCCGTTGGCAATGGAAAGTCCCTGACCAAGAGATCCTGTGGAAGCCTCCACACCCGGCACCTTCTTCATGTCCGGATGTCCCTGCAGCTTTGAATTGACCTGTCTTAAACTTCCAATCATATCCTTTGAGATGAATCCTTTTTCCATGAGCACAGAATAAAGAACCGGGGCTGCGTGGCCCTTTGAAAGGACAAAACGGTCGCGTCCTTCATCCTTCGGGTCGGATATGTTCATTTCCCTGTAGTAAAGGTATGTGACAATTTCAACTGCCGAAAGGGATCCGCCCGGATGCCCTGAATTTGCTTCATGAATCATGGTCAAAATGTTTTTTCTCAAATTTTGAGCCGTGATTTTCAAATCGTCGTAACTCATATTTTCCTCCGTATTATATTAATTGATAGTTAATAATTAATAGTTAATAATTATGGTGAGAATTGCGCCTTGGCGCAATTCTTTCCTTCAATTCTTAATTCTTAACTCTTAATTCTTAACTCTTAATTCTTAACTGCTTTTTAATTCTTAGGTACTGTTTCCCAGTCCTTTAAGAACTGCTCTATTCCCTTGTCTGTGAGGGGGTGCTTTGTCATCTGAATTATCACCTTGTAGGGAACAGTTGCTATGTGGCACCCGATTCTTGCTGCCTGTGTTACATGCATGGGGTGTCTTACGCTTGCTGCAATTATTTCGGTCTTTATTGCGTGGTAGTTGAATATGTCCACAATTTCAGATATCAGTTCCATTCCGTCAGTGCTTATGTCGTCAAGCCTTCCTATGAAAGGGCTCACGTATGAAGCACCGGCCCTTGCAGCAAGAAGCGCCTGGCCTGCCGAAAATATCAAGGTGACATTCGTCCTGATGTTTTCCCTTCTTAACACCTTTACAGCCTTCAATCCTTCTTCGGTCATAGGGATTTTAATGACTATGTTCCTGTGGATTTTTGAAAGCTCAACGGCTTCTTTGATCATTCCCTCAGAATCAAGGCATATAACTTCAGCGCTTATGGGACCGTCAACAATTCCTGTAATTTCTTTTACAACCTCTTCAAACACTCTTCCTTCCTTGGCTATGAGGGATGGATTAGTTGTTACACCGCAAATGACTCCCATGTCATTTGCCTTTTTGATTTCTTCAACATTGGCAGTATCGATAAAAAGTTTCATACTTCCTCCTTTATTTCCTTAACAATATTTTTGTTCCCAAAAATAACCTTGAGCATGAATACAGGCAAAACAGCCTGCCTTGAAATTCTGCTGGGCTCTTTAATAAGCCTGTAAAGCCATTCCAGGCCAAGATTCACGTATATGTCCGGAGCCCTTTTCACATTGCCTGCTAACACGTCTATGGTTCCGCCATTGCCTATGATGATTTTGGCGTTTAGCTTATCCTTGTTGAATTCAATCCACTGCTCCTGTTTCTTTGCACCAAATCCCACGAACAGAATATCCGGTTCCCGGGCGTTTATTTCATCTACAACCTTTTGTTCCTCTGGGTTGCCTCCCTGCCCCAGGTGGGCACCCTTGAAATATCCGTGGTGTGATCCGGAAATAACTATTCCGGGATACTTTTCATGGACATTGTTCATTGCCGTCTCTGCAACGCCAGGTTTTCCGCCCACTGCGTACAGCTTGAGGCCTTTTTTCCCGGCAAGCTCCAGAAGTCTCATTGACAGATCGAATCCTGCAACCTTGCCCTTCAGGGGATGATTCTTAATCATCGACGCATACACGAGCCCTATGCCATCCGGGATGTTTATGTCGGACTTGTTCATGAAATTAAGAAATTCACCGTCATCCTGGCACATCATGACTATTTCCGTATTTGGTGTGTAAATTATGTATCTTTCCCCGTTGTTAAGCTTCTGTTCGACAATGTCCATTACCTCTTCCATGGACTTGTTGTCGATTCTCACGCCCATAATGCTGATCTTTTCCATATCATATTTCCTTCAATATCTTATAGTTTATGTTTGTAAGCTCCCTGAGCTTCTCCACGCTCTTTTCAAGCAGCAGCTTCTCTTCTTCTTCGTTTTCCAGCTTGTTTTTTATCTCACTGTAAAGCTGCTCCTCATCAATATCGTCAATTTTGCATGAAACCTTCATATTCACGCTGTTTGCAAAATGGTCAACCTTGTGGTCGTAAGAAACGGCAACAAACGGAACGTTGGCTGCTGCTGCAAATATAAGGGAGTGAAGCCTTACGCCAACCATAACATCCATGTCTCTTATGATATCAAAGGCTTCGCTGGTGGACAGCCTCTCCTTGAAGTACACAGCCCTCTCTCCGAGACTTTTTTCAACCTGTTCAATCAACAGCAAATCTTCATTGTAGTAAAATGGTATGAAAAAGCACTTCATTCCGTCATCGGTGAGCCTCTTGGCGACCTTGCTTATTTTGCTGGCCACATCTGCATTCTTCCAGTTTCTTAAGGAGAAGCAGATTTTTTTCTGGTCTTTTTTGTCCTTTTGGATTGGTCCGGCAGCTTTTAAGTTAATAACAGGATCAGTGGACAAAAATATTTTCGACCCTTCAACCCCCAATTCCTCCAGGTATTCCTTGGAGTGCTTGTCGCGGACTGTGATGCAGTTTACATGTTTTAAGGTTTTTGAAACGGCTGTCTGGCTCTTCTGGCTGACCAGAGGCCCGATTCCCTGGCTCAGCATTATTACCTTGTTATTCATGAGCTTGGCAAGCCTGATTAAAAACAGGTAGTAGTAGATGCTTCTCTTGCTTGTGATGTCCTGCAGAAGACTTCCTCCGCCAAAAACAATGGCATCTGACTTCTTCAGTTTTCTGATAATTGACAGCACATTGTAGCGGTCTATGGTGTCGATGTTGTATTTGTTGAAAGTTGCTTCCTTGTTACCTGACAATATTGTTATGCTTTTTCTGTCTGTAATGGTCAGAATCTGCTCAAGCGCCATCTCTAAAATTGCTTCATCACCCAGATTGCCAAAGCCGTAATACCCTGCTAACAATATTTTTTTCACTTGAGTCTCTCCTGTATTCTTCCTGATAGTTTATATAATAGGTCAAGCACCAGGACTACAATGCAGCCTAAGACAATTCCAAAGCCAAGTCCTATAAAAGTTCTGGCCAAAGACAGATACACGGGAGTTCTCAAATGAGAGAATGTGTTTATTACATCTGAAGTTCCTATGGCTCCTGCAAGCATAAAGATTGCCGTAAAAAACTCCGACTTCCTGCTTGATGTATAAACTGCCGCAAAAATGGCAGGAAATGCAATGAGGATTTCCTTGGTCCTCGGTCTTGCCAAAAGAACATATTCCATGAAGTTTCTTGTTATCATCTCTATGCTTGACGGCTGCACGTTGGTCTCATGGCCGGTTCTTGATATATAAATGTACCCTGCTATACCAAGGACGCCTGCAATGATCATGTAGAATATTTTTATTTCCTTATTAAGCAGCCTCACGGTTGTGTTAACAACTCCCTTCAGCGAATCATCGGAGCCGTCGTTCATATAGTATATGAGATAAACCAGCGCAAATACACCAAGGGGAAGAATCTGTGAAGCTTTGACACCTCTGAAAATGTCCATCTCCAAAAAGTATCTCACATCCGCAAGAATTGCATCCACAAAGATTGCTCCAGCCAGTGATATGGCAATTGCTCCCGTCAAAATCAGCGCTGAACGTATCATAAGCTTGACATTGGAGTGCTTTTCTTCTGAATGATATATTCTTTTAATTTGCATCATGAAAAAGTATATTGCAATTCCCGAAAACGACACTGCCGCAGCCAGGGAAAACAACTTTTCCGACAGACTTCTCATGACCAGGGGTGCAAGAGCAGCCGGCAAAGCTGCCAGATACAGATAATCTGCAATTTTATGCTTTATATTGAACATTTTTTTGAACAAAAATACGCAGGATAAAGTGATTCCGAAAGCCAGGACAGCAACCCTCTTTGAGCCGATGTGAAACTCATTCATGTAATTTGCTCTTCCCAGGGTTATGTTGTGATCCTTAAGCCTTTCCTGAAGGCTTGTGAAAGTCCTTTCGTATTCGGCTGAATCGGTCATGTACTTCACGCTGCCTTCCTTCTCATAGAAAGGCTTGAAGTAAATCACTCTTATGTTTCGTTCGGTGATTGCGCGGAACATTGTATTTTCAATTTCTTCTGCGCCTTCATAGTTGTAGTACTTATACCTTGCCCTTACATAATCCCACATGGTGAAGGCTCTTAATGACTGGTATCCGGAATCTTCAACCAGCTTTACAAGGCCCTTTTGCTCTATGTGTTCCCGTTGCTCCGAGCTTTCAACCATAACCACGGATATTCCTTCTTCTTCTATGTATTCCAGAAGTTTGTCTTCATTATCCGGGAAGCCCAAAACTTCTCTTCCATGAAGTATGTACAGCCTGGGCTGAAGGTCGTATTTTTCGTTTGCTGATTTGTACACGTCTGCAAGCTTCTCGTTATAGGTTGGAAAGTTGATGGGCCTCAGAATTACATCAAGACCTGATTTTTTTATTAGATTTATTTTTTCATCGTCATAACCGATTCCTATGTTTAGAAGCCTGGAATCTGTCACAGATTTTTTCTCGTAAATGCCGTCTCCTTCTGAGTTGGTAACCCTTGTGGCGGAGCTGTAATAAACGTCGTCACCTTTTCCGTCAAGAACTATGTAATGAATGTCTTCCTCAGTGTATTCCTTGAAAAAATCTTTTGAATATCTTTCCTTTAGTCCGGAAATTATGTAGCTGTATGTTTTCTCGTCGGATGTTGAAACAATCACGTCCTCAGCACCAATTTCACCATCCTCGATTCTTTTGACTATTTCATCGCTGTATGTATCCTGCCAGCCATAGTTTTCTATGAGCATGGACACGATTTCGGCTCTTACGGGCTCACCGCTCTCAACCAGGCGGTTTATTGTTTCCTCCTGGACTGCAACCGACTGTGCTCCGTATTCCTTGAACTTTTTGAGCCACCACTCCAGATCACGTTCTGAGGAGTCTGCGAATTTCGTCATTTCATTGTAGTCAAGCACAATCTCGGCAGTTTTGTACTGCCTTTCTACTTCCACGCGCTGATATATGGTGTATATTCCTATCAGCAGGGACAGGCATATTAACAGCAGCACTGCTTTATCAATCTTGTTAAGTTTCATTTTATCTCCTTTAAGGCCAATATAAATCAAATAAACAATATCACATCATATCTGCAAAATCAACTTACAGTTACTTTTCAAGAACGCACACAACCATTTTTACAAGGAATTCCTTGAAAAATGGCAGCTTAGCAGGATATTTTAAAAATCCCCTCAGCGGCTCCTCACTGTAGTAGGCGCACTTGAATCGGCTGTTCTCCAGGATTTTTTTGTACCTTTTTATTGTCATCTTGTTGATGTAAGAGAAGTATTCCGTACCGTCAGGCTTTTTGCCGATTCTAAATTCGATTCTATCCTTTCCATCAGGCAGGTCTCTGACCAGGTTCTTGTATGTGCCTATGAGCGTTTTTTCGCTGAAGAACACATGAACCCAGGGCATTCCTATGGCATCACTGAGATGCGCCCCGTAAGGATGGTTGTAAGGCGGAAAATTCAGGTACAGTCTGCCGTTCTTTTTCAGTATTCTGTAACATTCCTCCAGAACCATCTCAGGCTGGTCCACATGCTCCATGGCATCATTCATGATTATGGTGTCGAATGTTTCGTCCCCAAACGGTGTGTTTGAAGCGTCAGCACATACAAATTCAAATTTGTCCCCAAGTTTGTATTTTTCGGCAAGCTTTTCTGCTTCCTTTCTATACTTTTCAAGGATTTCAACCCCTACTATTTTCCTGACGCCCTGTGAAGCATAAAAGACAGTCTTTCCTCCGGCGCCACAGCCTATGTCCAGAACAGTCCTGTCCTTGAACATTTCATTAACGTCTGTATATTTCAAATAAAACTTGATTGTATCCATTCCTTTTTCATACTGCCACTCTGCATATGTCTTCTTTCCTTCGTTGCTAAGGTTGAAGGGATGCTGAGGAAGCTTGAACAATTTGTTAGCTGCCATGCATAATTTTTGCATAAGATTTCTCCCATCGTATTTATTACTTTGCAATTATAACATTTCATTTTCCCAAATTCAATCTTAAGTTGAACAGTAGGACAATTTGGCCTGTTTTTAGGATTGTTCAGAATAATTTAAAATTTCAAACAGAAATTGTCACTTTATGTTGAATTATTTCCTTCCATAGGATAAAATAAAAATATACTGTTAAGGGAGTTGTTATTTTGAAGAAAACATTGATTCTGACTTTTGTGCTGCTGCTTGCCTTTTCAACAGTCATTTTTGCAGCCCCCGGCGACACAAGCGACCCCATAGTCGTGTTAAGCTACCTTAATGAGAGGATCTCATCGCTGATCAGCCAGTACAAGCTCGAAAACATCGATGACATGCAGGCCCAGATAGATAAGTTGAGCAGTCAGGGCACAGGCTCCTCCTCAGGTTCCACAGGCATGGCCCTTGAAATCGTCGAAATAAGAGACGGCGAAAAACTCATCGGCGGTTCCGGAACCGAAATAATACTCAGAGGCGGTGAAGCTTACATAATCGGCAGCCAGTTGGGCGGCCTGTCAGATGTGACGCTGGGCAAGGATTTCGTGTCAGGAATGGCCGTGGTGCCAAACCACCTTATGATAGTTCCAAGGGATGACGGAAGAGGTGTGTATGCGGAAAAATATGCAATATTCATGGTTCGCGGCACATACCAGGTGACAAAGTAACCATATATGAAAATATCCGGCCGTGCCGGATATTTTTATTTCGACGTAACAGCTTGGCCGATTCTACCTTATCCTGACGGATACTTCTCCTGAAATAACGCTGCCTGTTCTTCCGTCCTGGTATCTGACCTGCAGTTCACCGTCCGGACTGATGTCTGTTGCAGTAGCAGCGGTAATCTTGCTTCCCTCAATCAGGTTTATTTCTTTTCCGATTATGTAAGACCTTTCTTTGCAAATCTTTAAGCTGTCTTCAAAATTGCCTTTCTCAAGTTCATTGTACAAAGTTTCAAAATGGTTCAGAACCTTTGCTGCAATTATTCCTTTCTCAACGTGCATGCCTGTTTCAAGCAGGATGGAGGATGCGGTCTGTTTTATGTCATCGGGAAACGACGCATTGTCCACATTCATTCCCATTCCGACCACAACAAGAGGACTGCCGTCCTCTGCAATTTTCATCTCAGTCAGTATTCCGCACACTTTTTTGCCGTTAATGAATATGTCGTTGGGCCACTTTATTTGCGCTTCTACACCTAACTCTGAAAGAGCAGCTGATACAGCAGCAGCACATACCTGAGTTATCTTTGAAATGTGCTGCATCTCAATTTCAGGCCTAAGAAGCACAGACATGCAAAGGCCAGTTTCAGATTCCCATCTCCTGCCCTGCCTACCGCGTCCTTTTGTCTGTTCGCCGCATGTTACAAGCGTTCCCTCTGTAAACTTCTCTCCATGTGTTTTAACATAGTCATTTGTCGATTCCACTGAATCAAGGTGTATCACATTTCTTCCCATATACTTCGTATTCAGATGTCTTCTTATGATTTCTCCATTTAATACTTCCATATTTTATTCCGCCTGAACCAGTTTTTCCATTAAGCTTTTAAACTCAGCATCAGCCTCGTAGCCCTGCAGTTTTTGTTTGTTGTTTCTGGTGCTGAACTCGTCGTGGTATTTTTCCCTCACATACACCTTTGAGTTTTCAATGTCGTAGTAGAGATCGAAATTGTATTGCTCTTCGCCCTCAAACACGAGAAATTTGTCCTCCACAACCACACTTACGTCCATCCAGTAATAGCCTCCTTCTTTTTGAGGAAGCTCCGTCACAAGTTCAGTTTCATCGGATACGGACAGGTTTTCAAGCAGCGACTTAACCTGTTTGTTCCTGTCACTGTCCTCTGCTATGGCTGTATCAAAGCTTGCGAGTCTTTTTATACCTTCGTGCTGATTTGTATACCTTATGCCCTCATTTGTATAAACTTTAGGATCCACTTTGGAAACACTGCTGACAGTGCCTGACACCTTCATAATCTGCGAATTCATCGCATCATCGATTGCATCCTGGTAAACGGTGCTTCTCAGGATGCTGAATGCTCCCAGTGCCGCAAGGACTAGCAGCGCAGCCAGAAATGCAATGCGCCCGTAGCGTATTTTTCTTCTTTTACCGTACATGTTTCGTCTTCTTGCCATAATTACCACCTTATACCTTTTATTGTAAGAAGCTTTACTATATTTTTCTCGAGGTCTTCCAGCGTTCCTTCGTTGTCAATGACTTCATCGGCCACGGATACCTTTTGATCTATAGGAATCTGTCTGTCTATAATTTTGAGCACATCCTCAGGATTTTTCCCTTCCACAAGAGCTCTTTTTTCCAGCCTCTTTCTCTGCGTTTTTTCACTTACATAAACAAGCCATATCTCGTCGTACTTAAGCTTGAAGGATTCGCCCCGGGCGATGCTTTCCAATATAACGGGTATGTCAAGAAACACCACTTCATCCCCGCAGTCCGAAACACCTTTTTCAAGCACCAGCCTCACGTATTTGTGAACCAGCTCATTTAAAGCCTCAAGCTTTTTTTCATCGCTGAAAACGATCCTGCCCAGGACCTGCCTGTCAACTGATCCGCTTTCATCAAGGATGTCTTCCCCAAAGAGGTCCACCAGCTTTTTGTAAAGCTCTGTTCCCTTATTGTAGCCTTCATGGACGATTTTATCCGAATCAAGAACGGTAAACCCCAAATTTTTCAATATATTTACTGCAGCAGACTTTCCCGTTCCGATGCTTCCGGTTATCACGATGACTTTTTTATTGTTTGAACTGCCTTCCATATTAGCAGTATCATGTTCCAAATCGCTATTTTGCCTCATACCAGCTACCGCCCACGTTCACATCAGATTCCAGGCGCACGAGGAAGCCGTCCACCACGCTTTCCATTTCTTCCTTCAGGATTTTTTTCACTTCTTCGAGTTCTTCTGTTGAAGCTTCGATGATGAGCTCATCATGCACCTGAAGTATGAGCCTGGACTTCATATTGTTTTTCTTAAGGCGCTTGTAAACACCCACCATGGCAGCCTTGATTATATCCGCGGCAGTTCCTTGCACCGGCGTGTTCAGAGCGATCCTCTCGCCAAAGGAACGGATATTGAAATTCCTCGAAGAAAGCTCCGGAATGTATCTTCTTCGGCCGAAATAGGTTGTCACATAACCATCCTTCTTGCCCTGTTCAACAATGTCCTTCATGTATCTGTCGATGCTTCCGTAAAAGCTTAAATAGTTGTCAATGTACTGTTTTGCTTCCTTCCTGGGTATGCCCAGGTCTCGGCTTAACCCGTAGTCGCTTATGCCGTACACGATTCCGAAGTTTACTGCCTTAGCCCTGCTCCTCATGGTAGGTGTAACATCCTCCATGTTCACGTGGAAAACCTGTGAGGCAGTCTTGGTGTGGATATCCGCATGATTTTGGAAAGCCTCTATCAGGTTTTGCTCCCCTGCAAGGTGAGCCAGCACCCTCAACTCTATCTGAGAATAGTCTGCATCGCAAAGAACGAAACCTTTCTCAGCAACAAAAGCCTTTCTCAGCTCTCTGCCTTCCTGGGTTCGTGTGGGAATGTTCTGAAGGTTTGGTTCAGTGCTTGAAATCCTTCCTGTTGCTGCAATGGTCTGATTGAATACGGAATGAACCCTTCCGTCACTACCGCCTGTAACATTTTTAAGACCTTCCACATATGTGGAGTTCAGCTTGACCATCTGCCTGTAATCAACTATGAGGCTTGCCACTTCGTGTTCTGACTTAAGTTTGTCTAAAACCTCAGCGTCTGTAGAAATTCCTGTCTTTGTCTTTTTGATTACCGGCAGGTTTAATTTTTCAAACAATATGTAAGCAAGCTGCTTTGGAGAATTTATGTTGAAGCTTTCTCCCGCATGCTCATAGATTTTCTTTTCAAGCTCAGCAATTTTTTCCCTGAAATGAACTCCCAGGCTGTCCAGTACGTCACAGTCAACCTTGAAGCCTATAAACTCCATGTAAGCCAAAACCTCAATGAGCGGAAGCTCAATTTTTTCAAAAAGAACATCCATCTCAAGCTCTTTAATTTCAGCAGTTATGGGATTTTCTGATTTAATTACGGTGTTGATGAAGTTGAAAATGTAGTTCTTTCTTCCTTCAAGGTCCAGTTCTCTGAACGTTATTGCCTTTTTGCCCGAACCAAGAATGTCTCCTTCGGAAGGAATGTCACTCTTCAGGTATTCATAGGCTATCTTGTCTATGGAATATGAGCTTTCGGATGGATTAAGAAGATACTTGCCGATTTCAGAATCGAAGGAAATACCTTTAAGCTCTATGTTTTTTCTCATGAGATAAATAGCTTCGTTCTTAAGGTTGTGACCGCACTTTCCTACGGATTCATCTTCAAAAACATCCTTTAAAATGCCAAGAACTTCATCCTCGGTAGTTTTTTTAAAATCTATAAAGTAAATACCGCATCCGTCGGAAATCCCCAGTGCCACAGCGCTACAAAACATGGCTCTGTCACAATCAAACAGGAACTTCAGGTACGCCTTTTTGCCGGCTCTTACCTTTTCTGCCACGTCCCTTACCTTTTCACTGCTGTCTATATACTCAATACTTAAGCATTCCCTGCTGTCGCTCTTTGTATCCTGCTCTGTTTTCTCATGGTCAAAAATGGACATCTGTGACATGTCAGCAGAACTGTCTTCTTCTATTCTTTTTTTGAAGGTTCTGAATTCCAGCTCGTCGTACATCATCGAAAGTTTGGAAGAATCAGGCTTTTGCACTCTGTAGTCATCCATGTGAAATTCGATGGGAATGTCTTTTATGATACGTGCCAGTGTCTGGCTCAAGTATGCCTGCATTTTGTCCGATTCAAGCTTTTCCCTGAGCTTTCCCTTGATGCTTTCTATGTTTTCATAAATGCTGTCCAGACTTTTGTACTCCTGAATGAGCTTCAATGCTGTTTTTTCGCCGACACCGCCCACTCCGGGAATGTTGTCTGACGCATCGCCCATGAGAGCCTTTAGGTCCACAAACTGCTCAGGCGTTATGCCGTATTCCTCGTTCATCCTTGACAAATCCATTTCCTCGGTGTTTGTTACACCTTTTTTTGTCAATATGACGCTGGTATTTTCATCTATGAGCTGAAGGTAGTCCCTGTCGCTGGTCACCAGATAAACTTTTGTTCCGTTTTCCTGGGCAGCGCTGGCAAATGTACCTGCCACGTCATCGGCTTCAAATCCTTCAATTTCCACGCATTTGATTTTATGCAGGTCAAGAACATCGCGTATAAGCTGAAACTGCGACACAAGTTCGTCCGGAGCCTTTTGTCTTGTTGCCTTGTAGTCCTTGTACTGTTCGTGCCTGAATGTGGGTTTTTTCGGATCAAAGGCAACGCATATGTATTCGGGAGAATATAGATCTAAAAGCTTGTAAAGCATGCTTAAAAAACCATAAACTGCATTTGTATACTGCCCCTTCTTGGTCTTCAACGACGGCATGGCGTAAAATGCTCTGAAGAGCAGGCTGTTGCCATCCAATATCATTATTTTCTTTTCCATGTAATCTCCTTTATGCAACCGGTTCTGACTTTACAGACTGTAGATATACCGGAATATTTTTGCCAATTGCTTAATTTATTATAACAATTAATGATGTCAGGGTAAAGGAATTTTTCCGCATATATTGAATTTTCAAACATATATTTAACTATCGATTCGGAGGTGCAAATAAATTTGAATTCAGTAACTGCCAAAAACTACAATTTCTCAAATGTTAAATTTCTTTCCGCGATGCAGCTTTCCGAGCATTATGCTCTGTATGTCAGGTACATTGACTGCATTAACAAGGTGAATGAAGACATTTCATACAGCAATCTTTCTGACTGCAGCTCAAATTACAGCAGCATGCGCTCATCCCAGAAATCCAAAACTTTCTGCTTTGATGCCATAAAACTCCACGAACTGTACTTTGAAAACCTGACAGGCAACAACACAAGGATATGCGGCTCATCAGAAAAGGTAATAGATGAGGTGTTTGGATCCTACGACAGCTTTCTTGAAAAATTCAAGTGCGTAGCCATGTCCATGAGGGGATGGGTTTTGTTCTGTTATGACAGGTACCAGGACGAATTTTACATTTACGGACAGGATTCCCACGATGACGGAGTCATGCTTTATGCTGAGCCGCTCATAGTCCTTGACGTTTATGAGCACGCCTACATGATTGACTACGGCATCAACAGGAAGCTGTACATTGACGTGTTTTTTGAAAATCTTGACTTCAAGGTGGTAAACGAAAGATTAAATAAGTTAAACAAGTAACCCCATGAAACCTCCCACATATAATGAGTTAAACAATAAACTTAAGGAGGTTTAAATATGGGATGTTTTCATAATAGAGTAGGCGGCGCTGGCGGCAACGGAACTGAATTATTGTTCTTCTTCCTGCTGTTGGTTATTTTATTCAGCTGGTGCGACGATATAGATCTGTAACAACTGCAATCTTGATTTCATCGCATAGTAAAAGGTCTGGATTTCCAGACCTTACTTCTTTTTGTCCTGCTGCATGCAGTTTTGATTTTTTGTCATGAACTCCTTGAACTTTTCCTCAGCCTTTGAAAAATATCTGTCGGGCTGATAAACGTAGTAGAGCTTTCTTTTAAGGTTCATCTCTTCCACATTCAAAATGAATGCTCTTTTTTCTCTTACCTCTTCCTCCACAGCCTTTTTTGGAAGCACGGCAAGCCCAAGGTTGTTGGATATGAACTTCTTTATGGTATGATTGTCCTCGGCTTGTATGATTATGTTCAGATCGCTCAGCTTCATTCGTTTTGTTGCAAGAAAATCTTCAAACATCCTAAGTGTTGCCGATCCCTTTTCCCTCACAATGAATCTGTAATTTGCAAATTCTGCCGGGGTAATTTTTCCGTCTTTTATTTCGCTCATCATTTCTGCAGAGGCGGCAATCACAACCTCATCTTCGGCTATGCAGATGCTTTCAATTTTTTTGTTCCTTGGAAGGCTTCCGGTAAAGCCGAAGCTGGTGAATCCTTCTTCAATATTTTTAAACACCATTTCGGTATCCACTTTTTTTATGGTGTATGTTGTATCGGGATACAGCTTGTTAAACTGGATAATCAGATCATGTATGTAGTAGTCTGCAGGCATGGAGCTGGTGTACACAGTTATGTTCCCGCTGATGGAATCACTGTTTTTTCTCAGCTGGGAATAAATCCTGCTTTCTCCGCTAAGCACATCCTTGGCATACTTGTAAAGAATGTGACCTTCCTCCGTGGGTACTATCTCTCTGCCGTTTTTTACAAAAAGCTCGGCACCGAAGTCCTTTTCCAACAGCTGCAGCTGCTTGGTCACAGCCGGCTGCGTTATGAAAAGTTTTTCTGCTGCTTTTGAAATGTTCTTTAAATTTATTACTTCAATGAATGTTCTCAAGTAGGATGTGTTCATAATACCTCACTATATTGGCTGAATGCCCATGCCAACGGCTTCATGCTCAAAGCCCCTTCTGGGAGATCCTATTTGTCCGTAAAGAACTACGGCTATCCAGTTTCCGCTGGAAGGATCGTCTTCAATCAGAGTTCCTCTCACGATCGTAAATGTCAGTCCTGCGCTTCTCAACACTTCTCCAAGCATGACCTGCCCCCTGCAGTAACCGCTTAAGGCCTCTATTATGGCATGGTAAAGAGCATGCTCCTCATGGTAGTTTTCCCTGATTATATCTTCCCTTGAAGCGGCAGTTTCTATGGCTGCCACAATTTTTTTGGCGTCCATGGAACCGGCCTGTCCCTGGAATATGACGTAATTTTTCTTTTCGTAGTATTCCTTGAGCTTATCGGCATTAGTGTCTTCAAGTGCCACAAGCAGAGCAATTTTACCGATTCCCCGTTTGTTCATGACCGCACCTCTTGATTATGAGATTTGCATTATCTGCCTTTTTAGTATACCATTAAAATGGAGATAATTCCAATATTTTTTTCTCATAGGCAAGAACATCATTCTGAAGTCTGTCTGATTTTTCCGAATACTCCTTTACAAAGTCCGCATCGCTGATTGTTCCAAGGTTTATGCGCACGTTAAACAAAGCAGAAAGCACAGCTGTCCTGGCCATCATTGCAGCCACTAGTCCGTCAGTAACGGCATTGGCATTTCCTCTTGCAACTGCAGCCTCGGCCAGCGGCATGATTTCATAGGCAATGCAGGCAACCTGAAAAGGTACCTCGGCAGCTTTCCTGGCGCTTTGCTCTATGGCATTGTTTCTTAAAAGTTTTTCCTCATCTGTGTCCTTTGCCATCCTGTATGCTTCCATTACTCTGTTGTATGCCTGGCTGTCCCTTTCAATGTCCTCCAGAAGGGTGTGTCTCAACGCTTCTGCCTTTTCAGACACTTCTCTCATTTCAGCCTCGCTGTCAGCATATTTTTTCTTTCCGATTGTCAGATTGGCTACCATTTGCGCCAGTGCAGCGCTCAAGGCTCCCGACAAAGCTGCGATGCTTCCTCCTCCCGGTACCGGAGAATTTGATGCAACCATGGCTGCAAATTCATCTATCGTCATGTTTTTCATGTTATTTCCCCTTTACGATTTTTCCGTTTTTAATTACTGTTTCCACAATGTTCACGGCGGCGTGGTACGGCAGAAAATTGATTGACGGATACTCAAGAACAATTATGTCCGCCTTCTTGCCCTTTTCGATGCTGCCGATGGTTTCCTGTCTTCCCACTGCTGCTGCTGCGTTAATGGTGAGCGCTGTAATTATTTCCTCTATTGAAAGCCTCATGTGAATGGCCGCCAGCGCTATCACAAGAGGAATTGAATTTGTGAAGCAGCTGCCCGGGTTGAAGTCCGTGGCAAGCGCAACTGCACAGCCTGCATCAATCATCTGTCTTCCCCTGGCATATTCCTCCCTCAGGCAGAAGGCAGTTGCCGGAAGCAGAGTTGCGATTGTGTCTGATTTTGACAGCATCTCAATTCCCTTGTCTGAGGACTGAAGCAGGTGGTCTGCCGAGACGCAGGAAAGCTCAACAGCAAGCTCGGTTCCTCCAAGCTGCACCATTTCATCGGCATGAATCTTGAGCTTCAAGCCTGCATTTTGGGCTGCCGTAAGAAATTTTCTTGACTGTTCCACAGAGAACACGTTTTTTTCGCAGAATATGTCTGCAAATTCTGCCAGTTTGCTGCCAGATACCTCCCCCAGCACACTGATCATGAAATCGATGAACTCATCTTCTTTTCCCTTGTATTCAGGAAGAACGCTGTGAGGTCCCAAAAATGTGGGCACCACATCAACTGCATGAATTTCATCGAGCTTTTTCATGGCCTGAAGCTGCCTAACTTCTGTTTCAAGGTCCAGACCGTAGCCGCTTTTTCCCTCCACTGTGGTTACTCCCATGTCCAGCATCTTATCAAGCCTTTTTTTGCCGGTTTCTATAAACTCGTCAAGTGTGGTGTTTCTGGTGGCTCTAACAGAGCTGGTTATGCCTCCGCCCCGCTCCATGATGGACATGTAGCTGTCTCCCTTGAGCCTCCATGAAAATTCGTCTGCCCTGTATCCACCGAATATAAGGTGTGTGTGTGAATCCACAAATCCCGGAAGTACAGCCCTGTTCCTGGCGTCAACAACTTCACAGGTGCTTAAGTCATAATTTTTAAGAATTTCTTCGGTTGTTCCCACATCTGTTATGATACCGTCCTCTGCTACTACGCAGCCGTCATGGATGATTCCGATGTCGGACATTTCTGTGCCATGCCTGGGACTTTTACCACTGCAGGTCACCAGTTCCGATGCATTTTTTATTATCAGCCTGTTCATAAGTTTCCTCCAAAATTTACGCCATATCATATGGCCGCACCTGAGTGCGGCCTTTTGTATTTTTAATGAAGCCTTGTTTCAAGTACCTGGTCTGTGGAGAAATTCTCCAGTCTCAGGTAGTAATCTGCAGTGTCAATGAGAGCCTGCATGGGAACAAGGCCCACGATTTCACTCCCGACAATGCTTACGCCGTATCTTTCTGCTTCCATTCTGATTGTTTCAAAAACCCTGTAGAGTGATGTCTTGGTGTAGTCGGTCATATTCATTGAAACCTGAACAATGCCCCTGTCTTCAAGCTCAATACCCAGGGCCTTAACATACCTGAAGCCTCCGCTTAAGTGTCTCACCTGCTTTGCAATCTTGCTTGCAATTTCAAGGTTGTTAGTGTTCAGGTTCACGTTGTATGCCACAAGCGGCATTCTTGCTCCTATGGCTGTGGCTCCGGCTGTGGGATGGATTGTGTAAGGACCGAAATCCGGTTTCCACATGTCATCCTTCATCTTTTCAGCCATGCCCTCAAACTGTCCCTTTCTGATGTTTGCCAGGTTTTCTCTGTGGGAAGCCGTGGCTGATTTTTCATAAAGGAAGAACGGAAGTCCGTATTTTTCCGAAGCAACCTTGGCCACATGCTTAGCCAGTGCATCGGCTTCTTCAATTGTTGCATTTTTTATGGGAATGAACGGAATTACGTCTACTGCTCCCATTCTCGGGTGCTGCCCCTCATGATGGGTAAGGTCTATGAGCTCCACAGCCTTTCCGATGGCTTCAATCACGGCTTCTCCCAATTCCTCAGGCTCACCCACCAGCGTCACAACGCTTCTGTTGTGATCCTCATCGCTGGAGTAGTCAAGAAGCTTTACATTCTTTCTGGCCCTGAAAACATCCAGTATTTTTTCCAGCTTCTGAAGATCTCTTCCTTCGCTGAAATTAGGTACGCATTCTATAATCTTGTTCATATTTTCTCCTTGTACAGTAACCTATTTGTTGTATTCTTTCAAAGTTTTTTCAATTAGATCGTCGCTTGCCACATAGGGTATGGTGATATGGTCTTCACCTGCAAATTTCTTGTTGTATTCCATGGTTGTTTCGATGGAGTGTTCGTTTCTTGCCCAGGACCTTCTTGATACGCCCACCATGGTATCCCATGGGATGGACTTACTCAATATGTCGTCAACCCTTTCGCTGCCGTCCAAAACCATGCCGAAGCCTCCGTTTATGGACTTGCTGATTCCAACTCCTCCGCCGTTGTGAAGGGCAACAAGGCTCATTCCTCTTGCAGCGTTTCCCGCATAGCAGTGAACCGCCATGTCTGCGGTGATGTTGCTGCCGTCATAAATGTTTGAAGTTTCCCTGTAGGGCGAATCTGTTCCGCCTGTGTCGTGGTGGTCTCTTCCCAGCATTACAGGTCCTATTTCTCCGTTTCTGACCATCTCGTTAAACTTAAGGGCAATATCCCTTCTGCCTATGGCATCCTGGTAGAGGATTCTTGCCTGTGTTCCCACAACCAGCTTGTTCTTTTCTGCATCCCTGATCCAGATGTAGTTGTCTCTGTCCTGTCCCCTTCTGTCAGGGTCAATTACAGACATTGCAGCATGGTCTGTCTTTCTCAGGTCCTCCGGCTTTCCGCTTAAGCAAACCCATCTGAAAGGTCCATAGCCGTAGTCAAACAGCATGGGTCCCATAATATCTTCCACATATGAGGGGAATATGAACCCTTCGCTGGTGTCCATGCCGTTTTTTGCAATTTCCTTCACTCCCGCATCAAAAACGGCCTTCATGAAGGCGTTGCCGTAGTCGAAGAAATATGTTCCCCTGTTAACCAAAGTTTTTACAGCCCCGAAGTGTTCAGCCAGAGATTTGTCTACAAGCTCTCCAAACTTCTCTCTGTCTGATTTCAAAAGTTCGGTTCTTTGTTCAAATGTCAGGCCCTTCGGGCAGTATCCCCCGTCGTAGGGCACGTGGCAGGATGTCTGGTCTGACAAAAGGTCAATGTGAATGTTGTTGTCAACTGCATATTCCAAAAGATCCACAATGTTTCCGTGATATGCAATGGAGATTGTTGTCTTGCTTTCCATGTGTTCCCTGGCTGCCCTGAATGCTTCCTCCAGGCTGTCTGTAACCATGGAAACCCATCCCTGGCTCAATCTTGTCTGTATTCTTGAATAATCAACCTCTGCAATTATTCCAACACCGTTGGCTATCTCAACAGCCTTCGGCTGGGCTCCGCTCATGCCGCCAAGACCCGACGTAATGAAAAGATGTCCTGCAAGATCCTTGTCCTGAGGAATTCCCAGTTCTTTTCTTCCTGCGTTTATGAGAGTGTTGAATGTACCGTGAACTATTCCCTGGGGTCCGATGTACATCCATCCTCCGGCAGTCATCTGTCCGTAGCTGGAGCATCCCATGGCTGTTGCCTTTGCCCAGTCGTGGGGATTGTCAAACATACCGATCATGAGGCCGTTTGAAACTATTACCCTGGGGCTGGTTTTATGAGATTTGAATAGTCCCAGCGGATGTCCCGACATGACAGCAAGAGTCTGTTCATCGGTCAGCTCCTCCAGGTATTTCTTCAGAAGCTGGTACTGCATCCAGTTCTGGCATACCTGTCCTGTTTCCCCGTACGTTACCAGCTCGTAGGGATAAAGGGCAACCTCATGGTCAAGGTTGTTGTCTATCATGACCTGAAAAGCCTTGCCTTCAATACATTTTCCCTTGTATTCATCTATGGGCTTTCCGTAGATTCTTTCCTTGGGCATGAAGCGATAGCCGTAGATTCTGCCTCTGGTCATCAGTTCATCCAGAAATTCCGGTGCAAGTGTCTCATGAAGACTTTCTGGCACGTATCTTAGCGCATTTTTCAAGGCCAGCTTTATTTCTCTTTCATTGAGTGTAAGCTCCCTTTTAGGCGCCCTTCTGATGTTTTCTTTAAAAACAGGGTATTCGGGAAGCGCATCGTCCAGTTTGATGGTCATTGCATCTGATATGTCAAAATTATTAATCATTCATCTATACCTCCAATAACGTTTTTCTAAATTATACAAAAATGCCGTCGATAAATCGTCTAAACTCTTAAGATTAGTTAAAGCTTTTATTTCTATAATAAAAACATAGTTAGTAAGAGATAATCTTATTAACCCCTCTCCCCCTTGTTTTTTTATAAATATTTTATTAGGCTCTGCATAGCAGGGCCTAATTTTTTTATTTGCTGGCCGCTGCATTAAAAATAAGGCACAGCTTGAAAGCATGCCTTATGTGTATCATGCACATTGTTCACAGTTGTATACTTTCAATTACCTCAATTCAAAATAATTGTTTTTCTTAAAAATGTGACTGTCCTGAAGAGTTTGGTGGTTCTATCAGTGTTTCCTCCGGAACAGTTCCGGATCTGATGGCAGACAGCGGGGTTAGCTGGAAGGTATAATCAGTTTCAACATTGGGATATATGCGGAAATTTATTATGTTAACTGGGTAATAGTCTTTTGAAAATGCCCTGAGGTTGTAATTTGTATAAGGCTGTTCATCTATTCTGCCCGGCATTATGAACCTTACAGGAAGCTCCATGGTGGGAACCCTTCCATTCTCATCGGTCACCAGGCTGTAATGAACATGCAGGTCTCCGTTATCATGAAAATGAAATACGGTAACCAAAGCATCCTTAATTGGTTGTCCGGCTGCTGACAATACTTCCACTGTCAGTAAGCCTGTTTCAAATTCCGGAACAGGAGTTAAGTCCTGTGCTGCAGATAAATTATTGAATGATTGTTTACGGTTGCCTTTATTTCTGTATGATATGTTTTTGGCTGCATATGGATTGTAGCTGATGTCGTGGATTATATTGTAATAATTAATATACATTTAATCTCTCCTTTATTTTGGGATTTGAAAATTCCGCATTCCTTTCATAGTCATACCGTTCAGTCTCTCGGATTAGGTGGAATTACTATGGTCCTTTCGGGTGTTTCTTCTGCCCCGTTTTCTGATGCAGGGACCAGTCGTACTGTGTAATTTGTTTTTATCTGAGGGAAAACTTCAAAATTTATTATATTTACAGGGGTATAATTGTCGGCAATAACCCTTAAGTTGTAAAGAGAATAATAGTACTCTGCATTCTCAAGAACTTCGCTGTATACCACAAGCAATTCAATATCAGGAACAGTTCCTTCCCCATCGGTTCTTGAGTTGTAATGAACCTCCAGCACTCCATCCGGGTGAAAGTGATATACAGTGACCAGTGCACCTTCAACCGGCACTCCTGTTTCCGATACAACCTTTACTGTTAAAACACCTGTTTCAAAGGCTGGTGCTGTGGGGTTTGGAACTCCTGCAGCCGGCTGCTGCAAAGCACCTGTAAATTTTCCATACATGACTTTATTGTTTGCTTTTTTAAATAGTTCATTAGCTTTTCTATAATAATCAGAATACATGGCAGACTCCTTATGAAAATGATGCTTACTATTCAATTTATGCAGAAAATGATGTTTTGCTAACATCATTTTCTGCATAATTATTTCAGGCGGGTTATTATTCATATCACTCTGAAGCGTAGCATGATGTCCTAAATTTCAGCTATATTTCCTATGTAAAAACACTGATTCGGCACAAAATAAAAAACAGCAAAAATATAAATATTTGTAAAAAAATTTCAGTTATTTTAACTGATTTGTAAAGTTATAACTTCAGTTATAATTAATAATAGTTGCAAAAAGTAAGACTGAGAATAAAACCTATTTACAAAAACTATAACAGCGACTAAACTTTACCAAAAATACTTCGATAATAGAAATACTAGATCATTTGATTACGAGGTGCACAATTGAAAAAGAAGATTAACAACAAAAGAAGCAGCAAATCAAAAAGTTTAAGCAGAAAAATTCTGACTGTGCTTGTAATATGCATTGTTTGTGCGGTATTCATCACGGCATTGTTTTCCCTGCTGCCCATGAATTCTCTTATAGCCCACATGTCAACAGACCAGGCGATTTCCTCTGCTGACATGATGAAGGAAGAACTTGACAACATGGGAAAGACGCTTGAGATATCCTCAAAGACAATTGCATTGGACGAGACAATAATCAATGCTGTAACAACAAAAGACCAAGGTATGGCATTAGCTGAGTCCCAGACTCTTGGTGAGGCCCTTGATGTCGAGAACATAACGGTCACTGACGCAAGTGGAGCGATACTTTCAAGCACAAGTGCAACCGAAACAACAGACAGCAACATTTCAGGCAGGATTTCGGTGATGACAGCTCTGGCCGGCGACCTTTACTATGACATAGGCATGGATGAAAATTCAGTGTATGCGGTAAATGCTGCATCTCCCATTTTCGACGAAAATGGCTCTGTTATAGGTGCCGTATACACATCCTACAACCTTGACAACATTGAGCTGGTGGATCATATGAAGGAAATCACAAATGAAGAGTTCACCATCTTTGCAGGTGACAAACGGATCAATACCACCATTGTTTCAGACGGCAAAAGAGTTGTTGGAACAACGCTTGATCCAAAAGTAGCAGATATCGTAATCAATCAGCGGACAGAGTACACAGGGAAGGCAAGACTGTTTGGTAAAAACTACATAACTGCCTACTATCCGATAGTCTCCAGGGACGGAACAACCGTAACAGGGGTGCTGTACTCCGGTAGAGACAATACTGAAATTGAAAAGAAATTCTTTACCAACATCATAATAATCACACTGATAGCCGTACTTTCTGTTGCAATAGCCATATCCATCATTGCGGTCGTTTTAAAGAGGGGACTTAAGACGCCAATTGAAAAGGTGGTCGCTGCAGCCAGGGCAATTGAAACCGGAGATGTGAACAGCGATGTTCTTAAAGGCATAAATGAAATCACAAGCAACGATGAAATAGGAACTCTAGCCCGTTCAATTGAGGGTGCGGTCAACTCGGTGCAGCTGTTGTCCGGTGACATCAGCATCTATCACAATGCCCTCATCGATCATGATCTCACGATTTATGTGGACAAAGACAGACATCAGGGAATCTACAGGGACATCATGACCATAGTGGAAAACCTGTTTATGGAACTTGGAAAAATAATGAGGGAAATAAAAATGATGGCTGATGGCATCGACAGCGGTTCAGTGCATGTTTCATCTGCTTCACAGTCTCTTTCCCAGGGTTCAACGGAGCAAGCCGGAGCAATAGAGGAACTTAGTTCAACAATCATGGAAATAGCAGAGCAGATAAAAGAAAACTCTGAAAATGCAGACATGGCTAACACCTTGTCAACCGACACGAAAATCGAGGTTGAATCCAGCAGCAGACACATGAACGATATGGTGAATGCAATGGACAACATCAATAAAATATCAAAAGAAATAGGTAAAATAATCAAGACTATTGACGACATAGCATTCCAGACGAACATACTTGCATTGAATGCTGCTGTTGAAGCCGCTAGGGCAGGCATACACGGGAAAGGCTTCGCAGTAGTGGCTGATGAGGTCAGAAGCCTTGCAAACAAAAGTGCGGAAGCAGCTAAAAGCACAGCTGCCATGATTGAAAACTCTGTGACTGCGGTGGAACAAGGAAGCAAGATAGCAGGCGAAACCGAACGTGCGCTGCATAACGTCGTTGACAAGACAAACCAGGTCAGCAAAATAGTTTATGAAATAGCCGATGCTTCCCAAAAGCAAAGAGAGGCCATAGATCAGATCAACATCGGAATCGAGCAGATATCCAGCGTAGTGCAGTCCAATTCGGCTACATCGGAAGAAACGGCTGCTGCCAGCGAAGAGCTTGCAGCACAAGCTCAATCTCTGCATGAAATGGTAAGCATATATAAAATGAACTGATTAAAAGGCTGATGCAACGCATCAGCCTTCTTTTTTTACAGCTGCTTCAAACCGGTGTAGTACAGGACTGCTTCCCTTAAAAAAGCTGCCGTACCCGGGTTCTTGCTGTCATAATATGCTTTGAATCTTTCATCGTCAAGTTTTTACCGTGTATTCCATAACTCACTCCTCAAATTCATTGTACACATTTACGCAGCGTCAATGTCAACAACAAATTTATATTTTTCTGTGATATTTTTCGTACTTTTTTATTAAGTATCTGGACAGAAAATTGACTGCCAGAATAAAACCTATAAAAAAAGCAGACCTGGCGGGATTTTCAAAGTATGAGCTCACGTTCTGCCCTATGAAGGCAAGAGAAAGAATCATGACAAACTTTGACGGCAGCAGCGCAAGCAAAAACTGCTGCGTGTTCATGTTGGTCAGTGCAGCTGTACTGCTTATGAGAAACGACGGCGTGAAAGGAAAACAATACAGAAAAAACAGTACAGTAAGATTTTTTCTCTTTATTTTTTCCAGAGTTCCCCTGTACTTGCTTTTTTCAATCTTGCTTTCGATTTTTCTACCTCCTATTTTCCTTATTAAGAGGAACAACAAGAGTGACCCCAGGCAGTTTCCCATCCATGAATACAAATATCCCAGGAAGAAACCGAAAGCTCCCACATTTAGTATGACAAAACCCACAAGAGGAAGCACGGGAACGAAAGCCTCAACCACAGGAAGCAATATTCCTGCAGCCGGGCCGATCTGTTCGACATATTTCAAAAATATATCCGTGTAATCAGCGTAATCCATTCTTTTCTCCATATCTTTAAATACAACAATATCTTGATTAATTTCGTACGTTGTATAATAATATTATTACCATAATAAACTGTGTTTCAAACCAGAAGAAAAATATATAATCAGTAATATGGTTATATTATATATGGAATTTATAGAATAAGAAAGGATACCTCATGAAATATTTCATTGGAATTCCGGTCCCGGAAACGTACAGAAACAAAATTGAAATGCTGCGTGCGGAGTTCAGATTTCTGACTACAGAACCGCACATTACGCTTGTTCCGCCGCCAGCCCTTCCCGATGACGATTCATTCATCGAAAAGGCTGCTGAAGTCTGCAGAAACACAAAGCCTTTTATAATAAAGCTGGAAGACTTATGCCAGTTCGGTGACCGCGTGCTGTATGTGAAGGTCAATTCTCCCGAACTTATAAAGCTTTACGAAAGGATATATGCTGCCCTGAACCTTGAAAAGGAAAAAAGAGGCTACACTCCCCACCTTACAGTTGTGAAACAGCGCCCCAACAGGCCGGTTGATATAGAAAAAATACGGGCAAGGGCAGAGAAAAAACTTTCTTCCAGCCCTGAATATACTTTAAAATCCATAATAGTCTACCACCAGCCCAAGGAACGCTTCATGTACCTGCCATACATGGAAATACCCCTCGGGAATTGATAATGAAGAATTAAGAGTGAAGAGTGAAGAATTAAACGAAGAAACTGTGCTTGCGCACAGTTTCCAACATAAATTCTTAATTCTTAATTCTTAACTCTTAATTGTTGCTTAGCCTTTCTTCAATCAAGGCAGCAAGCTCGTTGGCTTTTGTCTGAATTTCATCCAGGTCTTCTCCTTCAATCATGACCCTTATGAGAGGCTCTGTACCCGACGGTCTGATGAGAACCCTTCCTTTACCGTCAAAGTGTTTTTCTATTTCTTCTATTTTATTTTTAATTGTTTCATCTTCCATGTAGGATTTCTTTTTGTCATCTGCCACCTTAGAATTCACAAGCACCTGCGGCATGACTTTCATGATTCCTGACAGCTTCGAAAGCCTTTCGTTTTTTTCCTTCATGACGCTCAGAAGCTGTATGGCTGTCAACAATCCGTCTCCTGTAGTGTTGTAATCCAAAAATATTATATGCCCTGACTGTTCTCCTCCGATAGAGTGATGGCCGCTGATCATTTCTTCAAGAACGTACCTGTCTCCAACCTTCGTTTTAATGATTTCAATTCCCTTTTCCTTAAGGCAGATGTCAAGTCCCATATTGGTCATTACGGTACCCACTACAGTGTTGCTCTTCAGTCTTCCCTTTTCCTTCATGCTTGTTCCGCAGATGGCAAGCACATGGTCCCCATCAACTATGTTTCCGTTTTCGTCTGAAGCAATGAGCCTGTCGGCATCACCGTCAAAGGAAAGTCCTGCATCCGCGCCGGTTTCAAGCACCAGCTTTTGAATTTCCTCAGGTCTGGTAGAGCCGCAGCTGACATTTATGTTGATGCCGTTGGGGTCGTTGTGGATGACATAAACCTGTGCACCCAGCTCGTTGAGAAGTACCGGAGCAGCCTTGTACACTGCGCCGTTGCCGCAGTCAACTGCAACCTTAAGTCCGGTGAGGTCCACATCAATGGTATCCTTCAGAAAATCCATGTACTTTCTCACAGGGTTTTCTATTCTGATCTTTCTTCCTATTTCACCGGAAACAGGAACATAATCTATGTCAAGGTCGTTCAATATGTATTCCTCTATAGAGTCTTCCATGCTGTCTGTAAGCTTCAGACCCTTTTCGTTGAAAAATTTTATACCGTTGTATTCAACGGGATTGTGAGATGCTGTTATCATGACACCGCCGTCGGCTTCAAGCACCTTAATGAGGCAGGCCACGGCAGGTGTGGGCAGCACACCCAGATACAAGACGTCGATTCCTGCAGAGTTAAGTCCCGATGACAGTGCACCCTCAAGCATGTCGCCGGAAATCCTCGTATCCATTCCAACCACCATTTTGGGTCTTTTTTTGCCTCTTGTCAGAAAGTATCCTCCTACTCTTCCGAGCTTATATGCTAATTCGGCTGTCAGATCCTTGTTTGCAATTCCCCTGACTCCGTCAGTTCCAAATAATTTACCCATGATTCCTCCAAAGCTTCAATTATATTTATATACATGATATCATATTAGCAGCAAAAATAAAAGATACCATTATATTTTAATGGTACCACTCAGTTCTGTGATTTCCTATTTCTTTATTGTCATAAGGAGTTTCCTGATAGATGATGTTTATCCAGTTCTTGAACAAAAGATTTGCGTGACTCCTCCATTTTACAAATGGATCCTTTGATGGGTCGTCTCCGGGATAATAGTTCATGGGAATGTTTATGTCTTTTCCCAGTGCCACGTCCCTGTCATATTCCTTTTTCAGTGTCAATGGGTCGTACTCAGAGTGTCCCATGATAAAAATTCGGCTGTAGTCATCGGTAACTGCAATGTGTACTCCGGCATCCTTTGATTCCGCCAGAACAATAAGCTCCTCAACGCTTTTTATGTCGATTGCCGTAACCTCGGTGTGTCTTGAGTGCGGCACGTAGAATATGTCATCAAAGCCGTTTAACAGCATACAGGTATCATGCATCTTGACGTGTTCAAAAACTCCGAAGACCTTTTTATCCAGCGTCCTCTTGTCAAGTCCGTAATAATGGTGCAATGCAGCCTGCGCACCCCAGCAGATGAACATTGCGGAAGTGACATTTGTGGCTGAAAAGTCTAAAATTTCCTTCAGTTCCTCCCAATAATCCACTTCCTCGAATTCCATTAGTTCAACGGGCGCTCCTGTAACTATCATGGCATCGTACTTCTTGTCCTTAACATCCTTTATGCTTTTATAAAAGCTCTTCATGTGGCTTTCGGATATATTCTTGGAATCATGGGAGCTTGTATGAATGAATTCCACGTTTATCTGTATGGGAGAATTTGAAAGCAGTCTTACAAACTGGGTTTCCGTTTCGACTTTCGTAGGCATCAGGTTCACAAGAGCCACATCCAACGGTCGAATGTCCTGTGTCTCAGCTCTTTCCTTGCTCATTACGAAAATATTTTCTTCTTCCATGGTTTTGTATGCTGGCAGATTTGATGGTATTATTACTGGCATATTTTCATTCCTTTCCGTCAATATAATTGAATAGTGCAATACAGTCATTACCTGGCTTAATTAAATAAAAAGCCTCTATTAAAGAGGATTAGATTATAATTATATTAAATAACTTTATAACAAACAAGGTTCATTGTCAATAAAAATCTGGAAGACATTTTCTAGTCTTCATAAGAACAAAGTTTATGTGGCTGATAATGATACGATACCGTTCCAAAACTTCCTGATCTTTGTTTTTTACTGCCTGTTCCAGGTCATGGTTAATCATTCTTACCAGATGTTTGTAGTTTTCTTTAAGCTCACCTATGTGGTAGCTGTCATATGTAAATTCTGAAAATTCTTTTCCGTGCCACAGATTGAAATACCTTACCAGAAAATCGAAAAAACATTTATTTGACTTTACAAAATTATAAATACTCAGGAATGTGTAGCGCGGTTTACCATTTATCGGTTCACAGCATATTTCATTATATCCGAGCCACGCGCTCCATATTTTTTTCGTGACACAAAGCTGAATGTTGCCTTCTATGCAGCCTGCCAATGATGCAGCCAGGAAACGGCCGTTGCCGCCTGAGATTGAATCATCAAAGAGCCTCTCAAAATCAGTGATTTCTATATACCTTTCTACCGGAAACATTTCTTCTTTTAAATAATTCGACATTATTCACCCCCGTATAGTAATCATGATAATACATTATTTACTATTTGTCAATATTAGTCATTCAAGTTTACTAATTGTAAATTTTTGTTGAAAATTGTCGTTGCATGGACTATAATGGAATAAGAATATTAAGGGTGGTGCAATATGGAGACTGGTGAAATAATACGTAATCTTCGCATCAAAAATAATCTTACTTCAAAGGAACTAAGCAGGATACTAAATGTCTCTGAATCCTCCATTTCACTATATGAAAGCGGAAAAAGAAATCCAAGCATCAGCCAGCTGGTAAAGCTGTCCGACTATTTCAAGGTTTCTACGGATTTTCTTCTTGGTATTGACAGAAAAGAAAACAGCGACATCACATTTGAATGCGATCTTTCTGAGGAAATCGGTAAAATAGTTTATTTTTTGGATAACAGCGAATACATATTTTTTGATGGCAGGAAGCTGAACAGGCAGGCAGCGTTGGTCATAAAAAGCTTTTTCAGCGCAATACTGGAAAACATGCGCCTTTTGACCATGCTTTAGCTTATTGCTTAAAAAAACTAAAACTGATATAATCATTAAGATTTCACAATAGCAGATTAGAAAGGATAATAATATGATAGTTTTATCGTGCAGCGAAGTGTCCAAGGCTTACGTGGTTGAAAATGTAATTGAGAACATTTCATTTACCGTGAATGACAACGAAAAAATCGGACTGATTGGCCTGAATGGAGCAGGAAAAACTACCTTGTTCAATATACTTACTGAAAATTTGGAGCCCGATTCAGGAGCCATTTACAGGGCAAAAGGAAAAAAGCTCGGTTATCTAAAGCAAAACACAAATATAGAATCCGAAAAAAGCATCATGGACGAGATGCTGACTATTTTTGACGATGTCATAAAGATGGAAGAAGAGCTTCACAGCCTGTCTCACAAAATCGGAAGCTTTACAGAAGAAGACGACCAGGACGAGCTCCATGAAGTTATGGACTCCTATGCAAGGCTGTCGGAGCTTTTTGAAGAAAATGAGGGCTACAGCTTTAAAAGCAAGATTAAGGGAGTTTTAAGAGGGCTTGGATTTTCCGAAAACGAATTTGAAAGAAAAATAAATCTTCTGAGCGGAGGACAGAAAAGCAGGGTCATGCTGGCTAAGCTTCTTCTGGAAAAAGCAGACATTCTCCTTTTGGACGAACCGACGAACCATCTGGATATTGAAGCCATATCATGGCTTGAAAAATACATCAAGGATTTCAAGGGAGCAGTAATCATAATTTCTCACGACAGATACTTTCTTGACAATACCGTAGGAAGGATATTCCTCATGGAGAGCAAGTTCCTTAAAGCATACAACGGAAACTATACCGAGTTCATGAAAAAAAGGAAGAACGAGCTTGAACAAGAAATGAAGCAGTATGAGGAATACGAGAAGGAAATTGAACGGCAGGAAGAAATGATCCGCAGGCTCCACGCATATGGCAGCAAAAGGAACATAAGGCAGGCCTTCAGCAGACAGAAAGCCCTGGACAGGATAAAAAAAATGGACCGCCCTACACAGGAAAACAAGAAGGTTAAACTCCGCTTCTCTCCGAAAATTAAAAGCGGGCGCGATGTGCTGAAGGTTGAAAACCTTGGTATGAGTTTCGAGGAAAATGAAATATTCAAAAATATTTCCCTTGAAGTTTACCGAGGCGAGAAAGTGGGTATAATCGGACCAAACGGTATAGGAAAAACAACACTTCTTAAATCAGTGGCAGGCAAGATCGGACAATATACAGGCACCGTCACAATGGGCCACTATGTGCACACGGGATACTACGACCAGGAGCAGACAAATCTGGACAGCGAAAACACGGTAATTGATGAAATATGGGACGAGAACCCAACCTTGAATTACTATGACATAAGAACAATGCTGGCACAGTTTTTATTCAACGGAGACGACATGTACAAAATCGTTGGAGATTTAAGCGGAGGAGAAAAAGGAAGGTTATCCTTATTGAAGCTAATGACGTCAAAGGCCAACTTCCTTCTGATGGACGAGCCTACAAACCACCTTGACATAGATTCAAAGGAAGTACTGGAGGATGCCCTAATAAACTACGAAGGAACCGTGCTTGTTGTTTCTCACGACCGATACTTCCTGAACAAGGTCGCCAATAAAATATTTGATATGTCTAAGGAAGGAATATTCCAGTACCTGGGCAATTACGACTACTACGTACAGAAAAAGGCCGAGCTTGAGGAAGAAGACCAGGAAGAAACCGTCACTAAAACCAAGACGCAAATAAATGCCGAAAAGAAAAAAGAGCGCGAAGCCATACGAGACCGTCAGCAGCGGGAAAAAAACATCAAGAAGCTTGAGGCTCAGATTGAAATGCATGAAAATAAAATTTCTGAATTGGAGCAGGAATTATGTCAACCTTCGACATATAATGACAAAGTTCTAATTATTAGCCTGAATGAAAAATTAAACATTTATAAATCAGAGCTTGAAGAATTTTACAATCTTTGGACTGAAATCCAGGAGGAATAAAAAAAAGTTATCCACCCTTTGTTGATTTGTTGTGGACAACTTTTCTGCATATTACAGGTATCAACAACTTTATCCACAGCTGTTGATACTTTTTTATTTATATCTGTTAATTACTGTCCCAAGTCCAGATTAGGATCTGCATTCAGCGACGAATCTGCAAATTGTTTATTTAAATATTTGAAGTATGCAGCTGATCCAATCATGGCTGCATTGTCTGTGCATAAAATCGGCGATGGTTTTGTAAATTTATAATTTGACCTTTGGCATTGCTCTTCAAGTATATCCCTGAGCCTTGAGTTGGAAGCAACTCCCCCTGCCAGTGCCACCGTGCCGCAATTCTTCATTTTTGCAGCTTTCATTGTTTTCATGGCAAGAACTTCAACAACAGCCTCCTGGAAACTTGCGGCAACATCCTCAATAACAACATCTTCGTTTTTTTGGCTGCTGTTGTGCAGATAGTTCAGAACCGCTGATTTTAATCCGCTGAAGCTGAAGTCAAGGGTTTCCTCGTCAATGATTACCCTTGGAAACCTTATGGCATCCTTGTTTCCTTTTTTGGCAGTCATGTCTACCAAGGGTCCTCCGGGATATCCCAGACCTATGGATCTGGCAATCTTGTCAAAAGCTTCTCCCGCAGCATCATCCCTGGTTACACCCAGGATTTCATACACCCCGTAATCCTTCACGTACACCAGATGCGAGTGTCCTCCCGACGCCACCATGCAGATGAATGGAGGCTCAAGGTTTTTATCTTCTATGTAGTTAGCGCAAATATGTCCTTCTATGTGATTGACTCCTATGAGGGGCTTCTGCCACGCATAAGCAAGACCTTTTGCAAAATTCACCCCCACCAGCAGCGCTCCCACCAGCCCGGGACCGTATGTTACGGCAACCGCGTCGATTTGGTCTCTGGTGACGTTGGCTGTGTTCATGGCCTCCTCCACCACATCATTTATATTTTCTATATGCTTTCTTGAAGCAACCTCCGGAACCACACCTCCGAATTCCTTGTGGATTTCAATCTGGGAAGAGATTACGTTTGACAAAACATTTCTTCCGTTCTCCACAACGGCGGCAGCAGTCTCATCACAGGATGATTCAATTGAAAGTATCAGCACATTGTCTTTCATGTTTTCCTCCGTTAAATTACATTGCTTTGATTATACTACTAAAGATTTCAACGTGCAACTTTTTTGACAATTTGAAAAAGGGAGATTCTTCGCTGCTGCTCAGAATGACAAATTAGTAGTTGTCATACTCCTAAATAAAAGAAGGAATTTGTGCTAAGCCACAAATTCCCACCGTAATTCTTAATTCTTAATTGCTATTTTTATTCCAGCGTTAGTTTACCCTTCTTGTTTGTCCTCCATACATGAAGACCCAGAGCAAGGCCGATTACGCCGTAAACCATGAATGTTCTGAAGTATTCTCCCAGAAGAGCATTTCCAAACATGGATTGTCCAATTTCCGGAGACATGATGAACATGGAGTTGAACAAAATTGTTCCCAGAATCGCATGCTTGATGTTAGCTCTTTGTGTTGAGGCTCCTCCAACCAGCAGAGAAGCAACCGAAAACATTCCTATCTGAGTGTGGGCATTGTACGTATTCAATGTTCCCATATTCTGCAGATACATAATCTGTCCCCAGGAAGCAAGAACCGTAGACATTATGGTTGCAATGATTCTGGTGCGGTCCACATTTATACCTGACACCTCGGCTATGTGCTGGCTTTGTCCGACGCTTCTGAAATCCTGCCCAAGCTTGGTCTTAAGTATCAGCTCATTGAAAATGCAAAGAGCAATGATTAGCAGTGAATTTACCACCGGAACGCTTTTCACCTTCATCAGGCTAGATTTTGTAGCTATGGCATGGATGCTTATTGCAATTGCTATGAGGCAGCATGCAACGTTTACAAATGTCATCATTTTTCTGTTATTTGTAAATGCTGCACTGTTTTTGTTCCTTGCAAGTCTGTATATCTGAAGAATAAGAACTGCTGCCGCAACTATCAATACAGCCCACATGAATGGTATCTTCATTATGTTGTCAAGAGCGTACTTGAGTCCTCCCTGCTCCACCGGCAGAAGGTCAACTGTCATTCTTATTCCCACACCGTCAGGTTTGATCATGGGATGGGTTGCAGGCACCTTAATAATAACACCCACTGCAAACAGGAACAAAAACTGATATATTCCGTTTGCAAAATATCCCACGATAAGGCTGGCGATCATCTCCTGACCTCTTGTCTTGTTGTAAAGAATGCCGGTGAAGTATCCGAACAGCGTAGCTATAGGAAACGCCAGAAGAAATGTCAGCATCAGTCCCGAAACACCGCCCAGACCGTAATATCTAATTATGGCTATGGCAATCTGTCCTGCCATGGCCCCTACCACTATACCAAAGTTAAGACCAAGGCCTGCAACAACCGGAATTACCAGCGACAAAACCAGAAAGGCATTTCTGAAGAAACGGCTTGTAAGTTCAGTCAAAAAGAAATTGACAGTTACACCGTCGGACACCATAAATCCAAATATGGTAAACGCCACAAATATTAATGTAACAATATTATCTGCAATCCACGACGAATTTTTTCCGGCTTTAAGTCTTTCACCTGTAGATACGTTATTCATCATTTTTCGCCTCCTTTTACCTGAGTCAAGGCATAAAGGATTATTCCGTTTTGAATTATCATACGCAGTATTTCCGATAGATCGGTTCCTTCAAACAGTTGGTTTGCAACAGGCAGTGCTGTCGTCAAAAGCCCCTGGAATATTATTACGCCTATTATAACATGAGAAACTTTAGCCCTTGAAGCTGTGGCTCCGCCTATGAGGATGGCTGCAACAGCCGAAAAGGCCATCATCAAGGGCGCACTGTAAAGCTGCGCGTAGCCGTATCCCTGAGAATACACTATTATCCCTACTGCTCCCAGAACTGTAGAAAGTATGTTTGCCTTAATCCTGTTTCTGTCTATTTCAATTCCGGAAGCCTTTGCGAATCCCGGATTAATTCCTCCTGCAGAAATTGCTATACCTGATTTTGATCTGAAGTAAAGCCACACAATGAAACAGCAAAGTGCAAATATCATCAGCATGCCGGTTGGAATCGCTATTCCCTTTTCTCCTCCAATGTTGAACCTTAGGAAGTTGCTGAGTATCTGAGCTCCCCCAACAGCATCCAGCTGTATTGTTTCTCTTAATCCTTTTCCTATAAACCATCCCATCTTTGGATTCTTGAAAGGAATCATGAGCCATGCCAGGCACATTGCCGCAACTATGGAGAATCCGGTATAAGTTGCTATGGTCATTTCTGAACCTTTTACCGCATTAAGAAGTTTGCCGTACAAATATCCCACTGCTGCTGCCAGCGGCACTGCAAATACAAAGGACATCAGAATCCACATCCAGCCAACAAATCCAAATTCAATGGAACACACCAGCGCAAACAAGCCGCATACTATTCCCACAGGAAGCGCAAAGTTCGGACCTGTGCCGGACTGTATGGATGGAACCATGGCAAGTACAAGTATTCCGTTCATACCGGCACGCTTTAAGGTGTCGCTCACCAGCGTAGTCATTGATATGCCCAGAACTCCTCCTGCTATGAGTATACAAACCCAAAATAAACCTATTATTAGAGTCGGAAGTCCGACTTTGTTTGTGAAATCCTTAAGGCTTGTACCTTTTTTTTCTTTTGCTCCGGTCATTATGCCTCACTCCTTTCCGCATGAATTCTGCTTCCTGACATCATGAGTCCGAAGTCTGCATCAGGTGCATCGGGAGGAAGAACGCCCTCGACTTTTCCTTCGCAGATAATGACTATTCTGTCGCAGATGCTTCTAAGTTCTGCCAGTTCGGAGGAAGTCATCACTATAGTCATTCCGTACTGTTCATTAAGATTTTTCAACAAATCCAAAACCAGCTTCTTAGCCCCTATGTCGATTCCCCTGGTGGGTTCTGAAACAAGCAGCAGCGTCGGATTCAATGTCAGTGCTCTGGCAACGCAAACCTTCTGCTGATTTCCACCGCTGAGCCTACCGACCTTTTGAAGCGGTGAGGTACATCTGATATCCAGGTCCTTTATCATCTTGTTGGCATGGTTCCTTATCTTTTTCGAATCCATGAATCTGAAAGGGCCCACTTCATTCAGGAAATCATTGTTTATCTGCATGGCTGAAAAAGCGATGTTCAGTTCAATGGACTCATCCAGCAAAAGGCCGATTCCTTTTCTGTCCTCGCTTACAAACGCCAGTCCTGACTTTATTGCAGACTTCGGGTCGTTTAAAGCCAGATTGTTTCCGTTGAAAACAACCTCTCCGTTTGACGGATAAATTCCCATGAGACCGTTGGCCAGCCCAAGCTTTCCTTGTCCGGCAAGTCCGCCTATTCCAACGATTTCTCCTTTTTTGACCTCAATGTTTATGCCCTTCACTCTTTCTCCGGGCATGGCTACGTGCAGATCGCGGATGCTCATGATTGTTTCATTGTCCTGGTTTTTCTTTGCGGATTCGCTTCTTTCAATGGATATTTTTCTACCCACCATCAGCTGTGCAATCTCAAATTTGTCAGTATCTTTAACAGCCTTTGTTGCAACATGCTCACCGTCTCGAAGCACCGTGACGGTATCCGCAACGTCTACTATTTCATCAAGCCTGTGACTAATAAATATGATTCCTATTCCTTTTTGAGCAAGCTTTCTGATAGCATTCAGAAGATTCTTTGCCTCTGACTCTGACAGAACAGCCGTAGGCTCATCAAACACCAGTATCTTAATACCGGTCTTGTCTATTTCCCTGGCAATTTCTATAAACTGCATATGCCCTACAGGCAGACCTGCTACAGGCAAGAATTCGTCAATGTTCATGTCCAGTGTGTCCAGCGCCTTCCTGGTATCCTCGTTCATTTTCTTGAAATCAAGCGACTCCAGTCTTTTTCCCAGCACTGTGCTCACAGGATTTTGTTTTGTTATTTCTCTGTTAAGCTTAACGTTCTCCGTTATGGTAAATCCTGGTATAAGCATAAATTCCTGATGAACCATGCCTATGCCGTACTTCATGGCGTCATGAGGTGATTTGATGTTGGCCGTCTGGCCGTCAATTTCTATGGTTCCCTCGAATCCGCCTGTGGTATGTATTACAGGCATGCCGAACAGAATGTTCATAAGCGTTGATTTTCCAGCTCCGTTTTCTCCTATGAGAGCGTGTATTTCACCTTTTTTTAGCTCAATATTTATATCCTTCAATACTCTGTTGCCGGAGTATTCCTTTGAAACGTTCTTTAAGCTTAGAAGGTTGTCACTCATTGTTACCTCCCGAATAATATTTTCCGTCTAAAAAGGAATGAAACAGAAGTTCCTTTCGGAAATTCTGAAACATTCCTTATTAAGTTTGCTATTTATTTTATTATGTCGCTTTCAGCGTATGTAAGGAAGTCCATCATCGTAAGTCTGAATGTTGAGAATTCCTGACCATTTTCTGAGTATGGTGTTGTAGTAACAGCAATTCCGTTAGCATATTCAGTCATCAGCTCTTCCAATACATTAGTGTCAAGTTCATCGCCAACTTCACCGTTTATCCATTTAACTGCATATTCCGTTGAAGCTACAGTGTTCATCATGGCTACAGGAACAGGCCATGTTGAGAATCTTCCAAGCAGACCTTTTTCCTGAAGTTTCTTGGCTGTTTCGCTTATTACGTTTGCCATGGCGTCAACAGAGTAACCTGTTGATTCGATACCCAGTGCTGATGGATATCCATGGTATGGAGACGGACAGCATGGCTGTGGATAAATAGCTCCTGCATCGTAGCAAGCTTTGATAAGAGGAGTCTGCATTGCACAGTTTGTTGAGAAGAATGCTGTGTCTTTCCCGTATTTTTCAACCATCTTAGGCACGTCTTCAAGAATGAACTGCTGTGCTCCCGGTACTCCGGAATCTCCTGTCGGGTCTGGAGCTGTAGCGTCAACAAATTCTATTCCTATTTCCTTACATGTTTCTATCATAAGGTCTCTTCTGGCTGCCAGAAGAACAACTGACATGTGTCTTGGGAATGAGTAGTGAACAAATGTCTTTGCTCCCATTGCTTTAGCCTGCTCAGGAATAGTTTTTCCCATTCCAAGCTCGTCTGGCTGAAGTATCAGGTCTGCTCTTGCAGCAACGTCCGGTGGGTTTTCCTGCGGTGTGCAGTATACTATGAACATATCATCACGGCTTTCCAAAAGCTTGTCAACTGCAGCGTTAGTTCCCGGTACCGCCTGGTTGATTATCAAAGCTTTTACATCAGGATCAGAACCAATCTTTGTAACTGTACTGATCATTTGCTCCTGTTCAGTCATGAAGTTGTCCGGCCACAAAACGTGCATTATTTTGTTTTCGCCGTATTTTTCTACCATCTGCTGTGCTGAACGATATTCTTCTTCATTTTGAGAAAGAGTGTTTGTTACGATGGCAATTTTACCTTCAAAAGGCTCGTCTGTCTTTGTTTCGGCAGGCTTATCAGCTGCTGGAGTTTCTGCAGGTTTTTCTGCCGGTGCAGGTGCCTGGGTCTGCTGGCTGCATGCTGCCATGCTTAAAACCATCAGAAGAACCAGTAACATACTTATAATCTTCTTCATTCTTTACCCTCCAAATTTTTTTACAATATTGGTTACATTGTATATACATCAAATTATAATTGAATATATATTAATTGTCAATCGATAAATGGCGGATTGAAAAATTCAAGTTATTAAACAAAAAACGTCAATTGTATTTTAATGAAAACGATTATTGTCGAAACCAGGCTTTAACTAAGCTACGAATAGAAAACGCATCTCCAAATAGTATCGTTTTCAAGCCATTTATTGTCAGTATTACATTCAATGTATTACATTGCCTGTAAATTTATTTTTATTCGTTATTCATTGTATATTTTCTTTTTTGTGCATATTTACTTTTATTGTGCGTAAACTTGCAAAAACCAAAAAGGAGGACATCCCTCCTTTGTCTTGCATCATAGCTATTTTAAATTGTCAATGAATTTTCTGAGTTTCTTTTTTTGCTCCGGATTCAAAAACATTTCAAAGTTCTTGAGGTCCTGGATTTTATTGTAGTATTCTTCTTCGCCGTACTGCTCCTTCAGCTGCTTGCTCATGTTCTGTGCATCCCGAAGTATTTCATCCTCAGATTTGCCGTTGTATTTTTCCTTGAACTCCTTGAACTGCTTGTTGTTCACGAAGTCATTAAGGTTCTTGTCGTTTGCAGCAGCCTTGAATTCTTTGCTGTTTGTAACTTTATCTATATTTTTATCGTCAAAACTTTTAAAAATATTTGCCATTCATATACCTCCAATCATATTACATGATATGCTTTTTACTCCAATAAATTACAACTTTAATTTTGATTTGCCTGTAACATTAACATGGCATCAGAATAAAATGTATTAATAAATATGAGTATAAGAAGGTGATATTATTCCTGTTCAAATATTACTGTATTTTTTAGCAGCCAAGTTCATTATGGGAAACGACAAATCGCCGGGCATGGTGTCTAAACTGTCAGGCTCCACAAAACAAGTTGCTTCTTCACTTATGTCCGACCCCCGAAAAATTGAAAACATGATAGGCATGGTCCGCACCTTTGCACCGCTTACATCGCCTCAAACTGTTTCAAAGATAAATACATACTTGCCTCTCGCGGAAAAAACCAGCACCCTTTTAGGAATGTATTCATTTTTAAACAGAGCTCAGACATTCAAGCCCCTGGAACCCCTTAACGCAAAGACCACAGCCGAAAAGATGTCCGCTCTCATGAAAAGCGGCAGCCTTCCGCTTGGCAAGCTGGCTCAGCCTCTTCTTGCCGGCAACATGGAAAAGATGATGGAGGGCGTGGCCATGAACATGCTCAAAAATGGAAATTTAGGCGATATGCTCAAAAACGGAAATTTAAGCGATATGCTGAACAACAAAAACATAAGTGATATGCTGTCATCCGTCACAAAACAGGCAGATCAGTCAAAGGATTCAAGCGAAAGCACAATGGATTTAAGCAGCCTCATGGAAACATTCATGCCCATCTTAAGCAGCATGTCACAGCAAAAATCAGTCCAAAAGAATCATGAAGAAATACATGAGGAACCTCAAAAAAAAGAAAACAGACAGCACTCTCTTCAGTTTAAAAACGAATCAAGTCTGCCTGATGAAGATCAGATTTACGGGGAAATTCATGAAGCCGCAGAAAGCACTGCTCAGGAGCCTGATATTTCTCTCCACGAAGAAATTGAGGACAAAAATCAAAGGCAGCTGCAACGACCCGTGCGGATCAGACACCGCCCAAGAAAAACTGCAAGCAATTAAGAATTAAAAATTAATAATTAAGAATTGATGAAAGGATTTGTGCGCGCACAAATCCTCTCGTTTAATTCTTCATTCTTAATTCTTAATTGATCTTCAAGGCTTTTCCTGCGTCAAACAGGTACAGGAAGCATTCCTTCACGTTTCTTCCGGTTATTTTTTCCACAGCTTCCTTGTATGACAATATCTGAGGGCTGTATTCCCTCACTATTTTATCCAAACCGGCTTCCTGCACGTCATCTGTCTTGTAGTCGATGATCACCACATCATCGCCCTCTGTAAAATAACAGTCTATTATACCCTGTATGAGTATTATATCCTCGTTGTTCAATGAGTTTATAATCTCAGATGCATTCTTCCTTATGACAAATGGAACCTCCCTTTTAATTTCAGGAGAATTCTTCATTCTGATTCCTATTTCTGACCTAAAGAACTCCTCTATGGCAGATACATCCACCACTGAAGCTTCCTTCTCGGTCAGAAGCTTCTTATGCACCATTTTGTCCACCTGCTCTTTGATGTCCTTATGCGAAAGCTCCTTTCGGATGTCCATATGCTGCATGACAAAATGCATCACAGTTCCTATTTCTGCCTTTGTAAAACCTTCTTCCTCTTTGAAACGCGGTATGTCCCTGAGTACTGGAATCCTGTACTTGACGCTTTCAATGTTTTCTTGGTTCATCATCTTTATGTCGGTAACCGAAAGCTTCGTGGGCACATTCACAGATTTTGAATGAGCGTACTTGTAGCTTAATCGCCTTTTCACTTCATTCATGAGCTCCTCATCCAAGCTGTCTTTAAAGCAATCAATGTCATGAAGGCGCAGTTTCCTGGTATTCTCAATTTCTCGTTCCCTGATGACTATCCCGGACAAAGTGACACGGTTCACGTTGAATTTGACCGGACATAATGTATCTCCCGACCTGAACTGCATTTCGTGAATCTTGTCGAAGCTGTCACAAAGGTTCAATATCCTGTCTTCATCAATTTTGCTGAACAGGCAGGTGCATATCCAGTCCAGGAAGCTTTCTTCCGAGTATATGTTGTACAGTGACGGCCCCTTCTGCCACTTCTTTATTTTGTTTTCAAATACGTCAACAGTTCCAATCATTATTAGTCTGTCGATTGCCCTTGTCATTGCCACGTAAAGGACTCTCATTTCCTCTGACAGGTTTTCCTTCCTGATGACATTCTTGACAGCTATGCGCGGAAACGTCTCCCTATAAATCCTACTGTCCGGATTAATGTACTTGGGGGCAATTCCATAGAGACGGTGCTTCAATATGTTCTTTGAAACATCCGACCTGTTGAATTTCTTGCTCATACCGCACATGATTACTACGGGAAACTCCAAGCCCTTGCTCTTGTGAACTGACATGAGCCTCACAACATTGTCGTTTTCTCCAAGCGTCTTGGCACTTCCCGTTTCCCCTGAAGATATTTTCAGCTTTTCCACATACCTGAGGAAATTGAACAGTCCGCTCATGGACGTCTTTTCAAATTCATAAGCCTTGTCGGTCAACAGCCTAAGGTTGGCCTGTCTCAAATCACCCTTCGGAAGCAGGCCTACGAAGCTGTAGTAATCTGTTTCCACCAATACTTCCCATATAAGATCGTTAAGGTGTATGTAGCGGCTTCTTTTCTTCCAGCCTTCAACCCTGTATATGAAAGATTCCAACTTTTGAGACAGTCTGTCATTTGATTTGTTTTTGTATTCGTAGACGGCATCGATGTAGTTGAATTTTGGATTTGCAACTCTTATCCTTACGAGCTCTTCAGTTGTGAAGCCGCCTACGGGCGACCTCATAACGCTTAGGAGCGGAACATCCTGCCTTATGTTATCAATTATTTTAAGAAGATTGAGCACAACCTGTATTTCAACTGTTTCGAAATACCCTTCCCCTCCGTCGTAATAGAAGGGAATACCATCGTTGTCAAAAATTTCTTCAAATATACCGGCCCAATTTGAAACGGAACGCATGAGAATTACAATATCACTGTACTGAAGCTTTTCCTTCGGTATTTCACCTTCATCACCCCGGATGGGTTCGTTCTTATCCTCTTGAAGCAGTTCCTTTATTTTTTGTACCGCAAAGGTGGCTTCCAGCTCCGCTGTCTTCATGGACCGTATTTCCTCGTCCCCATCTTCCAATTCCGCAAAGTTCTTGTCAATGACGTCTATTTCGGTAAAACATCCGCCGCCCTCGCCAAAAACGGCTCCCCAGTTGAGATAAGCATCCTCGTTGTAGTCCACTTCTCCCAGCTTCTTTGACATGATACAGCTGAAAATCAGGTTAATGCCGTCTAGTATCTCTCTCCTGCTTCTGAAGTTCTGGTTCAGATCTATTCTCCTGTCCTTCAATTCACTGTCCTGGTTTGGAAACATCTCGCTTTTTTCGTTGAATATGCCCGGGTCTGCAAGCCTGAAGCGATAGATGCTCTGCTTCACGTCTCCCACCATGAACAGGTTGTCGTCTCTCTTTATGAGACTTAAAAGTTCTTCCTGAAGCCTGTTGCTGTCCTGGTACTCATCGATGAAGATGTATCTGAACCTGTTTTTGTATGACTGGTTTATTTCGTCCTGCCGCAATATCTGCAGAGCGTAGTGCTCTACGTCGTTGAAATCCGCGATGGACTTTTCAAGTTTCTTCGCCTTGAATGTTTCGCTTAACTCCTTAATAATACAGGACAATGTCTCCATGGGCTGGCGCATGTACCGTACGTCATCTGCGAAGTTTTCCATGGTCCTGTCAGGAATCATGTCACGTATGGTCTTGACAACCTTCTTGTATTCTTCCCGAAGAGATTTGACTTCTTCCTGCTTCGATACGCTGACCTCATCCTTGGCGCTTCCCCTTAGTGCCTTCAACGTGGCAAATGTGACATCGTGGGCAAATCTTACGAACTGCGTAAAACTGGAATCCAAGAGAGATTTCATACTGTTAAGGTTATCCGCATCCTGAATTATTGCTTCTGAGTATGTGCGTGGACCATCAGCCTGGCTGCAAAGATCAAGGGAAGAAGCAAGTGCTTCCTCTGCTCCGACAAGCAGCAGGTTCATGTTGTCCTTCACTGCTTCAAGCCATACGGAGCGTTCAAGCTCCTCACCGGAAACATCGAGCATCTTAACCGCTTCTTCAAGCCAGTTCAAGGGATCCGGGAAGCTTAGGGTGAATTTGTAAACATCCTTGATGATTTCTTCAAGCTCTTCATCTCCTCTGTTGCCCGTAAAGCTTTCAACCAGCCTGACAAACCCTTGGCTTTTTTCATCATAATACCTTTCCAGGACCTCATCGACAGATTCCTTAAGCATTATGTCCACCTCGTTCATATCGCCTATGCGGAAGTTAGGATCGATTCCTACTACGTGGAAATTTTTCCTTACCACATCTATGCAGAACGAATGTATCGTTGATATGTTGGCCTTTCCAAGGAGATTAAGCTGTCTTCTCATGCGGTCTTTGTCCGTCCCCTGCTGCACCTGCTTTACCAGCGCCTTGTGAATTTTCTGTTTCATGCCTCCTGCGGCGGCATTGGTAAATGTTACAATAAGGAACTTGTCTATGTCCTCTTTCTCATTTATTATGAGATTTATTATCCTTTCCACAAGAACAGTTGTCTTTCCAGAACCGGCAGCAGCAGACACAAGGATGTTCTTGTTTCTTAAGTCAATTACCTTTTGCTGGTTTTCGCTAAATTTCATCTTCGTCACCGCCTTCAGCCAGAATCTCTGCTATGATGTCATCCTTCTTAAGCTTTCGTATTTTCCTGTAGCTGTTTTCATCACAGGAAGGGTCAAACTGGCACACTCCCCTGTAGCCGCAGTATGAGCAGGGAGTTTTATCCCCGTCTTTCCTGTATGGGTTTATATCAATCTTACCGTCAAGAATATTTCTGGCCAGGTCCGTTGCCACGCTGTCGGTCTTCTTCAAAACGGCTCTGAATTCCCTGTCTGTCAGAGTCTTTGATGTCTTTGACAGGCTTCCGTCCTTGTTGAAGGATACCGTTATAATGTCCGACTTCTTGCTGCTTGCAATTTCCTTGTCCATACTGCCTATTATCTGTTCATCTTCCAGGGTGTATCCCTTCAGCGACAGCTCCCTGAATATTCTGCCTTCTGCCTCATCTTCCGAATACTCATCCCCGTCAACCATGGGATCATTTATGCAGAAGTAGTATGCTCCTCCCACTTCAGGTTTCGATGTCAGAAGTTTTTCACCGTTTTTAACAATTGCGGACAAATATACAAGAAGCTGAAGCTGCAGACCCTGCACCGCATCGGACAGGTCGATGTCCTTGTAGGATGATTTGTAATCTATGATGTTTACATAAACCCTGCCGTCCTTTTCAAGGGTGTCAACTCTGTCAATCCTTCCCTGGAAGCATATGCTGAGATTTTCGTCCAACTTTATTTCAACAGGCTCAACAGAAATGCCGGAATCTGTTTCACCAATGGAAAGTTCCGTGTATACCGGCCTGAAGCTGCCCCTTTGAAGCTGCTTTACAATGGTTTCCGCAGCCCTGTTCACAAGCCTTTTAATTTTTTCCTTCATGTACATGTTGCGCTGATTGGCATCCAGAGCCATATAGTCCGATTGGTTTTCTAAAAGCACCTTTTCTGTGCATGACTGGGCTATTTCAATTATTCTTTCCGGGTCCAGAAGCTCTAAACTGTTTTCGCCGTCACAAATCCGGTTGGTGAAACTTTCCACAGCCTGGTGGTATATGTTGCCCAGGTCGTAAAACTCCACTTTCTGCACCAGTCTTGGCTGCGGTTTTATAATGTTTTCCATGAAGAACTTGAATGGGCACGCAGCAAAATTTTCAAGTCTGGAAACAGACATGGTCACAGGAACCTGGAATATCCGATCCAGGTTTTCCCTGTTTATTTTCTCGGCCTTGTTGTCGTAGGAAAGGCCTTGTCTGACTATCTTTGAAATATGTTCGTCGTTTGATTCGTACCATGCGTAGACGTGCTTCCACACAGGGTCTATTTCATCTCCCTGGGTGTATCCCCTAAGCTGTGATACAAGAAAGTCCACCGTTCCTCCCTTTCCGGAAACCATGTCCAAGTGCGGAGAATCGCGCAGATCGGATTTTTCTTTCACCTTCGGAAACAATTCCTTAAGCCTTGAAACATACATGGATGTCTGCAAAGACTTGCCTTCTGATGTTCCCAGTGCAAAACTTAAGTACAGGAAGTCTTCAGCGCTTGTAAACAACTTGTAGAGCATGTGCTTTTCCCTATACATGTAGTAATCGGAATTTTTGATTATTTTCATTCCGGAGCATTCCAAAACTTCTTTTTCGTCATCCAACAAAAGTCCGCTTTCAGGGTTTTTCATATCCAGTTTTCCTTCGTTTGCCCCCAGCACAAACACAGCCTTGAAGCTCCTGACTGCAATCTTTTGTGTATCTGCAATCGTAACCTTGTCCAATGTGGGAGGAATAATACTTACTCTTACCTCCCTGAGTCCTGCTTCAATCATTTTTTTGTAATCAAGCGGAGTCATTTTCATATCCGATCCTGTCAGGTTGATTTGTTCAAGGATGTCCACGGCGTTGTTCCACACCTGGGCATTTTCGCTGGAAAGCTCATACAATCCTGTTTTCTTGAACACATTGACCTGCTTCTCAATTTTTTCCTGCACGTTTAATTCTTCCAGAAAATCAAACAAAAACAAAGTCATGTCCTCTGCTGTTGTAAGCACCTTAAATTTCTTCCTTGCCTCATGCATTCCGCCTGCAAACTTCTCTCTGAGCCCGTTGAAATATTCTATGCCGTCAGCCTTGAACCTGAATGGTTTAAACCACCTGTCCCCTTCAATACCGTACTGAAGTGCAAAGTTTTCAAGCTTGCTTACCTCGTCGTAATCAAGCCTTGAAAAACCTGTCTTTAAGAATTCAAACACGCTTTCATGCCTGAAGTTGAAAATGAACATGTCAAAAAAAGACAACATGAACTTTGTAAGAGGATTATTCATGATATCTCTTTTAACATCAAGGAAAAATGGTATTCCGTGCCGTGTGAATACTTTCTTGATTTCTACCTGGTAGCTGCCCATATCTCCCACTGCCACTGCAATGTCCTTCCACCTGCAGCCTTTGTCCCGGGAAAGAGAAATTATCTCCAAAGCTGCCTTTTCGGTTTCAGTAAATGGATTAAGGGATGAGCGTATGTGAATCCTGGCTGTATCCTTTGAAAACTTCTCATCGTTAACGGCGAACATGCTTCTTTCAACAACATTCATTTCCTCAGGCACATAGTTTCCCCACAGGGATATAATGTCTGCCTTTATTTCACCGTCAGAGGTAAGGGACCTGTAGGTGTCATGAACAGTCTTGAAAGCCTCCCAGTCATCAACAGCCTGAAGGCTGTTCAGGCATTTGGCGTCCATGGTAATAGAGACAGTCACATCCAGTGAATTTGCTGCAAGTTCCTTTATGAGCTTCAGCCTTTGAGCGCTGAAGCTTTCAAATCCGTCAATCCATATTCTTGAGTTCTTTATGTAATCCGAATTTGACAGAGCAGCTATAAACAGATCTGTCTTGTCCTCCTGGTCAAAGAACCTGTCCTTTGTTCTGAGGCAAAACTCCCTGTAGATTGTGAGTATGTCCTCAAGCTTACCACGAAGTAGAGGGTTGTCCTGTTCACTGACCTTGTACTTCAGGATCTGCTCCACAAACTCCACACTCACCAGATTTTGCTTAAGTTCACTTATGAGGCTTTCAAATTCTCTTAAGAAGCCTTCCTGAGCAGCGGATTTTTTAAACATCCTGAGGTTGTCCCTGTTTTCCTCAAAAATCTTCTTCAAAAGCATAATCTTTCCGTACTGGTTCAACTCCTGTACCTTGAGTCCGCCAACCTCTTCAAGAACCTTGTAGCTGAGTCTGGTAAAGCTTAGAATTTCCGCAGACATGATACCCTTTGAACCCATTCGGTTTATGGCCTCGTATTCAGACTGGTACGTCATCTGTTCAGGAACTATGAGCAGGAGATTCTCTTTTTTGCCAAGAGCAATCTCCCTGTTTATTTCATCGTAAATGTACGTTGACTTTCCGGACTTCGAACGGCCGGCAATAATCCTAAATCCCATAAACACCTCCGTATTGCTAATGAAGAATTAATAATTAAGAGTGAATAATTAAATGAAGCATTTAGGCAAAGCCTAAATGCAACAATTAATTCTTAATTCTTCATTTTTCATTCTTAATTCTTAACTACTCTGTTGCTTTATATAGGTTCCTGTTATCCAGAAGCCATATTTTATCCGTGAATTTTCCGGGCTCAACCCCTTCCAGGGCATGTTCAAAGTCAAACATCCTGGCATCGATTATATCAAGGAAATGGAGTATCTCCGCTTCCGGAGTCATAGGTTTCTTGGGACTGCCGAATTCGGGTTCATAATGGTGGGACAGGACCATGTGCTGAAGAACGATGCTCTTCTCCCTGCTGATTCCAATCCTTTCTCCTTCAATCTCAATTTCCTTTATGCCCTGTATGATGTGTCCCAGAAGTTTACCTTCCATAGTGTAATCGGAAACCACTCCGTATTCGTCGGAATCCATTTCAATAATTTTGCATATGTCGTGAAGAAGAACTCCAGCATAGATGTAATCCATTTTAAGGAATGCATAAACCTGTCCAAGCCTTTCCCCTGACTGAAGCATCCTGAGGGTGTGGTACAACAGGCCTCCCAGATAGGAATGATGGTTTTTCTTTGCTGCAGGATAGTAGTACAGTCTGCTTTCGTATTTTTCAAGAATATTGGAAACCAAAAGCCTGATTTCCCCATCTGTTATGTTCCTGGCATATGCTTTCACCTTTGAAAGCATTTCAGACTGCTCTATTGGAGCCGACGGTATAAGCTCGCTTATTTTCACGTTGTCCTCAGGGAGGCTTCCTCTGATTTTGTTGACCTTAAGCTGCATGGATCCGCTCCATTCAAGCACTTCTCCCCTCACCTTCACTATGGCGTTTTCGGATACCATGCTTTCCGTCTCCTTGGAGTACTCCCAGATTTTTGCATTTATTTCTCCGGTTTTGTCAACCAGTTCAAGATCTATGTATTGCTTGCCGTTTGTAGTCTTCTTTACCTCAAAGCTTTTGACAAGGTAAAAGCCGTCGGCCTTTTCGCCCGCCTTCAGCTCTGATATGCTTTTGTTGTTGCTGTTTGACATGCTCTTCATCTGTTCTCTCGCTTTATCACTCAACATGTCCTGTATGCTTGCCTGACCCATATATTTGCCTCTTTTCATCGATTATTCTTCAATTATACCATATGCTTGTCGTCGATAAAATAAAATTTTGCGTTTTGTTGTTTTTTATTACATAAAAAAAATAAAGGGCAGAGCCCTTTAAAGTTTGTTTTTCTTCATGATGTATTTTTTCAGCTTGAAAACTACAATCACAGCAACTATTATAAACGGTATCAGCAGCGGTGAAGCGGAAATCAGGTAAATCACCATGTTTTCCAGAGACCGTATGATTGAGTTCACGGTGTATATGAACCCCTCCCTTGCTCTTTCCCAGACGCTGTCCTTGCTTGTGACTCCGATGCTGGCAGTTAGAACTTCCTCTACCTCCAGGTTTACTGTGGACATGGATGCTCTGTCGTCAATGTCTGAAAGACTTATGTTCAAACTATCTATTTCAGTCCTGACGCGTCTTAATTCATTTTCTATAAGAAGCATTTCCTCAACTGTGTTTGCTTTGTCAAAAAGCTGTCTTAAATGTTCTTCCTGAACTTCCAGGTTTTTCACCCTGTTGTCCTTTTCGTAGTAATCCTTGGTCACATCAGTCTCGCTTAGATTCTTCATTCTCACTTCGCTTGACTTTTCGAGATAATCCACGAATTCGTAGAATCTGTCCTGTGGAACCCTTATTCTCAGATTTCCGTGCATGAGCTTATTGTTGTTTTCAAACACCTGGTACACCTCGGTGTTGTTGCTTTCGATGTATCCCCCCATGGAGCCCACGGTTGCTGAAAGATTTTCGATAAACATCTTGTAGTTTTCTGTTTTTACATACAGGCTTCCGGTCTTTATGATCTTCATTTCCCTGTCAGAAACACTCATTATTCCGTACTGACCGCCGTCAGATCCAACAGCTGCCTTTTCATCGGCAAACCCGTTTCCCCTGTTTACATCCATGGAGTACTGGTAGCTTCCGGCTTCTTCCATGGGAGCCGCAGGCGCAGCCTCATTTGTGGATGCTGAGTCGTATGACGTTTCATACTTAGCCTTCATGTTGAAGTTACCAAGGTTGTTCATGCCGTAAACAAGAACTACCAGGACAACGGCCGCTGCAAGTCCGGCGTACTTCATCCATCTGCGAGGTACTATACCTGATTTGTTAGGTTTGACCTTGTCGCTTGAAATTTCCTGAACTCTCGGTTTTTCATTTTCAGCAGCCAAAAGCTTTTCATGAAGTCTTTTGCAGTAGCCAAGTGGAGGTTCTTCATCAGGCAGATCTCTCAGAGCCTGAATTATTTTTTTGTATTCATCAAGTTCCCTTCGGCAGTCCTCACACCCTCTAAGGTGTTCCTCCACCAGGAGTCTTTCTTCCTCGTCAAGTTCGTCATCAATATACAATGACAGCATATCCCTTATATCGTTGCAATTCATCTTATCACCACCTCAGCTCTGAATGTTCATTTCCTTTTCAAGTATTTCCTTAAGGCTTCTTCTTGCCCTGTTAAGCCTTGACTTAACAGTACCCAGGTTGCAGGAAAGTATTTCCGAAATTTCACCGTAGGAAAAGCCCTGAATGTCACGCAACACTATTATTGTCTTAAAGTCTTCATCCAGTTTCCCTACTGCATCGTTTATGAGCTTGCTGTTGAAATTTTTTTCTATGAGGACATCCGGATTGTTGGTATCATCCGCTATTTCAATCTGAACATCCCTGTTTCCCCCTAAATCAATATTCTCGTCGATCGAAACGGCATTTATATTCTTTTTGCGTTTGAAATCTATGCAGGTGTTCACCACAATCCTGTACATCCAGGATTTGAAGGAAGACTGCATATTGAAATTCTGAATGCTTCTATAGACCTTTATCAATGCTTCCTGGGAAGCATCCTCAGCATCCTCCACATTTCGAAGAACTCTCAGGGCAATGTTATATGCCGTTTTCTTATAATCCCTTATAAGCTCTTCAAATGCATCAACATCGCCTTTCCGGCTTTGCTCAACGAGCCAAAGTTCATTGCCTTTCATTTCTTCACTCCGTTCGGTATATTATTAGACGTTGATATATTTTTATTTGTTCCAACTATATTTATTTAATTGTATGTTTTTACAAACTGTACCGCTGAACGGCCTGTCCTGCCTCCGTTTTGCAACGCAAACTTCTTGGCGTCGGCCAGCAGCTGCTCCTTAGACTCGTAATTCACCCTATATTTTTCTGCAAGACCCAAGACTATTTCAAAGTATTCGTTTTGGTTTGGCTCTGTGTAAAGAATTGTGAGGCCGAAGCGGTCTGCCAGGGAAGTCTGTTCATTTATGGCATCTCGAATATGCACCTCGTTCTGCCTTTCTATCATACTTTCCTTTATGAGGTGTTTTCTGTTTGATGTTACATAGAACAGAATGTTTGAAGGCTGTTCGTAGATGCTTCCTTCAACTGCAGACTTCAGATATTTGTAGCTGCTGTCGTTGCTTTCAAAGGATAAGTCATCTATGAATACAATGAAGTACATTCCTCTGTTCTTTAATATTTCAATTATTTTTGAGATGAAGTGCAGGTTTTTCTTGTCAACCTCAAGAAGCCTCAGCTTGTTTTTAGCGTATTTGGGAATGAGAGCCTTGACCGTCGTGGACTTTCCTGTTCCGCTGTCTCCCACGAGAAGGGCATTAAGTGCAAACTGGCCTTTCAGGAACTTTTCCGTGTTCTTGATTATTTTACCTTTCTGGCTTTCATACCCATAAATGTTTTCCATGGCAACAGGATTGAAATTGTCAACTTTCACTATTTCACCGCTGTCATTGATGCTGAAGGCATAGTTGTTCCTGTACTCTCCGCAGCCGTACTTTTGGAATTCATCGCTTATGAAGCTGTAAATGTCCTCCGGTCTTTTGCTTTTGAACACCTCTGTAAGCTCCTCTTCAACCAGGTAGTTAACGAATGAGTTAGTGTCTCCTGCCTTGTCAGCCATGCCTTTAAGAGGAAGCTCATAGGCTTTCTTAAGAACTGAAATGTCATGGAGAACTGCTTTTTTCACTTTTTCGTCTATATCCAGACCCTTTTCCCTTCTAAGGCTGAATATGTTTTCATCAGAAAGAATCCTATATGATATGTAGTCTCCTATGGAATCGAAGCCGCATTTGAAAAGCATGCTGCAAAGATTGTAATATTCGTTTGAAAATATTTCCCGGTCTTCAAGGTCGCTGCAGGCAGAGTATTTTTTCGCCAGCAGGTCATAATGTCTTATTAATTGGTCATTCAGCAGGTTTCTGAATATAAGAAGATTTGATAATTGTAATTCTGCCATGATTTTCTCCTTTTGTGTTTTCAATAATTATAACATTATAAACTGCCGTAAGCAACAACAATCCTTGAGCGGCGGACAACAAAAAACGCCCCAAGGCGCTTTTGTTAATTCTATTCTCCGATTGCTTATCAGAACAGTAATTTGCCTGTTTCACTCTCGCATGCTCTCACAAGCGTTCCATCCACGATGAGATCTTCGCACTTGTTGATGTCCTCATAGAGAGGTCTGTCTTCCTTCAGAACAGGAACAGATTTTCTTACTTCTTCGTACACAGTCCTTGTTCCCTTTCCGAGGCCCTTGTTGCCTCTTAAGTCTATCCCCTGGCATGCGCACATGATTTCCATAGCCAGCACTCTTCTGACGTTCTCCAATATTTCCCTGGATTTGCGGGCTGCTATGGTTCCCATGGATACATGGTCTTCCTGATTAGCTGATGAAGGAATGCTGTCAACAGATGCCGGATGGGCCAGAACCTTGTTTTCAGACACCAGTGATGCTGCCGAGTATTGTACTATCATGAAGCCGGAATTTATACCGCCGTGTTCAACCAGGAAAGCCGGCAGGCCGCTTAAGGACGGATTCACAAGCCTTTCAATTCTTCTTTCGGATATATCAGCAAGCTCTGCCAGGGCAATTCCCAGGAAGTCAAAAGAAAGTGCCATAGGCTGTCCGTGGAAGTTTCCGCCTGATATGCCTTCCTTTGTTTCAGGGAAAATTATCGGATTGTCCGTAACTGAATTTATTTCGATTTCAACCTTTTCCCTTACGTAATTTATGGCATCCTTGCTGGCTCCGTGGACCTGAGGAGTGCATCTTAAGGAATAAGCGTCCTGAACCCTTATCTCACCCTGTCTTGTGGTCATTTTGCTTCCGGAAAGGATGTCCAGCATGATTCTTGCCGTGTCCTTCTGTCCCTTGTGAGGTCTTACATCGTGAACCTTGTGATCGAGTGCGTCCACAATTCCGTGGTGCGCCTCGAAGCTTAATGAAGCTGCTATGTCAGATATCTTTACCAGATTAATGGCATCATATACTGTCAGTGCACCCACGGCTGTCATTACCTGAGTTCCGTTTATAAGTGCCAGTCCTTCTTTAGATGTCAGCTCTATAACCGGTATGCCAGCCTTACTCATGGCTTCTTGTCCGGTCATTACCTCACCGCCGTATTCTGCAAGACCAAGTCCTATCATCGGAAGAACCATGTGAGAAAGAGGAGCCAGGTCTCCGCTTGAGCCAAGAGAACCTTTCTGAGGAACAACCGGATGGACTTTTTTGTTGAGCATTTCAATCATTGTCTGAATGGTTTCCAGCCTTGCACCGGAATAGCCCTTAGCCAGGTTGTTTATTCTCAGAAGTATGATGCCTCTTACTATTTCCGTATCAAAAGGCTTTCCTGCACCTACGGCGTGGGTCACTATGAGGTTTTTCTGAAGAAGTTTCGATTCATCCTTTGAAATGGAAACGTCGCTGAATTTTCCGAACCCGGTGGTAATACCGTAAACCACGTCACCGTTTTCCACAAAATCATCAACTATCTTTCTGGACATGAGTATTTTATCTGCAGCTGACTGAGACAGTTCAACGTTACAGAAATTTCTGCACACTGCCGCAATCTCTTCAAGAGTGAGAGTATTTCCTGTTATAACAACCTTTTCCATATTTGTCTCCTTTATAATTTGCCCGGCAAATAAAAAAGGCAAATTTCAGTATACAAAGTACACTAAAATTTGCCTCCTAGTATCTACTATCTTTAGGCTATTTTAATTGATATAATTGTATAACAAATGTTACGTTTTGTCAATCCTCGTTATCTTTTTACAATAAGCTTTGCATCAATCCCTTCCGGGTCTCCAATCCATGTGTCTTCAGGATACACAATTATTTCATCTCCGCTCCTAAGCGTAGAATGGGCGAAGTTCGTGATGGTGTCCGCATCAGCCCTTATGTCATACTCCTTGTCGTTGGACACTGCGTATATGCGCAGCATTCCGGATACATCCCTGGATATTTCCCTGACCGTGGCGCTTATCTTGGAAGACTCGTCATAGAACGAAAGCATTTGGCTTAAATTGTCGCCTTCGATGTAGTCCGCCATGAACTGGTCCCCTGCCATGAGGCTGAAGTTTCCGGGATTTTTGAATTTTATGTCTCCCATTTCAGTCACAGCCGAAATGAATTCATCGTTTACGTCTCCAACTGTAGCCGTAATCCTTTTTATTTCGTTTCCGTCCGATGTTCTTCGCAGGCTGTAGTCAAAGTACTGGTCAGACACAGCATCGTAACTGTCTCCCTCCAGTTTGTTGAGGCCTACATATTCGCCCAGAAAATAGTTGCTGGACCTCGCCTGGTCAACCTTGTACAGATTGACGTTTTCGCCATCCTGCACATGAAGACCGTCCTTGTCTATTTTTACTATTTTACCCTGGGCACTGTACCTTGCGGGAATATCCTGCCCTGATCTTTCGGTATTCGCTCCCTGAATGTTCTGCCCTTCATTTTGTCTGTTTGTGTTGGTACAGCCTGATGCCAGCACAAGGGACGCAACTGTTACGGTTGCTAAAATTTTATTGATATGTTTCACATTCATCCTCCGTTTCCTGGTTTTCTTTTTATTTTTTCACATAGCAATCCTTCTATGCATTCTGAATATTGATAAATTTTTCTTAATATTTTAGAAAAAATCATTTACAATTTACAATACTTTATGCTATATTAATACTGTTTGTAGATTAATCAATAGTTTAGTTTACGAAATGAAAACATTAATGAGGTACTGTATGGATTCGTTAGATATGCAAATTATCAAAAACATTGAAAAAGAAGGCAGAATTTCTCATGAGGAACTTTCCAAGAGACTTAATCTGTCCAGACCTGCCATTCACAACAGGGTTACTAAGCTTGAAGAGCAGGGAATAATTTCAGGCTACAAGGCAAACATCAACTGGATGAAACTTGGTTATACAACCAACGCAATGATTTCGCTTCGTGTAAGAACAACCGATTACGATAAATTGCTGATGCAGCTTAAAAAACTGGAAATACCTAATCTTGTAATAGAAGAATGCCACATAGTTACAGGAACATGGTGCATAATCATGAAAGTAAGATGCACAACTCCCCTGGAACTAAAAGCAATACAGGATGAACTTCATAAAATTGAATGTATAAAGGAATCTTCCACTTCTTTGATCTTGTCGTCAATATATGATTAGCAAATCCCGGCTTTGCCGCTAACTTTGCAAAACAGAAAAAACCAGCCAATTGAGCTGGTTTCTTTTTTGTAATTATTTCTTACCTTCCAATGCCTTGTCAACAGCTTCCTTTATGGCGTTACTGGTTATTGTTGCACCTGATACCCCTTCCACATCGGTGGAATCCGCTTCAGATATTCTTTCGGGCAGTTCTTCTATGGCCTTGGAACCAACGCCCTGAGTTTCATTTTCCCCTACAGCTTCCACTGAAGTTATATCATCACCGTCAAGTGTTACAGTCACCGTTACATCTCCGCCGTATCCGCGGGCTGTGCCGGTCAATACATCACCTGTGCCGTTGCCGCCGTTGTTTCCTACTGCGTTGTTTCCGGAAGTGTTATTCCCGTTTGTTCCGGTGTTATTGTTGTTTCCGGTATTGTTGTTTGTATCGGTTTGATTGGTTCCTGTGCCGGGAGTTGCATTGTTGTTGTCAGCACATGCTGTCATACTTAAAAGCAGAACCAGGCATAATATCAAAACTGTTTTTTTCATATTAACCTCCATAAAATTCAATTTACAATAGTATAACCAGAATAATTCCAATCATACGAACGCAAAAAAAGACCGGCGAACCGGTCTTGATTATCATTTATTGAATTGTAAGCTTCAAATCCAATTTGTTTTCAAATGACTTGACAATTGCAGCTATTATATCGCCGTGAGCATCTGTAAGGCTCATGGTTGCCGATGCAGTTACATCTGTCAGCATTGCTTTTTCTTCGGTTGTGAGTGCATTGTACTTTGTCTGGTCTTCAGGCTTGTCTGAATCAGCCTTCAGAGGTCTTCCGTTAACATCGGATGTGTACTTGTCGTTCCAAGCTTTAATTTCTTCAACAGTCATTCCCAGGAACAGATCTTCGAAATAATCCATTTCTTCTGTCCATGTGCCTGAATTCAACCTGTAGCTGTCTCCTCTTTCTCTCTTAGTCAGCCAGCCTCCAACTTCCTTCTGGAAGATTTCGTCTGTTACAGTAAGAGTTCCGTCAATCTTTTCGTCATGGTTTTCATCGTTGTTGTATGATTGACCGGTGAAACCTGAGAAATGAGGCATTTCGGCACCGTCATAGTTTGGTGTGGCTGTTTCAAGTATATCCACGTTTAGGGATACAAGTTTTCCGTCTTTGTCAAACAATGAGTTTGCAAAAACCTTGTTGATGCTGTAAACCTGTACGTCCTTGTCATCTTTTCCAGGACCCACTCTTGGAACGCTGACAAGAGCAGTTCCCTGCGAAGCTATGTCTGTTGATTCAACAGGTATTCTGTTCTCATATGATTCTTTTATGGCTGCGACTATATCGCCGTGTGCATCTTTTAAGCTCATAGTTGCTGCTGATGTTATATCTGCCAGCATTGTTTTTTCTTCTGCTGTAAGGGCATTGTACTTTGTCTGATCTTCAGGCTTGTCTGAATCTGCCTTCAAAGGTCTTCCGTTAACATCTGATGTGTACTTGCCAAACCATTGCTCAACCTCTTCAACAGTCATGCCGATGAACAAGTCCTGGAAATAATCCATTTCCTCTGTCCATGTTCCTGAATTCAGCCTGTATCCATCTCCTCTTTCTCTCTTTGTTGTCCAGGAGTTAACTTCAGCCAGGAAGTTTTCTTCTGTGTCCGGTGTCTTGGAATCTACAACCTCATCATGGTTCTCGTCGTAGTTATATCCGCCTTGTCCAGGATAACCGCTGAAATGAGGCATTCCTTCACCGTCGTAGTTGGGAGTTGCAACTTCAAGTATATCTACGTAAAGAGCAAGAATTTTTCCGTTTTCATCGAACAATGTGTGTGCAAACACGTCGTTGGTGCTGTAAACAGGAGTTTCAGTGTTGTCCTTGCCTGGGCCGAGACGACCGTTGCTGGCCAGTCCAAATCCCTGGAATACCTTTGCTGCAGTCTGAGCTTCAGGTTCCTTGTCTTCCTTTGCTTCCTCAGTAGGAGCAGGATATTTTACAGGATCCAATGCATTGTTAACTGCATAGATTATTGCATTGCTTGTATATGTAGCTCCGGCAACAACATCAACTTCAGTTGAGTTTGCTGCGACTATTTTTGCAGGCAGTTCTTCTAAAGCCTTGGAACCTATTCCATTGGTCTCTTTCTCTCCAACTGCCACTACGTTTGTAATTTTGTCCCCTTCTCTTGTTACCGTAACGGTAACTTCTCCCCCAAAACCTTTACCGACACCGGTCAAGGTTTCAGCTTTGGGAGCTTCCTCCTTGGCACATGCAGCCATGCTTAAAAGCATCAAGGCATACCGTGATAGAAACTAATTTTTTCATGATACCCTCCAAGTATGATCTATATTCAGCATTAAAATGCTAAATAACAAGCAAAAGTTTTCCGTCAATGAAAAGTATTAAGTTGTTAAAAATACTACAAATTTGTTCGCAAGATTAACAGAGAACAACATCATGATACCATTATTGCATATGTTAGTCAATATCACGCGAAATAAACATAAGTCATAAACATATGTCATTAACCCGTTTTAGGACGAAAGCCCCAGGTATTGACACCATACTTATGCAATCTTAACACCTTGTCGACAACCTTAACACCAATTTAACAGAAATTCTGCTAAAATATATACAAAAGGAGGTGTCTTATGGTAATATTAGCAGGAATCATATTGTTTGCTTTGTTGTTTATGGGATATTCACATTATCATAAATTACATAAAGCTGCTGAGCTAAAGGGCAGCGACATGGCGGCACTCAATTCTGCCGAAAAAATTGTCGAATACGATGCCTTGATTTACGGAAACATGAAATTTGCCACGGAAATTTCCGACGCCCTGAATGATTTAGGCATAAGCTCCGACTCAGTTCATGACATAAACAATATAGACATGTCACGTTCTTACAGATACCTGATTGCCGCAGGATGCTCCGACCTAGACAACCTGACCGTCTGCGCCATGGGTATAAAAATGATGGATATAAAAAAGGTGCTGGCTGTATGCAACCAGCCCCACAACAGAAAAATATACGAAGAAAACCTTATTCCTGTAATCTTCTCAGGCGATATTTCACCATCTGAAATTGCACTGACATTACTTAAATACAGCTAGGGGGAAACCATGTTTGCAATTAAAAAAATAAAACTTAATTATACTGAAATAATAGTGTTCGGCACATTTGCCATAATTTTTATGGGAGGACTTCTGCTGAGCCTTCCCATTTCATCCAGGGAAGGAATACCAACACCATTTTCGGATTCACTTTTCACAGCTGCCTCGGCCTTTTGCGTAACTGGTCTTGTCATTTACGACACTTATACGCACTGGTCGCTTTTCGGTCAGACCGTTATACTATTATTGATTCAAATAGGCGGTCTCGGCTTCATGACGGTAATAACCCTGTTTTCTCTGTTTTTGAGGAGGAGGATAGGACTCAAGGAAAGAAGGCTTCTGATGGAATCAGCCAACACCATGAAACTGGGAGGCATTGTGCTTCTGGTAAAGAAAATCATCATAAGGACTGCAATTTTTGAAAGCATTGGCGCCGCAGTGCTTACACTGAGCTTTTACAGACAGATGGGCTTCAAGGAAGGGCTTTACAACGGAATTTTCCATTCCGTATCAGCATTTTGCAATGCAGGTTTCGACCTGATGGGCAAGTACGGACAAAATTCTTCGCTGACACACTTTTACGACAACCCTGCGGTTAACTTCACCGTAATGGCCTTAATAGTTGTTGGAGGTTTAGGTTTTGTGGTTTGGGATGACATAGCAAACAAAAAGCTTGATTATAAACATTACCACCTGCATACAAAGCTTGTTCTCACGGCAACCCTCATACTCATATTCGGAAGCGCCATCTTGTTCTTCATAGTTGAGAGAGAAAGCGGCATGGCTGGCCTGAGCCTTGGACAGAGATTGATGGCATCCATGTTTCAGTCAGTAACCAGCAGAACCGCAGGATTTAATACCATTAGCCAGAACGGGTTATCCGAAGGCGGCACGCTGCTCACAATAATTCTTATGATCATCGGGGGAAGCCCTGGATCAACTGCAGGCGGAATCAAGACAACCACCTTTGCGGTGCTTCTCATCGGAGCGCTGTCAAACGCAAAACAAAGCACTGAAATTTCAGCATTTAAGAAAAGACTTGAAAGCGACGCGCTGAAAAAGGCCAGTGCCATAACCATCATCTACATGTTTGCAGCTATTTCGGCAGTATTTCTCATCTGCTCCATGCAGAACTTTACTCTGACCGAGGTAATGTTTGAAGTGTTCTCGGCCCTTGGCACCGTTGGACTGTCTCTGGGCATAACATCGAACCTGAGCCTGATTTCCAAAGCCTTGATAATGCTCTTGATGTATGGCGGAAAGGTCGGCGTTCTTTCCGTAGCTATGGTTCTTGCTGAAAGGAAAGAACCGGCTCCCCTCAGCAGACCGCTGGAAAAAATTATAATTGGATAGGAGAATATTATGAAATCAGTATTGATAATAGGAATGGGTGCCTTCGGACGTCATTTGGCACTTAAAATGATAGATCTGCAAAATGATGTCATGATAGTAGACAAAGATGCGGCAATAATAGAAGACATGGCCAGCCAGGTTCCTGATGCTCAGATTGGCGACTGCACCAAGGAAGATGTACTCAGAGCCCTTGGAGTTGGAAACTTTGATGTATGCTTCGTAACCATCGGAGACACGTTCCAGTCGTCCCTTGAAATAACATCGCTGCTGAAGGATCTAGGAGCCAAGTACGTAATATCCAAGGCAAGCAGGGACATACAGGCAAAATTTCTGCTGAAAAACGGAGCAGATGAAGTTGTGTATCCCGATAAGGACATGGCTGAAAAACTTGCCATCAGATGCAGTGCCAATAACGTGCTGGATTATTTCTCCATAACAAACGATTATTCCATATTCGAAATTCCCATAATGAAAAGCTGGACTGGAAGAACCATAGAAGAAGTTAGCGTAAGAAAGAAGTACCACCTGAACATTTTGCTCATAAAAAACGGAAGCAACGTAGTGACGCTTCCCAAGGCAGATTACATGTTCAAGGAAGACGACCTGATACTTGTTCTCGGAAGATCTGAAGATGTCCTGAAGTTTACAAACAGTCTATAATATAAGCGCCCTGGCGGGCGCTTTTCATTCTTCCGCAAAACGGTATCCCACACCTATTTCAGTGAGGATAAACCGCGGGCTAGAAGTATCCTTTTCGATTTTTCTTCTGAGGCTGGCCATGAACACACGTATGCTCTTGGAATCTCCTTCTTCTCCGTATCCCCAGACTTCTTTTGATATCTGGCTGTGTGTGACAACTTTTCCTCTGTTTGCAATAAGTAGAAGCAAAAGCTTGTATTCAATGGGAGTCAGATGAACTTCGGTGTCGTCCACCAATATCCTGTGTTTTTCGCTGTCAACTGTCAGGCAGTCAAATTTGTACACGCTTTCAGGCACATGCGCCGTCTCCCTTTCTATGAGCCTTTCCATGACTCTGATTCTGGCCATGAGCTCTCCCATGGAAAATGGTTTTGTCACATAGTCGTTGGCTCCTGCATCTAGAGCTGATATCTTGTCTGAGTCCTGCTCTCTGGCTGATACTATTATCATCGGGATGTTCGAAACATTCCTTACCTGTTTTATTATTTCTACCCCGTCTATGTCCGGAAGGCCCAGATCAAGAAGCATTATGTCGGGGTTTTCCGTGCAGAAGCTTAATATCCCTTCATTGCCGTTTCTTGCTGTGAGAATGGAATAACCTTTAGCCTTTAAAGCCATTGTAACAAAGTTGATTATTTTGTTGTCATCTTCAATTACCAGTATCTTTGCAGCCATATTAAACCTCCAGGGGAAGCATGACCGTAAACAATGCTCCGCCAGTTTCTTTGTTTTTTGCAGTGATGGTTCCTCTGTGGGCAGTGACAATTTCCTTGCAGATGGAAAGGCCCAGCCCCACACCCAAATGCGAGTCTGCAATCTTGCTCTTTTGTATAGTCACAAACCCGTCAAATATCTTGTGCATTATGTCCGGATCTATGCCAACACCGTTGTCAGAAACTTCAAAAACAGCATAATTTTCACGGGTGTAAGCCCTTAAAAAAATCTGCGCTTCATCTCCTGCATGTTTGTATGCATTGTCCAGCAGATTCACAAGCATCTGGACAATCAGTCTTCCTTCCACAGGAACAAGTATTATATCCTCAGGTACCACCACATGAAGCCTTCCTGATGAAGCAAGGTGCGGAACATGGGTTATGGTCTGGCTCACTATGTCATCGACTGCTTCGTAATCCTTTTTAAGCACAATGTGCCCTTCGCTGAACCTGGTCATGTCAAGGATGTTCTGAACGGTATTTATCAGCCATGTTGATTCGTCGCATATGTCACAGGCAAGCTTTTTCACCGACTTTGAATCCAGATTATCATAGCTTTCAAGTATGAGCTCTCCTGCTCCCCGTATACCTGTAAGCGGTGTTCGAAGGTCGTGTGAGATGCTTCTTAAGAGCGTGCTTTTCAAATGCTCGCTTTCCATCTCGATTTTTATGTTGTGCCGTTCCTCGTTTATGAACTCTCTGTCAAGAACAATAGCCATCAGGTACACTATGGCCTTGATTATCATTTCGTTTTCCTTTATTATGCCGGAACTCACGGCTGCAATGTGCATGACTCCTATTTTCTTGGCAATTCCCTTTATCGGGATGATGTGCATGCCTTCCCTGCAGTCATCAGTGCATTCCGGAAGACCTTCGGTGCTGAAAACCCTGTGGTCTGCATCAAGCTTAACATAGCAGCCGTATCCCGTGTAATCCTTTATATAGTTAATACCCTTTATTATTACATTTTCTTTGCCTGTAACATTAAGAAAGCCTTTTGTGACCTCGTACATGAGATTTGCTGTTCTTTCGTTTCTTTTTGCAGCCTGCGTCTGCTTCTGAAGCTTTGTAGTAATTGTGCTTGCAATGAGGGAAGCCATGAGGAAAAACACTATGAGCACAAAATCACGGGTATTGCTTATTTTCAGACTGTGGTAGGGCTCAGTGAAGTAATAGTTGAACAAAAGACCGCTTAGTACTGCTGCCAGACCGCTGTATATGTATCCTCTTGTAACGGTTGTGGCAGCCAGAACTCCGACAATAAAAACCATCAGTGAATTTTCCTTCCCTATGCCGAAGCTGTTCATAATCAGCGAAAGTACAGTTGATGTTCCGCATATTGCAACCACTTTGGCCAAATATATCAAGTTGGTTAACCTCTCCTTATTCATACAGTACCTCTTGAGTTTAATGAATATATTATAACACAGGATGCAAAAAACGAATACCTTTTAAATAATAAGCGCACGCCATTAAAATTGACATGCGCTTTCTTCATATCATGGAAAATGATACGAATCCTCCTCCTAAGGTTGTGGTCCTGTACCATAAATCCAGGTCGATTGTTTTTATCATCCCCTCGTCCAGTATCTGAGCATGAAATATCTTGTCCTTTTCCAGGCTGAGAGAAATCAATGTAACCCAGTGCCATTTGTCAAGGCGGCATTCTTCTCCATTGCACAGATTTAAAAATGCAATGGGAATATCTTCTTCCAGGGATCCTTTTATGAAGTCAATTACTTTTTCGTAAGAAGGCCGGTTCGCCGCATCCTTCGGTATATCCAGCACTTCAAAGTCAGCCTTTCTTCCGTTGCTGTCTGCATAGGACAAGAATCCCTCGTAAAATATCTTTGTGGTGTTCACACCCCTTAAGGTGGGAGTTACGTGATCCCACATTTCATTCATTATGGATATGGCGCTTCCCTTGTCGATGTGCTTTACCTTGTTGCAGTATATTACGATATTTGAAGCTGTCGTAGGCCCGCAGCCTGCCATTCTCTGCCATTTTCTTGCATACCATTCCTGATTGCAGCCGCAGTAAACACTGCAGCTTTTATCGTCCTTTATTTCAAAATATTCCGGATTTTTCAGAATCTTATTTGTCATCATTCTCACCGCCACTTTACCGTTTCGCAGCCCGTTTGCCGGGATTATTGGCTGCAACAATCAATTATAACACAAATTATGATGGAATTTCAATTATGTTATTCGTCATCCACTGTAAATGTTTTCAATATATGTTGACTTTTAATTAATTTAGATTTATAATCTATAAACGTTTAAATAAGGACTGAAAAATGAAAATTACCATTAAGGAAATAGCTAAGGAAGCCAATGTGTCCATTGCCACCGTATCAATGGTCATAAACAAAAAGGATGAAAATATAACAGAAGCCACAAGAAACAGGGTGCTGGATGTTGTCAAAAAGTACAACTACATACCCAATGCCATGGCTGGAAGCCTTGTGACCCAAAGAACTCACATAATAGGTCTTGTTCTGCCTGACATCATGAACCCATTTTTCCCGGGTATTGCCAGAGGCGCAGAAGACAAAGCTAATCAGTCAGGATACAGCATAATATTCTGTAATTCCGATGACAAGCTGGAAGTTGAAGAAAAATATATTGAATCGCTGACAAAAAAAATGGCAGACGGCATTATCATAGCCCATTCTTCAAGCAGCGAGAAAATGTCTGAGGTACTTGAAAGGTGCAAGGTTCCAATCATCCTCATAGACAGAGATTTCGACAATGACAACATATGCGGCAAAGTCCTAGTGGACAATGCCAGCGGAGCCTGCAGGGCAGTGAACTATCTTATAGAAAACGGCTATAAAAAAATAGCCTACCTTTCAGGTTCACTGAAAACAAGAACAGCTTACGACAGGCTTGAAGGATACAGAAAAGCTTTGAAGGACAACAACATTGAATTCTGTGAAAATCTGGTGAAGTACGGAGAATACAGGATTGAATGGGGACGTGAAGGCGTAAAGAGACTTCTGGAGGAAAATGAGAAGTTCGATGCGATATTTTGCGGAAATGACCTGATTGCAATCGGAGCAATGAAAGAACTGAAGGAAAACGGATATTCCATACCAAAGGACGTAGGTGTTATGGGATATGACGACATATACATGGCAAGCCTTGTGGAGCCATCCCTTACAACCGTAAGGCAGCCCAATTACCAGATGGGTTACAAGGCCATGGAGCTTCTTGAAGAAAGGCTGAAAAAGGCTCCGGGCAGCAGGAGCAGTTCCGGGAACCTGAAGACAATCACACTGGATACGGAAATAGTGGTTAGAGATTCCGTAAGAAAAATAAAATGAAACGATTATTTGTAATTCGTTTCATTTTTTTATTCAGATTATTGCTTTGCTTGAACGTAAACTAGTAGTCAGACAATTTTTTGCCTATTAAAAATTTTGATGCTTTTTCCTTCATCCTGCGTCTGTCATGCAGGTAAATAACCAGCTGCGATGCAACCAGTGAAAAAAACACCCCAAGGGCCGAAAAAGCTTCCTTGTTCTTAAAAACACTAATCCCCTGCACTGCAGCAATGGAAACTGCCATAAGCGTCAGCGGCAGCAGATACTGCATCAGCCTGTTTGCTTTCTCCGCTTCGCCTCTGGCCTCAATTTCCACGCGGTCTCCCGGCTGCAAATCATCTGTCACCTGTGTTACTATCCTTTCGGAATAAAGATGGCAACCTGCGGAGCAATGTCTGCACCTGTCCTTGCAGGGCAGCTCCTTTTTTATTAATATGGTTGCATCCTTACCATTCTTTTTTTCTATGATTCCTATGAGAGTCATACGATGTCCTTTCAACTTCCAACAAATAATTTCCTACGGATTGTTATACCCTGTTTTTAAAATTCAAATATTAATACATTGTAACATGTAAGGTTCTCACGCTGAACAGGAAAATAATAACAAATAAGGGGCTGTTGCATTAGTAAATGTACTTAATGCAACAGCCCGATAATCTGTTATTCAACCACTTCGATTTCTGTTTCCCCCAGCCACCCTATGAGCTCTTCCTTGCTTAATGGCTCCATGTGGCCGAACAGAGCAGTGTGAAAATCCATTTTCCTTAGATTTTCTGTGAGGCTCTTCAGTTTATCCCTGTAGTATACTGGCTCGCCGTGATGGAAGTCCTCGCTTATAATGTCGCCGATGAACACCGTTTTTTCAGATGGAACATAAACCACACAGCAGTCATCCGCATGGGAACTTTCAAGCCTCATTATGCTGCAGCGTACATTCCCAAGATCCATGTGGAGATTTTCTTCAAACACGATATCTGCAGTCTTAACGGTTATTTTGGTTCTATCTTCATATTCCCTTCGTATCATTGTGTCGCAGAACTCTATGTCCTCTCCGCTTTTAAGTCTCGCCTTCATGGCATCATCAGACCATTCCCAACTACTCATAGCTTTAAGATGTTCATTGGTGTATGTGCATGCAATGGACGGAGCATCAATGGCGTCCATGCCGTATGTATGGTCCCAGTGTGAATGTGTTATTGCAACAAAGTCCGGATATTTCAAGCCTTCCTTTGAAATTTCACTCATGAACAATTCAACGTGCTTCCTGGAATTTCCTGCATCCACCATGAGGCAGTACTTTTCTCCCTTTATGTACCCCAATATGGGTCTGTCTGTTTCCTGGTTGTGAGGCAGATAGTAAATTCTTTCCGATAATTTTTTCAGCATAATGTCTCCTTAACTTAATTATTCATATCTCAGCGCTTCTATAGGATCTGCCTTTGCTGCCTTCCTGGCCGGGTAATAACCGAAAAATATACCTATTACCATTGCAAATATAACTGCCGCCACAACAGCAGCAGGATTTACAACGATCGGTATGGATATGAATGATCCTCCCAGAGTTACAAGTCCTATTCCAAGCGCCGTTCCTGCAACTCCTCCTATGGCAGAAAGCGTTGCCGATTCAATCAAAAACTGAAACAGCACATCCTTGGTCCTGGCTCCCAGTGCCTTCTTAATTCCGATTTCCCTTGTCCTTTCAGTCACAGACACCAGCATTATGTTCATTATTCCTATTCCGCCTACCACCAGGGATATGGCGGCAATGCAGGCTACAGCTATTGATAGGCCTCCGACTATGCTGTTCACCTGAGCCTGATCCTCTTCAACAGTGTAAAACATATAGTTTTCTTCTGTCCTGTTTTTAAGATTTGCTATGAATTTAAGCATCTCCTTCCCTACAGGTTCCACTGAAAAATCTTCATTTACAAACACATCAAGGCTGTAAAACCCATAACCTGACGAAAAGGCCATGGTGTATGGCACGAAGCTGTCCTCATAGACATCCTGTCCCTGCAGCAGTGACAGAACAGGCGACTGCTCATCTTTGTACACTCCTACCACAAGAAGGTCTTCCATGCTGTTTTCAATTTTAACCCTCACTGTCATTCCCGTGGCGTTTTCTCTTCCAAACAGCTTAATTGCTGCTTCCTTTTCCAGGACAATAATCCTTGCCTTTCTGTCCACATCGCTCTTGCTTATCATTCTGCCGTAAAGCATCTTTATGTCCTGAACCTTGTCGTACCCGCCGTCTATGCAGGCCATCCTCAGCTTAACCGTATCTTTTTTTACTGTAACGTCGCTTCTCAGATTCTCGTTTGGTCCCATGTACACAATCTTATCTTTGAATCTTTCCTTCAGAAGCTTGATGTCTTCATTGTAAAAAAAATCCGTGGACCTGAAATTGTCTATGTTTCCTACATACAACACGGCTCTGTTTTTGCCTATGCCCTTGTATATGTCATCCATGACGCCCTTCATGCTGTCTCCTATGGACACTATTGCGATGACGGAGCTTATTCCTATTATAATCCCAAGCATTGTCAGAAGCGAGCGCATTTTATTGGACAATATTGACAAAAATGCGATTTTTACGTTTTCAAACCACACTGTGCTCACCTTCCTTCCTGGTGTCACTGACAATCTGACCGTCTTTAAACAATATGACTCTTTCTGCGTGCAAAGCGATGTCAGGTTCGTGTGTTACAAGTATGACTGTACATCCTTCCCTGTTGAGCTCTTCAAAGATTTCGATTATTTCTTCCGACGACTGGGTATCAAGGTTTCCGGTAGGCTCATCAGCAAGAATGATGGGAGGATTGTTTGCCAGTGCCCTGGCGATGGCTGCCCTTTGCTTCTGGCCTCCCGACAGCTCGTTAGGCATGTGGTTTATTCTGTCCTTAAGATTGACTTTTTCAAGAAGCTCCAGTGCCCTGTCCCTTCTGACGGAAGACTTCACTCTGGCATAGATCATGGGAAGCTCCACATTTCTTAAGACGCTGGTCCTGGGTATGAGATTGAATGCCTGAAACACAAATCCTATTTTTTTGTTTCTGATGAGCGAAAGTTCATCTGCGTTTTGCTTATCTATTTCCAGAGAATCCAGAACATACCTGCCGGAGGAAGGCCTGTCGAGACAGCCCAGAATATTCATAAGAGTTGATTTTCCAGAGCCCGATTGTCCCATGATGGCTATGAATTCTCCTCTTTTTATTTCTAGGTTCACATTCTTCAGGGCATGCACCTGCACAGAACCGGTGCTGTATATTTTATTCAGATCTTTTATTGTAATTAACTCTTCCATGGCCATACCTATTCTTTTTCTTCGTTTTGCTTTACCGCCATGCCGTCGGTCAGCGTGTAATCCGGATTTACTACAACCTTCATTCCTTCTTCAAGGCCGCTGCCTGATATTTCCGTTTCAAGGTCTGTCTCAAGACCTGTCTCTACCTGTATGGTCATAAGAGTTCCATCATCCTTAACAACGTAAATCCTGCTTTGTTCGTTTTCATCCTGAAGTATTGCACCTGATGGAACAGCAAATACATCTTCTGATTTGTCAACCTTTATTTTGGCTGTGGCAGCCACGCCTGCTATGAGGCTTTCAGGTTTTTTCGTCACTTCAATCAGCACGGGTATGACCCTTTCCATGTCGTTGTTGTCCTTCTGCTCTGCTGTTGGAGAAATTCTTGCCACTGTTCCATCTGCAAAATCACTTCCAAGAATATCAGAATATATTTCAGCTGCCTGACCTTTTTTTATTTTTCCTATGTCAAATTCGCTCACTGAAACTTTCATTTGAAGTTTAGAAAGATTCTCCACCACAAACATTGCCTTTTCGTCCTCGGTGTCTTTTGCATATCTTCCGATGTTCACATTTACTCTGGTCACCGTTCCGTCAATGGGGCTTTTGATGTAGAGCTTATCCATGTCCTCTTTTTTCCGTTCAAGATCCTGCTTTTGTATTTCAATTTGCTTTTCCTCCGCAGGGCTTAGGCTAACCCTTCCGTTTGATGCATTGTAGCTTTCAATGTTCTTTTTTGTTTCAGCCAGGCTGGTTTCGATTTTTTTGAATGACTCTTCGGTTATGATTCCGTTTTCGTAAAGTGTCTTGCTGCTTTCCATGTTGTCTTCCAGACTTATAAGTTCCATGAGCGCCTTGTCGTATTCAATCTGCATGGTTCTTTGTTTTTCCTGCTGCTGAAGAATTACAAGCTCCAGCTGGTTTTCCTCAGCCTGAATTTCCTTTTCCAGCTCTTCCTTGTCAAGAACGGCCAGCACCTGGTCCTTGGTCACAATGTCCCCTTCCTTGACCTTTATGTCGATTATCTCATAGTTTAAGGCAGACACAACCTCTGCCTTTTCCACTCCCTCCAGGGGAGCCTTGACAGAAATAATCTGCTCGATTGTCTTTTTCTCCAAATTAGAAACATTTGCTGCAAAGGCTGGTTCTGTCTTCCCTTTTGATTTCCTGTAAAATAATGCAATAATTACTGCAGCGGCAATCAGCAAAATAATTGCCCTTTTTCGTGTAAAAATCTTTTTCATTTCACTCTCCTAATGATTCAATAAGATGCTTTTATTCAGTCCGTAAAAATCAAGCTCAGCATATTCCCTGCCGTCTTGTTTTACGGTTTTTATTGACTTGACGCGGTTAAAAATCCCGCTTGTGTTCATGTTTTCAAAGCCGAAACCTGCAAAGTGATAAAATCCAATCCTGTATTGGCCGTTTTCGTTTTCCTCAAGCACAGCGGCAGCATCAAATCCCAGTCCGAAAAAATCCCCGAAAGCTATGTCCTTCAAATCCCACGTGCTGAAGTACGAACCTAGCCATTTCTTCACTAGTTTTTCGCCGTCCCACGAATAAAAAAACGGTCTTCTTCTAACCTGGCTGTAAAACGTGGTGTCTTTCTGCACTCCTATTAATATGTCTGCCTGGCTGTCACTTTCCAGGCGGCACACATCAATCTTCCAGGGTTTTAAGCCTGAGAAATCCTCCCTGTACATTTCCTCGGCAATAATGTTTCCCGACTCTTCATAAATATCGTAGAAAACAACATCTTTACCATACCCTTCATAATTTCCCGATGTAAGGGCAATTATCTCCTGGCTTGAGTCCCCGTCAATGTCATAAGTTTTGAAGCTTAACAGCCGTTCATCCATAAGTTTTTGCTGCGAAAACCCGCCGGATGTTAAAATAAATCCTCCCGATTCATGCAGCTTCAGGATTTTTCCGTCCACGTTTATGCATAACTCAGGCTGCCTGTTCAGGAACCAGGCAGCCGCCGCTGCAATTATCAAAATCGCTGCAATGCATTTCTTCATCACTTGGACCAGTCAGGGTTAATGTCTCCCTGTATTGTCACATGGTTTCCTTCACCGGATATGAACGAGTAAGTCCATTCAGGCTTTGAAACCATCTCTACAGGTTCTTTCATTTCCATTATCTCAAAGTAGTCCTGATTGTCCGGAACAGACTGAATATTGTTTTCGTCCGTGACTTCACTTTCTTCATAGCTGCCGGTCTTTGGATTATACACCATGGCATGTTTTTCCACCCCTATCATGCTGTGCCACTTTGAATCTGTAAGCCTTTCTTGGGTGAGAAACTCATAGTAGTTGAACAGCGCCCCTTTGGCAAGGTACGTCTTGCCGTTTGTTCTGCACGCCACGTAAATCTCAAGTGGAAGGCCGTTTCCTATTTCAAGGTAGCTTGAATAAGGATATGCTTCACTTGGAGCAACTGTGGCAATATCTGCAATGAGTGCCGTGGTGTATTCGTTTCCTGTATCTATGTTTTCTTCCCACATCATGCTGTTTATAATCTGAACCAGGGAATCTATTCTGCCGCCGTAGGTGTAAAGCCTGTAGTTTTCTTCTTCGGTTACCGCCACATTTGTCAGTTCCTTTACAGACACGGTCATGAGCGTGTCATATGCTTCAATCATGCTGTCTAGAACGTTTGATGACGGTTCGTTGAGCATGCCTCTTATATTCAGGTGTTCCTTGGTATACTGTGCAAGCCACTTTAGTTTTGCGTACACCTCAACATTGGGTTCCACGTAGTTGTACGGAATGAATTCAGGTCCTCCTCCCATTTCGGCCACAGCCTGTTTCATGTAAAGTATGGAGTCGTGCTTTAGTTCGGCATAGCTTCCCAGTGCAGTGTGAATGTTCTTATCCGTCCATTTTTCGCTTCTCATGAAGCCAGGCATTCCTTCCATGTCAGCAAAGCTCGAAGCTGAGGATTTTATGCACCACAGCCACCCCTTGTACAGGTCTTTGCTCCACTGTTCATCCGTAAATCCTGCCTGCTTTTCCTTCATGAGGTTAAGATTCGTCTCGTATCCGCCCCACATTTCCTTCGGCTTATAATACTTATCCAGCAGCTCTTCTGCTCTTTCGCTGCCAAGAGCTGCTGCAACATCAAGACCTGAAGGCACCGGCCTAAGTATCGGCTCCATGAGATTCTGCAATGTTTCTGCGTCAAAGGAATACCTCTGCCCCATGAATCTGAACTGCCTGCCGGCAGCAGCATTTACAGAACTGTATTTTGGCTTTATTTCAAGCTCTGGCAGCAGCAGCGCTTCCTTTAAAAGCTCATCATGGTATGATTCATCCTTAAACAGCCTCAAATCGGGATCCTTGCCGTAGACATTAGTGACAAGCTCTCTTAGCCTGAAGATTCCGATATCGTCGGACAGCCCCACATACAGAGCCGTGGTGGAATATATATTTTCGTAATCTTTGAAGCTTTCCTCGCTTTTAAGAGTGAGGCAGGTTATAATCATGGATTTGACCATGCTGTCAATATCCAGCACAGGCTCCTCTTTTGTCTCGTCAAACACCGGAAACCCTGCAAGTCCGTACCACATCATTGCCCTGAAATACCTTTCCAGCACTTCGTTGCCTGCGTAATGTCCCCTTACGGTGAACTGGGAATAGTCCATATCCTTCTTCAGTGTGGGTGACTTGCTGAATCCCTCTGATGACTGTATGAGAGATATTTCCTCTTCTGACAGGGCTTTAATTTCCTCAGGCACGTCAGCATCCTGAATGTCCGCATCCAGCAGCATTGCACCTGTAAGAAAGTATGACGACACGAATTTCAGCTCTTCCTTCAAAACAGAGTATTCTTCATTTAGATAGGCTTCCAGGCTTTCATGAAGCATGTTTTTAGAAAGACTTATTAGCTTGTCTGACAGGGATGATGCTTCCACCATCTTCAGCGAACTGTCATAGTACAGATGGTACATGTGCAGGGCTGAATCAACGGTTATGAAAGTTGGTATGTTTTTATACAGGGAACTTTCATACACGTGGTGCAGCTTTGCAAATTCGTAGCTTGGTTCAAGCACCACAAAACCGTCCTCGGAAATAGACGTTTTCTGTTTTTCGGTGAAACCGTCAAACTGGCCTGCATTAAACAGGTCTGACAAGTCTTTTTTGACGCTGTATTCTTCTGCATCCGGTTTAAAATCAGGAAGGCTGTAATCCACATGAACCGTGTATTCGGACATATCCATTTCCCATGATTTCGGAACTTCCTTTTGAATGTCCTCTGCAGGTTTTTCAATTTCTACTTTTTTGTCATTGGTGGAACATGAAGTTAAAGTCTGGCTTAAAACCACAATTGCAAACAACGCTGCAACTAATTTTCTTTTTCCCATAAGACCTCCCTGTAAACAAAAAATAAAGAAAACAAAGACAGCATACGCTGTCATTTAAATCATCTTTCTCTTATAGTAACATGAACCGTATCGCCGGGTTCCTTTTTAATTTTTTGTCTGATATCCTTCCTGACGCCGATAATATGACCGGGTGTTCCCATTCTCACAAGGCTTCCTTCGTATTCCACACCGTCAAATGTGGCATGGACCTTCACTCTTCCCTTGTTAAACTCTTCTCTGACGTCGTAAGGAAACTCCACATATGCTCCGTCAATATCCGGAACCTTCTTCAGTTCTGCATCAAATTCGTATGTTTTCTCATTCATAATTACCCCGCATTCTTAATTTTTTCCCCTATCCTGGTTTTAAGATGCATTCTTGCTCTGTTAAGCTCCCTGTACAGGCCGTGCTTTGTGTACCCACAGGCTTCTGCCAGATCATCTATCCTGTAGTCAAGCATGTCTCTCCACACGATTGCAACCCTGTTTACGGGTTCTAACGAAAGAACTGCACCGCAAACGGTGTTAGTGTCGTTATTGTCTGCAGAAAAATGAACATAATTCATTTCAGGCTTCGCAAGAAATATACGCATAACCTCCGATGCTGCATGCTTAAGAGCAACTGAAGGAACTTCTCCATCTTTGGAAAACTCCAAGGAAGAACTTTCAATTGCAGCTTCAGCCATTTCTCCGGCTGCCCCCGCTTCGCCGGTAAGCCTGAAAGCTATTGTGTACACTTTATTGAAATATTCGTTTATTCCCAAGGTATTCCTCCATTTACATTTATCCTGACTATAATATCACAAAAAATATCGCTGTGCCCCGTTTTGTAATAATTAATATGCCCTGATGTAAAAACTCAACGCTGCACGCCAGCGCTGTTGTAGATGAGTACATCCACATAAAACATGCCTTTGCTGTGGCGGATGGACATGGTTCCGTTGTAGTTTTCCAGAGACTTTTTTACGCTCACAAGTCCAAGGCCGTGGCGCTGTTTGTCCTCACTTGACGTCTCCAGCCTGCCGTTCTTGTAGTTAAGGTTTCCGTCATAAGTGTTTGCTATGTTAATATACAAAACATTGTTTTCCAGTTCTGCTGAAACCTTTACCATCTTTTCGGTCTTTGACCTGGAAGCCCCTTCAATGGCGTTGTCAAGGAGGTTTCCGAATACCACGCTCAGGTCGAAGGGTCTTATGTTAAGTTTCTCAGGTATGCTAAGATTTATTTCAGTCTTTATGCCGTATAATTTAGCCTTGTCCATCTTGTAGTTGATGATTGAATCAATTTCAGCGTTTCCGGTTTTGGAATATTCGCCTGAATAGTTGATGTAATCTGACAAAGTGGCAAGGTAATCCGACATCCCTTCGCAGTCTTCCCTTTCCATGAGAGACTTCAGGGACATAACGTGGTTTTTTATGTCATGTCTCAATACCCTTAAGTTTTCCTGGGACTGGTTAATTACTTCCAGCTGCTTCAAGTATGCGCTGTTTTGCTGCTGCAGCAGCACTTTTTCCATTTTTTCATCATATGACCTCATGAGAGCATCATAGAAATAAAACACGAACACGTTGATGACAAACAGTATTACAATGCTAACTATCATGCCGGCAATGTTTTCCGAATGTACCTCAGTTATAAGCATAAGAGCCGAAACAAGGGTGCCAGCAGGAATTACAAATATTGAAAGCCAGTGAAGGTATGATACGTTGATGTTGTTCTTAACCATCTTGAAATTCGAGAGGAAAAGCATCACTGTGTATGAAAGTATCTTTATGCTTATCATCCCTGAGATCACCGGCAGATCTCTGTCCATTGACATGACGGTTATGTCGAAATATCCCATAATCAGAACAACCAGCGTTTCAATAATCATTAAAATGGTGTATATTGACACCGAGGCAATGAGCCGTGTCCTGAAGGTTGCTTCATAGTTGTAGGTCAAAAGAAAAAACATCACCAGGTTGGAGGCCACATTCAATGCCATATTGTTGAATGCGATGAAAAGTAGACTGTTTACAAAGAAATACATTATATATGAGATGCTTTCAACTCTTCTGTCGGTTTCACGGCAGTCAAAAAAAATCGCCATGAACCTGTAAATTGTGTATGTGCTGAAAACATTTGTTATAAGGTAGACTATGATAACATTGTTAGTCATGATGACCCCTCTGCTTTCTGTCGAGCAGCCGCTCCCTCACTGCCTTCCTGTTGTTCTGGCTTATGGTCAGCACTTCCTTGTTGGACATCTTCACATATTCATAAGTATATTCGATGACATGGGAGAAGTTTATGAGATAGCTTTTATGTATCATGATAAAGTCCTGGCTGTTCAGCTGTTCCTCTACTTGAGAAAGCTTTCCGTAAAAACTTTTCACATCGTCCATGAGGATGATGTTGACCTTTCTTCCTTCGCTTTCAAAGTATAAAACATCACCAACCTGAACGCTGAAATTCACGCTTCCGTTCTTGTATTCGAAAAACCTTCTGCCGTCTCCAAGAAGCTTTACGGCCCTGGTCAAAACAGATTCCACCTTTTCTTCCGAAACCGGCTTTACCAGGAAATTCAAAGGCCTTATTTCAAAAAGCTCCATAGCATAGCTTTCCTTCCCGGAAACATAGACTATCTGAGTAACCTCGTCGTTGAGGTCATTCCGTATCCTTTTTCCCACTTCCACACCGTTTATTTTATTCATTTCGATGTCGAGAAAAATGACGTCAAAACTGCTGCCATCCTCCAGAAACCTGCACAGCTCCTCTCCCGAGTAGAAAACTTCCGTCTCAATACTTTCATTTAACTTTTCGCCTGCCAGAAGGATTATTTCTTCCAGCTGCATGCAAATCGATTTATCATCGTCACAAATTGCAATTCGTAACATAACATCCCCGCTTTAATTTAATTTGTTTTACATTTTCCTGTTTTTATTATAATTATAGCACACCATTCATGTTTTATCATCCATAATTGTTGTATAAATTGTTCTTATGGCTTGGTCATTGTTTGAAACTTTATTTCATTTTACTTCCAAAAGATTGTGAAATATAATACATATGTTGGCATTACTTATATTAGGAGGAATAAATGGAAAAAGAAGACATGGATTTAAGAGAAAAGGTACCTTTTTTTGAAAGCAAAAAAGGTATTATTTTTGCAGGCAGCGTGGTGGGAATCATTGCCGTAGTGCTGGTTGCGCTGGGAAACCCTAAAAACATGGGATTTTGCATCGCATGCTTCGAAAGAGACATTGCAGGTGCCTTAGGACTTCACAGAGCTGAGGTTGTGCAATACATCAGACCTGAAATAATAGGTCTCATACTGGGGGCTTTTATCAGCGCAGCTGCAGGCAGGGAGTTTCAGTCAAAGGGAGGTTCATCGCCCATCACCAGATTCTTCATGGGAATGGCTGTAATGATCGGTGCTCTTATGTTTTTGGGATGCCCATTGCGAATGGTATTGAGAATAGGCGGCGGAGACCTTAATGCAGTTGTTGGACTGGCCGGTTTTGCTGCAGGTATTTCAATCGGAATCATATTTTTAAACAAGGGTTTCACCCTGAAAAGAAACTACAGGACATCAAACTTTGACGGATACGTTATGCCGGCATTTGCAGCCGGTCTTTTGATTCTTTTACTTGCGGCTCCGGCATTCATATTCTTCAGCAAGGAAGGACCGGGGAGCCAGTATGCGCCAATGTACATTTCTCTTGCTGCAGGTCTTATTGTAGGAATTTTGGCCCAGAAAACAAGACTTTGCATGGTTGGAGGCATGAGGGACAAAATAATGTTCAATCAGGATTTCCTGCTGCTGGGATTCATAGCCATAATAGTCGTAACGGCTTTAGGCAATATGGCATTGGGAAGCTTCAAGTTTGGATTTGCGCAGCAGCCCATCGCCCACACCGACGGAGTGTGGAACTTCCTGGGAATGCTGCTGGTGGGCTGGGGCAGCGTATTGCTTGGAGGATGCCCCTTAAGACAGCTGATACTTTCAGGCGAAGGAAACTCTGACTCTGCCGTGGCAGTGATGGGTATGATTTCAGGAGCTGCCGTTGCTCACAACTTCTCCCTTGCTTCCAGCGCCAAGGGACCTTCCGCAAACGGACAGGTTGCAGTTGTTATCTGCCTTATACTGCTTCTGGTATGCTCGGTGGCAAATTCAGACATGATCAAAAAAAATAATTAGGGGTGGCTTATGAAAATAGATACATGCGGAACGTCATGTCCGCAGCCTGTTTTAATGACTAAAAAGGCTCTGGACTCAAACCCGGATTCCATTGAAGTCCTGGTTGACAACAACACTTCAAAAACAAACGTTAAAAAATTTCTTACAAGCCGTGGGTATTCTGTAGAGGCAGATGAGCATGGCGACGTAATGTCAGTGAAAGGAAAGAAATGAAATACACCATCGTATTTTTCACCCATTCCGGAGCCATAAAGTTTGAAAAGAAAATGCAGAAATTAAGCATAGGCTGCACACTTCAGCCGGTTCCCAGAAAACTCAGTTCCAGCTGCGGCGTGTGTGCCAGGATCGAATACGGCGGAAAAATCGAAGATTTGATTGAACCTGAAATTGAAAGCATCTACAGGGATGTTTCAAAGGCCGAATTCCATTTGCTGTTCGATGTCCACAGCGCATAAAAAAATAAAGCAAGGTACGCCTTGCTTTATTTTTTGTTGTTAAGATATCTTTTCTTGTACTTGATAGAACTGTACTTACTTATCCTGCTGACTATTTTGTAATTGGTGAAGCTCCCCACAGCTCCCACAACAGGTATTCCCTGAACGAATTTTGAAGCCAGCATGGAGTCCGACAGTATTTTTGATGCCTGGGTTATTTCATCATCCAGATTAAGACCCACTAGAACGTGGCTGTCAATCCTGGTAGAAATTTCATCAACCCTGCTGTTTAGTATCTTCTGCTCTTCGTCTTTGGAAAGAGCAGCGCATATTAAATTAAGTATGTATATCTTTTCATCGTCCAGCTCATAGACAAAACCGTAGCTTAAGGATATTTCATAAATCGTCTTCAGTATGACCGCAGTGAAAAGTGGTATATCCGGAAGCCCCATGCCCAGGAGACCCAGGCCTGCTCCTTCTATTGCCGAAATCGAAGCGTTTATAAACTTGCTTTGCAGTGCATGGTTGTCAATTTTCTTTAAGTTCCTCCTGCTGGCTGTCCTGTCAATTTTACAATCGTTCACGTTGTAGTTAAACTGTATTTTTTCCTTGTTGTACAGCTTCTCAATATACTTTGTTCCGTTGCTGAAAACGAGTCTGAATGATTTGTCAAAAGCGGCATCCATAGCTTTTCTCACATTTTCCGGTACCTTGGATTCAACTTTTTCCATGATGGGCTCAAGTTTTTCATCAATTAAGCTTTTTTTGGCATTCAATATTTTCTGTTCTTTTTTTTCAAGCTTGTGTAAATGCTCTATTATTATCTTTTTCATCCTTCAACCTGACTATCGATGAACGCGGCCATCATTAATCCATTTGTTCAGCAAACTGCACCTTTACGCCGTTTGGGTCAAGGATGATGAAGTATCTCAGGTGCGAATTGGGCTGCATCGGACCGGTTTTTATTTCTATTTCATTTTCCCTTACAATTTTTTGTGCTTCATCAAGGGATTCGACCTTGAAACCCAGCGTCACCGCACTACCCGGTTCTATATCCTTAAACTTTTCGCTGAATATGAGCTCCAGTTTTGTTTCGCCTTCGCCCAAAAAGCATATTTCCATTCCAGGACCCGCATTGAACCTGTCGGCAAGTTTAAGTCCAACAACCTCCTGGTAAAACTTCAATGATTCTTCCATGTCCTTTACAAGAATCGTTGTCCACAAGAATTTCATAGTTTCCTCCTCATCGTTTTAGCTTCCGGGGGAAAATCTCCCACCAGGCCTAAATAGTCTTCCCGATAATTATAACATTATTTCTCCCGAGATGACAATGCAAGTTAAATAAATTATGTTTCTGAATATACTTTAATAAAATAGAGAAAGGCGGTTTTTATATGACAAGATCTTACATGGATAACAGCCCCCGGAACAGGACAATGACCTTTTCAGGCAAAGGCCAGGTATACGCTGCTCCTGACACAGCCGTAATACGCCTGGGCACACAGACAACCGGTAGCAACCTGGTTGAAATACAATCTGCCAATGCCACAATCATGCAGACAATAATTCAGGTACTGCAGAGGATGGGTGTCACCAACGTCAAAACATACCAGTATTCCATTGACAAACTCTACGATTATGAAAACGGGAGACAGATAGACAGAGGATATTCCGTAAGAAACATAGTGGAAATCAGAACTAGCAACATGGACATGGCAGGAAACATCATCGACGCTTCTGTGAATGCAGGTGCCAATGTAGTGGAGCTCATTGCCTTCGAAGCTTCAAACATGGAAATGTACTACCAGCAGGCGCTGAACCTGGCCGTACTGAACGCAATGCAAAAGGCAAGCTCCGTAGCCATGAACCTGCGTCTTGGTTCGGAACCGGAAATAGTTAAGATTACCGAGAACAGCCCATTTCCTGTGCAGCCCTATCAAAGGGAAGCATTGTTCGCTGCCCCTACACCAATTATTCCAGGAGAACTGCTGGTTGAGGCCTATGTGACTGCTGAATTCATTTTCTGAATTGTGTAATAACTCAATAACAAAGAAAGAGGATAAACATAGTCATCCTCTTTCTTCCCCTCTTTTTTAATTATATAATTGCCTTGAAATATGCATGCTAACACTCATTGAGCACGTTTAACATTATATCACAAGATTTAATATATTAAATACAATTGTAAAAATTGATATGCATTTTTGTAATAACTAACATATTGTTAATATAATTTTTTTGATTTCTGAGGTGAGTGCCCCCAAAAATGTACCTGATTTAATTATTTGTGCACAACTTCAAACTTTTCACAAACAACCAGCATGTCTTCGTCAGCACCTTTTCCAATTTCCTTCATCTCTCTTGAAAAATAATCCCAGTGACAATTTCTCCAGTACTTAAGCGACTTGTCACCTTCTCCCTCCACCGATGCGAACTCTTCTGTAACATCCTTAAAAGGAACTATCTGTACGTCGGTTGTTTTTATTATGCAGCGTGCATTGCCCTTCCAGTCTGTTATTACGCTGTGGTTTCCGGTTTTTGGGGGCTGTTCGTTTTCAAATTCATAGGAAGCATAAAGAGATGCCGTTGCTTTTTTAGTGCCGTTCAACACCAATTCTGCAAGCTCATCGGCATCTTTTTCATTGTCGCAGAAATGCCATGCGCTGTATGTAAGATCCATATCCGCTCCCGTTGCCAATGAGGCGGTATATTCGCTCCACATGCTTAAAACTGAATCATTGTTCATATTGCTGTATCCTCTCTTAAAATCTGCTTTATCATTTCAGGCCTAATTTCCCAGATGTTTGCCTGAATCCTGAAAATGTCCCAATTGTCGATTTCGAAAACCCTGTTCCAGCTGTCCATAACCCTTTTTCTTTCCTGCGGAAAAAAATGTGCGGTTTTTTCGTCAATGAAAGAAAATGTGTTCTTGTATCCCTTATTTTTCATTTCCAGGGCGTAATCATCTGCATCCTTTTCATTCTTGGGAACGTAGTGGTGGTTCAGCACGTAGTCCCATTTTAATCCGTCAAAATAAATTATCTCTGAACTGTCCACTTCAAGCTCATAGACTATTTGTCCGTCTGTGGGACGAAGCATGTATTCCCTGCTTACGGAGCACCAGATTGGAAACTCCACGCCTTGCGGCTTCGGAACCCTCTTGTCTGCTGCATCCACAAACCATTTGTACAGATAGATTATGTGGTCTGCAATCAAATCAAACTTTTCCTCCAGATGAAACCTGGTGATGCGGATAACTCCGTTTTTCTGAAGCTCATCCAGGCTGCGGGCATCCTGCCTGGTCCAAAGAGTAACTTTCTTTTCATCCCTATCCATTGACAATTCCTCCGTTTAATAGCTTATCTTGCTTTTTCCCGTTCCCCTTTTAAGAATCCTATTTTTTATGTCTCCGACATTTTGAAGCACACCTTTCACATCGCCCTTCAGCCTTCCGTCATACTTTAAAAACTCTCCCTGCACCATGGTGTGCACTATGTTGTTTGCATCCGAACTGTAAATTATGGATGAAAGAGGATCGTATACCGGAAATGTGTTAGGCTTTTGAAGGTCCCACACCAGAAGGTCAGCCTGGCAGCCTTCCTTTATTCTGCCTGTTTCAAATTTCAACGCCCTGTGTCCGTTCATGAGGCTCTGCCATATTTCGGAGGCTTTAAATCCTTCGGCATCTCCTGTGATGTTCTTTCCGTTCAATGCAAAGATCCTTGATTGCTCCAGGGGACTCAGCGTGTTTGAGCTTGCAGCACCGTCTGTTCCAAAGGAGTAGTTAATGCTGTCCTTAAGCTCGTAAATGTTTCCGTTTCCCATAGCCAGCTTCATGTATGTCTTGGGACAAAACGCAAAGTATGCATTGTCGTTTATGAACTTCAAATCCTCTTTTGAGGTCCATAAACCATGGGCAATGATAGCATCAGTATCAAAACCTCCGCATTCGTAAAGCACTTCCACGGGAGTTTTACCTGTGAGCTTCAGGCTGTCCTCTACCTGCTGTCTGGTTTCTGACACGTGAATGTGAATCCCAACCCCAAGATTTTTTGCTGCATTTACTATTTCCTTCAGCTTCTGCCCGGGACAGGTATAAGGAGCATGAGGCCCGAGGCGGAGTTTAGTTCTCGAATTTTTCCCATTGTTTTTCAGGATGAAATCCTCTGCGCTCTTAAGCTGTTCGCGGTAGTCTTCAGCCAGTCCGAATATTGTGGGAGCTATGTCAGCACGGATGCCGGTGTCTTCCACAGCCCGGTACACCGCTTCCTGTGCGAAGTAATGGTCCGCAAAGGCCGTGACTCCGTTATTGATCATCTCAAGTGAAGCAAGAACCGTTCCGAAGTAAACATCGTCTTTTTCAAGCTTGCTTTCGTATGGAAATATTTTTTCGTTGAACCATCTGTCTATGGAAACATCCTCTGCTATTCCCTTAAGAATGTTCATGGGCGAATGGGCATGAAGATTAACGAACGATGGGGTTATGAACAGTCCGCTGCAGTCTGTGTGGATGCAGTCCTCAACAGATGCTGACTCCTCATGAGTTAAAAGCTGTTCTATTTTTCCGCCGGAGACCAGAATATCCAGTCCTTCAATAACATTGCCCTTCTCATCTATAACAGTTCCGTTTTTTAGTAAAATTTTTTCCGACATCATTCCACCTCTATAATAAATTATCTTGAACTATTCACATATACCACGCCAAGTCTTGTCACATAGGATAAGGACCTGCTGCCGCTAATGTTGTCCAGGACGCTGGTCAGTGTCCTTTTAAGGTTTGCCATGGTGTAATCGCTGCTTGTTCTGAATGTAACCGAACCGTTTTTCTTTATGTTTTCAACAAGATAGCTGTAGACATTTTCCTTTTCAACGTATTTTCCCGCATATCTGTAGAACTCGTAGTTCTGGTCCGTGCCTCTCTCTAGTTTTCCCAGCAAATCATCGGTTATGTAGTAGCTGTCCTCGTAAAGATATAAGTCAGCTATGTGCATGGGAAGGTTCAGTGCAGAGTTAGGCATTTGTGTCTTGTCGTTGTTGGTTACATCCACATCGTACCACTTGCCGGATATGTATACCCTGTTCCAGGCATGCCCTATATCGTCAAGCTTTCCAGTAACGACTATTGATGTTATCTGCGCCTGGTCGCACAAAAGCTTAAATGCTTCAGCATACCCTTCGCACACGGCAATTCCTTTTATAAGCGCACCATATGCATTGAAGGAATCCCTGTGCTCTTCTTCCACGTAGCCGTACTTCAACAGCTGCTGAGCCGCATCGTTATCGTACTCCACATTGTCGCACAGGTAGTTGTTAATGGCAATTTCCCTTTCAATGTATGTCATCCCGGGTTTTATTATTTCTTTAATAATTTCCGAGACCTTTTCCTTAACCGCATCCTGAAGGGCCATTTGATAATTGGTGTCATAAGTGTAATTTACGCTCAGCATGCCGTCGCTTCGGTAAACGAATGATTCTATTCCGAAAATCAGTGGATTTTGAGTGTTTGCTGAAAGTATATAATCCTTAAGAGCATCAACTATTTCTGTTCTTGATAAACCGTCGCCGAATATGTCAAGCTCCTTCATGTCTATGTTTTTGTTTCCCTTCATCATTTCGGAAGCAAGATACCTCCCTGCAGCTGAAAATGAAGTTACCGTTGATCCTTCCGTGCTGTAAATATTAACTCTGCTTTTTTCATCCAAAAGTATTCTTGTGAGTCTTTTGTTTTCAAATGCAGCCCTGCTCACTATTGCACTCACTTCTGCCCTTGTAATGCTTTCATCAGGATTGAATGTTCCGTACGCGTCATTTCCCATCACTATTCCTGCATTGTAAAGTGCAAGAATTTCTTTTTTGTACTCTTCACTGCCGTCCACGTCGGGAATGTTTGCAACGCTGTTAATCTGAGGCAGCCCTTCATCACCCAGTGCATTGAAGAACAGGTATGCAAGTTCAGCCCTTGTGGCGTTTTTTTCCAAATCGGGAAATTCTCCCTGCTTCATTAGACCGTTTGAAACGGCATACTCCTCATACACCCTGTACCATGGTTCGTCTGAGTTATGTTCAAATGTTTCATTGCTGCCGTTGTATATGCTGTGAATCCTTGACACAAGCGCTGCCGCCTCTGCAAGAGTAATCCTGCCGTAAGGGTCAAATGTGCTGTATGTCTTACCCTTCAGCAGCCCTGCCTTGCTGGCACTTTCCACGTCTCCCCAAAACCAATCATCTGTGCTGATGTCCGTGAAATTATTCAAATATTCTTCAACCTTGATGAAGTTTGCATAATCACCTGCATATGCTTTCGGCGCTGCCGAAGCCAAAATCAGTGTTGCTGCAAGCAACGATCCGGCAAATCTCTTGAGTATGGTCATATTGTCTGTCCTTCCTGTCCAAATTAATCACAAAAATTATACCACATAATTCTTTTACAGGAAAGCTAATCCTTAACAATCTCCGATGCATATTAAAAACTGTCATGGCAAGACTAAAAAAAATATTTATTGGAGGAACAAATGAAAGCTATTGTGTACGACGGCATTCAGGACGTAAAAGTTAAAAGCGTCAGGGATCCGTCCATAGAGAAGAGCGATGATATAGTAATAAAGGTCACTTCAACTGCCATATGCGGCTCGGACCTTCACCTTGTGCACGGCATGATACCCAACATGCCCAAAGGATTTGTGCTGGGACATGAAACAATGGGTATTGTGCTGGATATGGGAAGCGATGTTCACAAGGTTAAAAAGGGAGACCGGGTCATAGTTCCCTTCCCTGTTTCCTGCGGTCACTGCTGGTACTGCGAACATGAACTTTACAGCCAGTGCGACAATTCAAACCCAAACGGCGAGAATGCAGGAATATTCGGCTACAGCAATACTTTCGGAGGTTATGACGGAGGCCAGGCCGAACTTTTAAGGGTTCCATATGCAAATGTGGGTCCTACGGTTGTTCCCGAAGAATTAACTGACGAGCAGGTGCTGTTTCTTACGGACATACTGCCAACCTCTTACTGGGGCGTGGACATAGGAGGGGTTAAGCCGGGTGACACCGTGGTGGTGCTTGGCTGCGGACCGGTTGGGCTTTTAGCTATAAAATGGGCAGCCTTCAAGGGTGCAAAGAGAATAATCGCTGTTGACAGAGTCGGCTACAGATTGAAGCACGCCTATGAAAACTACGGCGTAGAAACTTTAAATTTTGAAGAACATGACAACACGGGAGAGTACATCAAGGAAATAACCGGTGGAGGAGCAGATGTTGTGCTCGACTGCGTTGGTATGGACGGCAAGATGTCAACATTTGAGAAAATCGAGACTGCTCTGAAGCTTCAGGGAGGAAGCAAATCTGCCATAGAAATTGCAACCCAGGCAGTCAGAAAGGGGGGAACTGTGGTTCTGGTGGGAGTTTACGGCAGCAGGTACAATCTGTTTCCGCTGGGAGACTTCTTTTCCAGGAACATCACTCTCAAGATGGGCCAATGCCCGGCTCATGCTTATGTGGAGCCCATACTGAAGCTCATTAAGGAAAACAAATTTGATGCCAGGGACATAATAACCCACAAGCTGTCACTTGAACAGGGCACCCATGCCTACGAAATATTCGACAAGAAGGAAGACGGGTGCATCAAGGTTGTCCTGAAGCCATAAAAAATAAATAAACGCCTGTTCAGGCGTTTACTTGTCTATGATTGAATCGATGTTCTTCAGCACTATGGATATGGTTCCGTCAGGGTTGTTTATGAATTCAACCTTATCCTTGTTGCTGATGATTTCATAGGGAATGTTTATTTCGATTCCTTCGTCGGTTACAATCTTTTGTTTTGTTTTGATCTTGTTGGCATAATTGAAGTTCACCTTGACTTCCGGTTCCTTGATGCCCTTCATCTTTATTTCTTCCGTGTATGCCTTCTTGATTTCGTGGTCGTCAAATACCTGCTCGGAAATTTCCTCCACATTGAACTTAAGGGATTCCTCAACATTTTCCCGTATGATGTTCTTCACTCTGGTCTTCATCATAATGTCGTCGTCATAAAATTCCTTGATAATTTTGTCGGTCGTCTGGGTGATGATCTTCACCTTTTCCTTGTCAGGCTTTTCTTCTCTGCATTCAAGCAGGTGCTTTGAAATATAATAGCAGGGCTCGTTGTAAACCTGACATTTCTTTTCCTTTACAAATACTTCCATGGAGTTTGTATCCACAAATATGAACTCGTCAATTTTCTGTGACGCTGCCGGCAGCGCACAGGGCTGCTCTATGATTATGTTTTTTGTTCCTTCCTCCTGCTTTGTGAAATGTATGTATCCTTTCTTGTAGTTAAGCTTAAGGATGATCATGTAGTCCTTGTTGAACACGTTGGCCTGGACAAACAGCAGGTCGCAGGGCCTAACATCTGGATTTTCAGCAATAAGTTTGAAGAAAAATTCCGTAATGGCCCTGGAGAATTTCATAAAATCATCGGTATTGGCATACTCCTTAACAAGTCCCTTAAACAGTCCGACCTCGCTTATAAAGCGGGTTTTCTTCAGGTCCGCGTCGTTGTAGCACTTCAGTATGTGCTTTTCCGTATATTCCCGCATCTGGTCGTTGAAGCTCATAAGATTTTCTGATAGCACAGGCATTCCCAGGCTGGGATCAAGTATGTGCAGTATTGCTTTTGATATTGATACGCTCATTTTTTCCTCTTTTGCAGTGTAATTCAATTATTATACACCAAAAGAGCGAAATTTTCCACACTTAATTGCTGACAATTACTGTCCTGCTGCTGTCATGGTAATCGACGCTGTATCCAAAGGCCTTCATGACGGACCTAAGCGGTATGTATGTCCTGTCTTCCATGATGACTGCAGCCGTATCCTCCTGGCTTACCTGACCGTTTACCACCAGCTGCTTCTGACCTATGGGAATCCTGACTGTAGTATCACCTTTAACGGCAATGACAGTACGGGTAGTATTGTCGTATTCAACTGAAGCTCCAATGGTCTCAAGAGATTTTCTAAGCGGTATCATGGTGCGGTTATCGCTGTTGATGAACGGAATGCCAAGACCGTCATCAACTGAAAAATAGACTTCCCTTCCGCCTATTAAAACAGTGATGAAACTATCAAGTTCTTGTTTTGTATAGCCTTTCGTCTGTTCCAGAAGGCTGTCTATCATGGATACAATGCTGTAGGAATCATTTGTGTCTTCGTTCACATCGAACAGCATCACCCCTCCTGCTTTTCGCATGGCCAGCTTGGTCTTTTCCTTCAGCGTGTTCATGCCGTTGTAGTAGGAAGCAAGCGGCAGCGTGGGTGCGTAATCCGTAAATGCATAGCTTTCGTCCTTAGCCACAAGATGCCTGTACTGAAGCCAGCTGGGACGTGCATAAAGTGGCATTCCCAGCACGATGTCCTCCTTTTCCACTCCTCTGTTAAGCCAGTAGTCGATGGACGTTTCAGAAAACCAGTAAGGGCTGTGGTTGTCGTTGTTGATGTCGTAAGCCATTACATTTATGAAGCTGAAGCTGTCAAGGCATTCCTGGGTAATAAGCCCTGAAACTTCTGGTCCTGCCGTCTTTGACCAGGCTCCGTTCAATGCTGCCGTCAGCTCCTTCCCGTTTGCCCTCAGTGCTTGTGAAAGCTCCACTGCAAGCTTTTCATACATTTCTATGGTGTCCTTGTTGGGATGCTCCCAGTCAAGCTCCACACCGTCAAGATTGTACTTTTCGGCAAATTCGCACACACTGTCAACCAATTTCTTTCTGGTCTCATCAGAGGAAGCGGCTTCCCTGAAAACCGGCTCCAAAACCTTGCCTTCATAGGACCACCCTCCAAGGGCGGCAAACACCCTGGCTCCGTCCCCATGGGCCTTCTCTGTAAGCTTTTCAAGCTCTTCGGGATCTTTAAGCTCCTCCAGCGTTCCGTCCTGCTTAGGTATTAAAAATGCGTAGATCACATGGGTGAGCTTGTCTGTCTGAAGGTTTTCCAGCGGCTCGTTAAACAAGTCTCCCGAATAGTATCCTACAACCTTGAAATCTTCCTGTGGCAGCGTCTCTGCATAACAAAGCGTATTTGATGCCATTAGCGCAGCAATTAAAATCGTAATTATTTTTTTCATTTTATCCCCCTGTATTTATGTCAGTTTTTAATTTGACGAATATTTTTAAAAAAAGTTCCAAAACGCCGTTAACCTTTTTCGATATTTTGGTTGACAATGTTTCTTTGTTTGTGTATAATTCCATTGAGGTGGTAACATGTCAGTTAAAAGCGAAATACTTAATATTTTAGAAACGAACAAAGGTAAATCCATATCCGGACAGGAGCTGGCAGACATGCTCAGCGTATCGAGGACAGCTGTGTGGAAATCCATCAACATGCTGAAGCAGGAAGGCTACATAATAGACTCAGCCTCCAATAAAGGATACTCATTGTCTTCTGACTCGGACGTATTGTCGGAAGAAGCAATGAGGTTGTACCTTCGCAACGATTACAAAAGTATCCCCATATATGTTTACAAAACCCTTCCATCCACAAACACAAGGGCAAAGGAAGAAGCCATAAACAACGGTGTTCACGGAACGGTCATAGCATCTGAAGAGCAGACCGGCGGAAGAGGGCGGTTTGGCAGAGATTTCTTCTCACCGGCGGGAACCGGCATATACATGAGCATCATACTGAAGCCGAAGCTTGAAATATCAGACTCAGTTCTCATTACCACAGCAGCAGCAGTGGCAGTGTGCAGGGCTCTTGAAAAGTTCTCGGACAAAAAAGCACAGATAAAGTGGGTCAACGACATCTTCATGGACGGAAAAAAGGTCTGCGGCATATTGACGGAAGCAGTAACAGACTTTGAAAGCGGAACCGTTGAAAGCATAATTGCAGGAATCGGTATAAACGTAAAGACCAGGGAAGAGGATTTTCCTCATGAGCTGAAAGCAAAAGCCGCATCCGTTTTTTCAGGTGAAGAAGGCTTCGCCTTAAGAAACCGTCTTGCAGCCGAAATAATCAACAATATCCTGTCATGCTGCGAAAATCTCGACAAAAAGGAATTTCTGAGTGAATACAAAGACAGGTCGCTAATCCTGGGAAAACAAATAACATATACAAAAAACAACCATCTTCATGAAGCACAGGCAAAGGATATTGACTCGTCAGGCGGTCTGGTCATAGAAACTTCTGACGGCAGGACCGAGACTCTTCATTCCGGCGAAGTATCAATAAAATCATACTAAGGAGAAATGAAATGAAATTAAGCATAAGAGACATAACACAATCAGGAATTTTTACCGCACTGACTGCCATAGGAGCGTTTATAAGCATACCCATCGGACCTGTTCCCATAACACTGCAGTCATTTTTCGTAATTCTTTCGGGAATGATCCTGGGATCAAAGAAGGCACTTCTTTCCCAGATAGCCTACCTTCTGCTTGGCCTGGCAGGACTGCCCATATTTGCCGGATTCTCCGGAGGGGTGCAGACAGTTTTCAAACCCAGCTTCGGATTTTTGCTGGGATATTCCGTAGCTGCCTTCGTAGTCGGAAAAATCACAGAAAACAAGGAAAATACCGTTGTAATAAATGCTGCGGCAGCAACAGCCGGTACATTGATAATCTATGCCATGGGGCTTCCATACATGTACTACATTCTTAACATCATGCTGGCTAAAGGTTTAAGCATAGCAAAAGTCCTTCAGATAGGTATGCTTGTTTTCATTCCAGGCGATGTGCTGAAGGCTGTGATTGCCGCGGCCATGGGTAAAAAACTCCACGGAAGGCTTGGCCAATAGATTTAACAGCAAATACCGGCAGGATACTGCCGGTATTAATTTATTTTTCTCACTAAAGTTATTGATCTATTTCTTTGAAGCGTTCCACCAGTTTCCCGTCAACCTCGACCATTTCCTCAAACATGGCAGCAGGCCTTGCCCAAATTCCCATTTCGCCGTAAAGGGCCTGGTATATGACCAGCTCCTCCTCTGTTTCCGAATGTTTTGCTATGTAAAGCACCAGATAATCATTTCCTTTGTAGTGCCTGTATTTTTTCCCTGTCTTTATCATTTATTGAATTAAAGCAGCTTCGCTCTCCCTTTCTCATTATTCCTCCGGAAGCAAATGAAACGTACCAATTTCCATCGTTCTCTTCCAGTCAGTCCATACAATTATACCTCAGGATTCGGCCATTTTCAAGGGAACAAAAAACAATTGACTGACTGTTGTTACTTTCGTATAATGGTTGATATAGCAACTAAGGAGGAAAAGATGAAAACCAGCATCGGAAGACTGATTTCAAAACTTCACAGAAAATCACAGGTGTACATCAACTACGCCTTGAACGACTACAACATCACATCCGCGGAATATGCATTCCTGCTTTGTCTTTTCAAAAAAGACGGCAAGACTCAGGAAGAGCTTTCATCCTATCTAGACATTGACAAGTCCGCAACTGCCAGAGCAATAAAATCCCTTGAAGAAAAAGGCTATGTAATTAAAATGAAGGATGACATTGACAAACGGTTTAACCGTATTCACCTTACAGACCTGGCAAAACTGCATCAGGAAGATATCAGGAACAGGATTTTTCACTGGAGCGAATTTCTCATGGAGGATGTCACAGAAGAGGATGCGGCCGTTCTTTTCAGGGTACTGGAAAATATGGCAGGCAAAATAGACAAAACAAATCTAAAGAGCTTAGGAGACAATACATAATGGTTTACGCAAATCCTCTGGGAAGCGAAAAAATTTCAAAACTTCTCCTGAAGTTTTCGGTCCCTGCAATAGTCGGAATGATGGTCAACGCACTTTACAACATAGTTGACAGAATCTATATAGGAAACAGCCCTACGCTGGGTGCAAACGGAATCGCCGGAATAACCATAGGATTCCCCATAATGATAATACAGCTTTCGCTGGGTATCCTTTTCGGCGTGGGCGGAGCAACTCTTTTCTCCATGAAGCTTGGGGAAAAAAAGGAAGAGGATGCTGAGAACGCACTGGGAAATGCATTTACGGTCCTTGTGCTGGCAGGTGTTTTGTACATGACGCTGGGGCAGATATTTCTTTCAAAACTTATGACCCTATTCGGAGCAAGCCCCACAATACTTCCCTATTCCATGGAATACATGAGGGTAATTTTCTTCGGAGCCGTATTCCAGATAACCAGCATGGGAATGAACAATTTCATCAGGGCAGACGGCAACCCTAAGCTTGCCATGTACACCATGTTCCTGGGAGCCGGAACCAACATTGTGCTTGACCCGATTTTCATTTACGCCCTTGATATGGGAATGGCCGGTGCTGCGCTGGCAACCATACTTTCTCAGTTTTTTTCCTTTGTATGGGTAGTATCATATTTTCTGGGCAATAGGAGCCGCCACAAGCTGAGACTTAAAAACATGAAAGTCAAGCCAAGACTGATTTTTAAAATTACAACCCTGGGGCTGCCCGGATTTTCGCTGCAGCTGGCAAGCAGCCTTCTAAACGCTGTGTTGAACAGGAACCTTCTTCTTTACGGAGGAGACCTGGCAGTGTCCGGCATGGGCATTATAAACAGCCTTCAGACATTGTTCATCATGCCCATCATTGGTCTTAACCAGGGTGTGCAGCCAATAATAAGCTTCAATTTCGGAGCAAGAAAATTTGACAGGGTAAAAGAGGCAGCGAAGCTTGCAATCAAAGCCGCAACGATTACTGTCATACTTGGTTTTTCAATATCAAGATTATTTCCCGAGCAGCTCATATCGCTGTTCAACAGGGAGCCCGAACTGCTTAGCTTCGGAAAGACAGCTCTTCTGTCATGGTTTTTATGCATGCCGCTGGTAGGTTTCCAAGTCATAGGCGCCAACTTTTTTCAGGCCATAGGAAGAGCAAAGACGGCAATGTTCCTGACACTGTCCAGACAGCTGATATTTCTAATACCTGCAATCATTGTCTTCCCCAGACTGTGGGGCATAGAAGGACTGTTTTATGCGGCGCCCTTTGCAGACTTTATTTCTTTCATAACAACGGCTGCATTCTTCTACATGGGAATGAAAACCCTGGAGAAAAACTTCAAGGAAAGCTAGTTTACAATACTATTATCACATGCTAGCGCACTCCTTATAAGTGCAAATATGGTTTACAATCTTTAAAATATATTTACACAAAAATGCATGCATTTTTTATATAAATTGCATGCATTTTTCATGGCTTGGCTCCTTATTATGTAAATAATCTGTAATACAAAATCAAATTTAATTGCTTTTTCTCTTGAAATATCGATAGCTTAAAAAGCAGACTGGAATAAAGTAGAGACACCAAACCTCTAATACTGTTATACCTATCAAATCCCCACCTGCCATCTCGGCATTAAAGATCCCCAACACCGGAATCAAACTGGCAATGCTAAACATGCCATGAACGAGTAATAAAACTTTCAGTATTTTATCCTCTTTGTTTTCTGGAAAGATTGTAACACCAATAAAAAAAGTAGAAACAGAAAGCATACCATATCCAAAAAGATCATAATTAAAAAACAAACCAAATTTCTGATAATCAAGTAACTTTGTTGCCTCCTCTGTTAAAACACTTTGTACAAGCGTGGTAATTTGCGCATAGTACACAAGCATAACAAATACACCATAAATGGCAGCAAAGGCAATTCCGGAATATTTAGCAGCTTCCACCTCTTTACCCGAATAAGCAGCAAATGCTGATACCATTACAATGTACCCGCAAGACAGCAGTATACATATTGCATACGCTGCTGTCGACATATCGAACAGCATAAATATTGCAAACAGTATAGCGCTGATTAATGTTATACAAGAAGAAATCATTCCAATCCTACGATTCATTCCTTTTCCCTTTCTTAGTTAAATTCCTGTTTATCGGTATTATAAACAATTATTAGTCCGTAATTAACAAATTTAGGCCTATAACTTTATTACATAGCCATTTCGTTCAAGTATTTTAATTGATTTATCAAAGCTTTCCTCTTTGGTTAAAATGTAATCTGTATTATATGTTGACACTGCAAATATTCCAATCTTATTCTCTGCTAATAACGTTGATATTCTTGACAAAATACCTATAAGAGAAAAATCTAACACTCCTTGTATTCTAAAAGCTTTCCAACCATTTTCACATTCAATTGCATTTTGGGGTACCGAACTTGTGCTGCAAACTAATGATAACTCCTCATCTGTCTTACTTACAAAACAAAACTCATCTGAATAATTTACTTGTGATAAATCTTCTACTTTGCATATTGAAAAATCTTGATTTATTATTTTTAACTCCATTTCAAGTCCTCCTCACAAATTACTTATTTAAAAAACTATTAATATATCATATCATAACTGTTGAATTCTTAAATGACTAGAATTAATTATGGTAAATAATTAAGTTATTTTGTATCTTGTCAATAGTTATAACAAAATGATTAGATTTCAATAAATCCGAATTGATTGCAAGCCTTAAAGGATATTCAAATTCATCTAGAAATCCAATCTCATCATATTTCAACTTACTGCAATTGAACTTATACTCTTTATCTCCTAATTTTACTTCTATTTCATTATCTTCGCTGTTGTCAATATTTAAAAATGACCGAGTTGAGCCGGTATCTAAATATATAGTACTTTTTTCTCCATTTATTTCCCCCTGAAAGAACAACAAATCCTTTTCATTACTTAAATTTGAACTTATAAGTGGGATTACGGTATATCTATCAGTTTGTAGATTGCTATAATCTATGGCTTTGTTACCAACTGCTATCTTTTTATTATCATAATCTAAAGTTACTACTTTATTTTAAAATACTTGAGGCCAATTCCTCCATTATTTTTAAAAAATCCATACATTCTCCAATCAGTAAGTGATGATTGAACATTTGAATATTCATCATTAAATATAGTTAAATTTTTTATCAAGATAGCATTTCCTTCACCTCTGTAGGTGCCATCCGAATTTAACTCTGTAGTTTTTCCTGTTATTTCATAATCTATTTGTTCTTTAAGCGCCGTTGTTAAAAATAAAACTACTCCATTACCCGTATCAAATAATAATCTAACTTTTTTATCATTTATTTTTACAGGAATGAAAGGACATGGATCCAAAAGACCAATTGAGATATCATGAATTTGACTTTCATCATAATTAAAATCTTTTACCCAAATAATATCACTAATGTCTACTTTGGGATAAATTTGAATTAATACAATAATGATTATCATAATAGAAATATTCATAATAAAATACTTAAATTTCAAAAACATCCCTCCTTAGACAGCTAAACTTTATCTATATCAAACGCACCGATTAAAGCAGGTGAGACCTATATGCTATTCATGATAAATTAATCCCCTAATCCTAATCATCTTTTCCAAGACCAATAATAGAAATTATGACAAAGAAGTATTATCAAATATTAAAAGCCACCAAGATTGGAATTCTGGTCTGGTCAACTGCAAATTTTCCTCATACTCCACTCGTTCGCTCGCATGAAATATTCACCGCGCTGAAGGAGTGCTCCTAAAAATCAGTTTGCAACCCGCCCGCTTCATTGCAATCGATAAGCGGCTGACCATTCTTAAAGAATGTGATTGTTCTGTTATCGCTTGTTTTTATTTCCAATGAAATATATTTTTCCATGGTGTTAATCGTCTTTTGTATCATTTCCTTGATACTTCTGATGTCATTGGCGGAAGAATCGACGGTTATTATTATCCATAACGGACTGGAAGGAATATAATTTGAAATATCGTAGTCGACGGATAGCTTATATGCATCATTCAAATCTGTTGTTTCTTTACCAAACTTGCTGTAATTTAAAGTTTTTATCAGTATCTGATTTGCTTTCATAATATCTTGCAGTACGTTTGTCAGCTCAAGCGCATCCTGCTTTTCTTCTGAAACATCATAATTTTGTACCATATTATACTCTTTGGAATACTCGTTAAATGTCAGAAAGACATAGGAATCTATTTTTTTAGAAAATGCTCTGAATGTTTTTACATTATGTTCGGGTATTGTCTCATCTTTGCCATTATAAAAAGTTGTCCCGTCTAAAATCAATTGATGTGTATCGATTCGTTGGGGGATTATTTCTATATTTATCAATTCGACGTCTTTAACTCTATCTTTTGTTTTGGAATTCATATATGACTCAACGTCTTTTATTTCACCTGTGCCTTTATCGCCCTCTATCTCACAGCCTGCAGCAACAAATATCAAAATACTTAATAAAATTAAGATAACTATTTTTTTCATCCAACCACTCCTTTGATAAGCTGCCTGACAAAACTTATTTATCGAGATGATATATTAACGATTGGTTCGAAATTTAACACAATCACAAATTATTGAGGATATTTTTGTACGGACATTTAAGTTTCAATAGATAACTTGTCTATACTATTTTGAATTATAAATTATAGTCATCAATTGTCAATCCGTATAACGAAACATCACAAATTCCTGTATTGTTTATATCTGCCTTTATTCGTTTTCCTTCATATTTCATTCCACACTTCATCATCACCTTGCCTGAATTTGGATTGTTGGAATCGTGTCTTGCTTCTACACGTTTTACCTCTGCTTCTTCAAAAAAGAACCTGATAAGTGCGGTCAATGCTTCAGAAGTTATTCCTTTATTCCAGTATTTGCGGCCAATACAATATCCAATTTCTACAGTTTCAATACTCTCTTTTAAATTAACTACACCTATACTTCCAATTGCCTCATTATTTTCTTTTAATTCAATACACCACTGGTAATTTGCATTATTTTCATATTCGTTAACCCATATATTTAAAACTTTTTTAGAGACTTCTACGTCAGAATGAGTTGGCCAAGTTAAAAATTTTGTCACTTCATCATCATTTGCCCAATTACGATACATGTCATCTGCGTCATTCAAAGTGAATTTTCTTAGCACAAGCCTTTGTGTTTCAATGTTTTGCGTTCCTATATTTTTCATGTTCTTACTCCTTATCAGTTCCTACCCATTTTTTAATATTAAAATTCCAACATGTCATTATTATCATAACTCTTCTAAGCTAAACTCCAATTGACAATCATAAGGTTCTGCATCTTGTAACTTAGCATTGTATTGCAAAGCTTCTACACAGCCCATCTTTTTATAAAAAGCTTGTGATTCTTCAGATGAATGTGCAGAAATGTATAACTTTTGAGCACCCATATCCTTTGCAATTTTACTCATAATAGAAAACAATATTTTACCGATTCCTTTGCCGCGGCTTTCGTAAGATGTATGAATGCATGAAAGCTGCAAATATTCTGAATGAGAACCGAAAAATTCATTTTCTACAGAGGCAAATGCAACAAGAGCATTATTATCAAAAGCGCCAAAAACTTTACCACCTGTTTTTATGGTATTTTGAAGACATGTAATCAGATATTCGAATTCTTCTAAACCCCATTGTTCAATAAAAGCAATATCCTTCAATGTCCATTTACCATTTTCTTTACGCCAACATTTTCTTACATCTTGATAGCGATTGAAATTTTTAAATAAGTCTATATTTATTTCAGCTTTTTCCAATTCCTTATAGCATATTGATTGCAATATAAAATATCTCCTTAACAATTATATCTTTCATTTTCCCGTCCCATTAATGAATTAACTTTACTTGAAACTTTCTATAATTTCTTTCAAACTGCCCTTAACATCAGATTTGTAAAGCCCACCATGGTAGCAAATGATTTTTTCTATATCATAGTTTTGCAATTTCCGAATTGAGTCTTGTGCATCTTGCATATTCAAAACATACTGAGGCATTGCCATACACAGTTTTTCGCCTTCAACCACCAATGCATCTCCGGAAATAAGTACTTTTTCCTTTTCGATATATAAAGAGATATGTCCAGGCATATGTCCCTTCGTATCAATCACCTCAATACCACCACAAAAAGGAAGGATATCTCCAGTTTTTATCACAGTAACTTCATCCACTTTTTGAACAGAGGCAAGAAAGTTTTGAAACTGCTTTCCATATTCCTTTTCACTTTCCGGCAAAGTATCCTGAATCGCCTCGGCCTGCTGCAAACGTAACGATTTACGTTGCCCCGTAATATAGGGAGCTTCTTCTTTTGAACACAGAATTTCTACCGCCGGATATCGCTGTTTTATCTCTCGTAACGCCCCCATGTGATCGTGGTCATGATGTGTAATAATTATTTTCGTTAACTGATTTAGAGATAATTCAATTTTATGCATTGCATTTTCCAACTTTGGTACGGAATCAGGATAACCACAATCAATCATGATTAATTCGTTATCGTCTTTCAAAATTGTAGGATATATCATGATTTCTGTTTTATCTAAATGAAAAGTAATTGGCAGCATAAATATGTTGTTCAATTTATCAACTCCTGTTCTGATTATATAAAAAATTTGTATTTCGCTTTGTTTGATAATGACTGTCAATAAAGTTCGCAAAGTTTTAAACTATGAATTAATTCTATCATGAATTGTAAAATTTTCCAAATGCTAATTTATGCTTCAACAGAAATTAAATTCTAATTCTATTGCTGTGGCCCATGCCGGGCGTATTTAAAGAGTGCAAAACTATTATATTTTGCACTCAGAACCACTTGTAAATTTGTTATTTTAGATCAAAAGCAAATGCAACATCATCATACTTAACCTGAAAAAATCTGATATCGATGTCAGAGTCTTGGTTTGTTTATCTCATGGGATTCATGTCGAGCCTGAACTGTCTTATTATCCCGCCGCTCATCGTGTCAGCCATTTCAAGGGCTTGCTCCTCAATAGTATCGTAAAGTTCCACATCCTCCTTGTACTTGCCTAACAGGCGAAGAGTCGCCTCCTCCTCCACCAGCCTCAGGTGATGATGCAGCATATTCCTCCACTGGCTGTAGGACCAGTAGGGATTCAGGGACGCCAAAAGTGCCGCAATTTCATCGGCATTGGAGTACCATGCTATCCTGGCCTCATTGTAACCTTCGGCATCATTATTTTTCGCATGGTTCAAGAGATTGGCAGCAATCAAAAGGTGCTCACGCAGAAGCTGTTCGAAGCTGCCTGCAGCTTCTCCGTAAAATGGCTCAAGCACAAAGACAAAGTCAGACGGATTTCTTAAAAGCCTTGCCGTCACATATTCAAGGTCCGGCAAATCCGCAGCGGTGCTTACGATAAACGATCGTGTCCAAAGACCGTGCTGCTCCCAAAGTTTCCTGAATGCGTTGACCATATTGGACGGAGTAAAAAAATAGTAGCCTCTGTTCATATTATTCATATATTATATATCTTCCTTTCCGATAATATATTACATAATATTCAAGAGGCCTTATTTTGTCATTTCTGAATATCCTTCTGATAATATTTTCCCGATTCAAATATGTCACAGAGACTGTTTTTCTTTTATGTGTTCCATGATTCTCGGCATGATTATTATGAACCAGGGAGTAAAATCCTCCGGACTGTTTTTCATCCATTCAGCCAGCTCGTCAATGTCAATCCATTTTGCACATGACACTTCCTGGCTGTTCAGGCTGAAATCTCCTTTATACTCTCCCACAAACACGTGATCGTATTCAAATTCAGTCATGCCGTTGTCGAATCTGTAATAGTAGGTGAAGCTGCACAGCTCTTCTGTTTCGGCTTCTATGCCCATTTCTTCCGCAAGTCTCCTGCAAACGGCACTTTCAAGATCTTCGTTCCACCTGGGGTGTGAGCAGCACGTGTTTGTCCAGAGTCCTCCGCAGTGGTATTTGTCCTGAGCTCTTTGCTGCAGGAGTATTTTTCTGCCGTCATAAAGTATTACAGAAAATGCCCTGTGCATTATTCCGTTTCTATGCGCTTCATCCTTGGTTACTTCCCTTATGGAATTGTCGCTGAAATCAACTTCCACTATTTTATCCATCTGTTCTCCTGCTGCTGCACAGTTTAAATGTGTCTTCTGCAATTATTTTTTCCTCGTTGGCCTTTACGACCAATATTTTAATTTTTGACGTATCCTTGCTTATGATTCCGTCTTCTTCAAGGTTTCTGTTCTTTTCCAGGTCTAATTCTGCCCCCATGTATTCCAGACCTGAGCATATTTTTTCACGTATGTAACTGGCGTTTTGTCCCACGCCTCCCGAAAACACCAGCAAATCCATACCTTCCATCACTGCGCTGTAGGCTCCCACATATTTTTTCGCTCTGTGGCACACTGCATCTATTGTCAGGATTGCTCTTTCGTTCTTGTTTTCGGCCTGGGCGTAAATTTCTCTCATGTCGTTGCTTATTCCGGAAAGTCCCTTCCACCCGCTTTTCTTGTTTATGAGTTCATCTGCCTGCTCAACTGACAGATTCTCCTTTTTCATCAGATATAGGACTGCAGCCGCGTCAATGTCTCCTGCTCTTGTGGACTGGATGAGACCTTCGTGAGGAGTGAAGCCCGTGCTCACCTCAACGGACTTGCCGTATCTCACCGCATTGGCAGTCGTTCCGCTTCCCAGCATCAGATTAACGATCCTGAAGCTGTCAATAGAATCACCCAGTATTCTTTCAGTTTCCTGAGCCATACTTCTGAATGCAATTCCGTGAAAACCATACCTTCTTATGCGGTACTTCTGGTAGTATTCGTAAGGTATGCCATATGTGTATGCTGCTTTTGGCAGAGTCATGTGAAAACCGTTGTCAAAAACCGCAACCTGTAAAATTCCAGGGAGAAGCTTTCTGCATGCGTAAATTCCCGCCAGATGGTTGGGGTTGTGAAGAGGTGCCAGGTCCTTAATGCTTTCGATGCTGTCTATGACACCCTGATCGATGAGAACTGAAATATTTTGTTTGTCTGCTCCCTGAACCACCCTGTGACCTACTGCATGAATCTGGATATTTTCCTTTCCGGCAATGTTGTTCTCGAATATTGCTCTGAGTATGAGGTTTATTCCCTCTTCGTGGTTCATTACGGGTAGTGTTTCTTCCGTCTTTTCTTTATTGTTGGAATACTTGAATTGTGCATCTGTATAACCGATTCTTTCAACGCTTCCCTGTACTTCCACACAGTATTTGGGCATTTCTGCAATCTGAAATTTTATGGATGAGCTTCCGCAGTTTAAAACCAGTATTTTCATTGTTACCCCCGCAATATTTTAATATACATATAAGTTATTTCATTTTAAAAACATTGTCAACTGAAAATTAAAGAGTTCATATTGTATTTATAATATTAAACTTGTAAAAATTAAATATTGCTTGCATTTTGTGATTAATGGTGGTATATTAATATCGTAATTCGATATCGTTAAGTGATATTTTAGGAGGTAACATGAAAGATCAGATATTAAGGAAATTCTTCCTGGGCTTCATTCAGATTCACATACTCCATCATGCCAAAAAGGAACCATTTTACGGCTCCTGGATGATCGACGAACTTAAAAACCACGGTTATGACATGAGCCCGGGTACGTTGTATCCTCTGCTCCACAGCATGGAATCAAGCGGCCTTCTCATAAAGGAAGAGCGCAACGTTTCAGGAAAGATAAGAAAATACTACGCCATAACCCACACAGGCACTGAAGTGCTTGACGAAGCACGAAAGAAAGCCTATGAACTGTTTAAGGAAATGAAAGATTAAGAGGTGCATATGTTTCTCATTGAAAACATCAAATACAAAAATATAATCCACATAGACAGACTGACAATAGAAAATAATAAAACAACCTGCATTGTGGGCGAAAGCGGAAGCGGAAAAACAACACTGCTTAAAATGCTCAATAAGATCATAAGCCCCGACAGCGGAGAGATTTACCTGGATGGAAAAAATCTTAAGGAAATAGACTCTGTTGCGCTCAGAAGAAAAGTGGTTATGCTTCCACAGTCTCCTGCCATATTCAACGGAAGCATAAGGGAAAATCTGAACATGGGCCTGGTATTTTCCGAAAGACCGGCTGCTTCGGACCAGGAGCTTGAAGAAGTGCTTAAGGCAGTTAAGCTTGACAAGGATATAAATGACAGCCCTAACAAGCTTTCCGGAGGTGAAAAGCAGAGGGTTGCCCTAGGAAGAATCCTGCTTATGAATCCAGATGTCCTGCTGCTGGACGAACCTTCATCGGCTCTTGATGATGAAACCGAAAGAATAATCATTGAAGGACTGGTAGAGCACTCAAGGAAAAACAACAAGACGCTCATAATGGTCACTCATTCGAAGCAGGTTGCAGAAAAGTACTCTGACGTGATTGTTGAAGTCAGAAACGGAAAAATATTCAGAAGGGAGGAACAGTGATGGAAGGTGTGATAAATCTTACGGTAATGCAGCTGGCGGCAGCTTACGTGTTTGTGGTCATTCTTCTCATAATTGTAAGAAAAAGAGGAATATCAAGAGAAAAAGAAATCCTCACGGCTTCCGTAAGGATGACCCTTCAGCTTATATTGACAGGTTATGTGCTTGTGTATATTTTCGGCAATCCAAGTCCCGTATATACCATAGCTGTTATGGCTGCCATGGAAACTTTCGCCGTTTACACAATTTTTAAAAGGTCTAAAAAGCCCCTTTCCTCCCGATTGAAAAAAGTGATTGCCCTGTCCATGGGAACCGGAACCATAGCCACCATATTCTACTTTTTGCTGGTAGTGGTAAACATAAGGCCATGGTACGACCCTCAGTACTTCATTCCCTTGGGCGGCATGCTTATCGGCAACTCCATGACCGGCATATCCCTGGGAATTACAAAGCTTGTTGACGGCATGTACGAGCAGAAACACCTGGTTGAGTCCGCTCTCATGCTGGGTGCCACTCCCAAGAGAGCCGCAAAGGATATTGTGGACGGTGCCTTTGACTCTGCCATAATTCCCACAATCAACTCAATGCTTGGCATGGGAATCGTGTTTCTGCCTGGAATGATGACAGGACAAATATTGTCCGGAACATCGCCTCTGGTTGCCATAAAGTACCAGATAGCGATAATGCTTGGAATCCTTGGCAGTGTGGCACTGACAGTTATTTTGTTCGTGCAGTTTGGTTACAAGACGTTCTTCAACCAGGAGAGCCAACTGGACATAAACTAAATGAATGTATGTTTCATTGCAAGTAATAATTCAGAAATCCTCACATTGTGGGGTTTTTTGGTGCCAGTGAACATGGAATAAATAAACAGACCTCCAATGCACAAATTGATCACATACAAAAATGCAAAACTAAATGTCACGCTTCAGGTAACTTTTAAAAGCAAAGTGAATATTCTAATATTGCTAGGGGGTGATCGTATGGGAATGCCTAATATTCCTGATATTGATTCTAAAATTAAAATAGATTTTGATATTGATATTGAAGGTGCAATCAATACCACCATTCTTTCCATTGCTTTGGAAGAGTTGGGATTGGCTCATATCATAAATGCTGAAGGTGAAAAATTACAGTGTTTTTTAGGTGAAGACTGCAAGCTTCACTGCCTGGATGATGCCTTAAAGCTAAATGAAGATGTCAGAAGGACGCTGCAGACAGTCATTAAGCAGGAGATGTTGCTGCAATTTAAGCTGGAAAACCTGATGGATCTATGTGACAAATATAAACACCATAAAAAGTGACAGAATAGCCCCCTTGACCGGGGCTATTTACATCCTTAAGAACAGGAGGGATTTGAAATAGCCAATAAATCTGAAAGATACATTATGGGAAAGAAAATGATTTATTCCGGTATAAAGCTAGATGAGGGGTTAGCTGAAATTCTGAACTTTCAGATTAAGTGTATGAAACGTTCAGTAAACGATGCATCCATTGACGATATTCAGAGGGCTAATGCACTGCTAAGAAACCTTATTATCGCTTTAAACATCACTGAAGAGAAAGTCAGAATGGGTATCCGTCTGTGCGAAGGTGATGACGAATAGAAAAATAACTTACATAATTGATGCAGCCGTATTATATTCCTTAATTTTTTTAATACAAAAAAGGCTTTCTTATGAAAAGCCATTTAATTATCCTTCAGCTGCCTAGTATTCAGGAAACCAGATTTCTATTTCACGGGCTGCGCTTTCGCCGCAGTCCGATGCATGAACGCAGTTTTCCTGCTTGGAAGCAGCGTACATTCCTCTTATGGAACCTGCATCGGCATTTAAGGGATCCGTGGCTCCATTAAGCTTCCTGACTGTTTCAACTGCCCTGTGCCCTTCAAGAACCATTGCGCACACTTCCCCTCTGGTGATAAACTCCACAAGCTCACCGAAAAACGGTTTGTCTTTGTGTTCTTCATAATGCTCTCCTGCAATTGTCACATCCGGCCTTATGATTTTTATGGCACGTATGTGAAGTCCTTTTTTTTCATAGATTGAAATAATATCTCCCATGAGTTTCTTTTCCATGGCATCAGGCTTTATAAGAACCAGCGTTTTCTCCATACTTCCTCCTGCTCTTTTTTCTATTATGTCATAATTTTACAACAAGTATTAATATAACGCAATAAATTAAGTAATTTTCCAATACGCAAATGTCAGAACGCATTTACTTTCGTCAGTAAGGCAACGTATACTATTATTGCGGTAAAATTTTAAACTATTTTATATAACTTAAGGGCGAGAATTAATCCCGCCCGTAGCTGACCAAATATAATTTCAAAACTATCTATGACAATGGTGATTATTGTTTTCTTCCAAAGCATCTTCAAGCAGTTCTTCTAAACACTCGAAAACACATTCGCAATCACATCTTCTGCCGGTTCTACCAGCCACATTATTGTGTCTATGACAATGATGATTGTTATTTTCTTCAAGTGCGTCTTCAAGCAATTCTAACAAACATTCAAACACGCATTCGCAGTCACTTCTTCTGCCGGTTCTACCAGCTACACTACCATTATTTCTATAACTCATAAATATCACCACCTTTTGAGGTAAGCTCATATATAATCTATTCCATTACTAGAAAAGTGTTACAGCATGTCTCATTTGCAAGAATTCATGGGTACTTAATAATTAAACCGGAGGCTAAGTAAAATGCTCCGATTTAACTTTTAAAATTTCGGATTGGTTTATGGGAACCTTCCCCGCATTAGTCCGTCTAACTATATATATCAAAAGGAGGTGTCACATGAAAACAACTGCTAAATTAATCGCCGCGGTGCTTTGTCTGACCATGGTTTTTTCACCCCTGGCATTTTCGGATACGTTAAATGAGCAACCATTGGCTTCTGATCCTCAGCCGTTTTATTCCTCCTTCACGGGAACAGTGAAGGAAATATATGAAAAAGATGAAGGAACTACAAAGGTTTACTTAGAGGGCAGCGATGAAGCCCCTGCATACTTCATCTTGACTGAAAACACATACTTTGTGGACGATGTCGCAATAGAGGCAGGAAAGGAAATCACAGGGTATTACGAATCCGGAAGGCCAATGATAATGATTTATCCGCCTCAGTACACAATTGACATAGTTGCTCCTGCAGCAGCTGAAATGTTCATGAAAGCCGACAAGTTCGATGAAAACCTGGTAAGCCAGGATAACATGCTTAAGCTAAATCTTGCAGAAGATACTGAAATTGTGTGGGAAAATAACACCCAGATATACTGGTTCAAGGCTCCTACGGTTTCAGAGCTTGAAGCTGTCCTTGGAAACCGCAGGCTCATAGTATTTTACGAATTTTCAACCAAGAGCATTCCTGCTCAGACTACTCCAAAAAAGATAATAGTGTTGTCACAGCAGGAACATGAAGCGATTGGAATTTACATCGACGATGTCCTTGTGGAAGGACCTGAAGCATACGTGGATGATAACGGCATTGTGATGGTTCCTCTCAGGGCAGCTGCTGAAGCCCTTGGATATGAGGTGTCATGGAACAATGAAAGCAGAAGCGTCACTGTTGGAAGCGATGTGACGGTTGCTGTTGGGAATAAAACAACGACGGTTTCAGGATACGGTTTTGAACTGGAGACAGCTCCAGAAATCCTAAGCGGCAGAACCTTTGTTCCCCTGAGTTTCTTCAAGGAAGCTCTTAATGTACGAATGTCACAATTCTTTGAAAACAACATCATCATACAAAGCGGCCGCTTCACGGCTGAATAAAGAACAGAATAGCAAAAATCCGGAAACTATATTCCGGATTTTTATTATTTATTCTGCATCTTTAAGGCTTCATATCTGAATGATAAAGATTCTTTCTCAAGCTCATCTTTAATTTCCTTTACGGAATATCTTAAGAGATTTTTGTTCTCCACTATCCTGTTGCCGTTTACATACACAGTTTCCACATTGTGTGATCCAGCCTGGTACACTAGGGCGGCGTAGGGGTCATACAAAGGATACATGTTGATGCTCTTTGTTTCAACCAACGTCAGGTCTGCTTTTTTCCCCGGCTCCAGGGATCCGGCTATTTTTTGAAGTCCCAGCGCTCTTGCTCCGTCAATGGTGGCCATCTTCAGGATTTCCCGTGAAGTGTAGGCGGAACGGTCACGAAGAAAAGTTTTTTGTGCTAAGGCTGTTGCCTTCATGACAGTGAACATATCGAGGGTGTTTCCGCTTGATGGGCCGTCGGTTCCAAGACCTACGCACACATTGTTTTCCTGCATGAGCCTCACAGGCGATATTCCCTTGGCAGATTTTGTGTTGGCCACGACGCAGTGGGCAACCTTCACATTGTGTTTTCCTAAGATCTCAGCATCCCGGCTGTTTATGAAAATGCAGTGGGCTGCTGTAAGATTCTCCCCAAGAAATCCGATGCTGTCAAGATATTCAACAGGTGTCATATCATATTTTTCCCTTATGGCTGAAACCTCAAAATCCATTTCAGCCAGATGAATCATGTACGGCACATCAAACCTGTCTGCAATCTCCCTGCTTTTGCGCAAGGATTCTTCCGTGTTTGAATAGGGCGCGTGGGGTGCTATGGAAGGTGTTACGAGTGAGCTTTTGCCCTTCCACCGGCCTATGAATTCTTCTGCCAGTTCTATGCCTCCGTATGGCTTATAAGAGTCAATGGTGCTTTCAATTACAGTTTCCGCAAGCACAGCCCTTTCTCCCATTTCAACACAGGTCTCCGCCAGCCTTTCTTCGAAGTAGTACATGTCAAAAAAAGAAGTGATGCCTGACAGCTGCATTTCGGCAATGGCATACTTTGCGCTTGCTTTTGCCAGAAACTGTGTCATCTGCTTTTTTTCCAGCGGAATCAAAAACCTGTTGAGCCTGCCGACCATGTCTTCTCCAAGCCCTCTGAACGGAACCATTCCTATGTGAGTGTGGGTGTTGACGAACCCCGGAACAAGAATTCCTCCTTCGGCATCAACCACTTCATCAAAGCTTTCCATGTCAGGGCACTGCTCCATGGGTCCGACAGCTTCAATGTTCTCCCCCCTGACTGCAAGGTATCCCTTGTTGAACAGATCAAAGCTGTCATTCATTGTCAATATGACTGCATTAATAATAAGTGTCTTCATATGAGTTCCTCCACCAGTGGTATTTTTTCCTGCGTAAGGCAGTCAAAAATTCCCTTGTCCGTAACCTTTATTTCCGGTGATACAGGCAGGGAAAGAGTTGCAAAAGACATTACTGGATTTGAATTTTCATACCCCAGCTTTTCCATGGCTTTTCTTACCCTTGAAAGGTCTTCTCCGAGAATTTCGATAGGTTTATCGCTTAAAATTCCTCCTATGGGCAGGCAGCAAAATGCTTCTGTCCTTTTTCCCACCATGACGCCGTATCCTCCCTGTTCCATTAACAGCTTTCTCTGCAGCGATGCAATGGACTGTTTGTCCGTTCCCATGACCATTAGATTGTGATGGTCGTGAGCCCATGTGCTTCCCACAGCTCCCCTGCCCTTGAGTATGTTTGTAAGGGCAAATGAAATCTGCCCCGTCTTGCCGTAACGTTCCATGACAACCAGAAGCGACAGCCCGGAACCTTCCCAGTCAAGAAATCCGTTTTTAACCTTAACGTTCACTTTTGTCCTCTTTGTGAACGTGCCGAACCTTTCGATTTCTATGACATTGCAGACAGCCTCTCTGATACCCGGATCATCCGTGACCTTTAAGGACAGTTCATCTTCAGCAATTTCCCTGCACCTGATGCTCCGATAAAATTCCCCAGGAAATATTGAACGCTTCAAAGGAGCAGATGAATTTTCGAAAATGGCTTTTCCGCCTTTGTAAACAGTTTCTATACGGAAGTTTTCAACGTCTGAAAGCACCACCATATCAGCTGTCTTGCCCGGTGCTATGCTTCCTCTGTCCCTTAATCCCATGTACCTAGCAGGTGTGTAGGTGCACATATAGATTGCAGTCTCTACCGGCATGCCGCAGGATACCGCGAGCTTGAGGATGCCGTTTAGATGTTCGTTTCTAAGGTCATCGGCCATCACATCATCCGTAACAAAGCAGGTATACTCACAGAAGTTGTTTCTCATGATGGCTGCCATGTTATCGGCAGTCACGGATTTTTTTTGCAGCTGCAGGAACACTCCGCTTGAAATCTTTTCTTCTATAGATTTGGGGCTTTGCTGTGTGTGGTCAGAGCCAACGCCTTCATAAAGAAACTTTGCCAGGTTAAGTCCTTCAACCCTTGGGATATGTCCTTCTATGGGCAGATTAGGCCTTTGTTCCCTGAAGGCGTTCATGATTTTTTTAATTTCCGACTGGCCGCTGCCTGTAAGCCCCTTAAAGTCCATCACTTCTCCCAGGCACACAACCCTTTTGTTTTCAAGAAGCTTTTTTGTTTCTGCCTCTCCTATTTTCCCGCCGGTTGTCTCCAGGTTCCCATTTGTGGAAGGAACCGACGATGGTACGGCATAAAAGATGTCCAGCAGCGTATCCGCCTGAAAGAAACTTTCCATGCCTTCAAGCCCGGCAACATTGGCTATTTCATGAGCATCAGCCACAACCGTCGTTGTTCCGTGAGGAAGCACCGCTTCGGAAAACCTGGACGGTGTAGTCATGGAGCTTTCAATATGCATGTGAATATCAATCAAACCCGGCACAATGTACTTGCCCTGCATGTCGAGTCTCTCGGCGGCATCTATTGTATCCATGCAGTCCTGGCTGACCCACAGTATTTTTCCGTTTTTCACAGCAATGTTTCTTTTTTCAAATTTCTTTAAGAAAACATTGAAAACCTGTGCGTTGTATAAAATAAAATCAGCTTTCATCATAACTCCTTTTCAAACTCGGATAGGAAGTCCTTGGGACCTTATACCTCTCCCACTATAAAAACAAGAGGACAGGGAAATTCCATGTCCTCAAGATTATTACTGGTTCATTATGCGGTTCCACTGGTTGATCCATTCGTCCAGGTTCTTGTTAACAAAGCTTGAGTCGATTGATTTTGCACGCTCTGCAACGTCTCCGTACGTCTTGTTCTTTGCTGTTGCTTCATCAAGCTGCACATTCTTGTTTGTAGGAGTTTCATTCAGGGACAAGGCGGTCTTTGCCTGAACCTGCTCAGAAATTCTCCAGTTTACATACTCATAGGCAAGCTCCTTGTTAGCAGAAGTTGCACTTACGTTTATTATGTTAAAGTTTGCGTATGTTCCGCTTTGTGGAACAACATAAACCAAGTCAGGCTGTGCCTTGTAGATTACTGGCAGGGCGAAGTCTCCCACTACTGCCACTGATATTTCTCCAGTCTGGAACATGTTGGCAAGGTCAGATGACTTTGTATATGTCTTCAATACGTTAGGCTTCAGTTCTTCTAATGCCTTGAAAGCCGCTGCTCCGTTGTCGCTGGTTATGTCTGTTTTTGCATAATCTGATGCAACGTGAAGCATGTGAGGTCCGTATGTTATTGTCATGTCAGGTATTGCAATCTTGCCTGCCAGGCTTGAATCCCAAAGATCAGACCATTCATCTATTTCCATGCCTGCCTGTTCAGGATTGTAAACTATTCCAAGGCTGTTTACAACAAATGGTGCTCCGTATCCGTTTTGAGCAAGTTCTGCAGCAGGTGCTATAAGGCTGTCAAGGTTTGGAACCTTTGTGGCATCCAGCTGTTCGAACAGATTTGCTTCAACTGCCTGTGCATTGGTGTTCTGTGCAAGCTCTATGACATCTATTCCGCTGTTCGGATTTGATGAGAACTTAGTGTATCTGTCTCCGCCGTTTCCTGTTTCAAGAATTATTTCACAATTGTTTGCTTCTTCAAACGGCTGTATGATATCTGCATTAACTTCGTCTTCTCCCAGTGCAAATGTTGAAACAACCAGCTGCTTTGGTTCTTCCTTGGCAGGAGCTGCTTCATTTTTTTCTCCGCCTGAGCAAGCTGTCAACAAGCTCGCACTTACCATTAAAAACGCTAAACTTTTTCTGAATTTCATTACTTTCTCCTTGTTATACTAAAATTATTTTATTTCCTGGCATCAGCAGCATAACTGCATCGCCTTGTTGATAAATTCTGTCCGACTTGTCGTTTACATTGATCTTTCCCATGTCCGTCATAACTTCATACTGGTAGCTGTCTCCCAGGAAAGTTCTGACGCCCACCGTTCCTCTAACTATGTTTTTGTCAGATGGTTCGCTGACTATCTGAATGTCGTCAGGTCTGATAGTAGCAACGGCTCTTGATCGTGAATCTTCAAAGTCAATTTCAAATTCATTATTGTTTTTGTCCCTGTAGATGTTGCCTGCAGACTTCTCAACTTCGAAGAAGTTGTCAAACCCTATGAATCTTGCAACAAATTCAGTTTTCGGAAATTTGTATATATTTTCCGGAGTGTCGTACTGCTCTATGTCTCCGTTGTTCATTACTGCAACCTTGTCCGAAATGGAAAAGCACTCCTCCTGGTCGTGAGTTACAAATACGGTTGTTATTCCAAGTTTTTGCTGAATCCTTTTTATTTCTGTACGCATGGATATTCGAAGCTTCGCATCCAGATTGCTCAAAGGTTCGTCAAGCAGCAGAAGCTTCGGCTCCACAACCAGGGCTCTGGCTAATGCCACACGCTGCCTTTGTCCTCCGGACATCTGCTTCGGATATCGGTTGGCAAACTGCTCAAGGTCTGTGACCTCAAGAATCCTGTTTACCTTTTCTTTTATCATATTCTTGTCCATTTTACGGTTTTTTAATCCAAATGCCACATTGTCAAAAACTGTCATGTGTGGAAACAAGGCGTAACTTTGAAAAACCATTCCAAAGTTTCTCTTGTGGACCGGTACCTTTGTCAGGTCCTCACTGTCAACGATGAATTGACCGCTGTTGGGATTGATAAGTCCTGCTATTATTCTCAGCGTGGTTGTTTTTCCGCAGCCGCTGGGACCCAACAAAGAAACAAGCTCTCCTTTTTCAATAGACAGGTTTAAATCCTTTAGTATATTTTTGCTGCCGTCATAGCTGAGGCAGATGTCTTTCAATTCTACAAAACCCATGATAACTCCTTTCTAAGCTATGGTAGCAAGACCCAAGGTCTTTTCAATCAGCCACATCAATAATATTGTACAAAGCATAAGCATCACCGACATGGCAGAAACAGTCGGGTCATAGTTGTACTCAATGTGATTCATGAGGGCTATGGGAAGTGTCTGAACTCCCGGCCCCGACAAAAACATCGATACAGGTATGTTATTGAAGGAATTTATAAACGCCAGCATGAATGAGGCGAATATTCCCGATGAAATGTTGGGAAGCACTATCTTGACAAAAGTTGTTATCTTTGTGCAACCCAGGGTCCAAGCGGCTTCCTCAATGCTGAAATCAAACTGTTCAAGGCTTGAGCCCACAACTCTGATTATATATGGAAGCGAAATCAGGAAGTGTCCCATGAACAAACTTGTCATAATTTTCATCTGAAGTTTTATGGTCAGAAACTGAAAAAGTGCAAAGCCGATGACGATTCCCGGAACAAAAGTCGGAGACAAAAAAACATTCTTCAAAAAAGCTCTGCGCTTTAAGTTTCCTCTTGCCAGCGCGTAGGCTGCAGGAACACCCACCAGAATTGATGCGGCAGTGGACACCATAGAAATGTTCATGCTTGTTTTCAGGCCCCTTATGAATGACTTGGTTTTGAATGCCTTTATAAACCATTCCAGGGAAAAGCCTTTTATTGGAAATTGTATGGCTGCTGCTTCTCCGAATGCCGTTACAACCACAATTAAAAGAGGGATTATCAAAAAGGCAAACACCAAACACGCCAGCACCGTCAATCCTAAATTCTTCTTACGCATTTTCATCCTCCCCTCTTCTGTCAGCCTGTCTTGCTATGAAGTTAAAAAATTTCATAACAATCAGAGTCAATACTATCATTACAAGAGCAATGACGCCTGCGCTTTCCCAGTTGCCCAGAGCGCTTGCCTCCTGGTAAAGCATTGTGGAAAGCATCATGTTCTTGTTTCCTCCCAGAAGCTGCGGAGTAGTGTATGCTGTCAGCGTTCCGGTGAAAACAAGCATGCTGCCGACCAATATGCCGGGAACGCACAGCGGAAGTATCACCTTCATAAAAGATTTGAAATAGCTGGCTCCCAAAGTCTGAGCAGCTTCAATCAGATCGTTGTCTATGTTGTCAAGAACTCCAAGCACCGTAGTTATGAGAATCGGAAGGAAAAGATAAACCGTTCCGATAATTATCGCAGACTCCGTGTAAAGCATGCTCAAGGGAGCCTTGATCACTTTCATATTCATCAGCAAGGAATTCAACACTCCGTTTTTACCGAGAATAGTAATCCATGCAAAGCTTCGCACCACAGAATTGGTCAACAGAGGAAAAAGAGTTACGGCCAGCAGCACGCTTCTTGTTCTTTTTGAAGCTAGAGACATGAAGTAAGCTGTAGGAACACCCGCCAATACACAAATAATAGTTACAATGATGGAAATTTTGAACGTGCGCCACAAAATGCCAAGATTATAACTATCCCTGAAAAATTCTATATAATTTCCAAATGTAACAGTTTCTTTGAAAAAAGTCGGAAACAAAATTGATAAGAGCGGAAGGAACAAAAACAGCAGCAGCATTACAGTCCCCGGCATCAACAAAAGAACGGCGTATCTTTTTAGTTTCATTTCAACCTCACAATTAATTTAGATTAAAAACACGTACATTAAAACCTTGTGAATTATAGCATCTGACAAGTTGGTCTGTCAACATGTATATTGGATGTGAATTTTTGAATTGCGCGGCACCACATGACACAATGTTGTAAAAAACATATATCACATTAAAAAAACCTGTAATTTTCAACATCATCCTGAGCGTGTGCTTCAAAAACTGCAAACTTAAAATCAAACTTAGGAAATTATTTCCACCGTTTCGCAATACAAAACTACGAACATTTCTTCAAACAACTCGCAAATTTGTTTGCGTTTAGCGGCCATAAAAAGCAAAAGGTCTGTCTCCATGGACAAACCTCATCTGTGCTATTTTTTGTTTCCGTTTGTGTTGTTCTTGTTTGCTTTACTGTTGTTTGTTTCAGCTGTTTCTTCAGCACTGTCTTCAGAATCTTCATCTTCTTCAGTTTCATCAGCATCGTTTTCAGCATCGTTTTCAGCATCGTTTTCAGCATCGTTTTCAGCATCGTCTTCTTCAATCTCTGTATTCTTCAAGGAGTTGTTGGTCTTGATTTTCTCCGTCTTGTCCTTTGATTTGTCTTCTTTTGTCAAAGCTAAAGCTTCATTTGCATCTTCATCTTCTTCAGCTTCCTGTTCTTCTTCGTCGCTGCTTACAACTTCCTGTTCACCATCAGCTGCCTTATTTTTTCTGTTTTCCTTAATTGCCTTGTTGATATCTTTAACCGGTTTGTCAAGCCACTCTTCTATGACTATTGCTTCAGCACCCTCAATTCCTTCAGCACTGGCAGCCAATTTTTGAACTATGTTTAGTTTTCCGGGAGTAACTCCCAATGCTCTGGCTTCCTCAACCCTTTCCCTGCCAACAGCTTCAGCTTCCACTTCAGCATCATCGCCTGTTTCATCAACGTATTCCTGAGTTTCTTCCTCAAGCGCTTCAGCCAGCTCTTCAGCCTTTTCCTCGTTAGAATTGGATACCGCAATGACTACCTCGGCATTTTCCCCTTCAGCTATGTAGCCGTTTTCTCTCAGTTTGTCTATTGTAAGCTTTACTGCTTTAGAAATCTCCAAATTTTTTACGTTAAGTTCAGATGCAATCACTTCTCCGTCGTCATTTATAGCCTTAACCGATAAAACTCTTCCAAAAGCATTAACCGAATATTCAACTGATGGATTTACATCAAGGCTTACATAGGTTGCCGGCAATGCATATGCAAATCCTCCGGCTGCAACTGCCAGCACTACAGCTATGCTTCCTGCTTTTTTAATTAATTTCGTTTTGTTTTCTTTCATTTGACCACCTATCCTGTCCTAAATTTTTTGATTTTTTCAAGTTCCTCATAGCTTTTTCAATAAACCTGATATTCCTTATTTCAGTTCTTCTCTGACAAAGCTAAGGTATTCCGATAATACGGGATAATCTCCGGCCATTATCTCCGCCCCGGCTATAATGTATTTTCTGTGCCTCTCCAATAATTTTCTGGGTAGTTTCAAATTATTTTCAATGGTTTTTAATGGAAGCATCCTGGACCTGCGCATTTCATTCAGGAGGATGTTTTCCCTCATCAGGTACGCTATGGCCTTTGCGCACACTGTTTTCGTCTTTTGCGCCTTGGGAGATACCAGCGCCAGATCCAAAAAAGAGAATCCGTATTCCGTCAGAACCTTTGACAAAGCCTCAATTTCAATCTTCGCTTCGTTGTTTTCCACGACAGCAACCTTTGCCATGACTTCCTGCATGATTCCTACATCCTCTTCTTCACCATCGCTTTCAAACACATGAGGATTGATGGATATCTCGCAAAAATGTCGGGACTGTCTTTTGATATAATCGTAAAGTCTTCTTTTTATTACGATTTCCGAAAAAGATAAAAAAGATCCTTTGTCATAGGAATAAGCGAGAACAGCCTCATTAAAGGCCAGCAACGAAACAGACCACTGATCGTCATATTTGGTTATGTACCTGCCCGTAGCCTTGTAGGCAGCCTTAAGTATGAATCCTTCATATTCCTTTAGGAATGCTTCTGCAAGATTCCTGTCTTCCTTAGCTTCCACAGCTTTCTTGTCAATTTCTCTCATAACATACCTCAATAGATACTTTCGACAAAACTTTGCCAAAAACTGAGGTAATCGTACAGATACTTATGTAAATTAATTCCAAAGAATATTGTACTTTCCAGAAATGTTGTAAAATATTTATTTTTTGATATAATATAGTAAATAAACATAGAAAGGATATATTAATGAGCAGATTTACCGAAATAAAGACTGAAGAATTGAACAAAAGCCCTTTTGAACTCATCGGAAGCGACTGGATGCTGATAACTGCAGAAAAGGACGGCAAAGCAAACGCCATGACTGCTTCATGGGGCGGCCTCGGGGTAATGTGGGGCAAAAACGTGGCTTATACCGTTATCAGGCCACAGAGATACACCAAGGAATTCATTGAATCATCAGACACTTTCTCCCTGTCATTCTTTGACAAAGGCTACAAGAAACAGCTCTCATACATTGGCTCTGTGTCAGGAAGAGATGAAGACAAGATTTCAAAATCAAATCTCACCGTTGCCCACGAAGACGGTACTCCTTACTTCGAAGAGGCGGATTTGGTTATAATATGCAAAAAGCTTTACGCCCAGGATTTCAAACCTGAATTTTTCATCGAGAGGGAAAATGACGATAAGTGGTATCCCAACAAGGATTATCACAAACTTTACATTTCAGAAGTTAAAAAGATACTGAAAAAAATATAATTCACCGCAACAAAATAATCTAAAGACAAATAAATACACAGGCTATTGACAAACCTTGATTGTCATCCTGAGCACAGCGAAGGATCTCATAATTTTGAAATGATGAGATTCTTCGGACTGCGTCCCCAGAATGACCCGTTCAAAGGATGCTTTATCACCAAGCTATGCGCAGGATTTGTGCAGAATCATTAAAATTTTTCCATATGAACCTTTGACATGTTGAGACTTCCCTCATCGTAAGGATGCTTTTCCTCATCCTTGAAGCCAAAGGCTATAACGCATACCACGCCATAATTGTCGGGGATGTTTAAAACTTCCCTTACCTCGGTTTCAGAATCACCGAATGTTCCCTGCCTTTTTCGCATTTGAATCCACACAGAACCTATTCCGAGAGATTCTGCCTCAAGCTGCATCAATATTGCCGCGATTGACGCATCCTCAATCCATACATCACTTTTTTCGCTGTCGGCTATGACAGCTATGGCGAACGCAGACGTTTCAAGCCCCACAGCTCCCTTTGCCTTGCAGGTCTTAAGTTTATCCATGACAGCCCTGTCATTGATCACAACCAGTTCAACAGGTTTCTTGTCTTTTGACGAAGGGGCCAGAAGTCCGGCCTTGACTATTTTATTGATTGTATCAGCCTCTGCCTGTTCTTTTTTAAATTTTCTTACGGTTCTTCTCTTTTTAAGCAATTCCAGCATATATCTTTTCCATCCTTTATATTATTTTCCATTTAATCGCCCTGTTCTTTTTAAAATATTATATCAGACATGTACATTCTAAACAACATCATCCGTAAAAAAGAAAGTGTTCGGTGCAAAATACGTTTGATTTCTTACGGGCAAATGTTTTTATACAAATTAAAACATTTGCATAATACTGCATTTGTTAGGCATGTTATTTTTTCGTACAATATTATTTTTATCCAAGTAAAAAAACTTGATAACCCTATGGAAGTGTGATATAAATAATACATTGGAGCAAAAATCGGGAATCATCAATGCTTATTATGTCTCTGATTTAAATACAGGCATGCATAATTCGCTGTCACTAAAAGGACAAGCCGATGTTTATTTATACCGTTTGTTTGCTTATACTACAATAAATTGAAGGGATAGAATCATATGAAAAAATCAAAATTTTTGGCTGTTTTACTGGTTATCTGCACCATTGCCTCAATGGTTATGGGATGCTCTGCAAATAAAACAGCTTCCGCAAACGAAGCAGCAGACTCGAAGACTTCCGAACCAAAAAACAGGCTTGAAGAAATCATTGCCCGCGGCTACATCGAAGTGGCAACAGAGCCTTACTTTGCTCCCTACGAGTTTATAGACCCCAGCAAGTCAGGAAACGAACAGTATGTTGGAAGCGACATTAAACTGGCTCAGTACATAGCAGACGAGCTTGGCGTAGAACTCAAAATAGTTCCGCTGGAATTTTCAGCTGTTTTAAGCAGCATCACCGAAGGAAAATACGACCTTGCAATTTCAGCATTATCTTACACTCCTGCCAGGGCTTTGGCAATGAATATGTCCAAAGGCTACTATTTTTCAAGCAGCGGAAACGATCACGGGCTGCTGATCAGGACTGAAGACGCTGAGAACATCAAAACATCAGAAGACATAAAAGATAAAGTCATTGTTGCTCAAAGCGGCTCGCTGCAGGAACTTTTCGTAAACGAGCAGGTACCGGGCTACAAAGAGTTCAAGCGTGTTTCAGCCACTACAGACGGATTTTTGATGGTACAGGAAAAAAAGGCTGATGTGTGCGCCACAAGCATACCTACCGCACAGCTTTACATCGAAGCAAACAAGGACTCCGGACTCATGATTGTTGAAGGATTCAAATTCTTTGTTGATGAAAAAACTTCCGGCACAAGAATAGGCATTCCATTGGGAGAAGAAGAACTAACAGACAAAGTAAATGCAATCATCGATGAAGTAGTAAAGAGCGGCACCTTTGAACAGTGGCACAAGGAATATTCCGAATATGCCAAATCACTTGGTCTCTAGTTCATTGATCAGATTTCAGAACATCAATCATGACTGGAAGGAGGCCGAAAAATGATTCAAACAATCTTTAATTTGTGGTCAAAGTACGACTACGTGTATATAAACGGATTGATCGGAACATTGTGGCTGGCAGCAATTACCGTGCTTGCGGCGACAGCAGTCGGCACCATTGTTGCAATCATGAAGCTTTCAAAAATAAAAATACTGGATTGGATTACAACAGCCTACATAGGTGTACTCAGAGGCACTCCGATCCTCCTTCAGCTTTACTTCTTCTGGCTGCTGCTTCCAAAGATTGTCCCGTTTCAATTGTCGGACACATCATGCATAATAATAGCACTCATAGTAAATGCAAGCTCCTATGTGGCCGAAGTCATTCGTGCAGGAATACAGGCTGTTGACAAGGGGCAGTCCGAGGCGGCAAAGAGCCTTGGTCTTTCAAATTACAACACCATGAGAAAAATAATCCTTCCTCAGGCTGTGAAAAACATACTTCCTGCCCTGGGCAACGAATACATCACCATGGTAAAGCAGACTTCACTTGCTTCTGTGTTTTTCGTTCAGGAACTCATGACATCCTACAAGACTGTGCAGTCCGCCACATTCCTGGCAGTACCGTCACTGGTTATTGTGGGAATAATATATCTTGTGGTAACAACGGTGCTGACAAAGGCACTTGGTTTGTTTGAAAGGAGGCTGAGAAGAAATGAGTGACCGTGAACTTATAAGAGTTGAAAACCTCAGTAAGTCATTCGGCAAGCTTCAGGTTCTCAAAAATATAACGGAAAGCATCAGCGTAGGAGAGGTCGTTTCCATAATTGGTCCTTCCGGCAGCGGAAAAAGCACATTCTTAAGATGCCTCAACCTTTTGGAAAAACCCACCGGAGGAAAAGTATTTTTCGAAGGCGTGGACATTTCGGACAGGAAAGTGAACATGGACAAGCACAGACAAAAAATCGGCATGGTTTTTCAGCTGTTCAATGTGTTCCCACACCTTACGGTTATGGAAAACATAACGCTGGCCCCAATCCTGGAAAAGAAGGTTCCCAAAGTAGAAGCAGAAAAACAGGCCTGCGAACTTCTGGATAGGGTAGGTCTTCTGGACAAGAAACATGAATACCCAACGAAGCTTTCAGGCGGACAGAAGCAGAGGCTTGCCATTGTCAGGGCTCTTGCCATGGAACCCGATGTAATCTTGTTTGACGAGCCAACCAGTGCCCTGGACCCGGAAATGGTCAAGGAGGTGCTTGATGTAATCAAGGACCTGGCACTGTCAGGGATGACAATTGTCATTGTGACGCATGAAATGGCATTTGCCAAGGAAGTAAGCGACCGCGTACTGTTCATGGCTGAAGGAATCATACAGGAGCAGGGAACACCGGACCAGGTATTCAACCACGCTAAGAATCCAAGAACGGTGGAATTTTTGAGCAAGGTTCTTTAAGGAGGCATACAGTGACAGATTTTGATTTTATTAATAAAGTGATAGAAAACAAAAAAGAACTTTTAATTGATGTAAGTACAAAGATTTGGAATTATGCCGAGCTTCCCTATGCAGAAGCAAAATCCGCCGAACTTTTAAAAAACGTGCTGGAAGGCGAAGGCTTCAAAGTTACAACCGGAGTTGCCGACATACCTACTGCGTTCACGGCTGTCATCGGAGAAGGAAGTCCTGTGTTCGGTTTCCTTGGGGAGTACGACGCCCTTGACATCCTAAGCCAGGAAGGAGGCAATCCCCGTAAGTGTCCCATAAAAGAAGGCGCACCGGGACACGGCTGCGGTCACAACCTGCTTGGTGCGGGATCACTTGGAGCTGCCGTTGCAGCAAAGGAATACCTGAAAGAAAACAACCTGCAGGGAACAGTGATCTATTACGGCTGTGCCGCAGAAGAAGGAGCGGGGGCGAAGCAGTTCATGGCCCGGGCAGGCCTCTTTGACGGCGTGGACTTCGTGTACACATGGCACCCGGCCACAAAAAACGAAGTTCAATCCGACCGCTCGGTTGCCATAATGGGAGCAAATTTCGAGTTTAAAGGGCTTACTGCCCATGCGGGAGGAGCTCCTCACCTGGGCAGAAGCGCTCTTGATGCTGCCGAGCTCATGAGCGTGGGAGTCAACTACCTAAGGGAACACATGATTGACCAGGCAAGGGTGCATTACGCTTATGTGGATGCAGGCGGATCAGCTCCAAATGTTGTTCAGGACCATTCCCTAATAAAGTACGAAGTTCGCTCACCGAAGGTGAAGCAGGTAAAGGAACTCTTCCAGAGAGTTGTAAATGTTGCGAAAGGCGCTGCGCTCATGACTGAAACGGAAATGTCCTACGAAGTAACTATGGCGTTTTCCGACTACATAACCAACCCAGCCCTTGCAAAAATTGCGGATGAGTGCCTCCAGGAAGTGGGAGCGCCTCATTGGGATGAGCAGGATTACAGACTGGCCAGGATGTATCTTTCATCCTACAACGAAAACACTTTGGAAAGCATCAGGGAGGAAACAACAGAAACCTACGGCGAAGAAACAATAGATGAAGTGCTTGAAAAACCTCTTGACAGCATTGTCCACCCCTATTATGAAAAGAACAAAAAGTACAAATCAGGTTCCACGGACGTTGGAGATGTGTGCTATGCCGTGCCTACGGTCAACTTCAACATTGCAACCGCATGCATCGGCAATGTTGGCCACACATGGCAAATGACAGGGCAGTCCAACAGTTCCATAGGAAACAAGGGGCTCGTGACTGCCGCAAAGGTCATGGCTCTTGCAGCCATACGCACCATGCAAAGGCCCGATGTAATTGAAGAAGCAAAAAAAGCAGTTCAAAAACAAAACGGAGGAGCTTACCAATGCCCGCTGCCGGACTACGTGAAGCCTCCCGTTGGGAAATATTGATTATGCTGCAGCTTAGCTGCGTAAAAGTTCCAGAGTAAAAATGCCGCTTTCATCTGCTCAGATGTAAGCGGCATTTTTATATTTCTTTAAATCAGCCGGCATTTCCAATTAATCACTTTTCCCTGATGTACATTGCTTCCAGGTACAGGAAGTAGCTTATCTGATCTTCCTTGACATTAACATTGACGTCAATGTTTCTGAAAACAAGCAGCACTGTGATTTCCGGAGATTCAAGCTCAAGACTCATATCCTCAAGAGTTGCCTTATTGAACTTCGAGTTTTGAGGAGGATATTTAGAGGTTATCCTGTCAATGTAATCATTCATGTCATTTTCAATGATTGTGCGGTCATCCAGCGTTATTTCCAGAGAAGGTATGTTGCTTTGCTGGTTAATTGTCCAGAAGATTTCGTATGTACCTCTTACGCCGTCAAGACTTATTCCTTCACCGGTTCCTTTTTCACTGTAGTCCTGAAGGTTTACAGCCCATTTGTAGCCGATGATGTCAACAGCTGAAGGCTCCAGGTACAAATTAATGCTCATGTAATCCCCCGGCGTCTCCCCGTAATAATCATCAGACTCTGGCCATGTCTGCTCAAATCCCATTATGGTGCTGAACTTGCTGCTGTTCATCAAATTTTTCTCAAACCATGCAGGTAGTTTTTTGTTCTGGTGACTTGTTAAAAAGCTCACTGCATCAGTTATTTTTTCTCTTACTTCCTTTTCCGGCTCTTCTTTTGCAGGAATTATTTTGTCATTTTCAAGCATTCCCTGGCTTTGGAGCAAATGTTCAAGCCTGTTTACCTGGGCAGAAACCGGAAGGTCATAGAAGCCAACTGCCGGAAAAACGGCAATTATGGCTGCAGCGCAGGCTGATGCAACAATTATGTGATGTGCCTTCTGCTTTTTGGCAATAAGGAGCACGGCAGCTACCAGAGCAACAATCCATACTATTATAAAATTGTATTCAGTAGTCTTGAGCCCGTACTTCTGAAGCTGGATTACAAATGCCCAGGCTTCAAAAGCCAGTATAAAAATAGCAGTTACGGGATAAACCTTCCTATAGAATCCGGCAGGTCCGGTATCATTGTGTGTTACCATTATGTGAAGCCATATTCCGCCTATTGCGTACGATGTGGCTATGGCCGACAGCCTTACAAAATTCGCCTTCATGCCTCCAAGCATTGTCTTTCCTGCCCAAAGCACCAACACTACCGTCATGGCCAGCACTATTGGAACCATTATGTACTGAAACAACACCTCCACAAATCTCGGCTGCTTTTGTGCAACTGCACGGTGATCGTCGGTGACACCTTTGGTGAAGTCCGGAAAATATCCGGTAAATATAGTGAAGGCCAGAAATCCTGAGACTGTGCCTATGTACATGTAGACCTTGCTGCTCATCCCCTTGTAAAGCAAGGCTCTCACAGCCCCTGCAACTCCGGAAGTTCCGCTCATGATAACTATGCCGTAAATCAGAGCAATGAAAAATGCCTTGTGGGTCATGAATAACGAAGAAGCAAAATCAGACGTATCATTCTGATACCCGGCCAGCACCACAAATGTCAGAAAGCTCACGAAAATTGCAGCAGACACCCTTGCTGACGCAATAAATGATATCGTTTTGTAACGAAGATAGGTATCCTCCGGATTCTCCCCTGCCAGAAAATAAAGCAGCAGAAAAGTCACTGCCGCAGCTGCAGCTCCCGTAATATTTGCTGTGACAAAAGACTTCCTGTCCCCGTACCTGCTCTTAGCAGCTGTTATTGAATCAAGGCTGAATATTGCTCCCAGGGCAAAAGACCAGTGCAGGCAGTTGAAAAGAAAGTTGTAAGCTTCCTGTTCCTGCCAGTCAAGGTGGATCCTCACAATTGTAAAAGGGAGAAAGCAATTGCGTTTGCAATGGCAGCGGGAAAAGTCTGAAATGCCTTCATTGCAGTTTTTATAAATTGAGTCAGGGACCTGTTAAGAATATTCATCATTACCTCCTGTTGCCGGTATATTATTTCCTAACTATTATTTTTTTATTTTGTTTTCTTCTTTTTGGTTACCAGTTCCGGCTGTGTCATAACCGGTCTTTCATAAGTGATGCCTGTGTACGTTTCATCATCGGATTTTTTCTTTTTCTTCTTTTCTTCCTTTTTTATGTTCTTGTTTGCCATTTCCTTCACCTCTTTGTTATATTATATGTTTTCTTGCCTTGTACATATTATACATCATCTATTCATGGTTTACAGCAATTATAATTACTATTTACCCACTAATGATTTGTTTAATCAAAAAAGGCACCGCCCAGCGGTGCCTACCGAAATTATTTTCTTGTCACATAGACTGTGCAGACTGCCGATTTCCCGTCGGGCAGCGAAGCGGTTATTGAAGCCATTCCGGCACCTTTTGCGGTTACCATGCCTGATGAATCCACCACAGCAACCTTATTGTTGCTGCTCTTCCAGGTTACAACCGAATTTGACGGCACTGTTACTGCAGTAAGCTGTGCTTTCTGCTTGACAATAAGATTCAGCGTTTCAGGAGATACCGCTATGCTTGTTTCCTGAACCATGCTTTCCTTGATTCCCACCTGCTCAAAGGCATATTTGATGGCTGAAGAGACGTCATCACCGTAACCAAGAGCTGCTGCCGCATCCCTCAGGCTTAAGTATGCCATGGCAAAATCAGTCTCTGGTGTCATTATGTCTGTCAGAGCCTTGTAATATATTTTCGCTGTCTTTTCCATGCCTATGGACTGAGCAATCAAAAATGCCGCCTTGTTGGGAATTCCGCAGTTGGTATGAACACCGCCGTAATCCTGGGTTGTGTAAAGATATTCATCCATATGGTCTCTGCTGGGATTTGCTAGGCTCCTCAAGTAATCTCCCGGAATATTGGGTGTATATATCTCATCTCCCACAACCCAGTCTTCAGCATTGAAGCTCCATTTGCTTTTATCTCCTCCGGCCTCATCGTAAGTCTCAACAAGCACGCCGAAAACATCAGACATGGACTCGTTGAGAGCTCCGGACTGGTCCTTGTAGACCAGATCTGCCTCATAGTCAGTGACACCATGTGTCATTTCATGGGCAACCACATCCAGATCGCCGCTGAAATATGTGAACTGAACACCGTCTCCGTCACCGTACACCATCTCGTAACCGTCCCAGAAAGCGTTGTTGTAGCTGGTCTTGTAATGAACAAACGATTTGATGGTCATGCCGTTTCCGTCGAGGCTGTTTCTGTTGAACATCTCATTGTAAAAATCATACACCGCCCCGGCTCCATAGTGTGCGCTTACGCCTGCAGGCTCGTCAGCAAAGTAAGGCGGATTTTCAGTTGTATAGATGAGGTAACCTATGCTGGTTTTGTTGTTCATTGTGAACGTCTTTATTTCAGTGGGGTCTGCCGGTACAATGTCTCTCATGTAATAACTTGACCCGGATTGGTAAAGGTTAAGGTCAACAATGCTGCCGGACACATTGACTCCTTGTCCCACAATATGGCCGTCGTATCTTATGTTGTCCTCTATTTCAATCACTTCACCGGAACTTGTTTCTACATACACATCATAGTTTCCCACTTCCTGTCCGAAGTAATAAATGTTTACCATGTACGCTTCATAAAGATTCCCATCCTTTTCCAGTATCACTTTTTCAGCATCAGGTTCAAAACCAAGCTCTTGATAGTCAAAAAGGCTTTTTGCCTTCTTGATGGCTTCTTTCTTGCTTATGTTCAGGCTTCCGGGTTTTTCTACTTCCTTCTCAGCTCTGTAGTTTCCGTTTATGCCTACAATCACTCCCATGCCGTCATAGTGAACGATTATTTCACTGTTAAGCACTTCGATTCCTTTTATTTTTTGTTTGAATGATACAAACGTGTGCCCATTTTCATCCTTCTTTATCTCATCCGGTTTAAATCCCTTCATGGCATCCTCAATTTTAAACAGAGCTTCGTTTTCATCAAGGAAAGCGTGGGCATCTTTCATGGAGGAATTTCTTTTTCCGCTCAAGACACCGCTTATGAACACATGTCCGTCCTGTTCGTAATATTTAAGTTTCCCGCTGCTTTTCAGTTCAAAATCATCCAGTATCTGATCTTTGGTTTTCTCAGGCTTTACTGCAGCGCCTCCGGGCACAGCGGCGGACAGAACCAGCAGCAACGCCAGTGTCAGTGAAAAAATTCGTTTTTTCATAGCTCCTCCTTACTAATAATTTTTCTTTGGAATACTTTCTGCCGCCGAATACGTCAATTCCTAAGAAAGTTATACCCCGATTGACGGGTTTGAAACGTAGCGTTCCAATGGATTGAATTCAATATTTTTAAAATAAATAAATTGAAAACGACCTGGATTGTGGTAAAATATAAAAAACCGGCAACAACCGAAAAGGAGAACATATGAGAGAAATAAACGGAGTTGATAAGCAGAAGAAGCTTGTGCAGATTGTTCTGGATGAAAAGGAAGTTCCTCAGCTCATTAGAGATATCGAAGCAATGCAGTTTGAAGATACAAAGTACAAAAGCCGCGAAAAATTCGAATACGACAGGCAAGTCATACTTGAAACACCATGGAACGTGAATGTTGTTTTGCAGAACAAAACCAGCAAAATCAGTGTCATCATAGACTTGAACCTTGAGAGGAACGGCATAGCAGACGTAAGCTGCAAAAGAATTTTTTCTGCACTGAGGGCATTGTACAAATCGTCAAACAAGCTTGACGACAACGAAAGAGCGGAAGTCATATGACTTCCGCTCTTTTTTATTCCTAAGAACGACGTGATGCATTCTTTATTGCACGTTTGACATTGCCTGTTCGATGTCTTCCAGAATGTCGTCTATGTTCTCAATACCAACGGAGAATCTTACCAGCCCCGGTGTTATGCCTGCTGCAGCCAGCTGGCCGTCAGAAAGCTGCCTGTGGGTGGAGCTGGCAGGATGAAGAACACACGTACGTATGTCTGCCACATGAACCTCGTTTGATGCCAGCTTTAAGGAGTCAATGAATTTAACGGCATTTTCCCTGCTTCCCTTTATTGAGAAGGAAATCACGCCGCTTGCTCCCATTGGAACATATTTTTGGGCCAGCTGGTAGTACTTGTCCGTTTTAAGGCCCGGATAGTTAACGAACTCAATCTTTTCTGATTTGCTTAGGTATTCTGCAACCTTCTGTGCGTTGCTGCAGTGTCTTTCCATTCTCACTGCCAGCGTTTCAAGTCCGAGATTAAGTAAAAACGCAGCGTTTGCAGACGGATAGGCTCCGATGTCCCTCATGAGCTGAACCCTTGATTTGGCAATGTATGCAGCCCTGCCGAAGTCCCTTGTGTACACCACTCCGTGATATGACTCGTCAGGTTCAGTGAATTCTGGAAACTTACCGTTCGTCCAGTCGAAGTTTCCGCTGTCCACAATCACACCTCCCAGCTGCACCGCATGGCCGTCCATGTACTTCGTGGTGGAATGCACCACTATGTCAGCACCGAACTCAAAAGGCCTGCACAGAACAGGTGTTGCAAAAGTATTGTCCACTATGAGAGGAACATTGTTTTTGTGAGCGATGGTCGCAAACTTTTCGATATCAAATACGGATAGAGCAGGATTTGCAATGGTCTCTCCAAACACAGCCCTGGTGTTTTCCCGAAAATGCCTTTGGATTTCCTCTTCAGCTGCATCGGTGCTTACAAATGAACACTCAATGCCGAATCTTTTCAATGTTACGGCAAACAGGTTGATTGTACCGCCATAGATTGTTGAAACGCTTATGAAGTGGTCTCCGGATTTGAGTATGTTTAAAAGGCATATAAGCGAAGCTGCCTGTCCAGAGGTGGTGCACATGGCTCCCACACCGCCTTCAAGAGCTGCAATCTTTGCTTCGACGCAGGCAACTGTGGGATTTGAAATTCTGGAATACATGTGGCCTTCTGCAGAAAGGTCAAAAAGTTTTCCTATGTGTTCCGATGAATCGTACTTGTACGTAGTGCTCTGGTATATGGGAAGCGCTCTCGGCTCGCCGTTTTGAGGATGATAACCTTCATGAAGAAGTTGTGTTTCAATTTTCATAGTTGCCTCCTGACAAATTTATTGATTAATTCTTCGTGACATATTGATATTTGTATTTCAACATTTCACCGGTCCAGAATATATTGTTCAATTATATCATTGTTTTACAGTTTCATCAACAATCATTTTGCCCACAGCGAATGCATGTGCGCCGTAGACGCAAAGTTTTGCTGCGCAGTAAAGCAGTAATCACTTGTTCCAGCTGATGTTTTCAGGATTCCTGAGAGCATGGTGTTTTAAAATGGGTACATTGTATTTTTCTCCGAGGCTCCTGACCACATCCTTGTAACAACCCTTGAGCTTATCGTGAAAAACTATTGCGTCTATTCCTCCTGCTATTGATTCTATACAACTGGACAGCCTTTTTATGCCGTTGTCGTTTTCATATTCTCCTGAAACGAGCCATTGATTTGCAATGATGTGGGAAACGCCGAAAAATGTACTCCCTCCATCCCAAACTGTATGTGCGGCTTCAGCAAAGTTCTGTTCGAAATGCACTCCCCCTACGCACAAAAGGCTCTTGATTTTCACATCCTCATCAAACACATGCACTAGTGAACGAGCCAGCACCCTGCATGCATCACGATTATTCCAGCTTTCTTCCTGGCTTCCGACCTCGATGTCAACCATGGGAACAGGATATTGAAGGATAAGTTGTGGATCCCCAAACCCGTCATGTGCTCCGGACCAATGGGTTGCCTCAGTCACAACGCTGAAATCAGAAAGCTCAGCTTCCTTCCTCAGCTTTTCCATGGCCCACACAAGATTATGATTGTAAAGCGGATTGGCAGGTCCAAAACACCCCGAAGGAACATCACCGATTGTGTGAACAGTCAGTACCTTATCGGGAGAATTGGCTCCTTCGTGCCAGGTTACCATCCCCGACATGTCAAAATCCTTGAAATACCTGTTCATGTCCGGCAGAAACCTTGGGTAGTCAAGACAAACGGCAGTGTCGCTGGGCGCAAAATAAAACTCGTTGCCCTTTGAGTCTGCATGTTTCATAACCTCTCTTCCGCCAAACGAAAACCCCGCAGGATTCAAATAACCTTCTTCATTTAATATTTCCCAAACAAGACCGCTTACATGTCCCCAGTTTTTATCATCGCAGATGTAGTAAACGGCCTTCTTGCCATCTTTCATCTTTTGCCTCCCATACATTAATGTTTCATATATTATATTACTAAAATCATAAAATTACAAATTATTACATATATAAAAAGCTGACTCCATTCCTGTGACAATCAGTATATGGAAGGCAGCTCATTGTTCAATGAAATCCAGTCCTTGTATATGGGTGCTTTTTAAATATTCCAGCACATGGGATGATACTTCATCCATATTTTTTTGATTCAGAACAACTACAGTGACATTTTTCCCCCGGCAGAAATTTTCCAGAAGCTTAACAAAGGCATTTATTATGCAGACTCCCAACACTTCCCTTTTGTGTTCGCTTTCATGATCCACCTTGTTTCCGGTAAATTTCAGAATGTTTCCCTGTATGTGGCATAGGTCCAGCAGTTCCTTCCTTGTAAGGCTGTTTATCGTCTTCTCGTCAGCAATGTCCGCTATCTTTCCCACAACATCCGAAATCCAAAAATAGTCCACACCTTTCAAGCATCTGGATACTATCCGGATTCTGTCGCTGTTTTTCATTCTTTCCGGTGATGGAGCAGCTGCGCTTTCACTTTCACGATCATCCGACAGGGACAGTCTTATTTCATTATACTTGTTTCTCAACTCGCTGGACGGCGGTATGCCGAGGCTGCATCCCAACCGGTTGCAGAAATTGTTGTAGTATGCTATGGCAGCTGTCCTTTTTCCGCTTCTGGCATAAATATCCAGGAGTTTCAGAACCATCTCCTCATCATAAGGTTCTGCCTCAAGGATCTCATTTATTGCTTCGGTACATTCTTCATAAAGTCTATCGTTTTCGTAAAGTTCTGCAAGTCTTTTAAGAATTCTTACCTTTCGTTGTTCGAAATTTATCCTTTCATAGATGATAAGATTGTTAAGCTCATCGCACTTGTTGAAGTAGCACCCCTCCAGCAGGTCTCCCCTGAACATTTTCTTCAGCCTCAGTATGCTTTCTATGGTATCCTTTTCATCCGGCTTGAATTTCATTATGTCGATGATGTCGCAACTGAACTGAAAATTCCTGTTTATGGAGCAGCAGTCATTGTCAATTTTAAGGAAAAGATTACCGCCGGCATCTTCTCCTATGTATTTCTTGATAAGCCATAGATTGTATCTCAGGTTGTACTTTGCTGCTTCCTGATTGCTGTCAGGCCAAAGGTAGCCTATGATTTTCTCCCGGCTCAGATATCTTTTGTTGTTGAGTACCAGGAGGCATATTAAAGCAGAGGCCTTGTTTCCCAGTTGGTCTCCCAGTATTTTCCCATCGTATTCAAATGTTGATTTCCCTAAAAAATTTATGTTCAGCATAATAATCCCATCTTTATCCAAGGCTGTTGTACAGAATTTCTCCTGATTTTATGGTGACACATACATTTATTTTTTCAATTTTGTCAGGCGGTGCCTTTAGTATATCATCATCAAGAATTACAACGTCAGCCAGCCAGCCGGGTTTAAGCATTCCCTTTTCCTTCTCCTGAAAAATTGCATAGGCACCGTTGCAGGTATACATCTTCAATGCTTCGTAAACATCAACCCTGTGCTGCTCAACTGGATGGTTCACTGCCGAATGAATTCCCAGAAGCGGTCTGGGCTCAGTTATGTCGCTGTCTGAACCGCCGCAGATTACAACCTGATTGTCGACTATTTGTCTGAACGGGTTTGTCAACAAGTACCTTTCTCCCAGCCTCTGCTCATACATTTTTCCACGTCCTCCCCAATAATTCTCATAGGTTGGCTGCATGGAAAAAATAATTCCCAGCTCTTTTGCACGTTTGATCTGATTTTCGTTGGCAAGCTCCGCATGCTCAAGCCTGTGCCTCAAACCGGTTATTCCTGTTTGATAAAGAGCACTTTCGTGAGCGTTGAGGGCTATTTCTATGGCTCTGTCCCCGATGGTGTACAGGGAAAGCTGAAGGTTGTTTCTGTAGCAATTGACTACAAATTCATTTATTTCCTGCTGGGTAAAGCACAGGCTTCCCATTGTTCCCGGACAATCGGCGTACTCAAAGGACAAAGCAGCTGTCCTGGCGCCCAGCGTTCCGTCTATGTACAGACATCCCCCCAGCCTTTTCAAGCCAATTGATTTAATCTTATCAATATCCGTGGTCTGATAGAACAATTCCATGTCAATGGGAAAATTCCTGCTGTTTTCAAAAACGAAATCAGCATCCTTGTCACTGTACATGAAACCGCCTTCCATGGCATTGATTGTTGTTATCCCGTTCATGAGAAGGGTTTCCATGATTCCCGAAACCGCTTCCTTCCGAACTTTGTCCGATATGTTCTTCAGTATGTTTGAACGCAGTATGGCGTTGGCTTGCTTTCTGAATATGCCTGTGGGCATCTGCCGTTCATCCGTTTCAATACCTTCTGCAGTAAAAGGTATTTTAAAAAACAGCATAGCGCAGGTGTTCAGCATGCTGACCTGGTACTCCAGTGAATTCAAAACCACGGGCACATCATTGCAATATTTGTCCAGCAGCTTTCTATCCGGAAATCTTTTTTCAACGAACTGACCTTCCTCAAGACGGATTCCCCTTATGTAATCTCCCACGAAAGACTTTGATGCTTCCCTGATTCTTTCGCCGACATCATCATGAGTACTGACGCCGCTCAAATCCAGGCTCACAGAGTCAAGAGCGGTCTGTACCACATGAAAATGGCTGTCTATGAACCCGGGAACAACTGTGTTGCCTCTGGCATCCAGCACCACCGTATGTTCGCCCAAAAGGGTGTCATAATCATTTTCCGTACCCACACCAATGATTCTGCTTTGACCGATTGCAACCCAGTCTTTAATTTCCTTGCCTTCCATGGTCATGCAACTTCCATTTTTAATTAAAATATCGGCATGCATAGATTTCCTCCAAATGATGTTGTTAAATGCAACGTTATATAAATTATAGCACAGTTTAAAGATAACATCAACAAAACCCCATTGCTAAACTTAAGTACAAAATAAAGAAAGAGGGAAGTTTCCTTCCCTTCGTTCATCTCGTCAATACTCTTTCAAGAAAAGCATAGATTACCTCAGCAGTTTTATAAACCGACTCCAATTCCACATACTCATTGCTTCCGTGAAAGTTGCTTCCTGCAGCTCCGAATATAACCACCGGTGCTCCCAGCCTCGTGCCCAGGTAATTGAAATCTCCGATGCTTTGAAAATATGACACACTGGGATCTGTTCTGCACACATCTTTTATGGTTTCGGTGAATGTCCTGGTCATAGGCTCTTCAGCTGATATGGTGTATGGCATAAACCCCTTTGCCCCCTCTGAGGGAGCCTCCCTGAATTTGATTGTGTATCTGCATTGTATGCCTGCCCTTTCAATTGCCTTATCGATTTCATCCGTAACGGTTTTTTCGTTTTCTCCAACGACTATGTGCCAAAACAGACGTACCTTGGCATAATCCGGAACACTGCATGCGCCTCCGTCGCTTTCCACGGCCACCACGCAGGCTGAACCTCTGCCAAGATGAGGATCTTCAACATAATGGACATTTTTAAGCTCGCATATGAACCTGGCAGCATCCGAAGCAGCATTTATTCCCAGTTCAGGTGTGGCAGCGTGGGATGACACTCCAAAAAATTCAACCTCAAGCCCATAGCCTCCTCTTGCACCCAGGCATATGTCAGGGAAACTGTTGCCGGTAAAACCGGCGCTTGGTTCTGCCGCTATGGAAAAGTCAACGTCCTTCAAATAGCCGTCTTCAATCAGTGAATTTGTTCCCATGCCGTAAGGTCCTTCTTCTACGGATACGTAGGTGGCAATGATTCTTCCGTTGAAATCCCTGTGATTTTCATAAAATGCTCTTAAGGCTACCATGGTTGATGCGCATCCGGACTTCATGTCCAGGGCACCCACACCGTAAAGCCTGTCATCCATGACTTCACCTCTGGGATTTGTTGTCCATCCGCTGCAAAGCTTCACAGTATCAAGATGACCATTTATGCAGATTACCGGTCCGCTTTTTTTGCTGTCTAGATTCACAATGATGTTTTTTCCCTTAAATCCGGTGACTTTTTTCTCATGATACTCATGAACGGACGCTTCCATATGGTTACTTGAAAACCATTCAAGAACAAAATTCATGATATTATCTTCTTCAAAATAGGGGCTGTCTATGGCAACAAGATCCATAAGCAATTTGGTCGTTTGATCCTTTTCGATTTTATACATAGGGCACCACTTCATTATTATTTTGCGTCATTGTCTGCTGCAATATATGTTGTTTCTTCTTCTTTTTTCCAAATGAATTTTCCAGTAATAGCATATATGATGGCTACTACGGGAGTAAGATAGCACAAAATTGCATAGGGAAGGTATTCCATGGTGCTCACTCCAAGGGCTCCAGTAAAGAACACACCGCAGAGTCCCCATGGAACCAGCGGAGATGTGACTGTTCCGGAATCCTCACAGGTTCTTGATGCTACGTCATTTCTGATACCAAGCTTCATATATGCAGGAAGATACATCCTGCCTGGTATAATTATTGCCACATATTGGCTTGCAGAAATGAAATTAACTACTATTGAAGACAAAATGTGCGTAATGATAAGATTCCTGGCATTTCTTGTGAGTCCTGCCATCTTGTTCAGCAGTGCTTCAAGAGTGCCTGTCTTTTCAAGAATTCCTCCGTAGGAAAGACCCAGATATCCCAGAGATACGGTCCACATCATTGCCTGTATGCCGCCTCTGTTCAGCAGCTTGTCAACAGCTGCAACACCGGTATCAATTCCAAAACCGTAGTTCATGAAAGCCATCATTTCAAGAATGCTGTAACCCTGGGCTATCATTGCAATAAACATGGCTATCAGTGATGCCACAACCATTGCCGCCAGTGCATTAACTTTTTTCACAGCCATAACGATTACCGATAAAAGAGGTATTAAGCTTATTGCGGCATATGATGCAGTTACGTTAAAATTTGCAGAGATTCCTTCAAGTATGGCATCCACTGCCGTCGTGTCAATGGTTGAAGCGCTGTACTTCATGCCCAGAAGCGTATAAATCACAAGCGAAACCACGTAAGCCGGCACAGTAGTGTAAAGCATGCTTCGTATGTGTGAAAATAAATTTGCCTCACTTACGCCAGCAGCGAGATTGGTGGAGTCTGACAGCGGGGACAGCTTATCGCCTATTACGGCTCCTGAAACAACAGCACCCGCCGTTATTGCCGGCGGTATTCCAAGACCGATGCTTATGCCCATGAATGCCACGCCGAAAGTACCTCCGGTGGTCCAGCTGCTTCCTGTGCACATGGATGCTATGCTGCATATTAATGCGGCAGTAAGCAGAAACACTTTAGGATTGATGATTTTCAGACCGTAGTAAATCAATGCCGGAATTGTTCCTGATGCTATGAGTGCAGGAATGAGCATTCCTATGAACATAAGTATAAGCATGGGAACCGTAGCAATTTTACATCCATGCAGTATACCGTCCTCAATCGCTGACCACTTTGTTCCTGTTGCCATCAGCAGCAGTACGGCAAATGTTATTGAAAACACCAGAGTCATGTGGATGTCCGGGCTGCCTGCAACCATCACCTGGACAATAATAACTACAAATAAGAACGCCACTGTCAAAAGAGAGACAGCAAATGTTGGTTTTTTAGAAGTATTCTCCATTACTTCACCCTCCATAATTTATTTACTACAATTCTACACCAATTTGTTTTTTTTGATGTTTAATAAGATGTTTTAAAATAAATATTTATTATTGAACAAATTAATACATAATTTATTTTAAACACTTTTTAAACGTTTTTCAAACATAAATGTAAATTCAATATTTCTAACATAATTTATTTGATTTTCATAAAAGCACTTTGGATGGGAAACATATAATTCGGAGGTGATTTTTTTGAAATTAAGAGACATTATGTCCAGAGAGATTGCTAGTTTAGACTGTGGTGATTCCGTGGAGGCTGCAGCACAGCTTATGAAGCAGTACAATGTAGGCTCAATTCCTGTTACAGATCAGGGAAAGGTTGTTGGAATAGTTACAGACAGGGACATTACCCTGAGATCAGTTGCATCCGGTCAGGGCACCGACAGACAATCTGTAAGTGACGTTATGACTTCAAACCCTGTACTTGGCACACCTGAAATGGACGTTCATGAAGCTGCCAGAATAATGGGCGACAAACAGATTCGAAGACTTCCAGTAGTTGAAAACAACAGTCTTGTGGGAATGGTATCCCTTGGAGACATTTCAGTAGAACCAAGATTATCGGACAATGCCGAGGTTGCATTGAAGAACATATCAAAGCCGTCATCGGGAAGCATCAGATAATATACTCTTCCTATAAAAAAGCAAAACAGAATTTACTGTTTTGCTTTTTGCTTTATTGGAATGAAATTGCCCCTGTGGGGCATACTCTGAGACATTTGCCGCATTTTACACACTTTTTCAAATCTATTTTCGGAGCTTCAAATTTGTTCTGAGTAAGTGCTCCCACAGGACATGCTCTCACCGAGGGACACTTGTGGTTTTGCGGGCATCTGGCCTTGTTCACCACCAGAGTCTTATCTTTTAAATCCTTTGGATCAACTTCATTTTTTAAGAAAAAATCAAATAATGACATCACAGCTCTCCTTGCAGTTTTTTTATTATTATAAAGAGCCGTCAAATCTTTATCAGTGATTGAATCACAATAAATAATCTTCATCTCACCAACAGGCTTCTGAGTTCATCGATGAATTTCGCAGATTTTGTGTCATCATGGTAATCAGCCGGAACATCAATCATTTTTACAGCAATGCCAGCACGTTTAAGCAGCAATTCGAATTCTTCCATGAATATTCCGGGTTCTCCTTCAATTCCGCAGGTTGGACTTTCATTAATTCCAATTATGCCGGCTATTTCATAGTCATTTGACAAATATTCCTTTATTTCTTTAACCGCGTCTGAAGCGAAATTTCTGTTCAATGTCCTGTAATCATCAGCATCGTATTCATCCTTTGTCATTGGTTTTCTTTTAAGACCAAGGTGACTGCATTCAGGACATGGAAGCTGGTGAATTCCAACATCGCTATCAATAAGTTCCTTTACGATATCCTTATATGCTCCCTTGGCTCTTGCAAGCGGATATACTACTGCATTTTGATTTAACACGCAGTGCGATACAAAGACAATTCTTTTGCTTCTTTCCATACTAAACCCTCTGCGTATACTTTTTAGGGAGCCTGCTCAAAAGAAATGAAACCAAAATACAACTAGCAATCTTATCAACTATGTTGCTAGTAATTCTAGGTATGAATGCTGCGGTAAAGATAGACTGTCCGGATTGAACCAGCCATGTGAAGAACACATCGTTAATGTCTCCCGTTATTCCTCCGTAAATATATGTAGCTATCGGTGTTCCTATCAATGGAGATACTACCGATAGGATAAGACCTGTTATAACCGCTGTTTTAAAATCAAATTTCCATTTTCTTGAAACAAGGCCCACAATTATACCTACTGCAATATTTACCAATGCAAACGGAATATCCTTCGGGTTTGTAATAATACCTTGTATAACGTTTGTCAGGCATCCGACAATCGCACCATACAAAGGTCCAAACAATGCGGCTGTAAAGATTGTACCTATGGTGTCCAAAAACACAAGCGGTATATTCAACAACCCTACCACTGTTCCCAATACAATGTTCATTGCTATTGACAACGCTGAAAAAACCATTACAAAGCTTGAATTTTTACTGTTCATATTTTCCCTCTCAATTGTTTATTTTAATTACAATTTAAATCTATCACATCAAAAAGTATTGGTCAATTTGAATTCGTTGTTGAAAATTGAATGTTTTTCATACAACTTATCCAATTCATAAAAATAAGTAATATATTAAACAAGAGTACAATTTAGCCAATCGGAATATTTTTATCGTCTTGAATATAAATACCTTTAAGTGGGACAATATGTGTATTAAAATGATTGGAGTGATTATATGCAATGGCTTGAACTTACTGCAAGGGTATTCGTTTCATACCTGGTATTGCTTGTGATGACACGATTGATGGGAAAAAAGCAGCTTAGCCAGCTGACATTCTTCAATTATGTGACCGGCATTACCATAGGGTCCATGGCAGCTTCTCTGGCAACAGACGATGAGCTTCAATTTGAGCACGGCATCTACGGAATAATCCTTTGGGCTGCACTGACCGTAATGATGGAGTATCTGACATTGAAATCAATCAGAATCAGATTCTGGACCGACGGAAGGCCAACTGTCCTCATAAAACAAGGACAAATAGTAAAGACCGCCCTGCAGAAAACAAGGTACAACGTTGACGAACTGAATATGATGCTGAGAACAATGAACATTTTCAATATGGAAGAGGTAGACTATGCAGTGCTTGAAAACAACGGCCAGCTTACGGTTTTGAAAAAGGTTCAGTACCAGAATTTTGAGAGACAGGATTCAGGTAAATCCTTCAAGCCTAACAAGAACCTGCCTACGCAGGTTATAAACGGCGGAAAAATAAACAAGGATACTCTGGATGAAATGGGTCTTGACGAGAAATGGCTTGAATTTGAAATCAAAAAGAAAGGATATAAGTTAAAGGACATTTTCTATGCTGCAATAGACAGTAGCGGCGAACTTTTCATCATGCCGGTCAACAGGGACAGCTACACATAAACTCAGTCCATGTGTAGCTGTCTTATTAATTTTTGCAGCGGTTAGCTTCATATGTTATAGCTTAATCAAAATACCTGCCGCAATACCTTACGTCAATTTAAAAAATCCGTTTCTACCGGCTGCTTCCAGCGCCTTTACAACGTTCACGCGGTACGGGCCTTTTCTGGAAATTTTAAATGTGAATCTCTGCCCTTTGACAAATTCTATTTCCCTTTCACCGTCAAGGGCAATGGTACCGCTGTCATCAGCCGTGTATTCATATTCCTGCTCCAGTTTCAGCTCCATTGGTTCTCCAGACTTGACAGGCTCCAGCATACCTGCTGCAACAGGAGCCAGAATCGTGTCCGTATCGTTATCCAGATTTACCCATGCACCGAAATCATCCTCCGGAAGCACCACCTTGCTGCAGCCAACTATAGAAGAAAAACCAATCGATGCAGGATGACTTCTTGTGACAAATATCTTTTCTATTTCATCCATATCCCATATTGCCCTTGAGCCGACGAAGGCATTGTTTGATATTACGGCATCAACCAGGGCTATATCCAGAAGCTTTGAAACCGAATATATTTCTATTCTCTTGTCCCTTTCTGAATAGCTTTGTCTGTCAAGGAGCCCGGAAGCCACTGCGGCAGCGGCCATTCCTGCAACTGTGCCTTCAAGCATTTCGGGATACACATTGTTTGTTCCTGTTGAAATTGCAATGACTGGTGTTTGTTCAACTGCCTTTGCAACAGCCCTGCAGGTACCGTCACCTCCCAGGACTATTAAGCAGCCGGCATTGTTTTTTTCCATGAATTCAGCTGCATTTACAGTATCCTTAATGCTGTTGAATGTTATCGTATCTGTCAGATTGATTTCACACTTAAGTTCGTTGCTGGACTTTAGCCTGTCTCTGACTTTCATGCCCATCTTGTGTGAATCGTTCATCATGTAAACCGTGTCCACACCAAGGGACTGGGCACCCAGAACAATTCTTTCAATGATGTTGATCTTTTCGCCGTTGTCAATGACGGTAGCATGAGATACAAGCCTTCTGATGTCCTTTCCCGAAACAGGGTTTGCAATAATGCCTATTGATGTCATATTTCCTCCTATGTAATCAATTTATTTCATATTATCACATTAACTTAAAATGTTGAACAATTAAATTTCGAAATAAAAAACAGCCTCAGGCTGTCAGACTATCGACAAACCTAGAATTTGTCATCAAACTGACAGCCTGCAAGGGCTGATTCTCTTTTTAATCTTATATTTATTTTGGTATGTGGAGAGCATTGCTTTGCACAGCATGGGCTGCTTCAAGCAGTGATTCGCCCACAGTGGGGTGGGCGTGGATTGTTGAAGTTATTTCATCAACAGTGGCCTCAAGCCTTATGGCAAGGGCTCCTTCCACGATGAGCTCTGTGGCTCTGGGCCCTGACAGGTGAAGTCCCAGTATCTCACCTGTGGCAGCGTCAGTCACATATTTCACCACCCCTGAAGTATCTCCTTCTATCATAGCTTTACCGTTTATGTACATGGGAAACACTCCGGTTTTTACTTGATGACCTGATGTTCTTGCCTGCTCTTCCGTCATTCCGACACCTGCCAGTTCAGGTCTTGTGTAGACACAGTAAGGAATGGTTTTGAAATCAATGTTTGGTTTTTTGTTCATTATGGACTCAACGGCCACAATTCCTTCGGCTGATGCCACGTGAGCCAGCATCACTCCACCGTTGCAGTCCCCTATGGCATATATGTTATCCACATTTGTCTGCATGAGTTTGTTAACAACAACGGCTCCCCTTACGGTTTTAATGCCCAGCTCCTCCAGACCTATGCCCTCGGTGACAGGCTTTCTCCCTATGGACAAAAGAACCTTTTCTGCAGCGAAGCTCCTGCTACCCTGTGCAGATGCGGTGTTCACCAGAAGATTTCCATCAGACCCAGTAATAGATTCAACCCTAGTGTCAGTGTATATCTCCACTCCGTTTTTCTTTAGCTTATCCCGAAGAGGCTGTACTATGTCGCGATCCATATTGGCAACAATGTTCGGTAGCATTTCCACAATGGTGACCTTGCAGCCGAATGCACTGTACACTGCTGCAAACTCTGCTCCGATGACTCCGCCTCCTATGATTACCATGCTTTTTGGAACCTGAGGAAGCGACAGTGCTTCATCGCTGGTTATTACTCCTGGCAAATCCACTCCCGGCAGAGGGATTATTACAGGTCGGGAGCCGGTTGCAATTATAGCGCAGTCAAAATCTACGGTTCTTAAACCGCCGGTGGTTTTGACCTCTATGCTGTTTCTTCCTGCAAACTTTCCTTCTCCCGATATTTTTTCAACCTTGTTGTTCTTCAGCAGGTTCTCCACTCCGCCCACTTCAATCCTTACTATTTTGTCCTTTCTTTTTTGCAGCTGTTTCCAATCAAGTTCTGCTCCGGAAACATTTATTCCGATTTCCCTGCAGTCCTTTTTTATTCTTTCCAGCTCATCCGCTGTGTGCAGGAGAACCTTTGTGGGTATGCATCCTTTGTTGAGGCATGTTCCTCCCAAATGCTCCTTCTCAACTAAAGTAACCTCTGCTCCCAGCTGCGCTGCCCTTATGGCTGCCACATATCCTCCGGGGCCTCCCCCTAAAATCGCTATTTTCATGGTCCCTCCTACAGCAAAAGCATTCCGGGCTTCTCAATGTATGTCTTCAGTTTTGCCATGAATTCAGCTGCAACTGCTCCGTCCACCGCTCGGTGATCCGCAGTGAGGCTCAGGTTCATCATGGGTCTTATCTTAACCTGGCCGTCAACTACCCTGGCTTCTTCTTCAATGGTATTGACGCCCAGTATTGCCACCTCAGGCTGGTTGATTATGGGCGTGAAGGATTCTATGCCGTACATGCCGATGTTTGTTATGGTGAAGGTTCCGCCTGTGAGCTCATCCGGAGTAAGCTCGTTCATTCGGGCTTTCTGGCTCAGTTCCCTTATTTCCTTTGAAATATCCTTCAACCCTTTGACGTTGGCATACTTTATGACAGGCACCAGCAGTCCGTCCGGCAGAGCTACTGCAACTCCCATGTTGACGTAATTTCTTGTCACTGTTTCATTTCCGTCAATGGAGCTGTTCAACAGAGGGTGTTCAAGCAGCACAGCTGAAACAATCTTAACCAGCATGTCTGTGTAGGAAAGCTTTACGCAGTCCTTGAGCTCTTCCTTGAGCTGCTTCATGGCAGTGGTGTCCACCTTCAGATTGTAGTTCACCGTCGGCGATATCTGCACGCTTTCATGCATCCTCTTGGCTATGACCTTCCTCATGGTTGTCATTGTCTTTCTGAATTCCATTGGTGCAGCATATTTTTCCAACTCTTCGCCCAGCTTGAATTTTATGACGTCATCCTTCATGATGCGAGTATCCTTTTCTATCATACCGGTGTCAACGCCAAGCTGCTGGGCTACCACAGCTGCCGTCGGTGATATTCTGGCAGCATCATTTTTATTTTCTGCAAATTTTCTGATATCATCTTCTGTGACTGCTCCCCCCGGACCTGTTCCCTTAACGGTCGACGGATCAACTCCAAGCTCCTGTGCGATTTTTTTTGCTCTTGGAGAAATTTTTGCTCTTCCAGCTGCAACGGAAGTTTCAGCTGAAGCTGCTGCACTCACCGGTTGCGCCTTCACTTCTTCTTTTACCTGCTCTGTATGTCCCTGCCCCATCTGGGGCATAAGAGAAGAAATATCCTCATCCTTTGTTCCGACAACCGCAACAGGCATGAGCACGCTTACGGTGCCTTCCTGCACCAGTATTTTTCTCAAAACTCCTGAAACCTTTGATTCGTACGTGTTTGTAAGCTTGTCGGTTTCCACGTCGAATATGGTTTCACCTGCATTTATGGTATCGCCTTCGGACTTCCTCCAGTTGGTCAGAAACCCTTCGGTCATTGTAAGTCCCATTTTTGGCATTACTATGAATTCAGCCATTTTACCTCCTTGTATGTAACTGTAATTGTCAAGCTTCGAAGAATCCTTTTTGCTGCGCAGTCTCCAGTGCCTTCACCACATTCACGCGCAGAGGTCCGTTTCTTCTGATTTTAAATACAAAACTCTGATTGGCGGAAAACTCTATCTCCCGTTCACCGTCCAGTGCAATGGTTCCTCTGTCCTTTGAAACGTACAGGCATTCGTCATCGAAATCCAGAATTGCCGGTTCGCCTGCAGGTATTCTCCCCACAACTCCGGCGGCTACAGGAGCGTTGACGGCATTATTGCCCATGTTTATGTCCATGCATGCGCCGTAGTCGTCATGAGGGAATATGATTTTCCTGCACCCCACAACAGCCGAAAAACCTATGGAAGCAGGATGGCACCTGGTTACGATTATTTTTTCGATGCTTCCCGTATCCCAGATTGCCCTTGAACCCACAAACACGTCGTTAGAGATGACTGCATCTACCAGTGCGATGTCAATCAGCCTGCCGTCCTTGTATATTTCTATGATCTTGTCCCTGGATGTGAAAAGTCTCTTGTCAAATGTGCCGGAAGCCACAGCAGCTGCAGCCAGCCCCACTGTTGTGCCTTCAAGCATGACAGGGTACACGTTGTTTGTTCCCGTGGATATGGGAATGAGCGGAACATGTTTCAAAGACTTGGCGGCGGCTCTGTTAGTGCCGTCGCCGCCCAGGGTTATGATGCAGCCAACGTTGTTTTCTTCAATGAAGGCAGCTGCTGCAACGGTGTCATCTATACTTTCCGTCCTAATCATTTCAATAACTTCTATTTCACACTTCAGTTCCTCACATAGCTTCAGCTTGTCTTCCACCCTGTATCCCATATTGTAGGAATCCGGCATCACGTACACCTTGTCAACCCCCATGGATTGGGCTCCAAGCACAATTCTCTCCACAATGTTTATCTTTTCATTGTTGTCAATGACTGTGGCATGGGAAACAAGCCTTCTTATGTCCTTTCCTGAAGCAGGATTTGCAATAATTCCTATGGAAGTCATAATTTGCCTCCTTAGCGCAGCATCAAAAGATGCTGCGCATCATATCAGAAAAGTGATTTGACAGCGGCTACGATATCCTGCTCCACAGGCAGCATATAGCTTTCAAGTCCCATTGCAAATGGAACCGGAGTGTTCAGCGCTCCCACTCTCTTAATGGGGGCGTCGCATTCGTAGAAGCATTCCTCTGCGATTATGGATGCTATTTCACCCGTGTATGCTCCTCTTTTAACTTCCTCGCTTACGATTACAACCTTGTGAGTCTTTCCAACAGTCTTGAAAATTGCTTCCTTGTCAAGAGGATAGAGTGACCTTAAATCCAGAACCTCGGCATTGATGCCGTCCTTTGCCAGTGTTTCAGCAGCCTTTAGAGCATCCAGCACCTGCTTGCCGTAGGTGATGATCGACACATCCGTTCCTTCCTTCTTCACGGAGGCCTTTCCCAGGGGGACAGCCTTCAGCTCGTCATCAACCTGGCTCTTAACTGCGTAAAGAGTCTTGTTCTCAATGAATATTACCGGATTGTCGTCTTCAACCGCAGAAACCATAAGTCCGTATGCATCCTGAGCATTGGAGGGATACACGACCTTGAGGCCCGGAATATGGGCAAGCCATGCTTCCAGCGACTGGGAGTGCTGAGCCGCTGCGCTTACACCTCCGCCTTCCGGAAGCCTTATTACCATAGGGAGGGTAACTTTTCCGCCTGTCATGTACCTCAGCTTTGCTGCCTGGTTAACTATCTGGTCCATACCGACGGTTACGAAATCCATGAACATAAGCTCTGCTATGGGTCTTAAACCGCATGCTGCTGAACCGACAGCAGCTCCTATGATTGCTCCTTCGGAAATGGGAGTGTCCCTCACCCTTTTATCTCCGAACTCGTCAAACATGCCGGCGCTGACTCCGAAGCATCCTCCAAACTTTCCAACATCCTCGCCGAACAGGAGAACGTTTGGATCATCCAGCATTTTCTTTCTCATTCCTTCTCTTATTCCTTCAGCATAAGTCATTGTTCTCATCTTACTCTTCCCTCCTCAACTATATCAGTGTACACATCCTCCAAAGCTGATTCCAAGGCCGGAACTTTGCTGTTGTCCGCAAAGGCGTTTGCATCATCGATCATTTTATCCACATGGTCATTCAACTTTTTGATCTCTTCTTCAGTCATTACGCCGTTTTCCTTCAGATAGTTTTCCATCCTTGGTATAGGGTCCTTCTTAAGCCATGCTTCCAGTTCACCTGCAGGCCTGTATACTGTCGGGTCTCCTTCGAAGTGTCCCCTGAACCTGTATGTCTTGCATTCTATAAGTGTCGGTCCCTGTCCCTTTCTGGCTCTTGCAACCGCTTCACCTACAGCTTCATAAACAGCAAACACATCGTTACCGTCAACGGTCACTCCGGGCATGTTGTAAGCAGTCGCTCTGACAGATACGTCTGTGATGGCCTGGTGTCTTGCCTGGCTTACTGAAATACCGTAGCCGTTGTTTTCGCATACGAATACTACTGGAAGCTTCCAGATGCTTGCCAGGTTCAATCCTTCGTGGAACGTGCTCTGATTTGTGGATGCGTCACCGAAGAAGCATACGCAAACCTGGTCTGTTCCCTTATATTGGATTGCCAGACCTGCACCGGCTGCAATGTTGTGGCCTGCTCCAACTATTCCGTTTGCTCCCAGGATTCCTCTGGAAGCATCGGCTATGTGCATTGAGCCTCCCTTTCCTCTGCAGTAACCGTCCTGTTTGCCGAAAAGTTCAGCCATCATGTAGTTTAATTCTCCGCCTTTGGCAATGATGTGCCCATGGCCTCTGTGGGTGCTTGTAATATAGTCATCTTCTCTCAAATTTGCGCATGCTCCCGTGGCAACAGCTTCCTCTCCCAGGTAAAGATGAACAAAACCCGGAATCTTGCCCTCTGCAAATTTGTCCATAGCTCTTGTTTCAAACTTTCGGATCTTCAACATGGTCATATACATGTCTTTCAACTGTTCATTTGATATTTTCAAAATATTACCTCCCATCATTATTTTATTTCTACTTTTACACAAGCCAAACAAGCTTCGATAGAATCGTCCTTGTCTTCAAATCTTGTGAAGTACAGGCCGTCTGTTTTAAGGCCGCCTTTTACGGCGTGAACCGTTACCTTACCTACAGGGAAACACTTCCTGACTTCTTCCTCATCCACTTCTTCAGGTCTGGACACAGCTACAGTAACATCAATAAGCACATTGTCATCCACATCTTCCTGAGAAAAACCGCAAACTTCATTGAGCCCTATGAGGCAGCTTCTTGATATGGCATCCTTTGATGCCTTCACTGCAGCCTTGGTGACATCCTGCCCGTGAAAATCAAGCCCCAGACCAAATTCAATAACAAATCTTTTCGTATGAACACCCCCTAAAAAACTTCATCGCCGCTTTTATTGCCAAGGCCGGGATGCAAATCAAACCTTACTGCGCCAACAACTCCTCTGCCCTTTACAGCTTCGCTTACCAGGTATGTACCCCTGTTTCCGAAACCTGCACAAAGCTCAAATGCAGTTACGCCTTCATCGGCAAGTTTTATGGCAGCTTCAACCGCATCCTCGTAGGACTTTACGCCAACCGTTGTAAGAATAACTTCTCCCGTGTCAATTTCCGTTTTGTGAATACTGCTGTCTGCGTTTGGTGCTATGAAAATAAACGCTCCTTTAAGAGGCATGTCTGTTCCTCCTTTCATTTATTTGATTGTATATAAAGCAAAATCCGTGCCAAAAATTGCTGTTGAAAGACATATTTTTCTGTGTTGCAATTTCAATGCAAGATGAAGATCGAAACAAAAGTTGCACAAATCTGTCTCACAAAAAAATTCTCAAAGTGAGACTGCTGTCTCAAATTGAGAATTTTATCATCAGTTGTCCTTTTTAAGCCGAAAAACGAGTCTCATTTTGATACTCGCTTCTGATTTTATAAATTCGATCCAGACCGGCGGTTAAACCGCGCTGTTCAAATCTATGGAATACATCTTTATTTTTCTGTATATGGTGGCCTTACTTATGTTAAGGTCCTTGGCAGCCTTCAGGACGTTGCCCCTGTTTGCCGACAGTGCCATTTCTATGCTGGTTTTTTCTATGTCCTTTAGGTTGAACGACTGTCTTGCCCTGGTGTCTTCCCTGTAAGACGAATTTTTCTGCAGCACAGTGCTGTTTATTATGACCTTGTCAGACATGTAGTAGACCCTCTGCACAACATTCTTAAGCTCCCTGACATTGCCTGACCACTGCTGGCTTCTGAGCATCTTTTCGAAATCCTGGCTGAAGGTCTTGTAATTTCCGTTTTCTTCGTTAAGACATCCAAGAAAGTATCTTGCCAGCTCCGTTATGTCGTCCGCTCTTTGCCTCAGGGGCGGAATTTTCAGATTTATGACATTTAATCTGAAGTACAGATCCTGCCTGAAGGAACCTTTTGACACCTCCTCGATAAGGTTTCTGTTCGTGGCTGAAATGACCCTCACATCCAGCTCCCTTTCATAGGATCCTCCTATTCTCACAATCTTATTATTGTCAAGTACTCTCAAAAGCTTGGGCTGAACCTCCAGCGGAACCTCACCTATTTCATCCAGAAATAAGGTTCCTCCGTTTGCCAGCTCGAACTTCCCGGGCCGGCCTCCCTTAACCGCTCCTGTAAAGGATCCGCTCTCGTATCCGAAGAGTTCGCTTTCAAATAGCTCCTTGGGAATGGCTGAACAGTTAACGGCAATGAATGGCCCGTTTTTTCTGTTGCTTTCATTATGTATGGACTGGGCATAAAGCTCCTTGCCTGTGCCGCTTTCCCCTTCTATGAGCACAGAGCAGTTCGTTCTGGAAATTTTTTTTGCAGTTGCTATGAGTTCCTTCATTCTTGTATCGGTGGTTATGATACTGTCAAAGGTGTAATTGGCGTTGAACCCCGCAAGTCTGCTTACTTCCTTTCTGACCTGTTTGGCCTCCCTCATTAGCATCACGGCACCCGTGACGTTGTTTCCTGCGGTAATGGGTGATATGTTCAATGAGCATTCGATTTTGTTAGCCCCAACGGAAATGGTGTAATCGGAAAAATTCATCTTGTTCTTGTTTGCAAAGATATTGTTTTCTATGTCTATACCCTTGAAAATCCTGCTTATGTCAAGCTTGAATATGTCCTGCTCATCCATTTTGAAAAGGTCCTGTATTTTGCTGTTTATCCTCACCACATTCATGTTGGCGTCGATGACCATTATACCGTCAAGAATGGCATCGAAGGTTGTGTCCATCAGGTGGTAGGATTCAGCAATAACAAGCTGCTTCTCAATGCATTCCGCACTTGATACGGCTATTCCGTAGGTGTGCGTCTGCACATCCTTTGCCCGCCCAGATATATCAAAGCATCCGATGATTTCGCCCTTGCTGTTGTGAATGGGTGCAGCCGAACATGTCCATTGGTGATGATATTCGCAGTAATGTTCGGGACCGATTATCTGAACAGGCTTGTTTGCAGTCAGACATGTTCCTATGGCATTGGTTCCCACGCTTTTTTCATCCCACAGGGAGCCCTTCACAAAATTAAGGTTGTCATGTATGTCCTTTATGTCGTTGTTTATAATCAGGTCGATAATTATTCCCTTCTCATCTGTAAGCACAACGCTGTAGCTTGTTCCCTTAACCATTTCATAAACGTTTTCCATGATCGGGCGGGTAAGCTTTATCATTTCCCTCTTGTTGTACATGCTTTCTTTAAGCACTTCATCTGCTACCTTTGTCCCTTTTCCGGACCTGTAGTCAACACCCATGCTCTCGCATCTTTTCCATGACTGGAGAACATCAGCTTTTATGTCATCCGACACGGTGCCGCATTCCACGTAAGATTTCCATGTTTCCTTTAACTGGCTGAACAAATTATCATCCCCTTTACTTACATCCTTTAATCAATGATACCACATATTTATAAATCCTACAACAATCATACCATTAAATTGAAGTGATAGCTGAAAATCAATCGACATTTTGAAGTGCGCTCCAGCTAACCGCAGACTGCCCTCCCGATTTGCCCACCACCCCCACAAGAATTTCATCCATGCTTAAGTTTCCGTTCATGTAGTGCTCCAGTGAAATTCTAAGCGCATCAACAAATTTAAGCTTCAAAACATTTTCTTCAGGAATCCAGTTAAGCGTTCCCTCGTTGTTTTCAACAACCGCCCTTTTTTTAGCGTCACCGAAAAATATATAGTTAATGACTGTTTCTTCTTTTCCCCTTCTCATAAGAATGTACTTCAGATGCAGGTTATCAATGTCATGTTCCGCAAGGCCTGTCTCTTCATAAATTTCCCTGACAACTGCATTTCGCGGCCTGTTGATTTCACCTGGCTCAATGTGTCCTCCAACTCCATACCAGTACCCAGGCATGAGATGATTGTTTCCCGATCTTTCCATCAATAGATAATCACCGCCGTTTTTTAAAAAAGCTGTTGTAATGCTTCTCAATCTCATATTATCTCTCCATTATTCGGCTGTCTTAAAGACTGCGCCGTTCTCAACAAGTATTTTCTGCAATTCTGCCACATCTATGTTCTGAACTTCCGTCCTTTGCTTCACGGACAAGGACGCTGCAATCCCAGCAGCTTCACCCATCATCATGTACTGGGGTTCCATCCTCAGGGATGAATATGCTATGTGTGTGGCAGATACGCACACGGTTACCAGAAGGTTATCCGCCTGACTTCTTTTTGGCAGCATAACCCTGTAAGGTATCTGGTACGGCGTTACGGGTATCTGAATTTCTCCTTCGTTAAGCACGAAACCGTCCAGCGTCATATACCTCTGGACGTTGTGTGAATCTATGTTGTATGATCCCATGGCTATGACGTCATCCTTGATTTTGTCCCTGCGAACGTCATGTTCTGTCATTACAAAATCACCCTTCATCCGCCTGGCTTCCCTGATGTAAAGCTGGTACGGCCAGCATCCGTTGTCAGTAAACTCATCTGCCGCGTATCCCCACTTCTTCACATCTTCACGAAGCTCGGTAGGAACTGCCTCATCATTGCCAATGAAGTATAAAAGTCCCTGTATGTAATTTTTGTGCTCATTTTTAATCTCTTCTCTTTGTTCATAGCCTGCTTCAGGGTAATTTAAGCTTCCCCCTATGTAATCTGTGGAAAACGGCCCGGAATTGTTAATATCGTACTTGCCTTCCGGAAGAGGCCCGAAATATGCCACGTCCGAAAATCTAATGGACCTGCCCTCGCTTTTTTTAAGCATATCCAGCCATGAGCTTAACAGAAGGTACCTTTCCCTGTCATAATCCCCTGGTTTTGTGAATGGTATCTGGTTGTTGGGATTGTTTGTGAGAATAAGGCGATAATTGTAGGCCTGCACCATGTCATCACCCTGCCCTGCCGGCCCGGGAAGCTTAAGGGACACTTCGCCATACAGCTTACCCTCTGCGTCTTCAGCCTTCAGGTTGTAATAAAAGTTGTTCCTGCCCAGGGGAGGAAGAACACCGGCAAAACTTTCTCCGAAGTCGTCATTGTCTTCCCTTCCCACGGCATAGGACACACCCGATGCTGCCATCATGTCTCCTTCATAGGTGCTGTCTATGAAATACTGAGCAAAAAATACATCGCCTTTTTCAGTCTCCATGCTTATTATTGTGCTGCCGTCCTTGTCCACGCCCCTATGATCTCTGAGGGCGCTTCCCGTGAAAAGGCGGATACTCTCACGTTCAATCATTTCGTTTAAAACTTCCTCCGCCACATGAGGTTCGTAGTACCACATAACTTTCCTGCCGTACTTTTTCCCCACATCTTCGAAAAATTCCCTTGTAATTCCTCCTATAACATTGATATTGCCGTGGTCAGTGTAGCTCAAGCCGCCTGTGACCATCCCGCCCACATGTTCTGCTGATTCAATCAACGCAACATCCATTCCTTCCCGTGCTGCAGAAACTGCAGCCATCACTCCAGCGGCCGTGGCACCGTACACAACAACATCAAAGTACAGTGGAAAATCCAGGTAGCTGACTTTCATGGGCCTTTGATGCATCCTGATGTTTTGGGACCTGTAATCCTCGCTTTCAACAGTGAACCTGACCTGCTCGGCATTGAAAAACCTTCCCATAGTGTTTGCAATGCTCTGGAGAATCATGCCTTCGTAAATAGCTTCCACGTCCATATCATCAACAAATCCGCTGCTTAAATCCACATGCAGTGTGTTGTCAAGATCCACATCAACTTTGTTTATGCTGCTGTTATTTGATAAAACCGGCCTGTCACCGTAAACAACGTTCCTGTAATCATGTGTGAGGACCTGCTCCGTAATGTCGTTGGTGTGAAACTTAGTTTTTTTGGCAGAGCTTCTTACCTTCATTTTTTTGAAGTCAGGGAAGTAATAATTTATCTCTTCAGTCAACACGTAATTTTTTTGTATGCTGTTAAGTACGAATGCTGTGCTGCTGTTCAGGTTATCCGATGAATATTCCTGATCAAGGATGGGTGCTTCGTCTTTGGAAGCTTCCTCCCTTATTTCAGATTTAACAAGACCCAGACCCCTGCTGTAGTAGTCTGTAACCGTCCTGCCATCCAGAAATGTTGTGACCTGGACCGCATCAAACATGCCTTCAGGTGTCTTTACAGATGCTGAAAGCGAAGTGATCTTTCTTGTCCCTCCCTTTACCGGCCACTGTGTTCCTTCCTCAATAGGCTCTTTTAAAATGATGTCTCCCTCATTCCAACTATTCATAATATTCTGTCTGAAGTATTCTTCCTTCTGGGGATGGGTCAGAAATACTTCACCTTCCCTGACCGCAAGAACGGCAGTCTTTACTGAACCGTCACAGACAATCCTCAGCTGCATGGCATCATCAGATGAATAATCCACAGAAACTTCACTGATAAGCCCTGATCCGGATTCAGTATATGTGTATTTCACATCACTTAAAACAGTAAAATAGTCTCTGGCGTTTTTTGTTTCGTCTTCAGGCAATGTTTCACCTGGTTCAAGCTCAGCTTCTGATTCTTCTCCCGATTTTTCGCCGGCAATCTTTATTATGTAGTCCTTATTTATCAAAATAAAAATAATAGCAGCAACAACCGCCAATATAGCTGCTGCGGCAACAGGAAATTTTTTCATGACAGCACCTTCTTTTTGCCCTTTATATATATATATACCTTGAAAGGCTGATAATAAACCAAATATTGATTTGCGCCATAAAATTTATGTTGTTATAAAATAAACTATTTACAATTCAAGAAATAAATGCTATCATTGTGTTAATTAAATATCGTCTTTATTAGTTTTGCGAAACTGTGATACCTAAAGCCTCGGCAATGGATGCAGTTCGTCAGGGTATAATTGGAAACGGTTGTGCCTCCCGTTGGAAAGTAAAATTAATTGCAGGCTTACTTGGCGTACACAATTTTACGCATGCTGCATCTTTCCACGGAAAGATGTTTTTTTTATGTGATAGGAATGTTATCCTTTACAAAAGACAACAAGGAGGAAGTTATGAAGAAATATCTATCTCTAATCAGTTTATCAACAATAATAATCCTTACTCTTCTTATGGTGCTACCTTCCGTTGCATTCGCGCAGAGCAGTGCAGCAGGCGAAACCGAAGAGCAATGGTTTGAAGCAGGTTGGGGGCGAATCCACCAGGGCGAAGCTTTTCAACCGGACAAGTTCCTTAACAGAGCAGAGTTCACAGCTTTGATTAATTCCTTGTATGATTTCAAGGAACAGAAGGACATAAGCTTTTCAGATGTCCAGACTGACTCAGCATATTATAAGGAAGTTAAGAAGGCCTTTTGTGCAGGGTACGTTGTTGGAAAAGGTGACGGCACATTCGACCCCGAAGGATATGTAACAAATCTTGAAGCATACATAATGGCGATAAGGCTGCTGAATGCAGGTACGTCAAACAAACCTGAAAAAATGCTTAACTTCAAGGATGCATCCGATGTACCGTCATGGGCACAGGGTGCAGTGGAAGCCTATGTGCAGAAAGGGCTCCTCGAAGGAAAAAATAAGATTAAACCTTTTGAAAAAATTACAGGCGCAGATGCAGTGACATTGCTTTTAAGCATAAAACCAAACGAAGTTTTACCGCAGGATGCTGAACAGGTTTCAGAAGAAAAAGGAAACGGAGTTGCTGCTCTTAACCTTTTGGGTGCATACTTTGTAGAAATCGAAAACAATCAATCAGTTGAGCTCGGTAAGCTGGAAGATGGAAATCCGGACAGCGAAATAATAATAAAGCTGGTTTTTGATCGCGGAATAGTAAGAGAGTACTGGGACAACAACAAAACTCAGGTTAAACTTCAGGACAACAAAGGACAGGTAATAGAAAGTGAGATTTTCCGCATTGAAAATTCAGATGATGAAAAGTCAAATATTTTCATTAAACCATTGACACAGCTTAAATCCGGAAAAACGGTAAACATAGTCATAGGAGCAGGTTTGAAAGCCAACAACGGTAATACTTTAGGCGAAGGCAAAACGATCAGCTTCACAGTTAAATAATTTAGGTAACAAAACATATTTTGTTATACTGAGCGGTACAATGATATCCCTCCCCGGATGATTATTAATCAGACTGGCTGTCTGGAAGTCGCGTCTCCTTGCAGCCAAGTCTTCCCTCAGGTTCAAATATGTTTTTTTTAATACAAATAAAATATCGGAGAGATTATGAAAATAAAAATGTTGTCATTGATTCTTGCAGTATTAATTGCTGCAAGCTCATACCCTCTGTATGCCAGCGAATCAGATTCGGTTGACGGAAAAAGCGTGGATTTTCAGCTGGTTGGTTCCAATCCTGCCGACTCTTCCAAAGATGTTCCGGCAGATGTGACAATCACCTTGCTGTTCAATAAGAATGTGGTCAATTTTTCCGTAAAGGATAACAATCTTAACTGCATTTTTCTAAAGGATAGCAACAATCAGATTGTAGAAGCAAATCTGATTTTCCCTGATGACCAGGTTGAGCCGGATAAGAAGCGGGAAATCTACATTGATCCCCTATCAGACTTAAAAGAAAATACAACCTACACCGTGGAAATATCGGCTGACATGCTTGCCAAAAACGGTAGTACTCTAGGCGAGCCATCATACGTTTCTTTCACCACTCAGGGAACACACGAAAGCAATGTGGCTGAAAGCAATAATGTTCAAGAAATGCAGACAGTCTCAGAAAATCCTCAGGTTTCGGCAGGAGAAAAAAATACTGAAGCAGAACCTGCCGGTTCCTCTTCAGTAACGGAAAACCCGCCGGCAGAAGCTTTGCCTGTACCAGAAAACAGTGAGGATGAAAATCAGACAAAGGAAGCATACGCCAACCAATCAGCCACATCCGAGTCTGAACCCTCTGATACTTCTAAAGCTTCAGATGCTCCATCTGTGACTGTATCAGCAGAAGAACCAGGCAGCAAAAACAGCATGAAATCAGGAGCAATGGCTGCAGCACTGGTTGTGGCGGCTGCTGCGCTCGTGATAATTCAAAAAAAGAAGAACAAAAATGAAAAATAGACGGCTTATCAATACAATTATTTTCTTAACGCCATTTGTGCTGGTGCTTGTGACCTTGTTCAACGGAAGATATCCGGTCCCCTTAAAGGACATCCCGTCAATTCTGCTGTATCCTTTATTAAAAAACGAACTGGTCAACGACACCTACGCAACAATAATCTGGGATATAAGAATGCCCAGGGCACTTTTATCAGCACTGGCCGGAGCTTCCCTGGCTGTCAGCGGAGCTGCATTTCAGGGACTGTTTCACAATCCCCTTGTAAATTCAGGGATGCTTGGGGTAAGCTCCGGCTCGGGATTCGGTGCTGCCCTGGCTATACTATTGTTCTCTCGCTCCTCTTTTTTAGTGTACCTATTTGCGCTGGTTTTCGGCGGAATTGCCGTAACCTTAAGCTATACAATAGGAAAAATCTACAACACTACTCCCACAATAATGCTTGTGCTGGGCGGTACCGTTGTATCATCAATATTTTCTTCCCTGATTTCCCTGGTGAAGTACATGGCAGATCCCTACAATCAGCTTCCTGCCATAACGTTCTGGCTTATGGGAAGCTTTGCTTCTGCTAATGCCCAGGATATTCTCATCGGAGCTCCTCCGATGATCATTGGCCTGACCGGCTTAATCATGATGCGATGGAGAATAAACGTGCTTTCAATGGGTGACCGGGAAGCTCATACTCTGGGCATCAGCTCAAACATGAACAAACTGGCTGCAATTGTGTTCGCCACATTGTCAACTGCAGGAGCCGTATGCGTAAGCGGAAACATCGGATGGGTCGGGCTCATCATTCCCCATGTAGGGCGCATGATCGTAGGAAATGACAACAACAGGCTCATACCTGTGAGCTGTGCATTGGGCGCGTCGTTTCTCATAGCCATTGACAACATATCAAGAACACTGACTGCCGGCGAGATACCCATAGGCATACTTACTTCGCTGGTTGGAGGCCCGTTTTTCATTTATCTGCTTAAAAAAACAAAGGGAGGATCATGGTGATGGACAATTTCACGGTACAGGTAATAAACACTTCCTTCAGCTACAAAGACAAGAATGTTTTTCACGGCATCAGCTTCAGCATAAGGCCAGGAGAGGTGTTTTGCGTTCTAGGACCCAACGGCTGCGGCAAGACTACGCTTCTTGACTGCGTTCTTGGCATTTTAAAACCGGATACTGGAAGCATACTTGTGGGAAACAAAGACATCCGCAGCATAAAACCAGCCAATCTTGCAGAAAAGATAGCCTATGTGCCTCAGAATCATGAAAAGTCTTTTCCTTACATGGTCAGGGATATAGTGGTTATGGGCAGGGCACACAAAACCTCTCTTTTCTCAGCACCTGCAGAAATCGACAGGCATATTGCCATGGAAGCGCTTGAAAAAGTTGGAATCTCAGACCTGGCAGATGTTCCTTACACTAAAATAAGCGGCGGCCAGTGCCAGCTGGTGATGATTGCAAGAGCCCTTGCTCAGCAGCCAGAACTGATAGTGATGGATGAGCCCACCTCTCACCTGGACTTTAAAAATGAGCTGCTGGTGCTTGAAACAATAGCAGGTCTTGTAAAGAATCAACGCATATCCGTGCTGATGGCAACTCACTTTCCCAACCATGCCTGCTATTTTGAAACAAATCGCGTCCCTACAACTCTGGTCCTCATGAACAACGGCATATTCCAGGAAAATGGAACGCCCTATAAAATATTAAACGAAAAAAACATTTTGCAGACATACCAGATCAATTCAAAAATCCTGGATTTTAAAATGGATGAGGAAACGTCCATACGGCAGATTGTTCCTTTATCCATAGCCAGAGAAGAAGGAGGAACACATGAAAGCTAGACTGAATATATGGTTGGCGATAATATTGCTGTCATCTTTATTTCTTTGGGGATGTGCTTCTGAAACTGCTGTACCGAAAGATGTTGAAGCCGATTCTGCGAAGGAGAGTTTCATCACTGTGGTGGACTGCTTCAACAGGGAAGTTTCAATCGCGGTTCCCGTTGAAAGGATTGCATGCGGATATGCATACACAGGGCATGTAGCTGCTCTTCTTGGAAGAGGCGATGACATAGTAGCCGTTGTTGACGGTTTGAAAAGGGACAAGGTTCTTACAGAAATGTATCCGCATATCAAAGACCTGCCTGTTCCCTTCAGCACAGGCGCCATCAACATTGAGGAACTTTTATCCTGCAGCCCCGATGTGGTTTTCATCAAGACTGACACGGCGCTGAACAAGGATGCTACAGACAAGCTGGACAGCTTAAACATCCCGTACGTTGTCATTGATTACTTCTCAATGGAAGAACAGATGAAGACCATTTCCATAATGGGCAAGGTCCTTGGCGAAGAGGAAAAAGCCCAGTCATACATAAATTACTACATGGAAACAATCGAAAAGACCAGAAAAATCACTTCAGCAATTCCTCAGGATGAAAGGGTTTCCCTTTATCACTCCGTTAATGAAGCCGTCCGCACCGACCTTAAGGACAGCTTTCAGGATCAGTGGATACAGGTGACGGGAGGAATCAACGTATCCGTCAATGATGAGCTGAAGGTTTCCGGCGACAAGACTTATGCCACACTGGAACAGATATACCTGTGGGATCCCGACATTATAATAGCAAATGAATCCGGCGTACCGGAGTACATACTTACCAATGAACAGTGGGCATCCTTAAGAGCTGTGAAGGAAAAGAAGGTTTACCAGATACCAAACGGCATTTCCCGTTGGGGCCACCCAGGCTCTTTGGAAACACCGCTGGCCATACTGTGGACTTCCAGACTTCTTTATCCACAGTACTTCACTGACCTCGACATGGTTAAGGAAACTAAAAATTACTATTCCAGGTTCTTCAGCATGGATTTAACCGAAGTGCAAGCACAGCAAATATTGACTGGACAAGATATGAGAGAATTGAAAACCAATTAGGAGGAATCATGAAGACTTTAGTATGCATTGACGACACGGATAATTTAGAAACGAGAGGAACCGGAGCCCTGGCAAGCATGATGATCGAACAGATAGAAAAAAACGGATGGGGCAGGTGCTCCTACATAACGAGACATCAGCTGTACTTTCATCCGGACATACCCTACACTTCCCACAACAGCGCCATGTGCTTTGAAATAAGCCATGACAGGAAGATATTTCATGAATTGAAGAAGTTTGCTGTTGATTTCCTGGAAAAGGAAGCGGCAGAAGGTTCAGACCCCGGACTTTGCATAGCTGGACATAGCGACATAAAAGATGCAAAACGACTGATGGAATACGGCATAAGAGCAAAAAAAGAAATTTTGAAAAAGGAAATTGCTTATAAAACTGCGGAAGAACTTGGAGTTTATCTTTCCGAACATGGGGGCACGGGCGGAGGCGTAATAGGAGCACTGGCTGGTGTTGGGCTGCGGCTTTCAGGCAATGACGGGCGCATAAAGGGAAAAATGTACCTTTCAATGCCCGGCTCTGTGCTGACGGTCGACCAAATAATTGAAAACTCAGACATAGACAAGGTTCAAAGCCTTGAGGGAATCATACTTGAAAGCCATGAAAAGGTTAGGATGGGCGAAAAGGTCAAGGCTGTTTACCTTGATTACAGCAAGGTTTTGCTTGTTTACCCCCTGTTGAATGAAAAGACGAAACTGCAGGAATGGAACACCTGCATCAAGGAACAGCTGAAAAAATACTAGCAGCAAAAAAGCGGATGACGTCCGCTTTTTTCATTCATATTTCTCATGGAATCAGTGGTCAATGCCGTCCCTTGACAACACTCCCTGGGTGTAGTAATGCTTCACTTCAGTCATGTCTGTCACAAGGTCCGCAAAGTCGATTATTTCCTTAGGGGCGTATCTGCCGGTCAGGACAACTTCAGTGCCGTACGATTTTCCCTCCAATGCCCTCAAAACATCCGATACATCAAGAAGTTTAAAGGACAGTGCGATAGTTATTTCGTCCAGTACCACAAGGTCGTATTGGCCTTCTGACAGTATTCTTCTGCATTCGTCCAGGCCGTTTCTGGCTGCCAGAACATCTTCTTCTCCCGGCATTTCTCCGTTTATGAAGCAGCCTCTTCCGTACTGCCTGATGGTGATGTTGCTGAAATGATCTTCAAGCTTTGTTTCGTTGTACTTCATGTCTTTTACAAACTGAGCCACATAAACTATCTTTCCACTCAAAAGAGCCCTTGCCGCCAGTCCGAAGGCAGCCGTAGTCTTCCCTTTTCCGTTTCCCGTATAAACGTGAACGTATCCCTTCTCCATAATTCACCTCTAGTATAAATCATTTGTCAATGCCGTTTCAGCTGACCTGTATTGCTCTCCTAGGCAAGCCGTATAAGGCCTTGTTCTCAAACTTCCTTCTGCTGCCTAGAACTCAATCTGGTCGACTATCTTCAGAAATGCAGACACCACCTCAGGATCAAACTGTGTTCCTGAGTTTTTTGCTATCTGTTTCACTGCCTGCTCCTTTGACATTTTTTTGCGGTAAACCCGGTCTTCAGTCATGGCATCATAGGCGTCTGCTACTGCCAGTATCCTAGACAGCAATGGTATGCTTTCTTTGCTTATGCCTCCCGGATATCCCTTGCCATCCCACCTTTCATGGTGGGTGAGGATGTACTCTGCAATCGGTTTTAGCTCACCTGTGGATGCAGCAATCCTGTAGCCTATTTCAGGATGTCTTTTCATTATGTTCATTTCGTCTTCATCAAGGCTCCCAGGCTTGTTCAATATGTTGCTGTCAATGCCCACCTTGCCGATATCATGAAGCATGGCAAACAATTGAAGCTCGTCTATGTCTTTTTGATTAAGACCTAATACTTCTCCTATCTTTCTGGATATTGATGATAGCCTCTGTGCATGTTCCTCCGTCTCCTGGCTTCTTTCCACAAGAGTCGCCATAACGGAAGAAACCACGGAGCTGTGATAGCTGCTTCCTGCCAGCAGTTTTCGTTTCAGCATAGAACTGTGGGCTTCCTTTTCTACATCATCTATTGAAACATCCTTTGTATTCTTGGTCGCGCAGCCCATAGATAAGTTAATGGTCCTGATGCTGCCTGTAACTGATGAACCATGAAGCTTGCAGTCAAGCTCTATCCTGCTTACTATCAGCTGAAGTTCCTCAATTCCGGTGTTTGGCAGAAGAACGCTGAATTCACCACCCCCGGTTCTTGCAATTATGCTCTTTTCACCGCAACGCCGCCTGATGATACCGGCAGTAGCAAGTATTACGGCATCACCCTCACTGTGACCGTAAGCGTCGTTTAAGAATCTGACTCCGTTTATGTCACCAACTATTATAGACAGAGGGTAGTACTGTTCCTTGTCCAGTACCCTTTTGGCTTTTTCATAGTACTTCCTGTTGTAAAGCCCAGTCATCATGTCATGATTGTTTATATAATCTATTTGAATCTGACTTTGCTTGGTTTCTGTTATATCGATGATTATTCCTTCCAGCGCCTCTACGTTTCCGTTCCGGTCAAAAACCCCCTGAGCCACCTCAAGCACCCACTTGCGCTCTCCCGTAGCTGTCACTATTTCATACTCATGCTTGAACTGTTCTTTCTGGTTCAGCGCATGGATCCACTTATTCCAGAGCGCTTCCCTGTATTGTTCAGCAATTATGTCATTGTAGGACACAAGCCTGTTGTTAATTATATCTTCAGCCTTGTAACCGGTAAGTTCGTAACATCCGCCTGAAACAAATTCCATAGTCCACGTCCTGTCAAAACGGCAGCGGTAAGCCATACCCGGAAGGCTGTCGAAAAACACCTCCCTGCTCCTCTCATTGCTCAGCAGTTCCTTGTTCTTCAATAGAGCCACGTATACTGCAAAGGAAAGAAGAAGAAATAACAGCACAGCCACACCTGTCTGTACTGTCTGACTGAATGCCTGTCTGAACCACAAGTCCGCAGGATAGTCCAATCCGAACACTGCAACAATTTGTCCCGTTCGTGCATCCTTCATGGGCACAAGTGCACTTATCCATGTACCCCACCTGTCGGTGATTGGTTCAGATACAATAACATTTTCATCTTCAAATGCCTTGAATGTCTCACTGTTAGCCTCGTAATACTCCTGCCCCGGAGGCGAATAAAATTCCGATTGCTCTGGTTCGGAATCAGCAAGAAAATATACTTTTCCACTTTTCTTTACGAATATGTATGCGTACTCTATTTCATCGCTCATGGCTGATATTCGCATGAGACTGTCTTTGGTTTCCTTGTATTCAGGAATGGTGATATCGCTTTCATCGGCATTAAGCTTTGACAGTGCAGATTTTTGAAATCCAGACTCAGCTGTTATGGCCAGTTCCATGATTTCCTCTTTTTGTTTTTCATTGTTTATTTTCCATACCGAAAACATGAACAGAATACAGGCAAGAACCATTACAGTGAAAAGAACAGTAAAATTTCTGTTGCCGGCTGAAAACAATTCTGTAAATTTAATTTTGTCAATTTTTTGCTTCATGCTATTGCCCCTCCCGTAGATGTAACGGATAAATTATATCATCAGCCGAATTATATAAACAGATATTTTTTAGTATTTTTAAAATTTTTGACTAATAGTATCATTTTTTTCGAAACAGCTTGAATTTTACATAATCATATTATACTAAAAAAGTTGCTCCGCAACTCCGCTAGGGGGACCTATGTCCCCCGACCGCTTAAAAAGCGGCTAAACACCCAGCAATGGCTGGTCGAAAGCAAACAATGCTTCGTTGATCTCAAATATGTTGTAATTACCTTCCTGTATGAAGTATTCGACTATGATGTCAAACTTGCTGCTGTGGGAAATGGCGTATCCCGCCTTCCCCAGCAAGTCCTTTGACTCGTCCAGGTTCAGTTCAAGAGAAATCGCCAGTGCCAGAGCAGTTGACTTTCTGGGTCTGTAATTTTTATCGGATCTTATTTTTGAAAACAGCTTCCTGTCGATGTTTGCTTTCTTGTAAGTATCCACATCCGTTTTTCCTTTTTCGTCAATGAGCCGAAACAGCATGTTCGAAAATGTCTCATCAAGCTGGGCTACAACGTCTTCAAGCTTTCTGATGCCTGATGGCGGTGCTTGTACTGAATGCAGAATGCTATCAGATAAAAATTCCTCCTGAACAGCTTCCTGCAGCTCGTAGCTTTGAATCTTCCTTTTTTCATCATTCAGAGCCTTTTCTTCTGCATATGTATCGTCAATGTATTCCCGTATTGATTTGAAAAGCTTCCCGCTTAAGCTCAATGCTGTCTTGTCAAACACAGCAAGAAACACTTTTATTTCGCTGTGGAGCAGAAATTCGCTGATGGCTGCCACTGCCACCCTAAGCGCCTTGTCCTTTGGATATCCGTAAATGCCTGATGAGATGAGAGGAAATGCAATGGATTCAACGCCGTATTGTTTTGCCAGCTCAAGTGAATTCAGGTAGCAGTTTCTCAAAAGCTGCTCTTCGTTTTTATCCCCGCCCTGCCAGATGGGTCCCACCGTATGAATGATGTACCTGGCTGGAAGTTTGTACCCGCCGGTTATTACAGCTTCGCCTGTGCTGCAGCCGCCGATAGAATCGCATTCCTTGCTGAGTTGTTCCCATCCTGCTGCGTTAAAAACAGCACCACAGACTCCTCCGCCCATCTTAAGGGCAGAGTTCGCCGCGTTTACTACAGCATCAACCTTCATTTTGGTTATGTCGTTCCTGACTATTTCAAATGGCATATGTGCTCCTTTTATTATTCGGCATTCATGTACATGCTTTCTATAAACTTCCTGCCGCTTTTAGTTTTGAAATATTTTTGTTCTATGATTTCAACCTGTTCCCTTTGAATGTCATCTTCAAATATGTTAACTAAAAAATCAGCCTCCACAAGTATCTGAAAATCAGCTCCGTCTATCTTGCTGTAGGAATGGTGGTTGCCTATGAGGTGGCAGACGCGGTCCTTGCTTTCATCGCTTATGGTATACTTTGAAAGTATTTCCCTTGCAACCGGAGGCCCCTCGATCTCCTGATACATACCTGCGGCAGAAGAATACTTCCTTTCGGCTTCCTTTATTCCGATGTCGTGCAGAATGGCTGAAATTTCAAGTATCTCCTGCTCTTCTCTCGGAAGCTTTTCCAGCTCCCCCATGCTCTTTGCGTAGCCGTACACCTTTAGGGCATGATTTATCCTTCTGACATCAGTGCCGAAGTATTCAATCATTTTTTTTATTATTTTGCCTGAATAGTTCAACTTATCACCTTGTCTTTAGTATTTTTTTATTTAAGTTCCAATTTCATTACATTCAATGTATGCGTCTTTCTTTTGTAGTCCCGCTTTTCCTGCCTGATTATTTCGTATCCAAGCGACTTCCAGAACCTTACTCCGTCTTTGTTTTCTTCAACAGCACCCAGCCTTAGTGTATCTGCTCCGGAACTTCTCGCAAGACATTCAATCTCACCGTGAAGTATCCTGCCGATACCCTGTTTTCTCAAGGCAGGATCAATGAACATGAGACCGATTATCCACGAATCCCTGATTGGATAGTCTTTCACTATTTCAGCCAAGCCTGCCAGTTCTTTATTTAATCCAAACACTCCAAGGATAAACTTGTCATCATATGTATTGCCAGGAGGAAGCGAATTAAAAACCTCGCGAGCATCTGCCTCATCCGGGCCAATACCGTCATGCAGAATGAAATAATCTGAACATTTCAAGCATAGTTCGTACACCTGTTCAAAATGTTCCTCTTTGTTAAGGGTACTGATTTCATAACCGTTGTCCAGTATATGCATGCTAGTTCCTCACTGATTAATTTTGTTCATTCCACTGCTTCACAAGCTCCACAGCACGATTTTTCTCTATCTTTGAAACCTCTCCCTTGTCAATGAGGTCTTTCAGCTTCTCATCCCTCACCCACTTTTGCTGTTCCCTACTGTAGCCGTAGTAATCATGCTCATTGGTTTTTACGATGAGCTCCTGACACTTGTCGATGTAGTATGTTGCAAACAAATCTGAGTAAATGTCCGAAAGTTCCCAGTACATTTCATAATCAAACAAAGGCTCAAAGGCATCTATAAGCTCACCGTAATACCAGCTTTGTTTTTCCTTGGGACGGTTGAAGCGGCTCCAGAGCTCCTCACCTATTTTTTCGAAATCTTCCTTCATGCTTCTCATGTTTGACAGCTTGTCGGCGCAGGAAAGAAGCATTACATCCAAGTCTGCCTCACACCTTATGTAATCAATCGTGTGCTGCTTTCTTTCTTCCCATGATTTTGACTTATCTTCCGACACTTTAGATACCAGACGTGCTGTTTCAGAGCCGAATTCCCTTTCAATATCCTCGATTTCAACATGGGTGTCCTCCACAGTGTCGTGTAGTAGACCTGCAACTATCACATTCTCCTGACATCCGCTCTTTGTGAGTATGTGCGCCACCTCATAGGGATGGACTATGTATGGGACGTCAGAAGCTTTTCTCTCCTGGTTTCTGTGAGCTTTCGCTGCAAATTCAATAGCCTTATGTATCAATTTATCAACTCCGTATATTATTTCAGCGTTTTTATGGCGCTGCTCCATGCATCTTTCAGGATGCGTTCATCTATTATATTATCATCTCATTTTTTATCCTTGTCAACAAAAAGGCTAAATTTTCCACTGCAATAATATTTTTGAAGATGAGTATAAACTTTAATAAATTTGTTATTATTTTTATAAAGTCATAGTTGATTAAGGGAACCGTTAATGATATACTTTCTCTTAATGTAAACTGAGGAGAAGATTTATGAAAATTGGATTTGATAACAATAAGTATCTGAGCATGCAGTCTGAACATATAAAAGAAAGAATTTCGAACTTTGACAACAAGCTGTATCTTGAATTCGGAGGAAAGCTTTTCGATGATTACCACGCATCAAGGGTACTTCCGGGTTTCTTGCCCGACAGCAAGCTAAAAATGCTTTCTCAGCTGAAAGACCAGACTGAAATAATAATAGCCATAAGCGCCGACGCAATTGAGAGCAGCAAAATGAGGGGAGACTTGGGCATCACATACGACGATGATGTATTCCGCCTCATCGATGCTTTCCGGGGCATGGGTTTTCTTGTGAGCAGTGTGGTAATAACACAGTATTCAGGGGAAGCCGCAGCAGACCAGTTCCGTCAGAAGCTTCACGCATTGAACATAAAGTCATACATTCATTATAGGATTGAAGGATACCCCGGCAACATCAAACTGATTGTCAGCGACGAGGGATACGGCAAAAACGACTACATTGAAACCACAAGACCGCTGGTAGTTGTTACGGCACCAGGTCCTGGAAGCGGCAAAATGGCAACATGCCTTTCACAGCTTTATCATGAGCACAAACACGGCATCAAGGCAGGGTATGCCAAGTTTGAAACTTTCCCCATTTGGAACCTCCCTCTGCACCACACTGTAAACATTGCTTACGAGGCAGCCACTGCAGACCTTAACGATGTGAACATGATTGATCCGTTCCATCTGGAAGCCTACGGAGATGCAACGGTAAACTACAACAGGGACATTGAAATTTTTCCGGTTCTTAATGCAATATTCGAAAAAATATTTGAACACAGCCCCTACAAGTCTCCTACTGACATGGGCGTTAACATGGCAGGAAAATGCATCACTGACGATGAAGTTTGCCGCGAAGCATCCAAGCAGGAAATAATCAGAAGATACTACCAGGGCCTCTGTGATCTGAAAAAAGGTCTCTGCTCAAAGGATGTGCTATACAAGCTTGAACTTCTCATGCAGCAGGCAGGTGTTTCTCAAGATGACCGCAAGGTTGTGAAACCGGCTCTTGAACGTGAAGAGCAGACAGGATTGCCGGCCGTGGCCATAGAGCTTCATGATGGCACAATTCTTACGGGCAAGACTTCAGAACTACTGGGAGCTTCTGCAAGTGTGCTTTTGAATGCTCTTAAGGCACTATGCGGACTGGATCAGGACCTCCATCTTGTATCACCGTCGGCAATTGAACCCATACAGACGCTGAAGACCTCCTACCTGGGAAGCTGCAACCCGAGACTTCACACAGATGAGATTCTCATTGCCCTTTCGGTCAGTGCAGCTCACAACCCATCGGCTCAGCTGACACTGGAACAGCTGCCAAGGCTGAAAGGCTGCCAGGTCCACTCATCAGTCCTGCTTTCATCCATTGATGAGAAAATATTCAAGAAACTTGGACTGCACCTCACATGCGAACCCAAGTACGAATCCAACAAGGTATATCACAAAAACTAGCATAAAGCCCGGGCACTCCCGGGCTTTATTTTTTCTAACGGTTAAGGAGCATCTTTCCAGCTGTCATTATGCATTCTCCACCTTTTAAAATGTCGCCTGAACACTGAAGCAGGAAGTTGTTTCCTCCTCCCTTTCCGTTTATTATGACTTTTAACTTTTCAAAAACATTCTTAATGTCAAAACAAAGGTTTTTGGATTGACCAATAACTACGCTGCATGTACCGCCGGCTTCAGAAACCAGCACTGCAACAAAATCATTCTCCTCCGTTATCCTGGAGCATATGGATCTCAAATCTTTCACATCATCCTCAGTCTTTGCAAAAACATATCTTATGTTGTCCTTCAACTGGGAATTCATTTTTAATTCCTTGGCCTTGTAATCATTGAGCTGACTTTTCAGAATATTTTGTTCCTTTTCCATCTGTTTGTTCCTGTTCAGCACTTTCTCAAAATTCTCCATGAGCATGTCGGTTCTGCAGGTCAGAAGCGATGACAGGGATGCTATGTTGTTGTTCTTTGCTGCGTAGTCTGCCAAAGCCCTTTTGCCGCAAAGAAATTCAACCCTGGTGCCTTGCTTGTACTTTTCAGTCTTTGTTATTTTTATTATGCCTATTTCGCCGGTGCTCCTTACGTGTGTTCCACCGCACGCACTGTAATCATATCCTTCAATGCTTATAATGCGGAGGAAATCCAGTTTCGGAGGACACTTCCTAAGGTCAAGCGCGACCGCTTCCTCATATGGATATTCCCTTGATGTTACGGACTTATTTTCATATATTATCATGTTGCTGAGCAGTTCAGCCTGTTCTGCCATCCCGTTGCTTAGGTTTATGTCCAGATCAATTGTTGTGTAGCTGCCGCTTAAGTGAAATCCCACCGTGTTTCCGTCAAACAGTCTTGATAAGGCATATGATAAAATATGCTGACCTGTATGCTGCTGCATGTGGTCAAACCTGCGGGGAAAATCAATGGACAGATTAACCCTTCCGCTTACGGGCTCCCTGAGCTTATGTACAATCTCCTCTCCCCTTTCCTCTACATCAAAAACAGCCAGACCGTTTATGGTTCCTTCATCTTTTGGCTGTCCTCCCGACATGTGAGGATAAAAAATTGTTTTATCCAGAATGACTTCGTAATGATCACCCTCTTTAACACAGCTTATAACCTCGGATTGCAAATGGGTCATATAGGAATCAACCTGATATATTTTTTCGCTTGTTTTCAATTTACTTCTCCTATTGGTTCATGATTTTCCATTATACCACATTATGATTAAATGGTTGCAGAATTTATCCAAAAATAAGCGGCTATGATTTCTCATGCCGCTTATTTGTCTTTTTTATTTAATTACTCTCGTAGCCCCGTAATAATATGTCGAAAAGTATCCTGATGTCAGTGTATCAATTCTAACGGTCTGTCCCGGAATCGGCGAATGAATGAAATTCCCGTCACCCACATAGATGCCCACATGGCTCAATCGGTATGAACTTGCCGAATACTTGAAGAAAACAAGATCGCCGGGCATCAGTTCCGATTTTTTAACCCTTACGCCAATGGAATATTGATCGGTTGAAGTTCTTGGCATTTCGACTCCGAAGTTGGCCATTACGTACTTCACGAATCCGGAGCAGTCAAATCCGCTGGGAGAGCTTCCTCCTGAAACATAAGGAGTTCCTATGAACAGCTTCGCATATTCAACGACGCCGTTTCTTGAAGGAGCCGCTGCTGCAGATGCATCAATAATTCTTATGTATTCGCCGAACACAAAGGCTTTGTTTGAATCGTAAACTATTTCATACCATCCGTCGTTTTCTGAAACAATGCTGACAGTGCTGCCCAGTGAAAGCTTGTACAAAATTTCCGTATCCGTGGATGGACCGCTTCTTACATTTAGAATATCCACTGTGACTGTTCCCTGTCTTACAGTTTCAATTGGAGCTGTTTCCTGAACTTCCGGCTTAACTTCACTTTCCTGAGCGGTTTCCTGAAGTACGGTCGGTTCCACTGCAGTTTCTGATTGTAAGTTTTCCTGAATATTTAAGCTGTTTGCAGCATCGTTGTCTGCCGCAAGTGCTGTTGAACAAAGCAATATTGATGATATACCCGCTATTACAAGCGTTTTCCTAAAATTAACCATAGACTATCCCGTATAATTCAAATTATGATTATACATTCCTTTTCCGGCAATTATCCGTTTTCTACGTCTCATTACCTTTAGATTATGATGTTCATTAATGTGCTTTATCTGCTGTGAATGGTATGTGAAAACGTATAACATTAATAGTTTATCAAATTTTGCGGATTTTGTCAATTGGAATACATTGGTATATCAGGCACCATCAACCTTGAAGCGAAGCACAGTCATCAACTTTTCCGGTGCGGTCTCTTGTTTTCTCCATTCGTGCTTCATAATAATCCCTCATATTATAAATTTATCCTAATTTGTCTCCTTTGTTAACAACCTTGTCAGGCTTTATCAGCACTACGCCTTCCTTAGAATATGTACCCAGAACCAATACCTCTGACATGAAGTCTGCTATCTGCCTTGGCGGAAAATTTACCACTCCCAGTACCTGTTTACCCTCAAGTTCCTCAACTGAATAAAGATTTGTGATTTGCGCGCTGGTTTTTTTAATTCCTATTTCTTGCCCGAAATCTATCCACAGTTTGTATGCCGGCCTTTTTGCCTTTTCGAAAACTTCGGCCTTGATTATCTCCCCTACCCTGATATCTAATTTAGAAAAATCGTCAAATGTTGCCATAGTTCCTCCGTTTATTCTGTGCTAAAATGATTATACCACAATGAGCCCACATTATGTACATTTTTGCTAAAGCCGTTAAAATTTTGTAATTCGAAACGTCAAATCGTCAAAACATTTTATGGAACAGTAAAAACTTCATCCGCCTGTTCAGGATGAAGTTTCGCTAATAAAACTTACTTAAACTAGATTTCCGTCCTTCAACACAAAGACAATATCACCGAATGCTTCTAAATCCTCCAGGGGATTGGCTTTCAATGCCACCATGTCGGCAGCCCTTCCTTCTTCAATGACACCTATTGAATGGTTGTTCAGCAGCTGGGCGGCGTTAATGGTTGCACACCTGATGACATCCGCAGCAATCATGCCATATTCATGCATAGCCAGCATCTCTTTATATACGGATGGGTGCGGGCCGTAATTCGGAGAACCTGCATCTGTTCCCAGAGCAATCCTCACCCCAAGCTCCACAGCCTTTTTGAATGTCTTTTTCTGCTGACCCACTACCATTACAGCCTTATCGACTATGTTTTGGGGCAATATTCCCTTGCTTTCTGCCAGACACTGATAAACAGAAAGTGTGGGGATTAAAGCCAGCCCCTTTTCAACCATCTTCTTCAATGATTCCTCTTCAATGTGGGCACCGTGTTCTATGGTGTCGATTCCCGCGTCAATGCAGTTTCTTATTCCCACTTCCGACAAAGCGTGTGCAGCAACCTTCATGTTCAGGCGGTGAGATTCCTTCACAATAAGTGCAAGCTCCTCCTGTGTATATAAAACAGGACCTATTTCCTCAGGGCCGTAAGCTCCGCCGGTGGCAGCAACCTTTATCCACGCTGCTCCTTTGGCTTTCAGATACCTTATTGCCTTCATTATCTCATCTGATGTGTCGGCAATTATTCCTACTTCCGGAACATGACCGCCGGTGCACTGAATTATCCTGCCTGCCGGAATCATATTAGGACCTTTTACAATGCCCCTTCTTATGGCATTTGAAATGTCTATGGCAGTATCATCCGGCGATCCCACTTCTCTGATGGTTGTAACGCCTTTTTTCATGGAATCCTGCGCATTGGCCAGTCCTCTGATTGCAGCGACGTAGTTTCCTTCTTCAAGCATAGTCCGTACCGGCGCATTACCTCCGTCCCAAGTTATGTGAACATGCATATCGATCAGGCCTGGCGTCAGGTAAACATTGCTGCAGTCAACAACATCACCTTCGTTTTCAGGCAGACTGTCCCTGATTTCGGAAATGACTCCATCATTTATCCTGATGTTTTTTTTCTCTTTAACACTGCCGTTTATGACATCAACATAATTTGCGTTGATCAGCCAGCAGTCCCCATTAATATTGATAAAATTATTCATATTCCTATCCTTTCATTTGATGATTCAGCCAACGTGATAGTTTAACTCATGTCTCGCAATTAAAATGTTTTTACGACTATTAAATTTGCTGAGAAGCTTCCTTTGTTTGCGGCTGCGTTGCCAATGACACAACAATGAGCACTGCAAAGGAAACAGGCACTGCCACCAGGACTGTAGCCACTCCAAAAGGATGCTTGAACATTTCCCATATAACGGTCACTACTGTCCCAATTACCATTGACGCAATGCCTCCTGTTTTTGTCACCTTCTTCCAGCACAGCGCTCCCAAAAGAGCAGGTGTTATTCCTGCGCCGTATATTGTGTAGGACCAGTATTGAATAGCCAGCACAGACGGAAAAAACTGGATAAGTATGTATGCAAAAATGCCAGCCAGCGCTATTGCATACCTTGTCACCTTGAATTTCTGTTCATCTGTAGCATTTGGATTAATCACCTTTGAATATAGGTCATATGTGATGTTTGTTGCTCCGGAAAGCAGGTATGAGTCTCCTGTTGTTACTATGAATGCAGTTGCGGCTGCCAGCAGCAAACCTCCAATAAATGTCGGTATTACTGTTGTCGTTGACATGAAGGCCATACCGGCTGCAATGTTTGTTCCGAAAATTGATTTCGCACAAAATGCAATGACGGCAACAAGAGGCATTACGACAAGTATCCCCAGGAGCCAGCCTATGAATCCGAACCTGAGCTGTTTTGTTCCGCTTCCTGCGGCTATACGCTGATACATGTTCTGATCGCCCATTGTCAAGAAAAACAGCGGGAAGTATCCCGCAAGGAACCCGTAGAAGGTTTGGCCTCCGCTGAGCGTCAGAGTTTGGGGAGGCGCAGATTCAATAACATTGCTCCATCCTCCGGCAGCCCTGATGACGAAAGGCGTTGCTATACAGATTCCCACAAGCATTACAAATGCGCTGAAAGCATCGCTGACCGCTACTGATTTCAGTCCGCCTGAAAATGCCAGGAAAATAATGAGTGCAGCTGCAACGGCAGTACCAATTTTAACGTCTATCCCTGTTGTGATATTCAGCACGAATGCAAGGCCCTTGTACTGGTACGCACAAATTGAAACCATGGCGAACGCTATTATTACTCCTGAAACAATGCGTGCTGCTGCTCCGTACTTCTTTTCAAGAATTTCTGCAACCGTGTAGGAGCCGAATGAACGTATCTTTCCTGAAAGTAAAAATAAGATTATGATTGCGCTGATGGCCGGAACTGCAAAGAATATGCCTGGCCACAACCCGAAGTTGTAAGCCAGCGAGTTTCCTCCGCCGGATATGGTCCCATTGCCCACATATGTTGCCAAAAAAGTACCAACAAGAACAACAGGTCCCAAGCCCTTTCCTGCCAGCACAAACTCTTCGGCATTCTTGGATTTCTTTGAATAAAATGCACCGATAACCACCAGAATTAAAAAGTATGCTGCCACAAAAACTAATAAACTCGGTTTTGCTGTAAACTCTCTCATAGTATCACTCCTTTAATAAATTTTGTTGTTTTTTCCAATAAATCCATCAATAATTCAAAGAATACAATGTTCTCAATCAACGTACATATCGCATTATTATACATTAAATTAAAATTTGAGACACAAACCTACATTTTAATTCGACAGTACCACAACACTTGCATTGTATTCTTTCCCGCAATTTACCTTAACACGCCCTTTCTTTTTATTATTATTCTCTTCAATCGTAAAAATGTTTTGACTTGTAATGTTTATATTATATAATATTTATAAGTTCAATTCATTGTTTATAAGATACAACTAGAATTTTGTTTTTGTATCATTGGTACAAAGGAGGACACTATGATTACTTTTGAGATCTATTTCAAGGAAAAGCTGAAAGAAAACTGTTTAAGGCACAAAATTACCTCTCCTAAAAAGCCCATAGTCAGAATAGAATATCGGCCAAGAACCATGAGCTACCTGCTGTCAGGTACGGCTTGTATTTTTCCCTTGAGCGAATACCTGTCAGCTCAGCCTGCAATCGTAGATGTCTTATATATCCTTATAAAGGACACAGAAGATGAATTTGATGACAGGTGTATAAGAAATTTCGTGCTGCTGCAAGACTGTGTAAACAAAGAAGAACTGTTCATCCAGACTCTGTCTCTACTTGAATCCTCAAGACTCATCGACAGCGCCTATACCTCAATAACAAGCGAGCTATTCAATAACGCATCCATAAAGGTGTTGCTGAAAACAGCTTCAGAACTCATCGGCAATCCAATCTTTCTATCTGATAACACCACAAAAATGCTTGAATGTTCGGACACCGATGAACTGGCTCAAGTAAACGATGAACTCATAGCCTGCATATTGAAAAATGGATTTATAACTGCAGATTTATTTGAAAAATATGACTATGCCCATCTTTTGAAAGACATCGCAAAAAGCAGGAAGGCATTTTTTCTTGAGTCCAGATATCCCGAAAAACTTAACAGACTAATTGTAACAGTAAATGTAAACAGCCGGTACTTCGGATGGCTTATTGCAATACCATACAAGAGGGATTTCAAACCCGAACATTGCGAAATTATGGACATACTAGCCAATGCCGTTTCAATAGGGCTTGAGAGAAACAAGACATCTCTTGCTGTAAGCAGCACAGAAAATCTTCTTATGGAACTGCTTACAGGCAGGTTTGAATCAAGAGATGAATTCCTAAGACGCGTAAAGGGCTTCGGCTGGACCTTGAAAGACAGCTACAACGCCATAGTGATTGGCTACAAAAATCCCACGGAAAACAACACCCAGCACGGTATAAGGACCATGATGGCTTACAAGAACCACTTGTCCCTGATATTTCCTGCCATCAAGTCAATTTACACAAACGAACGCCTGGTGATGCTGGTTGAAACCATCGCTCTAACACAGGTAATGTACAATCTTGAAATATTCATCACGAACAACAATCTGGCGGCAAGTGTGAGCAACACATTTTCAAGCATAATTGACTTCAGGGAATACTATGAACAATCTTCAGACATTCTGAATCTGGGGCTTGAACTGAACAAGGACAAAAGCATATTTTATTATCACGAAATGTACTTGTATCACTGCTTTTACTCACTGAAAAAATCAGGACGGTTGGAACATTACTGCATGCCGGAATTAAAAGAGATCATTCAGTATGACAGGACGTACAAAACAAATCTGGCAGAAACGGTCCGCGCCTATCTGAAGTTCAGAAACTTCAACGATACTGCAAAGCACCTGAAAATTCACAGAAACACGCTTGTCTACCGCCTAGGGAAGTTCAAGGAACTTACAAGACTGAACCTTTCCAGCGGAGATGATATATACAGGCTGTGGCTCTCATTTCTCATATTGGATTTGTCCCGGAAATCACTCATATAAACCACGCAGGAAAAGTCATTTTCCGCATTCATAAAGAAATGCTGCAAAATCCTGCAGCATTTTTTCGTATTGCATTTTTTTATTTGTTCATGCATAATTAGTGCAGGACTCTATGAATTCCTGCAGGCTGTCAGACAGGTACTTGTTCTTGTGGTAGACCAGGCTGAAGTCTCTCATAAGATTCATGTCCCTTATTTTAACAGCGTGGAGTTCTCCGCATTCAAGTTCCTTTTTAACGAGTCTTTCCGAAATAACTGTGAGGCCTTCACCGTTCATGACGGCATTTTTTATGGCTTCCGAATTGTTGCATATCCATTTTTTGTTGATTGATATGCCCCTGCTTTCAGCTGCTTTTTCAAAAAGCTCCCTTGTTCCGCTGCCTTCCTCCCGCAGTACGAAATCTCTGTTATGCAGTTTTGCAAAATCCACTTCATGCAGTGATGAAAATTCATCAAACGGCGAACAGACCAGTATCAGCCTGTCCGGTAACACCGGAACACAAATTATGTCGCTGCTTTTTATGGTTCCCTCCACAACTGCTATGTCCAGATCACTTTTTAGAATCATTTCCTCTATGACTCCCGTATTTTCAACAAACACCTGTGTCCTGACTCCGGGACTTCCGGCTTTGAAAATGTTCAGCATGTCATTGAGTACGCAGGTGCCCACAGTTATGGTTGCGCCTATCTTCAGGGTCGGTCCGGTGCTTTTGTCCAGCATGCTTTCCTCCATCTCTTCAAACAAGGAAACAATGTGCCTGGCATACTTAAGTAAATTTTCTCCAGCTTCGGTGATGAAAAGCTTTTTTGAAAGCCTTTCAAAAACCCTGATCCCATAGTGCTGCTCTATTTCAGATATGGCCTGGCTCACCGAAGGCTGGGCTATGTACAGCTTTTCGGCCGCCAGACTCATTTTTCCGCAATCACAGACTGCAATGAGTATTTTCAGATGTCTGATTGTCATATTTCCTCCCATAGGTAATTACCTATCATGTCATAAAATAATGCTATTTTTAATTATAACATTAAGGGCTTATAATTAGCAATATTATTTATATAATGGAGGGCTTATGAACATATCTACTGAACAAAGGAAGTTGGCAAAAGGCCAGGGTTTTCTTTCAAACCGTGACGGCTGCTGCTTCTCCATGAGAGTAATTACAGAAAACGGGGTTCTAAACTCAAAACAGATGAAAAATCTTTCTGAAGCTGCAGAAAAATTCGGAAACGGACAGATAACCTTCACATCAAGATTGACCGTGGAACTGCCCGGCATCAGGTACGAAGACATCGAAAAAGTGAAGGTGCACATAAAAAAGGAAGGAATGAGCGCAGGAGGCACAGGCTCTAAAGTCCGACCCGTTGTGGCCTGCAAGGGAACCGTGTGCACAAACGGCCTTTTTGACACTCAGGAAATGGGAACCGAAATTCACAAGCGGTTTTACGAAGGCTACAGGCATGTGACCCTTCCCCACAAGTTCAAAATTGCAGTGGGAGGCTGTCCTAACAGCTGTGTCAAGCCTGACCTTAACGACCTGGGAATAATAGGTCAGATGGTTCCAAACTTCCTTCCTGATAAGTGCAGGGGCTGCGGCAAATGCTCCGTGAAAATTTCTTGTCCTGTAAATGCAGCCGATGTTGTTAAAGGAAAGCTCATTGTTGACAGTGGACTGTGCATCAATTGCGGTTCATGCATAGACAAGTGTCCCTTCGGCACAGTGCCTGACGGAAGCATGGGCTTCAAGGTATGCGTGGGCGGCAGATGGGGCAAAAAAATCCGCATGGGCACACCGTTGAAACGTATATTTACCAGAGAAGAAGCAATGGATGTTGTTGAAAAGGCAATTCTTCTTTTCAAGTGGAAGGGTGAATCAGGCGAACGTCTTGCTTCCACTATTGACAGACTTGGAATTGAAACGGTTGAAGAGATGCTCATCAGCGACCGTTTGTTGAATATTAAAGACCAGCTGCTGAACATAAAAACCATCGGCGGTGCATCATGCTGAAAAAAAACGTGAACAGAAAACTCATACTATTTTCCCTCCTGGCTTTTTCCGTGATTTTGTCTTCCTGCAGCAGCAAAAGCGCTGCTGCAGATGCTCCTGGTACCGCTCAGACTCGTGATGTATTTTACTACACATTTGAAGACGACCTGGGATACAAGGTAGAACTTAAGGAAAAACCAGACAGGGTGGCAGCCCTTACGGGGTCCTACGGAGAAACGTGGATTTTGGCCGGAGGTAGCCTGGCAGGCACCACTGAAGACCTTTCTTCAGAACGCGGCATTGAATTGCCTGAAGGCACCAGAATTGTGGGTACGGTGAAGGAACCCAACCTTGAGGAAATTTTATCTCTTTCGCCTGATTTCATACTGCTTTCTTCTGCTGTAGAAAGCCACCTGTACATACATGAGACGCTGGTAAAATCAGGTATACCTCATGGTTACTTCAAGGTTGAGCAGTTTGAAGATTACTTGAGAATGCTTGGCATCTGCACAGACATTACAGGAATTAAGGATTTATACCGTACAAACGGTACGGAAGTTCAGGAGAAGATTGAAAACGTCCTTTCAAAAGCCATTGTTCCGCTCCGTCCCACAGTGCTGTTCATCCGTGCCTATTCATCCGGCGCCAGGGCCATGGATGCTGACAATTTCACAAACAAAATCCTTCAGGATCTGGGAACAGAAAACATAGCCGAAAAACACCAGTCATTGCTTGCGGAGTTGAGCATGGAGGAAATCATTGAAGAAGATCCTGACTACATTTTCGTAACAACCATGGGAAACACTCAGAAGGCATTGGAATTCATGGAAAAGAGCATTGAAAACAACCCCGCCTGGGGCAGCCTGTCAGCGGTTAAAAACGGGCGGTACGTGGTTCTTCCAAAGGACTTGTTCCACTACAAACCAAATGCAAGGTGGGGAGAAAGCTATGAATATATGGCTAAGATCATATATCCTGAAGTCTTCAGGTAGTATTGCAGGTGAAAGGCACACGCCATCCTGCAACATGACAGTCATATCTTTACTTTTCTGCCTGTTAGTCTTGCTGGCTGCACTTAGTATCAGACTTGGTTCCTCAAAATTATCTACTGAAGAAATAATCCGTGCACTTATAAATACCGGTGACACCTCAAACTCGTACAGGATCATTAAGTACGTGAGAATTCCCAGAACATCTGCATCAGTTCTTGCAGGCACGGCATTGTCGATATCGGGACTCATATTGCAGACGGTTCTCAACAATTATCTGGCCGGCCCCAACGTAATAGGCGTCAATGCAGGCTCCGGGCTTTTTGTTGTGCTTGTGAGTGCGTTTTTTCCTTCATATTATTTTCTGGCTCCGCTGGCTGCCTTTTTCGGAGCCCTCATTGCAGTGCTTTTCGTATACTTCATCTCCTTGAAAACAGGAGCCTCCAGAATGACAATCGTTCTTTCAGGAATTGCCGTTTCAAGCTTCATCGGGTCCATAACAGATACGGTTCTCACCCTGGTGCCGGAAGCTTCCATAAGCAGGACATCATTCATGATAGGAGGTTTCTCCGGAGTTACATCGGATAAGCTTTCAATTGCAGCATTCTTCATTTTCGCAGGATTTTTGGTTTCAATGCTTTTGAGCGGTCACATGAATGTTTTGTCCCTGGGCGATGAAACGGCAAAATCACTTGGTCTTAACGTTGAATTTTACAGATTTGTATTTTTATCCTTAGCAGCGCTTCTTTGCGGCAGCGCCATAAGCTTCTCCGGGCTGTTAGGCTTCATAGGCCTCATTGTTCCTCATGCGGCAAGGTTTTTGGTCGGATACGACAACAGGTTTCTTATAGCAGCAAGTGCACTGCTTGGAAGCTGCTTCACAGTTTTTTGCGACATACTGTCCCGTGTGTTGTTTGCTCCCTTTGAAATACCTGTTGGAATAATCATGTCATTTTTGGGCGGTCCCTTTTTTATATACCTGCTGATGAAAAAAAGAAGGAGCATGTTATGATAAGTTTAATGAATGTATCGTCAGGCTATAAAAACAACTGCGTAATAAAAAACTTGAATGTTGAATTTGGAAGAGGAAAAATAACAAGCATAATAGGAAGAAACGGCTGCGGGAAAACCACGCTTCTGAAAACCGCATCAGGTTTAATAAGGCCTGATGCAGGGGATGTTTTTCTCCAAACGGCTTCCGGGAAAAGAAAACTCCTTTGCATGAAGCACAATGAAATAGCAAAATACATTTCATTTCTTCCACAGAACAGGGATATTCCATGCATGACAGTCCACAGTCTTGTAAAGCACGGAAGGTTTCCCCACCTTAACTTTTCGAGGATTCTTCAGAAAAAAGACCTGGATGCTGTTCATGAAGCCATTGAGGCAATGAGTTTGACGGAATTCAGTAATAAAAACCTGCGGGAGCTGTCGGGAGGCCAGCGTCAAAAGGCCTACCTTGCCATGGTACTGGCGCAGAACACGGACATCATATTCCTTGATGAACCTACCGCTTACCTGGACATAAGCCATCAGCTGGAGATGATTCAGACTGTCAAAAAACTAAAAAATCTGGGGAAGACTGTGGTGATGGTCCTCCATGACATAAACCTTGCTCTTGCCTCCTCAGACAGCATCTGCATTATGGACAATGGAGAAATCAAAGATTTTGGTACTCCTGAAATGGTATTGCAAAACAACACAATTGATCAGATTCTTGGTGTATCATGCGTGGAAGTTCCCGCTGAATTCTGCGGAATGAGACAGTACATCTTTAAGCTTCGACACTAAAAAAGGGGCGTACCCAAATCGTCTTAATATAGGTCCGTCCCCGCTTTTTGTTCGTCAGTTTTTCTTTTTCTTGGTATATGTCCTCTTTCTAGGTTTTTTTGGTGCAGAAGGTTTTTCTTCTTTATTTTCTTCCTGTTCCTCGGGGTTTTTCTTCAGAGAAACCCACAGTGACGTTCCCTCGGCTCCCTTGGTATGCATTTCAAGGAAATCAAACTTCTTCAGGAACTTTGACAGCTTAGTATCACCGTAGTTACGCACGTCAAAATCAGGATATCTTTTTACCAGCCTGCTTCCAAGCTCGCCTATATTCATGCTCTGGTCCTCGTCGTCTATTTCATTGACCATTTTTATGATTGCCATCTTTATGGTGTTCAGGTCTGTCATGGCCTTGTCATTCTTGTCGGCTGTCCTGGATGACTTTGCAGCCTTGTCTGCCTGTGCTTCGGATTCTGTCTTGATTTCATCAGCCTTGGACTGAGAAGTTCCCCCTGCGGACATCTGGTTTTCGGATTCAGCCAGCACGTCCAGGTATTTAAACTGGTTGCAGGATGCAATAAACGGTTTTGGAGTTTTCTTTTCTCCCATTCCCACAACCAGCATCCCGGATTCACGAAGCCTTGAGGAAAGCTTTGTAAAATCGCTGTCGCTGGAAACAATGCAGAAGCCGTCCACATTGCCGGAATAAAGAATATCCATGGCATCGATTATCATTGCAGCATCCGTCGCATTCTTGCCCACGGTATAGCTGTACTGCTGAATGGGCGTCACTGAATTTTCCAACAGCACGTCCTTCCACGATGAGGTATTAGGCTTGGTCCAGTCTGCATAAATTCTTTTGTATGTTGCAACCCCGTAATTTGTTATTTCATCAATAATATACTTCACATATTTTGCAGACACGTTGTCCGCGTCGATTAAGACCGCAAATCGTTTTTCTTCAACCATCGCATTACCTCTCAAACATTGTTATATCTATAATACTTCAATTTTTTGATTTTTTCAACTAAAACAATTTAATCCAAAAATTTGAAAATATAACTTGACAATTTGTTTGTTTAATATTATTATTAGTTTGTAATTATTACAATTTAAAAATGATTTTAAAAGTTAGAAGGGATATCATGAAAATTACCTTTGAGGATTTGTTGAATCAACTGAAAAAGCACAATATACGCCTTTCTCACCAACGGCTGAAGGTTCTGGAATACCTGGTGCTCAATCAGTGCCATCCCACAGTCGACAACATTTACAGCGCTCTTCACGACCATGTGCCCACCCTGTCTAAGACCACAGTCTACAACACACTCAACTCCCTTTCGGAGGCAGGCATAGTGAGAGCTATAAACATTGATGACAACGAATTGCGGTACGATATAAACACTCACAGCCACGGCCATTTCAAGTGCCAGAACTGCAATGAAATCTATGATTTCGTCATTGACATCGACTCAGTTGAAACAAGCAGCTTGAATGGTTTTGAAGTCAGGGACAAAAATGTGTACTTCAAAGGTATGTGTCCCAAATGTTCGGGTAAGTAAGCCGATATGGCTATATATATTATTTGATGGAGGATATTATGGAAGAAAACAAGACACTCAGCAATTTAATGGAAGGTTTTGCAGGAGAATCACAGGCAAACAGAAAATATCAGGCTTATGCCAGAAAGGCACAGGCAGAAGGCAAAACAAACGCGGCAAAACTATTCAGAGCAGCATCTGACGCAGAGGCTCTTCACGCTCAGAAGCATCTTGAAACTGCCGGAAAAATCAAAACAACGAAAGACAATCTTCAGGATGCGGTTGCAGGAGAAACTTTCGAATACGAAAGCATGTATCCTGAATTCATTAAGGCTGCGGAAGCTGAAGGAAACAAGGCAGCATTGCTGTCATTCAACTATGCCATGAAGGCAGAGGAAGTTCACGCAAGGCTGTACAAGGATGCATTAGAAAACATCGACAGCGACGAGGAAGCCTTCTATTACTTATGTCCCGTTTGCGGAAACATTGAAAAGTCAGTTCCGGAAAAATGCAGCATCTGCGGCGTACCTGGCTCCAAATTCATAAAATACTGATAAACTTAAGCCGTTCATATTCTAAGTGAACGGCTTTTTTATTTTTTTGCCTTCCAAAAGACGATTGAATATTTTGTCGAAATAATGTAAAATTAAATGACTAATGAAATGTTATGTGAAAGGAGTGGATTCATGTTTACTATAGACAAATATATTCTTGCCGAAAGCCTGGACCAGGCATACGAACTTAACCAGAGCAGGCGAAACGCCATAATAGGCGGAATGCTTTGGCTTAAAATGGGCAGGAAAAAAATCGGCACAGCCATTGACCTGTCCTCCTTAGGCCTGAACCTCATAGAAGAAGACGATGAAAACTTCAGAATAGGCAGCATGTGCACATTGAGACAGCTGGAACTTCACGAAGGTTTAAATAGCAATTTCAACAATTTGTTCAGTGACGCCCTTGGGCACATTGTTGGAGTTCAGATGCGAAATCTGGCAACAGTAGGCGGAAGCATCTTCTCCAGGTTTGGATTTTCCGACCTGCTTACAGCGCTCATGTCTCTTGACTGCAGCGTGGAGCTGTTCAAAAAGGGCATTGTTTCCCTTGAAGAATATGCAATCATGCCTTACGACAAGGACATAGTGGTAAGGATAATCATTAAGAAGGACGGAAGAAAGACAAGCTGCATGAGCCAGAGAATGAGCTCCTCAGATTTTCCGGTGCTCGTTTGTGCCGTTTCAAAAAACGGAAATTTCTGGAAAGCTTCCATGGGAGGCCGTCCGGGGAAGGCTGTTTTAAAAACCTTTGAACTGGGAGATAATCCGAGCGCAGAAGAAATTGACAAAGCCGTTTCTAAAGCTGTTTCAGAAACACCGTTCGGCTCAAACATGAGAGGAAGCAGCAGGTACAGGCAGCTGCTTGCCCATGTGCTCATAAAAAGAAACATAGGCTCCATAATCAGGGGAGGTCAGCATGCAGATTAAATTATGGATAAACAACAGAGAGTTTAATGACGACATTGCACCTGACAAGCTTCTCATTGATTATGTGAGAGAAAAGGGCTTTTTGAGCGTAAAGAGAGGATGCGAAACATCTAACTGCGGTTTGTGCACTGTCATGCTTGAATACAAGCCCGTGCTTTCTTGTTCTGTGCTGGCGGTCCGAGCTCATGGTCTTCATGTTACGACAATAGAAGGTCTTGAAAAGGAAGCAGCAGAATTCGGAGGTTTTTTGGCAGACGAGGGAGCCGAGCAATGCGGTTTCTGCAGCCCCGGTTTCATCATGAACGTACTCGCCATGAAAAACGAGCTTGTGAACCCCACAGAAGGTGAAATAAAAAAATATCTTGAAGGAAACCTGTGCCGCTGCACGGGTTATCAGGGACAATTAAGAGCAATAAAAAAATATTTAAGCGGTGTAAAGGAGGATTAGCATGAATTATGTTAACAAAGGCGTAAGAAAAAAGGATGCTATGGCTCTTGTTACAGGCAAACCAGTTTACACCGATGACATGGCTCCCGCAAACTGCCTGATTGTAAAGCTTCTCAGGAGCCCTCACGCTCACGCAGCAATTGAGGAAATAGACACGGAAAAAGCAAAAAAAGTACCGGGCATCGAATGTGTACTGACATACAAGGATGTACCCAGGACAAGATTCACCACTGCGGGGCAGACTTTCCCGGAATTCAGCCCCTACGACAGGGCCATACTGGACAATCTCTTAAGATGCGTCGGTGATCCTGTTACTATTGTGGCCGGATCCGATGAAAAATCCGTGGACAGGGCCTTGAGTCTCATTAAGGTTAAATACAATGTGCTTGAACCTGTACTTGATTTCAGAAAGGCTAAGGACAACAGCATAATAGTGCACCCTGAAGATGATTTCAAATCGCTGGTGGACGTCGGTGCAGACAGCAGGAGAAATTTGTGTGCATCTGAAACATTCGAGTTTGGAAACGCTGAGGAAGAGCTTAAAAAATGCTCCCGCATAGTGGAACAGACCTATCATACGAAGCAAAACCACCAGACTGCCATGGAAACATTCAGGACATACACATACATGGATGCCTACGGAAGGCTGAACATTTTAAGTTCTACGCAGGTACCCTTTCACATAAGAAGAATAATGGCAAACGCCCTTGACATACCCAAGTCCATGATTCGCGTAATCAAACCGAGAATAGGCGGAGGCTTCGGCTCCAAGCAGTCCTCTGTAAGCGAGATGTTCCCCGCAGTTGTTACATGGCTTACAGGTAAACCCGCAAAAATTGTTTTCTCCAGAAAAGAAAGTCTCACCAACGGCAGCCCCAGACACGAAAGCCAGATAAAAATCCGTCTGGGGGCAGACGATGATGGCTATATCAAAGCTATACACATGGACACCCTGTGGAATGCCGGAGCTTATGGAGACCACGGTCCCACAACCGTAGGATTGGCCGGCCACAAGGCAATGACCATTTACAACAAGGCAGCAGCCTACAAGTTCAATTATGATGTGGTGTACACAAATACCATGGGCGGAGGAGCTTACCGCGGATACGGAGCCACTCAGGGATTCTTTGCACTGGAATCAGCCATAAATGAGCTTGCTCAAGAACTACACATGGATCCCACGGAGCTTAGAATGAAGAACATGCTCACTCAGGGTCAGGTCGGAAACGTCATGCCTACCTACTACAACGAAATGCTCAGAAGCTGTACACTGGACCAGTGCCTCTTAAGGGCAAAGGAAATGATAGGCTGGGACGAAAAATATCCATGCAGGGACCTGGGCAACGGGAAAGTAAGATCCGTAGGGGTGGCCGTTGCAATGCAAGGTTCCGGAATATCCAACGTAGATGTGGGGGCTGTGGAAATGAGACTTTCTGACGACGGCTTCTACACACTGATGGTGGGAGCCACAGACATGGGAACAGGCTGCGACACAATTCTGTCCCAGATTGCAGCAGACTGCCTGGACACGGATATGGATAACATTGCAGTGCACGGAGTTGACACTGACCTGTCACCTTATGACACCGGGTCCTACGCTTCAAGCACTACCTACATCACCGGCATGGCAGTGGTTAAAACCTGTGATACCCTCAGAAAGAAAATTGTGGCTGAGGGTGCAAGACTTCTGGGCTGCAGTCCGGAAGAGGCAGAATTTGACGGCAAGGAAGTGTCCTGTAATGAGGGGCTTAAAAAAATATCTCTCAGAGACATTGCCAACAGCAGCATGGTTGGCGTAAACAGTTACCTCACAGCAACGGAGTCAAACTACTCTCCCACATCCCCTCCTCCGTTTATGGCAGGCATCGTTGAGATAGAGCTTGACAAACAAACGGGAAAGGTAGAGATTATTGATTACGCTGCAGCAGTTGACTGCGGAACTCCAATAAATCCAAACCTGGCAAGAATTCAGACAGAAGGCGGCATAGTTCAAGGAATAGGAATGACACTGTTTGAGGACATAATCTATGACAAAGCCGGAAGAATGATGAACGACTCCTTCATGCAGTACAAGATACCTTCCCGCATAGATGCAGGCACCATAAGGGTCGAATTCGAATCCAGCTACGAGCCAACAGGACCATTCGGAGCAAAATCAATCGGAGAGATTGTTATAAACACTCCGGCGCCGGCCATAGCAAACGCCATATACAACGCAACAGGTCTGAACTTCAGGGAACTTCCCATAACAGCTGAAAAAATAGCTCTCGCGCTGCTTGAAAAACAAAAATAAGAGCACTGAAAAACAAAAATCAGGAATGAAAATTCCTGATTTTTATATGTTTTTTATTCTTTTTAAAATCTCTGCTGCTTCAAGAACACCTCCGCCGATGGCTCTTGCCTTGTCCGATATGGTAAAACAGTTTTCATACTCATCTTCCCTGGGATCCACATCTCCAATCTTGAAGTTGGAAGTTACCTTTGTTCCGTCTCTCAAAAGGCCTCTGATTATGCCGTCAATTTTTGCCCTTACAATCATGCCGCCTGTTTCACCCACAACATCGCCTTTTTTTACCCTGTCGCCTATTTCAAGGGATGTACTGAATATACCCCCGCATGGGGAATAAAGCACCCTTTCCATGCTCAATCCTTTCACGATTCCTGGAATTTGGGTGTTCGGTTCGGCTTCACCTTCAAAATATATTCTTCCCAAATTGTGTCCTCTGTTGCTTTCTACCACAGCATCCACATCACTGCCAGCAGTGAAGCCCGGTCCCACGGCAATTGTTATGGGAGCCAGATCCCTGCTCATGCCTGTATTTTTCTTGGCAATTATACAGTCCACAACTATTTTGGGCTTTAATTTCTTTATGTACGCACCTTCAGGGTCCACAACGGCTGCAACCTTGTCTTCCTGCCATGCTTTGTAAATTTCTTCTATGCTTTCCGCACGGACGCACACTATGTCTTCAACTGCTTTGTGTCCCCTGAAGATTGCTTCCGACAGGGAAACTGCCCTTCTGATGGCCGTGGGTTTTTCAACTTCAAGTATGAGGACGCGAAACCCACAGCGGTGAAGCTTTTGAACAACTCCGGTCGCAATGTCTCCTCCTCCTTTTATAATCACCATATCCTTATTCATATGCACCTTCGATGCCAATCGTTCGTAATCTTCAGCTGTATCAATGTCAAGAAGCTCCTGTTCGCTTTTGATTTCAACCGTCAATACAGAGCCAGAATTGGAACTTATGACGGCTTTTCCGCCTGTATCCCCTTCAAGAGACAACAGCTGCCCCTTTAAAGCTTCAGGAAAAATGACCGGATTACCCCTTCTGCCTTTACAGACTGGCATCACTATTTTTTGGGGATTGTTCTCAAACGTCCTTAAAAGCTCTTTTATTGTCTCAGCCGTCAGCAGCGGCTGGTCTGCCACAAAAAACATGTACCCATCTGATTGTTCAAGGTTTTTAAGCCCCAGCACCACAGATTTGCTCTGTCCCCGGTCGTATTCAGGGTTCTTGACACCCTTGAATCCAAGCTCTGAGGCTGATTTTAATATTTCATGGTCCCATGACACCACTGCAGTATCATAAAAGTCACACTGCGAAACTTTTTCCAGCACATGCATGTACATAGGCTTATTTCCAACAATCATTCGAAGTTTTTCGGCTTTCATCCTTTTCGACATTCCGGAAGCCATTACAACAGCGCTAACCTTCATAAAAAACACCGTCCTTCAGTGAGCCTAGGCACACCTTAAAATCAAGTGGATTGCCCACAACATTTTTCTTCAGGTAAGAAGCCAATTCAAATGCCTTCTTCAATTTCTGGTCCTCGTCTGCCCTGTTGATGAAAAAAAACAATCTTCCTCTTGAATTTTTAAATATTCCTTCCATGTGGGAACAGATATTCCCAACAGTCTCCATGTCTGCCTTGTCCTTGTTTCCGGTCATTAGCATAAACTTTTCATAGCCGTACACATTTTCATGGGTTACCTGTGCATCAAGCATGTCTATGGGAAATATCCCGATGGTCTTTGTTGTTTTTTCTAGAACCGGCGGCTCGTGATCCTTCCATCCTTTCAGCGGGAGATTGCGGGAACCGTCAGATTCTATAAGAACAACATGGAAGTCGCCTGCCAGCCTGTCAGCATCACTGTCATCAATTCCCAGAAGCTTTTGCTCCTTTTGCATTATACCCTTTGAAACAACAACCGTCCCTTTTGTTATACCCAATTCGGCATCAAAATAATCTTCCAAACAGGTAAAAACATAGTCGCAGTCTCCAGCCTTAGGGACGTATATCTTTGTGCTTGTGGTTAGAAGAACCTTGCAGTGCTTTCCCAGCTCTTTACCCAACAGAAAAAGAAGGGATGTCTTCCCTCCTGTTCCGACGATTGACACAACGTCGCCTTTTTCTATTTCAAATATTTCAGTCAAGGATTTCATAAGGCCTCTTAATTTTTGTTTTCGATTGCTTCCCTTTCAGCTTTTTCCTGGGCTATGGTTTTCTTTGGAAGCAGTATGTTCAGCAGGAACACTACCACTGTTGCCATTACTACCGGAGAGCTGGTGAACACCATTCTGAACCATTGAGGCATGTACTGAAGTCCCTGCGCCGGAATCTGGGTTATGCCCATTCCCAGGGCAATTCCAAGTCCTACGATGGTAGTGTTTCTTACTGACATCTCGTCCTGAACGATGAGTTTCATCCCTGTCATTGTAATCTGGGCAAAGACAGAAATAGTCGCCCCTCCTATGACGCACTGCGGAATTGACGTCATGACAGCTCCGAACTTCGGTACAAATCCTGCTGCCAGAATCATGAGAGCAGTGAGCCCCACTACCTTTCGGCTTACAACCTTCGTCATTGCCACAATGCCTACATTCTGGCTGTATGTTGCCGTGGGCAGTGCCCCTATGAATGAGCCTATGATGCTGACTACCCCGTTTGCCTTTATACCTCCGGATATTTCCTCATCAGTGGCCTCCCTGTCTATTCCGCCCACTGTTGTTCCTGACAGATCACCAACAGCCTGCACGGAATTGACAACATACATAACTGCCATGGTAGCAACCGCAGAAGGGATGAATTCCAGTTTGAAAGGCATGATCTTCGGGAAATTGAAGACCGATGCGGACACTATGGATTCGTATGACACAATTCCTGCCGCAAGACTTGCGGCGTATCCCACAGCAATTCCAATCAGTATGGCTGCAAGCTTAATGTAGCCTTTTCCATATGTGTTGCACAGGAGAACCGTTGCCAATGTCAGCACTGCAATGCCCCAGTAAACAAGACCGCCGTACCTGGGATCTGTTGACTGAAAGCCTCCTGCCATGTAGTTGACCGCAACTCTGTAAAGTGAAAGACCGATGGTAAAGACAACAGTTCCGGCTACCATAGGCGGAAACAGCTTTCTTATTTTCCTGATGAAAATTCCTACTATAAAAGCCACAACACCTCCTACCAGCTGAGAACCGAATATGGCACCGATGCCGAGTTCCTGTCCTATAGCCAGAAGTGTAGGTATGTATGCAAAGCTTAAGCCCATGACAACAGGCAGCTTTGCTCCGACTTTCATGACGGGATAAAGCTGAAGAAGCGTAGCAATGGCGGCAATGAACATGCCTGCCTGAACAAGCTGAATCTTAAGCTCAGGAGCCAGCTGAAGAGTGTTGGCCAACACTAGGGCCGGCAGCGTATTGCCGACTATCATTGCAAGCAGATGCTGCATAGCCAGCGGCATAGCTGTTTTGAGAGCAGGCTTTCCATCTATGTGGAACAAAGATGTGTTAATTGAAATATCTTTTTTCATATATCCTTCCTGTTATAACGAATATTTTTATATTTTTTTCGGATTTAATCCGTCATTCTAACTTAATTATACATATTTCTACAATTAATTTCAATAAAATATTAATATTTCGATTATTTTGTCAGCGTAAGCGTGCGCAAAAAAACCGGACATATGCCCGGCTTTCTAATTAATCATTGATACCTAAAACCCGTTTCTCTTTTTTGAATCTGCGTAATATACGTTCAGCTTCCTGAAGTTGTTCACCCACAGGTAAATTACGAAGGGAACAAACAAAACCATCAGCAGGTCAATCTGCGACATGAGAATGAAATCAAAAATACCGTGGAGAACGGCAGGAACCGTCAGGGATTTTTTGAAATAAAACTGACTTTCCTCCTCTGTCATGGCAAACTTGGCCATTGAAAGATAGTACCCCATGGTTACGGCAAAAAGCATGTGTGCAGGCACGGAAATTATTGCCCGGTAAAACCCAACGGACTCAACATCTGCAAACCTGAACACAACGTACATGACGTTTTCTATGGTAGCAAAACCAAGGGCAGCTATTACGCAATACACAATGCCGTCAAGCTTTTCGTCAAATACGGGATTGAAGTATACATACTTCAGCACAACCTGCCTCTTCATGTATTCCTCTGTAAATCCTGCAACGATGAACGCAGTGTAAGCAACTCCCAGCAGTCCCGGAAACACGTTGAAAAACGACAGGATGTTTTCCACAAATACGGTTGGAATAACAGAAATTATCCCCATAACAAACACCTTCAGAAGTACTCTCACAGGCTCCCTGTCGTGCCTGTCAAACAAGTAAATGAACAAACCCAGAGCAATGCCGGGAGTAACAGCCGTCACAAACAAATTTATATTCATGTTTCACCTCAAAATTTTTCACATGCGCTTATTCTTCAATAATATAACAATATTATTCCAGGTGCAAACTTTTTGTGAAAAATTAGTGAAAATTCCAAAATTTAAGCTGCCTCATCCTTAACTCTTTTCCTGCCGTCCAGGTAAATTTCTGAAATTGTTGATATGGGACAAATTGTACACCAGGTTCTAGGCTTGTAAACAAATGCCATCGCGAGACCTAAAAACGATGTGGTCATCATCATGGAATAGAATCTGTAGGCAAGGTGCGTCAGCCAGCCCGCCATGCCCTGCAGCTCAAACATCTGCGGAAGTTTGAACGGTATGCGGAAATAAATCATAAATCTCAGCTGTTCCAAAGGATTCATAGCTCCCGAAGCTACTCTCAGTGTTGACATTGTTATGAAGAACAGGCTTATGCCGAAATAAGCCAGCATTATATGCTTCATGTTGCCCTTTATGAAGTAAGCAGGAGTCTTCATTGAATACTTGCTTGTAAGCTTTCCTGCTTTAGTATAAAGATTTGCTCGGGGGCAGTACCCCTGGCAGTAGGTTTTTCTGTTGGTTTTAACCAGAAGGATCAGCGGCAGCATCATGCAGATGAGCCCTAAAAGGGAAAAGTGTATGTTCACAAACCCCAGAGCAAAGTATACCAGGTTTATTATGAACAGAAATTTGTTGTTCTTTAAATTCTTGAAAAAATTAGTCATCGATACCTCCAAATGCAATTTCAGGGCAAAAAAATAATACAATCAATAATTTCGGTGTGAATTTTTCTCATCGTATAAATTATTTAATTGTACATTTTTTTATCTTTCCTGTGACATAACCGATATCGTATTATACTTTCCAAGATACACAATTTCAGTGATTAAATCACAAATTTAGCTTAACAGACTCTGCACCCTTTCCATTATCATGGAAAATTCCTTTGTATGAGCTACTTCCTCAATTTTCCTGGGCTTTTCAGGGATTTGTGTGTACTCCTTAACATTAAGGCTCAGGTATTTTACATCCAGCCACTTGTCGAACTTGTAACCTACGTTTTTCAGAACCCCCACTGTTTCAAAGCCAAGAGAACTGTGTATCTTTTCGCTTTTTACGTTGGGCATTGTAACCACTCCGTACACATTTCTGTATCCAAGCAGCTCCGCAAGCTCAATCAGGGCTATGTACAAAGCCTTGCCTATATTCTGCCCCTGATGCCCGGGTTCTATGTATATTGAAGATTCAACGGACCAGTCGTATGCTTCTCTTTCCCTGAATCGTGATATGTAGGCATATCCTGCCACACGACCGTCATCCTCGCATACAAGCAGCGGAAATGTCCTTTGAATTTTAGCCATCCTATCACAGAATTCCTCTGCTGACGGCACCTTGTACTCAAATGTGATGCATGTATCTGTAATAAAAGGTTTGTAAATCTCTAATATAGAATAATAATCGTCTTCATGGGCCAGTCTGATCTTGAAACTGTTCACGCTCTCCCTCCTCAACCTTTGTAATACTACTAATAATACTGCACCTTCCTATTTTTTTCAACAAAAATATAAAGAGTTAACTCAATTTCCTGTTTAATTATAAATTTTCTCCTACTCACGCAACGCAGCAATGTCCGACCGAATAAAAAAGTTGCTCCGCAACTCCGCTAGGGGGACTTACGTCCCCCTTTCCTATTATATAAAAAAGACAAATTAAGCAAGCTTAATTCATCCTACAGTTTCATCTATGCTGAGTATTCCGTTAAAATACAGGTTAAATCTGACAGGTTGTTCAGTCTTGGTTATTTCTATACAAAAATCAGTGCTGTCTGACACGGGAAATCCTATCTTTTTCCTGCTTATAAGATTGCCGTCAAGGTCAATGAGCACGTACTCATTGTTCCCTGCGTCTTCCACGGCTTCGTTGGTGCAGAAATGAACAATGAAAACTTTTTTGTCCAGATTCTCGTTGTATATTATGCTGTAATCCTTTATGAAATTACGGCAAAAGTCGAAAATTTCCGGTTCAACCCGGAACATTTTGTTTTTGCCGAACATGCTGCATGCTCTCTTATAGTCAGCACTGCATCTGAATATTACATTTTTCATGTATTTTATGGGAACCGGTTCGTCGATAAGCATTTCAGCGCTACTTTTTCTTTGCATGGACAATAGACCCGTTTGAGAGTCAGAAGGCACACTCTTATTAAAAACAGAATTCCAGTCAATTTTTTTGCTGAAGAACTCATGATCCGTACCAAACTTCGTGTACATGGAATGGGCATCACCGTCGGAAAAAATGGACAGGTCAAAACATATAAGGTCTTCGCAAAACAGCAGATAAACCGGAACCTCAAGATTCGCAGACTGATTTTTTGGTGCATCATAGTAAAAGCGTGTGCAGCTCTTCACGTCGTTCTGTGCGGTTTCCCACCCGGGACACGCGTCCATGAAATCTATGTTGTTTGCATAGCACAGTGCCCTGCTGCAAAGATAGCCAATATCAATTATTGATTTTAAATTGGAAAATTCAGTAAAATGAAAAAGTCCCTTGAATCCGTAGTCTTCGCTCAGCTTTTTTATTTCTTCCTTAAGCTTATGGCAATCACCTTTCACGCAAACTCCCCCTAATATCTGTTAGTTAATTTATATTAGGGAAGTTCCCGTTTATGTGATTAAATTTTGCTTATCAGACTTTATTCCGTGTACTCCCTTGACTGCTCAAGTCCCTTGAGAACCCTCAGCACTCCGAGAGCCAGAGATTCCATTTCATTTTCACCGGGCATTACTTCAACCGGAGCAATGAACTCAACCCTTTCCCTGATCATGTCAGTCATTTTTTTGGAGTATGCTATGCCTCCTGTAAGGATTATTGCATCCACCCTGCCTTTCAGCACTGTGGACAGTTCGCCGATACCCTTGGCAATCTGGTAGGCCATGGCTTCATAGACAAGCTGTGCTTCCTGATTTCCATCTTCTATCATCCTTTCCACTTCTCTGGCATCGGTGGTGCCCAGGTATCCTTTAAGCCCTCCGTTGCCGCTGAGCATTTTTGAAACCTCTTTCCTGCTGTACTTTCCTGAAAAGCACAGATCCACAAGAGCCCTGCAGTGCACCCTTCCCGAACGCTCAGGAGAAAAAGGTCCTTCGTCGTCTGAAATAATGTCTGACAGATTTCCTTTTTCATATACACTTAAAGACACTCCACCTCCCATATGGGCAACTATGAAGTTCATGTCAGTATAGTTTCTGCCGTGCTTTTTTGCGGCCTTAATGGCCATGGCTCTTGAGTTCAGCACATGGCTGGTGCTTTGCCTGGGTATTTCCGGCATGCCGGAAATCCTCGCCACATCTTTAAGCTCATCCACTTTTACAGAATCATAGATGTATGCATTTTTGCCGATTGATGATGCTATCTCAAATGCAATCAGAGCTCCGAGGTTTGACGCATGCTCCAGCACGGGATTGTTTCTCAGCCTGTTAACCATCAGCTCATTTACCCTGTAGGCTCCGGACTTTACGGGGGGCAGCATTCCTCCCCTTCCCACAACCGCATCCAGCGTACCGGCGTCAAAGCCGTTGTCCTTTAAAAATGAAAGCACCACATCCCTGCGCATCTGAAACTGGTCCACCACCCTGTCGTACTTCTCCATTTCAGATACTGGATGGTCAAGTGTCTTTACCAGTATCTCCTGCCCATCTTCATAAAGCGCAATCTTCGTTGAAGTGGAGCCGGGGTTTATTGCAAGTATTCTGTATCCCATAATTTCTCCTTTAAGATGACTTTGCCGGCTTTTCCTTCTTGGCAAATGCCAGCAGAAGCCCTAATGCAATTGATAAGAATGCGGAAACCAAAACCCTGATTTCTGACGGAAGCATGAACACAACAGTGTGTGCAGGAATCCAGAACATTGTGCATGTCTTCGCCCAGCTGAACTGGACCAGAGTATGCCAGTCAAGTCTGTCAACAAGGCTGCTCAGAGTTATTTTTCTTTTAGATTCATATTTTGCATCTATGAACAGATCCATGAATTTGTGAAATACCATCATCATAGGTCCGAATGTCAGGTTCATGACAGCACTTCCGAAAAATGCCTGAGCAATTCTTGATCCTGCAAAGGGAAGCAATCCCTTGGACTGTGCTGCTCCTGCACCATCCATGAACAAGGTGAACATCAGGGTGACCATCATCCCAATTACACCCCATCCTATTGCCCTGTACACAACGCCTTCGGGAATCACATACTTGCCCTTAACGAGCCTTGTTCCAAGCAAATCTCCCATTGTAGCCAAAATCATAAATTTAATAAATCCTCCCATGTACGGATGGGCTCCTGTAACAGCCATAAATGACTGTCTTGATGTCGGCACTGCCAGCATCACTATCCAAGCGAGAAGCGCTGCTCCCCACAATAAATCTCCTTTTTTCATAATCTCTCCTATGTTTTATTATAAAAATCTAATGTTCCAGAATCCATATTAAAATTATGTTCGGGATTTTTCCCGAACATACATTATACAAGATTTTTTCCTGCCTCCAAGGCTTTCAGATTTATGTCAAGCAGTCTTTCCTTGATGTTTTCTTTCAGGATTTTCTCCCAGTCTATCTCTTCAAGCCCCATGGCTTTGATTATGGCTCCCAGAAGTATGACGTTCATTACCTTGGGACTTCCCAGTTTCTCTGCTTCGCCTGCCGCGTCTATTACTGTCGTATTTGCTCTGTTTGTGAGCGTTTCAAGGGCATTTGAAGGATATTCGGCTTTCCCTGAAAGTATAGGCATGGATGCAATTTCAAAATTATTCACCACGACCTTTCCCTGAGGCTTAATGTAGTTAAGATACCTTAAGGCCTCCATCTTTTCAAATGAAATCAGAATATCGGCTCCCCCCAGTTCAATGACAGGTGATTCGACTTTTTCACCGTACCTTACATGAGATGAAACAGATCCTCCCCTCTGGCTCATGCCGTGGATTTCGCTCATCTTCACATCATAGCCTGCTTCCATAAGTCCAATGGTCAAAAGTTTGCTGGCAAGGATCGTTCCCTGTCCGCCTACTCCTACCAACAATATGCTCTTTGTCATTTATGCTTCCACCTTTCCTATTGCTTCCACAGGACATACCTGGGCACATACTTCGCATCCTACACAAGTGTTGAGGTCTATGGATGCTTTCTTTTCCGATTTGTCAAAACTAATGGCAGGGCAGCCTGTCCTGGTGCACGCCTTGCAGCCAATGCACCTTTCGGGATCAACAGCGCATTTTGAATTGAAGGCGCCCTTGAATTCTTCCTTGTCTTCGGAGGAGAACTTTTTAAGAACGCATGGCCATCTGGTTATTATGACAGAGGGCTCATCAAGGTTCAGTGCCCAGTCAAGAGCAGTCTTCACCGCCTTAAGGTCATTGGGATTTATCACTGCCACATTTTTGAAGCCTATGGCTCTGACTATCTTTTCAATATCGATGGAAACGGTCTTGTCTCCCTGAAGTGTGTAACCTGAACCCGGGTTTTCCTGATGTCCTGTCATGCCTGTGATGCGGTTGTCAAGTATTACGTTAACCGTGTTGGAATTGTTGTACATGACGTTTATAAGCGAGTTAATGCCCGTATGGAAGAAGGTTGAGTCTCCCAGACAGGATACAACGCGCATTTTACTGTCTTTCTGCATGTTGAAAACCTTCTGGGCTCCATGTCCCACACTCATGCTTGCTCCCATGCAGATGTTGTGGTCCGTGCAGTTGTACGGATAGGAAAATGCCAAGGAGTAACAGCCTATGTCACCGGACACCAAGACATTCTTTCTTTTACCAAGTTCGTAGTAGAATCCTCTGTGCGGACATCCTGCACATAGTGTGGGAGGCCTTGAAACAACTTCCTTCTCGTCATATTGAACAGTTGGCAGTATTTCTCCGAATACGGATTTTCTGATTACCTCCGGCAGTTTTTCTCCAAAAGGCGGGAAAGTTCCTTTGCCTGAGCATTCAAATCCTAAGATCCTTACCTGCTCCTCAATGTAAGGATCGTTTTCTTCAATTACGTATATTTTTTCTACCTTTGAACAGAATTTCCGGATCTTTTCATCAGGAAGAGGCTGGGTGAACCCTAGCTTCAGGTAAGATACCGAGTTGCCGAAAACCTCCCTTGCGTAGCTGTAACATACGCCCGATGTAATCACTCCTGTCTTTGTACCGTTCCATTCAATGAAGTTCAATGGGGTGGAATTTGAGAATTCCAGAAGACTTTTCTGCCTTTCTTCCACCTTTGCCCTCAGCTTTCTGGCTATGGCCGGAACAGACACAAACTTGTTTACGTCTTTCTTGTATTCTATTATTTCCTTTTCGATTCTGTCAGAACATTCTACGATGCCCTTGGAATGACAAACCCTTGTTGTCATTCTCAGAAGTACCGGCGTGTCAAATCTTTCGCTTAAGTCTAAGGCTTCCTTTGTCATGTCCTTTGCTTCCTGCGCATCTGAAGGTTCAAGCATGGGTATCTTTGCGAATTTTGCATAATTTCTGTTGTCCTGTTCGTTTTGTGATGAGTGCTGACCGGGCTCATCAGCTGAAACCAGAACCAGTCCTCCATAGACGCCGGTGTATGAGAATGTGAACAGAGGGTCTGCAGCTACGTTTACGCCCACATGCTTCATGGCTGCCAGTGACCTTGCTCCTGCCATGGAAGCTCCGATTGCCGTTTCCAGAGCCACTTTTTCGTTTACTGCCCATTCGGCTGCGATGTTGTCCTTGTACAATGCCACATTTTCCAATATCTCTGTGCTTGGAGTTCCCGGATAAGCCGAAGCATATCTTACGCCGGCTTCATAGGCGCCGCGTGCCACGGCTTCGTTGCCTGTCATTAACTTTTTCATTGTAACGCTCCTTTTTCATTTATATTTTAAGCATTGCAACAATCGTGCCAAAAAAACAGCGGCTGAAATCATTGATTTTAATGGTTCCAGTCCGCCGCAGCCTGCATTTACGTTTTAAAAAATGGACATTGTTTTATTTTTTAGACATGTCTTTTCCTGAATTGATCTTGTTCCACAGGGAAGACCGACTTATGCCCAGCATCCGTGATATCTGGTTCTTGCTCATCCCCTGCTCCTCAAGCATGTTTATAACCTTCTGTTCCACGTATCTGTCGATTTCCTTCAGGTCAAGTATTGCGCCAACGTCTTGATGACAGCTGTCTCTTGGCTCATCCTTACCTGGTTCGCTGTCTCCTGTTACAGCATCATCCCTGGTTAAGCCCTCCGACTCAAGATCAAATTCTCCAAATATTATAAACCTCTTGGCAATGTTTTTAAGTTCTCTTACATTTCCAGGCCAGGAGTATTGAAGAAGCCTTTTCTCCAGTTCCGTGCCTACTTCAGGAATATCCTGTTCTTTAGCATACTCTTTAAGATAGTGAATGAAAAGTGTTATGATGTCCTTCTTTCTGTCCCTGAGGGGAGGTATGTGCAGCTCCAGTATATTCAGCCTGTAAAACAGGTCGCTTCTGAAGCTTCCGTCATTTACCTTATCCTTCAGACTTTCATTGGCTGCCGCCAGTATTCTCACATCAAGCGGTATGACGTAGTCTGAGCCTATTCTCATCACTTCCTTTTCCTCCAGAACCCTCAAAAGCTTTGACTGCAGATTGAGAGACACGCTGTTGATCTCGTCAAGAAAAATGGTTCCCCCGTGAGCAAGCTCAAAAAGACCCGGCTTGCCTCCCTTGCGGGCTCCTGTGAAAGCTCCTTCCTCATAACCGAACAGTTCGCTTTCCAAAAGGCTTTCAGTAAGGGCCGCACAGTTTACCGCTACAAAAGGTTCATCCCTGCGGTCGCTGATGTTGTGAATGCTTTGGGCTATCATTTCCTTGCCTGTTCCGCTTTCTCCGTAAATGATTGACGTGCTGTCGGACATGCCTATTTTCACTGCCTTGGCCAGAGTTTCCTTCATGTTTCTGTCAGATGCTATTATATCCGTAAACTTGAACTTTGCAACCAGCCCTTTCTTGTTAAGCTCATACCTGATTTTCTTTTCCAGATTCTGAAGCTTTGTTATGTCCTGGAAGGAACAGATTACACCCACAGTCTGACCTTCTATGTCCAGCATGGATATGTTGGCCGTAACCACTACCTTCTTCAGATGTATTATTTCATTGTACCTGTTCTCTTTGCGGCATAGAACTTCCATGACCAAAGAAAGCTCCGGAAAAACTGCGGTAAGGCTGTGGCCGAGCACATCGTGCCGGTCTTTTTTCAGCAGTTCACGCGCCCTTTCGTTGCAGAGTATTATGCTGCCGCAGCTGTCCACGGCAACCACAGCGTCGTGCACTCCGTCAAGTGTTGTGTTCAATATTTCATTTTTGTATTTCTGATCGTAAAGGCTGTCTACTATCTCCCATGCCCTGGAAACAGCATCCTGTACGGAATCATCGCTTGCTGCAATGTGTACGTAGTTTAAGTTGTAGTTTTGTGCTATGCTGCAAGGAATTCCTCCTCCCACAATCACCACGTCCCTCTTGTCAAACACGTAGCTGCTGATTATTCCTTCTATCTTATTCTGGTGGTCAAATTCTTCTATTATCACGCCGCAGTTTATCAGATCTCCCCATTCACTTACGTCAAAGCTTTCCATGTGCGAAAGAACCAGGACTATTTCCTTCTTGTACTTTTTTGCTGTTTTTATGGCATGAAGTATGTCAAGAGTGGATATTTTAAGCTGTATAACAGGAACCCCTACCCTGCCCACCGTATGGGAATATCCTCCGCTTCTTGCTATTATAGCCCTGGCTCCTTTTTTCTCAAGCATTATTCCCTGACCGTCAATGTTTTCAGGATCAAGAATTTCAATGATTATGCTGCCGTCTTCCACCTGCTGTTCGTAAAATTTTATGATTAGATCCTTAAGTTCCTGATTGTTTGCAATGATTCCTATTTTTCTTCCCATTTGTTTCTCCCGCACCGTTTTTTATATTATACAACATAAGATAAATTTACGGAACTATTTTATACATTTATAAAGCTGTACAAAAAGGTACAAATAAAAAAGGACTGTACGCCCTCAGAATGACAAGTTAGGAAGTAACTTTGTCTTCAAACTGATGGTTGTATGCCCTTATTTGATTATTTGGCTGCGGAAGCCGAAAGAACCAGTGACAGATATTTTTCTTCTGATGTGGCACCTCTTGATGTCAAAACCACAGGAACCTTTGCTCCGACTATCATGCCGGCCATTTTTCCGTGTGCGAGCTCAAGTATGGCCTTGCTCATGATGTTTCCGGTGGTAATGTTTGGTGCTATAAGGATGTCCGCATCTCCCGTAACAGGCGAAACGAAACCTTTGATGGCTGCTGATTCACTGCTCAGCGTAAGGTCTACGGATATTGGTCCTTCCACTATGCAGTTTTTAATTTCACCGTTCTGATTCATTTTCTTAAGCATGTCAGCATCGACAGTTTCAGGCATTTTGGGATTAACGGTTTCAACAGCTGCAAGAACGGCAACTTTTGGGCATTCATATCCCATAGCCAGGAACACATCCACAGCGTTTTCTATTATCTGCTTCTTTTCTTCAACATCCGGATACATCATCATTCCGCCGTCGGTAACCGATATGAGTTTGTGGTATGAAGGAACTTCGAGTATTGCCACATGCGACATTACCTTGCCTGTTCTCAGCCCCTTTTCCTTGCTGACAACTGCTTTTAGAAGGTCTGCTGTCTGAAGCTTTCCTTTCATTATGAAATCAGCCTTGCCCGTGTTTATGAGCTCCACCGTTTTCTCGGCGGCTTCCTGGTCACTTTCTGTATTGATAATGGTGTTTTCGTCGAATTCAACTTTGAGACTTCTTATAATTTCAACTATCTTTTCCTTGTTTCCCACCAGCACCGGCTCCACCAGTTTGTCCTGCATGGCTCTGAATACGGCTTCCAGGGTATGCTCGTCATGGGCAGCAGCCACTGCAACTCTTTTTTTAGTATCGTTGTTTTGAACTTTAGCAATCAATTCATGAAAATTTCTTAATTCCATTTCATCCTCCTAACTATTCATCCAGTCATCTTTTGCTTATTATAGCACAGTGGCATCTTATATTCAACGTTTTCACAGACCATAGAAACAAAAAGAAAAAGGCACGAATGCCTCAATCTATGTTTTTGACATTAAGTGCCCTGAATGAATTCAGTATTGCTATTATTGCAACTCCCACATCGGCAAATACTGCAGCCCACATGGATGCAAATCCCAGTGCCGATAATAGAAGTATCAGAAGCTTGACTCCGATTGCAAAAACAATGTTCTGAAATGCGATGCTCAAAGTCTTCTGCGATATTTTAATGGCTGTGGCAATCTTTGAGGGTTCATCGGTCATTATTACAATGTCCGCTGCTTCTATGGCTGCATCCGAACCCAGACCTCCCATGGCTATGCCTATGTCCGCCCTGGCCAGTACCGGTGCGTCATTTATGCCGTCACCAACAAATACGAGATTTCCTTTTTCGGTTTTTTCCTTCAGAAGCTCTTCGACCTTGTCCACCTTGTCCTCCGGCAGAAGCTCCCAATAAGCCTTGTCGAGACCAAGCTCCACTGCTGTCTTCTCGCCTGCAATCCTTGCGTCGCCTGTAAGCATTACCGTCTTATGAATGCCGGCTTTTTTCAGCTTTTCGACTGCATCCTTTGAATCTTCCTTGATTTCATCGGCTATGACTATAAATCCTGCATATTTTCTGTCAACTGCAGCATGAACCACTGTGCCTGCCACTTCCAGCTTCCGGTACGGTATGTTCATCTTTTCCATGAGCTTGAAATTACCGGCAAGCACATCTTTGCCGTCTATAACAGCAGACACTCCGTGACCGGGTATTTCTTCCGCCTTGGAAATCCGTGTCGCGTCAATTTCCTTTTTGTAAGCCCTCTTAAGCGAAGATGAAATTGGATGGTTGGAATAATGTTCTGCATAAGCCGCAAGCTCTAATAGTTCCTCGTCGGTCATACCTTCCGGACGCACCTCATGAACGTTGAACACCCCCTTCGTCAGGGTTCCTGTCTTGTCAAACACGACTATTTCAGCCCTTGCAAGAGCTTCAAGATAGTTGCTTCCCTTAACGAGTATTCCTTTTTTTGATGCTCCGCCTATACCTCCGAAGAAGCTTAAGGGAACTGAAATTACCAGAGCGCAAGGACAGGATACCACCAGAAACGCCAAAGCTCTGTATACCCACGTGCTGAAGTTTTGTTCAGGAATCAACAGCGGAGGCACAGCTGCCAGAAGCACGGCAATTACTACCACTGCAGGAGTGTAGTAGCGTGCAAACCTTGTTATGAATTTTTCGGATTTTGATTTCTTGCTCCCTGCGTTCTCAACAAGATCCAGGATTTTACTCACGGTGGATTCTCCGAATTCCTTTGTGACCTCTGCCGTTATCACTCCGTTTATGTTGATGCAGCCGCTTAACAAACTGCTTCCCGCTTCAACTTCCCGGGGAACCGACTCTCCTGTCAGAGCAGAAGTGTCAAGCATGGAGCTGCCTTCTGTCACAATACCGTCCAGGGGCACCTTTTCACCGGGCTTCACAACTATGATATCTCCTATTTTTACTTCTTCGGGATCCTTCACAACCAGCTCGGAACCAACTTTGACGTTGGCATAGTCAGGTCTTATGTCCATGAGCCCAGCAATTGATTTTCTTGACTGCCCCACTGCATAGCTTTGGAAGAGTTCGCCTACCTGGTAAAAGAGCATTACTGCAGCACCTTCCGGGGCTTCCTTTATGGCAAAAGCTCCAAGGGAGGCAACAGCCATGAGAAAATTCTCATCAAACACATCTCCCCTTGAAATGTTTCTGACTGCCTCCAGCACCACATCGTAGCCTGCAAACAGGTAACTAAGTACAAAAAATATTAATTTTGCTGTTTCGTTTTTTATGATAAATGCGGCTGTAAAAAAAGCTGCACTGGCTGCCAGCCGCCTAACAAGTATTTTCATCATGCTCTCCTACATTTTTTTGAATACAACATGAGGTTCGTATTTCTTAACAATCTTTTCTGCAGCAGCTATGATGCTGGCCATTTTGTCCTCTTCGCCTTCAATTACCATCTTTGTTGTCATAAAATTTACAACGGCGCTGTCTACACCGTCCAGTGAGCTAACTTCCCTTTCGATTTTAGCTGTGCAGTTTGCGCAGTCCAGTCCTTCCAACTTAAACGTCTTTTTCATATCTTCCTCCGAATTTTTATTTTTCTTTTATATGCTCCATTCCTTTTTCAAAGATGTCCTTCACATGTTCATCCTTAAGGGAATAGAACACGGTCTTTCCTTCCTTCCTGAATTTCACCAGATCTGCCTGCTTCAGATACCTGAGCTGGTGGGAAATGGCGGACTTGGTCATGTTCAGAAGCACTGCTATGTCGCAGACGCACATTTCATGAGCATCCAGTGCAGAAATTATTTTCAGTCTTGTGCTGTCGCCCATGACCTTAAAAAAATCAGACAAATCATAAATATCCTCATCCTGCGGCATTTTGGTTCTTACATGCTCCACAACTTCTCCATGAATTACGTCACAATCGCAAAACATTTCTTCTTTTATCACATTTAACCCTCCTTTCAATTGAACAATTGCTCAACTGTTGTATTAATTATAATTGAACAACTATTCAACTGTCAAGCTGAAAATTATTTTTTATTGGTTGTACACATACAGGCATTTTTTACATATGATATTGTACAAGGCAACTTGTAATTGAGTTTGGAGATAGATAGTATGTATAAGAAATATAACAATCCAGGCACCTTGGGTAATTCAGCTTCAAGATGCGCAACATATCCATGGTGTGACCGTGAAGAAAATGAAGAAGACAGAATAAACCATATAGACTTGAGGACAACCGTATCGATAAACCAGACTGCCAATTCCACGGCCGGAGACGGCGGAGACGGCGGAGATGCAAGGGGCGGTGACGCATCCCAGGCAACAGGTCTTATAGCCATATCAGCCAATGAGATTGATGCAGAACTAGAAATACCCAGATCTGCTCCGGGTGTACCTGTAAACGGCGAAACCAGCACAGTACAGCCTCTGCAGGAGGAACCCACCGGAGCTTCAGGCGGCGATGCAGCAGGCGGAGAAGGCGGAAACGGCGGAAATGCAACTTCCAGCAACACGGCTACTGTAAGCGTGGATGTAGAAAACGTAGTGGTAATAGCAAACTCTTCAGACGGACCTCCTACGGCTTTCACCATAGGGACAAGGAACAGAAACCTGGAGATAAGAGTGGATGAAAACGGAGACACGTTTGTTAACGGCAAAAAAATGGAAGAGCAGGCCCTTGAAGACGGCACCAAAGTCATGATTTTCAAGGACAGTCAAGTAAAAAACTCATAACTGGATTTTCCTGAAACAAAAACCGAGGGCGTAAGCCCTCTTATAAGTCTGAATCAGTTCCGCGGGAAAAATCTATAATCTCTGACTGAGACATTATTGCTCCCGTTTCTTCAAATTCAACAATTTCGTCGTCTTCCAAGCCTTCTCCCTCAGGCATTTCATCTGCATCGGGGCTTGATGTTCCAAATCCTTTGTTTTCGCCTTTCTTTCCGTTCTTGTCAACAATCCAGAAGCGGTGAAAGGGTGACTTTGTACCTGCCTTCAAACCATATTTTTCAACAATCTGTTCTTCTATGGGAACCAGTCCCTCATCTGTGTTCAAAAATAATTCTTTCATGGCTGTCTCCTTACATTTATATTATATAAATTTAAGTTATTTATATTATACTAGTATTGCCTGCAAATGTAAATTTCATTATTTCGCATTAAATAATTTAATCATCTCCATGTGACTTAATCACAGATAATTTTTTTTGTTGTGATAAAATGAATCCATAATATTAAATATTAAGGAGAATGGATATGAGCACAATAAAGATTACAAGAGACAACTTCGAACAGGAAGTTTTAAAATCAGATAAACCGGTGCTTCTGGATTTCTGGGCAACATGGTGTACCCCCTGCAAGATGGTTTCTCCTGTTATAGAAGAGATAGCAAAAGAAGTGACTGACGCAAAGGTAGGAAAAATAAACATCGACGAACAGCCGGAGCTTGCATCGGCATTCGGAATAATGAGCATTCCGACCCTGGCAGTAATGAAGAACGGCAAAGTAGTCAGCAGCATGGTCGGAGTAAGGCCCAAATCATCAATTTTAAAGATGCTGGCATAACAATAATGAGTATAATGTAAGAAGGCAGCCACAGCTGCCTTTTATTATTTACAAATATTCGTTTTATGCCTGCTAATGTTATCTACTTTCAAACTTTTCAAATACCCCTGCTGATTTCAGTGCCGGACGAATTGCAGCTGACAATGCAAGAGACGCTATTACGGCTATTATCGCATTTGCGGATGAAACCATGAATTTAGTTCCGGCCACCGCTAAAACTGCTTCCCACTTGCTTTCAAGCACAACATATTGAAGTATTATAGTCTTTGAAATATAAAGTAAAACGTACAGAGCCGCTCCTGCTACAGCGGCAACAGCATTTATTTTCCTGTTTTCACCGTTGAAGCTTCCCATATGTGAAATCCTGCCTGCTGTATAACCCATGGCAAACTTCATTATGAATGTTATCCAAAATTCCGGTGCAAAAGCCGGGTCAAACAAGTCAAATATGGCAGAACCGAATCCTGCTGCCAGTCCTCCTACTGTTCCACCGAAAAGAATGCCGCTCAGAATGCACATGACGTTCCCCAGATGCAGCATTGTCTTTCCCAGCGGTGTTGGTATCTCTATCCTAAAGTTAGTGGCCACAAATACCATTGCTGCCATGAGTCCCACTACAGCCATCTTGTATATGGAATATTTTTTACTGCTCATAATGATGCCTCCTTCCTTGTTATCTTCATTATAAACGAGGCTGACACCATGTAAATGTTCAGTTTTAATATTTCCTGGCAGTACAGATAGTTTTTATGCAAAAATTGTATTGAACAGGAAAGCCGATGCAAACAAAACAATCAGGGATGACAGAAGGTACCACCTGTACTCCTTGTAAAGCTCAAGAGTTGTTACATTCATCAGCTGGATTGTGAATGCCTGGCACAGATGAATGGGTGAAAAGAAATATCCGATGAATGCGCTGGCAAAGGAAAAATATGTGTAAACGTGAAGCATATCCATGGAAACATCAAGCTGAGACACCATAGGAAGTATTATGGCCAGAGCCGCAGTCTGGTTTCCCGTAATTATTCCGAAGAACACCGAGGAAACAAGGAATATTAGAAGTGCCGAAAAGATGCTGCCGTTCTTGTCGAACATTCCGCTGAAAATCAAGAGCAGATCATCCATCTTCAAAATGAGTTCCTTTAACAGGAGAATTGCTGCAACCATTAGGACTGTCTGCCAGTTTATGGACTTGATCACATTTTTTATAAAATCATTCCTGTCGCTTAAAAAATATACTGCCAGGACGCTGGCTGCCATGGTGATGTAAAAGGGCAATCCTGTTACGGCATTGATGATGACGCATATGTAGATCGGAGAGGTGTACATCACCAGTTTCATAACATTGCTTCCAATGTCTTTCCTGTTTGTATTCTTTGGTGCCTTGATATCCTTTATGTACAAAAAATATCCCACTACGAACATGGGAACCACAAAAGCAAGGTTTAAAAGCACAAGCCTAACCATGCTTATTTCGGGTATTGATGCTGTTATTACCAGAAGTCCCGTTGAATAAGGAAGAAGAAACATTGCCACGTGCCTGAAAACAAGATTTATGGCAGCCCGCTTCGGTGCAGGGATGTTCATTTCCTCTCCCAGGTTGTATATAAATGGAGCTGACAGCAGAGCCCCTCCCGGAATTATCAGCACTCCTATCAGTGCTGGTATTATCATCAGTATGGTTTTTTTGCTGCTTACAATCTGCTGTATTGTGTCGACTATCTTGTCCAGGATTTTGTATTGCTTCATCACTCCGCCCAGGACGCTGACCATGAGTATGGTAAGTATGGTGTTAAGGGATGAACCGGTGACCGTATTTTTAACGGAATCAACTATGTTTTCCGTTCCTATGCCTGAGAGCACAGCCAGAACACCTGCGGATATGAACAGTATGGTGCTCAGTTTAAGCTTTGTTTTTCCCAGAACCGGAATAAGAATGAAAGAAATGATTACGAAGAATAATTGTGCCATTTGAACCTGCCTTTGCGAACGTTTTATTATAATTATATTTCAGGGAAAAATAATTTACAACTAATTAAAAAAATATCAAGAGGTGAACATTATCTCCACATATAATTTTTAAAATAAGTTTCAATTATTTAATCATGGATATATATTATGAGATAGGATTTTTAGAAACTACTTATTATCTGGAGGTTGTATGTGCACTAATGAATTATTAAAGAGGTATTTTAAAAGTCAAAAAATGATGCGCACTGTTCTCTTGTGCCTAATCCCCATAATTATATTTTCAGCATACCTTTATGGATTAAGGGTGCTTGTTTTGCTGTCAGCCGTATTGCTGGCAGGCACCATGGCAGAACACTTTTGGGAGAAAAAGCAAGGCAGCAAGGCATCTGAAGCTATTTTTGTAACATGTGTCCTTTATACATTGACGCTGCCTGCTGCAATTTCCCTGTGGATTGCCGTGATAGGTATTCTTTTCGGAGTGTTCTTTGGGAAGCTTGTATTCGGAGGATTCGGCAAAAACATCTTTAACCCGGCCCTCGTTGGAAGAGCCTTCATATACGTAAATTTTCCCGAACCCATGACTGCATGGTGGAATGAAATTTCATCCGGATTCCCGGGAGGCTTTGGAGCGTATGCCACCAATAAAATTGATGTTATTTCCGGTTCCACTCCAATGATGCTGTTTAAAAATTACGGCGAGACCGTGAACATTCAATCATTGTTTTTTGGTCTGGTTCCAGGCTCCATAGGCGAAACCTGCAAGGTTATCATCATACTTGCCGCTGTTTATCTAATATACAAAAAGGCAGCATCATGGAGGATAATGGCTGGATCTTTAATTGGGTTTGCAGCTGCCAGCTTTATACTTTATTACTTTACTGATTTGAACGTTTCCAGTCCACTGTATGGAATGATGCTTGGAGGCTTCATGTTTGGAACTGTCTTTATGGCAACTGATCCTGTTTCTGCTCCCAAGACTGAACCAGGTAAATGGATTTATGGAATAGTTATCGGTTTGGTGACAGTTCTCATAAGAGCCTTATCTTTATTCAACGGAGGAATGATGTTTGCAATTCTGATCGGCAACACATTCGCTCCAATAATCGATTTTTTTGTAAAGGAAAGCAAGGCAGGAAAAACCGTGAAATTGGAGGTGGCATCATGAAAAAGCCATTGCTCTATCCTGTTGTTTTTATGACAGCAGTAACGGCTGTATTTATTTCAGTGCTGGCTGCCTTCAACCAAGTGACGGCAAATACTGTTAAGTTCAATAATGAAAATGAGTTAAGGCATAAAATATTGTATGTATTCGACATACTGCCTGAAAGAGACGACCCAAAGGAAAGCGAAGAAATATTTAACAACAGAATTGCAGAAAAAAACTTCGGGAATATAACAGGATATGCTTTCATGGATGGAAATGAAGAAAAAGCATATGCAATTCCCATAAGCGGTCCTGGTCTTTGGGGTTCAATTACCGGTTACCTGGGATTAAACAAGGACTTTACCAGAATCATTGGAATAGAATTTATCACTCAAACTGAAACACCGGGACTTGGGGGACGCATTTCCGAGGATGACTACAAAAAACAGTACAGAAGCATAGACATAACATCTCCTGTAAACGGCAACTACATAATTTCAAGACCTGGTAAAGGAGGAAATGTAGATGCAATTTCTGGTGCAACTCAAACATCCGCTGCTGTGGTTAAATTCATAAATGAGGACCTTGCAGAATTCTTTAAAACAGTGGAGGTGAGCAACCAATGAAATCCTTTGAAGTCAAAAAGATATTTAACAAGGGCATACTTTCAGAAAACCCCATTCTGGTACAGGTTGTTGGAATTTGCTCTGCTCTTGCCGTTACAAACAGGATGATGAATTCATTGATAATGGGAATTGCTCTTTCTTTTGTAACCGCATTTTCATCATTCACCGTGTCGGTCTTAAAGGATAAAACGCCAAAGCACATACGCATGATGGTACAAGTGCTGATCATTTCATCCTACGTAATCATGGTCGACATATTTTTAAAAGCATATATGATTGACATGAGCAAGGCGCTTGGCCCTTATGTAGGACTCATAATCACTAACTGCATAATAATGGGACGTGCAGAAGGCTTTGCCATTTCTAATCCTCCAATACCTTCATTTCTGGACGGTCTTGCAGCCGGACTTGGTTACACCATGGTCTTGCTGCTAATTTCAGCGGTCAGAGAAATTTTAGGCTTTGGTACAGTCTTCGGGTATGCTTTATTGCCTGCTGAGTTTATAAAATGGACGTTGATGGTTATGCCTCCCTCTGCATTTTTCATTCTTGCATGCATAATGTGGGCAGCCAACACCTTCAGAACCAGGAAACAATTGAAAGGGGTTGAGAAAAAATGATAGATGTACATCCCATAGTTATATTTGCAGCATCAATTTTTACCAGCAATATGATTTTTTCAAACTTCCTTGGAATGTGTTCCTTCATAGCTGTATCAAAGGAAATACCCACTGCCATAGGGCTTGGAATTGCAGTCACTGCAGTTCTTACTTTCACAGCTGTCCTAAACTATCTGGTATATTGGTACGTCATTGTTTTGTTTAATCTTGAATACCTGATGTACATTATTTTCATCCTTGTCATTGCAGCTTTTGTGCAGCTTTTGGAAATGGTCCTGGATCGCTATCTTCAAAATCTTTATTATGCCCTAGGAATATTTTTGCCGCTGATAACAGTTAATTGTGCAATACTTGGCGTTTCACTGTTCATGGTTTCAAGGCAGTACACTTTTGTTCAAACAGTGTTTTTTGCCGCAGGTTCCGGCATTGGCTGGGCACTGGCAATCACAGCGATGGCCGGAATAAGATCAAGGCTGCATGAAAAGTCAATTCCTGAAGGGTTGCGGGGCACACCCATAACATTGATCATAACAGGTATCATGGCACTTGCCTTCATAGGGTTCAGCGGCATGGTTCAAATACAGTAGGAGGCAGCTATGAGCACAATAATTTCAACAGTTGTTATTTTTTCAATATTAGCAGCCATGCTAGCCTTAATTCTGACTCTGGCTGACAGAACCATTGGAAATTACGGTGAGGTAAAGCTCAAAATCAACAAGGACAAGGTACATGTTGTTGAAGGAGGCAACAATCTTCTATCCACGTTAAGAGCTCAAAAAATATTCATACCTTCTGCATGCGGAGGCAAGGGCTCCTGCGGTTACTGCAAGGTGAAGGTCACAGAAGGTGGAGGACCTGTTCTTTCCACTGAACTGCCTTGGCTCACAAAGGATGAAATAAAAAGTAATGTGAGGCTGTCCTGCCAGTGCAAGGTTAAGCAGGACATTGAAATAGAAATACCCGAAGAATTGTTTAATGTAAGGGAATACTCCACATATGTGGTTAAAATGGAGCAGCTTACAAACACAATTAAACACCTTCGCTTTGATTTAGGAGAAGAGGAAATACATTTTAAGCCGGGGCAATATGTTCAATTAAAGGCTCCTGCCTATGAAGGAAGCCCGGATGAGGTTTATCGGGCATATTCCGTGGCTTCGTCTGTAAACGACAAGCATGCCATAGAGCTGTTAATAGGTTACACCGGCGGTATAGCAACCACGTATGTCCACCAGCATTTAAAGAAGGGCGACAGTGTTCATATAAATGGTCCATACGGCGAATTTTATTACCATGAAGATGATGGGGGGCCCATAATCTTTGCAGGCGCAGGTACAGGAATGGCTCCGATTATATCGATACTTCAGTATATGGCTGATAACAAAATTCATCGTAAAGCCGTATTTTTCTTCGGAGCAAAGACAATGGATGATTTGTTTTTGGTTGACAGGTTAAAGGATTTTGAGGAAACACTCTATGATTTTAAATTTATACCGGCACTATCGCGGGAAGAATCTCCAGAATGGACTGGAGAGAGAGGGCGAGTACCTGATTCAATCAGCAAATATGTCGAGAAGGGCAGCAATTATTCCGCTTATCTTTGCGGAAGCCCTGCCATGATCGATTCAATTGTCCATGCATTGACAGAAAAAGACATACCGTTGGAAAAAATATATTACGACAAGTTTTAACGGTAAAGGACGTTGTCCCTGGTTGTCCATGCAATACAGTGACGACGTCCTTTTTTTACAGTATATTTATCAGCATTCGTATGAGTTTTGGCACCGTACCTTCTACATCCGGCATGTAAACTCTTTCTGTAATTGTGTGGTATTCCTTCCCCCAGGGACCTAGAACCATCATGGGAGCAGAAATTCCTTCAATGTAGTCAAATGGTATGTCATAAACGTCCTTTGAAGTAACCATGTTGGCCATGACTTTTTCTTCGCTTTCCCTGTCCGTGCATGATGTGTAGCTTCCATCGCTTATTCCCATGAAGTAGCTTTCACTTTCAAGCCTCAGGGTGAAATCTTCAAGAAGTGCTTTCTCCACAGCCTTTTCATAAGCTTCACCGGTTGATGAAAGGTAACTGTTGTTCACGGCAGGATAATAGGGAGGTATGATGCCTACCACTGCCAAAGGCTCTGTTATGGCTGACAGCTCTATTATTCTTTTTACAATAAAAATTCCTGCATCCTGCATGGATATTTCATTGTTTCTGACCTGTCTGTTTATTTCTTCATAGAGGTCGCCCTTAAGCTTCATGTAGTCAGGATGTTTTTCCATTGCTGTCTTTTCTATTTCCTCAAATGTATAGACCAGCGGACGGTAGTTTCTCTTGTTATTTCCCTTCAGGCTGTAGTTTTCGTTCAGGATGTCGTAGGCGCGGCTGTATTTTTCAATGACCTCTTTCATAGATTCCAGGCATATGTCTCTCATTTCATCTATAATTTCACCCGGGGTCTTGCTCTTTAGAAACTGATAGTTAAAAAACACTGCGCTGTATTCCGGAACTGAAACGTCATAGGTTTCCTTCAGATCCCTGGCATAAAGGACTGTAGGAGGAGGCGTGGTCATGTTCTTATCAGTGGAGCACAAAACGGGGTTGAGCTCTGCTTTTGATACTATTTGAGACATGATAGCCGTGGAGTTAAGGCCCTCCATAACATCGCTTGAGTGTGCAATCTTACCCTTTGCAACGACCAGGGGCATTATTTTTCCGACCGAACCAAGGGAAATTCTTAAGGTGTCAGGCTTTTTCCTGTTGTGAGGCTCCGTGATGACTATGAGTCTGTAATCAAGCCCGTGCTTCATTTTTAACTCCCACATAAGCTTTGTGGACTGCCTCATGCCTGCCGACAGGTTTTCCTCGTCGTGCACGGCAGTAAAAAGAACATTCACGTCTTCATTGATCATGGACAGCACCGCATCTATGTTTATGGCAATGCCTGATTTCATGTCGCATATTCCCCTGCCAAATAACCAGTCGGTTGAATTCAAGTCGTTTCTGGCGTCTACATGCATGCTGACGGTTTTAAGCTTTTCCTTAAGCTCATCAGGCTGGAGGGCATAATCTTTCAGGATGCCGTAGGACTCTATCTCCACTGCGTCATAGTGACCTGTAAGTACAATGGTTCTGTTGCTTTTTCCTTTTCGAAGAGCCCATACAACAGGCCTGTCCAGAAAATCGTTGTTGTGATATTTCCCAAAAAGCTCCGGATTTTTTTTGAAATACTCATCTTCCTTTATTATATCGAAAATGCATTCTGCCATATTTTTTTCTTTTTCTGTACCGGTATCGCTTTGTACTGAAATCAGTCTGTAAAGAATATCCTTAATGTTCATTTCTTTTCCTCGCTCACAATTTAATTAAACCTTATGCATTCAACTGTATTATACTACGGACACCGCCCGTCTTCAACATTATTTCCGCGGAAATACGTCTCTGTATTGCAGATAAGCCTCCCCAATGCTATAATTAAATAAAACATTCAGGAGATAAAAATGAACGTATTATTCCTTAAGGCGGCAGCCCTTGCCTCGATGATTATAGACCATTACGGAGCAATTTTTCACAGCAGCCAATTCATGTACAGAATCATAGGAAGAATTGCCTTTCCCATATACTGCTTCCTGCTGGTTGAAGGATACGTACACACAGGAAGCGTCAAAAAGTACGGCCTGCGCCTTTTGATTTTTGCCCTTATTTCAGAAATTCCCTTTGACCTTGCCTTTTACGGCAGAATCGGTTTTGTTCACCAGAACATTTTCTTCACCCTGTTTATAGGACTGGCTGCCATTTACTTCATGGAGAAATATGGAGGCTCCGGCACCGCAGTCAATTACCTGATTTTTGCAGCTGCCGGTATGCTGTCCATGATTTTGAAGGTTGATTACAACATCATGGGAATAATTTACATCGTGGCTTTTTACCTCACAAGGAACATGGTAAGAGATAAAAGGATGATAACGATGGCAACCGTAATGTTCATTACAAACTTCATGTCTTCGTGGCTGCAGCAGTTCTCGCTTCTGGCGCTGCCCATACTTTATTTTTACAACGGCCAGCTGGGACCAAAGAACAAGTTTCTTCAGATGGTCTTTTACGCAGCATACCCGCTGCATCTGTTCTTGTTTTACCTTATGAAATGAACAGCCATTCCCATAAATGACAAAAAACATCGCCGAAGCGATGTTTTTCCAATTTTGCGACATTCCTCTTAACTACAAAGACTTTCTTCGTCAGAGGTGTCCCTTTTCCTTAAATACTTGTAAATCCGATTACAAGGTAAGCAGCCATGGACAGTGCACCGCATACCAATGCGTACGGAAGCTGCGTCTTAACATGGTCTATATGGTCTGCTGCAGATCCTGTTGATGCCAAAATCGTAGTATCTGAAAGCGGTGAGCAGTGGTCTCCGAAAACTCCGCCGCCGGCTACTGCTGCAAAGCATGCCACAACCAGATTAGTTACTTCGCCGCCTGTAAAGCTAAATGCCAGCGGAAGTGCAATCGGCATGCATATGGCGAATGTTCCCCATGATGTTCCTGTTGCAAATGCCATAACCGAAGCTATCAGGAATATGATTCCGGGCAGAAGCTGAGGGCTTAAGAATCCTTCACTTATGGAAATGATGTAATTTGCAGTTCCCATAGTCTTGCTCAGAGCATTGATTGAATATGCCAGTGCCAGTATCATGATTGCAGGAACAGCACCCTTAACACCGTCAGTCATGGTGTGCATAATTTCTTTGAAAGGTATTCCCTGTACAAACATGCTTATTGACATGAATATCATTACAAACAGGAAAGCTTCCATTGTCTTAGCAGATTTCAGCTTGATATATGTTCCGATTGCTATGGTCATAATCATGAGAACAGGAAGTATGAAGTTTAAGAACACTCTTTGCTGTATTCCCGGATAAGCTTCCATTTCTGTAAGTTCCTTGCCTATGAGAGGCTCAGCTCCGTCTCTTAACACCTTGCCTTCTTTTATGGCTCTTTCCTCGGCTTTTTTCATGGGACCGAAGTCTTTAATGATTCCTGCAGCAATCAATCCAACAAATGCTACTGTAATTAACGCATAGAAGTTGAAAGGAACCGCCTTTAGGAAAAGCTTCATGGCATCTTCCTGAGTTACTATTGCTCCCACGCCTACTGCAAGACCGCTCAGGTATGCCGCCCAGCCGGTTATGGGAACAAGCACGCTTACAGGAGCTGCTCCGGAGTCTGCAATGTATGACAATTTCTCTCTTGAAACCTTTGCCTTGTCAGATATGCTTCTCATGGTTGTTCCTACAAACAACGGACTGAAGGAATCGCTGAAGTAAACAAACATACCAAGAACCCATGCTACAAGCTGCACTGCTTTTCTGCTGAGTTTCTTGTCTTCAATATACTGTGAAAATCCTTGAATTGCACCTGTCTTTTGAAAAAAAGCAACCAATATTGCAATAAATGTGTTCAGGAGCATTACCCATGCAAAGCTTGTGGTTCCCAGGCTGGTCTTAAGCAATGTAGGAAAGCCCAACATGCCCTGTCCGGCCAGGAATGTACCGACGATGCAGGCAAAAGCCAAAGATACAACTGTGTTTCTTGTGGTAAAGGCAAGAGCGATTGCCAGAAGTGACGGAATTATTGAAATAAAACCCATGTTTACTATTTGTTGTTCCATGTTATTCCCCCTTGATTATAATTTTGTTGTTTGATCTTGATACTGTTGCCGGTGGTGCAGGATCCAGATTTTCTTGTGCTATGCCCAGGATGTCCTCCGGTCTTATCCAAGGCCTTCCTTGTATTGCGCTTGTTTCTTCGTGTGTAAGATATCCTTTGTAAGCAGTCATACTTCTTCTCAGATATCCGTCCTTGATGCATGCTTTTTCGATACCGATATTCATTATGTTTCTTAAATGCGGAAGAATTGAAGCTGCATAAGCCACAGTTGTTGAGTTGGCTATAGCTCCAGGAATGTTGCTTACGCAGTAATGAACCACTCCTTCTTCAATGTACCTGGGATCTTCATGCGTTGTTTCACGGAATGTTTCAATTACACCATAGTCATTGCTGATGTCAACTATTACCGAGCCTCTTGGCATAGACCTTACCATTTCCCTGTCAATCAAAAATTCTGTGCTGTTTTTCGGCCATTTGACGCAGTTAATAACCAAGTCTGTGTCAGGAAGAAGCTTCTTGATGTTGTACTTTGTGGACACCATGGTGTTTACCTTCTCATCGTACAGCTTGCCTATTTCCCTGAGTGTCGCAATGTTTACATCCATTACAGTAACCCACGCTCCAAGAGACTGAAGCACCTGCAGCGCGTTTTTACCTACGATTCCTGCTCCAAGTATCAATACCTTGATTCCGGGTGCACCGGCAAGACCGCTGACAAATTTTCCGCTTCCTCCGTTTATTGACAGAAGCGATTCAAGTCCCATGAGTGCTCCCTGCTTTCCTGCAGCTTCGCAGTTGGGAGAACCGTATCTGTGGGAATCTTCAGCCGTAAAGGCTATGACCTTCTTGTCGAGAAGAGCCTGGACTTCTTCCTTGTGAGCAGCGGGATGTATGCAGGTGAATACTATCTGGTTTTCCTTTAGCAGATGAAATTCTTCTGGTTCTATTTCCTTCACCTTTGCCAGGAAATCACACCTTGAATACATTTCTTCCATGGTGTCTACCATTTCTGCTCCAACCTCTTCATATTCCTTGTCCAGAAAACCAGCCTTAAGACCCGCTTCCTTCTGCACAAGAACCTTGTGCCCGTCACCTATAATGGTGGCAACTTCCGATGGAGTTGCTATAACTCTGAACTCGCCATTCTTAATGTCTTTTAATACTCCAAAAACCAAAATGTTACCTCCTCAAATTGATCTGCATATGTTAAAGCAATAATCATGCCAACATATGCATTCTGCAGGAGGCGTAAATTTCAACATTTTTTTCCTGACGACTTTATTCTGCTCTTATCCCCAACATCTATATTGCCCGTAAATGAGCATGTAGCTGCTCATTTACGGGCAATGTTTCAAATGATGTTATATCGTTTTGCTTTTCTTTGAAGAGTCTGCCTGGGAATGTTCAATATCTTTGAAGCCTTAGAAACGTTGTATCCCGAGCTTTCCAGAACGTTTTCGATAATGGACTTCTCATATTTGTCCACCATGTCGCTAAGAGGCTGTATTTCCATTTGTTCTAGATCCTTTATGTCAATGAGTTTGTTGAACTTAGGCTCAATATCCGTAAATTTAAGGCTTGCACTTGAAGCATCCACCATGCTCATGCCATATATGAGCACATTCTCAAGCTCTCTGACATTTCCGGGCCAGTCGTACTGGTTTAATTTGTCGTACAGGTTGTTGGAAACATACTTAATGCTTTTTCCGAACACGCTGTTGTACTTGGAAATGATGTAGCTGGTAAGAAGAGGAATGTCGTCCTTTCTCTCCCTAAGAGGCGGTATGTTCAGGCTTATGGCACTCAGTCTGTAGTATATGTCCTTGCGCAGCGTGCCTGTTTCTATAGCCTTCAGCGGATCTTCATTTATTGCAGCAATAACTTTTACATCAACATTTTTTTCCTCTTTGGCACCGATGCTTCTGAAGGAACCGTCCTGCAAAACCCTTAAAAGCTTTGTCTGCAGATGCACAGGCATTGAATTTATTTCATCCAGAAATATGGTTCCGCCATTGGCCAGCTCCAGAAGTCCAGCATTGTCCACCGCTCCCGTGAATGCTCCCTTGGAAGTTCCGAACAGGATGCTTTCAAGGAGGTTGTCCGGAATGGCTGCGCAGTTTTGGGCAATGAAGGGTTTGTTCCTGCGCTTGCTTTCATTGTGAATGGCGTGGGCAAAAAGTTCCTTGCCTGTTCCGGTTTCACCGCATATGAGCGTGGGAAGGCTGCAGTCAGCTGCCACCCTTATATAGTTTTTCAGCTCCATCATTCTTTTGTCGTTTGTGATGATGTTGTCTCTCACATAGTTTGCATGGTGCCCTTTGGTTTCAAGCTTGTCTACCTTGTTGTTTCCGAAGGTAGACGCATCAATAGTGGCTTTGCGGCTCTTCTCATACAGTTCGGTATCTATTTCAATTTCGTCTTTCCTGTCCTCATCATATTCGCCGACGGACAAATCTATTGCACCTACGATTTTGTTGTTAGATTTTATTGGAATTGAAAGGGATGTAATCTTTATTGGAACTCTGCTTGCCGATTTAAGAACCTGATTTTCAACATAAAAGGGAACTCCATGAATCATGGACTGATATGTGGTGCTTGTTTTTTCATCCAGGTTCTCGTAAATATCAAGGAATTTTTTCCCCACAACCTCGTATATTTCATTTGTGTCAGAATTGAGCTTGTTGTTGAACTTTGCCGTAAACAGTATTTCACCCTGCAAATCGATTATAGTGATTCCGTCAATATAACCCTTGTTGTTAAATAAATTTTTCATCAGTTCCATAGCACTGCCCCTTAAATGAGTGTAAATTTCATCTTAAATAAAAAACTTTCATTTATCAACTTAAAGAGAAACTAAAAAAATATGCTCGTTACCATTAAAATATTGCATGTTGCTATCTCATCAGACTAAAAATCGCTGCCCTTTTCCACAACGTCCTTCATTTTTGACATTATTCTCTCGTAGCTTCCTTTTGAATGAGGTACAAGGCAGCTTGTACAGTCCTTTATTCCGTGATTCTTTAAGAAGTTTCCCCCGCAGCCGTCTTTAAGCATGTACAGCGGACAGTAGCAAAAAAGACAGTTGAATTCTTCGGGCTTTTCCGTCTTATGGCACGGAAAATATTCACATTTCGTGTTTTGAAAAAATTTAAAATGCTGTGTATCCATGATTTCTCCTTGTTGCATGAGATTGTTCTTTCATTATAAGTTCGTGTGGCATCGCCATACACAGCATATTGTATCACAGGGATGATATATTTTAAAGCATATTTAAATTCCAATTAAGCACATTATGCACAAAAAAGCGGAGATATTCTCCGCTTTCTTTCAATACTGCATTTTAATTTTCTGTTACAACTATAACCCTTATTCTTCCTCCGCTGATTTCAGCCTTGTCATAATACGCTTTTATGCTGTAGCTAGTTGACCCTATGATGTCTGACAGCGGGAGGACCTTGTATCCGGAACCGGAGTAGTTTTTCTGGTAGACAACCACCTCGCTGCTGAGAAGGTATGTCTTTCCGTCAGAAGTTTCCAGCTGAACACCGTTTACGTCAGTAACCTTCGAAGAAAGCTCAACCAGCTTCTTTATGGAAATCACAGCACCTCCGCTGACTTCAAATGCAGCAGGGTCCCCTGCTGATATGCTTGTGTATGAACCGTTGCTCTTTGATAACGTAAGCGTGCTTCCGCCTATGTTGCATTTGTACAAAGACGATGTGCTGCTGTCTCCTTCAGTTACCTGCGCAGCAGTAACGATTCCGTAGGACAGCGCATCTCCTGTCACATTTTCCAGTATCAGGCTATTGATTTCGCCGTTTGTGTTCTTGCTGTAATACAGTACATCAGAGCTTGATATCTTTATGTTGTCAAGTCGCTGAGGATATGTTATGACGTACTGGCTTGTAATGTCAGAGTCCAATGCTCCCACATCCATTATCTTTACGTCTGCCGCCAGCTTTGCGGTGCCCAGCTTTTTCGCATCCCAATCAAAGGTTCCCGAAATGGAGGAGCTGCTTAATGTTGTGATTGTTGCAAGGCCGTTTGAGAATTTAACCCTCACGACGCTGTTTATCTTTGTTGAATAATCCTTGTAAGCTTCGTATTCAAGTTCGTCTCCGTCTGTTGTTACCATCTTGATGTAGTTTACCGAGTAAGTGTAACCTGATGAATTGGTTATATCCTTGTTTCCGCTTTCTGTAAGGTAGCCCACTACTTCTGTTTTTGATTCTGTTGGTGAAACAACATCTGCTATCTTCCCGTCCTTGCCCAGAAGCAGCGTCACGCTGTCGCCTATGTGGAATGAACCCTTTGAAGAAAGCTTGTTAAACGCTGCGGCTGTTTCAATTGAGTAATCTATTCCTGATATTGTTATCTTTGAAGGCTGGTCCTGGTTTGGATATGCATCTTCGTAGACGCCTGTTATCTTCTTGTTGTACGCCCAGATGGTGTTAAGTGCAGATGAATAGTACAGCACATCGTTTGTGTTGATGTCGCTTACTGCTGCCTTGTTTCCGTTCCTTAAAAGCGTTGCTCCTGACACATCTGTGCTGAACAGATTGACCCAGTCTGATCCGCTGGCGATGACCGGTCCCACCAGGGTGTTTCCTGATATAACCACGAAATCTATGTTACCGTTAATCCTGGACACCTTTACGATGTCTCCTACACTTATGTCTGACACTGCAGCAGAGACAGTTGTTTTAGCTCCGTCCATGTATACTGTTGTCCCTGAACCCAATCCCAGCGATTGTGTAGAACCGCTTGATGTAGCCACAATGATGTCATTTTCAAGGGCTGCATAGGCAGTGTACGTTTCAACCTGCTGGCTTGAAGGCATGAAGCAGATTATTTCATTGTTGACATTCAAAATCGCATTTCCTTTTTTCCCGACGCTGTCTGAATTGAACGTGTCAGAAACCCTGTACGTTCCCTGGGATGTGGAGACTTTGCCCGCACCGATGGTGGGGTCCTCTTCATAAGTGGCTATGAGAATCACGTCCTCCAGCATGCTGTATCCCACTGAATCTATGTAGCTTGTTCCTGTCTTTGTATTGCTGTTGAGCATGTTGTACACCATTCTCATGGCATCCTGCCTGGTTATTTCAGTTCCTGCTGAAGCTGATACATTCTTCAGCAATCCTATGTTAGCTGCAACGCTCAGCTGCCCGTAGGGCCATGAAGAACCGAAATCATCGCTTGTGTAACCCAAAAGTGTCAGAGCAACAGTCACAGCTTCCTCCAGCGTAACATTCTTGTCAGGCTTGAACGTTGCATCCGGATAGCCTTTTATGAGCCCATTGGTGACGGCTACGCTCACATAAGGTGCTGCCCAGCTTGAATATTTCACATCCTTGAACGGAGATGTGGTTGACTTTGATGATACGGTGTTTCTGTAGGCTGATGCATTTATCATTATTTTTGCAAACTGCGCTCTTGTGAGCTTGTCGCCGAGGTGCAGGCTTCCGTCCGGGTACCCGCTCATGATTCCAAGGGACTCCATAACTTCAGCAACTTCTTCCGATGATACCTCTGCTGCAAAAACATTTGTGAACGTGGCAGCCACTGACAGTATTATTAAAGCAATTGCCAGTAATTTTTTCATTTCGTCATTCCTTTCCTATAATGTATTTCGATAGAACTTTCCGCATATAAGCAGAAATGTATTCTCCATTCTAACAATTATAAATTATTAATTCTTAATTCTTAAATAAATTAATCGTGTCTCAAAGCATCGATAGGATTCATTTTTGCTGCCTTGTTGGCAGGAAAGTATCCAAATGTTACACCGATGGCAACCGAAACCGTAAATGCTATAACAATTGCTCCCACAGACGGCTTAACAGTCATGTCCATAAGGGAACCCACAAGGTATGCAGACCCCATGCCGACGGCTATTCCAATGATGCCACCGGCGGAGCTTGTTGTTGCGGCTTCAACCACAAACTGGCTCATTATATCTTTTCTCTTTGCTCCCAGAGATTTACGAATGCCAATTTCCCTGGTCCTTTCAGTTACAGACACCAGCATTATGTTCATAATGCCTATTCCTCCTACCAAAAGTGATATGGCAGCCACTCCCACCAGCACCAGTGTAACGGTGCTCATCATTTCATTTACCTGGTCAAGGGCCTGTGAGGCGCTGAACACGCTGTAATAGTTTGTACTGGTGAAGTATTCGCCCATTTTTTTATTTATAGCCGCCATGGCATCCTCCACTGTCTCTGTGGATGATGCGCTGAATGAGTAGCTGCTTACTCTTCCCATGAAGGAAAGCCTTGCTGCAGTGGTGTATGGAATCATAACCACATCATCGTCGCTGCCTTCTTCAGAATCCGCCTTTTCCTCCAGCACTCCCACGACTGTGAACGTGGATCCGTTTACTTTTAACTGTTCACCCAGAGGCGATGCCCCTCCGAACAGTTCCTGCACAATATATGTTCCAACAACGCATACCTTCTGCCTTTTATCCACATCCAGGTAAGTGATAAATCTTCCGCTTGAAACATCGCTGTTTTTTATGTCCGGATAGTATTCGTTGCAGCCTGTGACTGTTGTTGTTATGTTTTCAGTCTCATACTTGACCGTGGCGCTTTGTATGTTCACCAGAGGAGTCACAGCCGCCAGAATCTCGGTGTTGTTGTCAACCAGTTCCTGCATATCATCCGGATCAATGGTAATGTTGCCGCCCCTGCCTCTGATACTGACGGAAATCAGGTTTGTTCCCATGCTTTCGAAGCTTTCAGACATGTCGGCAGCCATTCCGCTTATGAGGCTTACAAGTATGATTACCGACGCAACTCCTATGATTATTCCAAGCATCGTCAGGAAGGAACGCATCTTGCTTCCCAGGAGGCTTTTTATGGCCATATTGAATGATTGTTTGAAGTTCATCGCTCAACCCCCAATATCCGGTCCTCAATTATGTTTCCGTCGTGAAGTCTCACTATTCTTTTTGCCTGTTCCGCTATGTTGTTGTCATGGGTTATGAGCACCACCGTGTTTCCTTCTTCGTTTATTTGTTTCAGAAGTCCCAAAACCTCTTTACCTGTTTTAGAATCAAGAGCTCCTGTGGGTTCATCGGCAAGGAGGACCGGCGGATTGCCCGACAGCGCCCTTGCAATGGACACTCTCTGCTGCTGACCCCCTGAAAGCTGAGAGGGCATATTGTATATTCTGTTGGAAAGTCCCACACGCTCCAGCGACTCTTCCACCATCCTCTTTCTTTCATGCTTCTCTATTCCCCTGTATATGAGCGGCAGTTCAACATTTTCGAATACGTTCAGCTTTGATATGAGGTTGTACTGCTGAAATATGAATCCAAGAGTGAGGTTTCGTATTTCCGAAAGCTCATCTTCTTTCAATTTGCTTACATCCTTGCCGTTCAATATGTATTTCCCGGTTGTCGGTATGTCCAGACAGCCGATCATGTTCATGCAGGTTGACTTGCCGGAGCCTGACTGTCCTACAATGGCCACAAATTCGTTTTCTTCTATATGCAGGTTAATTCCATTGAGAGCTCTGATTTCCGTATCGCCTACCTGGTAAATTTTATACATGTCTATTAAATCAATCATTGTTAGCCTCCCAGTAAAATATTACATACCTGCCGGCGGCATTCCTCCTCCGCCTGACGGAATCTGGCCTCCGCCTTCAAATCCCCCCATTCCGGGAGCTGTCTGCTGTGTTGTTTTTGTAGTAGTTTCTGTCGGAATTACAACCACATCGCCTTCTACAAGACCGCTCACTATTTCCACGTAATCCGTGTTGCTGATTCCGATTTCCACAGTAACATAGGTGTATCCATCAGGAGCAGCGCTGTTCCTGCCGGGAGCCTTCGAAGCATTTGCATCCTGACTGGCAGCTTTTGCTTTTGAGCCATCCTTGTCTTCTACAAGAACCCTGTTGCCTCTGTTAAGTGCCGATGCAGGAATCATTAGAACGTCCTCCTTGGACTCTATGACTATCTTTGCATCCACGTTCATGCCTATCATAAGATTATCAGAGTATTCCATGACAACCGTCACAGGATAGTAGGCCACTCCGTTGGAATTTGTTCCTATCTTGCTTATGTTGCTTATTGTTCCTTCAAAGGTTTTTCCTTCAAGGGAGTCAGCTGTAACTTCCACAGACTGCCCCACCTGGATACTTCCAATGTCAAGTTCATCAACGTCTATGGTAAATTTCAGATTGGACAGGTCTGCCACTACTGCCATAACCGTGTTGCTGGAATCAGAATCAAGTGTATCTCCGGCCTTGGACGTCTTTTCAATTACTGTTCCGTCGATTGGAGAAGTTATGTTGTAATCTTCAAGCTTGTCGTATGTATTCTGCAGGGAAAGTTCCGCATCCGACAAGGAAAGCTCGCTGGTTTTCACTGATACTTCGGCACTGGTGCTTTCAAGATTCACCAATACGCTGCCTGAGTTGACCCTGTCACCGGTTGTGTAGTTTACGCTCACCACATCGCCTGAAGTTTCGGCTGTCACTGTCTTTTCCTCCCAGTAGCTCAATGTTCCTGAAGAGTTGCAGGCAGCATCGCCTACTATTGCCGTAGCCTTGTCGGCGGTGGTGATAGAACCGGGATTTTTAACCTTTATCTTCACTGTTGAAACGGTTGCTCCGGAATCGACCACCACTTCGCCTGATGAAACATATGTAACGGTACCCGTTGTTTCATAAAATGAGTTTTCGAGAGTGACGCTTGCCGTATCTCCTGCGCGTATGCCTTTAGCGTCGCTGGAGTTGAAGGGTATCTCCAGCATCATATACTCATTGTTGATTATGTCTGCTATCTTTGTGCCGTTTTGAACCGAATCGCCTTTTTTGACATAGCAGGTGGTTATTACTCCTGAAATGGGAGATTCAACAGACAGTCCCGCATATTCCTGTAGTGTCTGATTGTGGGAAAGCTGTTGCTTCTCAAGTGATACCTTGGCTCTTTCTATAGTGTTGTCGATGTCCTTAGTATCGATTACGTAGAGCAGGTCGCCTTTCTTTACTTCCTGACCTTCCTCAAAATCAGACTGGAGTATGTCTCCTGTTGCAAGAGAAGTTATTTCATACATCTCCATTGCCTCAATAGCACCGGAACCTTCAATTGAGACAGTCAAATCTCCCTTTGTTACAGTTGCGGTATTTATTGTTTCCGTTTCTTCCTTACCAAAAAAAGTGTTGTATCCAATCACAGCTCCCACAAGTACAACTGCTGTTGCAGAAATGATTATAACTTTCTTTTTTGTCAGTTTGGGTTTTCCGATTTTAGGCAATTTGAATTTTTTAAAATTCTTTTCCTGGTTCATTATGTCCTCCTTACATTCTAAATAATGTAAATATAGGCTTCAATTGTGATGGAAATGTGTGCAGGCTGTGTTATAAAATTGATAAATTTCTAATTACGTACGTATAAACCAAAATTAGGAACAAAAATAAAAAAACTCCGGACAGATGGCACGATTAAACGGCCTTCTCACGGAGGTATATTTAATTATGAACGCTGCTCATATTCCCGCTGTTCCAGAAGAATGCTTATATCTTCGGCAGGTGAAGGCATTCCTATGTAGTATCCCTGCCCCATCTGGCAGTTTATTATTTTAAGATACTCAAGCTGATCAGCTGATTCAATTCCTTCTGCCACAACGGACATATTAAGGTCATTGGCCAAGAGCAGTATAAACTTCACAATGGAAACATCCCTGTCCCTTCCCGTGATGGAATTGACAAAGCTTTTATCCAGTTTTATTATATCGATAGGAAACTTCTTCAGGTACGTGATTGACGAATATCCAGTTCCGAAGTCGTCCAAAGCTATCTGGAGTCCTATTTCCTTCAGTTTGTTCAGCCTCTCCATGGCCAGTTCTATGTTTGAAATCAAAACAGTTTCTGTAATCTCAAAAACAATTTTTGAATAATCCATATCAAAGTCCTCAAGGATAGCTTCAATCTGCCTGAAGTTTGAATCGCTTATAAGGGTCTTGCTTGAAAGGTTAAGAGACAGAACAACGTCGTTGAATCCAGACTTGTCCCATTTCATTTTCTGGATCAGTGCGTTTTTTACAATTCGCTGTTCAAGCAAATAAATCTGGCCGGTTTCTTCAGCTACCGGGATAAAGTCTGCCGGTGAAATAAATCCTTCGTCCGGATGTTTCCATCTGACCAGAGCTTCCAGTCCGACGATCTTCCCTGTGGATAGCTCGATCTGAGGCTGATAGTACAGCATGAATTCCTTGTTGTCTAGGGCTTTCTGCAGTTTATTTGACATCTGTATGTGCCAGATTATGTCTTCATGGATGTTTCGTTTATATATGACTGATTTGTTCTTTCCGTCCTTTTTGGCAACATTCATTGCAATGTCAGAATTTTTAAGCAATGTACTGGCATTTGTACCATCATGGGGATAGACGGCAGCTCCTATGCTCATGGAAACCAGGAATTCCCTGTTGTCTGAGATCCAGAAGCTTCCCAGGCTGTTTTTAATGCATTCAAGCCTGGAGACAAGCTCTTCTTCATTTTCAAAACAGGTTACAAGTATGCCGAACTCGTCCCCTCCGAGTCTGGCAATCATGTCTGGATTTTTTACCGCGGAAGAAAGCTCCTTGCTGACGTATACCAGAAATTCATCCCCTGTGGGATGGCCAAGAGTATCGTTTATGTACTTGAAATTGTCAATATCCAGAAAAGCCACGGCAAACTTCCCTAAACCCCTTTGTTCTTCAGCCATGCGTTCAATCTCCATGACGAACTTATCCCTGTTGGGCAGTCCCGTGAGCGAATCATGGTAAGCCATGCGTCTTATGTTATCTTCAAACCTTTTTCTTTCTGTAATATCTATTCCGATAGAAACAATTGTTTTTTTGCCGCCTTCATGGCTGATTGCACTGCTGCTCCATAAAATGTCCCTCAAACCGCTGTCTCTGTCGGTAACACTTGTTTCATGCTCCTTTACCTTGCCGTTTTGCAAAACCTCACGAATATGCTCTGTGAAATTTCCGTTGCCGGCTGCTGACATTTTCTCATTGAGCATAGCTCCGTCGATATCGCCTTCACCGCATCCAAACAGGATATTGCAGCAGGAATTTGCCTTCACTGCCCTGCCGTCCTCATCCCAAATCACAATCAAAACGGGAGCATCCTCAATTATGCTGTGGATCAGATCCTTCTGATAGATAAGCTCGTTTGCAAGCTTTTCCTGTTCCTCGTTGGCATCAATCAGTTTCTTGTAAGCGTCCAGAGCATCTTCAGATGCATTTTTTATGCGGCTTACCCTGCTTTTTATAAGAAAAAAAGCAAAAATGACGGTTATCAGCACATAAAACCATCCTTTCCAGGTCTGTAAAAGTTTGTATGTTTCCATGTCAGAAGCGAACATGTCAAGCACATTGTCTGAAAGGAGAATCCACAGGACGCCGAAAAGGCCGTAAAGGACAACAATTGTGAGGGCTTCCTTCAGCGGATTGATTTCCTTTAAAACTTCTTCGATTTCCTCGACGGGCAGCTTAAATCTTCGTTTGGCATCAGTATTGCTGTTTTTCATCTATCTCTCCGGAAATAACATTATGGCGAAACTCATAAATTACGATACAATCAATTTTACAAATTCATAATATATTAATTCATACCCATGTATGAGGTTTTTAAACAATCCGGTAAAATTTTAGATTATACAAGGTGCAAAAGCTTTTTAGCATTCACTACAAAATAAAAAGCAATACATCATTTTCATGACATATTGCTCTGTTTTTTATGCGTTGCACTGACCTTTCTGGATGTTCATAAGATGTCCGCTGAAATTGCCGGTGATTATGGTTTTTTCATATTTTGCGGCTTCAATGATCTTTTCCACATCTATTCCTGTTTCATATCCCATGTCGTTCAGCATGTACACAAGGTCCTCGGTAGCCGTGTTTCCGGAAGCACCCGGTGCGAACGGGCATCCGCCCAGTCCTCCCAGTGTTGACTGAACTTTTGTAATACCTGATTCTATTGCAGCCAGAGTGTTCACCATTCCCATGTTTCTTGTGTCGTGAATGTGTACCTGGAATTCTATTTCAGGAAATTCCTTTTTGGCTGCAGAAACTATTTCTCTCACCTGTCTTGGATTTGCCACCCCGATCGTGTCTGCCAGCGACATTTCCTTTACTCCCATGTTAGCAATTCGGTCTATGAATTTCACGACCGTATCGGTTGAATACTTTCCTTCAAATGGACATCCGAATGTGGTTGCCACATCAACACATACGTTCATATCTGTGTAGTTGTCCATTATGCTTTTCAGTTCCGCTAAGGACTCATCATGGGTTCTGTTGATATTGGCCTTGTTGTGGCTTACGCTCAGGGACACCACGTAGGAAACTTTCCTGAGTCCCAGCTCGTATGCTGCCTTTGCTCCGTAAAGATTCGGAACCAGCGCAAAGAAATCAAAGTCCGGATACTTCTTTAAAAGCTCCTGTGTAATTTCTTTGGCATCCTTCAGCTGAGGAATTGCCTTCGGGCTCACAAATGACGTATGCTGTATGTGTTTAACGCCTGCCCCTATTAAATCGTCAATTACCTTTATTTTTTGTTCAACTGGTATATATTCCTTGAGATTTTGAAACCCGTCTCTTGGTCCAACTTCCACTATGTTTATTTTTTCCATTTCACTACCCCTTTTATTTAGAATATACCCTTTTCAAGATATTCCCTTATTGTCTCTTCGCTTAATCCTGCGAAGTTTCCATAAACTTCTGAATTGTGCTGTCCTAAAGTAGGTGCCGGCATTCTTATTCCTGCCTTCTTATCGCTGAACTTTATGTGGTCCCCGGTCAGCGTGGTCTTTCCTGCCACAGGGTGTTCAACCTCCACAAACATTTCCCTTGCACCTGCAATGTGAGGATCCTTTACGACCCTGTCAATGGTGTTGATTGGTGATGAAGGAATTCCCACTTCCAGAAGCCTTTCAACAATTGTATCTACTTCCAGAGTTACTGTCCACGCTTCAATGATAGGTTTTAATTCAGCATGATTTTTAACTCTTAAAGCATTAATTGCAAATCTTTCATCTTCAAGAAGCTCAGGCTGATTCATTACGCCTACCAGCAGCTTCCACAACTTGTCGTTGCCGCAGGCGATGATAACGTCGCCGTCTTTTGCCTTAAATGAATCATAAGGATATGTGGATTCGTATCTGTTGCCTATTCTTTCCGGAATTCTTCCTGTTGCAAGATAAATTTGAGTTATTATTTCCAGTGAAGACACAACCGAATCTACCAGTGACACATCTACCTTTTGTCCTTCGCCTGTTTTTATCTTGTTCACTACTGCAGCCAGCACTCCTATGGTGCATCCGAGGCCGCCCAGAACGTCTCCCATTGCGGTTCCGGTTCTTGTCGGTGCTCCGTCCGGCCAGCCTGTTGTGCTCATGAGACCGCCCATGGCCTGTCCGATTATATCATAACCTGCTCTCTGGCTGTAAGGTCCGTAGTGACCGAAACCAGAAACACATCCATAAACGATTCCGGGGTTAATCTTTTTCAAATCTTCGTAACCCAGGCCTAATTTTTCCATTGTTCCCGGACGATAGTTTTCTATTACAACATCAGCCTTTTTAACCATCTCTATGAAGACCGCCTTGCCTTCGGCAGTTTTAAGGTTAAGCGTAACTCCGAACTTGTTCCTGTTCAAATTCATGTAATATGCGCTCTCGCCGTTTATGAAAGGTCCGAATGCTCTGCTGTCATCACCTTTCTTTGGCTGTTCTATCTTGTATACAGTAGCTCCCATGTCTGCCAGAAGCATTCCGCTATACGGTCCTGCCAGGACCCTTGTAAGGTCCAGCACTACTATGCCATCTAATAATCCTTTGCTCATTCTATTTTCACTCCTATTATATTTTTAACCGTCGTTTCAGATAGCATGCTTATCTGAAATATTTATCCGTTTGTAATTGTATTTGCAAATTTAATGCCACATATTCCAAAATGATTTCAAATCAATGATTAATTCAGCTGTTTTATTGATATTCTAAGCAAAAATTTATTTTTACTCCATATGCAAGATGAATTTTACGTTTCATTTTGTTTCCTTTTATTTCGTATTGTATCATTTTGCTGTTCATCATGTTCTAATAATAATTCTTATTTAAGCATTTAAGTCATATGAGGCGCTTACGTTTCCTACGTTTCAGCGCCTCAAATTTTTAACATATTGAAACAATGTCTACATTATTCCCTTTTCCACATATTCATTTATTGTTTCTTTGCTCAATCCCACAAGACTTTCATACACTTGATTGTTGTGCTGTCCCAGCGTTGGAGCCGGAGTCCTGATTTCAGCCTTTTTGTCGCTGAACTTGATGTGGTCCCCTGTCAGCGTTGTTTTTCCTGCCACCGGATGTTCAACCTCCACGAACATTTCCCTTGCACCTGCAATATGAGGGTCTTTCACCACTCTGTCAATGGTGTTTATAGGACATGAGGGCACTCCTACAGCCAACAGTTTTTCTACAACATCGTCCACGTTTTGGCCGGCTGTCCATGCTTCCACAATTGGTTTTAGCTGCTCATTGTTCTTAACCCTTGCGGCATTTGTTGCAAATCTTTCGTCCTGGAGCAGCTCCGGCTGATTCATTACATCAACCAGCAGCTTCCAGAGCTTATCGTTGCCGCAGCCTATGATTACATCACCGTCTTTTGACTTAAATGAATCGTAGGGATATGCCGACTCGTATCTGTTTCCAATCCTTTCAGGAATCCTGCCTGTTGCCAGATAAATCTGCGTGATGATTTCCAGTGATGATACAACAGAGTCAACCAATGATACATCAACCTTCTGTCCTTCGCCTGTTTTGATTTTGTTTACCACAGCTGCCAAAATACCAATTGTGCAGCCAAGGCCGCCAAGCACATCTCCCATGGCAGTGCCCGTTCTTGTGGGGGCGCCGTTTGGCCAGCCTGTTGTGCTCATGAGACCGCCCATGGCCTGTCCGATTATGTCGTATCCAGCCCTTTGGCTGTAAGGTCCGTAATGACCGAAGCCTGAAACGCATCCGTAAACGATGCCGGGATTTATCTTTTTAAGTTCTTCATATCCCAAGCCCAGCTTTTCCATTGTGCCCGGTCTGTAGTTTTCAATAACTACATCTGCTTTTTTTACCATTTCTATAAAAACTGCTTTTCCTTCAGGTGTTTTCAAATTCAATGTTACACCAAGTTTATTCCTGTTAAGGTTCATATAGTACGCGCTCTCACCGTTGATAAACGGACCGAAAGCCCTGCTGTCGTCGCCTTTTTTCGGCTGTTCTATTTTATAAACGGTAGCGCCCATGTCTGCCAGAAGCATTCCGCAGTAAGGACCGGCTAAAACCCTGGTCAGGTCCAGCACTACTATTCCATCCAGTATTCCTTTATTCATTTTACTGCTCCTAAAAAAGATACAAAGTGTTTGATTAATTTTTATTCTAGATATACAATATTTGCTAACAATGTTTTAAAATTTAGAGTAGATAAATCGGTTAAAATTTATCTACTCCTTTTCTTTATGTATTAAGCTCCTATTCCGAACAATCCGAATACTACTAGGTACATAAGTATCGGGAATACTATCAGGCATATGATTTTCAATCCCAAACCAGCTTTCATAAGGTCAGAAATTTCAAATGCACCAGTGCTGTAAGCTATGGCATTTGGAGGGGTTGCAGGAGGAAGCATGAACGCGAAGTTAGAAGCAACCATACATACGAGCATCAGCTGCAGCGGATCCATTCCAATGGCATTTGCAATACCCGGAAGCACTGGCAGGAATGATGCAACAACAACTGCATTTGTTGTAACTTCTGTAATCATGGCTGTAACTATACCAATAACCATGATGATCATTATCGGCGACATTCCGCCCAAACCTCCTATTGATGAAGCTATCCACTGAGCAACACCGGAATCCTTGAATGCATTGCCCATTACCATTGAGCCTCCGAGCAGCAGCATTGTTCCCCAAGGTGCATCTGCAAGAGCTTCTTTACCGCTTAAAACATACTCGCCCTTTTTGTAGTCAACAGGTATCATAACCAGCGCCATTGCAATTGCCATTGCAATAGTTTCATCAGTTGCAAAAGGTACGAAGCCCTTCCACAATCCGCTTGTAACCCATGCCAATACAGCCACAGCGAATACTACGGCTGTTATTTTTTCGCCCTTGTTCATCATTCCCAAAGAATCATATTCTTTTCTTATAACATCAACGTTAATTTCATCAAGCTTGTCAACCTTATAGAATTTAACCATCCATAACCAAGCCAGCGGAATCATTACTATTACGAAAGGAAGTCCTATCTTCATCCATTCAACAAATCCCAGCTGAACCCCAATTGTTTCTGCTATTATACCAGTTCCTGTAGGAGTTGTTGTAGTTCCTATCAACGTTCCTAATCCGCCCAATGTTGCAGCAAACGGTATTGACAAAACCATCGCTTTTTTGAAGCCGCCGGATATGGTCTTATCCATTGTTGCTATTATTGACATAGCAACAGGAAGCATCATGGCCGTTGCAGTTGTATTTGACATCCACATCGATACGAATGCAGTTGCAAGTATAAATCCAAGAACTATCATTGCAGGTTTCTTTCCAACCTTCATTACTATTCCAAGCGCCATTCTTCTGTGCAGGCCCCATTTAACCATAGCTGTTGCAAGGAAGCCAACACCCAGAACCAGATACACGGTTTGATAAGCATAGTGTTTGAACAATTGAATGTCATTTTGTCCCTTAGCACCTGTTATTCCTAAAATCGGAAACAGCAGTATTGGCAACAGCGCCGTTACTGGAATTGATATTGCTTCAGTCATCCAGAATACAATCATTAAGGATGAAACAGCCAATACTCTTTGTCCTACAACAGATAATCCTGCAGGTGTCGGCATAATAATTAATATTGCGCAAAGCAGCACACCCACAATAAAGCCAATTTTTCTAACCTTGAATTCTCCCATTCGATCCTCCGATAATTTGTTTTAAAATTTTACTGCGATTAATTATTTTTAATTGCACATCTATAATTAGCATTAACCGTGCCAACTTTTTACTGGAAAATGTTATCTTTCAAAATCTGTTGGAATTTCAGTGCAATTGTTATATAAAAAAAATAAGAAGTGCTGATTTTTTTAAGTCAGTACTTCAATTTTTACAAAATTTTATTCATCTTCAGCGCAATTTGTTTCACATTGTTCCATAAAGCTTCTTTTTGTCACTAGACCTTGAAACTTCGAAACATGCTATACATTTATATTGTGCTGTTTCATTTTTCTCCACAAAGTTGTCCTGCTTATTCCAAGCTCTTTAGCAGCTTTTTGAATTGACAAATCATTATTTTTAAGGGCATTGGCTATTTTATCGGCTTCCCACTTGTTTAAATCATTGCCCTTGGCAATAGCGGTTTGTTTAACCCCGACTTCCTCTGTATTATTTTTTCCGGTACCGTTAATGTCATAATCCTTGTTGATGAAGTTACTGGCCAGCTGTTCAAAATCATAGGAATTGCCGTGATATTTCATCAGTACGCAGATTCTTTCAACAAAGTTTTGAAGTTCTCTGATATTTCCAAACCATTTATAGGTCCTGACCCTGTTCATTATGTTGTCAAAGGTGCTCATATATTCCGTTTTCTCATTTCCCATATACCTGTCAAAGAAAAATCTGCCAAGCATAAATATGTCATTGTCTCTTTCCCTCAATGGAGGTACAGTAAGGTTCAGCACCCCGATTCTGTAGAACAGATCCTCCCTGAATGTCTTAGACTTTATTTCTTCTAACAAATTCCTGTTTGTGGCTGTAATAACCCTGACATCCACAGGAGTCTTCACAACAGAACCAACCTTTCTTATTTCTTTTTCCTGAAGCACGCGAAGGAGCTGCGCCTGGATTTCAATTGGTATTTCTCCTATTTCGTCGAGAAAAATCGTTCCCTTGTGGGCAAGTTCAAACAGTCCTATTTTACCTCCCTTGATTGCTCCGGTAAAAGCTCCCTCCACGTATCCGAACAATTCCGATTCCAAAAGGTTTGAAGACAGCGAAGCACAGTTTATTGCCACAAAAGGCCCTCCCTTTCTGGAACTGGAATTGTGAATGCTTTGAGCAAAAAGCTCCTTGCCTGTCCCTGTTTCTCCCTGAATTAAAATGGTGGAATCAGATGCTGCATAGCTTTTGGCTATGGATATTGCTTTTTTTATCTCAACAGATTCTCCCTTTATGTCGTCGAAGTTGTACCTGGTCACAAGGCCTTTTTCATGAAGGCTTCTTCTAATGCGGTTCTCATTTTCCTGTATGACCTTTACGTCCTGAAATGTTGCCACAACTCCTTGAATTTTGTCATCAACCACTATGGGTATCCTGTTTGTGGAAACCAGCGTGCCGTTTAAGTCCATAAGCTGGTTAAGCTGCTTCTCCCTGCTGCTTAAAACGTCAAACAGGCTGGAGTTGTGTATAATCTTTTTTATGTTCTTGCCGATTGCATAGCCCGGGCTTATTTTGACAATTTGCTCGGCAACAGGGTTTATGACATCCACCTTGCCTGTTTCATCAACGGCTATGATTGCGTCATGGGTGAAGTTCAGCACCGCCTTGTACCTTTCAAGCTGTATTTTCAGCTCATTTTGCTTCTTGGCTTCTTCCTTTTGAACATGAAGTATTTCCTTTGCCGTATCAATGGCATTGTTTATTGAAACTTCCGAATTTTCGATGGTGATGTGCTTCAGGTTGTAAATTTCCGAATATTTCTGGGTCATGACGCCGCCGATTCCAAGAACTGCTCCGTCTGCCAGAGCCTGCTGCACAATTCTCTCGCAGTCAGAGTCATTCTTGAACGTGTAGTATCTTGCCTTAATGCTGAGCATGCTGCACAAGCTTCTCACATCATCTGTCATTTCATCATAGGAGAAAAATGCAATTATCCCCTTTTCATATTTTGCTATTTCAATGGATTCAATATAGTCCGACAGAATCTGGTTGATGGCCACTACAGATACGTTTAATCCTGCATTCCTGATTGCAGCTGCAGTTCCCTTCCTGCTTATAATGACGCTGGCCCCCTGTTCAATGAGGTTTCTGGCAATCCTTAAAGCGTCGTTAAGCGCATCTTCCTTGGCGATGGGAACAAACACGTCAATATCCTCACAGCGCTGTTCAATAATTTTTCTTGTTTTCTGAGCCAGTTGAATTGTGGGAGCTATGAGAGAAATTTCAGTTACCTTCTTGTTAAGTTTGTTGATGGCTTGTTCTATCTGTATCAATTGAATATCCTTCCTTCATACAATGATAAAATTAGTTAATCCATAATAACACAATTCAAGATAAAAATCTTCAAAATTTTATAATTTAAAAAGTCCGATTAAATTCGGACTCACATTTTTCTTACGAACATGTTGTCGCTTTCCAAAAGGGACTCTATGGTATCATACCCTAGCCTTTTTAAAAGCTCCATCACATAGGGATTGTCAACAGGCGTTCTGTAGCTGGCTTCGTCTCCGTAATCATTTACGTAATCAGTCCCCTGTTCCTTATCCAGAATCCGCTTGGGTCCGCCTACGCAGCCGCCAACGCACCCCATTCCTTCAAGGAAATTTGCGGTTATGTTGCCGTCCTTGATTTCATTCAGAAGCTCCTTGCACTTGGCTATGCCGTTTGCCTGCTTTGACTTCAAAGGAATGCTCCTGTTGGGACGAAGATAATCCAGCGTGCTTTGTATTGCTTCGCTGACGCCGCCTGTTCTTGCGTAAATCCTTCCGGCCTTTGAGGAATGGTCCCTTAAGTCTTCTTCCATTTTTTCAGGTTCTATGCCGGCCAGTCTGAATATGTCTGCAACCTCTTGAAAAGTCAGCACAAAGTCAACTGCATCATCTATGTCCTTTTCCCTGGCTTCAGCCTTTTTCGCTACGCAGGGTCCGATGAATACTGTCTTCACGTCTGGATGCAGCTTTTTTATTCCTCTGCCGCAGGCTACCATGGGAGAAACTGACGGAGGTATGTGCGGAACCAGGTCGTTGTATATTTTCTTGATCATTGCAATCCACATGGGACAGCAGCAGCTCGTCAGTAGGAAATCCTCATCAGTCTTTATGGATAGGTCGAATTCAAGAGATTCCTTCAGCGTCAGTATGTCGGCAAATACGGCAACTTCAATCATTCCGGCAAATCCTATCTGCTTGAAAGCGCTCCTTAATTTTCCAGGCGTCACCTGCGGACCGTACTGGCTCGTGAACGCCGGTGCAATCATGGCATACACAGGTGCGTTGCTGTTGAGCATTTCAAACAAAGGCAGCAGGTCTTTCCTGTCGGTAAGATTGTTTTTGATGCAGTTTTCTATGCACCTTGAACATCCAACACAGCTGTCTCCCACCTGCACGTTTCCTTGTTCATCCCTTGTCATTGCGTTGAAATCACATTCTTGATCACATTTTTGCCTTTCCGCATCACTGCAGCAGCAGTTTCCCAAACGTATTACTGTGGGATGCTTATCCGGATTCAGAAGGCAGTCCAGGTGGTGTGGGTCGAAATTGGTAAGTTTATCTATTTCTTCGTGGATTTTTTTGTTTATGGCAGCATTTAAAAGATGTTCGTAAAGGGAGTTAAATGATTCCATATATACCTCCGTGTTTTTGCTGTTCTTATTATGTTCAAACATCTTTTAAAAATTACAATAACGGAAAATTTAACGCTGTAAGCAGGCAAAATTTAAGATTATCATTGAATGTAATACCTTAAAGGTCATTGTTATACAATAACATCTGTATCATCATTTTTTTCTAGAATGTTTTCATTGTTTTTTATGTTAACAATAATTCCATTAGGCATACATACAATAGTTTCATATGTCTTTTTTATCCACCCCGTTTTTGAACATATACCTTCAGGGCATATATCTCTATCCATTTCTAACATTCTTACCGCTCCGTCCTTAACTTCTATATAGCCGGTGTTTTTTCCAAACTCAAAGCTGTAAATGTTTTTAGCATCTTCAGTTATAGTAAATTTTTCTACCAAGTTTCCATGTGCTACGATTTCGACAGTTTTAGTTCCTTCTTTAGCTTTATTAGATGTTTTATTGGACATCGCCATCACCAGCCATGTCAGACTTATCACAATAAGCGAAAAAACTAACATTTTGTCCCATAATGTCATTTTACTTAACATACAATATCCTTCCTAAAGACAATTTGCCACACACCTTGCCATTCATTGTAAGTTCTATTCAATATATATTTTTTTGTCCACTCTTCCGTGAACGATTGACTCATTAATAATTTTTTGTATTACTTCTTTTGAAAAATTTTCATTTTCATAAGTAATCTTAATCGATTTTTTATCAAGATTTACATTTAATTCTTTTATGCCTTCTATGAGGCTGAGAGCTTTAACCACGTTGGTTAAGCACCTGTTGCAAAGCATATTGCTCTGTTTCAATTTAACCGTATGAATAGTATGCATTTTAACCCCCCCTGTACCAACACACTTATCTGGTGATGCTTAAATAATAGCAAATAACCATCCGCGTAAAACACTTACGTATTTTTGGCTTCGCACCCTTGACAACAAGGACGTCCGACAGTACTCCTAGTTTTTGTACAAAAGAAAAGCAAACTTTCCCGATTGCAAAATGGCCTCAATAGTTAAGTATCAAAGCCATTTTACAATTATATAACGTTATAATTCTTCAATTCCTACCACTTCATAACCTGCTTCGTCTACTGCTTCCTTGAATTTTGCATCATCTACAGGGTGTGCCAATTCAACAAAAGCATTCTTATTGCCTAAATCAACATCTACAGTTTTTACTCCGCAAATTTCTCCCAAGGCTTCTTTAACATGATTCACACAATGCTGACAGCTCATTCCTTCAATCAATATATTCTTTCTCATAGTATACTCCTTTAAATTTATAATTTTAAAAATTAATTTTAATTATCTGACTGGCTTGAATCTTTTTAATCTCAAAGCATTAGCCAATACTGACACTGAACTTAAACTCATGGCAGCTGCAGCAAACATTGGATTTAACAATGGTCCTCCAAATACATATAATACTCCCATTGCAACAGGTATGCCTAATGTATTGTATGCAAATGCCCAGAACAGATTTTGCTTTATATTTTTAATTGTGCTCTTGCTTAACTGTATAGCAGTCGGCACATCCATCAGGTCACTTCTCATAAGAACTATGTCTGCTGATTCCATTGCAACGTCTGTACCTGAACCTATTGCTATCCCAATATCTGCCTGAGCCAAGGCAGGCGCATCGTTTATGCCGTCTCCAACCATTGCCACTTTTTTACCTTCAGACTGAAGCTTTTTAACTTCATTAGCTTTATCCTGGGGTAATACTTCAGCTAATGTTCTGTCTATGCCTACTTGTCTGGCTATTGCCTCAGCAGTCCTTCTGTTGTCACCGGTAATCATAGCAACTTCAATTCCCATGTGATGTAACTTTTCTATGGCTCTTTTGCTGTTTTCTTTCACTGTATCAGCTACAGCTATTATCCCGGCAATTTTACCATCAATAGCTACATACATTGGTGTTTTTCCTTCTTCAGCCAGCTTATTTGACGTTGATTCCAAATTTTCCAATGATATGCTGCGTTCAACCATGAGCTTTCTGTTTCCTGCCAATATTTCCTTGCCGTCAATTTTAACTTCTATTCCATGACCTGGTATTGCAGTGAATGATTCCAGGTTTTTAAGCTCCAATCCCTTTTCTTCTGCACCTTTTACTATTGCCTCGCCCAATGGATGCTCGGAGCCTTTTTCAGCCGATGCTGTTAATTGCAGCAAATCATTTTCCGTTATACCATTTGTTGTTACTACATCTGTCACTTTCGGTTTTCCTTCGGTTATTGTACCTGTTTTATCAAATACGATTGTTTTGATCTTATGAGTTGTTTCAAGTGCAACACCGCTCTTTATCAATACTCCGTTTTCAGCTCCTTTGCCTGTTCCTACCATTATGGCAGTAGGTGTTGCCAGTCCCAATGCACATGGGCACGCTATTACAAGTATTGATATGAATATTGTTAAAGCAAATACGGTTGATTCACCTCCAAAGAAATACCACGACAATGCTGAAATTATTGAAAGGACAATTACAACGGGTACGAAATATCCTGAAATTACGTCAGCCAGCTTTGCAATGGGAGCCTTTGAACCTTGAGCGTCTTCGACCAATTTTATTATTTGAGCAAGTGCTGTGTCTTTTCCAACCTTTGTTGCCTTATATTTTATTGATCCATTTTTATTGATACTTGCTCCAATTATATTATCTCCCACATTTTTTTCAACAGGGATGCTTTCACCGGTAAGCATTGATTCATCCACTGATGTGGTTCCTTCAACAACTTCACCGTCAACAGGCATTTTTTCTCCTGGCTTAACAACAATAACATCGCCGACTTCAACATCTTCAATTGAAATTTCAACTTCTTTGCCATCTCTTAATATTATTGCCGTTTTAGGTGCAAGCCCCATTAATTTCTTTATTGCTTCAGATGTTTTTCCTTTAGTTACAGATTCTAAGTATTTCCCCAGCGTAATGAGTGTTAATATTACACCGCCTGCTTCAAAGTATAATTCATTGGCATATTCACCATCACCGCCGTAAATTTGCACAATGGCATAAATACCATATATGAATGCAGCAGCTGTTCCTATTGCTATAAGTGAATCCATATTAGGACTTCCCTTGAACAACGATTTAAAACCTACCGTAAAATATCTGTATCCTACAATCATAGACGGGATAACAAGAATCAACTGCACAATTGCGAAGTTCCAAGGATTCATCATCGGATCTATAATTTCAGGAAGCATTATACCTAAAGCTTTACCAAACATATGACCCATAGCCATATACAAAAGCGGAGCAGTGAAAATTGCAGATATAACAAATCTGTTCCATAATGATTTTATTTCTTTTTCTTTTCTTTCCTTATCGGCATCTACTGACGTTTCTTCTTCAACAGCCTTATATCCGGCTTTTTCTATAGCAGCTTTTATTTCTGAAACCTTTACTAAGGTCGGTTCATAACTTAAAGTCAGCTTTTCTGTAGCAAAGTTTACATTTGCTTCCGTAACACCATTTAGCTTCCTGGTTGCCTTTTCCACATTTTTAGCGCAGGAGGCACATGTCATCCCTTCAATTTTCAAGGTCTTGCTTACGGACTCAGACAATAATCTATACCCTGCTTTTTCGACAGCTGCCTGTATGTCTTTAACGGTAACCATAGTTTCATCAAATTCAATACTCAATTTTTCTGTTGCGAAATTTACATTTGCTTCTGTAACACCCTGCAATTTCTTAGCAGTTTTCTCAACTGTCTTTGCGCAGGACGCACAGGTCATTCCTTGAACCTTAAGGCTTTTTTCCATTCTCTGCACCTCATTTCTTAATTGTATTCATAGAAGCTTGTGTATTTGTGTTTTTTGTCTTGTTTAGATCACAGCAATCAAGCCTGCCGTTTCCAAAGCTCTTTTCATTTTCCTTAGCCAATCTGTCCAGCCAGTCTTTAATTAGATTAAACATTTATACCACTCCTCTTTTATTTTTGTATTATTTTCTCCAAAACAACGATTATTTCATTAATTTTTTCATCACCCTTATCTTCTTTAATAGCTTCCTTTACACAATGATGAATATGTTGTTTTAAAATCAAAATATTGGATTTTTTTAAAAGCGATTGTGCTGCAAATATTTGATTAGATATATCAACACAATATCTGTCCTCTTCCAACATCTTAATTATGCCTTCTATTTGTCCCTTAACTGTCTTTAAAGACGTTACAGCATTCTCTTTATCTTTTTTCAATATAATTTCTCCTTTCATCCATTTATTATTTGACTAATTGTGTGATATATAGATAATACACTATACCCCAGGGGGGTATCTTACTTGCATGGTAACAAAAAATTGTGGGGAAATTATGAAGATTAAAATTTTTTCAAATAAAATAAGAATCATAATTTATAAAGTTGAGGCTCTATGTAAATTATGAGTGCTGACTGTAAATTGCCGGAAAAGTATCTAATTGACATAAATGCAATAAGCTTACGAACCTTTTAATCCATACTTATAACATTATATATAAAATTGAGATGCGAATATAAGCTGTAATATGGTCAGCTGAAGCAAAGCAGAAATGCAGCAAATTATAATTACAATTTCATTTGAATTCGGACATGTTTTTTCTGTATCTGGCAGGAACAAACTGAAACTGAAGATTTATGTTCTTTCTCTCCTTAATTGCCAAATCTGTGAAATACTGTTTCCAAAGCTTTTGAATTGTTTTCTCATCATCCGAATATTCCACGTCCCCTATTATTATGTTCTCCTTTATTTCCCAGAAGCCGTCAGCGTACACAACCGCCTTTTCCCTTTTCCAGTCGTGAATGATGAACCTTTCAAATTTGTACCTGTCTGCAAAATGATCCGCTAGCAAAATCAGTATGTCGTTATCCGGAGAAAAGCGCGAGTACAGTATTCCCCCCACCTCGGAAAAACGAAGAATTCCCAAAAACCTGTGTTCTTCTCTTGAAACCTTGATGTACGCCTTGTTCACAGGCAGCACCTTTTCGTGGGTAAAAAAGTTCATTGTATCCCGTCCGTACCTAAAGGCAAAAATAAGAAAATCAAGAATCATGTTTTCTTTTTCGCTTATATTTGAAAGAAAGCAGTAATATGCGTTTATGTATGCTTCTCTGGATATTTTTCCGTTGATGGCATCAGAAACTATGCCTGCCTTCTGAACATCTGTTTCAACTGTTCTGCATGAGTTCACCAAAGACTGCTGGTAGCTTTTCGCGCAGTAAATCCCTGATGCTTTTTCCACCTTGTAGTGATAAAAAACACATGTGAGAAACCCTTCAAACGTTCCGTCATATAAATAATCCATGGTATCTCCTATATGAGCTCAAAAATGCTCATCTGCTGCTGAACTTCCTTGGCCCTTATTTCCTCCCTGATGGCGTCAGGCTCAAAACTTGCGCTTCCATAATACCTGCCGTTGACCGTTATGAAGTATCTTGCCCTCTTGAGAACAGTCTTCATCCTCTTCAATGAATCATAGGAAAGATCTGCATTCTTCCTTTCCCTGACAATCCTTTGGGCGCTGGTTACTCCAAGCCCCGGTACCCTTAACAGCTCCTCATAGGGAGCCTTGTTGATTTCAACAGGAAACCTTCCAAGGTTTCGAAGAGCATACATCAGCTTGGGATCAAACTCCAGATCCAGGTTATGCTCAACCTCCGTAAAAAGCTCCTGAGAGTTGAAACAGTAAAAGCGCATGAGCCAGTCAGCCTGATACAGCCTGTGCTCCCGAAGAAGAGGCGGCATGGTGCTGACTGCAGGAAGATTCGGAGAGGACATGACAGGAATGTAGGCTGAAAAAAACACTCTCTTCATGCTGAAACGGTCGTAAAGATTCTGGGACATGTCAAGAATCGTCCTGTCGCTGTCCGGAGTGGCCCCTATGATCATCTGGGTAGACTGTCCTCCCGGCACGAAACGCTGCGCATTTACAGAATGTCTCTTGTCCTCCAGGTACCTGGACATCTCATTTTTTATGAGGTTCATAGGTTCCAGAATCTTTTCCATTTTTTTCTGAGGCGCTAAAATTTTGAGGCTGTCCCTGGTTGGAAGCTCAATATTAACGCTCATCCTGTCCGCCAGCGCGCCTGTCTTTTCTACCAGCAGAGGACTTGCCCCTGGAATGACCTTCACATGAACGTAACCCCAGAAATTGTACTTGTACCTTAAAAGATACACCACCTTGTATATGTTCTCCATGGTGTGGTCCGGACTTTTCTCCACTGCTGAACTCAGGAAAAGTCCTTCAATGTAATTTCTCCTGTAAAATTGTATGGTCAGCTCTGCAACCTCCTCCGGAGTAAAGGTTGCCCTTTTGATCGGATTTGTCACACGGTTTTGACAATAGCTGCAGTCATAGATGCAGTCATTGGTAAGAAGTATTTTCAAAAGTGAAATGCACCTGCCGTCCGATGACCATGCGTGACAGATTCCTGCCGCTGATGCATTTCCTATGCCTCCGACGGTGTTGTTTTTTCGCTCCACGCCGCTTGACACACAGGATACATCGTACTTTGCAGCATCCGATAGTATTTTTAGTTTTTCAAACAAACTGTCGTCCATAACCGAATCCTTTTTTTCTTTTATGATACCACAGAAGCAAGGTTTTGTCAAACATATGTTCGATTAAAAAGACAGAAACAACAAGCTTCTGTCTTTATTTTCACTGTGCCGGGAGGCTCACCCTTATGGGTTCATCAAGCATATTTTTCACTGACAGGTCTCTCTTAAGAATCACAATCCCGCTGTTTGGGTACTCAACCGTAATGGATGTCTGCATAGTATCTCCTGCGGTGCTGCTTCCTTCTGACCATAGACCGTAGACATTTCCTTCGGAGTCCGTATATTCATGATTGAACATGCCAAATGTATCTCCTTTAAGCGTCCTGCTCTCAAAAACAAGACTGACGCTGCCGCCGTTTTTTTCAGCTTTTACAAGCTTTATGCCTTCAACCTCCGGCGTCATTTTCATTTTGTCAAGGTCCACGCTCAAAAATTCTTCTTCCTTATCAATGAGCCTTATTCCTTTGATGACAAGCTGCTGCTCCTTGGGCTTTTCAAAGTAATCAGATTGGATGTAAACTTTCATCCAGGTGTTTGATTCATCATGGGTGGCGCTTATGCCGTCTTTCCCCCGGAATCTTTCCACTCCGTTCTCTTCCAGAGCAAGCTCCAGACCCTTGACCCATGCAGCATTATCTTTTGAAAATTCAAACAGTACTTCCGTACCTGTGGGATAGACATTCATCTCTTTAAGAATTATTTTTTGACCCAAAATCATATGTTCCTGGTTGAACACATAGTTGACCGGCTTTGCAAATTCATTAAATTTTATAGAAAATGAGAAGTTCCCCACGCTTTGCACCTCAGGCATATCGATGGTATCAGAACTGATGTTTTCATCTTTTTCGCCTTCCTCATTGTCGTATGTTTCTTTTTTTAGTGAAACATTGATATTTACCGACTGAGGAAGTGATCCTTCCGAAAAATGATAATTCTGAAGTATGATTGTACCGTCTTTTCTGATTCCCTCAGCCGATATGTTGGAACTGGAATATCCAAAGCCTTCAATCTTTTCTCCTGTAGAGCCGTCAGTCATGTCTATGAGACTTATTCCTGCCCACTGGTTTTCTGAAAGGCTGAAATTATCAGGAAGCTGAAAAAACAGCACCAGATTTTTTTCATCGGCAATCACATAGGGAAGAAGCAGCTTTTCCTGTCCGTCAATGGATATGAGGCCTGTTTTCTGAATATAGTCATTTTCTATGGTGCTTGCAAGGCTCCTGTCAAATTTCACATACTCCGCAATCCTTCCCAACAAAGGAATTTCAGCCACAATGCCTGCAAATGCAACGCTTGTGTTTATTAGCACTATGAACATTAATGCTGCAGCTGTTGAAAAAAAGGCTGCAGTTGTTTTCTTCCTTCTTTTTTCTCTTCTGATTCTTTCTTCAAGCCTCTGTTCGACGGATTCCAAACCCAGAGGATAATCAAAGGATTTATTTATCAGTTCATCTATTTCATTATTGTTTGACATTTTACTCTCCTTTCTGATCAACAAGCTCAAGCCTCAGAAGCCCCAGAGCCTTTCTCGTCCTGGTTGAACAGGTGCCTTCGGGAATGTTGAGTATGCTTGCGGTTTCTGCTATGGTGTATCCGCCGAAGTATCGAAGCACTATTACTTTTTTCAAATCCTCCTCAAGCTCTTGCAGTGCCATTTTCAATGGGAGCTTAAACTCGCTTTCAACCACCACCTCTTCGGGAAGCACATCTGTTGCTGTTTCCCGGCTGCATTTTCGGATTATTTTATAGCACTCGTTTATGAGTATTCTCGTAAGCCATGTCTTAAGATACTGTGGTTCCCTCAGTTCCTTCAGATGCTTGTATCCCAGATAAACAGCCTCGTCAACGGCATCCAGGGACTTTGATTCGTCTCCCAGGTACCCGTAGGCTATGCGGTACATGGAAGTCTTGTATTCGGTTATGAATGAGACGTATTCTTTTTTGTCTATGACTTTTCCAAACATAAAATTCTCCTCTCTGCCTGTTAGAGAAAGTTGGCGGGCTTTTTCATTTCGTATTTTATATTTTTTTCATTTTATTATACAACAGTTTCTGTAACAGATGCGGATTATTATATAAAGATGATAGCAAGAGAATTTTCACTTTCCCATATAGAAAAAACAGGCTTTCGCCTGCAATACTTTTATCTGTTTACTTTTCCTGCTTTTTTATTCTGAGAAACTTTCTGGCCACCTTCAGGGCAGGCCTCAAAAGCGGTCCTTCCATTTCGCGGCTTACGTTTTTAAGTTCTTTTCTTATTTCTATGTTTTGCGGGCAATGCTTCTCACACTTGCCGCACTCTTTGCACTGTGATGCAAATGCAGTCTGAGCAGATAAAGCCCCAAGGTTTTGAATGTACTGCCAGCGGGTTTTCCTGTCGTTTAACAGGTATCTGTCGTTGTAGCTTGAAAAGCATCCCGGTATGTTCACTCCGTAGGGACACGGCAGGCAGTAGCCGCATGCTGTGCATGGAACCTTTGTTTTGCTGTTCATTATCCCCTTTACTTCTTCAAAAATGTCGAGTTCTTTTTCCGTCAGCGAGTCTTCCCTTGCACTTCCGGCAATTTTTATGTTTTCTTCCACTTGTGCCTCGTCGCTCATTCCTGAAAGCACCACGTTGATTTCCTTGTGGTTCCACAGCCACCTCAGGCCCCATTCAGCAGGAGACCTGTCCGGATGGTATTTCTTGAACGCGCTGAGCACTTCCTTCGGAAGGCTGTTCACAAGCCTGCCTCCCCTCAGAGGCTCCATGATTATCACGGGAATGCCCAGGGAAGAAGCCAGCATCAGACCTGAACTGGTTGCCTGCCTGTTTTCATCCAGATAGTTGTACTGTATCTGGCAGAAATCCCATGGATATGCTTTGATAATATCCTCAAAATCAGTCTTGCCTCCGTGAAAGGAAAATCCTATGTTCTTTATGCTGTCTTTCCTTTTAAGCTCTTCAACATAGTCCATTACGCCCAGAGATTTCATTTTTTCAAACATGGCCAGGTCAGTGAGCATGTGCATGAGGTAGTAGTCAATAATATCCGTTCTAAGCCTGGCGAACTGGGTGTCCATGATTTTTTTTGCCCCTTCCAGGCTGTTCACCAGGTATGTGGGAAGCTTGGTGGCTATTTTCACCTTCTCCCTGTATCCGTCCGCCAGAGCTTTGCCCAGCAGCGATTCGCTCTTTCCGCCGTGGTATATGTATGCAGTGTCCAGATAGTTAACTCCCTGATCTATGGCATTTCTTATGAGTGCGATGGCCCTTGGCTCATCGATCATTCCTCCCCTGGATGGCAGACGCATGCAGCCAAAACCCAGTATGGACAGTTCATCGCCGTTTTTCTGATTAACCTTCTTAATCATTTTCTTCCTCTCTGTCACTTGAATTTGAACATAAAGCTTGTTCCCATACCTGGCTCGCTTTCAGCATCCATTTCAACGTTGTGCCTGTTGGCTATCTGCTGTGCAATGGTAAGTCCCAAGCCTGTTCCTGTCTTATTTTCTTCTGATTTTATCCTGTAGTAGCGGTTGAATATGTACGGCATATCTTCCTTGGATATACCTATTCCATGGTCTTTTACCGTTACAATATTGTTGTTTAATGAAATGTATATTATGCTGTTTTCCTTTGAAAATTTTATTGCATTGTCAATTACTATCATAAACATCTGCCTGAGTCTGCCGTAGTCACCCTTTATAATCATAATGTCCAAATCCTTAGCGTAGTCGATGATTATGTTCTTCTTCCTGGCCATGTTGGAAGCACTTCTGACTGCGTCGTTTATGACGTCGCAAAGGTTTATTTCATGCATGTCGATTTTAAAGTCCGCGTTCTGAAGCCTGGAGAGTTCCAGAAGGTCATTTACCAGCCTTTCAAGGCTCTTGCTTTCACTGAGCATCTGCTTGTTGTATTCCTTTACCTGCTCCGGCTCCTTCACGATGCCGTCGCAAATTGCTTCCAGCGATCCTCTTATGACGGTGACCGGAGTCCGGAGCTCATGCGAAATGTTAGTGATGAAATCCTGCCTCTGCTTTTGCAGCGTTTCGCTTTCATGACTTGCCCTGTCAAGCCTTTCGCTCAATACATCTATTGTTGATGCCAGCTCCCCGATTTCGTCGTCCTGGATTATACCGGTCTTTGCGGTATAATCACCTTCTGCAAGCAACAGGGCGGTGTTCTTCATCTTCTTCAAAGGTCTGGTAAACGACATTGCCAGGAATACCGAAACAACGGTTGAAAGGACAAGCGCCATGAATATGCTCACCACCAGCATCTTAAAACCGCTGAAAATGGCAGTGTTCATTCCTTCCACCGGCGAATGTATGAGAAGAGCTCCGATTATTTCACTGCCCGACACAATCGGCGTCCCCACCGTCAGCGTCGATGACCTGAGAAGGTCGCTGAACCCTTCGCTGAACGTAGTGCTGCCCCGGAACACTTCCTTCACAACAATGTCAGCATCCTCCGGAAGGTCTGAATAGGAGTAATGCATCTGCGACATAGGCCCCACTGTCAGAAGATTCAGATTTTCATCCACAATCCACACATCAGCCATGGCTATGTCATCCACATTTCTTAGATATGAACCAAGGCTTCCCTGCATCATGCCTCCCATTCCCATGCCCATTCCGCCATACGAAGGGGCGCTGCCCATGAGCTCAGAAATGGTCCTTGCTATGGTCACAGCCCTGTTTTCAATGTCCTTCTTATGAATTTCTATGGTGTAGTTCTTAAACAGGCTCATGAAAATTCCGCCGATGACCACAGAAAATATGAGGAGAGATGCTGAGAAATAAGCTATGAGTTTTCTTGCAATCTTATTTTTCATCTGACTTCACCTCAAATTTGTATCCCACGCCCCAGATGGTCTTAATGTCCCAGTTTTCATGGTCGAACTCATCAAGTTTGGATCTTAGCCGTTTTATGTGAGAATCCACTGTTCTGTTGTCACCGTAGTAATCATATCCCCAAAGGCTGTTCAGCAGATTGTCCCTTGTGAACACCTTGTTCTTGTTTGATACCAGTGTCCACAATATTTCAATTTCTTTTTTTGTAAGCGAAACATTTTTGTTGTCTATGGTCACGATGTAATCGTTCATATTGATTTTAAGGTTGTCAAAGGAAAACACCTGATTTGTTTTTTTGTCGTCAGTCATAATCCTTCTCATTATTGCCCTGACCCTGGCCATAACTTCAGCAGGCGAAAACGGCTTCACTATGTAATCATCAGCGCCAATGTCAAGGCCCATGATTCTTTCGAAATCCTCGCCCCTGGCGGTAATCATTATTATAGGAACGTTTGACTGCCTTCTGATTTCCCGGCATACTTCAAATCCATCCATTTCCGGCATCATGACGTCAAGCAGTATAATGTCAGGATTGTGCTTTTCAAAATTTCTCAGGGCTTCCCTGCCGTTGTAAGCTGTCTTTACATCGTAGCCTTCATTTTTTGCATAGCCTTCCAGTATTGAAGTAATCTGCCTGTTGTCGTCAGCAATGAGCATAACTGCCATAACATCACCTCTTTTCTTTTAAGTGTTATACTTAAGTGTATGGCCAAACAGCTTCTTACAGCTTTGGCCTTTCTTTCATCTGTATACCTATTATACCATATATATAAATTAATGTGTGGCAAAAATATGTTTTCTTCAGATGAAAAATCCATAGATTTTCTATAAAAAAGACACAGTTTTGCCACATTTGTTTTTTATATTTGTAGCATAAACAAAAACAAAATATATTGTAGGAGGAATTGATATGAAAAAACACAAAAAGATTTTATTGGTGGGCCTGCTGGTTCTGGCTCTGGCTGCCACATCGCTTACAGCTTTCGCATATTCGGTAAGCTCGCCGGCAGACATAGTGGCAAATCTCACAGGCAAGACAGCCCAGGAGGTTGCTGAGGAAAGAACCGCTACCGGTCTTACTTACGGACAGATTGCATATGATGAAGGTCAGTGGGAAGAATTCAGGGACGAAATGCTGAAAAGCCACAAAGAGTTCCTGGATCAAAAGGTAGCTGAAGGCGCTATCACTCAGGAAGAAGCAGATGCGATATATGAAAACATACAACTTAGACAGGAAGCTTGCCTTGGCAATGGTACCGGCGGCGGCAGAGGCATGATGGGCCTTGGCAACGGCAGAGGATTCGGCGGCGGCAGAGGCTGCGGAGGATTCGGCGGCGGTTTAGGCGGTTCAAACTGGCAATAAAGAGAAACCTGGATTTGATCCAGGTTTTTTTTATCAGAACTTTCTCAGCATCTCCTTCAGCTTATCCTTGTCGTTTATTTGTATCATCCCTCTTGAGAGCTTCAAAATGCCCCGGGATTCAAAATTCTTCAGCATCCTTGATACTACTTCCCTGGCGCTCCCCATGTACTTGGCAATCTGCTCGTGAGTCAGCCGTATTTCGGTTGACCTGTTTTTTGAAGATTCGTCAATAAGAAATGTTGCAAGCCTTTTATCAAAACTTGTGAACAGTATCTGCTCTATGGCCCACATAACGTCCGAAAATCTGTCGACGGCATTTTTCAGTGCGAAGTTTTCAACATGCACATTGCTTTGGGTCAGCTGGCTGAAGGCAGCTATATTGAGCAGCAGCACATCCGTGTCGCTTTCTGCATCTATAAACACATCAAACGTGATGTTGCTGAGTATGCACGAAGCCGACAGCACACAGGAATCACCTTGTGACAGCCTGTAGAGTGTTACTTCCCTTCCGTCTTCGGATAATATATACACTCTCAGCTCCCCGCTTTGAACAAGCAATAGACCCAGGCACTCATTGTCGGCGCTGTGCAGGTTTTCTCCCTTTGAATACTTTACCTCTGTAATGTTATTTTTTATAAGTTCCTTTTCTGAGGGACTTAATTTATCCCAAAAGTTCAAACCGTGAAACATATTCGTAAGTTCTTTATCATTCAACATGGCAACCCCCATACGCATTATATTAATATATTATACCAGATGAACCTTTTTAACAACATAAAAAACCCCTTCTTCAGATTTTGTCTGATAAAAGGGGTTAATACTGTTGTTTCTATTTGGATTTAGCCATCATATTGCTGTCAAGTTCTACCATTACTTCGTCGGTTATCTTGTCAAGATGGTCATCCCACAGATAATCCTTGGTTTCTTTTACTATAACGTTAGACAAGGCAATCAGCGAAATGATGTTTGGAATTGCCATCAGGCCGTTGAACAGGTCTGCCAGGTCCCAAACAAATGCCAGAGACATAACTGCTCCAAAGTATACAGCTACTGTGTAAATAATTCTGTAAGGAAGTATTGCTTTCTTTGAATGGAACAGATACTCTACGCATTTTTCTCCGTAGTATGACCATCCAAGAATGGTTGAGAATACGAATGTCAGAAGACCGATTGTAAGAACGATTGGTCCTATAACAGGGATGTTTCCGAAAGCGGCATTTGTTAGAGCTCCGCCGTTAAGTCCCGTATTCCACAAACCTGTATTTACTATTGTAATACCTGTGATTGCACACACGATTACAGTATCCCAGAATGTTCCTGTTGAAGCAACCAGTGCCTGCCTTACAGGGTTTCTTGTCTGTGCAGCTGCTGCAACTATTGGAGCGCTACCAAGACCGGATTCGTTGGAGAACAATCCTCTTGCAACCCCGTATCTTGCAGTAAGCATGATTGTTGAACCTGCAAATCCTCCCACAGCTGCTGTTCCCGTAAATGCGTTGGATACTATCAATCCGATTGTAGCAGGAATTGTCTTGAATGTCATTGTCAGGATTATTGCGCATCCAATAACATAGAATACTGCCATGAATGGAACTAGCTTATCGCAAACGCTGGCGATTCTCTTAACTCCACCTATGATAACGATACCGGTAAGCACTGCCAATCCGATACCTGTAACCCATGTAGGAGTTCCAAACTGGGTGTTCATCATTCCGGAGATTGAGTTTGCCTGAACTGTGTTACCGATACCAAATGCTGCGATGCTTCCGAAGAAAGCAAAAGCATATGCAAGAGGCTTGTTCTTCATGCCGTATTCCAATACGTACATAGGTCCTCCTGCCATGGTTCCGTCAGCTGTCTTCACTCTGTACTTAACAGAAAGAAGAGACTCTGCGTACTTTGTTGCAATACCGAACACACCTGTCATCCATGTCCAGAAAACGGCACCCGGTCCGCCTAATGCTATGGCGGTAGCAACACCGACAATGTTTCCTGTTCCGATTGTAGCTGCCAAAGCTGTTGCAAGAGCGCTGAACTGGCTTACGTCGCCTGTGGCCAGCTCATCTTTTGTTACTGAAAGTTTAATTGCTTTACCAATGTGTTTTTGGATGAACTTAAGGCGGAATGTTAAGTATAGATGAGTTCCGAACAACAAAATTACAAGCGGCCATCCCCACAGCCATCCATCGATCTTTGTTACTAATTGAGCAATTCCTTCCATTTCTTTTTTAACCTCCCATTTATTTATCATGACGCAAACGTTTTATTAGAAACGTTTGCCTTAATTATAGTATAAAGCATGACCAAATTCAACTGGTATTTTCGCTAAAATTGTGATATTAATTTCACATTTCAAACTATTCGTTCGACATTCAGAAAAATGTTTTTATGAGTCTAGTTTCTGTTTTTATTAAACTGATTTTGTCACTTAAATTAATTCATCACCTAACCATCATTTTATCTTCACTTGTTTAACACATTTGAGCCCTATCATATTGTTAAAGAACGGAGGTAAGTTATGGGAAATAAAACAAATTACGTATTTGAGCGAATAGAAAAAAAATATCTACTTTCGGAAGAAAAGTTCAACCAGTTTTTTCAGCTGATAGAACCATACATGACTATAGATGCATACGGTCTTCACACCATTTGCAACATTTATTACGATACTGACAGGTACGACCTTGTGAGAAATTCAATAGAGAAACCTCAATACAAGGAAAAACTCAGACTAAGAAGCTATGGTGTTCCCAATGATGGCAGCAAGGTTTTTCTGGAGATAAAGAAAAAATGCGACAGTACAGTGTTCAAACGCAGAGTATCCTTAAGCCTCAAGGAGGCTGAAGATTATCTTGAACACGGCGTGAAACCTGGACTGGACAGTCAAATTCTCAATGAGATAGACTATTTTCTAAACTACTACAAGCCGAAGAAAAAAGTCTTTGTAGCATACGACAGGGTTGCCCTCTTCGGCAAGGAAGATGAAGACTTAAGAATAACCTTTGACATAGACATCAGGAGCAGAAGTTTCGATCTGGACATGAAAAAAGGAGACTACGGAAAAGCACTGGACGGCTTTAGCGGTTACCTTATGGAAATTAAAACAACCAATGCGCTTCCCATGTGGCTGGCACGCATACTTTCAGAGCTTTGCATTTATCCGTCTTCATTCTCTAAATACGGAGTAATTTACAAACAGGACCTTATAAACGAAAGCACTACCGAGCACATAGTGCAGGAGCAACAATGCTGCGATGAAGAAAACAACAATAAAACAAACTGGAGGAACCTTAAATGTTTACAAGCATCTTAACATCAGCAACTGATACGCTGTCTGTTACAAACGCAACTGCTTGCCTGGCGGTATCACTGATACTGGGCCTGGCAATATCTTACACATACATGTCAAGCAAGACATACACAAAAAATTTCGCAATAACACTGGCGCTGATGCCGGTACTCATTCAAATAGTCATAATGATGGTCAACGGAAACCTTGGCACAGGGGTTGCCGTAATGGGGTCATTCAGCCTTGTTAGGTTCAGGTCCGTACCCGGAAGTTCAAAGGAAATAAGTTTCATATTTTTCGCAATGGCAGTTGGCATAGCTACAGGTATGGGATTTCTGACATTTGCAGCTGCTGTGACTGCAGCAATATGTCTCATTTTCATGATTCTTTACAGAACCGGTTTCGGCGACGGTGATCAGACCGAGAGGATGATGAAAGTCACAATTCCCGAAAACCTTGACTATTCCGAAGTATTTGATGACTTATTTGAAAAATACACAAAATCTTCAAGTCTCACAAAAGTGAAAACCACCAACCTTGGAAGCATGTTTGAGCTACATTACAACGTGGTGCTGAAAAATCCTGCTGAAGAGAAATCATTCATAGATGATATCAGATGCAGAAATGGTAATCTTACTATAGTATGCAGCAGAAAACATGCTCAAAACGACGAATTATAAGGAGAAAGACATGAAAACAAAATTGAAATACAAATTAACAGCTCTGTTAATGAGCACTGCGCTACTCATATCATGCAGCGCAAACACAACAACACAGACACCAGTCTCATCCGAAACCGAAACCAAGAATGTGGAACTGAACATTAAGACCATGTCACAGAACCTGGTTGAATATGATGATGACGATTACTATTCAGACTGGGAAGAACAAAATCCTGTTTACATCAACCTGAACACCACAACAGCCGAAGTAACGGGCAGCGGTGCAAAGGTCGATGGAAATACTGTCACCATTACCGCTGCAGGAACTTATGTCCTAAGCGGAACACTTGATGGCCAGATAGTCATTGATGACGCAGGCAAAGGCACCGTGAGAATAATCTTAAACGGGGCAGACATTAGCTGTTCGGACAGTTCCCCAATCTATGTAAAAAGCGCTGAAAAAGTAGTGCTGTCGCTTGCAAAGGACACTCAAAACTCTATGACAGACGGCAGCTCATACGAGCTGGCGGAAGGAGAAGACGAGCCCAATGCTGCGATTTTCAGCAAGGATGACCTGACTGTCAACGGTTCAGGAACATTGACCGTTAACGCAAACTACAACAACGGCATAGCAGGAAAAGACGATTTGAAGGTTACCGGAGGAACAATCATCATCAATTCAGTTGATGACGGTATTCTCGGAAAAGACCTGGTTGCCGTAAAAGATTCCCACATTACGATCAATGCCAAAGGCGACGGGATCAAATCAACAAATGACACTGATGCTGACAAGGGAAACATAGTACTTGAAAGCGGCACCTTTGAAATAACAGCCGGCTCCAGCGGCCTGCAGGCAGAAAAAGAACTGATTATATTTGACGGAGAGTTCAACATTACCTCAACTGTGGACTCAATCCATTCAAACAGTACTGTGGCCATTTACGGAGGAAATATCACAATCAATGCAGAGGATGACGGAATACACGCTGATGCATCTATTGACATAAGCGGCGGAACAATCGAAATATTAAACAGCTATGAAGGAATTGAAAGCGCCGTTGTTAACATAAGCGGGGGCAGCATTAGGCTTAATGCCCAGGATGACGGAATAAACGTGGCAGGAGGCAAGGACAGCTCATCTGTGACAGGAAGACCCGGACAGGACACATTCGCAGCATCTTCAGACTACAAGCTTTCAATTTCAGGCGGAAACATCTATGTAAATGCTTCAGGCGACGGTCTCGACGCAAACGGCTCCATATACATGAGCGGCGGTACTGTTATAGTAGACGGTCCTACAAGCAGCGGCAACGGTTCCCTTGACTACGACTCAGCCTTTGAAATAACCGGCGGCCTCTTAATAGCCGCAGGAAGTGCGGGAATGGTTCAGACTCCATCATCTTCATCTTCACAAAATTCGGTGCTGGTAGTTTATTCACAGCTTCAGAAGGCAGGAACGCTCGTAAACATTCAGGATGGAAGCGGAAAATCCATAGCATCATATGCTCCTTCCAAAGACTATCAGGCAGTGTTGGTAAGCTCTCCGGACTTGGCGCTTGACGCAGCATACCAGCTTTTCACAGGCGGAACAAGCACAGGAAGTTCCACTAACGGATTGTATGCAGACGGAGACTATGAAAACGGAACAAAGACTGCTGATTTCACCCTTACAAAAAATGTCCTGTCCATATCTGAAACAGGCAGTGAAGTAACTGCCGGAGGATTCGGCCCGGGAGGACGCGGCGGTAAAATGATGCCGGGAACAGACGGACAGATGCCTGCAGACGGCCAAAGACCACAAAGACCTGACGGACAGATGCCTCAGATGCCCGAGAGAACAGCGCCTGACGGCACCAGCGGGGCCACACAGAAAACCACTGAAAGCAGCGGTTCAGATGATACCGTATAGAATAACAAAAAATGATGAGTGAAAGCTCATCATTTTTGTTTACATTTACATGCTATTTCTTATTTCCCCGGCAATTTTCTGTCCTTCTTCCGACAAGAGAAAGTCATAGGTGGTTTTGGGCACTATTTTTTTTATTTCTTCGTAGTCTTTCTGAGCCATCAGCTGCCTTACCCAAGATGCGCTGACCACGTGACCTTCCTTTTGATATCTTTCCACTTCAACTACCCGGATGCCGCGTCTTTGTAAAATGTCCTTCATCTGCTCGTTATATGATGCCGTAACCTTGTCAAAGGGCTCCGTGCCCACAAATCTCTTCGTAATGCCAAGTATTTTCACAAAGTAATCGCAGAATATGGTTAGATCCAAAATGCAGTTGATTTCTCCTGCCTTGAATTTATCCTTCAGGAAGTACGTTGGAAATGTGGCGGAGGAAATCAAATAGTCTGAAGTTTGATGAACCGCCACATTTTTAAGATGTTCAACTCCTTTTTTCACAAGCTCATACCTTGCAGCTGCAGGAAATATGCTCCTGTCTTCGGAAACCACGAAGAGATGCAGAAAGTCACAGCTCCTGGATGCTTCTTCAGCAAGGTACAGGTGACCGCATGTAAAAGGGTTGCAGTTTAATACGATTGCTCCTGTTTCATCATAGTCTGTTTCTGGTTTCAGAGACCTCACGTAACTTGCAATTCCGTTTTTTTGATTTTCCATGAGAGCAGCGCCCTTTGTTTCAGAAATCAGATAAAAACCAAGATCTTTGAATATGTGAGTATTTTCCGGCTTTGTAAAAAGCATGAGGTGCGTTCTGCCCATTGATGATGCTTCTGAAACAATGACACTCACTATCCTGGCAGCAAGGCCTTCTCCCTGGAACTTTTCGGATACCGCAATGCATTTTAAGGTACTGCCTTCAATTGAACCTGTGGCAGCTATATCACCTTTGCGGTCACATAGATTTACAGTAAATTCAATGCCCTCATCGTAGTCCAGAGCTTCCTCTTTAAGAAAATCCTTAAGCTGCTGAAGCTTTTTGCCTGTCATGGGATAACCGAAGTCTTCGTAATATTGTTCATAGACCATAGCATTTCCTTACTTCAGTGTGTTTTTTATGGTATCAATTATCTTTCCGTCCCGGTAAATAACGTTGGCCACAGCACGGTTTCCAAGGGTTATTTTTTTAGGAACACCTGTTATGCCTTCAGCAAGTTTTTTCAGGTCATGGATATCAGTTACTGGCAGACCTGCGTCCTTCAGCCTTTGTTCAAGGTCCTTCCTGAGAGGATTTACGGCAATACCTCTTTGTGTCACCAGCACATCCACGGTGTTTCCGGGAGTTGATACGCACAGAACCTTGTCTACGACTATTGACAGCCTTGCTCTTGTAAGCGGAGCCACAATCATCGTAAGCTTTGCTCCTGCCGCTGTGTCGCTGTGACCTCCTGAACCTCCCATTATGTATCCGTTTGAGTCTGTATGCACATTTACGTTGAAGTCCGTATCAATCTGAGTTGCTCCAAGAATGACTGCATCAAGGCTGTCCACTATGGCGCTTTTGGCTGTGGGGCTTGCATAGTGTGAGGCTGTCACTTCCCTGTGTCTTGGATTTTCGCGTATGGATTTTACAGCTCGTAAGTCAAAGCACTGAACGTCCATGAGAGATTGAAAGCATCCTTCTTCAAGCATATCCACAAGGTACCCGGTGATTCCGCCCATGCCGAAGCTTCCTTTTATGTTTTCCTTGAGCATTATTTCCTTCAGGTACTTCGCCACTGCCAGGGACGCTCCTCCAGCACCCGTCTGAAATGAAAAGCCGTCCTTCAGAAGACCGGAGTGCTGTATTACTTTTGTTGCATAGGATGCCATCATAAGACCAACAGGATCCCTTGTGATCTTTGTTGTTCCTGAAACGATTCCTGTGGGGTCTCCTATCTTGTCGACACAAACCACATAATCCACATACGTTTCACTTATGGAAAAATCATCTAATGGATAATCCACAAGATTGTCGGTAATTATCACAACCTTTTTGGCATTCATGGCATCAGCAAAGGCATAGCCAAGAGAACCACAGGCTGATTTGCCGTACTTTCCGGAACAGTTGCCCATATTGTCTGATGAAGGGGCTGCGATGAACGCTATGTCGATAGGAGTTATGCCTGATTCGATGTGGCTTGGGCGTCCTCCGTGGCTTCTGAAGTCAACAGGCTTTTCCATTATGCCCGATGATATTTCTCTTCCAACGGCTCCTCCCATGTAGTTGACTTCAAGTCCTGTTACAACCTTGTTCTTGATGTGACCAACCAGGGGAGCGTGTATGTCGAACACGGAACTTGCATTGACTGTCAGGTCTCTGTAGCCCATGTCTGAAACTTCTTCCATAACCATGTTCAGAACGTGGTCGCCGTTTCTTAAATGATGGTGAAATGAAATCCTCATCCCGTCCTTAAGCCCGCACAATTGTATGGCTTCCCTAAGAGATTTAACCAGTTTGCTCATTGTATACCTCCCAAAGACTTCGCTGCTTCCAGTGTCTGCCTTGCCCTTTCCACTATGGGCGCGTCGATCATCTTGCCCCGAAGCGAAATTGCTCCCTTACCCTGTTCTTTTGCAGTCTTTATGATTTCCATGACTTCCATTGCATACTCAATTTCTTCTGCTGTAGGACTGAAAACCTCGTTTATGCACATGACGTGTCTCGGCGATATAACAGCCTTTCCGGTGAATCCCAGCCCCTTGGCGAATTCTGCGTCAAGTCTGAGCCCTTCCTCATCCTCTACATCCGTGAACGGAGTGTCGTAAGCAGCTATTCCTGCAGCCCTGGCTGCCATCACAATCCTGCCGCGGCTGTAGAAAATCTCATCGCCTTTTTTTGTTCTCTTGCAGCGAAGGTCAGCTGTCAAATCTTCGCCCCCAAGAAAAATTGCCTTTACGCGGCTGTTTGACGTGGCTATCTCAAAGGCATTTTCAACACCAAGAGCCGTTTCTATGAGCGGTATGATCGCTGTCTCACGGTCTACACCGTTTTTTTCCTCAACTTCCTTCATATAAGAGGCTACAGCCTTCACATGGTCTGCGGTGCCTGACTTTGGAAGCATAATCATGTCAGGCTTCATGGGAATCACTTCGTCCAGGTCCTTTTTCCAAAACTGAGTATCTATGGAGTTTATTCTTATTATTATTTCGCATCCCGAAAAGTTTAAATATTTCATGGCGTTTCTCACAAGGATTCTTGCTGAATCCTTTTCTGCAGGGGAAACCGCGTCCTCCAGGTCAAAGATTACGCTGTCCGCTCCAAGGGCATCAGCGTTCAGCAGCATGCCAGAGTTGTTTCCAGGTATGAACATCATACTCCTTCTCATTGATTATCAGCTCCTTCTGCTCTTTTTACGGCAGTTTCAACCCTTGCTCTTATGACGCACTCCACTGCCCCTCTGTCCTTTAGCCTGAACTTCCCGCTTGTCACATTGAATTCCTTCAGAACTTCTCTTACGGTTCTTTCAATATCATCTCCGAACTGTTCCATAACCACGGATTGAAGTTCTATTTCAATACCGTTGCCATATGGTTCCACCTGTACCAGTATATCGCTTGACTCCAGGGTTCCGGCCGATGCGCTCCTTTTAATTTCCATAATTGCTCCTTTCATCCTCGTGAAACGAATTCGACCCATTCGTTCCAGCTTAAATTAAATACTAACATATAATTAAAAATGTGCAAAGCCCACCTTAACAGGTGAGCTTATTTTTGTTTTATATAATTATCAGAAGAAAACCTGCACCAGGAATGTAGCCATGAGTATGATGAATGCTCCTCCAAGCCTTGAAGAAATCTGTGCGAAAGGCATTAACTCCATTCTGTGTGCGGCGGTAAGCACAGCCACGTCTCCTGTTCCTCCCATATTGGCCATGCAAAGCCCGGCTGTAATTGCCGCTTCTATGGGATAGAAACCTACAAGCTTACCTACGAGAGCTGATCCAACCACTGCTCCAAGAACTACCAGGAACACAAGAACCAGGTAAACAGGAGAGAACGCTGATATGACCTGACCAAGGTCTGTGTAGGCAATGCCTATTCCAACCAGCAAGGCTGAAGTCCAGTTCTTTGCAACAAACTGATACCAACCGGCGCAAGCAGTTTCATATTTTTGGGGCAACAGGTTGAATGCTTTAGCCAATGCAACTGATATGATCATCCATGCATATGTATGGACGTCAAGACCTGCATATGTGTCAAACAAGTATGCTATTATATTGCCCAGACCAAAGAATGATGTTGCAATCAAAATTCCTATTCCGTAATCTGTCAGGGTAAGATCTTCCTTTTTCTCTGTCATCTTCAGTTCTTCTTCTCCGATGTCCATGAGCTTTCCATTTCCGCTGAGTTCAGGTCTTATTTTACCCAATTTGTCCAGAAGTCCTCCGAACACTATAGCCATGGCATTTCCAAGAGCTACAGCCGGAACCAGCTTAGACAGTATGGTTTCGGATGGAATCCCAAGGCCTTGTGAAAACACTTCTGAAATAGGTACAGCTCCTGCACCCATGCCCCCTCCCATTATGGGAATTCCAATGTAGGCAATTGATTCTGCCGGAGACTGTCCGAACAGCATGCCTCCCAGAGCAACAAAACCCAGAGCTACAGTAACACCACCGATAATTGTGGGAAAGTATCTTACAGCTGCCTTAATAAGAAGTTTCTTGCTCATTCCGAGAATTGAACCTGTTATAAGTGCAGCAATGTAGAAATCAAGAAATCCTCCGCCTTTCATGAATGTTTTTACGTTTTCTGATACAGAAGCAGGAATCAGATTGTAATATACCATTGCAGACGATGCAAAAATAATTACTATTGGCCCGCCGCCGAAAAATGTTTTTACTACAGGTGTGTTGTTTCCAACCACATCAAGAAGAGCACCGATAAGCATTGTGAATGCAAAAGCTCCTATCATGCCTGTCGGAAGCACATCCAATACCATGGCTATTAACAGAACAGCCAGCAACATGAAATAAACCGGTAGGCTTATTCCCATAATCTTGTAATCTTTCATAATTTCCTCCCAAAAATTATTATTTAATTATATCCTTGCTGCACCAGACTTGTGGGCAGCTTCAGCAATGGCTTTTGCTACCGCTTTGGCAACTCCCTTGTCAAGGGCGCTGGGAATAATGTTGTCTTCGCTAAGTTCATCTTCATGGATGTAATCTGCAATGGCATATGCAGCAGCAAGCTTCATTTCAAGATTTATTTCTTTTGCCCTCACATCCAGAGCTCCTCTGAACACTCCAGGAAACACAAGAACGTTGTTTATCTGGTTCGGAAAGTCTGAGCGGCCTGTTCCGACAATTCTGGCTCCAGCTTTTTTTGCCTCATCCGGCAATATCTCAGGAGTAGGATTAGCCATAGCCAGGATAATGGGATCCTTGCCCATGGATTTTACCATCTCCGGTTTAACTGCATCTGCTGATGATACACCTATGAACACATCTGCTCCGGTCATTACATCTGCCAGACTTCCTTTTTCGTTTTCGGGATTTGTTGTTTGGGCAAGTTCCTTCTTTGCCTCGTTTAATTTTTCCCTTTCCTTATAGATGGCTCCTGTTCTGTCGCAAACTATTATATTCTTTGCTCCTGCAGCCATAAGAAGATTTGCAATGGCTGTACCTGCAGCACCTGCACCGTTTATAACGATTTTAAGGTCTTCAATTTTCTTGCTTACAATCTTCAGGGCATTAATCAAGCCCGCAAGGACAACTATGGCTGTTCCGTGCTGGTCGTCGTGGAATACCGGTATATCCAGTATTTTTTTCAGTTTATTTTCTATTTCAAAGCACCTGGGAGCTCCTATGTCCTCAAGATTTATTCCGCCGAGACCCGGTGCGATCAATTTCACAGCATTTACTATTTCATCAACATTCTTGGTGTCAAGGCATATGGGGAATGCATCAACTCCTGCAAATTCCTTGAACAATATTGATTTTCCCTCCATAACGGGAAGTGCCGCCTTTGGTCCTATGTCACCCAGACCGAGCACAGCTGTTCCGTCGGTTACTACAGCCACTATGTTTCCCTTGGAAGTGAATTTGTAAACATCTTCCTCGTTTTCGTGAATTTTTCTGCAAGGCTCTGCCACTCCGGGAGTGTATGCAAGGCTTAAGTCATCTCTTGTCTCAAGTTTCAGCTTTGAGACCACCTCAATTTTCCCCTTGTATTTTTCGTGCAGTTTCAAGCTTTCTTCAAAATAATTCAAATCGTTTTCCTCCCTATAACATGAATTAATTTATGTCGTAATAATATCATTCCAACTGGCTTTCGTAAATATTACGGACTTTTAAAAAAGTTTTGTTCATTTAATTTTTTTTGATATAAAATTAACGTTTTCATAACGGAGGTAAAATAAAAAGACCTCAAATAGTCGAGGTCCTCGTATCCGATCAAATCAATGTTTTATCATTTTGTATTTATAAAGGGGTCTTCCGATTTTACCATACTCGATGGTCTTGACAACCTTTCCCTCTTTTTCCATGTAGTCAAGGTATTTACGCACCGTTACCCTGGCTACTCCTGACGCCGCAGAAATCTCCTCGGCAGTTTTGTATTCATCGCTGCAGGATTCTACCTCAAGCCACACTATCTTGTAAGTATATTTGTTGATTCCTTTTTCCGGTTCATCATCACTGCTCTTCTCGGATGCTGCACAAATCTTAGAAATGTACTTGTCAAGATCATCCTGCTCGATGGTGCTGGAATTTTTGAACCCTTTAAACATTTCCCTGTACTTTTCCAATGATTCCCTGAATCTCTCCAGCGTAAAAGGCTTTATGAGATAGTCAACCGCTCCGTAGCGGAATGCCTCCTGAATCATGGTGCTTGTTTTGTCTGCTGTGATGAGTATCACGTCAGAACAGATTCCTTCGCTCCTTATTTCCTTCAGAAAGTCAATTCCGTTTTCTTTGGGAAGATATATGTCCAGCAGAATAAGGTCAGCACTTCCGTTTTTCATAAACTCCCTGGCTTCGGTGAGACTTGCGGCAGACTTAACCAGCTTGAATCCGTCTACCTTTTTTAGAAACTTCGAATTGATATCCCTTACCATTGGGTCGTCTTCAATTATCATTACCTGTATCATGCTCTTCACCGCTTTCCATAGGAATTTCTATATACCATGATGTCCCTCCCGATACTGACAGGGAGATTCTTCCGCTCACACGGTCTATGATGCTCTTGACAATAAACATGCCATAGCCTCTTTGGCCGGATTTAGTGCTGAATCTGGGTTCATATATCCTCTCCCTTATATTTTCGGGAATTCCCGGACCGTTGTCTTTCACTTCAATTATCAGCCTGCCTTCAGCTTCGTTTATCTTGAAGTATATTTTCCCGGTTCCGTCAACACTTACTGCATCCAGAGAATTTTCGATAAGGTTTCCTATTACCGATTCCAAATCGCTTTCGCTCATGCGGTCCGGAAGGCTTACCAGTTTGGACTCCCGGTCTATTTCAAGCTTTACCCTCTGTTCTTCAGCCTTGTAGTACTTTGCCAGAAGCAGAGCCGATACGGAGGATGGCTTAATGTTTCCTGTTATGATATCAGTGATTGCCGTCCTGCTGCTTGCCGTGGAAGAAATGTATTTCAGCGCCTGATCATATTCGCACAGCTGTATAAGCCCTGAAATAGTATGAAGCTTGTTCATGAATTCATGGTTGTTGGCCCTGAGAGACCATGCCATCTTCTTTACTCCCGTTAATTCCTCAGCCATGTTCTTCACTTCGGTCAGGTCTCTGAAGCTTACAACCTTTCCTATAACCTTGTTCTTGTCATTCTTCAGAATACTGCTGTTGCAGAGTATTGAAAGGCCCGGCCTTATCTTTACTTCCTCATTATGCATAACCTCACCGTCTTTCATGACTTCATAGAACTTGTTATGCTGCAGAAATTCTTCGGCATTAAGACCCAAATCCTCCTTGCCTATTCCAAGAATGCGTGAAGCCTCCTTGTTTATCTGAATGAGCTTTCCCTTGTCGTCAAGAGTTATTATTCCTTCTCTGACATTTTCAAGTATAGCATCCTTTTCCTTGAACATGAGCGTTATTTCCTTAGGCTCCAGTCCCAGGATTTCATTCTTGATGTTGGCAGCAAGTATTGCAGACATGTAAATTCCGACTACAAGCCCGATAAGAATAAGGGGATAAAACTGCTGTATATTGCGGTTGATGGATTTGTTGATTTCATTGATGGTGCTTCCAACACTTACTGCTCCCACCTGCCGCCCATAGGCAAATACAGGAACAAAGGCCCTCATGGAAACTCCCAGGGTTCCTTCAGCCTTGGAAACATATTCTTCTGCGGTTGTAAGCACCCGCACTTCGTCGCCGCCTTTGAAAAGTCTTCCTATGTTTTCCTGATTGGGATGGGTAAATCTTATTCTGTCCATGTTGAAAACAACTATAAAGTCAACCTTTGTTTTTTTTCTTATGATTTCGATGTGCTCATTCAATTCAGGATTAAGCTCATTTTCGGACAAGGCATCCTTCACCATGGTGTCTTCAGCTGTGTAATACGCTATATGGAACAGCTTTTCTTCCAGCTGATCGTTCAGGATAACTTTCATCTGATAGTATGAAAGAAGCATGATGCTTGCCACTGAAATGGATAAAATCATGGTGAAGAATAGTATGATTTGCGTTCTTAATTTCATGTAACGATCCCTTTACTGTTTTTTCTATTCTACCATAAATCGCAAATAAACAACAGCAAAAATACTATGCGTTAAAAAAGCAGCCATAGGCTGCATCTTTACAGGTCAAGTTTGTTCAGCACTTCCCTCAGGCTTATGAGTTCCTCTTTGGATAATGTTATTCCTTTTCCCATCTTTTCATGGTCCGGCGACCACTCCCTCAGGTCGTACTTAGGGCTTCTGTCGTTCCAGCTAATAAGGTTAAGTTCCTTCGTCCATCCCTTTGCAGACTCGGAAACCTGAGCGATTTCTTCAACTATTTCATATTTGAATTCAGCCATTGCGACTCTCCTTTCTTCAGCATCATCTTTTGTTTTATGTTTATGATGCACAATAATTATACACCATATTCAACACCGGTCAAATTTAAATTTCAAATAACAGATGATAAATATGTAAATATTTAGTACAATTTAAGATAAGTTTTATCTTGCCGTTATATTGTATATCTATGGTAAGCTGTAAATCATTACTTGCACCGATGAAATAAATATACGGCACAAAGCCGTTAGACTTTGTATTTTCTATTGCACTAATAATTTCATACTCAAGCGAGGTTTAACATGTACTCTTATTTATGGTATTTTGTAATTTATGCCTTCCTGGGCTGGTGCCTGGAGGTTGTCTATGCCGCCGTAAGCACAGGCGAATTTGTAAACCGGGGTTTCTTAAACGGCCCTATATGCCCCATATACGGATTCGGCGTTCTTGCGGTAACCGGAATTTTAACGCCTGTGAAAGAAAACCTGCTGCTCCTGTACTTTGGCAGCGTATTTCTTACGTCAGTTCTGGAGTTCATTACGGGCTGGATACTGGAAAAGTCTTTCAACAGCAGGTGGTGGGACTATTCAGACTGTCCCTTCAACATCAGGGGATACATATGCCTTAAGTTTTCACTGATGTGGGGGACGGCATGCCTCATAATCATCAACATCATACATCCCATGACAGAGAGGTTAGTATCCCATTTAAACATCGACGCAGGTCAAATCGTCCTTGGCATATTGCTGGCGGTCATTTTTGTGGATGTGCTGGCAACTGTTCAGTCTGTGCTGAAACTCAACAAACAGCTTAGACAGATCAATGACATGGCTGCAAAAATAAGATCTGTTTCCGACGAACTGGCGGAGAGAATTTCAGAGGAAAGCCTTGCATTGGTAGAGATAAGCGGAGAGCTTAAGACCAACTTCAGGGAACAGAGAGATGCCGTCAGCGATATTATCGAAGAAAAACTCTCATTGGTTGGTGAATCAATAGAAGAAAAGATTTCTTCCGTTGAAGACAGCATCGAAGGCAGAAAGAAAGCCGTGGCACATAAAATTGAAGACATGAAATCAAATATACTCCAGATGAATGAAAAGAAGGATGAAATCCTGGCAAGTTCATTCTTTGGACAGAAAAGGCTTCTCCATGCGTTTCCGGACATAAAATCCAGACGCTACAAGGAAGCTTTGGAAGACTTGAAAGAAAAAATACTGAGAAAATAATCTCAGTATTTTTATTAATCTCTTTTCACATGGTTTCATTCCTGGGTCTCTATTTCCATTACCGTTATGTCCACCCACAGCTTCAGGGTTTCGGACAGGACCAGCTTTCTGACGCTTAATTGGTATTCAGCCTCTTCATATTTTAAAATTCTCTTGTCAACCACCTGCAGCAGTATTTCCGCATCCAGGCTTTTAACCTCCTTACCCAGCAGCGAACTGAACTTTTCCTTGATTGCCTTTTCAATTTCTATGTTGTCTATGTTGTTTATTTCCCGCCCGTCCGTTTCAAGCACCACCTGGATATCCTTCAGAACAATGTTGGAATTGTTGATTGACTTTTCCAACTTCATGAGCTTTTCCTCATTATCTTCTATGACACTTTCCTGATATGCGATTTTTTCGTAGAATGTGTCCATCCTGTAGCTTACCAGAATGCTTGTGAGTGCCGCCCCGATGAGAGCCCCCCACATGAGCCCTGCAGCAAAACAAAGCATGTATCTGAGACCGCCTTCTTTTATTTTCCCCATATGCCACCGCAGATCTGAATTATTCTTACAAAGCCGTATCCGACGTTTGCTCCCGACAGGGAAATGAGTATGAATATGGCCTGCTTTATCATTGTTCTAACTTCTCCTTGAAACAGTCCCTTTTCAATTACAGCGAAGGAAGAGAACGTACCTCCCAATGATGCCGCAATAGCCCAAATTTTTATGGATCCTGCAGCTTCAACCATGGCCTTGTAGGGCGGATTGTTTGTGATTATGGCTCCTATGCCCGAAAATATGCCGGCTCCGATGACAACGCCGAAAGCAACCAGAAAGTTTTGAACAACACTTGCATAAAAAGACATTTCATCCCTGCTTTCTTTTAATCTTTCTACAATGTATGTGAGATTTGACTGGTTGATGATTTCATATTTATGGATAAATTTTCTTCAGTATTTCAGGCAGACTGAATTTGTGTTTTATTGCGTAAAACAGCATATACTAACATTGATAAAGGAGGAATCCGCCATGAACCAAAAATTAACAGAAAAGTTCAACGGCATCTCAGCAATGATAAACAACACCCCACTGTTGGAAATTACCCTCAGATTCAAAGGAATAGACAGGAAAGTCTACGCAAAAGCAGAATATTACAATTTCACGGGGAGCATAAAGGACAGAATAGTCCTGCATATAATGAAACAGTTCTACGAAGAAGGCACACTCAGTGAAGGTGATTCGATTGTCGAAGCCACCAGCGGAAATACTGGAATCTCCATTTCAGCAATAGGAGCATTCCTTGGAAATCCTGTTACAATCTACATGCCGGACTGGATGTGCCAGGAGCGTGTGAAACTTATGGAGAGCTTCGGAGCAAAAGTGGTATCAGTGTCCAGAGAAAACGGTGGTTTCAAGGGCTGCCTTAAATTGGCAGAAGAAATGGGAACAAATGCAGGAACATGCCTGACCCGTCAATTTTCCAATATGAAAAATATAGATGCTCACTACGAGACAACAGGAAACGAAATACTTTTACAGCTGGCAAAGCTTGATAAAAAGCCGAACGCTTTTGTTGCAGGAGTGGGCACAGGCGGCACCATAATGGGTGTAAAAAAAGCTCTTCAAAAAATGTATCCCCACTGCCGGGCATATCCCCTGGAGCCTGAGAGTTCTCCCATGATGACTACAAAGGGTGAAAAGTTCGGCTCCCACAGGATCGCAGGCATAGGCGATGATTTCATTCCCGAAATTATAAGGCTTGATGAGCTGGATGAGGTGATTACGGTAGACGACAGTGACGCAATCAACATGGCAAGAAAGCTTGCCTCCCAGCTTGGAATCGGTGTGGGAATATCATCCGGAGCAAATTTTCTCGGGGCCCTGAAGGCTCAGGACATCCTGGGAAGGGATGATGCGGTTGTCGTTACCGTATTTGCCGATGACAATAAAAAGTATCTTTCCACGGACTTAATGAAAAAACAGGATGAAAAGCCGTGTCATCTGACACCTCAGGTAGAACTTGTGGGATTTAAGGCTGTCAGGTAACATCCTTCAGGTTGACAAAGTAAAACCAACCATGACCTTCAAGACTGCCCTGCTCAAGAGATTTGAAAAGGGCAGGCTTTTTTGACAGCTCTTCTACTAGTTTCCTTGATTCCTTCATGTATCTTTCGTATTCTTTGATCAACTGACTTTTTTCAGGCCCATCTTCCGTTTTCAGACTGCCTATGAATTTCGTACACTCTTCTATTCCAAAGCTGTCCACGTCTTCATACGTATCCCGAAAACTTCTGTTTTCCCATTTACCTGTCTTCAGGTCCATCTCATATTCACTAAGGAAAAGATAACCGTATGTGGCTGTAAACTCCACTGCATCAAGTATGAAATCCACCTCTTCCTCCGTCATCACGTAATGTATGTTGAATCTGAGCCATCCGGGCTTTACGGATGAAATTCCGTCTTTTATCAGCTGCCTGTATTGCCTTGACTTTTCTTCGCTGATTTTCATGAGCCTGTGTCCGTAGGGTGCAGCGCATGCGCATCCGGCTCTCATCTGTATTCCGAACAGGTCGTTTATGAGTTTTGCTGCAAACCTTGGATGAAGCAGTTTGTCCCCGTGTTTTATTTTTATTGAAAAAATAGGCATCCTGTTCTCGTTGTCCGGTCCCAGTATTTCAATGTTTTGAATTGTTTTCAACCTGTCAAGGACCACTTTGGTATAAAACTTTTCTTTTCTTTCAATTTCTTCCGTTCCGATGAAGTCCTTCAGTTCAATTGCCAATGCAGCCTTAAACAGCTGCACTATTCCCGGTGTGCCTGCCATTTCCCGGACTTCGGGATTTGCTATGTAGTCGTGACCGTAAGGGCTCACATAAGAAACGGTGCCGCCACCTGAAACCGTAGGAGGCAGATTGTCGTCATAAAGTTTTTCGTTCATAACCAGCAGCCCGCATGAACCTGTGCCTCCAAGCCACTTGTGGGGAGCAACATACACTGCGTCAAAATATTCAGTGCTGCTTTTATTCATGTTTATTTCCACGTAAGGAGAACAGGCAGCGTAATCAAAACATACTATTCCGCCGTTTTCGTGCATTATCCTTGCAACCTCGTAAACAGGCGTGATGACACCGGTGACGTTTGAAGCAGCCGAAAATGAACCTATCTTCAGCCTGCCCTTGTATCTTTCGTCTGAAACCTTGAGCCTTAAGTCATCCAGATTCATTTCCCCGTCAGGGTTAAGCTCCACTTCCACCGTCTGTGCCAAACCTTCCTTCCACATGAGAATGTTTGAGTGATGTTCATAAGGGCCGATGAAAACCACAGGAACATGCTTCAGGCATTCATCGTTTTTGTCCTCCAAAATCCCGCCGGTTATCCGTCCAACTCTTTTCCTTGTTGCAGGAGGCAGGTAGATGCCTGTTATTTTTGCAAAGGTTTCTATAGCTCCCGTGGCTCCGTTTCCTGAAGGTATTACAATGCAGTTTTTTTCGGCGCTTAGATGTTTCTTTATCACATCCAGTGACTTGTGCAGTATCTTAGTCATTGTCTCTCCGGTCATGTCATCTTCAGTATGGGTGTTGGCGTAGTACTTCTGCAGATGTATGAGGTATTTTTCCATGAAATTCAGCCCTCTGGCCGACGCTGTGAAGTCAGCATACGTCATGACTCTTTCTCCGTAGGGTGTCATAAATTTGCATCCGTATCCGATCATTTCTTTTCTCAGTGTCTCAAATGATATGCTCATGATTATCCTTCCTTAAATGCTTTCTAATATGATTTGCTTTGTCTGCTATTATATACAGCTATACTGCATTATATTATCCGGGGATGAAATGCGAAATAATGAACGGCATAAAAAAATCTTCAAGCACTCTTGAAGATTTTGGTTATATTAATTCTCAAAATGTTTAGCTGCCAGCGGAAGCTCTATGAAGAATGTTGTTCCAACTCCCTGCTTTGTTTCAAACCATATTTTGCCCTTATGTGTCTTTGTGACAGTGAAGTATGCCATGAAAAGTCCCAGCCCGGTTCCTCCGCCTCGTCTGAACACAAATGGTTCAAACAGAATGTCCTGCATATCCTCAGGAATTCCTCCGGCTGTGTCCTCAATGGAAATGAACAGTGACTGCCCGTTTGAATACGTTTTGACTGAAATGAATCCTCCGTGTTCAATCACCTGAACCGCATTGTTGACTATGTTTTCAATTGTTCTTTTTATAAGCTTACGGCTTATGACTACGGGTTTGTCAGTACAAAATTCAAATGAAAGCTTAACTTTTTTAGATTCGCAAATAGGTTTGTATATATTCAGCACTTCTTCGATTACAGAATCAATTTTTTGCGATATTAGTTCTTCTGGTTTGAATATGTTCAGCAGTTCAGTAACCATTTTGTTCATTTCATCCGCCTGGTTTACAATTCTGTCAAAATATCCCTTGATCTTTGCTTCATCTGAAGTTATGTTCCCCAGCTGTCCCAGCCCGCTTATTACTGCCAGCGGATTTTTCAGATCGTGAACAGCTGTTGAAATCAAATCGCCTATAGCTGAATAGTCCACACCAGTAAAATTGTTGATATAGTTGAAAACGGATTCAATGGAACTGGCACAGGCAACAAGAATATTCATTCTGTTAGGATGAGCAAATTGCTCAGGTACGCTAATATCCATGGCTCCTATGACATTTCCGTTGCATATTATCGGAACACCCATGCATGCGTATGAACTGTATGCCTTTGAGAAGTGTTCCGTTCCGTAAACCAAGACCGGTTGTTTTAAGCTTAATGCCGTTCCGATTCCATTGTTGCCTATATGCATTTCTGCCCAGCTAGCTCCGATGCAAAGCCCTGATTTTTTGCCCCCCAGCTCCTCAGGTACTCCTCTGCTGTCAATAATCCACCCGTCTTTATCAGACAAGGCAACCATATGCGGTTTTCCTGCAAGACTTAAGGATATGGAATCCATATACGGTTTAGAAATCTCAATCAATCTTGAATGTTCCCTCAGCTTTCTGACAAGCTCATCTTTTGATAAAAATTTGTATATCAGTTTCTCAGGATTTATACCATATTCTTTGCAGCGATTCCACGAATCCTGCGTAACATACCTGGCAGTAGGGTTTTTATTGATTTTTGCAATAAAACTATCCCATTCTGCCAAGGCATCAAAAGTTTCTATTACATCCTTCATCCCCTTGGCCCTCGTTTCATATATAAAAATTTTTGACTTTGTTTTTTTATTGCAAATCAAGAAAGGATTGTAACCGCACTAGTAACCGTCTGCAGAAATATTCAATTATTTAGCTTCTTTAGATATTTTACCACTTTGTATGTTTTATTGTCAATTTTATTTGTTTTTGTTAAAAAATACATGTGAATTATTAGAACAAAAAATGGCAATAAATAGGTTAAACTATATTGACTATAACTTCGCCAAGGTGAATGTATGAAATTAATCATTGATAACAATGTTCGTAACATCATAGGTCCTCAGCTTAAAACAGCAAGGCTGAAAAATAAATTCACCCAACAGCAGCTGTCTGCCAAGTTGGAGACAATGGCTGTCTATATTGACAGGGCGAGCATTTCTAAGCTTGAGCAGCAGAAACGAATAGTAACCGATTATGAGTTGCTTGCTCTGTGCGAAATATTAAAAGTGAGTCCTGACTGGATGCTTGGCACAGTTAAGGAATGATTTGTTCTGCTTTAGAACATTATACCATTGTTCCTGACAATTGTAAATTGTTGAAATAATCTATGTTACACCGCAAAAAAGTCATGTACCGCATACATGACTTTTTTAGTCTTGAGGACCTTTTGCGCTGCTTTTGTTAATTGTTGTCTAGTTTTATTTCTTCGATTTTTTTCTTTAAGTCTTCTATTGTCTTCATGGATTCCATTATCTTGTTGATAGTTACAGCAACCGGACTTTCCGGATTATCCTTTTCCTGTTCAAAAACATATTTCCCTATTTCCAGAAAGTACTGACTGATTTTCTTTTCTTCTGCAGAAACCTCTGAGTTGAGTTTTGTTGTTTCAGCAAAATCCTTGGCCATTTCGCTTGCAGAGCCGGCCACATCCCCTATTTTTTTACCAATCTTGTCTAAAAACGCCATAACATTTTCCTCCCAATAATTATATATTTGTTATTCACATAATATATACCTGTTAAATCAATTTTTAAACAATAACCAGCAAACTTCCTATCCTCCGCATCTGAGAAAATTCAGGTTGAACCTTTCCATAAAGTCATCAAACGCGTTATCCTCAGCCTTGATGCTTATGAGAACATGACGGATATTCAGTGCTCCAAACCTTGTGAGGATTTGAGGTCCCACTGTAACCTCCCAATGAGGACCTTTAAATGTTTCCTCATCTTCTGTTTCTCCTCCTATTTTCAGAAAATATTCCACTAGTTCGCTGCGGTTGATTTCACCCATTTTCATTTGAACATTCTTGATATTAATCACCTCTAAGTCATGATATCTGTCTGGCTGCAATAGGTTCATCCTGTTTCTCTAATACTTTTACATTCTTAACATCTTCATTATCGTGCCAGGTGAGCCTGTTTGTCAAGAATATCATCAAGGGAATGCATATAAGCGCCGTCGCTCCAAACGTTGCTTCAAAACCTGTGCGCTGAGCCATAAACCCAAATAACGGAAATAAAAATATCATAAACAAGCTGAAGGAAAAACTGTCAAAGGACAAAATTGTAGCCCTGTACGCCGATGGTATCCGTGAGTTTATATAATCGCTCATTATGGTATATGCAAATCCGCCTGATACTGTAGTCATAATATAAAACAAAACGGAATATTTCCTCCAAAGTGCCAGTCCTGCCAGTGATATAATGCTCAAGGCACAGATGCAGATCAGCGTACCCTTCAGTCTTACCTTCTTTTCAAGACTGTATGCGTATTTTGAGCTAATTGCCTCAATAAAGCTGCCAAAAGCACAAATTACTGCAATAATTGTCTTTGTTAAGCCCATATCCGAAAAATACTTCTGGCTGTAGAAAAAAACTGTTGTCTGAAGACTTCCGGTCAATGCAGAGAACAAAATCGCATACATGACGGTCTTCCTGCCCTTAAGCGCCTGGATGCTTAAAGTCAGTTGATCCATCAGTATCTTACCGCTGCGGTTTTCCTCATGTTTATCCATATACGGTTTATGGATGGTTGGTTCGCTGAAATTGAAAGCTACAATCAGCGCCAGCATCTGCACAAAGGTTCCGAAAATATACGCGTACAAAAACCTGATGTCTGCCAGTATTCCTCCCAAAAGCACAGCTGTTCCCTGGGACATGGACATGACAAATGCCAGCTGCCCCCATATTTTTTTATACCTGTCTTCTTCTCCCAGCTCCTTAAGGCTGTCGAAAATAAGTGCTTCTGCGGCCCCGGAATTCAGATTCATGGCGGCGCTGCTCAATATAAATGAAACAGCAAAACCCATGAAACTTTTTGATGTGATCATGAGGATGCAGGACAGCAGATTCACCGCTCTTCCAAGCACTACACAAAACTTTCTCCCGTGCAGGTCAGCTATGGCTCCGGTGGGAAGTTCAAACAGCAATCCTGTAATGTGATAAATTGATTCTAATATTCCTATTTCTGCCAGAGACATCCCTTTAAATGACAGGTACAAAACCCATATGGCCGATGTGATGTTAAGCTGCAGAAAAAAATTATATGCATATCCTATTTTTATATTTCGTTTAAACTTTGTATTCATTTCATTCCTCCAAATATTTATAGATAAAACAAAAAGCCTCATTTTTTCAAATTAACTCGCAGAGGCTTTGGAAGAATGTATCCAAATATAAAGAAATAAAAAGACTCAGGCATAAACCCGAGTCTGTAAGTCTCTCATAATGCTGGCATTAAAAGAACGTAAAGGAATCACGGATTCATACAATCTGCACTTATCTTAAAAATGGATACACTTCTCCCGTAAAGTGTAAAAATACCATTTTTTGATACAGAACTGCTGAACTTGCTTTGTTTGCTGAAAGTGAAGTCTGCAGCGACGATTGTATTGGTCATGATTATCCTCCATAGTTATTCCAAGTTATTATAGCATACTTTCCATTTGTTTACAACTAATTTATTTATATGTGAGCCTCATCATACAGGTTTTGAAATATTATGGTTTCAGGCAGCATATGCTCAAATTTTTCAATATTTCTGTCGGTTAGTCCTCTGTATCTGCTGCTGTCATCTTCTCTTCCCGGAAGATGGTTAAGTATGAGAATGCGCGGATTTATATTCTCCACAAATTTCCTTCCCAAGGTGGAATTCACAACAATGAACGGTGCCACCAGCACATCAGCACTGATATCCTTTATGGATTGAGCAAGCTCAGCCTTGCAGAAATCTGCATCCCCCAGAAACAATATTATTTTTTTGTCAATTTCCACAATATAAACGTAATGGTCTATACCCACCTTTTCATGAGCCAGGTGTTTTGTCCGCAAATAGCTTATTTTAAGGTTATCCATGTCAACAGTCCCGATTTGGTAGTAATCAGTATCCAGTTCTTTCAGAAGCCCGCTGCTTTTGCAGTCTGAATCACCCAGCTTTGGAGTTATCAGCATTTCTGCTTTGTTGTTTCTTATGTACTCAAATGTCTTTTCAGCATTGAAATGATCTTTGTGACAGTGGGTAAATAAAAGAAAGTTTATATCCTTGAATTTGCCGCTGCCGTATATCATATAGTCCATAAGCTCATCAGTGACGGTGCTCCATTCATGGGTCTTTTCGCAGTGGATTGCATCAATCAATATTTTCTTGCCGTTTCCTTCAATCAGCAAACCTGCGTTTACAATTTGAGTTAATTTAATATTTTGCATTTATTGCTCCTGTAATATATTAATAGAAAATGAATTATTTCATAGATCATATTTGCAACACTATTGTAAGTGATTTTAACATTATAGCACATGACTTTTCATTATTGAAGCAAAAATCCGCATGTTAAAATCATGATTCCGAGACTACATATTTTTTATTTTATTAGCACCATCTCAGAATTTAGCTTATATGATAATCTAATATTTTATATTAACTAATTTATGTACGTATAAATTCAATAAATCCTTATTTAATATATTCCATTTTGCAAAGGGCTGTGGTAAAATCAACGCAATCTAAATCCAGCAAAATAAATTTACTTAAAATAAAAAACATTCCGGAGGATATATGTATAATTCAAGCTACCATCGAGAAGAAATTGAAAAGGTATATGGAAAAATAAGTCCTTTTGAGCTTAAGGACAAACTGATAAACCTAGCAGAGGATTCCAGCCGTGGAAGCGCCCACTCACTTCTGGACGCAGGAAGAGGAAATCCAAACTGGATAGCTGCGACACCGAGAGAAGCATTTTTCACATTTGGTCAATTTGCAGTTTCAGAAAGCCGCAGGGTATGGAATCAGGGAGACCTGGCTGGAATGCCAAAGAAGGAAGGAATAGCCGGGAGATTTAAGGAATTTGTGAGAAATAATCCTGATGCACCGGGAATAACGCTGCTGAAAAAAATGATAAATTACGGAATAACAGTGAAATGTTTCAATGCGGATGATTGGATTCATGAGCTTGTGGATGGAATTATCGGTGACAACTACCCTCAGCCTGACAGAATGCTCCATCATGTGGAACTTGTGGTAAATGACTACCTCATACAGGAACTTTGCTACAACGAACCACTTGAGCGCAGGTTCAACACATTTGCCGTTGAAGGAGCCACTGCAGGAATGTGCTATATCTTCGACTCCCTCATTGCCAATAACATATTGTCAAGAGGAGACAAAATAGCATTGATGACTCCTATTTTTACTCCATACCTGGAGGTTCCTCACTTGCCAAGGTATAATTTTGAGGTTGTCAATATTTCAGCTGATGATGTTGATGAAAAAGGAAGACATACATGGCAGTATCCTGCATGCGAATTGGACAAACTTCGAGATACTTCAATTAAGGCGTTGTTTGTAGTCAATCCGAACAATCCGCCGTCAGTTGCAATGAAACCTGAAACCGTGAGACTTCTCAAAGACATCGTAACTGATTCAAACCCTGATTTGATGATTATTTCAGACGATGTTTACAGCACCTTTGTTGACAGTTTCATTTCAATAATGGCTGATTTGCCCTACAACACCATTGGCGTTTATTCCTACTCGAAATATTTCGGTGTGACCGGATGGCGCCTTGGAACCATAGCTCTGTATGAAGACAACGTGTTTGACAAGCTGTTGAGGGAGCAGGATGAAGACAAAAAGGAAAGAGCAAGGAGACGTTATTCAGGGTTGTCAACCGATCCCGATAAAATTCCGTTCATAGACAGGATTGTGGCTGACAGCCGCCAGGTTGCCCTCAACCACACAGCAGGCCTTTCCACTCCTCAGCAGGTTCAGATGGCATTCTTCTCATTGTTTGCTATTATTGATAAGGAAAATTCCTACAAAAAACTGACCAAGAGCATATGCCGACGCCGCAAGAAGCTGCTCTTTGAAGGATTGGGCCTGGAGCTGAATGCGGATGCCTACGATGCAGCCTACTACACGCACTTTGATCTGCTGGAATGGGCTACCATAAACTACAATGTGGAATTTGCCAACTACCTGCAGGACAATTACAAGCCTGTTGACATACTCATACGGTTGGCAGAGCAGTCATCCATTGTCCTGATGAACGGCAGCGGATTCGGAGCTTCAGAATGGTCAATCAGAATATCTCTTGCAAATCTTAATGATGAATCCTATTCGAAAATAGGTGAAATTCTCTATGACATATTAGGCATGTATGTTGAGGAATGGAAATCTCTCAAATAAGTAAAATCGCAAAAAAAGTTCAAAACTGTCCCCGGTTACGGGGTAAGCTTTGAACTTTATGTTTAATATTAGCGAAAAATTATGAAATCATGAAAAACTCTATGTTTTTCTATCTGTTTAAATTTCCTTTGCAAGTATGTTCAGGCTTTTCAGATCATTGATTTTATATGAGCCGCCTTCTTTTTTAAGTATACCCTTTTTTACAAAACCAGCCAGCACATAAAGGAGATGTCGGTAGCTGACACCCAGGAATTCTGAAACCTCCGTATGTTTTTCCGTATACAACGAATTGTTTGATGTCATTAGTATAAAGGCTGCCAGACGATTTTCCAAGGGATATGAGACGTTCTTCGTGAAGCTGCTTGAATTGTTGATGGCTTTGGTGCTTAAAAATACGCACAGATGCTTTAAAAACTTTATGTCATTGAGCATTTTATCCTTACATTCATTTAGCGGTACAGCCAGACAGCAGCAATCAGTTAAAGCCTGAACTCCATTGGACTCAGACTGAGCTCCCATAAGCTCAATCTCTCCTAGGAAGCAGGGAGGTTCAATGAAATTGATTATTGATACCTTGCCGTTTTTGTGAGTAAGGTAAAGCTTGGCTCTCCCTTCAGTCAGGTAGTACAGATATTCGGAAGCACCTCCCTCATTGAGTATAAACTCACCGGCTTTAAAATGAATCAATTGTAAGCAGGGAGTTATATCAAAACCAAAAATATCAGCAATTGAATATTTAATTATATAATTTGAAATTACAATTGAATTTTGTACTTTTTGCATTTTCCCCCCCAAAATTTTACTAAATGTGAGATTTATCATACAATTATAGCTGTAATTATATTATAATGCAATAAAAGAAAACAGGAGGCTGCCATGGAGCAAAAAAAATATTGGAATTCAGTTGCTGAAAAGAAGGAATTTACAACGCCCTTTCAGATAGAAGAATTTTCTCAATATATAGGTAAAGATGGGTTGATTTTAGATGTTGGTTGCGGATACGGAAGAACATTGAATCTGTTGCACGAAAACGGATACCGCAATTTGATCGGTATGGATTTGTCGGAAAACATGATAGAACGGGGACTAAGTCAATATCCCCATCTCGACTTGAGAATAATGAAGGGAAAGACAATTCCTATGGAAGACAGCAGCTGCCGTGCGGTAATTTTACTTGCTGTGCTTACGTGCATTATCGATGACCATGAACAAATGGCACTGCTTAAAGAAGTCCAGCGTGTTTTAAAGCCAAACGGGATAATTTATATAAATGACTTTTTATTGAATGATGATGAGCGGAACCTAATGCGTTATGAGCTGTTTAAAGAAAAGTACCAATATGGAGTTTTCGAACTTCCGGAGGGAGCACTTGTGAGGCACCATGACATCAAGTGGGTTGAGCAGTCTACGGGTTTATTTGAAAAACTTGTTCTGGAGCATACTGTGTACACAACCATGAATGGAAATAAGTCAAACGGGTACTATTTTATCGGAAGAAAAATAAGCAGTCCCTGCTAAGGAGATATCTCCTCGGGTCTGATTCAATGAATTTAGCCACTAAACTGATGTAAAATAAAATTACTCAGTTTGGAGGTTTTTTCAGGTCATTATTAATCTCATTTCTTATTTGAATTATAGAAGCTTGAATATTTGTATTTTTAGGTTTATTTATATTCCATTTTAAATTACTTTTTAAATGCGCCATTTTATTATGCGGTTACAATCCTATTCTAAAATATATGAAATTCTATATGACAAATTAGGTAAGTATGTTGGAAAATGGAAATCTATCTATAAGTAAAATCACAAGCAAAAATTTCAAAGCTGGCCTCGGTTACGATGTAAGCTTTGAAATTTTCTGTTTTATATTAGAAAAACTCTATGAGTTTTCTATCTGTTTAAAGTTCCCTTGCAGGTATATTCAGGCTTTGCATTGGACACACCCAAGTTTATGAGTGATTCTCATACCTTTTATGCTATTTTTGTTTCTTCTAATTTACCAATTCCAAAACCTGTAAATATGTAAATAAAAGCAAAAACAATTCCTAAATAAGTCGTTGGAGCATATATTGCATATTCAAGTACTGGGACACCAAGTATACCTGAAGCAAAAATTCCGGACATACCCCAAGGTATAATCCAACATAAAGCTGTACCTGTATCTTCTAGCATTCTTGATAGATTCTTTCTTGGAATGTTAAACTTATCGAATATAGGCTGCATAATTGGTCCTAAAACTGTAAAACAAACGTAGTAACTTGTTGTGATACTAATAAAAATCAAGTTCGTTATATAGGATCCAACCATAATCGCTTTCCAACTTTTAGTAGATTCACTTAAACTATTAACCAATACTTGTAAAACTCCTGCAGCTTTTAAAGGTGCTCCGAATACTGCTGCAGATAAAATAATTGCTACAGTCCCGAGAGTGCTTGTCATTCCTCCTCTGGAAAGCATGCTGTCGACCAATTTAACACCACTTTCACTCTTGAATCCCGCATTTAAAACGGTTGTCATTTCTGATAAGGAACTACCTTGGAATACTCCGGCACATATACATCCTAATATTATACCTATACCGAATACAGGCAAACTAGGAACTTTTTTATAAATGAGGAAGAGTACAACCACAGGTGGTAAAAGTAACAATGGATTTAAGTTGAAGCTATTTTGCAACGTACTCAATATTTCTTGAGCATTAGAATTAGTAATATCTCCTCCCGTCTTATACTGCATTCCTAAGATAATAAATAGAATCAAAGAAATAACATAACCAGGAACTGTTGTATATAACATGTGCTTTATGTGCTCAATAATATCTACACCTGATAGTGCTGGTGCCATAATTGTAGTATCAGACAACGGAGATAATTTATCTCCAAACATTGCACCTACTACGATTGCTCCAGCTGTATACTGCATTGGTATTCCTAACCCTTGTGATACTCCCATTAATGCTATACCAACAGTACCTATTGTACCCCATGATGATCCTGTCATCAATGACATCAAAGAACAAATTATACATGTCATAAATAAAAATATTGAAGGTGACAATAATTTCAAGCCATAATAAATCATAACTGGAACGGTACCAGAAAGAATCCAGGAACCAACTAATAATCCTATCGCTAAAGTGATATATATACCAATTGCCATTAACCCAACGCTCTCAAATAACGACTTTTCAATTGTTTCCCATTTTGTACCCCAAAGTACAGAAACAATTGATACTAATATACCTCCTGTCAATAATGTTATTGTAGTTGGAGCCTTCAATACCTTTAAACCTCCAATAATTGATACTATAGCTAAAATTAATAAAACATATGCTCTAAATACACTATTCTTCTGATGTTCCATTATAATGATCCCTCCAAATTTTTATTTTAATTTGCAATCCAAATCTTATGATTTTACATTGTACAATTTATAACATATATGGATACAGCTTTTTAACTTCTTTATGCACAAGTATCAATCAAACTCCTAGAAATTTTCCACTCTCTTGCTCTTCTATTAAAAATAGTGACCTTCAAATTTCCTGTATAATTGAATAAATCTCAATGCAAATTTTAAAAAGGCCACTTTACTAAGTATAACTTTATTGTTAAAATATCGTCAATATGTATAGCTAATATTTAATGTCAAAATAATTAATAGAATCAACAATACTATTAATACATTTTTATTTTATAACTTGCTTTAAGGATTCAATTTGATTTCCAACATCCTTTAGTGCATTTATGAAAATTGAAGAATCAGATAAAAATCCCAAATAACGTGCACCCTTCTCAATGTATTTTCTTGCATCATCAATATTGCCAACCCATGCTCCAACAATTTTACCGCTTTTCTTAGTTTTATCAATAATATTATCAACAACCTTTATAACTTCAGGATCATTAACCTGCATTGGCTTTCCAACGGATTGACTAAGATCTCCAGCTCCAATAAAAATTACATCTATTTCAGGAATTTTACACAATTCATCAATCTGCTCTGCCATCTCTACATTTTCTACATGTACAACTACCAGTGTGTTTTCATTGGCAGATTTAAAATATTCTGCACTAGGCATAAACCCAAATTTTGCCGCACGTTGATTAACGTTCATCCCTCTGTTCCCAACCGGATAATATTTCGTGAATGGTACAAATTTTTTTGCATCATCTGCATTCCTTAAACTAGGCACTTGAATACCAGATGCTCCTGAATCCAATGAATGAAGTATGTTTTCCTCTGAAGCTGAAGGTATTCGAATTATCGTGTCTAAATTAACTCCATCTGCAGCTCTAATAATATTTTCTGTGTCAATATGGTCAAAATTAGAATGTTCATTATCAACAATAATAAAATCATATCCCGCATAAGCCATCATTTCAACCATATTAGGGTTATTTGCTTTAAAAAAAGCTCCAATCATAACCTTTCCTTCTAATAGTTGTTTTTTTAATCTACTGTTAATCATAATTGTTATTCCTCCATTAATAATTTATATTAGTATATATTTCAAGTGTTTTTCAAAGCACGGCTAACCTAGATTCAATTGATACAAAACATGTATCATATCATTTGGCATTTACTTAACTGTCACTTTTATTGCAGTATCCATTGCCTCTTTACTAAGCTCCTGACCAATTCCTGGTAAATCTGGTATCGTAAAATAACCATCTACAGGTTGATAGTCGTAAATGCCTGTTCTAATATTTTCTGGTAGCAGAGCAGCTTGATGGTGTTCATGAATAATAAAGTTTGGTATAACAGCTTCCAGATGTAACGCTGCCGCTGTTGCTTGTGGACCACCGCAAACATGAACCTGAACTCCTACATCATATACCTTCGCCATGTCGCATATTTTTTTACCCTCAGTAATGCCTCCACAGTTCCCCAAATCAGGTTGAATAATGTGTAATGCGTGATTTTCAAAGAATGGACGATATCCCCATCTAGTATAGATTCTTTCTCCACTCGCAACAGGAATATTTACTCTTTCTGCAATTTCTTTCATGTTACTAGCATTCATTGGCATTGTTGGTTCTTCGAAATAAAATACTCCAAACTCTTCAATAGCATGAGCAAGTTGTACTGCTGAATTTGCATCAGTAAGTGAATGTACCTCTATAATGATATCCATATCTGGAACTGCCTCTCGCACCGCTTTAACTCTGTTTCTAACAATCTTTAATTGTTCCCGCTGCAATATACCTGAGCAAGGCCAACCTTTGTACTTACCTTCCATATTAAAGCATAACGGATCAACTTTTATACAACTGTAGCCATCCTCCTTTGCTTTAATACATGCTTCTCCATATTCTTCCGGATGTACAAGTGCCTTAGCTACAGGGCCCCAGTCAAACTGTATTTGACTTGCATATGCTCTAAGCTTTTGATTCATTTTACCACCAAGTAACTGATATACAGGTGCATTAAATGTTTTTCCCTTAATATCCCATAACGCAATATCAATTCCACTCATTGCTCCATAAATAATCGGTCCTCCGCCTAGACCCCAGAAAGTATTTTGTAATCTATTCCATATTGCTTCATTGTTCATCGGGTCCATACCAATAATAAGCTTAGCAAAATCATTAACCATACCGAATGGACCATCTTTTGTATCCCCATAAGCTAGTCCGACTTCACCATAACCACTAATACCCTCATCTGTGTTGATACGAACAACAACAGGATTCCATGGACTCCCTAAAACAGATGGGCGGCCAATTGTAACGAGAAAAATATCAACGCTTGCTATTTTCATATTTATTTATATTCTCCTTATATTTTTTAAATTAGGCAGTAACAATCTTACTGCAGTAGGTTATCTCCCAAACAAATGAAGTACCCCCGTTGTTAAAATAGGATTAAATCCAACGATAACTTCAGCAGCCAGCAAACCAACAATAAACGGAACTGCCGCTCGAGTGATTTTGTCTATACTCAGCCCAGTCATTGAAGAGGCAATAAAAAGGTTCAAGGCTACAGGCGGAGTAACAAAAGCAACCGATAGTGAAAGAGTCATAATCAATCCAAAATGTACTGGATCAATTCCAACTGCTTCAGCAACACCTAAAAGAATAGGAGAAAGAATTACAATTGCAGGCATAGTCTGAACAAACATACCAACAACGAAAAGCATACCATAAATTAGCATTACAATAACATAAGGATTATCTGAAATTCCCAGGAAGAAGTTCTTTACAACCGTCGTATAACCTAAGTATGCGAATATCGCTCCCATAGCACCTGCAGGAGCAAAAGTGAAAATAACTCCACCGATAAAATCTACTTTGTTTTTAAACATAGGAATTATCGTTCTTGGATCAAGTTCCTTATAGATAAAAACTCCAATAAACAAACCATATACACATGATACAACTGCGGCTTCAGTAGGTGAACATATGCCAGTATAAATACCACCTAAAATAATCACTGGCATTAATAGGGCCCATTTCGCATCCCATATTGATTTTAAAAGTTCTTTTAGGCTAACCCTTTTCCCTACAATATTCTTGTAACCTCTTCTCTTACATGCAAAATAGTTGATGATAATCAATATAACCCCTACAACAAGGGCAGGTCCAATTCCTGCCAAAAATAGATCTGAGATAGATACATCATTTGTTACTCCATAAAGCACCATGGGAAAGGATGGTGGCACAATAATTCCCAATCCTCCTGCAACTGCTACAAGACCAGTAGCATAATATTTGTCGTAACCTGCTCGTACCATCTGAGGAATCATAATTGTTCCTATTGCTGCAACTGTAGCAGGAGCAGAACCAGATACAGCTCCAAAGAACATACAGCCTAAAACAGCTACAACCCCAAGTCCTCCTGTGATATTACCAACAAAACTGTTTGCAACACCCACAAGACGCTTCGAAAGTCCACCAGTATCCATAATATCTCCAGCAACTATAAAAAACGGAAGCGCCAAAAGAGTAAAATCTGAAGGCTTTGAATAAAGAAATTGTGCTATAAACTCAAATGTTGTAATTTTAGTAGTCCATACAAGAAGACAAATTGGAATACCGATGCTAACACCAATTGGTACACCTAAAAAAAGAAGGACAAACAACAACAAAAATATTAATCCAACGCTCATTAAGAATCTCCTCGACTTTCGTTTCTTTTATTACTTTCTCTTTCAGCGAAACCTTCTGCCGCAATAGCATCTAAGTCAAATGCTGGTTTTGATTTCCCCAATTGTTTTTCAGTTTCATGCATAAGTATATATACTTCCTGTGCAGTACGTACTAACGACAACATCAATAATGACGGTATAATAGCATAAATATATAATTTGGGAATTCGGAGAATGGAGGTTACCCCTCCCCCAATGCTTGACATAACATTGAAGAAAGGGATTAGTATGAACGCAATCCATCCTGCTTGAACAATATTACTAAAAATCAATAGAATTCTCTTTATTTTAAATGGCATTAATTCAACTAAAACTTCAATACGAAGAAATTTTCGACCCCTTACAGCGCCTGCAACTCCACAGTATACCATTGACATCAACATAATAGTCGATAATTCTTCAATCCATGAAAAAGAGTATCCGAACACATACCTGCTCGTTACCTGTACTGACAAAAGAACCATTAATATTAGAAATAATGCCGTCCCGATATATATTTCTATATTGTCAATAATCTTTTTTACAATATTATTGTTCATATAAGTAACCTCATTATATTTTAGTATCAATATTTATAGTCCCAATTTTGTTTCAGCATCTGCAATAGCTTTGGTCAAGTTATCCCATGCCTCTGCTCCCATTGCTTCTTTTGCTTTATCATAAACAGGTGACATTTTATCCATAAAGGCCTGTTTTTCTTCTATTGATAATTCTGTTACAGTTATACCATAATCTCTTAACTGTTGTACTAAAAGGTCTGTTTGTTCAGCGCATGCTTTTCTTGATGCTTCAGTCGCTTCTCTTCCGATTTCTTGGAACCAACCTTTTTCTTCGTCCGATAAAGTATCCCAGTACTTTTCACTAACAATTACTAGAGATTCTGTAAGACCATGTTCTGATAAAGTTAAATAAGGCTGTATTTCATAGAATTTTTTTGATACAATATTATGAATAGGGTTTTCCTGTGCTTCGCATAGCTTTTGTTGTAATGCAGTAAACAATTCTGCGAATGGTACAGATACAATAGATCCACCAAGAGCTTCAAAAGCAGCAATCTGGATTGGATCAGACTGTACACGGATTTTTATTCCTTTCAGGTCTTCCGGTGCGTTAATTTCTTTAACACTGTTTGTCATATGACGCATACCTAGTTCCATTACACTAATTGGAATGACATTACAATCTTCTGTAAGTTTCTTAAACATTGCTTCACCAAAAGGACCATCTATTACTTCATGTGCTACTTCAATATTTTTATATAAAAACGGAACGTTTAAAGCCGCAAAAGCTGATGTGTAGTCTCCCCATCCGCCTGCAGAAATCTCTGAAAGTTCAAATGCCCCTGAGGATAAACCGCCAATTTTATCATCAGTACTGCTAGCTAATTGATCTGCTGGATACATTTGCAATAAGATTTTACCACCGCTCTTTTCTTCTATTCCATCTACCAATGTCTTAAATAATACACCTGCTGGTGTAATTCCATAATCAGCCGAATTTAAAGATACTGCAGCTCTAATAATCTTAACTCCTTCTTTCGGTGTATATTGTGGAATTTCGTAAACATTCTTTTCTAATCCGACGCTATTGGTGCCAGAAGGTTTTTCATTTGATGCACCTGTATTACTTGCACTAGATCCTTGCACATTTTGAGCTGGTTTTGGTGATGATGAGTTGTTGTATTCAAGCCCTCCACCACATCCAGTAAGCAACATAGACAATATTAAAACAATAACAATAGTTTTAGTAAATTTTTTTATCATTTCTACACCCTTCTTTCTAAATTTTTTTAAACTAATTTGAAGAAATACGCTTAGATATATAAATTACTGAACTAAAATGCAACTTTATCTGCACCTTTAAGTCCAATAATCTTACGAACTTCCTCTGGGCTCGCCAAATCATAACCTAGAACGTCAGCAATGCTTTTCACTGCTAAAACTTGCTCTCCACTGGATTTTGCTAAAACACCACGTTTTATAAATAAATTATCTTCTAATCCAACGCGGACATTACCACCCAGTGATAAAGCAGCTGCAGCTATTGGTAACTGATGTTTTCCCGCTGCTGCAACTGACCAAATATAGTCACCTAATAATCTATCAGCAGTATTTTTTAGAAATACAAGATTTTCTACCGTAGCAGGAAGACCACCTAATATTCCTAATACAAATTGTACATATACTTTTCCTTTTAGAACACCCTTATGCTTAAAGTACGCTAAGTTGTTAATCATGGAGACATCATATACTTCAAATTCTGGTTTTGTCCCAAACTCTTCCATTGTTTTAATATACTTTTCCATGCCATTGAATGTATTCTTGAAAACATTGTCACGCGTTTTCTCCAAATAAGGCTTTTCCCAACCAAAACCATCCTCAATTTTACCTGCAATTTCTGCAAGTACAAAATTCATCGATCCTGCATTACAAGACGCAAGTTCCGGTTTTAATTGTGATACTGGAGACAACCGTTCATCAACAGACATTAGCTGACTTGCACCAGTAGTTATACATATAATTGCATCACAACGTTCTTTTACCTTTTGAATCGTTTCTTTCATCAATTCTAATGAAGAACTTGGTTCTCCTGTTTTAGGATTTCTGGCATGTATGTGAACAACAGCTGCCCCTGCTTCACAAGCAGATACCGCATCTTCTGCAATTTCATCAGGCGTGATTGGCAAATATGGACTCATACTTGGTACATGTACAGCACCGGTTAGCGCTGCAGTTATGAAAATTTTATTCATTTTTCAATTCCTTTCTTTAACTACTGCAATTATAAAACTTATTTTACACCTAATAAAATTGCAGGATTTTCTTTTGCAATAGTATTAATATCGGATTCTGTCAAGCCATTTCTTTCCATTAAAAGACAGATGAAGTTATACATCCCTTCTACCGGGCATCCATTTCCCTTCTGTCCCATATCAGAATCAAGTATTAATTTGTCAACCGGAACAACCTTAAGCATTTCATCAACAACATTCCATGGCACGCTTCCTAATCTGGAGCCATCTGTAAAAACACACACATTTAACTCAATAAATGCGCCTAATTCAGCCCACTCCCTAATTTGTTCAAAAGTGGCGCCAATGTGAAAATGCGGATGGTTGACAAGAATCTTCTTTACACCCATCTCGACGGCTTTTCTTACCAGATGGTCAACCTCCCATGCAGTTCCGTGTCCAGTGCCTAGAACCATATCCTTATCGGCAATGTATTTAAGAACTTTAACGGCAGCAGGATCCATGACACCGCTTTCGTCAACGTAGACAATTGGTTTTTCGCTCACAGTACTATTCCCTGAACCAGCAAAATTACCTTTATGTGAATCAATATGATTTTTAGAAGAAACAGTAGGAAAATATACTATTTTTACACCCATATTGTATGCAGCGTCTACAGCATTTAAATTAAATAATCCTATAGAATTATTTAAAGCAATTGCTCCATAGATATCAACATCGCCATTTCCTAAATGTTCTTGTACCATTTTGCATCCCATCATTGTTGGAAAGTAGTGGTCCTTGACTAAAAAACCTTTGTATCCTGCCGCAGTAGCAGCTTTAAGCATATCCGACGCATCAACTTCCCTTTTAGCAACCGAAGGGCCTGCATGTACGTGTATATCAATAATGCCTTTTAAAATTTCTCTCAATGTAACACCTCCCTAACTAAAAAGCTTTATAACTTTCCGGTAAACCAGCCATAACATCTGTTACTAATCCATATGGTGCAATAGGATAACGCAATCCATTTTTGTATAACTTTTCAGTTCCATCTATAGCTTTTACAAGATCTTTTGGGGTAATTGAAAGGACTATTTCATGGTCAGCAACTCCTCCAAATTTTCTTTCAGCAAAACTTGGTAGACCCATATTAGGCTTTCCTGTTACCAATGTGCGAATCCAAGTATCATTGCAGGCTGATTCTCCTGAAAAAGTGAAATCCAGTTTCTGATAATCAGAATACAGAAAACCACTTAACAACATAAATAATTGTCCAGAAGTACCATATATCAGACATACATCAACCCTATTTAGGCGTTCCGCACTAAGTGGTGAAGCAACGACTGCTACATACTTATGAGGCGCACACAGCATCGAACAATGATGTTTTTTAGCACTTTCTTCATCATTCCAAATGTTCGCAAACATTTTGCCGGAATAAAACTTCTCATCTGGTGAAACCATACCATGAATTGTTCTGCAATAATCTGCATGAATGTTTTGCGGACGTATTCCCACAGTCCAACCAAATTGTATAGCCTGACCTATACCCTGACATGCGGTGAACCGCATGTCGGATAATCTTACCTTAGGAATACTATTAAGTTCTTCATCACTTTCACAAAACTGTAAACCCACCGGTGTAGGAACAATACGAATAAGCCTTGAAAGAGAATGCGTTATCTTTTCCCAATCATATGAAGATTCCATTCTATCATCTCCTTTAATTTAGTTTTATTCTCCTTGTTCTTTAAGAAATTGAGTATAGCTCTCAGTATATTCCGGTCTATCCGGTGTAAATATGTCCATTTGCAAGCATGGAACAGAACTGTCATATACATGAATGTAATGTTCAACATTGGATGGTACAGTAACCCATGAACCAGGAGTCATTCTGTAAGCAACACCATCTACATAATAGTCACATTCTCCCTCAAGTACCAAAGCAATTTGTTCATTTGGGTGTGTATGTGGTTTTACTTCATTTCCATTCTCAACTCTACCTATAGTACAGCACATACTGTCGGCATCCATTCCAAACACAACACGTTCTATGCCTGCTCTAAGCGGTTGCCATTTTGTCTCATTCCAGTTTCCATACGAAATTTTACTCATTTTAATTCCTCCATTTTTTAACTAATGATTAGTTTTTATATAATCGGATAAAATCCGATTTTAACATTTAATATTACATTTAATTGATGATGCAAATTAAAAATAGTCTACATATTAGATTCATCCCTAATTGCCATTAATGATGCACAGACCTCTTTAAATTCAGTAGCAATCATCACCATTTCTGAAATATATGCAATTAACTGTATACCCCAATTTGAATACATCTTGACTTCCTCAATAGTCCCTGCATAAACACCTACATACTTACCGTTTTTCATCGCAGTCTCCGTGATTCCTCGTACAATTGCTAAAACTTCGGGATCATTTGTCTGTCCTCGCTTTCCGATAGATTGACTTATATTCTCTACTCCAATAAAAAGCACATCAATTTGTGGTATTTGACAAATTTCTTGAATCCTTCCTGCCATTTCTAGATTTTCAATCATAATAACAGATAAAAGCTCGTTATTTACATAATTAATATGATCCAAACTATTACAAAAAGTGTACATAGATGCTCTGGTTGTTAATGCAAATTCCATTTTGCCATATGGATGATAACGCATATGTTCAGCAGCAAAAGTAATTTCTTCCAAAGTGTTAGCATTAGGTACTTGAATCCCCTGTGCACCTATATCACACGAATGAAGAATACTTTCTTCTGTAATAGAAGGAATACGAACAATCGCATTCATAGACACACCATTTGATACCCTAACCATATCTTGCAAATCGGCGTAGCTGTAAGCACCATGCTTACTATCTATAATAACAAAATCCAATCCAGAAAATCCCAACATCTCTACCAATTGTGGACAATTAAGTTTAACAAAGGTTCCCAGAAGTATCTCTCTATCTAATAGCCTTTGTTTCATGGTCTTTTGACCTTTGATGCGCATTAATTCACCCCCTTTGTTAATAATTTTATTAAATCTATTTATTATTATAGCAATTTACGTGCCAACTGTTTTAGTCCAATAAATATAGGACTTTCAGCCACTAAAGACTTACGATCAATGCGTTTTAAGTCATAGATGCATTATGAAAACCCATTAAAATGAAAATACAATAATATCTCTGCAATTGCTCAAGCGTGTAATCATGTCGGAATTCAAAATTCATTGATTATTCAAGGTTTTATTGAAGTGTTTAACTAAAATACAACCAAATGAATTATTCTATATTTTAATTCATTTTTGCATCGTTTTAGTTTTCTTAAAGTGCATACAAATAACTTTTTCATTGATTGTTCAGTAAAAATGCAGCAAAATTTTTAAGTCATTTTTGAATTGACAATATATTACAGGTGTGATAAGATTCTCAAGAAATTTAAAATTCAAAGAGGCGGTATTGTAAGATGACGAATTTAGAATCCAGTATACAAATATCGGATTTAATTGATGTCTTAGAGTTGCCATTGCATATTATAAACAGCGATGGACTATTGGTTTATGTGAATAAGGAATGGGAAAAGCACATGAGTATCAATAGAGAGAATGCTATCGGGAAACGTATTAACGATGTGTTACAAAAATCCAACGCAAAGTTTTATTTTTCAATTGATTTTGATAAATTTGATGATAATCCAGAAAGTAACGTAACCCATTTCAAGGAGGCACTTTCAAGCTCAGTTGCTTTAAAAGTGGTGAAAACTAAGACTAAAATCTCTATGTTTACCTATTCTGTAGACAACAGTAAAATTTTAGTTACCAGTTCTCCAATTATTGTTGATGGTCAAGTAAAATATGTTGTTACCACTTTAAATGACATAACTGAATCAGCGGATAAATCTGAAAAACTAGAAAAAGAAATTCACAAAAATATTATTATTTCAAATGAATTGAATTATTATAGAAAACAATATTTACCAACAAAAATAATTGGATCTAGCAAAGAGATCATTAATATAATGGATTATCTTAATTTTGTATCAAAAACCAACGCTACGGTGCTAATTACCGGAGAAAGTGGTGTAGGAAAAGAAGTTTTTGCTAATGAACTCTATCAGAACAGTCTCAGAAACGATAAAACATTCGTTAAAATAAACTGCGCTTCAATACCTGAAAACCTAATAGAATCAGAATTATTCGGTTATGAAAAAGGTGCATTTACTGGAGCTAGCAAGTCAAAACAGGGCCTATTTGAACTCGCAGATACCGGAACAATACTTTTAGATGAAATCGGAGAGTTTCCTTATAATTTGCAGCCAAAACTGTTGCGTGTACTTCAAGAAAGTGAAATCATGAGAGTTGGGGGACTGAAATCAATAAAAATTGATGTTCGTGTAATCGCAGCAACAAATCAAGATCTACTATCCATGGTAAACAAAGGGCTTTTCCGAGGTGATTTATACTATAGGTTAAATGTTATTCCTGTACATATTCCCCCTCTCAATGAACGAAAATCTGATATTCCTCTATTTGTGCAATACTTTCTTGATACATTTAATAAAAAATACGGAAAAAATAAGCGTCTATCAGATAAGTCTATGCAACTTCTTATAAATTATAGCTGGCCCGGTAATATTAGAGAGCTAGAAAACCTTTTAGAAAGGCTTATTATTATTGGTAATGAAAAAGAGATACGCGAAGAAAGCATTAGTAATATTATAAATCCTGACAACAGCTTCACATCAGATATGGAAAGCGTGTCTCTGTCTGAAGCTGTAGAACATTTTGAAAGAAATCTTATTCAAAATGCTCTCACAAAATACGGAAGTACTTATAAAGCTGCTGAGGCATTAAAGTCAACACAATCCACAATTGTAAGAAAAGCGCACAGATATAATCTCAAGTGGTAATATTAAAACCAACACATATATAATTAGATTATCTTCAAATAAAAATTTTTCTTTGTTATAAAATAAAAAAATGGTTATTTAGTCTAACAACTAAATAACCTTTATTCTCTTTGACACTATTTCTTATATTTATATTTTTTGCAGTAATTCAGCAATATTATTGCCTAATCTGACAAACCCTTCTATACCTTCTTTGTCATTAAAAATATCTCCAGGCATTTTCCCAAATGCACAATTCCAATAAGTCGATCCAACTGTTATCATATCAGAAATCCCAAACATAAAATTAATGGCAGAATAAGCAAAATTAGCACCTGTTTTTGTTGCGACAATTATAGGTGCACCAATCTTTCCTTTAAACATAAATCCATTGGCCTTAGCCACGAAGTTTGTTCTGTCCATAAAAGCCTTTACCGCAGCTGTAACATTAGAAGTAAAGACTGGACTGCCTATTATAAATCCATCCGACTTATCCATTTTTAAAATTAGTTCATTTATTTTATCATCTTTAATAATACATGACTTGTTTTTAAGTTCAAAACACTTTCTGCAACCTAAGCATGGTCTTATATATTTTCCTCCCAGCTGGATTGTTTCCGTACAGACTCCATTTCTATTTAATTCATCTGTTACAACTTTAAGTGCTAAAGATGTATTACCATTGGTATGAGGGCTACCATTAAAAGCTAATATTTTTTTCATTTTAGTCTCCTGCTTATATTGTGCAATCATATCAAAGTCTGAGCCTTTTTTATGAGATAACGTCCCAAAATAACTTACTTGTTGCATTTAATCTTTTCACTTACATTCTATATAATACCAAGCATTTTAGGTATACATAGTACAATATCTGGGACGAAAGCAATTACAAACGTCACAACAAATGCTACGATTACAAATGGAACTACAGCTTTACTTAATTTTTCAAGAGAAATATTTGAAATATTTGAAGTCACAAATAACACCATTCCAACAGGTGGTGTTACTAAAGCTATAGTAAGCATGATACAAAACACAATCCCAAAATGTATAGGGTTCATACCTATTCCTATTGCAATAGGTAGCATAACAGGGGTAAATATAAGCATTGCCGCCGTAGCTTCCATAACACAACCAATGACAACCAGAGCACCTAACATAAGCAATATGATAATAGTCTTGCTTTGAGTTAACCCCAATATTGCAGCAGAAATTGCTTGTGGAATTTTATCAATTGCCATAGACCATCCTATGATATTTCCAAAACCTATAATAAGAAAGATGCTTGATGTAGCAATAGCAGCTCTTATAAAAATACCCGGAAGCATATGAAATTTAAGTTTCCTATAAAATAAGCCTGCAAGAAAAGCTGCTAATACTGCAACTGCTCCGGATTCTGTAGGCGTAAATATCCCTGCCATAATGCCACCTACAATAATAAATGGGACGATTAATGCAGGTAAAGCTGAAATAAAACTTAATAATAATTTTTTGAAATTAAAAGCTGCTCCTTTTGGTAAACCGAATTTTTTTACACTTACTGTAATAACAATGATAAATCCTAGGCCCAAAAGGATACCTGGAATAACCCCACCCATGAATAAAGCGTTTACAGAAATATTACTTAATACACTAAAATAAACAAAAGTAACACTTGGTGGAATAACAGGACCTAGTATTCCTGAAGAGGCGATTAACGCACCGCTGAATTCTTCAGGGTATTTATCTTTTGACATTTCTGGAATCATTGTTGCTACGAGTATAGAAGCGACAGCATTAGCTGATCCAAGTATAGCTGATAATATCATTGCAATAAGTACAACGGCATATGCCAGACCTCCGCGAAAATGACCAATTGCACTACGAATAAATTCCAAAAGTTTTCCTGTAACACCACTAGCATTCATTACCTCTCCTGCAACGATAAAAAAAGGAATACAGGTCAGCCCTACAACGTCCATCCCTGCAAAGATACGTTGAGTGATAATATGAAGATATGCCGGATTTCCTATTTCAATTAAATGTGTTATCCCAGCTGCCCCCAATACAATAGCTATGGGCAGTCCAGCTATTAAGGTAGCAGCAAAAGAAATAATCGATAAAGTCATAATCTATACCATCCATCTTTATAATGTAGTGTCATATAGGCACCCTATTTTTTACATTTGATTATTTTCATAATCCGCAATGATTTCTCTATATTTATATAGTCCAAATAAGAACATTAAACCCAGACCTAAAGGAACAGATAAGAATGGAATAACCATAGGGACTTGCAATCCTATACTTTTTTGCGTTAAAATAGAAGGCTTCAGTATAGTTTCTACTGAATTTAAAAAAACAAAAAGGATTATGCTCAAGGTGATGGTGTTAGTTATTATAAGAAGAATCATTTTCGCTTTGCCCTTAATTTTATTTGCAACCAAATCAAAAAAAACCAGGTTATTTTCCTTGTACGCCACAGCAGCTCCAAGAAAAGAAATCCAAATAATCAAATATCTTATTAATTCCTCTGCCCAAGCAAACGATCGACCTAAGATGTAACGCCTAAAAACCTCTATCAACGCTACGACAAGCATGACAACAAGCAGTACACCCAAAAAAACTTTAATAAGCTTGGCTATAAAATCAAAAATACTTTTTACTGTAACCATTGTATATAACCTCCTTGAAGAATATTTTTAAACATACTATAAAATTCACCTTTGCCCTCCCAGCTAGCCGGGAGGGCAAATTAAAACTAATTTTTAAGTTCTTCAACCATTTTTATGAATGCTGCTATATCAGGATCTTTATCTTTATATTCTTCATAAAGAGGTGCTACAAGGTCTTTGAAGGCTTGTTTGTCTTCAATTACGTTGAATTCAACACCTGCTTTTTCACACTCTTCTCTTGCCATTTTTTCAAAGTTAGGTAGATATTCCGTTAATTCTTTTTTTGTTGCTTCTTTAAATGCTTCCATAATCAAATTTTGGTCTTCTTCGGATAAAGAATTCCAATAATCCAGATTAAAAACAACAACAGCAGGGAATGGATACATGCCTATTTCTGAGAAATACTTAATTGTCTCATAGTGTTTCATTGCATAAAGAGACGTAATGTTTACTTCCTCTCCATCAATTACTTTATTCTGTAGAGCTGTATATATTTCAGCATAATTTAAAGGTGTTGGATTTGCACCTAAAAGGTTCATGGCATTTTGTAACATATTACTTGGTGCAATTCTAAGCTTTAACCCTTTTAGATCCTCAGTTTTTAAAATAGGCCTTGCATTATTGGCAAAGTTTCTCATACCGTTCTCTGTGAAGGTAATTATTTTAAATCCAAGTTCTTCAACTGAATCTAATAGTGCTCGTCCTTCTGGGCTTTCGAAAGCTGCTAATTCCTTTTCGTAATCATTAAGCAGGAAAGGAAGTTGGAAAACTTCCAATTTATTTGTGTACTTACTAAATGTGCTTGTTCCTAAAACTGCTGCTTCTATTGTACCATCCATTAACTGCTGAATTGATTCTGCTTCATATCCTAAAGCGCCATCAGGAACATAATCAACGTTTATTTTTCCACCGCTTTTTTCTTTAAGATACTCAACAGCATATCTGTATGCGTCTGCTGGAGGCATTTTACTTGAACCATAATCTGCCAGTGTGATATTAAGGGTTTTTTCTGAGCTTTCCTGATTTGGTGTATTCCCTGAATTTACATCATTTCTGCTACAGCCAAGCAATGATAATAATAGCATTACTAAGATAATACAAGTCATAATTTTTTTCATTTAAACTTCGTCCTTTCTTTTTTTATTGATATAATCGTTTACCATTTCACAACTTCACATATACTGTCTTCATAAAATATCACGTCCTAAGTCTTTTTATCATTATCTAATACCCCCGTTTTAATTTTGTAGTTATTAGTCAATTATTACAAAAGCAATTTATATGCCAACTAGTTTTATACTGATAAATATAGGATTTGTCTCTATTAGAAAAGCATTATAATTAATTTTAAGTCAAAAATGCATTGTTTGTCATTTCAAAATGCCAGCACAAAAATAACTTTTACCTAAAGTTGAACTTAAGGCTTATATAAAATTCTACGTATGCATTGAATATTCGAAACTTCATCAAAATTATAGTCCTGAGCAATTAGATATAATTTCCTAGTATTGATTAAACCATTTCTGCATTACTCATTTTTTTAAATTCAGCACTAAATGATTTTATGTTAGAAAATGAAATAAAAAATCAAGTCATTTTTGAATTGCCATAATGGTTCTTTGGATTATTTTAATCTTAACAGCACTTAAAAATATAAAACATTTGTCTAAACTAAATGCGCTTCAACACCTGAAAACTTAATAAAATTTATTTTAATTATTTTATATAAAGGTTGTAATAAGGTAATTCGTCTAGCTAACCAATAGCTTTTCTCCTATGTTATTACTCATAATAAGCAGATACCAATAATAAATAATACCGTTACTCTACTATTGGCATAAGTCTTGCTAATATATAGCCCATATACAAGATGTATTTTGCTTGCAAAAAAATTAGGAGGAATAATAAATGGAATTTAGTTATTCTAGAGGACAACAAATGATAAAAAAAATGATAAAGCAATTTGCTGAAGCTGAAATTGAACCAATAGCTAAAGAACTAGATGAAGATGCAAAATTTCCATACGAGACGATTTCAAAACTTGGGAAATTAGGGGTAATGGGAATGCCTCTTCCAACAGAATATGGCGGGGCTGGATTGGATTACGTAACATATGTTATGGCAATAGAAGAGTTATCAAAAGTATGTGCTTCTCATGGAGTTATCGTTCAAACACATATAGCCCTATGCTGCTGGCCAATTTTCACTTATGGAACTGAAGAACAAAAGAAAAAGTACCTCCCAGATCTGTTATCCGGTAAAAAAATCGGAGCATTTGGGCTTACAGAAGCAAATGCCGGCACAGATGCATCAATGCAGCAAACAAAAGCAGTTGACAAAGGTGATCATTGGCTGTTGAATGGTACAAAAACATTTATTTCTGGTGGTGGTGTCTCAGACGTATACATCATTATGGCTATGACAGATAAATCTAAAGGTACTAAAGGGATAAGTGCTTTCATAGTAGAAAAAGGTACACCTGGCTTTACAACCGGCAAAAAAGAAAACAAAATGGGTATCAGAGCTTCAATAACAACTGAACTTATTTTTAAAAATTGTACCATACCAAAAGAAAACTTGCTTGGTCAATTGGGAAAAGGCTTTAATATAGCTATGACTTCTCTTGATGTAGGAAGACTTGGAATAGCTGCACAGGCGCTAGGTATAGCACAAGGAGCATTTGATCAGGCTGTAACATATATGAAAGAAAGAAAACAATTTAGTAAATCTCTGTATAAATTTCAAGCTTTAGCGTTTGAAATGGCAAAAATGAAGACAAAAATAGATGGCTCAAGATTTCTACTATATAATGCAGCAGACAAAAGACAAAAAGGATTGCCAAGCACTGTAGAAGCAGCACAGGCAAAGCTAGCATGTTCAGAGACAGCCATGTATGTAACCACAAAAGCAGTACAATTTCATGGAGGTTACGGGTATATAAAAGATTATCCCGTAGAAAGAATGATGCGCGATGCAAAGATTACAGAATTGTACGAAGGCACTTCAGAAGTAATGAAAATGGTTATCTCTAACGATATATTCAATTAGGTGGGTGAATAGAACATGAAAATAATTGTATGTGTTAAACAAGTTCCAGACACAAGCGAAGTAAAAATAGACAATAAAAAAGGAACTCTAATAAGAGATGGTGTACAAAGTATTCTAAATCCTTATGATGCAACTGCACTAGAAGAAGCATTAAAAATTAAAGATAAATATTCTGATACAACTGTAACTGTTATAACTATGGGACCTCCACAAGCAAAGGAAATATTACAGGAATGTATAGCCATGGGAGCAGATGATGCAGTCTTACTTTCCGACAGAGCCCTTGGCGGTTCGGATACATGGGCAACATCAAACGCATTGTCAGCTGGAATAAAAAAACTCGGAGAATATAGTATAATTTTTACAGGTCAACAGTCTATTGATGGAGAGACCGCACAAGTAGGGCCGCAACTTGCAGAAAAATTAGGACTACCACAAGTAACATATGTAACAGAATTCGAATTATTAGATGATAAATTATTAAAGTTAAAACGCGAATTAGACAATGGTTACGAAATTATAAAAATAAAAATGCCTTGTGTAATATCTACTATGAAAGAGCTTAATATTCCTAGATATATGTCAGTAAAAGGCATACTCAAAGGAGCAAATTTTGATATCAAAACATACAATTCAGCAGATATTGGAGTGGACCTAACATCTGTAGGACTTGAAGCCTCTCCTACAAAGGTATCTAAAACCTTTGTATCTATTCAAACTAGTAAAGGGATAATGATAAAGGGAGATACTCCAGAAGAATTAGCTGAAAATCTATTAAAAAAACTAAGAGCAACGCATGTTATATAAGGAGGAAAACCATGTCTACAAAGGTAAAGGATAATAAAAATGTATGGGTATATGCAGAACAAATAGAAGGAAGATTAACGAATGTTGCCTTAGAAATTCTTGGTGAAGGCTACAGACTTTCAAGAGAAATAGGGGAAGAATCAAAAGTATGCGCAATATTAATAGGAGAAAATATAAACCATTTGGTAGATGAACTTTTTGCTTATGGTGCAGACATAGTATATATTGCAAATGACTCTCTACTTAAAAGATACACTACGGATGGTTACACAAAAATCATCTCAGATGCTATAAAAGAATATGAACCTGAAATTGTGCTATTCGGGGCAACTCACATAGGAAAAGATCTTGCCCCAAGAATTGCAGCACGATTAAACACCGGACTTACTGCAGACTCTACTAGGCTAGATATTAACACTCAAAACTATATAGATTATCTGAAAACACACACAACTGCAGATACAGAAGACCTTGAAAAAAACATTGAAGATAGAAATCTCAAACAAACAAAGCCGGCATTTGGCGGAAATCTAATGGTTACAATTACATGCCCAGACAAAAGACCTCAAATGGCTACTGTAAGGCCTGGGGTAATGGATAAAAAAGAAAAAGATCCAGCTCATAAGGGCGAAATAATTAACCTACGCATTAAACTATCAAAGGAAGATATAAAGACTGAATTGGTAGAAGTAATAAAAACCGCTAAAGATGTCATATCCTTAGCTGACGCTCAAATTATTTGTGCAGGAGGCAGTGGTCTTGGAGATGATTCTGGAGTTGAACTTCTGAAAAAATTTGCAGAAACTGTTGGAGGCGTAGTAGCATGTTCACGTGCTGCTGTAGAATTAGGTTGGTTTGATCACTCTCATATGATAGGACAAACTGGCACTACAGTTAAACCTAAAATATACTTCGCATGTGGAATTTCAGGAGCTATTCAACATCAAGTAGGAATGCAAAATTCTGATACTATCATCGCAATCAATAGCGATCCAGATGCACCTATTTTTAAAATAGCAGACTATTGCATTGTAGAGGATTTTAAAAAAGTAATTCCTGAAATCATAATGCAATTAGGTAATACTAACATCTAAACAAAGTAAATGACATAAATTAAAATAGAATCCGATTCAAATAATTTTAACATTTAAATTGATGTAGAATAAATACTCCGTTTGAAAACAGTAACAAATAGGTTATGCAGAACTAACAAAGAAAAGCTCTTGATAAATAAATTATTATGTTATCAAGAGCTTTCTTACCGGTAACTCAAGGGTCTGATTCAAAGATTGTGTAAACCTCTAAACTGATGTAAAATAAAAATACTCAGTTTTTGGAGGTTTTTAATATGGGAAGAAGAAACGAAACACCAGAAAAAAAGGCACTGAGAGAAATGACACGTGAATATTTAAAGCAGCATCCTCTCAAAGATGGAAACGACGTAAAAGACATGATGAGAGAAATGTTGTCAGTGGTACTAGACGGAAGCCTGGACGGTGAATTGGAAGAAGAACTTGGCTATTCCAAATATGACTACAAAAATAAGGACACCGAAAACAGTAGGAATGGATACAGTAAAAAGACGATGCATACCAGCTATGGAGATCTTGACATCAATGTTCCAAGAGACCGAAATGGTGAATTTGAACCACAGATGATAAAGAAGCATCAGAATACCATAACTCAGGACATGGAAGAAAAGATACTCTCCATGTATGCAAAAGGAATGACAACTTCTGATATAGAAAGTCATTTCCAGGACTTGTACGGAATAGATGTTTCAGACAGTACAATAAGCAGAATAACAGACAAGATACTTCCGATAGTTAAGGAATGGCAGGAAAGGCCGTTGGAAAGCCTTTACGCTGTCGTATTTATGGATGCAATACATTTTCATGTTAGAAGCGAGGGAAGAATAGTCAAAAAGGCTGTATACATAGCAATAGGAATCAATATGGATGGAATCAAGGAAGTCCTGGGTATGTACGTTGGAGAAAATGAGAGCGCCAAGTTCTGGTTATCCATAATGAACGGTCTTAAAAATCGGGATGTAGAAGATATTCTCATAGCAAGTGTTGATGGCCTGAGCGGTTTCCCACAGGCAATAGAAGCGGTCTTTCCAAAGACAGAATTGCAGCAATGCATAATTCATCAGATAAGGAACACGACTAAATTTGTATCATATAAAGACATTAAACCTCTGATGGTTGATTTAAAGAGGGTTTATGCTGCTCCAACAGAGGCGATTGCCTTGTCAGAACTTGAAATGTTTGAAGAAAAGTGGAGATTAAAATATCCAAAGATTGCAAAATCCTGGAGAGACAATTGGGCAAATTTATCAACATATTTCAAATATCCGGAAGAAGTAAGAAAATTGATTTATACAACAAACACTATTGAAGGATTCAACCGGCAACTTAGAAAGGTAACCAAAAGCAAGACTGTATTTCCCAATGATGACAGCCTACTAAAAATGTTGTACCTGGCCATGATGGACATTACGAAAAAATGGACAGGCCGCCGCCAGGATTGGGGAAAAATACATTCACAGCTTGTCATATTCTTTGAAGATAGGATGCCTGAATAAATTTAAACTTTTAAAATCTTAGCATTAACTATGTCTTTATTGACATGTAAAAAATTATCTATATAATACAAAACAAGGGGAGATCCCATTTCCGGGGTCTGCCCTTGTAAAAATCATCTTAAAAATTATGTCAGTTTTTTGAGTTTATACAAAACTTGAAACGGTCTCGTACTCAAGCTGAAATATTTCAATTGTATTTTTAAACCATTGCACCAGCCATTTTCCTGCATTCATCTGCGCACATGCGACAAACATCTGCACATTTCTTGCAATGATCATCTTTGAACATTGCACATTCTTCAGCGCATTTGTCACAAATCTGAGCGCACATCTTGCAGTGTTCTGTTGAGAAGCTACCGCCCATTGACATGGTTGCAGCAGACATCTGACACATCATTGCACATTCCACCAGAATTTTTACGCAATTCTTCCTGGCGTTTAAATCTGGTTCATTTAAGCATGCATTAAAGCACTCAAAACAGGCCTGTGCACATTTGTTGCAAGCATCTATGCATGATTGCATATGATTGTTTGATACTATACCCATTTTAGTTTCTCCTTTATTTGATTGATATGGTATATAAGTATTATTTGATGTTAAGCAGACATTATTCATAATATTTTTTATTTAGCTGTTTTATTAGGATATTGTTCTATTCATTATTTTCTCAGAAATATCATTTAATTAATTAGTAAACTTATTTAAAAACGGTTAATAAGTAATATCACCTCATACATCCAATCATATATTAAACATAGAAAGCAGGTGAAATTATGTTTAAATTAAACAACAATCCATTACAACAAAATTCCATACCATTTTATACAAATATTTTTGCAACAGTAAACACTACGAGAGTAAATTATGATGATATGTATTACTTTAATGTTGCTGTATCAAATGTCGTCTATCCCAGCACAAATATTGACTGGAGACCGCATGCTGTAATTCTCGTGCCGTCCGATATGTGGCAATACGGAACATGTGCCTCAAGCATAGTTCACTTCCCTGTCAATGCACCTGTGCTGTTCACTGAAAGAAATTTCATGCCTCCCGTGATCATAAATGAAATACTGAGGCTGGATCCATCAGGTGAGGATGTTCCTGCAAAAATACTGATTGCAGGACCAGTATCAAAGGGAGTAGAAGATTATATCAGAACATTCGGATTGACAACATATAGGATTACAAGTTCAGAAGATGTGTTCAGCGCATGCGCAGAAATGGCAGACTTCAGACTTAACCTGGTTCCCCCTACATCAGAAGAAGGGAAAAATGACGTAATGGTAATATCAGGTGAAAATTATGCTGAAGGCATTATTTCAGTCTTCTATGCAGCACATAAAGGAACTCCTATTATTATTGTGGGACAAAACAACATACCTCTGCCAATCCAGAATTTCATATCAAGAAACCAAAACAAGAATTACTATATTATTGGATCTGCTTTTACAGTCAGCGAAATTGTCGAATCACAAATCAGAAGCATGATACAGGGCAATGTGTCCCGAATAAGCGGCTACGATCCGTTTTCTATTTCAGTCAACTTTTCCAGATATGAAAGCCCTGTTGACAGTTTTGGATGGAAACATAACAAGAGCGGCGGCTGGGCATTTTCATACAGTGACCTGAGTAAATGGTACCATATTTTATCGGGTGTTCTCTTTGCCCATTTAGGTAAGCATACACCCTTATTGCTGGTAACCGCAAATACTCTACCTGACGTTGTCAGAAACTATGTGTTAAGCATAAACCCTGATAAGGAAATGCCTGACATGCCTCCATACATGCATGCCTATATTTTAGGAAGCTTTTATGATATATCCCACGATACTCAGGTGGAAATTGAAAAGATAATGGATATGCAATCAAAAATGGAACATTAAATGAAAGGAGGATTGCAGATTACATTCTTATACATCATAGCAACAGCATGAATTCAATATAAAAAGAAGCTGCTAAACGCGTATCAGACATTTGAAGAAAGTTAAAAAGCCACAACATTTTGTTGTGGCTCCTGCTGTATATTTACATGGTGAATAGCATTTTATTAAGCTTTATTACATCATTGGCATGCTCATGCTTCCGCTGCTGTTTGTGTTGGTGCTTGGAGTCTGCATCTGACCGTTTCCTGAATTCATCATGTTTTGCAGTTGCATCTGTAACTGATTTAACTGCATCTGCATCTGGTTTAGCTGATTCTGAATGTTTGCATCATACGATGAATTTGAAGTCTGCCCATTCATGTTCATGGTACCCTGTGTGTTCATACCGTTTGTGTTCATGGTTCCCTGTGTATTCATACCGTTCATGCTCATTGTATCCTGAACATTCATGGTATTGTTCGTGTTCATTACGTTTGACATGTTCATGCCGTAAGCATTGCTGTTTGAAACGAAACTTAAAATGCTTATGCTTATTACCAGACCCACTAGTGAAAATACTCCTAATTTTAACCATCCGTTGTTCATATTAATTCCTCCGATAATTTTTGTAAGTTTAAGTTCTTTTGTTGCTTTCTTTTCTTTAATCATGTTCTGGTCAGCAGTTTTTTTAAATGTTTCTGCATTTGACTTATCACTGAATAATGACTTCAGCACAGCCCACGTTCCAAGGCCAAAACCTAGAAACAATATTACAAGCAATAGAAACATATACTGTTGACCTATTAATCCTAATATATCCATTCCATCCCCCTATCTTATCCATATTATGCCAAGCATCACAGAACCGCCAATTAAAAACGGAATCAGTAAGAATACTACACTGGTAGTTAGGATTCCTATCTTGTATAAAGGTGAATCCTCATGATGTTCCTCAATATCAGATTCCTGTTGATAGTTTTGTGCACCTGGATTTTGCAACAAATCCCTCATGCTCAAATCCGAAACATGCATGTCCTTCATCATGCTGACCATGCTGGTGTTCATCATTGCAGACTTCGTATTATTAGGTGAGCTCCACATAAGAAACAGTATGGTAATTGTCATGCCTGAAAATAGAACCGACAACCTCAAGAAGTTTAGCTTCTTTTTATCAAACATCCTTGTCCCTCCTGTGCATAAATCTTATGGCAAACCCCATAACTATGCTGACAGCTATGATTGGCGAAAGCATAGAATACGAAAAAAGGATCACCTTTCTGAAGGCATCATTGCTTTCTATGCTCATGGATATACCCATAATGGAATTTTCCATTGCAGACATCATACCCGACATAAACCTCATAACATCATTTTCTGAAGGACCCGGACCGAAGATTGAAATTATTACACCGCTTGAAAGGAAGAAGAAAAAGGTAGCCATAAACCAGATGAAAACTTTAAACCATGGTTTTTGCAACATTATTTGCCCCTCACTTTCTTAAATTTTTGTTTTATGACTTTGGCCATATCAGCGCATGGCTTTTCTTATATATGTGCCAGATTATGCTTGCAAGAAATACATATGAAAGATATTCATGGACCAGCAATGCAAATGTAACAAATGACAAATCATACTCAATACATATCCATATTATTGCACCAGTTATGATGAGTAAAAGCGACATTATCAATGTAAAAAGCTGGTATCCGCTTTTGCCTATTATAGACCAAGCCAGATATTTTTGATCGTTTTTTACACCTCTTATGACTTCATATATTATGGAAACCAAAGTCAATATAATGAACAGCATAGCAGATACTCGATGCACATAGTCCGCTGATGATATGTCAAAGTTCAGAAGCCATCCAAACTTTGCTCCTACCATTGCAAAACCGCTGCATGCCCATGCTGTTGGCATTGTAACTTTGCCAAGCAAGAAACGGAATAACATAGTTATATATGATAACCAAAATAAAAATACTTATAAGAAGGTATATCATAGATTTCCTAAAGTTCATACAATCACTCCTTTGAAACATTTCATGTTTATAAACAATTATTTTTCATTGATGATAACAATTTTCTTTACGATATCACTGAACATATTTGTAACTTTCATGTTCGTAAAACCTGCTTTTTCCACATTGCTTCTCCTCTTTACGTACAAAGTCAATATTATTATTAAAAATTCAGCTTCATATATGACAAATTATCGAAATAAAAAATTTAATAAACATTAACTTTTCTCACGCATTTTAAAAACCAGCCTGGCTGCAGCAGCCGCTTAAAGTTCCAAATTTCTCTTTATTTTTTGATATTCCTCATCAGAAACTTCACCTCTTGCATATCGTTCTCTTAGTATTTCAAGAGCCTTATCCTTGCTATAGCCTTGATTGCTGCTGTAGTTTATCGGATTGTTGTTGTAAAACGAAGTGTGTGAATTTCCAAATGCATAAAATATTAACCAAATAACAAAGACTACTGTTAACAACGGAATTATGAACATTAATTTGCCTCCTTATAGGTATGATCGTTATATTTTTTATTACAATGAATCTTATTTTTCCAATTGTACAAATTACTGATGAAAATATTATGAAGAAAAGTATGGAGAAAGGTCAGGCTACTTTTCAGTGCTCCCACTTTCTGGCTAAATACATTGCAAGTATCATGCCATTTTAAACATGCTGGAAAATTGTAAATTTTTCGATTACTATTTTGTTTGTTTCTCCACTTGTCCATTATTTCACAGTCAACTGTAGAAATATGAACAACCAGGAATCGCCTTAAATAAAAAAAGTGAGAACACTCACTTTTTCCGAAAGTATGAATCAATAAAGACACTTAATATTTTGCCTTTTATTTAAAATTACAGTTAACGCTATAATTACATTTGTTACGGCGGCATCAATACATACATGTATACCAGGTACCCAACTACAGCTAATGCAACAATACCGGTAGCTATAAGCAGCTTCTTATTCATGGCATATCCTCCTTATAATTTATTTTAGAAATAATATAAGCAAGTTTTATGCCAGACTTTATTTTTTTATTTAATTAGATTATATTACCACCAGTTATACTAATTCCTTATGTTTCTGCTATAGTTGTTCACTTAAAAATTATTTCATAGAAAAACAATTGCTCTTAATATGTGATTGTAGAATTATAGATATGTATTATTCAAAAACTTTGTCTTTAATCAGGTTCAATAGCTATTTTCCATAAATTTTTTAACTTTATCTGAATTTTCTATTAACATTTTTTCTTTATTTATATTGTATTTACCGTTATCTGCCTTTAAGATAACACCTTCATTCTCATATTTGTTAAGAATATTGTATAGATTTCTTCTGCTAATGTTAACATTTTCACAAATTTGGTCAATGCTTTTGAAAATGAATTTACCATTAATTGAATTCGCTATAATATAATACGAAACCAGTTCACTTTGACTAAATAAATAACCCATAAGCATCTTTTTATACATTTGATAAAGTCTAGCACTCGTTTTAAAATAGAAGAAACTTGAAAATTCCGGATAATTCATCAAAGTGTTAATGACACCCAATTTTAAACATAACAACTTAATATCAGTAAAAGCTAAAGAATTTCCATAAAAATTGCTTTTCCTAAAATAACTGATTTGACCGGCAAACTCATTTTCTGATATGACATCTATTATTGTTTTTTTACCTTCTGCCGAAACACTTTCGACTTTAACTATACCTTCCAAAATATAATAAATCTGATCATCCTTGTTGTCTGGTTTTGAAAAACATGTTCCTTTTTTAACAGCTATTACAGTAATCTTATCTAAATAATCTTTAACATATGGGTAAATTTGAGTGTCTTCAATTATCATAATCCTACCTAACCTTCGCAATCGATTTCCTAAAGCATATAGAGTGGAATTCTTTTCAATGTCCCACCTTAGACTTATTTACTGAACACTTATGCTTCTGCAAATTGTATTTAGTTAGATTTTATTGAAAGAAATGATAAAAGTCAAGCCACACAATGACAAATATGTGACTTAAATGTTATAATATAATATATGCTTCGACAAATTCATTTATTCAGTATTGTAAAAATGTGGATTGATTTTTCCAAGAATTACATCGACTTAAAATCGTTTTATCTGCAGCATCACTCTATGAATCCGTCTGACTGCATTTGCTCTTCCTTAATGAAGAGTGCCATTCCTGTTTTCATTTTTCTAAAGTGTAGTTTTTTATAAAATGGTTCTTTGCCTGGAGAAGCAAACAGTATTATATTGCATTGAGGTAGACGTTGCATAATACTCTCCACAATAGACTTGCCTACTCCTTTGCCTTGATATTCAGGAACTACTGCAATGTCGTAAACTGCAGCTTCATAAGCTCCATCTGAAATTGCACGACCAAATCCGATCAACTGTTTTCCATCAAAAGCAAAGACAACACTATGGCTGTTCTCAAATGCTTTCCTATGAACATCACCATCATAAAACCCCATACCAACACGTTTTAATAATTCAGAAACATTATTCCAATCAATGTTCTCGCAATTTAATTGTAAAGAGAACTTCACTTGGTTCCTCCTTTTTCAATTTACTGTCTATTATTATATTAATATGATATCTAAGTTTGTCCATGAACTGCATTTCCCGTCAGATCCTTTATATTCAATAACACTAGCATTAATAAGTATTTTCCATAAACCGTTTTACATTATCTGATTTTTCTATTAAATAATTATCATCTTTTACAAAATAGATACAATCACTACCCTTTTCTAATACTTTTAGCTCCACAAACTTGTTTATTATATTATAAAAGCTCCTTCTACTAATGTTTAATTTTTCACAAATATCGTAAATGCTTTTGTAGACAAATTGACCTTTATGAGAATTGTCTATAATATAATATGCTACCAGCTCACATTGGCTAAACAAGCTATTCATTAACATTTTCTTATACATAATATAAATTCTAGAGCTAGTTTTAAAATAAAATACTGTTGAAAATTCAAGATTTTTCATCAAGATGCTCATTAAGTCCTCTTTTAAGCACAACATCTTTACATCTGTCACAGCTAAAGAATTACAATAAAAATTAGACTGTCTTATATAACTTATTTGACCTGCAAACTCATTTTCCGATATACTATCTACCAATACTTTTTTCCCCATCTCTGAGAAGCTTTCGACGTTAACATTCCCACTCAATATATAGTAAATCTGATTATCTCTGTTTTCTGCCTTTGAAAAATAGGTTCCTTTCTTGAAGGTTGCTACTGGAATCCGATCTAAATAATTTTTGATGTATGGATATATATGAGCATCTTGAATATTCATAATTACCTCTTCGTATGATAAAATAAAATTTACAACTGACTATTCAAATTATTTTATGTCACCAACTCAAAGAAATCATATTACACTACACTTAAACAGCTTCTTTATCGATAGGTTTTTCACTAGTATTTTCGCCCTTATCTAACCACTCAACAATTTTCGGCTTATAATTTTTCATAATATAACCAACAACCTTTCCAACAAGTAATGCAGCTAAAATTGTTCCTTCTCTTACTGTAGCCAAAGATCCTAGAAATACAAGAGACAGGATTGCTGAAACCGAAACCATGCCTGTATCAACTCCAACCTTTGCATTACCAAATTTGATTTTATCCTTACTTACCTGAACGATAGCTGCGCAAAGGCCTTCTGCCGGAAGGGACATTATGTTAGGAATAAGAAATCCTGAAACTCCAATGCCTATAACCACTATGCTGATAGCCAGATATACAAGTCTAATTACATAGGTGCTGGGTTCAGGCAGCCAAAACAATAAGTATTTAGTGCTGGTGTAAGTTATAAAAGTACCAAGAATAAAAGTAGGAACTATCTGCAGCAAGTTTCTTACTTTATAGTCTTTCCTCAATAAGATTATCTGCAATGCCATTAAACCCATATATACAAAATATGTTGCTTTGCCTAGTTCAATTCCCCAAACAAGCTCACAAGCATAAGGAATAGAACTAACAGGAGAAATACCGAGCCCTGCTCGTTTTGAAATATTAATACCAATTGCTAATACCAAAAACCCTAATAAATAAAGAACTACTCTTTTTACTGTTTTCATTTATTTCCTCCATGTTATATTTTTATATTTGTGTTTCAATTTTAGAAAAGCTGACGAAATGAATTCTTCTTCATACTCATCAGCTCTACTGTGTTTCAAATGTATATCAGAAAGGAGTATCATCGCCAATATAGCATGCTATATTATTATCTAAATACAACTCTTGAAGAAATTCCATTTTTTCATCTGTCATATCTCCATGATTGCTATATTCGTATTCTTTTCCTAACTGCTCCCATTTGGTAAGACCTAGTCTATGGAATTTTAGCAGATTAATTTCATATAATCCGTTTTCATTCATAAACTCAATTAACTTTTGGGCATTTTCGATGCTGTCATTATATCCTGCTATAGTTGGCTGTCTTAGGACTAGTCTTCCGTTCCATCCTGACTTTACCAGAGCTCTGATGTTCGAAAATACCAAATCATTATAAACTCCGGTCCCTTGCTTATGTTTTTCTCTGTCCATGTTCTTGACATCAATAAATGCAAAATTGATGTATTTCATAATTTCCAAAAATTCTTCCTGGTTTGCATAAGCTTCGGTTTCAATTGCTGTGTGAATATGCAGTGAACGACATTTTTTTAATACCTCAAGCAAAAATTCATAGTGCATCAGTGGGTCTCCGCCTGTAAATGTTACTCCTCCGTCCGGACCCCAACTGTTGAAATCCCGCCTCAATAATGCAACAAGTTCATCAACCGAATATTCTTTAACAACCTGTTTGAAAGCATTGTTTGGACAAATATTGACACAGTCAAATGTTTCACACTTCATACAAATGCCCCAGTCTATGCTTGGTTTGCCTGACTGATCAAATTTTATGTTGTGATGCGGGCATACATTTCTGCATGCCGCACATCCCTTTTCCCATTTGCACATTTTATCCGAAAACATAATATGTTTTTTCTTGTTCCAGCTTTCAGGATTAGCGCACCATTTACATGTCATTGGACAACCTACAAAGAAAACATTAGTTCTGCAACCAGGGCCGTCATGCACTGAATATGCCTGTATGTCAAATATCAAACCTTTTTTTTCAGTGCCTAATTTTATATTTTCTTTATCCATATCAAATCCTATAGTTGCTTGTTTTTTTATTATTTACTGAACTTTTCACATGCAAATGCTCCACAAGAAGCATATGCCCAGTTTTCTTTTGTAAAACCTTTACAAGTTCCTACCCCATACTTGTCAGGATCAGCAAAATTTTTGCAAACTCCGCACTTTTCAGCCTGAATGAACATAGGGCATGCATCGCTGCCTTCTCCATCTATTGGAATTAAATTTTTACTTAATGCGCATTGTCCTTTTTCGCAGTCTAAATTTATATAATTTTTACAATCATAATGTTTCATTATAATACCTCCAATAATTATTTTTTTATGCTTCGTCGTATTCCGTTCTGAATATTACTTCATCCTGGATTTGTTTTCCGATTTCACACCAGTATTGTGTAAATCCTGCAACACGGATCATTAGATCTCTGTACTTGTCAGGTGTTACCTGCGCACTTCTTAATGTCTTAGAGTCAACAACATTGAACTGAACGTGGAATCCACCTTTTCTCATGTAAGCTCTTACAACGTCAAGAAGTTTTCTTGTTCCGTTCAAGCCTTTTACTGCTGAAGGGTGAAGTTTCAGATTCATTTGAGAGTTCTGGTGTATACCGTGATCATATACAGTTGCAGATTCAAACAATGCATAAAGTCCATTCTTATCTGTTCCTGGAGCTGCTGACAATGAACCATCTGAATATGTTGTTCCTGCAAGTCTGGAATCAGCTGTTGCTAAAGTAATAAAGCCTTGAGGGCCATGTGTTGATACTGAAATCTGACATAAGTATAATGGTTTACCATAATATGAATGATAGCTGTGTACCATGTCATACATGTCATATTCGTATCTCTTAAGCAATTGGTCAACATATGGTATTGCATTTCCATATTTAGGTGCATTTACACAAGCTGCAAATATTTCTTCATATTTAGGGCTGTTTTCAGTGCTTTCTCTGAAGTCTGGCGAGAATACTCCTGTTTCATAAGCAGTCTTGAAACCAAAGTTGTTGATCATTGCATCTGTCATTTCTTCTAGTGTAAACTTCTTGTCATCATATACGTTTTTCTTAATAGAAGCTAATGAGTTTATTAATGTAATAGTTCCGCATGATTCCACATTGATGCTGGCATTGTATCTAGCACCCATAGTACCCAAGTGCTGGCCTTTTCTGAAGCAGTCAGGTTTCAACAAAGAGTTAACAGCTGGCATAAGGTATTTTCTCCATACATCCATCTGAATGTTATTTACTTTATTAAGAATAAGTATTGAATCATTCATGTATTGTTTCCATTGCTCATAAATGACCTCAAATGAATCCAGATTTTTATTATGTGCAGGATATACTCTTTTGCCTGTTCTCTTATCCACGCCGTTTGTCAATACAAGTTCAAGTATCTTTGGCATTGCAAGGAAGTGAACTCCTGTACCGCAAGTTGGTGAAGCTCCTCCAGGTACCCAAGTTACTTTTCCGTCAAAATGTAATGGCTGGAAACAGCCAGGTGAAGATTCAAGACATCCACCAAGGCACCATGCTCTTGCATCTTCAAGATTCATGCCTTCCGGTCCATAGTTGTCAAGCATGTAATTGATGCCGCCTTGGTTGTTCATCCATGCAGGATATCCAAGTCCAAGTTTTGTACAAGCAGCACACTTCATAAGGAAATCTTCAGGTGTTTTTTCATCATATAAAACACTCAATGTTGGCTGAGGAGTTTTGTTTCTCATTCCTGCTTCAACAATCAAATATTCCAATGGAACAACTGCTGTAAGTCCTTCCTTGTTCAAACCGCCCATTGACAAGTTATTAAATGTATTTCCCGAAAGAACTCCGCCTGATACTCCGGCAGAAGCAAAACATTCAATACAAGTTATTTTAATTCTGTGCAATTCAAGAAGTTCTATTACTTCTTCATCAGTCATTATTCCTTCACGAATGTCATGTTCATAGTATGGCTGCAATACCTGACCAATTCTACCTATAGATAATCCGGACATTGCGTCTTCATTTGTAACGCCCAGATGGCAGCATACTGTCATTTGCAGAGCTTCCCAGAAGTTTGCAGGTTTCTTATGTGCTATATTACCCATAACTTCTTTAATCTTTTCATAGTTAGCTTTCAATTCAGGATCCATCTCAACAGAAGCAAGGTAAGCTGCTTGTTTTGAATAATTTTCGCACCATTTGCTCAAACCCATTGTGATTTCTTTCATAGCTGCATAGTAATATCCTCTGCTCATGCCCAATATTCCGTCATCGCCTGCTTCACCCATTACTTCAGCCATTTTTTCATTACATATTTCTATGATTCTGTCAAAGCCATATTCTAAAGGAACATAATAGTTTGATACTTCACGTCCCTGCGCAATTGCAAAGGAATCAAACATACAAACAACACTGTCCATCAAATCTCTGTATTGTCCATATCCAGGTAATGTTCTTGAATATTTGTCAGCTAAATCTTCTATAGAAATTCCTCTCCAAGGCTCAGATGTTTTTACTAGTACAGGAATTTCTTCTTTTCTCATACCAAATTTCTTAGCCAGAGAAATAATATTGCCATAACTTTTAGTAACGTTTCCACCGCCAGCACCAACTTGACTTACAGAATCGGCTTCATTCTCAGGAGGAGCATCAACTTCTGCCATCAAAGCATCAGCTTGTGCAAGGAAAAAGCTTGATGTTGTCCAAGGGAAAGGAAATCCTCCTCTGACATTTTTTGTCTTGTTCATAACTATTTTTTCATAAGGCTGAATAGTTGGTGTCATGTGTGCTAAAGCACATCCCATGGCTCTGGCTCTTCTAACTTCAATTAATTCGCCATCGTTTTCCCACCAGCTTCTGTTATACCAGTATGGAACTTCCATATCAGCAGTAACTTTTAAGGTGTAGTAAGTTTCCATTAATTTCTTGGAAGATTCTTTTGCTTCCGGTATTTCAGCTTCCAATTGCTCGTCAACTTGAGCAATGTCTATGCCGCGTGATTTTAAAACATCTTGTAATTTTGTTTCATTAGAACTCATAACAATTCCTCCTTGTTAAATTTAACTCATTATACTGCTTGCAAAAAATTGTGGTTAGTGAAAAGTGCACAGTTTTTAAAATTTTCTTACATTAAAGACTTTAGAAATTCATTAGTTTTTCAACACATTTTCAACTTACCTTACTTCTTTTGCACAAATTTAGACAGCGATTTTTATGCTGATAAAGATTAGAACAATCTAGATATCACAAAGATTTCCTGCACAAAAAAATAATGTTTAGCAATGCTGCTAAACACATTTTCGTATTTCTTTAACGACTTATATTTCTCATATATAAGGAAATGCAGAAATTCCATAACAAAGCTATCGATACCATATTAACTTTTAATTTTATCATATAATCTTTCATGGCATTCTGAACTATTACGACTTATGTTTTCTATTACAGTAAAAACTATCTTTTCATCAATAAGCTTAACTAAAATGCTGCTTCCAGGTGCAACGTACTTACTCAAAAGTTCACTAGTCAAAGCGTCTTCTATTTCCAACTGAACTGCACGTTTTAATGGTCTGGCACCCATTGTTGAATCTTTATGCTTTTCAACAATATACTGCTTTACTGCATATTCAATTATAAGCTTAATTCCAAACAATTTTTCACAGCGGTCGGCAAGTTCATCCACAAGCAATGTCATTATCTGACACATGTCATCATTATTTAAATTGCTAAACACTATAACGTCATCGATTCTGTTAATGAATTCAGGTTTAAAAGTACGTTTGACTTCAACCATAACATCTGATTTCATTTTATCATAACTTTCTTGAGCACTGTCAGCACTTGTGAAGCCTATAACTCTAGGTTCAATAATTCTATGTGCTCCTATATTAGACGTCATAATGATAATGGTATTCTTAAAATTGATTTTTCTTCCTTTTGCATCTGTTAACTGGCCGTCATCTAATATCTGAAGAAAAATATTTAACACATCAGGGTGCGCCTTTTCTATCTCATCAAATAATACTAATGAATATGGGTTGCGTCTAACTAATTCGCTCAATTGCCCGCCATCTTCAAAACCTACATACCCTGGAGGAGAACCAATTATTTTCGATACAGAATGAGCCTCCATGTATTCAGACATGTCGATTCGTATAAAAGACTGTTCTTTTTCAAACATGATGTTCGACAGCACTTTGCTTAACTCTGTTTTTCCAACACCAGTCGGACCTAGAAACAAAAATGACCCTATCGGTCTGTTTGGATTTTGTATTCCTATTCTGCCGCGTCTCATAGCCCTCGCCACTGCCGTTACTGCTGAGTTTTGTCCTATAATACGCTTATGCATCAATAATTCCAGCTTAAGAAGTTTCTCGCTTTCTTTTTCTGTTAGATTTTTTACAGGAATATTTGTCCAGTCAGATACTACGTCTGCTATTTCTGTTTTACCAATTGTCATTACCCTTTCATCTTTGTTATTTTTGCTGTAATCCATAGTTTTATAGTAATTATGCTGCAACTCTTTATTTTCTTCACTTACTTTTTCAGCCCTTTCTACATCTCCATTTGCAATTAGATTATTAATCTCTAACTCCATCTGATCAATTTTATTTCCCATATCCTTGAGTTTTTGAGACACATCAAAATTTACTAATTTTATAGCTGCACAAGCCTCATCAATCAAATCCAGAGCCTTATCAGGCAATCTTCTGTTATTTATATACCGGTTAGATAACACCACTGCTGCTTCAACAGCTTCCGACAAAATATATACGTTATGATACTGCTCATATTTCTGAATTAATCCGTTGAGTATCTCTATAGATTCTTCAACGGTAGGTTCTTCAACTACTATTGGTTGAAATCTTCTTTCTAAAGCAGCTTCCTTTTCTATATATTTTCTATATTCTTCCACAGTTGTTGCACCGATTAATTGTATTTCTCCTCGCGCTAAATATGGTTTCAGTATATTAGAAGCATCAATTGCTCCTTCTGCACCACCCGCTCCGACAATTGTATGAATTTCATCTAAAAACATCAAAATATTACCTGCATCTATTACTTCACAGATAATTTTTTTAAATCTCTCTTCAAATTCACCTCTAAACTTACTTCCAGCTACTATGCCTCCCAAGTCCAAAGCAACCACTCTTTTATTAAGCATAGAATCCGGCGCCTTACTTTGAGCAATACGCATGGCTAAGCCTTCAGCAATGGCAGTTTTTCCAACACCTGGTTCACCTATAAGACATGTATTGTTTTTATTTCTTCTGCTTAGTATTTGTATCATTCTACGGATTTCTTTTTCTCTTCCAATTAAAGGATCCAGTTTTCCGGCTCTTGCTAATGCTGTAAGGTCTCTGCTGTACTTATCCAGTGTTTCTGTTTTTATACATGCAACATTTTCATCACAGGATTCTTTAACTCTATAACCTGATTTGCTCTCTTTCATGGCTAAAATCATGTCTATATATAATTTATGAGCTTCTACTCCCAATACTCTCATCAATTTTACCGCCATATTGTCTTTATCCTGCAAAATTGCTAAAAATATATGTTCTGAACTTGTAGCTTCAGCATGGAACCAGTCTGCCTGCCTGTGACTGCTCTCTATTATTTTCATAACGGATGGTGAATAATCATGAACAACCTGAAAAGCTACCGTTTCGCTTGCAGGAATCCATTTTTTGATCATTTCAGATATTATTTCATCATCTACTCCATTTTCATTTAGAATTCTTGAAACAAATCCTGTCTTTTCCTGGATCAGCCCAAGAAGAATATGTTCCGCGCCAATGTTGATTTGCCCAAATTTTCCGGCAGATTCTGATGCTATGGCAAGAACACTGCTTGCTGAATCAGTAAAATATGGTTTCAATAACAATCCTCCTTATAATTATGAAAGTTAGCGCAATAATTTTTCCTCACTATCTAATTGTTTCCATTATGAGCATTATTATTCTTAGTTGCAGTTAACCCAGCACATTCTTAGAATGGCAGAAAAGCACCCTATTAGGGTGCTAAGTGCTATAATCCTGAATCATATTTCTTCTTTATTTTTAAACGTTCCATTGCTCTGGCTAAATTTGCTTTTGACATATAATACTCATAAGTACTCTGCTTCTGCCTAAGTTGTTCTTCTGCACGTTCCTTCGCTTCCAACGCCCTTTGTTCATCAATTTCCCCAGGTAGTTCTACAGTGTCCACAATCATAACTACTTTATTTTCATCAATCTGAACATGGCCGGCACCTGTAACAGCAACAATCCATTTTCCTTCGGAGGTTTCAATACGTAATTCACCAACACTTACAGCTATAACAGCGTTCTCATGATGAGCCAGAATTCCCATTGACCCATCTGTTGACGGCAATATTAGCTGCTTTGATTGACCTTCGTAAAATATCTTATTAATGGCAATTATTTTCAACTCAAAGGTACCCATTTTTCACGTATAATCCAATTATCCTCTTTATGAGGTGGTTGGATTATTCTCCTTTCTTCCAACATTTTTGTTGGGGTAATCTTTATTACTCCGTTATAATGAATAAGCACTGTGGATTTGTTTCTATTTTTCTACAGCTTTGACTGTTTCGAGGTGACTCAGACCACTACTTTTCGTCTTAACTGGTAATTAGTTAGTTAACGCATAGACGTTTATATTTACGTGAAAACACAGCCGGAATCCTTGTGGAAAACAACAGTGCAAAATATTATTTTAGGAGGTATCTATAATGTGCTTTGTCGGCATCGACATTTCCAAGTACAAACACGACTGTTTCATTATTACTGAATCAAGCGATGTTTGTAACTCTTTTACCATCAAAAACAATAGTGATGGTTTTGAAGAACTTCTATCGGTTCTCAATTCTCTTGATAATCAAGAACAAATTAAAATAGGGTTTGAATCTACTGGTCATTATGCTTTAAACCTGAAGTTATTCCTTGAAAAAGCCCACTACAGCTTCATGGAATTTAACCCTGTTCTTCTTGCTAAGTTTAACAAGTCTCAGTCTTTAAGGCGTACCAAAACCGATGCAATTGATTGTGCTTCTATTGCTCGATGGCTAATGACGGTTGAATACAAACCCCATCCAATAGGATTTTATCATACTTACTCATTAAAGTCATTAACACGTCTTCGTGATTCTCTTGTTAAACAACGTAGTTTTTATATTGTGAAAATAACAAATGTCTTGGATCATATATTTCCTGAATTTAAGCCACTTTTTGATAATCGTTCAGTAAAACTGCCCTCTATCTTTTAGAAACATATGGCACGGCTGAAAAAATGGCTCATATGAACTCTCAGTCGTACGACAACCTTCGCCGCATTTCTAGAGGCAAATTCTCTATGCAAAAATTTCTTAAGTTAAAAGAACTGGCAAGAAATTCAGTTGGTGAAAGCAATGAAATTTTTGTTTCTCAGTTAAACAGCCTTATGGCTTTATATAAACAAGCTGCTCAGGAAGTAGATTCCTTAGAGGGACAAATCCTCTCTTTAATTGAAGAAATCAATCCAAAGTCTTTAACTATTCCTGGTATTGGTTCATTGTCAGCAGCAGTCATTTATGCTGAATATGGAGATTTGTCTAAATTCAATACTCCTTCTCAGATGCTCTCCTTTGCAGGACTTGAACCTGGCTATTATCAATCTGGAATATCTGAATACGGTGGTCATATGGTAAAACGAGGTTCTTCTCATCTTCGTTATACATTGATGAATTTATGCATTCCTTTAATACAATACAACATGGTATTAGCTGAATACTATGCAAAGAAAAGAGCAGAAGGTAAAACACATCGTGTGGCTTGCTCTCACCTTGTCAAAAAATTAATCCGCGTCATTTTTACACTTGAAAAAAATGGCATAGATTTCGACCCAGCTAAGCTTCGCTGATTGAGTAGTGGCAACCAGCATTATCTCTGATTATTAGCTTTTAAAAAATCTTTTTAAAGGTTTTATTAAAGTTACCCATTTTTTGAAAAAAATATTTTTCAAAAAAGTATTGACATCTAATAGTTAGTCACCTCATTGTCTACTGACCCTTTTTCGATTTTTGGATTACTTCATCTATGGTACCCACATTGAAAAAAGACCATTCTGGGTAATCATCCATTTCGCCGTCTATTATTGATTTGAAACCCCGAATAGTTTCTGACAGCGGCACATATTGCCCGGGGATACCTGTAAACACTTCTGCCACATGGAATGGCTGAGACAGAAATCTCTGAATTTTTCTCGCTCTTAACACCGTAAGCTTATCATCGTCAGAAAGTTCTTCCATACCGAGTATGGCAATGATATCCTGCAATTCCTTGTACTTTTGCAATATCTGCTGAACTTTTATTGCTGTATAATAATGCTCCTTTCCAACAACCTCAATTTCCAATATTCTTGAGGATGATTCAAGCGGATCAACTGCCGGATAAATACCCTGTTCAACGATTTTTCTGGACAGTACAGTTGTAGCGTCCAAATGAGCAAATGTAGTAGCAGGGGCTGGGTCAGTCAAATCGTCTGCCGGTACATAAACTGCCTGTACAGATGTAACAGAACCATTTTTAGTTGATGCTATTCTTTCCTGGAGTTCACCCATTTCTGTTGCCAGCGTAGGCTGATACCCTACTGCTGAAGGCATACGTCCAAGAAGTGCTGAAACCTCGGATCCTGCTTGTACGAATCTGAATATATTGTCAATAAACAATAATACATTTTGATGTTCGACATCCCTGAAATATTCAGCCATAGTGAGACCAGATTCTGCGACCCTCATGCGTGCTCCCGGTGGTTCATTCATTTGACCAAATACAAGTGCTGTTTTGTCCAATACACCAGATTCTTTCATTTCTATCCACAAATCGTTACCTTCTCTTGAACGTTCTCCCACTCCTGTAAAAATAGAGTAACCCCCATGTTCTGTTGCAATATTTCGTATTAACTCCTGAATTAAAACTGTTTTGCCAACTCCTGCTCCACCAAACAGTCCAATCTTACCACCTTTTGCGTAAGGTGCAAGAAGATCTATTACCTTAATTCCTGTTTCCAGAATTTCTACAACCGGGTTCTGTTCCTCAAATTTAGGAGGTTCTCGATGAATAACCCATTTCTCCGCATTTTTCAAGGGTTCCTCTTTATCTATTGTATTTCCTACTACATTAAATAATCGTCCAAGTGTTTTCTTTCCTACAGGTACCTTGATTCCATCGCCTGTTGCAATTACTTCCATGTTCCTAAAAAGGCCATCACTGGAGGAAAGCATGATGCATCGAACAACATTATTACCAACATGCTGTGCTACTTCCATAACGCGTATTTCACCGTTATAAATTACTTCTAGTGCTTCCTTTATAGAGGGCAGATTACTTCCATCAAATTCAACATCTACAACAGGACCTAAAATTTGAACAATTTTTCCTTTACTCATAGCTACTTCCTTTTCTGAGCTTTAGCACCGCTGATTACTTCTGTTACCTCTTGAGTAATGGCGGCTTGCCTAGCTCTATTATAAATAATTGATAATTCTTTTAACATATCTTTTGCATTATTAGTAGCTGATTCCATCGCCATCATTCTGGCGTTCTGTTCACATGAATAAGCTTCAATTAAAGCACCATAAATGAAACCAGTTACGAAATTTGGTATCAAATTGTTTAATACATCATGTGGTGTAGGTAGATAATTCGTTTCATCTACAAGATCGACTGAACTGCTTTCGTCGGTGAAATCAGCTTTTTTTAAAGGTAAAATCTTCTGTATTTCAGCTTTGCTTTCCATTGAATTAATCATTCTTGTATATATGATATAGACATCATCCAGTTCCTTTTCATTGAACATTTGAACAATCTTTCCTGAAATAACCCTTGCCCTGTGAAGTGTAGGATTTTGAACTGTATATTTAAATTCAGTGTCATAATTAATTCCTTTGTTCTCAAAATAGCTTCTGCCAACATTACCAGCTACAAACATAACATGGTTTCCAGCTTTTTTAATTTCATCTTCAGCAATTTTAATAACATTATTGTTATAAGCGCCGGCCAAACCCTTATCTCCTGTTATCAGAATATAACCAATATTCCTGTTTGTTTTATCAGGTTTATCATCAAAATAACTAAGATTTACATTTTCAGGTATTCTTTTTATTACGCGAACAATGGCTTTTTGTAAGGAATAGAAATAGGGTTGAGTATTTTTAAGGTTACTTTTCGCCTTTTTCAATTTTGAAGAAGAAATCATAAACATTGCATTAGTAATCTTCATGGTATCCTTAACGCTGCTTATTCTATTTTTGATCTCTCTCGCGTTTGACATATACTACCACCTGCTTTTATAATCGGATGCTGCTTCTAATATTCTTATCTCAAGTTCATTGCTCAGTACTTTTGAATTTTCCAGTTCATGAATAATATCCAAATGGTACTGTTCAAAATATTCCAACATTCCTTTCTTATATTCCTTATAATTATTAATATCTATACCTGTCATTCCTCTTTTAGTTGCAACGCAAAGTAAAATAACCTGTTTTGCCATACTTAATGGTTCGCATAAAGGTTGTTTTAAAAGTTCCATTAGGCCTTTCCCGTAATTTAACTGTGAAAGTGTAGTTTCATCCAAATCTGAACTGAACTGAGTGAAAACTTCCATCTCACGGTATTGAGCAAGATCTATACGAATGCTTCCTGAAGATTTTTTCATTGCTTTTGACTGTGCAGCACCGCCTACACGTGACACAGATAGTCCAACGTTAACAGCAGGACGCTGTCCCGCATAGAACAAATCACTCTCTAAATATATCTGGCCATCCGTAATAGATATAACATTAGTAGGTATATATGCTGAAACATCATTTGCTTGTGTTTCAATTATTGGAAGTGCAGTTATAGAACCGCCTCCTAATTCCGGTACAAGTTTACTGGACCTTTCAAGAAGTCTGGAATGCAAATAGAAAACATCTCCCGGATAGGCCTCACGGCCTGGAGAACGTTCAAGCAAAAGAGACAGCGATCTGTATGCTACCGCGTGTTTAGATAAATCATCATAGACTATCAATACGTCCTTTCCCTTATACATGAAATATTCTGCCATCGAAGTACCAGAATATGGAGCAATGTATTGCAGTGAAGCCGGATCACTTGCAGTTGCTGAAACGATAATTGTATAATCCATGGCCCCAAACTTCCTCAAGGTGTTTTCAACTTTGGCAACTGTTGATGCTTTTTGTCCTATAGCTACATATATACAAATTACATTTTGCCCTTTTTGGTTTATTATTGTGTCAGTAGCAATGGTTGTTTTTCCTGTCTGCCTGTCACCAATAATAAGTTCCCTTTGCCCGCGGCCTATGGGGAACATTGAATCAATTGCCAAAATTCCTGTTTGTAATGGTGTATTAACTGACTTCCTATCAATAATGCTTGGTGCTTTATATTCGATAGGACGAAAATCATCTGCCAGAATTTCTCCTTTCCCATCTATGGGGTCGCCTAAGGCATCGACTACTCTTCCTAACAAATTGTCTCCTACAAAAATGCCTGATATTTTGCCTGTCCTGATTACACGTGAACCTTCCTTTAAACCAGCTTCACTTCCAAATAGAATACATCCTATATCATCAATCCTGATATCCTGAACCATTCCTTTAACACCGGATTCAAAAATTACTATTTCGCCAAACATTGCATGATCTATGCCTTCTACAGAAACTATACCATCACCAATACGTTTTACAAATCCAACTTCCTTTTCAGTTTTTTCAAACTCAAAATTTTCAATTTTCGTTTTAAGTAAAGATATTATTTCTTTAGAGTTTGAAAAGTTAATATTGCTGCATAGAACTTCCTGCTTTACTTGGTTAAGCAGGCCGAGCATACTGTAATCGTATTCCTGATTGCCGACGCGTATGATAAATCCACCTAAGAGTTTAGGTTCTTCTATTAAATCAATTTTCATATCTGTAATATTTACTTCATATTTTTTCGCCAGAAAATTCTTAATTTTCTCATACTGCGCATCATCAGGCGCAGTTACATAGGAAATAATCACTGACAGTTTTTCCCTATTTTCATCTGCTGCCTTTTGTATCATATAATTCACCTGCTTCGTTTAAGAACCTTTCATATAGAATCTTATTGCTCTCTTGTGTTACATTGGCGCCAATTATTTTAACTGCAGTTTCTACAGCAAGATTAATAATTTCTGATTTCATCTTAAGAAGTTCCTTACTATGCAGAGATTCGATATTTTGATGCGCGTTTGCTATTATTTTCCCGGCTTCCTCGTTTGCACTTTTTACTATGTTGTCGTATTCAATTCTAGCTTTTGCTTTTGTTTCTTCAATAATTTGTTTTGATATATCATTTGCAGATTTCAAAGCATCTTCATATTCACTTTTTAATTTCAATGCATTATCCTTAATCAAATTAGCATCTGCACACTTTTGATCCAGTAAATTCTTTCTTTTTTCCATTACATTATTTAATGGTATAAATAAAAATCTTTTCATCAATAAATATAGAACAAGAAGATTTATTATTGTGAACAAGAGATTAATATTTAATTTGAGCAACGTCCTCGCCTCCCTTTTTTTACAAAATACCTTTATGCTTTTTAAGCTAGGAACAAAATTATTAATATTGCTACTACGAACCCATATATAGCGGTCGCTTCTGCCAGTGCACATCCAAGCAGTAACAATTTAGTGATTGCTCCTTCAGCTTCAGGCTGCCTAGCCACTGCCTCTGTAGCCTTGCCTGTTGCCATACCGATACTGATACCTGCTCCTATACCTGTAAGTACTGCTATTCCAGCACCTAGTGCTAATAAAGTTGTCATAAAAAATACTCCCTTTCTTTTTTTAGTAAAATATTATTCAATTGCTTCTTTAATAAAAAGTGATGTTAAGAAAACAAAGACATATGCCTGAATAAGCCCGTCAAAAATATCAAAATACAAACTGAACGGAACAGGTACACCAACCGGAATTATGAGCTTTATTAATTCCATGACCACAAAAGCTCCAAGAACATTCCCATAAAGCCTCATGCAAAGCGACAATGGTCGAATAAAAATTTCTAAAACATTTATTGGTGCTACGACAGCTACAGGTTCTGCAAAACTTTTGAAAAATTTTCTGGCTCCTTTTTTTTGAAATTTGGCCCACTCAGTCAATACTATGCTCATTATTGCCAGTCCTAAAGTCACATTTAAGTCTTTGGTAGGCGGTTTAAATCCAAAAAGAGCACTTGTGTTAGCTATTCCTAAAAAAATAAGAACAGTTGTCAAATATGGCACAAATTTCTTGCCGTGGTCACCAGTGATACCTTCAATCATATTTTGAAGACCTCCTACAGCTGCTTCCAATAACAACTGACCTTTACCTATGTTGTCCACTTTTAAGTTTTTTGTTAGCAATAACGAAGCAATCAGTAGAATTGCCATTATTACCCATGTCACTACCACTGATTCAAGTACTTCTATTCCTCCAAGAACCGGAATGACAAATACGGTCTCACAAGTAAGTTCATGCATTAATTCTTCTGCCAAATGATTCATCAATTCACCTCCCTTCTAACAATTTTAGAACAAGACAAGACAATTCAATTCTATAAAAGACAATAATATAAAAAACAACCGTCAAATAATCTAATATCTTAACTTTATGCTTATACAATAGAATAATATGCTTTTTAAAAAAGCGTTAGTAAAGTTTGCACAATTCTTTTAATTTTAGATTTCTAACCCAAGTAGTGTATTAACAATATCTCGTAATAAGAAGGCGCATCGACTGTAATACAATTAACCGTAAAAAATAAAATAATTCCTTCTGATTAGTTATTAAGTATTTACGTCTGTTTATAATTTAGTATAATTACTATAGATGCTGAAAACTCACTCGCATGCTTAAAAAGCTTAGGAGAAATACATGAATACTAAAAAGATATTGGCAGAATCACTTGAGAAACTGCTTATAAAAAAGAATCTTGATGAAATACAGGTCAGAGAAATAGTAGCAGGTACATCTCTTTCAAGGAAGACTTTTTACCGCCATTTTAAGGATAAATATGATCTTGTTGGTTGGTACTTTGACCAAATTTGTGAAATAAGTTTTGGGCGTATTACAGATGATTTGAGTTGGGAGGAGGCATTATTGCATTACCTTGACATTTATGAGGATAAATATCGTATATTGAAAAACGCTTATGCAAGCAGTGATATTAACGGCCTTCGAAATTATGACATTTCGGTTACTAAAAAGACATACGAGAGATATCTTGCCATTAAGGGTGCTGATATTAATTCTGAAATAATGCACTTTGCTATTGATATAGCATCTCGAGGTGGCACCGATATGGTTATTGAATGGCTGATTAACGGAAAGAAAATGGATAAAACCAAACTGGTATCATTGCTTAAACAAACATTACCAAAGGATATTCTTATTTATATTGATTAATAATATTCATTAATTTGCATATATATGTAACTTTGTGAATATTTTACACGTGAAAAAGAGAAAAAATCTGTTCAATTGATTTTTTCTCTTAAATATCTATTAATAAATGCCCAGTACTTTTATATTTTACAGCATCAGGTTCACATTCATCTTGTTCTCTTTCTTTCTGTCAAGAACCATCTTTAAGTGTGATTTTTCTTCCTTCAGTATGATATTCATTTCATCGCTTGCCAAGTCAGGATATAGTCTTTGAAGTTCAACAACATACATAACGGTATCCCTTTCAGCCTTTTCTGCCAGATCAAAGATTTGATCCTTTGAAAAAAGCTTCTTGGCGTTTTCAATCAGCATTTCATCAAACACAAGATTATTTTCAATAAGCGAGTCCATGTATTCTGCATCTGTTTCATCCAATTCCACTTCAATATCCTTGGAATGTTTGTCCATCAAGGCATTATAAATTTTCTCATGCCGCTCTTCATCTGTAGCCAGTATCTCAAAAAATTTTTCTCCGATTCTTGCTTCCGCTGCAATATCTCTATAAAATTTAGCGGCTGCGGCTTCATTTCCCGCAATAGTTTTCAACAGTTTAGTACCATTCCACTTAACGCTCATTTAAAATCCTCCTTATTTAGTATCTAGGGTATGTTTACCCACTTATAATGCGCTTAAACAGATTTTTATCAGCTTAGAATAAATATGGAACATCAGATACCTTAATCTTTTTCGAATCATTCCTCATAACAAATAATTGGGATACCCGCTTCAATATTTTCAAAAATTGTTTGAGCTACATTAAGCGGAACATTAACACATCCATGTGAGCCGGCATGTTTATAGATTTCCTTTCCAAAAGCATATCTCCATTTTGCATCATGTATGCCGATATTTCCATAAAAGGGCATCCAGTAATTCACATTGGTTTCATAATCCTCCCCCTTAAGAATTGCATTTTTTTGTTTATAATTAAGCGCATAAGTACCAAGAACAGTTTGATGTCCCTTATTGGGGTTGCCGCTTACAATATTACTTTGAACTAATAGCTTTCCGTTTTTATAAAACCATAGATGCTGTTTTGTTATATTAATTTCTACATAAGTATCTCCAATATCATTTTCTTCCCTACTGCGAGCCTTTTGAATGTAGATAGGTTCTTTTTCTATTACTTCTCCCATTATTATATTTTTAATAAGAGCTTCGGATTCAGCCCATGCATCTATTTTCCAACCATACAAACCGCCTTTTACTTCTATGGTTTTTTCTGTAGATGTGTTAAAATTTCTTGCAGCACCCATAGTATCATACTTTTTGCTTATATTTTTCACATAATCCAATATTTTAGCTTTATTGACATAAACTTCTAAATCATCATTTATAACAACCCATTTATTAGTTATACTTTTATCCAATATTTCTTTTCTATTTCCAAATATATAAATGATTTTAGCGCTTAAATATTTGTTAATCATATAATAAATTTCCATTGTTTTGTCTGAGATCATTGTATATTTAGGATTTTCATAGCAATTACTTTTGTTTAAATATAGTGTTCGTTCTCCTAACAATATGGAATGTTTTATCCTTTCTTTTAAAAGATCCTTGTTTATTTTATTTCCCCAAACTTCTTTAATGATTTTATAGGAACCATTCACATACAAAAAACTTGCATTTTTAGGTCTAATGATATCATGATTTAAGCAGTTTAAACTATTTATACTATTTTCAAATATTTCATGGCTGAATATATATAAATCGTTAATATAATATTTTTGTATTTTGAATAATGAAATTACCCATATAGCAGAATTTTGTATTTTATAAATATCTGACAAACTGTTTTTGTCATTATAATTTATGCCTAAACTTTTTACAGAAATTGTTTCTATTATTCCATTTCTTTCTATGAGCTTCAACTCATAATTATTAATGTGATTTACAAATAAATCCTTAATTTCATCATGCGATTTTAGCGATACATCAACTCCGTTTATTTGAGTATTAAAATGAAAATGATTTATAAAAAATAATGAGAATAATGAATATACTATTACAATAAGTAAAATAAAGAAATAATTCTTTGCAATAAATGATTTCAAAAAATTTATTATGCATTTGCGATTCATTTATTTAGCCCTTTCAAAAGAATATTAACTAATTAATAATATGTTATAAAACTAAGTTTAGAAATTATTTTAAGCTTGTTTATGAATTTGAAGGTTTTTAAACTCAGAAATATTTATAAGCAAAGTTTTTCAAGATAGGTGATTTAAATATAAGACAAAATGCACGTAATATTTTGAGAACTTCTACAAAGGTACATTGCCGAAATAGTCCGACTAACGCAAACTTCATAATAATAGGTTAGAATCCCTTTCAAATTAGGGTGGTATGGTAATTATTAAAGTATCCCGTTGTTATAAACACTTTCTTGCACTTTATCTTTTACATTTTGTAATTCATCAGATCCTACAGATGTAGAACTATTTAAGCTGGAACAGAATTGGTCACATTCCCAAGACTTGCTGAATTTGAAATATTTGAAGTTAATTGAGCACCTAAAATCATATTTTCTGAATCTGTCTTTGAGCCGTCTCTACTAAATTTCTTGCCATGTATCCGTTAACATAACCGTTCTGTAAACAGCATTACATTGCTGATTTATACATATAATTTCGAATAATTAATGTCAAAAAATAGAATAATAAAATATTCAATGTATATTTACAGGTGTAGAAATAAGACTCGTACAGGACGATACTAGTGTTCCTCATTCATGAAAACTCTCACATAGGTTGTTTGAAGTATTACTGTTATCATATAAACGAGATAATTTAAGCGAAAATTTAATTGGAGGTCATAATGAAAGAAGAAATTATATCACAGCAGCAACTTATCCTTATAGGTACTGCTGTAGTTATGGGCAGTTTAGCAAGAATATTGACCATAATACAGGATTATAGACAGTACCCGAGTTATCCCAACGGATATTTATTAAATTTAGTTTCAGGTACTGTTGCCGCTTGTTTAGGGGCTGTTGTCGTTCCTGCTTTTTTAGCTAAGAACTATTCTGCTGTTACTTTTCTAACATTGGGTATACAGCATTTCAGGGATATCAGAAAAATAGAAAAGGAAAGCCTAAAAGCTGTTGACAGTACCGAATATGCTAAAAGAGGGGATGCTTACATAGATGGTATCGCTAAAACATATGAAGCAAGAAATTATTTTGCTCTTTTAGTATCTTTTATTTCTGAAATAACCATGCATGCGGTGAACAGCTCTATAATGTGGGTGAATATTACAGTTGGTGTAATAGCCGGTACTATTACATTTTTAATATTAAGAAGATTTTCAAAGGGACATAATGTTGGTGATCTTGCCGAAGTTAAAATAGGTAAAATTGAAGTACGAAATTCTGAACTATACGTGGATAATATATTTGTTACTAATTTATTAGGAACTGATAACTCAAGAAAATTAGTACAATCAGAAGGTATTGGAGCTGTAATATCTCCTAAAAAGGAACATTTCCGAATCACTCTTGATAATTATGGTCAAAGGCAGGCAATACTTTTTGAAGTTTGCAGAAGACTTGGTGTTAAAAGATATAATTTTATCAGAAAACAATTCAGTTCAGGTAAAATTGCTTTAGCCATAGTTCCAATAATAAGGGATGAAGGAGCTTTCATTGATACAATAAGACAAACACCAATTTTAGAAAATGTTAAAAAGAATCCTGAACTAATGAAAAATCCGCTTCAAGACAAATAATTAAATCTTAAGGAGAAATTATATGGCAAAAGAAAAAGCTGAAATAATTGCTTATATTACATTAAATAAAGAAAGAGTTTTTGGAGGAAATCCGTTAATACTAATAGCAAAAGACGTTGAAGAGCAAAAAATATTGTGCAGGGATATCGCAAAAGCCATGAGGGCTGTTGTTTCTCAATTAAATTGCGGTGATTACATCATAATAAAATAGGGAGGAAAATGAATTGACGGCTTTAGGCAATAGCATTCTGAAAAAAGAAGCATGGGACAAAGTAACCGGGGCAGCAAAATATAATGTGGATGAATATGTTAAAAATAGTTTTCATGCAAAGATGTTATGCAGCACATATGCCCATGCAAAAATTAAATCCATAGATATTTCCGAAGCATTAAAAGAGCCTGGCGTTAGGTCTGTTTTAACAGGATATGATTGTGAAATTTTATTTGGAGAGCTTATTGATGACATGCCTCCCATTGCAAAGGAAAAAGTTAGATACTACGGGGAACCGGTTGCTTTAGTAGTTGCTGATTGCGAGCAAACTGCAATGAGAGCAGGTAATTTAATAAAAATAGAATACGAACCTCTTCCTGTTGTCAATTCAGTTTCTGACGCAATAAGAGAAAATGCTGCATTGATTCACGAGAATTTAACTGATTATAAATTTGAATCCAAATACGTGTATCCGCAAAAGAATACTAATATTTCACACATTGTAAAAATTAGAAAAGGTGATATGAATAAGGGATGGCAGGAAAGCAAAGTCATCGTGGAAGGAAGCTTTATTGAGCCGCAGGCGGACCATGCTGCCATGGAAGCTAGAAATGCAACGGCTGAAATTTTACCGGATGGAACAGTTCTAATAAATACTTCAACACAAACCCCTTTTACAGTAAAACAATATATCAGCAAATATTTTAAATTAGAAGAAAGCAAAGTTATTGTAAATACACCCCTGGTAGGAGGTGCTTTTGGCGGTAAAGCAAATGTTCAATTAGAAATATTAGCATATCTTGCTTCAAAATCTGTTGATGGAAGACCAGTAAAAATTGCAAACAGCCGTGAAGAGGATATTTCCACTTCACCTTGTAAAATGGGTGCCGAAGTAAAAATTAAACTTGGAGCTGACAGCAATGGAAAAATAAAGGCAGCGGAAATGACTTATTTTGTTGATAGCGGAGCTTATTCCAACATATCTCCACGTTTAGCAAAAGCTATTGCAGTAGACTGCTCAGGGCCATACAATATAGAAAATTTAACATGTGATGCAATGAGTATTTATACAAATCATACTTATTCCACATCATTTAGAGGATTTAGTCATGCGAGCAATGCTTTTTGTTTAGAAAGAATGTTGGATAAATTAGCATTAAAATTAAATATGGACCCTATTCAATTAAGAGTTAACAATGCAATAACTGCAGGCACAACTTCCCCAACACAGGTGAAAATCACCAAAAGCAATACCGGTGATCTTGTTTTATGTTTAGAGAAACTTAAACAAATCATGAATTGGCAGGAAGGAAATAAAATTGAACTGGACAATGGAAAGGTTAGAACTAAAGGCATCAGTTGTTTTTGGAAAACTTCTGTTTCACCTTCTGATGCATCCTCAGGTGTTTTGCTCACCTTTAATTCTGACGGAAGCATAAATCTAAACTGCGGTGTTGTTGAAATAGGTCCTGGCTCAAAAACAACATTGGCTCAAATTCTTGCAGAAAAAATGAAAATACCTGTGAACAAAATCAATGTAGTTATGAATGTAAACACACAAACAAGCCCAACACATTGGAAAACTGTTGCGAGCATGAGCACCTATATGGCTGGAAGTGCGGTGTTAAGAGCTGCAGAAGACTTAATCATGCAGTTAAAAAAAGCTGCTGCTGTTGCTCTCAAATGTTCTCCGGAAGATTTAGATGTCGGCAACATGCGTGTATTTTTAAACGAAGATCCAACAACATACATGTCTTTTAAGGATTTAGTTTATGGATTCCAATATGACAATGGAAATACAGTGGGTGGTCATATTTTTGGAAGAGGCAGTTTTATTATGAGCAGGCTTTCACATCTTGATCCTGCCACTGGAACAGGTAAAGCAGGTCCATCATGGACACTCGGAGCTCAAGGGGTTGAAATTGAATTTGATAAAACCGATTATACGTATAGATTTGTAAAGGCTGCAACTGTAATTGATGTAGGAAAACTCTTAAATCCAAAATCGGCAATGGGTCTCTTGATGGGCGGAATGAGCATGGGACTTGGAATAGGAAGCAGGGAAGAATTTTTATACGATGCAAATGCCATCATGCAAACTACAAGCTTTAGAACATATAAGATGATGAGATACGGAGAAAATCCTGAATATGTTGTTGATTTTATAGAAACACCTGATTTATCAGCACCGTATGGAGCAAGGGGAATAGCTGAACACGGCATCATAGGAATTCCTGGTGCACTAGGTAATGCCGTATCCTTAGCAGCCAATATTGATGTGGATAAACTTCCAATAACACCGGAATATATCTGGAGCAAAAAAACCGGAGGTAAAAATGATACCTACTAAATTTGAATATTACAAGGTTGACTCATTAGAAGAAGCCATCCAATCATTTAATGAACTAAGTTCACAGGGTAAAAATCCCATGTACTATAGCGGTGGGACTGAAGTTATAACAATGGCAAGAGCAAATAATATTCGTATGGGTGCTGTCATTGATATAAAAGGAATTCCCGAATGTTGTACTATGGAAATGAAGGACAATAAATTAAACATCGGGAGTGCAGTAACACTTAGCCAAATATCCGAATCAAAATTATTTCCCCTCCTTGGTCAAACTGCAGCCCGCATAGCCGATCACACCGTTCAGTGCAAATTGACCATAGGCGGCAATTTGTGCGGTACAATAATATATAAAGAAACATCGCTTCCCTTAATGCTTTGTGACAGCAACGCAGTAATTTATGGGAAAAATGGAAGACGAGAAGTTCAGTTAAATCAAATATTTAATAAAAAACTCAATCTTTTGCCGTGTGAATTATTAGTTAGCCTAAAAATAGATGAAAGATATTTTTCACTTCCATATGTTCACGTTAAAAAAACAAAAAGTGATAAAATTGCTTATCCGCTTTTAACAGTGGCAGCACTTAAAAAGGATGATAAAATCAGAATTGCCTTCAGCGGATTATATTCATATCCATTCAGAAATAAAGAAATAGAAAATTATGTTAACGATGAGGGCATGAACCATAAAAATAAAATAAGCCAAATTATCGAGCATGTATCATCTTCAATATTAAATGACACTGAAGGATCATCAGAATACAGAAAATTTGTGCTCAAAAACACCCTTGAAAATACTTTTAAAAAGTTAAACGAGGTGTAATATGATTAAAATAATAGACACAAGCATCATAGAACTTGATGTGAACGGTGAAAAAAGAAAAGTCACAGCAAATCCATCAGATACATTGCTTTATACTCTTCGAAATGAATTAAATCTAACTGGCGCGAAGCCTGGCTGTGAAAACGGAGATTGCGGTGCATGCACTGTTATTGTTGACGGTTGGCCTATAAAGTCCTGTTTGGCTTTGACCGTAGAAATGATAGGACATAAAATAACAACAATTGAAGGTCTTAAAAATGCTCCAATTCAAAAAGCATTTGTAGAAAAATGGGGATTTCAATGTGGATTTTGCACATCAGGATTTTTAATGGTATGCCATTCATTAGCTGCGCAGCACATAGATGCAGATGATTATATAACAGAACAGTGGCTCCAATCTAATTTATGCAGGTGCACAAGCTATCAGGAAATAAAGGAAGCCGTTGACTCAATTATAACAGGAAAAATTTAGGGAATGATGTCTGAATTGTTATTCAGAAAGCTTACTTAGAACAGCATTTTAGCTATAAGCACACGTTTTTACAAAACAATTTGTATGAAAATTTCAATTAAACTATTTAAAAAGGGGAAGAAAAAAACTAAATTTTCCTTCCTCTTTCATATTTACTTATAGATAACAAAAGTTAAGTATCATTATAATTTACAACTCACTGTATACTTACAAAAAACTCTTCCGAAAATCCCCCTCCCTCCAAAACCCCCAAACCCATTCCCCCACCTATCTTCCATCCATTTTTCCATCCATCTTCAATTTTTCCAATTACAAAAATGTCTTCCTCAAAAAATTACAAAAAAGTCGTCCGAAAGTGATAGATAACAGGAATAAGTATGCAGATTAAAAAAAAGAAATAAGAGCAAAGAATAAAGATTAAGGAATAAGTTTTGTTCTAAATTATTCCGCATTACCTTGTAATTCTAATTTTAATCTATTGAAATATTGCTCCATAAATTTAATCCTGTCTTCACATATTTCTTTTGCTTTTTTTGTATACAATTTATCCGGAATCTTTTTAAATTTGACTTCATATTCAATTATTGGGTTATGTTTTGAACTGTCCCTAATTCTTCCATTTTCGGTCGTGTTGTCATTTAAATAATCTCTAATTGAATTATTTGATTCTAGCCTTTGTCCACATTGTCCAGACAACATGAAAGTCCGAGCAATACCGATCGTACCTATTGCATCTAGTTTATCTGAATCAAAAAGTATTTTTGCTTCTATTATTCCTGGTTCATTTCCGGTTCTGAATCTATGTGTCACAATACAATGCTTGATTTTTTCTATCGTTCCTTCATCATATTTTAAATTTTTTAATATATTTCCTGCAATTTCACTTCCCAAAACAGCATGATCAATTTTTCCTGTTTTATCTTCACTTTCTTCAACTCTTGCAATATCATGTAACAATGCTGCTGGAATCAATATTTCTAAATCAACATTTTCCTCATATTTTGAAATCATTAAGCAAAGATTGTAGACTCTCATTACATGATCCAGATTATGTGCTGAACAAGTCAATTTATTTTGAACTATTTCAAAAATTCTTTTATGTCTTATTTCACAATTCACTTATTTCCTCCATTCATATAAAACCATATGCAACTTCTTTTAATATTTCATTTTCAATATTTATATATCTTTCTTTAATTCTATTTCCGCCTCTTATCTCATAAAAGTTACATGCAGGTTTATTTTCTTCTAAAACCCAAATGAGCATTGGATGTAATTTTTGGCTTGATAGTCTTTCTTGAACATGATTAAAAAGCATCTTTCCTATACCCTTGTTTTGATATTCCTCAATGATATAGATAGCATACAATTCACCATGATAAATTTCATCATTATTTCTTTCTCTTCCACATGTAAAAAATCCAACTATTCTATTTATACTTTCTTCAATAACAAAAATAGAAATTCCATCTTTTTTAGAATTGTTAATAATATTTTTCATTGCCTGCTCTCTTTGCTCGTAAGACAAGTTATTAAGATATTCATTTGATAAAATGCCTTTATATGTGCTTCGCCAAGTATCTACATTAACTTTTGCAATACTTAATGCATCAGATATTTTTGCCTCTCTAATTATCATTAAATTATCCTCTTTTATAGTTTAAGATTACGATATAATAATCCTTATCCAACCCTTGTGCCATTAGGCACTACAGTTTTTTCTGGTTGAGCCAATACAGGAACAATACCATCTGCATATCCAAAGTCAAAACATCTCTTACACCTTCAAATCTAATTGGAATTTGCTACTACAGTATAATCTTTTTGGTTGGTGCAACCATATTTTTTTCGTATATCAAAAAACAATTGTATCAAACTATGATAATATGGTATAAATTCACCATTTTCTATCAAAGAAAATATCTCTTCTTTTGAAGCCCACTTAACATTCTGAACCTCCTCATACTGCAATGATAATTCATTTATATCTACCTCTTGCTCAATTAGATAAACATCATCAAATCCATTGTTAAAGTTTATGGTAATGTGAGGTCTAATATTTTTTAAATCTACTGTTAACCCAATTTCCTCATACAATTCTCTTTCAGCAGCAGATTGACTTGTATCACCTTTTATAGCACTTCCACCGACTGTTATATCCCACATATTTGACCAACCTTCTTTGAAAGGTTGTCTTTGTTGAATTAGCATCTCACCATTAGAATTAAAAACACAAACATGAACAACTAAATGATAATTATTTTTTTCAAAAGGTTCCCCACGAACCATAGTTTTATTTGTTTTATTTCTATTAATTTCATATACATCCCAAAGTTCCATTTCACACCTCAAAATATCTTTCATTACTTATCAATTCGATAAATTCCTATTTATCAGATATTATACAAATCACTATTGTTTCGCAATACATGAATATTGCAGTAATAATTACGTACTTTTATTCTATAAAAACTTAAACTCAAATCTCTCGTTAAAATTTCCATTTAAACAATAATATACAGTATTAAGACTCTTTGAGTAGACCATCGAAATGGCAGTAATCCATTCTCCGTTTCTTTGACTTACAGTATCAAGAATACTAAATGCCGTTTCAACATTTACTTGTTTTGCTTTTTCTAATGAACATGTTACGGCTTTAAACCTGCAATCACATTCAACATTCTCATATAAATTATCCCATAACGGGAAATTCGTCATAACAAAAAATGGTGAGGATTTTGAAGGATTACTTATATTTCCACGGCCAGGTTCTACTACCCAAACATTTGCACTAGAATCACAAATCATATTATGACTGCTCCAGTACGGAGTATTAACAACTTCAATGTTTTCTAAATACTCACCTAAATTTTCTACGCAAATAGCATCATTGAGAATATCTTCAATTAGTTTGGTTGTATGAGTAACCTTTTTGCTTGCCCGCTTATATAATCCCTTACCATTTGAATCGACTACAAGATTGTTGAAAAACCTTCCCAATCTATCTACTCCAAATGATGGCAACATTCCACGTCCACCATCAACAAGTACAGTAAACCATTTTGGATTTTTAGTATCAATAGTATACTTCATACCATTGTTATCAAAGTTCATTCCAATAATTGTATCTTGTCCTCTGTAAATAAAACTTGTACACATGATAAAAACTCCCCTTTAATAATTTTCTTTTGTTAATGCACATAATTTTACAAATGCGACGCATAATTTGAAATTTACGACGTAAAAATTCTTTAAAATTTACTTTATAATAATAGTTTTTTTATTAGTTTATTTTTTCTAAAACTGAATTTTTTAAAGCAAAAGTATGAGTAGTTAAAGATTGTTTTATTACTTTTTCATTTATAAATACACCTTTAGTCATATAATCATAGGTATCATATATACATATTAAAGAAGCATTAGTATTCTTTAATGCTTCACTTAAATTTATTTCCCAATTTAAAAAAGCATCTTGTGAAGTGGTTTGAATAGCATAAGTAGGTTGTCCAATCCACCTTATGCCTTCATATTTTTTAACTTCATCTTCCAAACAAATGTTATTAATTTTTTCTTTTAATTCAATAAGTCCTCCCATTATATTACTTTCAATCAATTCCTTTACGGGTCTAAACTTAATATGTTGAACCGAAACATTATTAACTTTTAGGAATGCTAATAATTCACTATAAATATTTTCTTCCATAGAAATATAAATAAGTTCATTATTATTTATGCCTTGGTTTATATAAAAGTACATACTATTAAATAGATGTTGGTATCCATAATAATAAAACGTTGAGTGTGTTCCAAATATATTTTTTAGATGAATTTCAAAAATATTATTGTTTAAATTTTTATTACAAAATATACATCTATACACTAATGTATCTAAAGACTGGCTTAACTTAACTATTTCTTCATCAATCAATCTATGATTTTCTTCAAGTATTAAATTATTCAACATAATCCTGTTTTTTTCAATTTCTTCTTTTAAACTACATGACTCACATAGAAAATTCATAATTTCACCTTAATATGTAATTTTTATATAATAATTTTATTATTGTACCATATTTATATATTTGAGTGTATTATAATTTCAATATTTCTCTACTATGAGCAGTAATACATTACACTTGAGTCATATAATACTACATATGCACCATAATATCTAAAGAGTATGTCGTCGTGCTAATGCGAAATTACTCAACTATAAATTGGAATTTGTCTGCTTCATACAATGCTTATACTATTCATATTACCATGGTTCGAACGAAACAAATAATTTTCTATTTTTACCATAATGATATTTTATTCTTCTTCGCCAAATAGTTGCCTCAACGGCTTGAGATGCTTTTATAATATCTTCTGAAAAATAGCCAAGTGCATTTTTTAAAACTGTTTCATCGTCTCCAAGATACTCAAGAATAGTTACTTCAACAACATTTTTAACATCGCCATCACCATTTTTATACATATCCTCAATAAAATCTATATATTTTTCTATTTGCTTAACATTTTTGTTAGTTAGCAGCAATTCAAAGAGTGGTATGTCTATCAAATCCCCAAAGAATACATGTGCTAAAATCTCGTTATAATCACTTAGATGTTCCTTTAAATCAGCCACATATTCAGGAAACAAATCCACAAATTTGTTTGCAAAATGCTCTTTCCCAAGCATGAAACCCCTCCCAACAGTAATATAACAGTTTTCTATGTTCATAACTACCTGATTTAAGTTTAGTCATGGAGTTTTCAATGTAATTAATTCTCTCTGTTATTTCTTTTAAATCATTAACAATTTCGCTATGCACGAGTAAAAAATTATTGATAAGTAATGCAGTATCAGATATATATCTATCATCATTTGCTTCAGTTGAAAAATTGTAATTCTTTACTAAAAATTCTAATAATTCTTCATCTGACAAAAAATCCTTACTATCAATAATATTTATATAATATCGCAAAATATCAATATTACTATAATTCATATTAAACCCCACTTAAAATACTTTATATTTTTAATTCATAGGTTCATGTATTTTTTTATTATATCACTTTTTTTATCTTATTGCTATATTTTGGAACTATGGTATCCTCTATAATTCTTAACACTTAAGTCTTCTCCCTATCTATGTATACTTACAAAAAACTCTTCCGAAAGTTCCCCTTCTTCCTTAATCCTTGAACCCATTCCCCCACCTATTTTCCATCCATTTTTCCATCCATCTTCAATTTTTCCAGTTACAAAAATGTCGTCCGAAAATGATAGATAACAGGAATAAGTATGCAGATTAGAAAAAAGAAATAAGGAGCAAAGAATAAAGAATTAAGGTATAAGTTTTTGGATCCGGGTATTAACAAGGAAGGTTCTTTTCTATATAGTTATCAACATTTTCTTCAATTTTGTTTTCACTGTTTTAAAATCTATAACAAGATTTCTATCTGATTTTTCATGGTTTTTCTATTTGTCTTTTCAATTTATTTTTCAATTTATCTTTTCTATATGGATTTAGGGGCTGATGCTTTTCTATTTTGTTTTCCGTTTTTCTTTTTCAATTTTACTTTCCGCTTCTATTCTCAGGTAATAAAAAATCATGTATAAATCATAAATTTATTTTGATTTCATACATGATTTTTAGGACGACTTTTTTTCACTCGGACGACTTTGTTGTCATTCGGAAGAGTTTATTGTAAGGGGACATCAATCAGCTGTTTTCCCAGTAGCGCCTATTCCACAGTGACGCTTTTTGCCAGGTTTCTCGGCTTGTCGATGTCGCAGCCTTTTAAAAGCGCTGCATAGTAAGAAAGATACTGTGCCGGAATTATGGCTGCCAGAGGCGCCAACAGCTCGTTCACATCGTCTATGACTATCTCGTCTGTTTCCTGGCTCAGCTTCCTCATTGATATGACAAGAGTCGCTGCTCCTCTTGCCTTCACTTCCTTTATGTTGCTTCTTGTGTTCAGATTTATGTTCTCCTGGGTTATGACTGCTACTACAGGAGTGTTATGCTCGATTAATGCTATGGTTCCGTGTTTTAATTCTCCCGCTGCAAAGCCTTCCGTCTGGATGTAGGAGATTTCCTTCAGCTTCAGCGAAGCTTCCAGACAAACGAAGTAGTCCATGCTTCTTCCTATATAGAAGCAGTTTCTGCTGTCTTTGAGATATTTTTCTGCCAACGCCTTGAAACTGTCCTTCTCGTCACAGAGAGTCTCCATGGAATATGCAATCTTTCCAAGTTCCTTGAACACATTGATATCCAGCTTGTTGTCAACCATGGATGCCAGTATGGCAAGAACTGCAATTTGTGCAGTGTATGCCTTTGTGGAAGCAACGGCTATTTCGGGACCTGCATACAGTAAAAGTGTGTTGTCTGCTTCCCTTGACAGTGTTGAACCCTTCACGTTTGTGAGAGTCAGAGTCCTGTATCCCAGTTCTTTGACCTTTACTAAAACCGCTCTGCAGTCTGCAGTTTCACCGCTTTGTGATATAAACATGAACAGCGGCTTTTCCGTCAGCAGTGGCATGTTGTATATGAACTCGCTGGCTATTACAACCTCCGTCGGTTTTCCTGCCATCTTTTCAAAAAATTGCTTTCCGATAAGTCCTGCATGGTAGCTTGTTCCGCAGGCTATGATGTAAAGTTTGTCGCAGTTTCTCACATCTTCCAATATTTCAGGTTCCACGTACGCGTTTCCTTTTTCATCTGAATATTCAGACATGATTTTTCTGATTACAAAAGGCTGCTCTTCAATTTCTTTCATCATGTAATGAGGGTATGTTCCCTTTTCTGTGTCTGAAGCGTCTATGTCTGCCTTGTAGGGCTCTCTTGTAACCTTGTTGCCGTAGATGGTGTATATTTCAATTGAATCTCTTGTAATCTTCAGAAATTCCTTGTCTTCGATTTCATAGAACAAATTTGTATGGTTTATCATGGCCATGGCATCGCTGCCCAGCATGTTGAAGCCTTCGCCCTTTCCTGCCAGAAGAGGTGTCTTGTTCTTTGCCGCATACATGGTGTTCATGTCGTCCCGGTCAAGTATGGCAAGGGCGTAGGAGCCTTTCAGCTCGCTCATGGTGTGTCTTATGGCAAGCTCCACCGGTTCACCGTCACTGACGAACTTTTCAATGAGCTGCACTATCACTTCTGTGTCTGTGTCGCTGGTGAATTTGGTATCTTTCAAATATTTCTGCCTAAGCTCAAGTTCGTTTTCGATTATTCCGTTGTGCACCAGCGTGAATCTCTTCGAGCTGCTCTGGTGTGGGTGTGAGTTTATCTGGTTCGGAACGCCGTGGGTTGCCCACCTGGTGTGTCCTATGCCGAGCATTCCTGAAACATTGACGTCCAGGCACTCCCTTAATTGTGCAATTCTTCCCTTCTCCTTGCAGATGTACACGTTGTTGTCGTATGCAATTGCTATTCCTGCAGAGTCATAGCCTCTGTATTCAAGCTTCTCAAGTCCGCCTATTATTATTTCCTTAACATCTTCATATCCTATATATCCTACTATTCCGCACATATCAATTCTCCATTCTGATTTTTTGTTTTTTTGAAGACGAACTTTCAGGCACAACAATAAACACCGTTGTAGATTAAGCATCGCCTTATTACTGCTTCACAACAAAGCAACGATAATATAATATATTATCATTTTTTTATTTTACATCTATTAACTTTATTTTGGGGGATAAAAACCAGAATGATTATTTCAATAAGATATGAAAGTTATTGGTTTTTCTTTGTCTTGACAGTCACCTGTCACATTTTAAAAAACCATCTCGATGTAACTTCATCGCAGAGCATCCGCCGAATTTTCGATAACTCTGTCCTCGTCAACTGCATAGCAGTTCTGGCGCTATAATTTTCTGTGGCCTATCCCGTAACCTCCTTTCGCAATTTAATATCAATATATGTAAATAAAAAAATTCAGTTACTTTATTTTTTATATTTTAACACATATTAAACGGATAGTACAATATTTTTTTAAAATATTTATGATTTTCTTCCGTGACAACACGCCTTTTGTTCATTATTTCGACTTCGCTGCATAAAATTACTCCTTCCTGGTTTATTGCAAACATGCATTTGCATTTTTCCAAAAAGGAGTATCCCTTACAGATTTTTATTGATTTCAAGGCTGTTCATTTAAAAAATCCACTGCAATCTGCGCCGTAACACTGGCAGATGTGCACAGTGTTTTGTCATTCCACTGAAAATCCGGGCTGTGATGGGCAACTTCATTGCTGTCAAGCGAAATTCCCACAAAGAAAAAAGATGATGGCACCGCTTGTGAGAAATAAGCAAAATCCTCTGCTGCCATCAAGGGCTCTCTCAGCGCTTCCACATTCTCCTTTCCTATTATCTTTTCAGCTGAACCTTGCACCAGGTCGGTCAATTTATAATCATTTACAACCGGTGGCAGCGCATAATCCTCATCCACTGCAAATTCATATTTAGCTCCCTGACATTCTGCAGTACCTTTTAGAACCTGCTCCATGGCATCAATAATCCACAATCTCAGCGAGGGATCAAAGGTTCGTATTGTTCCTGTTACTTCAACAGCCTCAGGTATCGTGTTATATTCGCTTTCTGCCTTGATTGAGCAAAATGAAATTACTGCCGGGTTAAATGTGTTTTTCCTTCTGCTGATTATTGACTGCATGTTGTTTATAGCCTGCACCGTTATCATTACAGGGTCAACGCAAAGGTGAGGTGTAGATCCGTGTCCTCCCTTGCCTATCACCTTAAACATAAATTTATCAGGAGCCGCCATTGCAGGTCCATGCTTAACCTTAACCTGCCCCTCGGGAAATGCTCCCCATAGATGCAGCCCAAAGGCAGCGTCCACCTGATGAAGGATGCCGCCTTCAATCATTGACTTGGCTCCGTCCCCATATTCCTCATCCGGCTGAAAAACAAATTTAACACTGCCGTGCAGCTGATCTCTTAATTCGCTTAATATCATCGCAGCACCCAGCAGCGACGCTGTGTGCCCGTCATGGGCACAGGCATGCATAACACCATCAATTTTTGATTTGTATTCTACATCTGCATTTTCCCGGATAGGCAGTGCATCCATATCAGCTCTGAGCAATATGGTCCTTCCCGGATACCTGCCTCTTAGAATCCCTATAACGCCGGTACCCGAAACGTGTTCAGTAACCTCGATGTTTAGTCTTCTCAACTCATCAGCAACTGCTTTTGCTGTCATAAACTCTTTGTGTCCTAATTCAGGATACATATGGAACTGATGTCTGAAATCGATTATATGGTTCAAATATTTATTGCATAACTTCTTTATCTCATCAGTAAGCATATATTCCCTCATCATTCTAATATTATTTTCTGCATTAATTCCTTGTCCAGATTTCCGCCCGTAACAACTATTGCAACATTTTTTCCTTCAAAGTACTGAGGATTTTCCAATAGAGCTGCTACTCCAACCGCTCCAGAAGGTTCAGACACAACTTTTTCTTCTGTCAATAATACCCTGGTTGCATTTTTTATTGATTCTTCCGACACAACGATAATATCATCTATGCATTTTGAGGCCATTTTAAATGGAATTTCCGTTACTCCACCTATTAACGCATCGCAAATACTGTCCTCTGACGGGAATTCTTCGTACAATACATTGTCCTCCAATGACTTAACCATTGCCGGGCATGCTGCTGTCTGAACTCCGACAACTTTTACACCGGTCTTCATATGCTTGGCTGCAATGCTCACTCCGGTTATGAGTCCGCCTCCGCCAATGGGAACTAAAATAATGTCAACTTCAGGATTTTGCTCCATGATTTCAAGCCCCACAGTACCTTGTCCCGCTATTAACTGAACATCTGAACACGAATCAATATATATCATATTGTTTTTTTCCATATCTTCTACGGCAATCCTGTGGGTTTCATCATAGTTTTTGCCGACCTGAACAACTTCAGCACCGTAATATTTAATTTTTTCAACCTTTGCCTTAGGTGCAGTTTCGGGCACAAATACCTTTGCATTTTTTACTCCCAGCAAATGAGCTGCAAAGCTTACACCTGCACCGTGATTTCCAGATGAAACGGCTGTTACTCCTCTTTGTTTTTCTTCATCTGTCAGTGATGATATTTTGCTTAGTGCACCTCTCACTTTAAAAGCTTTTTGCTTTTGCTGACACTCCAGTTTTAAATACACCTTCGTTCTTTCACTGCTTAACCCTATGGATAAATCCAGGGGAGTAAGAGAAACATATTTTTTTATCCTGTCCCTTGCCTTTAAAACATCGTTAAAATTTACCATTTTACCTCCTAGAATGTGCTTGATTTTATTCTACTGACCGCAGCCTTTAAATTTCTCTCAAAAGTTCAGTGAACTTATCGAGGCCTTCTCTTAAAGTTTTGGAATCAAATGCATATCCTATTCGAACGCAGCCTTCCATTTCAAAGCATGAACCAGGTGTAAACAACACGCCTTTATCCTTGAGCAGCTTAATGCACAGCTCATAGGAAGGCATATCCTTTTTGTAATACACAAGGGCTGTTGTTCCGGCAACAGGTTTAATATAGCTTACTTCAGGAGTTTCATTCACCCACTGGTCAAGGATTGCTCTGTTTTTTAACAAAATTTTACTGTTTCTTTCGAATATCTTTTCCTTATTGGCCAAGGCCAGACTTGCAAACAGGTCATCCAAGACACCGCAGCTTATCGTGTCGTAATCTCTTCTTTTGCGGCACGCATCTATAACTTCCTGGCTTCTTGATGCTATCCATCCCATTCTAAGCCCGGCAAGTGAGAATATCTTTGACATGCTTCCTACAGAAATTCCTTTTTCATATAAATCGGCAATAGATACCATGTAGCTTCCGTCCTCGGAAATTCCTCTGTATACTTCATCCGACAATATATATGCATTGACACTTCTTGCAATTTCCACGATTTCCATCATGACGTCTTCAGGAATCCATGAGCCCGTGGGGTTGTCAGGGTTGTTTATTGTAATCATCTTTGTATTCTCGTCCACCAGACTTCTCAAAAGATCCAAATCAGGAAGAAATCTTTTTTCCGGTGTCAGCTGGAGAATTCTCACTTCTGCCCCGATGGATTCAGGAATTGAGTAATGCTGCTGATACGTGGGCATTACAGATACCATGTTATCCTTTGGCTCTATCATGGAAATTATAACCTGGTGATTTGCACCTACCGCCCCATGGGCAGGAATAACGTGGCTTGGCAGTATGTCCCTGTACAAGCCGGAGATGCCGTTTAACAGTTCCGGTGAGCCGTAAATGTGGCTGTAAGTCATCCTTTTGTCTTTCAATGCAGCCAGGTATTTTTCCGGATTTTGGCCCGACAGTTCTATCAGTTCTCCCAAAGTCATTGAATCTATGCATGTCTCACCCAGGTTGTAGACTGCATCATTTTCATAATCGTTCATCCATTGTTCTACTTTAAAGGTTTTAATTTTCATGCTAATCCTCCATTTTGGTTTTTATTATAAATCCACTGTGCTTCCCATAGAATTTCTTTTTGCTTCATCAAGGGCTAACTTAGCAGTGGCCAGGTCAAGCAGCGCTATGCCTGTTGCATCAAAAATTGTAATCTGGTCATTATTTTCTCTGCCGGTTGTCTTTCCTGAGATGATGTCTCCTATTTCCCCTGCAATATGTTCCTTGCTTATAATTCCCAAAGCCACAGGTATTTCAGTTTCCCCTACATTAATGCACTGGGTAATGTCATCTCCAAAAACTCTTGCATCCCTGAATATTTCCGGATCTATTTCTTCCTTTCCGGACATATCAGCACCTATGCAGCTGAAGTGAGTTCCAGGTTTAACCCATTCCTTCATAATAATCGGTTTTCTTGACGGAGTTACCGTTATAATTATGTCGCTTATGCCTGTTGCATCCTTAATATCCGATACAGCTGTAAATTTCACCTTTTCATCAACCTTGATGTCAAAATTATTTTTAAGAGTGTCCTTTATGGTTTCTGCCTTTGTAATGGCTGTGTTAAAGTTCATGGGATCATAAATCATAACTGTTTTCAAGTCAGGGAAAAGCAGTAAAGTCGCTGCCATCTGAAAAGTTGAAACGTGTCCGGCTCCAACAATAAGCAGTGTTTTGGAATCAGGCCGTGCCAGATATTTAGCTCCCAATGCGCCGGCAGCTCCGGTTCTCATTCCTGTAATGTGCGCACCGTCTAAAATTCCGATGGGAACTCCTGTTGTTGAATCCATTACCATAATAGCTCCAATCAATGCAGGAAGATCCTTTTTAACGTTTTCACCAAACCAGGAAACCAATTTCAGCCCAAATATATTGCTTTCCTTCAGCCAGCCGGATTTAATATCCATATCGGCAACGCCAGGTTCAAATTCATGAAAAATCAGGGGAAATACACATGTTTTATTTTCTGATTTCGACCTGTACACATTTTCTACAACATTTATAACATCATTCATTTTCAATAACTTTTCCGTGTCTGCCTTGCTAAGAACTTTTATATCAAACATAAACTGCCTCCTTTGTTTTGTTTTCTTATTATATATCTGCTTTTGTTGTAAAACAGCAAAAAATTATTGCTTCTTTTTGTAGTTATTACAATTGCAATTTGATTTTTTGATATCAGTTCATATATTCCTTATTCAATATTTTAAATATTTTAACAGCTGCTGAAAGCTGTTCGTAAAAGCTGTGATCATTCTCCATACTCAGTATTTCTTTTATTTTACCTATCCTGTATCTTACAGTATTTTCATGTTGAAACAATGCTTCTGCCGTATCCTTGATATTTCCGTTATTGTCAATGTAAGCTACTGCTGTTTTTAAAAATTCTGCAGAATACTTCGCATCATAACTTTGAAGGGGCTTAACTAAACTTTCATAAAAATCTTTCATCCAGTGCTTATTTATGTAAGGCAGTAGAATTTTGTATAAGCCTATATCATTATAGAAAGTTATGCTTTGGGATAAAGCTTCTCCTGCATTCACTGCGTACAAGCACTCGTTTACTCCATAGTCAAACTCATTTAAACTTTCGTGAAGCTTGCTTATTCCAACATAGAAGTCTTCTGTGCTTATGCCTGAATCCGAAATAAAATCATAGGCGGTGCCGGTGATGCTGTCTTTATCAATTTTACTTTCCGTAATGATTGCCAGTATGCCGTTTTTGTACTTTAAAACACACTCACATTTATTTTTAAAGGCATCTTTATACTTTTTAAGCAGCATAAAAATATTCCTATCTTTTCCTGATTTCTTTTCCACGCAATAAATTGCAACGAAATTTTCCCTGAAATACTTATTGATTTCCAATGCTGCTTCTCTGACTGTTGTCCTGTTCATGCTTCCCTGAAGAATATTGTCAATTTTTGCTTCTGTCAGCTGATCCCTGTTGTCAGCCCTGACCATATCGGTAATATCCGTTATTAAGTCTTCGAAAAAAATGCTGTTATCAAACAAAAATATGGGAAATGATAGTTTGTCTGCATATTCGATGATTTCCGGGGTAAGATTCTGATAATAAACATTTTTTATTGCCAGGCAGGCTACTCTGTCATTTATAAGGCTTTTTACGGAATCCACAAACAATCTTTCATCGTCCTTTGCAAACAGAAAACTGCTTATTACAAAATCCCCTTCTCCAAATTGTCCTTCTGTTTTATTAATGAATTCGTAATCCAAAATTCCAACTTTTTTAACAACTTTATCCAATCCGCCTTGACCGGTTATTAATTTCATATTCTTTAACCTTTCGGCATTTAGTACATCTGAAACTGTTATAGCCATAAATCCCCCTGCATGCAACCGTGATTTTTAAAAAAATTGCTTTCTTTTTATTATAGCTTTCTTTTGCATTTAATTCAAGCATGGCTGCATAAAAAACCGCTCTGATGAATTGCAGTTTACTGCAGGAACTTTCTCTTAGCATTAAAAATATATTTTTAGCACAAACTAAGCAAATAACACAGGATTTTTTTTAGTATTTATGATTTTTCTTCACAAAAAAAGTTGCCAACAGTCGACCTTTTGTACAATAATTTGCCATGTATTATATTATGGGTGCTGTCAATAATATTGTTAGAAAGTCAGCAATTAGACTTTCAGAACAAATTTAATCCTGTAAATTAAAAAATTGACCTGTATACATAGAATTGTAATCAGGTTGATTGGGCCCAAGAAGTATTTACCAACGAAACATTATCTTACATGATTAAATTAAGTTAAACCGAGAATAATAATAACAACTTCATGAAAGGAGAAAAAATTATGGCATCAAACAACAACAACAGCGGAAGCAACAATATAGTTGTTCCAGAAGCAAAACAGGCTCTTAACCAAATGAAGGCTGAAATCGCAAGTGAATTGGGATTAACAAACTATGAACAAGTTGACAAAGGTAACCTTACTGCAAGACAGAACGGTTATGTAGGCGGATACATGACTAAGAGATTAGTTGAAATGGCTCAGAGACAAATGAGCGGAACTTCAGGCATGGGTTCAAGCGGAATGCAGACTAAATAAGCAAGAAAACATTATATAAATGTAATTGGTGAACAGGGTTTCTGTTCACCAATTTTTTATTCTACCAGTCACTGTTTACAGGCATTTTCATGAGTCTTCCGTATCCGTTGAATGAATCCTCATAATGATACACATACTCAGTCTTAGGATCAAGAAATATGAGTTTTCCTTCTTTTTGTGCCAGGCTCCTGAGATACCCTGCTCCTGAGGGATAATCCGTTTCAATCTGGAACCAGGTGTATTTACCGCCGCCGTTATTTTTGTACATGTTGTAAAAATCCTCGTACCTCGGCGGTTCTGCTTCAGGATATCTACTGGTCAGAGCAAATCCTCCAGGTTCAAGGTATACCTTGAGGTTTATGGAGCTGTGTGGCTGCACAACAGGGATTTTCAAATCTACAACCGGCTTGAACACCTCATAGATTGCTACCCCGTCAATAAATCCTCCGTTAACATAATCCACCGTATAACCGTTAAGACCATAAATAAAATGGTTTCTGTATTCTGTCGACGATTCAACAGCGTAATTAGGGTCGTACCCGTATTCGTTTGTGTCATTTGTGAGGAAAAGCCCGGTAGGATCATAGGACGTTGCATATATTCCATTTCTGTCCAGCCTGAACTGCACATTCAAATCCAGTGTCCCCGGAACGCTTGGGTATGCTGTGTCATTTCTCACTTCAATTTCCACATAGGCTGGATTATACATGTAATCGGGATTTAATCTTAAAAACGGAGCATTCACAGGATTTTCATCTTTTTTATTGTTTGCGTTCTTAAATTCATCCACAATTCCTGAAGCAGTCTTTTCTGTGATTTCGTCCGTTATTTCATTTGGAGGAATTCCTGCTTCTGTAAGTGCAACCTGAGTAAGGTAGGCTATGTTGTCTTCAGCAAGTTTTTCAAAGTTTGGCAACGTGGGAGGTATTCCTACTGACATGAGCCCATAATTTATCATACCTTCCAGAGCCACCGCCAGATATTCCCTGAATGCCGGTATCGGAAATACGCTTACAACTGTTTCAATTAGCTTTTTCTTAATGGCTTCATATTTTTGCTGGATATCAGAATAAATTTTAGCCAACGTAGAAACCAAATCAACAAAGAAACCCAGCACACCGTCATAAAGTTCTTCATACCACGGCTTATCTTTTTCCTGAGGTTTAGGAATGTATACCTTTCTGCCTTCAGGTATTACTCTGTGGATTGCAGCTTCATATTCAGGATAGCTGCCGTTTGGATACATCAATGCTTTGATATTGGGTGACAGAGTCTCTCCGCCATACTTCCATTTGTTGATTATTTCATGGGGTTCTGGTTCCCTGTACACATAATAATGTGAAAGGTATTCCGGGTCAGCCCAGCCGATTGACTTGTATCCTGTAATCCTCACACTCGGTATGGAATAACCAATTACAACAGTCTTGTCGTACTTGGAAGGAGGAACAGGAGGTGCAATTATTGTAACCGGTTTTCCAAATCCATACTGCACTGTAACAACATCTGAGTATATTGTCTTTTCCCTGCCGGGCTGTTCATCATCAGCTATTGCAATGACTCTTACATTGTATTCTATGTACTGCTCGGCAGCCATCTGAGCAGGGTCTTTTCCAAATTCCTTAAATGGCACCAACAAGGAAGGAGTATAACTTCCGCTGTAAAGTTCATATTTATTATATTCCTTTTCATAAACCAGATTGTTCTTGTCCACATAAGTCTGCTCTTCATAAAAGTCTTCGTCGTATACCTGCACTATTACCCTTAATGCATCTTCATCCAGATTGCTCAGCTGGAAAAGCCTGGTGGTTGTGGAAGTCGGGTCCACGCTTACCTTGTTTCCGTTTGACCACGGGTCATGAACAGGTTTATCGACAGTTTCAGCCTGACTGCTTCCAAGACATGACTTCGGTGTCCACAGTTCAAAAGCAGCCTGTGTATTCTGAATTTTAGAAATAACCTTTTCACCATACAGCACTGCAATTCCTCTTCCGGGATCTCCAATGGGATTGCCTGCTGCATCAACTGCAACCGCCCTCACATAAAAAGTTTTCTGTGTCTGGGGAATTGGATTTTTTACAAGTTTTGATGCTTCAAGATTAACCTTTGCAAAATCCACTGAAAACTCCTTTGCGCTGACTGCAGCTTCACCTGTTAAAACAATTCCCGGCTGCGTTTTAAAATCATTTTTGAATCCCGAAAACTGAACTGCTGAAACCTGCCATAGAACCTTTGCAGCTCCAGGGGCATTGTTCAGTTTGAAAGAAAACCATCGCACATTGTCTGCATTCTTGTCTATGAAGGCTCCAAAGTCTGACTTTGTGTAAACAGGCCCTTTAGCTCTTTCCTTGATAGGAGGCTGGTAATATATTACCGGAAGATCCGGGAGTTCAATTTTAGGAGGATTTATAACCGGCGTATCCAAATCAGGTATTTGAGGTATACTGGGGGTAATTACAGGATTAGACAATGCGGCATATATCTCAGAATACCTGATGTCCTTGTAATCAGATGAAAACGCAGGCAACTTGCTTGGTTTTCCTGCCTGGGTGGAAACAAAAAGTTCTGTTCTCTCATCAAATTTAGGGAAGAAAACATTGTTTGAGATCATTGTGAATTCATACTTTTTCTTAAAATCTTTTATTGGAGACGGTCCTTGTACAACTGTCACTGTTCCTTTTATTCCTGCTTCCTGGGAAGCTGCTTCAGCACTGTATTTTTTATACGTACGAAGCAGAAGTACTATAGCTTGCTCCCTTGTTGTGTTGGACAGCGGGTCTATTGCATCTGATGATACCCCCTTCATGATTTCATTTTTATATGCAAATTTCATTGCATCATTTGCCCAGGCTGCTATTTTCGAAGCATCCTTGAACGGGAAATTTCCACTTGAATCCTTGTCAAGATTAAGCACACTCACAGTAAGCGCTCTGTAAATCATGACGCAGATTTCCTGCCTTGTGATGTAGGCAGAGGGCGAGAAATAATCTGCGGCTGTTCCCTTGACAATCCCCAGTTTGTAAGCCTTTAATATTTCCTTATTGTCCGTGTCCTTGAAAATATCTTCGGCTGCAGAAGGCACTGCTCCTGTAAGCTTTTCATAAAGCTTTATGACTAAGGTGCAGAATTCTTCACGAGTAATATTTTTGTTAAAACCGCTCATCACATCTGAATATGTGAGAGAAAGCCCGTAAGCTTCTTTTATCTCAGGCTCTGCCCAGGTACTTTGGGTTCCGTCAAATTTGACGGAATCAACCTCTCCAAAAGCCCGAAAAGGTGCTACAACATTCATGAACATTGAAATTAAAACAATGACAGCAGTAATGTGTTTAATTCGTGATTGCATATTATCACTCCTTCAATTATTTTCACATACTTTCTGCAGTTTTATCAGGTACTTTAATTATATTATATACTATACTCATGTCAATTTATATTTATTAATGGTTATCATGACTCTATGCTGTCACTTCTAAAAAATTATTTGGCTTTGAAAAATCGGAACCTATATAATCAAATAAAAAAATCAGATGTCTAATTATACATCTGATTTCACATATTATTCTTATTTTATTTATTCTATATGCCCTTATATTTGCCTCTTTAGTTTTGCCCTTGTAACGTCCTCTAAAAACCCAATGCGATTACTGCCGCGGTACATATTATCGTAAAGATAAAAGGTACCAGGACTGTTGTGACAAACACGAATCTGTAACCCTGCTTGTGGTTTAGTCCCAGCCAGCTGAACATCAGAAACAATCCGCTGGAGTGAGGAAGCGTGTCCAAGCTTCCAGCAGCTATGGAGGTCAGCCTGTGCATATATTCCATGTTTGCACCGCTGGCAATGAACTGCTGTGCGAATGTTTCCATGGTAATTCTCACACCGCCTGATGAAGAACCGGTGATACCCGAAATAATGGCGGTTGCTGTTACACCTGTTATATAAGGGTTCATGTTGAATCCGTTTATCCATGCAACCACGTTCTGGAATGCAGGTGAATTTTGAACGAGTCCTCCGAATGCTACAACCGCGCAGGGTCCTGCAATTGCTCCTATGGCTCCCCCCAAGCCCTTGTTTATCAAATCCTTTTTATCCTTTATCCTGTCCCAGTTGAAAATCATGGCTATGGCTGATGCCGCAGTCATGGCCAGTACAATTGATGCTGAGGACGGCATGACATTTCTGAATCCTATGATCATGGCTACAACAACTATCAGTGGTATGAATGATTTTGAAGCAGATGGAAGCTGGCTTCTTTCTATTTGATACATTGTGTGATCAGTTCCTTCGATGTATGTGAAGTGCTCTCCTGCAGCTCTCAGTCTCTTTTCTTCCCATTTCAGATATGCATACTCCACAACAAACATTATAACTCCCACAATGATGCTGAACACTGGAGCAGCTGTGAGTGTTGTCCCCAGATACGTTGTAGGAACAACATTTGTCAGCTGCGGAGAACCAGGCAGCACTGTCATTGTATATGCAGCCGAACCTGCAAGCAGCGGTCCCATGGCAAGGCGCCTTGGTATGTCTGCTTCCTTGAACAGAACCATTATTATGGGGCTAACGGCAAATACAACAACGAATAAGCTGATGCCGCCGTATGTCAATGCAGATGTTGCAAGAAGCACAACAAGCATCGCTTTGCCTTTTCCAAACCAGTCAATGAACTTGTACCCTATGGATACGGCTGAACCCGTATCTTCCATTATTTTTGCATACAGTGCAGATGAAGCAAATATCAGGAAATATGATTTAAAAAATCCGATATATCCGTTCATGTAGAATTCGGAAAAAGACTGCCACAAGCCCATTCCGTTTGACACAATTACCACCAGTCCCGCTGCGATGGTAAGAGGCAGGGCACCTACGCCTTTGTAAGCCAGAAACGCCAGGATGCCGATTGCCACCAGTAAACCAATTATTCCTATCATATTAGACCTCTTTTCTAATTTATAGTAACTTAAGTTATGTTCATAATGATTACAGATTAAACACGAATTCATGTCTAACCATCTGTTTTTCCTGTAGTTGAATGTTATTCGTCAAAATCAGGTATATCGAAAAATCTCAGGTTATCCATGCTCAAAGGAAGCTCCTTGTTTTCTATTCCTTTGATGACCTTGACAGCTATGTCGTTGAAAGGAGTGGGAATTCCATATTTTTTGCCCTGCTCAACAACAAATCCGTTAATCATGTCAACTTCTGTCTTCTTGCTCTTTTCCAAATCCTGAAGCATGCTTGCTTTTGCTGTCCTTTTATCGGCATAGAACTTTCTGAAGCATCTTTGTGAGAGCACATAATCTTCATACGTACCTGTTTTTCCCCAATCCTTCATGTCCATGCCCATAACATCCTCAAATTTAACTCCGGCTGCCGAGCTTACCTCAATGATTTCCTTTGCTATGAGTCCTAAGCAGGCACTGGCATTCAGGTTATTGAGAACGTCGCCGAATACGGAGCCTGTGACTGCAGACATGCCGCTCATACAGCTGTTCAGGATCAGCTTTGACCAGCGTGCACCCATTAAATTTTCAACTATGCTGACAGGTCCCATATGTTCAAGAACTCCTGAAACTTTTTTGATTCTTTCTGTGACACTGCCGTCAATCTCACCTATATCAAACAAGGTATCGCCGCAAGTAACGTCCTGCGTAACCTCTGATACTCCAGGTCCTATGAAAGTTGCGCCCCACAGCACAGTTCCTCCCACAGTCCTGTTGCCTCCGATATAATCTGATACGCTGTATTCGGGAACTCCGTTTTGCAGTGTGCATACTACGCTGTCTTCATTAAGGAAGTTCCTGAGTATTGGAAGAGCCTCAGCATTTGATGTTTGTTTTGTGAACACAAATACTATATCATATTTTCCTTCCATTTGCTCCGGTAAAATTGCCTTGACCGGAACTGTCATATCAACACAGCCTATTATGTGCGCCCCATTTTCGTTTAGAGCCTTTACATGGTCTGCATAGCTGTCAATTAGAACGGCTTCAAGACCATTTTTGTTTAAAAATGCTCCCAGCACGGTTCCCATTGCTCCTGAACCAAAAATTGCTACTCTCATTATAATATCCTCCCGTTAATTATCGGCCTTAATCTCAGCCATGCGTATAAAAGCAATAATCATGCCAACGGCTGCATAATTGGAATTTGCTGATTTTCAGAAGCACTAACATCTGAACTGTACAAAACGTCCACACTTTATTGCACAAATGTGGTTTGATTTTCCACACTTTACGGACATACTGCTGAAGTTTTCCGCATTTCTGTTGAAAAAGTGCGTTGGCATAAAGATTGCTATATTGAACTTAAGTTAACAAATTTTATGGAGGAATTACAATGAGTGATTTAAAAAACAAAAGAGTTATTTCAGTAGCAATTACGGGATCATGGCCTACAAGGGAGGATAACCCCAACCTGTCCATAACGCCTCAGGAAATTGCCGATGACGTATATGAATCATGGAAAGCAGGAGCTGCCATAGCACATATACACGTCAGAAACGATGACGGCACCCCTTCAACTGATTATGCAAAGTACAAAGAGACGGTTGACTTGATACGCGCAAAGAAAGACTGCGATATCTGCATTAACATTACAAGTTCCGGAAGCGTTGGCTTCGGCGACGAAGAAAGAATTTATCCTCTTCAGCAGCTTTTACCTGAAATGGCTTCATACGATGCCGGCACCATGAACTGGCAGCACAGGACCATATTTGAGAACCACCCAAAATTTCTGGAAAAGCTTGGACTAGCGCTGCAGGAATCAAACATAAAGCCTGAGATTGAAATTTTTGATGGCGGAATGGTTCATAACGCTTTATATTATTTGAAAAAGGGTATCCTGAGAGCACCGCTTCATTTCCAGTTCGTTTTGGGAGCTCCCGGAGGACTGCCGAATTCCGTAGAGAACCTTGTATTTTTAAAAAGCCTGATTCCTGAAGGCTCCACCTGGTCTGCCTGCGGCATCGGAAGAGGACACATGCCAATAATGATGGCAACCATCGCCATGGGCGGACATCTGCGAGTGGGAATGGAAGACAATGTAATTTACAAAAAAGGCGTGCTTGCCGAGTCTAATGCCCAGTTCGTTGCAAGAGCCAAGAGGCTGCTTGAAGAAGCTGACTATCAAGCTGCCACTCCTGATGAAGCCCGTCAGATTTACGGCCTTACCAGGAAGGTATTCTAATCGTTGCATTTCAATGGAGGTTTAAATGTTAGGCTTTAAGATAAGCGAATTGACCATAGGGCAGAAAGCATCCTTCACAAAAACTATTTCGGAGACAGACGTATATCTTTTTGCCGGAATAAGCGGTGACATTAACCCGGCGCATCTGAATGAAGATTACGCAAAGAACACATTTTTCAAGGGAAGAATCGCCCACGGCATGTTGTCTGCATCCTTGATTTCAGCAGTCATAGGCGTGCAACTTCCGGGGCCCGGCACCATATATTCTTCACAGACGCTGAATTTTTTAGCTCCGGTGCACTTTGGCGACACAATAACCGCCACTGCAGAAATCGATGAAATTTTTCCGGAGAAAAACAGGGTTTCCCTGAAAACATACTGCATAAACCAGGACGGTACTGTGGTTACAAAGGGAGAAGCTCTTGTTCTTCCCCGCAAGTAAATAAGAAAGAGCATAAAAGATATTGCAAAATTATATTAATTTTTGGAATATCTTTTTTATATAAAAGGAAAGCTCTCTTTCCTTTTATACCATGGGACTCCTACCGTAGCTGCAGAGCAACTTTTTTATGGAACCGTTTACGAATATATGCTATAATTATTATGCTGTTCAGGAGGATAATGATGCTAAAAAATAACAAAGACGAAAAACTTCAACACATATTGAATAAAGCTCTTAGATGTTTGTACTATGCCATCATTACCGATGATGAGGGAAATGTGGTCTTTTTAAGTAAAAATTATCAGGAACTGCTTAATATTAAAGAAGAGGATTTTCTCGGAAGACCGATTCAGGATATTATACCCAATTCTGAGATTCCACGGGTCATCAACACCAGAAAGGAAGATATCGGGCACCTGTTCACGCTTAAAAACGGCCAGACTGTTGTATGCAATAGAATCCCGATAATTGATAACGACAGACTTTACGGCGTAATAAGCACAGCTACATTCTACAACCTGAATGAAGTTTCCATACTGAACCAACAGATAAAGGAACTTCAAAAGGAAAATCTTGAATACAAGAAAAAGATTTCAGAATTGTCCGGAAAGCTGCTGCAAAATCCCATTAACAAAATAATCAGTCAGTCCAAATCAATAATGATGATTAAAGACACCATTGAAAGATTTGCAAAATCAGATTTGACATTTTTGATAACCGGAGAAACAGGAACCGGCAAGGAAGTATTCTCCAATGCCGTGCACGAGTTGAGCAACAGGCGCAGCAATAATTTTGTTAAGATAAACTGTGCTGCTATTCCAAAGGATTTGTTGGAATCAGAACTTTTCGGTTATGAGCCGGGATCATTTTCAGGTGCTTCCAAGGACGGCAAAATAGGAAAGTTTGAATTGGCAAACCACGGCACCCTGCTGCTTGATGAAATAGGAGAAATGCCCATGAGCCTGCAGTCTAAACTGCTCAGGGTACTACAGGAAGGTGAACTGGAACGGGTTGGCGGTTTAAAGACAATAAAGATTGATGTGCGGGTCATTTGCTGCACAAATCAAAATATAGAGAAGCAGGTTGAAAAAGGTCTGTTCAGAAGAGACCTGTTCTACAGGATTAACGTGGTTGAAATAAACATTCCTCCACTGCGGGAACGCCCTGAAGACATTCCTCTCCTGTGTAAATATTTTATTGAAGAGATAAATAAATTTCACGGTTTGGAAATAACAGACATAAAACATGATGTCTATGCATTGTTCTATCAGTACGCGTGGACAGGAAACGTGAGGGAACTGAAGCATGTGCTTGAGCGTGCCTGTATAGCTGCCGGAGAGGGGCCGTTAAAACTGGAGTATTTCGATTTTTTGCTGTCCAGAATGTACAAGAAAAGCGATGAAGACAACAAACAAATGCTTAGCACAAATTCACTTTACGATGTTACAGCTGAAATCGAAAAAGAAAAAATCATAAAGACACTCATAGAAGCCAAAGGTAACAAGTCTTACGCAGCAAAGCTTTTGGACATTGACCGCAGCAGCCTGTACAACAAGCTGAAGAAATATGGTATCGATATATAACAGTGTGTCACAGGGACATACATTTTGTCAGCGATGATGACAAAAACACATCCCTTGACAAACCAATGAAAAACGGTGAACTTAACGTTCACCGTTTTTCGTATCTATGAGTAAGGCTATGATAATTTTATTATTTATCTTCCTTGCTTTTTTCCTTCTTCAGTTCTTCAATGAGAAGGGGAACAACCTTGAACACGTCTCCAACTATTCCAACGTCTGCAACGTCAAATATCGGTGCTGTTTCATCTTTATTGATTGCAATTATAAAATCGGATTCTTCCATTCCGGCCAAGTGCTGTATTGCCCCGGAAATACCGCATGCAATGTAAAGATTAGGTCTAACTGTCTTTCCTGTCTGTCCAACCTGTCTGTCTTTTGGAACCCATCCGGCATCAACTGCAGCTCTTGAAGCAGAAATAGTTCCGCCTAAGAGATTTGCCAACTCTTCAAGCATAGGATAGTTTTCCGGACCATGCATTCCTCTTCCGCCTGAAACCAATACCTTTGCATCTTCGATGTTCATTCTCTGCTGGATTATTTTTGTTACATCAAGTACTTCTACGTTCTTGCAGCTTGCAGGAATTTCGATTTTGTACTCTTCTATGTTTACAGGATTCTGATCAGACATTTTCTGAGCCTGCATAACTCCAGGTCTTACTGTTGCCATCTGAGGTCTGTGGTTCGGGCATGCTATGGTAGCCATTAGGTTTCCGCCGAAGGCAGGTCTTGTCATCATCAGGTTCATTTTATTCGGATCATCGTCATCAGGTTCGATTGTCAATCCTGTGCAGTCTGCTGTAAGACCAGTGTGCACCCTTGCAGATACTCTCGGTGCCATGTCTCTTCCGATAGCAGTTGCTCCGTATATTACAATTTCAGGTTTCTTATCTTCTATTATCTTGTTCATTGTGTATACGTACGGTTCTGTCATGTATACATCAAGTACTGCTTCATCTACATAAATAACATTGTCAGCCCCCGCATAGCAAAGTCTTTTTGCTTCGTCCTTCATGTCATGTCCAAGGAGGACTGCAGTTACTGTAGTGTTCAAATCTTTTGCCAGCTGTTTTCCTTTGCCGATTAGCTCAAAGGCAACTTTTTGTACCTTGCGGTCTCTTTGTTCGGCAAAAACAAAAATTCCTTTGTATTCTGAAATATTCATCGTCCTAGCCCCCTACTAAATTATAAATTTCTCTTTCATTTTATCAACTATTAGTTCAGCTGATTCCAATGGTTCAAGGTTAAATACCTTTCCTGCGGACTTTGCGCCCTTGGTGAATGATTTTTTAACCTTTGTAGGAGAGCCTTTTAAACCGATGTTGTCCAAATCCACAACCAAGTCCTTGAGTCCCCAAACCTTAACCTGTTTTTCCCTGAAAGCTTCGAAAATCTTACCTGGAGTCATGTAACGAGGTTTGTTCAGTTCTGCCAATGCTGTTATTAGAATAGGCAGCTTAGCCTTAATTGTGTGGTATCTGTCCTCATATTGTCTTTTTACAATGATGTAATCGCCTTCTATTTTGATGTCTTCTGCATAGCTTATGTTAGGAAGATTCAAGTGTTCTGCTATCTGAGGACCAACCTGTGCAGTGTCGCCGTCGATAGCCTGTCTTCCGGTAATTATCAAATCATAATCGAGGTTTTTCAAGGCAGCTGCTATTGTTGTGGAAGTTGCCCATGTGTCAGCGCCTCCGAAGGCTCTGTCAGAAAGCAGTATAGCCTCGTCAGCTCCCATAGCCAAAGCTTCTCTCAAAGCTAAATCAGCCTGAGGAGGTCCCATGGATACTACTGTAACATGTGCTCCCATTTCATCTTTCAATCTTATTGCTGCTTCAAGACCTGCCTTGTCATCAGGGTTGATGATGCTTGGCACGCCATCTCTTATCAATGTGTTAGTTTTTGGATCAAGTCTGACCTCTGTTGTATCAGGCACCTGTTTAATACATACTACTATATTCACGTCTTTTGCCTCCCTATTTCAACATATTAGCGCTGATAACCATTCTTTGAACCTCTGAAGTTCCTTCATAGATTTCAGTTATCTTAGCGTCTCTCATCATTCTTTCAACAGGATAATCTCTTGTGTATCCGTATCCGCCGTGAAGCTGAACAGCCTTTGTTGTAACTTCCATAGCTGTTTCTGAAGCAAAAAGTTTAGCCATTGCTGCATCAACTCCGTAAGGTGCTCCCGCATCCTTGCTGCATGCTGCTCTGTAAACCAACATTCTTGCAGCATCAACTTTTGTCTGCATTTCAGCCAATTGGAACTGAGTGTTCTGGAATTGAGAAAGTGATCTTCCAAACTGCTTTCTTTCCTTCACATATTTCACAGTTTCATCTATGGCTCCCTGAGCTATACCAAGAGCCTGAGCTGCTATACCGATTCTTCCGCCGTCAAGAGTCTTCATGGCTATCTTGAAGCCTTGTCCAATTTTTCCTAGAAGATTTTCCTTTGGAACTATGCAGTCTTCAAAAATCAGTTCGCAAGTAGCAGATCCTCTGATACCCATTTTTAATTCTTTTTTTCCTATTGAAAAACCAGGGAAGGTTTTTTCAACTATAAATGCTGATATTCCTTTTGTTCCTTGTGATTTATCAGTCATTGCCAATACAATATAAACGTCAGCATAGGATCCGTTTGTTATGAATATTTTGCTTCCGTTTAAAATGTAGTTGTCTCCGTCCAAAACAGCCTTAGTCTGTTGGCCTGCAGCATCAGTTCCTGCTCCTGGCTCTGTCAGACCGAATGCTCCAAGCCACTGGCCTGATGCTACCTTGGTCAGATATTTTTTCTTTTGTTCTTCTGTTCCGAATTCATACAAAGGAGAACAGCACAAAGATGTGTGTGCTGACACCACAACGCCTGTTGTAGCGCAAACCTTTGATAATTCTTCCACTGCCATTACATAAGTAAGATAGTCACAGCCTTGTCCGCCGTATTCCTTTGGAAACGGGATTCCCATGAAGCCGTACTTGTTCATCTTTTCTACGGTTTCAACGGGAAATCTTTCTTCTTCGTCAATTTCTTGTGCCAATGGCTGAACTTCGTTGACAGCAAAACTTCTGAACAGCTGTCTTGCCATTTCGTGTTCCTTGCTTAATTGAAAATTCATGATTTCACTCCCTTAAATTTTTTGTTTGCCCTTTTTGCCCTTTAACAATATTTGTTAAATCTTTAACCCTTTTGTTTGACAAACTTCAAACATTAAGATTATACTAAATTTAATCATATAATTCAACCCTTATTTCAAAATTTGTTATAATTTCAGCACAAAAAAAGACCGCAAAATTTATTGCGGTCTCCTGTTTTCAAAATGAATACGTTTGATTGCCAAATGAATAACAATTTTAAACAAACTATTTGAATATGGGCTTTCTTTTTTCAGCAAATGCTGTCATGCCTTCTTTTTGGTCTTCGCATGTGAAGCAAAGAGCAAACATGTTTGACTCGTAGGATATTCCTGTTTCTATGTCTGTTTCTGTTCCCTTGTTGATGCTTTCCTTGGCATACCTGATGGCTGTCCTTGAGTTTGATTTAATTTTATCTGCCATTTTGTATGTTTCTTCCATTAGATTCTCTTTGTCGGTTACCTTGTTGACCAGACCTATGCGCAAAGCTTCCTCCGCATCAATGTGACCGCCGGTATATATAAGTTCCTTGGCTATTCCAAGTCCAACAATCCTTGGAAGCCTCTGAGTTCCGGAAAATCCCGGGATTATTCCCAGACCTACTTCAGGCTGTCCGAATTTTGCTTTTACGGATGCAATTCTTATGTCGCAGGCCATGGCCAGTTCGCATCCTCCGCCAAGTGCAAAACCGTTTACGGCTGCAATGACCGGCTTGTTCAATGTTTCAATCTTTCTGAAAAGCCTTGCTCCGTCTTCACCGAATTTTTTTGCTCCTGCAGGGTCAAGCGTGTTCATGTACGCAATATCGGCACCTGCCACAAAGGCTTTGCCTTCACCGGTAAGAACCACCACGTAAACCTCACCGTCATCCTTCAGACTGTCAAATGCCTGTTCAAGTTCTTCCAAAACAATTGCATTCAATGCGTTCAGCGTCTGCGGATTGTTGATTGTCACCGTACAGATGCCGTCCTTTTTTTCCATAAGTAAATTTTTAAACTCCATAATCCACCCTTCCTTATTAAGCAGTTTGCCTTGCTGCCATTTATTTATGCTCTCGCATATTGCCTCTTTTTTGCCTTGGATATGGCAGAACAATAAATAGCGCTCGCAATTTATTGTTCTGCCTCTCGTTATTATTTTATCATACCTGTCAAGTCCCACATTTTCTCAAGAACATGCTCTATGTTGTATTTATCCGCAAGTTCCCTTGAATTGGACTGCCATCCCACCAATACAGGAGTTGCCGCCGCATTTAAGGCGCATTCTATGTCAAATTTCGAGTCTCCCACATACAGCGTTCTGTTTGAAGTACTTTTAAGCTCGGTTATTACCTTAATCAGTGGTTCCTTGTCAGGCTTATGTTTCGTAACATCATCTGCCGACACAACAGAATCGAAATATTTTGCAATGTTGAATCTTTCAAGCGCCTTCATTGTTGAATTTTTAAACCTTGATGTTGCAACGCCAAGCTTTATGTCTTTGTTTTTCAGGTACTCAAGGGTCTCTTCCACTGTTTCATAAAGAGTCACCTCATCGTTGAATTTGGTCCTCTGATAATCCCTGTAGGCATTTATGACCTCATCAAAATCAAACTGTCCGAAATCCCTGGTGAGGGTGAGATTCAACGGCTCACCGAAAGTGCTCATGATGTAATCCTCGCTGCATTCCTTGTTAAGAAACATACCGTATATGTGTCTAAATGAATTGATGATCATTTGATTTGTGTCTGCCAAAGTGCCGTCAAAGTCAAATACTACTGTATCTATCATCTAAATCTCCTGTCTAGCGTTTGGTCTTCATGCTGAGGCCGATTCTCTGTCTTTCCTTGTCAATGCTGATGATCGTTACGTTGACAGTATCTCCAACCTGCACAACTTCCATTGGGTTTTTGACATACTTATCGCTCATCTCTGAAAGGTGAACCAGTCCGTCCTGCTTTACTCCTATATCTACAAAGGCTCCGAAATCCACTACGTTTCTCACTGTTCCCGTAAGCTTCATTCCAACTTCCATATCTTCAAATTTAACCACGTCGCTTCTGAAAATAACCTTCGGCATCTCTTCTCTGGGGTCTCTTCCGGGTTTCTTAAGCTCTGAGATTATATCCGTCAATGTGGGAACACCTATGTTCAGCTCCTGTGCCAGGACCTTTATCCTGTCCTTTATCATTTCTCCGGAAGGTTTTTTTTCTTCCTTGAAGTTGACCTGCGCCAGAGCTTCAAGCCCGTGAAGCCTTGCGTTTTTACCTGACATCTTAACCTTTTTGTCATCTTCCTTCACCTTTATGCTCTTGATTCTCTCATTTATGTCTCTGAGGTTCTGGTTTCTGACGTCATCATAGGTATAACCAAGTTTTGTCAGCAGCTTTTCTGCTATCTCGTAGGATTCAGGGTGCACTGCAGTCTTGTCCAGCGGATTTTCCCCGTCAGTGATTCTCATGAAACCAGCGCACTGTTCAAATGCCTTGTCTCCAAGCTGTTTAACCTTGAGAAGTTCCTTTCTGTTAACGAACTTGCCGTTTTCTTCCCTGTACTTAACAATATTTTTTGCAATGGTCTTTGATATGCCTGAAACGTACTGCAAAAGTGCAGGCGAAGCCGTGTTGATGTCAACTCCTACGCTGTTTACGCAGTCCTCAACCACACCGTCCAGCTCCTGTCCAAGCTTGGTCTGGTTCACGTCGTGCTGATACTGGCCTACGCCAATGCTCTTGGGATCTATTTTCACAAGCTCTGCCAATGGGTCCTGAAGCCTTCTTCCTATGGAAATGGCTCCTCTGATGGTAACGTCAAGGTCCGGATATTCCTCCTGAGCAAGCTTAGAGGCAGAATACACCGAGGCTCCGGCTTCCGACACAATAGTGTATGTAATTTTCTTGTCTATTCTTGAAAGCATGTCAGCCACAACCTGCTCTGTTTCTCTGGATGCTGTTCCGTTTCCGATGGTTATTACATCGATGTCGTACTTCTTAATTATCTGTGTCATTATTTTCTGAGATTTTTCAACTTCATTTTTGGGCTCGTTGGGATAGACAACTCCCTGCTCCAGAAATTTTCCTGTCTCATCCAAAACCGCAAGCTTGCAGCCGGTCCTGAAGCTGGGGTCTATGGCAAGTATTCGCACATCCTTTACAGGCGGTGCCATCAACAGGTTCTTTGTGTTCTTGCCGAAAACTTTTATTGCTTCTTCTTCGGCCCTTTCCGTAAGCGAATTTCTTACTTCTCTTTCTATGGAAGAAGAAATGAGCCTCTTGTAGCTGTCTTCGATGGCAGCCACGTAGTAATCCGTGGTTATGGCTGCTTCATTTTTTATTTCGTTTGATTTTATGTAATTTATAATTTTTTCATCGGGTGTTTTAAGCTTGACCTTGAGCTTCTTTTCGTTCTCGCCTCTGTTGATGGCAAGGATTCTGTGATTGGCGATTATCTTCACTGCTTCCTCGAACTTGTAGTACATGTCGTACACGGTCTTTTCGTTTTCATCAACTGCTTCCGAAACCAATACACCGTCGGCAGTATAGATTTCCCTGATGTGCTTTCTGTACTCGGCATTGTCGGATATCATTTCGGCTATTATGTCGCAGGCTCCCTCGTAGGCTTCCTTGGAGTTCTTTACGCCCTTTTCCTCTTCTATGTACGGCTTGGCGATTTCTTCTGGGTCGCCTTTCGTGATGTTTTGCACAAGGATTATGTCTGCAAGACCCTGCAGTCCCTTTTCCTTTGCCTTTGAAGCACGTGTTGCTTTTTTCTGCTTAAACGGTCTGTACAGGTCTTCGACCCTTTGCAGCACATCAGCATCCAGTATTTCTTTTTTCAGTTCCTCAGTCAGCTTGCCCTGCTCTTCGATGAGCCTGATGACCTCTTCTTTTCTGGTTTCAAGGTTGCGAAGGTACAAAAGCCTTTCATAAAGGTCCCTTAATACAACGTCATCCAGTGAGCCGGTCTGCTCCTTGCGGTAACGGGCTATGAAAGGAATTGTATTGCCTTCGTCTATGAGCTTAACAGTGTTCTCCACCTGAAACATCTTTATATTAAATTCTTCGCACAATATTTTGTTTATATCTAACATAATCTCTCCCCTGTTACTTAATTAAGAATTATGGTTGGAATATGCGGAGCATATTCCTTCCTTTAACTATTAATTATTAACTCTTAATTCTTAATTGTTTTTTAGTGATTTCATCTTCAGATATTCGTTCATGAACATGTCAAGGCTGCCGTCCATTACAGACTGCACGTTTGCCGTTTCAGCATTGGTACGGTGGTCCTTCACAAGGCTGTAGGGATGGAACACATAGCTTCGTATCTGGCTCCCCCAGGCAATCTGATTGTATTTTCCCTGAATATCTTCGATTTTTTCCTTGTTTTCCATCTTCTTTATTTCAATCAGCTTTGACTTCAGCATCTTCATGGCAAATTCCTTGTTGCTGTGCTGCGATCTCTGGTTCTGGCATGAAACTACCACGCCCGTGGGAATATGCGTGATGCGGATTGCAGAGTCTGTGGTGTTTACATACTGGCCTCCTGCGCCGCTGGAACGATAAGTGTCTATTCGAAGATCCGATTCATTTATCTCAATTTCCTCATCCTCAGCCATTTCCGGCGTAATATCCACCGATGCAAACGATGTGTGCCTTCTGTTTGAAGCGTCGAAAGGTGATATTCTCACCAGTCGGTGAACACCTTTTTCAGATTTCAGATAACCGTAGGCATTTTCACCTTCCACCAATAGAGTAACACTCTTGATTCCGGCTTCCGTGTCCGGAAGAATGTCCAGTACGGTGTACCTGTAGCCGTGAGAGTCTATCCACCTTGTGTACATTCTGTACAGCATGTCAGCCCAGTCCTGGGCTTCCGTGCCGCCTGCTCCCGCATGGATGGATAAAATTGCATTGTTTTCATCATATTCTCCACTTAAGAGAGCGATGATGCGGGCATTGTCAAGCTGCTTTTCAACCTGGTCCATGCTCTCCTTCAGATCAGGAAGGTGGCTTTCATCGTCTTCCTCCCGTATCATTTCAAGAAAAAGCTCTAGTTCTTCAACCTGTTCCTTCAGGTTCATGTACTCTTCGATTCTGTTTGTGTTGTGTTTTAATTTCTGTGATACCTTCTGAGCCCTTTCCTGGTTGTTCCAGAAATCCGGCTCCTGCATTTCGGATTCAAGCAGTATGTTTTCTTCCCTCAACTTTTCCAAGTCAAAGGGAACCACCTACCTCGTTTAGAATGGCATTGAATCTTTTCATGCTTTCTGTTATTTCATACAAATCTACCAATCTATCACACCCTTTCAATAATTAAAAATTAAGAATTAAGAATTAAGAATGATTGTTGGATTTGTGCATGCGTACAAATCCTTTCATTTAATTCTCAACTCTTCACTCTTAATTCTTCATTGATTTTCTTATTCTTCCTCATTTGCTCCGCAGCATTTCTTGTACTTCTTTCCGCTGCCGCATGGACAAGGATCGTTTCTTCCGACCTTTTTACCTTTGTTTACAACAGGCTGAGGCTTTCCTGTACCTCCCAGGTCTCCGCCGCTGGTTCCGGTGATCTTGGCAACTTCCTTGCGCTGCATTCTTTCCTGCGGTTTTACGCGCATTAGCATCTTGACGGTGTCCTCCTGGATTGAAGATATCATCTCCTCGAACATGTCAAAGCCTTCAATCTGGTACGCTCGTACCGGATCTTCGTTTCCTACTGCTCTTAACCCGATACCCTGTCTCAGCTGATCCATGGCATCGATGTGATCTATCCACTTTGTGTCTACATTTCTAAGAAGCACTATTCTTTCAACTTCCCTGAAAGTTTCAGCTCCAAACTCTGCTTCCTGTCTTTCATAATGTCTGTCAACGGCATTTCTTGCCTTTTCGCTGAGAAGCTCTCTCGACATGTTTTCTTCGCCGTCAAATCCAATCAGCATGTAGAATGTTTCAGCGACATACTTTTCGAATCCTTTGATGTCCCAGTTATCAGTATACCTTTCATCAGTGGTGTATATCTGTATGCCTTTGTCTATAAGGCTGTCAACCATCTTGGAGATATATTCCTTCAGGTCCTCCCCTAGAAGCACTCTTTTTCTTTCTGTGTAGATAACTTCCCTTTGTTTGTTCATGACGTTATCATACTGCAAAACGTGCTTTCTTATGTCGAAGTTTCTGCCTTCAACCCTTGACTGGGCTGTTTCTATGGTCCTTGTGAGCATTCCTGCCTCTAAAGGCTCATCTTCAGGCATCTTCAGAGTTTCGATAATGGTTTTTACCTTGTCGCCTGCAAACAGCCTCATAAGGTCATCTTCAAGCGAAATGTAAAAACGTGTTGAACCGGGGTCTCCCTGTCTGCCGGCACGTCCTCTTAACTGGTTGTCAATACGTCTTGATTCATGGCGCTCCGTGCCTATGATGTGAAGTCCGCCGGCATCCCTTACTTTTTGCTGTTCGTCCTTCAATTCTTCCCTAGATTCTTCAAGAAGCTTCTTGTATGTGCTTCTGGCTTCAAGAATTTCTTCATCCTCTGTTTCATTGAATCCGTCGGCCTGGTTTATAAGCTCATCTGAGTAACCCTTCATTTTCATCTTGTGCTTGGTGATGAACTCCGGATTTCCTCCCAGAACAATGTCGGTACCACGGCCGGCCATGTTTGTTGCAATGGTTACTGCACCCAGACGTCCTGCCTGTGCCACTATTTCAGCTTCCTTTTCATGCTGCTTTGCATTCAGAACTTCGTGCTTTACACCCTGTTTCTTTAAAAGCTTACTTAAAATTTCTGATTTTTCTATGGAAATTGTGCCTACAAGTATTGGCTGGCCTGTTTTGTGCTTTTCAGCTATTTCATTTATGACAGCATTGAATTTTCCTGTCTCGTTCTTGTAAACAACATCCTGCTGATCGTTTCTAACTACTTCCTTGTTGGTGGGTATTTCAATAACATCAACGTTGTAAATTTCTCTGAACTCATCTTCCTCGGTCTTGGCAGTACCTGTCATACCAGACAGTTTTTTGTACATTCTGAAGTAGTTCTGGAATGTTATGGTTGCCAGGGTCTTGGACTCTTTTCTGACTTCGATTCTTTCCTTAGCCTCGATTGCCTGGTGCAGTCCGTTGGAATATCTTCTTCCGTACATGATTCGGCCGGTGAATTCATCTACAATCAGAACTTCTCCGTCCTTAACGATGTAGTCTATATCCTTCTTCATGGTGTTGTGAGCCTTCAGTGCCTGGTTGATGTGATGTGAGATTTCCATGTTTTCCTGATCTGCCAGGTTAGCTATGTTGAAGTATCTTTCAGCCTTTGAAATACCTCTTGCTGTAAGAGTTACGTTCTTGCCCTTTTCATCCACGATGTAGTCAACAGTATCATCTTCATCCACGTCACCCATCATGTAGTCCATCTTTGACTTCTTTTCTTCAGGAAGCTGTATTTTTCCCTTCAATGGCAGGACAAAGCTGTTTGCCATTTCATAAAGGCTGGTGGATTCATCACCTTCTCCGGAAATAATGAGCGGAGTCCTCGCCTCATCTATCAATATGGAGTCAACTTCGTCTATGATGCAGTAGCTCAAATCCCTCTGAACCATTTCTTCCTTGCGGATGACCATGTTGTCTCTTAAGTAATCGAAACCAAATTCGTTGTTCGTTCCGTAGGTGATGTCGCACAGGTATGCTTTTTTTCTTTCTTCCTTTGTAATGCCGTGAACGATGCATCCTACCGACAGTCCAAGAAAATTATGAACCTTTCCCATCCAGTCGCAGTCACGCTTTGCCAGGTAGTCGTTCACTGTGATTACGTGAACTCCGTTGCCGTCAAGGGCATTCAAATAAACAGGCAGCGTTGAAACCAAAGTTTTTCCTTCGCCTGTCTTCATTTCTGCAATTCGTCCCTGGTGAAGCACCATACCACCTATGAGCTGTACCCGGTAGTGTTTCTGTCCCAATACCCTCCAGGCGGCTTCTCTAACAACGGCAAAGGCCTCAGGAAGTATGTCATCTTTTGTTTCGCCGTTTGCCAGCCTTTCCTTGAACTCGGCAGTCTTTGCCCTTAGCTGGCTGTCAGTGAGATTTTCCATGGTCTTTTCCAAAGACATTATCTTTTCCACTGCAGGCTCCAGCCTCTTAACTTCTTTTTCGCTGTATGAACCGAAAATTTTCTCTAAAAATTTCTTCATGATTTATCCTTTCTTCAATGCTATATTGAACTGAAGTATCCTGCTGCGTATCCGGAGCTCCATGCCCACTGCAGATTGAATCCTCCGCAGTCTCCGTCCACATCCAGCACCTCGCCTGCAAAATACAGGCCTTTGACTTTTAAGGACTCCAACGTGTTTGGATTTACTTCTGTCAATGCAACTCCTCCTGCCGTGGTCTGAGCCTGTTGCCATGTGTTGTGGCCGGTAACTTCAAATTTCCATTCCTTTAGTGTATCTATAATTTTAAAGATTTCCTTCTTGTTCAACTTTCCGCATTCTTTGTCCGTGTTTTCAAAACCTGCTTCCATAAGCACCACTGGAATCAGCTTCTTGTTTATGAATCCGACCATGCCGTCTTCCATGGATTTGTATCCTATTTTTGCAAATCTCTCTCTTAATATGTCATATAGATTTGCTTTTGTCAAATTCGGAAACAAATCCACCGAAATGAAAACCTTCTGACCCTTGTTCATGTATTCGGTGACCTTCCTGCTTATCTGCAGTATAGGAGGACCCGATATGCCGTAGTCCGTAAACAGGAGTTCCCCTTCCTCTTCACGGATTGATTCCTTGTCTGTGAAGCTTCTTACTGCTCCGTCAAGACGTATGCCTGTTATACGCTTAAAGTATTTCCCGGAAAGTTTCAGCTGAACCAGAGCAGGGAAAGGTTCGATTATTTTATGGCCTAACGCTTTTGCAATTTCGAAGCCGCTGCCGTCAGAACCAAGCTGGGGGCTTGCTTTGCCGCCGCTGCATATTATAACCCTGTCAGAAACATATGTTTTTCCTTTTCCAATGATACTGAACCTTTCTTTACTTTTCCTTAACTCCATAACCTCAAAATCTGTGACTTCCTCCACATTCATCCTTGATGCCTCATACCTGAGCACATCCAGGATGCTTGAGGCCTGCAAAGAGTTGGGGTACACCTTTCCGCTTTGGTCTATATACGGATAAATACCCAAGTCTTCAAAAAAGGAAATAGTCCTGTCACGGTCGAAAAAATTAAGGACATTTTCAGCCAGGGTGACATTTTTTCCATGGAACCGTTCAAGAGACATATACATGTTGGTATAATTGCATCTGCCGTTTCCCGTAGCCAGAATTTTTTTACCTGTTTTGTTCATCTTTTCGAAAATGGTAACCTCAGCCCCGTTTCTGGCCGCAGCAATGGCTGCTGTCAGTCCCGCCGCGCCTCCGCCGATAACTGCTGTCTTCATCCTATCATTCCTTCACATCAAGTGGTTTATAAGTTTTTATAATCTGTTCAGCAACCTTCAGTCCATCAATAGCCGCAGACATTATTCCTCCGGCGTATCCCGAACCTTCACCGCATGGATATATACCTTTTATGTTGGACTGCATATCGTCATCCCTGGTGATGCGAAGAGGAGACGATGTTCTGGTTTCAACTCCTGTCAGCACCGCATCCGGTCTGTCAAAACCAACCAGCCAGTTGCCGAAAGCCGTGATTCCTTCCACAAGGCTTTCGCACACGTAGCCAGGCAGACAATCCCACAGGTTGGCAAAGGTTGCTCCCGGCCTGTAAGTAGGATATATTTCACCGAAGGCTGTTGAAACTTTTTTATCCTTGAAGTCCTTGAAGAGCTGGACAGGAGCCTTAAAGCTGCCTCCTCCAAGTTCGAAGGCCTTTTGTTCCCACTTCCTCTGAAATTCAACTCCAGCCATTGGATCTGATTCTCCCCCGAAATCCTCGGGATTGATGGAAACAACAATGGCTGCATTGGCATTTTCCAAATCTCTTTCATGGAAGCTCATGCCGTTTGTTACAACGCCTCCCTTTTCAGAGGCAGAAGCCGTAACTACCCCGCCGGGGCACATGCAGAATGTGTAGACACTTCTTCCGTTCTTGCACTTGTGCACAAATTTGTAATCAGCAGGTCCAAGGTTGGGGTGCCCTGCCATTTCACCGTACTGAGCTTCACTTATCATTTTCTGTGGGTGCTCTATTCTAACCCCTATTGAAAACGGCTTAGGTGTAAGTTCAAGTTTGTTGTTGAGCATGGCAAACGTATCTCTTGCGCTGTGTCCTATGGCAAGCACCAACACATCCGTGTCTATTATGTCGCTTTCCGTTACAATTCTGTAAATCTTGTTTTCCTTTATGCTGATGTCGGTCACACATTCCTCAAATCTGAACGTTCCGCCAAGACTGATGATTTTTTTTCTGATGGTCACAAGCACGTTCCTTAAAAGGTCTGTGCCTATGTGCGGCTTGTTGACATAGGTGATTTCAGCCGGAGCTCCTGCTGCCACAAATTCTTCAAGAACCTTCTTGCCCCTTTTGGAGCGATCTTTAATAAGGGTGTTCAGCTTGCCGTCAGAAAATGTTCCTGCTCCGCCTTCTCCAAACTGGATGTTTGAATTTTCGTTGAGCGTCCCGTCCTTCCAGAACTTATCTATGTCCTTTACCCTGTCTTTTACCTTCTTGCCTCTTTCAAGGATAATAGGATTGTATCCCTTTTCAGCCAGAAGAAGAGCACAAAAAAGACCGGCAGGTCCGCTGCCGACAATTACAGGCCTGTTGCTGAGCTGAAGTTCTCCAGTTGCTTCCGCCTCATATATGAAGGGTTCAACTTCAGCGATGTTGTTGTTTCTCTTTGGAATCTTGTAATCAATCTTAAGTTCTGCATCCAAAGCGTAAATGAACATTATTTCATCTTTTTTTCTTGCATCTATTGATTTCCTGAAAACCGACAGCGATATTATGTCTTCTTTTTTGACTTTCAGAGCATCAGCTGCTTTTATATATAAATCTTCTTCCGAATGTTCCAAGGGAAGCTTTACCTGCTGTATTCTTATCATTGCTGCACCTCTTGCAAATTTTCCTGCTTTTATTTGTTCATATTTTTAACTTTATCATTATATCATATTTTCAAAAATATTCTATGTAATTTTTTGAAACATAATAAGTTCATTTTTGAGCATATTAAATATTGAAAAATCAATAATATGGGATAAATATGAAAAACAAAAATAAGTCAATTTTGCTGATGCTGTTTTCAGCGCTGACTTTTTCTTCAATGCAAATAATTGTCAAGCTTTTGCCTGACATTCCGCTGCTCGAAAAAGTATTCTTCAGAAATTTTATAAGCCTTATACTGGCTTTTTTCATTATAAGGAAAAAGAGGCTTCGCTACTTTGGCTTGAAAAAAAACCAAAAATTCCTCTTTTTCAGATACCTGTTTGGATTTGCAGGTGTCGTTCTCTTTTTTTATGCCACAGCACAAATGCTGGCAGCCGACGCTGCCATGCTCAACAAGCTTTCTCCCGTGTTTGTCATTGTAATTGCACATTTTTTTCTGAAAGAAAACATAAACATAGTCCAGTTGTCAGTACTTACCGTATCTATTATCGGCTCCCTGCTTGTTATAAAACCTCAGTTTGACTACACTGCCATACCTGCCGCCGCAGGATTTGTGTCCGCAGTTGTTTCAGGTGCAGCTTATATATTCATCAGGCTCATCAACAACAGAGAAAGCGTGTATACCACAGTTTTTTATTATTCGTTTTTTTCCTCCGTAAGCTGTCTGCCGTTTTTCTTCATTGACTTTGCGATTCCAGACATACATGAGCTGTTTCTTCTAGTAATGCTCGGTGCTCTGGCCGCCCTGGGCCAAATAGCGCTCACGTTCGCATACAATGGCTGCCCTGCTTCGGAGATATCCATTTACGATTATTCCAACATAATGTTTTCTTCGGTTCTGGCCTACATATTTCTGCATGAAGTACCGGATATGCAGAGCATTGCAGGAAGTACACTGATACTGGCTTCATCATTTGTGCTTTATGTATACACTAAAGGGCGTTCTTAAATCTCTTTTCCGTAAATGGGGCTTGACATTATAATATAAGTTTCCGTATTGCCGTAGAACTGTATTTTACCTACCAGTTCTTCAAGATGAGACATTTCCCTGAGATATGCCTTCATTATCATGCTGTGCGGTCCAGTAACATGGTGGCACTCCACAATTTCCTCGGATTTTTTGGCAAAGTCCAGAAATATCTCCTGCTTTTCAGGCTTGATGGAAGCGTTTATAAGAACGCAGATTGGTTTTCCAACCTTCTCATTGTTCACTACTGCCTTGTACCTCTCTATAATACCTACGTCTTCAAGTCTTTTCACCCTTTCGGCCACCGCAGGAGGGCTTAGTGAAACTGCTTTTCCAAGCTCCTTCATGGAAATCCTTCCGTCCTGCTGCAAAATGCTAATGATTTTCAAATCTGTCTGATCCATTTTTTACCCGCCTTATTTTATTAATTATATTTGTAAAATATTATATATTTGCATGTAAATAATTCAAAAATAATTACTTAAATTATGTACAATTGTAGAAATGAATGATATTATCTCCTTGACAATACCCAACAAAACGCAAATTGTTTTATAATCAAAATATTTTATTTTCAAATTGTTATATACAAAACAAACCATTTATGATATTATATCATACGCGCATGTCCCGTATCAAGGGAAAGCTTTAAATAATATGCCGAAACTTACTGATTTGCATTTATTCTAAAGAATATTTGCAATATTGTTGATTATAATATCGATTGAAGGAGGATATATGTCTAAACTAAAAATCACCGAAACATCTCTCAGAGACGGTCATCAGTCTTTGATAGCGACCAGATTGACCACAGACGAAATATTGCCTATACTGTCAGAAATGGATAAAGCAGGATTTTATTCCATGGAGGTTTGGGGCGGAGCCACATTTGACACAGCCCTGAGATTCCTGAATGAAGATCCCTGGGAAAGACTGAGAAAAATAAGAGCAAACGTAAAGAACACAAAACTGCAGATGCTTTCAAGAGGGCAAAACCTTCTGGGTTACAAAAACTATCCGGATGATGTGGTTGAGAGGTTCCTTAAAAACGCAATATTCGAAGGAATTGACATAGTAAGGCTCTTCGATGCCTTGAATGACTTCAGGAACCTGAAAAAATCAATAGACGTTGTCAAAAAAGAAGGAGCTCACTGCCAGTGCGCAATATCCTACACCAAGAGTCCTGTTCATACTGTTGATTACTACTTAAGCCTCATCAAGGAATTTGAAAATGCAGGCGCAGATTCAATCTGCATAAAGGACATGTCAGGTATACTTCTTCCTTACGAAGCATACGACCTTGTCAAATCAATCAAGGTAGTGACAAATCTTCCTCTGGAGCTGCACACCCACTGCACCAGCGGAGTCGCACAGATGACAATGCTGAAGGCTGTAGAGGCAGGAATCGATATAGTTGACACTGCCATATCACCTCTGTCTTCCGGAACATCACAGCCGGCAACAGAATCGCTGGCCTTGTCGCTGCAGGGAACCCAATGGGATCCTCAGCTTGATTTTGCAAGAATGAACAACACCGCCGATCACTTCAAGGAAGTATTGAAAAAGTACCAGGATAACGGAACGTTCAACACAAAGGTTCTCATGACCGAACCGAAGACACTGCAGTATCAGATACCCGGCGGCATGCTTTCGAACATGATATACCAGATGCAGACGCTGAATGCCAGCGATAAGTTTGAAGCAGTGCTTGCAGAGGTTCCAAGGGTGAGAGAAGACTTGGGCTATCCGCCTCTCGTGACTCCATTGAGCCAGATGGTTGGAGCTCAGGCAGTGTTCAATGTAATATCCGGAGGAAGATACAAAATAATTCCTACGGAAATAAAAAATTATGTCAAAGGCATGTATGGAAAACCTGCCGCTCCCATTTCCGAAGAACTTAAAAAGCAGATAATAGGTAACGATGATGTCATAACCGTAAGACCTGCTGACCTGTTAAGCGACGGCTTTGAAAAATTCAAGGAAGAAATCGGAAGTCTGGCCAAGTCCGAGCAGGATGTGCTTTCCTACGCACTGTTCCCACAGGTAGCTAGGGATTTCCTCCAAAAAAGACAAGACACGAAAGAAACCATGTCAGAAGATATGTCCGAAGACATGTATACGGAACCGTTTTAATTTGTATCGTCAAAGCTCCCGGCATCCCGGGAGCTTTTTTAATGCCTCATGCCCTATTATTTAATGATTTTTGCAACTGATTTTGCCAGCTCTTTTTTTTGTTCTAAATTTCCCTGTCTGGCTATCATGATTCTCTGAGCCTGCGGAGAGCCTGCTCCATGCATGGATTCTGTCCTGTATCCCACGGCAGCTGTTCCCAAAGTTATGTTTTCAATGAGTCTCAAAACTCTCAGCCTGTTCTCCACAGGAACGCCGTCAACTCCCTTTAGATATTTTTCAATATAGGGTTTTAGTTTTTCATCATTTAAATCTTTTTCAGAGGGAGCCGTAACCATCAATCCGCCTGCAATGTCTTCTGCCAGCCTGGCTATTTCATATGGAAACCTTGTTATGTTTTGCTTGCACACGTTGGCAAGAAGCAGATCGATTATGTAGTTTCCTGATTCTGTCCTGCTTCCCTGGGAGGAACATGCTATGCCGCAGCAGTAAAGAGTTTCGTTGAGGTGAGTCATTTCTATGAGCTTGTCTTTAACATGGGAAGCCTTCTGAGCTCCGTTGTAATCTGCCGCCAAAGCCGCTGCTCCTATAAGAACATCACCAACTCCAACCTTGCATCCGCCGTAGCTTTGCCTGTGGTAGCCTGCAAATCTTTCAACAAGCATTCCGGCAAATTCAGCTTCACCGTTTAGGAATATCCTGTCATTTGGAACAAACACATTGTCGAATACAGTAAGTGCTTCTACTCCTCCAAACTGGCTGTTTCCAACATCAATGGACGAACCCTCCAGCTTTCTTGTATCACAGGACTGTCTTCCTATTATCATAAAAACTCCATCTGCGTCAACAGGTACCGAGAAAGCCACCGCATAATCCTTGTCATCAGGTCCCATGGCAATGGTGGGCATTACCAGGACCTCATGTGAGTTGCAGATTCCTGTCTGATGAGCCTTTGCCCCTCTTACCACAATACCATCTTCTCTTCTTTCAACCACATGCAGGTATAAGTCCGGATCAGCCTGCTTGCTTGGAGAAAGGGCTCTGTTGCCCTTGGGATCCGTCATGGCTCCATCGACGGTCAAGTCATTTTCCTGCACATATTTCATAAAATTTACAAAGTTTTCATGGTACTTAGTGCCGTGTGCCTTGTCCACCTCGAATGTTGTGCTGAACACAGCATTGAATCCGTCCATTCCCACGCACCTTTGGAAGCATGAAGCTGTTTTCTGACCAAGAAGCCTCTGCATCTTAACCTTTTTTACAAGATCATCCGTGCTTTGATGTATGTGTGTGAACCTGTTTATTTTTTTGCCTGTTATGGAAGATGTTACTGTCATCAGGTCTTCATATTCAGGCATCTGAGCCAGGTCATAGGTTGTCCTGACAGAATTCAGGGAAGGTCTTAGTATTGGATTGTCTGCTGAATTATTGATTTTTTCTCCGAACATGTATATCTGCATCTTCATGTTCCTTATGCTTTCAATATATTGTTCGCCTGTCATCAATGGCATAATTGTATCTCCTTTGTTATTTGTTTTTAAAAACAGCTTTCCTTTTGTTTATGAAAGCATCAACGCCTTCAAATTTATCACTGCTTGAATGAACTTCTTTTACTATTTGAAGTTCTGTATCGATGCCTTGCTGTATGGTCATGTTCCTTTCGGCGTTAATGGCTCTCTTTGCTCCTCTAACGGCAATGGGGCCGTTGCATGAAATTTTTCGCGCCATATAAAAAGCTCTGTCTATCAGTTCATTCTGAGGCAGCACTTCCTGGATCAGTCCGATTTCAAAAGCTGTTTTTGCAGTGATGCTTTCACCTGTATATATCATTTTTTTTGCGTGTCCCACTGAAACAGTCCTGCATAGGCGCTGTGTGCCTCCGTATCCCGGAATTATTCCAAGAGTCACTTCGGGAAGTCCCATGTTAGCGTTTACAGAGGCTATTCTTATGTCGCAGCTTAAGGCAAGCTCCAGTCCGCCACCCAGGGCATAACCGTTGATTGCTGCTATAACCGGTACCTTGAAATTTTCAATTCTGTCGAACAGTTTCTGTCCTTTTATTGTCATCTCTTCTGTAACATCGCCTACCCAGTCAGGAAATTCTTTAATGTCTGCCCCTGCCACAAATGATTTGTCACCGCTTCCTGTAACTATGACCACTCGTAGGCTGTCATCCTTTTCCAGCAGATTGAAGCATTCTTTCAAACCATCTATGACTGCTCTGTTCAGCGGATTCATGGGAGGGTTGGTGACTGTCAAGAGCGCGATGCCTTCAGACACTTCACATTTCACATAATTATTGTTAAACATACGTCACATCCTTTATGAATTTATTGATTGCAAGAGTCAAAAAGCTCTTCGGCGTTGTCCCACTCTTCAATAAGCTGTGGAATAACCTTGTACAGGTCCCCCACTATTGCATAATCCGCCATCTCGAATATGGGCGCTTCAGGATTCTTGTTTATTGCCACTATTATGTCTGACTTCTGCATTCCCGCCAGGTGCTGTATGGCTCCCGATATGCCGCATGCGAAGTATATCT
>NZ_JBCFAS010000002.1:0-1174321 GCF_038562225.1 Sedimentibacter sp.
AAAGGTTTCTTATGCTGTTTTATTGTCTATGTTCGTTGCCGTCACTTGAGACAGCTTTAATAGTTTAGCACATTCGCTTTAACTTGTCAAGAACTTTTTTAACTTTCTTTTTTCTCAACCGTTGCTCTTTCGAGACAGCTTGAACAGTTTATCACGTTTGTTGCTGCTTGTCAAGAAGTTTTTTCTTCTTTTCAAAACTATATTGCTTTATTCCTGCTGCAATGTTCAACAGCTTTGTTAGTTTATCACAACTGCTTCACATTGTCAACTGGTTTTTTACCTCTTTTTCAAAAGCTTTTGTAAAGCGTCTAAATCCGAAGTGCTTTATTATTTTAGCTTACTTATAACTCTTTGTCAATCCCCTATTTTAACTTTTTTCATTTCAGGCCAACAAGATTATTATATTATATATATGAAAGAATAATACTCGCGAAATTTGTGGAATAATGCAAATAAGTATATTATTTTGTTGAGTTTCGAATATTCTTATACTATAATTAATTGAAAGAGCCGTATAAGGCCAGGGGGTGCTATTTTGAAAGTTGCAGCAAAAAAACAATTAAATTCGTCTGAACTGTCATACTTCTGCATGCAGATTTCCATGATGCTTAAATCAGGAATGCTCATATCAGACGGAATTGAATGGATGTACACCGACATAGGTGAAGGTAATGTGAAGGAAGCTCTTAAGGCCTTGAAAGACGAACTCTCATACAAGGTCCCTTTATATAAGGCCATGGAGAATTCAGGTTTCTTTCCTTCTTATATAATAAACATGAGCCAGATTGGAAGCGTTACAGGAAGGCTTGAGGATGTTATGACATCATTGTCTGAATACTACGACAGAGAAGATTTCATCAAAGCCAAGATCAGAAACTCTATTTTCTATCCGGCAATGCTTTTTGTTATGATGTCATTTGTAATTATACTTCTGGTAACCAGAATCTTTCCAATATTTGAAAGCATGGTCCGCGAACTGGGAGGGGATCTGCCCGGAGAGTCTTCAGCACTCATGTCATTTTCAACCGGAATAACTGCAGGCAGAATTTCAATGGCTGTAATAATTGCAGCGCTGACGCTTATAGCAGTTTTATTCCTTTTTACAAGAACACAAAACGGAAAAGCAGCTGCCGGAAAGTTTCTGGAAAGCTTTCCTCCCGCAAGATCCATAATGAAAAAAATAACGGCCTACAGGTTTTCATCCTGCATGTCTTTGTTGATGTCAAGCGGTATGAACATCGATTCTTCAACCGACATGCTGCTTGATATAATTCAGGAACCCGTGCTCAGGAGCAAAATTGAAAGCCTGAAAAGTTCCATTGATTCCGGTGATGATCTGGTTGAAGCAATATCCAGAATGTCACTTTTCTCCGGACTTCACATACAGATGCTCCACATGGGACAGCGTACGGGAGAAACTGATGTTGTCATGAAAAAACTGACAAACATATACGAAAACGAGTCTGATCAGTCCATCAGCAATTTCGTAGCGCTCATTGAACCCGTGCTTGTGGGAATTCTCTGCATTATAATAGGTTTTATACTGATATCAGTCATGCTTCCTTTGATGAACATAATGTCTTCCATAGGATAGGAAGGAATACACCATGAAGAAACCAGGTTTTAAAACTTTGAGCATCACTCTTGTGCTGCTTTTATCATCATTTATGTACGTAGCTGTGGAAAACACCCAAAAAGGCAAGGACGAAGAAATGCACCGGGTTGTCACTGATGCCGTAAGAAGAAGTGCTGTTTTGTGCTATGCCATAGAAGGTTTTTACCCTCCTGACATTGAATACCTGAAAGAAAACTACGGGCTTTTGGTGGATTCAGACAAGTACGTTGTAAGCTACAGTGTTTTTGCTTCAAACGTAATGCCAGAAATAGAAGTTTTCAATAAGCAACCATGAAAGGATTAACATGAATAACCGAAATTTATCCAAGCAGTTTTCATTTCAGTTCATATTTATTATGCTTTTGTTTCTCATCATTGTAATAATGTCTGTAATGATAATCTTGCTTGGCAAAAACATTTACACGAAAATAAACGATGACAGGACATCGAACTACGAGACAAGAGTATCCTTGTCGTACTTAGCCAACAAGGTAAGGCAGTCTGACAGGAAGAATGCTGTTGAAATAAGGAATTTTGAAGGCAGAAATGCTGTAGTTATCAAGGAAACATACGATGACGAAATCTACGAAACATGGATCTACTATTATGACAATGCAATTTACGAGATGTTTACAGACCAGGGCAGCTCATTCAGTGCCGAGGACGGTCTGCGCATCGTAGATGTGCAAAATTTTGAAATAGAAAAAATCAGCCGCAATTTGTACAGATTCACTGCAGAAACCAGCCACGGAAGTTCCGAACTGGTTTTGAACCTGTACTCAAATCAATGAGGTGAAACAATGAAAAACAAATTGTCCATCAACCTTGAAGTTTCATTGGTTGAAATCATATTGTCCATTTTGATTTTTGCGGTTGCCGGAGTAATCATGCTCACGTGCTTTGCCTATGCAAACTTCACCCAGGTTAAGGCAAACGACATAACAATTGCAGGAAACATGGTTCAGACCGATTCTGAAATGATTAGAGCTTCATTAAGCACTGAAGGAGCTTATGAATTTTTGTCCAAAAATTATTCACTGATTCATGAAATCGGTAAATCACGTCAATACATAAGGTACTTCGACAAGGAATGGAATCCCTGCAGCGAAGATGAAGACGAGTATCAGATGGTAACTGAGGTCATTGAAGAAAATGAAGACATTGAAGGCTCCATGTTAGCCATTACAATAACAGTGCAAAAGTCAAGACCTTACCCCTTTATCGGAAAACCCGATGAAACGGTATTTTCTGTTGAGACAAAGAAATTCTATCCGATCTTCGGGAACGGGAGGCAGTGATGGAAAGCAAAACTCAAAGAACATCAAGAGTATCCGTCGGTATGGGCGGAACCTTAATAATAACAATTTTCGTTGTGTTAAGTCTTACGATTTTCGCCACACTTTCCTTCACAACCGCCCATTCGGACCTAAAGCTTGCCAGAAAAGCGGAAAAGATGACATCCGACTACTATTTAACCGCCGCCGGAGCAGAGGAACAGCTTTCAGACATTTGGACAGCCATGAATTCAGCTGCAAAAGGATCAAACAGCAGGGAATCATACTATGACAATTTGTCTCTAAGTCTCTTTGCAATGAAAAATGTAGACTGCAGCTTCGAAGAAGGTGTTTTCCGCATATATTACGAATCATCCGGCGGCAGGAACCAGAAGATATGTGTTACTCTCAACGCCTTGTACGATACCTCCGGTAAACCGTCATACGAAATTGAATCTTGGAATTTAGCAAACATAGAACTGCCTGTTTATGAGGAAGAAAACTACGACTTATGGGAAGGAATAGATAAGCAATGAAAACAATGGATATATTTCAGACAGCAATAGAAAAGAAGGCCTCCGACATATTTATCATAGCCGGAAGACCTCTTTCCTTCAAAATAATGGGTGACATCATCTCCCACGACAGCGCACCTCTTTCTTCAGATGATACATACGGTATTATCTACGACATTTTCAAAATAGCCAATCAGGAAAGCCTGGACGTTCTCTCAACCGACGGGGATGTTGACTTTTCATTCTCACTTCCGAAACTTGGAAGGTTCAGAGTAAGCGCCTACAAACAACGGAATTCTTTTGCAGCAGTCATAAGGGTGGTACTGTTTGAGCTTCCTGACCCCGTTAAGCTTGGAATTCCTGATATGGTAATGGACCTGTATAAAAAGACGAAAGGGCTTGTGCTCATAACCGGACCTGCAGGCAGCGGCAAATCAACAACTCTTGCGTGCATAATAGACAAGATCAACACAGAGCGCAACTGCCATATAATGACATTTGAAGACCCCATAGAATACATCCACAAGCACAAAAGATCAATTGTTAGCCAGCGGGAAATATCGACGGATTCAAAAAGTTACATTTCATCCCTGCGCTCGTCTCTAAGACAGGCTCCCGACGTAATGCTCATAGGTGAAATGCGTGACCTTGAAACCATTGAAATAGCATTGACCGCTGCAGAGACCGGACACCTGGTGCTTTCCACCCTTCATACCACAGGAGCAGCAAACACCATAGACAGAATCATAGACGTCTTTCCGTCAAATCAACAGCAGCAGGTAAGAATCCAGCTTTCCATGCAGCTTCAGGCTGTTATTTCTCAGCATCTCATACCTTCCCCTGCGTGCGGAAGGGCTGCAGCCTTTGAGGTTATGCTCGCCACCAATGCGGTTTCCAATCTTATACGGGAATCAAAGGTGCACCAGCTCAACAGCGTCATATATTCATCAGAAGGCGCCGGAATGAAATCAATGGATACAAGCATAATGGAACTTTACAGAAACGGATTGATAACCAAAGAGAACGCAGTGATCCACTCAATGGATCCCGACTTGATGCAAAAGCTGTTAAACAAGTAAGAGCCCGGCAGAGTAATCTGCCAGGCTCTTTTTTTAATATTCATATTGTTTTGTGTAATACTTGCCGTCTATAAGCTTATTTGTGTATTCCATAAGTCTCTGGCTGTTGGATTGCTTCGCGGTTGAAGCCACCGTGCTGTCCATTAGCTTCCACTGGTTTCCGTCAAAATACATTTCATTAAGCACTATCCACCCGGTCTCATCCGTATACACTTCATTCCACGCATGGTACGCGCTTAAGTTTGACGAATATCCTGTCACAAGTTTTGCAGGTATCCCCTGGGAGCGAAGCATGGATGCCATCAATGAGGCGTAGTCAAAACATATACCCTTGTTTGAGCTCAATATATCATCCACTTTTGGCAAATAGCCGCTTTTTACCGTCAGAGCCTTCTCGCTGTCATACTTTATATTGGTTATTATGTAATCATAAATAACATCAAGCTTATCAAAATCTGTGGTGCAGTCTTTTGTAAGCTCCTCGGCCTTCTTGGCAACAGCCGACTCCCTGGTGAAATTCACAAGCTGGCTGGATACCAAAAAAGGTGAATTCTTGTTCTTCAGATTAACATCAACCGTTACGGTCTGTTTAACTGCATACTTGCTGCCGCTTATATTTTCAAACACCCTTATCTTGTACTTTCCGTCCCCCATCTGAAGCGGATACGTATCGTAGGAACCTGTCCCATTTAAGTCGTAGGTGTACTTGCCCATTCCCTTTTCAATTATTACCTTAAGTTTTTTTGTCGTCGGGTTTAAGTATTTTACTCTGACATACCCTTCCGATACATTTGATGCGTCAATTTCCGATTTGGCGCTTTTGAATATGCCGTCTGCTCCGAAACAGAACGACGAGGAAGCAAATATCATCGTTATTAACATTATAAACATTGTTTTCTTCAGTAGTTTCATATGCTTGTCCTCCTGCCGAATAAAAAAAGCTTCGCAAATAGCGAAGCCGAAGTTCATTGTAATGTACATAAGTACAGCAACTGGCTGTCATACCATTTTCATGGGTTAGACCCTATAGCTTTGCGCCATTTTCTTTAGAAAATTTTGCCTATTTAATTAACCTAATAATATCACTGCTGCCAGTCTTTGTCAACAAAATAATAAAAAAAACCTCGTCCGTAGACGAGATTTTTCCGGCTTTCGCCTCTAATTTGGTGCGGATGAAGGGACTCGAACCCCCACGCTATTGCGCTAGATCCTAAGTCTAGTGCGTCTGCCAATTCCGCCACATCCGCGCGTCGGTTGTTTACTCAACAACAAAATTTATTATACTACTGAGAACATGCTTTGTCAAGCATAATTTTACAAGATTTATTTTTAAAATTTTTAAGCTTGTCGAAGCTGTCGATGACTTCAATGTTATTGTTGAAAATTGAAGTTTGTCCAATGCATGAAGTGACATTTGCCGTGTATGCCACAGGCTTGTTGTATGCGTTGGCGAACTTCACTGTGTTTGATGTTCCGCCTTTAAGCCCGCCTTCTATTACTATGATTCCTTCCGAAAGAGCAGCAATGATTTGGTTTCTGTTTACAAAGGCGTTCTTTTCCGATTTTGCGTTCGGAGGAAGTTCTGATATTATGGCTCCCCCGTTTAATATAATCATGTTGTACAGACTCTTGTTATTCTTCATCGAATAAAGATGCCCTGAAGGTATTACGGCAATGGTCTGTCCCTTAGCCGCCAGGCAGCCGTTGTGAGCCGATTCGTCGCAGCCTGAGGCAAATCCGCTGACAATGCAGCACCTTCCCTCAGTGAGTTTTTCCGCAAATATAGAGCTAATTTCATACCCTTCCTGGCTGGGAGTCCTTGTGCCTACTATTGCAATATTGCATTCATTGTTAAGAAGATCAAGATTTCCGTCTGCATACAATATAAGAGGCTTATCCTCGATTTGATGAAGCTTCCTGGGATATTCCCCGTCATAGATGCTTATGATTTTTATATTTGATTTCCTGCAGCAATCCAGGATAGCCGCAGCTTCGCTTTCAATCTTTTCAAGATCAATTTTGACTTTCTTGATTCCCATGTCTTTTATGAATTTTTCGACATCAGAAAAGTTTTTGAGATTAGCCTTCTTTGCCTCCATGAATTTCAGGATTTTGCTGATAGTCTTCCTCCCCAAACCGTTAACCAGCTGCAGCCTAATAATATCTTCATTGCTTATCATCTTAGATCCCCTTGTTTCGAATTTCATCGGAAGGATATGTTCCTTCTCCATATGCATACTGTCCAGATATATGTTTCTACATTTTAGCACAATATTAGACAAAAAAAAACTCTTCTTTCATAAAGAAGAGTTAAGAAAATTTAATTATTTAGCCTATTGTCGCCAGAGCATCCCCGGTGCTGACGGTGGCTGACCCAAAAGTGTGGATTTTCTTCACCACGCCGTCAACTGGAGAAACTATCTCATTTTCCATTTTCATTGCCTCCAGAATGAGAAGTATGTCTCCTGCCTTCACAGTCTGACCTTCACTTACCCTTATATCAAGTACGGTACCTGGCATTGGTGCAGTGATTTTCTCTCCTGAAACTGCTTCGTCCAAAACCTTCGGCGCGGGAGCAGGTGTCTGCGGAACTGATGCTGCAGTCTTCGGTACAGAAGGCTGCGGCTGCTTTGCCGGTGCGTTTTGTACCGGAGCGTATGTAAAGTTACCAAGACCTGCTCCCACTTCCTCTACTTCAACCGCGTATGATTTTCCGTTTACTGTTATATTGAATTTTCTCATTTCATTCCTCCGTTATCTCATTAGCTTCATTCTGCCTGCTAAAGCCCAGATGGGATCCATTTCAGGCGTTCTCTTTATGTTTCTGACTACAAAAGAGTCTGAGGATGTTCCAAGGATAACAGATAAGGCAGCAGTTACGGCTGCTACTATCTCTCCTTCCTCATCCATGAAGGCAATTGCTCCTGCTATTACAGCCGCTGCCTCATCATCAGCTGCATGGCCAAAACCCTCTGCTTCAGATTCATTGCTATTTTTCTTTGTATTATCGTTCAAATTGTTCATAGTGCCTCCTACAGAGGAATGTTGCCGTGTTTTTTCACAGGCCTCTGTTCCCTTTTGCCTGACAGCATGTCAAAAGCGCTTATTATTCTTTTTCTTGTCTGTGATGGTTCTATTACCTGGTCAACGTAACCTCTGGCTGCCGCCGTAAACGGATTTGCAACAGTGTTTCTGTATTCCTGTATTTTTTCACCTCGTTTTGCGCCCTGGTCTTCAGCCTCGGCTATTTCATTCTTGAATATGATGTTGGCTGCACCTTCAGGTCCCATTACAGCTATTTCAGCCGTTGGCCATGCAAGAACCATATCAGCTCCCAGTTCCTTGTTGCACATGGCTATGTACGAACCACCGTAAGCCTTTCTGGTAATCACTGTGACCTTCGGAACAGTAGCTTCTGAATAAGCGTAGAGCATTTTTGCCCCGTGTCTTATGATTCCGCCGTATTCCTGATGTGTTCCCGGCAAAAATCCTGGAACGTCCATTATCGTAAGAAGCGGTATGTTGAATGCATCACAGGTTCTTATGAACCTTGCTGCCTTGTCTGAAGCGTTTATGTCAAGACATCCTGCCAGAACTTTCGGCTGGCTTGCTATGACGCCTACACTTCTTCCGTTAAGTCTCATGAAACCCGTAACCACATTCATTGCGTAGTACGGCTGGTATTCCATGAACTCACCGTTGTCTGACAATGAGTATACAACTTCCTTCATGTCATATGCCTTGTTTGGATTTTCCGGAACTATAGTGTTCAGGCTTTCATCAACCCTGTTCAGATCATCTTCGCATATAAGTGCCGGCGTTGTTTCAAGGTTGTTTTGAGGAAGAAAGCTTAAAAGCCTCTTTAAGTTGCTGATGCATTGTTCCTCGGATTCATCGACAAAGTGGGCAACTCCGCTTATGCTGTTGTGTGTCATGGCACCGCCCAGGTTTTCTGCAGACACTTTTTCACCTGTAACCGTTTCAATTACGTTTGGTCCTGTTATGAACATCTTGCTTGTGTTTTTAACCATGAATATGAAGTCTGTTATGGCAGGTGAATAAACAGCTCCTCCGGCACACGGTCCCATTATTACTGAAATCTGAGGTATGACTCCTGATGCTATGGTGTTGTTGAAGAATATCTTGCCGTAGCCGGATAAAGCATCAACACCTTCCTGTATTCTTGCACCGCCTGAATCGTTTATTCCTATAATTGGTGCTCCAACCTTGAGTGCCATCTGCTGAGCCTTAACAATCTTTGCAGCATGCATTTCACCCAGCGATCCTCCGATGACCGTGAAATCCTGCGCATATATGTATACAAGTCTACCATCAATTGTTCCGTAGCCTGATACCACACCCTCACCGGGATATTTTTTCTTTTCCATTCCAAAACTTACGCACCTGTGTTCCACAAAAGCGTCTATTTCTACAAAGCTCCCTTCGTCAAGCAACAACATTATTCTTTCCCTTGCGGTCAACTTGCCGCTTTCATGCTGCTTGTCTATTGCCTTCTGCCCTCCGCCCAGATTTATTTTTTCATTTAGTTCCCTGAGCTCCATCAGTTTGTCTTTTGGCAATTTGTTTCCTCCTAGACTATTATAATTTACAATATTATTTTCTTCTTATCATTCAAGTATTCAACGAGAAAAATCTCATTTTCGAATATTTTGACCTTCAAAGTATATTATATAATTAAAATTTTGTCAACAGATTTGTCTGCTCAAAGTATTCTGAAAACTAAGAAATCAAATCCCCTTAAGTTGCATATATTGAATAGTAGCTATCATTATGAAAGGTGTGATTCCATGAAGTTCAATGGCTTTGACAAATATAGCAGAACAAAGACATACAAAGCTCACAACATGATTGTAAAAAAATTAGAAACAGAAGAACCGGCTCCGGCAGTGATTGAAGATACACAGGAACTGCCACAGCCTGAAACAGGTTATATAAACGTTGCGGTTTACACTGCTTTAGGTGCTCTTCCCGTAAGGGATGCTGTGGTTACAGTCTATACAATCGACGAAAATGGTGATGAAAATGCCCTTTACCATGTGGTATCCGATATGAACGGCCGTGTTCCAATGATGGAAGTGCCTGTTACATATGATCCGGATGATCCTTTGCAAAGCGAAGAATTTTATTTTTCAACGTATAACATGCGAGTGCAGGCAATCGGATACTATACCACAAACATTATTGACTTGCGTGTATTTCCGGGTGTTGCGACAAATTACAGGGTCATACTCATCCCCGTGATGCAAGGCGGCTCCGAGGAAGAGTCTCAGACGTTTGTTATTCCGCCGACCACTGTTGATATATCAAATGAATAAGGAGGATTACAATGAGCACACAGGTACCAGGTCTTTCAAGAGTAGTAATTCCCAGAAACATTACGGTTCATCTGGGAAGTCCAAACCAACAGGCTGAAAACGTCACTGTTCCCTTTATTGATTATGTAAAAAACGTGGCGTCCAGCGAACTGTACCCCACATGGCCGGAAACAGCTCTTAGGGCAAACATATATGCAATTGTTTCCGTAGCACTGAACAGAATATTCACCGAGTGGTACAGATCCAGAGGATACAACTTCGACATAACCAACGATACCAGGTACGACCAGGCATTCGTGCCAAACAGAGGAACTTTTGAAACCATAGACAGGTTGGTGGATGAAATATTCAATGACTATATATCAAGACAAGGACAGATAGAGCCTCTGTACGCACAGTTCTGCGACGGCAGGGTGTCGCAGTGCGAGGGCTTGTTTCAATGGGGAACCGTTGATCTTGCCAGGCAGGGGCTTGTACCATACGAGATGCTTCAATACTATTACGGTGAGAACATCAATCTGATCACAAACGCACCTACTGTAAATATTGAAGAAACTTATCCGGGCACTCCTCTTCAGCTTGGCGACAACAACCAGTATGTACTTTTGATAAAGATGGCCTTAAATGCCGTATCAGTGAACTTTCCAGCCATACCCAAGATATATCCTGTGGATTCTCAGTTCACCGAGGGCATGGAAGAAGCCGTCAGAGCCTTTCAGCAAGCCTTCAACCTGCCGGTTACAGGAATAATAGACAAGGCAACATGGTATGAAATCAGAAAAATATACGTCTCTGTAAGAAATCTTGCCGAACTTACTTCCAAGGGAATCCTGGTCAGCGACATTCCCCCGGATATTGTCACTGAAATCGAAGAAGGTGAAGTTATTCCGCGAGTGCAGCTTGTTCAATACTTCCTAAACGTCCTTTCGGCTTACTACAGTTCCGTACCGGCTGTTGACATCGATGGCATTCTCGGTCCCCAGACAAGGACCGCCATAATAGAGTTTCAAAAGACCATGGGACTGGAAAACACAGGCATTATAGATGAGGCCACATGGAATTCCATGTACAACAACATCCTTGGAATCTTAAGAGCACTGCCTCCTACTGCTGTGGCATTGCCGGCTCTGTTGTATCCCAATATAGTATTCAGGCAGGGTTCGGAAGGAGCAGACGTTCTTATTCTTCAGGAATACCTGGCATTCATCTCAACACTGGTGCCTGACATTCCGGCTGTAAACCCGGATGGTATATTCGGACCTGAAACCAGAGCAGCGGTTGTTGCATTCCAAAACTATTACGGCCTGCCTGTTACCGGTGCTGTAAATGAGGCAACATGGAACAGGATAGTGGAAGTATACAGGCAGCTTAGATTCGGAAACTACAGGTCACCAGGACAATTCCCGGGAAATGAAATAGGTTAGAGGTGATTTTATGAGCATTCCGGAAACAATCATACACATACCAGGAGCAGCACTACCGCACATAATAGTTCCCTTCCCTCTGACCATAACCGTACACCTTGGCGCTCCTGACGAAGAAGCTTTGAATGTCACAGTCCCCTACATCGATTACATTAAAAACGTGGCATCAAGCGAATTATATCCAACCTGGCCGGAAGAAGCCTTAAGAGCAAATATTCATGCTATAACCTCCATTGCCATGAGCAGAATTTTCACAGAATGGTACAGAGGGCGCGGATATGACTTTGACATAACCAACGACACCCGGTACGACCAGGCATATGTGCATGAAAGAGGTTTTTTTGACACAGTAGCTAACATTTCAAACGAAATATTTGACCAGTACGTGGTCAGGGAGGGGCATATAGAACCGCTTTTCACAACGTTCTGCGACGGACGCATATCACAATGCAACGGCATGTACCAGTGGGGAAGCGTGGATCTGGCCAACCAGGGTTACACCCCCCTTGAAATATTGAGATACTATTATGGCAATGATGTGACAATTGTTCCATTTTCAGCTGCTGGCGAAGTTGTCGGTACTTATCCCGGCACTCCTCTTGCTCTGGGAGAATCAGGCATACCCGTCTTCAGGATGCAGCACTCACTAAACCGAATTTCCAGAAGCTACCCGGCCATTCCGGTAGTTAACATATCCGGTTATTTTGATGAGACAACACAAGCTGCCGTAAGAGCCTTTCAGCAGGTATTCAATCTTCCTGTAACCGGTGTTGTGGATAGCGTAACATGGTACAGGATACGTCGCATATATGTGGCGGTAACAAGGCTTGCGGAGCTCACATCTGAAGGATTGCTCATATCAGACCTCATAGATCTTTATTCGCATGTTCTCCTGGAAGGAGACACTCGTCCGGTTGTTGTGCTGCTGCAATATTATTTGAATCTTTTAGCCGAAAATGGTTTTCTCTTACCGGAAGTTACTATAACGGGTAACTACGGTCCGGAAACTACCGATGCTGTAACCGCCTATCAAAATCTAAAGGGACTTCCGCCTGCCGGGATTGTCAATGGTGAAACCTGGAACTCCTTGTACAGGGATGTGTATCTCATACTGGTGAACACGCCGGTACAAGACATATACCTGCCCAGCATCAGTCATATGGGTGTAATCTACACGGAAGGAATGGGGTCGGAGCACCCCGGAATATTGATTTTACAGATTATGCTCACATTTATTTCGCAGAATGTACCTGAAATTCCTCCCCCTGAAAGAAATGGAACATTCGGACCGGCTACCAGAAAATCAGTTACAGCGTTTCAAAACATATACGAACTTGAACCAACGGGAATCGTCAATGCCGTGACGTGGAACAGAATAAACGAGGTATATCAAAGCCTTAGATATCAATGAAAGGAAAGGAGTAAAATATGACAGACTACAGCTGGAATGCATACAGGAATTTAAATCCGGTTTCGGAAGTCCAGACATATCTTCGAAACATTTCTTACTCTCACAACGAATTGCCCTCTGTGGTTATAACAGGAGTATACGATGAACAGACTAAAAAAGCTGTTAAGGAATTCCAAAAGATGACCGGGTTGCCTGAAACAGGAAAGGTTGATATGAAGACATGGAATGTTTTAGTGATGGAAAATGAAATACATGAAAAAACAACAGAACTGCCCTACAAAGTTCCATGCCGCTCAAATGACTTCGGCAGCATAACGGAAGGATACAAAGGGGACATAGTCTACATTATAAAAATCATGCTCAACAACTTCTGCAGAAAGTACAAAAATTACAATAAACTTCAGATAAATGACAGCTGTGACAAAGAAACCGTGGAAGCTATAAAACAGTTTCAAAAATCAAGCATGCTTCCGGTAACCGGCATAGTCGACAAGAACACCTGGAACACCATGGTTTCCATTTATGGAACGTGCAAACTTTATAATTACTAAAAATTGCTGAGCATTCAGCAATTTTTTTTGAAATTTTCTTCTGTAAGCTATTGACAAAAATTACTGTTTTGCTAAAATATAAGTGGTTAGCACTCATTAGTTTCGAGTGCTAACAACTCAACTGCATTTTAAGCGAAAGAAGAATATATGGTAAGGAAGGGATAATATGGCTAAAAAACAATTCAAATCAGAATCCAAAAGGCTTTTGGACCTGATGATCAACTCCATCTACACCCACAAGGAGATATTCTTAAGGGAGCTCATATCAAATGCCAGCGACGCAATTGACAAGAGCTATTACAAATCTCTGACAGACAACAGCATCGTGTTTGACAAGGATGATTTCTACATCAGAATTACGGTTGACGAAAATGAAAGAACGCTCACCGTATCTGACACAGGCATAGGAATGACAAAGGATGAACTTGATTCAAACCTCGGTACGATTGCTAGAAGCGGTTCCTTTGACTTCAAGGAAAACAATGAAGCTAGGGATGGCATTGATATAATCGGGCAGTTTGGAGTGGGCTTTTACTCAGCATTCATGGTTGCTGAAAATGTGACTGTAATTAGCAAAGCCCTGGGAAGCGATGAAGCTTACAAGTGGGAATCAACAGGCGCCGACGGCTACACTGTGACGACCTGCAGCAAGCAGACTACCGGTACAGACGTAATAATGAAAATCAAGGCAAGCACCGAAGGTGAGGACTACGACGAATTCCTGGATGCTTACACAATAAAAAATCTTGTAAAGAAATATTCAAACTTCATTAAATATCCCATAAAGATGATGATGAAAAAAAGGCGACACAAGGAAGGAACAGAAAACGAGTATGAGGATTATTTCGAAGACGAAACCCTTAACAGCATGGTTCCCATATGGAGAAAAAACAAAAGCGAACTGACCCCTGAAGATTATGAAAACTTCTACACAGAAAAACACTTCGGCTATGAAAAGCCGTTGAAATACACTCATGTAAGCGTCGAAGGATTGACAAGCTACAATGCAATACTGTACATACCTGCCAGGGTTCCTTTTGATTTCTACACTAAGGAATTTGAAAAAGGCCTAGAGCTTTACTCTAACGGCGTACTTATCATGAACAAGTGCCCTGACCTCTTGCCTGACTATTTCGGATTTGTGCAGGGTCTGGTGGATTCAGCCGACCTGTCACTGAACATTTCTAGAGAAACACTGCAGCACGACAGGCAGCTTCAGTTCATTGCAAAGAAAATCAAGGAAAAGATAAAGAGCGAACTTTTATCCATGCTCAAGGATGAAAGGGAAAAATATGAGAAGTTTTTCGAAAGCTTCGGCAGAACTCTGAAGTTCGGAGCGTACAGCGAATGGGGAGCAAACAAGGAAATGCTGCAGGACCTTCTCATGTTCTATTCATCTACAGAAAAGAAGCTTGTAACTCTTGATGAATATGTTTCAAGAATGAAAGAAGACCAGAAGCATATATACTATGCTACCGGAGATAGCATCGGGAAAATTGATAAGCTGCCCCAGACAGAGCTTGTTGCCGACAACGGCTTTGAAATACTTTATTTCACTGATGAAATCGACGAATTTGCTATCAAGGTTCTCATGAACTACAAGGAAAAAGAGTTCAAGAACGTTTCAAGTGCTGACATGGATTTAAAATCCGAAGAGGACGAGGAAAACAAGGAAGAAAACAAGGATATATTCTCATTCATGAAGGACTCTTTGGAAGGAAAAGTAAAGGAAGTACGAGCTTCAAAGAGACTTAAGACACACCCTGTTTGTCTAGCATCCGAAGGCGAGCTTTCCATAGAGATGGAAAAAGTTCTTAAGTCTATGCCAGATAACCCCGGAAACATCCATGCAGAAAAGATTCTTGAAATAAACACAAACCACGAGATGTTCACAAACATCAAAAACGCCTATGTAAGCGACAAAGAAAGACTTAAGAAGCTTTCCAGCGTTTTGTACAACCAGGCACTTCTCATTGAAGGTCTGCAGATTGAAGATCCGGTACAGTACGCAAACGACGTGTTTTCTTTAATTAAGAATTAAGTATAAAAATTAAGAATGAAGAGTTAAGAGTGAAGAATTAATGGAAAGGACAGCAAAGCTGTCCAACTTTAGAACAAAACAGGCATTCCTTGCATGCCTGTTTTTTCTATTAATTCTTAATTCTTAATTCTTAACTCTTCATTAATACTCCTTTTTCCCTTGAATATAATTATTATTATTGATATACTGAATATTATTTATATGGAGGTATTTATCTTGATAGAAATTTTAAAGGCGGTCTTGCTGGGTATCGTACAAGGTATAACAGAATGGCTGCCAATAAGCAGCACCGGCCATATGATACTGGTGGATGAATTTTTACAGTTAAACTTTTCCGACGTATTCGTCAATACGTTTTTGGTTGTCATACAATTCGGATCCATACTGGCTGTTTTGACAATTTATTTCAACCTTTTAAATCCTTTTTCAGGCAGGAAAACGCCGGATCAGAGAAAGGACACCATATCTTTGTGGTTCAAGGTTGCCGTGGCAATCATCCCCTCAGGCGTAGTAGGAATACTGTTTGAGGATAAAATCGATGAATTGTTTTACAACCCCGTGGTGGTTGCTCTTGCCCTCATTATTTACGGAGTAATTATGATATTCATCGAAGGCGGCAGGAGAAGGTCAAGAGTTAAGGACTTTTCAGACATGTCCTACGGGCTGGCATTCACCATAGGGATTTTTCAGTGCCTGGCACTAATACCCGGCACGTCACGTTCGGGCTCAACAATAATCGGAGCCTTGCTGCTGGGAACATCAAAGCTTGTTGCAACAGAATTTTCTTTCTTTATGGCAGTACCCACAATGCTGGGAGCCAGCGCAGTAAAGCTTATAAAAGCAGGCTTCGCATTTTCAGGATTCGAATGGACCGTTCTCTTAACAGGCTCACTTGTGGCATATGTGGTTTCCATATTTGCAATAAAGTTCCTCATGGGATACATAAAAAAGCACGACTTCAAGGCATTCGGCTACTACAGAATAGTTCTTGGCATCCTGGTGCTAGCATACTTCTACCTACTTTAATTAAGAATGAAGAGTTAAGAGTGAAGAATTAGTGGAAAGGACAGCAGAGCTGTCCTAATATAGAACAAATCAAAACAGGCATGCCTCGCATGCCTGTTTTTTCCATTAATTCTTAATTCTTCATTCTTAATTCTTAATTGCTCTGTAAGTATTCTTCCAGCGTCTGTCCTGATTCATAAACCTGAGCAGCAAGCTCTGTTCCCACAAATCTTATGTGCCACGGCTCGTAGAAATAACCCGTGATGTCCTCCTTGTCCTTCGGATATCTTACAATGAAGCCGAACCTGTGGGCATTTTCCGAAACCCACTTGCCTTCCTCAGTATCTCCGAAGGTATCATCCAGCTGGAAATTCATGGCCTCGCAGGTTATGTCCATGGCAAGCCCCGTCTGATGCTCGCTTTGGCCGGGTTTTGCGCTATATTTGTCCGCTGCAGCCTGACCATGGTTTGAAACATACGATTTATAAAGGGATTCCTGTGTATTGTAGGACCTATAACCTGAGCGTGCATAAAGTTCAAATTCCCCCTCATCCTTTGCTGCCTGGAATAGCTCCTGAAGCGCAACGTAAGCCGGCTCCCTCAGCTGATTGATCTCTGGATTGTCAAGCGCAGTGGGAATTCCTTCAAGCTTCTTTAAATCTTCAGGTATATAGCTGCTCGGAAGGCTGTTCTTCTTGTTTACAAGGGCATCTATGGCGCCGGGGGTTTCTACCTGGCTGACAGCATCCTGCTGACCGGATGGTTCCTGTGCCGGGTTTGAAGGTTCTTCTTTTGGAACCTCTTCACTTTCTGCCGGTTCCTCCTGTTTCGGTTCCTCAGCTGATGGTTCTTCCTTGTCCTGGTCTTCCGCAGGCTCTCCCCCTGCGGTCACATCCTGATTGTCCTCACCGTTAATTCTGTTATTTCCTACCATGGCAAAAATAGCAGCTGTTAAAACCAATACCGACACTATTACCGTCATATATACTTTAATAAGTTTTTTTCTTTTGTTTTTTTTCATGTCCTCTCCTTATATGCTGCTATACAATCTTCTTCCACATGATAATGGCATCCTCAACCGGCATGTGATAGTACTTTGGTCTCTTGCCCACCGGAAAAAATCCGAATTTCGTATACAGTCTTATGGCCGGAATGTTTGATTCCCTTACCTCCAGGGTCATGTTCGATATTTCGCTGCACTTGCAGATGCTGACCATTTTTTCTATGAGCATGGAAGCAATATTTTGATTCCTGAATTCAGGCAAGACTGCAACGTTCGTTATGTGGCACTCATCAATAATCTTCCACATGCCCATGTATCCCATTATTGTTCCGTCTGCTTCTGCACACTGGTAGTATGCCAGTTCGTTTTTCAGCTCGCCTTCAAAAGCATCCCTTGACCAAGGAACTGAAAAACACCTTCTTTCAATTTCTGCAATTCTGTCAAGGTCCTTGTGAGTCATTTCCCTAATGATGATTGTATTCATAAAGCCCCCTTACTTCTTGTTTCTTTCAGCCTGCGAGAGTCTCAGATACTGCGGCTTGAATGTTGAAGCATCCACAGTCTCCCCTTTTTGTGCCATCATGCAGCCTATGAATGACAGGGTCGCAGCATTGAGATAATTGAACTTGGCTGGAGCAAAATAAGCTTTTCTGTTCAATTTATCCTCGATCATTTTCCTGTAGTTTTCTGAGCCGTCACCGTTGAAAACCACAGATTCTTCATAACCGTTCAGAATATCGATCAGTTCTTCTATGTTGCATGGGAATTGTTCCTTAACGCAGTTTAAATTTTCACCTTCCCACTTGTAGATGCCCGTATAAATTCTTCCGGCCTTGGCGTCCATTATGGGAACCACCAGCCTTTCGGCATCGTAAATATTTCCTGCCAGAGACTTCATTGTGGGCACTCCGGCAATGGGTATGTTTGCTGCAAAGGACATGCTCTTTGCTATGGCCGCTCCGATTCTGAGGCCTGTGTATGAGCCCGGTCCCTCTGAAACTGCGATCACATCTATATCCGTGATTTTTATGTTAAGTTCATCCAAAAGCTCTTCTATTAAGGGCATCAGCTTTTCTGAATGAGTTTTTTTATGGTTCAGCGTAAACTCGCCCAACATGCTGAAGTCTTCTGATACTGCGCATGAAGCGGTTACTGATGATGATTCAATTGCAAGTATTTTCATATTGTTTTAATTCCTCCGTTATGTTTTCAAAAACATCTCCTCTGCCGGAAATGTTCAGCATTCTTCTATTGTCATCTATTCTGTCTATGTTGATGTTCACTCTGTCAGCCGGAAGAATTCCCTTTATGTTTTCAGACCACTCTATAACGCATACTCCCTCAGAATAAATATATTCATCGTATCCCAAATCATACATGTCGTCTTCCGATTCTATCCTGTATACATCCATGTGATAAAAAGGCAGTCTACCCATGTATTCCTTTATGATGTTGAACGTTGGACTCGTGATGTAATCCTTTACTCCAAATTCCCTTGCAATAAACTGGGTAATTGCCGTCTTTCCGGCGCCCAGGTCTCCGTCCAGACAAAGGACAGTTCCGCTTTGGAGATTTCGGCTTATAATTTTTCCTATGTTTTCTGTATCCTTAAGATTGTTTGAAATAATTTTCATGCTCTATCCTTTTCTTAACAAAAGATCCGGCAACTGTTAACTGACGAACTACAGATGCCGCATCAATGCTGATTATATCTAGGCTTATTATACATTTGCACCATTAAAAAATCAAGGAATAATAACAGCCCCTTTTCCGCCCCAAAATTTAATTGAACAATAACATCTCGCATGTTATAATACTTTGAATATATTTGAAGCAAATTTCAGGTGTTATTTGTTTAAATCATGAATAAAATTATATAGAATTAAATATTTAAGGAGAATGCAATGGACAATCAGTTTAATCATATATATTTCATAGGAATAGGCGGCATAAGCATGAGTGCGCTGGCCGAAATAATGATAGAAGAGGGTGTCAGGGTCTCAGGCTCTGACAGAAACAGCTCCCACATTGTAAAAAGGCTTGAAAAAGCCGGAGCTAAAATCAACATAGGACACGAGGCAAAAAACATAAATAAAGACATTGATCTGGTTGTATACACTTCGGCTATTGCAAATGATAATCCCGAGCTTCTGATGGCACAGGAACTTAATCTCTTCATAATGGACCGAGCGGAGTTTTTGGGTCTCATCATGAAGAAGTACAAAAATGCCATATGCGTTTCCGGTACCCATGGAAAAACGACTACCACGGGAATGCTTTCATCCATACTGATGGAAACAGAAATAAATCCGACAATTTTTCTTGGAGGGGAAATGGACTCCATGGGCGGAAACCTGAAACATGGTTCCTACGACCTGATGCTGACGGAAGCCTGCGAATACAAAAGAAATTTCCTGAAATTCAACCCGACGGTAGAGCTCATCTTAAACATTGAAGAAGATCATCTTGATTATTACAGGGACTTATCAGATATAGAGGATGCATTCCTTGAGTATGCCAAAAAGCTCCCGGCAGCAGGATACCTGATTGTAAACGTTAAAAACAAGGATTTGTTCAAAGGTCTGGAGTGCAGTGTTGTAACCTTCGGCCCGGATGACAGCGCTGACTATTATCCCAAAGACGTACGGCTTGTACCGTCATTGTCCTACACGCTCATGCACAAGGGAGAAAAGGCAGCGGACATTGATTTAAGCGTGTTCGGAGAACACAACATATTAAACTCCGTTGCTGCAGCTGCAGCCTGCATTTCCCTGGGAATAGGTGTGGAACAGATTGTAAAAGGTCTTTCAAGCTTCAAGGGAACCCACAGAAGATATGAATTCAGAGGTACCTTCAACGGTGCAGCCGTCATTGACGATTATGCTCACCACCCTTCGGAAATGAAGGCAACTTTAAAAACCGCCAGATCGTATACAAAGGGGAAAATTATAACCGTTTTTCAGCCCCACACATACACCAGAACCATAAAGCTGCTGGATGAATTTGCTGAAGCTCTCACACACTGTGACCAGGCAATTCTCCTTGATATTTACGCTGCAAGGGAAATTAACACAGGCATGGTTCATTCCAAAGACATAATCTCAAAAATGAAGCTTCTCGGCAAAGATGCGGCATATGCTTCAAGCTTTCAGGAAGCTGCAGACATAATCAAATCAGCAGCTGCAAAAGGCGACACCATAATAACCATGGGCGCCGGAAATGTAGACGAGATTGTACCCATCTTAATTAAGAGTGAAGAATTAAGAATTAAGAATTAACGGAAAAAACAGGCATGCGACGCATGCCTGTTTTGGTTTATTCTATAAAGAGGACAGCTCTGCTGTCCTTTCCATTAATTCTTCATTCTTAATTCTTAATTGCTTTTTTAATGGTCGCGTCTTGTCAGGTACAGCGCCAGCTCTCTTAGATGTTTTGCCTTATCACCGAAAATTTCAAGGCTCTTTAAGGCTTCATCCGTGAACTGTTCCACATCCTTCATGGATTGTTCGATGGATTTGAAAGTCAGATACGTGACCTTGTCGTTTGCAATGTCGCTTCCGATTGCCTTTCCAAGTTTTTCCCTGGTGCTTGTGACATCAAGTATGTCATCTTCTATCTGAAATGCGATTCCTATTTTTTCGGCAAATAACTCAAGACATTTTTGCTGCTCTTCATCTGCTCCGCCGAGAATTGCCCCTGCAGCTACGCTGCTTTTTATTATGGCACCTGTTTTAAGGGAGTACATATACTTAAGGTCTTCAAGGGAATTCACCTTTTCATGTCCGTACATGTCAACAATCTGTCCGCCTATCATCCCGTCTGCTCCGGACGATGACGCAATGGCACTTAATGCTTTCACGCACCTTCTTAAATCCAGTCTTCCTTTAAGTGCTGCTTCCAGGCCAGTTTCAAAGGCCTTGTTCAGGAGTCCGTCTCCTGCCAGTATTCCTGTGGCTTCCCCGAATTTCTTGTGGTTTGAAAGTCTGCCGCGTCTGTAGTCGTCATTGTCCATTGCAGGAAGGTCGTCATGAATGAGCGAATATGTGTGAATCATTTCCATTGCACATGCAAACGGCAGCACATCATCATCGTTTCCTCCGAATATCTCATAAGCTCCCATCATTAAAACAGGCCTGAGCCTTTTGCCTCCTGACATGAGGCTGTAGTTCATTGCTTCATAAATCACCCTTTGAGGATTGTCCTCTTCGGGTATGGAAGCAGAAAGATACTCTTCCACCTTTTCTGCTTTTTTCTTAATCCAAACTTCAAATTCCATTATAACCCCCGTACAATTATCACAAAATGATATGAAATCCTTCACTGACGCTCAGGATGATGAACATGCTTTGCAACAGTCCATCTTCAGCATTTATCTGCCGTTGAACACTGTTTTGGCAATTTCCACTGCTTCCTTTGCATCCTTGGCATAATAATCAGCACCCATGGTCCTGGCGTATTCCGGAGTCAGCACGGCTCCTCCCACCATTATTGGGCAGTCTATGTTGTTGTCCCGAAGTTCCTTGATTATTTCCTCCATGCTTTTCATGGTGGTAGTCATGAGAGCACTTAATCCCACAATAATAGGTTCATTGTATTTTTTTGCCTCTTCGATTATCCTTTCTGCCGGAACATCCTTGCCAAGGTCTATTATATCATAATTATAGTTTTCCAGAATAACCTTTACAATATTTTTTCCTATGTCGTGAATGTCTCCCTTGACGGTTGCAAGGATTATTTTCCCGCTGCTTAAGTTTGCAGACTGGTTTTTCTTGAGGCTTTCCTTCAATATGTCAAAGGATGCTTTTACAGTCTCTGCAGACTGTATAAGCTGCGGAAGGAATATTGTTCCCTTTTCGAAGTCGCTTCCCACCAGGTCAAGGGCAGGAATCAGGAACTGGTTGACTATTTCAAGTTCGCTTTTTGTTTTCAGAAGCTCTCTTGTTTCTGCTGCCGCATTTTCTTTGAGGCCTTTCACGACCATGTGGGACAGCGTCATTGAAGCTTTTTCCTTTACAAGAGGTGCATTGTCCTGCACTGCCTCTTTGAATCTTTCGATGTATTTCTTTGAACCCCTGTCATGATTGTACAAAACGTTGAAGGCGTAAACCTTATCCATCATGGCCTCGTCGTTGGGATTTATTATGGGCAGGTCAAGGCCGGCAGCCATGGCAATGGCCAGAAACGTTTCATTTATGAGAGGTCTGTTCGGCATTCCGAAGGAAATGTTGGAAACTCCCAGCACTGTCTTGAGACCAAGCTTTTCCTTAATCATGGTCAGAGTCTTTATAGTTTCAACAACTTCCTTTTGCTGAGCCGAGCATGTGAGCGTCAGAGTGTCTATGTAGACGTCTTCTTTTTTGATGCCGTACCCTAGCGCCTTGTTGAGTATCTTTTCGGCTATCCTGAATCTGTCGGAAGCATTGTCAGGTATTCCGCCTTCATCCAGGGTTAGCCCCACAACAGCAGCACCGTATTTTTTAACCAGGGGAAGTATGTTATCAAGAACCTTATCCTCACCGTTTACGGAATTCACTATGGCCTTTCCGTTGCAGTATCTTAAGCCTGTTTCTATGACGTCCCTGTCTGAAGAGTCTATCTGAAGGGGTGTTTTCGTAATGCCCTGCAGGCCCTTTACAACCTTCTTCATCATTTCCTTCTGATCTATTTCTCGAAGCCCCACATTGACGTCTAGAATTTCAGCACCGGCTTCAATCTGAGATACCCCCAGCTTAAGGATGTAGTCCATGTCGCAGTTCTTTAACGCTTCCTTCAGCATCTTCTTGCCGGTTGGGTTTATCCTTTCGCCTATTACCTTCACTCCGTCTATGAGCACGGTATTTGACGGAGTGCAGAGTGCAGAAAAGCTCTTTAAGCTTCTTTCGGTCTTGGTCATCCCTTCGGTTTTTCCACATATGCTTTTTATATAGTCCGGAGATGTTCCGCAGCAGCCTCCAACCAGGTTTACACCCAGCTTTACAAACTCAAGAACATCCTGTGCGTATTCCTCAGGTCCCACCTCGTAGTGCATCTTCCCTTCCTTCATTGACGGAAGCCCTGCATTTGCCTGGACAAGTATGGGAAGGTTCGTCCAGTTTATAAGTTCCTCCACAATGGGACGGATTTCCTTGGGACCCAGCGAACAGTTTATGCCGAGAACGTCAACTCCAAGCCCTTCAAGAGTCATAGCCATGCTTGATGGAAGACATCCCGTGAACGTTCTTCCATCATTTTCAAAGGACATGGTTGCCACAACCGGAAGGCTGCAGTTTTCCCTTGCTGCCAGCACAGCTGCTTTCATTTCATAAAGGTCAGTCATTGTCTCAATAAGGATCAGGTCGGCACCTGACTTTGCCCCCTGCAATACCTGCCTTTTGAAGATGTCATAAGCCTGGTCAAACGAAAGACTTCCCATAGGCTCTATAAGCTCTCCTATAGGCCCTATATCAAGAGCGGCAAACACATTCCTGTCTCCTATGGCTTCCCTTGCAGCCCATACGGCCGCATCAATTACTTCCTCCACAGAATATCCTGTGCCATGAAGTTTTTTTTCATTGGCGCCGAAGGTGTTTGTGGTTACTACAACTGAGCCGGCTTCAATATATTCCCTGTGTATTTCCACAATCTTATCTCTTTGGTTTATGTTTAAGGTTTCCGGAACCTCCCCGAGCTTCAGCCCTTTTTTCTGAAGCTGGGTTCCCATTGCGCCGTCAAAGACGACGATGTTGTTCTTAATGAATTCTATGAATTTCATGTGGGCCTCTCTATCCTCTGTTTAATGAATGTATCAATGATATCAGGTTATTGTGTGTCTTCCTTGCAACGTACGGGTTATTCATGGTGTAAAGGTGAACTCCGTCAACACCGTTAGCCATAAGGTCGATAATCTGCTCTGTGGCGTATGCGATGCCTGCGTCAACCATTGCATCCTTGTCGTTTTCGAATTTGTCCATCATTCGTATGTACTTTTCCGGTATTTTTGAACCGCTTAAGGTTGCTATTCTCTCAATCTGAGCTTTGTTTGTCAGCGGCATGATGCCTGCCTGTACTGGCACGTTTATGTTGTGCTTGCATGCAAGGTCCATAAAATTGTAGAAATCATTGTTGTCAAAGAAAAGCTGGGTTGTGAGATGGGTCACTCCTGCTTCAATCTTGTATCTCAAGTTCCTAACATCATCTTCCAGGTTGACGCTGTCAACATGTCCTTCCGGATAGCAGGTTCCGCCCAGGTCGAAGCGATTGTTTTCCCTTATGTACGCAGCAAGGTCAGAAGCGTGCTGAAAGTCTCCCTTAACTTCCTCTTCCAGCGGAATATCGCCTCTTAAGGTAAGGATGTTTTCGATGCCTTCTTCCTTCAGTTCATTAAGAATCGCGCTTATCTCTTCCCTGGTGGAACGAATGCACGTAAGATGTGCCATGGACTCTATATCGTACTTGTGCTTTATGAGCGATGAAATTTCCTTCGTCTTGTTCTGGTTGCTTCCTCCTCCTGCTCCATAAGTGACGCTGATGTAATCCGGTCTTAAATCGCTTAATGATTCCAGCGTTTTATAGATTGTATCTATGGAAGAAGTATTTTTAGGAGGGAATATCTCAAAGGAAAATACAAATTTCTTTTTGTTGAATATATCTGTGATATGCATGCTGTTCTCATTCTCCTTAATTTTTTGAATATTATAACATACATATGCAAGGCTGTAAATCCATGATTATAAATAAACTATAATTATATAATATGGAATTAATGCCGAAATAAGATGAAAAATCAGTTAAATCGAACATCAGCCGCATAATGTGATTTTTGCCTTCATATAAATAGATACTTAAATAATTAATGGATGCATAAAACAAATGAATTGACTTAAAATGCAGTTTAATATATAATATACTTACTTGGAAACGTTTTCTTTATAGTCACAACCCATCTTACTAATCATCCTTGCATAATTAGAAAAGTATAATAAATACAAGCGGCTCATGCCGATGTATATATTTATAAAAAATGGAGGGATTTAATATGAAAAACAGGAAATTTTTATCAATGTTTATGGCTGTAATGATGGTAGTTATGTTACTTGCAGGCTGTACAAGCCAGACAGCTAATCCGGCTCCTGCCCAGCAACCGGCAGAACCGGCTCAACAGCCGGCTGAAACACCAAAAGCCGACAAAATCTTAAAATTTGGTTCAACTGGATTCGGTGGATTGTTTAATCCAATTATGTCTGACAACACTTATGATACATATGTGGCAGATATTATCTTTGAAAAGCTTGTTACCAACAACGCTGAGGGTGAAATGATTCCCGTTCTTGCAGACTGGACTATTTCTGAGGATAAGCTCACGTATACATTTACATTGAAGGACGGAATTAAGTTTTCAGACGGTTCTGACTTAACTACAGAGGACGTTGCATTTACATATAAGACCATTGCACATCCGGACTACAATGGCCCTAGAGCCTATGCTGTAAGCAGTATGGTTGGCTATGAAGAATTCCACAGCGGAGCTTCAGACACATTTGAAGGAATAAAAATAATAGACGACAAAACAATATCATTTACATTTGGAGAAGGTTTAGCAGCTCCGGCAAACATAGAAAGCTTCATTTATGGCATAATGCCATCAGATTATTATGCTTTTGAAAACTGGGAAGATTTCCTTGCCCTGAACGAAAAGCCCATAGGGTCAGGCATAATGGTTTTTGACAGCTGGGAACCAAAGCAGTTTATTAAGCTCATGAAAAATACAAATTACTGGGATTCTGCCAACGGAGCCAAAATTGACGGTGTTTTATTGAGTGAAGTGCCTGATGAAAGCATAATTTCTGCTCTTCAAACAAATCAATTGGATTTTGCACAAATACCTTCCAGTGCTGAAAATCTTCAAGCTGCTGAAGCTTTATCAAATATAAGTATTGCAAACTTCCTTGGAAACGGATACACATTCATGTGCTTTAACACAATAAGGCCGCAGCTTTCAGATGTTAGAGTAAGGCAGGCATTAATGTATGCTCTTGACAGAGAATCATTCATTGAAGCTCAATACGGTGAGGGACTGGCATCCGTAGGGATGGCACCTATATCACCATCATCATGGGCATTTCCGGATGCTTCAGAACTGAATGACTACAAATTTGACATGGATAAAGCTGCACAGCTGATGGATGAAGCAGGCTGGACCATGGGCACTGACGGCTTCCGCTACAAGGATGGAGAAAAGTTCCATGTTACATGGCTTGTTTATACTGATTCATCATGGCCGGGAACGCTGTCCGGCATGGCAGCTGATACCTGGAAACAACTGGGCGTTGAACTTGAAATAGAGTTAATGGACTTTGATACGGTGGCATCACGTACAATGGATGCAGCACCTGGAGAAAAAGACTTTGATATCTACACAATGGGATTTTCATTAAATATTGACCCTGACCCAACAGGAGCTTTGTTTGATGATGATGCTTATGTTGCTGGAGGCTTTAATGCATCCGGATATAAAAATGCTGAAGCAATGGCGCTGGTTAAAGCAGGCAAAGCTGAATTTGACACTGCAAAAAGAGCTGAAATTTACAAGGAATGGGCTAAAATGATGAACTATGAAATTCCTCATGTTATTATAGCTTACAGAAAAGAAATCTGGGGAATCAACAACAGGGTTAAAGGAATGGATCTTGGAACATTCAGAACCTGGGATCAATGCTTAAAAAACATAACACTTGAATAATTCGACTAGAGAGCACAGTATACTAAAAGCTTAATGGAAAAATTAAACTATGGACATTGTCATTCTGAGACACAGTCCGTAAGATGCCCTAACCCTATTTTTCAGGTTCCTTCCTGAAAAATAGGGTAGGTGTTTTATGAGATCCTTCACTGCACCCAGGATGACATATCGCATTTGTCAATAGTCTGATGATACAGTGCTCCCATGAACAAAATAAAATTATATCGGAAGAGGTGGTTTTTTGAAAAACTACATTATCAGGCGCATTATTCAAATGATTCCGGTTTTCATAGGAATTTTATTCATATTGTTCTTCATTCTTGAACAAGCTCCAGGAACTCCTGTTTCAAACATGATGATTCCTAAAATGACACCTGAACAAAAGGCCGAACTTGCTCAGAAACTAGGACTTGACATTCCCTGGTACCAGCGGTTCGTTAACTGGATAGGAGAAGCCCTTCACGGGAACCTGGGCTACTCCATCAATCACAAGAAACCTGTTGTGGAAGTCATGAAAGATTATGTGGGGGCAACCCTGCTCTTGTCCCTGGCTTCCCTGTGTATTTCAATTATTCTCGGCATACCTGCCGGAGTAATCAGTGCCACAAGGCAGTACAGCTTTACTGACAATGTCCTGACGGTTGTGTCTTTTATAGGTATAAGCATCCCGTCATTTTTCTTCGGACTTCTGCTCCTAAAAAATCTGGCGGTTGATGTGCAGATATTCCCCTTGTTCGGAATCAAGGATCCGCTGCTTATGTCAGACAATCCTTTGGATAAGGCATTAGACGTTGCATGGCATCTGGTTTTGCCAAGCATTGTCCTTGGCCTGGGCTCAACTGCCAGCTTCATGCGCTATACCCGTTCCAGCATGCTTGAAGTTATAAAGCAGGATTACATAAGGACGGCCCGTGCAAAGGGTTTGAAGGAAAAAACCGTAATATACAGGCATGCATTCAGAAATGCCGTTATTCCCATAATAACGCTTCTTGGTTTCTGGATACCTGCCTTATTGTCAGGGGCTGTTGTAACCGAAACAATTTTTGCTCTTCCCGGTCTTGGAAAAATATCCGTTGAAGCAACCATGACAAGAAATTATCCCTTGATTCTTGGAATCAATGCTATGTTGGCAATGCTCACCCTTATGGGCACATTGGTGGCTGACATACTGTATGCCATTGCAGATCCAAGAATCAGGTATGATTAGGCGGTGCTCTATGGTTAGAAGCGAAACTTACAATAAAACAAAAAAATTACACGATAACCTTTCCTATTGGGGAGAGGTGTTTTACAGACTCCGTAAAAACAAAATAGCCATGATAAGCTTATTCCTGCTTATGGGAATAATAGCCCTGTGCGTCCTGGTTCCTTTACTTTCACCGTATTCCATTGAGACCACAGATATGAAAAACAGGGACCAGGCCCCCGGCTCCGATCACTGGCTGGGTACGGATAAAATCGGCAGAGACCTTTTTGTCAGACTCTTTTATGCAGGGCGGATTTCCCTTGGTCTTGCCCTGGCGGTAGTGGCACTGGAATGCTTTATTGGTGTGGTCTTAGGCAGTCTTTCCGGTTTTTACGGAGGATTCATTGATGTCGTCATAATGCGCTTTGCCGACATATTCATGTCGTTTCCCTTTATGATGTTTTGTATTACCATTGTTGCCGTCTTTGGAAACAGCATAACAAATCTGATATTTGTTCTTGCACTTTTAAGCTGGCCCAGCATCGCCAGAATTGTCAGGGGACAAATACTGACGCTGAGGGAAATGGAATACATGGAAGCATGCGAGGCTCTGGGCATCAGCGACTTCAGAAGAATTTTCAGGCATCTCCTGCCCAATGTCCTGGCCTACGTTATTGTTTATGCGACTCTCGGTATGGCAAACGTGATCCTGACAGAAACGTCCTTGAGTTTCCTGGGACTTGGGGTTTCACCTCCTACACCCACATGGGGAAATATGATACAGGAAGCAAGAAACACTCTGATAATACAACAGAAGTGGTGGTATTGGATACCTCCTGGCATATGTATCTTTATTTCTGTTATGTGCTTTAATATACTGGGTGACGGCATGCGTGATGCCATTGACCCCAAAATGAAGAGATGAGGTTGCTATGAGCAGAATATTATTGGAGGTAAAAAACCTTAAAACTTATTTTCATTCGGACAGAGGCATCGTGAAAGCCGCTGATGACGTGAGCTTCTATGTGAAGGAAGGGGAAACACTGGGTATTGTAGGCGAATCAGGCTGCGGTAAAAGCATAACCTGCATGTCGCTGGTCAGGCTGGTTGAAACTCCTCCGGGAAAGTATGCTGGAGGACAGATTCTTTTTGACGGCGAGGACATGCTGAAGGTATCAGATGAAAGGATAAGGGAAATCAGAGGAAACGACATATCTTTCATATTCCAGGAGCCTATGACTTCGTTGAATCCTATTTTTAAGATAGGAAGACAAATAAGCGAAACCATGATGCTTCACAGGGGTATGACAAAAGATGAAGCTTACAAGGAAAGCATTAAGATGCTAGAACTTGTTAAAATACCAAATCCGGAAAGAGTTGTGGATGACTATCCCTTTGCTCTTTCGGGAGGCATGCGCCAAAGAGCCATGATTGCCATGGCACTGGCTTGCGAACCAAAGCTCTTGATTGCCGACGAACCGACCACAGCCCTTGACGTAACCATACAGGCGCAAGTTTTGGACCTGATGAACGAGCTTAAACAAAAAATCAATGCATCCATCATTTTCATCACCCATGACCTGGGAGTGATTGCAGAAATGAGCGACAGGGTTATGGTAATGTATGCAGGCAAGGTTGTAGAGGTTGCTTCTGTTATGGATATATTCAAATCACCCAAACATCCCTACACCATTGGGCTCATTAAATCAAAGCCCGACATGTCGACAGTCAGCACAAGGCTCAATGTAATTCCCGGAAACGTTCCGGACTTAAGCAATCTGCCAAAAGGATGTCCATTTAATCCAAGATGTGATCATGCCACCCAAAGGTGCAGGGAAGATTTTCCTGATGAGATTATTCTTGAAGGAGAACACAGAATTGCATGCTGGCTTTATGCAGAAAATTATGCAAAGGAGGAAGTACTATGACAACAGCAAGCGATACCATGGCCAGCGAATACCTGGTGACAGTCAATAATCTGAAAAAGTATTTCCCTATAAAGACCGGAATAATAAAACGTGCAACCGGAAATGTCAAGGCGGTTGATGGAGTATCATTTAAAATAAAAAAAGGAAGCGTATTGGGAATCGTGGGTGAATCGGGCTGCGGCAAATCGACGCTGGGCAGAACAATGCTCAGGCTGTTGAACCCAACAGAAGGCGAGGTTGAATACGACGGCCAAAACATTTACAATCTGAACAAAAATGAAATCAACCGCATGAGGACCAAAATGCAGATCATATTTCAGGATCCTTACAGCTCGTTGAACCCCCGCCTGCCTGTTTATGAAATCGTGGGTGAGGCCATGCTTCAGCACAACATCGTTAAGAGCAAGAAGGAAATGAAGGAAAGTGCGATTGAAGTAATAAAGAAATGCGGCCTGTTCCCGGAACAGGCAGAACGATACCCCCATCAGTTTTCCGGCGGGCAGCGCCAGCGCATATGCATAGCCAGGGCACTGGCAGTGAATCCTGAATTCATCGTATGCGATGAAGCCGTTTCTGCTCTGGATGTTTCCATTCAGTCTCAGATTATAAACCTTTTAAAAGATGCACAGGAAGATTTCGGTCTGACCTACCTGTTTATATCTCATGATTTGTCTGTGGTTAAATTCATCAGTGATGAGGTGGCAGTCATGTACCTTGGGCAGATAGTTGAGAAAGGAAGCAAAAACCAAATATTCACCAATCCCCTTCATCCCTACACGGAAGCTTTGTTGTCAGCTGCTCCGACCTTCGATCCGGCTGCTGCACATAACAAAAAGCGAATAATACTGAAGGGAGACATTCCTTCTCCTGCCAATCCGCCTAAAGGATGCCGCTTCCACACACGATGTCCATACACGGCCGAAGTGTGCAGAGAAAAAACACCTGATTACCTTGAAATCAATGGCGGACATTATGCCATGTGCCATAAAGTAAACGGAGTGATATAAATGCTGTTTCTTAAAGACAAAGTTGAAGAAGATTTGGATAAAATAAGAAAGGCTAACTTGCCGGATGGTTATGTGAACAATGAAGAACTTAAAAGAGAAAATGCTAGACTGCAGCTGGAAAAGAATGATCTTCTGGCCATGATACTGGCTGTCTTTTCATTAATTCTGCCGTATGTGCTGGCATTTATCTGCATAATGGGGGCTTTTGTGTTTTTGTTGGGATATTTATACTAGGAAATTATGGGTTCGCAGTCTCGCAACACAAATTTGTCTGCTCCTTACGTCGCACAAATTTGGTGCTCGTTGCGGCTGACTTACCTGCAATTTGTCCTTCGCTGTCGCTCGTACAAATTGGGTCAAGTCATGCAGGGAATATCGCAGTCTCGTTCACAAATTTATTTACTCCCTACGGTCGCATAAATTTGGAACTCGTTGCGGTTGACCTACCAACAATTTTATTCTCCCTTCGGTCGATAAAATTGGGTTAGGGCATACAAAAACCGGGATATTAATCCCGGTTTTCATTTTGCACGTTATATTCTAGTAACGTTAGCTGCTTGGTCGCCTCTGTTTCCTTGAGTAACGTCAAAGCTTACTTTTTGACCTTCTTCAAGAGTCTTGAATCCATCTCCCTGGATAGCTGAGAAATGTACGAATACATCATTGCCATCTTCCTTTGTGATAAATCCAAATCCTTTTTCTGAGTTAAACCATTTAACTGTACCCTTAGCCATGAGTACCTCCTAAAAATATTATTTATATTCCATAGTATAAAAAAATTCACACATTTTTACATATTATATACAGTGACACATATAATATCTAAAAACATGTGAAATCTATAAATACATCTGTAATACTATTAAAGAATAACACATTTTTTTATATTTGTCAAGAGAGTTTTAAAATTATCCTGGTCAATTTATTTTGAAATACTAATAAATTCTGACAAAATAACCTACATTTCCTCAGTAAAAAGTCAGTAAATTTTGCCGGGTGAAGAAATTCCACATACATGGGAGTTCGCTAAAGCGAACTCCCTACTTTGTTATTGTTCTTCCCAGTCCGTTTCATACTTGCAGAATTCATCGGCAAGCATTTCATCGGTGTAGTCCAGGATTATATGCCTTACAATGCTTTCCATTGTTCCCATGTCATCTTCGTCATCCAGACTTGATTCTTCCAGAATATCCTTGAATATGCTGTATGCGCGTTTGTATGATATGTTCATCTTCGTAAGCTCATTTAGCATTTCCTGATTTATTGAATCCTTGAAATCTTCAAAACTCATTTCCTGAGCAAATTTTTTATTCATTAACTCACCCTCTGTCTGGTTTCTTTTCTTTCCAAATACTCATCATAAGTCATTGCCATATCAACCATGCCGCTTTCTGTAAGCTCTATTACGCGGTTGGCTATGGTCTGTATGAACTGGTGGTCGTGCGATGAAAACAGTACTATTTCCTTGTAGTCAATTAGTCCGTTGTTCAAAGCTGTTATGGATTCAAGATCCAAATGGTTCGTGGGCTGGTCAAGCACAAGCACGTTTGAGCCTGAAAGCATCATTCTTGAAAGCATGCATCTTACTCTTTCTCCTCCTGACAGTACATTTGCAGGTTTCAGTGCATCATCGCCGGAGAAGAGCATTCTGCCCAAAAATCCTCTCAGGAAGCTTTCGGACTGATCTTCCGAGTACTGTCTCATCCAGTCAACAAGGTTATAGTTTACGCCGTCAAAAAACTCAGAGTTGTCCTTCGGGAAGTATGACTTGGTTATAGTCTGACCCCACTTGATAGTTCCTGAATCAGGTTCCATTTCGCCTATGAGTATCTTAAACAAAGTTGTCTGAGCAAGCTCGTTTTCGCCTATGAACGCTATCTTGTCGCCTTTGTTCACCCTAAAGGAAATGTTTTTCAGAATATCGATTCCGTCAATGGATTTCGACAATCCTTCAACCGTAAGTATTTCGTTGCCTACTTCTCTGTCGGGAGTAAACTTAACAAAAGGATATCTTCTGGATGATGCCGGCATTTCTTCTACTTCCAGCTTGTCAAGAAGCTTTCTTCTGGATGTTGCCTGCTTGGATTTTGACTTATTTGCAGAGAATCTCTGAATAAAGTTTTGAAGTTCCTTTATCTTGTCTTCTCTCTTTCTGTTCTGATCTCTCATAAGCTGCTGCATCAGCTGGCTTGACTCGTACCAGAAGTCGTAGTTGCCAACATACATTCTTATTTTCTTGAAGTCAATGTCCACAATGTGAGTGCACACCGTGTTTAAGAAGTGTCTGTCGTGAGATACAACAATTACAAGGCCTTCGAAGTCCAGCAGGAAGTCTTCCAGCCAGTTGATTGATTCGATGTCAAGGTTGTTTGTAGGTTCGTCAAGAAGAATGATTCCAGGTCTTCCGAACAAAGCTTGAGCAAGCATAACTTTAACCTTGTCCCCGCCGTTTAAGTCTCTCATGTATGAATAATGCAGTTCTGAACCGACACCAAGGCCCTGAAGAATCTGCGCTATTTCTGTTTCAGCATCCCAGCCGTTCATTTCGGAAAACTCACCTTCAAGTTCCGATGCTCTCACTCCGTCTTCATCAGTGAAATCTTCCTTGGCATACAGCGCGTCCTTTTCCTTCATAACCTCATAAAGTCTTGCATTTCCCATCATAACCGTTTCCATTACCGGATAATCGTCGTACATGAAGTGGTCCTGCTTCAATACAGACATTCTAACGTTGTTGGGTATTGTGATTTCTCCTGTTGTGTAATCTATCTCTCCTGACAATATTTTCAGGAACGTAGATTTTCCTGCTCCGTTTGCACCTATTACTCCGTAACAGTTGCCAGGAACAAATTTTAAGTTTACGTCGTTGAATAATTTGCTCCCGCCGAACTGGAGACTTAAGTTTGTTACTGTTATCATTTAATCATCCTTATATATAATATTTAAATTTACAATTTTAGACTTAAAAAGAATATCACATTACAATAAATAATGCAAGAAAAAAAGGAGCCTTCGAATTTTTTTCGAGGCTCCGGTTAATCTTAGTTTTTCTTGTTTAGGAAATTTGGAATTGTGAAATCAAACGGGTTGTTGTCTTTTAGTGCCTTGTCATCCTTGGGTGATTTGGCAGGATCAGTCTTGGCACCCTTTGTTTCGGCTTCCTTTGTCTCACCGAACCCTGTTGCTATTACAGTGATCTTTATGGTATCGCCAACTGTTTCATCAATATTGGCTCCAAAAATAATGTTTGCTTCCGGATCTGCAGCTTCCTCTATGAGCTTAGCAGCTTCATTCACTTCATGGATTCCCATGTTTGTGCCGCCTGTGATGTTAAGCAGCACTCCTCTTGCACCGTTTATTGAAGTTTCAAGAAGCGGGCTTTGGATTGCCTGTTTAACGGCATTCAGTGCCCTGTTTTCTCCTGTGGCCTGTCCTATACCCATATGGGCCAAACCCTGACCTGACATTATTGTTTCAACGTCGGCAAAGTCCAGGTTCATTATGGCAGGAATTGCAATAAGATCTGAAATTCCCTGTATACCTTGTCTCAAAACATCGTCTGCCAGAGTGAAAGCTTCAAGCATTGTTGTCTTCTTATCAGATATTTCCAGGAGTTTATCGTTTGGTATTACAACCAGAGTATCGATATTTTCTTTCAATTTTTTAAGACCTGCTTCAGCATTCTTCATTCTGTTCTTTCCCTCGAACATGAAGGGTTTAGTAACTACGGCCACCGTAAGAATTCCCTGTTCTTTGGCAACACCTGCAATGTATGGAGCTGCTCCTGTTCCGGTGCCGCCGCCCATGCCTGCGGTAATGAACACCATGTCTGCACCTTCAACAAGCTCAGCAATGTCAGCCTTATTTTCTTCTGCAGCCTTTTCGCCTATTTCAGGTTTTGATCCGGCGCCCAGCCCGTTTGTCAATTTTTCTCCAATCTGGAATTTTATTTCTGCCTTTGATGTGTATAATGCTTGCTTGTCCGTATTTACGCTTATAAATGTAACGCCTCTTACGCCGGCTTCAATCATTCTGTTAACCGCATTGTTTCCGCCGCCGCCTACGCCGATAACCTTAATATTCGCAAGTCTTTCTGATGGTTCTTCAAATTGAAACATATATTGACCTCCTAAACGAGAGAAAATTTTTCTTATTATAAAAAATATTATATCACATATTTATTAATTTTCATACACATTTTTAAATAGTTTACTTGTTTTTATTATATTTTTCAAGCAAAACATTAATCATAATCCCCAACTTATTATAAATATTATTTCCGAATGCAAATACCGCAGCAAGGTAGACAGGAAGGCCCAATTTTTCTCCAACGTATCCCAAAACCATAGCAAATGCCAGGTCGCTTACAAGATAGCTTACGCTTTTGACCGATGTAAGCTCACTCTTCAAATTGTCGGAAACCATGTTGAAAATTGAATTGAGCAATGCAAGCACTGCCAAGGAAATATAAACTGCATATTCAGGATTGTAGGCCAGGTTTAAGTTCAAACCTGCAACAACTCCGATAGCCAAGCCGGCAACAACATATATCATTTGTTTCAACCCCTTATTCTGCGCCCTGCGCAAATTTTATCTGAGAATTTTTTTCGTTAAAGCTTGGAACCGAAAGGTTGTAGCTCATCATAACAGCAACCTCCATTCCGTACTTGTTCTTCAGGTCATATGCGTACGTTCCTTCATCCGCAACTACACTGTACAAAGATTCCTGGTCACCTACCGCTCTGATGACAAATGGAGCAGGAACGGCTTCACCGTTAATCTTCAACACAGGACCGGCACACACAACCTCCGATATGTTTACAATTCTTTTGCCGTTGACATCAATAGCCTCCGCCCCGGCGCTTTTCAGGTCATTCAGCAAAACGGTTATATCAACGTCATGCACTATCTTTTCCATTATATCCAGGTTTTCATCTTCGCTGGTGCTGTCTGAAACCCTCAACATTATTCCGGGCCCCCGCACGTCAGTAAATCCGTTGTAGAACTTAAGCTCCTGGATTTTATAATTCATATCTATGATTTCGTCAAGAAAATTATCGTCATGGTAACCGTTTATGATATTTTTTTGATTTGAAACCTCAGTTTTCAGTTCGTTGACTTCAGTCTTTGTTTCTTCTATTTTATCCTTGTACTTGCTTATGTTCTTCACAATGTAAATTGTATTTTCATCCACATTGGCATCAGATCCGTTGACTATGACTGCAGAAACAATAACGGCAAGAAGAAACATCAATATGTTAAAACTTTTTTTCTTTATTGGAATCTCCCCCTCTTACTGCTCTTCCTCAATGTTTATGGGTACGGCATACTTGAACTGCTTTTCACCGTCATACTTGTTGATAAATATTTCGCTTGAACTTTCAATATCTATTGTATAGCCTATCTGTCCAAGCTGCGATACGATACCCCCCACGAAATTCAGTGACGCCTCTATGGTCCTTGTATTTCCAATTGCTTTTATCTCAAGAGGAAGAACCATTGCAACCCCGTTTACGTTGATGTGGTCCAAAACCGGAACTATTTCCGTGTAGTTGGTGTACCTTTGTCCGTTGATGGAAATTGCCTCCACGCCTGCATTGTTGAGATAGCTTATGAGAGCCAGAATGTACTGATGGCTTGAAGCCAGGCTCACATATGGATTCGGATCCGCATCTATTGTTATGATTGTTCCGGGTCCCTTCACGTCGTAGTATCCCGACAGAATCTGCTGCTTCTCAAGTTCAGATGCGAGTCTTTCCAGCTCAGCCTGCTTGGCGCTGAAAATCTCTTCATTGTCCTTTGCAGTTTGTTTCAGCTGCTCAAGCTCGGCGTTCAGCTTTTTCTTCTCCCGCTGGAGCTCCGAAAGTTCGCTGTCAAGCTCGACCGCCCTGTCCTGCGGATTTTCATCTCCAAGGACATTGTTGGTGGTCTTTATCTGCGCCATGCAGACAACTCCCAAAATCAAACTTATCCCGAACAGCATTAATCTTTGCCACAATTTACTCATTGTATTCCTCCATTTTATAGTCCTCTATGTATACCGGACTGTCCCCCTTTGTAAAATCTATCAATCCTGACGTTACAGTCAGGTTGTTATTCAATCGTTCATTAATAATCTTCATGGCGAATATGATCTGATACTTTATGTCTTCGTCAAGTTTTATCCTTATCTGTGTGCCATACTCCGTGTCAATTATTACGCTGTTGTTCCTGCCGGCGGTCATTCCCTTTATAGTCTCACTGCCGAACTCGCTGTTTAAATATGCGATGGTGTCTAGAATGTTTTTAATGTTGCCTATTCCGTCAAACTCCACCACGTTTCCTATATTGTATAATACCTGGGTTAAACTTTCAATAGTAAGCAGCTCATTTTTTTCAGGTGATATTCTCAGTACATATCCGTCCTTGTCAGTCACTATGTATTCGTTGTTGTAGAATACCTGATACTTTTCTTCTCTTTCCTTTATCTGAATATACACCTTGTTCGGAAGTTCGTAAACCACCCGTGCGCTTTCAACGTACACTTCCTTTTCAAGCTTTTCTTTAACCTTGTCCCTGTCTACGGATAAAATTCTTTCGCCCGTATCGATTCCGGATTTTTCAGTTATGTATTCCCTGTCATATGTTGAATAACCTGAAACATCGATTTGAACTATCTCAAAGTAAGGTGTCTCAAAGTATACATAATAAAGGCAAAAAACAACAACTACAGCAGCTGTGAAAAAAGCTGCTGTGCTGACAAATAGCTTGCTGAACTTTTTCTTCTTTTTCTTTTTCTTTCGTTTATGGTTGTTTTCATCTGACATTTTAGTACCTGAATTTTTTTATTTGCAATTCAGAACGCGCCGAAGAAACCTTTTGGACTCTTCGGCGATCCATGCAGGACAGTACACTATCAATCCTTGGCTTCTGTTATGACAGCACCTATATTCTGAAGCTTCTTTACAAACTTCTCATATCCTCTGTTTATGTGATATATGTTGTTCACCTTGGTGGTTCCTTCGGCTCCCAGTGCTGCAATCACAAGCGCTGCTCCCCCCCGAAGATCTTTGGCATCGACCTCGGCGCTGTAGAGCCTGTCGACGCCCTCAACAACTGCGACCCTTCCGATGGTTGTTATGTTTGCACCCATTTTCTGAAGTTCCGGCACATGCTTGTATCGTGAATCAAAGACTGTTTCCTCTATTATGGATATGCCGTTGGCTGTTGCCATGCTGGCCATGAACTGCGCCTGCATGTCGGTTGGAAATCCCGGATAAGGCTGAGTTGTTACCTTTTCCACCGCATTTATTTTTCCTTTGTTTGTAATTACAATTGTCCCATGTGTTTCTCTTATTTCACATCCGGCATCCTCATATATTGAGGTTATTGACTTGAAGTGAGATTTTTCAATGTTTCTTATGTAGATTTTGCTCTTCATCGATGCCGCTGCACTCAAATAAGTTCCTGCCTCAATACGGTCGGATATGATCTTATATTCTACAGTGTCTGTGTTTTGTGATTCTTTTCCATCAATAACGATTGAACCTGTCCCTGCTCCTGCGACCGCATAGCCGCACGCATTCAGGAAGTTCTGCAAATCTACGATTTCCGGTTCCTTGGCAGGGTTGTAAATAACTGTCCTGCCAGGTATTCCCACAGCAAAAAGCATAATGTTTTCTGTTGCCCCAACGCTTGGATAGTCAAGCAGGATTTCTGCTCCCGCAGGCTCAGTTACCTTTCCCACAAGGAGTCCGCTTTTTTCTGTTATTTCAACTCCAAGCTTCCTCAATCCCTTAAGATGCAGGTCTATGGGCCTGAGTCCTATCTCGCATCCTCCCGGATATGCTATTTCAACATTTCCTGTTCTTTGAAGAATCGCTCCCATCAGTATTATGGAAGATCTTATTTTTCTTACAAGTTTTTCAGGAACCTGGCATGTGTTAAGTCCCCGGGTGTCAATCAAGGTAACCCCGTTGTCATATTGCACAATACAGCCCATGTCATGCAATATTTCCAGCATATCCTTTACATCTTCTATATCTGGTATGTTTTCAAGAAGATATTCTCTTCCGCTGATAACCGTGCTGGCCAATATAGGAAGTGCAGCATTCTTAGAACCACCGATGTCGACTATTCCTTCCAGGCTGTTCCTCCCCTCAATTATAAAGCTTCCCATTTTATCCCTCCGCAACAAGTAACATAGATACCGGAGAAAGTTAATCCGGCAACGAAATGATTATCCATCCGAAGAATATGATGCAAGTTATTATATTAATAACTTGCACTTGTTACTCGTATTTGATAATCATAATATATGTTATGCAAGGTCTCATTACTTGTTACTTTTGGATTTCTGCTTGATGATATTTACCATGGTCTCATAGATTTTGTTTTCCACGTCGGTGTTTCCCATCCTCTTTGAGTTAAAAGACATTGCCTTAAGCACATTCTTATTGTCAATGATCTCATCAATGGCTTTTACGAGGGTTTGGCCGTCCAAGTCCTTTTCAAGTATGACTTTTGCAGCTCCTTCCTTCTCAAGGGCCCTTGCATTGTATTCCTGGTGGTTCTCGGCTGTATACGTCTTCGGTATCAGAATGGACGGTACCCCGATAGCTGTTATTTCAGCAATGGTTATGGCTCCGGCGCTTCCGATTACTATGTCTGATGCTGACAGTGCCGCCGCAGCCTCGTACATATAGTCTCTCACTTCAATGTTATTTTCAATTTTTACCCTTTTGTCAAGCTCTGCCATGAACTTCTCATAGTGCTTTTTCCCTGTAATATGAAGAATCCTTATGTTTTTCTTACCGTTGTAGTGAGCTATGGCTTCCGTTATGGATTCATTAAGGCTTATCTGGCCTCCGCTTCCGCCGAAGGAATATATAAATATATCGTCAGAATTCAGCTTAAAGTTAGCTCTTGACCTTTTTCTGTCAGTGGTAAGTATATCCTTTCTTACCGGATTTCCCACAAGCACCAGCTTTTTTCTTGCTTCTTCCGGGAAATATTTCTCGGCATCCGCAAAGCTTATGCCGATAACATCTACGACCTTTGACAGAAGTTTGTTAGTGATTCCCGGGAAGACATTCTGCTCGTGAATCATCGTGGGCACCTTCCTGAGGCTGGCTGCCAGAACCACAGGGCCGCAGACATATCCGCCTGTTCCAACTACTATGTCCGGTTTGAAGTCTTTTATTATTTTTAATGATTCCATCACTCCCTTGGCCGAAGCCAGCAGTGTCTTAATGTTTTCCGGACTTAAGCTTCTTCTCAGATATTTCGCTGTAACATATTTGAAGTCAAATCCTGCCTTGGGAACAAGCTCGCTTTCCATGCCGTTTTTGGTTCCCACGTACAATATTTCATTGGAAGGGTCCTGGGCTTTAACCTTTTGGGCAATTGCCAGCGCCGGATTTATATGGCCTCCGGTTCCTCCTCCTGTTATAAGCACTTTCATTTAATAATCACGTTCCTTTTAATAATTTAAATAACTGTTATAAATAGGCGCAGTCTCATTCACCAATGTATTTGCTTCCTTCGGTCGCATACATTGGGAAGCTCAGTTTCGTTCACATATTTGCTCATTCGCTTTCGCTCATGCGAATATGGAACTCATTGCGTTTGAATTACCAACAATTTCTTTCTCCTTAATGGTCGAAGAAATTGGGTAAATCATAATCGTTGCGAATGACCTACCGCCATTTTCAGAAAAAAGACTCTGAAAATGGGGTTAGGGCATCTAGTTTCTGTATGTATTCGAATATTTTGAAATATTTAAAAGTATTCCCATGGAACACAGAAGAAACATCAGTGATGAACCTCCTGCGCTGATAAACGGCAGAGCCCTTCCGGTAGGAGGCATTGATGATGTGGCCACGGCAATGTGAATTATGAACTGAACAAGCACCAGAGTTGTCAGCCCAAGAGCAGTCTGGCTTCCGAAAAAATCTTCCGTGTTCATGGAAATCCTCAGTCCTCTCCATGCAAATACCACAAAGGCCAGCATCAGGAATACGCAGCCTATGAATCCCATTTCTTCTCCGATTATGGAAAAGATAAAATCGTTGTATGCTTCAGGCAAGTAGAAAAACTTCTGCCTGCTTTTCCCTATTCCCATGCCGAAGAGCCCGCCTGTTCCCAGGGCATACAGAGACTGGATTATCTGCCATCCCTGGTCCTGTTTGTACTTGAAGGGATCGAAGAATACAATTATTCTGGTTATTCTGTAGGGCTGCATGGCAATCATCACCACAACGCCTGTCACTGCTGCTGCGACAAGCAAAAACAGGTGGCTGAGTCTGGCACCGGCGCAGAAGAACATTACCATCAGCGTACCACCCAAAATTATGGCAGTGCTTAAGTCATCCTGCATGGCAATCAGCCCGCAGAACACGCCGATGAAAGCCATGGATGGAATGAAACCCTTTGTGAAGGAACTCATATTTTTGCGGTTTCTGTCAAAATAATCCGCCATGTATAAAACTCCGCCTATCTTAATTATTTCTGAAGGCTGGAATGTTATACCGCCTATGTTTATCCACCTTTGGGCTCCGTTTGAAGCAATTCCCATAATCACGGTAAGCATGGCAAATCCGATGCATGCAATAAGAATCAGTTTGTTGAATCTTGCATATATCTTGTAGGGTATGTTGGTGAAAAAAATCATTCCTGCCAGTCCAATGACGGCGGCAATAACCTGTTTTCTCAAAAAGTAAAAAGGATCGCCACCGTATTTATAGTATCCGTCCGGATAGCTGGAGCTGTATACCATCAGAAACCCGAAAAGAACCAATACTATTATGTTAAACACCAAAACCCAGTCCACAGATTTTCTGCTAGATTTGCGTACCGCTTCCTCCATAATACTTTACCCTTTCCTTGAAATCTCTTCCCCTCACCTCATAGTTGGGATACATATCCCAGCTTGCGCAGGCGGGAGAAAGAACCACATTGTCTCCTGACACGCTTAATTCAAAACATTTTTTAACGGCCTCATCCATGCTGCCAACCTTGAATATGTTTGTAAAACCATAGTTTAGTGCACATTTCTCAATATCATCCGCAGTCTTTCCTAAGAGAACCAAAGCCTTTACCTTGTCGTCGAAGGATTTGATGAAATCGTCATATTCTGATTTCTTGTCATAGCCTCCGGCAATTAAAATAATGGGCTTTTCAATCCCTTGCACAGCTTTTATTGAAGCATCCGGATTAGTGCCCTTTGAATCGTTGTAAAATTTCACATTGTTGTATTCGCCGCAGAATTCAAGCCTGTGCTCAACGCCCTTGAATTCCCTGAGCACCCTGGCGATGGTTTTTGCATCAATGCCGAGAGCTATGGCTGCACCTGCTGCCGCCATTGCATTTTCAAGATTATGTCTGCCTGGAATGAATATATCCTTTGTGTATGTTATATGTTCGATCTTACCTTCACGGCTGTAAAGCATCCTGCCCTCATGAGCGTAAATGCCTTCTTCCAGAACCCTCTCTGAACTGAAGAAAATTTTCCTGGCTTTTATGTTTTCAGAATAATTTCTGATGGTTTCGTCTTCGTAGTTTAATATGGCAAAGTCGTTTTCATCCTGATTGATGACATTTTTAAACTTTGCCTCCACGTAGTTTTCCATGGTGTGGTGGTAATCCATATGATCCGGTGTGATGTTTGTTATGACGCTGATGTGTGGTTTGTATTCATATGTTCCAGCCAGCTGAAAGCTGCTGACTTCGGCCACAAGAATATCGCCTGATTTTGAGTTCATGGCATCGTCAAAAATGCCGAATCCTATGTTTCCCGTAAGCTTGCAGTTTTTTCCGCTTTCCTTTACAATTTCACCTATGAGCGTTGTGGTTGTGGTTTTTCCGTTTGTTCCTGTAACCGAAATGAAGGTAGCATCAGAAATCTCATAGGCTGCCTCCACATCACTGATAATCCTGATGTTTTTCTCCATGAGCTTCTGCACAATTAAAACCTCGTACTTTATGCCCGGGCTCTTAATGGCAAAGTCAAGCTCTTCCATATTAATTTTATCTATGTCGCTGCTTCCAAAATAATATTCGGCTTTTATTCCTTTTAATTCATGAAGTCTTTGTTCCAATTTTTCCCTTGGGGATTCATCGTATGCGTATATTTCAGCTCCCAGCTTATTCAATGCCTTGATGCTCGCTATTCCCGATACTCCAAGTCCGATGACCAGCACTTTCTTGTCTTTCATTTTTAACCTCTCTAAGCCCACTATAATTTTATGTGACTATATTGAATAAATGCCTATAAATGCCAATATTACAGTCACTATCCAAAAAACTCCCACAACTTTTGTTTCCTTCCACCCGCACATTTCAAAATGATGGTGAAGGGGTGCCATTTTAAATATTCTTCTTTTTGTCCTTTTGTAGTGAAGCACCTGAATTATTACCGACAGGGCTTCCGCAAAATAAATTCCTCCGATTACGGGAATAAGAAGCACAAAATTGGATAAGACAGCTACTGCTGATACTGCCCCTCCCAATGCAAGAGATCCGGTGTCTCCCATGAACACCTTGGCCGGATTTGCATTGTGCCTTAAGAATCCGAGACATGCTCCCGTAACAGCCGCACTTATTATTGCAACACCTTCGTATATTTCGTTTGTTCCCTTAAGGCTGTTTGCTATGAGGCTGAATGTAGCCATTACAATCAGCGTCACTCCGGTGTTCAAACCGTCCAAACCGTCAGTGAGGTTAACCGCATTTACGGTTCCCAGCACAACAAATGTCACAAAAGGAACATAAAGCACTCCCAAATCAATATATGCATTCATAAACGGTATGACAAGTTTTGTTCCGTAAGCACTGAACCTTGCTCCGTACATTCCCAGTAAAACCGCAAACACCACCTGGCCGATTATCTTCTGATATGCCCGAAGGCCAAGGTTTCTTTTGAGCACCACCTTGATGTAATCATCAAGAAATCCCACAAAACCGAACCCAAGCATAAAAAACAGCACAGCCCACACTTCACGGGTGTAGTAGCCACTGGTCAGAACTGAGATAACCACAGAAAGGACAATTATTATTCCTCCCATTGTTGGTGTACCCGATTTGCTGTAGTGAGACTTAGGGCCCTCCTCCCTTATGCTTTGTCCAACTTTCAGGCGCCTTAATACCGGTATTACCACCGGTCCCAGAAACAACGCTATTAAAAATGATACTATAATTACTCTGATTATTTGTACGCTGCCTTGCATATTATACTCCTTTGTGTCTATTCCCTTAATCCTCTTTTTTTCTCTACGTCTCTTATTGCCATTTTTGCTATATAGCCTTCATCGTAAGGCACCTTTTCGGTTCCCATATCCTGATAGGGCTCGGTGGATTTTCCTGCTAACAGTATTACATCATTGCTTTTGGAATTATCTATGGCGTAGTAAATCGCCCTGTCGCGCTCCACGATTATTTCAAACTTTCCGCCTGCTTTTTCCACTCCCTTGGAAATTTCCATGCATATGTCGTAGGGATCCTCAAAGCGCGGGTTGTCGGATGTCAGTATGCTCAGGTCGCAGTATCTGCCGGCAATTTCTCCCATTGGTGCTCTCCTTGACAAATCTCTTTCTCCGCCTGCTCCAAACATGACGATCTTTCTTCCCTGGGCAAACTCATCGATTGTCTCCATGACCTTTTCAAGACCATCCGGGGTATGGGCAAAATCAAGGATGATTGTGCAGTCCAGATTATTTTCTAGAATCTCAAATCTGCCCTTCACTCCCTTGATTGAACAAAGGGCATCTATAATGTCGTCTGCTGCCACTCCCATGGCATATGCGGCACCCAGTGCGCCCAATGAATTAAGCACGCTGAATTTGCCTGGTGTGTTAACATGAACCTTCTTCCTGACTCCCATAATGTCAAGATCGAAACTGGTTCCCTTCATGGTTGTTGTCAGATTGGAAGCCTTTATGTCAGCCTCATTTTCTATTCCCACAGACAGAGCTTTTACACCGTCAGCCTTCAGCTCACTGTATAGCCTGTGGCCGTAAGTGTCATCCACATTGATTATGTTGTTGACCCTTGTGAGATAGAACAGTTTTTTCTTTGCCTGATAATAATTTTCCATGGTCTTGTGAAAATCAAGGTGATCTCTTGTAAGGTTGGTGAATATTCCAACTTCAATGTTTACATTGTCAACCCTGTTCAGTTCAAGGGCATGTGACGACACTTCCATGAAGCAGTGAGTGATGTTTTTTTCTGACATTTTAGAAAGGTAGCGCTGAATGTCTGCAGCTTCCGGAGTTGTGTTGTCAATCTTGATTTTTTCTTCTCCTATAAGCACACCCATTGTTCCGATTATTCCGGACTTTTCTCCCAGGTGGTCGTATATTCCCTGCAGCAGGTATGTGGTGCTTGTTTTTCCGTTCGTTCCGGTGACACCTGCTATATGTATCTTTTCCGATGGGCGGCCATAGATTATGTTGGCGGCAGGAGCCATGGATTCCCTTGGAGATTTCACCACCACAAAATTGCTTGTTCCCTTTGACTCTTCAGGAACATGGTCGCACATGACGGCAGACGCTCCGTTTCTTATTGCATCATCAATAAACTTGTGTCCGTCTGATGTAAAACCCTTTATGGCCACGAAAATATCTCCTTTTTTTGCTTTTCTGGAGTCATTGGTGATACCATTTATGTCAACAGTGTCGTTTCCTTCGAAACTAATATGTTCAATTTCCTTAAGCAAATTTTTAATATCCATAATATTGCTCCCCTAATAAAAGTGTATGTTATTATATGCAATTTTATCATAATTAAAATCATAATACAATAATACTGATTGCCTTAATTTTCAAAAGATTATTAAGATTTTATGAATTGAAGGACAAAGGGCGGTCAAAAATAAATAAACGGAACGCAGTGCGTTCCGTTCTAATTAAGCATCAATGTGACAACCGAACCTTTAACAACCTTTTCGCCGGCTTTCGGAAACTGTGATTTTACAATTCTGTCTGCATCGACTTCGATTGTAATGTTACTTTCAAGTCCCGCGTTAATCAGCCTGTCAGTTGCCTCTGATATGGTAAGTCCCAACAGTTCCGGAACTTCGACGGTCTGCGCTTCGACCTTACCAAGCTCCTCTTCAGTATAAACAGGTTCGACATCGTAGTATTTCAAAATATTTTCAAGCAAGTCCGCAGCCACAGGTCCTGCCACAATACTGCCAAAGTATCCTATGTTGCGGTCAGGCTCATCAACCATTACCAGTGTCACAGCCCTGGGATTGTCAACCGGTGCCACGCCTACAAATGATGATATGAACTTACCGTCCTCGTAATGTCCGTTTATAACCTTCTGCGCAGTTCCTGATTTACCGCCGATTCTGTATCCGGCTCTGTACGCCTGCTTGGTTCCTGCCTCTGCTGATTCCCTCATTATCTGGAGCATTATTTCTGATGTTTCCTGGGAAATAACCTTTCTCCTTATGACCGTGTCAAAATTCTTTATAACATTTCCTTCCTCGTCAATGAGCTGCTTGACGATTCTCGGCTGCATGAGATTGCCTCCGTTTGAAATGGCCGAAATTGCCGTAACAAGCTGTATGGGAGTAATAGCTACACCCTGGCCGAAAGCCTGTGTTACCACATCCACATCCTTCATGTTATCCGGTTCCTTCACCAACCCTATAGCTTCGCCGTTTAACTTGATGCCGGACTGTTCTTCAAAGCCAAAAGCTCTTATATACTTGTAAAATGCATCCTTTCCTATGTCAAGCCCTATCTGAGCCAGCGCATCGTTGCAGGAATTCTGTATGGCTTCCGACAAGGTTTGCTGTCCGTGAGGCCTGTAATATCTCCAGCACTTGATGTTCTCATTGGGTATCTGTCTTACAAACCCGTCGCAAAAATATGTGGAATTAATAGTTGCCGCATTTTCCTCCAGTGCGACAGCAGTAGTTATGAGCTTGAAAGTTGAACCAGGTTCATATATGTCATTTACAGCAGGATTTCTCCACATGTCAAACCAGGATTTTTGGAGTTCCTGATCCGGCAGGATTTCCCATTCCGCCTTTATTTTTTCATCCTGAGGTTCCTTTGGTTCGTTGGGATCATAATCCGGTTTAGATGCCAGGGCAAGAATGTCGCCTGTGTTCGGATCCATTACCACTATTGTGGCCCTCTTGGCATTGTAGTCCTTTAGAACCTTTTCAGCGCTTGACTCTGCGTAGTGCTGAATTACTTCATCTATTGTAAGAACAACTCCCAGACCGTCCTGGGATTCATAATATTCATTGTAACCAAAAGGCAATTCTCTCCCGTAGGCATCTGTATTTACAACGGTTCTTCCAGGAACGCCTGTCAGATAGTCGTTGTATGTTGCTTCAACTCCGTAAAGTCCGTCCTGGTCAACGTTTGTGAATCCTATTACATATGGAGCGAAATTTCCGTATGGATAAATCCTCTTGTTGTCTTCGATTATGTTTATGCCGCTTAAACCCTGTTCCCTGATCTTCTGCGCCTGTTCGTCCGTTATCCATTTCTTCAGAACCACGTAAGAATAATTGGATGTTATTTTCTTCAATACATCATCATAGTTCATTTCAAGAATTTCTGCCAGAATCTGTGCCGTCTGTTCAGGCGTGCTTGTGTTCACCGGTATTTCATCGGCTGCAGTCTTCGTATCAGAAAACATTGATTTGTTTATCTTTTTTAAAAGGCCTGTAATGAAGCTTTCATCCTCACTGTCATCGTCTTCCTGAACGTTCTCCTGAGACTGCACACCCTTCTTCACGTCTGCCGGAAAGCATGTTACGGTATTCGAATTGACGCTTACGGCAAGCTTCTTGCCTTTGGCGTCATATATCGTTCCTCTCTTGGCGCTGATTGTAATGTCTCTGGACCAGTTCTCCATAGCCTGCTTCTTGTATTCCTCGCCTTTGATCAGCTGTATGTACCCAAGCCTTATAACCAGTGCAATCGTAGCTAAAAAAAAGCAAAGCAAAAATACCAACATTCGCTTTTTATTCTGAAGGTTAGTATTGCTCTTTACGCGCTTTTTCATATGGTACCCCCTATCTAATGAAACTTGCCACCTTGTCTATCAATCCTACAAACAAGTTTTCGTCTTTTGCCTGTGCTGCGGTTTCATCATTGGTAGTTTCCGAACTTCCATATGCAAAGTCAACAAATACGGTTTGCTTTCTGGTGGGATAATTCATTCCCAGGTAAGCCTTTGCCATTTCTTCAATGCTGTTGGTGTTTTTTATACTCTCCAGGGCAATGTTGTATTGGTCTATGTCGTCATTTAAATCAGTTATTTCCTGATTGAGATTGTTAAGCTCCATCTGCTTATCCGTAATGACAGCATAATTATAGATAATTAATAGTCCGAGCATGAATGTGGCGGCTATCATTGCTGTGTTCTTTAAATTTTCAATCATGCCGTTGTTCTTCTTTTTTCTTTTTATATGCTTTTTGTTTGGAGAATATACCGCATTTTCCTGTGCATAATCAAATTCAACTGCTTCTTTTCTCAATGCCGACATAATTTACACCCTTTCGCCTATTCTTAGTTTGGCACTGTGTGCCCTGCGGTTTTCAGTCAACTCTTCGTCTGATGGTAAAATTGGCTTCTTTGTGATTATTTTAAGCTTGCGCCTGTGGTCGCACATACACTTTGGAAATTCCGGCGGACAAATGCAGTCCTTGTTCAAATCTGCAAATGAGTTCTTTATTATTCTGTCCTCCAGGGAATGAAAAGTTATTACGCTTATTCTTCCGCCCCTGTTCAATGCTTCCACAGCATCCTTGATTGTGTTTTCAAGTATCTCCAGTTCATGGTTCACTTCAATCCTTATTGCCTGAAACGTTCTTTTCGCCGGGTGTGAGCCTTCCTGCCTGACCTGCTTCGGAATGGCCTTCTTTATTATGCTTACAAGTTGTCCGGTTGTTTCAATGAACTCGTGCTCCCGTTCCTGCACTATGAATTTTGCTATTCTCGCAGCCCACTTTTCTTCACCGTACTCCCACAGTATTCTGGAAAGCTCGTGTTCCTCATAGCCGTTTACTATGTGTCGTGCGGTAGTTGTCTGGTTTTTGTCCATCCTCATGTCAAGAGGCATGTCGTAGTTGTAGCTGAACCCTCTTTCCGGTATGTCCAGCTGAAAAGATGAAACTCCCAAATCGAATATGATTCCGTCTATTTTCTCTATATTCAAATCTTCCAAAACTTCTTTAATATTGCTGAAATTGCTCTTTACCGGTATAAAATTCGGAAAGTCCTTAAGCTTTTCTGATGCCCTTTCAATGGCATAATCATCCTGGTCAATGCCGATAACCTTGCCGGCTGTTGCCCTTTTCAGTATTTCCTGAGTATGCCCTCCCCCTCCCAAGGTAGCATCCACATAAATTCCATCTGTCTTAATGTTAAGGCCTTCTATTGATTCGTCCAATAAAACCGATTTGTGCATGTAATCCATGTGACTCCTCCTTTATAATCCTATCCCCAAATCTGACATCTTTTCTGCAATGCTGTCAAAATCCATTTCGTCATTGTTGGAGTAATCATTCCAACTGTCTTTGTTCCAAATTTCAATTCTGTCTATAACCCCTATTATAGCAGCTTCTTCGTTAAGACCGCTGAACTCGCGAAGTTGCGGCGGTACCAGTATTCTTCCCTGTTTGTCAAAAGTACATTCAGAAAATCCTGAAACAAACTGTCTCAAAAAAAATCTTTCCTGTTTGTTGAAGGTGGAAAGGTTTCTGAGTTTACCGACGAATTCATTCCATGTTTCAACAGGATAAACAAACAAACATTTATCCAGGCCTTTTCCTATATAAAACGTTTCGCCCAACTCATTTCTAAATTTCGAAGGTATGATTACCCTTCCCTTTTCATCAAATGAATGTATGTATTCACCAGTAAACATTTTCTACCACCTACTGGGCACATTATACCACATTGTGGGTATAATTTACCACTACTATTTTATTTTTTTGAATTTTTTTTTGGTTTGTCCACAGAGGCATGTAGAAATTCCTGAAATAAAAAAAGATCCCTCACTTGCTTAGGATGACAATACGTTTGTATTTGTCATTCTGAGCGCAGCGAAGAATCTCCTCCGTTAATTCTTAAATCTTAATTCTTAATTCTTAATTCTTAATTGAATTATTTTTCTTTTTAATATACAGAAGCAGCAGCACTCCTGCCAGCACTGAAGCCAGGCTTATGAGCTGTGCCACGCGCATTCCAAGAAACATCAGGCTGTCGGTTCTTAACCCTTCAACAAGGAATCTCCCGGCAGAGTAAAGGATGAGGTACAGCCCCAGCACCTGCCCGTCGGTAGTTTTTTTGTTCTTTCTGAACCACATCAAAAACAGGAAAATGCAAAAATCAAATATTGATTCGTACAGGAATGTTGGGTGGACTTTCTGACCATTCACCATTATTCCCCACGGCAGGTTTGTGGGGCCGCCGTGAGCTTCCTGATTAATGAAGTTTCCCCATCTTCCGATGGCCTGACCTAAAGCAACGCTTGGCATTACTATATCAAGAAGTTTTAACACGTTTATTTTTCTTATTCTGCAGAATAAAACTCCAACTATGACACCGGCAATGAGAGCTCCATGTATGGCAAGTCCGCCGTTTCTTATATTAATAATCTCTCCCGGATTCTTGCTGTAGTAATCCCAGGAGAATATTACATAGTAAGCCCTGGCCCCCACAATGGCAGACGGTATGGCTACCAGAAGAAAATCCAGAAGATCATCCTCCTTGAATCCTATCCTTTTGCATTCTCTCAATGCAAATATAACTCCCAGCAGAACGCCAAGAGAAATCAGCACTCCGTACCACATTATATCAATTCCAAATATCGTAAACGCTACTGGATCCATAATCCCTCCTACAATCTTTATTAGTATTTCCAAATTTAACATTAACCATTATATAGTTTTATTGATGGTTAGTCAACAGTATGAAAAAAGAGTCGCCTCCTTGATTAAAGAAGGCGTCAATGTCTAGGCAAAATGGTTCATGATTTTTTCCCATACAAGCTTGGTTTCTTCGAACTTGTCATAATGCTTTTTAGTGTTTTTATGATACTTGTCCAGTTCAGCCAATACATTCATAAACTCAGGGTGCCGGAAATAGCTGCATATTTTCGGAAGAGTTTCTACCAGGCTTTCACGCATTTCTTTTATTGTTGTTTCGTATTCATCAGGCTGAGTTATATAAGTTAACAGAGGCTTGTACCTTATCCAGCCGATGCATGCCTTGTAAAATCTTTCAATTATCTTTTCATTTTCAGCTTCTATAAATTTAAGTTTAGTGGGAAGAACGCCGGATAAAAGATTGTTATACGTTGAAAAACCGTCATGGAAAGTATAGCACGGAACGCGCAGAACGCTCCTGTCACTGAGACATGTGCTTAAAAAAGTATCCTCGCCTCTTGCTCCCGGAGGATTGTAGAAAGGGAAAACTCTCTTTGGCTGCTTAAGATTAATGCAGAGGTTAGCCCCTGAAATGAACTTTGTATTGTTTGTTTCTTCAACGTCAACAGCCTTATCACTGGTCAATATGCCGGTGTCTGCATATGTTACGCCTCCGTCATTCATAACGCTGACAATTTTGTCCCAGTTTATTATGTCGTTGCTTATTGCCTCAATAAATGTTTTAAAATCACTTTCAGTCATTTTATCATTAAAATTAATGTGAGGAATAGGGGAAATGTACCCGCAGTGATTTCCATGGGTTATGTCTGTATGCTCTATATGTCTGAGATGAATTCTAAGGACATGCTGGCCACTCCATATGGCTGACTTTCTGGTGTTGGTTACAGCCAGAGGGTACTCATCATCATCCAGAAAAACAAGGTAATCCATTTTGTTTTTAATTGCGTAATAAAGAATGGAATTGCGTTTTGCAGCATACCCCTTTCCGAATATCAGAGATGCTTCTTCAGGTTCAATTACATTTTCCCTGCTTAAACACCTGATTTCCTCCTTGATTGATTTGTTCCCTATAAAAGAAACGCTGTCAATCTGCTTCATAAGTTCAGGATGAATTCTTGTAAAATCCGAAACCCTTGTATTATTGTAGCTTAGATCGTAGGCTACAAACAAATTCAAGCTTACCTTTTCATCTTCCACAAGCCCTGATTCATTCCAACTGTAAATGTAAGTTTTCAATACATTGAGAAAACTTTTTCTCCCGGTGGCAAATCCAATACCAACCTTAATATTTTTTCCGTTTGTCATCTTTCCTTTCCCTCCTATGTATAGAAATTTAAATTTTATAGTAATTGTAAAATTTAAAATCAAATTAACCTAAGCAGGATTAATTGCATGGCAAGAAAACAATATTATTGCATTCTTTAATATAGTATAGTTGAGATTTTAATTTTTGATTGTTCTGACGCTATTGAAGCTATGAGATATGATGATTGCATGAGCATTAAAATGTAAAGTTATCTTAGTCTACATGATTTTTTCCAATTTGTCAAATTCCCACCAAATAAAAAAATGAGATTCCTCTAAATCCTGAACCTGCGTCCTGAATTAAAAGAACCTCACCTTATATAATTCTTAACTCTTAAATATTAAATCTTAATTGATCAACCTCGTAGGCTTGCTTCAAACTTATGTTCAAGAGTTTTCAAAATCTGGTCGTGGATTTTTTCCACTTCCTTGTCCTTCAGCGTGCGTTCCTTGCTTCTGTAGGTAACTGAGAACGCTGTGCTCTTGTAGCCTTCTTCAATGTGCTCTCCCTTGTAAACGTCGAACAGCGTTACGCTTTCAATAAGGTGCGGGTTCACGCTTCTGATGGCTTCTTCCATGTCGCCTGCCAGCACTTCATCCTTTACCTTAACGGCAATGTCTCTCACCATGGCAGGATACTTAGGCAATGCTTCGTATTTCCAGTTAGTGTCCTTGTTATCAAGAATCTTCTCAACGTCTATTTCTGCTATGTAAACCTTGTGGTCTAGTCCATAGTTTCCTGTTACTTCATGGCTTGCTTCTCCGTAAATTCCAATGAGCTCATCTCCCATGTAAAGACCTGCTGTCCTTCCGGGGTGGAAAGTGTAGTTATCCTTCATAGGCTTCAGCGCAGCAGCTATTCCAAATCTTGAAAGCAATCCTTCCACAACTCCCTTAAGATCGAAGAAATCGTAATTTCCATACAAACCTATGCAAAGCTTCTGTTTTTCGTAGGGTTCCTCTGTTACAGGCTGAGATTTTGGAATGAACACGCTTCCTATTTCAAACAGTTTTGCATCAGTTACACCTCTGTTTGAATTTCTCTGAACAACTTCCATCATGTTTGGTATGAGTGTTGTTCTCATGGAACTGAAATCTTCTCCCAGAGGATTCAGAATTTTAACGTAATTTCTCAGGCTGCTGTCTGCAGGTGCGCATATGTTGTCATAGGTCTTGGGGCTTATGAACGAATAAGTTGTTATTTCGTAAAGTCCCATACCGCAGAGAATGGTCTTCATGTGATCTTCCAGAACACGTACTTCTGATTTTCTTCCAACCCTTGTACTTCCTGTTAACGGCTTTGATTCAATGTTCTCAAAACCATAAAGTCTGCCCACTTCTTCTATGATGTCTGCTTCCTGCTCCAGGTCCGTTCTGAAGTACGGAATCTTGCAGTAAATCTTTTCCCCATCGAATGTGCTTTCAATTTCCAATGAATTCAGGGATTTCAGCATGTCTTCCACAGGAATGTCAACTCCCAGAAGCATTTCGCTGCGGTAAGGTCTGAGCGTCACAACCGGCGGCTCATAATCTTTCTTGCCTGCTTCCATGTATCCGCCCACTACTGTTCCGGCTCCAATCATCTCGATGAGCTGGCAGGCCCTTTTGCTTGCCAGTTCCACCATCATGTGTCCCATGGGTTTTTCGTTTCTTGCTGAAGCCTCAGAGCGCATTCCAAGCTTCTTGGATGTTTCTCTGATGGATTTTGGATTGAAGTTTGCACTTTCCAAAACCATTACTTTCGTGTCGTCGCTTATTTCAGAATAATATCCGCCCATAACTCCGGCGATGCAGGCTGGCTTTTCACCGTCTGCTATTACAAGCATATTTTCGTTTAACGGTCTTTCGTTCTGGTCTATCGTAACAATGCTTTCACCTTGTTTTGCTCTTCTGGCTACCAGCTTTCTGCCTTCCAGGGATTCCAGGTTGTATGCGTGAAGAGGCTGGCCAAGCTCAAGCATTACATAGTTCGTAACGTCAACTATGTTGCTTATGGGTCTCATGCCCGCATCCATCAATGTTCTTTGCATCCACAGCGGTGATGGTCCGATTTTTAAGTCTTTTATAACTTTAGCGTAGAAGCGGCTGCAAAGGTCCTCATCCTCAATTTCAACGGCGTTAAGATAATCTTTGATATCCCCTTCTTCGTTTTTGATGTCTATTTCAGGAAATTTGAACTTTGTTCCCAGAGTTGCGGCGGTTTCTCTGGCCATACCCACGATGTTAAGGCAGTCAGGTCTGTTGAACGTAACCTCAACCTCCAGAGCGCTGCCGTTTAACTCCAGAACTTCCTTGATGTCCTTTCCAAGGGGAGTGTCCTTGGGAAGTATTATAATACCGTCTCTTGATTCCTTGGGAATAACCTTGTCATCGAAACCAAGCTCCTCGTAGGAAACCATCATGCCGTAAGACGGCAGTCCCCTAAAGTTTGTTTTCTTTATTTTTAATCCGTTTGGAAGCACAGCACCTTCCAATGATACAGGAACAATGTCCCCCTGGCTGATGTTTTTAGCTCCCGTTATTATCTGAACAGGTTCTGTTTCATTTATGTCTATCTGTGTCACCACAAGCTTATCAGCATTGGGGTGCTGCTTTATTTCGAGAATCTTTCCGGTTTTTACATTTATTACTTCTTTTGTATAGTCAATTACAGCGTCAACGTGTGACCCTGTCAGCGTCAATTTGTCAGCCAATGTCTTGTCATCAGTGTTTATGTCAACATACTGGCTCATCCATTTAATAGGTACTAACATGGCAACCTCCTAGAATTGTTTTAAGAATCTTACATCATTTTCAAACAACAGCCTTATGTTCGGAATTCCGTACTTAACCATTGCAACACGGTCGATTCCCATTCCGAATGCGTAGCCCGAATAAACTTCCGGATCTATTCCGCAGTTACGAAGCACATTGGGGTGTGTCATTCCGCATCCCAACAGTTCCATACTCCAGCCTGTTCCGTGGCACGCAGGGCATCCCTTGCCCATGCAGATGGGGCACGATACGTCAACTTCTGCGCTGGGCTCAGTAAACGGGAAGTTGTGAGGTCTGAAACGTGTCTTCATTTTGCTTCCGAAAAGTTCCTTAACGAACTGGTCGATTGAATCCTTAAGATTTGCCATGGTAACTCCCTTGTCCACAACCAGGCATTCCATCTGATGGAACATCGGAGAATGGGTGTCGTCAACATCGTCGAAACGGAATGTTCTTCCGGTAGACACCATTCTTATGGGAAGCTTGCCTTCTTTCATTACCCTTATTTCAACCGGTGAAGTGTGAGTTCTTAAAATCAGGTCGTCTGCTATGTAAAAAGTATCTGACCAGTCTCTTGACGGATGGTCGTATGGTGCGTTAAGGTCGTCAAAGTTGTTTGCCACAGTTTCGATTTCAGGTCCGCTGATAACATCATACCCCATTCGCATAAACACGCTCTCCAACTCTTCCTTTACCTGAATGAGCGGATGTCTTCTTCCTATTTCAGGGATCCTGCCAGGCATGGTTATATCAAGAGTCTCTGACTTAACCTTCAATGCTGATGCATGCGATGAAGTTTTATCCTTTATTTCCTTGATTTCATTTTCTATTATTACTCTGACCTCGTTGGCCAGTTTGCCCATCTCGGGTCTTTCCTCTTCAGACAATGTTCCCATTGACCTGAGGATCAATGTAAGCTCCCCTTTTTTACCCAAGTACTGAACTCTCACTTTTTCAATATCTGCATTATCATTGCATTGTTTCAGCTGTTCCAATGCTTCTGTCTTTAATTTCAAAAGTTGCTCTTTCATGAATTCTCCTTTCACATTCCATATTAAAATAAAAAACTCCGCCCCTGCAAGAGGCGAAGTCCGCGATACCACTCTAATTTGCCCTGACTGCAGCGCTGCAGTCAAAGCCTCATTTCAATAACGGTTTTTTCCGTGCAGGACTACTTTGTTTCATCCCGCAGGCTCCAAAGCGAATGTTCAGCATAAATGTCTTAAATCACTTCCAGCCAGGGTGATTATTCTCTGAAAAACATGTGTTCATGCCTACTTACTTTTTCATTGCCTAATATTAAATTAACGTTTAAATTATACCAGATTGGAATTTATTTTACAACAGTTTTTTTCTCATTTCATAAATGCATATGCCGGCAGCTATGGAAGCGTTAAGAGACTCCGCCCTGCCTGACATCCTGATGGTTATTTTCTGATGTGAAGCTCCTGCAATGTCAGCAGAAACACCCTGGCCTTCATTTCCGATGACCACACAGATCTTTTCGGATTTTTCCACATCTTCAAAGGAATATTCCGATTCTACAACCGTCGAATAAACCTTGAACCCTGCCTGTTTCAGGTTGACAACAGCCTCATGATCATTGTCGGCGTGAATGAAAGGCACCCGGAAAATAGCCCCGGCCGACGCCCTCACCACCTTCGGATTGTACTGGTCCACGCATCCTTTATTAAGAATTACAACGGCTGGACCGAAGGCATCCGCAGTCCTTATGATTGTTCCGAGATTGCCCGGATCCTGTATCCGGTCACACATTACGGCAAATTTCATATGATTGAAGTTTAATGAACTTTCCTGTTTTTTTCCGATAACAGCCAATACACCCTGGGCATTTACCGTTTCAGCAACCGAGTCAAATACATCATCGGTGCAGGCAAATGCTTCTGCTTTTATCCCTTCAAGCATATCCTTCACTTCGTCCTTCAATAGGGCGCTTTCGCTGAAAAGGACGAATCTTATATCAGCCTTTTCCTTAAATGCTTCCTGGACAAATTTTATTCCTTCAACCGTAAAGACTTTCTCCTGATCTCTGAACTTTTTGGTGTTCAAGGAACGGATGTACTTGATTTTCACATTGTCCCTGCTTGTTATGACATTCATGCTATATCCTATCTCGAGTTGCTGAGTTTGTTAAGGTTGTCGTTGTGGCCCAGTATGACTACTATGTCGTCTTTTTTTATTACTGCATCCGATGGAGGAACTATGTTTATTTTTTCCCCTGTCTTGATTGCGATTATTGTCATATCTTTAAAGTTGAGGTCTTTCAGAGACTTCTGCTCCCATTCCTCCAGCGCTACGGTTTCAATTATGCTGTAGTCCGGTGAAAATTCTATGACGTCAAGAATGTTTGGAGTAACAAGTCCGTATGCCACACGCATACCCATGTCCCTCTCAGGATATATTACCTTGTCTGCTCCTATTTTCATGAGAAGTTTGCCGTGGATCTCGCTCATGGCCTTGGAAATAACCAGTGGCACCCCTGCTTCCTTTGCAATGAGTGTTCCCATTATTGAGGCTTCTATGTCTGAACCTATGGCAACCACTGCCACGTCAAAATTTCTTATGCCCAGCGTTCTGAAGGATGCCTCGTCAAGGGCGTCCATCTGTACCGCATGTGCCACATATTCCGATATTTCTTTTATTATGTCAGTATTCTGGTCTACGACCATGACGTCATGTCCAAGTTTAGTCAGCGTCTTGGCTACGGAGGAACCGAATCTTCCGCATCCTATTACAATTATCTGTTTCATGTTTTTCTCCTTATCCTATGATTACCCTTCCTTCAGGATACGTATAATTTCCTATGTTTTTGTTTTGTCTCAGGAATGCATATGCCACAGTCATAGGCCCTACCCTTCCTATGAACATCACAAATGTCAACACAACCTTTCCCGCTCCGCTTAAAAACGGAGTTATGCCTCTTGTGAGTCCCACCGTTGCAAAAGCGGAAACTGTCTCAAAGAAAATGTCAAGGAAGTCGTATCCCAATTTTTCCTCTGTTATGGACAGGGTGATTGATACGAACATTACAAGCATCATGGATATCATTAAAATTGCTGCTGCCTTCAATGTCACATCAGGAAGTATTCTTCTTTCCATGACCTCAAAGTCTCTTTTTCCCCTCACCATGTTGTAAATGGAAACCAAAAGAACACCTGCTGTTGTAGTCTTGATACCGCCTGCCGTTGAGGCAGGAGAACCTCCGATGAACATCAGCAGTATGGTGAATGCTGCAGTAGACATCCTGTAGTTTTCAACCGGAACAGAATTGAAGCCTGCGGTTCTTGGGGTCATGCTCTGAAAAAACGATGCCTGAATTTTTCCCCAAAGGCTGAGATTTCCCATAGTCCCCGGATTTTTGTATTCCAGTGCAAATATGACAACTGTACCTGCCAAAAGCAGTATGGCTGTAATGATTATAACAAGCTTGGAGTGCAGTGTAAGCATGTGAAGATTCTTGCTTGCATATATGTCCCAAACCACGTAAAAACCCAGACCTCCTATAATGATAAGGAAGCTTAAGGTGAACGTTACAATGGGGTTTTCCACATAGTTTATCATGCTGTTGCCTATAAGGTCAAAGCCTGCATTGCAGAATGCAGATATGGAATGAAACATTGCATATGCTATTCCTTTTACCACACCGTAATCTCTTATGAACACAAAGGATAAAAATACAGCTCCGGCTGCCTCCACTAAAAAGGTGAATAAAAGAATGTTTCTTGTGAGACGAACTACTCCCTGAAGTTCGTCAACGCTTCTTTCCTCCATTATGAGAACTCTGGTCTTAAGTGAAATTCTCTTTCCGAAAAAGAAAGATATCATTGCGGTCATAGTCATAACTCCAAGTCCGCCAATCTGTATTAGGACAATTATAACAAATTTTCCGAATACAGTCCAGTGCTCCGCTGTGTTTACAACCGCCAGTCCTGTTACGCAGGTTGCTGATGCCGCAGTGAACAAAGCATTGATGAATCCGACGCTTTTTCCGTCATTGGATGATATGGGAAGAGTAAGCAGGATTGCTCCAGTAAGAATTACGGCCGCAAAGCCCAGAAAAAAAACCTGGTATGGATTTTTTTTGATATCATTTATGATATTGTACAAACTTTTCATTTTTTCCTCTTATACTATAAAATGCACAAACATTGCCAATTTTATGCATTTTTATTATGTCATTTGATTATAACACTTTTGCTTTAAAATTCAATATATATTTATTATTTCTTCTTTTGTGTTGGTAAATCTTTTGTTATATAATGTTCACGGCGGTCATAGCACAGTTTCGTTCACCAATTTATTCGCTCCCTACGGTCGCATAAATTGGGAACTCATTGCGTTTGAATTACCTGCAATTTCTTTCTCCCTGACGGTCGAAGAAATTGGGTAAATCATAATCGTTGCGTTTGACCTACCGTCTTGACTCTGAATTTATCTAATGTTCACGGCGGTCATAGCACAGTTTCGTTCACCAATTTATTCGCTCCCTACGGTCGCATAAATTGGGAACTCATTGCGTTTGACCTACCAACAATCTGTTCTTCGCTTACGCTCGAACATATTGGGTTAGGTCATAAAAAAAAGACTGATTTAACAGTCTCGTTTTTATATGCTAGATTGCTTTTACTGATTCTACAAGGCTTGTGAATCCTGCTGGATCATATACTGCCATTTCAGACAACATTTTTCTGTTGATCTCTATGTTGTTAGTTTTCAAAAGATTTATAAATTTGCTGTAAGACAAACCGTTTTGTCTTGCTGCAGCGTTGATTCTTGCGATCCAAAGCTGTCTAAATTCTCTTTTTCTCAACTTTCTTCCAACATATGCGTATGACAGTGATTTCATTACTGCCTGATTAGCTGTTTTATATAATTTACTCTTTGCTCCGTAGTATCCTTTAGCAAGTTTCAATACTTTTCTATGGTTTTTCTTAGCATTTACAGCTCTTTTAACTCTTGCCATCTTGTTTCCTCCCGTGTTCTAGATTGATTATCGATTAATAAGGTAATATTTTGCTTATTCTGTCCATGTCAGCACTTGACAACAAAGTGCTCTTTCTTAAGTTTCTTATGGATTTAGAAGCTTTCTTCCCTGTAAAATGGTTCTTTCCGGCCTTTGATCTCTTTATTTGACCACTTCCAGTCTTAGAAAATCTTTTTGCCGCTGATCTGTTAGTTTTTACTTTTGGCATAACAGTTCCTCCTTAAGTTATTTTTTTGGTGCCAAAAACATAGTCATGTTTTTGCCCTCAACAATTGGTTGCTTGTCTATTACAGAATATTCAGATGTCATTTCAGCAAACTGCATCAATACTACTCTGCCTGCATCCATGTGTCCAAGCTCTCTTCCTCTGAATCTGACAACAACCTTTACTCTGTCGCCGTCTTCAAGAAACTTGGATGCATTCTTTGCCTTTACTGCCAAGTCATGTTCCTCAATATTCGGAGTCATTCTGATTTCTTTTATGTTGATAACTTTTTGTTTTTTCTTGGATTCTTTTTCCTTCTTGGCCTGAGCATACTTGTACTTTCCGTAGTTCATTATCCTGCAAACAGGCGGCTCCGCTGTGGGAGATACGACAACCAGGTCCAATTTCTTTGTTTCGGCAATCTTCAACGCTTCCTTAGTGCTGATTACGCCCAGCTGACTTCCATCCGAGTCAATGACCCTTACTTCCTTTTCACGAATCTGTTCGTTGATTTGAAGTTCTTTTATAATTTACACCTCCTTGAAATTATAAACCTTTAAAAGACAACCCTTAATACTCAATATAAATAAAAAAGATAGCCATCTCCACCGCTATCTTAAATAACACAAAACTAGTGCATTTATTTATTAACCATACTGGCAGTTTATAAACGCCGTAAGGTGAGAAGCGGTCACTTCTTCTTGAGTCCTACATTAGTATATACAACATAACAATAATTGTCAACAATTATTTATTATAAAATGTTATAAGTTTTACTGTTATGGAAATCATAATTCCACATTGATTGTATCATTAGTGAACCTAACTATTAGTCTCTAGTATATCACATCAGCATGAGGAGGTAAAATGAAAAATAAAAATTTGTACTTAGTAGTTTCTTTTATTGCATATAACATTATTATTTTAATAGTGTCAGATAGATATTCATTGCCGCTTATATTTTTCGCACCCATGATTCTATATGGGTGGTTCTTGATGAAGACTATTGTAAAATCAAGCAAAAAGAACGACGGAAGCGCCGGTCTGTTCATGGAGGAATCAAACGAGGCCGTGTCTTCGACTTCATATTTTGAAAAGAAAAAACCAGAGGAACCGAAAATTCAAATTGGCTTTGATGATGTGGCAGGCCTTGAAGAAATCAAGGACGACCTGATGGATGTGATAGATTTTCTAAACAACGAGGAAAAATACAAGTCCATGGATGCCAAGGTTCCAAGGGGAATCCTCCTTTACGGACCTCCCGGAACTGGAAAAACCCTCATTGCAAAAGCAATAGCCGGGGAAGCCAAGGCCACGTTCATTTATTCCAGCGGTTCAGAATTTGTTGAGAAGTATGTGGGTGTCGGGGCCAAAAGGGTCAGGATGATTTTTGAGAGGGCCAGAAAAGAAGCTCCAAGCATCATATTCATCGATGAAATAGATGCCCTGGGAGCCAAGAGAAACTCTGAGAGCAACAATGAGAAAGACCAGACCTTAAATCAGCTTCTTATAGAACTGGACGGCTTCAACAACACATCAAACGTAATCGTGGTTGCGGCCACAAACAGAATGGATTTGCTGGATGAAGCTTTATTGAGACCCGGCCGTTTTGACAGAAAAATTTACGTTGGAAATCCTAACTTTTATTCCAGGCTAAAGATACTTGAAGTGCACACCAAAAATAAACCTCTGGACAAAAAGGTTGTTCTCAAGGATATTGCAACAAAGACCCACGGTTTTTCCGGAGCGCAGCTTGCCAACATAGCCAACGAGGCTGCCCTTAAAGCAATAAAGGATAAATCCAAAAAAATAAACAACGACAATTTTGAGTTTGCCATAGAGAAGGTTGCTGCAGGTCTTGAAATAAAGCATTCCACAGTTTCTGAGAAGGAAAAGCGCATCGTGGCATTCCATGAGGCAGGCCACGCGGTAGCTGCAAAAATTCTCGATATTGATAAGGTCCAGAAAATTTCAATCATACCCAGAGACAAGGCACTTGGCTATGTTTTGAAGTTCCCTACTGAAGACAAATACTTATACACCAAGAAGGAACTTTGCGACAAGGTTTCTGTCCTTCTTGCCGGGAGAGCCTCTGAGGAAGTTTTCCTGGGAGAGGTTTCTACAGGAGCGTCAAACGACATAAAGGAATCCACCAATATAATATATGAGATAATATGCAGCTACGGCATGGGGAAAAACACTCAGAACACCTGCATAGACGAAAGATTCTTCAAGTACTATCTGGAAAGCATCAGCGAAGAGGCATCTGATATGGTCAAGGAAGCATACAGTGCAGCATTGAGCCTCATAAGAGACAACAGTTCCACCGTGGAAAAAGTCGCAGAATATCTCATCAAGAACGAAACTATGAACGCTGAGCAGCTAGACGAACTGGTAGAAAACCAAAACAAAAAAAGAGCGCTTATATAATTAAGAATTAAGAGTGAAGAGTGAAGAATTAAAGGAAAAAACTGGACGGTTTAAGCCGTCCAGTTTCAATTAATTCTTATTATTAATTCTTAATTTTTAACTCTTAATTGATTTTATTTGCCTTTCAGGTAGTCCATAGGCTGTGTTCTCACACCGTTGATTCTGACTTCAAAGTGCAGGTGGTTACCTGTTGAGTAGCCGGTGGATCCAACCTGTGCTATGGTTTCACCCTTTGAAACGGCTTGTCCCTTGCTTGCCAAAAGTTTTGAGCAATGTCCGTACAGTGTTGCGATTCCGCCGCCGTGATCGACAATTATGTAATTGCCGTATGAATAGTGCCATCCGGCAAATATTACAACTCCGTCATTGGCTGAAACTATTGCGCTTCCGTAAGGAGCAGCAATGTCAGTACCTCCGTGGTTTGACCACACTCCTGTGATGGGGTCAGCTCTTCCTCCAAAGTTCGATGTAACCCTGTACTGTCCCGGAACAGGCCATGTCATGACGCCGCCTGCATATTCAACTGCACGCTGGGCAGCCAGAATTTCCTTTTCGATCTTTGCAGACTGAGCTTCCATTTCAGCTTCCTGGCGCTGCATTTCTTCGATGTTACTTTGTATGCTGGCCATGTATGATTCCTTTGTTCTTGAAGCAGATTCTACTTGACTTTGTTTTGCATTCAGTTCACTGATTACATTTGTCAGAGCAAGCCTCTCTGCTTCCTGACCGGTCTTAAGCTCTTCAACCTGCTGCTTCTGCTCAGTTATACTCTTCAGCAAATCCACATCGCTCTTAACGATGAGCTGAATCATGTCAACCCTTGTCAGTGCGTCTACCAGGTTTTCAGAATTTAAAATTACTTCCATGTATCCCGAAGTGCCCTGCTTGTACATTACTCTGAGGCGTTCCTCCAGTATTTCATTGTTCTTGTCTATTTCCTGTGTAAGATCGTCGATTTTTTGATTTGAATCGGCTATCTTCATAGTTATTTCCTGCTTCTGAAGTTCATAACCGTCTGCCTCCAGTGTCAGGGCCCTTATTTCACTGTCCAGCGCATCTATTTCCTGTTGTACGCTTCTTTTCTCACCCTTTAGAGCGTCAGCCTGTTTACGAATTTCAGAAATCTGGTTTTCAATCTGCTTCTGTTTGTAGTGCAAATCTGCAATGCTTCCCCCTGCATCAGCCGGAAATATGCTTAAAACCGTAACCAGCAGCAAAGCAAATGCCATACTTTTTCTAAACATAACACACTCCTATACACTCAAGAATTTTTTCAATGAAACAAGGCTTCCTAATATTCCGATGCCTATTCCTATGGTTAAAAATATAATAATCAGATCGCTTAAAATCATTTCGACACCCACCATGTAGCCGGATATACCGGATAAAAGAGCCACATAGCGTCCTGCCAGATAATTGATGATGTAGTTGTATCCAAGAGATATGAGGAAAATCGCCAAAAGCGAACCTATGAGTCCCAGCAGTATTCCTTCTATCATGAAAGGTCCTCTGACGTATCCGTTTGTTGCACCTATATACTGCATGAGCTCAATTTCCTTTTGCCTGTTCAGCACCGTGATTTTAATGGTGTTGGAAATTATGAACACGCTTATGAGCAGAAGTATCATTATGAGGCCTGCCCCCACTCTTTTCACAAAATCGGCTATTTTTATGAGGCTGTTAACGGCGTCCTTGTAGTACTGAACATCTTCAACACCTTCAAAGGTCTGAAGCTTGGCAATGACTTCTTCTGACTTGCTAACATCCTTCAGCTGCACAATGTACGTGTTGGGAAGAGGATTCACCCTCAGACCTTCCAGAAGGAACGCATCCTTGCCCCAGTCTTCCTTCAGCTTTTCAAGAGCATAATCCTTTGTCTGAAAAGCAACTCCCATAACTCCGTCTATTTCCCTGAACGACTTACCCATTTCTTCTATCTGATTTTCATCAACATCATCCCTCAGATAGACTGCTATTTCATCAAACGTTTCCTTAGTAACAAGCGCAATGTTGTTTACATTCAGAACAACAATGAGCACAAAACCCAGTATGATTAAAACCGCTGTTACGCTGCCGATGGAAGCCAGTCCCATCATTCGGTTACGCCACATGCTTTTGAATGCTTGTTTGAATATATATTTAATTTTCTTTGGGTTCATTTACGTATCCCCCTGCTTTGATATCTCTGATAATGACACCTGACTTAAGTTCAATTACCCTCTTCTGGTATTGGTTAACTATTTCTCTGTCGTGAGTTGCCATTATAACTGTTGTCCCTCTTTTGTTTATTTCAGTGAGGATTTTCATGATTTCCTTGGATGTTTCCGGGTCAAGGTTTCCCGTAGGCTCGTCCGCAATTATTGTTTCGGGCTTGTTTATCACTGCTCTGGCGATTGCCACACGCTGCTGCTCTCCTCCGGACAGCTCGTCCGGATAATGCTTGGCCTTGTCGCTTAAGCCAACCATGCTTAAAACCAGAGGAACTTCCCTTCTGATGGTCTTTGAATTGCAGCATATCATTTCCATTGCAAACGCAACATTCTCATACACAGTGAGCCTGGGCAGAAGCCTGTAGTCCTGAAACACGAATCCGATTTTTCGCCTGTATTCAGCCACATTTCTTTTTCTTATCTTGTTTATGTCCTGTTTGTTGTAAATGATGGTTCCTTCGCTGGGGGAGATTTCCCTCAGGAGCAGTTTTATCAGCGTACTCTTGCCTGCTCCGCTCTTTCCTACAAAGAACACAAATTCGCCGTTATCTATTTTCAAGTTAATGTTCTTAACTGCTGTAAATTCTTTTTTGTATATTTTTGAAACATTATTGAATTCTATCACTGCCACACCTCTTACCACTTACTATTATATAACACGTTTTGACAATATTACAACTATTATTATTCTATTCTACTTTATTTTTGCATAAAATGAAATGTTTATTTTTGGGTATAGGAAAAAATAATGTCATTATATCAATCGCTTCATAAAAAAAAGATGAACTCACCATCTTGACAAACAAATAATAAACTTCTGTCCATCATTCGACAACATTCGTCTTTACGGGAGCCCATCCAAACTAATAATTCTTAATTCTTAACTCTTAATTCTTAATTGCTTTAATTCTTGTATTCCTTTTCCAGAACGACCTTCTGAGGCAGTTCCTTCATGTCTGTTTTCACAACCGTGAATGGATATGTAAGAATTTGTGCAGTAACATCTCCAGGCTTGGGATCAGTGTACTTGGCATAGACGGTCAGAACCTTTTCTCCGTCCTCCTCTGACAGCGTAAGCTTGTTAATTTCCACATCATAGCCTGCTGTATTCTTTTCGCCTCTGGTAACGACAACATAAATTTCATCGTTGATTCTGCATACCAGGGCCTTTTCCTTCATCCTGTAGTTTGGCAGAACCTCGCTGATCTGCCTTGGAATATTTTCAGGCTCAATACTGTCAAAGCTCACATTTTCTGCACCCTTTCCTCTAAAGTATCTGAAAAAAAACAAAAGAGCAGCTATAAAAACAATTATCGCAACTACGGTCACAACTTTTTTCATAAACATCCCCCTAATTATAACTTCTTTATATTTTATTCTGACCCATGCGATTTATTCCAAATTAGCAATAGTTTGTTTACAAAATGTGAGAATAAAGTGTTTGACATTCAAGCTTGTCTTTAAGTATAATTTTAGTATAATATAGTTCCGCCATGAAGAAACATTTGTAGTTTTTTTACTCACAGAAAACATTCAATAAAATTGTTTTTAAGAAAGGAGTTGAAAATATGTCTTGCGATTGTAATGAATTTCAAAATATGACTGCCGACCTGCAGCTGCTTAACAAAAGCATACTTGATATTGTAACAAAGCTTGACGAGCAGACTTCCATGCTTAACAGAGCAGTATTCAAATCAGCAACGCATTGCGGTTGCATTGAGATACATGCAACGAAACAACTGTATTCACCGAACAAAACACTTGAGGAAAATCAGCTTGACCTGGATACTCACATAGAAGGAGAACTGTGCCCCAAATGCCGTGACAAGGTAACCGAAGAAATGGGGGAACTCCTTTTCTACCTTGCATCAATGTGTCAGGCACTGGGTCTTGACCTTGAAGAAGTAATGTCCAAGAAGATGGATCACCTGAAGACCTTGGGGATATACAACCTCCTTTGATATAGGATAACAAAAACGCTTGGAAGCCCAAGCGTTTGTTTTTTTGTTATTTGAATATTGAAAGCAATAAGCCTGCTGCAACAGCTGAACCGATTACTCCTGCCACGTTAGGTCCCATGGCATGCATCAAGAGGAAGTTCCCCGGATTTTCTTCCTGACCTACGGTCTGTGAAACACGGGCTGCCATCGGCACTGCTGAAACTCCTGCAGAACCGATCAGCGGATTTACCTTTCCTCCTGTCACCTTGCACATGATTTTTCCGAAAACAACTCCAGCTGCAGTTCCGAAGCTAAATGCAAACAGCCCGAGAGCTATAATCATCAGTGTCTGTGGTCTTAGGAATGTTGCTGCATTAGCTGTAGCTCCTACGGTTGTGCCCAGGAATATGGTAACTATGTTCATGAGCTCGTTTTGCGCCGTCTTAGACAACCTGTCCACTACTCCGGTTTCTTTCAGAAGGTTACCAAGCATCAGCATTCCAACCAACGGAGCTGCTGAAGGCAGTATCAGCGATACCAGCAGTGTAACGAATATAGGGAATATTACTTTTTCTTTTTTGGATACAGGTCTTAACTGTTCCATTACAATCGCGCGCTCTTCCTTGGTTGTCAAGGCTTTCATTATCGGAGGCTGGATGATCGGAACAAGGGCCATGTACGAGTATGCTGCAACTGCAATTGGTCCCAGCAGGTGAGGTGCCAGCTTTGATGTAAGATATATGGCCGTAGGTCCGTCAGCTCCGCCTATGATACCGATGGATGCAGCTTCAGGTCCTGTGAATCCCAACAACGCAGCTCCTATGAATACCGCAAAAATACCAAATTGTGCCGCTGCACCCAGCAAAATGCTTCTGGGGTTTGCTATGAGGGGACCAAAGTCTGTCATGGCTCCAACACCCATGAAGATAAGCGGCGGATAAATTCCTAACTTAACTCCCAGGTATAGATAGTATAAAAGTCCGCCGGCTTGGAACCCTTCCTCGCCTATGTGTCCAACCGGTGCATCCATCAAGCCTGCAAGCGGAATATTTGCAAGAAACATTCCGAATCCGATAGGCAGCAGAAGCAATGGTTCAAATTTTTTCACAACAGCCAAGTATATAAGTACAAATGACACAATGAGCATTATTACCTGGCCTGGCGTAATTGCAGTAAATCCCATGCTCCCAAGAAATTTCTGCACTCCTATTAATAATGTGTTTAACATTAATGTTTACCCGCTTTCTGTCATATTATCTTATTTAAAAGTAACCAGGACGTCTCCGGTATTTACAGTTGCCCCTTCTTTTACAAGCACTGAATCAACAACTCCGTCAGCTGCTGCGAAAATCTCATTTTCCATCTTCATTGCTTCAAGTATTATCAGGACATCTCCTCTTTTTACAGAATCGCCGGCTTTTACATGAACCTTGAATATGCTTCCAGGCATAGGAGAAGTTACACTTGCTGTGCCTCCTGCAGGAGCAGACGGTGCAGGTGCTGCTTTTGCCGGTGCAGGTGCTGCAGGCGCTGCGGCTCTAACAGGTGCAGGTGCTGCAGCCTTGCTTTGAGGAGCATTATCCTTAATTTCTTCTACTTCAACTTCGTATGATATTCCTTTTACTGTAATCAAATATTTTTTCATTTATGTTGCCTCCATCTAATTGGTTGTTATAATCTTTCCAGCATTTGCTGCTGTCTTCCTGCCGTAGCCCACATGTTGTTTTTTTGCAGTATGGGCGTGATTGATCTTACTATTATGCCGTCCGCTGATGATTCTGTTTCAGCTGCTATGGCTGCGGTTATGATAACCAGCAGGTCAGTGTCATCTTCATCGTTGGTTGCAGCAACTGCTGCACTCTGTGTTACTGGCTTTATTCCATCAGGAGTATTTTTTTTTTCGCTTTCCTTGCTAAACAGGATTCTTAAAAGATCCAGCGAGTAGGAAATTATTATTAAAACCGAAAAAACTACCAACATTCCCAATATTGTTATGGCAATGCTGTTAACAAACTTTTCTCCCAATGACATGGATTCGTTAAATAACATTATTTGTCACCTCATTATTAGTATTCAATACTATACCGGCAAATTGCCATGTTTCTTGCTTGGCCTTGACTCTCTCTTACCGGACAGCATCTCAAATGCGCTTGCAAGCCTTTGTCTTGTTGTTGAGGGCTCGATTACGTCATCTATGTATCCTCTGGCTGCCGCAACATATGGATTAGAGAATTTTTCCCTGTATTCAGCAATCTTTTTCTTTCTTTCTTCAGCCTGGTTTTCTGCCTCTTCAATATCTTTTTTGAATATTATGTTTGCTGCTCCGTCAGGTCCCATAACTGCAATCTCTGCTGAAGGCCATGCCATCACCACGTCAGCTCCAAGTTCCTTGCTGCACATTCCCAGGTAAGCTCCGCCGTATGCTTTTCTTAATACCAGCGTTACCTTTGGAACGGTTGCTTCAGAATAAGCATAAAGCATTTTAGCACCGTGTCTGATTATTCCGCCGTATTCCTGAGCAGTTCCCGGCAGGAAGCCAGGTACGTCAACCAGGTTTAAAAGAGGAATGTTGAAGGAATCGCATGTTCTTATGAATCGGCTTGATTTGTCCGAAGCGTTGATGTCCAGACATCCTGCCAGAACCTTAGGTTGATTTGCAATTACTCCAACTGTCTGTCCGTTTATTCTTATGAATCCTGTAACTATGTTTTGTGCGTAGTTTGCCTGAGTTTCCATGAAATCGCCGTTATCTGCTATGATTGCTATAACGTCTTTAACGTCATAACCTTTGTTTGGATTGTCAGGAATGATTTCATTCAGTCTTTCTTCCAGTCTGTTCAGATCGTCTTCGTTTTCAAACATTGGAGGATTTTCAAGATTGTTTGACGGCAGGAAGCTCAACAGCCTTTTTACGTCGTTAATGCATGCTTCGTCATCAGCGCTTATGAAATGCGCAACTCCGCTTACAGAGTTGTGTGTCATGGCACCGCCCAATTCTTCAGCTGATATGTCTTCGCCTGTTACAGTCTTGATTACCTGTGGTCCTGTGATAAACATCTGGCTGGTCTTATCAACCATGAATATGAAGTCCGTCAATGCCGGTGAATAAACCGCTCCGCCTGCACATGGTCCCATTATGACCGATATCTGAGGAATGACTCCAGATGAAATTGTATTTCTGTAGAATATTTTTCCGTATCCGCTGAGTGCATCAACGCCTTCCTGTATTCTTGCTCCGCCTGAATCATTAAGACCTATGATTGGTGCTCCCATTTTCAATGCCATATCCATTACGGCAACTATTTTTTCTGCATGCATTCCTCCCAGGGAACCTCCAAGCACGGTAAAATCCTGTGCATAGGCGTATACCAGTCGTCCGTCAACTGTGCCGTAGCCTGTTACGACGCCTTCTCCTGGAGCATCAACACAGTCCATTCCGAAGTCCACGCATCTGTGTTTTACAAACAGCCCTGTTTCTATAAAACTTCCTTCATCGAATAATATGTTCAGTCTTTCCCTTGCTGTAAGCTTGCCTTGCTGGTGCTGCTTTTCTATTCTTTTTTCGCCGCCGCCAAGTTTAAGCTTTTCTTTCTTTAAACGCATCTCGTCTAATTTGCTTGACATGTTTTACCTCCACTGTCACTTGCTTCGTTTATTTTAATATATAATTGCTGTCATGTAATAATATATGTATAAACTTATTTACGCTCTCTCGCAAAGCTCGATAAGCACTCCGCCTGTAGATTTTGGATGGCAGAAAGCTATGCGTGCACCGCCTGCTCCGTACCTTGGTTTTTCATCGATCATACGAACGCCCTTTTCCTTCATTTCGGCAATGGCTTCTTCGATGTTATCTACTCTGAACGCGATGTGCTGGACACCTTCGCCGTTTTTAGCGATGTACTTTGCAACCGGTCCGTCTTCCTCTGTTGATTCCAGAAGCTCAACTTCAGAATCCCCAACCGGCAGAAAAGCCACCGTAACCTTTTGCTCCTCAACTACTTCTTTTCCTGCAGCTTTCAAGCCCAATATATTTTCATAGAAATTCAATGCATCATCCAGATTCTTAACAGCCACACCAATGTGGTCAACCTTTTTAACCATAATAACCTCCGTTTTTAATTAATAATTAATAATGAATAGTTAATAATTCAGGAAGAAATTTTGGAGAGCCAAAATTTCAACCATAATTATTAATTATTAACTCTTAATTCTTAATTGTCTTTTTTTATTGCTTTTAAGAACTCGTCTCTTACTTCGTAGATGTTCTTTTCTTTATTAAGTATTTCCGTTGCTTCACCATCGAGCCTGTTATCTTCATCGGTGTGTGAAATAACGATTTTTCTGAGTTCCGTTTCAATGAGCTCCACAATCTCTATCTTGAGATTGTTTTTTCTTCTCTCAACAAGCTTGCCGCTTTCCCTGAGATATTCCATGTGCTTCTTAATTTCTTCCAGAAGCAAGTCAATACCTTCATTTTTAACTGCAACCACCTTCACCACAGGCGGCCTCCTGTCCATGTCCATGCTCAGGTCAAGCATCATGTTTACTTCTGTTGCCGTGCGGTCAGCTCCGAACAAATCGCTCTTGTTGATTACAAATATGTCTCCAATTTCCATTATGCCTGCCTTGATGGACTGAATGTCGTCCCCCAGGCCCGGAACCATAACCATCAGAATGGTATCTGCAATCTTCACTATGTCAACTTCCGACTGCCCCACGCCAACGGTTTCTATGACTATGTAGTCATATCCTGCCGCATCAAGAATCTTCAAGGCGTTTTTCGTGTACTTTGAAAGGCCTCCAAGATATCCCCTTGTACCCATGCTTCTTATGAAAACATTTGGATTTAAGGCCAGGTCCTGCATGCGGATGCGGTCACCCAGAATGGAACCCCCGGAATAAGGACTTGTGGGATCCACTGCTATGATGCCAACCCTTTTGCCTTCGTTCACAAGAGCCTTTACCAGCTTATCCGTAAGAGTGCTCTTGCCGGCCCCGGGTGGCCCCGTAATGCCGATCACATGAGCATGGCCCGTTTTATTGTGAATTTGTCTGATTATCTTTTCTGCTTCTTCAGGGTCGTTTTCCACTGCTGTTATCAGCTTGGCGCATGCCCTTTTGTCCCCGGCAAGCATTCGCTGAATCAATTCCATTGTGCACCGCCTTCATATAATGAAGAATGAAGAATTAAGAATTAGGAATTAATGGTTGAAACTTTGGCGTACGCCAAAGTTTCTTCATTTAACTCTTCACTCTTCACTCTTAATTCTTAATTTATTTTCATTACTTATTTTACGTTGTTATTAATAAAGTCAATCATTGCTGTAGTTGTTGTTCCAGGTGTGAAAATCTCTGCGATTCCCGCTTCCTTCAGTCCGGGTATGTCATCGTCGGGTATAACTCCGCCGCCTATTACCAGTATGTCTTCAACGCCCTGCTCCTTTAAGAGTTCAACGACTCTAGGGAACAAATAGTTGTGTGCTCCTGACAAAAGACTCATTCCTACTACGTCAACATCTTCCTGAATTGCAGCTGCAACTATTTGTTCAGGTGTCTGCCTGAGTCCTGTATATATTACTTCCATTCCGGCATCGCGCAGCGCTCTTGCAATAACCTTAGCTCCTCTGTCGTGTCCGTCAAGTCCCGGTTTGGCTATCAATACTCTGATTACTTTGCTCATCTTATCCTCCTCAATTAAAGCAGCACTGCCTGCTCATATTCTCCGAACACTTCTCTCATTACGCCGCAGATTTCTCCCAGCGTTGCATATTCTCTTACTGCATCGAGAATGTACGGCATTACATTTTCAGTACCCTGGCATGCTTTCTTCAATTCATCAAGTTTTTCCTTCACTGCCTCGCTGTTTCTGGCTGCCTTGGCATCATCAATCTTTTTCTTCTGCATTTCGGCAACTATGGGGTCGACCCTCAAAAGACCTTTCGGTGGTTCTTCCTTAACCTGGTACTTGTTAACGCCTACAACTATTCTGTCAAGGGATTCTATTTCCATCTGATACTTGTATGCGGAGTCAGAAATTTCTTTCTGAATGTATCCCAGGTCAATGGCCTTGGCTGCTCCGCCAAGATCATCGATCTTCTTGATGTATTCCATTGCTTTTTCTTCTATTTCCTTTGTCTTAGCTTCAATGAAGTATGAACCTGCCAGCGGATCTATGGTATTTGTAACTCCTGATTCGCTTGCAATTATTTGCTGAGTTCTCAGAGCTATTGTTACTGAATCAGTTGTCGGAAGAGCAAGAGCCTCATCTCTTGAGTTTGTGTGAAGAGACTGAGTTCCTCCCAATACTGCTGCAAGAGCCTGCATTGCAACACGGATGATGTTGTTGTCCGGCTGCTGGGCCGTAAGCGTACATCCTGCTGTCTGAGTGTGGAACTTGAGCATCATGGATTTTTCGCTCTTTGCATGGAATCTTTCCTTCATGATTTTTGCCCAAAGCTTTCTTGCAGCTCTGAACTTTGCAACCTCTTCAAACAAGTCATTGTGAGCGTTGAAGAAGAATGACAGCCTTGGAGCAAATGTATCCACATCAAGACCTGCCTTTATGGCTGCTTCAACATATGCAATTCCGTCAGCCAGCGTGAATCCTACTTCCTGAGCAGCTGTAGAGCCTGCTTCTCTTATGTGGTAGCCGGAAATACTTATAGTGTTCCAGTTAGGCACTTCCTTTGAACAGTATTCAAAAATGTCTGTTATAAGTCTCATGGAAGGCTCAGTGGGGAATATGTATGTTCCTCTTGCGATGTATTCCTTCAGTACGTCGTTTTGTATGGTTCCTCTTAATTTATCCTTTGTAACGCCTTGCTTTTCTGCCACTGCAATGTACATTGCCAGAAGGACTGCGGCAGGAGCGTTTATTGTCATTGATGTGCTGACTTTGTCCAATGGAATGCCGTTAAACAGTATTTCCATATCCTTCAATGAGTCAATGGCAACACCTACTTTTCCAACCTCGCCCTGAGCAAGCGGATGATCAGAGTCATAACCTATCTGTGTAGGAAGGTCAAATGCAACGGATAATCCCGTGGAGCCCTGGTTTACCAGGTATTTGTATCTTTCATTTGATTCCTCAGCCGTAGCAAAGCCTGCATACATTCTCATGGTCCAGTTCTTTCCTCTGTACATGGTTGGCTGGAATCCTCTTGTAAACGGGTATTGACCAGGGTAACCGATTTCAGACACATAATCTATATCTGCAATGTCTTCGGGAGTATAAAGTCTTTCAACTTTTTCTCCGGAGCCGGATTTGAATTCTGTTTTGCTTTCCGGTGCCTTTCCCAGCGTTTTATTCAAAATCTTTTCTTCCCAATTTTCTCTAGCTGCTTTTATTTTTGAAAGTTCTTCGTTATTTAACATGCGTACCTCCATACTTCTTTATTCAAATCACAATAATATTAATCTAAAAAATTCAAATTTGCAATAGTTTAACCGCAAATGATTTCATCTTTTTATAACTTGCAAAATATGAATTTTGCCTTTATTTCAATGGTATCGGCGCAGGCAGCACCCTGGTTGCGGTTGTATATTGCCTGCATGGACCCTCATGCAAGCCAATAAAATATTCATTTCATTTTTCATCCATACAGGCATACGTCAAATACTTGTGCTGTTGATGCATTCAGCCCACACTAATGGACAAATCATGAATCAATTCTTGCAGTTGTTGAATTTACTTGTCCTTCAGAATGACCTCTCCTCAAAAAACTTTTCATTCCACACAGGCTTCACTTGTTTGGAACAATGTCCTTTTTGCAAGTTACGCTGCAGAAGTGGCAAATTGAAACTCAAAAATAAACCTCGTCCTGCATTTTTGAAATCGTTTGTAATAAAATGTTCTCGTTTTAAAATGCAGGATTATTTTTTCTTTGTGAATAAATTGCAGTCAAACTTTCATAAAAAGGCAATTATGCAACCTGTATCAAAGTGGTATCTGGATTAATAAAATGCCGGCATATTGCCGGCACATGTTGACTGATTATTTAAGATTGATTACGCTGTACCTGTTTTGGCTGTAATCCAAAAACCTTATCATGTCTGATACCCTTAACACCAGCGTTGACGTGTTTACATTAGGATGAGAGTTGATAAACTCCTCTTTCATGATATCTTCATCTATGCAGACTTCAACCTCATGATCCTCGTCATTTACAATTCCAAACAGAGAAACGGAACCGGCAGTCAACCCAAGATATTTCATCAGCCTATCTGCGGAGGCAAAGCTCAGGTTTCTATCGGATATTTTTTCGCTGAACTTCTTGATGTCAAGAGTCTTATCTTCGCACATGACAACAAGGTAATGATTGTCTCCTCTTCTGTTTTTCAGAAACAGGTTCTTTGTGTGAACGCCTTTCAGTCCGCTTGTGTAGATATCTGCCTCCCGGCAGGTGTACACAGCCGGATGGTCATATTTTTCATATGGAATGCAAAGCTTCTCCAAAACTTCATAAACCTTATTCTCCAAATCCCCCATTACAGCCCTCCTTTGTTTTCCATACTTATATAAATAGGGATGGCTAGCCATCCCCTCCATAATTCTTAATTCTTAACTCTTAATTCTTAATTGGTTTAAGTTCTTAACTCTTAATTCTTAATTGTTCTTACGCTTCCTCGAACAGCAGCTCGAATTCCTTGCCTGATATGGTTTCCTTCTCAAGAAGCGCCTGTGCCACCCTGTCAAGCTTCTCCATGTTGGCACTTAACAGCGTTTCAGTCTTGTGATATGCGTTGTCGATTATTCTTCGCATTTCCTTGTCTATTTTGGCAGCAATTTCTTCAGAGTAGTTTCTCATTTTGTTGAAGTCTCTTCCTATAAACACTTCTTCGTCGTTTGTGCCGTATGCCATGGGTCCAAGATCATCGCTCATGCCGTAGGTTGTAACCATGGCCCTAGCAATCTTTGTTGCCCTCTCAATGTCATTGGATGCTCCTGTAGAGATATCATCCAGAGCCAGCTTTTCTGCAACCCTTCCGCCAAGAAGCCTTACAATGTTTTCTTCCATCTCTGTCTTCGAAGCATAGGAACGGTCTTCCTCGGGCAGGTACATGGTGAATCCGCCTGCTCCTCCTCTTGGGATTATTGTTATCATGTGAACCGGGTCCTTGTTAGATGAAAGCCTCGCTACAACAGCGTGACCTGCTTCGTGGTAAGCAGTGAGCTTCTTTTCGTTTTCACTTATTACCTTGCTTCTTTTTTCAGGACCTGCAATTACCTTTGTTATTGCTTCCTCAATAATATCCATGGTGATTAAAGTCTTGTTGTATCTTGCTGTCAGAAGTGCTGCCTCGTTCATGGCATTTTCTAGGTCTGCTGGAGTGAATCCAGGAGTCCTCTTTGCAACTATTTCAAGGTCAATATCATCAGCAAGAGGTTTCTTTCTCACATGGATTTTCAGTATCTGTTCCCTAGCCTTCACATCCGGAAGACCCACATGAACCTGTCTGTCAAATCTTCCCGGTCTCATGAGAGCCGGATCCAAAATGTCAGGTCTGTTGGTCGCAGCTATGATGATGATGCCTTCGTTTCCTGAGAAGCCATCCATCTCCACCAACAGCTGGTTAAGCGTCTGCTCTCTTTCATCGTTGCCGCCGCCAAGACCTGCTCCTCTTCTTCTTCCCACGGCGTCAATTTCGTCTATAAATATTATGCATGGAGCATTTTTCTTTGCCTGATCAAACAAATCCCTTACTCTTGATGCACCTACACCCACAAACATTTCAACAAAGTCGGAACCGCTTATGCTGAAGAATGGAACTCCTGCCTCACCTGAAACCGATTTGGACAAATATGTCTTACCTGTTCCAGGAGGTCCCACCAAAAGGACTCCCTTAGGTATACGTGCCCCAAGCCTTACGAACTTAGCCGGGTTTTTAAGAAAATCAACTATTTCGCTGAGTTCTTCCTTTTCCTCATCAAGTCCTGCCACATCGGCAAATGTAATCTTTTTGCTTGGATCGTCATCTTTAACCATCCTTGCCCTGCTCTTGCCAAAGCTCATTGCCTTGCCTGTTCCGCCTCCCTGCGACTGCTTCATGAACACATACCATAAAACTCCCAGAAGAACAAGCATTCCTATGGTAGGAAGAGCCTGAACCCAAAGAGGTGTTGCAGGAACCGGTTCGCCTTCAAGTGTTATCTGTCCGGTTTCAACCTTTTCGGCCAGATACTTGTCATAAAAGCTTGAAGAAAACAGGAATACTGTCGGAACGTACGAAGTGAATTCCGTGCCGTCTTTGTAGGTACCCTTCACTTCACTTTCCGTAAAGGACAGTGATTTGATATTGTCATTCTGTATTTGAAGTATAAGCTCGCTGTAACTGATGTCCTGCACATTCTGTGACGGTTCAACCATGCTTTGCACCAGCATTATGATTACCACAAATATAAGAATGTACATTGCGATGCTTCTCATAAATCCTTTCAATTAAAGCCTCCTCATCGTCTAAAGACTGTCTATGATAAAAATTGTATCATAATACTTTAAACATTACAATTATTTTAGTAAAAGTTGTTAATTATATTGTTAGCATTCACCTAGCTTGAATAAACCTCTTCCTTCAATACTGCTATATACGGCAGGTTTCTGTATTTTTCTGAATAATCCAGTCCATATCCAACAACGAACTCATCAGGAACCTGGAAGCCTGTGTATTTTATGTCCAGCTGTGTCGTTCTTCTGCTTGGTTTGTCAAGTATTGTGCAGATTTCAACAGAAGCAGGACCTCTTGCCTTTAGGTTTTCCGCCAGATATGAAAGAGTGAGTCCGGAGTCGATAATATCTTCCACAATGAGCACATGCCTTCCTTCAATTGATTGATTCAAATCCTTCAGAATCCTTACGACCCCCGAAGACTGTGTGTTGGAACCGTAGCTTGAAATTGCCATGAAGTCAATGTCAAGAGGCAAATCTATCTTTCTCATCAAATCGCTTACGAATATGACGGCACCTTTCAAAACGCAGACCAAAAGAAGCTCCTTGTCCCTGTAATCCTCGGTGATTTTAGCGCCGAGCTCTGCGACCTTAGCCTGCAGCACATCCTCAGCTATAAGTATGTTCTTGATATCCTTATTCATTTTTCCTCCCTAGGGTGATGTTTAATATTTTTTTTGTTGAAGATGACACTCTGTAGTTGTTGTGTATTCTGAATCCTTCAAGCCACAACAGATTTTCGTCATCTGCAATAATAATTCTTCTGTCTCTTTCTTCAGCAGGAATTTTCATATCAATAAAAATATCCTTGATTTTCTTGTTCCAGGTCGTCCCGCAGGGAACCATAGAATCTCCTGCTCTTCTGTTTCTTGCGGTAAGTTTTCCCTTTACCAGGTCATAGTCAAGATTGATGCTGTCTTTGTCCTTCAAGTCGGCTTCAGACGCATCGATTATTTTGCTGTACACAGTCTTTTCAGCCTCGGGAATGTAAAGGCGGATTCCCGGCACCAGCGCATACATGAAATCCGGTATCTGTTCTGTAGATTTGCTGACAATAAAGTTATCATAGCTGATTTCAACTGTGAAGCCTTGGGACAGATTGATTTTTTTGCCTGTTTTTCCTTCCCTTACAAATTGGATTGCATAATCCACATGCTTCATTTCCAGATTGACGGTGTTTCCCTTAAGCTTTTCTATGGCAAATCTAATTATCCTTCCTATCTCACCTTCCTCAAGAGACTTGAGCTTAGGAAGACTCAGCATGATTTTGTTTTTATCCTCAGAAACAGCAGCTTCCGTGAACTTCGATCCAATGTACTTTTCTATTATCTTCTTGTCTCTTTCCATTGCTTCAGACATTCTGAACAAGGTATTTTGAATGTTCGGATTATAATTTTCCTCAAGATATGGTATTAAATTGAGCCTTATTTTGTTTCTGCCGTAAATAGCCTGAGTGTTGGTAATGTCTATGCAGAATTCATAATTGTTTTCACTCAGATATTTCTCAATTTCGCTTCTTGGAACATTGAGCATAGGCCTGATCAAATCATCCTTTGCAAAGGACATGGCGCTTAATCCATCAATTCCACTTCCGCGTATGATGCGCTGCAGGACTGTTTCAGCCTGATCGTTCAGGTTGTGGGCAACGGCAATTTTTCCTCCGCCTGCTTCTTTCAGATTTTCCCTGAAAAAGCCGTACCTGAGTATTCGTCCCGCTTCCTCTTCCGTTACCTTAAGTTCCCTGGCATATTCTGTGGCATGCTTTCTTTTCACAAAAAGCTTTATGCCGTACCTGGCGCAAAGATTCCTGACAAAATCCTCGTCATGCTGGGCATCCTTTCCCCTGTACATGTGATTTATATGAGAAGCATACAGATTAAAACTTAACTCTTCCTTTAGTTCTCTTAAATTGTGGAATAAAAAAACGGAATCAGGTCCTCCGGATAGGCCTATAAGCACATTATCTCCGGCATTGATCAACTTTTTCTCCAGAATATTCTTCTTAACCAAATTATACATAATATTCCTCTTTAATTTGCATAGGATAAATTATACCACAAATCATAGAATTTAAAAATATTTTTTGGAATTTTTTTATATGATTTCAGCCATCCTACCATTCTTTATACCCATAATGTCGATATTAATTCACCAACAACAAAAAATCAGGAAAAATTTCCGCGTTCGGGCAAATTTTCCTGATTCCCTGTTTTCATTTTCATGCATATTTCATATTTAAATTTAGCCTATCCTGGTTACCAGCACTGTCATGTCATCTATTACTTTATCCTGACCCCTCAGGGCATAACTTAGTATGGAGTTGGCAATAGTCTGCGGATCCTTGTCAGCCACCAGTTCCAGATATTTGTCCAGTGATTTCTTGGGGTCCATTCCTATGGAATCGATAATTCCGTCTGAAACCATGACTATGATGTCTCCGGCATGCACTTCCTTCTTGAAGGAGCTGTATTCAAAATTGTCAAGTATCCCCAGCGGAAGGCTCTTCCCGGATATTTTGTCAACATTGTTTCTGCTTATTATATAAGTGGGGGCGGCCCCAGCCTTGTATAGCCTGACTTCCTTTGTGCCGTAATCTATTATGTTCAGGTCGAATGTAACAAAGCGCTCATCCGTCAGCTTGAACATCAAAATGGAGTTCAGCGTTCTGAGTATCTGCTCTTCGGAAAAATCCGTGTACAGAAATTTTGAAAGAAGATCAACAGCGCTGTTGCTTTCAGCAAAAGCCTCATGGCCGGAACCTATACCGTCGCAAAGGACAGTGTAGTACCTGTCGGCCCTTCCCGCATACGCAAAGCTGTCTCCCGAAACGGCACTTCCGTCCTTGGTTGCAGCGGCGCTGTATGTTCTGATTTTGATTCTCTTTATGTTCTTAAACTTCAATACATAGTAGTTTGGAGAAGCGATAACCCTGTCCGTACACTTCAATTTCATGCCGCACACGTTCCTGACTATCAGCTCTACGGCGGACTCAGCTTCTTCCGCTGACTTTTCAGTCTTCACCGTGAGGCTTAGCACAACAGTGTTCTTGCTGGAAGTGATCACCTCAAAGTATTTCACGTTAATTGACTGCCACAGCAGCTGCTCTTTGATTTTCGCCTTTGCCTTGTCCGAAAAGATATCAACGGTCTGCCTCTTTGTTGCTGTGAAATTTCTTGAGGAGTCTCTTTCCTTTTCCCTGCATTCCTCTGAACGGGCAGATGCAGCTTCCTCCCTGGCCTTGTCCACATAAAGAATTTTCCCGCTTTCTGAATGATTTTCATCGTCAGGGCTTTCAATCTTCCTGACCGGCTTTTCCTTTTTTATCCTGTGAAAATTCACATTGAAGGAGCCCTTCCTGACTTTCCAGTAAACTTTTGATGCTTCATTGACAAGGATTACGGCACTGAACACAAACAGTGTTTCAAGCGCGTTCAGCATCAGACCGTTCATGTTAAAACCGTTGGCTGCCAGAATGGTGGTCTTTGAGACAAAAAGAACAGCCCCGGAATAAGATGCCACAGTAAGAACAGACTTTTTCTCTTCGTGTCTGAAGCTGAAGAAGTAGACAAATATGGCTGTCAGCATTATAAGGTACACAAAATCAAGTCGGACTGAAAATATGGCACCTACGATAACGGCAAGCATGAGCAAGGAGCATCCCCTTAAGTAGGAATAGGAACTTAAAGCCACAACCGCAAACGGAAAAATTTCATCAATTATATTTTGTCTGGAAACGAAAAAACACACCAAAAACAAAAACCAGTTTTTCCTGATGTGTTTAATTTCATTATCAATCAATTCCTCAAATAAATTCAAATAATACTTTTTATCGTCAGCTTTTCCAATCATCTTTTCCACCCCCGCATTAATACGAATATAGTAGCAAAAATGATTGTAAAATGCTGTCAAAATATGCTTATCCCATAATTAATCCTGAAGTTCCTGTTCAAAGCCTATTCCGCGTATAAGTTTGTTGTCATTTTTATTTTTATCAATGTAAATAGTTTCGTTGGGTTTAACCATCTTGTACTGGTCTCTGGCGATTTTTTCCACAAGCTCAAGCAGTGCTTCCTCGTCGCTCATTTTGGCAACGTCCTCCTTTAGCTCATTGACTTCTTTCTCTACATCTGCCTTAACCAGTTTACGCTGTTCGATTTCTCTGCCCAGATCTTTCAGCATCTGGTACTGGCAAAATGCCGTATATGCAAAATACATCACAAAAATCGAGAACAGAAAGTTTATTACATTGAATTTTCTTTTCTTTTTTACGGGAGCAGAAAGTTTTTGTTCAAGCTTCTGTTGCCTCTTAAGTTCCTTGATTTCCATTTCCTTTCTTCTGAAGTCGTCGTTGTTTATTTTTTTCTTCAGCTCGATAATCTTTGGATCCTCGTTCAATTGGCTTTCGCTCCTTTCTCCCTTTTGTCATCCGTTTGTTTAGTTTCCTTTTATTATACATCAATTTTCTGTTTTTGGAAATCTTTTTTAGCTTGAATTTGTAAAATTTCCACCTTTTTTTTGCATTATTCCTCATTTTTTCAAGCTTCACAACAATAGGATGCAGAAGGAGCCGAAGCTGTTTAATCACAAACCTGAAAGGCTCCACCAACATCCAAAAAATTTTCTTTATTGCCCCTAAAACAAAGCCTGTGACGAAAATTAAAAACTTAAGGACATAACGGCTTATTCCATAGAAATACAAGAGAGCACCCATTATAAAGCCAATAAGGATGAACAGTCTAACATTGCCGTAACTTAAATTAAAGATAATCCGGACGCTTACGTTTATGCTTATAATCCAGTAAATCAAGTCGCCGACTGCGGTTCCAAAAGTTCCTGTCCTGGCAAAATGCCTCACAAGCCTGTATGTGTCCCATAGAAAGCCAAGGAGCATGCCTGCCATGACAGAAACCATAAGCATGTATTCTTGAGTATAAGGTAAAAAATCCATGGCCTACTTAAACAGCTTCTTTACCAGACTTGTCTTTTCCTTCTGCCCCTCGTAGTCGGAGTAAACCATGGAATTGATCATCCCCTTTACCACAAGCTTGCCTTCATCCACATTGAGTTTGCTGATGTTAAGTTTCTGCCCCTTTATTGTCAGCTTACCCTTGGTCGTAATAAGAACGACAGTTTCATCGTTGAAGTTGTCGACTCCCTCCACTCCGGTAACATTAAGCATCTCTTTATTTTCAAGCACAAGGCTTTGAACAGATTTCTCGTCCATATATTTCCCCCTATATACAATTATAGTAGATTATATGATAAAGGATTAGATTATATGAATTTGAATAGCAATAAACAAAAAGGACATTGCAAAAGCAATATCCCCGTACTTTAATCAATCTCTATATCCAGCAGGTAGGAACTCAATGATTTGCCATGTTTGTCAATGGCCAACGACCTTGTTACACCGCCGCCCAGCGCATCATACATGACAAAGTTCATTGCACCCAGCTGCGGCAGTTCATATCTTACCACTTCGCCCTTGACAATGTCCTTGAACCACTTTTTTACCACCTCGGCAGTTACCTTTTCCTTAAGGAGTTCAAAATCCTTGATGTCATAAGCAATCAGGGACACGTTAGATATGTTTCCCTTATCTCCGGTTCTGGAGTGTGCTATTTCCCATAGTTTCATTACAATACCTCCCTGTAGATAACTTTTGCCTCAACATCTGTTCTTGGTATCAATATTGAAGCCACAGAAACAATGTCGCTTACGGATTTTGTTGCACCGCCTCCGCCTGCAGGACCATTGGTATACAATGTTTCTACTTCGTTTCCGATCTGGACCGCATCATATTTTGTCCTGGTTCTTGCAGCAACTCTTAGTCTGACTTCTTCCGGAGTGTTGTATGTTCTTAAGCTGTCCTTAAATATTCCGTTTATGCCGATGAAGTCAATCCTCAGTTCATCAAATTTCACACCGGTCAGTTCAAGTCTCTTCTCAACAATTTCTGCCGCTAGCCTTGCTCTTTCCAGGCATCCCGGCCCTCCATAGGACATTTCGCCTTCTCCGATGAAACAGTCCTTGTATCCAAGGCTCACCTTCAAGGTGTCAGTTTTTTCCCTGCCTGTTGCGCCTTTTGCTTCAACAGTATCCTTGGCAATATTTTCAAAGGTCACTTTGGAGAAGTCTGCAACACAGTCCGGAGTGAAATATTGTTCAGGATTGTGTATTTCATAAATCATCTGCTCTGTGCAGGTGTCTTTGGTAACCATTCCTCCGGAGCCTTCCACCTTAGTCACTATAAAGTCGCCGTTTTCGCAGGCTTCAATAATTGGAAATCCCAGGTCCCACAGCCGTTCAACATCTTTTTTGCCCGGCTCTGCATAATAACCGCCAGTTACCTGCCCGCCGCATTCAAGCAAATGGCCTATGAGCGTTCCTTTGCCCATGAGGTCGTAGTTGTTTATGTCCCAGTTAAACTCATGCACCAGTGGAGCCAGAAACAATGCGGGATCTGATACCCTTCCTGTTACCACAATATCCGCACCGTTTTTTAGAGCCTTTACTATACCGTCAATTCCCATGTAAACATTGGCAGAAACAACTTCTCCCTCCAGCTCCCTGAGGGATTTGCCTGTTTCCCAAACATTTACATCCATATATTTGTCGAGCTTTTCGAATACGTCATCGCCGAAGACTGCTGCAACCTTCAGACCCTTAAGACCTTTTTCCTCTGCCATTCTGCAGATCACTTCGGCAGCGCTTTGCGGATTTGCAGCTCCCATGTTCGTAATAACTTTTACCTTGTTCTTGTACGCCAAGGGCAGCACCTTGTCCATCCTGTATTCCAGAAGACCGTTGTATCCTTTTTCAGGGTTCATAAGCTTTAGCTGCTGAGCAATGGCAATTGTTCTTTCTGCCAGGCATTCAAAGCCTATGTAATCCAGTCTGCCTTTTTCCATCAGTTCCAAAGCAGGTTCAAGTCTGTCGCCTGCATATCCGGCTCCGCTTCCGATTCTGATTCTCTTCATTTCATTTCCTCCAATTTATATTGTGATAATACCCATAACCATGGATACAGCCAGCATTACCACTGTTACCAGGAATGCATAGGGTATGGTTTTTTTCTGATGTTCTCCCAGGTCTATTCCTGCCAATCCTACCAGCAAAAATGTCGCTGCAGTCAACGGACTTATGGGAAAACCAGTTGTCATCTGACCAAGAATGGCTGCACGTCCCACCATCACAGGATCCACTCCGAACTGACCTGCAGCGTTTGACAGTACAGGCAGCACTCCGAAGTAGAATGAATCAGGATCAAACAGCAAGCTTAATGGCATGGAAAGCAATCCGGTAATGGCAGGGATAAATCTTCCCATGCCTGTCGGGACCAGTCCCACTATCACTTCTGACATGGCTGTTATCATTCCGGTTTCCTTCATAATTCCTGTAAAGGCACCTGCTGCAAACAATACGCTGGCCATCATCAAGGCTTCCTTCGCATGATCATCCACGCGCTGTCTCTGCTCCTTCACGCTTGGATAGTTGATTACCAGAGCAAGGCAGAATGCAAACATGAACACTACCTGTGGAGGCAGGACATTTGAAATCATTGTTCCGATAGCCGCCACTATCAACAGAATATTTACACCAAACAGTCTTGGTCTTTTTAAGCTGAGTTTATTCTCATCCACAGCAGTTTCAACGCTGCTTACATTTTCAACTGCCATGTTTCCAATTCTTGTTTTTTCTTTTTTGCCAAGGAATGCAGCAATTGCCAGAACGGTCAATATTCCTGCCAATACAGGTATGAGCATGGGGTTGAACAGGTCAGTTACAGGCACATTCAAGGATGTGGCTGCTCTCAGCGTCGGTCCTCCCCACGGAACGATGTTCATTGTACCTGCTGCCAGAGCTACCACCGTAGCTAGAGTAATTCTGCTCATTCCCAGAGCATCGTATAAAGGCATAACCGCCGGTATAGTTACCAGGAAGGTTACTGCCCCTGATCCGTCCAGATGAACTATCATGGCCAATATAGCTGTGCCGACAGTTATTTTTACCGGATCCTTTCCTACCGCTTTTATAATTTTGTCAATAATCGGGTCAAATGTTCCGGCATCGCTTAAAATACCGAAAAACAATATGGCAAATATGAACATGACTCCTGTTGGTGCTATTGTCTTGATTCCGCTGGTTATAAATGTACCAACCTCAAACCCAAATCCTCCAATTACAGCCATTACCGTCGGTATGGCTATCAAGGCAACTATCGGTGTCAACTTTTTGCTCATCACCGCTGCCAGTAAAACAATTACTGATAAAAAACCTAAAAGAGCTAACATAAAATTCCTCCATAATATTTTTTATACAATTATCTTGTACGTTATGTTATTAGCAAAAGGCATGCCAACTTTAATCACTGCAAAGTCAATGTTTTTCTAAACGGTTTTCTAAAATTTTAGAATTAATTCCGTCACTGTTAATGTATTGTCAGTCCTTTTGTTAAAGTTCTGTCATTTTGCGTTATTCTAAGTTTTTAGAAATAATTCCCGCAATTCTAAAATTTTAGAATTAATTAATTCTTGTTAGGGCATCGCAGTTTCGTTCACCGATTTTGAATTACCGGCAATCAGCCAAAACAGGGTTCACAGTCTCGCAGCACAAATTTGCCTGCTCCTTGCGTCGCACAAATTTGGTGCTCGTTGCGGCTGACTTACCTGCAATTTGTACTTCGCTGCCGCTCGAACAAATTGGGTCAAGTCATGCAGGGCATACAAAAACCGGCCATACGCCGGTTCAGTTTGAATTAAAAACATCCTTATTTATTTCAGCTTGTTGTAAAGGGACGCCAGGGAGATTCCCAAAGCGCTTGCTGCTTTTCTCTTCCCTTCCGTGTCGCTGCCGTATAATTTCAGAGCCTTGTTAATCTCAATTTTCTCTGTTTCACTGATTGCCTGTTCAAGCCTTTTCACCTTTATGCTGCCGGACTGCGCTGATTGCTGCAATCTCGTAGGAAGATGATTTTCTTCTATTATGTTGTCATCCATCACATTGACAGAAAATTCAATAACATTTTTAAGCTCGCGTATGTTTCCCGGCCAGTCATAACCCAGAAGCATTTCTTCTGATTTCCTGCTTAAGGATATATCCTTTTTCAGATCATTTTTGTGTGTCTTCAGGAAGTGATTTGCTATTGGAAGAATATCTGATTTTCTTTCCCTCAGAGCAGGTATGTTCAACGGAAACACGGAAATCCTGTAATACAGGTCCTGTCTGAACCTTCCTTCCTTTACAAGTTCCTCCAGGTTCTTGTTTGTTGCTGCTATCACTCTTACATCAATATTGGTTTCATGTACGCTGCCTATACGTCTTACCGAATGTTCCTGCAGTGTCCTCAAAAGCTTAGCCTGAACTTCCAAATCGATTTCAGATATTTCATCAAGAAAAATCGTACCGTTATTGGCAGCTTCGAACAATCCCATTTTTCCTTCCCGTCTGGCTCCTGTAAATGACCCTTCCTCATATCCGAAAAGTTCGCTTTCCAACAAACTTCCCTGAAAAGATGCGCAGTTCACGGCAATAAACGGGCCGTCATTTCTGAATGATTCATTGTGCACTGCCTGAGCATAAAGTTCCTTTCCTGTGCCGCTTTCTCCATAGATCAGAACCGTAGTGTTCTTTTTTGATATTTTATGTATTACTTCCTTTATCTCAAGTGACCTGGCATCTTTGGATATTATGTCATCGATGCTGTACTTTGCCTTTTGAATGGCCTTCATTCTGTTCTCAAGAGTTTTCACCTTAGACTTATACTTGTCTATATCCTGATACAGCTTATATACATCATCAATCCTTCCCACAACCGAAATGGCTCCAATCAATTCCGTACCTTCAAATATAGGGGACATATTGACAGTGTACTGGATGCCGTATTCTTCACGCAAGGCACCTGCAATTGGCTGCCGGGTCAGCAATACATTGTGCAGCCTTGAACCCGGTCGTACCTCTCTTAATCGTTTACCAACAATCTCTGAATACTTTACTTTGGTTATGTTAGTGTAAGCCTGGTTGACATACTTAACAATTTCATCCGTGTCAATGATTAAAATTCCATCATAAAGAGAATCAAAGAAAGACATAACCCAACTGTTTATTTCCATACCGTTCACCTTAGTTATAATTAATACAATTATACTAAATCACACTTTAAAATACAACAGAAGAATATCCATGAGCATATGGAGATCCTTCGCTGATGCTCAGGATGACGAAATTAAGGATTTTTGCAAAGCAAAAATCCCTCCATTAATTCTTAATTCTTAACTCTTCATTCTTAATTTTTTACTCTTCATTCTTAATTCTTAACTCTTAATTCTTAATTGTTTTTCTTGTGTTTCTCCTTGTATACTTCCCTTGCCAGCCGGGCACCGAGCATGCTTTTTTTTACAGACCTGACACTTTGTCTTGTCTGAATCGTCCTGCCGGACTTCAGCACTATGGCAGCTGTTCCTTCCTTTTCAAATACCTGTTCTATTGCGTTTAAATCCACAAAACCGCAGGCAGCATCGTGTTTGAACATGGGCTCTCTCACGTTTACGTATATATACACAAGATTTTCATTTATGACTACCGGAACCTTGTTTGTGATGCCCAACTCGTCTCCATAGTTGACACGGTTGTGATACAGGCTCAGATTGTAGTAATCGGCCAGATTTTTTATGCAGGTTTCAATTGTGGCACTTCTGATGAATGTCGAGCCGGATGTTATTATTTCCGTGCAGTTTCCTACATCTTTCACATACACGGGAAGCATGGCCTCAACTTCGTTGAATTTTATATTGTTTTCCATAAAACACATATCCTTTTGATTTAAATAGCCTTGAACTTGTAACGGTTCCAATTTGAAGAAACACTTTTGTTTCCGTCGCCTAAAGACAACATTCCTGATTTTTATGTCCGCTTCTGATAGTATATAATGAAGAAAATAAATGAAACGAAAGGTGCGGAAAAAATGGATTCCTTCATTAATCATATTATTCAGGAATCTCTGAATGGGGACAAGAAATCCCAGGAAATTTTACTGGAAAGGCTCCGGCCTCTCATATACAAGAACATTTACAGGTACTTCAAGCCATGGGACATATCAGCAGAAGACATGGTCCAGGAAGGATATGCCGAAATACTGCAATCACTGAAAAGCTTTGATTCAGGTCGAAACGTGCACTTCCTTCATTACGTCAAAACAAGGCTTACTTACCTGTACAGGAATCAGTACAGAAAAGCAAGGAGATTGAAAAGAGAAACAAGCCTTTCCTCTCTGATAGGCGACAGCCTTCAGTTGGAGCATGTATTGGGAAGCTGCACATGCGTAGTGGAAGAATACATCCTAAAGGAAGAAAAAGCAGAGCTTTCAAGGTGTCTACGTCAACTTTCAAAAAAGGAACAGGAAATTGTCAGCATGTATTACTGCACGGGACTGAGCATGGTAGCTATTTCAAGTAGGTTAGGCATAAAATACTCCACTGTATCAGCAATAAAAAGCAGGGCTCTGAGAAAACTCAGGGCAAAACTACACCGGAGGTGAAAATATGGAAGATCTCATAAACATGATCGGAAACTTCGGCTTTCCCATCGCAGTTACAGCATACCTGCTGGTGCGCATAGAGTCAAAACTTTCGCAGCTTACGGAATCCATTCATGAGCTTACTACCGCAATCAAAAGCATGCGTTGATAAATCTTCTAAAAAAAGCAACAGGGGAACTTCATCCCCTGTTGCTTACCAAGTATATGGCTGCTCAGCCCATATTGAAATGCATTCTGTTTCACCTTCGTTTAAGTAGCAATGGGGAATTGTGCTGTCAAACTGTATGCTGTCCCCTTCCTGAAGGCAATATTTGTTCTGGTTGACAATTACAGTCAATGTTCCTTGAATAACGATGCCGCACTCTTCTCCCGGATGCGATACAGGATCGTTATTCCTGTCAATTCCGGGATATATGACAACCTTAATCAGTTCTATCTGTCGTCTGCCTTTAGGCGTCAAAAGTTCAATGTACCCTCTGTTGTTGCTTCTTTTAATTTTTTTGTGCTCACCTTTTTTGCATAGGACAATGCTGTCTTCCAAGCCTTCTTCTCCGAAAAAATACGAAACGCTCTGTCCCAGGGCTCTTGCAATTTTAGCTAATACAACAGCCGAAGGAATCACCGTATTTCTTTCAATCTGGCTTATCATTCCATTGCTGACGCCTGATTTCTCTGATAGTTCAGCAATGCTTAATTTTTTTGCCTTCCTTACTTCTCTTATTTTTGTACCGAAATCATAATTCAAGGCTCTCAACTCCTCCTGCAATTTGTTTTATTGCTCGGTATCTTTCCCTAAACCATATGACACGCCACTTGCCTGTTGTCAGCTATTTTCATTTCCGGTTCCTTTTCCCTGCATATGTCCTTTGCATATGGGCATCTGGTATTGAATCTGCAGCCTGCCGGCGGATTCACAGGGCTTGGTATCTCTCCCTGAAGCAGCTGCCTGTTTTCTTTTCTCAAAAAAGGGTCAGGTTTTGGTACGGCATCAATAAGAAATTTCGTATACGGATGCAGAGGGTTTGTAAAAATATCTTCCGTCCTTCCCGTTTCGCACACCTTTCCCAGAAACATGACGCAGACACGGTCAGAAATGTATCTGACTACGCTCAGGTCATGGCTTATAAATAAATACGTAAGATGAAATTCATCCTGCAGATTATGCAGCAGGTTTAAAATCTGGGATTGTATTGACACATCCAAAGCCGATACCGGCTCATCGCACACAATGAGCTTGGGCTGAAGCGCCAGCGCTCTGGCTATTCCGATTCTTTGACGCTGTCCTCCGCTGAACTGATGTGGGTACCGGTTTATGAATTCCGGGCGGATGCCAACCTTCTGCATTAGCTCTGCCACCTTTTCCCTGGTTTCAGCCTTTGAATCGTATACTCTGTGAGTGGTAAGTGGTTCAGCAATTATTCTTAATACATTCATTCGAGGATTGATCGATGCGTACGGATCCTGAAAAATTATCTGCATCTTCTTCCTCATTTCACGCATCTGGTGGCTTTTCAGCTCATTTATGTTCATATCCTCAAATTTCACATGGCCGGAAGTGGGCTCAATTAGTCTTAAAAGAAGCCTTCCCAGAGTGCTTTTGCCGCAGCCTGACTCTCCCACCAGCGCAAATGTCTCGCCTTCCATTATCTGTATGCTTACGTTTGAAACAGCGTGAACCACAGATTTGTTTTTCGCTAAAAAGCCTCCGCCCGGTATGTCAAATTCCTTTACAAGATTCACTGCTTCAACAAGTACTTTATTGTTAGGGTTGCTCATCTTCCTTCACCTCACTGTTCTCATGCAAAAAACATCTTACATAATGTCCTTCATCCCCATATTCCGACTTTACCCTATAAAGCGGAGGTTCCTGCTCGAAACATCTGGGCATGGCTTTTTCACAGCGGGGACAGAATCGGCACCCTTTTGGCAGCCTCATGAGATTTGGAACCATTCCCCTTATGTTGTACAGTTGCTGTTTTTGCGCCGTAATTTTAGGAATGGATTTCATGAGTCCGTCAGTATACTGATGTGCCGTGTTTTTAAAAAGCTCAAAAGCATTTGCCTGCTCCATGATTTTTCCGGCATACATTACATACACGTAATCGCATATCTCAGCCACCACACCCAGGTTGTGAGTGATCAGCAGGATTGATGTTCCTCTCTCCTTCTGCAGATTCTTCATGAGCGATAAAATCTGAGCTTCTATGGTAACATCAAGTGCAGTTGTGGGCTCATCAGCAATCATCAGCTTTGGGTTGCACACCATTGCCATGCCTATCATGACTCTCTGGCGAAGTCCCCCTGACAGCTGGTGAGGATATGAGTAAAATCTCTTTTCAGGCTCCGGTATGCCGACGGCACGGAATATTTCCAGTGTTTTCTCTTTTGCCTCCTCCCTGCTCTTTTCACGGTGATGTATTGTAATAGCTTCAGTGACCTGCTTCCCTACTGTGTACACCGGATTGAGGGCAGTCATGGGTTCCTGAAAAATCATCGAAATCTTGTCTCCACGTACGTTGCGCATCTGTTCCTTCGAATACTTAAGCAGATTTTCACCCTGAAGCACTATTTTGCCATCAGTTATTTTTCCCGGCTTCTGGATAAGCTGCATTACCGACATGGCAGTCATGCTTTTTCCGCATCCCGATTCCCCTACAATTCCCACAACAGACCCTTTGGATATGGTAATGGATACGCCGTCTACTGCCGGCACGATTCCCTTTTTTGTAAAAAATTGTGTTTTAAGATTGCTGATATTCAGTAGTTCTTCCATTCTCACACTCCTCCTATTCCTTCATATAAGGATCTATAGCATCCCGCAGGCCATCCCCGAGAAAGTTAAATGCCAACACAATTATTAAAATTGCAATGCCTGGAGCAATGGCAATCCATGGTTCGCTGAAAAGCCACTGCTTTCCGTTGACTACCATAAGACCCCAGCTTGAGGCAGGAGGCTGAGCCCCAATACCCAAAAAGCTCAGGCTTGATTCCGAAAGAATGGAACCGGGTATGTTCATAGTGAATAGCACTATCAGCGATGGAAGGCAGTTAGGCAGTATATGCCTCAGCATAATCACTGATTTCTTCACTCCGATTGATACTGCTGCTTCCACAAACTCCTTTTCTTTGATGGACAATGTCTGTGACCGTACTACGCGGGCTGTACCTGCCCAACTTACCACACTGAGCGCAATAAAGATATTTATCAAGCTTGCACCGAGTGTATACATTACGACCATGGCCAAAAGCAAAGATGGGAAAGCAAGCATTATGTCAGCCAGTCTCATTATGATGAAATCCGTCTTTTTACCAAAAAATCCGGCTATGAGACCCAGGATGGTTCCGATGACCATTGAGATGGAGGTTGGCACAAGGCCGATAACCAGTGAAATCCTTGACCCATAAATGATTCTGGAAAACACATCCCTTCCCAGCTCGTCCGTACCTAGAATGTGACTGCTGCTGGGTGCAGCCCGTACATTCTGGTAGTCCTGGACAGTTGGATCGTGAGGCGCTATATATGGTGCAAACACGGCGCAGAATATAAATACCAGTATCACTATCAGCGAAACTGCTGCCAGCTTGTTTTGTCTTATCATATTGGTGATTTTATCCCAGGTGCTGTCCGAATCGGCTATTTCTGATTCCGCGCTGTCATATTTTTTTCTTAATTCTTCGACCTTTTCTTTTTCCGTCATTGCGTTATCCATATGCTCACCCCTATTCCACTCTTATTCTCGGATCGATGACAGAATACAAAATGTCTGCCACAAGGTTTCCTATAATGATAAGAACCGTTGTAAACACAACCGTACCCTGAAGCAGCGGCATGTCCCTGTTTTGAATGGCGTTTACGGCCAATCTTCCAATACCGGGAATACCGAACACGCTTTCTGTTATGACAGCACCGGAAAGAAGGCTGGCAACCTGTATAGCCATAACTGTAACCACGGGAAGCATGGCATTCTTAAGGGCATGTCCCACAACGACGCTGTTTTCTTTCAGCCCCTTAGCCCTGGCTGTACGCACAAAGTCATTTTTCATTATCTCCAATAAGCTTGACCTAGTAAGACGAGCTATGGTTCCGGCCGAGCTCCATCCCAAAACAACTGCGGGCATCAGCAGGTGCTTCCATGTCTCATATCCGGACACGGGAAGCAGCTTCATTCTGAATGCAAGCACGTACTGCAGCATCAATGCAGCCCAGAATACAGGCATTGAAACTCCCAAAAGCGAAAAAGACATAAAGAAACGGTCTGTGAACGAATTCTGCTTCACTGCCGAAACAATTCCTGCAGGTATACCTATTATCCAGGCAATTAAGGCTGCAAAGACGGAAAGCCTGACTGTATGAGGAAATGCATTGAGTATTAGGCTTGTGACATTTCTGTTAAGTTTGTATGAAACACCGAAATCACCCCTCACGGCATCTTTCATATAACGGAAGAACCTGACCATAACCGGGTCATCCAGTCCCATCTGTTCTCTCATCCTCTCGATTAGTTCAGGTTTAATGTGTTCCTTCATCATCAGGGTGATGGGATCTCCCGGCACCACGTTAAGCAGCAAAAATATTATCAGCATTACACCCACGAGCACCGGTACCGCTATTACTATGCGCTTGATGATATAATTGATTGTCTTCATTATAAGCCTCCTGTTCTATTAATGCGCGAAACAAGATAAGTAAGGCTATGCCTCACTTATCCCGTAAATTATAATATTTTATTTAGCCGGTGCCTTTGAGTTGTCTATGGACATATTATAATACATGTTTCCTGACCAGCCGTTCCACATTACAACGTAATTCTGAATCCTGGGATTCACAACGAAGATATGCTGTTTCGAATACATCGGCACCCAGGCTGCATCTTCCTGAATTATCTGTTTTTCCAGCTGCCTGTATAATTCCACTCTCTCATCGGGATCCGTCATTGCTCTGGCTTCAACAATTTTTTGTGAAGCCTGTTCATTGTTATAGTTGAAAGAACGTTTAATTGTATTCTGCGGAGCAAAGAATGTATAGAAGAAATTATCCGGATCGTTGAAGTCCGCTGACCAGCTTGTTGTATAGGATCCCAGAAGACCTTCGGCCCTTGTGGCGTACCAGGAAGCCTGGTCCATCTGTATGATGTTTGCCTTGATGCCAACCTTGGCAAGCATTGACTGAACCATTTCATTCAGCTGCAAAGTCTGCGGGTTGTCTGTTACCATGCAGATATCCATTTCAAATCCGTCAGGCAGTCCTGCTTCAGCCATCAAAGCTTTGGCTGCATCGGGATCGTACTTTATTTCAGGAAGGTCAGGATTATGTCCTATAAGTCCAGGAGGCATTATTCCGCTTTGAACCGTTCCTCTGCCGTTGTACAGCGTGTCAAGAAGCTGCTGCTTGTCTATGGACATCTGGAAGGCCTTTCTCACTCGCACGTCATCGAAGGGCTCGATTTTCTCATTGATGCTGTAGTAGTAAATGCCAACGCGATTTCCTATTTTAAGCCAGTCTTTGTACTTTTCGCTTTCTGCGAAATAAGCAATCTGTGACGGCGCATTGTCACAGTCAAACTCATCTATCTCTCCGTTCTCAAACATCATTCTCTGCGTATCGGCATCCTTTACGGTCTTCCAGTTAACAGCATCAAGTGCCGGTCTTCCCTTCCAGTAACCGTCAAAGGCATCTATTTGAGTTTCACTGTTCAACTCCCACTTTGAAAGCTTGAAAGGACCTGTTCCGCAGGTTGTTTCAGGGGTCAGCCCGAATTGATCTCCTGCCGCTTCAGTAAACTTGCGATTATAAATAGAGACACCCGGTGTGGCTATGTTGGCCAAAAAAGGAGCAAACGGACTTTCCAGAGTGACTTTAATGGTATAGTCATCAACAACTTCAAGACCTGCCAGCTTGTCGGTTTTCTCCTCCATCATGTCTGTGGCACCTTTGATTGCTGTTATGAAGTCCTGGTTGAGAGCATTTGTTTCAGGCTTCAGCATTCTTTCAAACGTGTAAACTATATCATCAGCCTTAAACTCTTCTCCGTTGTGGAACTTAACTCCCTTTCTCAGGTGGAAAGTATACACAAGACCGTCGTCTGAAATCTCCCAGCTTTCGGCAAGACCCGGAACTAGTGCAGAACTTCCGTCAGTATTGGTTGCGGTTTCAACGAGCCTCTCATAGATATTCAGTCCTATGGTATAATATTCCGTTGTTTTCTGCACATCACAGGTGTTTTGTTCATCATTGGTCACAAGCCTAAAAACGTTATCCCCTGCAGCAGGCTTTGAAGATGCTACATCTGCTTTTCCTCCGCAGCCTGCAAGAAACATTGTTGCAACCATGGCTATTGCCAGCAATAATGACACTTTTCTCTTTTTCATAATCCCCTATCCTTTCTTTTTATGTTATTTTTTGGTAATATTAAATATATTATATATTAAAATTAGATTTAGTCAATATATTAAACAAATAAATTAATTTATTAATAATTATAAGCCTTGCTGGCGGACATCATTTAGAATCTATATATTATATTGTATTAACAACTTCGGTGAACTTGACAACTTTTTACTATTATTTGGGACAAATTGTCGTTATAAGCTGACCGTTAGAGAAAACGTTCCAATAATAAAAAAGCCAAAATTCAGTGGCTATATTTTTCATTCTATGATAAAATGTCATTAATGAATATTTTTCACAACTACAATAAAAATACATATGAATTATTTATTTTGGGGGAAAAGACATGAAGACTAAAGAAGCAAGATCTGTTCTTATTTTGCTGTTGACAGCTGCAATATGGGGATTTGCGTTTGTGGCCCAGAGAGTCGGTATGCAGCATGTGGGTGCCTTCACCTTCAACGGAGTAAGATTCGCTTTGGGAAGCATATCATTGCTGCCGGTTATATATTTCTTCGGCAGAAAGAACAAGGATGCTCAAACAGAACAAGCAGATACAAAGACTACATTCAAATCAGGTATAATTGCAGGAAGCGTCCTGTTCATAGCAGCGTCACTGCAGCAGATAGGACTGATTTACACAACTGCAGGCAAGGCAGGATTCATCACAAGCCTTTATATCGTCTTGGTGCCTATCATAGGAATTTTGTTCAAGCAGAAAACACACATGAAAACTTGGATTGGAGCATTGACTGCGGCAGTTGGTCTGTATTTTTTAAGCATCAACGAAAGCTTCACCATCGAGTTCGGAGACCTGTTGGTTTTAATCGGAGCAATTTTCTGGGCATGCCACATACTGGTAATAGACAAGTTTGTAAAGAACGTGGATGCCATAAAGCTCTCAAGCATACAGTTTGCCACCTGTTCAGTGTTCAGCCTTATTACGGCATTCCTGTATGAAGATGTGAACATTTTAGGAATTTCAAATGCGCTGGTGCCCATACTTTACGGAGGAATCATGTCAGCTGGAGTTGCCTACACTCTCCAGGCTGTGGGACAAAAGCATGCAAAGCCGTCACATGCTGCCATAGCCCTGAGCATGGAATCGGTGTTTGCGGCCATAGGGGGACTGATTATGCTGAACGAGATCATGCCTCTTCGAGGTTACTTCGGATGTGTTCTTATGTTTTTGGGAATGCTGATTGCGCAGTCCGAGAACATGGGCAGTGAAAAAATTGAAGATTTAAGTTAAAAGCTAAAACGGCTTCCATTTAGGATAGCCGTTTTTTTGCATTCTTTTTCACCAGAATCTGATTACATCAAAGACATTATTCATCTGGTCCGATTATACTTTGTATCTGTTTTTGGGAAAGAACACCGTCATATATGCGTGCATCATCGATTGTGCCTCTGAACCACTGAACTCCCCAATCTTGCAAGTGTCCTATTGCGGCAGTGATATCCTCATTTGTCTTCAGATTGATGAAAGTGCCGTGATTGTCACTCTTAGCAAGCGAACCGTCTATATATATTTTTGTGTTTATTCCATCATATGTTCCGGCTACATGGTACCACTGGTTCAAATTCAAAGTTTCCATAGATGTGGAAACCCTGGCGCCGCCTGCACTGTAAGGAGCGATTGCTTCCATTCTAAGCCTACAGTCAGGAGTTATCTGCAATCGGTAAGCAAAACCTGTGGCTCCCAATCCTTTTTCTGCCGAAAAAATCGGAGCTGCCGATCCGTCGGTCCCTGTTATGTAAATCCATGCGCTTAAAGTTATTTTCTCCGGTTTAATCGTATCCGGTATATCAACCCATTTGTTTACGCCGAATTCAAGAGCCTTGTTCTCAGCTGACTCCCTGTCGTAGGTCCATGTTGATCCTTGAAGTGTGCCGTGGTTGTTATTTCCCGAGCCGTCCGATGCTGTTGTTCCTGTTCCTTCATCAAAAGACCAGAGTCCCAAAAGAGTTGGGCTTTCAATGGGTGCAGCAGGTACGTTTTCCGTCTGCCACTGGAAATAAGGATACGATGCAGGGTCAGAGTCTATTATCCATATGCCCGTTGCCTCTGTAAAATCCCAGCCAATGAAGTTGCCTTGATCAGTCATTTCTTCGGTTGTAAGAGGGACGCCCTTTCCTGTATCATTTTGTTCGGTAGTTATTCTGTCATAATAACAGTTAAATACAGACTCAGGTCTGACGGAACCTCCATGCAATCCTCCTCTGTCAAAAGAGGCAGTGGCAACCAAGCCGGCAGCATAGCTGTTTGTGATGGTTCCATATGAGTAATCAAGATAACCCACAAGGCCGCCTATATAATGAGTACCTGCTGCTGATCCTGTTGCGTAGGTGTTCTCAATAGTACCGGACGAATTTCCCACTAGGCCTCCGACTTTATCAACACCTGATACGTCGCCTTTAGCAAAACATTTTTGGACCAAGGCGCTGTTGTATCCCACTAATCCGCCTACGTCAGTATGTCCGGTTACATTTCCTTCGGCATGGCAGTTTACGACGCTGCTTAAATAGGTGTTTTCACCTATGAGGCCGCCAGCATAGTATCCCTGGTAGCCTTCATAGTCAGATATGCTGCTTACGTTTCCTGTTGCGTAACATCCGGACACAGTACCCTGCCAGTTTTCACCTGCCAATCCTCCTACAGACTCGTGTCCTGTAACTTGGCCTGTTGCATAGGAATTTTCTATGGTTCCGCTGCTGTTGTAACCAACCAGACCTCCGGCTCCTTCAAGCTCATATTGATCAGCATTCAAGTAAGTCACATCCGCCTCGCTGAAACTGTCACCGATGTATCCGTCAAAGCCTGAAGAAGCGTTACCGTAATTGTATGCCACCAGACCGCCTGCATACTCGTAATCCGCCCTGACCATACCAGTTGTTGAGCAGTCTGTTATAGTACCTGAGTTCTGCCCCACAAGACCGCCTGCATACATATCCTCGCACATAATATTCACCGATTCGGCGCTGCATCCAGAAATTTCACCAGCACTGTACGCAGCCAAGGCTCCTATGTACTCATCTGCGTATATTTCAGTCCCAATCAGATGGACGTCTATAATGGTTGCTCCTGATACTAAGTAACCGAAAAGCCCCTGGTAGTAAGCATTAGGTCTGTTGATCCAAAGTCCTGTAATTGAGAACTCATTGCCGTCATAGCTGCCGGCAAAAGGCTTGCTGCTTGTTCCTATGGGAACCCATCCTTCCCCTGAATTGTATCCGGCTTTGTCTGCAGCAAGATATTCAGTCAAATCAATATTTGCAGTCTGGAGAAAATATGACTCCGGATAATATCTCACCTTATCAAGCTGCTCAGCCGTTGCAACCCTGAAAGGATCTGCTTGTGTTCCGGCTCCACCCGCAAAATCTGGCACGTGGTCATAACTCTGCCATCTCAGGAACGGATAGCCGTTGTTTTCATAGGCATTGTGTCCCCATATGTTCTGAAAATCAAAATTCTTGTATGTGAATAATTTTTTCATATTATCAACAGTTCTTTCATAGAAGCCGTTATAATCGTAATCATTGTCCCAAACCGATGCATTGTAAATTCTGCTGGATACCAGACTGGAACTGTAGTTGTACAGTCCGTAATAATGGTGATACGGATAGTACTCATTGTATTCGCTTTTTTCAGCCACACAGTATCCGTTTTCTATGGTCAAACTTGAATATTTCCCTACAAGGCCTCCGATGTAGTTATTTCCGTCAATAATTCCGCAATAGTACACGTCACTTATTGTGCCGGTAGCCTCTCCTGCTACTCCTCCGATTGTTTCGTTTCCTGATATATTGCCTGCTGCATAGCTTTCTTCTATGGTGCTGTTAAATGATAATCCTACCAGACCTCCGACGATATTTACACCTGTTACATCAGCCAAAGAAAAACTCTTTGATACAACAGACGAATTTGTCCTTCCTACCAATCCTCCCGTATAGTTTGGTGTTCCGGTGCTGTCAATCGTCAGGACCTGGCCTTCTGTGCTGCAGCCTTCAATGAGTGCGCTATATGTAGCACCGCTGCTTTGCGCCACTAGTCCGCCAAGGTTTCCTGTTCCTGTGATTGTACCCTCTGATGATGAATTCGTAATCTGTCCTCCGTCCTGAAAAGCTGCCAGCCCTGCCGTCCACATATTTCCTGTAACATCGACATTTACCATAATGACATTTTTTATGACTGCATTGGAGATATACCCGAACATACCCTGATACATTTCATTGCGGTTTATTGTGAGATTGTTGATTACAAAACCGTTTCCGTCATAGCTTCCGGTGAATCTTTTGTCCGAATCAAATCCTCCGATTGGAACCCATCCTTCTCCTTCATTGTAACCGTCACCACCTTCAGAAAGATAGTCCTGCAGATCGATATCTGCTATCTGTATGAAATGAGCATCCTGATAATTTCTAACATTGTCAAGATGATATGCTGTGGCAATTTGATACGGGTTTTCTTCCGTACCTGCGCCCCCTGCAAAATCTGAATTCATTATCGTATAAACCGCTGTCAAAACATAGCTGTTTTCCATACCGCTTTTTACAGCAATCGCCTTAATGGTCGTATTCCCGTTAATAGCTATTGGGGTCGAATACTCCCCGCTTTCGCTTGTTGGCGTGCTTCCATCCGTTGTATAATGAATCGCAGCTCCCGTGGTTGTAGTTGTCAATGCAACTGTGGTTCCGATTTCAACTTCTCCGGGTTGTGGATTGGCTGTAGGAGTTGCTGCCTTATTTAAGGCTGTAGTATATGCAGCAGTCAGAACATCGCTGTTCTTCATGCCTGTTTTGATTGCTATGGCTTTTATCACCGTGTCTCCAGTTATGGATATGGCTTCAGCGTACAGTGCGCTATAGGCTGTTGGCGTGGATCCGTCTGTTGTATAATATATAGCGGCACCGGAGGTGGTTGTTGCCAATACAACTGTGGTTCCGATTTCGACTTCTCCTGCCTGTGGATTGGCTGTAGGGGTTGCTGCCTTAAGAGTTACCCCTTTGCTGTTTGAACTGCGGGGCGTTTCCAGCCTGGTTATAACCGTAGTTCCCGGGGTTACTGTCTTGCCTGCTGCAGTTACGTTGCCGGCATTTTCTGCAGCGGTTACTGCAGTGTCCATTGTTTCCACAGAAACATTGTTTGCGTACACCAGAACTTCGTCAACGTTTCCTTCCCCTTTAACACTGGCTCCGTTTCCATTGACGGTAACCGTTTCAATGTAAGAACCCTCTTTTACAATAAGTATTGAATTGTTTCCTTCAATCAATGCATTCTCAATACTTGCTTCCGTAGCTGTAACTGTGATATCATTTGATGAAATTATTACAGATTCGTAATTACCTTCAACAATTACGTCATCATAACCATCGATAATTACAGTTCCTATTTCTGTTCCGTCTTCCGAACAGATGCGGACCTTGCCGTTGACTTTTGCAATTATTATAGAATTTATGGAGGAATCACCCTTGACTATGATGGAGTTTGGTCCTCCACCCCGCACTACCATTCGCCCTGTAATATCCACATTGTCGAGTGTAACGCTGCCTTCACCGACTCCGTCTCCGATTATAAGATCACCTTTTACAACAACATTTTTAAGTGTTGCTCCGGGTGCGTTAATCATTACGTTTCCTGAAGCTATGTCTGTATATGTGCCTGCTTCCTTTATGTATTGTTTAATCAGGTTATCCATCATCTGTGCAAATTCAGCTCTTGTAATATATGCTTTTGGATTAAGCATGCCATCGGAGCCGGCAACATAACCGGCTTCTGTAAGAGATGCCGTTTCTTCCGCAGCCCATTTGCTCACCATTTCTCTATCCGCAAATCTGTTGAGAATTTCGGTAGATCCTCCTGATAATTTAAAGGCTCTTGCTATAACTGCAAATGCCTCTTCTCTTGTAATATTCTTATCAGGCTCAAGGAGACCGCCGTTTCCCATAAATGTTCCCATTTGAACAGCCTTTGCCATATCACCGTAGTACCATGACGATATTGGAACATCCTTGTAGTCCTTTAAAGCTGCTTGTTCAGCAGCTCCAAAAGCTCGATTTATGATTGCTGCCATTTGAGCCCTTGTAAGATAATCGTTTGGATGTATCTTTCCGTCGTCTCCCTTCAGCAGACCGTTTAATACGGCATTTTGTATTGCTGCACGGGACCAGTTTTCCGGCATATCGGAAAGCATGTTTGTCTCCATTGCAAAAACAGGCAACGGAATCATGGTTATGATCATTGCCAAGGTAAGTAAAATTGCTAATCTTCTTTTATTTTTCATGTTACCTCCTCTTAATATTTAAATAGCTGCTGGTTATGGTCAGCTATAAATTTCAATTACTTTATTACCGGGGTAATTCCTGTTTCGTAGCGAAAGCGTTTCAATATCACCTGTTGTTCTAAATTGCTGATGTTGCCGTGAAGAATGCATACCTGCCTATCTTTTTTCTTTACGGAATAGTTTATGCAGATATACTCATTGTCTATTTCAATGTCTTTAAGGCTAATATTTTTCATGTTGTATTTTATGACCTTTGAATCCAACAGAATTCCGAAGCAGGAAATATGAATCTCCAAATTTTCACCATTATCATCATTCATTAACGCAAATGGTATCCTGATGATCGTGTTATCTACAATAAGCTTTGCGTCCTCATAGTCTCTGAATTGCTTAACCAGCAGAAATAAAAGAAGAATTGCCGCTGACTCAAATACCAAAAAAACAACACCGTCAGTATTATTTAATGATACTTCATTAAGAAAAGAAATCATAACCAAAAGCCAGATACAGATTACAGCTTCAAGCATAAGAATTCTTTTTCTTATTGTGCCCATGACAATTCTTCCTCCACCTTTATTCATATGAAACAAAGTATCATTTCTCACATAAAAAGTCATCACCATTAATTAATGATTTGCATTAAAAAACATCACCCATAAAGGGTGATGTTCAAAATACTGCAAACTAGACAGATTATCTGTCAGCATATTCATCTGCCAGCAGTTTAATAAGTTCTGCCTTGCTGTTTATGTTAAGCTTAGAATATATGTTCTTTATGTGGGTCTTTACAGTATTCTCACTTAAAAACAATTCTTCCGCAACCATTTTATAAGTTCTTCCTTTAAGCAGAAGCTCTACAATTTCGCTTTCCCTGTCTGTGAGATTTCCAATTACAGTGACATTTCTTTTCGCTGACAGACGCTGTTCCTGTGTCATATCCGAAATAATAGTAAGAAATGCATGATTTTTCAACAGCATCAAAAGCTGTTTGTGCAGCACCGGAAGGATTATAAGTATTATAAATATAATGACCAGAGCTGCTATTGATGTATTGCTTTTTACAGAACTTGTTTTAATCAGCAAATTTCCCAGAACCCCACCCAGCAAGACTCCTAGAACATTGGCTGAAAGACCTGCTCCCATGATTTTAGAAGGATTATCATGAAACTCAAGCATTTCGCCAAGTATGCTCCACCAAAACAGATCATACACTCCAAAAGCACCAAGAATCAAAGTGTCAACTGTCAGATAATTTATCAGTGTATTACCAAATGTCATAAATGCGATAAAAGCAAATCCTATCATTGCAATTCCAACAATAAGAATGTATGATCTGTTGATTGAGCCCGGTACATTCTTCATTATGTAAATGGCAGCTATATAAGGAATTGCCCAATACCAGCTTGTCAGCCATTCAAAATTGCTGAAAGCTGGGTTTATGACTCTGTACATCAAGCCTGAATTTACAGTTATTACCACTATGAATATACACAAAAGGCCAAGGGGTTTTTCCAGACTTGAATTTTCCTGACTTTTATAACCATCAGAAACACAAGCTGACTTGCTTTCTTCAACTTTAAGATTAGATATAAAAAACACTCCTATCCCAAGAATTGCTACAGAAATGAATATACCCGCATAAACCGATATTTTTATGGATGTCACATTGATGGCAATCATCAATAAATTGCTGTAAATCAATGAATCTGCGGCGGTTATCATTCGCATGTTTCTGGGAGTGTATTTTTTGAAATAATAACTCCAAGCTGAAACACAGCATCCCATAAGAAAAGAACTCACTGCAAGAAATACAGCCCAAAACGCTGACGGCGGAAATAACAGGACAAATGAACCTGCCATACAGAACAAAACAGTGACCACCATTGTCGTTTTAACGCCTTTCAATGAGCTTACAAACATTCCCGAACTTAGGAGCCCCAAAAAGTGAAATATTACGGAAGCAAACATCATGTTATGCGGATTAAAGTCATATTCAGCTGCCAAAGCATATAGAGACTGACCTTCAAAAGGGAATGCCAACAGCCAAGAAAAAAGCAATGCAAAAACAACAACAGACAAATTTCTGTCATCAATCGATGAAAATAAATACTTACTGATTTTACTAACCACCTGTTTGCCCCTTGCTTAAAATTCATGAAATAACAATACAAAGTATATAATCAATATTGCTACAATTATATTATATCTTTTTGCTGTTAACAATATATTTTAATTTATTGTAACGTTTTTTCCTGTTCATTATTTTAAATATCAAATAGCCCTTAAGATACGTCAACCTTAAATATTGTTAGCAATTTAACTTGTCTCATGGATATTTTTTTAAAATTACCTGATTTAAAATTTTTCATGTTTGCCTTTATATCAAGGAAAATCAGATATATATTTCCTATGTTTTTTATTTTATTTTATATTGTTGTGCAAATTATTTTGCTATTGAAATTTTGTCCAGTTTAGTATAATATTAATTTAACAAATATAGAAAGGATAAACTCATGACTGATTATAATGAAAGCCAAAAGGCCTACGACGCTGAACAGATTGGCTTTAACATCAGTGACGTTGCAAAAATAGTAGGTGTGGTTCCTGCAACCATACGGAACTGGGAAAAAGCCGGCCTCATAGTGTCAAAAAGGAAAGGCAACAATTACAGATTTTATGACTTCCATGACATAGAGCTTCTGAAAAAAATACGTGAGTATTCCAACACTAAAAACATGAGCATTGCAATGATCAAGCAGCTTATGTCCAAGGAACTGGCATCCCGTTCTTCTCAGCAGAAAAAATACTGCAAGGAGCTTTATCACAGCAAACTCAAAAATTACAGGGAAAATGAAGGGTACACGCTTGAAGAAGTCAGCCAGGCAGTTGGTATATCACCTTCATACTTAAGCCGCATCGAAAACGGAAGGACCGGTGTATCATTTGATATTCTGGATAAGCTTGCAACCTTTTACGGGGAAAGCACCATACGCTTTTTTGACATTACAAGCGAAGTTGAAAGGGAGCTTGTCAGAAAGGGAACCGGCATCAATATCCTTACAGGTCTTGAAGGCATCAGCATACAGTCCCTTATTGACAGCAATGAGACTACCTTTGACTCCATGCGCTTTACAATAAGTCCGGGTTGCGGTGACTTCAAATCTCACAGCCACCACAGCGGAGAAGAATTCATTTACGTCTTGTCAGGCAGACTTTTGGTCGTATTGGATGATTTGAACGAATTTGTTCTTAAGGAAGGAGATTCCATCCACTTTAAGTCCACCAGGTCCCATAAGTGGAGAAATCCGGGAAGCAGGGCTGCAGAAGTGCTTTGGGTTCATTCTTACATTTAATGGTGTTAATAAAAAAAGGTTCCGGCAAAAAGTGCCAGAACCCTTAAAGAGGAGGAGATTTATTCAATAGTTATTGTTTCCAGTTCCTGATCCCATTCTACTGTAAGTCCCAGCTGTTCAGCTATGAAACGCAGAGGAACCATTGTTCTGTTGTTCATTATTTCTGCCGGAACATCGATTGCGGCCTCTGATTCATTAACTGACACGGTTCCCTCGGCCAGGCTGAATACTATGACCTTGCCGTCCTTTGTTATTGTCACAGTCTGTTCTTCACTGTTGTAATCAACGTCTGCTCCCATGGCCTCGGAAATAGCCCTTACCGGTATCAGCGTCCTGCCTTCCTTTATTACCGGAGGAGTGTCAAACTTTGCATTTCCTTTTAGGAACAGAACATTTTCCACAGGAATAACTTCAATGCTTCCCAGGCTTGCTAAGCTTTCGGATACCTGTGCAAGCTCTTCAAGCTCTTCTGCAGTATACTTGTTTCTTACAATCTCCTGCATTTCTGCTATTTTAGACTTAAGCTGCAACTTGTATTCATTTTGCTCAATTTTAAGGTTCTGAAGCTGAAGCTTAAGTTCTGCTATTTTTGCTTCATCGCCTGCTGCTTCGGCTGCTTCAAGCTGTGCTTCAACTTCTTCAAGCTTGGCTCCAACTTCGTCCTTCAAAGATTCGATTTCATTTTTGTCGGCTTCTACAGCTGCCTTGGCTTCTTTCCAAGATCTGTCCTTTACATTTCCTTTTCCTGTTCCCTCTTCCGTGTCTTCACCATCTGTCTCTGCAGTATCTTCGTCAATGATGTCATCGGAATCTTCTGCTTCAACCTGGATGTCATCTGCAGCTGCTTCGTTTGTTTGTGTGTCACCATTTAGATCTTCCCCAAAAGCTACAGTTGGAAAAACTAGTGTTAACAGAAGTGCTAAAATTAATGATACTTTTTTTACGTCTTTCATTTTTAGATCTCCTTTTCTAATGTCCCAAAGGGTAATTTTTGGACGAAAAAAGCTCTGAATGGGTCGCCAAACAGAGCTAATACTCACGTATTTGCAAATTTGGTAACCCGGCTACCTTGGTCATGACCTTAAGGCCCGTGGCTTTGCGTCCCCGATTTTCACCGGGTTTGCCTTTATCAGTTCGCTAATTTATTCCATAAGTGGATTATATTCCATTAATAAAATTTTGTCAACCAAATTATTACGTTTTCATGGATTCCACAATTTAATTGCATTGAAACCAGATGTTTGATACAATTTCAGTATTAAAAGTTAAATCACGTATGGAGAATAATATGAAAATAGTAGTTTTGGATGGATATACACTGAACCCCGGAGATTTATCCTGGGATAGAATAATGGAACTAGGCGTCGTAACCGTTTATGACCGCACACCTGAAGAACTGACTGCAGAAAGGATCGGAGACGCTGAAATAGTTCTTACCAACAAATCTCCGGTTACAAGAGAGACCATGGAAAAATGCAGCAATCTGAAATTCATAAGCGTTCTTGCAACAGGTTACAACATCGTTGACACAGCTGCTGCAAAAGAAAGAGGCATTGTCGTTTCGAACATACCCACTTATGGGACTTCATCAGTGGGACAGTTCACCATAGCCTTGCTGCTTGAAATATGCCACCACATTGGTGAACATTCTATATCCGTAAAAAACGGAGACTGGACCAACAGCAAAGATTGGTGTTACTGGAACTATCCTCTCATGGAACTTGACGGAAAAACCATGGGAATAATAGGTTACGGAAAAATCGGACAAAAGACAGGTCAGATTGCACAGGCAATGGGTATGAAAATTCTTGCCAACGCATCACACCCAAATCCGGAACTCGAAAATGAAAACGTTAAGTATACAGACCTTGACACACTAATGGAAAATTCAGACGTCATAGTGCTTCACTGCCCGCTGACTACGAAGACACAGGGAATAATAAACAAGGACAACATTAATAAAATGAAAGACGGCGTAATAATAATCAACGATTCAAGGGGGCCACTGATTGTGGAGGAAGATTTAAGAGACGCTCTTAACAGCGGAAAGGTTGCAGCTGCTGCCTGTGACGTTGTTTCCACGGAGCCGATAAGAAGTGACAATCCCCTGCTTCAGGCAAGGAACATGATTATAACGCCACACATAGCTTGGGCACCGATTGAAGCAAGAAAAAGACTCATGGAATACACCTATGGAAACATTGAAAAATTCGTGGAAGGAAATCCTATAAACGTAGTTAATTAGAGAAAGCTCCTCGTGGAGGAGCTTTTTTGTTACTTGTATCCGTTTTTCTTGTCTATGGCTTCGTCTCTTATTTCTTCCCTCATACCCTTCACTGCCTGTTCTCTTCTCTGATTTTTGGCGATCAGGTCCTGTCTGTCCTTTGAGTTCTCGACATTTTTTATGAGATCTTTTGTTTCCCTGTAGTTGGCGATTGTATTATCAATGTTGTTTTGTATTCTGTCAACATTGTCTCTTCTGTCATCCGGTTTTGGATCGTTTTTCATGATTGTCTCCTTTCGTTTCCCTTTTTTATTATTTCTTGAGAGACGCTTATTATTCTAAGGAAAAATTTGCAATTGAATTTTTTTTTAAATTTAAAAGCTGCTTGGGAATTTCCAAAGCAGCTTTTAAATTTACATATAAGAAGATTTATTATTTTATGAAGCTCACCTGTTTGCTTATCTTCTGGTAGCCAAAATTAAGTTGGGTGTCAACTTATATCGAAAGAATAAAGGCCGCCGGAGCAGCCTTTTGAGTTGACATCTTATTACAGCGTGTCATATTCCATTGGAATGAAATTACCGCTGTCTCTTAATACTTTCAGCCTTGTAACCAGCACGTCCTTGTCCCTGTTCAGGGTACCTGCCTGGTTGACGTGGTTTGATACGTGGTTTGCCCTGAATATACAGTCTTCAAGCTCCATATTTTCCAGCATCAATATGTTTTCTTCAAGAACCTCCATGGGTGACAACATTTGAAAACTTCCTTTTCTTATATCCTCTGCCAGCTCGGATTCCTCTTCAACCACCAGCCGCAGCAGCGAGAAATAGTGGGGATTGATGGCTGAAATAACCTTCGCTGATTCCAGTGCATGCTCATGCATCATTTCCTTGCCGCCAAGTCCGGAAATTATCATGCAGGAAAGCTTGAAGCCTGCCCGAATAGCCTTTTGTCCTGCTTCAATCATCTGAGATTGGTTAACGCCTTTATCCATAAGTGATAGAACCCTGTCTGAGCCGCTTTCCACTCCCATGTACAAAAGCTCTATGCCTGCTTCTCTTACTGATTTAAGTTCCTCTTCGGACTTTCTCAATATATCCAGCGGTCCGGAATATGAACTGATCCTTTTTGCATTCGGGAATTCCTTCTTTATGTAATCAAGCATCTCAAGAATTTTTTCCGTCTTTAGGCAAAGCACGTTTCCGTCAGCGAGAAATATTCTTTCCGCATGACTGTAGTGTGGTTTAAGCCACTCTATATGCTCCTTGAGCTCCCTGTCTGACTTCATCCTGAACTGCTTACACTTGTACATGTAGCAAAACCTGCATCTGTTGTGTGAGCATCCTTCAGTTACCTGTATAATAAGGCTTCTTGCCTCGCTTGGAGGCCTGTACAACGGCATTGAATACATTATAGTCTCCTTCCAAAGTAAGTAATTATATTTATTATATACCAGAACCAGAGTTTTTCAATTAAATTTTCTGTAAATTCAGCAAGGAGCCAATAAAGAGGAAAACTTTCCTCCAATAAAAAATTGTTCCCGCAAAGGAACAATGATTATGACCGATCTATTCTTAATTATAGAATTTGATGTTTGTCAATTTTTGCCTTTGAAAGGAACAATTTTTTAACTTTTTAGCTATGACATGCTTTGGTTGCCGGGCGTAAATGTAGCACAGTCTGTTTCTCTGGCTGTCTTTGCATCGCGGCTCTGAACTTCTATTTTCTGTGCATTGCAGTGGTCTCCCTGTGCATAATAGTAACATGTGTTAACAACACATTTGATACCTGGATTGTGTTGATCCATTTTTTGAACTTTGCCTTCCATGTTGGTCTCCTTAAAATATATTGAAAAGCATCAACACTTTTCTAAACTATTATGCCCCCGCTGCAGTTTTTTATAAGCATTGTCTTTTTATAAATTAAGGTAATTTTACTTTGAAATTTCAAAAGTTTCAAATTCCATGAACAAAAGGTCTGCCTGCAGCCAGGAATTTCTAAGGGCAGGTTCTCTTCCCACTGCAATCTTCACGGCTTCAGCAACAGCAAGACTTGAGACAACCCACGGTGTGAAGGCAGGATTACCCCAGGACTTTTCAACACCCCTGTCGTTTTCCTTACCGTCCTTGAATAACCTGAGCACGCTGTAATCCCCGGGAAAGCTTACTCCCATCATTCCAAACCAGCCTGCTATGCCTGCGTACACCAGCGGCTTGTTGAGTCTGTGGCACGATGCTTCCAGGTCAATGCGCCTTTGGATGGAGTCAAGAGCGTCACATACAAGGTCGGCTCCCTGAAAAATGGTGTCTGCATTGTCTTCGTCAAACCAATCGTCCACCAAAACCAGTTCAACCTCTGAATTTACCTTCTGGAGCCTTGTCTTTGCTGCTTGCACCTTCTTGGTACCGATATTGTCTTCTGTTGAAAAAAGCTGCCTGTTAAGGTTACTTTCAACAAATGTATCGCCATCCACCAGTATGAGCTTTCCTACTCCCAGCCTGGCAAATTCCTCGGCCATGGTTCCTCCCAAACCTCCGCATCCTACAATGGCAACCGTTGTCTTTGAAAGCTTCTTCTGATCTTCTTCTGATATTGTCTTGTAGTTTCTTTCATACCTGGGAGGGAGCCTTGCGCTCATCAACCTCCTCCTACCGGCGGAAACAATGACAGTGTGTCTCCGTTGTTCAGCTTCTGGTCAAAAGCGGCGTCCCGGCCGTTCACCAGGCAAATTTTGACTTCTTTTTCAGGGATGTTGTACCTGGAAATCACATCCTTGACCTGGGTATTTTCATGTACGTCTGCCTTTTCTTCCTTAAAACGTCCGTCTCTGAGAGTGGCAAACAATTTAACGTTAACTTCCATACTGCCTCCTTTAAAACATAAGAACCCTGTCGAGCTCTTCGCCTGTTATATCCCATACTGCGTTATGCGGCGGTATGGGCTCCGACACAAATTCAGGCAATCTGTCATCATTGCTGGTAAACCCTGCACGCCTGTTGAAGTCCTTTTCAATCCTTAATACGTTCATGCCGTATTCATTCCAGTCTTCCTTTGTCCACTGAGTTCCGTACTGGGCGTTTATCATGTCGAGAAGTGCTGCAAAAACCTCGTCAAAGTCCAGAACAGCAAAAGATACAAACAAACACAGCCCTGTGCTGTCTATTGCAGCCGTGGCTATCTGAAGATCTCTTGAAAGCTCTGTCTGACCTTCTTTTTTAAGCGGATCCAACGAGCCGCCGACCTTCAGGATATTAGCAGTCACCGAGTATCCCGCCGTATGGTCGGCTCCCATGGGAGTGGTTGCATAGGTTACTCCTATTCCTTTCACCGCTCGGGAATCATATGCCGGCATGGTCTGCCCCTTAACTGTGGGTACGCGGCTTACACCGTATGCCTTTCCTGTAAAATCCGGGCCGTTTCCCAAAATTCTCCCAAGGGGCGTACCGTTTTTTATTTCATTTTTTATAAGGTTCAATATTCCTTCGCCGTCGCCCCAGTTCAGCAATCCTGCCTCCATGGCCACCATCATGGTGCCGGCTGTATCTATTGTATCAATGCCTATGTCATCGCACTGGTGGTCGATGTGAGCTATGATGTCAAGATCGTCAACCATGCAGCCTGCGCCGAACCCCCATATGGTCTCATATTCGAAGCCTGATGTGATATAGCTGCCGTCCTTGTCGTTGTAAGTCTGTGAGCAGCGTATTACGCAGCCCACGTGGCAGCCGTGGGTGGTGTCGCCGTTTCTTGCCACAATGTTGTCATACATGGTTTCTCCGCAGATTTTTTCTGCTCCTTCAAACCTGCCCATGCGGTAGTTCTTGGTGGGAAGTCCGCCTGCCTCGTTAAGGATGTTTACGAGCACGTCCGTACCATACTTAGGAAGTGCTTCCCCACTGACAGGATGCCTTAAAAGGCCCTTGTTGAAAATCTTCGCTGCCTCGTCAAATTTTTTCTTGTCCTTTATGTCTATTCCATCGCCGTCGTTATCGTCAAGGGAGATGAACTTTATTCGTTTGGATCCCATAACGGCTCCTAGACCTCCCCTGCCTGCGCTTCTCAGGTGTCCCTTTGGGTCCTTAACAGAAATATTGGCCATGGACATTTTGTATTCGCCTGCCTGGCCTATGGTCATTATACCGGTATTTTCACCGTATCGTGAGGTTATTGTTTGTACAACCTCGTAATTTCCCCTGCCCATCAGCTCAGTCTCTTCCTTGATGTTGACGCCGTCCTTGTGGACATGGATTGTATACCATTTGTCATCCTTGGGCATTCCTTCGATGATAAGTGCTTTAACGCCCAGCTTAGCAAGCCTCTGAGCTGCTGTTCCTCCTGAATTGCTCTCCTTTATTCCGCCGGTCAGTGGACTTTTTGCTCCCACGGAAAGCCGTCCGGAATTGGCAGCCTTGGTACCTGCAAACAAACCCGGAGCAAACACAAGCTTGTTTTTGCTTCCCAATGGATTGCAGGTTGGGTCAACTTCTTCGGAAATAATGGATGAAGTAAGACCTCGTCCACCCAGCAGCTTCCATCTTTCAGGAACTTCTTCAGCAGAGAACGTGAGATTTGTCATGTTTACCCTGTAAATTTTCAAGTAATTGCCTCCAATCATTTTTGTAAACTTATTTTGCCCCTGCAAATACCTGCTATACAAAATCAAGCTGTCAAATTATGAAAAAAAAAGAGCCTGCGGCTCTATTCTTCAAAAAACAATTCATAGTATCTTGATATCTTCTCATCAAGGTCAGGAACGCTTATGAACCGTGCCTGACGTATGGCTTCACGGCCTTCAATGAAAAGGATGATTCCGGGAATTGTAAAAATGCTGTTTGAAGCTGCAATATCAGGAGACTTATCCACATCCACCTGCACTGCATTTATGTGAGGATACATTGAAAGCATCTCTTCTATTTTTGGTTTCAAAGCACTGCACACGCCGCAAACTACACTTCCGAAATAAACCATAGTCATGCTGCTGCAGTCAATTACATTTTTCAGTTCTTCATTTGAATAAACATAGTTCATATTAGCCTCTCACGTCGGCAGAATAAATGCCGCTTTCTGTATATTATACACCGGACAGCGGCATTAAAAACATTATTTTACAGAGCGGTACCTGGATTCAGAATGTTGTTGGGGTCAAAAACATTCTTGATGGCCTTCATAATCTGAAGTTCCTTTTCTGTAAACTGCATTTTGAGTTTTTCGTTTCTTACCTTTCCTACGCCGTGTTCTCCTGTGATAGAGCCCTGGCACTGGATAACAAGCTTGAAAATTTCATCTGATATTTGGTCGTAGCATTCAGGTTTCGAAGCATCCTCTGTAAGAATGCTGTTGTGAAGGTTTCCGTCGCCGATGTGTCCTATGGTGGATATTTCTACACCATACTTGTTGTTTATGTTCTTGATTCCTTCCATGTACCTGGAAAGATTTTTCATGGGGATCGCGGCATCGATGGCATCAACAACCATCTTGTGCATGCTTGGATACACATGGCTTCTTATTTCCAGAAGCGTCCTCTGCTCCTTGGAACTTTCAGCCACAAAGCTGTCCAAGGCGTTGTTTTCATCGCAAATTCCCACTATTGTCTCATACATCTCGTACAGGTCATCTTCTTTTCTTTCTGAAACGATGAAGTACAAGTCAACATTTCCAACGTCAGAAGGCCATGTCATGCCAATGTCTTTTGCAGCTCTTAAAATTGCTGTTTTTTCCATGTACTCCACGGCAAGCGGTCTTATTCCTGCTTTGAACATTTCTGTTACCGCCTTTACGGCATCCTCTTCGTTTTCAAATGAAACCAGAAGGCTTCCCGTATACTTGTCCTTTGGTTTGATTGACAGAGTAGCCTTTGTTACTATCCCCAATATTCCTTCGCTGCCTATGATCAGGTCCTTGATGTCAAGGCCTGCATTGTTCTTTATGAGCTTTCCTCCCGCATGAATTATTTCACCTGTGGGAAGCACAACCTCCAGCGCCTTTACCTGGTCTCTCATGACTCCGTATCTTACGGCTCTTACTCCGCCGGCATTCATAACAACCAATCCGCCTACCTGAGCACCCTCATCGCCGGGATGGATGGGGAAGTACAAGGTGTCATGCTTGCTGAAATGTTCACCTATCTGCAAAAGTGTAACCCCTGCTTCGCACTCCACGGTCATGGAAGTCTCGTCAACCTCTATAATCCTGTTCATTCTTTCCATTGAAACAATGATGGTAGGCATTATGGCAACTGCTGCGCCCGAAAGGCTTGTGCCTCCTCCCCTTGCCATGACCGGAAGTTTGTTCTCATTGGCATACTTCATTATTTCAGATATTTCTTCTGCAGTAGAAGGCTTAACCACTATGCAGTCCGTACAAACCTTTGGCTTTACCGCCTTTTCAGTTTCATCTTCGCAGTAGCTTGCAACTTTGTCAAGGTGGGAAACCACATAGTCCGCTCCCACAATTTCCTGCATCTTCTTTATGATAATATCGTTCATGATTCCTCCATATTTCAATACTTAAAAAAAAGTAGTATTTTCATTATAACTCTGGCTTATTATACCTTTAAAATTTCACAATACTGACATAACTAATAATTCTTAACTCTTAATTTTTAATTCTTAATTGCTCTTATAAGTTCCGGGATGATTTTATACATGTCCCCTACTATGGAATAATCGGCCACGTTGAATATGGGTGCCGACGGGTCATTGTTTATTGCTATTATTACATCAGATTCCTTCATGCCGGCCAGGTGCTGCGGTGCTCCTGAAATGCCGCATGCAATGTAGACTGTGGGTTTAACCCTGCTGCCGCTGTATCCCACCTGATGGGCTTTAGATATGAGACCTGTTTCCACCAGTGCCCTTGATGCACCAACCTGTCCTCCCAGAAGATCGGCAAGTTCGTTTATCATTTTTAGGTCTTCCGCGCTTTTTACTGCAACTCCTGCAGAAACAACCACATGGGCATCTGCAATGTTAATGTCCTCAATTGACAATTCTTCCAGAACTTCAACAGTATTTGAACTGCTCAATACCGCTTCCAATTTAATGATTTCACCTGTCCTGGACTGATCTCTTGAAGCTTCTTCGAACTCCTTGTACCTTACTGTAGCCATCTGAGGATAGTTGTCTGACTTTATGTGTGCCAATATGTTTTCACTGAACGCCGGCCTTATTTGTACCAGCTTCATGTCATCATCTATCTTAAGGTCAGTGCAGTCTGCAGTAAGACCGGTTTCCAGCATGGCTGCAACTCTTGGCGCAACACTTCTCCCGAAGGATGTAGCTCCGAACAGGCATATTTCAGGTTTTAACTCTCCGATAAGCTTCACGAGATTTCCAGCGTATGCAATTTCATCAGGAACGCTGAAGATTTTTTCGTCACATACGTGATAGACGGTGTCTGCTCCCCTGTAAATCAGTTCGTTTACGTCTGTTTTATCCGGTCCCAGCACTGCAGCCATGAGTCTGCACTGAAGTTTCTCTGAAAGTTCTCTTCCTTTGCCAAGCAGTTCATATGCAACCTTGTGTATGGCATTTTTGTTTTGTTCCGCGAAAACCAAAACTCCGCTGTATTCCTTAACTTCCATTTAAACCTCCTGCTTCAGCACCTTTTGTGATTTTAAGACGTTTATCATTTCCGATATCGCTGTGCTGTCGTCATTCTTGAATGTTTTTCCTTCTCTTTGCGACTGTGAAGGAACTTCTATTTTTTTAACCTTTGTGGGTGAGCCTTTTGCTCCCATTTTTGTTTCATCTGTAAAATCTTTAAGATCCTCGGCAGACCACTTTGTAATTTCTGCCTTTCTTGCCTTCATTTTGTTTTTAAAGGAAGGAAGCCTCGGTACGTTCACATCCTTGGTCACAGTCATAAGCAACGGATACCTGCCTCTTTTGAGATACAGCCCTTCCCACACACTGCAGACCACATCGATGGATTCTTCTGAATAGCTTCTTATTTCTTCAACGCTGCTTATGTGCGGAATGTTCAATAACCCTGCAACTTCCGGACCAACCTGTCCGGTGTCTCCGTCAACGGTCTGGATGCCTGCTATGACCAGGTCGTAATCCCCAATCTTTTTTATGGCTGCTGACAGTATTCCTGATGTTGCTTTCACATCAGAACCGCCGAACTTCATGTCGCTTAAGAGAATTCCTTCATCAGCTCCTCTGGCGATTGCTTCCCTTAATGCTTCCTCCGCCTGGGGAGGTCCCATGGAGAGCGCAACTACCTTTGCTCCCGTGTTTTCTCCTATCTGCAAAGCCGCTTCAAGGGCATTCAAATCAAACGGATTTATTTCAGTTCCTGCAGAGGACCTGTCTATTCTCCCTTTCTCCCTGTCAAACCTGACCTTTTCCATGTCCGGTACCTGTTTAATAAGCACTATGATTGTCATTTCTTCCTCCTTTAAAAAATGCAGCGAAGCGTACGCTTCGCAGCATTGTCTAAGCAGATTTTTCTTTTCTGCCTCTTATGTTTCCTACTATTATTACCGGGAACAAAACTACGAATATTGCGAAGTATCCCAGGTACTTGTAGCCGATGTTCACTATTGACGCAATGCCGAATGTGGACACCATTACGTCCAAAACAAGCATTGTCATTACAATGAGTATGTTTCTTGACTTTTCTGTTTTAATTCTCTTTACCATATATTCCTTGCTTCCGTATCTGGCAACCAGAGCGAATGCAAAACCGATTATTGTTGAAAGAGATGCCATGATGACAAACACCACATACACACTTTCAAGTATGGGGTATCCGATCTGCTGAACGATGTAGTAGTTCGGCAGAAGACTCTTGATGGAATCAGGCTGGTAAGCGAAGTTTACAATAACAATTGCAACCAGCATCAAAGAGTTTAATATTATTCCGAGTGTTGCTGACATCATTGATTCCTTCTTGCTCTTGAGACCCTGTGAAACCGATATGCAGTTTCCTATATTTCCTGTGGTCTGGAAACCAGTATAGGTAATTGCAAGCCATATAGCTCCTTTATGTGAGTAATCTGATGTATTTGAAGCTGCCCAGTTGGCACTGAAGGCTCCTGCACTTGCATTCAGTCCAAGTACAACCAGCATGGCTATAACAACAAGTATTCCCACAGTCAGAGCCGTTGAGGCCGCCTTAACCAGCTCTGCACCGTAAATTACTAGAATCACAGAGATGACAACCATCATTACTGTTCCAACCCACATATTCAATCCGAAGAACTGTTCCAGAAGCTTTGCGCTTGTAGCTATGCAAAGGCCCGGAGCCAGAAGCGATGTGACTAGGAAAGATATTTCAAAAAATGCGCTGAATAATTTCTCATAAGGATGAAAGAACTTGTTTGTAAATGACTTGAAGTCATGAATCTTGTGAACCCTTGAATATTCCAAAGAATAATACATTGCCAAGCCTAGAAGTGCCATAGCCAGAACCGGAGTTATGATACCCCATTTCCCGTAAGACGCAAAGTACGTTGCAACCTGCTTACCGGATGCAACCCCGGGTCCTGCATGTGTGCCGAACCAAACTGCAGCAATTCCCACAAATGGAGGAACAACTGATTTTTGCTTAGTGATCTGATTTGTTTCAGTTTGACCTTGAATTTTAGTTTCCATATTCATTCTCCTATTGAAATAATTTAGAAATTAAACTCTGCGCATAGTTTAATAAATAATCGGAATTAAAAAAATCTTTCATTCCTATAAGCACATTTACATTTGAATGCAACTGTGCTTATAGGGACGAAAGATTCGCGGTACCACCCTAGTTATGATATAGTATCATCACTCTTCGAAGTCTGTTAACTTCTAGCCCTGTAACGTGAGTTCACGCACCCGCCTACTCGATTTCCTTTAAGCGGATTTGCTCAGCAGTGAATATTCCATATTTCTTGCATTGTTGGCTTTCACCTTACCCAACTCTCTGATAATGTTCAAAATATCTTTCTCTGCGTCAACGCATTTATTTATATTAATTGAGATAATATAATAAAAAATAATCTTTGTCAACTGTTTTTTTTGCAGTTTTTAAAATCATCCGGCAAGCTGTACGCCTTTTGCGGAAAGTTTTTTTATGCGTTTTCAAAACAAAAACTGCGGCCTGGCCGCAGTTTTTTGATTATTACCTGTTTATTGCCGCAACAGCATTTTCTGCAGCAATTCTTCCGGAATTGAACCCCCATGAAAGTGCGATACCTGATACGTTTGTGTATCCTTTTCCATCCATTATGTTGCCTATGGATTCTACTCCGGCTGCATAAAGTCCGTCTATGAGTCTTCCTTCCGTATTCATAACCTGAAGGTTAGAAGCAGTTTCAACGCCTCCAACAGTGCAGTATGCAACTGTGGTTCCTTTTACGGCATAGTAAGGTCCCTCGCCAAGAGCATTCAGCTCGCTGACAGTCTTACCGAATATTTCATCCTTGCCCGCGGCGCAGGATTCATCATATCCTGCAACGTTCATCTTCAATATTTCTGGATCCATCCCTGCCTTTTCTGCCAGCTCTTCAAGAGTGGCTCCCTTGAATGCCAGGTTTTGAACAACTGCAGCATCCAAAACTGCCTGTATGTTGGTCATGGGCACATCTTTGCCGGCGGTCTGGTACTGGAAGCTGAATGCCATAGGGTCATACTGCTGACCCACTGCGCCTGTTCCCTTTTGTGCAATGGCATCAACCTGTTTCTGTGAAAGCAGTGCGTAGTAGTAAGAGCCTTGTGCTGCATGCGTCACTGAACCTCTTGTCATGTCCGTATCCTGAATTTCTTCGTTCATGAAGCGCTCACCGTTTCCGTTTACCTGCAGAAGTGCCGCACTTGTAATAAGAGAATACGGTATCGTTCTGTCAAATCCGTTGAAGCCTGTTACCTCACCCGGAATGCCTATGGCGTGGGTGCATATGGCTGTATCATTGTATTCATTGGCACCTGCTTCAAGCATCATATTGAGTCCGGAACCGTCATTTTGCCTTACTCCCAGCAGATTGTACACAGCTCCCAGCTTTTCCTGCATCATTTCCTGATTGCCGCCGAAACCGCCTGTAGCCATTATGACTGCCTTGGCGTTTACAGTAACCTTCGTTCCGTCATATTTTTCTGCAATCACACCGGTTATCTTTCCGTTGGAATCTGTTATCAATGATTTTGCTGTGGTTTCCATCAATACAGTATCAACCTTGCTTGCCAGGTTCTCAAAATAATTCCTTACTTCCAGTCCCATGTAAGGCAAAGACGTGTAGCATGTGAGGGAAGTCTTGCCGTGAGTTTCTGCAAACCATCCTGTATCGGGCACAAGGCTCATTCCGTTTGCATTGAGCCAGTCAAATGTTTCAGCCGACTTATTGAGCAGCTGGCTGAATAGGGCTCCCTTAATGGACCAGTGCATAAGCTCGTCATAATGGTCATAGTATGATTTAACATCCGCTTCAAGTCCCAGTGCCAGTTGAGCATCCGTATTCAGGGCCATTGGTCCCGCGGACAGTCCGCCTGTTCCTCCAAGCCTTGCAGATTTTTCAATAAGAACAACTTTGGCTCCCAGCTCCTTGGCCTGAGCAGCTGCAGTTGTTCCTGCGGTTCCTCCGCCTACGACCACTACATCACAGTCATAAGTTTCTTCGGCAGTGTTTTTTGCAACAGTCCTGTTGAATGCCTCAGGATCTGCACCGGCTTCCTTCACGGCATTTTTCACTGCTGCCAGCGCTCCGTTGCTGCTGGCCGTTGCCCCTGTAACTGCATCAACGCTCAATGACTGAGCCTTTATGATTCTTTCGGGAAGTAACGTTTCAACGTCGTGAAAAATCTGGTCCAGTTCCCTTACAGCTATGTTTTGCATTATGTACATAGGCTGGTCGGGTTTAATGGTGCTGTCCTCATTTGTTGTGTTTTCCAGTTTTATCTTAAGTATTTCATTTTCGGATACGGTTACCGTGGCAACTATTATACCGCTGTAGCCATTTGCCGAACCCGTGTAGGTTCCCGGCTTCATTTTAATTTCAGCTGTTTCCTGTATTCCGGCAGCTTCATTGAAAACTTTCTTTGCTGCTGACAAAACAGCCTGGCTGGTGTATGTAGCTCCGGATATGCTCTCCACATCGGCTGACTTTGCCTGAAGTATGGCAGCCTGCAGAGTTTCTGCGGCTTTTCCTCCGATGTCCTTTGTTTCATCAGGCGCTGATACCGTCAGTTCAACCAACTCATCACCCTTGAATTTGCCTGTTACGGTCACTGTTCCTCCGAAGCCCTTGCTTTCTGACGTATATGTTGTTTCCTGAACCTGCTTTGGTTCATTTTCAGTCTTTGCAGCCGAAGTTTCTTCAGTCTTTGCGCAGCCAAAAAGAGAAAATATTAACAAAGCACAAAGCAAAAGGCACAAGCCTTTCTTACCTGTTGATTTCATAAAATCTCCACCTTTTTATAAAATTTTAGTTGTTACTTCTATAGATTAATTGAAAATTGTTCAGCTGTAAAACACATATTTGTTAAATAAATTACAACTAAAATTTGTAGCTGATGATGAAAAATAATAGTATAATATTATAAAAGCATATAAGGAGAAATTATGGACATCAGGACACTGCAGCTTTTCCTGGAAACCTGCGAATACAAAAACATTTCCAAGGCGGCAAAGAACCTATACATATCGCAGCAGGGGCTCAGCAAGGCTATAAGCAAACTGGAGGAGGAATTCGATGCCCCCTTGTTCAACCGTAACGCAGGTGGCCTAGAGCTGACAGAATACGGTGAAATCTTAAAAAACTACGCAATAACAACATTGGAACAATATCATCTGGCAATACATCACATAAGGCTTGCCAAAAATTCAAGCAAGGAAACATTGTCAATAGGCTATGCCGAAGGAATTTTTTTCATGCTGCCGAAAAACTTCATCAGCAACTTCATGAGTTCCCACCCTGAAGTAAATGTATTATTCAAAAAATATCCGGACTTGAAGTGCGAACAGGCGTTGCTGGCCAACGAAGTGGACATGTGCATCTGCACCGCCCCATACAACGAGAAGGAATTCAGATCTTCATTGTACTGCAGGGCAGAAATATTTGCCGTCATCAACAACCAGCATCCCCTGTCCTCCTGCGATTTCATATGCCTCAGCGACCTGAAAAACGAGCGTGTGATTGCCCTGAGTGAAGATACAAAGCATTATGTGCCTTTTACGGACAGGCTGAAATCCTGCGGAGTGCTGCCCAAAATTTTCATCAATCCTGCTGAAGTCAACATTCAGTCGGATTTGTGCAGCGCCAACATGGCCATAGGTTTCTTTTCAGGCAACAGGGAACACATGCCTTCAAATGTTTCACTGGTGCCTGTCAGGGATCTGGATGTGTATTCAAACTTTCACGTGCTCACCCTTAACGGCAAGGAAATTACAGACTCCATGAATGAATTTACAGACAGCATTCAGAATGCTATGGAGAGCCTCAATTGCCTTGAAACCAAAATAGCCTGGACCGAAAGATACGAATAGTTTATTAATATATTTTTTAAAAATAAATTTAAAACACTGTTGACTTATATGGATGCATGTGTTATAGTAAGCAGGTATTACGGATGTATTTATAGATTTCACATGTTTTTAGAGATTATATATATGTTAAGTGTATATGATTTGTAAAAATATGTGAATTTTTTATTTGCAGCAGGAATATAATAAAAAATTAGGAGGTACCTCATGAATAAAGGTACAGTAAAATGGTTTAACGCAGAAAAAGGATTTGGATTTATAACAAGAGATAACGGAAAAGACGTTTTCGTTCACTTTTCAGCTATCCAGGGAAATGGATACAAATCACTTGAAGAAGGTCAGGCAGTGAGCTTTGACATAACTCAGGGAAACAAAGGCGAACAGGCTACAAACGTAAATATTATATAACTATAACATAACAACAAAAAAATCGGGGCAACCCGATTTTTTTTTATCTTGCTCCCCTTTTAGAGCTTGATTTTGCTCTGCTCTTTCCTGGACCTTTGTACGAGGTTGACTTAGAGGATTTTTTATATCTTGATATTTCTGCTTCAAATTTTTCGACTTTTTCGCTTCTCCCAATTTTTTCAATCTTTTCGATTTTTTGTCTGCCTTTTTCCTTGGCAGTAATGGCCGAGGCTGAAGTTTCAACCATGGGATAGGGATGTTCCGCCACCACTCTGATTGTTTTCTTGATTAATTTCTGTATATCCTTAAGGTAAGGCTTTTCTTCATACTCGCAGAATGATACGGCAGTGCCGGACATGCCTGCCCTTCCCGTTCTTCCTATTCTGTGGACATACGTTTCAGGCATGTTCGGAATATTAAAGTTTATCACGTGTGACAGTTCGTTTATGTCAATGCCTCTTGCTGCAATGTCAGTTGCGACCAGCACGCTGATTTCCCCCTTCTTGAAGCTGTTCAGAGCATTTTGCCTTGCCCCCTGGGATTTGTCTCCGTGAATGGCGAGAGATTTGATGTTTTTTGAAGCCAACTCCTTTACAACCTTGTCTGCTTCATGCTTCGTACGCGTGAAAACAAGAGCTGAAGAAATGTCATTCTTGCTGAGCAAATCGACAAGAAGCTTCTTTTTATTGTTCCTGTCCACAAAATATACATATTGGTCTATTGCTTCTGCCGCAGATGAAACAGGAGCCACAGCCACCTTTACGGGATCCGACAGAATTGTATTCACCAGACTTGAAATCTCCACTGGCATGGTGGCCGAGAAAAGCAAGGTCTGCCTTTTATCCGGTATAACGGAAATTATTTTCTTCACATCGTGGATGAAACCCATGTCAAGCATGCGGTCTGCTTCATCCAGCACGAATATCTTCACATTATGCAAATTCACCAGTCTTTGACCGATTAAGTCCATAAGCCTTCCGGGTGTGGCAATCAACACGTCAACGCCTCTTCTCAGGGCATCTGACTGCGGATTTTGCGAAACGCCTCCATAAATCGAAAGGTACTTCAAACCGGCGTATCGTCCATAGGCTTTAAAACTGTCTTCAATTTGCACTGCAAGTTCTCTTGTGGGTGTTAGAATCAGGGATTGTATCTGTCTTTGACTGTTCTTGTTCCTGTTTTGATATATTTGTTGAATTATGGGCACTGCAAATGCTGCAGTCTTGCCGGTGCCAGTCTGGGCGCATCCCAGCAGATCTCTTCCTTCAAGCACTGACGGAATGGATTGTTCCTGTATGGGAGAAGGCTTTTCATACCCTTCGTCCTTCAAGGCCTTAAGAATTGGTTCAATTACATTTAAATTTTCAAATTTCATATTTTAACTTTCTCTTTTCTGTTTCCAAAGCATATATGCAACTCAGTTATACACATTTCAGAATCTATTTTATTTATCAACTTATAATACCTTAGTTAAATAAAAAAAGCAACATAATTGCTTTTTTTATTTAATCGTGTCCTTATTCTTCTTTATATGCTTTTTTGTGTGAAGACTACTTTCTTTGTCCCTACCGTCCAAAAGCCTTTCAATTATGACCTTGTATGTGTTCGCCCTTGAAGCAAGAAGCATTATGAAGAGAAAAAGAATTTCATCGTCCTTATAATCTTCCTTAAAATTGTCGAATAGACTGTTGGACAGCTCTTTAAGCTCACTTTCTATTTTTTCTTCTTCACACTTTTCCGCTGCAAGGAATACATTGTAAAGAGAGCTCATTTCCTCCAGATTAAAGTGGCTGTCCAGATAGTTTTTAAGCACAATCTTTGCATCGTCCAGAGACAGTATCTGTTTTAAATAAAAAATATAAATTATGGCAATAATATGCTGCGGGTAATATTTCTTGTTTTCAGGCTTCGGAATCATGTTACTCTTTACATAGTTGTTTATCATGGACTTGGTAAGTATTTTGTCGTCCTGATTACGCTTGTAGCATTCAAGGTTTTCATTCATGAATGTCAGCACCTGGTCCATATATAAGTTAATGTTAGGTATTTTGTGACCTTCCACCTGATTGAGGAAATTGTCATCATCCAAAAATTTCAGCAGTTCTTCCAGTTCCATGATTATTCTCCATTTATTTTATATGGACATTATATAGCAATAAAAAATAAATTACAAGATACTGTTGACATACATCACGAAAGAGCATATTATAACCATATTAGGTAGTTTTCAATACTACATAGGAGGTAAGAATGAATACAGATAAAAAGGAAATAACCAGCGCACTCACCCATCTCGGAGGGGCGGTGTTCGGAGTCGTGGGAACAATCCTTCTCATGACCGCTGCCAACAACTTAATGACAGCTGTGGCATATTTAATATTTGGCTTGAGCATGATTTTGCTGTATTCGGCCAGCACAATCTATCATTTCATAGACAAGTCGAAACAAAGAGCTAAGCTTATCATGCGTAAGCTTGACCACATAATGATTTTTGTTTTGATCGCAGGCACCTATACGCCCGTCTGCATGCTTGTTCTCAACAACACTGCAGGCTACAATCTTCTGACGCTTGTGTGGACCATCACATTCATGGGAGTATTTCTGAAATTGTTCTGGATCAAGGCTCCAAACTGGGTAAGTTCACTGTTGTACATAGCCATGGGTTGGCTGGCGGTTCTTGTTCTGTCACCGCTGGCAAAAAGCATGCCCCCTGAAGGAATGTTCTGGCTTGTTCTGGGAGGTATCTTCTACACCATAGGAGGAACCATCTACGGAATAAAGAAGCCGAACTTCAAAAACCCGTACTTCGGTTTTCACGAGCTGTTTCACCTGTTTGTACTGGCAGGCACCTTCTGCCACTTCATGATGATGTACTTTTATGTGGGATAAATTTTGAGCAGCCTTTAGCTGCTTTTTTATTTTTTGCAGCAAATTATATATTTCTGCTTGACTTTATGTGACTACAGGTTTATCATATGTAATTGTTAAACGGTTAATAGTTAAACAGTTAATTATTAACTGTTAACTTAGGAGGTGGATAATGAACAAAAATTTCATAGAAGTAGGAGTCCGGATTAAAAAGCTGAGTCTTCTGCGCAGGATTGAGTTAAACAAAATTTGCGCCGAAGCTGGTCTTTATCCGGGTCAGATTCACATACTGGAGTTTATAAGGATCAAGAACGGCTGCACCCAGAAGGAAATTGCAGATGCCCTGGGAGTGACGCCAGCTTCCATAGCGACGTCCACCAAGAGGCTTCAGAAAGCCGGCCTGGTGGAAAAACAGGCAGACAAGGATAATCTCAGAAACAATATGCTTTCAGTCACAGAAAAAGGACTGGTGCTGGCAGAAAAGTGCCACGAAGGCTTTGACCAGCTGGACAACAAGCTGTACAGCGGTTTCTCTGAGGAGGACCTGACAAAACTGAAGGGTTATCTGGATAGACTGATTAACAACATAAGCGAAGGCAAAGATGTCGGACTGGACTTCTTTACAATGGCAGCCTTGCGTAACAAGGCAGAAAATCAACATCAAGGAGTGAACAAATGATAAAAAAAATTCTGCCATGCCTTGGAGAGTACAAGAAATACGCCCTGCTGGCACCGGTTACGGTAATAGGAGAAGTAATTCTTGAAGTATTCATACCATTTTTGATGGCAAAAATAATTGACGTGGGAATTTCAAACGGTGACGTGGGCTACATAGCAAAAACAGGAGCCCTCATGGTCTTCATGGCTTTGATTTCTCTGGTGTTCGGAGCATTATCCGGACGATTTGCCGCAATGGCCAGCACAGGTCTGGCTGCAGGCTTAAGAAAAAAACTGTTTTACAAAATACAGGATTTTTCATTTGCAAACATGGATAAATTCAGCACAGCGTCTCTGATCACCAGACTGACCACAGATGTGACAAACACTCAGACCGCATTCATGATGATAATCAGGATGCTGGTTCGATCTCCCATAATGCTGGTGAGCGCCACAGTGATGGCTGTATCCATCAATGCTAAGCTTTCACTGGTGTTTCTGGTGGCCATTCCTTTCCTTGGAACTTCCATAGTTCTCATCATAAGAAGGGCACTTCCGAACTTTCAGAAGATGCTTGAGAGGTACGACTCCATGAATGCATCTGTACAGGAAAACCTGGTGGCCATCCGCGTAGTAAAGGCATTTGTGCGGAGGGACTTCGAAAACGAAAAGTTCGAGGATGCTGCTGCAGCCCTGAGAGCTGCACAGCTTAAGGCTGAAAAGCTCATCATAATGAACATGCCCATCATGATGTTCACCATGTACGCATGCACTGTTCTCATTGTATGGTTCGGAGGAAACTTCATAATTGCAGGCGACATGCAGACAGGAGAGCTGTTCAGCTTCATAAGCTACATTTCTCAGATACTCATGTCTCTGATGATGATTTCATTTGCATTCGTGGGCATAGTAATGTCCAGGGCTTCCGTAACAAGAATCGTGGAAGTGCTTGACGAGGAACTTGACATAAAGAACAACGAAAAAGGAGAACCACAGGTTGAAGACGGCTCCATAGTCTTTGACAATGTAAGCTTCAGCTACTCAAAAAACAAAGACAACCTGACTCTTTCCAACATTAATCTGACAATAAACTCGGGAGAAACCGTTGGGATAATCGGAGGAACAGGTTCTGCCAAGACCACCCTGGTTCAGCTCATTCCGCGCCTTTACGACGTATTGGACGGACGTATTCTTGTGGGCGGCCACGATGTCAGGGATTACCGCCTTGACACCCTTAGAAATGCCGTATCCATGGTTTTGCAGAAGAACGTGCTGTTTTCCGGAACCATTAAGGACAATCTCCGTTGGGGCAACGCAAATGCCACAGACGAAGAAATTATAGAAGCCTGCAAAGCTGCCCAGGCTCACAGCTTCATAAGTGAAATGCCTGAGGGCTATAAAACTGATCTTGGCCAGGGCGGCGTGAACGTGTCCGGCGGGCAAAAGCAGAGGCTTTGCATAGCCAGGGCTCTTCTTAAAAATCCAAGCATAATCATTCTAGATGATTCCACAAGCGCCGTGGACACAGCAACGGACAGCAGCATAAGAAAGGCTTTCAAGGAAAATCTCAGCAGCACAACAACCATAATAATAGCTCAGCGAATTTCTTCAGTAAGCGAAGCAGACAAGATAATAGTCCTGAACGACGGTCAGATAGATGCTGTTGGAACCCACGAGGAGCTGTTAAGAACAAACAGCATTTACAGGGAAGTTTATGAATCTCAGCAGAAGGGGGTGGCTTAAATGGCAGGAGAAAGAGTGAACCAGGTCCGTCACGGCGGTCCGGGAGGAGGTCCAAGGGGCTTTGCAAAGCCCAAGGACATGAAAAAAACAATGAACAGGCTGTTGAAGTACCTTTTGGACTACAAGCTTCAGCTGATATTCATAGTAATTGCCATCATGGGCAGTGCACTGTCAGGCGTGGCAGGAACGTACTTCTTAAAACCCATAATAAACGATTACGTGGTGCCGTTCGTAGGCCGGGAAAATCCGGACCTGTCAGGCTTCATCAGGATGATAGGTATGATGGTGGCCATCTACGCAGCCGGCATCGTATGTTCCTACACCTACGGAAGGCTCATGATCACTGTTTCCACAGGTACCATGAAGAAAATCAGGGTGGAAATGTTCAGGCACATGCAGGATCTGCCCATAAAATATTTCGACTCACGCACCCACGGAGAAACCATGAGCCGTTTCACCAACGACACAGACACGCTGAGAGAAATGCTCAGCCAGGGACTTCCACAGTTCATTTCATCAACAATATCCGTAACAGGTGTCTTCGTCATGATGGTATTACTGAGTCCGGCACTGACAGCCCTCGTCATACTCATGTTTTTCGTCATGATTTTTGCCGTGAAGAAAATCGGCGGCAAAAGTGCAGCATACTTCAAGAAGCAGCAAAAGGAGCTAGGAAAATTCAACGGATTCATAGAGGAAATGATTGAAGGACAGAAGGTCGTTAAGGTGTTCAGCCACGAGGACAAGGTGAAAAAGGAGTTCGACGACATAAACGAGAACCTGCGAATGGCCGCCAGCAGCGCCAACACATTCGCAAACATACTGATGCCGATCATGGGAAATTTGTCCTACGTGCACTATGCCCTCACTGCCACAGCCGGAGCCGTGCTTGCAGTAAACGGATACATGGACCTGGGAACAATCGGTTCATATCTTCAGTACACACGTTCGTTCTCCCAACCCATAACTATGATATCACAGCAGCTTAATTCAGTGCTAACGGCTCTGGCAGGAGCTGAAAGAATATTTGCCCTCATGGACGAGCCCGTTGAAGTAGACGACGGCTACGTTACTCTGGTGGATGCAGTCATAGATGAAAACAAAAATATTGAAGAAGCATCACACAGAACAGGCACATGGGCGTGGAAGCATCCCCACAGCGACGGAACCATAACATATACCGAAGTGAAGGGAGATGTTCGTTTCGAGGATGTGACCTTCGGCTACGAAGAAAGCAAAACCGTTCTGGACGGCATAAGCCTTTTTGCAAAGCCAGGGCAGAAAATAGCCTTCGTGGGTTCAACAGGAGCAGGCAAGACAACCATAACAAACCTCATAAACCGCTTTTACGATGTGCCTGACGGCAAAATCCGCTACGACGGCATCAACATAAACAAAATCAAAAAGGATGACCTGAGGCGGTCCCTTGGAATGGTTCTTCAGGACACACACCTGTTTACGGGAACAATCATGGAAAACATACGCTATGGAAAGCTGGATGCCACAGATGAAGAAGTTATTCAGGCCGCAAAACTTGCCAACGCACATTCTTTCATAAAGCACATGCCTGAAGGATACAATACCGTACTGACATCCGACGGAACAAACCTGAGCCAGGGACAAAGACAGCTTCTGGCAATTGCAAGGGCCACCGTAGCCGATCCGCCGGTACTGATTCTTGATGAAGCCACCAGCTCCATTGATACCCGTACAGAATCGCTTATAGAAAAGGGAATGGACACCCTGATGCACGGAAGGACGGTTTTCGTCATTGCTCACAGGCTTTCAACCGTAAGGAACTCCAATGCCATAATGGTGCTTGAACACGGAAAGATAATAGAAAGAGGAAACCACGAAGACCTCATAGAACAAAGGGGCAAGTACTACCAGCTTTACACAGGAATGTTCGAGCTTTCGTAATCAAATAAGTGAAAAGAAAGATGCTGAAAATTCAGCATCTTTCTTTATTGGATTAAATCTATGGAAGATGTATCTGCTATATTATTTATTTTGCTATAAATGCAGCTGCGCTTGCACCAGCAATTCTTCCGAATACTGTTATATCTGTAACTGCGTTTCCGCCTATTCTGTTTGCGCCGTGAACTCCGCCTGTAACCTCACCTGCTGCAAACAATCCTGTAACAGTCTCTCCTGAGTTGTTTATAACCTCAGCGCTTGTGTTGATTGTAACTCCGCCCATTGTGTGGTGAACTGCAGGAGATATTTCAACTGCGTAGAATGGTCCTGTAACCAGTTCAACATCAAGTGATGTTCTTCCGAATTCTGCATCGGATTTAGCCTTAACTGCTTCGTTGTATTTTGCAACTGTTGCTTCCAGTGTTGCTGCATCCACATCCATTATTTTAGCCAGATCTGCCAATGTCTGTGCTTCCTTCAGCAGTCCCTGGTTTTTGTATTTTTCGTAAGTTGATGCCTTTGCATACGTCTGGCTGTCAAGAACCAGGAATGCAGTAGCTTTGTTTTGTTCAAGTATTGCCTTGGAAACCACGTCTCTTGTTTCAAGTTCATTTATGAATCTCTGACCTTCATGGTTTACAAGTATCGCTCCGTCTCCTCTGATTCCTTCTGTAATCATTTCATTGATTATAGGAACAACTGTAGGATGTGTCTGGATCTGGTCGATGTCTGTCAATGAAACACCAAGCTTCTCTACCATTGCCAGTGCATCTCCTGTTGCGCCAGGAGCATTTGTTGTTCCGAAGCCCTTAAGTGCAGGTTTGTACTTAACAATCATTTCAGGATTTGCTCCGAAACCGCCTGAAGCCAGTATTACTGCCTTAGCGTTTATGTTGTAGCTGTTTCCGTTCTTCTCAACCTTAACACCGGTTACAGTGTTGCTGTCTGAAAGAATTTCTACTGCCTTTGTGTTTAGCCTTACTTCTATTTCAAGCTTTTCTACCTGATCAGTGAAAACACTCATAAGGTGTGTACCTACAGGCATTCCTCCCGGTCCCTTATGTATTCTGTCCACACTTTGTCCGCCTGATCTTCCAACTTCAGAGAGATCAGCTCCAAGACTTTCAAGCCAATAAAGCGTATCTGCAGATTTTTCAGTGAATACCTTCAGAAGTTCAGGATTGTTCAAGTCCTTTCCGCCCTTCATTGTGTCAGCATAGAAAAGTTCAGGACTGTCCTGTATTCCCTTTGCTTCCTGGTACTTTGTTCCCGCAGCATTCATACCGCCAGTGGCATAGTTTGTGTTTCCGCCCATAAATGCATTCTTTTCAACTACTATTACCTTTGCTCCGGCATTTGTAGCCTCAATTGCTGCAGAAAGACCTGCTCCGCCTGCTCCGATTATTACTATGTCTGTTGTGACATCTTCAACCTTCTCAGCTTCAGCCTGAACTTCCTTGGCTGTAAGAACTGCGCCTGATTGCTCAACGGCATCCTTAACGGCATTTAAAAAAGCAAAGCTTGTTAGGGTTGCTCCGGTAACAGCATCAGCATCAACTGAGTTAGAGTCGATCATCTGTTTGGTCAGCTGCGCTATAACAGGTTCAGTGAAACCTGACTCAGAGCTCTCAATAACTACTATATCCTTGATTTCGGAATTTTCCAAAGTAACTTCTACTTTAAACGGACCGTACTTTCCGTATCCTTCACCTTCAACCACGGCACTTACAAGCTCTTCCGTTTTTTCTTCCTCAGCTGGCTTTTCAGCTTCTTTTTGCTGACACGCAGTCATAGAGAACACAAGCATGACTGCCAGCAGCAGCGATAACAATTTTTTCAATTTCATAAAAAACTCCTTGCCTTGATATTTTTTTAACTTGTTGTATTATAACACAAGTCAAAATGTTGTCAAGGGTTAACCGTTTTTAGTTAATTTAAACATAATAAAGTAAATAAAATCAACTTTGTCTATTTTTGCTTATTTCTACAGCATGCGACAAAATCATAACAAATCGACAAAATGTGAGCCCTTTTGATTATTCATAATTTTTGTGGGTATAAATAAAACAAATTAATTTGCGAGGAGTGATTTTTATGCCAGAAGTATCCACTAACAATAAATTTTGGTTAAGAGGAGGAAAGTTAAACCAGAAGCGTCATGTTGAACTGACTGAAGAAGAAAAAAAACATGTTGCTCTTTGTGACTGTATTAAGGCAGGGCACCCGTGCAAGAATCCTGTTTTCCGATGCAACCAGTGCGGCAACTACGGCTGCTCCCAGCCTGTAGCAGATAAATGCACAAAGCAGGGATTTAAAAGTGACAAATGCCTCCATTGCGGGTCCACCGACAGCATGATACCCATCATGGAGGACGAGCTCAATAAATATGTTGAGGAATGGGAACGCAAAGATATATAAAATCAAATCATACGCAGATTCAAGTTTACTCACCAAAAAGGTTCCGCCTTGCCGGAACCTTTCTGCTTATATTTATCTTGCCTCGTAAAACACCAGGTATCTTTGCTGTCATTTACAGCATAAAAAAATGCCGCTTATAAGGTTCACCCTTAACTGCGGCTAAATATAAAGCAACCCCCTTGCTTCATTCCGTTATTAATAACGGCTCATTTTATATTTAAAATACATTCATTGATTTCTGTCTGGATCTGTGTCTTACCCTCAAGCATCCTTTTTAGCTGAGCTTCAAGCATCTCCTGTTCGCTGTACAGTTTCTGCTTCATACTTTCCACCAGCTTTGAGTATTCAGATGCATTGCTTTCAGCCTTGCTGGCTCTTTGCTGCTCGGCAGACATCTGCTGCTGCAGCTCATTGATGCTCCTTACATGCTGTTCGGCTTCACTTTCAAGGAACTCAATTTTTTTGTATATGTTCTCCAGCTCATCCTTGAAGCTGTTTATTATGCTGCTGGATACCCTGGCCTTTTCCAGTGTCAGCTCCTGCTCCGCCTTCTCGCTCTTGGCTCTTAATGTTTCAAGTTCGGTAATGTTATCTGATAATGTAGCTTCGAGGCTGAAAATCTTCTGCTTTGACATTTCCAGATACATGTTCTGTTTTTCATTTTTCGCTATTTCCTGTTCAACCTGTTCCTTTAGCTCCTGGCATGCCTTTATGAGCTTGTCGCATTCGACTTCTTTGAACATCATCCTGTTTTCAAACTCGTCAAGCTTTATCTTCATCTCGTTGTTGGTTTCTTCAAGCACCGACGCGTAATCCTTCACCTGAGACAGCTCAAGCATGGATTCTGACAGTAGCTTGTTTCGTTCCCTGCCTTCATCAGTCATTCTTTCCAGCTCTGCCTTAAGATTTGCCGAATCATTGTTTTCTTCAGACATCTCAGAAATATATTCTTCCAGCAGCTGATTTTTTTCCACCATCGAAGCAAGCTTTGCTTCAACTGCCCTGTTGTTTTCCTCAAGCTCAGAAGCGTAATCATTCAACTGGGACAGCTCAAGCACGGATTCTGACAGCTGTCTGCTTCGTTCCCTGCTTTCATCGGCAACCCTGTCCAGCTCTTCCTTAAGACTTGCTGAAACTGCGCGCTCACTTTCCAAATCAGAGACATGTTCTTCCAGCAGCTGGTTTTTTTCCATCATTTCAGCGAGTCTTGCTTCAACATCCCTTTTATTTTCATCAAGATTCGCAGCATAAGATTTTGCCTGCTCCATCTCCATGTTCGACTGTGACAATTGTTCTTCCAGCCTGTGACGCTCTACTGATTCATGCTGCATTTCTTCCTGCAGCTTCTTTATTTCCGCAATGCTTTCTTCTGTGAGAGTTTTCAAGGCAATATCCTTGTTCTTGCATTCACACATGTAGAAATTCAATTTGTGTTTTGAACTTTCAACGCTGTCCTGAATTGTCCTGAACTCTTCATCCTGTATTTCCAGCTTCTTCTTCAGGGCAAAATTTTCATCCATATATTTTTTATTTTCCTGTTCAAGCTTTCTGAACTGTCCTTCTATGTGTTCAATGTATTGGGCAACGTCCTCTTCATTTAAACCGCCGATAAGTTTTGGCCTGAACTGTTGTTTTATTGATTCATGGTTTACTCTGCGCTGGAGATCTTTTAATTCATCCATACCTGGTGCAGCATCCATACTTGACATAATCATTTCCTCCTTGGTATATAAACGGTTTAACGACTTCTTACAAGAAACTAAATCTGTCAGTTAAGCATCCCTGCTGTCATTTCAAATAAAAAAGCTGTATGCCAAAGCATACAGCTGAATAATCAACTCATCTCTCTTCGGCAACCTGGCAATCATAGTATAAACCTTAGACCCACGGCTTTGCGTCCTTGCCTTTCAGCAAGTTTGCTATTATCGTATCAGTATATACATTGTAATGCAAATTGCAAAAAAATGCAATTATAATAATGTTATGTTTTTGTAATTTTTTACCAAGGTGATTTTCAGGAAACTGTCCGCACATTACAAACAATCTGCAGTTCCCAATGCTTCTTACTTTTCGAAAGGAAATCTGAAAGGCAAACCAAGCACATCCCTTACGCCTGTCAAATCCTTCTGAACAGATTCAACCAGCAGAACTCCCTTGTCCTTTCTGTCAAGCCAGCACAGGTATTCCTTTTCTCCTGCCGTATAGATTCTGTCATGATTCTTTGCCTTCCTGGATTCGCGAAGCTCCCTGAGTATGCTGCCTGCAGTATTTTTAAAGACTTCAGCCCCCATGAACGCATCCGTGTCAATGGCCATGAAGAAGTGTCCCAGGCGGTAGGGAGCTTGGGAAAGCATCCTGAGGTAACTTCCTGCCTGAAGAGCTGCAGACATAATTTCAACGACGGTGGCATACCCGTACCCTTTGTGGCCTCCGGTTTCTTCCCCTATTCCTCCCAGAGGCGTAAGTGCCGCTGTATTGCTCGACAGTCCCAGGAGGATTTTACTGCTGTCTGTAATCGGGAAGCCATCCTGGTCGATAACGGCCCCCAATGGTGTATCCATTCCGCTTCTTTCGTAAAATTCTATCTTGCCCCGCTGGGTGATGCTGGTGGCGCAGTCAAGAACGAAAGGAAATTCTTCATCTGTGGGCATGGCAAATGTCAGCGGATTTGTTCCAAGCATATTTTCCACTCCGAATGTTGGAGCAATCGAAGGACGTGCGTTGGTGCCGGTTATGCCTATCATGTTTTCTTTTGCTGCCATCATGGCATAGTATCCGGCTATGCCGTAATGGGTGGAGTTGCGCGCCGCTACCATTCCCATTCCGTATTTTTTTGCTTTTTCTATGGCCATGTTCATTGACTTGTATGCCACAATCATGCCCATGCCGTCGTGCCCGTCAACTACTGCCGTAGTCGGTGTTTCCTTAACTACTTCAAAACATGTTACAGGGCTTTGGGCTCCCGACATGATTCGGTCGATGTATATGGGCTTGAAGCGGTTGCATCCGTGGCTGTCAATTCCGCGTCTGTCGCTTTCCATAAGGACGTCCGCGCAAATTTTCGCTTCCTCTTCAGGCACACCCAGCTTTACAAAAGCGCTTTCCATGAAGTTTCCAATCAGTTCCCATGAAACGTATACAAAATCTCCCATTTAATCCTCCTTTGGACTATTTCGTTTTCAGTTTGAATACAATAATTGCAGTCAAAATCAATACCAGGTATATGAAAAATGGAACCATGAACTCAAAAGATATGGGGTTATCAACAGACCTGCCTATGAACACGGATAAAATCATTCCCGGAGAAAGTCCCAGCAGCGTTCCTGCCAAGTAAGGAACATAGTCCATACCCGTAGAACCCAAAAACATACTCGTAAGGTCCAGGGGCGGTCCCTTTATGATTCTGACAAGAAAGCTGCTTAAAATGCTGTTGTCATTTTCAAATTTGACCACCCTGTCGGCGTACTTGTTTTTTTTGATCATTTCTGACATCTTGTGCTTCCCCAGGTACCTTCCCAGGAAAAATCCAAGAGACATTTCCAGAACTATTCCCGTATAGTTTAACAGTATGGCGTAAGGCAGAGGAAATATGAGCCCGGCAGAAATGTACAGCACCGTCTCGGGTATAACCATTATAACTGTCTTAAGCACATATAAGAGTAATATGGCAGCTGTCGTCAGAATAGGCGATCTTCCAGTGTACTCCAGAATTTTCGATAAAATTTCGCCGGCAAGCGGGATAAGCTTTTTGTAAGTGCCTATAAAAGTCAGCAGCAGCGCCAAAAAAGCAACTGCTGCGGCTATGTAGCAATACCTTCTTTTTTTGTTCATGCCGCACCCTTTTTATTAAGATATACTATTATATACCCTGAAACATGACATGATAAAATATTTTTACACAAATGAAATTAATAAAGGCGGACAACCGTCCGCCCCGCATTTATCTTACATGTAAGCTGTCCAGCCTCCGTCAACGGCTATTGCCTGGCCGTTTATCAGCTTTGAGTCATCACTGGCCAGGAATACTGCAACAGCAGCTATTTCCGCAGGTTCTCCGTAGCTCGGGTTTAAGGCTAGGCCTATTCCCGTTCTGGCTGCACCTTCCTTATTGATTTTCTGCATGAATTCCCCGCTGCCTATATCGGTCTTAATCGCTCCAGGACAAATGGCATTGCATCTGATGTTTTTCAAGGCATACATGTAGCCTGTGTTCTTTGTAAGACCCACAACCGCATGCTTGCTGGCGGTGTATGCTGCTCCTGCAATTCCTGCCGCTTTATGGATCTAAAAATAATGAACCTACAATCACTTTACGGTTTCATAGGGCCAGTCGTTTATGCCTCCGAAATCATAGACATTTGTATACCCCATGTCTATGAGAGTCCTGGCTGCTGCTGCGCTTCTGTTTCCACTCCTGCAGTACACGAGTATTTTCGCATCCCTTTCACTCAGCACCTGAACGGCTTTTGCTGATATTTCGTCCACCGGCAGAAGAACCGATCCCGGTATGTGTCCCTGGTCGTATTCATCCTGGGTTCTTACATCCAGCACAATGACCTCTTCGCTGTCCATAATCTTTTTTGCCTCTTCCGCGCCGATTTTCTTGTATTTTCCTGTATCCATCTTTTCTTCCTGCTCACCGCAGCCTGTTAAAACAGCTGCTGCCACAAGCACCACTGACAACAACAACAAAATTTTTCTCATATGTTCCGCCTTTCCTGAAAGCTATTACACTTAGTAATTACCCTTGCCGGCAGTTTTTAATCATAATTTTGTCCTGCCACTGTAACTGTGCAAACAAAAGGAGCTGCGATAACACAGCTCCTCCATTTATCCGTTCATCCACCGGATACAATCCTTAACAGCTTTATACTTTCGAAGCCCTCAAGCTTCATGCTTCTTAACCTGTCCTTGTCAACAACCCTGCCGTTGACCATAACCAGGGTCATGTTATCCGAGATTTCTCCGGCTTTGATTATGGCATCCCAAACCGTCATTTCAGCATGGCATTCAACCATCCTTCCATTAACCGAAATCATCAGAAATCAAACAGCACTTCGAGTTCGTAGTCATTTATGTCAAACTTCGAGCCTGTTGCAGCACTTCTTTCCTTGTAGAAAAATTCAGGAAGCCTGTCATCTTCGGCTGTCATTCCTGCCATCCTGTTGTACGCCCTCTCTGTCAGCAGCGTCTTAACTCCCATTTCAGCAATCTTTCCAAAGTCAGGTTCTCCTCCGTACATGGCTGCCATGAGTCCTGACAAAAGCGGAAGGTTCGCTGCCGCATGAGAAAAAGCAAACAGACACATCATGCTGTCCGAAAAGCAAATTGCGACCTGAAGCTTGTTGGAAGCATACGCCTGAGCGCTTCTTCCCGCATCATCAAACGCACGGCCCATGGTTAGACCAGCCGTGTGGTCGGCGCCCTGGGGACACGTTGCGTACGTTATACCCGTGCCTTTGGTATTTCTTGGGTCATAACCAGGAAGAGACTGGTGTTTCACCACAGGTATCCTGAAGCAGCCCAGGTGTTTGCCCACTGCTTCGCAGCCATCACCCATAATTTTTCCGAACTCGGTTCCCTGTTCCATTTCATCCAGCAGTGATAACGCAGCCTTGGCATCGCCCCAGTTTATTTTTCCTGTTTCCATGCAAACCGCCACAGCGTTTCCTGCTTCAATGGTGTCAACTCCCAGGTTGTCACAAATCCGGTCCATTTTTGCTATGGCATCCAGATCTGAAATATGGCAGTTCGGTCCCATTATAGCAATTGTCTCGTATTCGAAGCCCGACGTAAGGTAATTCCCTTCCTTGTCGTTGTAGCAGTTTGAGCACTGCACCACGCAGCCCGGCTGACAGGACAGCTTGTTTTTACCGCCTCTTGAGGCCAGATTTTCCATAAATTTGTTGGCTCCCACTTCCCTGTAGTCCTTGAAAAGTTTCCCAGAGAAGTTGTCGACAGGAAGAACTCCGTTGTTTGCAGTTGCTTCTATGGTTGAAATGGTTCCAATGTTGTGGAACGGATCCATTTTGGCTCCCTCAGCCACAAGTTTATTGAATTCCCTGCAGAGTTCCTCAAACTTTTCTTCGTCCGCATATTCAACCTTGTATCTTTCATCTGGATTTTCCACTACGATGGCCTTTAATCCCTTACTTCCCATGAGAGCCCCAAGACCTCCCCTGGCAGCAGCACGGCTTGGGTGTCCTGAACCAAACTCTGAAATCTGCACAGAAGCGCTTTTGTAAAGCCTTTCTCCGCCTGCTCCGATGGAAATGGTGGCAGCCTTGTCGCCGTACTTCTCATGGATTTTTTCAACGAAGTCATAGTTGTTTACACCCCTGAATGCAGAAGCATCCTCAAGGGAAGCGTTGCCTGCAGAATCTATGTGAAGAATCCAGAGTCCCTGTTCCCTGGGTAAATCCTTAACAGCAATCATCTTTATTCCCTGGCCTGCAAGCTGGTAGGCAGCGTAGCCTCCCGAGTTGCTTTCCTTTATGCCGCCGGTGAGAGGACTCTTGCCTCCAATGGACAGACGGTGAGCAGTTGTGACTTTGGTACCGGCAAAAACTGACGTGCAGACTATGAGCTGATTTTCCCTGCCCAGAGGATCGCACGATGGCGGAACATTATTAATCATGTACCGGGCAATGAGTGACCTTCCGCCCAGTCCTTCCAATTCCTTGTCAAAAGGTTCCTTGCTTACAGTCAAGTTGTTCATGTCTACAGTTAATTTTGACCACATATTGACCCTCCTATGCATCGTATGCAGATTTCAACAATTCAGCGACCCTGGCAGCCGTAATCCTGTATGGTACCATGGCAAAACCGGCATCTGCAGTTACAGCCGGCGCTGCTTTCAAAGCATCCTCAAGACTAACCCCTAAGTCTTTAAGATTTGGAATTCCCACTGACTTAATGAGGGATCTCAGGGCAGTTTTTGCAGCTGCTCCGATTTCATCAGGCGATGCGTCATCCGGGACGTCAGTACCGAGGCACTCGCATATCATTCTAACTTTTTTCCATTCAGTCTTTGAGGTGTACTGGATTACCTCCGGCAGAGCAATGCCGCAGGCAATGCCGTGAGGGATGTGAAAATGTGCTCCAAGAGTGTGTCCTATGGAGTGACCCAGGTGAACAAGCCCGTTAGTAAAAGCCATTCCCGCAAAGGTGGATGCCAGAATCATTTGTTCTCTGGCTTCCTCATTTGAACCGTCTCTGTAAGCAACGGGGAGCCATTTTGCAATTGTTCTAATTGCATCCCTTGCGAGGGCGTCTGAAAGAGGATTCGCCTGTGAACCTGTAATGGATTCAACAGCGTGAGCAAGAGCATCAATACCTGTGGCAGCAGTCATCTTGGGAGGCAGTCCCATGGTAAGGTCAGGATCGATGACCGCAAGGGATGCAACACACACAGAACTTACGACGCTGTCTTTGTTTCCTCTTGATGTGCATGAAATGACACACATGTTTGTAACTTCGCTTCCGGTTCCGCTGGTTGTAGGAATGAAAACCATAGGAACGCCTTTTTTAAGGTTCTTCTGCACACCAAAATACTTCATGATAGGAGGTTCGTTATTGATCAGTACATTTATGCCCTTGGCTGTGTCCATGGAACTTCCTCCGCCTACAGCCACAATTCCGTCGATTCCTGCTTCCCTGGCCAGCACGGCTCCTTCTTCAACCATTGTGTCAGGCGGGTCGGGAAGAACCTTATCGAAGATGACCGTTTCAACTCCGGCATTGTTGATGTTCTCCACGATTGTATCAGCAATGCCCGCATCCTTGAGCCCTTTGTCATAAACGACCAGGACTCTGCTGCAGCCAAGCTGCTTAACCTTGAGGCCTGTTCGCAGTGAAGCGCCGCTGCCCATGAGCATCGGAACAAAAATTTCATAAGATGTAATCATACTTGCTCCTTTCCTAAAACAGATATCTGAGATAATTATAGCACTTGTTATCGTTTTCAAATACGTGTAGACTGTTTGAAAAAAGAAAGAGGTATTTGTGCAACATGCATAAAAAATATATGAATTCAATCATAAATAGCGTGCCGTAATGTGAAAAATGCTGTATAATGAAGTATAAAACAATGGGGTGATCAAATGCGCTACATGGAAATGATAAAGCTGCTGCAGGAAAAATTCCAGATAGAAAACATGTCCAACTCTTATAACGCAAAAATTATAGATGTGAAGCCGATGGATGAACACATTGACAACTGGCACGACAGGACTCTGTACATAGGTCATGCAAGTTCTCAGTCCTTGCCTGACAAACCTGTGATGCTCATAGGTCCTGAACCTGTTCATGATATTTGCAGCGGCAGCAGCTATTCGCTCATCAGAAGCGGTGATTTGGTCCAGGTATACAACTGTGCCAAAGACTATCTAATGGATGAACTGCGCTCGGAGGCAGAATTGTTTGAACTGTCACAGGCTGTCTTAAACAAAAAGAGCCTCGCCCACCTAATAAACATGGCTGCAGATGTCCTGGGCAATGCAATCATTCTCACTGACGGAGGCAAGAAGGTACTGGCTCACTCCGCTGCCTATGAAATTGCAGACCCTCTGTGGGCAGAAAATGTTGAAAGGGGATTTCTTTCCTATGAATTCATCCAAAAAGTACGCTTAAACAAGCAGATGAAGGAATGGGACAAACAGGGCAGCAATGCTCAGCTGATAACCCTTCCTGGAGACAAGCAGCCTAAACTTGTGGCACGAATAGTTCAGAATGGTCACGTAGCAGGCTCTCTCATAATGGTAGAACATCACACGAAAATAAATCGCTCACACTTCATACAGCTTCCTTTGGTAGGAGACATACTGTTTGAATCCTTCAGCTACGACTCCTCAAAAGGAATGTACAAGTCCATTCACAGCTCCGTGCTTTACAACATGCTGGATGAAAGGGAAATGAACAAGTCGGAAATGCTGAGCTTATCTAAAATCACATTTCCCAAATCCATGCAGGTGGTTGTTGCCCAGTTCACTTTCAATACCCAAAACCACTACCTCAAATTCAGCCTGAGAGTGGATTTGGAAAGACTGTTTCCAGACGGTTTCTCGGTGCTGTATAAAAGCTACATTGCCATCCTTGTGCCTGATGTATCCTTGGAACAAAAGGAAAAGCTCACGAAGCTTGCTCTTGAGGAAAGCGTAAACATAGGAATTTCGTGGAAGTTTGACGACATCAGCCAGTTCAGCAGGCATTTTTATCAGTCGGTCACCTGCATAAAGCAATCCCGACATTTTGGAGGATCACAGGTGTGCAGCTATACGGAATTTGCTTACTATGACATGCTTATTAACAGTTCAGCCCATGCTCGACTAGAAAATTTCTGTCACCCGGCCCTGAAATGGCTGAATGATTACGATGATAATCTTTACATCACGCTTAAAAAGTATCTCGACTGCAGCAAAAATGCATGCCAGACTTCGGATGCGCTTTTCATTCACAGAAACACACTGAACTACAGAATAAAAAGAATCAAGGAACTTACGTCCCTTGACCTTGATGATCCCAACACAGTGCAATGCCTAATGGATTCCTTCAGAATCGAAAAATTCCTGAACCTTATGAAAGGTAAGTCATAGCTTCCTGACTGCTTTAAGAGCCTTTATTCTTCTTATGTCGTAAAAAAAGTTCCGCATGAGGCCTGCAGTTGTTTTCTGCGCCATGACCAGAATGTTTGACGTTATTTTGTAAAACCTCATGTGTTCATTCAAAATCCCTGAATAAAGATCATGGGTCACAAGCGCATTTTTGCTGTTAAGTTCCAGATAATCCTGCACGGAATCAAGATATATGCCGGAATCATAGGCCCTGAACTTGTCGTGCACCCTGTACATTTTTATAACCCAGTTCTCGTATCTTCTGTGGTTGTTCAAAAGCTCCACATTGGCATGCTGAGGAATGGTGACATCCTGTATCAGGTGGCACGCTGCCCCCAGATAAAACATGGAAGTCTTCACATCTCCCAGGAAATATTCCTTCAATGCCCTTTTGTAGTATGCAAGGCATTCTGTTTTGGCATTGCTGCTGCCATACATTCCCTTCTTTGTCCTGGGGCTGTAGAAGTGGTTGCTGCTCTTGAAGTCCTGGTCCGCCCACACTGCTCCCTCGTTTATGTTTTCTATGTATCTGGAAAGAAGGTTGAATGTTTCCTTGTGCCCGTCGTTTTTTAATATAATCAGAGACTGATTGTTTATGAACTTGTGAACTATGCACTCTGTCCTGATAACTTTTTTCTTCAGGGGATTGACTGCCCTTGTCAGATTTTTATAAATGAATGAATAGGATTTTTCTACTGCGCTCATATCTACCTGCCATAATAGTTTTACAGATATTTTGTTCAGGTTTTTTTCTATTATCCCCATGAACTGTTTTTTTGTTCCAGTTTCCCAAATTTATATTATTTGACTAATCATTATGCAAATAATATAATGTAATCAGGCAACTCAAACTTTAAATCAGGAGGAAGAAATGAGAAAGCTGATTAAACGGGTTATGAATTCCACCAGGGAATACACTGTGGTAGATTTCGGAATACTCAAAGTTTCACTTATGTGTTTCGGAATCCTTTTGGGCGCATATTTTTCGGATTTTTTTCTGACAAAAATAGTGATTGTGTGGATCTTGTATATTCTGACCTTTGCGTTGATTATATATAAGACGTTTATAAAATACTGATATGCTAAAGGGGCTTTCGCCCCTTTTTAATTTGCATCATTAGTTCTGCGCTGTCACAAAAGGATTTTTCTTTATGGCCAGTGCGTACAAAAATGGGTACTCGTCGTGAAGGTAGCCCATGTAGTTGATCCATTCAACAACCATGGCCGAATATGCACGCAGCATGTCGTTTGAAAGGTGGTCTATGTCATCCTTGTCAAGGCGTACAAAATCTCCCCTGGTCTGAAGTTCATCAGCCACATGAAACACTGCCCAAAGCATGTCCGTGAAGGAGTCGTGCTCCAGCAGATTGGAGTTTTCAAGCATGTTGAGCGTGAAAGATTTGTACTTCGCAAGAACCTGGTATAGCTTATCAAGCCTTGAAGGGTCAGCATATATGTCAAACTTGAATTCCTTGGCGGCTTTTTTAATGCGGCTGACGTTCTTCCTGTTCAACTGGCTAACCTTGACCAGCTTGCAGAATTCATCGTTGTTGCGGTTGAACTTTGAAATAGTTTCTATTATGGAAATACCTGCCTCAACGAAAAATGTGCTTATTATAACGTTGATCTTCTTGATTTTCTTTCGCTTTTCCATGACATTCAAAAACCTGTTTATTATCATGGTGACCATAACAACCTGAATGGGGACGAAAGCCAGGTCCTGAAGCAGGTAGAATATAGTGTCATGAGTCTGGTGAAAAAGCAGGTACTGCACATAGTATATGGCTGCAGACACAATGGTCAGCAGCACGATTAAAATAACATTGTTTCTGATGCCGATAGTAATCCCTCCAAACCTTGTTATGCTTCTTTGCTGAATTCGTCCACGAGCTGTCTCATTCCGTTGTAAAGAATGATTCCGTCTATTCCGCCCAGCAGGAACTTAAATCCCATGTCCATGTGCTTTTTCATGGCTCCTGCCCATGTCATGGTCCCCGGTACCACGTTGTGCTTCCTGCATGCTTCTATTACCTTCTCGCAGTTTTTAATGACATCCGGATGGTCAAGCTGCCCGGAAATTCCCATGGATGTGCTCAGGTCCATAGGTCCCACAAAAGCTATGTCTATTCCGGGTACAGACAGTATTTCATCGATGTTTTCCACAGCGGTGTAATGTTCAACCTGAACTATCAACAAAACCTCGTCGTTAGCCTTGGCAAAATAATCCGTATATTCATCTGCTTTTGCTCCAAACAGAACAGCCCTTCCGAGTCCCATGCCCCGAACGCCAACCGGAGGATACTTACTGTACTGCACAGCTTTTTCCGCTTCTTCCCTGGTGTTGATTAGGGGAATCATCAAGCCGTGGGCTCCCGTGTCCAGACCTCTCTTCACCAGGGCTATGTCGTTGTTGGCAACCCTGAGAAGCGGAGTGGTTTTTGTGTTTCTTATGACTGAAATCATTTTTCCTGCAGTTTCCAGGTCCATGGAACCGTGCTCCCCGTCAATCATCAGGCAGTCTGCTCCTGTGTGGGCCATTATTTCAGCGTTGTCCAAGCCGTTTGTTACTACGAACGATCCGAAAACCGCTTTTCCCTGTTCTAGTTTTTCCTTCAATGTATTCTTCACAGCTACCTCCGGTATACTTGATTTATAACTTATTCTATATCGCAGAACTTTTTTTGTCAAAGAAAAAAAAGACTGCCGAAATCGACAGTCTTAAGAAATTATTTACTTAATGAATAGGCTGCTGCTTCCTTGCCTGCTATGTTTCCTGAATCAATTGCCAGTCCGTAGAAAGATCCTGGAATATCATAGTATGGAGCGCAGAACAGACTTCCTGCATCAGATCCTACAACATACAATCCCGGGATTGCCTTGTTGTCGTCGTCCAATGCCCTCAATGATTCATCGACTCTCACACCGCCGATGGTGCTCCAGCCGCTGAATTGGTTTTCTACTATGTAGAAAGGTCCTGTTTTAATTTCTGACAAGTACATGGATTCTTTTCCGAATTGTGTATCCACTCCGTCTATGCAATATTGATTGTATGCATCAACTGTTTCCTTGAGATTTTCAATTCCGGCCAGTTTACCAAGCTCTTCGATAGTGTCTGCCTTGAAAATCCATTTTTGAGCTATGCCTTCTTCAATATCTGCATCCAGATTGGTAAGCACTTTTTCCTTGTAGTAGTTTCCTATTGTCCAGTTGTCCGGTGCTCCCTTTTCTCTTGTATACACATATAATCCCTGTGTTTTCATGGCATCAACATAAGCTTGATCCACAACAGCATAGTATGGGCTGTTTCTAAGAATCGGTTCACTTCCGTAGGACATCGGATAATCAACAAGCAAGCCTTCGTTCATGAAGCGTGTTCCCTGAGCATCCACATAAAGACCTCCGTACACTCCGAATTTAAAAGCTGTATTCTGGTCATACTTGTCCTGCTTGGCACTTCTTGTAGCCTTGGTGTTTGTTCCGCCATATTCACTGCCGCAAAGTCCGAATGTTTTATCCAACACAGCTCCGGCTTCCATAGCCATCTTAATTCCGTCGCCGGTGCTTAAACTTCCGCCAGCAGGATTAATTGTTGCACCGGAGAAATATTCCGATATCATGTCCCTGTTGCCTATGAAACCGCCTGTTGCAAGTATTACTGAATCTGCATGTACTGTTACCTTTGTTCCGTCTTTTTTCTGTGCTTCAATACCGACAACATTGGCACCATCCATGATCAACTTCTTTCCTGTGGTGTTGAACAATACTTCTACACCATCTTCCTTCAGCGTATTTTCCCAGATGCTTACACGTTCTGCTAACGGATTGAGAATGAGATGGAAACCGCCGTACTCACCTTTGAAAGGTGTTTCAAACCTGAAGTCTGCCTCCTTGAACTGATATCCCATATCCATAAGCTGCGTTACAGCTTCACTGGATGTTTCAAGACAACGTCTTACAAGAGGTGCATTTACCGACCAGTGAGAGTAGTTCATCATGTGGTAAAATGCCTTGTCAACTGTAAGCTTGGAATTCTTCTCCTGAAGAACAGGTGTATCAACAGCAAACGGGCCTGATACCTTCAATCCGTTGGATACTGCAAGAGCTGCTCCCTTTTCAACAGCCATTACCTTTGCGCCTGAAGCTGCTGCATTGTGAGCCGCCATGAAACCTGAAGCGCCCATACCCACTATTACCACATCAACAGTGTATTCTTCGTCAGCACCGGCCTGTTTCACTACCTTATTGGCTCTTAACGCCTTCACGTCTCCGCCTGCCTGTTCAGCACATTTTGTTACCGCATTTATTACAGCCATGCTGGATATGGTAGCTCCTGTAACTGTGTCTACCGCCAGACTCTGATTGTCGATAATATCCTTTACCACACTGCCTTCAACCAGCGAAAACAGTTCAGGAGTTTCTTTTTGTTCTGTAATTTTAATGTTTGTTATTTCACTATCGCTGAATGTTGTTTCTACATTCAGGTATGACAGGTAACCATAAACCCTTTCGGTATATGTGCCTGACTTAAATGAAAGCTTTGCAGGTTCGACCTTTTCAGAATTTGCAGCTGCTGCTTCCTCCTTTTTAGGAGCCTCCTGCGGCGGCTGTTGCTGCTTTGTGTCACAAGCCGTAAGCATGGACAGAATCATGGCAAAAGCCAAAACGCAGCAAATAAATTTACTTTTTTTAAACATCTCTTTTCCTCCCCAAAGTTGTTAATTTAATTACAATCCATATTCTAAAGTATGAACATGGTTTAGAGTCAAGAGATAATTTAGAAAAATTGTTATTTTTTTATCGGAACGTACAACACTTCTATATCGCTTCCCTTTCCGTCCAGATTCAGGAAAGTCGGCAAGAGAAGGATGTCTTTGCAAATCTCATAATTGTTTTTTTCCATAAACTCGAAAAGATCATGAAACGATTCTTTATTTTCACTTTTTTCTCTCGTTGCTTTGCGGTAATAGCATATGCATCTTCCCAAATGAATCTTCTTAACCTGCGTTTTATCATACTTTCCCAATAAATACTCTTTTGATATTGGTATTGCATGCGCATAGCTTGGATTAATGCATTCATTTTCACTTAACAGGTCGTCTTTGTAAATTATCCTTGCGAAAGATGATATTGAAAGCAAGTCCACAAATTGAGCCAATATTTTTTCACTCTTGAACGATACGCTGAAATCAGTTCCATTTGACGCAAGAACATAAAGGTGGTCTTCAACTTCCATGATTTCAAAATTGCTGCTGTAGCCTTCCTTAAGATAATTAATGACAGTATCCAGCTTGCTCATACGATGGTTCATTATTTCAATTTGTTTTTGAAGGTCTTCTTTTCTTTCTTCCAGGGAATTGATAAACTGCAGTTCAGAATGCTTTTCATCAAGCATCTTCACCGCCTGCTCAACTGTAAATCCATATTGCTTAAGAGTTCTAAATGCGTTCACTCTGAAAGCATCCCACCTTGTAAAGTATCTGTATCCGTTTTTATCCTTATGAACATGCAGCAACCCGTTTTTTTCATAAAAGCGCACCTTCGACTGGGATAGTCCCGTCATTTTAGCAAATTCATTAATCTTATACATGTGATATCCCCATAAGTTATTTTCGCAGCTCAGGCACTATGTTTGGGGGCACCTGCCCTGTGAGAGCCTTCACCATGTTTTCTGCTGCAAGCATTGCCATATCGTTTCTTGTTTTTTCGGTGGCAGAACCTATGTGGGGAAGCAGTACAGCATTGTCAAGCTTCAGCAAAGGATTTTCCCTGTCAACAGGCTCCTGCTCGTAAACATCCAGCCCTGCTCCAAGGATCCATCCTTCCTGCAGTGCCTTTATGAGAGCTTTTTCGTTCACCGTGGCACCCCTGGATGCATTTATGAATATGGCATCACTTTTCATAAGCCTGAATTGGGGCTCGTCTATAAGGTGGTATGTGTCACTGCTCAGGGGAGTCATCACCAGCACAAAGTCGCTTGATGACAGTACGGTTTCCATATCCGCATATCTGACACCAAGCTTTTCCTCCGCTTCAGTCTTCCTGGTCCTGTTGAAGTACAATACATTCATGTCAAATCCACAAATTGCCCTTCTAGCCACATCCTGACCTATCCTTCCCATGCCAACGATTCCCAGAGTGGCGTGATGAACGTCCTTGCCGAAAAAGCTCTTGTCATCCATCATGTTCCATCGTCCTTCCTTCACGCATCGGTCAAGGTAAGAAACCTTTCTGGCGCAGGACAGCATCAGGGCGAATATCAGGTCAGCCACAGTATCGTTTAAAACTTCCGGTGTGTTTGTCCCTATGACGTTTCTTTGCTTCATGGCATCAGTGTCGAAGTTGTTGTATCCCACGGAAACATTGCTCACAACTTTTAGCTTGGGCGCTCTGTCAAGGAGTTTTTGGTCTATGGCAATCCCCGACTGCAGAAGTCCTTCTGTATCCTTAATCTTCTCATACAAAGTCTCTTCGCTTATTCGTCCTTCATTGTCGTACATCTCATAATCGCAGTGCTTACCTATGTACTCCTCAACAAATGACGGTATTTTTTTTGCTATGTAAACCTTTGGTCTGTTCATACACATTCTCCCGAAAATTATTTAGTTAAACAAAATTATATCATCGCTCCATTATTGTTGCAACTTAGTATATTTTTCTTTTACATGGTATAAATTAACAATTTTTCTTCATAATTTTGACACAATTATGTATTACATTGATAGCAAAGGAGGAATTAACATGATATTCATATGGATAGTAATAGGCTTGTTAATTTACTACATGTATAAAAACAACGCACAAACGAGCATAGATGCACCTAAGCGCAGCAATGCGGAGGAGATATTGAAGGAAAGATACGTAAGCGGCGAAATTGATGACGAAACTTACGAAAAAATGAAAAAGACGATCAAAGAATAGGAGGGATTATGATGTTCAGAGGTTATGGAGGATACGGAGGATTCGGAGGCTGTCTGGGGTTTGACAGATTCTACGGCGGCGGTTTCTTACCGATGTTAATGATGGGTATATTCGCTGTTATAGTTGTGGCACTCATAGTGCTGGCAGTGAATAAAATAAATTCTTCCTCTAAGAGAAGCTCCGGAAGTGCAGCGCTTGATGAATTGAAAATCAAGTATGCCAAGGGAGAAATTACTGAAGAGGAATATTTAAGAAGAAAAAGAATATTAAGCGAATAAGCAATCCCCGGCTTTTTGACCGGGGATTTTCTCACTTTCGTGCAAGGGATTTTCTGAAGGTGTATCTTTCAAGCAAATTGAAGCAATACATCACAAAGCTGCACATCATGGCAATAAAAAATGAAATTGCCCACACATTTTTAATGGGATTTGACAGCAGATAGCTTCCCATCATAACCGGTCCCATGGCCTGCCCTGCTCCGGATATTATTCCGTAAAGGGAATTGAATCTCGCCCTGTGGGATTTGGGGGAATTGTTCGCAATGTATACGCCGATATTCGTTGCATTGAGTATTTCCCCTATGGTCCAGAGAACCGTGGACACCAACATCATACCGAAGGAATTCACGTAGTACAGCATTCCCAGGCCAACAGCCCAGAAGACAGAAGCCAGCGCCACATTGAAGGATGCTTGAAATCTCTTTGTGTATCCAATGATGAATATGGTCATCAGAACTACGACTATGCCGTTGGTACTCATGAGCAATCCGAATATCCTCGCTCCCTTGTCGACGCCGAATACAACCTTAGCATAGAGAGGCAGCGTGAAATGAACCTGTGAAAATGAAAATGACATGAACATGCAAATAACGGCAAATACCAGTATCTGCGGCCTCTTTATCACTGCCGACAGCACGGAGCCTTCTTCGGCACGCTCGAAGTCATATGATTCAGTTTCCGTTTCCATGCTGTACTGTGGTTTTGTTTCAGGAACGTTGATGATTATCACTATAACCGATATTATTGTGGTGACAGCATCACCGATGAACAAAAGCGGCAGGTAGTTCTTATATAGGAATCCTGCAATGACCGGTCCCACAGAAAAGCCTATGTTTGTTCCCAGATACAAAAGAGAAAACGCGCCCTGCCTGTTTGACTTGTCGGAAAGGTCTGCAGTCATTGCACTGCTTGAAGGCTGTGCCGCATTGGAAAAGAACGAAGCCACCAGCAGCAGGTACGGAATGGTCATGGACATTTCCATAAAGGCGCATAGCAGGTAGCTTGCAGCCTGAAGAAGCGTCAGGGTGCACAGAGTATACTTCCTGTTGAACCTGTCGGAAAGGTATCCTCCTATCATTGATGCAGGCACAAACATTGTGGTGGAAACCGTCACAAACCAACCGGCTTCGCTTGTTGACAGCCCTATCTTGTCTGTGAGAAGCAATGTGAGAAGTGGTCCCACAAAGGCTCCTACAGAGTTTATTATTCGCGACAAAAAAATAAAATAAATGGACCGCGGAAAATTCCTGTAGTCATCAAAAAAGCTCAAAAACTTATTATTTATTCAAACTCACCCCTCGATGCTATCTATTTTATTAACCATATTTTTATTTATTCACTTAGCAACAATTTTATTATGGTACTAAATTTTTCCAAAGTCAACAGCTGAAGGTAAAAAAAGATATTTGCTTAAAATAAAAATATATGTTTAGAAAATTAAAATCAGGGTATAAAACATATACCACAAAAGATGCTGAATCATAAGTAATGTATTTAAACCGAAAATTCAACATCAACTAGAGTTTAAGGATATGGTTTGGTGTCTGGTGATTATCATATAGACATAAGAAAGGAACATTAAATGACAAAAGAAAAAAGTAAATAGCATCCGATTTCATATAACTAATGAATTCCGGGTGCTATTTATTTAAAAAATATTTTATGATATGTGTTTAGGATTAAAATCTGGTGGTATATATTAAGTACAACATAAGCAACATAATCAAGCTGAAACAGTAAATATTCTAAAAGCTTTGATAAGGTCAAAATTTTAAATCCGGCAAAATAAAATTGCAGGAATTTAAAATAAAATTGAATAAGAAAATCCAGGATAAAAGCATTTGGATAATGCTTAGGAGTTGGATCTCAAAAGAAATATCAGGAGATTCCGAACGGTTGGATAATAAACAAGACCAATAATCAGGCAAAGAAAATACATATTGAATCAGCAAAGATTACTAGCGACGGTTGTGGTAAGTATACCAGGAAAGCGGTGAGTCCACCATAAGAGATACTGAAAACATAGAATAAATAGCACCTGATTTTTTAAAGACGTGGAAATTGGGTGCTATTTATTTGTTTATGCTTAAGGTTTGTTTATACCATGCATCGGCAGTCACTATCTTACATAGCTGTGAACGGATGGAAGCAGTGTGTTGACGCCGATGTAGGTGAAGATTACACATATGAAACCTGCAATTGCAAATATGGCGGCGCTTTTTCCTTTCCATCCCCTTACTAGCCTTACATGAAGGTACACGGAGTAAATTATCCATGTTATCAGAGACCATGTTTCCTTCGGGTCCCATGCCCAGTACCTTCCCCACGCCCTCTCAGCCCAGATAGCTCCGGTTATAATTACAAGAGTGAGGAAAAGATATCCGAATGAAATCACTCTGTATGTCAGAAAATCCAGCTTTTCAAGGGTTGGCATCTGCCTGTCGAAGAAATCTCCCTTTAATTTTTGTTTCATCATGTACATGCAGGAAAGAGCAAAGGACACTCCGAAAGACCCGTAGCTTATCACTGCAGTCGAAACGTGTATGGTGAGCCACGAACTTTGTAGAGCCGGCATCAGCGGTCTTATGTCCTTGCTCTGCATGGCTGCGTAGCCCACTATGATGAAAATAACCGGCAGGGCAAAAGCACCCAGAGCCCTGAAGCTGTACCGTCTTTCCACAACGATGAAGCAAAGTGCAATTCCCCATGCAAAGCTTACTGCAAATTCATATTGGTTTGTCAAGGGAATCCTTCCTGCACCCATTCCCCTGATTACCAGAGAAACAGTTTGAAGCGCAAAACCTGTCAGCACAGTCACGCTTGCAGCAAAACCCACCTTATTTTTTTTGGTCAAAAAGAAAATGAAGTATGAAATCATGGACAACAAATATGTAATGACCGTAACCGTAAAAAAAATATTTTCTGCTCCCAGGTATCTGTTAAGATCCATAGCTTTCACCTCTTCTATAATTCTCGTATTTAAACAATAAATTTGATTTAGCCGTATCAACATTCTTTTTGGAAATCAGGTAAAACGACCATTCTCCCTGATTTTCCTTTGCGTAGAGAGTCATAGGCACAAAATAGAATGTCAAAATTATCCCCACCAAAAGAACTGCAGCCCCTGCCATGGCCATGGGAGTGAACAAATCCCGTCTAATGTTTATCTGGGTGAATTCCGTGGGATTATCTACTGTGAAGCTGTACTCCCCGTAGCTTACGGGCCTTCCCATTGGAGATACGTTCATGCCGGCCATGTAGCCGTTGTAGAAAATCACATACAGCATATGAGGGTTGTCGAAGCGTGGAGATTTTATCCTGGGACCTTCCGCCGTCATTTCCATGTCAGGATAAAAGCTTACAAACTGCACAGCAAATCTTTTATCGTCATTGACATACACCTCTGACTGGTAGAATACGTCCTCATATATGGACTGATTTTCTTTATAAACCTTCAGATTTACGGCATATCCCATGCTGTTCTGGTAAAAGCTGTAGTGGTTGTATCTAAGCGGTGAATTGACAGAAACATCCCCGCTCTTCAAAACATCCCCCTCCTTGTTCAGTATGTCTATGTTTGATATGTATTGCTCCACCGTGTAATCATCTCTGAATTTCACATTGAAGGAATTAATTTTCATATACAGGTCCTTTCCTTCAAGCTTTCCCATAGTGCCGGGAACACCGTAGAGATTGGTCTCATAGGCGAAAATATTTCCCAGGGTGAAGAACACCATTATGAATAAAATACCCAGGTGCAGAAGCCAGGAACCCAGGTGACCGAATGTACTCTTTGCTGAAGCGTATGTATTATCACCTGTTCTTACCGGTTTTTTAAATCTCATCACCTCAAACAGCTTTTCCACATCCGAGCTGCCGGCCTTAAATAAAAATTTATTTTCAGCAAGATTGTCTTTTGCTTCCGGAACAGTCTTCATCTGCCTAATAACCCGCGGAAGCCTTAATATTATGCATGTTGTAAGATTCACCGATAACAGTCCCGTAATGGCAATGTACCACCACGAAAAATACACATTGTCAAGGTCAAGAAATTCCCTCAGGCTGTTAAAAAGGCTCCCGTAATTCTGTGTGTAAAACTGCGGGCTTTCATTTTGAGGTATGACAGTTCCCACCACAGAGGCAGCACCTAAAACCATCAGCAGCACTATGCTTAGTTTCATGGATTTCATAAATGCCACAATTTTTTTCATATCCATTCCCCTTATATTAAAGGAGCCAGCGTATGGCTCCTTATCTTCATTATTTAAGCAGTTCCAATCCTTCAAGTGCCAGAGCGTCTGCTTCATCAAGCAGCTTCAGGGCAAGTTCCTGATTATGGAACCCCTCACCGTTTTCAACAAATACGAAATCCCACTTGAACTGTGCTTCCCTGTGCAGCTTTCTTACTGCATTAAGCTCATCCTCGGTCTTGGTTTTATTTTCAACTGCCTTTGCCAGCTCCTCAATTAGCTTTGTGATGTTGTCAGCAACAGCCAGCGTTCTGTCATAGACAGGTTTTTGAATTGCTTCAACCTTCGCAGTCAGGCTTTCCTTTGTTTCGCCTGAATGGCACTTAATGCAGGTATCCTCCATGGATGTCAGAAGCGGGCTGGTAAACTGATGAGCCTTAACTGTCTGACCGTTTTCCTGGGTTTCCTCCATATGGCAGTCCGAACAAGACAGGTTTCCATGTATGCCGTCCTGGTAGGTTTCAAATTCGGGATGCTGGGCCTTCAGAAGCGGTGTCCCGGTTCTTGGGTGAGTCCAGTCCGTGTAATTAAGTTCGTCGTAGTACTCAAGCATGCTGTCAGGATCAAGCCCTTTGTCCCATGGCAGTGTTATGGCAATGGTTTTCGGGTCCTGATAATATTCCACGTGGCACTGGGCACAGGCAAGTGTGGTGTCCTTGTACTGTTTGTCATCCGGCAGCGCATCAGTCAGGTGAGTAAGGGTGAGATTAATGACCCCCGGTTCTTCCATGTGGCAGTCATAGCAGGTGATGCTGTTGGTCATGAGCTCTGACACTTCTTCAAAGTCCCTTGAGTTGAAGGATACTCCTTCCTTGTTCAGCTGTTCCACAAAGTCCGGCGTCTTGCAGGCATAGCAGCTTGCACCTTTTTTAGGTCTGGCAGTTTCCATAACGTCCTCCAGGGTGTAGACGTGTCCTCTGGCTCTGTCATATTGCTTCGAAAATCCGAAGCCCTCATAAAAGGTATTCAAAAATTCATATTTCTCCAGGTAAGAGTAAGGCTCGCTTCCTCCGTAGGTGGTTGCTTCCATTTCGGCATTTTTTTCAAAAGAAGCGACAATAGATGGATATTTTCCCGCCCAGGCTTGCGGAGGTACAATACCTTCCGGCCCGGCAGCGTCATCCTTGGATGTGCATGCAGACAGGGACAACGTTAGAACCGCAGCTGCAACTACTGAAATTGTCCTGTAAATTTTCCTCATATATACCTCCATAATTGATGTTATATTATGTCAGTATTGATTTAATTATGCAAGATAAGAATATTAAATTATTGGAAATTTGTCATTCCTTACAAAATGCTGTCTGTTTGAGACGGACAACCTTCGTGATTCTATGCTTTCAAAAAACAAAAGAACCCGAGAATCCTCCAAACCATTGACATACTCTAAATTGTCATCAGTCTGTAGTACCCTGGGGCCCAAAAACCTATTTTGCCAATCTTATTACAGTTTCAAGGAGAAGTTCCGCTCCCTCAATAATATCCTCGAATTCGGTTTCTTCATAAAAGCTGTGGCTTATACCTTTTATGCTTGGGACAAATATCATTCCCGTTTCGATTATTCCGTTGAGCATGGCATTGTCATGAACAGCGCCGCTGTTCATCATAATATACGGCAGATTCATTTGTTTGGCACTTTCCTCGATTGTATTGACTATTCTATCTGCCATATGAACAACATTTGATTCTCCAAGCTTGATTATAGATACATTGACATTTTTTGCTGTTGCTGTCTCTTTGCACAGTTCTTTTATAAAGTCGGAAATTTCCTTGATGTTTTCTTCTATGACATCTCTTATGTCCACATTGAACACAACCTTTGAGGCTATTACATTTGAGCCGTTCGGTTCCACATTTATTTTCCCGACGGTTGTTACAGCCGCATCCATTTTAAGCTTTTCCGGAACTCCGGAGATTTTATCAATCATCATTGCGCTAGCAGCTACCGGATCCCTGCGCATGGACATTGGGGTAGTACCGGCATGGTTTGAAGTTCCTTCAACTGTGACCTGCAATGTTACCATACCAGCGATGGCTTGAACAATACCTATCCTTTTTTTCTGGCTGTCCAATACTCCTCCCTGCTCCACGTGCAGCTCAATCATACACATTTCGTGTTCCGAATCAATGCGTGGCTGATCTGCATCAAAAGGCAGGAAGCCGCACTCTGAAATAATATCATATGCGGACATACCATTATCGGCATGCAGTTTCTTCAGGTAGCTCTCATCGATCTTACCGGTGATAAACTTACTTCCAATCATTGTAACTCCGAAATTGGAACCTTCCTCCTCAGCGAAAATCACTATCTCTACAGGATGCTTGAGTTTGATGCCATTATTATGGATTTGCCTTACAACTTCAATGCTGCTTAAAACTCCTGTCAGGCCGTCATATTTCCCGCCGTACATTACAGTGTCAATATGGGAACCGATCAGAACCGATTTTGATTGCAGGTGGTCAGGATTGTATAAGGCACGTATGTTTCCAGCAAAATCATGCTTTATTTCCATGCCGAAGGACTTCATTTCTTCAATCAATATGCTGCGCACCTTCATGTCTTCCTTGCTGTATGAAAATCTGGTGCAGCCGGTTTTTGTGGCAGAAATGTCTGTAACCCTGTCAAAATTTAGACGCAAGCGTTCCGAATCTATTCTCATGTGAACCTCCGTCTATTCATTCAGAAAATCCAGCGCTGACTGAACCAGAATTGCTACGCCCGATTCGAAATATTCTTCGCCCAGCGCAAACCTGCTGTTGTGATGCGGGTACACTGTTCCATCTACAGCCATAGGTGTTGACAGGAATATGAAGGTTCCCGGAATCTTTTCCAAGTAGTAAGCGAAATCCTCGCCTCCCATAACCGGTTTATTAATCAGATGCACCTTGTCAGAACCGATAGCCTTGCCGGCACTTTCAAAAACTTTCAATGTAAACTTTTCATCATTGACCAGCGGCGGTGCTCCGTAGAAATATTTATACTCTGTGCTACCCCTGAAGCCCTTAGCTATATTCTCACTAATCTCTCCAATTCTGCCAGCCAGATATTCCCTTGTCTTTTGGTTTACCGCTCTGGCTGTTCCTTCAAGATAAACATCCCCAGGAATAACATTGTAAGTGGAACCTCCCTGAACCATGCCGATGGTTATAACTCCCGGATCTACTGGGTCCAGCTCCCTGCTGATTATTTCCTGCAGCGATGTAATGATGTGAGCTGCCATAACAACGGGATCCCTGCTATTGTGCGGATATGCCCCATGGGACCCTATTCCTTTTACCTTCAGCGTGAATCTGTCAAGGCATGCCATCATGGAGCCGGTGCTGAAAAGAGCATTGCCGCCCTTTACTTCATCAGATATATGGCCCACATGCATCCCTACAATGGCATCAACACCGTCAAGTGCGCCGCCTTCAATCATAGGCTGTGCTCCGGCTGATATTTCCTCCGCCGGCTGAAACAGAAATTTCACAGTGCCGCTGAATTGGTCTTTAAGTTGATTCAACACTTTAACTGCTCCAAGCATTATAGATGTATGCGCATCATGGCCGCATGCATGCATATTTCCGTTGACTGAAGCAAATGAAAGCCCTGTTTCTTCCTTTACCGGGAGCCCATCCATGTCAGCCCTTAGGGCTATGCACATTCCATTTCTGTTTCCTTTTACAGTTGCAACTATGGCAGATTCCAGTCCAACTCCAGTTTCATATTCCACACCCATGTCATCAAGCTGACTGCACACATACTCGCTTGTTTGCGGCAGATATTGACCCACCTCCGGAATTTGGTGTAAATCTCTTCTCCACTTTACAACATCTGCAGCAACATCTTGCGCCAGATTTCTTACGTCCATAGTATCCTCCTCAATTGATTTATTTATTTTCTTGCTTAGCCGATATTTTCTTATGGTCATAAAAAGCAAATCCCACCGTTGAAAATACTGCAGCAGGAATCATCACAAATGTAGGAATAACCTTGATTACCAGCAGCATTATCAAAGTTACGACCATCGCAAATGCACCGTACTTGATGTTCTTAGCAGCATACATAGCAAATATGGCTCCAAAGATTGCCGGTGCCACATAAGTGAATGCTTCCAATACAACAGGCGGAAATACATTCATGAGGGCAGCTCCGCCAATTGCGGCAACTGTCACAGCCAAGAGATTTGTTATTATTGAACCTGCAATTCCAAGGGTAGATACAAGCTCTGCCTTTTTGGTTCCGGGTGTAACTCCTACAGCCTCCTGAGCAATAGCTGAACACGGAACACGCATGTTTCCTATGTTTCCTGCCAAAAATGACATATATGTTCCGGGCAGTCCCAATACAGGAAAATATGATATGGGTTCGACTATAGAGTAAATGCCGTATACTGATGCAATATAAAGCCATCCCATCAATATGTTAGATGTGCCCGGAAAAGTATCGTAAACAAACAAGAGCACCAGAGCAGGCAGAAAACAGAAGGGTATTGCCAAGAGATTAGTAAGTCTGCCATATTTTATGATAGGTTTCGTAAAACTGTTTTCATAATTTCTTTGATTGTCAGTCATAATACACCTCCATTATAAACGCTTAAAAATGACACCGGCTGCCATACCTACAACCATTGCAATCCCCAGGTTGTATTCTGTCAGTTTGGGATATTTTTTGGCAACCTTATCAAGAATTATCATTGCCACGGCTGCCGCAATGCCTGAAACCATAAACGGTCTAGTCTTAGGATCCAATCCTTTTATAAGCTCTTTTCCGAACAGGTACGAAAATGCACCGCACATTGCTGATACCATAAGAATACCTAGTTTTTTCGGGTCGCCGCCAGATATCTTATCCGTCACTCCATCCAGCTTGTGCGAGAACAGTCCTGTGGTGAAAAGCCATGCACTCCCGTTCAATGCCATTACCCACGCTGCATTGGCAAAATGTATCAATCCGAATTCAGGGCTTGTGAGCTCGATGTTCATTGCTTTGGCAGACATATTTGCTGCTGCCAGTTCAGTTGGAGCTGCTCCTATAATAGCAAGCCTCATCCATGACAAAGGGGCTCCGATTACCGACATAAGACCGAGCATTACTACAAATACTCCCAAAGCCGGTCCGATTGCAGAAAGAGCTCCTACTGTAAATGCCTTCTTTGCATCCTGTTTGTTAAGGTCCACCAAGTCAGCACTGTTCATAGCTTTTTTCGAAAAAATGATTGCCTGAAATGCGACAATGACGACAACAGGTATGCAGCTTAACCATAATGCCGTAGAATTTGCTGTGTTAATGTAATTCATGTTAACCTCCCACCTAATATAATAATATCTGCGTATCTTTGTAGAATCGCATCATACTAAAACTAATGCAATTCATATGCCAATCATGGAAACGAACAACCTTTTTCAAACAAAAAAAGAACATTGAAAATTCAATGTCCTAAATCACTGACAAACTCCGATTTTGTCATCCATGGTACTAGCGAAAGATGCCCTAACCCTATTTTTTAGGCGTTTTTCTGAAAAATAGCGGTAGGCCACTCACAACGAATTTCCAATATATGCGACCAGAGGGAGCTAATATATTGGTGAATGAGACTGTGTGATCTCACTTCTTTTTCCTTTGAAATAAAACTAACAGCGTTTCAATTTCGATGATGATAATAATCAATCGATGAAATTATTCATCAAAGTACCTGTTCATCTTCTTGACAACCGTTGACTGGTCTATTTGAAGAGCCTTGCTAATTCCTCTGGTAGTGCGGTACTTTTGCTTGGCCATTGTCAGCATCTGCTTTTCAAGTTCCTCCACTGCCATCTTTATGGGACATATTCCATCAACATGTACGTAATTGCTGATGTTTTCCCTATCTTTAGGCGTACCGACCTGTTCATTGCCGGACAATTGGGATAAAATCACTTTTCGCTCGATTATGTTCATCAGTTCTCTAATATTGCCCGGATATATATTTTGGCACATATCTTCAATATCGTCCTGTGTAATTTTTACTTCCTTTTGATATTTTTCGTTGTACAGTTTTAAAAAATAATCTATAAAAAGAGGAATATCCTTATGTCTTTCACGAAGCGGCAATATTTCAACAGGCAGCACACTTATTCTGTAATAAAGATCCTTCCTGAATTTTCCCAGCCTAACCAGCTCCTTCAAATCACAATTGGTTGCAAAAATGAATCTGGCCTTTACCTCTACCCTGGAAATACTGCCTATTCGTGTAAACTCCCTGTTGTCAAGCAAATGAAGCAATTTAACCTGAAGCTCCAAAGGCATGTCACCGATTTCATCCATAAGGATTGTTCCGTTGCCTGCCATTTCAATCAATCCCTTCTTGCCTTCCTTAAGTCCTCCGGTGAAGGAGCCCCTTTCATATCCAAAAAGCTCCGACTCCATCAGGTTTGAAGGAATCGCTCCACAGTTGACGGTCACAAAAGGTGAATCGCTTCTGTTGCTGTTTTCATGGATGTATCTGGCTATGTAGCTTTTGCCGGTCCCAGTCTCACCTAAAAGCAGCACGATGGTATCGAGATTTATTACAGCGTTTATGACTTCCTTAAGATGCTTCATGTTTTCGCTTTCAGCAAACAGCTCATTATGTTTCTTTTTCTTTTTTGTCTGGTAATCTTTCAGCAACAGGTTGTTTAAGTCCAAAATCTCCCTTAGTCTTTCAGGACTCGTTACATCCTTTGAAAAGTTGACGATTTCCACTATGTCATTATTTGAATTCATTATGGGATAACTTTTAACCAACAGCAACCGGTCTCCCTTTGTCCTCTGGATCAGCGATACCTCGCGCTTTCTGCGCATGACTTCTGCCGTGGCCGAAATATCAAAGACTCCTTTGCTCTCCAGGTAAAAAGCATTTTGTCCTACAAACTCATCTTCTGATACACCGAAATAGTCTTTGCACATATTTTTGACCTTTATGAATATTCCTTCAGAATTGGCTACAGTAATGTTGTCGTATCCGCTAAGCAGTATCTGTGAATAAACTTCTTCAATTCTATCATCCAAATCAAAAGATAGCATAGTTCCCTCCCGACTAACAAAAACTAAAAGCATTATTTGTCTATATTTTAACATAACTTAATTGGTTTTACCATCACAATGTTATTCTCTTTTGTACATACAATCCAAATGTTTTTTCGGATTATTCTACGAATTGATTTCACTTCAGAATTTAAATATATGCTTAAAAAAACTTTTTTGTGGTATAAATAACCTATAAGAGTTTATAAATTATTATAGGTTTTATAAATCATTGTATCAGTAAGGAGGAATCATGAAAAAAATACTTGTTCCCGTAGATGGTTCACAGGCTTCGGAAAAGGCAGCAATGAAGGCAATAGAAATAGCCAGGGATTACAACAGTGAAATAACATATTTGAGCGTGGCGGATGTCCGCGGAAAATACGCCTACATGGGCGATGGCGTGGTGTCGGTTCCCATCAATCACTCCCAGATTTCTGCAATGCTGGTGGAAAACCAGACAAAGATGCTGGACGCCTTCGCTTCCATTGTGGACAGCAAGGGAATCAACATAGAAAAGAAGGTTGCTGCCGGAGTTCCTTACGAAGAAATACTGAAATACGCAGCCGATAACAAGGCTGACCTCATTGTCATGAGCCGCAGGGGCTTTACAAAATTCAAAAGATTTTTTGTAGGCTCGGTCACTCAAAGAGTAATTTCGGATGCCCCATGCCCTGTGCTGGTAATAAACGAAGATGAAGAAAAATAAAATACAATTTTTCTGAAAAATCTGTTGACAAAGTCAGATTTCAAATATACAATAACAAACAATATAAAAACTGATGAATGAGAGTAGTATTCTAAAAGTTCATGTTTACAGAGAGTCGCAGTTGGTGGGATGCGATAACATAAAATTAGAAGAATGGACTCACGAAGGCAGCCTGAAAGGTCATCCGAGTAGGCACTGACGGGATCTCCGCCCGTTACAAAGGGAGCATATATTATTGTATATGAAATGAGTGGGTAATTTTTTACCAATTTGGGTGGTATCGCAGGAGCAGCTCTTGTCCCTTACATGGGGGCAAGGGCTTTTTTTATTAGCTTTTATATTAAATTTATAATAAAAATCGAAAGGAGAACGAAATGAGCAAAATACCCTACAGAATTTACTTAACCGAACAGGAGATGCCGCGTCAGTGGTACAACTTAAGATCGGACATGCCGGAACTTCCCGATCCATACATCAACCCCGGCACCATGAAGCCTGCTGTTCTTGAAGACCTGTACCCGGTTTTCTGCGAGGAGCTGGCAAAGCAGGAAATGGATAATACCACGAGGTACGTGGACATACCGGAAGAAATACTTGAATTTTACAAGATTTACCGCCCATCTCCCCTGTGCAGGGCATACAACCTTGAAAAGGCCCTTGATACACCTGCAAAAATTTACTTCAAGTTTGAGGGGAACAACACTTCCGGAAGCCATAAGCTCAACTCTGCGGTAGCCCAGGTATACTATGCAAAAAAACAAGGCATCACATCTCTTACCACTGAAACAGGAGCCGGACAATGGGGCACTGCCTTGTCGGAAGCATGCTCATACTTTGACATGCCTCTCACTGTATATATGGTGAAAGTTTCCTCCCAGCAAAAGCCCTACCGTAAAGCCATAATCGAGACATTCGGCGGAAAAGTAATACCAAGCCCTTCAGACAAGACTGAAGTGGGCAGATCAATACTTAAAAAGAACCCTGAAACCGGAGGAAGTCTTGGCTGCGCCATCTCCGAAGCTATCGAACACGCTGTAAAAACAGAAAACTGCCGCTATGTGCTGGGGTCTGTGCTCAACCAGGTTCTCCTTCACCAATCCATAATCGGTCTTGAAGCAAAGGCTGCCATGGACAAGATCGGTGAGTATCCGGACATTGTTATCGGCTGTGCAGGTGGCGGTTCAAACCTTGGCGGACTAATTGCTCCTTTCATGCAGGATAAGCTGACAGGAAGAAAAAATCCATACTTCATTGCCGTTGAACCTGCATCATGCCCTTCCATGACAAGGGGGAAATATGCCTATGATTTCTGTGATACCGGAAGGGTTACGCCGCTTGCCAAAATGTACACCCTGGGCTGTGAATTCATACCGTCCGCCAACCATGCGGGAGGACTTCGCTACCACGGCATGAGCCCGGTCATATCAAAACTTTACCATGACGGATACCTTGACGAGGCAAAGGCCTACGAACAGACAAGGGTATTCGATGCAGCGGCGCTTTTTGCCAAGTACGAAACCATCCTGCCGGCTCCGGAATCATCCCACGCCATAAGAGCCGCCATTGACGAAGCACTTAAGTGCAGGTTAACAGGAGAAGAAAAGACAATTCTTTTCGGCCTCACAGGCACAGGATACTTTGACATGGCTGCATACATGCAGTACAACGAAGGCATGATGACAGACTACATCCCCACGGACGAAGACCTGAAGCCCGGTTTTGATGCATTGCCCACGCTGTAATTATTTGGAACATCCTTAACAAAAAATTAAGGATGTTCCTTTTCAGAAACACCCGCTTGTCTTGTGAGAAATATTTTTCGAAACATACCTATTTTACTCTTCTTCATGCACATATTCTGTGTTCATGAAGTCTGACATGAGCAAAAAATCTGCTGTTGACTCATTCATGGCTACGGGAATATCATATAGCACTGCGATCCTGAGAAGAGCCTTTACATCAGGGTCGTGAGGCTGTGAGGACAGAGGATCCCAGAAAAAGATCATGAAGTCAACCTTTCCGTCCACAATTGAAGCACCTATCTGCTGATCACCACCCAGAGGTCCGCTTTCAAACGCCCTTACAGGCAGAGAGGTTTCCTCGGCAATCAACCTGGCAGTTGTTCCAGTGCCGCACAGAAAATGCGTGGACAGTACGCCTGCATTTTTCTTCGCCCATTTTATGAGCTGAATTTTTCTGTTGTCGTGCGCTATGAGCGCAATATGCTTTTGTTTTCCGATATCTTTTAACTTCCTCATTTTCTCTCCCGTTTTGCTGCTCCTATTTATTTTTTACAGTTCGTGGATGAAAAGTCCGCTTCCAAGCTTCGGTTCAAACCAGGTGGACTTAGGCGGCATAACCTTGTTCTGGTCAGAAACCTCAAACAGGTCGGACACATTCACGGCATACACGGCAAATGCAACCTTCATGTCGCTGCCAGCCCTTCTTTCAAGCTCAGAAAGACCTCTGATGCCTCCGATGAAATCAATTCGCTTGTCGGTTCTGGGATCCTCTATGCCAAGCACAGGATTCAGCAAATGATCCTGCAGAATTGAAACATCCAGGGACTTAATTACATCATCAGCACTTATTATTTCCGGCTTTGCCTCAAGCTTATACCAGTTTCCGTCAAGATACATGCCGAAGGTGTGTTTCTTTTCAGGAGTGTACGGTCCGTTCATTATTTTTGTTACGGCAAATTTCTCTTCGGTTTTATTCAGAAACTCTTCATATGTCAGGCCGTTTAAATCTTTCACAACCCTGTTGTAGTCAAAGATCTTAAGGTCGCTGTCAGGGAAAATTACTGCCATAAAGTAATTGAATTCTTCTTCGCCGGTATATCCCGGGTTTTCTTCCCTTCTCTTGAGACCTACCTTAGCGGCGGAAGCCGACCTGTGGTGTCCGTCTGCAATGTAGAGATTTGGGATTTTGGCAAACATGGACATTATTCCGGCAACTGTTTCATCATCGTCAATTATCCAGAGCGTGTGCAAAATGCCGTCGCCTGTTTTGATATGGTATTCAAAAGCATGGCTGTCTGCCCATCCTTCAATGGCTGACCTTAAGCTTTCGTCATCCCTGTAAGTTAAGAATACCGGCTCGGTATTTGCGTTGCATATATCAAAATGATTGATTCGGTCAATTTCCTTTTCAACTCTGGTGTACTCGTGCTTCTTTATGACATCATTTATGTAATCGTCTATGGAAACGCAAGCCACAAGCCCTGTCTGCGTCCTGTTGTCCATAACCTGCCTGTACACGTAGTACATTGGCTTTTCATCACGGACCATTACTCTGTCCGAAAGATATTTTTCTATGTTTTCCTTTGCTTTTTCATATACTTTCACGTCATATGGATTATCTTCCTGAGGAAGGTCTATTTCTGATCTGCATATGTGAAGAAAGCTGTATGGATTGCCCTTTGCCATTGCTGCAGCTTCCTCTCTGTTCATGACGTCGTAGGGCAGCGAAATCATTTTGTCCGCATACTCCACTGCAGGCCTTATGGCTCTAAACGGTCTTACAACTGACATTTAATTACCTCCATTGGTTCATAATGTAACATTTTAGATTTTATTATACCATAATATTTTTCGATATCAAGTTTGTGTTTGGTAAACCATTCTGATATTTTTGCAGAGCCGGTCAAAAAACTGAGATTCTTCGCTAACGCTCAGAATGACAGGACAGAGTTTTGCCACAAGCAAAACACCCGGATTGCGGGAGGCAATGCGGGTGTCTGCAGGACTATTATATAAGAGTTTCAATTTGGGATGTATAAACTGTTTAAATGAACATTGGAACTATCAACAAGCCCAATGTTGTAGCAATGCACCAGAACAGCCAGATGAATGCCATGTAGCCCCAAACATCTTTAAGCTTCATGCCTACAACAGACAGAGCAGGTATTACGTACAAAGGCTGCAGCAGGTTGGTCGCTTCATCGCCGTAAACAAATGCGTTGATAACGTGAGGTATGTTTGCATCAAGTCTCAACGCGGCATCCATGATGATAGGACCTTGTACGATCCATTGTCCACCCTGTGAAGGAATGAACAGGTTTACTATGGAAGCTGACAGGTAAGAGAACACCGGCAGCGTGTAAGCTGTTGCCAGCTGGCATATTCCCCCTACTATAATCTGACCCAGTCCTGAATCGGCCATCATGCCTGAAATTCCACCATAGAACGGGAACTGAATCATAACGTCAGTGGCAAGGCTTAAGTTTTCTCTGTATGCTGTGATGAATTTTGCAGGTGTATTGTACAATAGGAAGTTTGCCGTAAGGAATATGAAAATTACGAAGTTCAGGCTCAGCGCGCCCAGGAATCCTTTTTGCATGAAAGTAAATACAACATTTACAAGTCCTGCGATTCCCACCAGAATCATTATAACCTTGCTGCCGTTCATTTTATCTGCAAAAGTTACTTTCTCTTCTGCAGCTTCTTCTTCATCTTCTGCGTCTGTACCCTGGTATTCAACTATTTCATGCTTTGGCGGCATTGTTCTTAACGTAAGAATTATGGTTCCTACGGCAAGGATGGTCCACACAATAACGTTCATAGGATTGTATGTGGTTACATCTTGAGTGAGCACTCCAATTTTATCTACCAGGAAGTGTTCCTTTCCTGCCAGAAGTGCATATACCGATGCACTAGGTCCAAGGCACTGGCCAAGGCACATTGTTGAGTAGCCTGCTGCTATGAGCATTGGAAAGTGCAATCCTTTTATGTTTTTTGTAAGCTCCATTGCAAGTATTGGAGTTACTATGGTGCAGAAAGCCCAGTTTAAAAAGCTTGAAGCATATCCGAAAGCCATGAGCAGGATTACTGCTGCATTAGGAGTGCTTACCAGTTTCGCGAAACCCTTCAATAGCTTCTTAACCTGTTTTGATCTGGCTGTTACTGCACAGGTTACTACCATGAATGACATTTGAAAAGCAAAAGCTATTTGTGACCAGATTCCGTTGTACCATGATGTCAGCATTCCCATTATTCCGTGATCTGTAAATATAACTCCGGCAACGAATACCAATATTGTTAATATGAGACAAAATACTAATGGGTCAGGTATTATGTTTTCCGCCGCAAAATTGAATTTCTTGCTAAATCTCCACAAAAACGTTCCTTTATCGATTTTTTGTGAACTGTCTTTCGTCATGATTAGTTCTCCTTATCAAATATAATTTTTAGATACTTTCAGCTGAGTTATTAATCTTTTGTTAAAGTTGTTCTTCAATTCTTCTACTTTTTCTGCTGGATATTCGAAGAATCCTTCACCTGATTTCAGTCCCAGTTTTCCTTCAGAAACCTTCTGTCTCAATATGGGATTTGCTTCCGTTCTGTTGTCCATTACTGATAGAAGGTTATCACCTACCGTGCACCATATGTCAAGACCTCCCATGTCTGCAACTTCCAGTTGTCCCGTAGTCGCATATCTGAATGCCGGTCCGAACTTCAAAGCCGTGTCGATGTCCTTTGGCGAAGCCACTCCCATCTCGATTAGAGAGAACACCTCGCGGGCAACCCCCTGCTGAATCCTGTTAGCTACAAGGCCTGGAACGTCCTTAAGAACCTTAACGGTCTGTTTGCCTACCTTGTGGTAAAGTTCTTCAACATTTTTGTATGTTTCTTCATTCATATTTCCAAAATATGATAATTCCGCGATAGGCATGAGATGTGCCGGATTATACCAGTGACATACCATCATTTTTTCTTTTCTTGATTCTGACACGTTCTTCATCATTTCATTCAGGGCAAGGCTGGATGTATTGCTTGCAAAGATTGTATCCTCCTTGCAATATCCGTCAATTTCGCTGAATAATCTTTGCTTAAGCTCAATGATTTCAGGTGTGGCTTCAATGACATAGTCGGCGTTTTCAACAGCTGATTTTAAATCGTCATATAAAGTAATATTGTTTAGGATTGATTCAATTTCCGATTTGTTTACAAGTCCGTTCTCTGCTGCAAAAATTAGTTCCGCTTTTATAGTCCCCATAACCGAGCTTTTGATTTTTTCGCTTGTCTCATACAGATTGACAGGATACCCATACATAGCGAATGTTTCGGCTATGCCGTGCCCCATTGTTCCTGCACCAAGCACTGCAATATTTCTGATCATTTATTCATGCCTCTCTTAATTTATTTATTTCCTCAAACCTAAAATTTCTCTTGCATCATCCGGGGTTGCAACCTGGTTGCCTGCCTCCCTGATTAAGTTTGCTGCCCTTGTTACGAACTGTGCATTGGAGTCAGCCAGAACCTTCGGAGCAAACACAACATTGTCTTCCATGCCTACACGAACGTGTCCACCCATGGCAATGGCAGTCAGCATTATCGGCACATGCCCTTTGCCGATTCCAAGCGCTGACCATGTAGAGCCTTCAGGAATCAGATTTTTAAGATATACAAGGTTCTCCACAGTTGCTGCTGTTCCGCCTGCAGCTCCCAATACAAACTGATAGTGCAGCGGAGCTTTCAGCACCCCTTGTTTAAGGTAGTACAAAGAGTTGTAAATCATGCCTGCGTCAAAAATTTCAATCTCAGGCTTTACTCCGTATTCCTGCATAGTCCTGCCGAGCTCCTCAAGGAATTTCGGATGGTTTATAAACAGGCTGTTGTTCATCCAGTTCATGGAGCCGCAGTCGTATGAAGCCATATCAGGTCTTAAAAGCTTAAGGTGTGCCTGCCTTGTTTCGTCTGTTGCGTTTAAGTCCCCTGATGTGGTAAGGTTCAGCACGATGTCGCATTTTTCCCTGATGAGTGCCACAGTTTCAGCAAACTTCTCCTTGCTCATTGTGCCCTTGCCTTCATCGTCCCTCATGTGAAGATGTGCTACAGCAGCACCTGCCTTGTAGCATTCATACACATCTTCTGCGATTTCTTTCGGAGTCAGAGGTATGTTGGGGTTGTTTTCCTTGGTTGGCCATGCTCCGGTAGGAGCTACCGTTATTATTGTCTTACTCATTTTATCCTCCTTATTCGTTTGCTATATATAAAGCATAAATCGTGCCAACTTGGAGAACAAAATACAAATGTTGATTTTTCAAAGAGAACAGCACATGACAAATATTTCTTTTCAATTTATCGTTCGGCTCATTATAACTTAAGTTATAATATTAATTTTCTGACAAGCCTCAGCACGTGAAAACATTTTCGGAAATTGTTTGCATTTCATTACAATTCCAACAAAAATTTTGCATCTTTCAAAACATTAGAAAAGCTATAACAAATGTTATATATTTTATAACTTTTGTTATAGCTGCAATTCGAATTATTAGTAAAACAATTTTTTATCAAAATTTATCAGCACTTATTTCCAAAACCCTGCACTTTTTCCACAGGGCCGGTTGACTGAGTCCCAAAACGGATGCTGCTTTATTCACCGAGCCGCATTCCTTAACTACATGTTCTATCATTTCCCTTTCAAGGCTGCGGACAGCTTCCTTCAAAGTTGTCTTTCCGGATCTGTTTTTCGAAATCTTCAGTGTTAAGTCGAGCTTATCAATATCCAGCATGGAAGCAAGGCTGTCAGCCCTTATGATTCCGTCATTGTTTATTACAACCAGCCTCTCTGTTAAGTTCTCCAACTCCCTTATATTTCCCGGCCACTCGTACATCTTAAGAAGCTTAAGTGCTTCCTCCTCAAATTCGGCGTTCTTGTTGTACTTCTTGTTGAACCTGTTGAGAAATTCTTTTGACAGAACGTGAATTTCCTCTTTTCTTTCCCTCAGGGGCTTAAGCTCAATGGGAACAACATTGAGTCTGTAGAAAAGATCCTCGCGGAACTTTCCGTTTCTTATTTCCTCCCGCAGATCCCTGTTTGTTGAGGCAATCACGCGAATGTCCAGCCTGACTGGCTGATTCCCGCCTATCCTGACGATCTCCCTGCTCTGCAGCACCCTCAGAAGTTTTGACTGCAGCTTGAGACTCATTTCACCAATTTCATCAAGCAGAATGGTTCCTTCGTTTGCCAGTTCGAACATTCCCATTTTTCCTGACTTCCTGGCACCGGTAAACGCTCCCCCTTCGTAGCCGAAAAGCTCTGATTCCAAAAGTTCACCGGGAATGGCGGCACAGTTGACCTTTATTATGGGTTTGTCCCTTCGGTTGCTTCGCTGATAAATCTCATCCACAATGACTTCCTTGCCTGTTCCAGATTCACCGGTTATGAGAACTGTAACATCCGTGGGAGCAATTATGTTCACCAGGTCCATGACAGCCTTCATGTTCTCCCCTTCATACACAAACTTAGACTTGGAGGTCTGCTGTCTTCTCAGAAATTCGATTTCCTGACTGGCTCTTTGCTTGTCATTTTGAAGCTCTGCGTTTTTTAGCTCAAGTTCTTTCAGATTACTTATGTCCCTGTTGTTAATTACAACCAGCTTAACATCTCCATTTTCATCCATTATGGGGGAACCGGTCACAAGAAGATCCTTGTTGTTCACAAAGCTTTTCCCCATAGAGTTAACCATTTCCTTTTTCCTGATCACCTCCATGGTTACAGCTCCCCTGTAGAGTTTTCCTTCCTTTGAAATGTCATGAACGTTCCTTCCGATGACCTCTTCCTTTTGTATTCCCGTGATGCGTGAGTATGCTTCGTTTACGAAAATCGTTTTTCCCGTTCCGTCGGATATGTAAATACCGTCGTAAAGATGGTCGCTTATTTCCTTGAAGTCCAGGTACTTGTCCATGAAATCACTGTAGACTTCATCTATCCTGTCAAATCTGGACTGCAGCTCCTGATTTATGTCCCGGGAAATGTCAAGCTTCTCCGTTACTCTTTTAATTTCATCTATTTCCTGTTTAATCTTTCGCACTTTAAGTTCGTCTCCCATTAATACCCTCGAGATTAATCAATTATTGTGAACGTATTCATTGCATTTAATTTTAATTGAATTATTATCACCTGTCAATACAATGGAAACATTTGGACTTATATTGCTGCATAAAACAAAAAGGCTGTTGCAAAGCAACAGGCCTATATGATATTAAACTTCTATGTAAACCGTCAGTGCCGCCACAACAACCTCAATGGTATTCCCGTCACCAAAGGCAGGAACCTCAAGACCGCGAACTCCCAGTCCACCCTGAACCACCTCAATTTCACCTGTGCCCACAGGAACTGCCTTAAGCACCGTTTCCTTGTCTATTTTTTCCGGATTTGAGCATCCGATTTTAACGTGAACATGCATGCCAAGGGGGCTCTTCCCTAAAACATCTTCAATGCCGCATAAGCAGCTTCTTGAGGTTGCATCCTTCACAGCCTTCACTGCAGCCTTGGTAAGGTCACCTCCGTGCATGTCTGTTCCAACTCCGATTTCAACAACATATCTCTTTAGCATACTTCCTCCTGTTTAATTAATTTATACCCACAACTGTTCCGGTTTTTCCAGTATATCACAAACAGTATTCAAATACAATGCTGCAGGATATCCGTCTATTATTCTGTGATCGACCGTCAAGCTCAAAAACATTCTCTGCCTTTCCACTATTTCTCCTTCTATTCTTTCAAGCCTTGGTACAATAGTGCCTGCTGCAAGAATAGCAACCTGCGGTGAGTTTATGATTGGTGTTGCCGTTTCAACCTTCACCATTCCAACATTGGTAATTGTAAATGTACCGCCTGTTATGTCATCGGCAGTTAAGCCTCCTGTCCGTGCCTTATCTGCTGCTAGCTTTGTCTTAATGCTTATTTCATGCAGTGACAACTTATCAGCATTTCTTATTACAGGTGTTATCAGTCCATTTGGAAGAGCTACTGCCATGCTTATGTTAATGTCCTCGTATGTTTTGATTATATTATCCTGAAATGTGGAATTCAAATCCGGATGCTCCCTTAATGCCAATGCTGCAGCTTTTATAACCATATCGTTTATAGAAGGCATATCAATCCCCTTGTTGTTATACTCTTCTTTCCTTGCTTTTCTGATATCTATAAGCTCCGTAACGTCTGCAGTCCTTGTTTGAGTTATTGCAGCACTTTCTCTTGAACTGTATGCCATGTTTTCAGCAATCGTCTTACGCATTCCCTTAATCTTTTTTTCTTTGAACTTCATGTTCTGCTCTGTCATTAATGACCTCCTGATTAAATATCTTAAAGGCTCTCCGAAAGAGAGCCTTATATAGTTATTTCAAAACGCTTTTTATACCTTCAATAATATCTTCTTCACTTACAAGCCACTGTTTTTCCAGGACAGGAGAAAACGGAATAGGTCTGTTCGGACCGCAAACACGCACCGGAGCTGCCTTTAATTCCTTCAAGGCAAGTTCGGCAATCTGAAGCCCAATCTCTGTCAAGGCATTTCCAAATTCGGGTGCCTCATTTACAAGAACAACACGACCTGTCTTTTTGACTGAATCAATTATTGTTTTTGTATCAAGCGGCTTTAAGCTTCGTGGATCTACGACTTCCACGCTTATACCTTCCTTCGCAAGTTTATCGGCAGCAGCCAGAGACTTATGAACCATAACCTGAGTGGCAATAACAGTGACATCTGTACCTTCCCTTTTAACATCAGCTGATGCTAAAGGTATTACATAATCTTCATCTGGTACTTCTCCCTTAATGCCGTAAAGCAGTTTGTGTTCGAAAAATGCAACAGGATCTTTTCCCCTTATGGCATACTTCAGCATTCCTTTATAATCAGCAGGCGTGCTTGGGATTGCTATCTTAATACCGGGAATATTCATCAGCAATGCTTCTATGCATTGGGAGTGTTGGGCTGCTGCAGTTACTCCTGCTCCGTTGGGCAGCCTGACAACAACGCAGCACTCTTTGCCTTCAGGCTGCATTCCGCCCATGTATCTGGATTTTGATATCTGGTTCAGAAAATAATCCATTGCTACTCCGGTAAAGTCAGCAAACATTAGCTCAGGAACCATCTTCATGCCCATGTATGCAGCACCTGCCGATAACCCCATGATACCTGCTTCAGAAATGGGAGTGTCGATTACGTTGTCGGGGAACTTATCATATAATCCGGCTGTTACGCCAAAACATCCACCAAATTTGCCCACATCCTCACCCAGAACAAACACCTCATTGTTTAACGAAATTTCTTCTGCCAATGCTTCATTTATAGCTTGAGCCACAGTAATTTTTCTCATTATTTATCACTCCCTTCGTAAAAATAAAATACATCCTCATATCCTTCCGGCCCTTCAGGGAATGGGCTTTCTTCAGCAAATTTCTGAGCCGCATCAATAACTGCAAGCTGTTCCGCCTGTATTTCCTTCATCTGCTCTTCATTTATTACCTCACGTTCAAGAAGCACTTTTTCGAGATTAAGAATAGGATCCTTTTTCATCCACATTTCCAGTTCTTCCTTTGTTCTGTACGGTGTTGGGTCACCTTCAAAATGACCGCGATGACGGTATGTTTTAAATTCCACAACCGAAGGTCCTCCTCCTTCTCTTGCGCGTTTAAAGGCTTCACCTGTTGCCTCGATTACTGCAAGCACATCATTGCCGTCAGCAGTAAGTCCCGGCATACCATAGCTTGCAGCTCTTGCCGACAAGTCTGCAATTACCGATGAATCCTTGCTGGACATTGAAATGCCATAGCCGTTGTCAATAATTATGAACACCACAGGAAGATTCATAACACTTGCCAGATTCATACCCTCATGAACATCTCCCCTGTTTGATGCTCCATCGCCGAAAACCGTAACTGCTATGTTGCCGTCATTCCTAACCTTATGAGCAAATCCATAACCATTAATTATTGTCTGTGCGGGTCCGAGTATGCCGTTGCATCCAAGAGCACCGTTTTTAGGGCTGCAAGCGTGCATGGATCCACCCTTTCCCTTGTTAGAGCCTGTTACCCTTCCATAAAGTTCAGCCATAAGCTCATTTGGAGTTATACCAAGCCCCAGCAGAAGACCGTGTTCTCTATGGCTTGTGCCTACGCTGTCTCCCGCTTTAATATTGTAATGTGTTCCTACCATAAATGCCTCCTGCCCTATTCCAAGATGTATAAAACCAGGCAGAACCCCTTTAGCAAATAAATCCGAAGCCCGTTGCTCAAACAATCGAATCAACCACATTTCGCCATACAACTTAATTAAATCCTCATTTGATACTTTCATCTTGTTCCTCCCTTATATTAATTTAATTAAAACACTAATTTTCAGAATAAAAGCTATAGCAAGATGACTTTGCCAATCCATGTCCACCTTTTTCAATGAAGAAACCTCCTTCAGAAGCAGCTTTCAAACTTTTGTGAATATCTATCACATTTGGTCCTTCATAAGACAATTCGATTTCTACGGTATCATTCTTGTTAAATGGAACTTCACGCTCTCCATCCAATGCTACCATTCCTTCCATGGCTTTGACCTTTATCCTTTCACCCAAGACTATTTTCTTAAACTGTTTGAACCTGATTTTTTTCATAACACCCGGCGCCATGGGCACCCATGTTTCAAGTTCTCCGTCTTGTCCCATTTCAAGATACAGCCCTATTGATTCGCTTTCCTCTACCGGATAAACACTTCCGGCTATTGCGGACATACCCAGGCAGTCTGGCTTAGCAACAGTAACAATCAATTCGCTTAAAGATTCCGGATCATACAATGCCCTTGCCCCCACAAACATATCATCAGTTATTGCCGCATCAATAAGTGCTATGTCTGTAAGCTCACCGTTTTTATAAATGTTTAGCTTTTTACGCTTGGTTATCTTAAGAAACTTTTTCATTTCATCCCGTTCGGCAATAACAGCAGCCATTCCTGCCATTGTACCCTCCAGCATCAGAGGGAATACATTATTTGTGCCTGTTGATACAGGAATCAGCGGTACATCTTTGCATGCCTTGGCAACCGCCCTGTTTGTTCCGTCACCACCAAGCGTTATAATGCATGAGGCACCCATATCACTCAGCATGGCAGCGGCTTGAGTTGAATCATTCTGATCATTGCCGAACTTTATCCCTATTTCCTTAATATCAAAATCTATTTTCATGCCGCGCTTGATGTTGTATGATGCCTTATGTGAGATATGAAATGCATCAGGCATCATGTAAACATCTTTTAATCCTGCTGTATATATGACTGCCAAAATACGCTGAACAATATTGACCTTTTCCATATTATCAAACACTGTGGCCTGGGCGACTAAACGCCTTATATCTTTACCTGATGACGGATTTGCAATAATACCAATCATTAAATCACCCTATCCTAAAGATATTTTGAAATATCATCACTTTCTTCACCTATAAGCGCCAACAGTGTTCCTATAGGAACTTCATCTCCTTCATCCGTAAATATTTTCAATACTGTACCATCAATTTTTGTTTCGATTTTATTAGTAATCTTCTGGCTTTCGATTTCGCACAGCTCCTGACCGGCTGCAACCTTGTCCCCCTCCTTTACATACCATTCAGATAAATTGATATCTCCATCCATCATTCCTAATTTAGGCATCGTAATTTCATGTATCATCTTTAATCCTCCTTCAGAGTATATGCTAAAGTATATTCCTGATTTATAATGTTTATGTCCACATTTTATAAGGTTAATAAAAAACCACCCCTTATATCGGGATGGCTGAAATTTCTAAGTATTCTTTTCTCCTCCGCTGCAGATGCACACCGTATCCGGGTCGAACACGTACACTTCCTTCATCAGCATGAACTGCCTGAGGCTTATGTTCATCTTTGGTTTGGAGTATTTTATTTTCTTGTTTATGTATACGGTGACACCGTCTATTTCCACAAGGCTGAATTCGTCTGTTTTCTTTGGCTTTCCCAGTCTCACTGCCGGCAGGTACGGTCCCGCACAGCAAAACTTTCTCATGGGAAGATTGAGTGTAATGTTTTTTTCACTTTTATCCATCAGGTAAGTTTTAAGTTTATCTGTTACTGTTATCTCCATAGCGGCCTCCTATTAATTTGAACCATTATTAATGGGTTCAGCTGGTATCTTTGTACATTAAATATATAATGACAAACAAATTTAATCAACAAAAAAGTCTGCCTAAAATGAAAGACTGTTTCATTCTGGCAGACCTGATTGATTTATTATTGGACACCCAGCAAATCGCAAAGTGTCAAAAGGTATATTTTGCTTGCGTTAAGCACATCTTCTATATCCACGGTTTCATTGTATGAATGGATGCCCTCTGTGTTGGAAGGACCGTACTGTATGGTTGGAATGCCATGTATTCTGTAAAAGGCAGCATCGCTTGATGCCCACTGGTATGCAGGAAGAACCTTGATTCCCCACAAATCCTCCGCATGCTTTTTAACAGTCCGAACAATTGATGAGTCCATGGGAGTGCTGTTTCCGAATTTCTTCCACTCAACTTCATACTCAACTCCGCTGACGCCGCTGTCCTTTATCATTCCCTTTATTTCTCTTTCAACCTCTGCAACGTCAACACCGATGGGAAGCCTGATGTCCACGCGGGCTTCGCAGTAGTCAGGAACCATGTTCAGCTTGTTGCCTCCGCTTATTATACCCACATTGGCAGTAACGCGGTCTATGACATTTTCTATTCCCGGAACATCCAGTTTGTTTTTTGCAATAAACTTTGAATTCTCAAGAGCTTCAAGCTGGCTGTCGTCATATTTTCCCTTGACCGTGTGAAGCCTTCCAATTCCTTCTAATACCTTTGAAAGCTTCAGTATGGCATTGTCGCCCTTGTAATTGCCCAGGCTTCCGTGGGCAGGAGTTCCGTAGGACTTGATTATGAGTTCGTTTGAACCCTTTTGTCCTATTTCAATGGTTGAATTGGATGTAGGTTCCGCTACAAGGCATGCATGGGCATTGTCAGCGTATCCCTGCTCGCACAGCCACTTTGTTCCGTATGCGCCGCCTGTTTCCTCGTCAGACACAATGTGAAGCCTTATGTTTCCTTTAAGATCTGCCCCTGTTTCCTTTAAAAGCTTCATTGCAAACAGTGTACATGCCACTCCGGCTTTCATATCGGATGTTCCTCTCCCAAGAATCTGCGTTTCAGTTATTTCTCCTCCGAAGGGATCGAATTTCCACTTGGATATGTCTCCTGCCGGCACCACATCCACATGGCCGTTTATTATCATGCTGAACCCTTCATCTGAACCCATCTGGGCCAGCACACAGGGATAAGTTTCATCGGCGGCAATCTCCTTGTTTTCGATTCCCGCTTCATTTAAATAGTTTTTTACAAAATCTATTACTTCACGCTGACTTCCGTTTGGGTTTTCGCTGTTTATCCTGATAAGCTGCGAAGTCAGGTTTATAAGTTCTTGCTCTTTCTCAGCTGCCAGGTTAAGCAGCTCCTGTTTTGAAATGCTCATTTGCTCTCTCCTATCTTTTTTAATACAGGAAACAGGCTGTCTTATGTCCGCTGCTTATTTCCTTAAGCTCAGGCACTTCGTTCCTGCATCTTTCCATAACATATGGACAACGGGAAGCCAGGGAACATCCCTTCTGCTCTCCTATGGGACTTGGGATTTCTCCGCTAAGTTCAATTTGTTTTTTCTTTTCAAAAGGACTGTCCGGCGGAATGGCTGAAAGCAAAGCCTGAGTATAGGGATGCTTCGGATTTTCATAAATTTCTTCTGCCTTGCACAGCTCAACTATTTTTCCAAGGTACATGATTGCCACTCTGTCGCTCACGTGCTTTATTACGCTTAAATCATGGGATATGAATATTAACGTCAGGTTGTGCTTTTTCTGAAGATCGCTTAGAAGATTCAGCACCTGCGCCTGCACGGAAACATCCAATGCCGAAACAGGTTCGTCGCACACGATTATCTGGGGATCCAGAGCCAGCGCCCTCGCTATGTTTATACGCTGCCTCTGGCCCCCTGAAAATTCATGGGGGTAGCGGTATATGTGCTGCGAATCCAGCCCGACTTCCTGCATGAGAGAGGAAACCCTGTTCATTCTTTCCTTGCCACTTGAAATATTGTGAATATTCATGGGCTCCAATATGGTGTTCCCTGCAGACTTTCTCGGATCAAGGGATGAATAGGGGTCCTGAAATATTATCTGGATTTCTTTTCTTAGTTTCTTCAGCTCTTTACCTTTTTTATCCGTGATGTTTTCGCCCTTGTAGATGATTTCTCCGGATGAGGCGCTGTGAAGGTTCACGATGCATTTCCCAAATGTTGACTTGCCGCAGCCCGACTCTCCTATGACGCCCAGGGTTTCACCCTCATAAATGTCAATGCTCACTTCACTGAGGGCATGAAGTGTTTTTGGCTCTTCAAACATCCTGCTGCCCCTCAGCTTGAAATTCTTGCTGAGTTTTTTGATTTGGAGTATGGCCTTATCACTCATTGATTTCCACCTGCCCTTTTTCCAGCTTTTCTGCTGCTGTCTGTCTGTGGCACGCCACAAAATGCCCCCTTTTTACCTCTGTAAGCTCCGGTGCTTTTTCTGTGCATACGGGTTTTACGTATGGACATCTGTTGTAAAAATTACAGCAGTTACCTGTCAGCCTTAAATCCGGAGGCGTTCCGGGTATGGTTACAAGCTTTGTCTTTGCCGTATCCGTCAGCTTCGGCATGGAATCCAGAAGCCCCCATGTGTACGGATGAAGAGGTTCCGAATACAAGTCTGCTGTAGTAGCATACTCCACAGTTTTTCCTGCATACATCACCATTACCGTGTCGCACATCTCCCACACTACTCCGAGGTTGTGAGTTATCAGCAAAATTGCAGTGTCATTTTCTTTCTGCATGTTTTTCAAAAGCTTCAGGACCTGTGCCTGGACTGTAACATCGAGAGCCGTGGTCGGTTCATCTGCAATAACAAGCTTTGGCTGTTTGCATATGGCCATTGCAATAATTACTCTCTGGCACATTCCTCCTGAAAGTTCATACGGATATGACTGCATGCGGCTTTCAGGATTAGGTATGCCCACTTTTCTAAGAGCTTCAACTGCTATAGCTCTTGCCTCCTGCTTTGAAACCTTCTGGTGAGCGCAGATTTTCTCAATCATCTGATCACCGATTTTAAACACCGGGTCCAGCGCTGACATTGGATCCTGAAATATTACGGCAACATCTTTTCCCCTGAATTCAAGGAGTTCCTTTTTGCTTAAGGACAGCACGTCCCTGTCGTCAAATATTATTTCGCCGTCTTGAATTTTTCCGGTATTTCTGGGGAGAAGCCTTATGATGGATGAAGCCGTCATGCTCTTTCCGGAACCTGATTCGCCTACAATGCCCAGCGTTTTTCCTTTTTCCAGATTGAAGCTGACTCCGTCAACAGCCTTGGCAACCCCGCTGGCCAGGAATAAATACGTCTTTAAATCCTTTACCTGTAAAACTGTTTCGTTCATATCTACTCCTCCCACTGGTATTTTTTCTTCATTTCATTGAATGATTTTATAATTTCTTCGTAAAGTTCTTTGTCGGTCAATATATCGACAGCCGTCATGGCCATTGCCTTTGCACCGACCTCGATTGCCCTGTGACCGTCCGGTCCTCCCACGGCCTTCTCAAATTCAGCTGTGTGTCCCCTGACATAAGGCACTACCTTCACATATGACTGAAGGGCAGGTATCTTATGGGTAACATTGCCTACATCAGTGCATCCTATGCCCAGTTCCCTTCTTCTTGGCATCACTTCTTCACCCAGAGCCCTGAAGTTATCAGCAAGTGCATCTTCAATGGCCGGATTATTTCTTATGTCTTCATATGAGTGTCCGTCCAGCTTGTATTCAAATCTGGTCCGGGTTATTGCTGCAATATTTTCACAAATATGGATGAGCCTGTGAAGAAGTTCAAATTTGTGTTTCATGCTGAAGGAACGCACAGTGAACTTCGCCTGGCAGTGTTCGGGAATCATTACCGGATCATCGCCGCCCTTTGTGATTATGCCCAGGATCTTTCCTTTATCGGCAATTTCCAGCCTCAGGGAATTAATTGTGTTAAAAAGCTCCAGCACCGGAGCAAGAGCACTTATTCCTTCCTCGGGCCAGGTTGCTGCGTGAGATTTTTTTCCGTAAAAATCAACAAGTATATCTGTTTTTGAATATGATATGTCATTTACGACAGTTTCATTTGCCGAATGAATTATCATGGCAGCGTCAAGGCCGTCAAATGCTCTGTTGTTCAGCATAATGACCTTGCCTCCTCCGCCTTCTTCTGCGGGAGTGCCGAACACAGTCACGGTTCCTCCAATTTCATCGATTACGCTTTTTATCGCTTCACCTGCTCCCACCGCCATGGCGGCCATAAGGTTGTGTCCGCAGGAATGTCCCATGCCTGGAACCGCGTCATATTCTCCGAATATGCCTATGTGAGGGCCGTCCTTTGCACTTTTATAGGTTCCCTTGCAGGCTGTTTCAAGGCCAGCCAGTCCCACAGTAACATGGAAGCCGTATTGTTCAAGAAGCTTTGAAAATGCTTCGCAGGCCTTGTGTTCTTCAAAATTGTATTCAGGATTGCTCCAAATCTTATCCGAAAGGGAAACAAGGTCCGGCATAATCATGTCCACTCTTTCCTGTACTGCTTTTTTGTAATCCATAATCATCACCTACTTTTTCATCTTGGGATCCAGCACGTCTCTTATTCCGTCTCCGAAAAGATTGAATCCCAAAACTGTAATAAGAATGAAGAATCCGGAAATCATGGCTATGTGAGGAGCCGTGGAAAGATAGTCCTTTCCTCCTCTCAGTATGTTTCCCCAGGATGCGGTTGGAGGAGAGATACCAAGTCCCAGAAAGCTCAATGTCGCTTCTGATATAATTGAACCTGCGATATTCAGGGTCGCCTGAACAATAATGGGAGAAAGGGAGTTAGGGAAAATGTGTCCTAACAAAAGCCTTGTATGAGATGCTCCAATAACCCTTACCGCATTGCAGTATTCCTCGTTCTTCACTACAAGAACCTGTCCCCTCACTATGCGGGCGAACCGCGGAACATTGGATATGCCTATGGCAAGTATCACGTTGAAAACTCCGGACCCCAGAATTGTCATCAATAGAATTGATAAAAGGACGAATGGAAATGCCATCATGCCGTCCATTACACGCATGATCACGGAGTCAACAATGCCTCCCATATAGCCTGAAACCAATCCCAGCAGCAATCCTATTACGCCTCCAACAACAGTCGCCCCTGCGGCTACCAGTATGGAAATTCGGGAGCCGTAGACAATTCTGCTGAAAAGATCTCTTCCGAACTCATCGGTTCCGAATATATGCCCTTCTCCTCCGGGTTTCATGAAGGCATTGCCCAGATCCAGGGCATTGGGATCATAGGGAGCCAAAAATTTCGCAAATATAACCATAAGCACCATGGCACAGATTATAACCAACCCGATTATGGCAGTCTTGTTTCTTTTGAGTTTGTTCCAGGCGTTGTTTGCTCTGCGCTCTTTTTTTATCATTTCTGCCTGTGCGCTGCTACCAAGTGTATCGTTCACTATGCTCCCCCCTTTGCACTGTCATATGTCACCTTGGGATTTATAAACATGTAAGCCACGTCAACCAATAAATTTATAAACACAAATGCCGATGCAGTAAGCAGCACAGCTCCCTGTATCAACACGTAATCCCTGTTTTCGATGGCTCCCACAATAAGCGTCCCCATTCCCGGCCATGAGAAAATTGTTTCTGTCAATATGGCTCCCGTAAAGGATGTGGCAAGCTGCAATCCCAGCACGGTAACTATTGGCGGAAGTGCATTTTTAAGAGCATGCTTGCAAATGATGACTGTTTCCTTAAGCCCTCCTGCCCTCAGGGATTTAATGTACTCGGCATTGATCACCTCCAGCATGCTGGAACGTGTAATCCTTGCGAATGTGGCAGTTGGAATTGTCGCAAGACACGCCACAGGAAGCACCATGTGGGACACCACATCCCAAAGTCCCTTTTCCATGGAACCCATTCCCAGGGATGGCAGCCATCCCAAATTGACGCTGAACACAAGAACCAGCATCAGTCCCAGCCAGAATATAGGCATAGACACACCTATCAATGCCAGAATCATAGAAATATAATCAAACAGAGTGTACTGTTTTACAGCAGATAATATACCGATGGGTATTCCGATTAGAATTGCCAATACTATGCTTGAAAGAGAAATTACCAGTGTATTCGGTATTCTATCCGATATGAGCCTTGCAACAGGCTGATTGTATGAATATGAAGTTCCAAAATCACCTTTGAGCAGATCACCCAAATAATTGAAATATTGCTTCCAAATGCTTTCATTTAAACCTAACTCTTCGCTGAGCTTTTCAATTTCCTCAGCAGAAGCCTGAGGACCAAGTATAGTTGCAGCGGGATTTCCCGGTATCATCCTCGTTATGATAAATGTAATAGTCACGACAACAAGCAATGTAGGTATTATCTGAAACAACCTTTTTAAAAATGTCTTTAACATTTACATCACCTCTTTTACTTAATTATACCTTAAGAGGGGGTATAGCCCCCTCTTATTGTAATTATTGAAACTTATCTTTATTTATTTCTGTACTTTCCAAACATTTACTTCCTCATTTACGAGGAATATGCTTCCGTCAGCTCTCTGAATCAAGCCTTGAACTTCCGGAGCGACACCCCATGTTACATTTTCATTTGAATAGAATATACCAGGGCGGTCTTCAACTATGAGCTTAAGAGCCTGTTTGTAATATTCTGCTCTTTCTGCCTGGTCAGTTACCAGCAAGGCCTTATCAAGAAGCTTATCAACCTCTGCATTGCTGTATCCCTGGCCGTTGCCCAATGAACCGATTGCGCTTGATGCAAAAATCTTGTTCAGGAAGAAATACGGATCCGGATACCATGTCCATGACATTGCGAAAATCTCTGCATTTCCTTTGGAAGCTATTTCGCTGAATGTTCCCCACTCTGAAGTCTGAATATCAAGATCCACATTCAAATTCATTTTCAGATACTGCTGAAGAATTGTAGCCATCTTCACACGCGCAGGAGTGTTAGATATATAAACGGTTGTTTTAAATCCGTCAGGATATCCTGCTTCAGCAAGCAGAGCTTTTGCAGCTGCTGGGTCATAAGCAGGCACTGAGCTTTCCAGTGAAGCATCATATCCCCATGATCCTGGAGGGAGAGGAAGAGAAGCCGGCTGGGCTTCACCGTATTGATATATACCTTTAACCAATTCCTTGGTGTCAACAGCTTTAATCAATGCTTCCCTAACTCTTATATCGGCAGTGGGTCCCTTAACCTGGTTGAAGTAGATGTATGCCACGTGAAGGCCCGGAGTTTCCAACAATTTAATGTTTGCATCTTCTCTTATGAGCTTAACTGATTCTCCGCTGAGTCCTGAGGAAAAATCAATTTCGCCTGTTCTTAAGGCATTTGCATTCTGATTTATATCTGTGATTACCTTGAAAGTAACCCCGTCAAGGTGAGGTTTCTGAGCCCAGTACTTTTCGTTTTTCACAAGCACTGCTTCTTCATCGTACTTGAACTCTTTAAGCATGAACGGACCTGAACCTACCAGGTGGTTGCCGAAATCATCGCCCCATCCTTCAACCTCTTCCTTCGGAACTATTACGTTTCCTGAGTTTGTAAGGGCTGTCAGAAACGCTGCATTGGGTTCAGGAAGATGAACGATTATTTCAAAGTCATTTACAACTTCCACGTTTTCAATCATGTCAAGCCTTTTCATTGCTGACAGTTCATGAGAACGCTCCAGTGAGTATTTAACGTCTTCAGCCTTAAGCTGTCTTCCGTCCTGATACTTGCCAGGCTGGAAATAAACATCGTCTCTCAGTTGGAAAGTATATGCTTTGCCGTCTTCACTTACTGTCCATGACTTTGCAATGTTAGGTGCAATTTCACTTAAATCCATCTTGTATGTCACCAATGTATCAGCAACCTGTTGAATTATCTGAGATTCATAGGTGCCTGTATACTTTACCGGATCAAGGTTCTTTGGTGATGATGTCAGAGCTATTGTAAGTACTCCTCCATCCTGAGGTTCGCTGGGAACCACAAGTTCATTCTTTGCTGTTTCAGCCGGTTTTTCCTGAGGTTTTTCAGTGCTGGCCGGCGTTTCCGTTTTTGTGCTGCTGCAGCCTGTCAGCGCAGTTGCAGCCATTATGCCTGCCAGCATTAAAGACAATAATCTTTTCTTCATTTCTTTACCTTCCTTCTTTGAATTTTGATTTTTATTTTATTTGGTATAAACTTTAATGGCTTAGTTTCCTAAAGTCTGCAGATGGCTCAAACTTCCATACAGCTTTTTCAATCTCGCGAATTCTTCTTTGTTGTAGAAGCTGCAGTTGCCTTTTCCAAACTGCTTGGCAACTTCAACCGCAAATCTTCCTGCCTGTTCCATATCGTTGGGATTGCTGGCGCCTGTGGCGCATCCGGGTACAGCTGTTTCAGTTGTTATGGCAACTCCCACTACCGGTGCATCAGTTGCAGTGGATGGCTGGAGTATGCTGTTCAGGTGGTACACATCATTTCCGTAAGGTGTAATGTCCTGAGTGGTGATAGGGAAAACAACTGGAAGTCTTCCGGTTGTCATTTCCATTATGTCCAGCAGGTCATCGCTTACCTTTAAGATGTATCCTTCCTTAACAGTTGCAGATATGGCGAAACCCCTGTGATTTATAACCCTGTTTCCTTTTGTGGTATCCACGGACAATATGGCATCCAGTTCTCCGTCTACTTCTTCCTTGTTTACGGTAGCCATGTCAACGGGCGAACCCATGAAGGCAACCGGTTTGTGTGGCTGTGTGGGAGCATCGGGACATATGTGAGTTGATACTACCACGTCGCAGTCCAAAAAATCGCCCTTGTTCTGCATATCCAGAAGTTTTGCTGCCACAGCCAGTGCAACCACAGCGCCGTCAGCATCGGACACCATTCCGATCATTTCAGGTCTGGCACCTATTCCGCCGAGCCTTCCCAATATACCCAGGGTAGGGGTATCCATGCCTTTTGACTTTCCCTTCAATCCGGGAATTCTTACTCTTACAAAATCCGTTTTTCCTTTATCTCCGGAAAAAGTTTTTACTTCAACATCTTTAGCACCGTAGGACTGTAGATATTCCTTTACCTTCTGTCCGTCTACGAAAGACGAGTCAATTTGCTCATACACTTCCAATATTTGTTTTAATAACATATTAACCCCCTGACATTGCGTCAAAATCTTTGTTGCAAGCATTTGTGAATACTTATTAGTAAAGAATTATAACAACTTGTCAGTTAAATACAATCATATATAAACATAAAAATAAAGCCTTCTGTTTTATGACTTCTCATAAAACGCAAAGACTTTACCGAATAATTGTATTTTATTTTAATCTGATCAGCTTCATGAGTTTAAGCCCCATTTGCAGTGCAAATATGCCTTCTGTCTCATTAGGCGAAAACCCTGTTATTTCCTGAATCCTGTTTAGTCTGTACCTTAAGGTTTCTATGTGTATGAACAGCTTTGAAGCTGTCAGCTTGTTGTTCAGATTGTATCTGAAATATGCTTCAAGCGTATCCACAAGGTTTGTTTCGTGCTTGATGTCATAAAGCTCCAGCTTTTTTATGGTTTTGTTGAAGTATTTCACTATTTCGTCGTCATTCTTCAAGGGATACAAAAGCCGTATGGTGTCCAGTGAACTGTAGTGAACAACATCAAAGCTGCTGAATAAAACTGCCAGGTAAGATTCATTGTACAGATTTTCTATGTCATGCAAACTTTCATAGGGCTTGGAAACGCCTACTGAAACCATAAACTTGGTTTTATAAGCCATCAGTCTGTCATAGATGCCGGCAATTACATCCTGGATGAAATCCCCCGGTTCCATCTTCATGAATACAAAAATATCATTTGCTTTTTCAGTTGAAAGGTAATTCTCATGACCGATGGATTCCATAAGAACCTTATGGACAGTGCTGCTAAAATCGTCCTGGCTTTTTTCGCTAACAGCTTCCGTTTTGACGCACAGTCCCACAACTTCCCCATCCTTGTCCCATCCGATATCTCTTTCAAAATTCAGATAAAAGTCAAGAGGCAGATCCTTGTTGTTGAGCATGATGTCAACCATTGTGGTCTTATATTTCGGCTGATTAAACTTTTCCAGCTTATCTTTTTCAATTTTGGAAGAAATTATAGAAACACCGTAATCTATGGCACTCTGAATCAATGCGTCTATCTTGTTTTCATTCACCACATATATGAATGCTGTCTTGTTGTTCCTCTTGATGATCGGATATATGCTGATGTAAGAATCCTTGAATTTCTTGTTCACGCAGAAAGTTTCAAACTCTGCAGAAGCAGAACCGCCAGATTTGTTAAACGGATACTGTTCGGCAACCTTATTGTACCATTCAATATTGATGATGCTCCGGCTGATGAGTTCCAGCCTGTTATCGAACAAAAACACATTTGAATTGGTCAGATTGGAAAGAGAATGAATTATTTCATCTATTTCCTTGTCTTCAAATGACAATTTCAGCAGACTTTTATAAATGTTGTTGAGATTCAGGATATGTTCATTCCTGCGGTAGAACAAAATATAATAAAAGTTGGAAATCATCTCCGAATACGTCACATTGTACGGTATCCTGATAATGGGTATCTTGTACTTGTTTGAATCCGATATGAGCTTATCGCTGATATCACCGAAGTACCTCATATCCTTTATGGCTATGGCAGAAACTCCCTTGTTGTAGGCATCTGCGATCATGTTCTGTTTGAGGTCCTCTTTGCCGTAAAGGGCATAACCTGCCGTCACCAGAAATTCTCCGCCCTTCAGCCAGCTAATCCCTTCCGGTGTTTCAAGAATAGTCATGTGTTTGCATTTGTTGGTGAGGCCGTTTTTCCCGCCTAAGATCTCATAGCCTCCGAACATGGGCAGCCTCAGCGCTTCTTCAACGGTTACGAAGCATTCCTGCTCATTGACAGAGCTGCCTGATTTTATTTCATTTATGATTTTATTTATGTTCAATGCATACCTCTTAGTACAGACATATAGTTATTTTTTAATTACTATATTACTTTTACAAAATAAAATCAATAAAAATGTATCAAGTTTTATGCTCCCTCACAGGCCGCCTCTGTTGTTTCCCGGCTTTGACTGTTGTGCTCCTTCTTCATTTCCCACTTATCTCCCATGTAGCGTGACACAAAGAAAATGCTTCTTATTACCCAGTCAATGATCATGGCAACCCACACTCCGAACATTCCCATGTTCATGTATCTTGACAGGAAGATGCCGAAACCTATTCTGAATATCCACATGGAGCCAACACCTATGACCATGGTGTACCTCACATCGTTTGAAGCTCTGAGGGTGTTTGGAAGCGTGAAGGACAAGGGCCAGGTGAGGCACGCGTTTATGCTGTGAAACAATATGACCTGCTGAGCCATGGCAGCCGTCTGGGAAGACAAATTGTACACCTTCAGAATTGATGGAGTGGCAAGGGCTATGGCCGCATTAAGTACTATTAGCGACACATACGCATATTTGAGTAGCTTCTTGGTGTAGTATCTCACCTGCTCGTAATCTCCTGCTCCTACGCACTGACTTACAACAGTTATGAGTCCCAGTCCTATGGCAGCTCCGGGCAGAATTTCAAAAGATGAAACCGTGTTTCCAACGGCATTGGCTGTTATGGATGCAGTGCCGAATCCCGCCACAACGCTTAACAGAAGTATCTTACCCAATTGGAACATGCTGTTTTCAACTCCGTTTGGAATTCCTATGCGCAGAATGTTTCCCACCATTTTCTTGTTGTACCTGTATTTGAACGGGCTGCTGATATGAATGATGAGATCCTGGTTTCTTAACAGGGCTATTATTATCACCGCTGCCACACCTCTGGATATAAGCGTTGGAATCGCCACACCTTCCACACCGTAACGGAACCCGTAAATTAGAATGGCATTTCCCGCTACGTTAATGGCATTCATTATTATTGATGTGACCATTGTGACCTTGGAGTTTCCCATGGCCCTGAACAGCGCAGCTCCGCTGTTGTACAAAGCTATAAAAGGAATGCTGGAGAACACAATCATCATGTACCTGTCGGCATAGGCTGCCACATCCGGCTCGATGGTTCCGAACACCACGTTTAAAATGAAGCCTTTCCCGGCATACATCAAAGCCATTATGGCCAGTGAAACCAATGTGACAAATATGAGAAGCTGCTCGCCTGCTTCACAGGATTTGTCTGTCCTGCTTCGCCCGATGTACTGGCCCGCCACAACTGCTCCTCCTGTGGCCAGTGCAGCAAATATGTTTATGAGAAGTATGTTTACGGAGTCAACCAGAGAAACTGCAGACACAGCGCTTTCTCCCACGCTGGCCACCATTATGGAGTCAGCCAGTCCCACTGCCACTGCCAGAAACTGCTCAATTATAAGCGGAAACAAAAGCTCCAATAAATTTCTGTTGGTAAAAATGTAATCTTTCTTTTCTAAATCCTTCATATATTTATTCCTTTCAATGTTGAGATGCCTGCAGTGCACCTGATAAGTACGTCGGTAAGTTCCTGAATGTATGCAGCGAAATAAAAAAAATCCACCAAACCTTAGGTTTAGAACGGATTACGGCTAACGGCACTGCAGATTACGCTGAATCCTGGGGATACCCCTCTCATACGCTTCATTATATTAAACGCGGTTAAATAAGTCAATCGGGTGGCAATGTTTTCTCGCAATTAAAATTAATAAATAAGAAAAAATTAATAATTGGGCGGGGGAAAAAGAGCATAACAATGGGACAGAATGCCTTCACATTGTACAGTACGGAAGCAACTCTGTCCCTGATATTGCTGGGAGTGGCAGCCGCAACCTTGCCATTTTATTAAGCGATGCCTTTAGTCGCTAGTGAATGAGCAGTGTCGCTTCTATCAATGATGATGGAAGCCATATTATGTTTTCATAAGCAAGATACCTGGGTTCCCATGAGGGAGAAAACTTTGCCTTATAGCTGCGAAGCCCTGCAAAGCTGTAAATATGGTTGCCGTACAGCGTGATGAGGTGTGCCAGCTTTTCAGGCAGGTGAGCTCTTTGCCTGTTGCCGACATTTGTAAGCGGAACCATTCCCAGATTGAATATTTCATATCCCATGTCTTTGTAGTTTGTCAGCAGATTGAGTATGAGAAAAGTCATGGTGTTCTTTGGGGCATCCTTTTTAAAACGCATCAAATCCAGCGACACCGACCTGTTTCCGTCGTAGGACGGCATAACAGTAGCAAATGCCACAATCTCGTCTGTGCTGCAGCTTCTTACCACTGCAACCGGTGAATGTTTCAGGTAATTTCTATCGAAACTTCCAAGCGAAAATCCCATCTCTTTTCGCTTGCCAAGCCACTGGTCCGAAACGTCCTTAAGCTCCTGGTAAAGTTCATCGGGCAGGTTTTCAAAAAGCTGAAATTCCATTCCATCCTTGCAAAAACGGCTCAATACATTCCTGAAGCTTCGGCTTTCAGGCCCCTGCAGGTCAAATTCAATAAGGTTTACAAGGGCCGTCTCCCCCAGCTTGAAGAAGACATAACCCAGGTCGTGGTATATGGGCAGATAATTGTCGCTTACCTGATAAAATGCAGCCTTGTAGCCGTACTCGTCTATGAAACTTAAAAATTCCGATATGGCTTCGCCAAACAGCTTGTCGTCTCCGGTGGGATCTCCAAGGACTACTACAATGTTATGGCTTTTTTCATACACAATTGCAACATTTCCGCCCTGGGCCCAATATATGTGCTTATCCTTCAAAAATATCAGATGTGTCAGATAGTTTCCCTTGTTGTTTTCCAGGAATCTCTTTAGTTTTTCATCATCCACACTTTCATATCGCTCATCATTTACTATCCTTGGCTTTGTCAGCTGCCAACCTATTATAAAGATAATGAGTGATAAATACGAAACCATTCCTGTAAATACGGAGTTGAACCTCAGCATTCCCGGAACCCTTGTTGTCTTGTAGGCGGAAAGAAAGTCAACAAGTATCATGTGTCTCAGCTTCACATAAGTCAGTATGCCAACAAATGCAAGAATAACAGTAAATATGGTCTTGAGCCAGTTAAAAGGCAGGCTTTTTCTGTAAAAACTTTCTTTTGAAAAAAACAGCAAGATGAACACAAATGTCAGGATGACTGCCTCTTCTATGTCAAAGCCCTTCAAAAATGTGGAGACCGCACCGACGAACAGAAGGAAGAGGGTTGCATAATACGAGCGTTTGACTTTCATTCCTATTTCCCTGGACATGAAAAGGAGCAATATTCCGATGCATATGGATATCTGGTTTGACCATTGCATTATGGGCAGCGACAAAATTCTGTAGGCTATCTTTAGTCTTTCTACCAGTCCCGGAACCAGTGCTGAAGCCAGCAAAACCAGTCCGCTAATTAAAACCAGAAGCCTCAGGAACATGTTTGTAATATTGGATGTCCTGCACATGAACGTTTTGAGCTGCTGGTTCTGAACCACTGCCTTTCTGCCGCTAATAAGCTGTTTAGAGAATGTGATTATTATTCCTATAAGAAGCGGCATGAAGTAGTAAAACATCCTGTACATGACCAGGGCAGCCAGTGCAGACTCCACATTCATCCCATAGTGCTTGAATCCAAGCAGCAAAATGAAGTCAAAGGAACCCGCCCCTCCCGGCAGCATGCTGGCCACACCAGCAATGGACGCCAGCGTGAATGAAACAAGAACCGGAGTGAAGGAAACGCTCCTGTCATACTGAAGAACGATAAAGTATAACAGCAGGCTTGCGCTGACCCATTCAAGCAGTGAAACAAGCAAAAGCTTCAGTTTAATTTTTGTGTTATCCTTATTTAATCCTTCATAGGGCTGTTTTTTATACCAGAAAAATATGCTGTCAATAAAAAAATATATGAAAAAATAAGCTATAAATCCCAGGAGCACAGCCATAAGCCACTTGTTTTCAAGTATTATGGGCTCTATGTACCTGTATCTTAAAAGGACCGCAGCAGCCATAACCGAAAGTCCCACACCGGTGGCAGGAACCAGAAACAATTCATACCTGATGATATCATCCGCTGAACCAGCATCTTTCTTGAAAAAAACGGCTCTTATGGATGCACCGGTCAGGCCCCCGAGCCCTGAGACGTTGTTTATGCTGTTGGCAACAAACGAAACATTGAAAATCTTCATCCTTTCAATATCCAGCTTCAAATGTCTGACAATAATGAAGTCATACAATGTCATCAGTGCGTTGGCAAGCAAGCCGAACACAGTAAAAATAAGTATAGTGGATGCTGAAAAGCTTCTAAGCATGTGAACGGTCTTGGAAAAATCGATGGCTCTAAGTTCCTTCTGTCCCTCATACACGATATAGACAGCTATCAACACCAAAAATAAGGTCTTGGCAAAATCAAGCAGATTTTTTCTGCTGATGTTTCTCAGTCTCATTATTCAATCTCCCTTCATCCTCTCCTGCTGGCAGGAAGGACATGTACCATTATTCAGTATCTCTCTCATTGTTTAATTTAACCTTAAAACCGAAGCAATAACATTACATTATCTCACAGTTTCTCAAATACCGCAATCAGAAAAGCAAGAAATCTTGTCAAAATAAGAAACCCCGAAAGCAGCGCATAAGCTCCGCAATCGGGGGTATCAACAATTGTTTTATTTCTTAATTATTTTGCCAAAGCTGCGCTTTCGCCTGCTATTCTACCGAATACTGCGATATCAGCCAGAGCGTTTCCGCCAAGTCTGTTAGTTCCGTGAATTCCTCCGGTAACTTCTCCAGCAGCGTAAAGTCCTTTTATAACGTTGCCGTTAACATCCAATACCTGTGCTGTAGTGTTGATCTGAACACCACCCATTGTGTGGTGAACTGTCGGTACACGAGCACCTGCATAGTAAGGAGCTGTATCAATTTTGTCTGCAAACAGTGTTCTTCCGAATGGATCAGCAGTACCGTCAACTGACTGGTTGAATGTATCAACAGCAGCTACCAGGTTTGCTGGGTCAACACCGATTTGTTTTGCAAGATCTTCAAGAGTATCAGCCTTGAATGCTCTTCCTGCAGCAACAAGATCATCTATTGTTTCGTTGAAGTTGTTCTTTGTGTCTCCAGTCGGATATGAATGCTGGTCAACTATAACCCACATGTAAGCATCAGTCTGATCCATAAGAGCCTGAGTCATAACGTCTCTTCTTGCTCCTTCGTCAACAAATCTGTTTCCTTCTTTGTTAACGAATATACGGTTCTGAACGCCCTGCTCGATGTTTCCGCTAAGGCTTCCTGTTACAGGGTCTCCCATTGGAAGAAGCTGGATGTATTCCATTCCTACCAGGTTAGCTTTGATTTCCTGAGCCATTACGAGACCGTCTCCGGTAGCTCCTGACTGGTTAGTAGTCTTAACGTCCTTCAATGAAGGCCATACTGTGTTGTACTGTTCACGCATTTCAACGTTAGCTCCGAAACCGCCGGCTGCAAGAATAACACCCTTGTTAGCCTTCAATGTTACCTTTGCTCCGCCGTTTTCAGCGTTAACTCCAACAACTGCTCCGTTTTCAACTATGAAGTTCTTAGCTGTTGTATCCAGCATTATTTCGATATCAGCCTTGTTCTTTTCAATATAGCTCATATATGTTTCAATATATCCTGTTCCCAGCGGTTTTACAGGTTTGTGTGATCTGTTCCAAAGTGCTCCAAGAACTGTAAATACTGAATCCTTGAATTCCATTCCCATGCTTTCAAGCCACTGAATAGCCGGAAGTGTACCTTCTGTGAATGTGCTAATAAGCTCTGGATTACCCTTCTTGTCTCCGCCGTTGTAAGTCTGAAGTTTGTGAAGTGTTGGTGAGTCAAACAATGTTGTTTTTCCTGAAGCAACATGAGCTTCCCATTCTGTCTTCAGTGTTGCCTGCCACTCTTTAACTATTGGATCAGTCTGTTCTGCAGCTATGATTCCTTCAACAGTCTTCTTTTCAAGTTCAGTCATTTCCAAAGTTGCTTGTCTGTCAGGGTCAGCTGAGTTGAGTGCTGAACCGGAGATCATTGTGTTACCGCCAACCTGCGGCATCTTTTCAATAACTATTACAGATGCTCCGTTTTCATGAGCTGTTACCGCTGCAGCAAGACCTGCTCCACCTGCACCTACTATGATAACGTCAGCTGTTTTTTCAACATCTTCTGCCTTAGCAGCGCCTGCAACCTCTTTAGTTTTAAGAGCTTCAATGTCAGCGCCTGCTTTTTCAAGAGCAGCGGTTATAGCAGCCAGGATACCCTTGCTTGAATAAGTAGCTCCGGATACCATTGGAACGTTAAGAGAATCAGTTTCGTTAACTCCCAGTACAATTTTTTCAACTGCCTTGTCACCGAGACCGGGAGTCTCAGACTGTTCAACAGTGATATCAGTTATTTCTGTTTCAGTAACTGTAACTTTTGCAATTATTTTTCCATGGAACCCTTCAGCTTCGCCTTCATAAGTTCCTGGTGTAAAGATAGCTTCAACCTTTGGTTGTTCTGCAGGTTGTTCAGTCTTTGCACACGCAACCATGCTGAATATCATGGCAATGATCAAGATGATACTTAATACTTTTTTACCTTTCATATTTCTCCTCCAAGTTTTGATGAACGTGTTCTATGAACGTATTCATTATAAAATATTGTTTGATATTTATCAAGCATTTTTTTGTGGAAATATATGTATATTTGCCGAAAATGACTTATAGTAAGTTAATGCATTCAAATGAATACCGCCATAGAACTTTGCACCGGTTGTTTTTGAAAACAAAAAAGACATCTGATTGTCCATTCTCAAATGTCATTGGCCTTATTGTAATGTCTATAAATTTGTGGCAGCTGCCGTCATCCATGGAAAACTTACTTTCTAAAAGTTTGAATTTTTTTACACTGTTCTTTTTTATTATACTACAGTACAACCATATTTACAACCAAATAATTCTTAAAATTTTGCAAGTGAATTATGCGACGATTCATTTAATTTGATGCTAATAAAACCGGATTGATGAATGGCAAGCGGACCACAAGGGAACGGAACTGAACATGTTAATTTTGAGGTAATAAAACTTCTTATTTCAGATACAATATAACTATAGTTTGAAAGGAAGTGAAATGGTGAGTAAAAATGACGTTACAACGCTGAAAGTGGCGGCTACATACATAGGAACCATAGTTGGCGCAGGCTTTGCAACCGGCCAGGAGGTGCTGCAGTTCTTCACCAGATTCGGGGCAATGGGAATAGCAGGGCTTATTGCAACAACAATAATGTTCATCGTATTCGGCTACATAATAATGGATTTGGGGAAAAGCCTGAACGCCCGTTCTCATCTGGAAATCATAAGATACTCAGGCGGCAGTATACTTGGGTCTGCAATAGATGCCATCATAACATTTTTCCTTTTCGGAGCATTTACAGCGATGATTGCCGGAACAGGAGCATTGTTTGTCCAGCAGTTCAACCTGCCAGGAATGCTTGGTAGCATCCTGATGGCTGTCATAACTGCTCTTACTGTGCTGACCGGGATAAATGGCGTCATAAATTCCATCAGCTTTGTAGTGCCATTTTTGCTGGCGGCAGTTATCGGAACAAGTGTATTTTCCATATTAAGTTCGCCTCCCGACATCACAGCAACCGTATCAGGCATGGGCGAAAGCGGCCTCATAACAAACTGGTTCATGGCAGCAGTGCTGTACGTGTCCTACAACACAATTGTTTCTGTGGCAGTTCTCGGTCCCCTGGGTGCCGAAGCCAGGGACAGAAAATCTGTCAGAAACGGGGCAATCCTGGGCGGATTGGGACTGGGCCTTGGCTCAGTCATGATTTACCTTGCCCTGTCAGGAAACATTGCAGAGGTCTCAAGGTATGAAGTTCCAATGATACACGTTGCCGGCAGAATTTCATACACCGTCCAGATATTTTATGCAGTAGTGCTGACGGCGGAGGTTTATACCACATCTGTGGGCGCCATGTACGGATTTGTTTCAAGGATCACGGACATGAAAAAACACCCTGCAAGAAGCAGGATGATTGTTGCAGTTTCAACTGTAGCAGGTCTGGCCGCCAGCAGTTTCGGGTTCTCCAACCTGGTTAAGTATCTGTACCCGGTGGTTGGCTACGGAGGAATCATACTTTTGATAAGCCTCATCTACGTAAAAATTATCAACAAAAAGACAGCCTGATGAAAAGAGGACGGTGTGAGATTATTAACCAGTCTCACACCATCCTCTTGTAACGGTCATATGAAGTCAGAACATCTTCCCCATACGCGGTCATTATACCATTTGAATATTTCACCGGCTGCTTCCCGGCTGTCTGTTTTTGCCTTGAATCTGGCTGCGTAATTCAGCTTGTCAGACTTGAAGTTGTACATAGGGTCATAATATTTTTCCATGAGTTCCCTTGCCACCAGATCAAAGTTGCCCTGCATTATTTCATGCTTCAGTTCCTCAAGTTTATCCCTTGAAATATACTTGTTCAGTCTGTCCATTGCCTTTGCTGATTCAGCTTTCCAGTCAGCGTTTAGTATATAGTCCTTTTTCAGGCTCTGAACCCTGTAGTCGATATCTGCTTCAACGAAAATCTGTATGCCCTGTTTCATCCTGTCAGAGATATACTTCGGTATGGTGACGCTTCCGATCTTCTGGCTTTCGGCCTCCACGAAGACGTAGCTGTCCCTTGTATTCATGAGCTGGTCATAAATGTTGGTCTCAAACTTCTTCTGTGAGTTGCAATCCCCTATGCCTATGCTCCCCAGCAAAGACCCCCTGTGGTTGGCTGCTCCTTCAAGGTCCAGCACCGAGCATCCGAGACTGCGAAGGCAGTGCAGTATATCAGTCTTTCCCACTCCGGTATTTCCACTGAGCACAATGTAAGTGACCCTGTCATTCAATTTCGGAAGTGATTCCATAACTTCCTTGCGGTAGCTTTTGTATCCGCCTTCCAGCTGAAAGACCGGTATGCCTATGGAGCTGAACACGGAAGCAAAATAAGTGCTTCTGTACCCGCCCCTTGCACAAAACGCTGCCAGCTGCCCGTGCTTGTATTTAAGATCCACAACCTGTTCGAACATGTCAGGCATCTTTGGAGAAATGAGCTTGACCCCGAGCCTCTTGGCCTCAGTCTTGCCCACCTGCACATATGTTGTGCCCACCTGTTTTCTTTCATCGTCATTTAATAGTGGAATGTTCACGGCACCGGGAATAGTGTCATCCTCATATTCCGAAGGGCTTCTTACGTCTATGAAAAAAAATTTATCTTTTGCTTCGCAGTATTTCAATGTATTCAAGTATTTATTCCTTCCATTTCTACTTTCGAAAAAGAAATTCTCGTACAGTTTGATTTGCGTTTTTTATTATAACATAATTTTATTTATTATCAACCATCAAAAAAAAGAAATGGGGATATTTCACCCTGTAAAACATCCCCTTATGACTACTATTAATTGATATTTTGCATGAACCTCATCAGGCAGGTTGCTGTTTGAGCTCTTGTGGCTAATCCTGCAGGTTCCAGTGTTGTTAAAGTTGTTCCTGATATAAGGTCTTCAGATACGGCCCAACCAATACTTTCAACAGCCCATGAAGAAATTTTTGCTGTATCATTATATTTGCTTAAATCAGCAGGCTCTTTCATTATATATCCTTTATATGTTGCATAACGATAAAGGATAGCAGCCAACTGTTCACGAGTAATTTTATCATCGGGACCAAATGTTTCAGAATCATAGCCTTTGACAATTCCGTTTTCTTCACCCCACGAAACTGAATCATAATACCACGCATCCGTTGAAACATCATCAAAGCTGCTTGTTTTTGTAACTTCAGGCTGTTTCTCCATACGATACAGTATGGTGACAATCATACTGCGAGTTGTTTCAAGGTTCGGTTCAAATGCAAAAAGTCCCGTTCCAGACATTAATCCTTCAATGTTTACATATCTTACGGCATCATAGAACCAATCAGTTTCATCAACATCGCTAAACGAATTCTTCCACTCTTTATCAACAATTAATGCATACGGACTAAAATGTTCTGCTTCAAACACTATGCACCATATTCCTTCATTTTGTACCAATTCTGACTTCAAAGTAATAAGACTTTCATTATCTGTATAAACAACCTGTACATCATCCTTACAATCCAGCAGAGCTTCCGGCAGAGGTAAAGTTATTATTACCTTGTATCCGCTGTTAGGCTGAACCTTGTTATTTGTTCCCCTTGAATACAAACTTATGTCAAACGGATATACATCAAAACCTTCACCAACAAACTTGAAAATCTTATCTGACGCTTCTTCATCATCTGTAATTCTTAAGTCTACTGACTCATTGAATGCATTTTCCATATCTGCTGTTACTGTAATAAGTTCCGGATTATTAAGTAATGTGCTTGATACATCTTTTACCGAAATAGTATTTCGCTGAACGAATCCATCTCCGGAGCCGCCACTGCTTAACGGAGGCAATACAGTAAGTTTTCCGCGAACAAATTTTATATTGTAATTGTTGGAGGATAAGCCGGATATATTGATATCATATTCACCTTCTGCACTCCCTTTTGCATAGTCACAGTTAAATACTACCGTACCTTCCAAATCATTTATTGAATCATTTCCCTTGAATCCATATATGTTATATGTACATGCGGGTGGATTCTTACCGTAGTAAACACTATTGTCCTCAGCTGTTACAGTTAATTCAGCAGGTGTTATACTTAGCTTTCCGTTTACTAATATTACATTGTAGTTGCTGTTATTTCCGTCTCCATCATATGACAATAATATGTCGTACTCCCCAACATTGCTTGCTTCATCTGCTGCACATGTTATAGACGGTTCATTAAACAAATCATTAACATCAGTACCCAGCAAATTGTAGCTTAGAGTAAATTTCGGATTTGCTTCACCATATACCTTTTCTTTATGATCTGCTGTAATTATTATGTCGGCCTTATTAATTGACGCCCCAGCAGATAAGCTTCCTGATAATTCATAATACTCAGTATAATCATCATTTACGTCTATTAAGACATTATACGTACCTACATTCCTAAATACAGCTTCCTCTCCATCGGATTGATTGAAATATGTTATTTCTGCTATATTTTCAAAGGAGCTGTAGCATGTAGGTGTTGCCTTGATTGTCACATTTTGTTCTAGTCCGTTGTATGTCTTCATTGTATTGCTTATTGCTATATTAATTTGTTTTTTGTTTGTGGAAAAGGTTACAAATTCAGTCTGGTTCTTATAATTTCCGTCACCTTCCTTAGTTGCTGAAATTGTTACTGTACCAACTCCATTAATATAAACAATCCCGGAACCGCTTGTTATATCTGCATATTCGCTTCCTGACACCACATCCCAGGTGACATTTCCTTCTCCGTTTCCTCCATTTGCATATAGAGCAAAAGAGTCCTCGTATTCTATATATTTTGGAATTCCTGTAATTTCAAGAGCATATGTCTGATCCGCCTCAAGAATTGTTAGTGTTGCTCCTGAGGAATACCCCTCATAATTGTCGTTTAACGTTTCAATATATATGTCATATACGCCTGCTTCAATTGGTTCATCTACTTCATTGCCATTCTGGCTGTATGTAACCTTGTAGTCCACATCTTCCACTAATGATATTGCACTTGGTGTTACCACTGCATATTGAACAGAACCATTGTATATTTTTGTGTTGCTGATTATTGAATATGTTACTTCTTTTTTGCCTACTTCTATCGTTATACTGTTTGAAACAGCACTATAATTTCCGTCTGATTCCTTGGCAGCAGTTATTTCTGCACTGCCTGCTCCTTCTATTGTTACAACACCTGTAGAGCTGTTTATGCCTGCTACTGTTCTGTCACTGCTGCTCCATATTACGTCTCCTGTACCTTGGCCTGCAGCAGTGAGTCTGAAATCATCGTCTCCATATGTTATTGATGAAGGAAGTCCTGATATGACCAACTCTGAGCTCACAGGTATCATGTCTATATTTACTGTTGCATAAATTGTTGTGCTTTCAGGTTTATAATTTTCATTGTTCAAGGTTATACCTGTTACAGTCACTACCTTGTCCACTCCTGCATCAGCAGTAACCATAGAAGCTGATGTGTATCCGGCTGTCAAGCCTTCAATACCTGTCATAAGTTCCACTGAAACATCCTTATTGCCTTCTTCGTAAGATCTGTTTGTTGCAATTGCAGTTACAGTAATAGTCTTTGGCTGTACTGTAAATGATGTCATAGCAGTTTTAACATCAAAATTTTGAGCTGTGTTGGTTGCTTTTAAAATAACTTCTCCAACTCCTGTTATATTAACAAGACCAGTAGCAGAATCTACAGTGGCATTTCCGGATACAATTTCATAGGTTGTAGTTCCATCAATATTTTCAACCGGATATACTGTAAATGTATCTGAATATTCTACAGTCTGTGGTATACCACCTACTCCAAAATCTATTTGATCTGCATTTGAAATGATAAATGTTCCCTCTGCACTGCCTTCATAATTACAGTTTAAAGTTGTAACAACTATACTGTAAACGCCAGGTTCAACAGCGCTACTGACTAAAGTATCGTCCTGATAGTATTTTATTGAAAAATCTAAACCTGCTGTTAATCCAGCTACATCACAAGTAACATCAGCAAACTGTGCGAGACCAATGTAAGTCTTATAGTTATTTGTGATAGCATATGCAACATGTTTCTTATTGACTGTTATTGTCATAGAAGCATATTGAACGTCATAATTTCCATCAGATGCTTTTGTTGCAGTAATTGTTGCTGTGCCAACCGAATTGATTGTCACATATCCGTCAGCTGAAACCGATGCCGCATTTGGATTGCTGCTTGTATAAGAAACGGCTCCCATTCCGCTGCCGCCTGACGCAGTAAGCATAAATGATTCGTCTCCATAAGTCTTGGTTAATTCACTTCCTATAGAAAAGCCTGCCCCGCTGGCCGGCAGTATAGTCAGAGTTCCCGGCGCTGATGTGGTTTGCGATGTATAATTCAACGTATTTTCAATCGTTGCTTTAACATAATAAATGCCCGCATATACCGGTGCCTGTCCATTTGCAGCTGCTCCGCTGTTTCCAGGTGTAGTCAAAGTAGTGCATGCTGTGTCTGTATAATATGTATAAGAGATATTACCTGGAGGCGTCTCTCCCGGCACGCCAATAACAACAGCCGGTTCAATGGTTATAGCATTTCCTGTATATGCACTTGTTTTATTCTCTAAACTTATTATCGGATCAGCTAAAGTAATCTCACCGGATGCCGATAATATATATGCAATATCATAATTGGTTGTTGTTTCAGTATTCAGCTGATCATACACCTTGCATGATGGAGTCAATGTCTTATTGGTTCCGACATTCTTGTCATCAAATTCCTGGACTAATACGGCATTATCTTCATTAGCTAATGTTCCCTCCAGTATAGTTGGTATCACATCTGAAGTGGCTGTTCCGTCATAAACCTTGTTATCGGTTACTGCTTGAACTGTTATTTGTCTTTTATCTATGGTAAAATCAGCAGTATTATATGTTATATTGTAGTTTTTCAAGGCATCAGATGGATTCAATACTGAGCTGATGGAATAAGTATTTACAGATTCACCTGTTGTTCGACTGTAGGAAGCTGTTATACTATCTTGAGCAAGAAAACCATTAAGTACTCCGTCCAATGCAGGGTCAGCTTCACCATATGCCTTTACTTTATCATTAGGAGTTACTGATGCATCTTTTTTATTAACAGTAAAAATTCTTGTTACATCTGCAGCCGGAGCATAGTAGTCATTGCCGCCGTCAGATACTGTAATATCTGTAGTTCCGGAACCAATTATGGTTACAATACCATCAGCATCAACAGTTGCAACATTTAAGTTCGAGCTCGTATAACTTAATGGAAGGTTTGAGTCTGATGTTGCATTCAATGAAAATGGTTCATCTCCATAAACTTTTGCTTCAGGCTGATTATATATTATTGCATTTGCAAAATCAGTAAAAACAATATTAAAAACAGAAGAGTCAGCACCCATTATTGCTGAGGCATTGTTTCCGACAAAAGCTCCGTCACTGAATGATATAATTAAATTTTCTATACTGTCAGTTTCATGATGCTGAGCTGCGCTTCCAGAAAAGGAAAGTTCAGCAGTTTTTTCACCTGTTTTAGTTATTACTGCACTCAATCCTGCAGGCAGATTTGTTATTCCATATTCTGTTATTGTATCTCCTATGTTTCCATTGAATGTATCGCCATACAATGTGATTTGAGAATTTGTAACGATAGAGCCGTTATTTTCGGAAGACTCATCAAAAGTATAATTACTGAATATAATAGAAGTAGATTCAGGTGGCGGAGGTGCTGATGTGTCCTTTGGGATAGGTTCAAAATTCACTCCGTTTTTTAATGTTGTACCTCTCCAGTCATCTAAAAAAAGATATGGATTATATGCTGTGTCATCCAAATTATATACTGCAAATCCAAGACGATATGTTCCGGGATAAATTGCCTTGAATTCTGCAAGCTGCCAACCTGTGCTTCCGTAACTTCCTGTAGAATAATTTCCTGTTCCAGCAACAGTTGCGCCCAATATAGAGACTTCACTGTAATACCCGTTTATGATAGGCTGTCTTGAAGGATCATCAATATTAACCAAGGAAACCAAGGATGCATCATTAAAAGGCTCATAGTCCGTAGACACATAATTCCATCCCATTGTAAATTCTTCGCCTGCACTCAATTCAATATCTCTGTAGATGTAGGTTGTATTTGTAATATTAGGAAATAATCCTGTAATATAGTTTCTGCTTTCTGCAGACAATGAGAGAGTGTCTGCCATATTACCGAATGCACCTTCTGCTCCTGCCGGAACCAGTTCAGCCATTTGTTCATACCTTGGCAATATTGTCCAAACATTGACGTCGGTATTAATGACTGATTGTGTTTTTAGTGTAATCAATCCGTTTACATTCCATTTGCTTAAGTCATTCTCAAATCCCATGTCTTGAATTTCGCCATATGAGAGATTTGCAGAAGACAAAAGGAGTGAAACAATTAAAATTAATAGAAAAATTCTTTTGCTTTTTATCATTCCTTCCAATCACCGTCCTATAAATTTTAGCAGTTTACAATAAACGTTTTCTAATATTCCTTCCAATCGTACTACGTTTATCAAAACCTTGCTGTTACATCTTTCAACCTTTTTTATTATATAAAAAATATACTGTCATATCAAGAATTAATATCTATTTTTGTCATAAATTGTAATTTTTTAGAAATAAAAAACTGATTAAGATTATTCATCATTAATCAGTTCATAACAGTCCTTGTCCCTAAGTAGCATTATCCTCCGCTTGGTCTTCTATAAATTTGAGTATGCTTGAACCCACAGGCGGACATCCCTTGCAGTAGGGCAGTCCCTTTCCCGCATGGCCGGCGCAGTTTCCCACCAGCACAAGACATTCTCTGATAAGGTCCTCATCCTTCAGATCTTTGCCTGTTGCCAGAACAAGCCTGTTGTTGTCGTCAAACTTGCTGCCGTGATTCTTGATGAATGCCATTATGGTTGCGCTGCACGCACTGCATGTCCCTTTTTCAACCACATCAATGTACGGATAAAGGTTCGATAGCCTTGTCATATCAGCTGTCTGAAACTTCTTAGCATACTTGAGATAATCTTCGGGCTCTGCTGCAATATCATCCAAAGACGCTGTGCCGCATCTTTCCCGAACAATACTGACATGAGAAACGCAAGAAGGGTCCATGCCCATCAGGGACATCCCCACGTAATCTGCAGCTGTTGGATCCTTGCTGGCAACCACCAGGTCCAGGTCTATGGTGCTTCCCACTGCAGGGCCAAAGCCCTCCATGCAGGTAGTACCATCCAGCACCACGTAATCCGGTAGGAGCACCGTAGACATGTCGCCTATTCCAATGTCCAGACACTTACCCTTCTCAGGCTGGGGATTGGGCTTATCAATCCTGTGCAGAATTGTTTTTTCCATGCGATAGAGACAGCCTTTCATGTTCTTAATTCCCAGGGTCGCTCCGGTGTACATGTGAGTTTTGACAACCGGCATTGACACCACGAAATCCACCTGGAACGGCAGGGAGCTGAAGCGAAGCCTATCAACCATTATGCCGTTTTCAATTTCCTTTGTTACAGGAGGATAATCATCAAGGTTTACAACTGTTACATTCTCATCGTTGCAAACCCCGGTTATGCCAGCCATCTCCATTGCCTCCCGGACATCAACTCCCCAGAGGGCACCGTCCCCAACAAGTATTTCACCGGCTTCCTTTTCCTTAAAGAAGCGGATGACTCCCCTGATTACTTCCGGCGATGTGCACAATGCCGTATTGGCCTCTCCCTTTCTGCCTGCGTTAGGCTTTAGGAGCACTCTTTTTCCCTTCGCATCATCCACGAATACTCTATTGATGGCATCATATGCCATCTGTGCCGGTTCATAACCATGTTTTATTGATACCAGCTGCTTCATCCTATCACACCCTTGCTGTTGAAAAATTTTATTTCAGAACGCCCTTTTCTTTGTAATATTTAGCTGCTCCGTCATGCAATGGAATGTCAGCCAGGTTTTCAACGGCATCCTCGATTGCTAAATTCTTTATTGCATTGTGGGTACCTTTTAAGGAATCCATGTTTTCCCACAATACCTTTGTCATTTCGTACACGGTTTCTTCAGGCACACTCTCATCCACAAATATGGTAATAACTATGCTGGTTGTTGCTATGTCCTCAGTCTGTCCCTCATAGGTTCCTGCAGGAATGACGTCCTTGTTGTACCACGGATATTCGCTTGTGAGCTGTTCAATAACATCTTCGTCCAGAGAGATCAGCTTGCCGCCTGCAGTTGCACAAATTTCAGTTACTGCAGATGTTGGGATGCCGGCTTGAATCCAAGCGCCGTCCAACTGCTTGTTTCTTATGAGGTCGATAGCTTCAGTAAAGCTTACAAATTGTGCGTTAAAATCGTCAGGGTACTTAAGGCCTGCTGCCGTAAGATGAAGTTTTGTCTCAACCTCCGGTGTGCTTCCCGGTGCTCCCGGTGCAAAAACCTTGCCTTTTATGTCCTTCAGTGTTTCAATGCCAGAATCCTTTGAAACCACCACTTGATTGTAGTTTGAATACAGCGCTGTGAGAATTCTCATTCCTTCGTATTGCTTGCCTTCAAATACACCTTTTCCGTTCTTCTGGTCGCTCAGTATGCTTGTTACTGCAACTCCCATCTGAGCTTCTCCGGTTGCCACAAGTCCAAGATTCTGAACACCGCCGTTTGAAGCCTCTGCAGAAACAGTCAATCCTTCTATTTTTTCAGTCCAAAGGTTAGCCATGGCGGCACCTATGGGATAAATCGCTCCGGATGTGGAAGCTGTTGGGAACTTGAGGTAGATATTTTCTTTTTTGTCTGATGAGCTGCCGCTGTTGCTGCAGCCTGCAAGAAGACTCATAACCATAACCAAAGATAAAACTAATGCAACTGACTTTTTCATTTCTTTTCTCCTTCTAATATAATTTTTTTGTCATTATTATTCAAATACAGCTGATAAAGGGTAATGATGGCAACCATGGCAACTCCAATAATATCAGTGCCGCCCCCCGGATGAATCATCAACAGCCCTATTGCTATAAAAATAATTCTTTCCACAAATCCACTTTTTCTCAGGTACCATCCCTGAGTTCCTGCTGACAGGAATACTATTCCTACTGCTGCTCCGATTATGGCAATTACAATCTGCAGCATTCCGGTGCCTTCAGGTGCCACACCCAACAAAAGGATAGGGTTAAGCAGGAAGAAGAAAGGCAGAAGGAACCCGGACAGTCCCACCAGGCAGGCTAAAATTCCAGTCTTGGTAAAATCTGATTTTGCAATACCCGAAGCCACGTATACAGACATAGCCACAGGCGGCGTAATATTTGACAAGGATGCATACATGAGGCAGAACAGATGCGCCGGTATTGGCAGTGAACCAACCTGAACCATTACAGGCACTGCAACTGCCGTAACTATTACGTAGGCAGCAATTCCCGGTACACCCATGCCAAGTACGATGCTCATGATGGCAACCATGATGCCCGCCTTCAGAAGTTCCCCCGGTCCAACAACCCTCAGCATTATGTAACCGAATTTAAGTCCAAGGCCCGTAAGGGATACGGTACCTACAATAAGGCCGATGATGACGCAGCTTACCCCTACGCTAATGACTCCTCTGACACCATCCTCGCAGGCTTTGATTATAGTCTTGAGATCCATTCTAGTGTGTTTTCTCAGCCAGCTTGAGCCTATGGTGACGAATATGGATATAACGCAGGCAAACAACGGTGTGTATCCCATACCCATAAAAACGAGAAGCGATACGAGCGGAGCAACCAGATGCCCGTCATTTTTCAGAACCTTCAGTGCATCAGGAATATTTTCCTTGTCAATGCCTTTCAGTCCAAGTTTCTTTGCTTCAAAATGAACTGCCATGAGCATTCCGAAATAGTACAGTACAGCAGGTACCACTGCAGCCGCTACAACGACTGAATAAGAAACACCCAAAAACTCAGCCATGAGGAAAGCAACAGCACCCATTACCGGTGGAAGAAATTGCCCCCCTGTTGAAGCCGCTGCCTCAACTGCTCCTGCAAATTCTGCCTTGTAGCCTGTGTCCTTCATCATGGGTATAGTAATTATTCCCGTGGTTGCCACGTTGGCAACAGCAGATCCGTTTATCATTCCCAGAAGACCGGAAACTACCACAGATACCTTTGCAGGTCCTCCTGCCGATCTTCCCACCAATGCAAGGGAAATGTTGTTTGCCAGACGGCTGAAGCCGCTTAGATTCAGGAATGATCCAAAAATTATAAATACAAATATATAAGTTGCCGAAACACCAATTCCGCTTCCGAAAATACCCTGGCTTCCCCAAAACATATGACCTATAATTCGGGACAGGGAGAATCCTCCGTGGCCCAATGTTCCCGGCACCATCCTTCCCAGGAAGTTATATGCCATGAACAATGCAGAAAGCCACACAAGTCCGCCGGTTGCTCTTTTTGCCGCTATGAATACCAGAATGATTGCAATAAAACCAATAATATTTTCAAAATCCGATACAAAGCCGCCGGTCAAAGCTATTCTGTTGTAATTGAGAACAAAATATGTAAACACAAACAATGTGCCTGCTATTAAAATAAAATCAAATATTGATGGCTGTTTTCTCTTTCTGTTTTCTTTTCTGAAAGCCGGGTACAGCAAAAAACAAAATACCAGTAGAATAGCTGCATGTATTGCCCTGAATGTTATAGCCTCAATGGTCCCTATGGTTGTGTAATATAGCTGGAATACAACCCACAGCACAGAAAGCACCGTGATAATATTTTTCCATAGTCCATGATAATCCCTTACCCTGCTTTCGGTATCTACCTTTTCCACTAACTGCCTTGCTTCCATATCAAGCTGTTCTTTTTCCTCCGGAACCAATTCTTCCAGAGAATCTCTTAAGCTTACTCCCTCTTTATTATTTTCATCCTTCTTCAAATAATCACCTCCGAATTTATTCAGGAATTTGGAAATTAATAATCTTTGCCGCAAAAGCCGCTTATGCCATTATAACATAAAAGTATGCAAAATCAAGCACTTTAGTAGTTTATCCACCCTGCTGTATGCATTTTGTATTCCAAAAATGCATAAAACAAATTTTGTGTTTGCCTGTTCAGGACAATGGCAGATGACGTGGGGGATGACGTGGGGACGGGGTTCCTGTCATATTTGTGTCAACAACTCCGTCCCCTTGACAAATCGTCCCCTTGACAAATGACAAGTTATCTTTATATACAAAACAAGGGGAGATCCCATTTTATTTCCGGGTTCTGCCCTTGTAAAAATCATCTTTAAAATTATGTCAGTTTTTTGGGTTTACACAAAACTTGAAACGGTCTCTAGGTTAATTCTAAATTTTTACTTTCTCTTTTTTGACGATTGTTAAAAGGCTTATTAAAGTGATTCTTTTTTTGTTTAACAAATATATTAAATATTTTAAAATTTATTATTGACAATTCTTAGCTGGACTTGTCACCCCATATCGCCCTTAGTTTTTTGATATTCTCCATATCACGCCGGTATTAGGCAACATAAGATTTGGATTTGTAGGACTGGACCTACCATAGTCCAAAACATACATTGCTCCATCAGGTCCAAAAACAACATCCCAAGGTCTTTCAAATCCTCCTCCCCCTGTAACCGAGGCTCCGAGGCCAGATCTGTTTATGGCAAAAACACTTGTGCTTCCGTCTGTCATATTAATTCTTAAAATTCTTCTTCCAACTCCAGGCAGAGGATATCCGCCTGTACTAACAGGATAAATACTACCCGATTCAGCTACATAAACATCTCCATATGGGCCAAAATCAGCATTGTAATTAAAATCAAAGCCTTTTAGTCCTGAGTGTGGTTCAATCACAGCCAGAGGCTTTGGTGGAATCATAGGGTGTTCTGCCATCAGGAATTCCGGCTGAGGGCCAACATCTGGCCTGAATTGTGGTAATGTAACCGGTAATCCTGCAGAATAATCAGGAAAGCCATACCAAACTCCTTGTATTATTAATAAAAATTCTTCGGGAGCATCTTTAATAGGCCTGCTTCCCCTGTCATCATAGGCATTATTCGTAGTATACAATCTATTGAATCTGTCAAATTTTAGTGAATAAGGATGTCTTATCCCCCAAGCATACATCTCAAGATTCGCACCATCCAAATCTGCTCTCATAATGCTACTGGTTGGCCTTAAACTTCCGTATGCTATTGCATTTGGTCTGTTTGGTATTCCAAATGGGCGAAAGGCTCCGGTAAATGCATAATCACTTGGTGAATATGATAAGAAATTATATGTTACAAAATTTTGTCCAATCAGCTTAATATCTTCAGCTGGGAAATCATGATAAAGCGGATACTGAGCAGCCCAAATATTATCCATACCAACAACTCCCGAATTAGTTACAGAACCAATGCCAAAGTACATTTTTCCATCTGGTCCGAAAACTACTTGGCTGTTTTTATAATCACCCCTTGTTGGTAGACCTGTTAATAAGTTACGTCTCGCACCGTCAGCTCTAATAACAGTTATCACTCCATCATGAGAAACATATATGTCTTTATTAAGTATATTAACCCCTCTAAGTGGAACATTAAAGCCTTCTGCTACAACTTCATAACCATTTTCAACAAGTCGCATAACTCTTGCATTTCCATCTATCTCTCCAGATTCTCCCACTATAATATCACCATTTTCATCAAACACCATGCTTACAGGTGCATTTAACCCTTGCGCAAAAACTTCTATAGTGTAGCCTGGTAATAAATATATATCTAAAGGATTAAGATATCTTCGAGTAACATTAGGTCCGTTAACACTCATTTACTAACCTCCATTTTAATATATAAATAATATATTCTTAAAAAATGGTGTGGTGTTAGTATATAAGTATGGACACGAAAAATTTACTCGGTCACTGTCACCCTTATAAACTTAAAGAAGCACTATAGCAACGATGATGGTTGCCAGAAAACCTGCTGCTACAGGAATTATGTTTTTGCTTACAAGGCTGCCGGGATCCACTCCGCTGATGGCTGCCACGGGAATTACGCCCCATGGTATTATGGTTCCGCCTCCCACCCATATGGCAGTTATCTGACCTAGGGCCGCAAGGCCTTCCCTGCTTATGCTGATGGCACTTGAAAATGTCTGTGCCAGCGAACCAACCAACGGGAGTCCGGAAAATCCTGAACCGTCAAGACCGGTAATTCCGCCGATGACAGCCTGTATGATGACAACGGGAGCCTTTGAGAGAGGAACCCTGTCAGCCAGATACATCCCGATGTCCGTCAAGAGACCTGTTGCACCCGGACCAAGTATCTCCTTTGCAGTTCCTTCACTTCCAAGGAAGAAGAACGCGCCTATTACAATAACCGGAGCAAATATCTTTATTCCAAACATAAATCCGTCTTTTATATATTCTGTAACCTTCTCGCAGGATTTAACTAGCTTATGTTCTATTACAGCCACCAGAGACATTATGATGACAGATGTTCCGCCAACAAGCGCCGTGGCGTCTCCTCCCCTCAGCTTGAATTTATACATCACAAAAGCATCTATGATGAATGCCAACGGCGTGATTATTGCCACAAATTTTGCACTGAGAGACGGCTCTGTCGCTGCATTGGAATCCACATGATCAACGGTTAATGCAGCCTCACCCTGGTCAGATTTTTTCAAATCTCTTTTCATCATTATGAAAGCCGTGATTACCGTTACGGTGCTCATGGTTATCCAAAGAGGCAGACTCGCACTTGTTATGGGACCTGCATTTGAAAGTCCGGCTGCCTTCGCGGTTATTTCCGGTGCTCCCTGTATGAAATAGTCACCGGACAGAGCTATGCCATGTCCGAACAGGTTCATTGCAGATGCAGCGTAAACTGCAGGAAGCCCTGTTTTTTTCGCTGCAGGAAGCATGATGGCTCCAACCAGGGCTACCGCTGGTGACGGCCATACGATGAATGACACGGTCATCATTACGAATCCCAGAATCCAGAAAGCTATCTCCCTGTTTATCATTACCTTTTTTATGGGTCTCAGCATCAGCTCATCGGCGCCTATATCTCCGAGGGCCTTTGACATGGCCACCACCAGGGATATTATGACAATGATGCCCAGAAATTCCTTTCCTGCCGCTATCATGGCATTGAATATAACCTGTATTGCTGCTATCAGGCTGCCTGTGGACGCAAATCCCATCAGAAACAATCCTATTATGCAAGGCAAGACAGTATCCATTTTTAAAGTCATGGTCAGCATGATTACCAGAATCATGCCGATGTAAATATAGTGAAGTATTCCAAGTTCCATTTTAAGCCCTCGCTATAGTCAATTTTTTATAATGCATTTGCAAATATATCTTTCATGCCGCACTGTTCAACGCGCTTTGACACCTCTGCAGCATCAGTACTGTACAAACCCAGCTCTTTCATTCTCTCAAAATATACGGAACCTGAGAATGTATATTTCTTCGTCATCCCCTCCGGCTTGGACATCCTTTCCTTAACGTATGCAATGGCATCGCCTGTTGCAAGCTTTTCCGGAATTGAAATTAGTTCCATGTCAAGGGCATATCTTACGCTGTTATTGCCTGCCAGTGTTCCCGTTACGATCGCTTCTGTGTGGCCAACCAGCAGCCCGGCCTTTTCACCGCCGCAGAACAGATTTTCAGCACCTTCGACCTTAAGATGGTTGTCCCTGGGTGCCATGGCAAAATATCTCATGGAGTTTCCTTTTCCGCCTGCATATGGATCTTCAAACCTGGCATTTTCAAAACCCGGAATTTTCCTGAGCGTCTCCAGGTTGTAGTACGGCGTCATGAGCTTTGCATGGCCCGTATCCAGCAGCACTATGTTGTCCCTGAATTCCGGAAGTGCATACTGCTGACAGGCCTTAACACCCAGATGGTCTTCAACAAGCTCCATGGGAAGAGGAATGACAGCCACGCCTTTCTCATTGAGGTCCTTTTGAATTTCCTCAGAAAGTGATTCCTTGTAAAGCTTGCAGGACCCGCTCATTGCACCTATGGACCCGTCTGGCTTTGCACCCATGGATTCCTTTATGCCTGCAAGGCCCGTCAGACTCACTCTTCCTCCGAAGCTCGGGCATCTCAGTATGCACATGGCGCATCCGTTGCCGTACTTGATACAATTGTTCATGGGTCCCGCAGTTCCTGTTGCATCTATAAACACATCACCTTCAAACATGTTGCCTTCAGAATCCTGAACCCCCAGAATTCTTCCGTTGTCAATTGATATGCCGCTAATTCTCATATTGAAGAATATCTTAATGCCCATGCCCTCCATATGTCTCATAACCTCACCCGGTGTTTTACCCACATCGTAAAGGTTCGCATGCTTGTGTCCCGGGAACTCTATATTGGTATGTCTTGAACTTCTGTCACAGATTTCAAAAAGATCGCCGCATCCCATTGCAATGATTTCCTCGGTTGCAGTGTATCTTCCGTTGTTTCTCATGATGCCTCCTACCAGGCCCGTGCCCAGAAGCATGTCAGTTCTTTCCAGAACAGTCACTTCAGCTCCTGCCTTTCTGGCGCTTATGGCTGCTGCACATCCTGCCCAGCCGCCTCCAACAATAATTACTTTTGTCATATTCATCCTCCGTATTTTGATTATCAGAACAATAAAAAACAAGACGATAGAAATCCTGATCGCCTTGTTCAAAAAAATAATAGCAAAAAAACGCCTGTACAAAACGATAGCTCTCCACCTCAATAGGTGACAGTCGCAGAACTCTTAATTCTGAAACCAGGTAATGGATTCAAGAGAAAAATCCACCCTTCGGGCCCTTCCCCTTTCAGCAAGAATCCACGGTATCTCTAATACCTCAACTTGCCTACTCTTGTCAGGACCGCCTCTATCCTCTGATATTTAATTAGGACGATTATAACTTAGTTTGACGAATTATGCAATATAGTATTTATAAAAATTATAAGTATTTCTAAAATATTAAATTAACAAAGAGTTTGCTATATATGCAAAGACAGCCTTGCAAAGCATTCATCAATAAGTCTGGACAATAAAAGCCTTATGAGGTAAAATAAGTAAAATGACAATCGCAGCTGATCATATGTAGCAGCAGATGCATGTTAATGCAATAACAATTGATGGCGGAGGTAAATTCATGGATAAAAATGAGAATACTATTAACAGCGGTCTGACAATCAGAAACTTCACTTCAGAGGATGTTGATTATGTAATAAAAGGTCATCACATGATGTATGAGACGGAATACGGCCTGACAACTGATGTGTGGAAGTCATACGTGGAAGATGCCGTATATGATTTCATCGATCATTTTGATAAGGAAAAAGAATGCATGCTCATTCTTCACCATGACAGAGCTGCTATGGGAAGTGCCGCCATAAGGCATGCAGACGACAACAACGCTCAGTTCAGATTTTTCTTGATCGAACCTGAATTAAGAGGCAAGGGAGCCGGTCATCTGCTTTTTGACTCGGCTATGGACTTTTGCAGGAAAAAAGGATACAAGCATGTGTTTTTGTGGACATTCAGCACCCTGTTCGCTGCGAGACACCTGTATGAAACCAAGGGCTTCAGGATAACCGAGACCCATGAAAACAACGAGTGGGGAACAGAAAAATTGGTAGAAGAACGATGGGATATGAATTTATAAATTGCGCTGCACGCCGCAAAAAAGCCACCGGCTGTTCGACAGCCTGTGGCTTTTTTATCAGTTCTTGTTGTACAAACTCATATAGTATGCTTTCTTGACTTCCTTTTCATCCTGGTAGGCTTTCTGCAGTATACCTATTATTTCAGTGTCCCCTTCCAGCTTTTCAAGTTCTGTTTGTAATGATGCAAGTACATTGGACACTTCATCGTCACACTTTTTTTCAAGTTCGGATACATAGTTAAGGTTGTTCAGAACAATTTTATACTTGGCATCATCGTTCTGTTTTTCTTTGGGCAGACTGCTGTACTCCTTGAACACAGCCCTTTCAAGCTCTCCAAGCTTATTTACGTACTTTGCTTTAAGTGCATACATCCTGCTGACGCTTTCCCCTACGACTGCATCAATTTCGTTTGTATTGTCGTTTTTAGAAACAGCAACCGGAGCAGTGCTTTTATAGGATATACCTGTCACATCATCGTCCCTCATGTAATCCACGGGAAGGTTGTATTTCTCAGCCACATCCTCCAATGAAATCTCTCCGCTCAGAAGTTTTTCCTCATCCTCTGCACTCATGTCGGCCACCTGCACTGATGTGTACTTTTCAACCTGAGTCTTGAGTTTTTCTCTGTTCTCGTTCATTTTAACAGCCAGATCTTCAGAAGAGGAGTTCATTCCGCTTATTAGCGCAGAAATGTTGTCGCCATAGTAATATACAACTACTCCTGCCGCAGCTGCAATTAAAATCAGCAATGCAATAAGTACTTTAACAACCTTTTTCATACGTATTCCTTCTATTATAATTTATTAATGTACCGTGTCATCAAGAGTGAACCTACGGGCTCCCTCCTACTGTTCATGTCAGGCTCCACCAATCACTAATTCCTAGTATTCCACATCCGGGAAGAAAAATTCCTGAAGTATCAACAAATCCTTGGTGGCATTCCTGATTTGTATCTCATACTTCAACTCTACGCGTTCATCTTCACTGAGCTTTTTATACTTATTATAAGCAGCTTCAGCAGCAGCTTCATAATCGTGTGTATTGTCAGCCTGGTAAGCGTTCATGTTGTAGATTATATCATCAACTATTTCCTTCTGTGCATCCGTAGTGAGGTTTTTCATAACATCCATGCTCAGTTCATCTATAACCCTGTCCATGGTTTCATAAAGCACTTCTTCAGAAATTCCGCTTTCAGAACCGGAACCCGATCCTGCACCTGAGCCTCCTGAAACCGGTTCCTCAACCACAGGCTCTTCAATCAGGAATTTTGCCAGTGCATCGCAGACTTCAGCCCTTGTTGCCTTTTCTACAGCCCTGAAATTTCCGTTTCCGTCAACAGTCATTATTCTGTTTGATACTACCCTCCTCACAAATCCTTCAGCCCATGGTGAAACTTCATCTGCTATGGCACTGTCAAGGGGCAGCTCCACAAGACTGTTTATTGAATCTATTATCTTGCACAGCTCCTGCCTCGTGATGTTGTCATTAGGTCTGAACGTTCCGTCAGGATATCCGTCAATGTATCCTGCAGCTTTTGCAGTCAGCACATTGCCATAAAACCAGTCGGATGCACTTATATCAGAAAAGGATAACTCATCGCCTGTCACTGTATATGAATATACCATGTTTGTTATCTTAACAAGCTCAGCTCTTGTTATGAACCCCTCCGGCCTGAAGGTTCCATCCGGATATCCGCTTATGATTCCTGCCTGGGAAAGCTTTATAACACTGCCGTATGCCCAGTGAGCTTCATCCAGGTCCGAAAATGCCGGCGATGAAGCTTCATCAGCAAAAACAGGCTGCACGCACAGCAGGATTATAATCATCGTCAAGTTTAAAAATCTGATTGTTTTTTTCATTGTTGTTCCCCGTTTCTGTTTTTGTAGAAAGGACGCCGAAGCGTCCCTATATTTTTCATTCCTAATTATCGATTCTTGTGATAGTAACTGTAGCAGTTCTGCTTCCTCTTACAGCCTCAATGTTAACGGTAGTTCCGTAGGTAGCAAAGAAGTTGTCTATTGTGCATCTAGCTGCATCAATGAGAAAGCTTCTCATTTCTTCCCTGTTCTTTGTAACGCCATTAACCTTAAATACAGGTTCAACATCATTTCCGTTATAAGCAACAGTCTTTGATATATCTAATAAGCTGAAGGTTTTTAAATCGTCATACTGATAGGCATTGATAATAGCCTTGATATCAGTCAAAGAAAGGGTGGAATCCGTTTCGCTGAATATTCCGTCAAAACCATTCACTATGAATGTGCCGGCCAGTTTATCCTGAATTTTACCAAGGCCTTCCACCGTGTTGACACTTATTCCGTTTATGGTCATGCCGCCTATTCTGTTGTTGATTTTTCCTGCAATGTCATTGATATTGGTATTATAAGTGCCCAATATATCCACAATCTCGCTTTTCAAAAACAAAGAAATATTATTTTTGCCTGTATAAGCTGATGTTGTCATCAAAGGATTGTATGATTTACCGTCAATTGATGCGGATATTGAAATTCTTGCTTCAGGATCAGGAGCAAATCCGCCTCCCCCGCCGCCAGTTGATTCAGCTATGGGAGCAGGAGCTGTTTTGACTCCGCTTCCTGTCAATGTTTCATTGATGGTCAGTGCGGGAGCGTACTTTATTCCGTCGGCATTGGCCTGCAGGGTTCCTATGGAACCTGTACCGGTAACGGTTATGGTCTTTTCGACAGTCAATTTGTTTATATCAGCATTATTTAACGCTATGTTTACTTCACCTACAATTTTTATATCTGTAAAATTACCTGTAAATGTCACTTCATTGTCGCCTGTAATGGAAATCTGAGCAATAATTCCCTGAGCATTTTCTCCTGCAATAATCACAGTACCTCTTGGGAACACAAGTCTAACATTGTCCTTTTCAACCAGCACGTTGACATACTTGACATTGTTGAAGTATATGGAGTTGAGTCCTCCTCCGAACACCCTTATGTCGCCCTTCATCACAATGTTTGTCAGGTGAACGTCTCCTTCGCCAACAGTCTTGGTAATAATCAAATCGCCTTCTACTGTCTTGTCCTTAAGCTCAGTTCCTGCCTTGTATATTACGACGTTCTTCGATTTTGAAACCATGTTATCAAGCATTGTCAATGCTTCAGCTCTTGTGAGTTTCTTTGACGGCATGAATGTTCCGTCGCTGTAACCTGATATGAAGCCTGCATCAGATGCAGCTCCCACAGCTTCAACAGCCCATGATGATATGCTGTTTTTGTCATTGAACTTCCCTGCGGCTGCAGCATTGCCGTTTAGATACTGAATTCTTGCCAAAATTGAAGCAGCCTGTTCTCTTGTTATGTAATCATTCGGTCCGAATTTGTCAGCCGAATATCCGGATATATAACCTATTTCCTGGGCAATGCCTACATAGTCATAGAACCAGTCATTGACTGTAACGTCATTGTATGACAAAACTCCTGCTGCGTTGTAATCGATAGTTCCGTTGACAAGCTTTACAAATTCGGCTCTTGTTACATTAGCATCCGGTTTGTAGCTTCCATCAGGATAACCGGAAACACGCCCTGCATCCATCCATTTCTGAATAGTTGCTTGTGCCCAATGCCCCTCATAATCCTTTGCTCCTGCCTGTTGTGTTTCTTCTGCAAATGCCATGCTTCCTGCTGCCAGGATCAGGCATAATATTATTGCAATAGTCTTTTTGATTTTGTTCATTCAAATTCCCCTTTCGTTATTAAGATTTTATTTATTAAATAGTTTTGACAGTAAACCCTTCCTGCCCCTGTCTAGCTTGGGGCTGTCAAAAAATTTATTCGATATTATGTTTTGCTGGTTTTCCTTAAAAATCCTGTCGGCATAACCCTTGCTGCAGGTTTTTACCACAGAAGTGTATGCTTCATCCAGATAAAATCCTCTCTTGTCCATATGGTGGACGTCTGATGCCACAAAGCTAATCAGCTGGTTTTTCAACAGATAATTCACAAACTTGTGGCTGTCCTTGTCTTCCTTGCTGATTACAGAAGAAGCATTGACCTGAAAATGGGCTCCTTCATTTAATATGTCTCCAACGAGCCTTTCGTTGTCAAACAGCGTCTCGTACCTCTCCGCATGGGCAATGACCGGTATGTAACCTTTCAGTCTAGCTTCGTAGCATATTTCCGGAATGTTTCGGGGGATGTCTATAAGGCTGAATTCCATGAGAATATAGTCTGAGCCTGCCAGGGTAATTATTGATTCATCGCAAAGCACCTCAAAATAATCGTTCCCCAGATACAGCTCACTGCCAAGGTGAAGCTCCACATTCAGATTTTCGGCTTTAACCGCTTCTGAAAGTGTTCTGAAGTTGTCTGTGATTGTTTCATAATTGTTTTTCCCGCCTCTTTTTAAGTGAGGTGTAAGGATTATATGGCTGACACCTTTACCTGCCTCATACCTGATCAAAGTCAGGGACTCGTCCATGGATGTAGCCCCGTCGTCTACGCCATATAAAATATGGCTGTGCATATCAATCAATTTATATTCCCCCAATCCCCGTTTTAATAATAGTAGTTGTAGTAGTATTTGTTTTGTTTAGTCACTGGCACTTTGTTCAGTATTGTTCCGATTATGTTTGCATTGACCTTTTTGAGGCTCTCGATGGTTTTCTTTGCAACTTCCCTTTCGGTTTCCGAAAATGCAATGGTAAGTATGACCGCATCGGAGTAGGAAGCAATGGTTATGGGATCGCTCACCAGAATCATGGGAGGGGTATCTAGAAATATGTAATCGTAATGTTTTTGAAGCTCTTTCACAAGCTCCCTGATGGCATTGGAATTAAGTATCTCATAAGGGTTTGACGGAATCTTACCTGCCGTCATAACATCAAGACCGGGATAAACATTATTTACATAGTTCTTGAAGTTATCCTTGTTCAACAACAGGTCAGTGAGACCTTTTCTGTTGGATAGACCAAACTGCTTGTGAATGGATGGCTTTCTCAGGTCGAAATCAGCCAGCAGTATCTTCTTCCCAAGGTCTGCCATGACAGTTGCCAGGTTGCTGATGGTTGTGGACTTGCCTTCATTCTCCATGGAGCTTGTGACCATTATGGTCCTGATGTTGCCGTCTATGTTTGCAAACTGAATGTTTGCGGCAACCTTTCTATATGCTTCCGTTATTGGCGACTTCGGACTGTCTTTTGCGGTGAACTTTTCCATGTGCTTTTACCCCCTGGTTGAAATTAGGTATGCTGCCTATGACAGAGACACCCAAGTATTTTTCGATATCCTTTTCTGATTTGATGGAATTGTCCAGATATTCCTTAAGAAACACTGCCAGCAGCACCAGCATCTCGCCAATCATTGCAGCAATGGCCGTGTTCATGATCTTGTTCGGCTTGATCGGTTCTAGCGGCATGTCCGCATAGTCAACCACAGCCACGTTGTCGGTCTTTGTGATTCTGACTATTTCCAGCGTGAACTCCTCCACAAGAGTGTTTGCGATGTCCATGGCAAGCTGAGGACTGGTGTTTTCCACGGAAACCTTCAAAATCTGAGTGTCCTTTACAGGAGACACTGTAATTGACTCATCATCGATTTCAGTCAGCCCCAAAGATACCCTGGTGTTTTCCAGTATAGTCTTAGACTTTGCCATTTCTGCATAGGTGTAAACCAAGCTCTTGCTCAGATTCACATCTGTAAGTTCCATTTCTTCATTGTCGGCCTTGTTCTGTCTTACTATGAGCGTGGTCGAAGACTCATACACAGGTGCAATCACATATATGCTCACTGCAGCTCCGATTGCTCCAAATATAATCGGAACTATCACAATGAGCCAAATGTGCTTCTTAACAATCTGCAAAATTTCCTTAAGCTCAATCACGTCATATTCTTCATCTTCGTACATAAAATTCTCCTTTTGATTTTTAAAATATGTCCTGTATTTAAAGCACATATTTTACCAACTCTTAACATTATAACATTTTGTTCCTTACCCAAACAAGTTTAGCTGGGCAGTTCTTTTCGAGCCGTTTCGACTTTATTCGACATGAGCAAGAGTTGTACCCAAGCATTAATAGCCTTCTGTTTCAAAATTTTAATTATTATTATGTAACTTTTTATAAGTTACTGAGTTATCAATTTTTCTAAATAAGCATTTTTATCTGGTAATGATGATATCTCTTCAAATTTAAAAACATCTTTTAATTTGGCATTTAATTGTACGATAAGCAATCAGAATTTCGACACTATTTAGTTGCTTATATTTAAGAAGTGGCATATATATTAATCTTTTCAGTTAATATTCTATACTTACCTAAATGTTCATACCTTTTCTTCTCACTTTCCTGTTCTTGAAGTGCAAGAAAAAATATCAAAATCATAAATCCATTCATCCAATACCAATGCATCTCGTTAATTCCAGTAACCAAGAAGAAAATTGGAAACAAAAGATATGCCATATATTTAGATTTTTTGAATAAATTCCAACCTTTCAAAAGCATTTTAAACCAAAATGTTACCAACCAAACTAGTCCGATACCTCCATATATATACATGAACCCAAATATGCCGTTATCAACTAGATAAATCTTACTATATAAACCCGCAGCAGTATATGCGGCATAGCATTCTTCGTGTGGATAGCCACCACCTAATAAAGGATGATTAGTTAATGATGACAAGTATAATGCTCTTCCTGATTCTCTAATACTTAAAGTGGAAGTATGGCTACTTGAATAAAAGAGTTCATTCAAAACATCTTGAACTAGTATTGTTTTAAAAAGGATTAAGAAAAAAATTGATGCAATTATAATATACATAAACTTTTTTTTAATTGAACCTTTAGCTATAAATGTTCCAATCATTATACACAGAATCAGTGCTATCGATGTTAACCGGAGCTTTTGAACAACCATAACCTCTAGTAAACATGTAATCAACAGCACACTAGATACTATTTTCTTTCTACCTTTTAACATAATAAAATTATCGAATTCCACAAAGTATAAAAGGTCTATCAAAATAGGTTGAAAATAATATCGAACTGTTCCATATCGAAGTCCTTGATCCACGTACAAGAAAGAAACGCTATCTGATAGTAGATATTGCCCAATAAACAAAACCAATTCAATAATACCAATAATTTGAATTACATATTTTATTCCTTGAATGGTAATCAATTGATAATAAAATGCTTTTCGAATAGGAAAATATAAAATCGCCCAAACTAAAAAAGTTCGTTGAACCTTAATTCCAAGACTTATATTCTGACCGTATAAGTTATAACTCTGCCATGAACTCAAGACTATAAGTATTATTGTACACAACATCCAAACAGCATACTCAAATTTAGGGTTTGGCTTTTTATACAGTATCAACCATATATATACTCCCCATGCTGATGCAAATATCAAGGCAATATCGTCGACTCCAATGCCAACAACTGATGAATCTGAGTCAATCAAATAAAAATATGACAGTCCTGTTGCTATAATGATAAACATAAAAATTAGTTGTTTTTTGAACCTTATCTTCATCTATGCTACTACTCCATTATAAAAGCTTCTTCTTAGAAATGATGCGTTGTATTGATTTCAATTTCCGGAGAAATTGTTATTTTATTGAGATTTGTATTCAAATATGCTCCCCACCAACCAAACGAGCTGTTCGTTATAATATTATGTTTACACAAGCTCATCAACTGCATATCGCGATAGCTACCCTTACCACTATTCCAGTCAACAAAGTATACATTGTCCTTTTGAAAATTCAGTCCAAATATTCTTTCATTTTGTTTACACCACTCAATACTTCCTGGATCACAAAAAAAGAAAAAACAAGGATTCTCAATATTTTTTTTAATATATCTGACAGCTCTTTTAAAATAGCCACTTCTATAATATTTACCATTAACTGATAGCATATCACCTCTTCTTGCATGTATTGCAATTGATTGACATGTTGAAATTTTCTCTGCACAGTTCTTATTTTTAGCATCAGTAATAACCGGAAAGATAAAACTTCTTCTAATTTCAGTATCAATTTTTTCAATATTGTTATTTCTATTTTTAAATGTAAGTCTTTGTCCTGTTAATACACTTTCTTCACCATTATAGAAAAGCTTATCAACATCTGAAGACAAATACTCCTTAAATCTATGCTCTCTATATATTCTACGAAAATTCGCATAGGTGCCTGTTTGCTTTAATTTAAAACTTAATGGAATATTACCTTTCCTACTTATGGACCACTCTCTTTTTTCATCCTCAAAATCTCCACGAATATTTTTCAGAACTAATCCTTCTTCTTGAAAAGCTCTTGCAAAATAAACTGGCCAATTCCAATCTTTTTGCCAAAATGCACTCTCAACAATCATCTTGCTTATATTCATCCATTGTTCATTCGTAAATATGTCTTTTATGTTTGGAACATCAATTCCAAAAATTTGATCTAATTCGTAACCATTCCACTGACAAATGTAATCATTGCATAAGGGAATTTCATAAATAATATTTTCAATATAACACGAATCATAAGGATTGGTTTTCCTAATTGCCAAAAATTCACAGTAGCTTAGCATCTGGTTTCCTAATCCTGATTCAATATGTATTACCTTCATTTCTAACATTTACCTTTCATCATTTACAATTTTGAGCATGCATATATAGTGAAAGTCAACTTTAAATTATTCTTATTCAAATCATACACAGTACTTTTTTACTAAATTGATATTTAATAATAACTGTTCAGTTCCACGAGGTGAGTTTATATAAACCAACTCAAAACATCGAATTAGATATGTGAAATTGTTAGTTTTATAAGTTATGTACATTTATGGCTAACTGTACTTATACTAACTTTTTTCATTCAATGTAGAATCAAGCTCTTCTGTAAATCTTTGAATTGAGAACTGAGTTGCCTTTTCTTGAGTCTTAACTCGTATATTCCAAATACATGGAGAATTAATATTATCAAATATTTTTTGAAAAATATTTGCGACTTCATTAGGACTATTTTTATTAACTAAAAACCCATTCTCTCCGTTTTCAATTAACTCTTGAAGTGCACCACTCCTTGAACAAACTGTGACTAACCCTGCTGCCATTGCTTCAACTACTGTGATACCAAATCCTTCTTCCCATATCGGTACATGTACAAAAACATCTGACTTTAATAATATTTTTGACACTTCTCTTTGTGTCCCCCAAAATTTAACTTTTTTGCAAAGTTTGTATTTTTTAGTTAATTGCTCTAATTCTAATCTATATGGTCCATCACCAACAATATTAAAATGAAAAGGACTATCGTCTGGTAACAATGATAACCCTTGTAGGATAATTTGTACGCCTTTATTTTTTATTAATCTACCTATATATGTCAATTCAATCAATTCAAAAGAACTTCTTCTTTGTAATTTAGCTAAAAATTTTTTTAAATCAACTCCATTGTATATAACTTTAATTTTAGAGTCATTTATTTTATAGTAATTTATCAAACTCTTTTTTACATAATAAGAAATAGCAATAACCATATCCGCCCGATATAAAGATTGTCGAATTATTGCTTCGCGTAGCCACAAAAACCTTCTTTCTGACGGACACATATCTTTAGCATCACAATGAGCATAGGCGTATGTTTTAATATATGGTTTAAAAAGTTTTATTAATATTAAATAAACATGCATCATTGGTGCTGAATGATGTACTACAACTGATGTTATATTTTCTTTTTTACACAAAAACAAAATATTAACAAAGGATTTAACTGGATTTAATTTTGAAGCATTCATGTTAATAACATTATCACCTCTGTCTAACATTTCTTGAGCAATTTGCCCATTCCCCCACAAAAATAAAAAAATGTTATCCAGTTTTGAATTACAAGCATATTCCTTACATAAAACTTCTATCCCACCAGTATACCCTGTAGCAAGTAAATGTAATATCTTCATATGTTTTATTCCTCTATCCAGCAAATCTAATTACATATCAATTTGTGATAGCAATTAGATAACTTTTTATAAAAGATTTTAGATGAAAACTTATTTTCAGCAATTTCCCTTGATTTTACTGACATTTTTGTAAAAGTCTCTTGATTATTTATAAATAGTATTTTCTCAATCAGGGTCTCTATATCTCTTGGTTTTATAAGATATCCATTTAAATCATCTATAACTGCAGATGAAATATCCCCTACATCAGTTGCCACAACTGGCATTCCATAACTAATTGCCTCCAAAATTGATATTGGAAGTCCTTCGTTATATGAAGTTAATACAGACACTTGGCTACTACAAATCAATTCATTTTTCTTATCTCCAGTCACCCAACCACAAAACCGGACATATTTATTTAAACCATTTTCATCACAAAACTTTTTCAGTTTCTCTTCATCTGGACCAGTACCAGCTATAGCCAATCTAATTTTTTCTAATTTCTGTTGATCCTTAAGTATTTTTAAAGCATTAAGTAGATCAAACATACCCTTTCTAGGTATTAAAACGCCCATGAATAATAACTGACATTTTTTATCATTCCACGACACCATTGTATTAGGTATCTCAATGGCATTATTGATTAGCATGATATTAGTATCCGGCTCAATATTCTTAATTACAGTTTCCCATTTTTCTCCTAAAACTAAAAACGTATCACATTCCTTTAATAAGCATCGTATTTTCCCTTGTAAATAACAATTTGATTCTTTATACCACTTTTCAAATTCCGAACCATGCAAATGGATAATATCTTTAATTTTAAATATCTTACATAGCCTATGTATCAAATACTTTCTGCTAAAACTGCCTTTATACGACATATGCATATGCACAATTTCAGGCCTGAAGAAAATAAAATTGATGAGTATTTTAATACAAGCTACGATAAAATAGATGCTCTTAACCGCATTGTTCCCTGGATAAAATGTAGGAACAAACTTAATCTCAATACCTTCATTATCCCAATCATGAGATAAAATTTGAGAAATAACACTCGTCATCCCACCCTTATTAGTTGGATGATTACCACACATCAGTACTTTTATCATTGCTACTAACTCCCTCTAATTATCTCCTTACTAGAATACCTTCATTATGTTTATTGGTAAATATGTCACCATAAGAATTACATAGTTCGCATTTTTTTCATATTCCTATCGTTATATATAGTAACACCTAAAAACTATTGCAAAATTAATTTTCCTCGATTCCAATCATTTTCAAAGTTATAGCTTTATTCCTTCGGTTCACTCTGTTGTATCTACCATAACCAATACTGGTTTAATTAAGGTGCATTTTACTTTAGTGCTCAATAATTCAAATTCTTTTAATTTCTTAAGACACTATCACCAGTTTATCTTATACTATTACAATCTATACGTTCCATTTAAATCACAAATTTTACGTGTATCAAGAATTACTTTATCTCTAAGTTTATCCATATTTTTTTTAATTTCATCATGACCCACAAGCAATACAACAAAATCAACAGTGTTTAAAAATTCATCTAAATCATGAAATTGGTTTGGAACAACATCCTTCTTAATATATGGATCATATACTTTAACAAAGTTCCCACTCAAATGCTTTTCCATTGATTCTAACATCTGAAGTGTAGGTGATTCTCTCATATCGTCTACGTTTTCTTTATAAGTTAGACCATATAAACCAACACGACTTAAATCTGTCATTCCTTTTTCTATCATTATATCATGTACTCTTTCAAGTACAAATTCAGGCATAGAATCATTAATTTTTCTTGCAGCAAGAATAATATTAGCAAGGCCTGGATAATCACCAACAAGAAACCATGGATCAACTGATATGCAATGTCCGCCAACACCAGGGCCAGGTGAAAGGATATTTACTCTTGGATGTTTATTTGCTATTCGTATAATCTCATAAACGTCCATGTCATCAGAGCGGCAGATTTTTGCCAGTTCATTGGCATATGCAATATTTATATCACGGAATGTATTCTCAACAACCTTTGTCATTTCCGCAGTCTTTATATCCGTAACTACTATCTCTCCTTTACAGAACACTGAGTACACTTCTTTTACTTTCTCTCCAATAATTCTATTATCTGCACCTATCGTCCGGGAATTATGAACAAGTTCATAAAACATATTTCCTGGTATTATTCTTTCTGGTGCATGAACAAGATTTATATCTTCACCAATTTCAAATCCATTTTCTTCAACAATTGGACGCACATATTTATCAATAGTACCTGGAGCTATGGTTGACTCAATAACAATAGTTGCACCTTTTAAACACACACCCATTACGTTTTTTATAGCCGCTCCCACATATTTTGCATCTATTTTCTTTGTGCACTCATCATACGGTGTTGGAACAGAAATAATATACATATCTGTCTGCTGATATTCATTGCTAAATTGTATCCCCAATTTAACAGCAGTATTAAATATTTCATCTAAGCCATCTTCTTTAAATGTAGTTTTCCCCGAATTTAATGTAGACACAAGTTCTTCGTTACAGTCAGTACCGATTACCGCCAATCCATGAGATGCTAACATTAATGCTGTCGGTAATCCGATATATCCTAATCCTATAACATTGATCATTTTTTCCCCTTCCAAATTACCTAGATAATAAAAATTTTGTTTTGTATGTTAACATTACATATTTTACATTTCCGATAATGTATCGTTTAAACATGCGTTTCGGTTCCTGTATAAAACGATAAAACCATTCGAGTCCATGTTCCTGCATCCATTTTGGCGCTCTGTCTGTTACACCAGCCACTACATCAAAGCTTCCTCCAACACCCATAACAAAAGGAACGTTCATTTCATTTAAGTATTTATTTATCCAATATTCTTTTTTAGGTGAAGAGAAAGCTACGAACATAATATCAGCTTCAGAAGCTGCTATTTGTTGTACAATTTCAAACTCATCTACTTCAGTGAAATACCCATTTCGATATCCGACTATTTTGATATTTTTATATTTATTTTCAAATATAGACTTAACCTTAGTTACAACTTCCTCTTTTGCGCCAAACAAAAAAATACGATATCCTTTTTTATCCGAAATTTCCACTAGTTTTGTAAATAAATCAATTCCTGTTACCCTTTCCACAACAGGAATACCAAGCTTTTTTGCTGCCCATATAATTGATGCACCATCTGCATTAATTAATGGACAGGAATTAACAATTTCAGTTAATTTATCATCCTGTTGCATTAAGTTTATTTTTGATGCATTAATGACAACATGCTGAGTTGGTTTTTTTTCAACAATAATGTCTTCAACTTCTTTTATTGTTTCATCGAAACTTAAAGCATCAACATACGTATTAAATAATTTAAATCTCTTATTTTCCATTTAACTATTCCTCATTACAAGTAGATATTCTCTTATATCAACTTTTTCTCCCTAATGCTTTAGCATCTTCGCTGTGGCTATTATATTCACCCAAGTTGGCAAGTTTTGTATCCGATTTAGCTTGCACCCTTCCTCATTAACACCACCGGTACTGTCTTTGCCAGAATCTCCATGTCCATCATCAAAGACCAACTGTCTACATATTCAGCGTCCATTTCCATCCACTCTTCAAAGTCCACCTCGTTGCGGCCGCTGATCTGCCAGATACAGGTAATCCCCGGCTTCACTGATAATCTCTTCCTGTGCCTTGGGTCATACATATTTACTTCACTGGGCAACGGAGGTCTTGGACCAACCAGGCTCATGTCTCCTATCAGCACATTCCACAGCTGCGGCAGCTCATCCAGGCTTGTTTTCCTAAGAAAACGTCCTACCGCAGTTACACGGGGATCATTTGTAATCTTGAATACAGGTCCGCTCATCTCATTGAGGTGCACTAATTTTTCTTTAAGTTCTTCAGCGTTTATAACCATTGATCTAAACTTGTACATTTTGAATCTACGTCCGTTCAATCCAACCCTCTCCTGGCAGAATAAAACCGGTCCGTCAGATGATACCTTTACTGCTATTGCAATCAGTAACAATAACGGACTGATGGCGATGAGACCTATCCCCGATATTGTAACATCCAATGTTCTTTTCATAAATTCCTGTACCGGTAACCTTGGACTGCCGTAATAGGCAACCATTGGCAACCCATCAAAATTAACTGATCTGCTGCGTGTTACTTTTGCTACGATGTCATCAAGCAGAATTGTAACGGTCTTACCCATAATATCCAGTAACTCCAGACAATCCCTTACCCCTTGGTCTGATAATGGGGCTGTGACTACTGTTACATCTACAATTTTCATCCTCATAATTGATTCAAGATTTGGATAATCTCCCAGATATGGTACTTTCAGACCGTTGCGTTCAGGTGCTAGGTATCCTATGACTTTATATCCCAACTGAGGATTTTCATTAACCTTGTCTAAATAAGAATGAGCCGCCTGACCACTCCCAAGAATCAGAACATATCTGGTATTTCTCCCCATCAATCGCCAGGATTGAAGCATCAGTCTTACAATGCAATGAACCACTAAAGTAAGACAAAGTGCTATGGTTTCAAAATAAAACACAAATCGATTGTGTATTAACGTTGGCTGGTATAAAGTAACAGTCATTATCGTCACAGCAAATGTAACAACATGTGCCTTTACAAGTTGCCTTATTTCAAATCCTGCAGTCATAAACCTTCTGGACTGGTAAACCTTAACGGTGTTAGAAATTATAATCCAACATAAAACATATACCAAAAATATCACAAAATACTGTTCCCATAAACTTCCGCTCAAAGCGTGTTTAAACAGGTAGATTTCCACTGTGCAATAAAACCCCAGACTAATGATAATAAAATCTACTAACCGCGAAACATCATCTAAAAGCGCCCCAAATTCCCTTAACATCTATTTCCTCCCCTGGTTTTGAAACTATTCCCAGCTCTAAACCCTCAAAATCCAATTACATTGTATGGTTGTCATTCCAGTTACAAGGACAGCCTTAAAAGCCGTTCTAGTTTAGTAACGGAATTTACAGCTTTAAACCGGATTCTGAAATTCTTAGCATAATTAATATACCTATGAAATTATTGCGTAAATGAAAATCGTGCTGGATAATCTTGATTTCGACCGGATGCTAGCCGGTCAGTACATGAGGCAGCGAATATGATAGTATTGCCGCTAAGGCATTGATAGGAACAGGTACATATTTCCGGTACCTGCTAAAAAACGAATATGTACTTGAATTAATCCTCATCCCCTGTTACTCCCCCGTTATCCCGGTTTATGCATTTGCTATTATGTATGATAACTTTGCCTGAAATTTATGAAAGTTAATAACGAACCCTAAACTTTTTTTAAATCCATCCGAAATAATGAATGTGTGCCTGTTTGTTTCAAATGGGTATTTTGTTGTACCAACAAATAATTCAAAGTTGTACAAAAGAAACCCAGAAATGACAAAATGTTATTGCCATGTCTTAAGTCCTGCACTGGTTAATCCATAATGTTTCAAGCAATGAACATTATAGCACTGCTGACAAAATTTGTATACCCTCGACAAGGCAGTAATTTTCGACGTTTGTCGACTGTATTCGACAAATTTCTTCATTAAAGTTGTAATTACACGTTATGTTTACATAAATTATTTTGTGTGGAAAAAGCTGATTTGAAGTCGGCATTTTTCTATATGATTGTTAATCTGTGAAAATTGATTTTATAAGGTTATGCTTGAATGTGATTGTTTAACCATTCGTTATTTCTGATTATTGCAAAATACCGTTCATCAGAATGTTCCAAAAAAGCACATGTATTTTTTTGTCGATTAATGTCGGATTTTTCTCGAGTGGTATTAAACCTATACACTAAAAAAACCGAATTAACCAGATTGTTATATAACTCCTGGATAATACGGTTTTATAATTTTTTCTCTAAGCAGAAATGCTATTTATCACTCATAATAATATATTTCATACACTATTTCAGCAGTCTATCAAATACATCTAGTTTCTTTTTTCTTTTATAAACTCTCCACGTTACAATCAGATCATCAGGATCAGTTATTTCCTCTTTCGGTATTAAGGAAATAGGCCCATTGTGCGGTGACGTCTTTACAATTTCAGGATTTTCATAAGCCTCTTCTGATATTTTTTTAAATATATTAACATATTCATCTATTTCCTTTTTAGAATAGCTTTCATTTGGTTCTGGTGTAAATGGTTCTTTTATTATACGTGGATGATGACTTTGGAAGTATCCCTGCAAACCATAATCGCCACTTCTTCTGTCAATATCCTCTGTATTTACGCCCGTATCGTTTTTCAATTTTTCCCAGCTGTAGCGAATTTGTTCCATTCTGAACTGTCCTTCTGCCCAGGGAACTGAAATTCCCTTCACTTCCTTTAAAAGCTTCTTCATCATATAGTTGTTGTTGATGACAGATATTTCAGATACTTCTTTTAGCCTTTCTGCTCCGATTGATAAAATCCATGCATATGCTCTTAACACTACTGCTATTACTCCGTAAAATTCTCGTATCTTACCTATGCTTTCAGGTCTGTCATTATCTAAGCCATATCTTTTCCCATCGAATTTTACAACTGGAGACGGAAGGTATTTCACTAGGTAATCTCTTACGCCTTGCGCTCCGCAGCAGGGTCCCATGGAACCATGAGGTGATGAAAAAGCCTTGTGAAGATTGAAGTGACACATGTCGTATCCTGCTTCTCTCGCTCTCGTAATGCCAAACAGACCATTTGCATCAGCCTGGTCAGCTATGCATAATCCTCCAGCATCATGTACTATTTTTATCATCTCCTTCACTATAGGGTTATAAATTCCAGTATCCTCCGGGTTTGTGATAAACATCCCTGCAGTCCTGTTGGATACTACTGACTTTAATGTTTCTATATCAGCATATCCGGTCTCCTTGTCCGGCATCAGTGTTATTACCTTGAATCCCTTTGTGCGCGGAGCCGCAGCATTTACCGGATGAGACAGCAGAGTCGTTATTATTTCATCCCTTTGTTCTACCTCACCTCTGTCACTATGATATGCCTTCAAAATTGAAGCATTGGAAAATACAGCCTGCGCTCCGCCACCCGGTTGAAACGAAAACGAATCCATGCCGGATATTTCTTTTAACATTTCTTCTGTTTTATATATTATCTCCAAAATGCCCTGTGTTGTTTCATCATCCTGAAGAGGGTGAAGTTCCGAAAATTTATGATTGGATACAAATTGTTCATTGATTTTCGGACTGTATTTCATGGTACAAGTTCCAAGTCCTATATCTATGTTTATGTCCTGCCCCAATGTTTCCTGAGACAACCTCAGAAAATGCCTAAGCACCTGAGGCTGTGCTATTTCCGGCAAAGCAGCCTTTCTTTTCCTTTCTATGCTTTTTGGTATGAGGTTTTCGAATTCGCCAACTTGTTCTCTTAATTCCTTTTCAGGCTCTGGAATCAGTATCCCTCTTTGACCTTGGGTACTGAGCTCAAATATAATCGGTTCATTCCATCTTGCCTGATGAAAATTTCTGACTTTCATATCTTCTTTCATGTTTTTCACCTCTAATGGTATCAATGTGGTTTTTAAGCATATACCGTTTTATTTCAAAATTTCTTTAAGTGTCTCCGAAAGTCTGTCTATGTCTTTTTTCATCGTCAGCTCTGTTACGCAGTATAAGGCTGAATTTCCAAGTTCCTTAAATTCCTTTGATATGTCTTTTCCTCCGAAAATTCCTTTTGACAATAATTCTTTGTTGATTTCTCCGACAGTCTTTGTAGTATCCTCAAAGTTAAGTATGAACTCTTTAAAATTTGTGCTCCCATTGAACAGTACCTTTATTCCGTCAACCTCGGACAGTTTTTTTGCTGCATATTTGGACTTGAATAATATGTTTTCTGCTAAATCATACATTCCTTCAGGTCCCATCAACGAAAGATAGACTGCTGCCGTTATTGCCCATAATCCAGTATTTGTGCCTAAGTATTCCACTGCATTTTCTCTGCTGCCATAGCTTGTTCTTTGATTTAACGAGCGTGCAAAGCCGAACTCGCCTTTATCGTTTTCATACAAACTATAAAAGTGGTTTGGAAAATTCATAATGTAGTTAGAATCATTTTTGCTTGCGATATAACCTGAAAGGCCGCTGCCAAATCCCATGTGCATTCCCAGGCACTGAATATCACCGCAGGTTATATCTGCTCCATAGTTCGACGGGGCCTCCAATATCCCTAATGATGATGGATCTGCCGACACTACGAATACAGCTCCATGCTCATGAGCTATCTCTCCGATTGTTTTGCCGTTTTCTTCGATAAATCCCAGGTATGAGGGATTTTCCAAGTATACCGCTGCTGTTTTTTCTGAAATCTTTCCTCTCAGATCATCTACGTTCAGCTGTCCTGTGACCGGATCGTAGTCTATAAACGTAATTGTCATAAAATCAACAAAATTATTTAACTGAGATATGATATCCGGGTTCATGGTTCTTGGAACAAGCAATTCAGATCTGCCTGTAATACGATGTGCCATCCTCAACGCAGTACATGTTGCTTGACCGCCGTCATATGTTGCTAATCCTACAACATCCATATCAACAAGCTCACCCATTAAGCTTGTGAATTCAAATATTGCCTGACATTTTCCGTGATCCGTATATGTTTCACCACAGTATGCTGTTAAAAATTCACTTCTCGAGTTGATTTCGTCGCATATTGCAGGAACATAGTGGTTGTAGCATCCTGCACCTAAAAAATTCAGATTATCTTTGCATGAAATGTTTTTTCCTAATGTCTCCTCCACTTGATCCTTCAGTTCCATTTCTGAAAGCAGCGGTTCTGGCAATTTCATGGTTCCTTTGAATCTTTGCTCCTCCGGTATGTATTTCAGTATCTCCTCAGCGTTTTTTACTCCTATTTCTTCAAGCATTTCCTTTTTTATGCTTTCCACACTGTTAGGCATGTATGGATGAGCAATCTTGACTTTTTTGTCCATTTTGTCTCCAGCTCCTCTTTATTTAAAATACTCCTGCTTAAAGCAGTAGACATTTCTATATTTATGAAGCATCTGTCTTCATTAACGAAATGTCTACCATTAATTCCTTTTATAATAGTTAATACATTGAATAATCTCTGTTATACAATGTGCAAGCCACAAAATGATTTCTTGAATTTTCCTTCAGTTCCAGGTTTTGTAACGTGCATTCCGCTTTAACTTCCGGACATCTTGCAGCAAACCTGCATCCTGGCTTTGGATCAATAGGACTTGTCACTTCACCCTTAATTACAGTTTTCGATTTAGACCTGGAACTTAAATCGGGAGCAGGTATGGCGTTTAACAATGCCTTTGTGTATGGGTGCAACGGGTTGTTGAATAGTTCTTCGGAGGGAGCCCTTTCAACGCATTGACCAAGATACATTACAGCAATTTCGTCGCTAATGTGCTTTACAACGCTTAAATCATGCGTTATAAACATATAGGTGAGACCTCTTTCTTCCTGCAATTCCATCATCAGATTGAGTATCTGCGCCTGGATTGAAACATCCAAAGCTGAAACAGGCTCGTCACACACTATAAACATCGGATCCAATATCAATGCTCTCGCAATGCCGATACGCTGTCTTCTTCCACCGTCAAGTTCATGAGGATATGTGTTTATGAATCTTTGCGCTATACCGACTGTATCCATAAGTTCAGTTACTTTTTTTTCTATTTCTTTTTTATTGGTTATGGTTCTGCAAACTTTGACAGGCTCAGTAATGATTTCATTTATAGTCATTCTCGGATTTAAAGATGCATATGGATCCTGGAAAATTATCTGCATCCTTTTCCTCATATCAATCATTTCTTTCTTGTCATAATTTAAAATATTCTTGCCGTCATATAATACTTCTCCGTCTGTGGGCTCCAGTAATCTCAATATCGCCCTTCCAAGTGTAGATTTTCCGCAGCCTGATTCGCCTACGACGCCTAATGTATGTCCCTTTTTTATTTCCAAATCAACACCGTCCACCGCATGAAGCGTGCCTTTAGGTGTTTTAAAATATTTTTTCAAATTCCTGGTTTGTATTAAAGCTGTGCTCATTTAATGCCTCCTTTCACCGCTAATGATCCTTCTTAATTTAAAGAATACAAATGACATTTTATGGAATGCATTCCTTCCAAAAATACATCTGGATTTTTTGTTTTACAAATTTCCATGCATTTAGGACATCTGTCATGAAACTTACATCCATCAGGCAAATTTGTCGGATCAGGCATCAATCCTTCTATAGGGCTTAACCTTTTTGACGTTTTTTTCATATCTGGTATTGAGCCGAATAAACCAACCGTATAGGGATGGTGGTCTTTGCCTTCAAATATATCTTCTGCTGTGCCTATCTCAATTATTTCACCTGCATACATAATTGCAACCCTATCGCAGGTTTGGGCTACTATACCCAAATCATGCGTTATCAGAATCATAGCTGTATTTATTTTTTCCTTCAAATCTTTCATCATTTCAAGCACCTGAGCCTGAATTGTAACATCCAGCGCTGTTGTTGGTTCATCAGCAAGTAAAAGCTTAGGCTCACAGGCTAATGCTATTGCAATGACTACTCGCTGCTTCATACCTCCCGAGAACTGATGGGGATAATCCTTTTTTCTTAATGCAGGCAGCCCTACCAGTTCCAATATTTCATCAACTCTCTTAGACTTTTCTGCTTTGCTCATATTTTTTTTATGCAGCTCCAGCACTTCAGATATTTGCTCGCCGACTGTCAATATTGGATTCAAGCTTGTCATTGGATCCTGGAATATCATTGACACGCTTTCTCCCCTGATCAATCTCATGTCTGCTTCTGTAGCCCTTATTATGTCTTTGTTCTCAAGCTTAATGCTCCCGTCTTTTATATAACCGATTCTTTCCGGCAGGAGTCTCATGATGCTAAGTGCTGTTGTTGTTTTTCCAGCTCCGGTTTCACCCACAAGTCCTATTGTTTCGCCCCTGTTGACGGTCAGATCCAATCCGTTTACGGCATACACAACAGCCTCATCCGTTTTATATTCAACATGCAAGTTATTTATCTCAAGCAATTTTTCTGCCATTATTTCCTCCATCAATCATTAATTCTTTAACCTGGGATCCAATGCATCTCTCAAACCATCTCCTATCAAGTTCAAGGACAGCACGGAAATTATTATTGCAATACCGGGAATTACAACAAGATGTGGATAATACCTCATCTGCTCCTTTCCATCATTGAGCATCGATCCCCATTCAGGTGTAGGAGGCTGTACTCCGAGTCCAAGGAAGCTTAATGCTGCCACGGATAATATAGTTGATGCCATAGTTGTTGTTGCCTGTACAATTATGGGTCCTATTGCGTTTGGGATAATATATTTCATAATTATTCTGCTGTCTTTAGTTCCGTATGCCCTGGCGGCTTCTATGTATTCCTGTTCCTTAATTGGCATTATTGCGGAACGGACCACTCTTGCAAATTGCGGAATCCTTGAAATGCTTAATGCAATCAGCAAATTGTTTATGCCTGGCCCTAGCGCGGACACTATTGCTATTGCAAATATAGTCGCTGGGATCGCCAGGAACACATCCATAATTCGCATAAGGAAGTTATCTGTCTTTCCTCCGTAATATGCAGCTATGGATCCAATTATTCCGCCGATCACCAATGAAATTGCTATTGTTACAATTCCTACAAACAATGATATTCTTGTGCCGAATATAACTCTGGCAAATTGATCTCTTCCGTATTGATCAGTTCCGAAAAAATGTTCACTGCTGGGTGTCTGCAGCCTTATTTTGACATTTTGATTTATTGCGTCAGCTTTATAATCTGCAAGAAAATCTGCAAACACTGCTATGAATATTAATACTATAAGCATTGCCAGCCCTATCATTGCCAGTTTATTTTTCTTGAAACGAAACCAAATATATCCCAATTGGCTTCTTTTTTTCACTTTTTTGTTTGATGTCTTATAATTTGATGCAACATTGTTAATCTCTGCCATATTCATCACCGACTAAGCCTTTACATACTGAGATTTTATTCTTGGGTCAATATACGTATATAATATGTCTACAGCCAAATTTATCAGACCTGCAAGCAATGCAACAAATATAATACAAGCCATTACCATTGGTGTATCTTTCATCCTTACTGAGGTTATCATAAGTGTTCCTAATCCCGGCATTGCAAATACGGTTTCTGTTATTATAGCTCCACCCAACTGGATTCCAAAATTTATACCTATAATTGTTACTACCGGCAATAGCGCATTCTTCAAGGCGTGCTTGAATATTACCTTATTTTCTCCTGCACCTTTTGCTCTTGCAGTTCTGATATAATCCTGTCTGATGACTTCGAGCATTGTTGAGCGTGTCATTCTTATTACTGTTGCCATCGTATTTGCTGAAAGAGTGATTGACGGCAAGATGAAATGCTTCCATGTATCTACTCCCGTAGCCGGCAATAGGTCTAAATTCAGTGCAAATATCAATATGAGCATTAAGCCCAGCCAAAATCCTGGAATTGACGTCAGAAAAAGCGATACTGCAGTGACCATTCCGTCAATAATTGAATATTGCTTTACTGCAGATATTATTCCTACGGGGATACCTATTATAACTGCCAGAGTCATACCCCAAAATGCAAGCTTCAATGTATTTGGAAATCTAGCCGCAAGCTCTTCTCCCACTGGGAGATTTGTTCTGTATGAATTCCCGAAGTTCCCGTGCAACGCGTTTTTGATGTAATTTAAATACCTTATGAAGAAATTATCATTAAGTCCCATTTCCTCCCTGAGCTGTTCAACATCGCTCAAAGTTGCATTTTCTCCTAATATCAATCTCGCCGGGTCCCCTGGCGTTAAATTCATTATAGAAAATATGATAAATGAAATACCAATCATAACAGGTATCATAAGAAGAATTCTTTTCCCAATATATTTTAACATTTTACCTCCTTAGAACATTCAAGCAGATATAATACCTGCTTGAATGTTGACTATACTTTTTGGTATCACTACCATGACCAGTCGTAAACGTAATATTTCAGATTTGGAATAGCTACAACTCCGGTTAAATCTTTGTTTGCTGCGATGCATCTTCTCCCTGTAAAAAGAGGGACTATAACACTTTCATCTTTAATTATCTGGCATACATCAGCATATATTTGCGCTCTTTCTTCTTTTGACTGAGATGCCCTCCCCTTTTCCAGCAATGTATCTAATTGCGGAATGTTAACTCTGGCAAAATTGCCTCCGCCGTTTATCATGCTGCTGTGGAATGCTGAATATGTGGCGAAATCCGGATCCATTACGGTTATAGGTATAGCCCAGAATGTTATTTCATAGTTATTGTTTGTCAATACATCTGCCATCCACGAACCTCTTTCCATAACTTCTATCTCAACCGTTATACCAATTTCAGCAAGCTGAGCTTGAATCATTTCAGTAGGCTTGATATATGTAGGGGAATCAATGGTTTTCATTTTAACTGTGAATCCATTTGCGTAACCGGCTTCAGCCATCAATTGTTTAGCTTTTTCGACATTGAATTCATTTGCTTTAAAGTCTTTAGGATATTCATCAACTAATGGCACCATTGCTGCTTCTACTGGCGTGCCTACGCCTTCAAGTGCCCCAATGATGATTGATTCTCTGTCCATGGCATAATTTACTGCTTCTCTAAGTTTCTTATCCGAAAAAATGCCCTTCTCATTATTGAATGATATCAAGTAGTAACATGCTTGGTCTGCTTCATAATATTCCAGATCTTTGTTATCGATTAAGCTTTGTCTTGCGCTCTTAGGAGGAGTGTCCATTATGTCCGTTTCCCCTTTTTCAAGAGCGACAACTGCGGTGTTTGAATCTGAAATCACTTTGAATGTAAGATTTTTTATGGCAGCTTCGCCCCTGAAATAATCCTGGAAACTTTCTAATACTATCTTTTCTCCATTTTTCCATTCGACAAACTTGTATGGTCCTGTACCTATCGGATTTCTTGCAAAGCCTTCTTCATTTGCTTCAACTGCTTTTTTGCTCACTATAGCAACATTAGCTGATGACATGCATCCTAATACTGCACCATACGCCTGCTTCATGTTAAGTTTGACTGTGTTTTCATCAATCACTTCTGCTGATTTCATAGCTCCGGTAATTTTAGTAGTAAATGCAGATGCAATTGATCTGTTCAATGAAAACGCAACGTCATCAGCAGTCATTACCTCGCCGTTATGGAATTTTACATTTTTTCTCAGGTTGAAAACAACTTCCTTTCCATCTTCTGAGATTTCCCAGCTTTCAGCCAAAGAAGGAACCAATGTCCCATCCTTTTCTTCTCTGATCAATGTATCAAATATTTGATAATGTACATATTGAGATGTTGAGTCGTTGGATTTGACGGGATCCAATGTAACAATGTCTGATAGTATGCTGTACATCAGCGAATCTTTTTTAGTGTTTTCTGTTGCGCTCTGTGAAGCTGTACTTTCCGAGTTGCTTTTGCTTTGTCCGGAGCAGCCGGTTAAAATCAGTGTCAAACTAAGCATCATACATAGTACGGATTTAAGAATTCTATTTTTCATATTTCCTCCAATTTAACTTAATCAAATTTTTTTAGTTCTGCAATAATAGCCAAAACATCTGTTTCAAACAGACGATCAACATTAGTGCTGACAAAACCTGTTTCTTCTATTAATTTTTTAGTTTTAAATTCTGCTCTAGTAGCTTCTTCAGCCTTTTCCAGCAATTCCTCATAATTGTCCGGTGGTATCACAATCACGCCATCAGCATCTCCAAAGATTATGTCACCTGGATTCACCACAGCTCCTCCACATTGCACCGTAACGTCATATTCACCAGAAATCCCCAGCAAATTGGTGGTTACAGGAGACAACCCATCACAAAACACAGGAAATTGCATGTTCTCTATCGCTATAGAATCAGTTGCAGGTCCGTCAATTACTATGCCTGCCAACCCCAATCTTTTCGCGACTGTCGCCACGATTTCACCTGTGCAGGCATACAAATCATCACCTGCTCTGTCAATAACAATAACCGATCCCTTTGGAGCTCTCTTCATTGCGTAATACAATGCGGTAGAATCCTTACCGGGAATTCTGACTGTATAAGCGGGTCCCACAATTTTTGCAGCTTTATATATAGGTTTAATTTTAGGACTCATATACCCGCTTTTTACATAATGACCTACCTGTGCCGGATCAACTTTCATAAATCTGTCTATTATTTCTTGTGTCAACTCCATTTTCTTCTCCTTTCCTATCAGATTTTCTCTTTTATTTCATATACGTCCGTTCTCCGGTTTTTAAGTGAAGGTATTTGATCTCTAATGCTTTGCAGATAATCGTAATCTATTTCTGCTGTTATTACACAATTTTTATCACTTGCCTTGGCTATTATGTTTCCCCATGGGTCTATTATCAAACTTTTGCCATAAGCGTCAAACCTTGTCTTTTTGCCTATCTGTCCCGGTGCTATTATGTAACAGCTGTTTTCTATAGCCCTCGCCCTCAGCAATGGTTCCCAGTGATCTTTTCCTGTCGGCATTGTGAAATTGGCAGGAACAAAAATGACCTGTGCGCCTTTCAAAGCCATGATTCTGTATAACTCTGGAAACCTCATGTCATAACAAATAGAGAATCCAAAGTGTCCCAATTCTGTTTCTGCCGTGACAATTCTGTTTCCAGCCTGCTTTGTATCTGATTCTTTTGCAGAAATTCCGCTGTTCAGTTCGACATCAAACATGTGAAGCTTGCTGTACTTGCACACAATTTCTCCCTTGTTGCTTAACAGCACAGATGTATTGTATGGTTTTCCATCATGGTTTTTTTCTGCAATGCTTCCGCAAAGAATCCACATGTTGTGTTCAATTGCCTTTTCTCTCATCAGGTCTATTGTAAGCCCGGGTATCTCCTCTTCTGCTCCTCCTTCTCCTATATTGTCGCCAATTAAATTGAAGTATTCTGCCATGGCAACAAGCTTTGCTCCTTTTAAAGCCGCTTCATCTATGAGCTTGCAAAAATTTTTAAGATTTTCGCCCTTATCATTTCTTGAATCATATTGAATTACTGCTGCTGTGAATTTTTTCATCTTATCCCTCTTCCATATTGCTGATTTTTAAAGTTCGTTTTGTACGAATTCAACAATTCTGTCAACGCACCTATTAACTATTTTTTCACCTTTTTCAACGCTTGCAGCTGTTGAATCTCCTACTGACCCTATGTCTGTGAGAGTATCAAAAGACCTGAACTTTATAAAGTCTGTGTATTCCGTATAGTGCCCGACTTTCTTTGGCAATGCATTTACAAGCTTATCCATTCTAACCATTTCCGGTTTTAAATACATCATTACAGATGTGCCGCATTCACTGGCATGTCCATGTGCCATATATCCTTTATTCTCGAATATGTCAAGTCCGTTTGGCTGAACAAATCTCCACCAGTCAATTTCTACACATTTCAGGTCGAATTTATCCTGATATTCCCTGATTACCTGGCTAATTATGGGTGTGTTTCCGGCATGCGTGTTCATAAATATAAATCTTGTAAATCCCCATTTTATTAAGCTTTCAAAAATATCGGATATATAATTCTTGAAATGCTCAGGCCTGATAACCAGAGTTCCGGGAAACATTCCAAGCGAATAAGACTCTCCAACTTGAACCGTAGGTCCGATTAATGCATCAAGCTTTTGGGCTATCATCTTTGATACTTCTTCAGCTACAATAGTATCTGTTCCCAATGGAAGCTGAGGTCCATATACCTCTATTGCTCCCGAAGGGATGATGACTGTGTCCGTATGTTTTCTCCTTTCATCAAATTCCATCCAACTCATTTCCTTTATTATGCTGCTCATTAAACCACCTCTGTATTTGTAATTTGCTAATATAAAAGCAATTTACATGCCAAAGTCGCAGTGATTTGTTTTCTTTTTATTTTCATGTATTTTCCGCTTAATTTAAGCATTCTGTTAAACTCACAATTTATAGGTCTGTGAGCTTTATCCGTTTTATATAATAAAAAACCGGAAAAAATTACCCCCATCAGTATTTTTTACCGGTTTCACATGTTCAGAAATTTTATCCGATGAATTCAGTTGATATCTATTTTATATTCATTAATTTTATTCCTCAGTCCTTTTTCGCTTATGCCTAATGAATCAGCAGTCAATTTTCTCTTGCCGCGATTCTTGATTAAATTTGCCTTAATAACTATTTCCTCAATATCCTTCAGCGTCATACCCACAAGATCTTCGGAAAATATTGCATTAACTCCCTTATTTATCGTATCATACCTGATAACCTCGTTGGGTAAGTCAACTATTTCAATAGTGTCACCGCTGCACAATATCATTGCGCATTCCACAATGTTTGAAAGCTCCCTGACATTTCCCGGATAATCATATTTAAACAGTTTCTGTTCTGCTTCCTTTGATAATCCTCTTATGTTTTTACTCAATTCTTCATTGAATTTTTTTATAAAATGACTGAACAGCAAAGGTAAATCCTGCTTCCTGTCTTTGAGAGAAGGCAGTGTAATCTCGACTACATTGAGTCTGAAGTATAGGTCTTGCCTGAATTCACCTTTCTCTACCAACGACTTCAAATTTTTATTTGTAGCAGCAATAATTCTTAAATTTAGTTTTTTCTTTTCGTTGCTTCCCAAAGGAGAGTATTCCTTTTGCTGTAAAACTCTAAGTAACTTAGACTGGATTGCAAACGGCATATCTCCTATTTCATCCAGAAAAATCGTCCCATTGTTGGCATATTCAAATTTCCCCTGCCTGTCCTCTACAGCACCGGTAAAGGACCCTTTCTTGTGACCAAATAGTTCTTCTTCCAACATGCTTTCCGGAATGGCTGCACAATTTACATCTTCAAATCTTTCTTTTTTACGTTTACCGGAATAATGTATTGCCCTGGCGACCAATTCTTTTCCAGTGCCGCTTTCTCCTGTTATTACAACATTCGTGTCAACATCTTTCAACTTTTCTATCATTTTAAACACATTTTTCATTGCAGGACTTCTGGCTATTATACCGCCATAATATTTATTCTCCAGTTCCTTGCTTAAAAACTCAACCTTCTCATTCAGCTTTTTATATTCTAAGGCTTGGTCAATATGGAGATATAGTTCACTTATGTTAAGCGGTTTCGTCAGGTATGTATATGCACCTGCTTTAATGGCTTCTACAGATGTATCTATACTTCCGTAAGCAGTCATTATTATTACAATCAAGTTCTTGTCAATTTTTTTCATTTCCCTTAAAACATCCAGACCGTTTTGATTACCTATTTTTAAGTCCAGCAAGCATAAATCGAACATGTCTTCTTTCAATGCTTTAAACCCATCTTTCGGGCTTAGGCAGGCTTTTACATTATATTTGTCCTCAAGAGCAAGAGTTAAAGACGTGCAGATTCCAAATTCATCATCTATTATTAATATGCTTTTATCCATTCTTGCCTCCTAAATTTCAAGGTTATTTTTGTAAAGGCTGATAATTCACTCTCTAAAATCATAACACCATTATTTTCTTCTACAAATTGCTTTGATAGAGCCAATCCTAACCCCGTACCATTTGCCTTGGTTGTAAAAAACGGTTCTGTGCACTTTTTAATTTGTTCATCCGACATGCCTGTGCCTTCATCTAAAACCTGGATAAAATTATATTCGTCGTTTTTCCATAATTTCACAAATATATGAAATTTTCGAGTTGCATCACTATTTGATTCAATTTTATCCTTTATAGAATCATATCCATTCAGCAAAATATTAATTATGATTTGCTTCAACTGATTTTTATCAGCAAGTATTTCCGGACATTCTTCTTCATCCACAACAAGCTCGATACCTTCTTTTTTCAGCATAGGATTGATTAATGTTGTGCACGATTTAACAATATCATTAATCAAAATCATTTCTTTGTTTTTTGTTTCTGGCTTAGCATAATCAATAAGATTTCGTATTAAGTTATTAACTCTATCAACTTCTTTAGGTACAATCTCAGCAAATTGATCCAGAAATTTCTGATTATTCATTTTTGTTGGAATTAATTCTACAAATGTTTTGATAGAAGCCAGAGGATTTCTTATTTCATGTGCAATACCTGCAATCATACGGTTTAGTTCCTTATTCTTTTCCTTCTCAAATATTTGCTCCTTCATCCTAAGCTCTTCGGTGATATCATCAACAGTAAGAATTGCACCTCTGATGCTGTCATCGTTATTGTGCAGTTGGTATATGTTGTATCTGTAACTTATATTTTCCTTATTTTTAGTCTTTATTGTTATTTCCTGGTTTATAAATGTCGCATCTTCAATAAACAGCTTATCCATTTTATCCATCAAAATCTTTGTTAATGTGGCGATGCTGAATATATTTTCTCCTATGGGTATATTTAAAGTCCCTGTTAACTTGCAGGCGCTTTCGTTAAACAAGGTTATTTTAAATTCCTTGTCAAAGACAATGATACCGGTTGGACTATGTTCCACAATATTATTTCTTAGTTCATTGCTGTTTCTTGTCTCTATAATTTGGTTTATTAAATTATTATTGGTTATCTGCAGTTCCTTAGTTTTTTCATTAACTTGTTTCTTTAGATTAATGTTCAGCCTTAAATATATGATAATAATTGTAACAACAACTGTCGATGCAATTGTTGCTATTACAATTATTTTTTTGATAACTTCTTTTATTTCATTTTTATCTTCATTAATCCATTTGTCATAAAGTTTTTCATAATTGCCGCTGATTCGGATTTGCTGCAAGCTGTCATTAAGCTTTTTAAGAAGATCTTTATCTCCATTTTTTACAATCATTGTATATTCTATGGGAACCATATAATTGCTGATGATAGTATAACTGTCTTCAAGATGCGATTTTTCAATCTGGTACAAAATACTGGTTCTTACGCCTACTAGGGCATCAACCTTTTTAGTGGTAAGCATTTCAAATGCCCGAGTTTGATTAGAAACAATGACTGATCTGAGGCTCCCCATTTTTCTCATATATGAATAGCCTATTGATTCATTTTCAATAACAGCAGTAATACTGCTCATACTGATATCATTTTTTATTCTGCCTACGTTTTCATTTGAAGCAATCATGACTATTGATGACTGAGAAATACTTTCCGTCATTTGGTCCTTAAATTTCAAGCTATTATTTTTCACTCCCAAAACAATGTCTACTTCCCCATTTCCCAATGCATCCAAGCAGTCTGATTCGTTTTCCATAGGTATGTACTCTATTATAAACTTGTTTCTTTCAGCAATGTTATTCAGCAGGTCAATATGAAAGCCTACATATTCACCGTTATCTTCAAACTGATAAGGCGGAAGATTAGGCTCAAAAGCAACCTTGAGCATTGTGTTAATACCATTCACCTTGACTGTAGAAAAAGTTAAAATAAAAATAATGATACTACTCATTATTTTAAATGCTTTACACTTCATGATAATTTCACCACACAATTAGATTAAGAATAAATTTACGAATTAAGCCCATTTCGATTATTGGTTTTGAGAACAAAAATATTCTATGCTTTAAAATCTTACAATAATTATTATAAATATTGAGATACCAAACATTATACTATCTCAAATCAACATCGTCAAGAATTATACATTTCATAGCATGCCATCGCTGTCATCGGGTATGTCACCGGGGTCGGTTCTCACTGTCCATCACTTCAGACTGCAAATGCAAAATGGCGGTCCGAGACTGCTAAAAGTCTCGAACCGCCCTGTTTTCTCCATCCGACTAAAAGGTACGTCCCGGAGTTACCCAAATCAATTACATTACAAAACCTGCAGTTATAAGCACAGCCACTATGAAAGCCGCAATAAAGGGGAATATTACTGTTATCCACAAGTAGTGTCTATATATTTCTTTAACTTCCAGTTTAGCAGCCGTTGCCGCATTTACAACACCAGGGCTATGAGGCAGAGTATTTAATGAAAGAGCTGTACCTGTAGCCAAACGGTGAATTGCTTCTGCAGGAACTCCGGCTTGTAAAAATCTCTCAGCGAATGTCTGCATCGTTATTGTAACAGCCGGTGTTCCGGAACTTGTCAATGCAGCGATTACGTTAACACAGATAAATATCTGGAATGCCGGAGGCAAGAATTCCAATGCATCCATACCCGTAGTAATAAAATTATAAGCACTGGTAATTGTAATAACTGCTCCAAAAGCTATTGTACCGCTTATCATGACACATGTGTTTATACCTATAGGCACTCCCACTTGAGAAACTCTTTTGAGATCAATTTGCTTCCAAAACAGTGCCAGGCAAACAATGTTTGCAGCTATGAGAGCAACAGCAGGCGGCTGCTTTAACACGTTCATTACAACCAGCAATACTATACATGGAAACACGCTTCTCAGCACACTGTACTCTACAGAATCTGTTCTGCCTATAGTGGAATCTTCTTGTATTCTTTTACCTGTAGGCAAAAATGTTTCGTTTCTTTCTTCGGCTTTTTTCAGTGTAGTTTTTACATAAAATATTGAGAGTACTATCATAATAACTGTACCTATAATACCAAGTATCGGAGCGGCTGTGGGTGTAGTTCCCAGATACGTGGTGGGCGTAAGATTTATAACATCCGGAGCTCCCGGAAGCCAGCCTACTGCAAATGTTGCAGACCCAAGTGCGGCTACTCCATAGAAATGCCATGGTATGTCAAGTTCTCTAAATAAATCTTTCGCTAATCCAACCATGATAAATACAACTACTAACGAACTAACCCCTCCATATGTCAAAATGGAGTTTATGAACGGAATTGACATAACTGCCAGAAATTTCTGATGCTTTGGCCATCTCTTACATATTCGAGCTATCTTAACCGCCAAAGAATATGCAGCTCCACTGTCACTCATCATTCGTGCAAACAGCGAGCTAAACAAGTAAACCAGGAACCATTTCTGAAAAAAACCTACAAAAGTGCCCATATATGTTTCAGACAAACCCTTATACCAAGGAATACCACTAAATACCAACACAATCACAGATGCAATGATGGTCAATAATCCAATGTTATGGCCATTATAAGCAAAATAAATGAATACCGCAAGTGCTATACCAACACCCAATAAACTAATCCATTCCATAAATATTCCTCCCATTAAACAAAGTTTTCAGACGCTCCCAATACATATTCAGTATCCGTATATCACACTCCATAATTTTTCTATTATGGAGTGAATTTACTGAACACTTATGCGGGAATTCCATTTGTAAAAGTTTTAACATTTTTCCATATGAATTTCATTGGCAAATTGCCAAAATAATTGTTAATATTATATTATCTTTCGTATGTTTGTACAACTTTACTGTGCAGCTGTATTACGCTACAGCCGCACAATACTTTTTATTCAATTTATATTATTTGTTAAATTCAGGCATCTTCTTTTCTATGAAGGCTTGTACTGCATTTTCAAAATCTCCTTCTCTTGAAGAAACAGCCATCTGTAACGCCTCATCATAGTAGAAGCAATCCAGATCTCTGTAGAAATAGTTGTATTGCAGCGCTTTTTGTCTTGCTATTGCCTTGGTTGGCATATTAGCCAGCATTTTAGCAAAAGCGTACGTTTCTTCCTCTAGTTTCCCGTCCTCAACCAAGCGGGTAGCCAGACCCATTTGTACAGCATCTTCGCCTTTTACCGGTTCTCCAGTCATCATCATATAAGAAGCTTTTTCGATACCGATTAATTTACTTAACAAATATATGCTGCCTGTATCTCCGGGTAATCCGATTTTTATGAATCCCATGATTAATTTTGAACTTGGAGTAACGATTCTGTAGTCTGCACCTAATGCGATACTGAAACCAGCACCGGTGGCAACACCGTTTATCATAGCAATAATTGGCTTACCACATTGCTTCATGGCTTTCGTCATTTGACCGGCATAGTAAATCCCATCCTGGCTTAAGTATTCTTTAGAATCGATTAAGGTCTTAAAACGCTTAATATCCCCACCGGCGCTAAAGTGCTTGCCTTTACCGGTTATTACGATAGTACCGACATCTTTTCTATCGTCTAATTCTTTCACCGCATCTCTTATCTCCCCATATGTTTCACGAGCCAATGCGTTAAGGTATTCTTCCCTATTTATAGTTATTGTTCCAACTCTGTCTTCCACATTTACTAAAATTGTCGAATACATATTTTCCTCCTAACAGCCTTTAAAATCAGCTTTTCTTTTTTCTAAGAATGCACTCGCACCTTCCAAACGATCTTCACTGCCAAAAGTAACTGCTAATGCTAATGCTTCATACATCATTCCTGTGCTTCTATCTACATCTAAAGATGTATTTATAGCCATTTTCGCAACCTGTATTGCCAAAGGTCCCCGTTCCATAATTTTAGAAGCAACGTTTTTAGCTTTTTCCAATAATTCTACTTGTGAAACACATTTCATGGCTATACCATAGCTTACTGTTTCGTCGGCTTTCAGATTTCGTCCACCTATTATAACATCCTTAGCAACACTGATTCCTACCATTCTTGCAAGTCTCTGGGTACCGCCGGCACCGGGAATAATCCCTAAATTAGCTTCCGGCAACCCCACTAAGGCGTTATCTGATACTAATCGTATGTCACATGCCAAAGCTAGTTCAAATCCACCACCGAAGGCATATCCATTGATTGCTGCAATTATAATCTTAGGTGAATTCTCTATTCTGTCCAGCACAGTACGCAGCTTACTATTCAGCGCTTTTTTAGCTGTTGCTGTTTTAATGTTATTAATATCTGCACCGGCAATAAATGCTTTATCTCCGGCACCGGTAATTATTGCAACTTTTAAGTTTTCGTTTCCTTCATAATAGTCCATAAACGCAATTAAATCTAATTGGCACTCTAAATTTAACGCGTTCATTACTTCCGGACGATTAATCGTAAATACGGCAATACCATGGTCTTCCTCTAGTAAAAAATGGGTAAAGGTTGGTTTTTGCATACTTTTCCTCCTATTTAGTCAATGTTCTGTCGGTTCATTATTTTTTGTCAAACATACCATTATGCTCACCTAATTTAGGTGCTTTGTTAAATGGTGCATATCCGCTTTTAGCGCTTAGCATATTTGGTCTTACTAAAACAACATCCTCACCCAGCCCATAATCAACGCTGTGGGTAAATTCATTGGCTATCGCTTGCTCGCATTGATACATGTCTGAATAATGTCCTAATTTATCATGAACTATATCTGCTTCTTTCAGAAGTGTCATCCATTCCGCAGCAGTTTTTTGTTCATATTTCTTACCGAATATTTGCAGAAGTTCATTACGAATTGAGACATCACGCTGTTTCACTACTGTATCATATCTTGGATCTTCGATTAATTCTTCTAGGTCCAGCACTTTACAGACTTTTGGCCAGTCTTTCGGAAAATCTAATACTGTTGTCATAATCCACTCACCATCACTTGTTCTAAAAGGTGATGACAGCGGATTCGATTCAATTCTCTTTTTCGGATATTTGTTGTCAAATTGAGGCTCAACAGAAACAGACATAATATGGAAACACCAAAGTGCTGTACCGTATAACGAAGCAGAAACATAATCTCCTTCATTTGTAACGGTTCTTTTGTATAAAGCACCAAGAATTACGTTTAATAAAGCCATTCCTGAAATAATATCCCCGGGACCGGCTGGCCCCATAACAGGGAAACTGCTATTGTCATCATTCATCACCGTCATGTCAGCCAAAAACCCGGTAGATGCCCAAAATGCAATAGTATCATAACCCGGATCATCAGCCTTGGGCCCTTTTTCTCCATAACCGGAAAGCAGTGCATAAATTAGTCTTGGATATTTCTCTTTCAACGCATCATAATCTATACCCAAGGATTTTAATGCTTTTGGTCTGGTATTCGTTATAAATATATCTGCCTCTGAAAGCAGCTGATGCATTTTTTCCATATCATCAGAGTCTTTCAAGTTTAAAGTTACCCCTTTTTTATTGGCATTTAAGTTGTCAAACAGAGGATTTGCATCAGGTGTGCAGGTAACACCAAACATTTTTCCAAAATTTCTGTAGTTATCTCCCTTTGGGGTTTCAACCTTTATTACCTCAGCACCCCAATCAGCAAGAATGCGTCCACAGCTGGGAGCGGCTACCATGGTAGACATCTCAACAACTTTTATACCTTCCAGTAATTTATAATTACACATTGTTAACCTCTTTTCTTAATATATAGAATTTAGTCTATTTTGGGATTCTTTCATTTCAGAAACTATCCTTTGAAACAGCTCATCAACGGAAAGTATGTCATCTACTAATCCTAACGCTTGGCCTACAACGAAAATACCTCCGTTAACATCACCTTTTTCCATTGCGGTTTTTCCTCTTTTACCCGAAATCGTGGATATCAATTGTTGCAGAGTAACTCCCTTGGATTCAAGCTCCAAACATTCTTTGGCAGTATCGTTGTTCGCTACCCTGGCCATATTATTTATGCTTTTCTGAACCAATGTCGTATCTTTTTCGGAAGCGCTGACACACCATTCCTTAAAATTTTGATGTATTTGACATTCTTCTGTAGCCACAAAACGAGTACCCATAACCACACCTTCTACACCAAGAGCTAAAAGTGCTGCGACGCCATGGCCATCAGCAACTCCGCCGCCAGCCATTACAGGTATTTTTAGTTGTTTTGCTGCTTTAGCAGCTAAAACTAAAGTGGTGACTTCATCTTTTCCCGGATGTCCTGCACATTCAATACCTACTATGGTTACAGCATCAACGCCTGTTTTTTCAGCAGACAGCGCGTGTTTTACCGTTGGTACTTTATGTATATGAAAAATTCCTTGTTCATGGATAGGCCCAACCAATGTGTCGGGCTTTCTGCCGGCTGTTTCAATGACTTTAACTCCCATTTCACCGCAGATTTTTATATAGTCTAAAGTTTTTTCACCTGCAGAAGTCTCCGGCAGCAAGGAAATATTTACACAAAACGGTTTATCTGTTAAGGACTTCATCTTTTCTAGTGCTGCCCTGAATTCATCTAATTCTGGAAATATTGTTACATTAATGGTTCCAAGCCCTCCAGCGTTTGAAACCGCCGCTGCCAACTCCGGTACTCCTAAATGCTGCATACCTCCCTGAATAATCGGGTACTCAATTCCTAATAACTCAGTAATTCTCGTCTTCATATCCATTCTCCCTGATAATTATAAACTCTTGCTAAGTCCGCTTATAATTGAATTAGCATCAGCACACATGTTGTCCATCAATTCCTGGACTGTCAGGATTTCATTTATAAGACCCATGGCAGGACTGGCTGCAAATATTCCTCCGTCCACATTGCCTGTTCTGTAAGCTACACGTCCGCGTTTACCTGATATGACTGTCATTAATTCCTGCAAGGTTGTACCGCGTCTTTCCATTTCAGCTGCTAACCTTGATGCCATATTATCCGCAACACGCGCCATATTTTTAATTGATTGCTGAATCAATACAGTATCTCTCTCTGTATGATCCAAAATATATTGTTTATGGTTGTCGGAAATTATGCACTCTTTAGTTGCAACAAAGCGAGTACCCATAACAACACCTTCGCAGCCTAAACACAATGCTGCTGCCAAACCCTTTCCATCAGCCACACCACCTGCTGCAAGCACCGGAATGGAACAAATGGAAGCAACCTTGTTCGCAATTACGAACGTACCTATTCCATCTGTACTCGGATGCCCGGCAACCTCATATCCGGCTATTGTGATAACATCAGCGCCCTTATCTTCCATACGCTTAGCAATTTTAGCCGACGGAGTTTTATGTATTAATTTAATTCCTGCCTCTTTAATCTGTGGAATAAATTCTGAGGGGTCTGCTCCTGCTGTTTCGATGGCAGCTACATTTTGTTCTGCACAAATATCTATGTACTTTCTTATTTCTTCGCCTTTTGTTAAGTCAGGCACCAATGAAATATTTACAATGAAAGGTTTATCAGTGAGAGTTTTCATTTTTATAACATCTTTTTTAAATTCTTCAGGCGAATCATAACAAGTAATATTAAGAGTTCCCATACCACCAGCATTGGATACCGTTGATGCAAAATCTGCCAGGCCGAGATGCTGCATACCACCTTGTACTATTGGATACTTAATTCCGAACATTTCTGTAAATCTTGTTTTTAACATGTTTTTTCCTCCATCTATAAAATATAACTTTTGTTAACACTTATATTATCTACTCTTCTGATAATCCTTTCTATGGATAGACGTACAAAAAAAACTGCTGGCAAAGACTTATTTTTGTAGTTTTGCATTTGCGGAATTCTCCAAAGTCTATCTGCGGATTTTTTCGAATCCGCATTAGTTTTACGAAAAAGCATCCTTGAGTATGTCATTCTGAGGGCGTAGCCGAAGGATTTCATCAATAAAATAAGGCCCTGCTTGTAGCTTGACCAAAGCTACTTGCAAAAGCCTTTATTTAAATTATAAAGCCTGACTATCTATATCATCGCCATCAATTGCATATTCCAGCTTTTCCTTCTTCATATGTTCCATTACATCCATAGCATGATACGTTAAAATTAATCTCATTCTCTCGTTAAAATTGTCCAGGTCTATTTTTAAGATATCTTCTATTTGATTTATTCTATAAATAATACTGTTTCTATGTAAATTTTTTATTGAAGCAGTTTTTGAAACACTTCTGTCATTTTCCAGGTAGATACGTAAAATTTCTGAGTTGTCTATATTGTTACACATATCATAATCCATTAGTTTTTTAAGTTTTTTGTAACAAAGAGAATCTAATGTGATATCCTTAGAAACACTTGAAATCATATGGTAAATGTGATAATCCTTATATTTATGAACACATTTATTCTTATTAAATTTACTGCCAAGATCAAGTGCAACGGATGCTTTCTTATATTCGTTCGAAAAATCTTCAAGGCAATAAAAAGTAGAGCTGATCCCCATAACACCTTCATACTTGTATATAAAATCCTCCAGCCAACTGATTCTGTCTTCAATATTCTTTTCATAGCCTTTATCTCTTTTTATATCGTAAAGTATTACTATCAGGTTATCATATGTGGAAACGTAATAAAAAGGATTTCTGCTTCTAATGATATTTATCAAATATTTAATGCAGCGGACGGATGTTTCCTTTAACTTAATAACTCCGACACAGTAACGAGAAGAATAATCCAATTTCAATAATTTTGCATATCTGCTGATTTCTTCTTTAGAAATTTCATGATTGAGAACAATTTCTTTAATGAATAAATCCCAACCGCTTATACACGGAACGATTCCTGAGTTGCTCCAATTGTAAAGTTCTTCAGCATATTGAATAAACATATGAATGAAATCCAACTGTCCCTGCGTTGCATCACCATTCAAACAATAATAAACAAATGTTGCCATCTTATTGTTGTTATAAAATAGCGATTTTATATAATGAACAGTATTTGATCGATTGGGCGGTTCGAATTTTGCAATATTCCTGTAATTTTCCCGAAAAAATTTGCCTTGAACAAGACTCTCTATTGTTTCTTTGTCCAAAGAGCCTCTGATCAGTATTTGATTTAAGAAATCATTGCTGTCAGGAAAATCTTTGCTATGCACAATTACGTTAAAAGCCAGATCCAGAATAATTACAGGATTTTTGAATAGATCCTTTGATTCTTCAAATAGCACGTTAAGGCTTTCCTTATTTCTAATATGACAGGTCATCTTTTTATCCCATTCAAACAAATAGTTAAAATACTTTTGTAAATGGTTAAAAAGCTTTATCATAGAAGTGTTTTCAACAAATTCAATAATCGTTAGTTTTTTTTCAAAAGCTGCGTCTGCATCGTCAAGACAACCTCTGTTTGTAATAATCGTAATTTGACGTATATCCTGACATAAATCTATTTTTTCATTATTTAAGTTTATGTAAATGTATTCAGGATCATTATTAACAGTATCTGACTCAAATATCTGAACGCCTTTATAGCTTGTTACAGCAGAGAATTTAAGCTCATTGCTGTGGTTAAATGCATTAAGCTGATCTAGAACAACACCCAATGGTATCTTCAAAAACATTCCTCCCTTTTTGTTTGCTTCACTACAACCCACCCAATTATGGAATACAATTTGTCTAAAAAATATCATTTCTAAGCAATATTCAATCGCAGGCAAACGATTGTATGCTGAGTTTGCTTATAATTTATTGAATTTCCTTAACATAAATGAGAAGTATATATATATTAGCAACTAAAACATTAAAATGCAATATGTATTTAATATCAGTCTTGAAGTTGTGTATGTTGTGTATGTTTGAATCATATCAAGGTAGTCACATGCAAAAGACCTGAGTGAAATCCGCTCAGGTTATTTGCATATTAGTCAAACTATTATTTATACTCGTAGAAGCCCTTACCGGACTTTCTGCCCAATTCTCCTCTAGCCACCATTTCCTCCAAAATTTTAGGCGGTTTTTCCGATTCATCACCAAAGGCTTCGTAACGAGCCCTGCGAACATCGAGAATAGTATCCAACCCCGCTAAGTCTAAGGTCTTGAAAGGCCCCATAGGGTGTCCTAAACCTTTTTCAGCACCCAAATCTATATCCTCTGCAGATGCATATCCGTTTTCTAATAAAAACCAGGCAACTTTAGTGATACCACCCAAAATATTGTTTACTACAAAACCATCGATTTCTTTTAATACTTTTATGGGTACCTTATTGGTAGCTTTTGCAAACTCCTCTAATTCTGCAACAGTTTCTTCACTTGTTTCCGGCGAAATTACTATTTCCACAAGCTTCATTTGAAGTGCAGGATTAAAATAGTGAAGGTTCGCTACTCTATCAGCTCTATTTGTTGAGCCGCACAAGGAAGAAGGTTTGAATGTACTGGAGTTGCTTACCAGGATAGTATGCTCAGGAGTTATTTTATCCAATGTTTCAAACAAGCTTTTCTTAGCCTCCAGTTTTTCAACAATAGCCTCGATAACCAGATCCGTATCCTTGCAGGCAGCTTCCATATCGCTCATGAGATGAAATTTAGCAACTGCAGCATCCATTTCGTCCTGAGTCATTTTACCTTTTGCTACCCTGCCGCTTAAATATTCCTTGCTCCATTCACCAACCTTTTCCAATGCAGCTTCCACATTATCCACCAAATTTGTTTCCATTCCGTTGATGGCACAATTTAAGGCTATTTGCTTGCCCATTACGCCTCCGCCGACAACTGTTACTTTTTTAATCATTTTTTTCCTCCCTTATATTTATTTTGCTCATTCTAATACAAGCCCCCGTTTATATGAATCAACTGACTTGTTATATAAGATGATTCTTTTGAAACCAAAAACTTAACTAAGTCTGCTATCTCATAAGGAGTACCCATACGCTGCATTGGTATTCTGGCAATCATTCCCTCTTTTATATGGCTGGGAATGGCGTCTGTCATAGGACTTTCTATAACCCCTGGGGCAATTGCATTTACACGGATATTATTTCTTGCATATTCTAAAGCTAAAGTTTTCGTCAATCCTATAATTCCGGCTTTACTTGCCGTATAATTTGCCTGACCAACATTGCCTTTCACTCCGGCTAACGATGAAAAATTAACGATGCTTCCTCCGTCAGTTTTCATCAAATCCTTAGCATATTTCGAAGTTAAGAATATACCGGTTAAATTTATATTAATAACTCTTTGCCATTGCGCGAAGGTCATTTTAGAAGACATAGCATCGTCAGTTATTCCGGCGTTGTTAACAAGAATGTCCAATTTGCCGTACTTTGCCTTAACTGCTTCGTACATGGCTATAACGTCATCTTCATTCGACACATCGGCACTTATGCACATTGCATTTGAACCCAGCTCTTTAGCTGCTTGATATATTTCATCATTTTCAGAAATTCTTATATCGTTTATGATTACGTCGGCACCATTTTGTGCTAAGGTGTGAACGATAGCATATCCTATGCCTTGTTTACCACCAGTGACAAGTGCTGTTTTTCCGCTTAATATTTTCTCGCTCATTATACCACTCCCAGTGTAGCTAAAATCGCTGCAAAGACTACGGTAACAAACATCAAACATATACTGATAATAAAGTAATGTTTATAGACTTGCTTGTGTGTAAGTTTTGAAACAGTAAGAGCATTAACAACCCCTGCACAGTGAGGCATCAATGACATATTGCTTGTCATGGTAGCTACTCTATGGATAACCTGGGGATCAAAACCTGTTGCCAGATACTTATCAAGAAATGCTTCAAATGAAATGGTTAGGGATGCTGAAGAAGAACCGGTAACCACAGTTGGTACTAAAACAGATATAATTAATATTACAATGCTTGGCAGTGGCAGTCCAAACATACTATCTTTGAACAGTTCAAAGCCGGGGGAGATAGCAACAACCTTGCCGTATGCTGACGCTGCCGAAAGAGCTAACAACGGATTAATCGCAGCAGTAAAACCATTATTTATCGTGGCTTTTAAGTTAGTAAACTTATTCCAAAACATTACAATTGTTACTATTACGGCAGAAAGTAAAGCAACCTCTGGTGCTTGTTTTAATACATTCATAACTATAAAAGTAGTTGCTAAAGGAATTATGCACTTCAAAACCGGAGAAAGTTCCTGATCGCCAACTGATGCCTGGGACTCTTTAATCAAAGCTCCCGTGGGTAAGAACCCTTCCCCTGCTTTTATAGTTTTATCAACAGCATATTTTGAATATGTAATACACAATATTAACATTAATATCGTTGATGCAATTCCTATAGTAGGCGCTGCCATAGGAGTTGTCCCTAAATACTTCATAGGCACCAGGTTTTGAACAGCAGGAGTACCAGGCAACATTGAAACAGTGAATGTAGCCGAACCTATTGTAGCCAATCCATACAGGTGCCATGGAATGTCTAATTCTTCGAATAAGTCTTTTCCAATTGCAACAATTGTAAAGATTACAACAAAAAGATTGATACCGGAAAATGTTAGAATTGCATTTAATACAACAAGAGATAATGCTCCAAACAATTTCTTATGTTTTTCGCTCTTCCTTGCTATGTTAGCAAGAGCAATAGCCAAAGACTTAGCTATACCTGAATCTGAAACTAATTTCCCTAACAATGCACTTAGCGCAAAAATCAGAAAATATGAACCGAAAACCCCTGTTAATCCTGGAATAAATGGATTCTTAATCGTTTCCAGCAATGGTTGCCCTGAAAACACTATTGCGACTAACGATGACAATATTGATGAAATTAGGATGTGTACGCCTTTATAAATCAGAACTATAAAGACAATCACACTTAAAAATACGCCAAACAAACTTAATACTTGCATTTAAACTCCTCCTATTATTGAAATATTTAACCAAAACTTTTATTCTTAATCACTGCAAAATGCTTGTCATAAACTCATTGTTTAATAATTCCTTTTGACAATAACTCTTCAATTTTAGCCTTACTGTATGACAGTCTGTCCAATACGCTGATACTTTGTTCTCCTAAATACGGTCCCCTGAAATTTTCAATTTCTCCAAGGTTATCAGATTGCAAAGATGGTTTGGCTAACATTGCTTTTTGACCGTTAGGAAATGCAAATTCGCTCATATAGTTGTTAGCCATGGCTTGTTCGCTTGTTGAAATGTCTTTGAAATGCTTTAATATATCGTGAACGATATCCTTTTGTGTAAGGAGCAAATGCCACTCATGAGCGTCTTTTTTATTAAAAGCGTCCTCTAGAATTTGCATAAGTTCCTTTCTGTTGTCCATGTTCAATAAAGCAATTTTATCTATGAACTTTGGATCTCTTGATAATTCCGGTCTGCCGATTATTTCACAAAGACTGGGGAAGTAACGATCATGGTCTAATATGGTTAGCATAATCCATTCATTGTCTTTCGTGCGGTAAGGGGCAGCTGTAGGATTGACTTCATAGCGTTTTTTTGGATATTTATATCCGTATTTTTCTTGGGCTATGACATTCATGAAACTCATGCTCCAAACAGCAGAGCCGTATAAAGAAACCGTAACCTTGTCTCCTTTGCCGTTAAGTTCCCTGGCATAAAGTGCAGCCATTATTGCACCGAATAAATTCGTGCCGGAAGCTACATCACCCACGGCAGCCGGAGTATTTAACGGGTATGAATTTCCGGTTTCGATGGATAGGTCAACCAAAGCCCCTGAACTGCCCCAGAAAGCCACCGTATCAAAACCGGGAGCATCTGCTAGGGGCCCCTTATCTCCAAATCCTGTTATTGTGGCGTATATCAATCGTGGATGCTTTTGTTTTAACGAGTCATAATCAATCCCCATCTTTTTCAGAGCTTTGGTACGATTATTGGTAATAAAAACGTCAGCGTCTTTTAACAGATCATGTAATACTGCCATGCCTTCTTCAGTTTTAAGATTTAGTGCCAGACTCTTTTTGCCGGAATTATACATATCGAAAAGAGGATTTTCCCCTGTGTCGGCAGGAACGTTTAAACCTTTTCCATATCCTCTGAAAAAATCTCCTTCAAGAGGCTCGACCTTAACAACATCGGCACCCCAGTCAGCCAGCATTCTGCCGGTGGTGGGTGCAGCAACAAAGGTAGTAAGTTCCACTACTTTAAGTTTATCTAAAATTTTACTCATTTTACTCCTCCTCTACCCAATATTTATGTTGATTGAATCCTTAGCCTTCATATCTTTCAAATAAGGTAGCCATACCTTGACCGCCGCCAATGCACATGGTTACGATACCGTACTTATGTGACTTTCGTTTCATTTCATATAATAATTTCGTTGATAAAATGACCCCGGTTCCGCCTAACGGATGTCCCAGTGCAATTGCACCGCCATTGGGATTTACCTGACTGATATCCATTTTCAAATCATTTATGCAAGGGAGAGCCTGTCCGGCAAAAGCTTCATTCAGTTCCACCACGCCGATATCTTCAATTTTCAAACCTGTTCTTTCAAGCAATTTTGTTACGGCAGGAACCGGACCATAACCCATAATGTCAGGGTGACAACCGGAAACAGCAAAGTTTTTCACATAAGCCAGCGGTTTAATGCCTAATTCCAAAGCTTTCTCTTCAGACATAAGTACCATGGCACCGGCTCCATCAGCTCTGGGGCAAGAATTACCTGCAGTAGTAACTCCGTTAGGATATAGAGGCTTTAACTTAGCCATAGACTCCAAGCTGGCATCATATCTTACAGGCTCATCAGTATCAACGATGGCAGTTTCTTTTTTGCTGATCTTTACTTCGAAAGGAAGTATTTCTTCTTTAAATGTGCCGTTCTTAATAGCTTCTGCTGCTCTTTGGTGAGAGATAAGCGCAAATTCATCCAATTGTTCTCTTGTGAAGCCTTTCATCTTAGCCAACTTATCAGCAGTCTCAGGCATTGATAGGGTACTTACATCAACAGGAGCCAGGTATGATCCCAGGAATTTTGGCGGAGCCCAGGATAGTTCTGAAGTTTTTGACATCTGATAAGGATTCAATGTCATATGTTCAGCTCCACAAGCTATATAAACATCACCTGCACCATATGCTATTGACATAGCCGCAGTAACTATAGCTTGTGTACCGGAACCACATTGCCTGTCAATTGTTACAGCACCGGATTCAATTGGAAGTCCGGCCATAAGGGATGAAACTCTTGCTATATTTCCGTGCGGACCATGTATATTACCCATGCAAACATCTTCAATCAATGCAGGATCCACTCCTGCTCTTTTTATAGCCTCTTTTATAACTTCACTAGTCATAACTTCTGTTGGAGTACTTTTCCATTGGCCTAAATGCTTCCCGATTGCTGTTCTAACAGCAGATACAACAACTACTTTTCTCATTTTCTCTTCTCCATTTCTATTAATTCGCTAAAAAGCAAGTGAATTTTATCTTGCTTTATTTAATTATGAACAAATTTAACAACTCATTCAATGTGAGAACATCCAAAATAAAAACGGATTAATTTTTATTTTTTGTTGTTTTGCAATATACCAAAATTAGTCTGTGAGGATGCCTGATATAACTCTTCAGATGCCTGCACTGCAAATCAATGGATAAAAAAACGTGAGAACCACTTCTTCTCACGTCTTTTTATTTATATATTCTGTTTTGCAATTGTCCCCATGTTACCGCTAAACCGAAAGGTCTGTCCCCAGAGTTTTTACCATGCCCCGTAGTAACCTATTGTTTCGGCGCTGCATTGTGCTCCTTTTTCCATACACTCTTCCATTGATTTTTCCTGGAGAAGGCCTAAAAGAAATCCTGCTATGTAGCTGTCTCCGGCTCTTAGCTTAGGCTTTCCTCCAAGTTAACCATATGTAAAAATAAAAGTTATTTCTTATAAAAAACCTTTGACTTTCTGCAAATGAGATGTTATAATCCGGTTATTGGTATTACCAATATTTATATAACCAATATTAAGGAGGAGAATTATGTACAAATTGTCACAACTCACACCAGACGGTAGTATTATGCTTAATGGCAAAAAAATTACTGATACAATTCTTTATGTTAATGGAGAATATGTCAAAAAATCTGAAGCTGTTATTTCCGTCTATGATTCAGGTTTCCAGCATGGCGATGGGGTTTACGAAGGCATTCGTGCCTATGGCAGAAAGGTATATCGTTTAGATGAACATATTAAGCGTCTTTACGAATCATGCTACACACTTAACATTGACATTGGTATTACTCAGGATGAAATGAAGCTCATTGTGAAGGAACTTGTGAAAAAAAACATAGAGGCAGGCATACATGATATTCATATGCGATTGCAGGTAACAAGAGGTTTTAAAGCTCAAACAGGTATGCATCCTACGCTTAATATTACAAATTCTTCAATTGTTATATGCGTTGATGAAAAACCTCCTATTTTTAATAAAGATGGTATAATATTAATAACAACTTGGTTAAAAAGATATAATCCTCAGTACATGGATCCGAAAATTCACTGCTGCAACCAGCTCAATCAGATTATGGCTGCATGTGAAGCGATAAGGCAGGGTGCAGATGAAGCAATTATGCTTGATCATAACGGCTATGTTGCTGAAACAAACTCTACAAATCTTCAGTTAATAAAAGATGGCATACTTGTACTTCCTACATTGGATTCGCAATTACCTGGAATAACAAGAAAAGCAATAATTAAAATAGCAAAAAATTTTGGAATGGAAGTTCAGGAAAGAAACGTATCGATTTCAGAATTCTATAATGCGGATGAAGTTTTCATTTGTGGTACAGTTGGTGAAATCGTTCCCGTTAAAATGATTGATGGCAAAAAGATAGGTACTATGATTCCTGGCCTAATTACGGAAAAGGTTTCACATGAATACAAAAAGATGACCGAAATTTTCGGTGTTTCAATTGATGATTAACTAAAATACTATCGGAGGAAATATTTATGAAAACTAAGAAAGAGTCACCCTTTATTATAGCAGTCCTTCCATTAATAGTTATCGCGGTTGTTATGGGGGTAGGTTTTGGAAAGTATCGTTACAGTGTTGAAGTTTTACTTATCCTATGTTCATTCTTCACGATAATTCTGGCAATGCTTTACGGTACTACTTGGAATGAAATATCTGATGCTGTTTCTGAAAAGATTGGAAAATCCTTTATGGCTATTTTCATATTTGTATTTGTAGGAATGATAATAGGAACATGGATGCTTTCAGGCACAATTCCAATGTTGATTTACTATGGCTTAAAGCTGCTTAGTCCATCATTATTTCTTGTAAGCGCTTTCATTATTACAACAATAGTATCCATATGTACAGGTACTTCCTTCGGTTCAGCAGGAACTGTGGGGCTTGCTCTCATAGGTGTTGCCTCAGGTCTCGGTGTAAACATGGCAGCTGCAGCTGGTGCAATAATCTCCGGAGCCTATTTTGGAGATAAGATGTCACCTCTTTCGGATACGACGAACCTTGCACCTGTCGCTGCCGGCACCACACTTTTTGAACATATCAGACATATGTTTTATACAACAATTCCTGCGACAATAATCTGCCTTGTAGTATACTTTATTGCAGGCCGTTCATCTTCAATTGTTTCAACTGGCGAAGCGATAGAAGCAGTAGAAATGATAAAGGGACTGTCAACAACATTTACTTTTAATATCTTGCTTCTTCTACCACTTATTATTGTTCTTGTAGGATCTGCGATGGGCAAACCTACAATTCCGGTTATGTTTACCTCTAGCCTTGTAGCAGCATTTCTAGCGATGTATTTCCAAAAGGCTGCATTGGGAGCAACAATCACTGCAGCTTTTGGAGGATTTAAAATGAATATGCTTCCAAATGTAAATGCAGAGTTAATACCATCATCAGTACAATCACTCTTACAACGTGGAGGAATGTCAAGTATGATGACAACCGTTCTTAAGGTTTTATGTGCATTTCTATTTGCAGGAGCAATGAGTGCAGCTGGCTTCATGGATGTAATTCTAAATAAATTCAAGACTTTTGTTCATAGTGACGGCACACTAATCCTTATAACTGTTATATCAACATTAATTGTTGGCATAGTTGTAGGGAATGCATATATACCTATTCTTCTCTGTGGAGAACTTTTCAAAGATGTCTTTAAGGAAAGAAATCTTGATGCAAAAAATCTTTCTAGAACACTAGAAGATGCAGGTACATGCGTGATTCCTCTTGTACCATGGTCTGCAGGTGGTGCATATATGGCAGCAACGTTAGGCGTTGCTACTTTGGAATATTTGCCATGGGCTATATTCTGCTACACAGGATTTCTCTTTGCTATACTTTGGGGCTTTACTGGTTTTGGTATTGCGAAACTTAAGGATGTCAGTAAACCGTATACAATTAAATGATATTTTTTAACTCTAGGTTAAGTGCGGCATGGCTAAACTAAATTGAGTAAGATATACTTCGATTTCGACTAACAAAGAAATAACGTATCCTTGCTAATAATAGTTAAAAATGATATATTATTCTCAAGAAGATAGTAGTTTTGCAGGGATACCATGTCATTTTATAATGATATATTCTATCCTATAAACAACAATCTCATTTTAATAAGGAAGAGAAGAAATGTTTACAGAAATAGAACCAAACGAAAAGATAACAAATAAAATACTAAAACAAATTACTCAGCTTATAAAAGATGGAGAACTTAAGCCAGGCGAAAAACTCCCGCCTGAAAGGGAGCTTGCAAAAATGATGGCAGTTAGCCGACCTGCTCTAAAACAGACAATAAGCATACTTGAAGCTATGGGAATTGTTGAATCGCGTCAGGGTGATGGAAATTATATTCTTCCATACCAAAAGAAAATATTTAACCCAATAATTCTTTCATTCTATGCTGCGCATGGAAACATGGATGATATACTAGAGGTAAGATATATTTTCGAAGTACAGAATGTCAAAATAGCAGCACGTAAACGAACTGAAGAACAACTGTCTATTCTGGAAGAAATAATTTCACGCATGAAAGGCCCGAAAACACTTAAAGAAAGAGTTCTACTTAACAATGAATTCCACCTAGAACTTATAAAAATAAGCGGAAACCCACTACTTATTAATTTTTATGAAAGCATAATTGATCTTATAGGAGAGCAGATTACATCTACTGACGGCAGCAACTTTTATTCTTCTCACAATGAGATTGTGCAACTAATAAGGGAAAAGAATTCAGATGGTGCTGCAAAATCTATGTTAAGTCACTTTTTAGTTAAATTTCCTAATTTTAAATATTATGCTGAATAAAAACTGTAATGTGGGACAGGCGCAAGTCTGTCCCATTATCATATCTTTTCCAGTAAGTTTAATCATCGAATTTTTAAACAAGTGAGTCATTTAGTAATATAATTCGCAAGTTGACAGAAAACATTAGACATACATGTGATGTAATCAAAAACTACTTTTATGGAGTGAAAATAGATGAATAAACATGATATTAGGCAACTAAAAGATATTTTTATTGCATTTTTTACAATTGGCCTTTTTACATTTGGCGGTGGATATGCAATGATACCGTTAATAGAAAGGGAAATAGTTGAAAAGAAGAAGTGGATTGAAAGGAAAGAAATCACAGATATTTTTGCTGTATCTCAATCTATTCCAGGTGCGATAGCTATAAATTCAGCAACTTTCATTGGGTTTAAAATATATGGAAGAAAAGGAGCCTTAGCTGCTACTTTGGGAGTGATATTACCATCCTTTTTTATCATTTCTGTCATTGCATCTTATTTTAATAAGTTTGGAAATAATCTTATTATAAAATCAATCTTTTCTGGAATCAGACCTGCAGTTGTTTCACTGATATTTTTTGCAGTATATAAAGTAGGTAAAACTTCCATTAGTGATAAAACAGGCTTTCTTATTTCTATTATTGGAATGTTATTGGTTGTAGTATTTAATGTTCATGCAATATTTGTAATAATTGGAGGTGCTGTTTTTGGGTTGGCCGTGTACAAGCTGTGGCCTAATAAGGCTGATGAAATTTTAAGGAAAGAGGTCAAAAATGATGATATACCTTAATTTGCTATTTTCCTTTATTAAAATCGGATTGTTTAGTTATGGTGGTGGATACGCAATGATTCCTCTTATACAAAGAGAAATAGAAAATCACGGGTGGATTAGTCATACAGAATTTGTAGATATCATTGCGATTGCTGAAATGACACCAGGGCCTATCGCTGTAAATTCAGCGACATTTGTAGGGTATAAAGCTGCCGGTTTATTAGGAAGCATAATAGCAACCTTAGGTGTTGCGTTGCCATCATTGATATTGATTATTTTAGTTTCAGGATTTTTCTTCAAAATTCAAAAGAAGCCTATAAATATTATGGTGTTTTATGGTGTAAGGCCAGTTATTACGGGGTTAATAGCTGCAGCAGGGATTTTTGTAGCTGAAACAGCAATTTTTAATAAAATCATATCTTTAGAAACTTTTGGCAACTTCCTCAGCAATCCTGTAAATTATTTTGATTTTGGTGGAATAATTATTATGCTTATTTCATTCATAGCACTAGCCAAATTAAAAGCTAATCCGATATTTACAATTGCTGGAGCTGGAGTTGCAGGTATAGTTATATATTTCTTCATCCCTCTAATATAGTGTCAGCGTAAGTTAAAAAGTATTACTTTGCTGCCATTATATAGGTATATGGCAGCAAAGTAATACGGTCTTTTTTCAGCGTTTACAATCTTTTTTCTCTAAATCTACTTCTTGCTCTTCCTTATTTTTAATTCTAGTTATTGTCATTGCACATCCATATCCTTCACCATCTGCAACTGTGGTTGGAAAATTTATTTCAACATTTGGAAATGGGTAACAGATAGCATAATCACATTGTCCTAGCATATCTCTGCAAAACTCTTTTTGTAACTCTTTAGAAACTCCTAATCTTTCCAGTGCTTCTACATGAGGACAATTATGAAAGACTTTAATAGCCTTATCCTCAGTAAATTCTGTAATTTCTTGTTGAAATACCAGCCAACCGCCTTTTGATGTCTGGCCTAGAATAGCTTCTTTTGGGCCTATTTTGTCAGCGCCGTATTTGTCTGCAATTTGATTACCTTGAAATAAACCGAAATCCCAAGAGCCTTCTCTTATAACTTTATTTGCATCAACATCAGGATATAATTCCTTTAGCTTTTTCCAGATGAAATAAATTTGAGTTGTTCTATCCATGTAGGCACTTTTTACAGCTTTATGAAATTCTTCTAATTTTACGTCTTCATCTAGTTTTAAGCTATCAACAAAACATTTAACTTCACTATTTTCTTCTTTCATAATTATTCCTCCATTTTATGATCTGTTTGCAGCATATATTTTATAAGGTGAATATTCATTATTTTTGCATTTCTATAAAAATCACTGCACTGATCCCATAACTCCATTATATTTCTTGGTACATCATATGAATTTATTGAACATTTTACGAAACAATTGGAATTAATGAACAGACAGATTGAAATTCTGATCCGGCTTATTCGTTTACTATTATTATATATGCCACTAATACCATTTTATTTGGCATTCCATTTATTATTACTAAATCATTTTTTGTCATAAACTTGCATATAGATAGTTAAAAATATAAAACAGGGAGGTTTTGTATGAATATAAAAAGAAAGCCTACTTTTAAAGAAGCAATCTTACCTATTTTATCTATGCTCCTTATTCTTGGCGTCGGTTATGGCAAGATGAAATTACCTATACAAATTCTGCTACTTATTGCATCATTTATTGCAGCTATGGTAGGTAAGAGGTTAGGACTAACTTGGGAAGACATGATGGATGGTATAAGTGAAAAAGTTAATAGTTCCTTAACTTCAATTTTTGTTATGATATGTGTTGGTTCACTCATTGGTTCTTGGATGGTTTCTGGTACTATTCCAATGATGATTTATTATGGGATTCAAGTTATAAATCCTAAATATTTATTAGCTACGGCTTTTCTAGTAACAGCACTCATATCAACTTTTACAGGAACTTCATTTGGATCTGCTGGTACAGCAGGAGTAGCTGTAATGGGGATTGCTATTGCACTTAATGTACCTCTTGCTCCTGTTGCCGGTGCAATTGTAGCCGGCTCTGTATTTGGTGATAAATTATCCCCATTTTCAGATACAACAATCCTGGCACCTGTTGCTGCCGGCAGTGAATTGTATGAACATATTAAACATATGTTATTTACAACTGGTGCGGGAACAATTTTAGGTCTTATAGTTTATTTAATAATTGGAATTAACACTTCTGATTCTTCAATAGCTAGTCCTGAAAAGGTTCTAATGATGCTCACAACTTTAGATATAATGTTTAATTGGAATATACTATTACTGTTACCACCTATAATAATTTTATATGGTGCATACAAAAAGAAACCTACAATTCCAACTATGCTATTATCTTCTACAGTAGCTGCGTTACTGGGTATTCTAATACAGAACTTTTCAATAAAGAATGTATTTACAGCCATTTTAAATGGTTTTAACGTTTCTATGGTTAATGCTGTCGGCTTTGATAATGCAAATGTCATTAAAGAAATCACAACTTTATTAAATCGTGGCGGTATGGTAGGTATGATGGGAACTGTTCTATTAATACTCACAACTTTCGCCTTTGCTGGTATTGTTAGTAAGTCAGGTTCTATGGAAGTCATTCTTGAAAATATAATGAAATATGTAAAATCAACAGGTGACTTAATACTTTCCACATCATTATCATGTATTTTAATGTCCATCGTAACAGGTAGTTCTTATTTAGCTATATTAATTCCCGGTGAGATGTTTAGAGGATTATATAGAGAAAAAGGATTGCATCCTAAGAATTTATCCAGAACATTAGAAGATTCCGGAACTTGCGTTGTTCCATTAGTTCCATGGTCTATTGCCGGAACATACATGGCAACGACCTTAGGCGTATCAACATTAGACTATTTACCGTGGGCTATTATGTGTTACATGAGTGTTGTATTTGCTATAATATTTGGTTATACAGGTTTATTTATTTCAAAAACCAAATAATATTTGTTGATTATTTAAAAACACTGAATCAGATTTATCGTTTCATGACTAGACACTTTTTCAGTGTTCTTACATGCTAATGGGGACGTATCAACGTCCCCTATGTTTCCTCTCAACTGAAAGGTCTGTCCCCAGAGTTTTTACTATGCCCCGTGGTAACCTATGGTTTCGGCGCTGCATTGTGCTCCTTTTTCCATGCACTCTTCCATTGATTTTTCCTGGAGAAGGCCTAAAAGAAATCCTGCTATGTAGCTGTCTCCGGCGCCCATGCTGTCCACGACTTCACACTCTATTATTCCAAACTGAGTGAACACATTACCGTCATAAGCAATGCTTCCTTGTTCTCCCCTTGTGACCACCACTAATTTTGGTCCTTTGGATTTTATCATCTTCATAAATTCATGCAGCTCTTCTATGCTCTTCTGGTCACAGGAAAAAAATGCGTAATCCACAAACGGCAAAGCAATTTTTGTTATGTCATGATCTATCTTATCTGCAAAATCAAAGGCAACAGGTACTCCTCTTTCCTTGATTCTATGAAGCTCAGATTCTATCATTCCCCAGATTCCGGTTACAACAAGGTCATGGCTGCACAAGAAATCTATGTCTTCTTCTGTCAGCCTGAAATCTGCCATTACACCTTCTTCGTATTCTCCTAAAACCCTGTCGCCGTCTTTAAGTTCAACATGTGTTACTGCAGTCTTGCCCTCTAGTATCCTGATGTGGGATGTGTCCACTCCTTTTGCTTTTATGGCATCTATCATGAATTTTCCGTAATCATCATTGCCCACAACGCCTGTGTATGATGAATTTCCGTTCATCCTTTTCACATACACTGCCACGTTAACAGGATTTCCGCCGGGATAGAACTCACCTGTATTGTCATAAACATCTATGCAGTTGTCGCCCACTGCAGCTATTTTTATTTCTTTTTCCATAATATCCTCAACGCTCTGTAATTTTTCTGAATCTGTCTATTGCCTGTCTTGCATAAAGGGATGGTTCATTGATGTATGCAGTGACAAGCTCGATGGTTGCCCCTCCGTCGTACCCATACGCTTGAATCTCTTCTATAAGTTCCTTAAGAGGCAAGTTTCCATCTCCGGGCACAAGGTGGGTATCGCTTTTTCCGTCGCTGTCCACTATGTGAAGATGCTTAAGCTTATTTCCAAGCTTGTGGAAATAACCCATTATGCTTTCATGCTGTACATATGGAGGAACAACATCCAGCATGGCTCCAAAATACGGTGAATCTATGTATTTAATTATGTCACAAAGGTCGTTGGCTGTCGTGCATACATTGGATTCAAACGGAGTAAGGGCTTCAATAAGAAGCATATGCTCTATTTCCTGAGCATAGTCCGCCAGCTCTCTCATGCTTTTGCACAGCCTTTCCCAAATTTCCTTCTTGGTTGCATTATAGCCCGCATGACCGGCCGATATTACAGTATACTCCGCACCAAGAGATTTCCCCATTTGGATAGCAGTCTTAAGATACTCCATTGACTCTTTTCTTTGATATTCATCACCAATCATGTAATTGTACGGATATGCGTTGTGCTCCGGTGTGTACACCTTTATGGGAATTTCATATTTGTTCCTGAGGTTCAGCACCTTATCTATTTGACCTCTCATTAAATCATAGGCATATGCATGAGGGCGTCCTCCCCACAGCTCAATATAATCATACCCGAATCTTTTAGCGTCCCTGAAGATTTCCTCCATATCGCTTCGCTGGTATCCGGACGTAAACATTCCAACCTTCATAATCTCCTCCATTTTAAAAAACAGGCTGCAAAAGCAGCCTGCATCTTTAATGTACGCAGATAGCCATTAATAATCAAGCTGTCTGTAATATCGTCTGATTTCCATAGGGTGGCAGTTCAGTTTTTCCAGATGAACATCTATTCTTGTGGTTATTGCCCTCATTAAAAGGTGAGATAGATTTCCCCTGAATTTTTCACTTATGCCCTTCAGCTCGTAATCCTTTGTATCAATTATGTTGTAGTTTGCGCATACTCGAGGCAGGAATGCTGCAACCCTTTCACTGAGCGGTCTTTGCGAATCCTCGCCTATGAATACCGTCACTGCAGTATCCCTGTCTATTATTTCAAACATACCGTGGAAAAATTCTGCACTGTGAATGGATTTTGTCCTAATCCAATGCTGCTCTTCCCAGAAGCACATTGCATAGGAATATGTTGCTCCATATTGATTTCCTGCTCCAACAAAATAATGTATGCTGTCATTCATATGCTTTCTCGCTATGTTCTCACCAAGCTCATCAGCTGCTTTTTCAACATCAACAAGACCTTGGGCAAGATGCTGGTCAAGCTCGGCATAAAGCTCATGGTACTCATCAAATTCTCCGGCATTGTACATGAATCTGTCGGCTGTCATGAAGAACTTGAGCTGCTCATTTTTAGGATATGAAATGAGGTAGTCTGCCATTTTGGCCAGCTTTGTTTCCGGATAATCAACAAAGGCTATTACTTTGGCACCTGCGTCTTTGGCCTTTTTTACTCCTTCAACCATTTCCGCCGTGCTTCCCGTAACAGAAGATATAATCACTACTGTGCCTTCTCCTACCTTTTTGTTTCCTGTCTTGATGTATTCTGCTGCATTTTCAACAAAGAAGTTTATTGCTGATTTTTCCTTCATATGCACTTCAGCCTGCAGACAGGACGCATATGTGCCTCCTATGCCAAGCCAGCAGATATTTTTATATCCCTGATTGCATATTCCGTCTACGATGGATTCTATGTCACCTCTAAGAGCCAATGCACCATTTACGCTGTCCAACTGTTTCTGTTCGTCAAATTTTAACATTATTCTGTTCTCCCAAATCTTAATTTATTCCCCAACTTTTAATTTCTGATAATAATCATTGTATATTGTTATTGCATTGCCAACATCCTGCTGGAAAAACACATTTTCCTTGTAGTCGAAATCTCTTGCAGGGTCGTTCTTGTATGTGTCGGAAGCTGCTTCCACTGCAGCGTCATTAGGACATGAATACGGATATTCCACAAGGTTTGCAGCCATTACCTGAGGATCTGTGATGTAGTTTAGGAATTTCTCAGCCAGGTCCACATGCTTGGCTCCTTTTGGAACTACATAAAGGTCAAAACCAAGCTGTACAGGATCTTTTTCGAAATCTGCTATTACAAGATTGTTCTTGTCTCCAAGCTCTGACATAGCCCATGAAGCATTTCCGTCATAGGTGAAAGCCACTGATGCAGTTCCGTTTGTAAGGTTCTGTTCAGCATTTCCATATGCAACAACATTCTCGTTGTATTTTACAAGCCACTCATACGCTTCTGCTATTTCTTTTTCATTTGTTGAGTTAGGGTCATATCCAAGTGCAATCAGCGCTATTGGGAACAGGTTTCTGGCTCCGTCTATGGTTGCTATCTGTCCCTTCAGTGCAGGGTTTATAAGGTCGTTGTAGCTTTTTATTTCAACCGGGCATGTATCCTTGTTGTAAACTACGTAAATATAGTTCATGAGATACGGTACGCAGTATTCTTTTGCAGTCCAGTATGATTCGTTGATGTTTGATGCATTTGGGATGTTTGCAAAGTTTATCTTCTCAACATATCCACCGTCTACCAGGGATTCCATATATGCATCACATGTCATGATAAGGTCATACTCCTGTCCTCCGCCTGCTGTAAGCTTTGTGATTGCATCAGCATTATCGCTCATGTAGGACAGATTTACATTTGCGTTGTTTTCCTGCTCAAATTTTGCTATCAGGTCATCTGATATGTATTGCTGCCACATGTAAATGTTCAGCTCTGTGCTTGGAGCTGCTGCCTTGCCGCTCTCTGCTGCCGGCTCAGTCTTGCTTCCTCCGCAGCCTGTGAAAAGCCCCATGATCAATACCATGGTTAAAAGTATGGAAATTACTTTCTTCATATTGTCGCCTCCGCCTTATTGCGTTTTTTAACGCATTTTTAATTAAATTATTCAAAATCATTGCTGCTACAATGACTAGAATCATGATTGTTGTGAGTGCATTCACATCAGGAGTTACCCCTGTCTTGTTCATTGAAAGAATCAAAACCGGCAGCGTTGAATTTTTTGCGCCTGCCAGCATGTTGCTCATTACTACGTCATCTATTGAAAGAGTAAATGACAGAAAAGCCGCACTCATTACTCCCGGCATGATGCTGGGAAGGGTGACATTTAAAAATGTCTGAACTCTGTTGGCCCCCAGGTCCATTGATGCCTCTTCAAGGCTGTAACCGTCGCCGCTGATTCGTCCTTTGATGGTAACCACCGCATATGGAATGCAGAACGTGCAGTGACCAATGAGTATGGTTCCCATTCCAAGAGCAATTCCTATTTTCATAAATATGATCAGAAGTGCAACGGCCATGACAATTTCGGGAACTATTATGGGTATGTACAGCATGTTGTTGATGAATTTCTTTCCCCTGAACTCATATTTCTTTAGTCCCAATGCACCGATTGTTCCTATGGTTACGGAAATCACGGTTGCCAGCACTGCAATCACCACCGAGTACCAGAGGCTTCCGATTACGGCTGAGTTCGTGAACAGTTTTGAATACCACTGCGTTGTAAAGCCGTTCCAGTAATAGTTGTATCTCTGGTTGTTAAATGAAAACATCATCATTACGAATACCGGAATATACAAAATGGCGTATATGGCAACGGAGTAAATTGCTCCTATGGCTTCTTCCAGCCTTTTTCTTCTTTGTTTTTTTGTAATGCTCATTTATAACACCTCCATGTCTTCAATTTTTGCAAATCTGGTGTATATAAATATCAGCAGTCCCGTAATGACAATCAACAGTACAGAAAGGGCAGCCCCCAGAGGCCAGTTTCTTATGGACCCGAATTGATTTTTTATTATATTGCCTATGTACAGAACTTTTCCTCCCCCCAGCATGTCCGTTACGGTGTATATCCCCAGAGAAGGTATGAATACCAGTATTATTGAGGAGAATATCCCCGGGAAAGTAAGGGGCAGCGTTATGTTGAAAAATGTGGTTCGCCTTGAAGCTCCCAGGTCCGCCGATGCCTCCAGAAGTGAATTGCTCAGCTTTTCAATGGAGCTGTACATGGGAAGCACTGCAAATGGAAGCATGTTTGTTATCATCCCCACCATTACAAGACCGTCAGTATACACGAAACTCATGGGTTTTGCTATGAGGCCTGCGCTCAGAAGGAAGCTGTTTACAGGTCCGCTTGTCTGAAACAACAGAAGCCAGCTGTTGAGTCTCATGAGAGAGTTTGTCCAAAACGGGATCATGATGAGCATTATGAGCTTTGAAGCCGTTTCCTTAGGTTTTTTGGCTATGTAGTACGCAAAGGGATATCCTATGAGAAGACACAGCACAGTAGTGGTGAATGCCGCTCTTATGGATTTCACTATAACCTTGAAGTATGTGGCATCCAGCAGCGTCTTAAAGCTTTCCAGTGAAAATTCATAAACAACATCACCGAACACTCCCCTGGACATGAAGCTTATGTAAATGATGAACAGCATTGGCAGTGTCACAAACAAAATCATCCATAAAGAAACCGGTCCGGCCATGGCTAAGGCCGGCAGTGTTTTTCGCTTAAAAGTATTTTTCTGATTCATAGTATCCTCCATGCTACTTAGCCTTTATGGCTACAGCTCTTTCAGGATTCCAGTAAATATATATGGTATCCCCTTCTTTGAAATCTTCATCCTTCTCAAAGCGTGAATACTTTATTTCAGTGTTGTCTTTCAAATCAACGGATGTCTTTACAACGGTTCCCATGTATGTAAAGTCCTTGACAATTCCCTTAAGATTAAATCCTTCTGTTTGTTCAGCACTCACCTTCACAAATTCAGGCCTTATGGACACATGGATTGCTTCTCCTGCTTCAAATCCGTTTCCTTTGACTTTCATGGTCCCTGCTGCAGTATCAACTTCAAGGATTCCATCGTGATGCCCGGTGACCTTGCCGTCAAAAATGTTGGATTCACCGATAAAACCTGCCACAAATTTTGTGAGCGGCCTGTTGTAAATTTCCTGCGGCGTAGCAAGCTGTTCTATGACGCCTTCATTCATTACGGCTATTCTGTCGCTCATGGTGAGAGCTTCCTCCTGGTCATGAGTTACATAAACAAATGTTATTCCAAGCTTTTTCTGCAGCCTTTTAAGCTCAACCTGCATCTGCTTTCTAAGCTTTAAATCAAGAGCTCCCAGCGGTTCGTCAAGCAGCAGTACCTTTGGATTGTTTATGAGGGCTCTGGCTATTGCAACTCTTTGTTTCTGACCTCCGGAAAGAGCATCAGGCTTCCTATTTTCATATCCTTTAAGCTGTACGAGATCCAGCATCTCATTAACTCTTTTTGCTATTTCATCCTTGGGTTTTTTTCTTATTTTAAGTCCGTAGCCTATGTTATCAAATACCGTCATGTGCGGAAAAAGAACGTAGTTCTGAAAGACTGTGTTTACATCTCTTTCAAAAGGCTCCTTGTCTTCAACACTCACTCCCTGAACCTTGATAACTCCGGAAGAAGCTTCCTCAAAACCTGCAATCATTCTGAGGGTAGTGGTTTTCCCGCAGCCTGAAGGTCCGAGAAGAGTAATAAATTCTCCTGCCTTTATTTCAATATTCATTTTCTTTACAACCTTGTTTTTCCCGAAACTTTTTTCAACATCTATCAATGAAACAATAGATTCGGAATCAGACATTGCTGAAGTTAAAACAGAATCAGACATCTTACACCTCTTAATTTAAGCATTTACTTTTATGAATTATTTTTTACTACAACGTCGGCCAAAGCTCCGTATAAAACGTGGTCCTGTCTCCTATGTTCAGGGACCTTGTTGCTTCCACGACTCTTTCATCCATGTCGTAAGAAATGGATTCCAGCAAAAATGCAGGTGTATGCTCTGCAACGTCCAGCATTCTCGCTTCGTTTTTATATAAGGTGGTTATCCTTATCCACTGCTTGGAAAATTTCAACTTATGCTTGTACACTTCTTCGATGACTTTGTACAAGGAATTGTTTTCAAAGTCGTACTGAAGAAGGTTGTCAAAAAGACTCACGGGCAGGTACGAATATTCCAAAGCAAGAGGTATGTTGTCTCCGTATCTTACACGGACTATTTCATAGACCTTTGTTCCGATGGTGGTTTCCAGCAGCGAGGCAATTTTTTTATCAGCTTCAATCACTCCTGATTTCACAACCTTGTTGCTTGGCTTTATTCCCTTGGACCTTAGCATTTGAGAAAAACCGCTGAGCTTGACAAAATCTCTTTCCAGGTTCGGAAGCCTTACAAAAGTGCCTTTGCCTTTTGCCCTGTAAGCGTATCCGGAATCCACAAGCTGTGTTAACGCATTCCTTGCCGTCATTCTGCTTATATTGTACGTTTCGCTTATTTCCCTTTCAGATGGCAGCTGACTGCCGCTCTCCAACTCTCCGGAATTTATCTTTTCAATGAGTATATCCCTTATTTGTATGTACACCGGGGGAATATATGATTTCTGTTTCATATGTTCTATCCTTTCATTGTGGTATACTTGTATATACCACTTGATTAATACTATCACAGCAGGACAATCTATGCAAGATAAAATTAAAAGACAGCCTTAAAAAATGTTGAAAGGCTGCCATTTGTGGTCGATAGTTGTCAGCAGGGACAGATAGCGTCCACCGAAAATTTATTGTGTAATCCTAAACGTTAGTGAAATATGCCTTGTACCGATATTCCTTGGCACTGATACATTAAGAATCTTGAGTAGTTACTTTATAATATATAAACTTGATTTTTTCCATTACTTTTTGCCTCGTATAGTGCTTTATCAGCTCGTACCATTAAATTATTTGCTGTGTCTAATTTTTCTACATGTGTTAATCCTAAACTAATTGTAATTTTATATTTTTTAAGTTCTATGTCTTGACTGATTTTTTCTGTGATCAACTTTGTAATTTTTTTAGACTCTTCGAAGTTGCCTTGTAAAATACCTGCAAATTCATCGCCTCCCCATCTTGCAATTATACCTTTTTTTCCAATGATTTCACAAGCATAGCTTGCTATAAGACAAATGACACGATCACCAAAAATATGACCATAGGTATCATTAATGATTTTAAAATCATCGATGTCAAAAACGAACATAGAAGAGTCGTTGGCTTTAAAGTTTATAAAAAGTGAACTCAATGCTTCGTCAAAGCCTCTACGATTTAGAAGCTCTGTCAGAGAATCAGTATTAGCCATTTTTGCAATCTGAATTCCATATCTTTTAATAACACTATTTATAATTAAAATTACCACACCTATTACTACTATAAGTATTAATAGCTCATCAAATAATTGAGACATGAAAGTTTTCTTTAAAACTGAGGTATCCTTTTTAACAACTAAATACCATCCTAAATCATCAATATACCTAGTAATCAGATATCCATCGATACCAGCTTCTTTATAAGGGAAGGTTTCGAGAGTTGTTTTATTATTAACTATATCATCTTTCAGTAATTTCATCGATCGGTCGCTAAAAATATTGTATTTTTCTATATAGCTATCAGTAGTATGTACTTGTACTAAGCCATTCTCATCAATTAAAAATGCTTCTAACCCATAGTCTTCCTCAAAAGACATAAGCATTGTCTGTATTTGATTCATTTCTAATCCAACACCTGTAACGCCCATTAAAACATTGTTTTCGTCTTGTATACGGCAGTTTACAAAAACAGTCAGAGTATTGTTAGCAGCTTCATCATTATCAACATCAAGAACATTTGTTTTATTATCATTAATGAAATTAAAATACCATTGATCATGCGCATTTTTTTCATCAATGGTTTTAAGTATGCCTGCATAATGATAATATCTCTTGGTCTTATTAGATACAAGAAATACAGAATTATAGCCGTACTTAACTTCAAAACCTTTTAAATAATTTTGTAGTTTCAATAAATGTACCTCATCATCAATCATCGTGTTTTCCTCTAATAACCAATCTTTTAAAAAAGAATCATTCGCCATGGTTAAAGATACGAAGATGGGTTTTGTTAATTCACTATTAATATCAGAATATATATTAGTTGATGTAAGTTTAGATATATTTTTAATATCATCTTTTATAATTTTACTGTAGTTATTGTAGTTAACAATAATAATTGCTACAAATCCTAATATAATGATTGCACTTACAAGTAAATTAATTTTGTATTTGAAATTCTTTATCATTTCTGTCTCCTATGTTGATTTATCATTCATATTATATCATAATAGACCATTTTATGTCATAAAAACATTAATAAAATCGAATCATGACAGTTTATTATTTTATAACTCTTGCATAATCAATAATACCGGGGGCAGGACTGTTTTTATTAAAAATCCAGCATTCAAAAAACGTATATCTGAATGCTGGATTTTTTTAGATTGTTGTAGCTAGCATGTGAACAGTAATGATTGATTTATCACTATCAGTGTAACTTTTGGCGTAACTGATGACATTCCCTTCGGCTTCGCCTTTGTAGCCGGCAAAAATCTTACTTTATTCTTTTGTCTGCTAATTTGTAAACTGCATCCTCTGCATGAACAGAAATTACAATTATCCTCATAACATCATCCTTAAATTCAAGATTATATACAACTCTGATTCCAAGCTTGAGTAGTTTTATCTTATAATAACCTGCAAGTTTAGTTACTGAATTATTTCCTAAAGGCTTACCATAGCCGCCTTCGTAACTTGGTAGTGAATTTTCAGAAACTTTTTCAATTGCCTTAAGAACATGTAATTTCCGTGAATGATCAAGCTCTGTCATATCTTTTTGCGCTTCCTGGATATATTCAATTTTCCAAGCCATTATTCAATTTCCAACTCAATATCTTTAAGTTCATCTTTTTGTATATTGAGTTTTTTCATAAGTTGTTCATGACTATAAAATCAATTTCTGCTGCAGATTTCATTCTTTTCTCAGCATCAATAAATAGTTGGGTGTGCTAACACCAATGGAAAAACATGAACTGTACATGAAAGCAGCATAAAAACTGCCAGTAGGTATTACCAGCTGGCAGAAAAGATTTATATTTTTTTAATTGTCTACTTGACGGGAGAGCAGTTCAAGCAACCAGGGCATCTAGCAATCAATTATTTATTATTTGCAGCAGAAGTTCCTGCTATTCTTCCAAATATAACGAAGTCCACTATGGCATTACCGCCAAGACGATTTCCGCCGTGAATACCTCCGGTAATTTCACCTGCACAGTACAATCCTTCAATTTCAGTACCATCAGCTCTTAATGCATTTGCATTCTCGTTGATTCTTACACCGCCCATTGTATGATGAACGGCAGGTTTACGTGGATACGCATAATATGGACCATTCTCAAGCTTTCCGCTGTATGATACTCTGCCAAACGGATCAGCTTTTCCTGAATCTACATAGCTGTTGTAGTCTTCAACTGTTTTCTTAAGTGCATCAGCAGGTACATTTAATTTACCTGCAAGTTCTTCCAGTGTGTCACCTGAAACATATCCTGCAATATTATTATCAAGATAGTAAGATAACAGCTGTCCTCCCAATGCTTTTTGTGTTTTGGGATCAGGTATACCGTCTGCACTTTGAAGCATGTACATAACACCGTCTGTCTGAGCGATTATTGCCTTGGACATTTCATCACGTCTGCCGTCCTCTCTTACGAAACGTTCCCCTTCCTTATTGATAAACAATGCGCTTCCAATTCCCATAACAATGTCATATGTTGCACCCGTTTGTGGGTTGCAGTATGGAAGAAGCTGAATCTGATCCATGTCTATGAGCTCTGCTCCTGCATCTCTTGCCATAAATATTCCGTCTCCTGTAACACCGGGCATATTGGATGTAGGAACGTTAGGTCCTAAATCAGGCCATTTTTCGCCTTCACAATATTCCTGCCTCAACTCTACGTTTCCTGCAAATCCTCCGGTAGCCAGAATTACTCCTTTGTTTGCTTTAAGAGTGTACTTGCTTCCATCACTGCCTTCAGCCATAACTCCTATAACCTTGTCGCCTTCAGTTATAAGTGATTTACCGGTGCAGTTCATTATTTTTTTGAAATTATCTTTGCCTTCAAGGTCATCTGTAAACGCCTTAATATATGCAGTTCCATTCGGCGATGTTGATGAATGTGTTCTTGGATACAGTGAACCGCCTCCATGCGTAATTATTGGACTAAACTCAGCTCCCATACTTTCCAGCCATTTTAATCCATCATAAGCACTAGATGTAAGGATTTTTACCAGTCTTAAATTGGCAATCTTGTCACCGCCATTCCATGTCTGGAGTGCAAACCAGTCTGGACTGTCAAACAGTGTCTTATCAGTCTTTAAGTATTCCTCATATTCTTTTTTTACAGCTTCCATCAAAGCTTTGTGTTCATCATTGACCGGAGTTTCTGAGACTGCAGATGTAATGAGAGTCTCTAAACTATCAGATCTTTTTTCTTCTGCGTAGTCCTGAAGTTCATTATCAGGCGCATTGTAAATACCGCCTGCAACTATTGAGTTGCCGCCCAGGAAACCAGTTTTCTCGATAAGTATAACAGAGGCACCATTGTTGGTAGCAGCTACAGCAGCTGACAAACCTGCTCCGCCTCCGCCAACTATAATTACATCAGCTGTCTCCTCAATATTACCTGGAGCTGGTTTTTCGCCTGCAACCTTTATTGCAGCTACATCAGCACCTGCCTGAACCAGGCATTCTTCAGCAGCACTGAGTATGGCACGGCTTGTGATGGTAACACCTGAAACCACGTCCACAGCCAAAGACTGTTTTTCAACTATGGCGGCTGGTATCTGGTTGACGGCAACTTCGCCAACACCCGGAGTTTCCATATGTCCGGTGACTTTTGCTTCAGCTATGGCATTGTTGCTGATTTTTACCTCTACCGACAAAGGTCCGTGCATTCCGTTGACTGTTGAAGTATACGTACCATCCTTCATACCTGCCGGTTCTTGAGCAGCCTGTTCAGCTGGCTGAGCTGCAGGTTGTTCAGCCGGCTTTGAACACCCGGACATCGCAGACAGCAGCATACAGATTACTAATACGATTGATAGAACTTTTTTACTCATTTTCTCCTCCCAATTATGTACTTGTTTCAGTTGATAAGAGTTTATAAGTCACATCGGTAAAAACTATTTTTTGATGTTTATAAACTCTGCTTTGTAATAATACAAATCATCACACTATAATTCTATAGCACTTCACCTTTTTGTCAATAAATAAACAATTCATCTGCTGAAGCAACATAATCGGTACTATAGCCTGTACATCCTCATTTCAGCTGAACGCGTCTTAATTTTTATCATCAATTAACTTTTCGACAATTTACCCCATTTGTCGAAAGGGAGGAAGATTTGATATATGTTTGTCATTAATCTCTCGTCCATGGATTCTACATAATGAAAAGCATTCAGCGTGCAAATTGTCTGGCAATTCACACTGCTGAATGCTTTAGTCTTTAGGTTTACTTCGTATATTTTAACATTAAATCAAGCGCTATGCTCATTCCAGCAGTTAAACTGTCCAGATCCACCCATTCTTCCCTCTTGTGTGCCTCTCCACCTACAATCGTCCCAATTGTATTGGCAAACACTCCTCTTGAAAGAGGTATATTTCCGTCAGTGGAATATGGCTGCAAATCCATGGGGCCGTCATAATACTTTTTAATGGTTGAAATATTGCTATCAGTCCATGCTTTGAAAAGCTCATCGTTCATCTTCCCTTTTCCGGGACGAATTCCTAATATCTCTGTGTTGACATCCTTACCTGCACTTATAAAATCAGAGATGATTCTGTTGAATTTTTCTTCCATTTCAGACAGGCACTCCTGACTGGGAGAGCGATATTCATAGATAAATGCTGCTTCCTGCGGAATTGAATTAACCGTTGTTCCGCCTTCGATAAATCCGACATTGTAGGTTGTCTTTTCTTCTGTGGGAACTTCCACCTCATATAGCTTCTGTATGATTGAGGAAATTGTATGAATCGCATTTTCATTGCCGAAGTCCAGATATGAATGACCTCCATCGGCCTTTACAGAAATTCGGTACCTGTAGGAGCCCACCGGTATGCTTGTACATTGGGACAGATATCCGTCAAAGGAGTAAAATTCCGTAATGCGATTACCGAAACATTTAAATATTTCCTTGCATCCATCCAGGTTTCCCAGCCCTTCCTCGCAGGAATTAGCAACAAACAAAACACCTTTCTTAGTTGAAATCTTATGGCTTAAAAAATATTTTGCTGCCATCATAAGATTTACCAGATTGGCTGTATCATCTCCGATTCCGGGTGCATACAACTTTTCCCCTTCTCTTCGCATAGGCAGTTCTTCGGTGTCAGGAAACACAACATCCGTATGTGCCATAAACACAACTATATCTTCATGTTTGTCACAATCCACAGAACATATAACATTTTTAGCTTCATCAATCCAAACTTTTTCTGCCCCCTGCTCCATAAACCACTGCCTGCAAAACTCTGCTCGTCTTTCTTCATGATGGCTTGGTGCAGGAATTCTCCCCAGCCTTTCCAGAAGTTCAATTGCCTCTTGCATGTGAACATCAACATAGTCTTTGATAATCTGTTCTTGTTCCATAATTTCTTACCATCCTCTACAGTAATTACAGTTTTTTTATGCGATGTTTCAGACAGCCATCCAGTCCCGCCAGTCCAAGAATCAAAAGAAGGTCCTTCTGAGGTCCTAAATATGCATCTTCCGGTTCAAACCATTCATGAATTGTATGAACCTTCCCTTCCTTTCCTCCCCGTCCCACTGTAATAGCAGGAATTCCCATACTAATTGGAATATTGGCATCTGTGCTGCTTTCATCACGAAGCTCCGGTTCGATTCCAAGCAATTCTGCTGCTTCCCATGCAGTTTTTACAATGGTGCAATCTTTTGGCTGAATTCCTGCCGGGCGATTGCCTTTCATTTTAATTTCAGCAGCAACACTTTCACTGGATTCCCACCTCTTGTTTTCTTCCTGTACCGCTAAATCAACTGCCTTTTGAAGCTCCAGGCTAAGCCGGTTCAGTTCGTCACTGCTGTCGGAACGGATATCAACAAGCATTGAACAGGATGCAGAAATTGTATTGACAGATGTTCCTCCTTGTACAATTCCCACGTTAAAAGTCGTCTTTGGAATCCCGGGAACCTGAAACTGCGCTATGGTGTTTACAGCCCTTCCCATGGCATGTATTGGATTCGGCAAACCAAAATCTGCAAAGCTGTGGCCCCCGCACCCCCTGAAAGTGACCTCGTATCTATGGCTGCCGGTAGCCGTATATACTATTCCTCCTGTCACAGGATTGTCGATTGAAACAAATGCATCAATAAAATTTTTGTTTTTAAAAATATGTTTTACTCCTTTTAAATCACCCAGTCCTTCTTCACACACATTTGCACAAAAAATTATGTCTCCCTGAGCCTGGATTCCGCAAGCTTTCATCGCACGTGCTATGGTAAACAACTCGGCAACTGCTCTGGTATCATCATTTATGCCCGGACAGTAATAAACATTTCCTTCTTTTTTAACCTTTACATCTGTTTCTATTGGAAAGACTGTATCCGTATGGGCTGCCAGCATGATAACCGGTCCATTCCCCGTTCCGGATATTGTTCCCATGACATTGAATACCTCATCAATTCTTATATTGTCCAGACCTATCTCTTCAAATTTATTTTTCACATATACGGCTCGCATTCCTTCATTGTGGGAAGGTGCCGGTATTTCGCATAGTTCCAGGTGTTCCTTTAATGTTCTGCCATCATCTTCTTTTATGAACTGAATTGCCTTAAGTACTTTATCATTTTTCAATAATGCCTGCACGGTTTTCAAAATCCTTTCTTATATAAATTCCTTCAATTATAATCCATGTTGCTACAGCGCCAAGCGCTGCCGCTAGGAATTCAAAGCGAAACCGGTAGCCGCTTTGTCGTGATATCCATTCTACGAACTGCAATAAATAGACAGACACGGACTGGCCAATAAACATACCGGCTGTGGTAAATGTAACCAAACTTGTGTTTTCTTCTTTCGTTCTTGATAATTGGCCTATTTTAAGAAACACACCGGAATAAAAAATGCTGTAGCTGCCACCAATCAGTGCAGCGAACACTGCTATGAGAATCATGTCGGAACATACTGCCAGGCCTGCATATCCTGTACCCATCATAATGCAGGCCAAGGCAAAATTAAACTGTTTGAAAATATTTCTAAGTTTATCTGTAATTAAGCCTGTCAGGAATCCAAAGAGCATGAATGCGGCTACAACATAACCTGAACTCGAAGTCCCCCCGATTCCTTCCTGTTTCATAAACAATGATATGCTTACTGAAAATGTATAAAATGCTGCATTTATCAGTCCCATGCCCACAATTACCAGAAAAGCCTTCCAGTTAAATATCAGCCTTGCTTTTTTCACATTAATGCATTTTCTGTCTGTTGAATCATCGGGAAGATATTTTAGTATTAGCACCAGCGTAATCAATGCAACAAAATATATGGCAAAAGCGAGCCTCCAATGAATACCTACCAGTTTTCCAACTATAACAGAAGAAATAATTCCCATCAGGTATGATGCAGAGGCTGAATATCCCGTTAAACGCTCCTTTTTAGATCCTGAAAAATTAGCGCTTATCAATGCTTGTGCCATCGGTGTGACCAATCCGCAGCCGATTCCCAGGACAGCTCTGCCTGCAAGCATCATATAATAGTTTGGCATCAGTCCAGTCCCTACGCCACCTATCAGGTATAAAACAATTCCCAGAATCAATACCTTTTTCATTCCCATCTTTTCAGTAAAATACCTGCACAGAAAGCATGACGGAATTATAAACAGCGGTGTTACTGTAAGTATCAGTTGAATTTGCTCATCGCTCATTTGTGGAAATGCACTCTTAATTCCTCCAAGAGCAGGTGCTACGGCTAAGCTGCCTAGAATTGTTATCGTGGAAACTGATAGTATTGCAAAAGCTTTTTTATCTTTCATTTATAATTAATATCCTATCATCTGTGCTATAACCAGGAGAACAGATCCTATTAAATACCATAATAACAGCAGCTTCCAAATAAATTTAAGCCACTTTTCATAAGGAACATTAGACAATACCAAGAATGCCATCAACGCTGCAGAGTGTGGAAAAATTATGTTTGTAAAGCCATCGCCATAGTTGAGTGCCAAAATTGCCGTTTCAGGAGACATCCCTATAATCTGGGCAACCGGAAGCATTACCGGCATTGTAACCACTGCCTGTCCGCTGCCGGACGTGATGAAAAAGTTTATGATTGTATGTATCAGAAGCATTCCGGGAGCCTGCAGAAATTTAGGGAAATAACTTAACCAGCCGGACACGCTGTAAACAACTGTATCCAAAACATGGCCGCCTTCAAGCACTATAGAGATCGTTCTTGCAAAAGCAATCAGAATTATGGCACGCACGACCAACTTGCTGCCTTCTGCAAACTGCATGCATATTTCATTTGCACGCATACCATAAACAATACCGCCAAGAGCACCCAAGACAAGGAAAAAGGCAGACATTTGCTGGAAACCCCAACCAAGTTTTGTACATCCATAAACTAATACAATAAGAGCAATACCTACTGTAACCAGAACCAGTTTTTGACGACCTGTCAATTCTTCATCAATGGCACCTGTATCTGAACCTATACTTGGCTTTATGCCATAAACATAGCTATATGATGGATTAGCTTTTACTTTGTTGGCATAGCGAATCACATAAATAATGGTTACAGCTGTGAATATAAAAAATCCAATCAACCTAAACCCTATTCCATTAAAAATTGGCAGCCCGGCTAATTGGTTGCCTATACCTGTAGTGGACGGGTTCAGCATCCCTGCATTAGGTCCCATTGCTGCAGCCAAGGTAATCATCGCCACCCCAACCAATTCATCATATCCTAACTGATGCGACAGCAAAAGTGCAACAGGTACAAATGCTATAAACGGATTATACCCCATCGGGGAACTTAATATTGCAATCACAAACATAATAACTGCAATTGCTATCGTCTGACGTTTGCTGAATTTTTTTATGACTGTACTTGTTAAAGCGCGTAATGCTCCTGTTGCCATAATAATTTGCATTGATCCGGTAAAAATTAGTATCGCAAATATTAAGCTGCTGGAATCGTAAAAACCTTTCACCAAAAGCATTGGAATTTTCCATATAGAAACTGGTGTGTTTTCTATGTACCTGAAAACATCCGGATTGATAATCATCTTTCCTGTTTCTGATTTTATTTGCTCATATTCACCGGCTGGAATAATGTAGGTCAAAATACATGCCAATACTGCCATTGCAATTACGATAATGAATTCGTGCGGAAATGATAACTTTTTCCTCTTTGTTGCTTCCATTTGATGCCTCCTAAGTTTAATTTTGTTGGATGATTACGAAAAGTCCGAGCTCTATAAACTTTACGTATACATACATTCGTTAATATATGTATAACACTAAAATTTTTATTTGTCAATATAAAATTCTTTGTCAGTAGATTATATTGCTTAATAATTCCCAAATTTCTTTTTCAGAAAATTCAATCATGGAATTATTCCAGGTGTTTCTGGTGTGGAGGCCTTCGTAAATAAGATACAATGCCTGTGCCAATTTATCTTTGGGCATTCTTAGCTTTTTCCCGGATTTATTTTCAATCTCGGTCAATACTTCTTCCAAATACTCTAAAAACTTCATTCTGTTTTGATATATTCTATTTTCAATACTGGAGAATTCAGATTGTTCCAAAAGATAATGGGGAATTCTGTTAACAAACACAAACCACTTCACATACCTGATGGGCATAAGAAAAAGATTTGTCAGCCGTTCCTCAGCAGACATGCTGGAATCATTCTGATATTTCTTTCTGATAGCTTCAAGGCGATCTAAGATATCCTGGAGAACTGAAAAGTAAATTTCTTCTTTAGTCTTGAAATGCCAATTTACCGCTCCTCTGGTCATTCCCATCTCCATGGCAATATCATCTCTTGTCATTCTTTCAAAACCTTTTGTATTTATTATATCGAAACTGGCATCCAGTATAGCTTGTCTGGTTTGCTCCGCATCTTCCTTTGTTCGTTTCATAGAAACACTACTCCTTCAAATATAAATCTTATCTCTACTTTCAATTCTATATGTCTAATTCTTGAAGATAATTGTTTTTAATCGTAAGCGTCAAATAAGCCTTTCCCAAATAATACTTCACCGGATTTTAAATCAAATCCGGTGAATATAATTCTTCAAGTGCTTCTTTCAAAAGTGGGAAGGTCCCCTTATATTTGATGGTTACTTTCAATCATCTTTAAGTTTTCTATTATGCTTTTTTAATCCAGTATTCCTTGATCAGCGCTATCATAACACCAATTGCTCCCCCTATAACAGCTCCAATCAATGTGTTAAATGTATTGCTCGGACTGGTTTTTCTTGTAGGTGCCACAGGTGGTGACGGCAGATACACACTAGTTTCCACTACGCTAATAACGCTGGACTCGAGCTTTTCTGCACGGCCTGTTTCATAATACTTGCTGATTGCTTCCTCCTCTATTTCAAGCTCTGTAAGATACTGACCATTCATCTCAATGCTGTTTTCTATGTTATATATTTGCTGCTTATTAGCAACTATATCATTTTCAATCTTAATGTAATTTGGATTAGCAGTATCTACCGGAATCACATAATTGCTTACATTAGTCATCTGCGTCTGAATTTCTATGTTGCCCTGTCCGTTTGCTATTGTGGGGCTTGTTTCTGCCAGCAGCTTTTCATTCTTTTTCAACAATTCTTTTGTATTTTTTAATCCATTAGCAAGAGACTTGTTTTGAACATTAAAATAATTGATAAAGTAGCTGATGGCTCTTTCTTTTGTCATAACATCCAGAAACTCGATATAATTCTCATATAATGACTCCGCCAGCTTAAGTGATTCTTCAGGATTATCAGCTGAAACAATTACTTCAAAGCTGTTCTGTATAGTATTTGCCTTAACGTCTGAGCCTACAACAAGGATTCTTTTTTTCAATTTTTCCAGTGTAATTTTTTGATTATCATATTCCATGTCTTGTATTGTATTTATCAATACATCATTGCTTGTTATAAGATTTATATATTGCTCATTTGTAGTAATAGGCAGTTTGTATTGCCCGAATCTGGTAGAATACTCCTCCGGCATGCTGATTACTATATTTAGTTTAGAATCATAGACAGGCGTAATCACAAACATACTGACCATTGCTGTTATAATTGCAAAAACCAATGTTAAACATATTATAACTGTCTTTCTTTTCCACAGTGTTATAAACAAATCTCTTAAATCAATTTCATCCTTGTATCTAGCAGAATTGTTCTGAAAATTGTTCATTTGATTTTAGTATGATTAATATAATCATACATCTCCTTTCAATAATCTCTTTTTATAAGTTCTGTTCAAATCTCCATGAATCTCTAACCATATCACGAATAGTTTGCCTTGCCTTCCAGCCCAGCTCCGACTCAGCTTTACCGGCATCCGCATAGCACTCTGCTATGTCTCCAGGTCTTCTGTCAGTAATTTCATATGGAACTCTTATTCCGTTTACTTCTTCAAACACATTTACCAATTGGAGTACAGAGGTGCCTTTTCCTGTGCCTAAATTATATATCTGTAAACCGTCTTTCATTTTTTCAACAGCAACAACATGTCCTTCAGCAAGATCCATGACGTGAATGTAATCTCTGACACCTGTTCCATCTGCAGTAGGGTAATCATTTCCGAATATTTTCAATTTCTCCAGCTTACCTTTTGCTACCTGCGTTATATACGGCATTAGATTATTTGGTATGCCGTTAGGCAATTCTCCTATTAATCCGCTTTCATGTGCTCCTATCGGATTAAAGTACCTTAACAAGGTAACAGAATAACCAGAATTAGCTTTAACCATATCCATCAATATTCTTTCACACATGGCTTTTGTTTCACCATAAGGATTTGCGGCAGGAAGTAGTTTCATTGTTTCTACAAATGGGCTTTCATTATCTCCGTAAACAGTAGCTGATGAACTGAATACAAATCTTTTCACTCCATATTTTAGACTAACCCTGCAGACTACAATTGTTCCAAGTAAATTGTTATAATAGTAGTCCAGAGGTTTGGACACTGATTCTCCTACAGATTTTAGACCCGCAAAATGAATTATGGCATCAAAGTCATGTTTCGAAAAAATCCTGTCAACTTCAGATTCATTTGTTACGTCTATATTATAGAATGTGACTTTTTTTCCTGTGATTAATTCAATTTTATCTATGGTTTCAACCTTGCTGTTACATAAGTTGTCCATGACCGTAACCGTGTGTCCGGACTCTATAAGAGATACGCATGTATGTGAGCCGATGTAACCGGCTCCGCCTGTTACCAGTATATTCATTGATACTCCCCCCATTATTGCAGTTATTTTTTTTAATTAAAAGCTTATCTATATCCAAGCAATATTTTATTCATTATCGGAATCCTTTTAATAATATTATTGATAAACAAGGCCAGAATCAACATAATTACAGTTTCAGCCATTATGATCATATAATTCAGAGTGAATTTCGAAGTTAGTCTGATTAACAGCTGATTCATGAAGCTATTTAGAATATATAAGCCCAATGAATTCATACCTGCTTCAACTATTAATTTCTTTGCATTAGCAATGGTAATGCTGTCAAATGACAATTTCGACAGACAAATTACAAATATGCTTCCTATATATCCTATAGCCCATCTGAATAAGTTTATAGTTATTTGGTGAGGAATGTTCTTTCCTATCAGAGTAATTCCGGTATTGTATATAAATGTATCCTTATTGTATATTGACAGCATAATAAAGAATATCAAGCCTGAACATATCAGGATCTGCCATTTCTTTAATTTTGTTGTTAAGGTGATTGCGTTAAACTTATTTAACAGATATGCCGAGACAAAATACGGATACATAAATTTATACAAATGCATATTCAACTGATCCGGCAATATAAATGACGCCATGAAAAACAACAGGTACATCCATATGCTGTCATTAAAAAACCTTCTTACAAATACAACTGCCAAGCTGCAATACAAAACAGCCCAGAGGAACCACAAATTCAGGAGTGTAATTCTAACAAAATTATATAGAACCTCATACAATATTATTGGATCATGACCAATGATATTTTTCAATATAACGATGCATTCTGATAATATACCCCATGCCACAATCGGTATTAATACATTTTTAATTCTGTTTACTAAAACCTGTTTAGTTGAATATCTGTTAACTGTATAATAAAAAAGATATCCGCTCACCAGCATAAATAAAGGCATATGAAAGCTATATATAAATTTAAACAAATTATTTTCAAAGAAACCCGCATTGTAGAAAAACACTCCACCACTGCCATATTGAATACAATGCCCGATAAAAACCAAGATTATCGATATTCCTTTTAAATAATCCAGAAACTCATTTCTTGAATGATTACGTCTTTCCATTTATTGTTATATCCTTATTTGTAATTTATTGATAAACATGATTAATTTAATTAAATTGTCTCTTAATAAACCTTTTAAGGTAGATTGGTTCCAATATTTCATACGGCAATAATGCAATAATATTTGCTATTATAACACCAATCCAACTTCCAGTCAAATTAACAAACAAATACGCAAGCGGAATGTCCACCAATGCTGCAAAACTCATCCAGATAATTTGAGTCTTAAAATATGACATTCCATTGCCCAAGCTAGTATTTACATTATGAAGCACAAAAATACTGTTGGATATTGCAATGGCTATGGCGTAAGGCATCTTTACCGTAATTGATGAACCTTGAAGCCAAATATTGACGAGCCATTGCAAAAATGGAACAATTGCCAATTCCACCATAAAAGCAAGGGCAGCCATGATTAGCAGCAAATTATAAAGCTTCATAATCCATGAATAGCTTTTTTCAGCATGGGCTTTAGTTACTGCAGACCAGATAGGTACCAGTGCCAGTGAGAAAATAGAACTGAATGCATTGAATATCTTAAAATATATTTGATATTCAACTACAGAATCCGGCGATGTAAGGTGTGATATCAAAAACTCATTGGTTGATGAAATAACCATAAATACTATCTGCAGCCAAAGCAGCACTCCGCCTATCTTTAATATTTCCCTTGCATATTTTTTACTGTACATCTTAAAGCTTGGCCTGCAGTTCTTTAATTTTGTGGAAAATATAATAACTGTTGCAGCAATCAATGGTATATTAACTGCAAACACATTAACCCACGACATACGTACTAGATTCTGTTCCAAACCGGAACTTGGAGCCATTCTGACAAAAATGTATATCAGGATACTCGATAGTAAACTAAGGAAGTTTACTATTGAAGATCTTTGCAATGCATACAGTATCGAAGCAATCAACTTCAGCAGGAATTGAAGCATGATCCCTATAAAAACTATTTTCACACTCTGTACCAAAACTTCATGCGAAATCAATGAATAGTCTATATTAAAAATTGTATTCCACGGTATAAACCGGAAGACCAGCATGCTTAATGCACTTAATACAGCAATCAGAACAATAACCGAAAGATAGGTGGAAGAAATATACTTCTTGGCCTTATCATAATCATTTTCTGCCAGTGCATGCGGAAGTTTATTTCTAAGACCATTTCCTAAACCTAAATCGAACATCAGCACCCAGTTAAGAACTGATAGGATGGTAAACCATAAACCGAGCACTGTCTGATTTTGAAAGTACCTGATATATGCAGGCATAGTAAATAAAGAAACTATCATGGACAGTCCCCTGACAATAAATGCAAATACTACATTCTGAACTATGTCTTTGTTTCTGTTCAAAGTACCTTTAAAATTCATAAATACTTCCTTATCCTTATGTTTTCATTACAAGTTGTCATTTGAATTAAGTGTTTTTATATAATACTCCGCCAATGCCAGGTCTGCAGGATCATCTATATCAACAGAATGGCTTTGTTCCATGACAAAAGCAAAACTGTTGTCATTAAAGCTTGTTTCAGAATTTATGTCAGAAATTTCGTTTATATAGATACAGCCATTGATTCTATAATAAGCAGGCATATCTTGCCTCCTGACAGTACTGTTTTGTTCTGTTAAATGTAGCAATTCTCCGTTTTGGCCGATACTCCTTATTAAAATAGGATGGTCATTCACTTCTGATACTGATGCAATGCTTTTATATCCTGACTCCACATGCTTTTTTAATGCATTGTCTATGTCCTTACTTGTTCTTAAAGGTTCAGTAGGCTGCAGCAGGACCAAAATATCATACATCCTGCCCGAATTTTTCAGCGTATCTATTGCATGAACTACTGCATCTATTGTTTTTGAAGTGTCTGCAGCAAGCTCTGAAGGCCTCATGAAAGGTACCTCTGCACCATACTGTTTGCTGACTTCTGCAATTTTTTCACTGTCCGTAGTGATGATGACATCGTCTACATACTCACTGTTTTTAGCAGCTTCTATTGAATAAGCAATAAGAGGTTTGCCGCATAGGCTGATAATATTTTTGTTTTTAATGCCCTTGCTTCCTCCCCTTGCTGGAATTAAAGCCAGAACTCGTCTATCGGATATCATTTATTTCTCCTTCATCTACCAGTCTAAATCCACAAAGTTTTTTTGTATTGGCAGCTTCCAAATTTCTTCGTTTTCTATTGTCTTTATGAAATGTTCCGTGCTGTTACCGTTTCCGAAAATCTTGTTTTTGACCCTATAATTATCAATTTGTTTTATTGCAGTCAAAATATCATCATATTTTTCTTCTACATGTTGTATATTTCTGATCACTTCAGGATTGTACCTGTTTGACTGTCGGCTTCCCACATCAATACACGGTATACCATAGACACTCGTTTCCCTTACTCCGGCACTGGAGTTTCCAATCATAAATGAGGCGCTCTTCAGCAAAGTCAGAAAATATTCAAATCTGATGGAAGGATAGATTAAAAACCTATTGTTATTGTTGAATCTCCTGTATTCGTTTAAAATGACCTCAGACCCCAAATCATTGTTTGGATATATAACTATATAATTTTCATCTGAATCAATTACTGCATCAACAAGAGCCTTGATATTTTGTCCTATTTTTTCATACTCAGTCGTAACAGGATGGTACATCAATAAAGAAAACTGTTCAAAATTGATGTCATACCTTCTCTTAGCCATTTCTATAGTTGGAAGCTTATCCGACAACATTATGTCAATATCCGGCGATCCGATAATAAAAATCCTGTCACCTGCTTCTCCTAATTGCACTAATCGGTTTCTTGCATCCTCTGTGGAAACAAAATGCAAGTGTGAAAATTTCGAAATAGCATGGCGTATTGACTCATCTATTGTACCTGAAAGTTCTCCTCCTTCAATATGGCTCACCCTTATGTTGTTCAGCGCTCCGACCATTGCGCCTGCAAGAGCATCTATCCTGTCACCATGTACAATAATCATGTCTGGTTTGATGTTCTTTACGTATCCCGTCAGATTGCATATTAAGTCACCAAGGTTATAGCTCATATCCTGAGTATATACTAAGCCGAAAGCAACATATACATTTTTATAATTATCTTTAAGAACTTCCTTATAAGTACTGCCATACGTTTCAAGCAGATGCATGCCAGAAACATATACATATGCTTCAAACGAATCACTGTCTTCTACAGACCTTATCAGGGACTTAATTTTTCCGTAGTCGGCTCTGGTACCTGTTATGAATAATATGTTTTTTTTCTGTTGCGTTCCATTGTCAAACATGGACTTAACCTTCTATCATATCATATTCTAAATGAACATCATCAGGAATATCAAGCCTTGCCTTTTTACCAAGCAGCGACTCATATTCCTCTGCCAGTATCTCTCCAGTTCCAGGCCTTTTTACCCACAAGTTGTCTTTAGTAAAAGTCTCACCCTTTTTTATGGGTTTAATTGTGACAACCGTAGCAAATGCAAAGTCTATGGTGACCTGTTCCTCTCTGGCTGCTTCCTTGGTTCCTCCCAGCATCAAGGGAACCTCATTTGCTGCCTGTATCATCTCCCTCAATGCTTGTTCATCCATTGAGCATACGATGTCGGGCCCTGTCCTTTCCTTGGTGTCAGTGAAATGTCTTTCTACCAACGAAGCTCCTAAGGCTATGGCTGCTATGCATGCATTGTTATTTAAGGTATGATCTGACAAACCCACTGGTATTCCGGGAAATTCTCTCATCATTTCCTGCATGGCTCCAAGTCTTACCAGTCGAGGATCTGTAGGATATAGATTTGTTGTATGCATCAGGGCATAGTCTACTCCGGAATTTTCAAGTATTCTGACAGCTTTTGAAACACTGCTTATATTGTTCATTCCCGTAGATACGATCATAGGTTTTCCAAATGAAGCAATGTGTTGAAGTAATGGATAGTTGTTCATTTCACCGGAACCTATTTTATAAGCAGATACTCCAAACTTCTCTAGCCTATCAGCTGCTGCTCTTGAGAATGGTGTGCTTAAAAATACCATACCCAATGATTCGGTATATCTCATCAGCTCATATTCTTCTTCTTCATTTAAAGCACATCTGCTCATTACTTCATATATGGATACATCAGCATTTCCAGGCAGAACCTTTTTAGCCGCTGAACTCATTTCATCATCAATCACATGAGTCTGATGTTTGATAATTCTTGCACCTGCCCTGAAGGCTGCATCAACCATTTGTTTTGCAACGTAAAGACTGCCCTCATGATTGATTCCTATATCGGGTATTACTAATGGTATTGCTCCTTCACCGACTTCAATATCCTTAATAAAAAAAGTTTTTCGTGACATGGTTTCAATCCTTTCTTATTGATTATATAGTAAAGCTTATCATTTAAAACGAATTTGTTGTATTTATTCTAATATCCGGAGAACATGTTATCTTATTGGGATTTTCATTTAAATAAGCCCCCCACCATCCAAATGAACTGGTGGTTATTATGTTGTGTTTACATTTGCTCATTAGCTGCATGTCCCTGTAACTTTGATTACCCTTGTTCCAGTCTACAAAATTGACTGTATCCTCATTTTTATCCAGTCCAAAAATATCATAATTCTCCCTGCACCATTCAACGCTTCCAGGATCACAGAAGAAGAAAAAAACAGGATCTGCAACTTTTCTTTTGATGAATTTTACAGCTCTTTTGAAATATCCATACTCATAACAATACTTGTTGATGCCGAGCATATCCCCACGCCTCGCATGGATTGAAACAGAATTGGTACTGTTTATTATATCTAGACATACTAAGTTCTTATCATCTGTTATCTCGCTGAATTTAAAGGCCTGCCTTATATCAGCATCTATATTATCAATGCCGTTTCCTTTATACTGAAATTTTAAAAAATGACCTCCGTATATATCTTCATCCGTCGCATAGAATAATTTTTCCGGTGTTGATACCTTTTTTATCACAGCATTTTGAAAGACAATGTATAGAAGCCTTTTAACGGAATACCCAATATATGTTCCTGCAAATCTCGTTCTAGTCCTTTTCAGGATTCCGTTTGTTTTTTCTTTTTCCTCCAAAGAAGGTCTGTTATTCAATGGCTTTAGCAGCACTCCCTCATTTGCGAAAGCCTTGCATACAGCATCGGAATAACGCCAATTGTCAAGCCAGAACCTGCTTTCCTTCACATGATTTATTATTTCGTTCCACTGATCTTCGCTGAAGATTTCTTTAATGTTAGGCGCTTTAATATCGAATACACTTTCAAGTTCGTAGCCATTCCACATGCTGATTGCAGATTGACTGTCTCCTATTTCATATATAAGATTCTCAATATAACACTTTTCGTTGGGATTAGACCTTTTTAATGCCAGGTATTCTGCATAGTCCAGCATCTGATTGCCCAGACCTGACTCGATATGTGCAACTATTATGATGGTTCCCCCCCTTTATGAGAATTGAAAACAAGTTTGTAAAAGTTTTTTTCTTCATTCAATGAACATATGAAGTATGCCGTATAGAAATTAACAAACGCTGTATTAAACAAAATGGTCTGTGTAAATGATAAAATAAAAATCATAATTACAAATAGTCTGCCAATTTTGTTTTGCCTTCTAAAAAGCCTGTAAAGCATAAAACAATAAAGAAATAATCCCAAAATCCCATAATCAATGATTATTCCTGAAAATGTCGAGTAATACTTGGGCAATTTTATTGATTGATTGAACATTATATTATAAATGTTTCCCGCACCTACTCCAAAGATCAATTGTTTATAATCCAGATTTTTGAGTATTGTAAACCCGTTTGAAAGTCTTTCATTGTTAAAGCTTATGTTAATTACCTTGTTAATTGTATAAATGAATATATCGCTTCTGACAATCAACAGAAAAATTATTATCATAATTATCAGGAAAATATATGATGAAAGTTTATGTTTGTTTATTATTAAGGCTGTATATAAGCATATGCCAACTGCCATTATTACACCTGTTGTAGAAGTGGATAAAAAAATACATATTACAAAAAAAATACTTAACAGATATTTTTTGTGATTTAATGTATATGCCAGCAGTGGCAGCATAAATGTTGCATATGCCTGAGGTTCCTGAAAAAACGACATTGGTCTTAAAATATTTGATGCCCAGTTTGTTTTTGGAACAAATACTCTGCTTAATATTACTATTGGGCTTACAGGGTGCTTGAGAATATATACCATCAAGGCTTGATACAGCAATCCTATTGAACAAATTATTCCGATTACTTCATATGCCTTTAAAAAGCTTTCTTCACTTATAAGGTTGTAAAAAACAAATATTGTGAAGGATGTAACTATTACGATAAAAAGTCTTTTTATTATTACAATTTCGCCGCTGGCTATAGACAAGACAAGTTGGCTGAAGAAGATATAAAATATAAATAAGAACAATCCTTTATCAAACAAAAATACATGCTTTTTAGCAATAATATAATACAAAAAAACTACTACTGAAAACACAAAGGAAACAAAAAGTCCAAGCGAAAAGCTTGTATTTGGCAAAACATATCCGCCTATGCATATACTAAATATTAAAAAATATGAAAATATGTTGTCGTATAATTTTTTCCCGATATTCGTTAAATTTTCAATCATCTTTAATCCTTTTCAATTTTGAAAATTTTAATAAGAACTCACCGATATTTTCAATTATTTAGGAGTTAAAATAAATTTTGTAACATATCGGTAAAATCTTCAGTTTTGGCATGAGTTTTTTCACAGCTGCTTAACAAGTCATAATATTGAAATCCTATTGCAGACGGCTGAAATTTTTTATAATAGCTCTTTATATTTTCTTTATCCCATTCTTTTTCAAGTGCCTGCTCAATACCTTTTGATAAAGCAATATCTGTTCGTTCATCTACTAAAATCATTGTATCTTCATTGTATAAATCAGGTATTGCATCCAAATCTGCAAATGCAACTGCCGGAATACCTTTTGAATATGCTTCTATAACCGGCAGACCAAATCCTTCATCGATACTTGACATTACCAGTAGCGAAGCCCTGTCATACAACTCCTGTACTTGAGACCTTTCGATTTTTCCAACGCACTGCACTTCATGTAAATTATGATCACGGATATAACCTTCTAACTCTTCTCTTTTGGGGCCATCACCCACCAATAACAGTTTATATCCTTCTTTTCTCTTATCTTTTAACAGTTCAAAAGCTCTTATGGCCTGCAGCTGATTTTTCCTGTCAGACAAACTACCGACACATAGTATTAATTTATTACTATCATTATTTGTCTTTGCTTTTACACAATCTTGTTTAAACGAATTCAATATTACCTTTATATAATCAGAATTCCCCTTTTGCCAGTTCTCAATTCTATTTTTGACTCCTGTGCTTACAACTGTTGTTGTGACATCAAACTTCTGAGCAAAGTTCAGATATTCCTTTTCTAATGATTTCTCTAATTTGCCGCTGTTCTCGTATTCTGTGAAAGATACCAGACCATGCAGTGTTACAACAAACTTGGTACCGGTTCTGATGCAGGCCATGATAAAAGGCAATGTATACAGGCCTATGCTGTGAATATGAACTACATCTGGTTTAATCCTATTTATTGTACTTTCCAAATATCCACCGGTAAGGAAATACATCAATATGCGTACTTTCTTGCTTATGCTATAACTTTCTTTTCGTATAGCCTTCAGTGCATACTTTAAATATGCCGGCTTACATCCGATTACCATATGGATAAGTTGTTTTGGCAACATATTAATATTTCCGACCTTCATCTTTTCAGTAAATACTGATTGGGTCAAAACATAAACTTCTGCTCCCTGGTCTGATAACATTTCTGCAATATCTCTGATCATATAGGCCAGTCCGCTTTGATTCCTTGATCCGTGTTTATGTCCCTTAATATAAATGTATGGTGCCGCAAGCAATACCTTCAATTTACTAACCTCTGTTTTAAATTATTTATTAGCATTCCGGATGTTTGAAATGTAATTATCATCTCTTTCATAGGCATCTATTAAACTGCCTGGTGTCGCGTTAATGATTCTTACATTATGTCTCTTTGCATACTTATCAAGTTCATAGTGTGTGTCGGATACAAAAGAATAGCAGAACAATTCATATGATAAACTTATTTTTCGGCTGTCCTCCTCGCCATAACAGTGTATTGGCTTCTGAGTGGCAAAAGTGTTATAATCGCATCCAAGCAGGATAATTTCCTTGTACCCCATATATAAAGCCAGACTTATTGCATAACAGACAACATTTTCCATAACGGATTCATTTTTTGCGTAATCTATTTCATTTTTATGGCTGAAGGAGCCTTTCCAGTTACATGAATAGTATAAGTTTTCACTGTTGTCGGACTTATCGTTTATGAAATCAAAAAATGCAGCATTCAAAAAGTATTTTGTGTTTTTGTAGTAGCTCGTTGCTTCAATCAGTTCTTTTTGGTTCTCCTGGCTTAAAAAACCGCTGTCAGTAATGCAGTAATATGTTGGACTGAAATTTTTTTCCTTGTCAAAACGGTTAAACCTGTTTACAACTATTGTGTCTCCATCCAGTTCATTCAGGTTAACTGACTTAAGTGACGGCCCCAATCCACAAATATAACACTTATCAGACACTCTGTTTTCCTTCAGTGTCTTATTTTTCTCCAGAAGCTTTCTGTATTTTAACAGCTTTGGTGTCCTTACCAAACTTATGCAGGCACCGGCAATGTTTATCATTAATTTATCAACTTGAAATAACAATTGGAACTTTCCCATTATATCACCCGTTTATTTTATAATCATTAATAAAAGATTCAATGTCAGCGAAGCATTGAATTTTGTTTTTTAGTAATTCATCATCCCATTCCCACCATCGCATTTTTAGAAGAGCTTCAATTTCATCTTCTTTGAATCTTTTCTTGATCACTTTTGCAGGAGCGCCAACAACTACTGAATAAGGGGCTACATCTTTGGTTACAATGGATCCTGCTCCTATTATCGAACCATCTCCTATGTTTATACCGCCCATGATGATAACATTGGTTCCTATCCATACATCATTTCCTATGTTGACCTCTTCGTATTCCTCAAAGGAATTGCTGCTGACCCATTTCAAGGAAAATGGATTATCATTGCTGTAGAATATCGGAGAAGTTGATACCATTTGAGTTGGATGGTTGCCAAGTCCAATTTTCACATCCGAACTAATGGAACAAAACTTACCTATTTTACAGTTTTTTATATGTGAATTAAACCCTATATACGAATATTTTTCAATAGAGACGTTGTGCAGCACGCAAAACCTGTCCACCTTAATATTATCTGTAAGACTACATCTATTATCAAGGAATGCCAGCATTGATATATTGATATTTCTTTTTAGAAGTTTAAATCTGAAAAGAAATGTGTTTATAATCATTTTTAATTTATTCATATCTTAACTCCGATTTCTGGACTTAATCAGTTCCACTCCCACTCGAACCGTTCTATATCACTTTCAAGCAATTCGGTTCCTATCTGCACTTCTATGAATCTAAGATCAGAATTTGCTCTGATTGCATGTTTTTGCCCTTTGGTTATATAAGCCACGTCTCCTCTTCTTACGTTTCGCACATGTCCGTCAATAACCAAATCTCCCGTGCCATCAACAATAGTCCATATTTCATCACGAACTGAATGAGACTGGTAGCTTATTGATTTTCCGGATTTCATAAACAGGCTTTTTGTCAGAGAAGAGGTGCCGTCACCGTATGACACATAGTCTATCACCTTGTATTCTCCCCAGCGTCTTTCTTCAAACATAGGGCGTTGATGGATATTGTCCACGTATGTTTTCAAGTATGAACTTTGGTGTTTATCAGATACCAATATCCCATCCGGGCTTGCGGCTACAACTATATCCTTGGTACCCAAGACAGCTATCGGTATATCCAGCTCATTAATAACATGTGTATTTTGGCAGCTTTCAGAAATTATAACATGACCAAGTGTATTGTCATCCATGACTTCTGTAAGGGTGTTCCATGTTCCCAAGTCCTTCCAGATACCTTCGTATTCCACTACTGAAATTGATTTTTCCTTTTCAACAACCTCGTAATCGAAGCTGATTTTGGGCAAACTGTCATAATTGTCTCTTACTTCTTTAAAAGAATCGAAGTTAATATATTTTTTTATTATGTCAATCAGATATCCAAGCTTAAAGGCAAATACGCCTCCGTTCCAAATTGCTCCTTCTTTAATTAACGTTTCAGCATATTCCTCACTGGGCTTTTCCTGAAACTTTTCCACTAAACAGCTGTTCTTCCTTGGAATAATATATCCATATTTTGCAGAAGGATATGTCGGTTTAATTCCCATCAACGACATGTTTGAAACACCTTGCATTACCATTTCTTCCATTTTTGTCAATGTCTTGAAATAATTCAGTTCCGCATACGGGTCAACAGGCAAAACTAATACCACCTCTTCGTCATCCATGTTCTTTTCATATTTAAGATATGCACTGGACAAAGCTATGGCAGGAAATGTGTCTCTCCTGTCTGGTTCAATAACAACATCTACACTGTTACCCAGCTGGCTTCTGATGGAATCCAACTGTGATTTTCCTGTTGCTACAACTATGTTTGCATCTATTGAAGCTTCTTTTATCTGCCTGTAAACTCTTTGTACCATTGATTCAGTATTGCCGCTCTCATCTTTGAGCAGCTTTAAAAACTGTTTAGATCTGGTTTCATTTGAAAGAGGCCAAAGTCTTTTTCCCGATCCCCCTGATAATAATATTACATTCATTAAATATATTCTCCTGAGATTAACTTTTTATTTATCTTTCAGTCCTGATATTACTGCTTATAAAATCATTGTAAGCCATAGCCAAACCTTCTTCCAGCTCTGTTTTGTATGTCCAGCCAATATTTGTAAGCTTTGTGACATCCAGCAGCTTTCTGGGGGTCCCGTCCGGTTTTGTGGTATCATAAGTTATTTTACCATTAAAACCCACAACACTCTTTACTGTTTCAGCAAGCTCGGCTATTGTTACTTCCTTTCCTGTTCCAATATTTACAGTTTCATTTCCTGAATATGAATTCATAAGATAGACACAGGCATCTGCCAGATCATCAACGTATAGAAACTCTCTTAGTACTCTCCCTGTCCCCCATACAACTACCTCTTTTTCACAAGACAGCTTCGCTTCATGAAATCTTCTCAGCAATCCGGGAATTACGTGTGAATTATCCGGATGATAGTTGTCATTTGGGCCGTACAAATTTGTTGGCATTACACTGATATAGTCTGTCCCGTACTGACGGTTTAGGAACTCGCAGTATTTAAGTCCTGAAATTTTGGCTAAGGCATATGCCTCATTGGTTTTTTCCAAAGCTCCTGTAAGCAGACAACTTTCGGTCATCGGCTGCGGCGCCAGTCTCGGATAAATGCAGGAAGAACCCAGAAACAGTAGTTTTCTTACTTTATTATCAAATGAACTTTTTATTACATTCATTTCCATAATCATGTTTTCATACATAAAATCCGCCGGAAAACTATTGTTGGCAACAATACCGCCCACCTTTGCAGCTGCTAAAAATACATAATCAGGCTTCACTTCTGCAAAAAAATCCTCAACCTGGGATTGACGCCTTAAATCCAGCTCTTTTGAAGTACGCGTTATAATGTTTGTATATCCTTCACTTTGCAGTCTGCGTACTATTGCTGAACCAACCATACCGCGATGACCGGCCACATAAATTTTTTCGTCCTTACCCATCATTTTCAGCATTTCGTTTTAACCTCACGATCTGCCAGCTTCATGTCATTGTCCATCATAATATTTACCAATTCCTCAAATGATGTTTTTCGTGGGTTCCAGCCCAGCAGTGTCTTTGCTTTTGTGGGGTCACCCAGCAATGTTTCTACATCAGTTGGTCTGAAATACTTAGGATCAACTTCTATTAATACCTTACCTGAATCCTTGTCTATACCTTTTTCTTCGATACCATTTCCTTCCCAGACTATATCAATGCCTGCATGCTTGAAGGCCAGTTCGCAAAATTCCTTTACCGAGTATTGTTCTCCTGTTGCAATTACAAAGTCTTCCGGCGTTTCATGCTGCAGCATCATCCACATGCACTCAACATAATCCTTTGCATATCCCCAGTCTCTCAGTGCGTTAAGATTCCCAAGGTATAATTTTTCCTGCAGTCCTTTTGATATTCTTGAGGCAGCAAGAGTAATTTTTCTGGTTACAAATGTTTCCCCTCTTCTTTCAGATTCATGATTAAATAATATTCCGTTTACAGCAAACATGCCATAAGCTTCTCTGTAATTCTTCACAATCCAATATGCATACTGCTTTGCACATGCATAAGGGGAATAGGGATAAAATGGAGTGGTCTCTTTTTGAGGTATTTCCTGAACCTTACCAAACAACTCTGAAGTGGAAGCTTGATAGATTCGGCATGTTTTTTCCATATTCAGCTGGCGAACTGCTTCGATAATTCGCAAAACACCAACCGCATCAACATCTGCTGTATATTCAGGTACTTCGAATGATACCTGCACGTGACTTTGCGCAGCTAAATTGTATATTTCGTTTGGTTTCACTTTAGAAATAATTCTTACAAGACTCAAAGAATCAGTCAAATCGCCATAATGCATGTGAAAATGTTCATTGTCAATTATGTGCTCTATTCTCTCGTGCATATCGACAGAAGAACGCCTTTCTAATCCGTGAACCTCATACCCCTTGTCCAATAAAAATTCTGCCAGATATGAACCATCCTGGCCTGTAACCCCTGTTATTAATGCTGTTTTATTCATTTTATATCTCCTTGTAAAATATGGAATCATGTTATAGGAACTGTTTAATTTTTACCAACAATCTTATAAATATAATTAATAGCTTAAATTGCTGATTGTTTTCTTTTAGTGTATTGTATATTTCCTTATTAGAGACAATATTACCTTTGATGCCGCTGGTTGATTTGCCTCCAACCCGCATCTTTACAATATATTCCTCGAGATATGACAGTCTTGCTTTTCCCTTATGGATAACCCTGTATAGCAGGTCATAGTCTGAGGATATTTTATATTCAGACTTGTAAAGGCCAAATTTATCGTAAGTCTTTTTAGTTATAAATGTCGTGGGATGAGGAGGATTCCAACCTAATCTGAAATCTCCCGTTTTAGCCTTCCACCTTCTTACAATCCTGCTGGTATCATCCTGGTCGACATACAGCAAGTCAGCATACAGGCAGTCAGCACTATCTTCAGTCATTTTCTTCACAACTTTTTCAACTACAAATTCATCAACATAAAAATCATCTGAATTCAAGATTCCTATTATGTCACCGCCAGCCAATTTAACGCCTTTGTTCATAGCATCGTACAAACCTTTATCTTTTTCAGATACCAGTTTAAATGTATAACCCTTTTTTAAAAAAAGAGGTTCATAACTTTTCGCTATGCTCACAGTATTGTCAGATGATAATCCATCAACAACTATATATTCTATTTTATCATATGTTTGTTTTAATATAGATTCAATTGTATCAGCAATAGTTTTTTCACTGTTAAATGAAACGGTAATTAAACTTACTGTCGGTTCGATGATTTTCATAAATACCCCTGTTATTAAACTATTCAGTATCAATTATATGTTGTCTACTTTGGTAACACCGAGTTCTTCATATGTTTTTAAGTTCAGCTCTTTAATGATGTCTTCCAGTCTTTTGTCATCAGCAACACCTGCTGAACTTTCTTTCATAAACATTATCTTGACCGTATTAAAAATTATTTTAATATCAAGCATCAAGGAATAATTCATTATATACAGCAAGTCATACTTTGCTTTATTCTTTGCATCAGTGGAATATTTACCCATTATTTGCGCTAAGCCTGTTATTCCGGCTTTTACGAAAACTCTGTATTTGAATTCTTCTATTTCTTCATTGTATTTTTCAACAAAATAAGGTCTTTCCGGTCTCGGTCCTACTATACTCATATCACCTTTCAAAACGTTTAAGAGCTGCGGAATTTCATCCAGCCTGGAAGATCTCAAAAACCTTCCCAGCGGAGTGATTCTGGTATCTTTATCAGTTGCCAGTACAGGACCGGAATGTTTTTCCGCATCAACCACCATTGTTCTTAGCTTGTACAAATCAAACACTTTATTTCCCTCAGTTATCCTTTCTTGCCTGAAGAAAATCGGGCCGTTATCAAATAGCTTAATTGCAATTGAAACAAGCAGCAAGACGGGTGCAGTGAGAATCAATCCAATTAAAGAAACAGCTATATCTATGATTCTTTTAACAATTCTTCTCTCAAAAGACAATCCCAATCGGTCTATTTTTAGAACGAGCATATCATCTATCTGAGTTGTCTTGGAATTAACCATTGATATTTCAAACAAGCCTGGAATCAAATAAACGTCCTTGTTCATAATGGAGCAGTATTTCATAATGTTTAATTTGTCTTCATTATTTACATTATCTCCAATGTAAATTTTGTCGGAACTATTAATAAACATATATATGTCATCATTTATTTCATTGCAGATATACCTTACATTATCCAGGTTTGACTTATCCAATAATAATTTCACTGCTATTCTCTCAGCTTCTTTCTTAGAAGCTATTATCATGATGTTTTTAGATTTTCTGTAGTGCTTAATATATTTTATTATGAAAATCTTTATAATAAACATAAAAACAAATTGGATAGGAAGACCTAACAAGAAGACACTTCGCGGAAATGAAAAACCCCTGTCAAAAAACACTACAGCTATTACTATCATATTGATTAATACTAAAGATATAGCTATTATCAAAGCATTTTCAAACAGAGTATTCTTTACTGTCGAAACTATATTATATAGATAAAACACAACTACTGAAGCAATTACAATATAATGAATATTATCATAAAATGGTTTTATGTTAAAAAGCGAAGGATTCATGTTAAATCTTACTAAAAAGGCTATATAGAACCCAAGCAAGACACAGGCTATATATATTAGCTCCTCCAGTATTTTAAACATATATCCGTCTTTTTTAATATTATTCTTCACTAAAACACCTCATTCTATTTTACAGTGATACAAATATCCTCTTCTAATACCAAAAGCTTCATTAAAGTAATAAAATTATATAATACTTACCTAAGGTTCTCTGTCAGATAATTTATTCTTTATACGCATGTTGATGCTGATTCCCATACCTAATATAATCCAGAATATTGGAAATACACTGACTACATTATCGTTAAAAATACCTGCTGCCAAGTACCCCAATATTCCTGCAGAACAAAATGCACCAACATATCTTTCCAGAGAATTCAGTTCAACCTTATTGTACAACTTAAAGCTGCTGAAGATATAGTAACCCCAGATTGCCAGCAAAGTTAACAGCGACAACACACCTGTATTTACTGCTATCTGTAAATATAAACTATGAGCCTTATCAACTACAATGTTAGAGTCGATATAAACATTAATCTTAGTCAATATGTCATCTTGTGGAAATGCCATCGGGAAATTATCAGGTCCTGCTCCATAGAACATATAGTTTTTTAACAATGGGATTGTTCTTCCCCAAATATAGCCTCTGTTTGAGCCCAGTTTTTCCAATCCGTTTAATGGTCCAAATGACTCTGCAGGAACTGTCTGTTCTATCAATTTTCCACCGGTACCTATTAATCTGACACCATTTTCAGAAAAATAGAAATTCATTACTCTGCTCGATCTTTCTACGGTAATTCCAGGGTAGTTATCTGCAATAATTATCTTATAGTCTGAATACCTGTTGTCATTTATAGTAATTTTATTTCCTTTAGTTTCAATTCTTAATTCTTTATCGTCTTGATCTGAGAAATAAAGTTTATCTCCAACAATTTTAAAATTTAATTTTTCTCTGCTTGTTGTAATAGAAAATGAATCTTTTCCTAATGCGATATCTTCTATTTTAAATGCATTCTCATTAGTGGCACGGGTAATTTCAATTTGTTCTTTTATATTGAATTCTTTTAATCGGCTAAATATTGCACCTTGTGATATTACATTCAAACCAACCAGAAAAATAGCAAATGCTGCAAAAATACTAATTATACCTTTCCAATGTTTGATGGCATTTTTTCTGAACAGCCAAAGGACATACAAAGCTGAAACAGCCACACCTAAGTAGCCAGCCCTTGAATTGCTTCCTATACAAGTAAAAATCATCATCGCGACAATTACTGTATACAATATTCTTTGTTTTTTTGTTTTTGCCAATAACAGAAATGCCACCGCCAACGGCAGCATCAATGTAGCAAAGCTTCCAACGAAGTTGGGGTTGAACAGCGTACCGTAGATTGTTTTTGGTCCAAAGGAAAATGAGAGGTTTTCAACCTGTACATCGCTTGGAACAATAAGTTTCTTTCCTAAAGCTGTCTGGAAAAAATCGAATCCGAAGTACTGTGTAATGCCGAAAATGCCTTCAACAATCATCAAAAATGTAAATGCCTTTACAAACAATTTCACATCCCTTTCATTGTTTACGAAATTAATAGTCAGGAATGTGATGATTACGTAACTTAACAGCACAAACATACCCTGATACATATCCACAAAACCCCAAAGCGCTGTTTGAGTGTCTTTTGCAAATATGGTTGATACAACTACAAATATTGCGTAAATTCCAAGGGGAATGTAGTATTGTTTTAAATTCTTGAAAGGTAATTTTTTTTGCACATATAATATGATGTAAAATACTAATCCAATCATTGTCAGCGCAATCACCCAGCGTGACTTCCAGTAGCTGAAGAAATCCAGATACTTTTGCTGGCCTGTCCAATATAATGATTGAGTTGTTCCCGAAAGGTACAAGTATTTGCCGTATACAATCAATGGAATAAATCCAGCAATTAATAAAAGAGGCAAGAAGTAGAATGTTGACAGTCTTTTGTTTTCGTAATCTATTTTTAATGGTTCTTTTTTTGCATTGTTATTAGCTTTCACTTTGTTCCCCCATATTGTAATTGATTTAGACACGTTTAAATTATGCCTATATATTATAACACGGCATACTTCAATTGCAAACAAAAATAAATGGAATTGAAGTCAATATGTAAAACTTTGGTGAAATTTATCCTTATTTTTTGTTAATGCGAATAATCAGGGAGATCCCGCAGTTTCGCATGCTAATTTATTTGTTCGCTTTCGCTCACATAAATTAGTTGCTCATTGCGAATGACCTACCGCTATTTTTCAAAAAACCTGAAAAATAGGGTTAGGGCATCTTTCGCTTCGCTCAGGACGACGCAAAGTTTGTGTTCCAGGATGCATAAAACTATGTAAAAAATTATTTTCTTTTTATCCTTGTCACACTTTTGGGACACGGTCATATGATATTAATGAGCTTGGCTCAAAATTATATAAAAAGGTGTTTTGAATGAGCAGACCAAATAATAACGGAAATGTTGCCGGAGTAATCGGTAGAAGAAAATGCAATGGAAATGTTGGCGGTGAAACAGGCAGAATCAGATGCGACTGCGACTGCGTATACTGGTGCCTGTTGCAATTACTGGAAGATGCTCTCGAAGAAAATGACGGACCGTGCCATCACCATCATCACCACAACGGCAATGATGTAAGCCCGGAAGGCGACAGAATCAGAAACAGATGCCGCTGCGTGTATGAGTGCCTGTACGAATTGCTTGCTGAAGCATTAGACTAATTTCAAAGTAAAAAATACCCTCAGCAGATTATGCTCTGCTGGGGGTTTTGTTTTGAGGGCATCTTTCGCTACGCTTAGGATGACGTGCCCATGCATTTTTAACTATTCTGCCATGGTACTTACGAACGCATCGACAATATTCGGATCGTACTTTGTGCCTGACAGCCTCCTGATTTCTTCAAGGGCTTCCTCTTTGGACTTATTGTTGCCGTAATCCGGGTTTGTCAATATGTCATAGTCTTCAGCCACAGCTATTATCCTTGCCGACAACGGAATTTCCTCTCCCTTAAGCCTGTTGGGATATCCTGTTCCGTCCCACATTTCGTGATGACTCATTACGCTTTCTGCCAGATTCATGGTCTCGTCGAACAGATTCAATATCCTGTAGCCTGCCACCGTATGCTGCTGCATTTCCTTGCTTTCTTCCTTGCTTAGATCATGGTTTTTTTCCATTGTCTCTTTTCTGATTGCTATTTTGCCTATGTCGTGCATGTATCCTGCCTGCCTGAGCTTTAAAGCTTCTTCTTTAGGAAGTCCCAGCTTCTTTCCTATGGCTGCTGAAATGCTGCCAACATTGACTGAATGCTGCAACTCTCTGGGGCTGTTTTTATGAAGAGTTGCAATTATGGTTTTTATCAGCTCCGAATTCACATTTTCTCTGTTGAGAGTCTTGCACTTGTACATAAACTCTTCAGCATTTTCCAAGATTCTCACCAGATCCTTGTCCATATCCTCCTTCGTGTCAAACCCCAGCGACATGCTGCATTTTATAGCTGAAATCTGCTCCTTAGTCAGTTCGGTTCGGATCCTAGCGGTTATATTTTCCGCATCCTCACTGGAGGTATTAGGCAGTATGATTGCAAACTCATCTCCCCCCATGCGGGCTACAATGTCCTTTGACCTGCATGCTTTTTTAAGGGTCTCTGCTGCTTTCTTCAGAAGCTCATCCCCTGCACCATGACCAAACACATCGTTAGTGAGTTTCAGGCCGTTGACATCGCCGAATATTATGGATATGGGCAGGTTTTCATTTTTATCCAGTCGTTTCAGCGCATCTTCAAAATACATTCTGTTGTACAGTCCCGTCAGTGAGTCGTGATAGCTCAGGTATTTTATCTGCTCCACATTTTCTCTCAGCTCATTGTTGGTTCTGTCAAGCTCCTGGGTTCTTTCCCGAACCTTTTCCTCAAGGTTGTTTACCAGCTGGTACATTGTGTCTGCCATCCTGTTAAACGAGACGGTTATTTTGCCTATTTCGTCGTCCCTGAAAACCGTAGCCCGCTGCTTAAGGTCCCCCTTGGCAAACTTCTCCGTCGTTTCTATAAGATCTTCCATAGGCTTGAAAGCCTTGTAAGTAAATGCCAGGTAAACCAGCAGTGATAGAATCAATGCAAAAAGTACCAGCAGAACTGTTTGTGTAAAGTTGTCTTTTATGCTTTTCATAAACATTCTGTCCGACATGGCAGTTATGCATATCCAGTCAAGACCGTTGTTCTGATATTCGTTTATTTTGACATACAGGTAATCCCCCCCTGTTTTTAGTTTCATGCTGTTAGTGCCGTCTCTCATGAACTTTTCATATGCCTCTTCTATCAAGCCGTTGCCCAAATCGCTTATGCTGTATCTTGTGACACTGCCTTCTTCAAGTATGATGTAGTTGTCAATCCCGACAGAATTGGCGATGAGGTTTCCGGTTTCCTTGTCAGCAATGTAAGCTTCCATGTTTTTACCGATGACAATATTTTTAATGTAGTCGTCTATTATGGACAAGGTCAGGTGTGTCGCAAGAACACCTTTCAGATTTCCATCAGTGTTATAAATTGGAGTTGAAGCTGAAATTACCATCTCATTAACATAGAAATGCTTAAAGTCCTTTGAATACACTGTTTCCTTGTTTCCCTTGGCAGCCTGATACCATTCCCTGGTTCTGGGATCATATTTTCCGTAGCTTTCGACAAAATCTCCTGCGGTCAGATCTTCTTGAACATTGTAATACCAAGCTTCCCCTCCGGTCTGTTGGTTCTCTCTTGCCAGTATAATTGTTCCATCCTCTTTTTTCACTGCTCCGTAATACTCTCCTGTCTCCAGCCCTATGGCAAAGCTATGGAAATAGTCCCCTTCATGAGACTTCAGTATACCGGCAAAATATTTTTCTCTTTCCTTTTCGTTATGCAGATTAATTATTCCATTTTCTATGAGCATGTAGTTTGATTCGTTCATGTGAAGCGGGTTTTTGATGAATTCACTCACCTGATTATATATTTCCGCATTTGTGTTCTCTGCTATTATCTTTATATTATTGTCCGTAGATTCAATCCAGCCCGAAAACACCTGATAACCGATGTAGCTTACGGTTATCAGCATGGACGACACGAACAAAATTATTATACTGAATCTTATGGATATGGTTTTTTTACCTGTTTGGGTTTCTTTCATCTTTTTCCTTTCTGTCCTTGACCATAGTGAAAATATTTTAAATATTATATTATTATTTTCGACAAATTAAAACAATATTTTACATATATTAAAATTCTGATTTCTTAGAATATTTAATATTTCTGACCGCTGTAGTACCTAATATATATCGGACAACTGGAAGAAAAAGTAATTGGAATATTTATCATATAGTGTTAATTTTTATTGCAAAAACTTGTCATAAATTATACAATGTAGAAAACAGCCGCTTAGCTGAAATACTTTGCCGCAGCCGGCAGAGGAACGAACGTGTATTCAGTTATTTAACTGATGAAATCAGCGGACTTAACCAGAAAAGAGGTGTATTCATGAATCCAATGAGAAGAAAAGACCGTGAGATGGACAAGGACTTTGCATACTCCATAATTGACAAGGCAGAGTATGGTACCATGGCTACAGTCAATGAAGATGGAAGCCCTTACTGTATCCCTGTTTCTCCCGTCAGAAGAGATGATAAGATTTACTTTCATTCCGCCAAAATCGGCACTAAGATCGATAATATCAATAGGAATCCAAAGGTCTGCATGTCATTTGTCGGTGATGTGCATGTACCTGTTGAATTAAACCAGAACACAGATGTAAACCAGGAAATCAAAAAAACTCTGGAAACCAGATTTACAACAGAGTATGAATCTGCCGTTGTTTTCGGCACTGTGAGCATCGTTGAGGACAAGAACGAAAAAGTTTTGGGATTGAGGCTTATAAGCGAAAAATACACTCCCGAAGACATGCCGTACTTCGACGCTGCCGTTGATGTAAGCTACAACGTAACATATGTGCTGAGACTGGACATTGAACACGTTACGGGAAAAAGAAAGAAATATGACAAGCACGGCACAGAAATGAAATGGGGCCGCAAGGAATAAAAATTATGGGGCTGTTGCATTAAGTGCTTTTCTGCCAATGCAAACGCCCCGTTTCTTATTGCTTGTGTTTTTGTGAATTAGTAACTTGTTTTTCCTGTCTGCATATAATTTATTAAAAACCAATTTCATGTTTAAGAATTTATCTTTGGGGTATTAATATAATACAAAGATTTGCTGAAACAAAGTCTATGAGTAATTCCAACAGATCACTGCGGCAGGTTGAAGAGTTGAGCATTCCAAAGGAAGCTCTGGCAGCAGTCAAAGTATCAGAAAATGAAAATGGATACAGCAGAAATTTGAAATGTGGTTGGTGACGAATGAGGTGATTCCAACAGGATTTGAACTAGAAAACCCAAATAAGTAGCACCCAATTTTCGAATTGAAAAGAAAATTGGGTGCTGCTTATATTTTTGTGCAGTTTCATTTGATTATTCTCATTTTTATGATAAAATAGCTATGAATTAATCAAGCGAAATAATCTTGTGCGATTTTTCGCTACGCTCAGGATACGCTACGTTGAATGGCATATCAATATTAATATACAATAAGAGAGGATATATGGAACTTAAAAACTTCAACAATTCATACAAAAACAAAGCTGTGTACATTCTGACAATTATTTTGTCCATTGCATTCATTGCCTTTGGCTACAAATTAAACAAGGTCGACTTCGCTCTGCAGGAGTACAGCCAATCCTACAAGGCGGAAGTTGTTTCAATAAATGACATCACTGAAGAAAAAATCGAATACGAATATGAAGACCTTTCAAGCACGACCATCAGGTTCACGGCAAAAATCACAAACGGCGAACTGAAGGGAACAACCGTTAACGCAAGCCAGTACATGGACGAGATAGTGGCTGTTAACCCAAAGATGGTTGAACCAAAAGACATGATACTCATTTCATCCCTTACTGCAAGATCCGGTGTCGGCGAGGAATGGACATTCCTTGAATATGACAGGACCATGGCCATGGTGTGGCTTGTGGTTTCGTTTTTGCTTCTGATTATTGTGTTCGGAAGAAAAAAAGGCGTGAATACAATCATTTCTCTCGTGTTCACCTGCTTGGCAGTTTTCATGGTGTTTGTGCCTTCCATACTCAAAGGAAACAACATTTACCTTTCATCCATAGTGGTGAGTTTCTTCATTATATTTATGAGTTTGCTTCTCCTTAACGGCGCTAACAAAAAGACGCTGTGCGCAATTGTAGGAAATCTGGGCGGTCTTTTCATAGCAGGAATTCTTGCCTTTTTCATCAGCAAGGTTCTTAACCTTACTGGCATCATCGACGATGACACCATGTTCCTTTTGATGCTGAACACGGAAAAGCCTATTGACCTTCTGGCCATACTGTGGGGAAGCATAGTCATCGGCTCCCTGGGAGCGGTTATGGACGTGTCCATGTCCATAGCTTCGGCAATGAATGAGCTGGCTGAAAACATGTACGACAAGAATTTCAAGAGCCTTTTAAAGTCAGGACTCAACATAGGACAGGACGCCATAGGAACCATGACCAACACCCTTATCCTTGCCTACATCGGAAGCTCCCTGGCGGTGGTATTGCTGCTTGTGGCCAATTATGGAGACAAACTGCTGCTGTTCAATCTGGAAATGATTGTGTTTGAAATTATCCAGGCTGTAATAGGAAGCATGGGAATACTGTTTGCCGTCCCCATCACTTCGCTTTTTGCTGCGTATATTTATAATATGAAATAATGACATAAGACTGAGGAGATAAGCACACCGGAGTGTGCTTTTTTATTTGGAGTCGCGCTGTCCGTGTATTGCGGTATGTGCACGCAAACAGCGTGCGTGTTTTGCAGGCATTTTCTGTTGCGTTGATTATTTTGCCCGTTAATTTCAACAAAAAATATTACGATTGATTGTTTCCTCACCTTGACGCTTTAAATATTTTTTTGAAAAATTCCATAAATACATATTGAACTTGCTGGAAACTTGTGTTATATTAGTCTGGTATTTATTTAAGACACACTGTATTTGTACAGAGAACAATAAACGGAGGTAATTATGGAAACAGTACGATTAGGAATCTTAGGCATGGGAACCGTGGCATCAGGACTTATTAATATAATTGAATTTAACAATTCCAAAATAACTGGAACTTTAAATAAAGAATTATCAGTGAGCAAAGTGCTGGTTAAAAGTCTTGACAAAAAACGAAACGTAAATCTTCCACAGGAAGTTTACACAACAGACCCCTATGAAGTAATCAACGATGAAAATTCACACATTATTGTGGAGCTTATTGGAGGCATCAACCCGGCATTCGAGTACATAAAGGCTGCCCTGAACAACAAAAAGCACGTGGTTACAGCAAACAAGGCTCTGATTGCAACCCACGGCGAAGAACTGGAAGAGCTTGCAGAGAAAAACCAAGTAAAACTCATGTACGAAGCAAGCGTTGCAGGAGGCATCCCCATCATCAACACAATGACGGACAATCTCTGCTCAAATGAAATCACCAGTATCATAGGAATCATAAACGGAACCACTAACTATATACTTACTCAGATGACTGAAAACGGACTCGAGTATGAGCAGGCTGTAAAAAATGCACAGGCCCTGGGATTTGCTGAGGCTGACCCTTCCTCCGACGTTGAAGGAGATGACGCGGCTTACAAGCTTACCATACTGTCCACAATTGCCTTCGGCCAGAGAATCAATGTGAAAGATGTCCCAAAGGAAGGCATCACGAAAATATCCAAGGAAGACATTAGCTACGCCAAGGAACTGGGCTACAACATAAAGCTTTTGGCATCGGCCTCAAGGGACGGAAATGAAATAGAGCTCAGGGTTCATCCAGCTTTTGTTCCTGAAAACCATCCTCTATCCACCGTTAAGAACGAATACAATGCGGTGTATCTGAAAGGAAACGCCGTGGGAGAGCTCATGCTTTACGGCAAAGGTGCAGGCTCTCTGCCCACAGGAAGCGCAGTTCTCGGTGATGTTATAAACATTGTAAAAGCAGTAAGCGCTGCAAGCAGCTTATCTCCAAAAAAGGAAAACAGATATGTGGTTGCCAACAAGGCTTACAAGCAGTACTACATCCGCTTTGAAGTGATAGACAAGCCGGGAGTTCTGGCCCACATAGCAAACATCTTCGGAAAGAACGACATAAGCCTTGCTTCTGTGGTTCAAAGACAGAAGAACGGAGACGAAACTGCTCCGCTGGTATTCATAACTCACGAAGCTCCAAGAAGCAAAATCGACGCTGCTCTGGCAGAAATCAAGAATTATGAAAAGGTAACAAAGATAGCCAGCATAATAATGGTTGAAAATTTCAAATAATAAAAACGAGAGTGCTGTATTGATTGCACTCTCGCTTTTTTATATTATTATTTCTTTAAGCTCTGCATCCCGCTGCAGAATATTTCTGCCATTATGGCGTTTCCCTGTTCATTGAGATGCAGTCCGTCCATGTAATAGTCGCCTGCGAAAACTCCGGCCGACTTTTCAAACTCGGAATAAAAATCGATGTACTTGAAGTTGAATGTTTTGCAAAATTCCATTATCCAAAGGCGGTACTTTGAAACCTCTTCTGCAACCAGTGTAAAATCAGCAAAATCAGCCCAGTCCTGCCTTATGTTTTCCAGATCAATTTTTGTAGGGATTCCGATTATGGGGTCAATGTACCTTGCTGCCGACTGGTGAGCCATGGACATGATGTTTGCCTTAACGACTCCGATGTCCGCTCCCACTATCAAATCATTTACGCCCCCCATTATGAACACTGCATCAGGCTGCTTTTGGTACACTGAATAATGGAACCGGCTTAGCATTCCTCCGCTTGTGTCCCCGTTTACTCCCTCGTTTATTATTTCATATCCCAGCTTATCCTGGGCAAGTTTGGTCCAGATTTTTGATCTTTTTACTCCGAATCCGTAAGTGAGGCTGTCGCCCAAACATACTATTTTCATGACATTTCCTTTCAGTCTGTAATTATCTAATTTATAACATGACAATGCCTGAGTAAAGGCTGTTCTTACAGATTACCTGCATAGGCATTTTTCAGAACTGTCATGTAGTCTTCCTTGGTCATAGGCCGCGGGTTGCTTTCTGTTGATATGTTTCTTGCTGACATTTCAGCCAGTTTTTCAAAGCTCTTTTCATCGACGTTAAGGCTTGAGAACAACGGAAGCTTCACATCTACGGCCAGCTTCTTCACAGCATTTACTGCAGCCTTGGCTCCTTCTTCCACGGTTTTGAACTCTATTCCCATGGCTTTGGCTATTCTGGCATATCGCTCCATGCACCAGTTCATGTTGTAATCCATCACATAAGGCAGGAATATGGCGTTGCACACTCCGTGAGGCAGATCGTAAACCCCTCCCAGTGATTCGGCAACGCAGTGGACTGAAGCCACATCCGAATGACTGAATGCAATTCCTGCAAGCATGCTTCCCAGGAGCATGGCGCTTCTTGCCTCAAGGTTTTCGCCTTCGTTTACAGCAGTTAACAGGCTGCCGCTTATGAGCTCTACGGCATAAAGAGCAACCGCGTCGCTGATGGGCTCGGCACATGTGGCTGTGTATGCTTCTATTGCATGGGTAAGTGCATCCATTCCGGTAGACGCAGTGATGTGGGATGGCAGCGTCAGAGTCAGTTCAGGGTCGCATATGGCAACCTTTGCTGCAGTGTACTGGCTTTTCACAGTCATCTTGTAGTTGTTTTTCGTGTCTGTTATTACAGAAGAAAATGTGAGCTCGCTTCCGGTGCCGGCAGTGGTCGGTATGGTTATGAGAAGAGGCAGCGGCTTTGTTGCTGCTGTCTTTCCCTCATATTTTTTTATGTTGTCATCGTTGTGGGCCAGCAAAACACCCACAGATTTTGCACAGTCGATGGGACTTCCCCCACCCACGGCAATAATGGAATCTGCATTGAAATCTCTGGCAATTCTAGCGCCTTCCTCGGCGTTGACGTCCTTTGGATTTGCCTCTACTCCGTCGTACACTATGTATTCTGTTTTGTCCATCTCAAGAATTGCTGTAACCTTGTCAAGTATGCCCGCGTTCTTAACGCCCTTGTCGGTTACAATAACCGGTCTTTTCCCTCCGAATGACTTCAGCTCTTCACTTAAGGACTTGAGGCAGCCAGGTCCATACACAATTTTTGTGGGCAGCGTGAAACTGAATGGTGTAGTGAAATTGTTCATTGGTATCCTCCTAAATTTTTATATAATAATATAACTTTTTGAATTTTATTTCAACTTTAATTTGTGCTGAATAGGAAATTAATGGTTCTCCGGAAATAAAATATAACTGTGTATCCGTTCCTGAAACTTATTTTCGCTGTAACAGACTGTTTATTTCTTCCTCGGTAAGATGTCTGTATTCTCCCGGCTTAAGATTTTCATCCAGCTTCAGGGGCCCCATGGATATTCTCTTTAGGAATACCACCTCGTTGTTTACTGATTTGAACATCCTCTTGATCTGGTGGAACTTGCCTTCCTTGATGGTCACAAGGCATTTGGATGGATAGCCTGATTCTATGATTTCCAGCTTTGCAGGCAATGTCTTGTAGTTTTCTTCCGTCAGAATTATTCCTTCCTCAAAAGCCTTCACATCTTCCCGGGTAACTTCCTCTGCAACCTCAGCATAGTACGTCTTGTCAACATGTTTTTTAGGAGACAGCAAATCATGGGCCAGCTGTCCGTCGTTTGTGATCAACAGCAGCCCTTCGGTGTCCTTGTCAAGCCTTCCTACAGGAAACGGCTCGTAAAACCTGTCCTCTTCGCTTAACAATTCTACTACCGTCCTGTCATAGTTGTCTTCAGTGGCAGATACAACTCCCTGAGGCTTGTTCATCAAGAGATATATGTGCTGGATGTACCTTACAATTTCCCCGTTGTACTTAACCACATCCGTATCCGTGTCAATTATTTTTGAGCTGTCCTTTACCACAGTCCCGTTTACCGTGACAAGTCCTTTTTTTGCATCCTGTTTGATTTCCTTTCTGGAACCGATTCCCGTGTTTGCGAGCATTTTATCTATACGAAGCTTCATAGGCACCTCTTTTTTTGTGATACTCAATTATAACATGGTGACGTCACGTGTCAACGTGGTATGGCAAAATTATGATATGCAAATTCGGAATCATTCAAACTACGCCGGAATGTTGACAAAGGCTTGTATTACTGCTATGATTTTTTTGGGCATATTTAATAAATTTAAGAGAGGTTATTATGATTCAAACGATTCTGAAAGGATTCACTGTGGGCATCGCATATGTGGCTCCCATTGGTATGCAGAACATGTACGTCATCAACACGGCGATGACTCAGACAAAGGCAAGACTTTATACGGTTGCGCTCATAACGATTTTCTTTGACATCTCTCTGGCGCTGGCATGCTTTTTCGGCATGGGGGCGCTCATAGAGGCCGTACCATTTGTGAAGATACTGCTGCTGGGACTAGGTTCACTGGCAATTATCTGGATTGGAATAGGCCTCATGCGTTCGGCTCCGAAGCTTGACAGCTCCATGGACACCAAAAAGACACTGCTCCAGGTTGTTCTTTCCTGCTTCCTGGTAACGTGGGCAAACCCGCAGGCTCTAATTGACGGGACCATGCTGTTCGGTGGTTTCAGGGCATCGCTTCCTGCTGATATGGCGAAATTTTTCGTGGTTGGCTCTTCAATGGCTTCCGTTGTGTGGTTTTTAGCTCTTGGAACTATTGTAAGCGTGTTCAGGAAAGCGTTCAGCGAAAAGGCTCTGAAGATTATAAACATAGCGTGCGGTCTGGTCATAATATACTACGGAATAAGACTTGGAATAAGTTTCTTCGGAGAAATATAGTTATTTAAAGGGCTGTCACATGTACTTAATGCAACAGCCCTATTGTTATACTTCGTATGTTATGTCTGCGCCTATGTTGCGCAGCTTTTCTATTATGTTGGCATATCCTCGTTTTATGTGGTAAACTTCCGAAACCTCGGTTTCGCCGTCTGCCAGAAGCCCTGCGATTATAAGGGCTGCACCGGCTCTAAGATCAGTGGCCTTCACTTTTGCTCCGCTGAGGCCTGACCTTCCCTTCATGACTGCGCTGCTTCCCTCGATCTTGACGTCGGCTCCCATGCGCAGAAGCTCGTTGGCGTGCATGAACCTGTTTTCAAATATTGTTTCGTGGATGATGCTTGTCCCTTCAGCCACCGACAGCATAGCCATAAACTGAGCCTGCATGTCTGTGGGAAAACCCGGATATGGAAGAGTCTTTATGTCAACCGGCTTTATGTTTCCGTCGGAGTGAACCCTTATCTTGTCGTCGAATTCCTCAACAACGGCACCTGCTTCGCGAAGCTTTGCAATCACCGGCTGGAGGTGGCTTGAAACCACATTCTCCACAATTACGTCACCGCCTGTTGCTGCAGCTGCAACCATGTATGTGCCTGCCTCAATCCTGTCGGGTATTACCGTGTGTTCGGTCTTGTGGAGCTTTTTCACTCCCTTTATTCTGATGGTCTTTGTTCCGGCTCCAACAATGTTTCCGCCCATGCTGTTGATGAAATTTGCAAGATCCACAATTTCAGGTTCCTCTGCTGCATTTTCCAGCACCGTATCACCATCGGCCAGAGCCGCAGCCATTATTATGTTTTCAGTTGCTCCTACGCTTGGAAAGTCAAGATAGATGTCCCTTCCAACAAGCCTTTCGGATGATGCATTGACATATCCGCTTTCTGATTTTATTTCCGCTCCCAGATACTTGAACCCCTTCAAATGAAGGTCAATGGGCCTTGTACCTATGGCACATCCCCCGGGCATGTACACCTTTGCGCTTTTGCATCTGGTGAGAAGAGGCCCCATCACCAGAAAAGAAGCCCTCATTTTGCTGATGAGCTCGTATGGCGCTTCGCAGGTTGTTATATTTTCAGCTTTAATTTTCAGCGTGTTTTCATCCAGTTTTTCTACCTTTGCTCCCAGCACCTCCAGCAGGCTGCACATTACGTTTACGTCCTGAAGGTATGGTATGTCGTGTATTATGCATTCCTCATCCGACAAAAGTGTTGCCGCCAGAATAGGAAGGATTGAATTTTTCGAACCGTCAACCCTTATGCTGCCCTTAAGTCCAGAGCTTTTCTTAACTATGATTCTTTCCATGTTTCTCCTCAAAAGTTAATTTATGTATTGCAAAATCATTTTTTGCATTCAATTTCTTAAGTTAATTTAAAGACTTGACTATAATATCACTTTTAACATAACATTTCAATTACAAATTTTTACTTAAAGTAATTTTTTTCATAGGCAAAAAATAAAAAAAGAAAAAGCGTATTGATTAAAATAAAGGGGGACGTTATTTATATTTAAATGTTACACGCTTTTTCTTTTTGTAATTGTATTATTGACCCGGATGATTATTTTATGCATGGAATTTAAAAATATTTTTGTGATTTGCTGAAACAATCATCACTCATGCTGATACTTTTCAAGCCTTACCTCTGCCTTGAACAGGTCACCGTCAACGCTTATGTCTAGTATGCCGTTTTGTATCTCCATGAGGCTCTTTGCTATGGCGAGTCCAAGGCCGCTTCCCTCCGAGCTTCTTGATTCGTCTCCCCGCTTGAACCTCAAAAGTAGCTCATCTGCGGGAATGTTCAGTTCAAAGGCTGATACGTTTTTAAAACAAACAAAAACTTTCTTTTCGGTTTCGCTGATATCGATGTAAACCCTCGAATCCTTCAGGGCATACTTGAATATGTTCGAAAGGAGGTTTTCCATAACTCTGCTCAGCAGCCTTCCGTCAGCTTTGGCGTAAATCCTGTCCCGGGATGATGTAACCTTGAATATGAGTCCCGATTCGTTTATTTTCTCATCCAGTTCCCCAAGTATCTGCGATATGAGCGCATTGACGTTGACCTTTGCAAAGTGTACCTCAATGCTGCCGCTTGTAGCCTTGGCAGCCTCAAACAAATCCTCGGTGAGAGTCTTCAGCCTGCTTGACTTTCTGTCCAGCACATCCAGATACTTTGGTGCATTGGGTGACAAAAGGCCTTCTCTTTTAAGCAGATCCACATATGAAATGATCGATGTCAGCGGAGTCTTTATGTCATGGGACACGTTGGTTATAAGCTCTGTTTTTAACCTTTCGCTTTTCACCTCATTTTGAACGGCAATGTTAAGTCCGCTGGTGATGGTGTTTATGTCATCGGAAAGATGCTTGAACTCACCGCTTCCCTCTATGTTTATCTTGAAGTCATAATTTCCTTGTTTTGCAGTCTGAAGGCCTTCCTGAATAATCTGGAAGGTTCTTACCTTCTTGTATACAACTATTCCTGCAGCCAGTAACAAAACGGTAATCAGAACCGGATTTCCGGCGCTGTACACCGAAGCTGCTATTAGAAAGGTTGTCGCTGCTAAGGATCTGAACATCAATGGTCCGCTTGCAGCAATCTTCCTGGCGATTTTTGCAGCTCTGGTAAGCAGCATATACAAGAGCGATTTTTTAATGACCGTCCCGTTTTTTATATGCCTGGTCACAGAAAGTATGAGGACCATGAAAACAGATGCGGCGGCGACCGTTGATGCGAGAATTGCAAGCCTCATGAGGCTTTCATTCGTATAGCGTATGTTCAAAATGCTGTAAAACTGTGAGTAAACTGCGGAGGCAACTCCTGCTGCAGCCGCAAGGCTTATGTCCGGTGAAATTCTGTCGAAGCCGCACATGTGCACTTCTTCGTCGCCGGCAAACTTCCCTGTTTCAGCCAACAGATATATGAGGCATGCTGCAGCAGTCAGAAGGCACAATAATATTATCCATGTGTTTTTTATTAGAATGTTCCTGTCTGAGAGCCACTTGTCAACCCGAAGGGCAAGTCCTTCATCAGTCAGTGCGGCATAAATAACAATGTTGTCTCTGCCGCCTTCAATGGATTCATAGGTTTCAATGAGCGAAGCAAAATAGTTGGAATATCCGTTGTCGGGTTCCAGTTTCACGCCCTTGCCGTCAACAAGCACATAGGCATTTCTTATGAAGTAATAATTTCTGTCTTCGTTGCCTGTGTTCGTGCACTCGTAGTAACCGTCGGTTGCGTAGTAAATGAGGCCGTCGGGATTGTTCAGCTCGCCAATGATATTCTGGTAGTTAGAAAGATCCGTCTTCTGGATCGATTCCTTAATGTCTTCAATTTCCTTGGCTTTCTCATACCAGAAACGTTCCTCAGACTCTGAGTTGTCCTCGTATCCCTTTTCTGCCAGGTAATTGTTGTAAAGGTTGGTAAGCTGCCAGCTGTCTTCAATGTCAATGTATTTGACTGTCTTGCCATCCCTGATGTACTTTTCGCTTTTGTAAACCCGAAGCACATGGTCCAGCTTGTTTGCCGCATTTCTAAGCTCATTGCTGAGAGTGTTGCTCTTCATGTAGCTTTTAACGGCTATGCTTTCGTAGTTCTGCACGTTCAGGTAGATGTTAAGAGACGATGAAACTCCTATGAGAAGACATACTATCAGCAGCACGAAGGCTGCAATCTTTGTGACCCTTTTTCTTTTATATGTCTTCCACTTTATAACCAACACCCCACACCACCTTCAGGTATTTCGGATTTTTAGGATCTATCTCTACTTTTTCGCGGATTCTTCTTATATGGACAGCCACCGTGTTTTCCGGATTGAAGGAAGGTTCGTTCCATACATTTTCGTAAATGTCGTCTATGGAAAACACCCTGCCCTTGTTTTTCGTCAGGAACAAAAGTATCTTGTACTCAACGGGGGTAAGCTTAACAGGCTCTGCATCGATGGTGACTTCTTTTCTTTCGTCGTCAATAAGCAGATTTCCTGTTTTGTAGCAGTCCTTCTTGTCCTTTTCGGATGCTCCGCCAAGGGTTGTGTAGCGGCGCAGCTGCGACTTGACTCTTGCAATAAGTTCAAGTGGATTGAAGGGCTTCGTTATGTAGTCGTCAGCACCCATGTTCAGTCCCAGCACTATGTCGCTTTCTTCAGATTTTGCCGTAACCATTATGACGGGGATGTTTTTAATCTCCCTGATTTTTGTTGTAGCCTTTATGCCGTCCATTCCAGGCATCATCACATCCATAATAACCAGGTGCACGTCATTGTTCTGGATAGCTTCTACTGCCTCAAGCCCTGAATAGCACTTTATTATGTTGTATCCGTCGCCCTTAAGATAGACTTCAATGGCTTCTACAATCTCAATATCATCATCACACACCAGTATGTTCATAACAACCTCCTATGATAATTAAACACATTATACCATGTACACCAAAAAAACTACAACATTAAAAATTCCCATACAATAAAAGAGTTGCTGTGCTAATCTCAGTTTGACGACAAAATATCCTTCGACTATGTCATTCTTAGGGCGTAGCCCGAAGAATCTCATCATTTCAACATTAAGAGATTCTTCCCTACCGCTCAAGATGACAAATTTGTAGTTTGCCAATCGTCTGAGAGCTGCCGTGCAACTCTGTTCTTGCTATTTTGACAGTATCTGGGGCTTTCTATACTGCATTTCCAACGGCCACACAGCCTCATACCTGCCGTTTTGAATCTGAACCATGAAAGATATGGTTCTTATGTTTTGTCCTGCCTCATTGAACCTGATTGTGTTTGAAATGAAGTAGGGTGCCAGGAACTCCTTTGTTCGTAATACGTTGGTTATCTTATCTCCTTCAAGGGATGAGGATGTGTTTATGGCATCGGCCATAATGAGTGCAGATGCAAATTCCTCCAGCGCAGGACCGTCAATGTCTTCTCCGGATTTTTCCCTGTACAGGTTGTTTATGAAGTTTGCAGTTTCGTTATTCAAGGCTGACGGCAGGCTGGCGCTGGAACCTGAGAAGTAATTGCCGTCAGCCCCTAAGGCATCTATAAAGTACGGGTCGTGAAATCCCCCGCAGTAATTAAGAACTGCCTTGGGCACTATGTTTTCCTCTTTGTACCTTTTTACAAACTGTGTTACATCTTCTATGTATGATGCCTGAAAAATCACATCGGGATTTGCCTTCTTTATTTTTTCGATGCCTTCGTCCATGTTGTTCAAATCTTCAGAGTACCTTACCTCCACAACCTTTTCAAAGCCTTCGTCTGCATACCTTTCATCAAGCCACTTGTCTATCATCTCTGAGGCGTGGGTGCCGTATTCGTTGTCGATGTACACTATGCCCAGGGTTTTTATTCCCGCATTCAGGGCTTCGTTCAAATACTTTATGTACTCAAAGAAAAATTCCGTTTCAAGGTTATCGTCCGGTGCAATTCGGAAAAAGTAGCTGTATCCCCTGGTTGTAAGGGAAGCTGAGCTGGATGACCCTGCCAGAAACGGTACTTTATACTCCTCTGCCACCTGGCTGGCAGTCTTAGTGGCTGAACTGTGGTATGCACCTATGAGCGCTGCAACCTTCTCATCCTTTATGAGTCTAATGGCCTCTGTCCTTGCTGTTTCAGGATTGGCCCTATGGTCTGCAAAAATAAATTTTACCTTTTTTCCGCCCATATTCGGAAGTCCTGCTGAAGGTCCCAGCTCCAGATTTGCACTGCTGTAACGGCCATTTATTATTTCTTCTGCGGTTTCAATTGCATACTTCAGTTTTGTTCCCGTAGATTCTGCCGGTCCGGTCAGCGGAAGCAGCACACCTATCTTTACCGTATCATCCTTTGTGTATTGATTTACAATGAACAAGCTTACAAACAATATTGCACATGCTGTCAATATTACACCTATTTTGGGCAGATGCTGCCAGATTTTCATTTCGTCCTCCGCAAGTGGTATTTCTAAAACAATATTATAGCATAAGATGCAGAATTTTGATATACTTAAATCAGCAAATTACAAGGAGACATTATGGACAAGAATTTAACCGGACCTGCCAGACACGGGCTTAAATTTAAAATTTGGTACAGCTTTGTTTTCCTTATAATCATAATAGCCATCCTGCTCTGGCTTTTTCAGATAGTTTTTTTCAACCAGTTCTACATAAGGTTTAAGGAGCGGGAAATCATTAACATAGGTCAGACACTGATCAAGGAAAACAATTCTGAAACATTTCACGGAGACGTGTACAGAAAAACAAACTACGGAAGCATGCCTGTGCGGATTTTCAACAAAACCGGTTTATCCGGCCTTTCTTCTTCGCTTCTGAAACTTTCTAACCCTGATCCGATAGACATAATTTTGTTTTCGGAGATCCTTCCTGAAGATAATGGCTCCGGTGTATACCACATAGTTGAGAACCCCAGCACAGAAGGTTCCGAGTACCTGGTTTACGGCATGATGCTAAGGGAAGGTTCAACAGAACAGGAAAACATATATCTTTATATTTTTTCACAGCTGGCGTCCGTAGAAAACACCTCTTCGGTCCTCAAACAGCAGCTGGTGATCATAACGCTTATTTCACTCATAATTGCAGTCATACTTTCGTTTTTCATATCGTCAAATCTCGTTAGGCCTCTCACTCACCTTACTGATACGGCGGAGCTGCTGGCTGAAGGTAATTACAACGTAACGTTTCAGGGCGGTGTGTATACGGAAGCCGACAGACTGGCCGATGCGCTGAATTTCGCCAAAAACGAGCTTTCAAAGACCGACAGTCTCAGAAGGGAGCTCATATCCAACGTGTCCCACGACCTAAGAACTCCTCTTACAATGATTAAGGCCTATGCGGAAATGATAAGGGATATAACCGGTTCAAACTCAGAAAAACGGAAGGCTCATCTGGACGTGATTATCAACGAGTCAAACAGGCTTACGGAGCTGGTGAACGACATTCTTACCGTATCGAAATACGAATCAGGCAATGTTGAAATAGAGCTGAGCCAGGTAAATTTAACGGAAATGACCGGCTATATCGTAAAGGCGTTCAGCGAAATGTACTCCTATGAAGGTTATGTGTTTTCCTTCGACCATGACTGTGAAGCAGTTGTTGAAGGCGATGAAAAGAAACTGCAGCAGGTTTTATACAATCTCATCATAAACGCAGCTAACTTCACGGGCGAGAACAAGAACGTATCAGTGGCACTGAAGGATTTTGGAAATAAGATAAGGGTTGAAATAACCGACACCGGACATGGAATTCCGTCGGATCAGATGGAAAAAATATGGGAAAGATACTACCGCTCCGGCGAGCACAGAACCCGTCCTGCTGCCGGAACAGGATTGGGGCTTTCAATCGTAAAAAACATACTCAAGCTGCACAATGCCGATTACGGCGTCATAAGCGATGAAGGAAAAGGCTGCACATTCTGGTTTGAACTTAATAAGATCCAGAACAGTCAGCCTGAAGCAAAAGGACTCACCATGTGAGTCCTCATTTATTACAACCCCAAATATGCTTTCTTGACCAGGTCCGACTCCATCAGCTCTTCTCCGGTACCTTCCGTGACTATTCTTCCGTTTTGAATCACATAGCCCCTGTCTGCTATTTCCAGGGCTTCCTGCACCTTCTGCTCGACAAGCAGCACCGTCAGTCCTGTTGAGCTTACGTACTTTAATGCCTGCATAACCGTTTCTACCATAAGCGGTGCCAGCCCCAGCGACATTTCATCAACCATCAGAAGTCTGGGATTTGACATAAGCCCTCTGGCTATGGCAAGCATCTGCTGCTCCCCTCCGCTTAATGTTTCAGCCTTCTGGTTTTCCCTTTCCTTCAGCTTCGGAAATATCTCGTAAACTTCTCCAAGCTTCCTGTCCTTCTCTGTTTCTGACTTGATTACATAGGCACCCATCAGCAGGTTGTCCCTGATGCTGAGCTTACCGAAAACATGCCTGCCTTCAGGCACGTGGGAAATTCCCCTCTCCACTATCCTGTGCGGCTTCAATGTATCAATCCGCTCCCCGCAAAATTCAATTTCTCCGTGCATGGGCTTCAACAGCCCTGAAACGGTTCTTAGTATGGTTGATTTTCCGGCTCCGTTTGACCCCACAATGGACACAACTTCTTTTTCTTTAACTTCAAAGGACACGTCAAAGATAACAGGAACATTATCATATCCGACTTTAAGATTTTTGACTTTTAGCATGATATTTATCCCCCAGATAAGCTTTTATTACTTCGTCGTTGTTCACAATGTCGGAAGGAATGCCCTCGGCAATCTTTCTGCCGGCATTGAGAACCACTATGTTGTCTGAGATGGGCATGATTGCTTCCATTATGTGTTCAACCACCAGAAGCGACAGACCATTTTCCTTCAGCCTGAGACATAGGTTCATAACATCCTTTATTTCAGTCTGGTTGAGCCCTGCCATGCATTCATCAAGCATGAGTATCTGAGGCCTGGTTGCCAGCGCCCTTGCAATTTCAACCCTTTTCTTGTCAACGATTGTGAGACTTCCCCCAACCACGTGCCTTTTTTTTGTAAGGTCGGTCATTTCCATTATTTCCTCGGCGATGCTCTGAGCCTCCTTCCTGCCTTTTGCATGAAGAAATGCTCCGGTCATCACATTTTCCTCCACCGTCATTTCCTTCAGTGTCTGCACAATCTGAAACGTGCGCGTTATTCCAATCCGGCATATTTCATAGGGTGCATAACCTGTTATGTCTTTGTCCCTGTAGGAAACCTTTCCGCTGTATGGCTTGTAAAACCCTGTTATACAGTTAAACAGGGTGGTCTTTCCGGCTCCGTTGGGTCCGATCAGGCTGACTATTTCATTTTCATGTATGGCAAAGGACACATCTTCATTTGCAATCAGACTTCCGAACTTCATGGTTATGTTGTCTATGTTAAGAATTTGCTTCAACCTTGCCGTCACCTGCCTTTTTAAAGTAGTTTTTTAATTTATTAACTAGGCCAATGATTCCCTTGGGCTGGTAGCATGCAACCAGAACTACCAGCAGGCCGAAAATCATCAGGTCGATTCCTCTGCCTGTGCCGCCAAGTTTAACTCTCGTTATTTCCGACAGCGGTATCAGTATGGATGCTCCTATGAGAGGACCATAGATGCTGCCTATACCTCCAAGAACTGTCAGGAGAACTATCTTTATGGAAATATCAAGGGTGAACAGCATAAACGGGTCAATGTACAAAACGTACTGAGCATAGATGGAACCGGCAAAAGCAGAAATAAACGCGCTTATGACCATGGCCGCTGTTTTGTAGTTGGTGGTATTGATTCCGATGGATTCAGCAACCTCGTGACTTTCCCTTATTGCCTTAAGGTAAAAACCGATCTTAGAATTTTCAATATAGCTGCAGGCAAACACTGCTATTGCAAACAATCCAAGCGCTATGTATATGTATGGAAGCTTCGTTGTGTGGAACTCCATGCACAGCCAGCTGTCATTGACAATGGGCAGCGATATGCCTGTGGCCCCCTCCACGAAATTCCAGCTTACAAAAAGTTGTTTAATGATTTCAGCCACGGCCAGGGTGGCAATGGCAAAGTAACTTCCCTTGAGCCTGAAGGTGGGGTAGCTGATGATGAGAGCTACTCCTGCCGCCAGCAGCCCTCCTGCAAACATGCCCACCCATGGGCTTATGTCAAATTTGTAAAACAGCACCGCGGATGCATATGCTCCTATGCCGAAAAAGGCAGCGTGTCCGAAGGATGTCTGTCCCGCAAATCCTGTTATGATGTTCCATGCTTCTCCGAGAGTTGCATATATAAGCAGCAGCACCAGGATGTTATGGAAGCTGTCCGACTTGAATATCAGCGGCAGCACCGCAATGGCGGCAACCAAAATTGTCAGTGTCTTTTTATCCTTTACCATCCGAACAACCCCTTTGGTCTGACTTGTATCACAATGAGATAGATCAGGAATACAAGTGCGTATTTGAATTGAGTTCCCAGAAAATATCCTCCCACAGCCTCAGTCAGTCCGATGATCAATCCTGCAAACAACGCACCCTTGATGTTTCCGAATCCGCCAAGGGCTACGATTACGAATGCCAGAATGCTGTACAGCGCTCCGGATTGAGGATATATGGGGAAAAATGATGACATCAATGCTCCGGCCACTCCCACACAGGCTCCGGATAATCCGAAGGTTATGGCATATATTTTATCAGTATCGATTCCCATGAGTGATGCCGTGCTGCGGCTCAGTGCGGTTGCCTGAATTGCCTTTCCGGTCTTTGTTTTGTTCATGAAATAAATTATGATTACAGTCATTACTATGCTTCCTAAGGCGGCAGCAATCTGAGGCATGCCGAGAATTATGCCTCCAGCCATTATCTTCTTGTCAGTTACCATGGCTCCGTTGATGTATCTGTAGTTTGGTGTCCAAAGAAACTGCGCAAGATTCTTAAGGAACATGCTCAAACCAAACGTAGCCAGCAGGGCTGTCAGTCCGCTTCCGCCCAAAACCTTCTTGATGATCAGCTTGTATATCAAAACCCCCAGGATGAATATGACAGCTGCGCTTATGGGTATGGATAAAAGCGGGTCCACCGAGTACAGCTGAAACATCCAGAACGCAGAATACATGCCGAGCATCAGCATTTCTCCATGGGCGAAGTTTGTGATGTCCATTACGCCCCAGGTCAGGGTTAATCCTACGGCAACCAAGGCATATATAAATCCCATAAGTATTCCATTGCTTATAATCTGCCCTAACATAATTCCTCCTTATCAGTCATACTGAGCCCAAATATCTTTGGGCTCAGCACTGAACTTATTTAAGTTACTATCTTTGTGTCCACGCAGGGAACGGAGCTACAGGTTTTGCAGTCTGAATGTCTGTTGGATAAACAGCCTGGTATTGGGCATCCTGGGTTTGAACAATGAATGACGCAGAGTATATGTTCTGGCCTTTTTCATTGAACTGTACAGCTCCTGTTGAGAAATACGGAGCGTCAAACTTGGCCGTCCTTATAACTTCCATGATGGCATCTCCGTCTGTGGACTTGGCCTGGTTGATGGCATCGGCAACAACCATAAGTGATGCAAACTCCTCAAGAGCCGGACCATCTATGTTTTCTCCTCCGGATTTAACCTTGAACAATTCATTTATCTGATTTACAACTTCCATCGTATCGAAAAGCGTCGGTGCGCAGGCAGCTCCCCCTGAGAAGAAGTCTCCGTCCTTATTGAGGTTTACCACGAACTGGGAGTCCTGGAATCCTCCGCAGTAGTTTACGACTGCCTTTGGTGTGAATTCAAACTCTTTGTATTTCTTTACGAACTGAGTTATGTCTCCTATGTAGGAAGCATGGAACAAAGCGTCAGGATTGGCTGCCTTAATCTGCTGAACTTCCGTGTCAACACTTGTTACGTCTGTGGGATACTTCACAGCCACAACCTTTTCAAATCCCTCAGCTCCGTATTTTTCCTCTATCCACTTGTCTACCATTTCGGCAGCATGAACACCGTATTCGTTGTCAATGTAAACAACTCCCACAGTCTTTATGTTTGCTCCTGTTTCCTGATTCAGATATTTCAGGTATTCAAAAAACACCTCTGTTTCCATGTCGTCATTGGGAGCAATACGTGTAAAGTACTTGAGTCCTCTTTCCGTAAGTGCCGCTGAACTTGATGATCCTGCAACAAACGGAATCTTGAATCTTTCAGCTGATTGACTGGCAGGTTTTGTAGATGAACTCTGATATGCACCAATTAAAGAAACCACGCCTTCATTCTGAATGAGTCTTTCGGCTTCTGTCTTGGCTATTTCAGGATTGCCTTGATGATCTGAAAATACCACTTCCACAGTCGCGTTTCCAAGATTTGTTAGACCCATGGTTTCAGCCAGCGGCAACGCAATCTCCGGATGCTCGCCATTTATGATTTCCTGTGCAACCTCAATGGCATACTTAAGCTTGACCCCTGTTGCGGCAGCTGAGCCTGACAGCGGCAATATTGCACCCACCTTAACCGGTTCACCGGCTGCTGGCTGTTCTGCCGGTGTTGCAGGCGTTTCGGTCTTAGGCTGTTCTGCCGGCGCCTGTGTCTGACTGCTGGTACATCCCGCGGATATTGAAGCAATCAGCATTAATGCAACTAATAACAAAGCAATTTTTGACTTCATGTACTCCTCCTCCTTTTTTAACGAGTAATCGTTTTCACTTCAATGATATATCCTTTTTGTGAAATTATGATGATTGATTTATGATAATTTTGTGAAATATATTTTACATATTTATAGTCAATTATAAATATGCTATAATTAATTATCCGAAAACAAAGGAGAGGTAGCCTTGTACAGAATTTTAATTGTTGATGATGAATGTAAAATTCGTGAAGTTATAAGGGAATACGCTGAATTTGAGGGGTTTTGCGTAACAGAAGCATCAAACGGACTTGAAGCGGTTAATCTTTGCAGGGATAACGATTTCGACATAATAGTCATGGATATTATGATGCCAAAAATCGACGGATATTACGCTTCCAGGGAAATAAAAAAAACAAAGGACATACCGATAATAATGCTTTCTGCCCGAGGTGAGGAGTATGACAAGCTCCATGGCTTTGACATTGGCATAGATGATTATGTGGTAAAGCCGTTTTCTCCGAAGGAGCTCATAGCCAGACTGAATGTGATTATGAGAAGAAACAGCAAAAGCAGCCGGAAGGAAGAAAGTGCATTTAAATACAGCGGACTTGAAATAGATATGGCCGGAAGGGGCGTGTACATAGACGGTGTGAAGGCAGATCTTACACCCAAGGAATATGACCTGCTCGTTTATTTGATAAAGAACAGGAATGTGGCCTTGTCCCGGGAAAAAATACTGTCTGATGTGTGGGGTTATGATTTCTACGGCATAGACAGAACCGTCGACACTCACATAAAGATGTTGAGAAACAACCTGGGAAAGTACCGAAACCTGATCTTGACCATACGTGGCATGGGCTACAAACTGGAAACCAGGGGCACTTTCCCTGCATAAAAAATGACTATTTTGCCCATTCAACCTTGAAGGCGCGAATTTGTGCAGGATAGCTTTCCATTATGGTTCCGTCATAGGTTATTTTTACCCTGCTTCCTTCTGTAAATTGCGACAAGTCTTCGAATACTTCACCGTCCTTCACAACGGACACGGAAATCCTATCGCTGGAATTAAGTTCGTCCTGACCCTTTTCAGGTTCAACCAGCAGCGTTGTCTTTTTGTTCTCAAGAACCGTTGCCGTAAATGATACTTCATTTGTGCTCTCCTTTTTTTCCATGAGCTTGTTCACAACGGTCAAAACAATAGCAGCACATACGAGAAGCGCTATTATCCAGATTATTGATTTTTTGTTCATATGAATACCTCCTTACTGTTAGACGCACATGTCTTAAAAAAGTTCAAATATTAACTTTAAGTAAAGGGAGATCCTTCGCTGACTCTCAGGATGACAGTATCCCCGGTTTTATAAAAACTAAGGAGAGCTTTCGCCCTCCATAATTTTATTTATAATTTTGCAGTCCTCTTCGCACAGCTTCCATTACCTCTTCTTCAATGTCTATCCTGTAGTTTCGGGAAACTGTCCTTTCCGGCTTTGATGTGTCGTAATCCTGACCGTTCCAAAGCACTGCAATTTTTATTCTGTCATACTTCTCTATGATGCTGAACATATCCTGGTGCCAAAGGCTCTTGTTTCCTCCTGATGAGGCACAGCTGAACTCCGTTATCATCATTGGATGTTTGAACCTTTTTGCGTAGTCGTAGTAAAAATGATCGTAGGCTTCAGAAAAGCTCCTCCACACTTCACCTCTGTAGTAGTTTCCAGTGTTGTATGCTGTAAGCCCCACAACATCCACATATTCATTGCCCGGGTAATAACACAGGTAGTTGTTGTAGGCGAAGTTGGGGAATGACTTCTCGTTTGGATTCCACACAAAAATCAGGTTGTCTACGCCCTTGTCCCTGAACAGGTCGTAGATGTATCTCCAGCATTCTATGAACAAGTCAGTGTCCTTTCCTATCCTGTGTGATGAATACAGCACCCATTCGCCGTTCATTTCGTTGTTTAGCCTGAAAAGAACCGGAAAATCATATTCATTGAAGCTGTCGGCCAAACTGTTCAGGTAGCTGTCATACTTTCCTTCAAGTATTTCAAGGGTTATATCCTGTTCCGTACCGTTTATTATGTCCGTTGTGTACAAGGTGTATTCCACAACCTTTCCCTGTTCCTTTATCTTGTTCATGTAGTCTGTCTTGAAAGGCAGCGAAAATGAATTGTACAAAAGAACAACAGGAAAATTGTAGTCAAGTTTCTGCTCTATCTGAGCCAGTCTGTAGGCGTACAGAGGGTAAGTGGGCTCGAATATTCCGAAGTTAACCTTCTCGTTGTTCAGAAGGTAATCCTCATAAAACTTCTGTGTAAGAGCGTCGAAGTTTTTATCCACCGGCTCAAAAACCTTGTCTTCTTTCATGGTGCCGGACTTTTCCATGAATCTGAAGCTCGGCATGATGTATTCTATGTACAGGGGCTGCGATGATTTCATGAAGACCGTCACCGCTTCCTTTGCGCTTCTGACAAATGTTATTGTTGCATAGTAGTTTCTATCATCGCTTATGTTTTCGATTTTTTTCCTCTCATAAAGGGTAATCTTACCCGTAAGTCCGCCGAAGCTGTGATTGTATTCGGCTGTTATTTTAAACTCCGGATTTTTCATTATTCCCTTGTTGCTGTAATTCAAATATGTGGAGCTTGAATTAAAATTATCGAAATAATCGTGCATGACCTCCACAACCAGATTTTCGGATTCAAACCTGCTCTTCACGCTGGCTATGTCCTCATCGAGAGACAGCCCGTTTAAAAGAGTAATTTCATAGCCGTAAGGATTGTTGGTGTACTTGTTGTAAACAGATGAATAAGCGCTTAATACTGTACTCCCGTCCGCTGCATCGGCATATGATGTGTTGAATGAAAAAGCCATGACAAAAACAGCAATCAAAATAAATGTTTTCTTCAGTCTCATATAAACCCCTATTTATTATTTTTTTTGGAATCGATCCTGTCTAAATTGTCGAATTTCCATATGTCACTGCATAATTTTAGCAAAGGTCGTGAGCCATGTCAATTGAAGCATTTATAAATTACCATATTATGTGCTTCCAGTTTTTGACTACGCAACATTTTTTAAGATTGAATTGTTTATGAATACCGATTATGTTATAATTATTTTTACGTCAAGGAGGATATCATGGTTACCACAGACACATTTAAGAGAGGTTTTTACAAGGGCATCACCACTTTTTTCGAACTATCAAAGATTCTTGTGCCGGTTTACTTAGGAGTACAGCTGCTTTCTGTTTCCGGAATTTTAAGCATAATGGCAGACTTCTTTACACCTGCCATGTCAGTATTCGGCCTTCCGGGAGAGACTTCCCTGGTCTTGATTCTCGGATATTTTTCAGGAGGCTACGCGGCCTTGGGCGCCATGGCTGTAATCAAATTGACCAGCATTCAGATTACAACCGTTTCTATAATGGTTACAATAGCACACAGCCTCATCACGGAGGGTGCTGTAGTCAAAAAGCTTGGTGTGAGTACAATGGCAAGCGTTTTGTTAAGGATCTTGTTTTCTTTAATAGCAGGATTTTTATTTAATTTGATTTTCGGGTGATATTATGGAAATGATAATGGATTTGATTACTAATTTAATTTCGTTTTTATGGAGCATTGCAAGAATACTCATACCGATGATGATTGCAATCGAAATATTCAAGGACACAAAAATCATCGACAAAATCTCTAAGGTTTTCAAACCTGTTTCAAACTTTTTTACCTTAAGCGAGCAGTCCGGCATCTCTCTAGTATTCGGAATGATCTTCGGGCTGACCATCGGAGCCGGAGCGGTCATTCAGAGCACCAAGGATTACAACCTTGACAAAAGGAGCATTTTCCTCATATGCATGTTCCTTTCCATGTGTCATGCAATCATAGAAGATACCATAATTTTTGTGGCAGCAGGAGCTAATCCGATTGCCATGCTGTCTGCAAGATTTGCTTCAGCAATCATAATTACTTTTATATTTTCAAGGGCAATGAAAACTGAAAACACAGAAAAAAATGAAAATTAAATGTTCCGGCTAAAAGCCGGAACATCTTAATTTGTGGACAAGTCCTTCACTTCTGTTTCTTGCCCGCTGTAAACAGCAAACTTGCTGTAGCCGTAATCTGCAAACTGGTTAAGCTGTTTTCCGAGCTTTTTTGCCTTTTCATACACAGCCACTGTGCAGCCGGTTGCTCTCAGTTCGTCTGCCTTTTTCAGCACATCTATGTACCTGTCGGATGGTTCATACAGAAGAACCACCTTATCAAGGTTCGGAACCTTGAACTTTTCATCCATGAGCTGGTTTACAAGCCTTTCAAAACCTATGGAAAAACCTATGGCCGGAATCTTTTCACCGATGAAATTTCCAACCATCTCGTCGTATCTGCCTCCGCCTGCAATGGAATATCCCAGGTCCTTGTAGGCTATTTCAAATATGGAACCTGTATAGTAGCCCATGCCCCTGATGAGGGTAAAGTCAAATTCAACGTCGTACTTTCCTCCGGCAAACTCTCTTGCCTGATTCAATACTTCTTCCACATCACTGACAACATCTTCCGGTACTCCGTACTGGGCCAGACACTTTGTTCCCTTTTCATTTATACTTTCAAGAGCTTTCACCAACTGTAAGATGGCAGCCTCACTGTATTCTTTTTCCTTCATTTCCTTCGCTACGCCATCAAGTCCAACCTTGTCAAGCTTGTCGACCACTATGCATACTCCGTCGAACTCTTCTTCGGAAAATCCGCAGTTTAGTATGACTGACTTCAGCACTCTTCTGTCATTGAATCTTACAACGAAGTTTGTAACATTTAAAGCTGTCAGCGCCTTTGCAGTTGTGGCAATAAGTTCCAGTTCCGCAGCTTTTGTTCCGTCGCCGATAATGTCTATGTCGCATTGCTTGAAGCTTCTGTATCTTCCCTTTTGCGCCCTTTCAGCCCTGAACACGTTGCCAACCTGCATGGACTTGAACACTGCAGGGAGACTTGCTCTGTTGTTGCAGTAGAAACGGCTTAAGGGAACCGTAAGGTCATATCTAAGCCCCAGGTCTGCCAGTTCTTCCTCTGTGAGCCCTTCCTTGGCGAAGTCAAGCTTCTCTCCTCTTTTCAATATCTTGAATATCAGTTTAAGGTTTTCTCCGCCCTTGCTTCCAATCAAATTTTCTATGTTTTCAACAACCGGTGTTTCAATAAGTTCAAATCCGCTTTGTTTGTATGTACTCACTATCACGCCTTCCACGTAATCCCTTACTTCCTTTTCCTGCGGCGTGATGTCTCTCATGCCCTTGGCAGGGTTAAAGTTAACCTTCATATAAACCTCCGTTATGCGTTTAATTATTTTCTATGTTATCAAATATGAATTGCAATTACAATATTTTTTTAATAAGCGTTCTTCATGCTGTAATCATGACCGTTAACCAAGTGTATCAAAAAGATGAGATTCTTCGCTGCGCTCAGAATCGACTTCCGGCATTACACCTGCTTATCCAGATGCGTATCCAGGAAGTGTCTGTTTATTTCATAGGGAACTAAGCTTCCTCCTGTTGCCCATGCTATGTGGGATGCATTTGCCATCTTATCCGCAAGGCCATGATTATTTATGTACGTTTTGCCGCTAGCATATTTTTCAAGCATGACTGCTCCCTCAAAGGCCGCGCAGGCAGAGGGCTCTATATCTATGTTTTCTGAGCTGTGAAGCAGTCTCATGTTGTCGTACAGCTTGTAATCGTCAACTGTAAATATGCCTCCCAGCACATAATCCATCATCTTCCCTACCAGCTTTGAAGGTCTTCCAACTGCAAGACCGTCAGCGTGTGTCCTGCCGTCTATGCCCAGGTCCTGGACGCATATGTCGTTGTGAAGTCCGGTGGCCATGCCTGCCAGCATGCTGGGTGCATGGGTTGGTTCCACAAAGAAGCAGTGCACGTTGTCCCGGTATACTGACTTAAGACCGTATGTGATTCCTCCAGGCGCTCCGCCAACTCCGCAGGGCAGGTACACAAACAGGGGATGCTCATCATCGACAGTTACATTCAAATCATCCAGCTGTTTCTTAAGCCTTCTAGCAGCAACGCTGTATCCCAAAAACAAATTCATGGAATTTTCATCATCCACAAAGTAACTCATGGGGTCCTGATCCGAAAGCTTCCTGCCTTCTTCAACAGCCTTGGAAAAATCACTGTCGTATTCTACAACCTCTGCTCCCTTGGATCTCAAAAGGTCCTTCTTCCACTGCTTGGCATCTGATGACATGTGTACTGTAACATTGAATCCCAGCGCTGCTGAGGTTATACCGATGCTTAAGCCCAGATTTCCCGTGGAGCCTACCTGAATTTTGTACTGATTGAAAAAATCCCTGTATTTTTGCCCGGCCAGCACCGAATAGTCGTCATCCTCTTTTATGAGGTTGTTTTGCAGGGCCAGAGTTTCAGCATACTTAAGCACTTCGTAAATACCGCCCCTTGCCTTGACGCTTCCTGCAATGGCCAGGTGGCTGTCCATCTTAAGCAAAAGCCTCCCTGATATACAGCAGCCATAGAAGGATTCCAGCTCCTGTTTCATGGACGAAATTTCCTTCAGCAAAGATTCGATGATTCCATGTGATGATCTTGTTTCAGGAAATAGTATTTCAATGAGCGGGGCAAATTTTTTCAGGCGATTCTCTGCGTCATCAATGGCTGACAGATCCATTTTGATCTTTTCTGCTGCTTCATGGTATGGAAGGAGCCTGGGATTGAGCCACAGCACCTCCTTAAGTTCTGATACTCTCTTAAGCTCTTTGTTGTCTTTTATGAGTTCATCTTTATTCATGGATTCCTCCTGGACCGTGTTTTATTATATAGCTTATACCTGCCAAAACTGAGGACCTCTGAAGAGGTCCTTCAGTTGAAGATTTATAGATTTTGACTTTATTTTCCTATAATTATATCATAAGTGAGGAAATTGTTATATTAAAATTTGTTCTGTTGTGGTTATTATTTCAGCCGATTTTATTTCTGTCAGGTCTCCCTTGGCAGTGTTGAACACATTCTGTGTTATGATTGATTCCATAACAGTCCTTACCTCTGCCTCTGTCAATTCGTCCTTGGGCTCATCCACAGTCATTGAGGAATTTGTACCCTGCGCCGTAACGAAGGTCATAACCAGTCTTTTAGCCATCCTATCACCCCTTTCATTATTTACTGTTTCTTCTTATTTATCCTTAAATTTCATTTACCAGCTGGTATTCTTCGTATCTGACGATGTTGGACAATGCGTAGGACTGAAGGTCTGAAATTGACAATGCAAGGTTGTACAGATTTTCATTGGTTGTCGTTGTCTTTACATTTGCGTAGGTCCTACTCTTCGTGATATCCTTGTTGTTTTCGTCCACGCCTGCATTGAACACCAGCTTCAATTTTGAGTCCGCCTGATTTGCTGCTACTGCCATCCTATCACCTCCCTTTCAAATACTATATAGCATGTGAGGTGCAAATTTATTGATTTAATTTTCATATCATGATAATATTGGCTAAATAAGCTGATTCAAGAGGTATTTATGGACAAGTCGCTGGCGAAGGAAGTAACTGTAATTATAAATGAAATCGAACATTCGGATTATATATTCAAGGTTAAATATGTGATTTTTTTCATATGCAGATTTCTCTGCAGTCCAAGATTCATGGACAGCTTTGACCCGACCCTGGAAATTTCAGGACAGCTGTCGAATTTATTTTCAGGATTTGAAGAATATGATCTTAAAGACAGCAAGACTGAAGAAAAAATCCGAAATCTTGCAATGAAACACTCAGATGCCTTTGATCCGGATTGTTTCCAACCCGGCGAACTCTATGAGCTTCTGCTGACATCAAAAGAGAAAAAAAAGCTCGGTCAGGTTTACACTCCTAAAGAGGTTATTGACAGCATGCTAACCCAGGCCTTTGAGCTTAAGAAAGTGGACAAACATACGCGCATACTGGACCCTGCATGCGGAAGCGGATATTTTCTAGTTGAAGCTTTCAGGAAAATCAAAGAAATGAACCTGGAAGGCGTTGATGACAGATATATAGCTGAAAATATGCTGTGCGGAGTAGATGTGGATGATTTTTCTGTTTTTCTGGCTAAAATGGGCATGCTCTTCCTGAGCAGACAAAAGGACGTCTGCCTGAACATATATAAGAATGATTTTCTGACAGAAGATTTAGATCTGGGAAAATTTGATATTGTTGTTGGTAATCCTCCGTACGTGGGACACAAGAACTCCGTATCTGACTACAAGAAGATTCTTTATTACAACTATCCGGACGTTTTCTATGACAAGTCTGATATTTCCTACTGCTTTTTCAAAAAAAGCCATGACGTTGTAAAGCAAGACGGAATAGTTTCTTTCATCACTTCCAGGTACTTCATGGAAGCCATGTATGCGGACAGGCTTAGAATATTCTTAAAAAATAATTTCAGGATAGTTTCATTGACCGATTACAGCGGAAACAACCTTTTTTCAGACGCTATGGTCAGTCCTGCCGTAATAGTTCTGTCAAAAGAAACATGGAACAAAAATGATTTTTCCTACGTCAAATACCATGAGGAACTAAATGCTGAAAAGTATCCCTGCAAACAGGACAACCTTAAGAGCTCAGGCTGGATTATTCTAAGGGACGAAGAACAGAATCTGTTTGACAGGATTGAAGCACTTTCCAACACATACTTAAAAGATGTGTGCACCATCAAACAGGGGATCATTACAGGTTTAGACAAAGCTTTCATAGTTGATGAAGAAACAATCGAAAAATACGGTATAGAGAGTTTTTTGCTTAAAAAATGGATTAAAAACAGCAACATAAGGGAATCAGGCATAAAATATAATAATCTGTACCTGATATATTCCAACAATATTACCGATGAAAAAGACTGCCCCAATGCCATCAGATACCTTTCTGCATATAGAGAAAAGCTTGCAGGCAGAAGAGAGTGCCTCAGAGGTTACAGAAAATGGTATGAGCTTCAGTGGGGGCGTGTTGAAGATGACTTTGAAAACCACAAGATAATTTTCCCATACAAGGCCAAAAACAGCAACTTCTACTATGACGAAAATGCATTTTTTTGCAGTGCAGACGTATACCTGATGAACGGTATAAAGAGCGGCGTCAATACGGATTACCTGGTGTCATACTTGAATTCAAGCATGTTTGAATTTTATTTCAAGAGCCAGGCGAAAAAGGTAGGAAACGGCCTGTACGAATATTATCCCAACAAACTGAATAATATTAAATTTTATCTCCCGCAGGAAAACATTCAACTAAATTTATCTGATTTGGGAAAAATTAGTGTTGAAATATTCCTGAAAAAGGTGTTTAATATAAACGAAGAGGAGGTAAAAAACATTATATATAAATATATACAAAAAAGGTGATGACGTTAATTGAGAAAATTTAACAAGCTTTTATTACTTATTTTTATTTTTTCCGTATTCTCAGTTCAGACCGCCTTTGCCAAGACAGTGTATTATGACACTTATAATCATTGGGCAGAAAGCGACATTGATTTTGCTTCTAACACCCTGAAAGTTTTTAAAGGCTATGGGGACTTCACTTTCAAGCCGGAAAACAACATAACCCGAGCAGAGTTTATCACCATTCTTTCCAAGACGGGGTACAGGCAAAATCAGATGAACGAAGTTTACAGAAGCGACATGAACTATGCGGACATGTCAAGCAGTCATTGGTCTTATACTTTTGTTATCTCAATGTATGAACATTTCAAAGGAAACGGGGATTATTCATTCAAGGACATTTTCCCAGGAAACAACTTCTATCCCGACAAGGCCGTAACCAGGGAGGAAGCGGCAGCTCTGATAGCGGTATTCTGCAGTGACTCCATCTATGACAATCCTTTGAACCTTACAGATGTCAGCACAAACAACAAGTTTTACGATGAAATCAAAAGACTCAGCAACGCCGGAATAATTGTAGGTTACACTAACAACACATTCAGAGGAAGCAACAATATTACAAGAGCCGAATCGGCTGCACTTATTAAAAGGGTTTACCTTGACATCAAGACCAGCGATGCAAGCAAGTACCTTACTAAACTTGAATTTATGCCTGTTAAAGGCGAAGACATGTATTCATATTTTGGCACTTATAACTTAAATACTACAAACGCAAACGACAAAAAATTTATCAAAGCCAAGGACACTCTGGAATATGTATCCTTCGGCGGATATATTTTCCCCGAGGATTCACACCTTTACGATTTGAACGCGGTTGAAACAATGGCAGCCCTCCGCTTAGGCGGTTATTACAATGTGGCAGGAACAAACTTCTACATGATGACCTTCGGAGGCTACACGGATTCGGAAAAAGCACAATTTGCCAACGAGATTTTGATAAACATAATGGCAAGAAACGACTTCAAGGATTCTGAGCTCATGCAGCTGTTTACAACCGTAAGCAAGTATGACGTGAAAGAAACTCTTTACATGGGAGCGTTGGAAAAATGGTACAGCCTGACCGCCAACGACAATGCCAAGGCAAACATACTTTTCTTCAGGTATGCTTACTACATTAAGAACAACAACAAGGAAATGCTGAAAACCTTAATATATGACGATTTAAAAAAAGCAAACGACATACCTTCTCTTTTGGATATACATTGGGGTTTCACGGCAGGTTCAACACCGGTTGATTTTCGTAACTACAGCTTCGGCAAGTATAGCTTCTCGCTGTACAAAGACACCACTCTTTACAGATATTCGCTGAACCCTTTGGTTACAATTAACTACAATGCAAAAATAGTGGAACTGGTAAATCTGCTGCTGGTTGAAAAGGCAGAAAAGCCTTCAACTGCCAGCCTTACAGACTATCAAAGCATATTTTCCAAGTATTCCGCAAACAGGCTGTATGTTCTGAACTTCATAGGAGAAAAAGAAAGAGCATTCGTTGAAGGAATCAACGATTATGAAATCATCAAGACATTTGCAGCGTACAAAACCAACAAGTCGCTGATAGATGACACCTACACAGGAATTTTAAAGAAAGTAAAAGAATAGACAAAAAAACCTTCGGGATGAAGCTCCCGAAGGTTTTTTTATTTCGAATACAGATTCACTATTTCTGTCAGAAGCTCCACTACCTTCTCCATGGACTGAACTGGTATGTATTCATACCTTCCATGGAAGTTGTGGCCGCCGGTGCATAGGTTCGGGCACGGCAGTCCCATGTACGAAAGCCTTGCTCCGTCTGTTCCTCCCCTTATGGGCACAATCACCGGTGCAACGCCTATGTTTTCCATGGCCTGTTTCGCTGTTTCGATTATGTGCATATGAGGCAGAATTTTTTCCTTCATGTTGTAGTAGGAATCTTTCAGTTCCACCACCACTGTCCCTTCTCCATACTTTTCGTTCAGGTAGTCTGCTATTTTAAGAAATCTTTCCTTCTTGAGGCTGAACTTCTCCATGCTGTGGTCCCTGATTATGTAGTTGAGGAATGTTTTTTCCACATCGCCACTCATGTCGTTCAGGTGGCTGAATCCCTCATAATTTTCTGTATTGTCCGGTCTTTCGTGTACAGGAAGCATCTGGTTGAACTCCATAGCTACCAATATGGAATTTTTCATCTTGTTTTTTGCGGAACCCGGATGTATGTTTGCACCGCAGACAGTAACCTTGGCGCTGGCAGCATTGAAATTTTCGTATTCTATTTCGCCCAGTGCTCCTCCGTCTACAGTGTATCCAAAATCTGCCCCGAACCCTTCCACGTCAAACAGATTTGCACCGTTTCCCACCTCTTCGTCAGGAGTGAAGGCAATCTTTATGGTGCCGTGCTCCAAATCCGGATTTGAAATGTAGTATTCCGCCATGGACAGTATCTCTGCTATTCCTGCCTTGTTGTCTGCTCCCAGCAATGTCGTTCCGTCTGTTACAATAAGGTCCATTCCTGCATAGCTTTGTAGATGTTCAAACATTTCAGTCTTCATGATTATGTTCTTTTCCTGGTTCAGCACAATATCGCTGCCGTCATAGTTTAAAACAACCCTTGGTTTTACTCCGTCCCCCGGCATGTCAGGCGATGTATCCATGTGAGCTATGAACCCTATGACCGGCAGCTCCCGATGCGTGTTTTTTTCCAAAGTGCCGTAGACATATCCGTGCTCATCCATGACTGCATGGCTGATTCCAAGCTCTTTCATTTCTTCAACAAGGTATGCTCCAAGCTTTTTCTGCTTCTCGCTGCTTGGAATTGTTTCAACGTCAGGAACCGATTGCGTATCAAACTTAACATAACTTAAAAATCTGTCTTGTACTTTCATTTTACATCCTTCCTATAAAAAATTTCCGTTCTTCCATCATTATAGCACCGCACTGAAGCCTAATCAAGAATGCAAAATTATTCTACCAATGCATAATTCTCTTCGGTGATAATGAACCTAATTTTGCATTTGTATTTTCCCGCGTATTATTATATAATTAGTGGAAGTAAATTAATTTTATGAGGAGGATATATGGATTTTCTAAAGGAATCATACAAGGTAAAAAGCGCCACCATAATCAAAAACCTGCAAAGAAGAGGCATGGAAGGATACTACTTCGACACCAGAGAAGAAGCAGTCGAAAAAGCCATGTCCATGATAGATGAGGACAAGGTTGTGTCGTGGGGAGGCTCTTACACCATAGACGAACTTGGAATAAAGAAAATGCTTGAAGAAAAGCAGATAGCAGTTATAGACAGAGACAAGGCCACCTCCCCCCAAGAAAGAGTAAAGCTCATGAAACAGGCTCTGACTGCGGATATTTTCCTGACAAGCACCAATGCCATAACCATGGACGGGGAGCTTCTGAACATTGACGGAAACGGCAACCGCCTGGCAGCTTTCTGCTACGGACCAGACAGCGTTATAGTCATAGCAGGAATGAACAAGGTTGTGACTGATTTGGACATTGCTCTTAAAAGAGCCAGAACGGAAGCAACAGTGCCTAACACATTCAGAACAAATTCAAACACTCCGTGCCGCTCAACAGGCAAGTGTTCTGAGTGCGTGTCTCCAGAAACCATATGCTGCCAGATTCTTGTAACAAGATACTGCAAACCAGCCAACAAGATCAAGGTTATTCTGGTTGGTGAAAACCTGGGCTTCTAGAAAAAGCAAAACAAATAAAACAAACCTCCTGCTTAGAAAATCATTTTTCAAAAGCAGGAGGTTTTTAGTTTTTCAGCCAGTCACTAATTTTATATATCTGTTAGAACAGCCCTTTTATTTTTCCGTCAACATCCACGTCTATGTTTTCAGCGGAAGGTACCTTTGGAAGCCCCGGCATCTTCATGATGCTGCCTGTGAGGGCAACTATGAAACCGGCTCCTGCTGACAATGTTATATCTCTTACGGTTATTTTGAATCCTGTGGGTCTTCCCAAAACCTTGGCATCGTCAGTGAGGGAGTACTGGTTTTTAGCCATGCATATGGGCAGGCTGCCAAACCCCATCTTTTCCAAATTGGATATTTCCTTGGCTGCTGAAGTAGAAAACTCCACATCATCTGCACCGTAAAGTTTTGTTGCTATGTTTCTTATCTTATCCTTTATTCCCTTGTTAAGGTCATACACGAATTCCATCTGGTTTTCGGACCCGGTAAGCCTCAGCACCTCCTGTGCCAGTTCCAATCCGCCTTCGGAGCCCTTGCCCCACACTTCTGACAGCGCCACATTCACGCCCAGTTCCATGCATTTGTCCTTTATGAAGTTCAGTTCAGCTTCTGTGTCGGTTGGGAACTTGTTTATGGCTACAACTGCAGGAAGCTTGAACACCTGCGTTATGTTTTCCACGTGCTTTAGCAGATTGGGTATTCCTTTTTCCAGTGCTTGTAAATTTTCAGCACCCAGCTCTGCTTTTAAAACTCCTCCGTTGTACTTCAGGGCCTTAACAGATGCCACTATGACTACGGCACTGGGTTTAAGTCCTGTCATGCGGCACTTGATATCTATGAATTTTTCTGCTCCCAGGTCTGCCCCAAAGCCTGCCTCCGTAACAACATAGTCTGCAATTTTGCTGGCCATTCTCGTTGCTATGACCGAATTGCATCCGTGTGCTATGTTGGCGAAGGGTCCCCCGTGAATGAACGCCGGTGTCCCTTCGAGAGTTTGTACCAGATTGGGTTTCAATGCGTCTTTCAAAAGAGCCGCCATGGCTCCGTGGGCTTTCAGCTGTCCGCAGGTAACGGGTTCACCTGTCCTGGCATATGCCACCACAATTCTTGACAGTCTCTCCTTCAGGTCATTGATGTCATTGGAAAGACAAAATACAGCCATAACCTCTGATGCAACGGTTATATCAAATCCATCCTCCCTAACAACTCCTTCTGTTTTTCCTCCAAGCCCGTCAACTATGTGTCTGAGCTGTCTGTCGTTCATGTCCACTGCCCTTCTCCACACGATGCGGCGAGTGTCGATGTCAAGCTCATTGCCCTGATGGATGTGGTTGTCAATCATGGCAGCAAGCAGGTTGTTGGCTGCACCTATGGCATGAAAATCTCCTGTGAAGTGAAGATTGATGTCTTCCATAGGTACAACCTGGGCATACCCTCCTCCGGCTGCTCCGCCCTTAACGCCGAACACCGGACCCAGCGAAGGTTCCCTTAGGGCGATGATTGTCTTCTGGTTCAATCTTGACAGCGAGTCTCCCAATCCTATGGTAGTGGTGGTCTTTCCTTCTCCTGCCGGCGTGGGATTGATGGCAGTAACAAGAATCAGTTTGGCATCCTCATTGTCCTTTAGTTCCTTCTGCAAATATCTGAAATCAATTTTAGCCTTGTACTTTCCGTAATTTTCAACGTATTGGTCTGGAATTCCGATTTTATCGGATACTTCGTTAATTACTCTCATTTCAGCCTTTTGAGCTATTTCGATATCACTTAAAAAATTCATAGAATCCTCCCGGATGTATTTTTATATAATCATAAAAGTGCTTCGTCTAAAAAACGTCTACAGGAATTTATTTTTTTTGCCTTAAAACCATTACATATTAATTGATTTTATTTCCGCAATATTATATCATTAATTTGTAATACATTTGCATACAACGAAAGGAGCATGAAAGTGAACAACAGCTGTCTGTCACCAAAAGAAACTTCTGACATTCTTATACAATCGGCACAAAACAAGGCTTCATTAGCCTTTGAAAAAAGAATCATGATGAGCATTATGGCTGGTCTTTATATAGCACTGGGCGGTCAGGGATTTATAGTAACCTTTGACAGCTTATTTCTAAGAGCAGCGGTTTTTCCAGTAGGTCTCATGCTTGTAGTCTTGGTAGGCGGAGAATTGTTTACCGGCAATTGTCTTATGACGTTTGCATTTCTGCAGAAAAAAATAAGCGGCAGAGATTACTTTAAAAGCTTAATACAGGTTTATTTCGGCAATTTCGCCGGTGCATTGATAGCAGTGTTCCTGCTTTATTTCAGCGGCATATATAAGAATCCGGCTTTGGCAAAGACCATAGAAACTATTGTAAAGAATAAGATATCGTTGTCATTCTCTGAAGCCCTTTTTAAAGGAATACTGTGCAACATACTGGTTTCTTTGGGTGTATGGTTTGCCACAACGGCCAGGGATACCACAGGAAAGCTTCTGGGATGCTGGTTTCCGGTCATGCTGTTTGTTCTTTGCGGATACGAGCACTGCGTTGCAAACATGTTTTTTCTTCCCATGGGCATGATGCTGAATGCACCCATAAATTTGTCTCAATTGGTCCTGAACAATCTTTTGCCTGTAACCATCGGAAATTTCATAGGCGGAGGCATATTGGTTCCCCTTGTCTATACAAAGGTATATTACAAATAACTAAGGAATGATACCATGAACAGTATTTCAGTAAGGCTTCTTGGAGAGCCGTCAGTAAAAATAAACGGTAAAGAAGTGTTCTTCCCTTATAAAAAAGCGGAAGGGCTTTTTTACTATGTCTGCATAACCAAAAAGGTTTCCAGACAGGAAGCCATAAACATGTTCTGGGCTGAAACATCGGAAGAAACCGCAAGAAAAAATCTTCGGGATGCCATCTACAAGATTAAAAAGGTGCTTGGCGATGATGTCTTTGTTGACAGTTCGAAATCCTCCATAGAGCTTAACAGCGAAATCCAGGTAAAGACAGATACGGATATGGTAAGCCAGGAAAACATCATGGAGTACTATGGCGGTGAATTTCTTGGAAACTTTTTAATAAAAAACTGTCTGGAGTTCGAGAACTGGATTCTGGAGAAAAAGGAAGAATACAGGAACCTTTACATGAATGCAGTTTCAAAAAAAGTCAATGAGTCCGTCAACATGGGGGATTTCAAAAGCATACAGAATTACAGCAAGGTAATGATAAGCAGCGACCCGTACAATGAGAAGACGTACAGATACTTTATGAAGATTTACGCCCTGTCAGGGGATTACAACAAGGCCATCAAACTGTACTATGAACTGGCTGATATATTGAAAAAGGACCTGGAAATAGGTCCTGAATCCGCAACGAAAAAAATGTTCCGCGAGATTCTGAAATTAAAGGACATGGCCGTTGATAAAAGCGGCAGCATGCAGTATTTTTACGGCAGATACAATGAGCTGTTTTCCATAAGCAGCAATCTTTATGACTTTGCAGAAAAATCAGGGATATCAGTGTTTGTCACCGGCGAAGCAGGCATAGGAAAAACCGCGCTGCTGGATAAAATAGCCGCTTCCCTGGATAGCGATAAAACAATCATACTGAGGTCCTCCTGCTACAGCGCAGAAGAAGACTTTTTTCTGAAGCCATGGCACAATATCTTCTCCATGCTTGGCGACTGTGTAAGGTCAGAAAAAATATATATTTCTCCCCAGCAGGAAGAAATAATCAGCTACGTTTTTCCTCTTTTCAACAGAGATATGAAGTACAATAAATCTGACATCATGAACAAAAATGAAAACACCATATTTGAGTTGGCTGTGGATGTCATTATCCGGATGCTGCAGAAGCTTTCAGAAAAGAAGCAAATAATATTCGTTTTCGATGATATTCAGTGGATGGACAAAATGAGCAAAATGCTCATTTCAAACATTATATCCCGTTTCTGTAACACAAACATCCTTTTTCTCGGAGCTTACCGCAGCGACTTTGAAAGCAAGCTGAATTCCTTCATCATACCGCTGGTAAAATCGGACCTTCTCATGAAAATTAAGCTTAACCGATTTACGTTTGATGAAACAAGAAGCATCGTTGAAGAATATCTTCCAACATTCAAAATATCCGATTCTCTTCTGGCCAACATCTATGAGGACACTGAAGGAAATGCACTGTTCCTGACAGAGCTGTTGAAGACCATAAAGGAAAAGGGATACACAAGGGAATTGTCTTTCAAGGCTGCAAACATAATAAACAGCAGAATCATGGACTTAAACAAACATGAAAGAATGCTGCTCAATTACATTTCCCTGTTTTTCGATAAGGTAAGCATCGACTGTTTAAAGATGCTGGTTTCTTTTGATGAGATGGAAGTATTCGAAATCATCGAATCGCTGCAGGAAAAGGATCTGATCCGGGAGTTCATAACGGACAAGGATATATTTTACAGCTTCACCCATCAGAAAATCCGCGAATTTATTTACGACAGCCAGTCAGCCGGCAAAAAAATGATGCTGCATGAAAAAATAGGCAATTATTTCGAAGATAGGTTCAAATCTTCAGGCAACAAGAACCTGTATCCGAACCTTATATACCACTTTGAAAAATGCGGCAACAAGTACAAGTCGCTGAAGTACAAGATAGAAAATCTCACGGATCTCTACACCATGTACCATGAGACATACCCGGTTTTCTCATTTGAATCTTCTGTCTACAGCGACTTTCAAGATATTTTCAATGTAGAAGAAAAGCTGAACGAAATCAGTGATGATCTGGCAAAGCTTGATGACAATGACACTGAGTACTTTAAAATCAGAATGGAGTTCTGCTATCTGGCAGGCAGGTACTATATTGCCGTGGGCGAATACGGCAAAGGCCTTGAAAACATAGACAGCAGCCTACGCATTGCCGACAAGCTTGAAAATTACATATACCTGCTTAACAATTACAAACAGATGATTTTTTATGCCATACAGGTCAATGACATACCAGTCATGTTCAAGTACATAAACAAGAGTCTCAAGCTTCTTTCCGAGTACGACAACATAGAAGAAAGAGGAACCATGCTGAGGCTGAAAGGATTGTACTACAATAAAATAAAAAAATATGATGAAGCAGAAACGCTCTTCAATGAATCCATAAATATTTTCAACAATCTGAACAAGATAAACAGCAGGTACACCTTAAGCATATCAGCCAATTACAATTACCTGGGCCAGCAAAGAGCAGCCTTGGGCCGGCATGAGGAAGCCATTGCATATTACAAAAAAGCCGTCGACCTCTGCAAGGACAACGGCATTTCTAAGGGACTGGAAATTTTTTATTCCAACATCGGCCAATCATTGTATGAAACAAAAAAATACGATGAGGCAGAATATTACATAAGGCTGTCCATAGATCTGTTTCACAAGTACGAATGCATCTGGGGAAGGGATATGGCAGAATGCTACCTGGCTTTGCTTCTCATAAACAAGAAGAATTTTGACGAGGCGAACTCCCATCTGGCGCATGCCCAGGAATGTGCGAAGAAACTCAACAACCCCAAATCGTTAAAGTTGACGGAGGACATAAAAAAGCTTCTGAAATAGCGAAACTATATGCTCGGCCGCAGATTCTGATATTTCTCAAACTACTCTTCTTTCAATACCAATTGCGGATTATTGGGACATGGTGTATAATTTTTAAATAGACAACATTATAACGCTGACAAATGATTCTTAATTTTAGAATCATTTTATTTGCGTTAATTTAAATATTTTAAGGAGAAGATGCTTACAGCATCATTACAGCTTATGAAAATAATCCATACATCTGACTGGCATCTGGGAATAAGCCTGCACAACGCATCCCTGGCACAGGAGCAAAGACACTTCGTGGACTTCCTCATAAAAGCCGCAAGGGAAGAAAAGGCAGATGCCGTCATAATAGCAGGTGATATTTTTGACCATTCCGTTTCAAGTGCCGAAGCAATTTCCCTTTACAACTATGCTGTTACGACATTGTGCAAGGATGTGGGCATCCCCGTTGTAATATCTGCCGGCAACCACGACGGAGCTGCAAGGCTATCATCCTGCAGCGAACTTTTGAAGAAATCCGGCCTTCACATATACGGAAAGCTGTCCTCCGGAATACAGTTTACGGAAGTCGGCAACGCATGCATCTATGCCCTGCCCTACTTCAACATGGACGAGGTGAAATCTCTTTATCCCGATGAAAAAATTTCAAACTATTCCGACGCCATGAGCATCGTGCTGAAAAACATCCGTGAAAAGTTCAAGCCAGGAAAAATAAACATTCTCATGTGCCACTGCTTTGTCAGCGGCTCTGTGCTGTCAGAAAGTGACAGGACAGCCATGGTTGGAGGTTCATCCTCAGTACCTTCGGAAGTTTTTGACGGCTTCGACTACGTGGCTCTGGGCCACCTTCACAAACCTCAGGACAGAGGCACGAACATAAGGTACAGCGGTTCACCCCTGAAGTATTCCTTCAGCGAAGCAGAGCACAAAAAATCAATAACCGTTCTTGAAATACATGACAGCATCAATGCCTATGAAATCGAAGTGACGCCTCTCAGAGAAACAAAAATAATCAGAGGAACATACGACGAGGTTCTTCAGATTGCTCAAAACGACAGGAGCAGGGATGATTATGTCAAAATAGAAATAACGGACGTTTATGCCGGCATGGAAGCGGTGGAGCTGTTCAGGACCTTCTACCCTAACCTTCTTAATATAACCGGCAGAATGAACGATGAAGCAGAAAATCAGCTTACTGTGGACGAACTTTACAGCCTTTCCCCCGATGACATACTAAGAAAGTTTTACAGGGAAGTAGCCGGAGATGATGTCACCACTGAGCAGATAGAGCTGTTCAACCGGGCACTGGCAGCAATTGAAGAAGAGGAGGGACTTCAATGATACCCGTTTATTTATCCTTTCAGGCTTTCGGACCATACGTAAAAAAGCAGGAAATAGAATTTTCCAATTTTGAAAACTCGGGGGTGTTTCTGATTCACGGCATAACCGGCTCCGGAAAAACAACCATTCTTGACGCCATCACTTATGCCCTGTACGGCAAATCCAGCGGCGGCCAGCGAGGTGACATCACAGCCATGCGCTGCCAGATGGCCAAAGAAGACATTCCCACCGAAGTGGACTTCATATTCAGGGTAGCTGGAAAAACATACAGATTCACCCGAACCATTAACATACGCACAAAAAGAAACGGCACAAAGGAATACAGCGTAACTCAAAATGCCATGTACGAAGACAGAAACGGAATATTCATACCATTTTTTGAAAATCCCAAAATTAAGGACGTGGAACAAAAGGCCTGCAGCATAATAGGGCTCAACCACGAGCAGTTCATTCAGGTAATAATGCTTCCCCAGGGAAAATTTGAAAAGCTTTTGGTTGCCAAATCCGAAGAAAAGGAAGAAATCCTCGTCACCCTGTTCAATGCCCAAAAGTGGCAGGAGGCTGCAGAGTGGATATGCAGCAGAGCTAAGGACATCAGCAGAGACATATCAGTCAAACGGGAAGGCATCAATGTGATGCTTAAAACCGAAAATGCGGAAACTACAGAAGACCTTATTGCCCAGGCAGAACATCTCTCTTTGGAAATTGCAGCAACCGCTGCTGTCATATCCGGCATTTCGTCGGAGCTGGAACAGAAAAAAACTAATCTGCAGCTTCAAAACGACCTGTTCGGACTGTTTGAAGAAATGGCCAGGACCGAAAAGGAACTTAAAATCATACGGGAACAGGAAAACACAGTAGCCATCCTTTCTTCAAAGCTTGAAAAAGGAAGAAAGGCAATTTCTGTGGAACAGAAATATTCGCTGGCCATGAGCGCTCACAATCAGTTCAAGGAAGCTTCCGCAAGGCTGGAAAATGAGAAACAAAAGAACTCCGCCTACGCCTTGTCCTGTGAAAAGCTTCAGGCGTCCCTTGAGGAGCTTAAAAAAGGCGAAGAACGCATAGAAATGTTAAGAGAGAACAAGATTAAGACTGAAAACCTTGCTGACGTCTACAGGCAGATTACAAGCTCAAGAGCCGAAGCTGATGCTCAGGGCAAGACATACGAAGAAATGAAGTCACAGGAAGCAGCAAAGCAGGACATGCTGGCTGCCAAAAGAATAAAACTCAAACAATATGCAGAAAAGAAAGAATACATTTTCAACAACTACAGCGTAAAGCTTCCGGAACTCAGAGAAAAATTTGAAAAGCTGAAGGTGTTGGACAAAAAATCAACTGAAATAGATGAAACTAAGCTTGAAATCCAAAAAATCGAAATCTACCTTAAGAAGCTTAAGGGCGCACTGGAAAAAAACAGGACTGAAGTCCTCCTTCACAAGGAAAAATTCGACCGAGCCTACTCTGGCTACATAAGGCAGACAGCATTTCTGTTAAGCGAAAACCTCGAGGATGGATTGCCTTGCCCTGTGTGCGGCAGCATCCACCACCCTATGAAAGCCGAAAAATCAGCAGAAGAGGCTGATGAGAACCTCATCAGTGAAATCCGGGCCCAGTTGGACAGCTTAAACGGCGAGGCTGCAGAGCTTAACAACCAAATAGCGGTCATAGATGCTTCAAAATCATCTAAAGCCGAAAAATTGCAGGGTCTTGAAGAAGAAAGACATGAAACTTTAATGTCGCTGGGAAATTTCCGAAAGGAAGACATACTGTCAGAACTTAAGACTGCCCAGGATGAAGCTGGAAAATTAAATACAATCACCCAGGAGCACAAAAGACTGGCGGAAGAAACAGATTTGCTTGAAAAGGAGCTGTCTACTATCAGCCTCAGACTGACAGAACAAAGCAGGCTCAAGGAAGAGAGCGCTGCTGCATACAACTCCCTGTGCTCAAGAAAAATCGAAGGAATTGAAGATGAGGCTGCGTTAAACAAAAGGCTGTCATCTCTGAAAAAAGAAATCATGAGCTACGAGCAGGAACTTTCCTTGCTGTCTGAAAAAAAGCTAATCATGGATAAGGACCTGAGCTCTTCAAATGCAAAACTGAAGCTTATGGATGAAGACCTTCAAGCGAAAACAGCCGAATATGAAAATAAGAAGGCTGAATATCTTGAAACGCTCATGGCCTACGGATTTGCCGATACTCAGGAGTTCAAGCAGTGCCTGGCCTCACAGGATACGCTGGATGAGTGGGACAAAAAAGTGCAGAATTACATCATCGAAAAGGGATCCGTGGAAAAGAACCTTGAAAGGCTTTCGAAGCTTACACAAAACAAGGAAAAGCCGGACATCGAGTACCTGAAAAAAGATGTCTTGCTTCTTGAGAGCAAACTTAAGGGGCTTGAAAAACAATCGGCTTTACAGAACGACAAAAAATCAAGGTTTGAAAAAACCATAAGGCGCATTGAAAAAGAACAGCAGCTGCTTTTGGAGCTCATAAGAAAGTACGACTCATACAACAGCTTCGGAGTCACATTAAGAGGCGACAAGGGAATCTCCCTGAGGCGCTACGTGCTGGGCGTTATGCTTTCCAGCGTCACCGCCGAAGCAAACAGGCTTCTCAAAAACGTCCATGACGGCAGATACCAGCTTTGCAGGACGCTGGAAGGAAGCGGCAGAGCCAGAAAGGCCGGATTGGAGCTTGAAGTGTTCGACGGTTATTCAGGCGAGAAAAGAAGCGTTTCAGGATTGTCCGGAGGGGAGAAATTCCTGGTGTCCCTGGCTCTTTCACTGGGTTTGTCAGCTGTGGTACAAGCTCAGTCCGGAGGCATAAAAATCGACACCATGTTCATAGATGAGGGCTTTGGAAGCCTTGACACCTCGTCCATAGGTGATGCCATGAACATCCTGGGCTCAGTGAAGGGTTCAAAAAGGCTTGTGGGTATAATCTCCCACGTGCAGCTTCTGAAGGAAACCATAGAATCCTCCATCACAGTTCAAAAAGACAGAAACGGCTCCACGTTGCTAATTAATAATTAAAAAATTAAGAATTAAGAGTGAAGAATTAATGGAAGAAAGACGTGTCGCTGACACGTCTTTCAATTCTTAACTCTTAATTCTTAATTACTTTTTACGGGTTCTTCGTATGTTTCTCCGAATGTGTCCACTGTTACAGTTTTTAGCCTTACTTCCTGAACAGGTCTGTCCATTCGGTCTGTCTTTGTTGCTGCGATTTTGTTCACAACATCCATTCCTTCGATTACTTTTCCGAATGCGGCATACTGTCCGTCAAGATGCGGAGACTTCTTGTGCATGATGAAGAATTGAGATCCTGCAGAGTTTGGATTCATGGCCCTTGCCATGGACAAAACGCCAGCATCGTGTTTCAGATCGTTTTTAAAGCCGTTGCCGGTGAACTCACCCTTTATGGTGTATCCGGGTCCTCCCATTCCGTTTCCGTTGGGGCATCCTCCCTGTATCATAAAACCTTCGATCACTCTGTGAAATATCTTTCCATCATAAAAGTTCTTGTTTATAAGAGAAATAAAATTGTTAACAGTGACAGGAGCTGTTTCCGGGTAAAGCTCAGCCTTTATAACATCGCCGTTTTCAAATTCAAATGTAACTACTGGTAATTTCATAGTTCCTCCATGTGTTTTTTCTTATACTTTACACTACCGGCATAAAAAATTCAATAAAAAGGTAAAAGTTGACTTATATTTTTGAAATTATGGGTTGTAACAAGTATTTGCCTCCCGAATATATTGAAGTAAAGCAACAGTAAATTATGAGGAGGTTATAACAGCATGAAATGCTCAAACAAAGATAACAATAACGTTGCAGGCATTGGCGGTATTGCTGATAGATGCTGTACTGGTCAATCCGGCTGCGATTGGGACGGTACATTAAGAAATGTAGTTACAGAACCAATATATGTTCAAAAAGTTTACGATGCTGTGCTTTTTAATCTTCAGGGATTAAAAACAGCACCGGACACAGTATTCGAACCCAACCTGGGATGCGGAACCAATATCATAAGAGTAGCAGACATCAGATGCAGAAAATTCTTCAACCCTGACAACATCAATGATGACTGCAACTTGAAAATCAACCCTAACACAGTGCTGTCCGGCGGACAGTTTGTTAAGAAAGAAGACGGATGCGACTACAAGGTAGTAGGTCCGGACGGAACCTTAAGCGAAAAATTGATTTATACCGATACATCCTTCTGCGATGAAGAAGAGCTGGGAACACCTGTATTCGGAACCCAGAACATTGAAGTTTCAGGATGCGTTGAAGTTGAAATAGACCTGGTTGTTACACCTTGCAACTCAAACAATGAAAGCATAATCACACTTACAGCAGTTGTAGAAATAGCACCAAGGTGTAATCCGCTGATTTTGACCAACTTCTTCGAAATTTGTGTTCCATCGGTATTTGACACAGCATTTCTGCCAAGATTCACCGAATTCTGCAACCTGTCATGCATAGTAAGGCTTGCAACGAACAGCATACAAAGAGACTTCACGTTGGATCCCAGAACAGGTGAACTTTCAATCAACCTAATAATTTCTCTTTGCATTTCCTGCGAAAAGAAAGTGGTTGTTCCGGTTCAACTGTGTGTTCTTTCCACAGGCTTCGTGCAGCTGTCTCCTGAACAGGCTTCAATCTGCCCGACATTCCCGAGACTCTTCCCGAGACAAATTGACGAAAACTCTGTGGGCGGAGCCGGCGGAGGCGGAGGCTGCAGACCAAGATCAACTTCAATTGACGATTAACATAAAAAACCTGCAAACGCAGGTTTTTTTATGCATGGAAATCGGGGTTAGAGCATCTTTTTCTTTACTTTTTTCTTCTCTTTTTTCTTTTTTTCTTCTTTCAGGTTTTCCTTTTCCAGATCGCATATTCCCTTTTCGATGAGCCTCATTTCAACCGATTCTTCTACAATGGTCTTAATGAGCACAACCACAGGCACTCCGAGAACCATACCGGGAACACCGAACAGATTTCCTCCAACCGTAACAGATGTTATAATCCAGAAGGGGCTTACACCCACATTGTTTCCCACAATCCTGGGGTCCAGCAGGTTTGCATCAAGCTGCTGCACAACCAGTATTATCAAAAGTGCTGTTAAGGCCTTTGGAGGATCCACAAAAAATGAAACCAGTATTACCGGAACCGAACCGATGATGGGTCCGAAATACGGTATCACGTTAAAAAATCCTATTATTGTTCCCATGAGAGGTGCGTATGGAACCTTGAAAACATAAAACACTATGACGCATATGATTCCAACTATGGCCGAATCAAGAAGCTTGCCGTTTAAAAAGCTTTTGAATATGGCATTGGCGCGGCTGAAGGCATGCAGAGTCTTCTTTGCCTTCTTTTCGTCGAAGTATGCGCTTATGAACCTTCTCCCTCTGGCAAGGATGTCTTCCTTTTCAACCAGCATGTATATGTTTATGATGAAGCTTGTGGCAACCGTAAAAGTTTTTGAGCCTATGCCCGTCACCAGCCTCATGAGTATGTTTGACAGCTGCAGAAGCAGGGTGTTTATGATACCCGTTACTGATTCGCTTGCTTCAAGTATGTAATCCGCAGCATATGCCACGTAGGGATGGTCGATTTTACCCTTTATGTTCGTTACAATCTGCACCACGTCAACATTACCGCCCATGATGAAATTCATGATGTTGTTTATGTTTTCAACTATACGCGGAACAACCTCATAAACAACCGTGCCTATTATTCCTATCAATATTATGCATGCCAGAAAAATTCCCTGAGTTCTTCTGACCTTCAGTCTCCTCATGAAGAACGCTACAAGGGAATCAAGAAGGTATGCTATTATGAGGGCATAAATCACGGGCTTGAAAGCATCTATTATCCAGCCCAGGGATCCCGGATTAAAAACAATAAGTAAGACTATCATTGCCAGCAGCAACACAGGCAATGATATTTTTACAAGACTAAATTTATCTATTTTGCAGTCTCCTTTGCTACATTATTTTGGCCTGACCTCTGTATACCACTCCCTGCTTTCCGTTTACCGTCAGCAGTTCTCCGTCCTTTATTTCCTTCGTGCAGTTTTCTGCTCCCACAACCACTTCCTTGCCCAGGTTGAGACCTGCAATGAACGCATGAGATGTGAGTCCGCCTTCTTCAACTATTATTGCCGATGCCCTTGACATGTATTCAATTACATCCTTGTCTGTGGCTGTCATTACGATGATGTCGCCGTCTTCAAACCTGTCTCTAAGCTCTGCGGCATTTTTGGCAACCCTCGCCCTGGCTATGACAGTTTCTCTGCCTACGCCCACGCGCTTGTAAAGAAGCTCGCTGACTATGTGGACCTTCAGGAGATTTGTGCTTCCTGACACTCCCACGGGAACGCCTGCCGTTATTATGGTAAGGTCTCCGTTTTCGATGTATCCCAGTTCAAGAGCCTTGTCAACAGACTTGTCGATGATCTCATCCGTAGAATTCAGCTTGCTTATCTGGATTGGATAAACTCCCCAGTAAACTGACATCCTGCGCATTACCTGTTCGTCCTGGGTCGCTGCTATGATCGGCGCCTTGGGTCTGTACCTTGATACGGCCGCTGCAGTGTACCCGGAGGATGTGGCTGAAATTATGGCAGAAGCATGAAGATCAAGACATGTCCTGCATGTGGCGAAGCTTATGGAATCCGTAATGCTGCTTTGGAATGATATATTCTTATTTTTTAGTATTTCATCGTAATCCAGGGAATTTTCAATCATGAGCGCTATCCTGGCCATGGTCTGCACAGCTTCAGTAGGGTAGCTGCCTGATGCTGTTTCTCCGGACAGCATTATGGCATCAGAACCTTCGAATATGGCTGTAGCCACGTCTGATACCTCGGCCCTTGTGGGGCGGGGATTGCGCATCATGGAATCCAGCATCTGTGTTGCTGTGATTACAGGCTTTCCTGCATCGTTGCATTTCTTTATGAGCATTTTTTGTACCAGCGGAACTTCCTCTGCAGGTATCTCCACTCCCAGGTCTCCTCTTGCCACCATTATCCCGTCTGAAACAGCTATTATGTCGTCAATGTTTTCAACGCCCTGCCTGTTTTCAATCTTTGAAATGATCATGATGTGGTCGGCATTTTCCTCTTCCAGAATCCTTCTGATTGCTATGACATCATCTGCCTTTCTTATGAAAGATGCTGCTATGTAATCTATGTCGTTTTGTATGCCGAATTTTATGTCCGATATGTCTCTTTCGGTCATGGCCGGCAGATTTATCTGAACGCTTGGAACGTTGATTCCCTTCTTGTTTTTTACGGTTCCTCCATTCTGTACGATGCATTTCAAATCTGTTTCGTTCAATGTTTCAACCACCTCAAGGCTTATGAGTCCGTCGTCAATGAGCACCTTGTCACCGGGTTTCACATCCCTGGCAAAGTTTTCGTATGTAACGCTGGCAATATCTTTGTTTCCAGGTATATCCCTGGTTGTCAGCACAAATTCCTGGCCTTTGACCAGCTCTGCAGACCCGTTTTCAAAGTCCCTGGTTCTTATTTCTGGTCCCTTGGTGTCCAGCATTATTGCAGTGCATGTTCCAAGGTCACTGCGAACCTTCTTTATGACATCAATCTTTTCCTGATGCTCCTGGTGGGTACCATGGGAAAAGTTAAGCCTTGCCACATTCAAGCCATTAAGCACCAGTTCCCTGAAGGATTTTTCATCCTGCGAGGAAGGTCCGATAGTGCACACTATTTTCGTCTTTCTTAGTTTCTGCATTTCAATCACCTCATTTTTTATTGCATAAGTATCTATGTATTTTACCTGTTATATTGACAGAATTTTTGTAAGTTCATATGAAGACTCATCGAATTTCTTTTCCATTGCAAGAGCTTCTTCGATGTCCATGTGGAATATTTCATTTCCCCTGACGCCAAGGACCCTGTTGGAAATGGAACTTGTCAACAGCTCCACTGCCTTGGCTCCCATCTGGCTTCCCATGAGCCTGTCAAAGGCTGACGGAGTGCCTCCTCTTTGAGTGTAGCCAAGAACCGAGTATCTTGTTCCGACACCTGTCTTGCTTTCGATTTTCTCGCTAATTTCCTTTGCTTCACCTGCTCCTTCAGCAAGTATTATGATGCTGTGCCTCTTTCCCCTGGCTCTGCCCTGCATTATCTTGTCGCACACTTCATCTATATTATACTCAACTTCAGGAATTATAACCATCTCGGCTCCTCCTGCAAGGCCGGCATACAGTGCTATGTCACCGCAGTTTCTGCCCATGACCTGAATGACGTTTGTTCTGCCGTGGGATGAGGATGTATCCCTGATTTTTTCCACAGACTCCAGCACAGTTGTCAGGGCTGTGAAAAAACCCAGTGTGTACTGTGTGTATGCCAGGTCATTATCAATTGTTCCAGGTATTCCTATTACCGGCACCCCCGCCTTTCCGAGAGCCATGGCTCCCTTGTAGGTTCCGTCCCCTCCTATGGTTACTATTCCGTCCAGTCCCATGTACTTCACGTTCTTCAGAGCTCTCTCGAAGCCTTCAGGCTCAGTGAATTCCTTGCTTCTGGCGCTTCCCAGGACCGTTCCTCCCCTGTGTATTATATCTGCCACGGATGAAAGGCTCATTTCAACGCTGTCGCCTTCTACAAGTCCCTTGTATCCGTTTTTTATTCCAACCACATTTATGTTGTTGTAAATTCCGTATCGTACCACTGCCCTGATGGCAGCGTTCATTCCGGGGGCATCTCCCCCGCTGGTCAGCACTCCGATTTTCTTCATATACCCTCCGCGTATTTAATTAAGAATTAAGAGTTAAGAATTAAGAGTTATTACTTCATATGCAAAACTGACGAATCTGCAATGCATTTGATACTAAAAATACTCAGATGACAGAGTCGTAGTTGTCATTTCATTAAAAAGACTAATTCCTGCTCTTTTTATTGCCATTGGTTATTTCACTGCTATGTTGCTGTCGCCCAGCATCGTTTTAAGGCTTTGTATGAGTTTCTCATCGCTGGAGTTCACCCAGTTTTTCATGGGAAGAACCATGTTGGCCTTCTCCTGCTGACTGTATATTACCACACAGTCGCTGCCGCTGCATTTGCTCAGGTTAGAGAACAGTTCATTCTTAATTTTCATGTAGTGATTCTTGTCCGCCACCTTGATGTACAGCTTCTTCTGTTTTGGAGAAGCTGGTTTGTCTCTGCTTTTCTTCAGCTCCGTTATTTTGTTGCATATAATCTTGGGCGAATCGTCCTCAGCGGCGTTTATTATGCCTTCCACCAGGACAATGCTGTCTTCCTGCAATATGTCCCTGCTTTTTTCATAAACCTTCGGAAAGACTATTCCTTCCACGGTTCCGTAAAGGTCCTCCAGCGTTATGAACGCCATCATGCTGTTGTTCTTTGTTATTTTATTTTGTTTTTTGATTATTATTCCGCCTAAAACCACGCGGCTTCCGTCGCGAAGGCTGCTGTTGTTCTCTTCGCCTTCTCCTGCTTCCTGAAGCTCTGCTATTTCGCTGGAATTTGTTGTGGCAACACACTCCAGCTCCTCTTCGTACTCTGAAAGAGGATGACCGCTCAGATATACTCCCACCATTTCCTTTTCCATGGCCAGAAGCATCTTTTCATTGTATTCCGGCAAGTTTGGAAGTTCCTCCCTGAAGGAGAAATCATCGTCCTGGGATACCGGCTGATCAAACAGCGAAAACTGTCCTTCTATGTTTCTTTTCTTCTGGTTCACAACCGAATCTATGGTTTTTTCATAGACAGCCATGAGCTGCGACCTGTGAACATTCAGGAAGTCGAAAGCACCGCATTTTATAAGGGATTCAACCTGGCGCTTGTTGAGCACGCCTGCATCCACCTTCGTACAGAAATCAGTGAAGCTGGTGAATTTTCCCTTGGCTTCCCTGGCCTGAATTATGTCACCAATTACGTTTGTTCCTACGTTTTTTACTGCCGCAAGGCCAAAGCGTATCCTGCCGTTTTCCACGGTGAATTTGTCCCTGCTTTCGTTTACATCGGGAGGAAGTATTTCAATTCCCAGCCTCTTGCATTCCCTTATGTACAGAGAAACAGTGCCGGAACTCCCCATGATGCTTGATATGAGGGCTGCCATGAACTCCACCGGATAGTGAAGCTTAAGCCATGCAGTTTCGTAGGCCAATGCAGCATATGCCACCGAGTGTGCCTTCGGAAAGGCGTACTTGGCAAATTCAATCATGAGGTCGTATATATCGTTGGCCGCCTTTTCGTCAACGCCGTTATTAACGGCACCCAGAATTGACGGCTCGTTGTTTTCAGCTTTTTTACCGTAAATGAAGTTCTTTCTTTCTTCCAGCATGACGCTCATCTTTTTCTTTCCCATGGCGCGTCTCAAAAGGTCCGACCTGCCCATGGTAAATCCGCCTATGTCCCTCACTATCTGCATTACCTGTTCCTGGTATACCATGCAGCCGTAGGTTACGTTCAGTATGGGCTCAAGCTTGGGGTGAAGGTAAGATACGCTTTCGGGATTAAGCTTGTTTTTGATGTAAACCGGTATCTGCCCCATGGGGCCCGGTCTGTACAAAGCGTTTGCTGCTGACAGGTTCTCGAATTCGGTGGGCTTCAGTTCGCTTAGAAAAGCCCTCATGCCCGAACTTTCAAACTGGAATATTCCCAGCGTCTCCGCATTGGAAAACATCTTATAGACCTGGCTGTCGTCGTACCTGCAGTTGCCGAAATCAATCTTAACCTGATGGTTCTTTTCAATCAGATCAATGGCATCCCTGATAACAGTCAGCGTTCTTAATCCCAGAAAGTCCATCTTCAGAAGCCCCAGCTCCTCAAGCTCTATCATGTTGAACTGGGTCGTTATGACATCCTTGTTTCTTGAAAGGGGTACGTACTCCGTTACATCCTCCCTGGATATGAGGACGCCTGCCGCATGGGTGGAGGCGTGCCTCGGAAGCCCTTCAACCTTCAGTGCCAGATTGATGAGCTTGTTTACCTTGGCGTCACTGTCATACAAATCCTTGAGCTCCTTGTTGACCTCAAGAGCCTTAGATATGGTCATTCCAAGATCCATGGGTATTTTCTTCGCTATGAAGTCAACCTCTCCGTAGGAAAGGTTCAGCGCCCTTCCCACGTCCCTTATGGCTCCTCTTGCAGCCATGGTTCCGAACGTAATTATCTGAGCCACCCTCTTGCTTCCGTACTTACGTTTCACATATTCTATTACTTCCTCGCGCCTCTCATAACAGAAGTCCACGTCTATATCAGGCATGCTTACTCTATCCGGGTTCAGGAATCTTTCAAAGATGAGGCTGTATTTCATGGGGTCGATGTTTGTTATCTTCATGGAATACGCCACGAGACTTCCGGCAGCCGAGCCTCTTCCTGGGCCTACCATTATCTTGTTGTCCTTGGCATACTTGATGAAATCCCACACAATCAGGAAGTAATCCACGTATCCCATCTGCTCGATTACTCCTATTTCATAATCAAGCCTTTCCTGAAGTTCATGGGTTATGTTTTCATATCTTTCACTGAGTCCGTTCTGGCATATTTCCCTGAAGTATTCCTGCTTGGTGTAGCCCTGTGGAACCTTGAACTCTGGAAGGTGCACCGTTTCAAAATCAAGCTCCACACTACATCTTCGGGCTATGCTGTGGGTGTTTTCAAGGACATCCTCCGGAAAAATCTCCGCCATCTCATCGTAGGACTTAAGATAAAACTCATCCGATGGAAACTTCATGCGGTCCTCATCGGTTACGGTCTTCTGCATCTGAATGCACAGCAGCACATCATGAAAATAAGCGTCTTCCTTGTTTATATAGTGCACGTCGTTTGTGGCTACCAGCTTCAGATTTGTTTCGCTGCTGATTTTTCTGAGGCCCTGGTTTATATCATGCTGTTCCTTTATACCGTGGTCCTGCATTTCAAGGAAGAAGTTGTTTTCGCCGAATATTTCACTGTACATCAACGCTGTTCTTTTGGCTTCCTCATAGTTGTTTTCCAGAAGCCTTGACTGAACCTCTCCTGCAAGGCATGCGCTCAGGGCGATTATACCCTTGCTGTGGCGTCTCAGCGTGTCACGGTCGATTCTCGGCTTGTAGTAGTATCCGTCAACAAACCCTTCAGAGCAAAGCTTAATGATGTTCTTCCAGCCCTCCTGATTTTCCGCAAGCAGGACCAGGTGATACTGATTCTTGTCCTTCTGCGGGTCCTTGTCGGTCATGCTTCTTGGGGCAACATATGCTTCAAAGCCAAGAATAGGCTTTATGCCTGCCTTCTTAGCCTGCTTGAAAAACTCCACAACACCGTACATGGAGCCGTGGTCCGTTATTGCCAGGCTGTCCATGCCAAGTTCCTTTGCCTTATTCACAAGCTCCTCTACCCTGCAGGCTCCGTCAAGCAGACTGTATTCCGTATGCACGTGCAGGTGGGTAAAATTCTTTTCTGACATGTTTTCTCCTTAAAATAAACCGTAAATAAAAATTCCTGCAATGCCTGCAGCAATCATGACCTTAATGGGGTCAGTCTTGTACTTCCTAAGCACAAACACTCCCGCTGCAACCAATGCTGCGGAAATGTAATTGATGTCTGACAGCTTCATGGTTGTCAGCGTCACATCCTCATTTTTAAACACTGCCAGCAGCAGGATTGACAAACCTGCAGAAGCTATCAGTGACACCACGGCAGGTCTTAGACCCTTCAAAACTCCCTGTATGGTTGAAAGGTTCTTGTATTTGAAATAAAAATAAGCAAGGGTAAGGACGATTATGCACGAAGGAGTTACACAGCCTGCAGTTGCAACCACCGCTCCCGAAAGTCCGGCAACCTTTGTTCCCACAAAAGTGGACGCATTGAGAGCTATTGGTCCGGGCGTCATCTGCGAAATGGTCAGAAGATCGGCAAACTCTCCCAGTGTGAGCCATTTGTGAACCTCCAGAACCTGGTGTTCTATGAGCGGCAGAGCCGCATAGCCTCCTCCTATGCTGAACAGACCTATTTGGAAAAAGCTCCAGAAAATTTGAATGTAAATCATTGCTGTACACCGCCTTTCCCGAGCATCTGGTAGTAAAATGCGCCGAATGCGCCGCTCAGTATGATTATGAGGGCAGCGTTTATATCAAAGGCCACTGCAGCCACAAATGCGGCAATCATTATGAGAAGAGAAACAGTGCTCTTGCTTTTGATTATGTCCCTTACCATTTTAATGATCACATCAATGATTACGGCAGCAACCCCGGCTCTCATGCCAAGAAGAAGCGCGTTCACTATCCTGTTTTCCTTAAGAACGGCATAAAACTGAGCAACAACCGTAATAATTATGAGCGGCGGCAGGACTGTTCCCAGAATCGAAACCAAGGAACCCAGCACGCCAGCCAGCCTGTATCCTACCATAATGGACGTGTTCACGGCTATGGGCCCCGGTGCCGACTGCGATATGGCCACAAGGTTCAGCATCTCCTCTTCTTCAATCCAGTTCAGCTCCTCCACAAACTTCTTCCTCATCAAAGGAACAATTACGTATCCCCCGCCTATGGTAAAGGCACTCAGGGAAAATGTGGATGAAAACAACTTCCAGTAAAATTTAATGTCTTTTTTCATATCTGTCTTTCCATACCTTTATATTTTTTACATCAGCGGAGACAGCATCTTAAGCACTGTCCTGCCGATTCGCCTGATTTTTGAAATTTTTCTTACTTCCTCGTATGTGATCTTCTTGCTTAAGTCAAAAGCCCCCAGAGTACTTTCCTTGACCTCATATACGCTCTTGGTTTTGTACATCCACACGCCGCATTCGAAATGGAGATAAAGGCTTCTGTAGTCCAGATTGATTGTCCCTACAACCGCATATTCATCATCCACCACAAATGTCTTTCCATGATTGAAACCCGGAGTGTATTCATAGATTGAAACTCCCGCTTCAAGCAGTTCCTCGTAGTTTGACTGGGTCACTGCAAATGCGTACCATTTGTCCGGTATGTGCGGAGTCAGAATCCTCACGTCCACTCCCCTCTTGGCAGCCATGGACAATGATACCATCATCTTGTTGTCTGCTATGAGATATGGTGTCTCTATGTACACATATTTTTTAGCCTGGTTTATAAGGTTCATGTACACTGCCTCACTGACGTTTTCGTTATCCAGGGGGCTGTCATCAAAAGGCTGCACGTAGCCTTTGCATTCCACATCCCTGTCAAGAACCTCAGGTCTGAATTTGCTGTAGTCTTCGGTAGTCTTTGAAAGGAAATTCCACATGGACAAAAACATGACTGTAAGGCTCAAAACCGCCTCGCCTTTTAATTTAATGGCGCAGTCTCTCCAGTGACCGAATCGCTCCCTTTCGTTTATGTATTCATCTGCCAGATTGGCTCCTCCCGTAAAAGCGCACTTGCCGTCCACCACTGCAATTTTTCTGTGGTCACGGTTGTTCAGGCTGAACGTCAGCACCGGAAGAAATGGGTTGAACACGCAGCACTTTATCCCCATGGACTCCAATTCTTTGCTGTAGTCCGGCGGAAGGGTGAAAACACAGCCCACATCGTCGTAAATGACTCTTACATCCACGCCGTTTTTTGCCTTATGGGCAAGGATGTCCAGAATGGTGTTCCACATGATGCCTTCCTCGATAATGAAGAATTCCAAAAAAACATATTTTTCCGCCTTCTTCAGTTCTTCAACCAGGTTCTTGAAAAACAGTTCACCTGAAGGATAATACTCTGTGAACGAATCATTGTATACGGGGCAGAGCGAATAACTCTCTATGTACCTTGACTGGTTGTAAGCTTCCTTGTTTTCTTCCCTGAGGCATTTGATGGTCTCAGAATCCTGATGAAGAGACCTTCTCATCTGACTTGTTATTTCCTTCATATTGTTTTTCTTTCTCAGGGACATTCCTCTTCCTCCTACCATCAGGTAGAATATTCCTCCGAATATGGGAAAAAGCATTATGGGAATTATCCAGGCAATCTTGTATGCAGGGTCGCTTCTCCTGTTTAATATGTATATAACCACCAGCACGCTTATGAGCATGAATATGGCATCAAACAAAACAAAGTAACTGCTGAACTTCCATATTATAAGTATAAATGAGAGTATCTGAAGCAATATGGCCAGCGTTACAAGCGTAACCCTGTTGAACATCAACCTAATAACTCTTTGCATAGCAACACCTGCCTTACCTTAAATAATCATTTCAATTACAGCAAAACCCAGTAATTCAAGTAAATTGTATCAAATTATATACGGTTTGTAAATAAGAACACACCCATCAATGCAATCAAAGATTGATGATTTTCATGTGAGCCTTGTTTTCCTCTTACGGCAAGGATGTCCGACATGCACTCCTCGTTTATTTTATGCTAGGAAAGAGAACTTTCTAGCATAAAAAAAGGACCACGCTGAGTGATCCTTTCATTTTATTGATTAAGAAAGAACGTCCTGTAAAATCTGCTCTTTTTGCTTTTCTGCGTGAGTTTTTACAAACCAGGCATAACCTAAGCACAATACTGCAGCCAGTATGAATGATGCTGTGTAGCTTGTAGGTTCAAGTCCAAGTCTTTCATCAAGTTTCAATCCTATTGGAGCATGGAATATGAAGCTCAATGTCACGAAGAAGTAGAACATTCCAGGCAACAATGCAACCAGGAAGTTTTTACCGTTGATGTACAGGTAAACAGCTATTGTACCTAAAGCAAATGTAGCCACGAACTGGTTAGTGAATGAGAAGTATCTCCAAAGGATGTTGAATCCAGCCGGGTTTGATTTTGAGAAGTACAGAACTATTATAGCAGGTATGAACAAGCATGCTGTTGTTATAACTCTGTTTCTTGAAACCTTCTGGTCGATGTTGAATTGTTCAGCAACCATAAGTCTCAATGATCTGAATGCTGTGTCTCCTGATGTGATAGGAAGTACTATAACTCCTATAACAGCTACCATACCGCCTACGTTTCCAAGGAAACCTCTTGATACAATACCAACCATCAATGTAGTTGCAGTCTTAACGTCTGTTCCTCTTCCGAACATAACCATTGCACCAGCTGCCCAGCACATAGCTATGAAACCTTCAACAAGCATCATGTTAAAGAATGTAGATTTACCTTCTTTTTCTGATTTAACTGTTCTTGAAATCAAAGTAGCCTGTGTTGCGTGGAAACCTGACATTATACCGCATGCGACAGTGATGAAGAATGTAGGTATGAATGGAAGTCCACCAGTATGCTGAGCGAACGGATTAGAAGCAAATGAAAGGTTAGTGAGGCTTGCTCCGCCATCCATCATAACTCCCACGAATATTCCCACAGCTGAAAGGATAAGGAATCCTCCGAATATAGGATATACTCTTCCGATGATAGCATCGATTGGGAACAATGTTGCAATCAGGTAGTATACGAATATTGCTGCGTAAACTATCCAAACAGTTGGGTTAGTAACTGCTGCTTCCTGCTGCAATACCTGAGTTACGATTAAGTCTCCCGGTGTGTAAACGAAAACTACACCAACCAGGAACATCAGTATCCATAAGAAGAAGTTGTATGCTTTTATTACGTTGTTTCCTAAATATTTTTTGATTAATTTTGGCATCTGAGCTCCGCCGTTACGCATGGAGATCATGCCTGAGAAGTAGTCATGCATTGAACCAGCAAGAACACATCCTACCGGGATAGTTATAAATGCGATTGGTCCGAATAATATTCCCTGAATTGCACCGAAAATAGGTCCTGTTCCTGCGATGTTTAGTAATTCGATTAGTGCGTTTTTCCATTTGTTCATTACTACGAAGTCTACTCCGTCTGCCTTAGAAACTGCAGGTGTTGGTCTTTCGTCCGGTCCAAATACCTTTTCACAGTATTTTCCGTAGAAGAAGCCTCCAACAACAAGTATCAAAAGACCGATTAAAAATGTTGCCATATCAATTGTCCTCCCTTTGATATAAAAGAAATTTTGTCCTTTTCGCTTTCCTTAAAGCGTACGGCTTTCGCTAACCTAAAAGCCTGTGTTGATTGTGCTTGAAAACTAAAACGTATAATTTGACTGCTTTTTGCCGACGTTTTCAAGCTTTGCAAAATGAGTGCGATTTTTGTCGCATTTCATATCAACAAGTTGCATTTTAACATTAAAGACAAGCTAAGTCAACAGGTAATTAATTCTTGCGCATTTCAAAGAATTTGCTTAACTTTAGAAATATAATGAACGAAGGAAATTGTTTTTATAAAAAAAATTGAAGACGGAAAATGTTTGTTTGTTGTCTTTTAGAAAACTTTCCTTCTTTTAATTATACTTTTGAAATTGTTAAGATTATTTATTTATTTCATGCTTTATTTGAATTCAAACAGAATCTTTCAAAGTTATAAATTGTCTCCAAAATAAAAACCCCCTGCAAATTTCTCTGCAGGGGGAAAACAAACATTTATTTAGTTTGATTTGGATGTATCTTTAATGTCACTCTTGCCGAATACTATTGAGTAACCTTCTTTTGCCAGTATGAGAGCCAGCACAAACAACAGTACTGGGAATACTATCAATACGAAGTTTCCGGATGCAATGTTGTTTTTAATGAGCAGCGCCAACGCTGATAGAGTAACAACCAGCATGAATACCATGGGTATTGTGATCATGTGGTAGTTCTTGCCTGCTTTCTTCAGGTATACTGCCAGTGCCAGCAGTGCCAGAGCTGCCAGAAGCTGGTTTGCCGATCCGAATATAGGCCATATTTTTGAATAGCCGCCCATTGCCAGATATCCGCCTATAGCAACAGTAATTGCAGTTGATACGTACATGTTTGTAAATATAGGCTGTTTTTCCTTGGATGGATCTTCGAAGAATTCCTGGAATATGAATCTTCCAAGTCTTGTAGCTGTATCAAGGCTTGTAAGTGCAAATGCAGAAACTGCCAGAGCAACAAATGATTTGCCTATTGCAAACGGAATACCGAATTTTGACATGAATGTGCCGACGCCGCTTGAAAATACGTTAACAGGTCCGCCCTTCAACAGTTCAGTCAAATCTGCTTTTGAAATGTATGCAGCTGTTACAAGAGCTATAACTGCCAGAACGCCTTCAATGAGCATTGCGCCGTATCCTATGGTTCTAGCATCTTTTTCATTGTCCATTTGTTTAGAAGTTGTTCCTGAACCAACCAGTGAGTGGAAGCCTGAAATAGCACCGCATGCTACCGTAACAAACAGCATCGGGAACATGTACTGACCGTTTACGTTGAAAGATGTTACTGCATCAAGTTGGATTGTAGGTCTGTAAATCAGAACACCTATTACAGCACCGCCAATCATGGCATAAAGCAAGAATGAGTTCAAATAATCTCTTGGCTGCAGAAGAATCCAAACAGGAGCAGTTGAAGCCACGAAAATGTAAATCATCATTATGAATATCCAGGTTTGAACGCTGAGCTGCAACGGTAATTTGTATCCTAAATAAACGCACAGGAACAGTAAAATTACCCCAACAACAGTACCTGCCTGCAGGGATACTCCCTTTCTGTAAACAATGTAACCAAATGCAACAGCAAGGGCGATGAACATCATGGATGATGATGCAGCGGCTGGAACTGCTGCAAATGTGCTGGCAACTATGTTAGTGAATGCTGCAACAACCAGAAGAAGGGTAAGCCATGCAAATACTGCAAACAGCCTCATACCGTTTCTACCCATGTTTGCATGGATAACTTCTCCTATGGATTTTCCTTTGTGACGGATGGAAGCAAACAGTGAACCGAAGTCGTGAACTCCTCCTACAAAAATACTTCCGATAACAATCCATAAAAATACTGGAACCCAACCGAATATGGCAGCCTGGATAGGTCCGTTTATAGGTCCGGCACCTGCGATGGAAGCAAAGTGATGGCCTAAAAGCACAGCCGGTTTAGTTGGCACATAATCTATGCCGTCATTGATTTCATGAGCCGGAGTTTTTCTTGAGGGATCAATTCCCCATTCCTTGGCAAGCCATGCGCCGTATGTTACGTAGGCTACGATAAAAAGAACAATACTAATTAAGATTAGAACTAATGCATTCATAATAAGCCTCCTTTTATTTATAAAACGATTTCACACAGGTTCAAAAGCTAGGCGCTGTAAACCTTCGCGACCTCCTTTCCCTTCTTGTTTGCAGCTGTCAGGCCTTCATCAAGAGAAACCAGAAGCAGCCTTATATCTGCCCACCCCTTGAATCCAAATGCAAAACCCTTATTATATCTGAACCGTTCTACCTTCCCTTTAAGATTTTCAAAATCTCCGGGCGGCATATTATCCGTCACTGCCACAGCTGTTATTATGCTGGACATGTGTTCACTTGACGGGCTTACTATACATTCAACCGATTTCTTCAATTCTTCAGTGAAACTGTCTAAAACTCTTTCATCTATCTTTTGAAAATGTTTTACCAAGCAATATTCGTTGTTCTCAAAGGCATATACCACTGCCTTTTTGGTAAGAACATATCTTTCATTTCTCAACTTAAACTGCGCGTACAAGTCGTAATTAATGCCGTTTACGACGGTGTTTCTAGATACATCAAAGCTGTTTTTGAGCTTGCTGTCTACCAAATCCAGGTATTGAGAAATATCCATTTTTGCTCCTTCGCATATTTGAAATTTTGTCATTTGCATCATGAATTAATATCCTTACAATTGCATTTTATCACCTGCGACAATTTTAGTCAATTAAAAATTTTTCCGTATTGATAAACATAGCTTTATAAAATCAGCATCTGAGCCACCTTAACGAATTGTTGTCCCTGTCCAGACATGCGGCTATACTGTCTCTTTTTTCAGCAACCGACCATACTCAAAAAACATTCAATTTATAAATAAACATTATATTCGACATATTTCGCATTTAATTTTCTTAATAACCGGACACATTCCTCATTACGCATACGATTGTTTCCATTTGAAGTTAATTCACAGAAGAAATGCTTCGCAGCACAAATGTGAATTTCGATTACTAATTACCTGTTAGTTCTCATGCAGCAGCTCAATGAGTACGAAAGCATGAAACTTGCTGCAAGTATTATGAAGTTAAAAGCATAGTCAAACGTAACTGCAAATCCTGGAAATATGGAAAAAATAGAACCGATTACCAGTCCAAGAATTGTGTAGTATGTATAACCGTAAGCTTTGTCGAAAAGCATGGAGATCAGTTTTGCAAAAAGCAGTATACTAAGAGCAAAACCTATGCCCAGGTAAAAAATCATATAAATATTAAGATTGGAAATGGCACCGATTACAGTTTCATATGCGCCTATGTACATAAGAATAATGGAAGCGCTGATGCCCGGGATTATTGTACCAAATCCGACAATTGCTCCGTACACAATCAGATATATCGGTGTAGCCTGAACATCGCTTATGATGTTTACAGCATTGTTTTCCATATTAGTAAGCATCAGAGTCAATGCCAGTGACACAGCCATGAGGAAAAGATACTTCACTTTAAAGCCTCTCCTGTTAGCTTGTCTCACAACGGACGGCAAGGTGCCAAGCATCAGTCCCATGAAAGCATACCGCACTTCAACCTCATGGTATTTGAACAAATACTCAACAATCCTGCTGAAAACCAGAATTCCTGCAACTCCTCCAATCCCTACGGGCATAAAAAACATTATGTTTTCCCTGAAGTTTCTGTTCAGGTTAGCAATAAAATTAGCCAGCCTGTCATACAAACCGAATATGACGGCCAGAGCTCCTCCGCTCACCCCAGGAGCTATGGCGCCTGCACCCATGGCAACGCCTTTCATAAATCCGCTAAAAAAATTCATCCTCAACACCTCTATTATATGTACCATCATTCAATTATACAGAAATTTACCATTTTAATCAACCTTTTGCGCCTAGATAATCAAAATAATATAAATTCCCCAGATGAAAACCTTTTCTTTTTCCTTTGACTTGCACCGGCTTTGTTGTTATAATTATTACAAATATGCATATTTTGCATTCCAAACAAAAACAGGAGGTTTCTATGTTTAATAATTGTGATGAGCTGAGACAGTATGTCAGGCAGAACAACATCAGGATGATTGATTTCAAGATGATCGATCTGTCGGGACGATGGCGCCATCTCACCATACCGGCTGAAATGTTCACTGAAGAGACTCTGGTAAACGGAATCGGATTTGACGCATCCAACTACGGTTTTGCTCCGCTGGAGAAAAGTGATATGGTCTTTATCCCTGACCTGAAGTCTTCCTTTACGGATCCTTTCTCCCAGGTTCCGACCATTGACATGATCGGTGACGTTTATGTGATCGGAAATCCCCACAAAAAATTTGATCAGGACCCGAGAGTAATTGCTGATGCTGCGGAAAAATATCTCCGCTTTACAGGCATTGCCGATGAAATTCGTATAGGCCCGGAATTTGAATTCTTTGTCTTTGACCATGTAGATTATGAAACTCTTCCCCACAGAACCGGCTTTTGCATTGACTCAGGACAAGCCCACTGGAACAGCGGAACCCCAGGGAATAATCTCGGATTCAAGGTGCCGCGAAAGGGTGGGTACCATATTGATTCGCCCTTTGACGACCTTTGTGACTTAAGGAGTGAAATATGCCTGCTTCTGGATGAACGAAACGTAAAGGTGAAATATCATCACCACGAGGTGGGAGGACCCGGACAGTCTGAAATAGAAGTGGAATTCGGAAATCTTCGCGAAATGGCCGATAAAACCATGCTGGTAAAGTACATAGTCAGAAACACGGCATACAAGGCAGGTAAATCAGCCACATTCATGCCAAAGCCAATTTACGGCGAAGCCGGAAGCGGACTTCATGTACACATGCACCTTTTCAAGGATGGTAAACCGGTATTTTACCACAAGGACGGATATGCAGGCTTAAGCCCAAATGCTCTGTACTTTATCGGAGGCATCCTTAAACATGCTCCTGCCATAAGCGCTCTTGCCAACCCATCAACCAACAGCTACAAGAGGCTGGTTCCCGGATACGAAGCGCCTGTAAACATATGCTTTGCAACTGCAAACCGAAGTGCGGTCATAAGAATCCCCGGATACGCCGTGCAGCCCGAAAAGAAAAGGTTTGAATACCGCGCCGGAGACGGCACATGCAACCCCTACCTGGCATATTCAGCAATGCTCATGGCGGGAATTGATGGTATGCTCAGCAAGACAGACCCTGCAAAAAGCGGCTACGGACCTTACGATGTGAACATGTACAACCTGACCGATGAGGAAAGAAAAAAAATAGGGTCGCTGCCGTCCAGCCTTGAGGCTGCCTTGAGTGCCCTTGAAAAAGACCATGAATTTTTGCTGGCCGGCAATGTTTTTCCAAAAAGGCTGCTGGAAACATGGGTTGAACGAAAAAGGAAGGAAGCATGCGAAGTATCGCTGGTTCCCAATCCTGCGGAATTCGGAATGTACTACGACTTATAAGTAAAAAGGCGGATTTCCCGCCTTTTTACTTATTATTTAGCAGTTTCCTTCGTACACATAGCTTAAACTTTCACGGGCAATGTCTGCCAGACGGTAAACCAAGCTCACATCTGTGGGCTCCTTATCTGTCATTCTGTAGCAGGGGAAGAAGCGGGACAGATGAAGCGGAATATCCCTGTGGATGGAAGCTATGAACTGCGACAGCTTTCTAATTTCATCCTCGCTGTCGTTTTCTCCCGGTATGACAAGAGTCGTAACTTCCACATGGCTGTACCCGTGTGCAAATTTAATGAAATTTTTAACCGTTTCAAGGTCACCCCCGATTTTTTTATAAAAGCCCTCTGTAAATCCTTTCAGATCAATATTGAAGGCATCTATATACGGTATCATATCCCTCATGGGTTCAGTCATGAAGCAGCCGTTTGTAACCACCACGTTCTTCAGGCCTGCTTCCCTGGCAAGTATAGCGCAGTCTCTAACATATTCGTAACCAACTAGAGGCTCGTTGTAGGTGTATGCCAATCCTATGTTTCCCCGCGGCTTAAGGTCTGATGCTGACATGACTAAATCCTCAGGCGAAGTGAAGCTTGCTTTTGATTCTTCCCTGGAGGCCATGGAAATATGGTGATTCTGGCAGAACGTGCACTTTAAATTGCATCCGAAGCTGCCTACGGACAATATTTTGGTGCCGGGATGAAATCGCATGAGAGGTTTTTTTTCAACTGGATCCAGCGCAATTCCGGTCAACAGCCCGTAATTTATGGGGACGATTTTTCCTCCTTCATTTCCTCTGGCCTTGCATAGCCCTCTATGATTTTCTTCGATGCTGCAGTGATGGTGGCATACCATGCATGTTGCTTTCATTTGTGCCTCACCACCTCGAAACGTTCCATGGAATAATTCTCATCCTCGGAGATTCCTGCCTTTTTCAAGGCTATGGAAACCTGCTGCTGTGACGTGTCTATTCCTTCAAGATTTGGAAGAAGAAGGCCTCTTCTGCTTCCTTTCGTCACAATGACTCCGTATCTGACAGGGTCAAGCTCATCCATGGATTCTATTGGTTCCGGCTCTCCCAGCACATCAACGCTGTAAACAAGCAATGGGAGCTCTTCCTCACTGACGGGATAAAAGCGGGGATCTTCCGCTCCTGCGCTTATGGCATTCTGTATGATTTCATCTGCGATGCACCCTGTGGTGGGAGCTATGGTTCCTATGCAGCCCCGCAGCTGCCCGTCAAGCTTCAGGGACACAAACACGCCGGCCTTTCTTTCCAAAAGCTCCTCATCCACAACTTCAGTCTTCCTTATTTTTTTGTGGCTTAACACATAACTTTCAAGGGTTTTTCTGGCAAGACGGACAAAGCTGTCCTCTTCCTTTTTCAGCTCTTCAACCATTTCCTGCTGGTTCTTCTTGTGCACCTCGTCAAAGTGCCTCTCATGATTCTCACCTAATACCTTGAAGGAGGCAACAGCATAACCAACGCCGAATGGTCCTTCATAGGATAGAAGCTTGGGTTCCACAGATTTCCCATCCAGTGCTCCGGCCATTGTAATGAATGATCTCAGGCCGCATTCTGCCGCTGATTCACAAAATTCCTCGTCAAACTTCAAAAATTTCAAAAAATCACCGTACTTCATGGCAGCAGTAACTTCTCTGTCAAAAACCGGTCCTTCCTCCCTGTAGCCGTATGGTCCTTCGTCCTTCAGCATGTGAGAAAGGTCTCCGCTTGCAATGAACACTATGTTCTTGCCGCTTTCTTCAGCAACCTTTGCAATGCATTTTCCGAATCTGTAGTGGTCTGTGAAGGCCAGACCGGATATGGATATTCTAACAAGCTTGTAGTTTTTGTAATACTTGTTCACAAAATGCAGAGGCACCATGGTTCCATGGTCAAGATTCCTGTTTTTTTCGCCCAGCGTTCCTGCATGTATGTTGTTTTTTTCTGCCGCTTGGGACAACTGCTGTACGAACTGGGTATCGTATTCAACTTCCATCCCCACCTGTGCATGGCCGAATTCCCCGAAATTTCCGCCTGCTCCTCTGCCTGGTGAAATGTGTATGTAATCAGAGTACATTACGGAATGGGGAGTAGTGAGAACAATGGTATCCGGCTTGATTTCCGCAATCCTTGCGGCTATTTTTTCATAGGCATCAATGGTTTTCCTGATTTTTAGTTCCTGCCCTCCTCCGATTTCGGGAACTATCAGCGGCGGATGAGGAACTATATAAGCTTCGGTTATTGGCATTTTATCACTCCTTTGGTAGAGCATATAATATTTCATAAGTGCATTATGACCGGCTTGATGATTTTCTTTATAGTTTTATTATATCTTTTTCGTGAAGTTTAAAACATTAAACGGCATGTTTTTGAAAATTATCTGTCTTGCAAGGAGGCTCATTGAGCACTCTGCATTTTAGCTGCCTTTCTGAAAATTAAAAATCCGATGACAAACATAAGGCTTATGAATGCAACCCCTGTTTTGGAGCTGCCGCTTAACTGTGTGGTCACACCCATGAGCATGGTACCTGTAAACGATGCTCCTTTTCCGAAGATGTCAAAGAATCCGAAGTATTCGCTGGATTTTTCCTTGGGTATTATTTTTGCAAAATATGAACGTGACAGTGCCTGTATGGCGCCCTGAAACATTGCGACGCATACTGCCAGGAACCAGAATTCCCAAGCCTTATCAAGCTGGAGAGCAAAAAGTGCTATCAAAAAGTACCCTCCGATACAGAAAGCTATGAGATCCTTTGTTTTATATTTGCGTGAAAGCTTTCCGAATACCAGTGCAAAAGGGAAAGCAACCACCTGTGTAAGCAGCAGGGCAAACAAAAGGTTGTTGTCGCTGATTCCCACATCCTTGCCATAGGATGTGGCCATTTCGATTATTGTATATACTCCGTCAATGTAAAAGAAAAATGCAAGAAGAAACATGAAAATTTCCTTTTGTTTTTTTATATCCCTGAAGGTGTTCAACAATCTTTCCATTGCATCTGAAAAAGGGTGTTCTTTTACCTCAACGTAGTGAACCTGCCTGTAATTTTTAAGAAGCGGCACCGTAACTAACAGCCACCAGGCTGCATTGAGCAAAAATGCCAATCCGGTAGCCCTTGCAGATGTCATGGAAAGTTTCTCCGCGGACAAAATGAGAACAAGGCTTATGACAAAAGGTATACAGCTGCCGATGTATCCCCACGCATATCCCATGGATGACAGCATATCCATTCTGTCATCGGTTGTGACGTCATTGAGCATGGCATCGTAAAAAATAAGACTGGCGGATACTCCTACCTTGGCCAGCACAAACACAGCCAGAAACAAAATCCATGGCATGGGAACCGAAAGCATGGCACATCCTATGACACCCAGCATCAGAAACAATGTGAAAAGAGGCTTTTTGTAGCCCTTGGTGTCTGCCAGGGCACCAAGCGTCGGGCCGAGAATTGCAACAATCAGGGTTGATATGGAAATTGAATACCCCCAATAGGCTGTTGAGTTGGCCAAAGATACACCGTATGACTTGGCAATGTTTTTGAAATAAATGGGTATTATGGTCGATACGAGCATAATGAATGCGGAATTACCCACATCGTACAGTATCCAGTACTTTTCAAGATTGGACAAATTGTTTTTAGCTTTGAACATAGACGCACCCCTTATTTTTATTTATTTAATTTTATAGCAATTTGTTTTTATTTACAAGCAATATGTGGCCGCTTGGCTAATTTGGCAACCGGACATGATGAATGCAGAAAAAGATTTTTCGACAAATTTCTACTTTTTTTACAAATAATTTTTTTCTTCATAAAATCTTCACAACTTTTCGGTAGAATAATTTTGATCTAGATTGTTAATCTTTTACAATTTATGTCCCCTAAAAAAACAAGGTCCCCTAGGGCCTTGTTTTTTGTTATTATCCGAAGTTTCTTTCAAAACGGCTGTTTATTTTTTCTTTGCCTTCTATTTCTGCTGCATATTCCTCCATAAGTCTTGCTGCAGGTTCAATGGCCTGGTTGTACAGCTGCAGAAGGTTTTCGTTAATGCTTTCAAATTCCTTTTCCGGTTCATGCTTCATCATGAGATGAATCATGCTTTCATAATTTCCGGACACTCTCAGCAGTCCTGAAATCACGGACCTTTTAACCCTTCCCGGCGCCACGAGGACATTCAGGTAAAATTTCATGGACTTAAGAGCCTGTTGAACCTGTTCACCTGTTAGCCCGAAAAATCCCGAAATGCACCTTGCATTTTCCACGGTAGGATTTATGTGGCCTGTTGGTTTAAAACTTAAAGGGTTCAAGCCGTCTTTGAGCATAAGTGCTCTATCAAGCTCTGCTTCTATTTCGCTGTGGGTAAAATTTTGTTCATACTTCCTGATCTGCGGGTGGCACTGACTGTCGAGCATGTAGTGGCATATGAATCCTGCAATGTATGCAAGGGCGGCATCAGGGCTGCTGCTTCCTGTTATGGTTTTTCTGGCATTTTCAAAAAAAGCATCTGCTGTCCTGCCGTGTATGGCATGTCCCAGGGAGCTTACTTCGTTGGATTTCAGCGGCTTGAAGTAAAACAGTATGTCCGGACCGTGGAGCCCTATATTGTACAGATCAATGTTTTTCTTGATGGTTTTTTTAAAATCCGGGTCAAGCTTTTGCAGCACATCCCTGCCAAAAGCGTAGTGTGCGTATGTAGTGGGCATGATTCCTCCTGCATTTCAGATATAACATAAATATACCACAAAATCATTCAGTAGTAAATGATGGCTGAAATAAACAAAGGATACAGCTGCATGCACCCTTATGTTCATTGATATAGTATGTTAAAAACGCTTCATGGAATAACTGCGAAACCCTATTATTTCAATTACTCCTGTCGTCATTCTGTTATTACTTTTTCAAGATCTAAAAGCTGTTTTTTCATATCAAGTCCTCCGCCGTAGCCTACGAGGCTTCCGTCGGAGCCCACTACCCTGTGGCATGGAATGAAAATCATTATGGGATTTCTGTTGTTTGCCATTCCCACTGCTCTGCAGGCCTTGGAATTTCCAACTGCCTCGGCAACCTGCCTGTAGCTTCTGGTCTCACCGTACGGAATGTCCAGCAAGGCTTTCCACACACTTTTTTGAAACTCTGTGCCCTGGGGATTAAGAGGCAGGTCAAAGGCGCTTCTTTTTCCGTCCAGGTATTCATAAAGCTGCTGTGCTGCTTTTCTTGCCAGCAAAGATTCGTTCAATCCGGTAAATTCTCCTTCTGAAACCACATCCAAATTTGTTATGTGATTTCCGTCGTCCTGTATGGCAACCAGGCCCAGTTTAGTTTGGTAAACAAACACATTTTTCACATCATCACCTACTAGTCTTCTCTGAAAATAATTTTTCCATCCTTCATATCATCTACTATTGCAAGGCTTTCAATGTTGTACCCTTCACTTCTCAGGCACTCGCCGCCATTCTGGAATCCCTTCTCTATGACTACTCCGATTCCTCTGACTTCTGCTCCGCTTTGGCCTGCCATACCTATGAGTCCTCTCATGGCGCTTCCTTCAGCCAAAAAATCATCTATGATGAGAAGTTTGTCATCTGAACTTAGATACCTTTTGCTTATCATGATGTTGTATTCCTTGTTTTTTGTGTATGAGTGCACCTTTCCTACATATACGTCCTTGTCCAGATTCAGGCTCTGTGTTTTCTTGGCAAAAACAACAGGCACCTTGAAAATCAGTGCTGCCATTATGGCTACGGCGATGCCGCTCACTTCTATGGTTAAAATCTTTGTGATTCCCCTATCCTTAAACAGTCTGTAAAATTCTTCCCCCATTTCGTAAAGGAATCCGGCGTCCAGCTGATGATTTAAAAAACTGTCAACCTTCAATATGTTTCCTTCCCTAATTTCTCCCTTTTCAACTATCATTTTCTTAAGTTTGTCCATGTCATTTCCCTACAATATATTATTTTTATTTATAATATACTAACATGCGACAAAAATCAACATCCCTTTTTAAAAGAACAGGAACCGTTTCAAGTGCATCATCATCCGGCGAACCTTAATTTTCCGTAACCTTCTGTCAGTTCCAGCCTGAATATACTTGGTCGGAAAACTCTATGTTTATCTGCGTCATAAGATTATCGTAGTCAATACCACTTTCCATTCTGTACAGATAATATATGGATTCGTTGTTTTTGCATGGAAGAATTACCGTGAACGCGCAGTCCTGTCCTTCGATGCTCTCCCTCAAAAGACCGCCCCCATGCAGCTCTATTATTGATTTTGAAAGCTCCAGCTCTATATTATATGCGTTTTCATTGAGATTTTCAGCCTTGCATCCGTCCGGCAGACAGGATCCTGCACCAAATTCAACTCTTATTTCCACGCTCACGTCCGATGCTGCTACAGCTGCCTTTATACAGCTTCCCGGATTTGAGCATTTTACGGCATTTGAAAGGAGATTCAATATCACCTTTTTTATTTTGTCTATATCGCAGGATATGGTCTTTTCCTCCACGTTAGTGTCAAAAACAATGTCTATGTCTTTGTCCCTGACTACGTCCTTAGCTCCGAGAACAATTCTTTCCGCTGCCTCAACTATGTTTACATCACAAACATCAAGCTCATACTGGCTTGCGGCTATCCTGGATAAATCAACTAAATTATTTATGAGCTTTGTCATCCTAAAGCAGTTTTGCTTTATGGAATTTACGCTTTTTACGAATTTTTCATCATAAGACTCCGGCTGAGCGCCTTTAACATGAGTCTCCATCAGCTGGGATGCTCCATAGATTATTTCTACAGGGCCTGTCAGCGCCTCATACACATTCAAGAAGATGCTTTCATTTGATTCTGCCTCTTGTTTTAAATAATTCCAGAGTTTTTCCTTATCACCCGTTTCCGGATTAATTCCAGCACTTGATTCTTCCCGGGCAACATTCCTCTTACCTGTCCCCTGCCCTGATACAGCAGTTAAGCTTACGTTTGAACTTATGGTTTCGCCATTTGCCTGTCCTTTAAAGGGCAAAACAACACCCATTTTTTTGCTTGTCATAAAGAAGTCCCCCTTTCCTTATCTTTTGCTTTCTTTTTATATACCAAATAAAAAGCGTTTAAAACAGTAAATCAGAAATTTTGCCCTTCAAAATAAAAAAACAATTGTTACAAAAATTAAATAACAAGTGTTTTCTGTCGAATCACGCCGCAAAAGAAACGAAATGAATCAATCAATTGCTTTACATTTAAAGCGCTTCTCTTTACTGAAGATTATACTTTTGAGTAACATATTCATCAAGATACTTTGCGGCAACCTTTGTAGAAGCAACGGCTTCCACAACAGTCTTTGCTCCCGTCACCACATCGCCGGATGCAAAAACCCCTTCCTTTGTGGTTCTTCCCGTTTCGTCGATTACAACCAGTCCAAGCCTGTCAAGTTTCAGTCCCATTGTGGAATCGGCCACCAGAGATCTTGGTCCCTGGCTTATGGAAATTATCACAGAATCCGCATCATAGCTTACTTCCTCAGGCCCATCTGAGTCTGTCTTCTGGAACTTCACATGGCTGTCCCTGATTTCCAGAGGCGAGCGATAAAACCGGAAATTCACACCGTCAAGTTTGGCAAAGTTTATTTCAGCCTTGCTGGAGGGCATGTCATCTTCTCCCTTTCTGTAGTAAACTGTGACTTCCTTTGCTCCTCTTCGTATGGCAGTCCTGGCGCAGTCAAGAGCCACATTACCGCCGCCTATGACAGCAACCTTGTCACCAAGGTTGTGGGTGTCCGGGCTTCTGAGGTAATCTATGGCATAAAATGCATTTCCGAGACTTTCTCCCGGTATGTTAAGCTTCCTGGGTTTCCACGTTCCGGTGGAAACGAAGACTGCCTTGTATCCGTCCCTGAACATGTCATCAAGGGTTATTACAGTGCCCACCAGCGTGTTCGGTCTTATTTTCACTCCCATTTTCAGCAGTATGTCATGGTACTTGTCAAGAATTTTCTTCGGAAGACGAAATTCCGGAATTCCATACCTAAGAACTCCTCCAATTTTGTCATGGGATTCGAATATGGTTATGTCGTATCCCTTTCTTGCCAGAAGTATGGCCATTGTCAGTCCTGCAGGACCGGAGCCGATTATTCCCACCTTCTTTTCAGGATTTATCTCAGGTTTGAAATCCACGCAGTTTAGGTAATAATCTGATGTATAGTGTTCGATGGAGCCTGTCTGTATTGGGCTTCCCTTTATGCCCAATATGCAGTGACCCATGCAGAATTCCTCGTGAGGACAAATGAGACCGGTGATAACCGACAAAGGATTGTTTTCAAACAATATCCTGCCTGCTTCCTTTATGTTGTTTTCTCTCAACAGCCCTATGACTTCCTTCATTGGAGTTGAAACCGGGCATCCCCTCTGGCATGCCGGATTCTTGCACTGCACGCATCTTTTGTTTTCTTCCCATATATTGTTGATCATATTTCCCTCCGTCATGTTTCCAGTGATTTTTTATAATATATACTAAGATTTCATTGAAGTCAAGCGAATAAGTAGGTTAAAAATAAAACAATGGGCGAATCGTTTCACCCATTGTTCAGTATTCATCATGCGCACAGGGTATTGTCCCCGCGGACTACCGTATGACGCTTTTTCCCATAAGATATTTATCTACTTCCCTGGCTGCAAGCTTTCCTTCCTGTATGGCCCACACCACGAGGCTTTGTCCTCTTCTCATGTCACCTGCAGCAAAAAGCTTCTCCACATTGGTTTTGAACACGCCGTATTCGGCTTTAACATTGCTTCTGGGGTCCCTTTCAAGCTTAAGCTCGTCAAGGATGGTGTCTTCAGGTCCCAAAAATCCCATGGCTATTATTACCATGTCTGCTTTCCATACCTTTTCGCTTCCGGGAACTTCAGCAGGTATCACTCTGCCTTTTTCATCCTTCACCCATTTCACTTCAACCGTATGAACTTCAGTCACCTGTCCGTTTTCATTTCCAACGATCTTCCTGGTTGATATGTTGTAGTTTCTCGGGTCCTTTCTGTAAAGGCTTATTGCTTCTTCCTGGCCGTAATCCACCTTCAGCTTCTTGGGCCATTCAGGCCACGGATTTGTTTCCTCGTTCCTCTCCTTTGGAGGTTCGGGCATTATCTCTAACTGGAACACGCTTTTGCATCCCTGTCTGATTGACGTTCCAACACAGTCTGTTCCCGTGTCTCCTCCTCCGATGACGATTACATTCTTTCCCTTGGCAGACAGAGACTCATTGGGTGCTTTTACCGTCTTAAGCACATTCTTGGTGCTGTTTGTGAGAAACTCAATGGCAGGATAAACTCCCTTCAGGTCCTTTCCATCCACATCCAAGCCCCTTGCCTTCTTCGCCCCGCCGCAAAGCACCACGGCATCGTTTCTGTCCAGCAGCTCGTGGGTTGTTATGTCGGTTCCCACTTCTACGTTGAAAACAAACTTGATTCCTGATTTCTTCATCAGGTCTATGCGCCTGTCTACGACCTTCTTGTCAAGCTTCATGTTCGGAATTCCGTACATGAGAAGCCCTCCCGGCTTGTCTTCTCTTTCATACACCGTAACGTCGTGACCAACGGCATTCAGGTAGTACGCAGCCGATAAACCGGATGGACCGGCTCCCACAACAACTGCCTTCTTTCCGGTTTCCCTTGTTTTTCTGGGTTTTACCCAGCCTTCCTTGTACGCCTTTTCAATTATCTCGTACTCTATGTCGTGAATGGCTACCGGGTCACCGATGTGACCCTCTGTGCAGGAGCCCTCGCAAGGCGATGGGCAGACCCTCCCCGTAAATTCGGGGAAAGGATTTGTTCTCACCAGCATTTTGTAAGCAAGCTCCCACTGTCCGCGATACACCAAATCATTCCATTCGGGTATCAGGTTGTGCATGGGGCAGCCCGCCACCAGTCCGTTTAAGATTATGCCTCCCTGGCAGAACGGTGTACCGCAGTTCATGCACCTTGCTCCCTGAAGCTGCAGCTCTTCCGTTTCCATGGGAAGCTTTATTTCATTCCAGTCCTTTATTCTGTCCTTAGGACTTCTCTTTTTATGTTCCTGTCTTGTATATTCTAAAAAACCCGTTGCTTTTCCCATTGCATTACCTCCCTGTGACCTTTACTTCGCAAAGTTTTCCACGTTTTCATTTTTTGTTTCAGGCTTTTCCTTTACAGCATATCTTTCCCTGTAGGCGTAACTCATGGCCTCATGGCCGGTCAAGCCTAACCTGTATGCCTCTTCGATGCTTTCCATCATGTGCTTGTATTCAACAGGGATTATCTTTGTAAATCTGTGGGAATAGCTCTCCCAGTCATGCAGTATCAACTTACCCTGAGTGCTGCCTGTGTAATCAACATGCTTCTGGATCATTTCCTTTATTTCATCCATTTCCTTTTCGCTTGTAATGGTCTCCACGTTTGTTATGGAGCTATTCAGGTAGTGTTCTTCAAAGTCAAGGACATACACCGTTCCGCCTGACATGCCTGCTGCAAAATTTCTTCCTGTCTTGCCCAGAATAACAACCTTTCCGCCTGTCATGTATTCGCAGCCGTGGTCTCCAACTCCTTCTATTACAGCCTTCATGCCGCTGTTTCGTATGCAGAATCTCTCGCCTGCCCTTCCACAGATATAAGCTTCTCCCGAAGTGGCTCCGTAGAATGCGGCATTTCCTATGATTATGTTGTTCTGTGGCACAAAGTCTGAAGACTTTGGAGGATACACGATGATCTTTCCGCCTGACAGTCCCTTTCCTATATAGTCGTTTGAATCTCCTTCAAGCTCCAGCGTCATTCCCTTGGGTATGAACGCTCCGAAGCTTTGTCCGGCCGTTCCAACGAAATTCAGTTTGATAGTGTCATCTTCGAGTCCCTTTTCGCCGAACTTCTTGGATATTTCGCTTCCTATGATGGTTCCCACAACCCTGTCCGTGTTCTTGATCTTCAGTTTTACGCTGATGGGTTTCTGGTTTTCCAACGCAGGTTTAACCATTTTAAGAAGCTTCTTCATGTCGAGAGTCTTGTCGAGCATGTGGTTCTGGGGCTGAGTGTTGTACCTTCCAACCTCTGCTCCTGCAAAAGGCTGGTACAATATTTGTGACATGTCAACTGTCTTTGCTTTCCAGTTGTTTATGCTGTCTTTTTGTCTAAGCTTGTCGGTTCTTCCAACCATTTCCTTTATGGTTCTGAAGCCCAGCTGAGCCATAATTTCACGAAGTTCCCTTGCCATGAAGCGCATGAAGTTTTCTACATACTCCGGCTTTCCCTTGAAATTCTTTCTAAGCTTTTCATCCTGTGTGGCAACTCCCACAGGGCATGTGTTGAGGTTGCACACCCTCATCATTACGCATCCCAGAACTATTAAAGGAGTTGTTGCAAAACCGAATTCCTCCGCTCCAAGCATTGCAGCTATGGCAATATCCCTTCCTGACAGAAGCTTTCCGTCAGTCTCCAGCGCCACTCTGTCTCTTAAATTGTTCAGCACCAAAGTCTGGTGAGCTTCGGCCAGACCAAGCTCCCACGGAAGTCCCGTGTTCCTGATGCTTGTTCTTGGAGCCGCGCCTGTTCCTCCGTCGTAACCGCTTACAAGTATTACATCCGCCTTGCCTTTCGCAAGACCTGCAGCTACAGTTCCAACTCCTGCTTCGGATACCAGCTTCACGTTTATGCGCGCATAGCGATTTGCATTCTTCAGATCATGGATGAGCTCTCCTATGTCTTCTATTGAATATATGTCATGGTGCGGCGGAGGCGATATGAGTGTAACGCCCGGAGTTGAATGTCTTACCCTTCCTATTTCCGGATAAACCTTAAGACCAGGCAGCTGTCCGCCTTCGCCCGGCTTGGCGCCCTGGGCCATCTTTATCTGTATTTCCCTTGCATTCACAAGGTAATTGCTGGTTACTCCGAAGCGTCCGGAAGCTACCTGTTTGATGGCGCTATTTTTAGAGTCGCCGTTTTCCAATATTTTAAATCGTTCAGAGTCTTCTCCGCCTTCACCTGTGTTGCTCTTGCCTCCCAGCCTGTTCATGGCTACGGCCAGACATTCGTGGGCTTCCTTGCTCAGTGAACCGTAGGACATTGCTCCGGTCTTGAATTTCTTCACTATTGAGTCAACGGATTCCACTTCCTCAACAGGAATGGCTTCCTTTGGATTGCAGTTGAAATCCAGCAGGTTTCTTAAAGTATATACCTTTTCTTCGTTTATCTTGTCGGAATACTGCTTGTAGAGGCTGTAGTTTCCTTCCCTGCAGGCCTTTTGAAGCATGTAGATTGTTTCCGGATTGTACATGTGCTCCTCGCCGTCGTCAAGGCACTGGAAGTATCCTCCCACCTCAAGGGTGTCAGTATACGGCGAATTTTCATCGTAGGCGCTTTCATGCCTCATCTGATTCTCAACGGCTATTTCTTCAAGACCTATGCCTTCGATTCTTGAAGGAGTTTTCGTGAAGTATTTGTCCACAACTTCCTTCTTGATTCCCACAGCTTCAAAAATTTGTGCTCCGTGGTAGCTTCTGATGGTGGAAATACCCATCTTTGATATTACCTTGAGTATGCCTTTCACCATGGCCTTGATGTAGTTTTTCTTAGCTTCTTCCGCAGATATGCCGTTTAATGACTTGCTGTCTGCCAGGTCCTTGATTGTTTCAAATACAAGGTATGGGTTTATGGCAGTTACGCCGTATCCTATGAGCGTGCAGAAATGGTGCACTTCTCTGGGTTCTCCTGATTCAAGCACTATTCCCATGTTTGTTCTTTTTTCCATGCGCGTCATGTACTGGTGGAGTCCCGAAGCAGCCAGAAGAGCCGGAACTGCTGCATAATCCCTGTTAACTCCCCTGTCTGACAGAAGAATTATGTTAGCACCTCTCAATACTGCCGTATCGGCTTCTGCAAATATTCTGTCAAGAGCCTTTTCCATGGCGGCAGGTCCTTCGGAAACCTTGTAGAGCATGGAAACCGTGGCAACCCTGAACTTGTCGTTGTTCAGGTGTCTGATTGTGTTCAGCTGCTCGTTTGTAAGTATCGGATTTTCAAGAAACAAGCTTGCCGAATTGTCACCGTCGGGATTTATGAGGTTTCCGCTGTCACCCAGACAAACGCTGGTGGATGTGATTATCTCTTCCCTTATGGCGTCAATGGGAGGATTCGTAACCTGTGCAAACAACTGTTTGAAGTACAGATAAAGCATCTGAGGTTTTTCCGACAAAACAGCCAACGGAGAATCTATTCCCATGGAGCCTACAGGCTCTTCTCCTTCAATGGCGGTAGGCAAAATTCCCTTTGCTATGTCCTCGTATGTGTAACCGAATGATTTCTGCTGCTGGACAAGGTCTTTTATCTTTCCTTCCTTTTCAAGAGCAACCGGCAGGTCATTGAGATTAATTACGTGCTTTTGGTTCCATTCGGCGTATGGGCGCAGCGTTGAAACATATTTTTTCAGTTCGTCGTCTGTTATTATTCTCTTTGCATTAGTGTCGATGAGGAGCATCTTGCCGGGTTCCAGCCTGCCCTTGTACTTTATGTTCTCATTGTCAATATCTATTACTCCAACCTCGGAAGCTAGTATAACCCTGTCATCTTTTGTGATGTAGTATCTGGAAGGCCTCAGTCCGTTTCTGTCCAGTATTCCTCCTATGATGTCGCCGTCTGTGAACGCCATGGCAGCAGGACCGTCCCATGCTTCCATAAGGAAGTTGTTGAACTTGTAAAATTCTCTTTTTTCCTTTGACATTACCTTGTTCTTTTCCCAGGGCTCCGGAATCATCATCATGATTGATTCCTGAAGTGATCTGCCTGTTAGGTACAAGAATTCCAGACAGTTGTCGAACATTGAGGAGTCGCTTCCCGTTTCATCTATAATAGGAAACACCTTGTGAATGTTTTCAAAGTACGGAGAAGTCATCCTTTTTTGTCTTGCATTCATCCAGTTGACATTTCCCCTGATTGTGTTTATCTCGCCGTTGTGAACCAGGTACCTGTTTGGATGGGCTCTCTCCCAGCTTGGGAACGTGTTTGTGCTGAACCTTGAATGTATCATGGCCAGAGCAGATTTGAACTCAAGATCCGACAAGTCAAGGTAGAAATTCCTCAGCTGCTCGGAAGTGAGCATTCCCTTGTAAACAACCGTCTTAGCTGAAAGGCTGGCAAAATAGAAAATTCCGCCGTTTTGTTCGCTCATGGGACCAATGGTCTTTTCCGCCCTTTTTCTTATGACGTACAGTTTTCTTTCATAGGTCATGGCGTCGGTTATGCTTTCGCTTTTACGGATAAATACCTGTATTATTCTGGGCATGGATGACTTTGCTTTTTCTCCTATGATGGTTCCGTCCACCGGAACATCCCTCCAGCCCAGTATTTCCTGACCTTCATCTTCAACGATGTCGGCAAAAGTCTTCATTTGTATGCTTCTGAATTTGTCATACTTGTGGGCAAATATCATGCCTACGGCATAATTTCCTTCTTCTGGCAGTTCAAAATCAAGTACCTGGCATTCGCGTTTGAAAAAGTCATGGGGTATCTGTACAGTTATGCCCGCGCCGTCGCCTGATTCATCAGAACCACTGGCTCCCCTGTGGCTCATGTTTTCAAGTACTGTCAAAGCATCATCCACGATATCATAAGATTTTTCGCCATTTATGTTAACGACAAAACCCATTCCGCATGCATCATGTTCAAATGCCGGGTCATAAAGACCTTGTCTCCTTGGTGTTCCATAGTTCTTCATATTAAATCTCCCCATTCATTTTAATCTGTGATATAAATTGTCACTATTATAGTCGATATTTCATAAACATACAAGTATTATTTTTATTTTTTGTAACAATTTTTTTCGTTTTATTAACTTCATCGAATTTTGAAGAGATTTTTTTGTTATTTTTTTGTTTTTTAAAATCTATTGACTACCTTTTATTTCGTTTTTGTAACATTTAAAGGCTTTACTATTTTCAATATACTAAAAATAATGAATTTCTGTTTCTTGCACGCCTGGTTTTCATCAACACAATTAATAAATGCTTATATGCATTATTCATTGATATTGTATAAAAAACCGAAGACAAGGAAACGTTTCGTACGATTCCTTGTCTTCGGTGTATAATATAGTAATGCGCAATTCGTGCACATACTTTAACATTTGCTGCAGCCTCTCCATGTTTACAGTAATACTTTGGAGAAATGCAAATTTCATATTTCCTGCATTTTTATGGCTGCTTCAGCCAGTACCCGTTCTATGGCCGATATGTCCGCCGGCTTTGACAGATGTCTGTCAAAGCCGGATTCCCTTGAAAGTTTCAAATCATCCGGCCCTGCATATCCCGAAAGAGCCACTAGGTACATTTTTTTAAGCTTAAAGTCTTTGCGCATGGTCTTAGCCACTTCGTATCCGTTCATACCCGGAAGCCCTATGTCGCATATGACTGCATCCGGCATGAATTCACGGGCCTTTTTGATACCATCATACCCGCTGTGGGCACAGATTGTTTTGTGTCCCAAAAACCCCACAAGATCGCACAATATTTCAGCCAGGTCTTTATTGTCATCTATAATCAGAACCTTGCATACCTTTCTTGATTTAACCTTTTCTTCCATTTGTTTTCCCCCTTCAATTCCCATGCCATTCTTTTTATCAACACACCCCGTACATACTACTATTTTAGCAACTTGTTCTCTGTGTTTTTGTCGATTTATGAAGACGAGACCAATAATTTGTCATTTTAAATTATATCTGAATGTTTAGCTTTTGTTATAGTATAATGGTAAAAATCAATCTGAATTAATCCTTTGATAATCCTCAGCGTTTATTCGCAAATGCATAGACATGGCTAAAAATATAATCCGACTTCAGAATTAGATACAAAAAGAGGTTTTGACCTGGTCAAAACCTCTTTTCTTCCGTTCCGTAAACACTCATGCTGAATTCCTCCAGCAGTCTTCGGCACTCCATCAGCTTATCCTGGGATTTTTTTCCAAGCGATGCGCCAAAAAAATCCCTGACGGCTATTTTTTCAAGCCACGCTTCAAGCTTTATGAACTCATCCTCATTTTCTTCAAGCTCGGCGAAGGTAAAGTTCTTCTTCTGAGTTTCTTTATTTATTTCATCAAAAAAATCATCGCACTTTTCCAAAAGCTCCCTGTACTCCTCATTGCGGGCGCAGTTGAACGTTTCCTTTATTTCTTCGGTGCTTAGATGCTCCATGAATTCAGCCTTTATGATGTAGGCGGTTCCGTTGTTTTCTTCTATTTCCTTAGAAATTTCTCTGAATACATCAAGGCTTCCTTCATTCTGAGGTAGAACCCACATAGACTGCCCTATACTGACTGAGCCGTACTTTTTTAACTTTCTCCAGACGCTGACTCTTGCCCTTGAAGGTTCCTTAGGCAGAGTAAAATTAAGCATGAGCCATTCCATCAGCTAGTCCTCCGACTTAAATCCCGAAAGGGAAAGGTTCTTTATTCCGAGAAAGGAATCAAGGTCTATAACTACATCACTGTCTGTCGGAAGGGATACCTGTCTTGACAAAAATACATTTATTCCTTCGATTTCAGCCTTTATGTAATTTTCCTCTACCTTGGGCTTTTTTGCCAATACTTCCGGCACCTGAACAAACGCGCACTCGCAGTTGGTCCTGTACTCGGGATACTCTATGACTAAATTGATTTTTCCTTTTTTGTGCAGGTAGCTTGCAGCTGACTTTGTAATTTTAACTGCTTCAGAAACTTCTCTTGCCATTTAACGCTCCTATCGCCTTATGTTTTATTACATCTATTTTATCATAAGTGCAATAAAATATCAAATCCTGCCATCGGTTTGTCATCGGGGACGGTTCTTTCTGTACAGCCGCTATTCCACCAGGCTTGCATAGGTCTTGATGTTGCTTATTCCTGAAGGTGTAAGATCCTCATACACTTCGTCAATTATCAGAGAAGCTGTACCGTTATTGTAATATTTGACCGTACACTTCAGCAGCACCAGATAACAGGAATCTATTATGCTTTCCTGTCCCACGTTTCCGCCGGGCCATCTGAAGCTGCCGCTTTTACCGTTTTTTTCTGTAACAGGTATGTTATTTCCATTAAACATCTCATCATTTGAAAGGCTTAACAGGTATACCTGAGCTCCGTCTTTGCATATATCTTCGACCTCGCCTTTTATGTTTGACATCTTTCCGTTTCCATGAACGGCACCAACCAGCGGATCGAATTCATAAACCGCTGTCCTTGTATTGAGGCGCTCCTTGTTTCCCTTGCCTTCATTGTCCCAGATTACAACTTCGCCGCCTTTTGTGTACCTGTCAAAGTTCATGAAAGGCAGCACACCGCCGTCAAACCCCATTTTTTGTGCTACAGCCCTGGCTGATACTGTGGTATCAGCAAATCCGAGGATTTTTGCAAAGGAGTATGACAGCTTCCTTGTACATACAACTTCAATAGTTTTCTTGACTGTATCAGCCTTCACGTATACAGTACCCATGTTAAAATTTGCCTCTGACAGCATCTTGGAATCTTCAAGCTTGTCATCATTTTCCTTGGCATACCTCACTGCAGTTTCTTCCGCAGCTGACTTTCCTGATGAAATTTTCATGGCACCTGCCAATGCAGCAGCATCTGCATCATTTTGCAGCTTTGACTTTGTTGCAGCAACCAATCCCACATCAACAGCCAATGCAGCCACTCCAATCAAGACAGTCATCAACAAAGCCGCCAGCACAAGAACCTGTCCGCTTTCACCAGTAATGAATCTTTTTAATTTTTTCATTTAAAGCCCCCCAGCTTTAAAATTTGTATTTTGCAAAGAGTTAAATTATAGTCTCCTTTCTTGTTTTTTTATTCTATGGCCACAGAAAACAAAAAGGCTGCAAAATAATAACTTATTTTGCAGCCGAACCGTCATAGCTGTCGCCTTAGACTTCTAAGCTTTGCGCCGCTAATTTTCATTAGCTTTGCCCTATTGTATGTATGGTAAAATTTACTATTTAATTATAGCACAGTTGAAGGAAGATGGAAACTCTTTTTTCTCACCTTTAGCACCTCTTTGCTCTCTTAAAACAATTCTTACCGTCCCTTTTCGCCATATACAAAGCCTTATCGGCATGATCAATAAGCGTTCTGATTTCAAGTGACTCTTCCAATAGTTCATCTGTATAAATCCCTATGGAGACAGTTACAATGTTGTAGTGCTGTCTGTTCTCATGAATGATGTTGAGATTTTCAATTTTTTTGCGTATACTATCGCAAAGCATGTCCCCTTTTTCTATGCTCAGGTTAGGGATAATCGCAACAAACTCCTCTCCTCCATATCTTCCCGGACATCCGCCGGCCAGCTGGACCTCACGTTGAAATGTCGTTCCTACCTGCACAATTACCTCATCACCTTTCAAATGTCCGTAAAAATCATTGTATAACTTGAAATCATCTATATCAATCATGATAACAGTCAGAGAATCCTCTTTACGCCTGAGTTTTTTTACCTGCTGTATAACATAATTTTCATAATAAGCTCTGGTGTACAGCCCGGTTGCATCGTCCTTATACACGATTTTTTTTATCTCTTTTCTGTAATGAAGGTGAAAGCTCAGAAATATTATGAATAAAGTAACTGTCGGAATAACCAGCAGCAAAAACAATACAAAAATCACCTTGTTCTTGTAGTCATAAAATCCGTCTGAATATACATCAACACCCAGCAGGCCCACGTACGTACCTTCCTTAGTATAAATGGGTACCATCCCTGAAATTTGATCGCCCCATTCATCATGGTTGATAAAATAACCGCTTTTCATTTCATCATATAAGACAGCAGTGTCCATGTCTACATGGGTATACCGGTTTTTATCCGAGTAGTACAGAGGATCACTTTCAGCCTCTTTCTGTTCCTTTTCATTTACAATGACATCCAAGAGCCATATCCAGTCCAGGATTGTCCCGGCAGGCATTTCATAGAACTCGCTGTCTGTATTTGTTACACGATATTTGACCTTGTCTGAATCCAACCTTCTTATTACATAGGCATATTTGACATCCTGACTTAACTGAATCGTCTTAAAAAGATAGCTCAACTCCTGGTTGTTTGCATTTTGAAGGAGTTTGTCAAAGGTTATTCCTTCAAGGCTCTCAAGCTGCTCATCAGTTAAAGTCAGTCCGTTTGCTGCAACCTTTGCAAGATTCAAGGTGCTTTCTCCCATGATTTCAAAATAGTGATCTGATATCCACCCGGAAACCATGAATATTGCCAGTGCCCCAGCCATCATGTAAATTACTGCAGCTATAAGTATGTAATAGTGAAAAACCCTTTTCAAGCTAACACTTCTTTCTGTCTTAAAATTTAAAAAAATTTAACAAATGTACATATTAAGTTTTTCAACTTTATTTAACTTTACAACAGCTTAATTTTACCATATAATCGAAAATCATATCGTGTCATATGCTACGTTTTGGAGGCTTGAATTGAAATATATTAAATTGATAAAGCATACTTTCATCGGAAGTCAGCTGAATGATGATGAAATACATACAGCTCTGCACAATTGCAGCTTCAGCATCACACATTTCAACAAAGGAGAAGTACTGCACATTGAAGGAGACGATTGTTTGTATCTGGAAATACTTTTGACCGGCAGTATAGTCAATATGAAAATTGACCAGAACGGAAATGAACTTATGGTTAATAATTTTGAATACAACGATATGATTGGAGGGAACATTTTATTCGGCAGTTTCCCTAAATACCCGTTTAACTTTATTGCTAAAACAAACGGGTCCTTGCTTCAAATCAAAAAACATTATTTATTTAGCCTATTTATAAAAAAACCAGATATTCTAAAACAATTCTTAACGATTGTTTCAGACCGGGCTGCCAATATCGTCAGGAAAGTGAACCATGTTGAACATAAGCAGCTGAGAGACCTGATAATGGAGTACCTGAATTCCCAAAGCAATCTTCAGAATTCAGCTACAATTGCCTTACAGATTTCAAAAAGAGAACTGGCTGACCGATTCGGTGTGCAGCGCACATCTGTGTCAAGGGAGTTCTCAAGAATGAAAAAAGATGGATTGATCATGATACACAGCGATAACAAAACTATTGAAATATTAAAACAGTTGTCATAGGGGACGATTCTACTTGTCAAGAAGAACCGTCCCCTATGGTTTTCTATGGTTCTATATATATGGTTTTATGTCCAGTACGGGAGTGCCGTCCAGCATGTCTACTCCAGTGAATTCCAGCTTATTGCCGTCAACCTTCGTAAACCTTACAACGGACATGCCTATTTTGTTGGGTCTGTGGGGCGATCTTGTTGAGTACACACCTTTGTTGCTGCGCTTTTTCGATATGAGCGACTCTCTGTCTGATCTGTGAAAATAAAAAAGAACTACAGCTTGGGTGCCTTCCCTTATATCCTTGATTCCTTCCATGTATTCATCCAGCATTTCAATGGTGCCGAATACATTGTTGTCGTAACAGGCTGCCTTGGCATGTCAGCATCGTCCTTGTAGGGTGTTCTTATATAACCTATGGGTTTCATAGTTATTTCCATTGGTGCCTCCTGATTAAACAGTATTATAATTCATTCTTTATATATTGACGTCAATATACTTTAAAATCGTCGTGTTTCTGCCTTCTTCCTTGGCTTTGTACAGTTCCCTGTCAGCTGTATCCATAATTGCTGAAACACTGCCCATGAAAGATGCCTTGCCTGCAATTCCGCCTATGCTGATAGTTACTGCTTTTCTTTGTCCTTTTGATATGTAGTAAAGCCCAAGCTTTTCAACTTCATGCCTTATTGAATTTCCAAGTTTCAAAGACTGTTCATAAGTTAAGGACTTTGCAAAATATACAAATTCCTCGCCCCCGTACCTTCCGAAGGTGTCTCTTCCTTCCTTCTGTATGTTCCTTATGCAGCCCGCCACTTCCTTAAGGCAGCTGTCACCTTTTGAATGTCCCCAGAAATCATTGTAACTTTTGAAATGATCTATGTCGATCATAAAAACGACCATGGTATCATCGTTTTGTCTTGCTTCCTCCAGGATATTGTTCAGGCAGAAATTTATGCACCTTCTGTTGGGAATACCGGTAAGATAATCCTCATAAGCCCTTTTCTCCAGCGTTTCATTTGCCTTTCTGATTTTTTCCAATTCCCTGTTTCTCAGCGATATTTCTTCTTCCAGCCTGTTTTTGAGTTTCTCGAATCTTTCATTTTCTTTGATATGTTTCAGTTCTACATTAAGTATCTCAAGTTTGTTTCCTAAGTTTGATGCTGTTATCTCTTCATTTATATTAAAGAATTTTTTGTAGTATTCCAGCGAAGATTTATAATCTCCCTTATTCTCATACTTTTCAGACATGCACCTGTAGACCATGCACATTTTTTTCTTGGCGTTTATCTGTTCGGCATAGGACATGGCCTTTTCACAGTATCGGAAGGCTTCTTTGTCTTCCTTGTCGGAAAGCATCTCTGATATGTTCATGAGCACATCAATGGTATAGTACTTGTTGTTTACTGACTCCAGTTTGTTTAAAGCACTGAAGTAGTATTCTTCTGCCCTGGCGAAGTCTTTAACTGTAAAATATATTTTCCCCAGCCTGCTTTCGGTATCCCCCAAAATCACCAGATCCTTTTCTTCAATCAGTATGTCATGGCTTCGGGAATAATAATCAAGGGACTCCTCATACTTTTTTTCTTTGAAGTATATTTCACCAATATTTCCAAGTATGGATGCCTTGTTCATGCTGAAATTATTTTTTTCACAGATTCTAAGCGCTTCGAAAAAGTATTCGAGGGCCTTGTCATTTCGTGAGGATTCCCTGTATATTTCTCCTATATTGTTCAACACGCAGCTAAGCATGAAATCATTACCCTGCTGTTCAGATAAATCTGAAACCTCTAAGAAATATTTAAGCGCCTCCTCGTACATTGTGCTGTAAAAGTATGCTATGCCCGCAAGGTTCAAAGACTTTATCTTTCCGTTTACATCATTTGTTTCCTCGAAAATTTCCAGTGCTCTCAGAGAAAAGTCAAGCATCTGATTTATTTCTGATTTTGCTCTGCAGGCAAATGCCATGCCCACAAGCGAATACCCTTCCTCTGTCCTAAGGCTGTTTTCTTTGGATTTTTTGTATGCTTCGCTGCTTAATTCGTAGGACTTGTACGGTCTTACCGCAGCCAGGCTCTTGGACATCTCAAGCAGATTGTAGATTTCTTTTGTTTTTGTATTTTCCATGTTTGCACCTGTAAGTTTTTGTTCAGTTATCAGCAGCTGTAATTGAAGAATGCTATGAACATATAATTGTCTATAGAAATTATAACATTTGTTTCTATTTATTTCCATAATATAATTTTAAACATTCAACCTTACGCACAGCATTCATTGCCTTTTATAAAAAGCAATGATTCTCACACATCGGCTTTTGCGAAATGCACACAAAAAAGAGACTGGTCTCTTCTAATCCAGTCTCCTCAACAATCCCATGTAAGCCGTAAGCTGCTTCTCATCTTCTACCTTTCTTCCAGAGTTGTAGAATGTAATGTTTCCGCTTCCTTCTCCCTGCAGATTCAATCCCTCAAGGATTTTCTTTAGATTTTTGACGGTTCCCTGATTGCCGTCTATGATGTCCACTCCCTCAGGCAGCAGGCTTTTTATCATGTTCCTGTAAAACGTAAAGTGGGTGCATCCCAGCACAACCGTATCGCAGCTGTTTAAATCATATTTCGAAAACTGCCTCTTAAGATATGGCATTGCTGTTTCTTCTGAAAAATCAAACCTTTCAGAGAATGTTACCAGTTCCTGAAGGGATAATAAATCCACGATGTGCTCGTTGTCCAGCTTGTCTATGAGGTTTTGAAGCTTTTCTTCCTTCAGTGTAAGGTCTGTGGCAGTAACAATGACTCTTTTGCTTGCATCCCTGTTTTTTTCCACAGCCGGCTTTACGGCAGGCTCCATTCCTATTATGGGGATGCTGTACCTTGTTCGAAGGTCCCTGATTGCAACGCTGGTTGCAGTGTTGCATGCGATGACGATGGCCTTCACTCCCTGACTTACTATAAAATCAACTGCATCGAATACAAAATGCCTCACTTCTTCCTTTGTCTTCTTGCCGTAGGGGACATTGTCCGTGTCCGCATAATATATATAATCTACATTGGGCATCATCTTCACTGCATCATGCAGAACTGTGATTCCTCCGATGCCCGAATCAAAAAATCCAATTTTCATGTGCTCCTCCCGGCCTGCATCGTCTTACTTCATCTATACAATATGCTCCTGCAGGCAGTTTTACTACTATATTTTATTTCCGGTTTATAAAAATGTCAACACCGTAAAGAAAATCACCTGCTTTAGACAAGAAACCCCAAAAATGATTTTGCCAATCCGAGGAAAAGGAAAAATCCGAACACATCCGTGGCAGTTGTGAGAAAAATGGCTGAAGCCAGTGCAGGGTCAATCCCCGCCACCTTCAACAATAGAGGTATCAAAAAGCCAAAGAATCCTGCTATGACTAAATTTCCTATCATTGCAGCAAAAATAATAAGTCCTAGATATGGATTCCCATATTTCAAATACAATATGAGTCCGGTTACAATTCCTGTGGCAGCACCGTTCACTATTCCCAGTGCAATTTCTTTAAAAACCAGTTTCCAGTTCTTTTTAAGTTCAACCTCTCCCAAAGCGATGCTTCTTATTACCACAGAAAGCGTCTGGGTTCCGGCATTGCCACCCATTCCCGCAACAATCGGCATGGCCGCCGCAAGAGCTACCACCTGGACTATCACATCTTCAAATAAACCTACGGTAAAGGATGCCATGAACGCTGTGGCAAGGTTAATAAACAGCCAGGGAAGCCTCTTCCTGATGGAGGTACCAAGCGTGCTGTCAACCCTTTCTTCGGAGCTGACACCGCCCATGTGCAGAATGTCTTCCGTCTGCTCCTCCACGATGACATCAATGATATCGTCCACCGTTACAATGCCCAGCAGTGCCCTTTTATTGTTGACTACCGGAATGGCTTTCAGGTCATACTTTGAAACAAGCCGCGCAACCTCTTCCTGGTCCTCATCCGGGTGAACCGAAATCAGATTTTCATCCATTATATCATAGAGATTTTGTTCCTCCGGTGCGGTAAGGATGTCTCTTAAATCTGCAGTTCCGACCAATTCCTTTTTTTCGTTCAGCACAAATATGGTCTCTATGACCTCGGTCTTCGGACCGATCTGCTTTACTTTCATAAGGGCTTCCAGAGCAGTCAGGTCCCCTCGCAGGGCAATATACTCCGTAGTCATGATACCTCCGGCACTTTTTTCGTCGTATCCCAGCAACTCCTCCAGCTTTATGGTATCACTTTGTTTCATCATTTTCAGCAGGTCTTTTCTCATCCTTATGGGAAGGTTGCCTAAAATGTCAGCCTTGTCATCATTGGACATGAACGAGAACAGCTTTATTACAGCTTCAAAATTCAGAAGCATCAAAAATCTTGTCTGAAAGCTTTCATTTGCCTGCTCCAGGAACTCTGCCATTTGCTCATCTTCAGACATATCATGAAACCTCAGCAGTTCTTCGTCCTCTAAGGAATCCAGCAAGATGGCGACGTCAACCGGATGCATTTCATCGATGAAGTCTTTGAATTCCTTCTTATCATTGCTTGTTATAACCGTCAGCAGTTTTTCTGTATCTTCCATTTCATTCACCTCTCTGTAGTTTTTTACACCCAGCGAAAAATATTCCCGAAGAGTGTGCAGCAAAATAATACTTCCCGCATATCAGTCAGGAAGCAAAGTGTGCTGTTGGTTTAAATCATATAACTGTTGGTTAGCTGGGAACAGTAAAGGCAAATCCATGATGAATCACAGAGAAGTATAATCAGAAAAGAAGACAGATATTATGACAAGTCAAAATTAAATATGTACAAAGAAAAACGGACTTGCAAAAGAAATCTGCTTTTTATTTCCATATAAGTGCTGTTGCCTTTACTGCTGCGCTTACTGCCGTCAGCATCCATTTTTCTCACCTCGCAATTAAAAATACTGTATCATGATATTCCTAAAAAGAAGCTTTGTCAACATAAATATTGCTGAATAAATGCATATCAATGAGTTGAAAATCAAAAAGGAACGGTTCACGATGGTTAGGACGGCCGTCCGGAATAGCAGTGGAAAAAACTGAGATTATGTGGTAAAATAACATGAATCATTTATGGAAAGAAGGATGTGTAATGGCTGTAGATAAACAATATGCATCAGATGTTGAAGCAATAATGTCTCACAGATATGATAACGGAGCAGACCTTTGGACTACTCCTGACAAAAGGCTGTTAAAGGGAGCGCCTTTCTCTTTTTTGGAGAGTGTCCTTTTACTTCTGGAACTGGGAACGGAACCTGATGACCCGCTGCTTGGGGAAGCTGCCAACTTGATTTTCAGCACCTGGCGTGAAGACGGACGCTTCAAGCTGTCCCCGCAAGGTGCCATTTACCCTTGCCAAACCATCCATGCTGCCGATGTGCTGTGCCGCATGGGATATGCATCCAATGTGAGACTTCAGAAAACCTTCGAGCATCTTCTGAATACACAGCACACCGACGGAGGCTGGCGCTGCAGCAAGTTCAGTTTTGGCAGGGGGCCGGAAACAGAATTTTCAAATCCTTTTCCGACGCTTACTGCCCTGAATGCGTTCCGCTTCAGCAGTTATTTCAACAAGGAACCGCGGCTTGACAAGGCTGTGGATTTTTTGCTGGAACACTGGACCACCAGGAAACCTCTTGGCCCATGTCACTATGGTATCGGAACATTGTTCATGCAGGTGGAATATCCCTTCCGTAACTACAATCTTTTTGTTTACGTCTACGTTCTATCGTTTTATGAACGTGCAAAATATGATGTGAGGTTTTTGGAAGCCCTTGAGACACTGAAGTCCAGGCTGGTCAACGGACAGATTGTCGTTGAGCGGGTTGTGCCAAAGCTGGCAGGTTTATCTTTCTGCAAAAAAGGCAGACCAAGTGCCCTGGCAACAACACGATATAACGAAATTATCAACAACCTAGGCAAGCAATAACAATGTAATTATAATTGGCATGTTTTAACATGCTCAATTTGACGACAAAGTATCCTTCGACTATGTCATTCTGAAGGCGCAGCCCTAAGAATCTCATCATTTCAACACGAGGAGATCCTTCGCTAACGCTCAGGATGACAGAATCAAAGTTTATCTACATTCTGTGGCATGTTTTAACATGCCTTTTTAGCTTTTAACTTTGGATACAGGTATCCAGATTTCACTTCTAAACCTTGGATTGCTAGTATCCTTATTCTCATTCCACAAAATTTCAGGTCCCTCTGCTGCTTCGTATCCTGCTGACGGGAACCATTCAGAGTATATTCTTCCCCATATGTCCTGAAGTGTTTCCGGAAATGGTCCGACGGATTCAAATACTGCCCAGGTCCCTGCCCCAACGTTCAATTCTTCATACTTCGTTGGTTCATTGGTTGATGTTGCTGCTCCTATATAATGATCCAGTTCTCCCGATTCTTCCATTCTTCCTTCAGAGAAGTTAGTCGAAGCACTGATAATCCCTGACGGTTCTATATTCGAAAGCGCTTTTAATTCCTTAATCACTTCCGGGGTCAACAATTCATACATTTTAGCAATCTCTGGATTAACACCTTTAAAGATAACTGGCACCCTTTTTTTAAATCCTACCAATTTAAATGATTCTTTTTCAACAATGCGATAATTCATTTCACATCCTCCTTTTATTGATAATTGGAAGGTCATTCTTGGATACGCTTTTACCTGCTGATTCTCATCTCTCGCTTCTGAAGGCAGAATCCCATGTATTGATTGAAAAGCCCGCGAAAACGAATCAGCGGATTCATAACCGTACTTTACGGCAATATCAATTATCCGCAAATCGCTGTCTTTCAAATCCATCGCTGCCAGTGTGAGCCTTCTTCTTCTAATGTATTCATATAACCCGATACCTGCCAGGAAAGAAAACATTCGTTTAAAATGATACTCTGAACAACATGCAATCTTAGACACTTTTGCATAATCTATGCTGTCTTCCAGATGTTGTTCAATGTATGATAATGCCTTGTTCATACTGCTTATAGAATCCATAATACAACCTCCCTTCATCAGCCATATTATCAAAGGACGCAAATCATCGCCCGACAATTTTAGTACAAATTTAACGGTACTGCTTAATTGGTCTGAAGTGACCATCTGCCAGCCGGAAAAGTGCCATATTAACTATTTTTGGCCCTGACGAATTCAATGGCTTCCTTGCCGGTCATGTGCTCAATGTCAATGGCTGCGATATATGAATGGGTACATCCGTTAATTTCCTTATGTTTGGATTCTTCGGGCTGGTCGCTTGAATATTTCTCAACCAAGGCTCTAAAAGCTTCCAGACGCTCATCACCTTCCACGATCCTGGCTTTGCCGAAAACAATAACGCTGCGAAAATAAGTGGTATACTCCTTGCTCACTATGGTATCTTCATCGATTACCGCAAAAGACACCTTTGGATTCTTAATTACAGCATCGATTTTATGCCCAGCCCTTGCTGAATGGAAATAGATTTTGCCGTTGAAATAAACGTAGCTGATCGGAACTGCATAGGGATAATCATCATCACCCAGGCACGCCAACACCCCGTTTGTGCATCTGTTCAGCACGGCTGTGGTGTCTTCCGTTGACAGCAGCTGCTTTATTCTTCTCATTTCTCTAAACATTGCTTTTTCCTCACTCTCTTTTTTCCTGCTCCAAAGCTAAGCTTTCTGAGTTTTACACTGATTATATCATTGCAGATTCTAACAGTAAAGAATAAGGCTTCCCATTTATGCAAAAAGGAGCTGTTGCATTTAAGTATATCATCCTGAGCGCTAGCGAAGAATCTCATTTAATGAAATGATGAGATTCTGCAGTTTCGCACACAAATTTATTTGTTCGCATGCGCTCACATAAATTTGGTGCTCATTGCCAATGACCTACCGCTATTTTTCAGAAAGAACCTGAAAATAGGGTTAGGGCATCTTCGGGCTAAACCCTCAGAATGACACGAAATTAATCGCTAATGCAACAGTCCCTTCTGCCGTGCAGTCATGCAGTTATATCAGGTCATTAAGCAAGGCTATTTTTGTGGTTGTATCCCCTGCTTCATAGTATTTGTGCGCCTGGATTATATCTGAAAAATTGAACTCGGTTTTATCCCTGTAGATTGTCAAATTACCTGCCTCTATCATTTTTTTCATCTCATTTAATATGTTGCCGATTTCGGTTCTGTCTGTTTTTGTTATGACAGGCAGAATCATGAATATGGTCTTCAGCGTCAGGGATTTGTGATGTATCAGGGTCAAATCCAATAAAGCCCTGGAGTTTGTTGTCAGCACAAGTCCTTCAACCTTTGCGGCCTTGAAGCTGTTTATAAGGTTATTTCCGCCGAATGTATCAAAAACCACATCAAAGCCCTTTCCATCCGTATACTTGCTTACATAATCTTCCACATCAGTGGTTTTATGATTAATAATGTAGTCAGCTCCAAGATGCTCTGCTATTTCTGCCTTTTCGTCGTTTGAAACAGTGGCATAGACTTCAGCGTCCAGCATTTTTGCAAACTGAACAGCCATGTGCCCAACGCCGCCTGCCGCCCCATGAATCAGCACCTTGTCACCCGGTTTTATGCGGGAGTTTTCCATAATAGCCCTGTATGCCGAAATTCCAACCAAAGGGAATAATGCTGCAGTTTTGAAATCTACATTGACCGGTTTTTTGCATAAAAGATCTTCATCTGCCAGAACATATTCAGCAAGCGCCCCGCTTTCATCTGCCATACCGCCGATAAATCCGTATACTTCATCTCCGGGTCTTAACACTTCAACGTTTTCCCCTACCTTGACAACAATTCCTGAAACATCAGAATTTAACACTGCAGGAAAAGGCGGTGCGAACTCCGGTAAAAGTCCTGATCGAAGCTTTATTTCAAATGGGTTGAGGCTGCTCGCCATTACCCTCACCAGCACATATCCGGGTTTTACTTCAGGTTTTGGTATATCCTCCATCTCAAATACTTCAGGTCCGCCGAACTTATTAATTACCATAGCTTTCATAGCATCACTCCTTTTTTAATATTATATAATCTTATACCCAAAATATATTAATCTAACTAAAAAATTAATTTAATATTTGCTGTTCATCACCTTTGACCTCAAAAAAAGCGACGGTTCTGCCGCCAGTTGCCGGCAAACCGTCTTTATTTTTATCAATCATTTCTGTTTCTCGGATTCATTTTTGAGAGTCTAGAATAAACAAGGATGCATCCTGCTTCATGAATATTTTGCTTCCTGAATAGAATGTTTTTGATTGAAATTCTTTGTATCCCGACTTAGACATTAGGTCCATAAGCTCATCCCGGTCAAATCCGTTATGGACCATATCTGAAACTACATTTTCGTTTTTATTAAAATCTACGATTATTAAATGTCCTCCTTCATTAAGAACATCATAGAGCCTTGACAAGATTTGCTCCACGTCATCTATATGAAGCAGAACCTGCGCCATAAAGATGTAATCTGCTTTTATATCCAGGGAACCTTCTTTTTCAAAGTCGAAACATAATGCAGCCGCATTTTGGATATTTAAGTCAGCAATCTTTTTTCTTATCTGCTCAATCATGTTTGAAGACGAGTCCACAAAAAGCACGGAATTGAAATCATTCAGCAGATTCATTCCCACAAGACCTGTTCCGCACCCAAAATCAACAGCATTCTTATGTTTTGCACCTACCAGGTACTCACGGATCGCATCAGCCGTTACCCTGGCAATCTGGATTCTGTCATCAGTGTCATATGCATTTGCCATTCTGTCAAAAATATCTGTATTTCCCATAATAATTCTCCTATCTGTTGTCATCGGGGACGGTTCTCTCTGGCAGTTTAAACTTTTATAATGCCGCGAAATCCTCTTGAAGCATAGTAGCTTTCTGCACCATTGTGGTAAATAAAAACAGTGTCATAGCGACAGTCACCGAAGATGGCACCGCCTAGTTTTCTGATGTTATAGGGCGTCTTCAGCCAGCTGGAAGTCTTAGTGTCGAAATGCCCAAGCTCCTGCAGCGCACGGTATTGTTCTTCCGTTAAGAGTTCAATGCCCATGGCTTCAGCCATATCAGCAGCGCTGCTACGAGGCTTATTTTCTTTCCTTGACTCCAGCGCTTCACGGTCGTAACAGATGCTGCGGCGTCCCATTGGGCTTTCCGCCGAACAATCACAGAATATGTATTCGCCTGTCGTTTTGTCATAACCGATGACATCAGGTTCGCCTCCGGTGTTTTCCATCTCATTGACAATCCAGAGTTTATGAGACCTCAGTTCCAGTCTTGCTTGTACATGGGTCCATTCAATGGCTTTGTGGCGATTCATGTTTTTCTCAAAACGTGATTTCAATATCCCGAGCAATTCTTCACTTTTTTCGTGTGACAGCTTCCTTTTTTCATTTTCCATGCCAACCTCCGCATAATTAAACACGCAGCCAAAATGGCGGTTTGCAAATGACCGCGTAGAACCGTCCCCACTGACATGTTATTCCGTGAATCCTCTTTCTGCCATTTGACCGGTCTTCACGAATTTCGCCATGCCTGTCTTAAGACGTCTGAAACCCAATTTCTCATAGAAGGCTTCTTTGCCCACATTGGCATACAATATGAAATTGCATCCGGATAATTTATCAGTTATGTTTTCCATTATTGTTCTGCCTATTCCCTTTCCCTGATATTCCGGCAGTATGGCAACATCATAAATAGCAGCCTGCTTCACGCCGTCCGAAATCGCCCTAGCTACCCCTATCATATTTTCGTCATCAAAAACAAAGACTGTTATCTGACTTCCCAGAAAAGCTCTTTTGCAGATTTCCGGTTCAGTGGTGCTTAAACCTGCTGTCGTCAAAATGGAGCTCACCAGTTCCCAATTAATATTTTCCGTATCGTGTACAACTTTTATATTCATATATGCCTCCAAAACATCCGATTCCACAAGGGAGGGTTCTCCCGTCCAACTCATTTTATTTTTTTAGTCGCTTATATGTCTTAGTTTTAATATTATAACATACATTTTTCCAATTTAACATAAGAATAACCTTACTCAGTCCTCTATAAATTTTTAAAAAAACTCTTGACAAATTGTCTGCTGCGGCATATATTTTAACTAAGTTAAATATTTTGAACTTAGTTAAAATATATGGAGGCTCTATGAAACTAACAAAGAAAGAACGTACCCAGCACGAAATCATTCAGTCTGCGAAAAAAATCGTTCACGATGAGGGATATGAAGCTGTTACAGCCCGACATTTGGCTGAAGTAACAGGCTACTCCCACACAAATCTTTATTATTACTTCAGGGATCTCAACGCTCTTTTCTGGGTACTTCGACTTGATATGATTGAAGATATGATTGTTGAACTTACAGCTGTGTCCTATACTAAACATGATCCTGTGGAAGAAATCCTTGAGGCTTTTTTATGCTATGCCGACTATTTTTTCAAACATCCCAATGTGTTTCGTTTCTTCTATTTCTGCACGTTTGTTCAGCCGGCGGGAGACGACGGATATCAAAAGCTTGAGGAGAAATTCAGAGGCATTTGGCAGCATTCCTTCTCCAGGTTGATGAAGGAAGGAGTTATACAGCCTAAAGACATAGAGATCGTATCTAAAACAATCATTTACGCCTTGCAGGGAATGATCATGCTGAGCTTTTCGTCCAATGGAACCTCAGTACAAGAAGACATCAAGGGAGAGCTTTCGAAACTTATCAATTACTTACTGAATAAGAATCAGGATTATATTTAGGAGGGTTATTATATGAATCAAGTTTTAAAAATTAGCTTCAAGCCGCTTTACCGCGTTGCATGGTATTTAGCTCTAGTGATGCTTATTCTAATTCCAACTCAAATTATTATTTATGTGATTGCGCCGCCGCCCGATACGGTTAAAGGATTCTTTGAACTCTATCAGCAAAATCCGTTTTTAGGATTGCTTAGTCTGGATTTTATTTACCTGTTTAACAACATGATAATTGTTGTGATCTATTTAGCTCTTTTTATGCTCTTGTATGAGGAAAAACCCGTTACGGTTCTTTTAGCATTGATACTGGGTTTGATTGGTATTGCCTGTTATTATCCATCTAATCCCGCATTTGAAATGCTTACTTTAAGCAGTCAATATTTTCAGGCACAGCCTGAGCAGCTGAACATTTACCTGGCGGCCGGCGAAGCGTTGATGGCAGGCTATACGGGCACTATTTTTGATGTTTACTATGTATTGAGCACCATATGCCTGCTGCTGTTTTCCTATGCCATCATAAAAAGCCACAGGTTCAAAAGGTCGGTTGGTCTTTGGGGATTATTATCCGGATTTTTCATGATTGTTCCTTCTTCAGCAGGAGTTATAGGCATGGTATTTTCTTTATTATCCCTAGCACCCTGGGTTGTATTTATTGCGCTTCTGATGACCAGTTTCAAAAAATTCGCCGCTGAAACTGCATAACAAAATGACAATGGGGACGGTTTGAAGTCTATTTCAAACCGTCCCCATTTTTTTGCCTTACATATGATTTATTTCAATGATTTCATAACTCATTGATCCCAGTCCTATTTTTTCTGCATGCCGGAGGGATGTTCTGCCTTTGTCAAAAAGATTCTTTCCGCTGTTTTTTTGTACGAGATCCAGACATGCAGCATCCATGGCAACAGGATCTTTTCCTGCAAGGATACCGATATTGTCTGCTATGGGCTTCATATGCGTTCCGGCACAGTCGCATTCCTTCGTAATATTGTGGACAAAGGAAATGTATATGATGTCCTTGTCTTTTGCTGCTCCATAGGCATATTCCGATAGCTTCTCTAGAAAATGTGAGCCGCTCCATGTGTTTGATATTGCACCCTTGGGACAAACAGCAATACACCCTGCGCATCCTACACATTTGTTCCCGTCAATAACTGCTGCATCTGAGATACTGATAGCCCCATAGTTGCATTTTTTCACACATATACTGCAGGAGATACATTTCCCACCATTTACCACAGGGGATATGTCTGAATGCTGCTCCAGCTTTCCTGCTCTGGATGCAAAACCCATAGCCAGCTGTTTTATGCTGCCGCCGAATCCTGCTGCCACATGTCCCTTGAAATGGCTCATTACGATAAATTGGTTATATTTCCCGTATTCTTTTCCTATTTTGCACTTTTTCAGATAATCCTTGTTAATTTCTATTTCATCATACTCTGTTCCAATGTCTCCGTCTGCAATTACAATCGGAATCTGTGTAAAGCCATGGGCTTTTGCTGTTTCAAGATGAAGCTCTGTGGTAGTCCTTGATCCCCTGTAAAGGACGTTGGTTTCTATGTATGACGGGGACACTCCCTGTTCTTTAAGATAATCTATAGTCGCATCGTAGCATTTCGGCGGAATGAATGTTTTATTGCCCTTTTCTCCAAAATGCACCTTTATGGGAACTTCTTTTTCAAAGCTGTGACCTGTTTCTGACACTACTTTTTTCAATAGTTCCAAAGCATCTTTTCCAAGCTTGTCATAGTCGTTTCCTGTATTTTTGATAAAGTATAATTTACTCATATTAGTTTCTCCTTGCTGTACCATTATTTAACAACTGCTTTAAAAGCAATACTTTATTTATAATACAGCATGAAGTTTACTCTAAGTCAATACTTTTTTAAAATATTTCGAAAAACTGCTGCTAGTTAATCAAAATGCTAAAGTAAATTCTACATTGCAAGAAAAAATTTTACACATCCGATTGACAGCAAGAACCGTCCCCGATGTCCAATACCTGCTCCAATGCACTGCAAAAGCCATCGACCTCTTCCATGCTGAGAATCAATGGTGCATACAGATGTATGAAGCCTAACTGCTCTGAGTAACCGCAGAAATATCCCTTTCCCAGGAGGCCCTTGAATATTGCACCGGCGCTGACCCCGCTTTCCAGCATTACCACGTTCATCATGCCTCTTCCGCGAACTTCTCTGATGCACCTATTTCCTTCGGCTATGCCCATCAGTCTCGACCTTAGGTATTCCCCCATATCATATCCTTTCAACACCCAGTTTTCTTTTGTCATGACACTGACAATCTCTCTGGCAATTCTGCACCCCAACGGATCATCAATATGTGACTGAACATACCTGAATCCCGTCTCCTCGGCAGCAGCTGCCAGGCTCTCCCTGGCCAAGACAGCGCTTATTGGATACCCGTTGCCAAGACCTTTTCCAAGGGCTATGAAATCCGGTGCACCTATATCGTTGTTCAAGAATCCGTAGTGTTGAAATCCGAACCATTTGCCGGTCCGGCCGAATCCTGTGGTCACCTCATTTGCCACCAGCAGACCTCCTGCAGCCCGAACTTTTCCGGCAAGGAAGGACACCAGCTTCTCTGGCGGCAGAATCACCATACCTCCTGAATTGCCGGGTTCAAACACGAAGGAAGCATACCTGCTGAAATCCAAATTGCTGAAGCGTTTGCAGGATGAACAGTCAGTTTCACTTATGTTGCTGCATGTCATTTCTGCACAATCCTCTTCGCACCTCAGACACTCCGTCACATCGAGATCGTCCCAGTACATGCTGTCCCTTGGATTCCTTAAATCAGCACTTGCACCCAGGTAAGTGATGTTCATGCAGAGCTTCTTTTTTCTGCCCGTAAGCAGCTCAGAAAGCATTATCGCCAAAGACACCGCCTCACTTCCTGATGACAGGAAACAACCGCTGTATTTTGCGGGCAGATTGGCTGCCTCAGTCAATTCCCCCACAAGTTTTGCCGGATGCTCCGTTTCAAAGTACTGATGGGTGTGCAATAACGTATCCGCCTGCTCACGGATAACCTTAACCACGTCAGGATGATTGTGGCCGAGGACTGCTGCCCAGCATCCGGATTCCATATCAACCAGTTCACCGTATTCCTTCGTCATTATCCTTGTGCCTCTGCTTCGCACAGCTGTAATAGGCTCTTGCGGCCTCACGAACAGTTTCATATTCCATGCCCCCTAATTTGAATTTGCTTTGTTTTATATCAATATTAGTATATAATGGATATTATAATAGTTCAATTACGGTATTAATAAACTGTACTAGTACAATTGCAGTTATTTATTCAAATTGGAGGCAATATGAGCAAGAAACAACTGGTCATGGACCACATACTCATGGAAATTGAAAACGGCAAAATCCTTCAAGGGCAGCGCCTTCCCAGCTGCAGAAAGCTGGCAGCGGATCTTGGCATCAACAAAATAACTGTCAACAAGGCCTACGAAGAGCTGGAGGAATCACATCTGGTCTATTCCATTCCCTGCGGAGGCTTCTACCTCATACGAAGACACACGGAGCCTTTCACTTCCAATGCCATTGTGGATTTTAAGACCGTCAGACTCGAGGAAAATCTCATACCTTACAGAGAATTCAACCACGTCATCAACACCTCTGTGGACCGTCATCATGAAGACTTGTTCAATTATGAATGCAGCAGCGGCTATCTTCCCCTGCGCCGGGAACTGAAAAAAATGTTCGAGAACGACGGAATATACGCTCAAACTGAACAAATCCTCGTAACTTCCGGAGCCCAGCAGGCCATTTCTCTAGTTTTTCAAGCTATCTTCAGAAACTGTTCACGCAAGCTTCTTGTTGAAGTCCCCACATACGGATTGGTTCTTGAACTGGCTGATCGCCTGGGAATTCCCATGGTGGGCATCCCGCGCTCAAAAGACGGCTATGACCTCAGGCAGCTGGGGACAATATTTAAGTCAGGTGATGTAGAAGCTTTTTACGTTGTCCCAAGACATCAGAATCCCACTGGCTTCACCTTTGATGAAAGCACCAAGCGTCATGTGGCAGATCTCTCCCAGCGTTATGGCATTCGCATCATCGAAGACGACTACCTTTCAGATCTGGGGTCAAAAAAGAACGCTCTCCCCATCCATTACTATGACACGAAAAAGAGCACCATCTATATCCGAAGTTTTTCCAAAACTTTCATGCCGGGAATACGCATCGGAGCTGCAGTTTTGCCTGAAGACCTAGCAAATGATATAATACAGCTTAAAAAACTCATGGACATTAATACTTCCCAGCTTCCTCAAGCTGCTCTACAGCTTTTCATTCAGTCAGGCATGTATGATAAGCACAATCTCAATATTAGGCGGAGCTATGAAAGGAAGCTAAGGATTGCAAGGCGAATCATGGAGTCACTGGCCCCGCCAAGACTATACTGGCACGTCCCTGAGCATGGAATATTCCTATGGCTGATACTGCCTCCAGGGATTGCTGCATCTGTTCTTGAAGAAAGGCTCAAGCAGAAGGGAATACTTATAAATACGGCTGCAGACTGCTACCTGGATGCATATTGTGCTTCTGAGCAAGGTTCAACAGCTTCCGACATTCCATCCCGAGCAGTCCGCCTATGTATTTCGGGTGTTTCCTTCGATGAACTTGATGCCATTGCAGTTATTCTTCGAGAAATACTTGATATGTCCTGTACTTCAGCATAATTTCTACCTGCCCCAATAGCTTTGGTTTCTATCTTTATGAATCATTTGTATAAAACACGGCGGAGAGACAACGGGAGTAGATGCCTCAATTAAGTTAATTGAGGAACTTGCATATGAAGACACGGAAGAAGTACAAAAAATATTGTCAAATGACATTATAATTTTCAACCTGATTGCTAACCCTGACGGACGTATCGATGGCTGGCGTCAAAACGGCAACGGTTTTGACTGCAACCGCGATATGGCTACTCAATCACAGCCGGAAGTTCAGGCTATCCTGGAAATGGTAACTGAGTGGAAGCCCTTGGTATTGATTGATAATCACGGTTATGTAAGCCCTATACTTATTGAACCCTGCGGAAAACCGCACAATCCCAATTACGAGGAGGATATTTATCAAAAATGGGCTTTAGAAGTTGCTGAAACCATGGAGGATAAATTAAAGGAAGAAAATTGGCTTGAACATGGTGAAGATGCTGTTATCCCAATCAGGGATGAATATGCAAACGGTGGCTGGGATGATTACCCTGCAATTTTTATTCCTCAGCTTTCCCAATTCTATGCGCTTACCACTCATACAATTGAAGTAGGACCAAGAACTTATAAAGGCGTACTGGGTCATTACATATCAAACAAAACGGCTCTTATATTTGCAGCTGATAACAAAACTGAAATGTTCAATGATCAAGTAGAGGTTTTTAAACGCGGCACTAACTTCGGGGGACCAAATGGAGGGGAATTCCCATATGCATATGTTATTCCTGTTGAAAAGCCATTGCAAAAAAATCCTCAGCAGGTGGCTGAAACAATTGAATACCTTCTGAAAGCCGGTGTTCAAATTGAAACTGCAACTCAGGATTTTGCTGCAAACGGAAAAGATTTCCCCAAGGGAACATACATCATACCCATGAATCAGCCTTTGGCAGGTCTTGCCAACAATCTTCTCTGGAAGGGAGAAGACATTGAAGAAGCATATCCTGAAGTTATTGCATCCGGTGAAGGAATGTATGACATAGCTGCCTGGAACTTCCCGGAACTTTGGGGATTTGACCGCGAGATTGTTGAAGATGAATTTGACGTAAAAACTTCAACAGTTACCAATGCACGCTTCCCTTCAGGACAGGTTGATAATGAAAAATCCTCTGTGTATGCTTTGGCATGTGATGGAAATGAAGCAATAAAAGCTGTAAACTCATTGCTGGCAAAAGGAATTAAAGTTTATCAGACAGAAACAGCAGAAAATGATGTTGCTGCAGGAACCTTCTTCATTGAAGCCGATAATAAATCAGTCAATACGTTAAAGGACCTGGCTAGAAAATACGGGCTTTATTTCACTGCATCGAGTGCAGTGCCTGAAAACAGCAAAGAGCTGAAAAAAGTTAGGATAGCAGCTTTGACTGCCTACACAGGAAGCAAGCTTTCAACAAACAGTTCAGGAACCAGCAAACTTTATAACATAGGACCCATGGCATTCGTACTTAGAGACTTAGGTTTTGATGTTGATGTGTTATGGCCCGGGGATTTATCTGAAGGCCTGGATAGTTATGATATCATAGTCGGTCTGGAGAACATAACCTCAAAAACAGCAGGCATTACCGCAGACGGCTGGAATAACCTTAAAAATTTCTTTGACAATGGCGGTAAGTATGTTGGATACGGAAGAGGCGGAGCAGATTTTGCCAACAGCCTTGATATTTTAAAAATAACCTATAAGAGACAGTCCAGCAACTACAATGCCATAGTAAATGTCGATTATGACCAGAGTAATGCCATTACCGGTTCATACGAGCAATCAGGCACCGGTTTTGTTTACGGTCCTCTGTACTTCTCTGCATACGGCGACGATACAAAAGTGCTTGTTAACTATGGCAAGGACGTGTTCTTTGCCGGATACTGGCTATCCAAGGATAGAACCGAATTCTCCGGTAAAGCTGCTGTAGTAAAAAATGACACAGCCGTACTTTTCGGACTTGACCCTATATTCCGGGCTCATATAAAAGACAGTTTCAGAATGGTGGCAAACTCTATATTTAATCTGACATCAAAGAAATAGATATTAGCCGCAAATTTAAAAAACCCTGTAAACACTAATTTACAGGGTTTTTTGTGTTAACGCATTAATTTGCCGGCCAGGGAGGCGGCAGTATCTATGGACGGGATATATGAACCAAAAAAACAGACGGTTCCATGTGTCATGAAGAACCGTCCCCTATGTCATTGGGTGATGAATCCCGCCTTGCCCAGCACTGCTGCTGCCTTTTCAACCCTGGTGTCATTGACAAGTACGATTGGTCCTGTGCAGCCCATTCCGCTTTCCGCATAAATGCCTGCCTGCCACAAAGATTTTACTGCATCTTCGAGATCCATGATTTCAATGCCTGAAATCTGTCCGGTTACCACTTCCTTATCAGGCATCAAGACGTTAACACTTGTTTCATTTGTTTTTTGCGAATCCTTGCTTAAGGATTGCAATATTTTCTCAAGCCCTGCAGCTTTTGCTTTTTTCAACTCTTCTCTGCCGATATCCGCCAGGCCTCCCCTGGCCAGACTCGCTGCATAGGAAATAGCATTTGCAACCACAGGTACTCCTGAAGCTCTGGATATGATAAGAATAATTCTTTCGAAGTTTTCACCTACACCAGGTCCGTATCCATAACCCATGGCTTCATAGCTGCCACCGGTAGTATAGGACGAAAAGACCTTCATAAGTATATTGCCTGTGAGCGTATCCATAACCATAACGTCAGCAGAACCGCACAGCAAGTCGTTGCCTCTCATCACAGAGCCTCCATCTGCACGCATGGATTCGGCAAACTGAATAGGATAACCGTTTGATGCCAGCTCCTTTAACGCACGTTCCACCTGCCTTGCTCCATCCAGGTTCAAAACGCCTACCGTGGGATTGCTTACGCCCATGCACTTGGCTGTAATTATTCCGTACAAAGCGTTCTTCATCATTGCTTCACCCCGATGGGTGGAAGAAGTGCCTGTAGTTGTAGCTATGAACATTTCATTTCCCAGCCCGGGAGTCACGACCCTTCCAACTGTCGATACGCCGATGGGGAAGTTATAGTGGTTGGTTACGCAAGCTTGTATGTATTTTTCATCCAATAGCTTTTCCATGGTTTTGTGCAGTTCTTCTTCCGAATTCACTTCAACAACTTCAAGCTTCGTGTCAACTTTAGGTCCCAACAGCACAACCTGTATGTCCTTGTTGTTCCTGGCAGCCAATTCCGCACCTTTTACCAGATTTTCAATACCGTGTTCGCTTCCCAGCGTTGTAATTCCGATTCTTACTTTTTCTTTATATTGTCCGGACTCAATGGCATCTGCAACCTCCAGCAGGGAATCACTGATGAGCTTTCTTATTTGCTTTTTTTCCTGCATTTATTCCACCTCTACTCTTTCAACAGAAGTGCTGCCAGATCTCTCATTGCTTCTGCAATCATACTCTTAACTTCCGCCTGAGAGATGCTGCCGGAATTTGAAGTCTCGCCTGTATTCCTTTCCAGGATAACAGATACTCCGTCAAAAAGGTTCGTCATTCTGCCTAAAAACAAACTTCCCTTGCCGACTATCATAACCCTGTTCAAAGTGCCGCCGGTTAAACCATCCTTTGCATGTCCCACATATGGAACACCGGAAGGAATATGCCCCTGTGTAGGTGCCCATCCAAGCATGCCATGCTTCATTACGAATTGAGGAATTTCTTCTTTAGACAATTCCTGTCTTTTGACTCCCAAAGCCCCAATCATTTTATAATTTGCTTCCGGAACATCCCCAGCTCCTGCCGGTTTGGTGATATCAGGATTTTGCATCTCAACAGAGTATTTATCTATGTCGGTTATCTTATAGCCTGCTCTGTCCAAAGGATTTGTAATAAGGGACGTAATAACTGCCTGCGGAGAAGAACCAGTACCAACCGTGTGTCTTCCCACCAGATCGGTTCTGATTATCGGGTTCACTCCGTCGTTTTGACTCACCATAACGGCAAAAGCACCAAGCATATCCTCAAGGACCGGTATTCCCTTCTTTACGTGATCCTTTCCGTTCATACCCAGCTTTGCAGAAGCACCTCCTGCCACAATAACAACGTTTTTATAAATACCTGCTTGAACCAATGCAGAAGCTTCTACCAAGGCATGTACCGGTGCTGCACAAAACCCTCTGGTGTCAGAGCCGGTAGCATTTACTGCACTGCATTTTTCCGCAACCGCTTTCGCAAAATTACCGCCGCCTCGTTGATTCATGTCGCCGCATGCCTCTTCAGAGCATTCGATGACGTAATCGATATCTTCAGCCGCAATATTGTTTTTCGCCAATAAATTTTTAAAAGCCAGAATTCCTGATGCCTTTACAACAAGATTTTCAAAAATAGTATGCGCTGAAAGGTTTACATCTATATCATGAGCTTTCTTTACGCAGCCGACAATTTTCCCATCCTGATATAGTCCTTCCGCATGTTCGTCCATGGCTTTGCTGATTGCATCCATGTCAACGCCATCTTTTATCTTTTCAGCATCTTCTTTAAAAAGCGGATGCTTGTTCAGACTTTCTTTGACCGACTGAGCGAAATCTCTTTCCAACAGCACCAAATCAAAAGTATCAGCCAGCATCATCAGTCCGATAAATTCGTCCTGAGGCATTATCTCGCCGAATTTTCCGAACCGGTCCCTTATGATTGATTCCTTGTCATACCAGGGCATTTCATAGCTCCTGAGATCTTCCGGATGCATATTGCCGATATAAACCTGATTGGGTGCATATCTCAGCACGCGTTCAAAATCGCGGAAGTGGTTTGTTATATTCTTCAAGTATTCCGAATCCGGATTCGTCATTTTTTCTATGGTCTGTGTTGTCCCATTATGAAGAATCATGTCAGGAGTATGCACCAATGCATACCCTGCAGCTTTAATTACCGGAAAATTCATTTTGTAATCCTCCATTAAGTATCATTCTATGTGAATATATAATTATTTAAATCATGTGACTGATCTTTCTTTACCCGTGCAATGTGCTAAGCCGCTGCAGATTTTTGCCGCTTTGACATAAACTGACTTGCCCTGGAAACATCATTTTGTATGTGTGTGTGTATGACTTTCCGTAAGATTTGTTCAGCAAAGTTAAAAGAGACAATTACTATGCAATGACAGCATATAAATTAGATGGGTGACATTCCGCCACCCATCCACTGATCTAATATTTGCAGAATTGTTCTCTTATAGATCGCACTTCTGATATGATGTCTTCTGTATTCAATACCATTTCCATCATTCCAATTTGTTCTTCGTAAACATCAGCGTCTACAGCTTCTTTAAATTCTGGTTCTACTACATGATATACCTTGAGTCCTAACTGAACTCCTGCCAATGGACCAGCATAAGTAGGGTCTCCATTTGTGACAGTTTCAGCAGCAAGACCTGCTGCTTCACCTTCTGCTGCACCTAATAATACTACCAGGTTTTCAGCACCGTGTTTCTCTGCCATAGATTTCACCCTATTCTGATTTTCCAGATCCATTGCACCAGCAGCAGTTCAGACAAAGCATTCCGTAGAAGAAAATACAACTTCGCAGCCTGTGTTTTTCAAACATTCTTCCACCGCAGGACCGGGAATGCCGTCTCTGTCACCGATGATGATTATTTTTTTGTCCTTAAATAAACTCATGTTTCATCCTCCTTATATACTTTATTATCATGACTTCAACAGTTTTATGTGATGTAATCATGTCAATAACCTAATAATAAAATTGTTCTACAGATTTCTGTCAATCATGGCTTTTATATTGGAAGCATTAGCATCTTCCTTTGTTACTTCATCAATCTTTTCGCCGTCTTTATACAGGCAGATTGTCGGTAGCCCCAGTACCTTCTGTGAAATTGCCAGTCTTCTGGCCTTTCCTGTGTCCAGCTTGGCAAATGTAACCTTACCTTCATACTCCTCAGAAAGTTTTTCAACATCCGGCATCAGAGCCTTACAGGGTTCACATCCCTCACTCCAGAAATCCACCAGAACGTATCCCTGACTCTTTAACACTGCCTCTTCAAAAGTGTCTTTTTCCAGCATCAACATTTTTTCATCTCTCCTTTAACCAATACTTTCAATGTATTTTTCCGCCTGAACGGCTGCGATGGCTCCATCTGCCACAGCTGTTGCAACCTGACGCAGGGATTTTTCGCGAATGTCTCCGGCGGCAAACACACCGCTTACATCCGTTTTCATATCTGCATCGGTTATGATATAGCCTGCTTTGTTCATCTCAACTTTTCCCTTGAAAAGCTCGCTTAACGGATCGTAGCCTATGAATGGGAACACTCCGAAAGTGCCGTCATCCTCATCGGCCGCATGTTCGCTGATCTCACCTGTCTTAAGATTCTCAAAAACTATGCTTTCAACAATGCCTTCACCTTTGATTTCATTGACAGTTGTATTCCATAAAAAGTGCAGCTTGTCATTTGCAAAGGCCTTTTCCTGAATAGACTTTGCAGCCCTCAGTTCATCTCTTCTGTGAACGATGGTAACCTTTCTTGCAAATTTCGTCAGATACATTGCTTCTTCCACTGCAGAATCCCCGCCACCGATGACAAACACTTCAAGATCTGTGAAAAAATCTGCATCGCATGTTGCACAATAGGAAACCCCTTTGCCAACCAGCTTATCTTCTCCGGGGCATCCGATTTTTTTCGGTCTTGCTCCTGCCGCAATGATGACGGCTTTTGCCTTGTATTCTTCGTTCCTGCATGTGACTGTCTTTATTTTTTCCGAAAAGTCAACCGATATCACAGCATCCTTTTTTCTTTCAGCTCCAAAGCCTTCTGCCTGTTCTACCATTCTTGCAATAAGGCTGGGCCCTGTGGCATGCTGAATTGAGCCTGGATAATTTGCAACTTCATCGGTTGACACAATCTGGCCGCCTGTCTTGTCTTTTTCCAGTATCAACGTCTTCATCCTGGCTCTTGCGGCATACAATCCAGCAGCCAACCCTGCAGGTCCCGAACCAATTATGATAACATCATATAAATTGTCCAAATTTATTTCTCCTTTACTAACAAAATCCAAAGCACATGAATTTTCTTACCATCCAATGAAAATTCTCATTGAACGGTTCCGTTGCATCGTTTTACGTTATTACACTTTTTCTTCTTTCAATGCTTTGAAAATAGAAACACACGCCAGCAGCATTATGATTATAAACGGAAAAGCTGCTGCAATGGATGCCGTCTGTAACGATGCAAGCCCGCCGGACAGCAGAAGCGCCGCTGCCAGCATCGACTGAACCAGTCCCCAAAGTGTCATATTGCCTTTGGTTGGATTCAAATCTCCATTGGAAGTAAACATTCCAAGTACAAAGGTTGATGAATTTGCACTGGTAACGAAAAATGTAATCAACAGGAACATAGTTATGACTGATAAAACAGTTGACAATCCATACTGACCATATGCTACAAACAGGGCAGTTGACGGATCTTTTACAACCTCAGCCAATTTCTCCATTCCCAGTGTGTTTACCAGGCTGATTCCCAATCCTCCAAATACTGCAAACCACAGCAGGGATGCCAGGGCAGGAGCAACGATTACGCCCAAAACAAATTCTCTAATTGTTCTGCCCCTGGATATTCTTGCTATGAAAGACCCTACAAACGGTGCCCAGGCAATCCACCATGCCCAGTAGAACACAGTCCATCCGCTCACCCATGAATTGTCTCCAAAGATATTAAGATGGAAACTGTCAAGTATAAAATTATTTAAGTACACTCCTAAGCCCTCCGACAAGGATCTCAACATAATAAGCTTAGGTCCGACTATGAAGGTTAAAAGCACTACGGTTCCTGCGAGATATAGATTTATGTCTCCCAAAAGCTTTATACCTTTTTCTATACCTGATATTGTAGCAGCTATATACAAGACGGTAATAGCTGCAATGATCATAAGCTGTACTGCTGCATTTGACGGGATGCCAAATACTAATGTCATTCCGCTGTTGATCTGCATGGTTCCCAATCCCAGAGTTGTGGCTACACCGGCAACTGTTGCAAATACGGCTAAGATGTCTATAGCTTTACCTATAGGCCCTTTTACTCCTTTTTCTCCAATCAATGGTACGAAAATACTGCTTATCAAGCCAGGGTAACCTTTTCTGAATTGGAAATATCCCAAGGCTAGACCGATAATCGAGTAGTTTGCCCATGGATGAAATCCCCAATGCTTGAAGGAAGCTCCCATGGCAAATGATGCAGCTGCGTCCATGCCAAGATCTGCATGTGATACTAAATGAGACATGGGTTCCGCAGCTCCCCAGAAAACTAATCCCACACCCATACCGGCACCGAACAGCATACCAAACCATGACTTGGTGCTAAATTCCGGCTGAGAATCATCAGGCCCCAATTTAATGCTTCCGTATTTGCTGAATCCTAACAATAAAGCAACTACGACAAACACGAACATAGCCAGCAAATAAAACCACCCAAAGTTAACTGTCAAAAAACTCATCAAAGCATTGGCCATATTTGTAAATTGACTGCTAAAAACCAATCCCCATATAGCTATTGTAAAAATAATAGCCAGTGAGATGTAAAAAACGCTTTTATTTGTCTTTGTTCCTTTTGTGCCCATAGAACCTCCGTCTCTACTTCTTTATTTTAAACACAGTTTGTTCTTTTACGTCCTGAGTCAGAGCTTCCAATGCAACACCTACTCTATGATGTCGAAGTTTCCACTGTTCCTCCTTCGAAGTGTTCGGGTCACCTAATGGATATGGGATTGAAATAGTTGGTACCATCTTGTTAGCGCCAACCGTTAATGCTACAGGAATTAAATTACACATTTGAACTATCGGAAAGCCTGCTCTTTCCAGTTCTTTTACCATCGTTGCACCGCAACGTGTACAGGTACCTCAGGTTGATGTGAGTATAATAGCATCAACACCGTCTTTTCGGAGGAAGGGTATCATCTCTTCTGCCATTCTTCGTGCTTCAGCTTCAGTTGTTCCGGTTCCTACTGTTGTATAGAAGTAGTCGTCAAGCTTTCCGATAATTCCTTTCTTCTCAAAATCTCGCATAACATCAACCGGTACGCATACATTCGGATCTGCATCTGCTGCCGCCGGGTCATAACCGGCATGGATCGTCTTGAATACTCCAGCCTCGAGTCTATCCATTCCGCTGATATCGTATCTTCCCCATCTGGTGGCAGAAGCCGACTGAATTCTATCAGGATTATCCACAGGAACGATACCGCCCGATGTAATCAGTGCAATTCTCGCCTTAGACAAGTCTGCAACCGGCGGAGCAATTGGAACTCTGTCGCTCTTTGGAATAGGCAGTTCACTGACAAATGGTTCGTTGTTAAGCTTCTTTAAAAGCATTGCAACAGCTCGATCTGCTGCCGGTGTTCCATCCTCGAGCCAAATCTGATGACGGATTCCGCGCGGGAAAAATCCCTCTTTTTCAGCCATAAACATTGTCTGTCCGTTCAGAATCTTGTCTCCCAATGCAGCCATTTTTTCAGCATCCTTCTTCATTGCTGCCGCGCTTTTTCCTCCCGGGAATATATATACATCCTTTTTAAACATTTCAACGCCAGGATTCTCCTGGTTCATGGAGGTTATGGCTTCAACACCAAACGCCTTTTTCACATGCTTGCATATGGTACCGCATGCAACTCCATAACGGCCTGCCTGAAAAGCCGGTCCAGCAAAGAAAATATCAAATTCTATATTTTGCAGCATATCCAGAATTCTTTTTACCGCTTCTTCCGTATTGGAACCCATGAAGTTATCACCACATACTATAGTATGCGTAATTTCCGCATTCTTCAGACTGCCGTTTAAAGCCAGTGCCGGTCCGATCAGGCCTTCTCTGATTTCAGGTTCATGATCTGCAAACTCTTCTCCGCCAATGCCGGCGAAAAACTGATTTATATACAAAACTGCTTTTTTCATCGAATTCTTCTCCTTCCTTAAAATTCTTTCATTGTTTTAGGTGACCACCCTGCTACACGGTCCCCGCAGAACATAGAATTGTCTTCCATTATGATGCTGCCGTCCGGTCTGACCGAAGGACCCAGCTTTTCATCTCCTGCCCAGCCTCCGGATAAACCGTCACGGCTCAAGGCTTGAAGTTCTCCAATCACATTTTTCATCGGAGGCAATTCAATCAGCTGTGATACATTTCCGCAAGAAACTATTGCATCAGCCAGCTCATCCAGAGTAACAAGTGGCTGAGACTGGCCGTCTCTTCCTGTACACTCATTCGTTACGCCTACCGTCTTAACGCCGGCTTTTTCAAGTTCAACATAGCACGCAATAAAATCTGCATCAGGGTTGCCATAGCCTTCCTCTGCAAGAATTGCACCGTCTGCTCCAATCATTCTTGCCAGATTAGCCACAAACATTGCGGATCTTTGTTTTTGCTCAAGAGAAACATTCAAGTTTGACATGATTACACCAAGGAAGTTTATTGTTTTTCCGTGTTCAGCATATAACCTTTTTATTGTGGGGTTGTTCTGGAAATCATAGGTGGACCATTTTGAAGAACAAGGCATAAACGAACCGGAAATCATGGCTCCATCCAGCACTTCATTGGGATGTACCAATGTCGGAACGAAATGGTTAAGATCCCATCCATAAATCAGGTCATTATAGCCCATTTCTTCCATCTGGGATTGAGGCTGCATCACGTAAACCACCGAAGGCAGAGCTTCTATTGCCTTATCTCTTTTAATCATTTGTCCCAGTTCATAAACTTCCACTTCTTCAGGCTCCATGTTTTTTACTATGCCGCCCAAATATTCTGCCAGCCTATGGGCACCCCATCGAATAGCATGATTCTTTTTCTGCTGCTCATATCTTTCCTCAACCTCATCAGTATCAGCTACCAGGCAAATGTTAATGAGCTGTGAAAATATCGTGTGCTTTGCACCTTCACCGGCCATGTCAATGATACCATCTCCAAAGCTGCCCCAATGCATTCCTACCGCCAGCACGCTGCATCCCTTTAGAGCATGCGTTTTCCCGTAGCCTACTTGCACCACATCACCTGTTACTCCAGGAAATGCTGGAATACCGTCAGCAATTTTCACACGCGGTTCAATTGCCTCCTTCACCGGAACAATTCTTGTTTCATCTCCTGGTTTTGCAATAACAAGATCTGCATCTGTTATGTGCTCATCCTCGAAAACTACAGCAAGAGCTTCTTCTTTGTTGATCCAAAGTGTACCGTTTTCAAATTTTGATTGTTTGCCAAACTGAACATCTTTCACATAAAAATTACCTAGTTCAAGTTTCACTTTGTTAATCTCCTTTCTTTGATAAATTTTAGTCAATTTGATTATATAATAAAAGTTCCAAAAAGTAAACATGTTTATTTTATAAACGCGTTTATTTTTTTATCTGTTCTTTTTACTCTGCCAAAGGTTGTGTTTTCTTTGACCTGCACCTCTATATAATCCTGTTTAGCTTATGATAGATTCGTGGAATTATACAGAAGTATTGCTATTAATGTCATTTTGATTTAAAATAGAAAATGAGTACATTTATATCGTTAAAGAGAGGAAAACATGAAATTATCGAAGAAAGAATTGCGGCGGCAAAGAATGATGGTCTATTTTATTGATGCTGCACGTGAGATTATTGATAAAGAAGGCATTGAAGCTCTGACAATAAGAAAAGTAGCAGATATGGCCGGTTACAACAGCGCAACCATCTATAATTACTTTACGAATCTGGATCACCTGATCAGTTACGTCGCAATAAGGGATTTAAAAGAATATTATCTGTCGCTGGCAGAATATATAAAAAACACAGAGAATTCATATGAGAGATTTCTAATGATCTGGGAAAAATTTTGCATTCATTCATTTGAAAGTCCCGAAATTTATCGGGTTGTTTTCTTTTCAAATCAATCTATTGCCGATATATTCTTTGATTATTACAGGATATATCAGTCAGAATTCGGAGAGCACAAAAACCCGACGCTGGCAATGCTTTCAGAGCAAAATATCTATGCACGAAACAAAGCAATCCTGACGCCGCTGGCGGAAGACGGATTCCTGAACAGCAGCGATCTGGATGAAGTCAATGATTACATAATCTCTTTATACAGGGGCATTCTGGCTTTGATCATAGATAACAAGAATTCAGAAAAAGCTGATATCCAAGAAGAAATGAAAAAGACGCTGAAATATATCAAGCGGATTTTAGAATCCTACAGGCCTTAGGAAAGACAGGAAAGAGCCGGCACATAACACGGTTTGCAAGAGTGCATATATTTGTATTTTACATTGATGCACTCTTTTATCTGCCGCAATCCTGCCTGGATATATGAGGGCAACTATAATTTGTATTCCTTAATCTTATACCTCAGGGATCTTTCGCTTATTCCAAGGCTGTCAGCAGTCCGCCTCCTGTTCTGGCAGTTATTTTTCAAGGCAAATTCTATGACCTTCTTCTCTATATCTTCAAAGGTCTCTCCCTCGTATATTTTTATATAATTGTCGCTTGCCTCATAGTTTGTTCTTATCATATTGGGATTATTAAGGTTAAGGGAATCAACGTCAATGTATTCATCTGCGCACAGCAAGACTGCCCTTTGAATAATGTTTTCAAGTTCTCTTACATTACCTGAATAATCATAAGATTTAAGCTGATTCATGGCATCATCCGTTATGCCCTTAACACCTTTGTTGTATGAAATTCTGTATTTATCGATAAAGTGTGGAACCAACAGATCTAGATCCTCAATTCTTTCCCTCAGCGGTGGAGCAACAATGTTTATAACATTGATTCGATAGTAAAGATCTTCTCTGAAATTCCCAGACTTTATTTCATCTTTCAGATTGCGGTTTGTGGAGCAGATTATTCTCACATCTACAGGGTAACTCTTCTCATCACCAATCTGCCTTATTTCCTTTTCCTGAATAAACCTGAGAAGCTTAGACTGCAGCTTAACATTCATTTCTCCTATTTCATCCAAAAATAGGGTGCCATGTTCAGCTTTTCTGATTAAACCGATATCATCTTTAACAGCTCCTGTAAAGGATCCTTTTTTATACCCAAACAATTCGCTTTCTAAAAGCTCGTTTGGCATTGCGGCACAATTTATTGCTATAAAAGGCTTGCTGGCCCTGTTGCTGCTGCTGTGGATTGTCTGGGCTATGACTTCCTTGCCGGTTCCGCTTTCGCCGGTTATGAGGACTGTTGCATCAGTGTCCTTAATTTTATCTACTACAGTTTTTATATCTCTGATAGATCTTGATTCTCCGATAGGTGTTTTTCTCAGATGTCCCTGCAGCAAATCCAGCTCCTTTTTCAGGTTCATCTTTTCAGATGCAGTATTCAGAAGAATCAGAAGCTGGTCGTTGTCAATTGGCTTTGTTATAAAATAATAGGCGCCGGATTTTATGGCTTTAATTGAATTCTCAATTGTTGAGTAAGCAGTCATGATTATTATTACAGCATTGGGGTCCATGACAAGCAATTCGTCCATCAGGGCAAGTCCGCTGCCTTCTGACAGTCTTAAATCAAGCAGCACTAAATTGATTTTCTCTTCGATAAATAATCTCTTTGCATCATTTATATTATCGCTTGTGTATACATCGTACATGTCCTCAAGCAAAAATTTAAGCGCCCGCAATATCTTAATTTCATCGTCGACTATCAATATTTTAGTTTTCATTTCTTTCTCCCATCCTTACTGTTAGAAACACAGCCAAACCATTGGTGTTTTCGTTATTTTTAGCTTCTATCTTTCCGCCGTTTTCTTCCACAAGCTTCTTTACAACAAACATACCCACACCGTTTCCATTGTCCTTTGTGGTATAAAACGGTTCAAATATATAGTCTAAGGACTTCTCATCCATTCCGCATCCATTGTCTGCAAATTCAATATTTACATATTCCCCATGGCTGCATCCGTTTATCCTTATGCTGGGATTCTCTGTACCCATAAGTGCATCCTTGCTGTTCAGCAAAATGTTTATAACAATTTGCTTAAAGTGACTTGAATCAAACTGGATATAAATATCATCTGCGATTTGCAAATCCACATAAATATTCCTTATTTGCAGCTTAATGAATTTAATGGCGTTTTCAAGCTCGTTCTTAAGATTCAATACCCTGATTTGTGGTTTTCTTGGAGAAGTATACTCCATAAACTCTTTTATCATGGCATCTATTCTGTCTATTTCTTCAGGAATATCTTCTGCTGCTGCCAGCATAAATTCCTTGTTTTCCAGCTTATTCTTCATTTGAGTCGTATAAATTTTTATAGATGTTAGAGGGTTTCTGATTTCATGGGCAAGAGATGATATTATTTTATCCATGAATTGGAGCTTGTCATAATTTCTCAGCTCATTTATAAGTATCTTTTCTTCCCTGGTTTTTTCTTCAATTATTCTGTTTAACTTTCTGTTAATCAGCTGGACGATAAGAATTATTAATAAAAGTACAAATAAAGAAAATAAAAGCATTATTATCTGTCCTTCAGCTTCTTTGCTTGTATTTTTTATGGGTGTTCCAAACCACTTTCTATGCAATGCATCGTACATCCCGTTATTTTGTATTTCAGCTAACCCTTCATTAAGCTTTCTCAATAATTGTGGATTATTTTTTGAAACCGCCATGGAATACTTTTGCTGATTAAGTGTCTGCCCAACTATTTTAATTTGATCGATCCAGCTGTTTTCCTTGCAGATGTAGTTTACTGTAAGGGTATTTCCAACCATTGCTTCCACTTCGCCGTCAATAAGGGCTTCAACTGCTTCTTCCATGGTATCATACTGAATTATTTTAATATCCTTAATCCTGCTTAATTCAAGATATACGATATCTTCCTTCTGTACTGACACGATTTTTCCTGCAAGGTCAGAATTATTGTTGATTGAGTAGTAGTTGTTCCTCACAAAAACAGACTGTGAATTCATCAAGAGAGAATCCGTAAAGTTGAACCTGGTTCTCCTGTCGTTAGATTCTTTCATTCCCTCGATAATATCCGCTTGACCTCTTTCAATGGAATAAAAGGCTTCTTCCCATTTCATCGGTATAAATTCGAACTCCATACCGGTGACAAGACTTATTGCTTTAAGCAAGTCCACATTGAATCCTTTATAGATACCGTCGCTGTCTAAAAACTCATAGGGAGGAAACTGGATATCTCCGGCTACTCTGTAAGTCCCTGCAGCCCCATAGCCATAGGCTGCGGACATATTCATTAATAATACCAATACAGATAAAACAGCAATCCTTTTTATCATTTCATACCCTTCCAAATATATTGCATTCGTCATTCTATATTATCATACGAAGTTAATTATTTCTATAAAAACGTTTATCTGATATGAGAATAATACCTCTGTCAATTAACAGAGGCATTTTCATTCTTTCTATTTATTCAGTATGAGTTAGTCGTATGTCTAATCTATTTTAAGTTCCTTTATAGCCTTGTTAAACTCCTTTAACTTTTCTTCGTCCTTAACCAGCGGAAGGTTCGCCTCTATATTCATTAAGCATCCGTTCGTTCCGACCTTCGCTAACTCACGTCCTATTACCAGGTCTGACTGGCAGTTTTGGTTGGTCATGCCTTCCAACTCTGTTCCTATATCATAAACCCTTTTGCAGAGCTTTGCATTTTCCATAGGGGCAGAAGCACCAACAATTCCTGCATCAGCTATTGCTTTTTTTCTTATTTCCTTTTCTTCTTCTGTTTCCTTTGGAAGCTTGTATGCATTTATAATGACGCCGTAAGCATTGGCATCGGTCACTATGCCGGATAGAAGCCTTTCTCTTATATCTTCAAGTTCCTTTGCATACGTAAGCTGCCCCTCAGGAGATATGCCGTAATCTTTTTTTGTGGACAACTTGCATACCATTCCCATAAGCCCGCATGCCAAGGCCCCTGATAAGGCAGAGGCGCTGCCGCCTCCAACTGTAACATCATCTGTATCCAAAATAAGCTCAAGTACATTTTTATAATCCATAATTCCTCCTGTATCTTCTGCTAAATTAATTTATAGGGCCTGCAAATGCAAGCCCCAGGGTTGAATAATTTTAGAAAATATTTTTACTGTTCGTCCAGCAGCCTTTTTTCCAATATCTGATCAATGCTGAAGTTTTCTATTTGCAAATAGTACTCAGCCACGTCAAGAAGAGATTTCATAGGTATGGTTCCAATTACTTCGCTGCCAACCACATTTACTCCGTACCTTCTCGCTTCCATCTTTACCATTTCAAAAGCTTGGTATACTGCTGATTTTTCATAGTTTACCAGGTTCATTGAAACTTGTGTCTGGTTTCTTTCTTCCAGCTTAAGCCCTATAGCCTTAACATATCTGAGACCGCCGCCTAAGTGTCTTACTTTCTTTGCTATTTTATCTGCAACTTCCACATTTGGGGTATCCAGATTTATATTGAACGCCACCAGAGGAACTCTTGCACCAACTGCCGTAGCGCCGCTTTTTGCATTCATTTCCTGCGGTCCGAAGTCCGGCTTCCAGTTCTCATCCTTTATCTTTTCAAAGAAGCCTTCATATTGCCCTTTTCTTACAGATGCAAGATTTCTTCTGTCTTCCTTTGTGCATGCATCCTCATAAAGGTATACCGGTATTCCCCAGCTTCCCAGCTCTGCTCCTACTTCCTTTGCTGCTTCAATGCACTCAGCAATGGTAACATTTGAAACCGGTGTAAATGGGATAACATCCGTGGCTCCCATTCTTGGGTGAGCACCTTCATGCTTTGACATGTCAATCAGTTCTGCTGCTTTTTTGGCTGTATTAATTGCAGCTTCCTTTATTTTTTCCGGTGAACCTATCATTGTTAAAACCGTTCTGTTGTGGTCCTTATCCGATGAGTAATCCAAGATTGTAATTCCGTCAATTTTTCTTGCCTCATCAATTATTTTTTCAACTAAAGCCTCATCTCTTCCTTCGCTAAAGTTTGGAACACATTCCATAAGTCTTTTCATAATAACCTCTCTTTATTACTTTAAATTTTCAACAAAGGTTTTAATAAACCAAATTGTCTGTGGCTGATAAATAATATCCACTAAAAAGGCTCCGACTATCGGAACAATCATCATAGCCTTTCTGCTCATGCCGTATTTCTCATTGACAGCTGTCATATTTACTATTGCTGAGGGAGTAGCTCCCAGTCCATGTCCCGCAAGACCTGCTACCATAACTGCAGCATCGTAGTTCTTGCCAAGAATTCTGAATACAATGAAGTAACCAACCAGCGATAACAGCACCACCTGTGAGAATAAAACCACAAGCACTCCGCCTATTAATCCGGATAGTTCCCAGAGCTTCAGAGTCATTAATGCCAGTGACAGGTATAAATTAAGCATTACATTTCCGATTTCATCAACCAAATTAAAATCAAATCTGTATAAATTTGCTTTTTCGTTAAGATTTCTGAGGATAACGGCTACAAACATTGCACCTACATATGTTGGGAATCCCATGTTTATAAGTTTGCTTATCCAGCCGGCAATAATTGTTCCAAATGCCATGCAGATTAAAATAGCTGATACATTTTTTATTACATCAAGCGAACTAAGCTTATGACCGGTACTTATATTTATATCTGTAACAGAGGTATCAAAACTTGAGTCTTCCTCAGGCTTAAGGTCATACTTTACAATAAGCCTTCTGCCCAGCGGTCCGCCTATAAGAACTGCTGATATAAGGCCGAACGTTGCTGCTGCTGCTCCTACCAGCGGTGCAACTTCATATCCCATTTCAGAGAACGTAGTTCCATAAGAAAGAGCTGCTCCGTGTCCGCCGATCATGGAAATGGCACTGGCTAACAACGCATACGGTGCTTCCAGTCCAATTACCTTTGCAACAGCAATACCCAATGCATTTTGAAATATTGATATTACGCCTGCAACAAGCCAATAAACGATAAGTAATTTACCGCCTTTTACAAGCAGCTTATAACTTGCGCCAAGACCTACAGTTGTGAAGAAAGCCAGCATAAATGCGCTTTGAAATATGTTGTCAAAAGTAAATGCAAAGGTTCCGGATAAATGGCCAAGCCATGTAACAAACATAAATATAAATCCACCCACAACAGGTGCCGGGATACAATATTTATCCAATAATTTAACTTTGTTCTTAACAAAATAACCTAAAAGTAATAATGCCGCTGCAAAAGCCAATGTAACTGTTGAGTCAAGACTTATTGATGTAAGACCTTCGATTAATTCAAATTTCATAATATCCTCCTTTTAATCAAGAATTTATTGTACTGATAATTCCGTAAATTTAAGCTGGTACTACTCTTCACTCCTTTCAGAATTATTTCATCACATGCTTAGTTAAAAATATATTTAGCAAAATACGGACCAACTTTTTGCATCCTTAAAAAACCTTGTTTTGCAACATGTTTAGCCATTTATAACCATGTATGTCCTTTATTATCATACAAAAAACACCCTGCAAAAATTGCATTGTGCAATTTTTGCAGGGTGTTTTTCCGTAATTCAGCATTTTGGTTAAATGCTGTTATTCTAAATGTTAAACAATCCATATTTAATTAAGAATCGCAGTCTTTTGATTTCGATGATCATAGGATTATTTTTATATTCTTTGCCCGACAACAAGCCTTTATATCACCTATAGTTTGTTTAAAAAACTCCATATGTTTATCATCTGTATTAATGACAACCTCTTCAATTTCTGTCTTCATTGACATGGCATTTTCAGACTTATACTTTCTTGTTTCAGTAATAATTTCCTTTAGTTTTTCTCCAAAAGAGATAATTTCATTGTCAACAGATTTTTCAGTTTCCCAACAAAGCTTGTGCAGTGATATACTGTTCTCATACTGCCTGAAAAATTCCTGATAAATATACTCTGTGATGTGAGGAACATAAATGGCATACAGCTTCAATATATTCAGCATGCAATAATATAGGGCATATTGTGCTGACTGCCTTTCTTCATAACCATGTATCTCCGGTTGATATAAACGTTCTTTGACAATTTCAATGTAATAATCACATAAGTCCTTCCAGAAAAAATCATCAATTTCATGTCTGGCTGGTCCTATTTCATATTGGTCAAGGAACTTTCTTGCATTAATGGTAGTTTGCTTACATCTCTCGATTATCCACCTGTCTACAGGCATTAAATTTACATGAGCACCCAGGTCAATGTCCTGCAAATGAGATATCGAAAACTTAGAAGCATTCCACAGCTTTGTGATAAACCTTTTTGCTATGGTTAATTCATCAACTGAAAAAAACGTATCTGATCCAAGCTTGGAATTAGCAGCCCAATATCTTATAACATCAGCAGAGTGGTTTTCAATGATCAATTTTGGAGAAAACTCCGAGTTACTTTTTGACTTGCTGATTTTTTCTCCTTTCTTAGCAAGAACGAAACCACAAATCATTATATCCTTCCATGGAATCTGTCCCGTATGGTAGAGGCTTTTAACTATGGTATAAAATGCCCATGTACGTATGATTTCATGAGCCTGTGTCCTCAAACTCATTGGTAATAGCATATCTGAAATATCATTTTCTTCATCCCATTTTGAATTTATTTGAGGTGTAACTGATGAAGTAGCCCATGTATCAAAAACAGCTGTCTCAGGCACAAACTCATCACACCCACAGGAACAAATTTTTCCTGGTCTGGTTTCAATAGGATTTACCGGCAGCATTTCTTCATCTGCAATTATAACATTACCACAATTATTACAATACCATATTGGGAAAGGAACACCAAAGTAACGCTGGCGTGATATACACCAATCCCATTTAAGATTTTCAACCCACAACAAATATCTGTTTTTCATGTGTTGGGGATACCAATTGATTTCATCGGCAGCTTTCAAAAACAGCTCCTTATTTGTAAGAATATCTATATACCACTGTTTTGACGGTATAATCTCAATTTCCTTACCACAACGCTCGTGAACAGAAACAGTATGTGTGATATTTTTTGATTCTATAAGAAATCCTCTTTCTGAAAGAAGATCTATTATCTGTCTACGGGCTGCTAAGACCTTTAACCCTCCTATTAATGGAACACTTTCATCTATTGTACCATCTGGCAGAATAACCTTACGATAAGGCAGTTTATGAGATTCATACCACTCTGCATCAGTGCTGTCACCAAATGTTGCACACATTACAACACCTGTGCCTTTATCAATACTAGCTTTTTCGTCTGCCAATACAGGAATTTCATAATCATATAAAGGAACAGTGGCATTTTTGCCGATGTATTTTATATATCTGTCATCATGAGGATTAACAAACAGACAAACACAGCCATATAACAACTCCGGTCTTGTTGTGGCAACCAATAATCTTTCTTCACCTACCTGAAAATTGATATAATTAAAAGCAGTTTTTTTTTCAATGGTTTCTAACTCTGCCTGGGCAATTGAAGTTTGACATTCTGTGCACCACAAAACCGGTGACTCCTTCATATACGCCTTTTTATCCTTCAAGAGTCTGATAAAGGACTTTTGTGATATTCGCTGTACCATAGGATTAATGGTTTCATATTGAAGGGACCAGTCAACTGAAAAGCCCAAAGACTCCCACAAATCTTTAAACTCTTTTTCATATTTTGCAGAGGTTGCAACACACCTTTTAATAAATTCCCTTCTTGGAAGATTTTTTGCAATGATACCCTCATCTTTTTCAACCAGTCTTTCTGTTGGCAAACCATTGTCATCAAAACCAAAGGGATAAAAAACATTGTAGCCTTGCATACGCTTAAAACGTGCTATCATTTCAGCCTGTGTATAGGAAAATATGTGTCCGATGTGCAAACTGCCGCTAACAGTAGGCGGCGGAGTATCAATAGAATAAATTTCTTCTTTACTCTCCGGGTCAAAACTGTAGATAGAATTTTCATTCCAAAAGTTGTGCATTTCTTTTTCAACTTGCCTAAAATCATAGTTTTTCATGGTAATACCTCCTGGAATTTTACGAACACAAAATCACAGTCTCGTTCACCAAATTATTTACTCGCTATCGCTCATATAATTTGGGAACTCGTTGTAGTATGGCATACAAAAAGTCCGCCTTAAGCTTATGCTCAGGGCGGACTGTATGCGTCCGTGGTACCACCTAAATTCAGATTACTCTGCACTCTGTCAGTACGGGATTATATTATCAGATACTGCTTTCCTTTTAACGGTGGAAATTTCCGTTGAAGCCTACTAAGATTATATCTTTTCAGTTCACAGCTCAAAGGCTACTTCCATACTTCCTTCACGAAGATTTTCACCAACCATCTTCTCTCTATGCTTCAGGTGAGTATGTACTCCTCCTCATCAACGCCATTTTTTTGTGTTCGTTTTTTATTTTATAATATTTTATTATATTCAAAATGTCAATATTTATGTTATAATTATTTATAAAATTTAAAAAGATGATTCTTAATTATTTAGGGAGGCGAATATTACGATAAATTACAAAACTTGTACTGATGTTACTATGAGTCAAATATTCGATGCTTTTACTATTGGTTATTCAGACTATATAGTTCCACTGAAAATGGGTCAAGATGCCTTTGAAAGCAGATTTTTAGGTCCTGAAGGTAATTCATTAAATTTATCCTTTATTGCACTTGATGATGAACGTCCAATAGGTTTAATTCTTGGGGGTATACGTTTTTTTGACGGGCTAAAGACAATGCGCTGTGGCACACTTTGCATTGCCCCTGAAAACCGTGGCCGTGGAATCAGCCATAAACTGCTTGAAATGCATAAATCAGCTGCAATTAATGAAGGGTGTAAGCAGTTGTTTCTTGAGGTTGTAAAAGGTAATGACAGAGCAATTAAATTCTATGAAGACTGTGGTTATAGAAAAACATACACGTTAAAATACTACTCAGGTATTATTAACTCTATGCTTTTTTCCAAAGGTTCGCCTTCTTATGACATAAAACAAATATCATTTGAAAAGATAGATTCCTTTAGAAAAACTCTTATGGACTGCCATATAAATTGGCAAAGCGATACACCTTATTATGCTACGAGCAAAAATGATGCTTATCTTGCTGCATTCGAAGGTGATAAAGAAATTGCTTTTATTGCTATGAGCCCAAATGGTAAAATTAACTTGCTCTGGGTCCACCCAGCTTACCGCAATCAAGGTCTAGGCAGCATTATGGTTCAAAAAGCTTCTCATGCGCAAAATAGCGAAAAAGTTTCCATATGTCTTCCTAATAATTCTATCCTGGAAGGATTTTTAAGAAAGCTGGGATTTCAGAAAGAATCACTTGAGCAATATGAAATGTACTTACCTCTATAAGTTTTATGAAAGATTCGTCTATACTTTAGATTTCAGGCTAGAAGTGATAGAATATTAATTAACAGAGATTTTATTCACAGCCTAACTATCCTCAAAAATCAAATTGCTGCTTTAAAAACTACATAGCAAATCAAACTCGGCATCATGCTTTAAATCAAAATGATATAAGAAGGAAGGTCGGTTTATTTGTCAAAACATGAACATGTTTCCGTTCAGCCAAAAGCATTGATGATTATCAATGAAATCAATAAAACAATCATTGGAAAAGATGAAGTAATTGAAAAAGTGCTTATGTCCATCCTGGCGAAAGGTCACATTTTATTGGAGGATACGCCAGGCGTTGGTAAAACAACACTTGCTCTTGCTTTTTCCAAAACAATGGGGCTGGATTACAAACGAATCCAATTTACACCGGAAATCATGCCGGCAGACGTGGTTGGTTTTTCCGTTTACAGCAAGGACAAGGAAAAACTGTTGTATCAGCCTGGAGCAGTCTTTTGCAATCTTCTTCTGGTGGATGAGATTAACAGAGCTAGCTCCAAGACACAGAGTGCCTTGCTGGAAGCCATGGAAGAAGGATCAGTTACAGTAGACGGAGTAACCCGCCAACTGCCTAACCCTTTTACTGTTATTGCCACCCAGAATCCAATAGGCTCAACGGGCACACAGCTTCTGCCTGAATCTCAGATGGACCGTTTTATGGTTAAGCTTTCCATGGGTTACCCGGAATTTCAGGATGAAATAAAAATTTTAAAAAACAAGCAATCAAGGGAATTGCTGAAATCAATAGTACAATCCACGAGCACAATGGAAATTATACAGATGCAGGACCAGGCGGAAAACGTTCATATAGATGACGATATATATGTCTATATCACCCGCCTTGCAGCAGCTACGAGAGAACATCAGTTGATTCGCCTCGGCGTCAGTCCTCGAGGTTCCATTGCACTTGTCCGAATGAGCAAATCTGCCGCGTGGCTTGCAGGAAGGGATTATGTTATACCGTCAGATGTACAGCTTGTATTTTTTGATGTTTTTGAGCATCGCATAATCCTTAATACGCAGATTAGTCTTGGAAATGCAACTGCCCACAGCATATTGGCAAGAATTATGCAAACAGTCATGCCGCCGGACATCTCCCGGAAGAGAGCAACTCTATGATAACAAAAAGGTTGAAATATGGTGCGTTGTTGTTAGCTGCCTTCGTCTTTCATATATTTGTAGTGGATTATATTTCATTTTGGATTCTTGTATTTCTTTTAATGCTGCCGCTAGTTTCCTTGTTTATTACGGTTCTTGCAATGAACGGAGTAACAGCAGAACTGATAATAAAGAAAGCTTCCATACAAAAGAATGAGTCCCTTCCAATACACTTGAAGATATGTAACAAATACTTGCTTCTAGCATGCAGGTGCAGGGTAACATTGACCATACGAAACGAATTGCTGCAGCAGGAACAAGAAAGATTGTTTTTTATAACTGCAGGGCATTCCAAAGAGACCGTGGAACAGGTAATATCTTCTAAATATTGCGGTATGCTGAGGTGCAGCATTGCAGAGCTTAGGATATATGATGCTCTCGGGTTATTTTCGTTTCGTAAAAATATCGACTCCAGCTATTTTGTTGCAGTTCTTCCATCTGTTTATCCTCTGATGGCCATTAGTTCAGCAGTACTTCAGGATATAGATAACAATATTACTTCCCGAACCATGAAAGGAAATGACCCTTCCGAAATAATGGATGTCCGGGAGTACCGTGACGGAGACAGACTGGCAAGAATCCATTGGAAACTTTCCGACAAATATGAACAGCTCATGGTAAAGGATTTTTGCGATCCCATTTCCAACGATGTATTGCTGCTTTTTGATTTAAACAGCAACAGCGACGAAAAGATAAGCGGGCTTTTGGATGCAGTCTATTCCATCTCCGATTTTCTTATAAAGAATCAGATTGTTTATGAAATACAGTGGTATGACAGCGTGCATGAACGTACAGTGCTCACCAACATCGCTCAGAATAATGATCTGCAATTGGCATTTGAAGCCATAATGACCAACTGCAGACATCAGAAACAGTCCTGGGTATTGAAAAACTGCAGCAATGGTTATGGCCACAAGCCATATTCGGTTGTATTGTACCTTTGCTCTGAAATCACATCAAATTCCATTGACCTGATTCATAAACGCTTAGCTGGAAGCCGTATTAACATTCTTCTGGTTGCGGATGCAACAGGTACTCGTACAGACGTGACAAACGTAGATGTAAAAAACATAAGAGAGAGCATGAGCAAACTGGTGATATAGTACGTATAGGAGACTATTATGAAACATAAAATTCCAAAGTCAAGTCATGGAATTCACCTTGACAATCCCAGCCTGATTGAATCAAAAACCTCTTTAGTGATGCAGTTTCTTTTTTATTTTTTATTTTTATTTCTTGGGGTTTCTGGGGTGTATGGATGCTTTTATACTACTTTTACTCTTCCTCTCACGCTGCAGGTGTTTGTTTTCTATGCAGCTGTGTTTTGTGCTGTCTTTACAATAATGTTTTTAATTAAACCAAGACGTATTTTGTTGCTGGTTCTGTCACTGACCGCAGCTGTGTATGTTCTTTTTATTAATCGAAATTTAATAGACGTCTTAATCAATCATTTGACTCAGGGATATTTCCTTACCTATAATTCCGTCATTTCAGCATACGCCCAAAAAATACAATCCAGTCTTTTCACCTTTCCAACCTCTCCTACCGGCACGAACGAAATAACAGCTTCCAGTACCGCTTTTGCTGTTTTTACATTGTTCTTTTTTACACTCTTTATGGCCTGGATGCTTGTTTATAGAAAAAGTACATTGTGGTGTTTTATGATTACCTCTCCATTTTTAGGCGTATCCGTGTTTTTCGGTATTATTCCCCACTATGCCGCAGTGGGAGCATTATATATATTTTGGGCCTTTTTGATCTTGAATTCTTCATTTTTGAGAATAAACAGTAAATTTAATAAAAAGAAAGGTGTATTTTACGGCGGCGGAAATACTGCCGAAAATCCTCAATCACTGATATTTCTTCCAGTTTTAACTGCTTGTCTCATGCTTGTAACTGTCATCTTTCCAATGAACAGTTTTAAACGCTCTGATTTTGTAAAGGATCTTCGGCTAAGTATACTCAGTGTTCCAAAGATCCAATCGCCTATTCAGATTCCCATACAAAGCATTTTAGGATATACTGACCGTGTCAATCTTCAGCTTATGGGAAACATTACATTTACAGGAAAGACTGTTTTGCGTGTAAAATCTTCCGGTACTGAAGGAGATTATCTCAAGGGATTTGTAGGCAGCATCTACACAGGTCAAAGCTGGGATTCCCTGCCTTCGAAAGAATATGAAAAACTGGATTCAGTGTTGAATGAGTGGAAAGTTCAAAATTTTTCTTCACTATTTAACAAGCTTCTTGGAAGGCCTGTAAAGACATATGATATGACGGTCCAAAACGCAAAAAGAAATTCACTGCGTGTTTATGCTCCCTACGGACTGGTGTCAGGACCTGAAGAGCTGCCAGGCATTGATTTTATAAATGACGGTTTTTTAAGATCAGGCAATGTACTGTTTGGCACAAGCGAATACAGCATGAAAGCAACCACGCTGCAAATAGACGCATGGAAAATTTCAGAATCCATGATTAACGCCTTCAGCCCGGAGCAGGCACCCTTTATCCATGCATCAATAGTGTATAAAAATTTTGTTTATTCGCACTATACCCAACTCCCCGAAACATTGGAAGAAAGACTGGATCAGTACCTCCGTGAACATAATTTGAGAATTGAAAATTACTTCAATATTAACGCGTTTGCAAATGCAGTCATTACTCATGTACAAAGCGAAAATTCATATACTCTTTCGCCGGGCATGACTCCGGAAGGGCGAGATTTTGTTGAATATTTTCTTTTTGAAAATCACAAGGGGTACTGTGTACATTTTGCCTCTGCCGCAGCTGCATTGCTCAGGTCTGCAGGAGTTCCCGCCCGATATGTTGAAGGTTATGCCGTATCTCCTGATGATTTCAAAGAAAATGCTGAATGGGCAAATATCCCTGATTCACGTTCACATGCTTGGGTGGAAATATATCTTAGCGCAGTTGGCTGGGTCCCTGTTGAAGCAACACCAGGTTCAAACAGGGGAGTTACTAACCATGCAGCTGCTGAGGCAGAGACTTCTTATGTAATCAATCCTATGCAAGATGACGTAACTAATGATAAATTTTATAATCATGAGACTCTTAAAATCGAAGAGCTGCCTGATTATGAAAACATCAATTCCAGCTCTGGCGAAATGCAAAGTTCAACTACCGATTATTTAACAGATGCCATAATGCGTATATTGCCATTTTTAGAGGCATTTGCTTTATCCACAGCAGTTCTTCTGAGCAGCAGAAAACTGCAGATTGCCTTTCGCAAAAAACAGTTTACTCAAAAAGACAGCAACAAAGCAGCAATTGCAGTTTATGATTATATTGTGAAGCTGTATGCATATGCAAAGCCTAAGGTCACTGCAGAGTGCAGGTTTCCAAAGAATTTATACAACCTTGTGTTAAAAGCGCGGTTCAGTCAGCATGTTCTTACAGAACAGGAGCTAGAAACACTGCTGGTTTATGCTGAAGACCAGGCTCTCGATATCCAAAAAACAGTCTCGTTATTTAAACGGTTCATAGGAAAGTATGTCTATGTGATGTTTAAATAGAAAGGCACTCGTTTTCTATGGAGTCGATTATTTTGTTAACCACGCTTTTTATAACGAGAGCGCTGATCCACCCTGTCCCTGGAATTTGGGGGTTAAAATTAACCGACCACGAAATCCTTGTAACATCACCATCCTCAATAAACTCCACTATACCAAGATAATCATCCTTGACCGGCGCTCCTTCATCCAAAGTATAAGTATAACATTTCATCGGATCCACAGACAAAAGTCGTTCGATGATTGTATTGTTTCCTGATTTGACTGCCCTGACAAAACCAACTCTGTTTTTTTCTGGGTTTCCTTCGTTTCTGACCTCCATTGGGTAAGGACCTGCCGATTTCGTAAAATCCGCTGCATCCCATACTTTTTTCAAAGGAGCTTCAATTGTTCTTTCAATTCTAAAACTGACCATTTCGGTACCTCCTCGGTATATTTAATAATTACTCGCTTTGCTCAGCCTTTACTAAACTGCTCTTTGCACAGTGACAAATCCTCATTTCAAAAAATTATTTCATGTGTAATTTATACCCATCATTTGTTACATATAACTTATTATCCAATTTACTTAATATTACTATAAACATTATTACAATATGCAAGTATTCCATCCAATGTAAAATTCCCTCAAACTTTCGTCCAAGGGAATTTTTTTTGAGCCCACCTTATTTTTTTAATAAATCAGCAATTTCATTGTATCCATATTTTTTGGCATATAAGAAGGCCGTGAAGTTGTTTGCGTCCCTTAGTTCAGAATCGGCACCGGCATGCAACAAAGCTGTTACCATCTCAATACTGCCGTTAGCTGCAGCATACATCAAAGGAGTCCAGCCTGACGAGTCAGCCATATTTGGATCTGCTCCTGATAATATTAATGAATTGATTGCTTCGACATTATTGCTGTATATGGCTCGGATTAATGCTGTCTCTTCATAATAATCGATAACATTAGGATCAGCACCTGCTTCAATCAGGATGTTTATCATTTCCACATTGCCATCCTGCGCTGCCCACATCAGCGGAGTCCATCCGTCTCCGTCCTGAACGTCAGGATATACTCCATCATTCAATAACTCCTTAACTTTTTCAACATTTCCTATAGCAACTGCCTCAGCCATAACTGCTGTATCTTCTTCCACAGATGTATCTGATAAGAAGCTGTCTGCTGCCATCATTATATCATTGCCAAATTCAATGCCGACAAACGCTATAACACATGCTGCCAGCACCGTTACAGCCATAGATAATATTGGCTTTTTAGAACGCGGTTCAGCATAATCAGTGTCATTCTCAAAATATAGTTTAATTTCATTTATTCTTTTGGGCAAAGACGGATGCGATGAGCTTTTTTCAGCTATTTTATTAAATAAACCCTTGTCATTGCTGCTTTGAAGCAGATATTCTTCTCGATTAACATTATTGAATAATGATTTACCTATTGCCAGTATTGTAAGTGCATTCATTGAAGCTTCAGAATTATTGATGTAATAAGCTGAAATACGATCACTTGTATATTCACACGCCCTTAAATAGGCATTTCCCAGAGAAGGAATCCACATGGCCGGTAAGATAAAAAGCTGCTTTGCCACATGCCTTCGCTTAATGTGAGCCAGCTCATGGGCTATAATAAAAGACAATTCATCGCTGTTGCCCGTATTGATTAAGTCAAATATATCCGAATACAAAATAACAATATTCTTCCTAAAAGATTTGGCAGCAAATGCATTTAAGATTCCACCTGATTCAACAACATATATTTCAGGTATACTGCGTATTTCCATGGTGCTGCATAGTTCCAGAACCTTTTCATACACCTCAGGGAATTGATTTGTACTTAAACGAATTCCGTTTGTTCTGATTCTCCCTAACATTAAACCATTGGAAAATAATGATACCAACGTTAATAATAAAAGCACCGCAAGTCCTTCAATATAAAATAGTAATGATACATAAATTATAATGCTGATTATCAGTGCTAAAACAAAATATCTTTGTTCATCCTTATGAATTAATTTTTTCAATGTCATATCTCTGTTCATTTTTTCCCCCATGAATATCTGTATTATAAGACAGATAATTATATCATGCAGTTATTTACTAATCCATCGGTAAATAATAGCATGCAGAAGGAGTTAAAAAGTTCTTCGTTGTCATAATTAAACATAATTTGTATAAAAAGTTAGTGGATTAAATAGAATTTTCGATAATTTTTACCAGCTCGCCTGTGTTATACTCTCATAAATCAGTCCAACTGATAAAAAACATATAATAAGGAGAAAGCATATGGTAAAAAAAATTTTTAGAATACTTTCAATGTTCCTTGTTTTTATGATGGTATTTTCCATGTCATCATTTGCAGCAATTAACACAAATGCATCAACTGCATTTGACCAAAAGGTTCTTGCGAGAATTGATTCCAGAAAAGCGCTTGAACACATCAAGTACTTAAGTGAAACAATTGGTCCAAGAGTAGCTGGAACAGCAGAAGAGAAAGAAGCAGCAAATTATATCAGCAAACAGTTTGAAAAACTAGGTTATGACGTAGAAGTTCAAAATTTTGAAATTGATAATGTTGTTTCAGAATTGACAGTTGACGTGTTTAAAGACAAACTATTTATGGTGAATACAGCAACCGGCTCAGGATATACCGATATAGACGGAATAACAGGCAAACTGGTAAATTGTGGTTTAGGAGCAACTCCATCTGACTTTCCTGCTGATGTTAGCGGCAAGATAGCATTTGTGCAAAGAGGCAGTGTTTCATTTGCTATCAAAGCACAGAATGCTGTAAATGCAGGCGCTATAGGTGTCCTTATGTATAATAATGCTCCAGGTAACGTAAACCCTACTTTAGGAGCTTATGTCAGCCCAATTCCATACATATCCATATCCTTAGAAGATGGACAGCAAATCTTAGAAGCAATGAAAAATGCTGATGTTACAGTTACTATTAAGGCAGAATTAATGACAAAATCACAAAATGTAATTGCTACGAGGAAACCACAAAAAGCAAATGCAGGCATTGTATACATAACAGCCCATTACGACAGCGTGCCTCACGCCCCAGGAGCAAATGACAATGCATCCGGTACAGCGATGTTGATAGAATTTGCAAGAATCTTAAGATCATATCCCACAGATAAAGAAATCAGATTCATTGCTTGCGGTGCAGAGGAAATCGGACTAGACGGCTCTTATTATTATGTTGAACATCTGTCTCAAGATGAGCTAAGCAAAAGCATTGCTAATTTCAACATGGACATGATTGCAACCAGTCATGGCCCTTGTAATATATTGTATGCAGATACAACAAACGGGCAGCCAAATTTAGTTACGGAAGCTGCTGAGGCATCCGGCGCGAGATTAGGCAACAACATACTGGAAGTAGGTAAAGGTTCATCATCAGACCACAGATATTTCGGTGAAGCGGGAATTCCTGCCGCATGTTTTATTTGGGGAGATGAAAACGGTAATCTGGAACCCTGGTATCATAAACCGGAGGATACGATCAAAATTAATATTAGTTTGGATAGACTGCAACAGGCAGGTGAAATGATCGGTGCGGCTCTATATGACGTTATTAGAACGGATACGCGTAACTTAGAAAACAGTGCTGTAAGAAGAATCGGAGCAGAAAATAAAATTGATTCTTTTGGTATATCTGAATAAGTAAATATAAATAAATTAAGCCTTCTATGATAAACCAAAATCATAGGAGGCTTTTTAGCTTTACCTTAAAAACTTTATTCCTGAATTATTCATTTGGATCAGATGACCATTTTCCCAGCCATTCATCTGCCTTGTAAACTTTCGCAAATGAACCATTAAGTGCTGCCATGTATGCGTTTTGTACCTGTTCTGCCGGAACCATGCTTCCTCTCCATTCCAGGTTTCGTGTTGCACATGCATCTTCGATTAATTCAACAGGATAACCGTTACGGTTGGCAGATCTTACAGTTGTATCAATGCACATGTGCGTCATCATGCCGCACACTACCAAATTTTCAATTCCTTTCTCCTCAAGCTTTTCCTTAAGGTTCGTACCATAGAAACTATCGGGTCTATGTTTAATTATGATTTCTTCTTCCCCTGAAGGACTGCACTTTTTATAAAAATCCGCTCCCGCTGTGTCAGGTTTGAAAAAAGCTGCATCCGGACTCATGCTTATATGTCGCACATGATATATCGGCAATTCATGTTTTCTGAAAAACTCCAGAATTTTATTTGCTTGCGTAGCCGCTTGCTCCGGATTAACCAGTTCATACTTTCCGCCCTTAAAATAATCATTTTGAATATCAACCAAAATCAAACCAGTTTTCATTGTACCCTCCTCTTTATATAACTTTTTTTGTATTACAAGCAGTAAGTCAATGGCAGACGATTGTGAGTTTATTCATCTATACTTGTCATCAAGAACCGTCCTCAATGACATTTTATGACACTAGTAATTTGTTAGAACATAGTCCATTCGTTTACAGCCGATAGCAGAAGCTACTGAACTGCATTTAGCTCTTAACAGATAGAATATTGTCTTATCCTTAATATCACTCAATGTTTCGAAGTTAGCCTGGCCTTTGCTTATAACCAGATCTGCTTTATTAAATTCAGTTACAAATGAACTTGAGCAATCTTTCAATATGGTTCCCTGTGCAGAATGTCCATTGTCTATGACTCTCACCATGTCCACAACGCCTGTACTTATGGCATCTTGCATAGTTGCATCATTAACTATGGGACCTCCCTTGACTGCATAGGAAACTTTTTTTGTTGGAAGGTTCATTAACAAAAACTTATCAAATATGATTTCGCCGGCATTGTCGGCAATATACAGAATATTGTCTGCCTTTTCCACTGCTTTTCGTAATGCTGGTGTTCCGGTTCCGAAAATATCATGCTTTATACTATCTTCAACCGACTTAACTACATCAGAACGCTCTAATTTCAAACCAACTGAAAAGTCGATTATATTGCCGGCAATAGCCAGACGGCAGGCCATATCAAATGGATCTTCAGCCCTTTCCAGCCATTTTTCATCGATAATCCTTTCATAAATCTCCTGAGCAATTTCATTGTACTGTTCTTTTAACCTTTTATACGGATCATTGATACCAGTGATATTTTTGGCATGCTGATGCATCCTGAAACCTATTTCAGGTGCTGTTTCATTGAAATCCAAATTTCCTAATTCCTGCAGTGATTTTTTTATTATTTCTTCCTGCATAGCTGCACTGCTTGTGGCTTCTTCGGCTATTTCCACAGCTTGTCTGGCCAGACAGTGAATGCATTCTCTTGATATCTTCATGTGTTTCCCCTTCACTCAAAATGTTTATGGTGCAAGATGTCAACAAGAACCGTCCCCATATACTCCTCTGTAATTCTCAGGCAACAACTCTGCTATTTTATTCATTGCATATTTTATGGCTAAATCTTCATAATCTTTTTTATTTTGATCTGCTGCTGCCTCTGGAAGTTCAAATTGTTTTCCGATGTTGATATGAACATCTGCATGATTGAAGTTTTCTGCGCTCATATCTCCTTCCTTATTTATGGGCAGCAATTTTTCAGTACCATATAGTCCGATAGGAACAATAGGAGCTTCTGTCATTCTTGCTATGAGAATGGTTCCTTTCTTTGCCTCTATCAGGCTTCCGACTCTGCTTCTGGTTCCTTCAGGGAAAATCAATATACTTTCCCCTTGCTTAACAAGGTTGATGATCTTTCTAAGACCTTCTTTATCAACAGTATCAGGTTTTATTTTTGTAGTCTTTACTACGTTCATACCTATACTTGTAACAGCATTGTCTGACAGCTTTACACCTGCAACAAATGTAGGATCAATCGCTTTTAAAGCCTTTTCTAATACTAATCCGTCCGAATTGCTTAAATGATTGCATATAAAAATAGTTGGAGTCCTTATTCCTTTTAAGTTTTCGCTTCCATCTATGTATATATTGGCATATTTTTTCAGGTATCTGTCAACGACTGTTTTACATATATATGAGGCAAATCTATCAGGTAAAATATTTATAATTTTTACCGCTGCTGTGGATATCATCTGCTGCTCCTCCTGCATGTTTATATACTCGAAATTATACATTGAAACATGCAAAGTGTCAAACTGCCCTTAATGCTGTTTGTGTTAATTATATATGTTGTAGATTTTAGCTTCCGATATAACCTTAATTATAAAAAGGCAGCTTCAGCCCCTGATACCTGCCATAATTCAAATAAATTATAAATGTATATTGCAATTATTCTACAAACGTGTTATTATTTTAGAAATAGAATAATTGATTGTCTTTAAAATAGTCCGGTGAGGCTGGCAAGATAAACATTATGAATTTCACATAATTTGTAGACAAATGTGACTTCTTGCTGCGGCGTGAAGTCATTTTTTATTGATTATCAAGTTATTCTGTGTGCATCACCTTTAAATTAGTCCGGTGAGGCTGAAAAGGGGAAAAGAGTTCACTCTTCTCCTCAATTTAAAAATTAAGGAGACTTTATCATGTCAGAGAAAGTATTAAAGAAAGTTGAAGTTGAAACTTCAAAAACCACTGATTGGATGGCTTTATCAAAGAAAGTGATTCTTGCGCTTCAGCATCTTATTGCAATGTTTGGTGCTACTGTGTTGGTACCTGTTCTTACAGGATTAAATGCATCTGTTGCGTTGGTTTCTGCAGGATTAGGCACTCTTGTATTTCATGCGGTAACAAAGAAAAAGGTTCCTGTTTTCTTAGGCTCTTCCTTTGCCTTCATCGGCGGAATAATAGCCGTTAAGGAAGCACATAACGGTGATCTTGCATATGCCCAGGGCGGTATAATAGTAGCAGGTCTCATATATGTAATAATGTCTTTTGTAATCAGAAAAATCGGGATAGATTTCATAAAAAAATATCTTCCATCCCATGTAATAGGACCGATGATAATTGTCATAGGCTTAAACCTTGTTCCGACAGCATTTGGTATGGCCAGCGGAAACTTTTTACTTGCTGCAATAACCCTCGGTACAGCACTGGCTATTAACTTCTTTGGTAAAGGCTTTTTCAAACAGCTTTCAATATTAACTGCCGTAGTTGTTGGTTATACAGTAGCACGCATCCTTGGACAAGTAGACCCTACATCCTTTGTAAATGCACCGCTGCTTGCAATTCCGGCATTCACACTGCCAAAGTTCAGCGTACCTGCTGTAGCAGTTCTTGCTCCGGTAGTACTGGCAGTTTTCATGGAGCATGTTGGCGATATCACTACAAACGGACAGGTTGTAGGGCAGGATTTCATAAAAGATCCAGGACTAAACAGGACTCTTCTTGGAGATGGACTTGCTACATTGTTAGCCGGCTGTATAGGCGGACCTGCCAATACAACGTATGGTGAAAACACAGGAGTTCTGGCTATAACAAAGAACTATGACCCCTCTACATTAAGACTGGCTGCAGTATTTGCCATAATTCTTGGATTCGTAGCCAAAATTGGTGGTTTCCTCGGAACCATACCTACACCAGTTATGGGCGGCATAAGCCTTATGTTGTTCTCAATGATTTCTCTTGTGGGTGTACAAACTATAAAGAATAACAATGTACAATTCAATGCAGCAAATGTTGTAGTAATGATTGTAGTGCTGGTACTGGGTTTGTGGGGATCTTACTTCCAAAGCATGACCGGCATCAGTATCGGCATAAAGATAAATGAAACTGTTTCAATTACAGGCTTGAGCCTGGCTGCAATAATTGGAGTAGCATTAAACGCAGTGCTGAACATTATTGTACCGGCATCTAAGAAAGCTTAATAATGTTTATAAAATAATAAAATCCATGGGTTGCTTTAAGGTAATCCATGGATTTTTTATTTAACGCCTATTAATCAAATAAGCTTAATTGAATTTCAGATTGTTTTTCCTCGAGGGTGTTCAAATAACTAAATATCTGGCCGTTGTCATGCACTATTCCATGTTTGCCGCATTTCTCATGGAACAATCTCATTAGTTCTTTGCTATTTGGACTGTCAATCACATATTGACTTCCATATTTCTGCATATATTTTTCTTTCAAGTGAGGAAAGTGACGATCTAACTGCTTATAGAAGTATTCTCTGTTTCCTTCACGAAGCGTCAATCCCATTCCAAAGCATATAACGCCATAGACCTTTGCCTCTATGCAATAATCTAAAATACCGGAAATGTTATATGGTGTATCATTGATGAACGGAAGAATAGGACAGAGCCACACGACAGTAGGTATTCCTGCATCACGCAGCTGTTTTAAAGTTTCAAACCGTTCTTTTGTGGTGCATACATTCGGCTCAACTTTTCTGCATAAATCCTCATCGTAGGTAGTCATGGTCATTTGCACAACACATTTTGTTTTACTGTTTATCGCTTTCAGCAGATCTAAATCTCTTAAAATACGATTTGATTTCGTTATGACTGTAAAACCAAAACCATGTTCATATATCAAAGATAAAGCTTTCCTGACATTCCCGACTTTCATTTCTAACGGGATGTACGGGTCTGTCATGGAACCGGTGCCTATCATGCATTTTTTTCTTTTATGCTTAAGAGCCGTTTCTAATAATTCAATGGCATTTTCCTTGACTTCAATATCCTCAAAGTCGTGTTCAATATGATAGCATCTGCTTCTTGAGTCACAGTAGATACATCCGTGAGTACAGCCGCGATACAAATTCATTCCATTTTTTGCTGATAAAATTCCTTTAGACTTTACATAATGCATATTCTCCCCCCAAGCGGCTGACCTTTTCCTCTCTTATAAGAAAGCTCATATTATCCAATATTATAACATAAATATTTCCAAACTTATATAAGAACTGCTTTAATTAATTCTGCTTACTATACATAGTGTTATTCTCCTGTTATTATGGATGCTTCCACGACCCTCCTTCGTTTTAACGCCGTATTCCTTCTGATTTGAATAAAGGAATACGGCGTCACAGTTATGATTTAATTCAGGATCGTATGATTAGAATTCCACTTCTGATCCATAATAAATACAAGTGAGCAATTTCTCCATTGTTGCAGGATCAATCGGTCTTGGATTTGAACCTGTACAAGCATCACTTACAGCGTTTTCAGCGATAGCTGAAATTTTTTCCTTGAATTCCGATTCTATAATTCCAAACTCCTTCAATGTGTTTGGAATTCCCATGTAATTATTCATTTCAACTATCTTTTTACGAAGTCCTTCAATACACTCCTCTACAGTACCTGTTATGCCAATTGCATTTGCGATTTCTGCATAACGGGCTGCCGCTGTTTCCACCTTTGAATTGTACTTGATTATATATGGAAGGTACATTGCGTTTGCAAGGCCATGTGTAATGTGTCCTGTGGAGAAGGCAGCACCTGTTTTATGTGCCATTGAATGTACTATTCCAAGAAGTGCATTGGTAAACGCCATTCCTGCAAGACATTGTCCGTAGTGCATTACCTCACGGCTGGACATATCTCCATCGTAGGATTTCAACAAGTGAGAATTTACTATCTGAATTGCTTTAATTGCAAGAGGGTCCGTAAATACGCTGTTAAAGGCGGAAACATACGCTTCTACGGCATGTGTCAGTGCATCCATCCCTGTGTAAGCAGTAAGACTCTTAGGCATGGTTTCAGCAAGTGCAGGGTCAACAATTGCAACGTCTGGTGTGATGTTAAAGTCAGCAAGAGGATACTTGATTCCTTTCGCATAATCTGTGATAACGGAAAATGCTGTCACTTCTGTTGCAGTACCCGATGTGGACGAAATAGCACAGAATTTTGCTTTTGTTCTTAGCGTGGGGAAGTTGAAGGGAATGCATAAGTCTTCAAAAGTTACTTCCGGATATTCATAGAAAGCCCACATTGCTTTTGCTGCATCAATAGGAGAACCGCCGCCCATTGAGATAATCCAGTCAGGCCCGAATTCACGCATCATTTCTGCACCCTTCATAACAGTTTCAACAGAAGGATCTGGTTCCACATTTTCAAATAATATGGTTTCAATCCCGGCTTCCTTCAGATATGCAAGCGCTTTGTCTACAAATCCAAATTTCTTCATAGATCCGCCGCCTAATACAAGGATTGCCTTTTTTCCTTTCAGATTCTTTAATTCAGCTAGAGTATCAGCTCCATAGTAGATATCTCGTGGTAATGTAAATCTGCTCATTTTAATCTCCCTTCTAAATGTTTATTTTTATAAGCATAAATAGTGTTTCACATTCTGCTGAATTTACAATCTGTTTTTTTAAATATTACAAATTAATGAGGTACTTCACCAAATCGGCAATCACTGCTACCGCCGTCGGTATTTGATCTGCAATAAAATAATTCATTTTTTCACCCCGAATATGATATTTCTCATATTAAAAAGTCTTATTTTATTATAACATAGTTATAAACCAAAATAATATATGAATTGAGGTAAAATGATGATAGCAAAACATATAAAATACACTGCATACTCCATAATAGCATTTTTATTGCTTGGTTTGGGCATCTCTCTACAGATAAAAGCAGGAATTGGCCAAAGCATGCTAAATGCATTTGCATTGACTCTGGCAGAATTATTTCATCTTGAAGTAGGAACAATGCTTAATATTTTAAATATTCTGTTTTTTATAACTTACATTCTCATTCGAAAAACCAACTTTGAATCCAGAGATGTTATTCAGATATTAGCAACTATTGCCAATGGCTATATAATTAACTTTTTTGTTTATTATGTATTTGCTGATTTTGCTATTGATTCATATTTATTAAGGGTATTAACCTTTCTGTTGGGACTTTGTCTGGCTTCTGCAAGTTTAGGCGCTGTTTTGGCTATTGAAATCATAAGGTTTCCGCTGGAGAGTCTATGTGTGGTACTGTGCCAAAAGCTTAATAAAAATTTAACCACTGTTCGTATGCGATTTGATATGCTATTTCTGTTCAGCACGTTAGTTATCAGTTTAATATCCGGAAACACAATTTTCATAAGAGAAGGAACAGTCATTAGTTTTCTTCTGCTTTCCCGTTTGATGGGATTGACTTATTATTTCCTCAAGAACCGAATATAACAATGATGTTAAATGCTGAAGACATTAATTCATCAAAACCATAGGTAATCTCTCAACATCCGGAATGGCGCTAATCTCCTTTAACAGATCATAATTTATTAAAATTGTATAAAATTTACATCAAATTGATATGAACAACTGAAAAAAAAAGAATTATACTATAATTAGGAAACCTTTAAAACTGTATTTGTTTTTAGTTAGGTTTATAAGACCATGAGGAGGAAGGATAAGAAAAATGGACAATTATTATGCCGAAAAATTAAATTCCCAAAAGTTGTTTCAGGTGTATGAAACTCAGATTCCACGCATCAAACAGTATTTACAGGCGGAGATAGATTTTGTCAAGGTAAACCTATCAAACACACAAAGTGTCTTAGAACTTGGAGCAGGATACGGTCGAATTATTAGAGAACTGGCTCCCTACTGCGGATATATTGTGGGGATAGATATTTCAGTGGAAAGTGTTGAGTTAGGCAAGGAGTATCTCAAGGACTGCCCCAACGCCAGCATAGTTGCGATGGATGTTCATCAGCTAAAATTCCCTAAGCCCTTTGATGTTGTTTTGTGCCTTCAAAACGGATTGTCTGCCATGCGTGCTGACTCCGCTGTCATTTACAAAATTCTTGATAGCGTGGCACCAGGCGGAACGGCATTTTTCAGCAGTTACAGCTCTAAATTCTGGGATTATCGTCTTAAGTGGTTTGAAGAGCAGGCCTCCAAAGGGCTTTTAGGAGAAATTGATTACACCAACACCAAAGACGGTGTGATTATCTGCGAGGGCGGCTTTAAGGCAACATTCCATTCACCCGAGGATTTTGAAAAAATTGGTGAAGAGTTGGGATACCCCTTTCATATTCAGGAGGTGGATGAGTCCAGCGTGTTTCTGATTGTCCATAAACACGACTAAATTACGAAGGCAAGCGGAATATATACTAGTTTAAGGAATGCTGCGCAAACCGTTGAAATCTTAAGGCACTTCATGTTTAATAGTAATAGACGCCATCAATTCGAGTTGTGGCTTTACCTCCGAACAACATAATGTTATCTTGAAAATTTAGTTTGATAACATTAAATATTCTGTTATTTCCTCCTTGTTCAACAGAACATAAAGAGCCATCCCACAATTTGTGTTTTAACATGTAATACCCAAATGCACTATTTCCCGAACCGGTTGCCGGATCTTCCAAATACCCAAATTTTGGAGCAAAAACTCTGGTATGGGCAATATGTTTTTTATCGACTGCGCTAGTAGAAAAAGCCAAGACAATATCTATATTATTTTTCTGACAAAATTCCTTCAAGTTAGCTTCGTCTGGATAAATAGATATTAGCTTTGGTGTAGTGTTTAATGGAACAATCAAGGTATGCAATCCGGCATCAATAACTTCAACGGGTAGTTCAATGCTTATATCTTCATTGCACAAACTCAAAGGCGCAGCTATGTCTATTGGTTTCAGATAAGTAGCTAGATAATTGGGTGAAGGAGAAGAAATGAAAACGGCATCTTGTTCCGTGATTCTGTTATAGACTGTTAATGCCCCCTTTTTATTGGTATTTATAGGTATTTCACTGCATTTAAGAAGGCTCTCTGTGTTCTTGACTAAGCTGTACATACATGCTATCGTACCATGCCCACAAAAGCTGACTTCACATTCAGAAGAATAATATGTTAAAAAAATCCCCTTGTGGCTGCTGCAGTAAATTACTTCAGAAACAAATCCCTTGTGTTGTTGAGCTATCTCTAACATAGCTGTTTCAGATAAAGATTGTGATTCACTTAAAAAAATGCAGGCGGCGGGATTGCCAATGGATGTATTTGATGTAAATGCATCAACTTTCTGATATTTATATGCTTCCATTTTTGTTACCTCCTTTTGAAAGTTATGTTATCTAAAAATACTTTTTTGGAAGCGGAAGGTATGTATCATAATGATATTTTTACCATATGCTCCCAATTATTTACTCTTGCAAGATTGTGTGTTATAATGCTTTCATTACTGAAATTGTACCACTCGGATAAATATACGCACAAGGAAAAAAATGTAGGTCATACATTTTAAGGAGGTGAAATCTTGCCTGTAAACTCTTTTGATGATTATGAGTTGACGTGGAAGCCCGATAAACAGGAACTAAAAACCCCCATGTATCGTTCTTTAGCAATGCTGATGGAAGCTGACATAAAGAGCGGCAAGCTCATTGCAAATACAAAGCTTCCCCCCCAAAGGGAGCTTGCCGATTATCTGGATTTGAACCACAGCACAATAACAAAAGCCTATAAGCTCTGCGAATTAAAGGGGGTTATTCATGCAATTGTTGGCAGCGGCACATTTGTTTCCCCCAACGCTAATAGTTCTTCTTCTATTGTAAATCAAAGCGATACCGCAATAGCCGATATGGGCATGGTGTTGCCTTTTTTCAATCATAATAAGTCAGTAAAAGATATTGTAAATGAAGTTATTAAAAAACCTTTGTCAGAAAAGCTTTTAGAATATAGCAACCCTCTTGGAAGCCTTAGTCAACGGATTGCAGGTGCAAAATGGGTATCACAGTTTGGGATTGATTGTCACGCAAATAATACAATAATAACAGCAGGAGCACAAAATGCTCTTGCCATTATACTGTTATCTTTGTTTGCGCCCGGTGACAAAATTATAACGGACCCATATACATATCCGAATTTTATTGCTTTAGCAAATATGCTTCATATACAGCTTATTGCAGTAAAGCATGATGAGCAGGGCATGTTACCAAATGAGCTTGATACCATTTGCAGTTTAGAAAACATTCAGGGCATTTTTCTAATGACTTCCTGTAACAATCCTACTACTATCCCACTTTCAAACCATCGCATTAGAGAGCTCTGCTTCGTAATAAAAAAACATCAGTTATTGGTAATTGAAGATGATGTGTTTGCTTTTATGAAAAAAAACAAAGTAACACCTGTCTGTTCTTTGCTTCCCGAACAGACAATTTATGTAAGCGGACTTTCAAAATCAATCTGTGCAGGGATACGAGTGGCATACATGTGTTTTCCTCAAAAATATCTTTCAAGGCTTGAACAAGGATGTTATAACGTCAATATCAAGGCATCGTCTTTGAATGTAGAAGTAGTGACAGAAATTATACAAAGTGGATTAGCCCAAAAACTCATACAAGAAAAATACGAAATGGCAATTACACGCAACTGTTTATATGCTAAATATTTTCCATCTGTTCACTGTGAACCGGAGTCATATTATCAGTGGTTGCAACTGCCAGAAGGTTATAGCGGCAAGTTTTTTGAGGACCTCATGGAAAGCAAAAATATAAATGTATATGGTGCAGAAAGATTTTCCGTTGGCGATAGCGCAAAAAGCAATGCAATTCGAATTGCAACATGTTCCCCTGCAACTGAAGCAAGTTTAGAGCTAGGACTTACGGCAATAAAAAAAGCCATCAAAGAAGAAATACCACTAAGTACTCCCTAAACCGTCAATCAACATGTGGTCATTTAGTTTAAAAACATATTTTTGCACTTAGGTTATTAATACCAAAATATGGGTATATATTTTTGTGAGATAATTAATCCAAAAGGTGTACCGAAATGTTGCGGTCAGGATAGCTTTATCCACTTTTGACAGAACACCCCTATCGAGCAACAACTTAATATGCCCGGGACGAATAACAACTCCATCTATAGTGTCCAAGCCTACTTTAAAGTCCTTGATCCATCGGTTTGCCAGTTTGCTCTTCATAATGCATGAGAAACACATCGTATAGCTGTTTCGTCATATTCCACCCTATGCAAGGAATGGTGCGTCTATATCCCTGTATATGGTCCGCTCGCTCACCTCAAAATAGTTTGCCAGCTCATTTGCAGTCATTTTTTTCCGTACTCTTAATAAATGGACGATTCCATTCTGTCTCTCTGTTTTTTTCATAATAATACACTTACCTCGAGGGAACGCCAAATTGTATTTTCATTTTTTGAGTATTCTCTCTAAGTAAGTGGCATCTAACAAATTCACTGTCTCAAAATTTCCTTTTATTTTAAACTTTATATTAATTTTAAGTGGGGGTACACATTGTTAAAAACCAAGAAATTGAAAGCAAAGAGCTAACAATTTATTATGATATGCAATGCCCCTATGTCTATCAAAACATTGAGATGATAAAACAGTATTGTGAAATGAACGACGTTCCTGTACGCTTAATTCAAGTGGATACGCTGCAAAAAGCAAAGGAATTACCTTGTGTTTTCAATAACTGGGGTGTGTTTTATTCTTTCACCGTCAAGCGGTCGCCCATGCTGAGCTCACTAAATAATTTATCTTGGTTCAGTAACTAATAATGCTTCTAAATCAGGTTTATCTCCAACTAAGCCAACTGCATAGACGGTATAGAAAGTATTTGGATTTAACCTAACATTAGGAACTGTTAAAACAACATTATCTGTTCCGGCTGGGTTTACTCTAAACGTGTATGTGCCTGATGGAACACAAGTATAATTAGCTATGCTTTTAAACGGAACATTGCTAAAAACAATTGTACCATCTGGTAACGTTATATCAACCGGCGGTGCATCTGGGGATAGATGGATAAATCTTACACATGACATACCAGTCTTATTGGCTGAAGTTGGTTCCTGAATTGGATATAGGCTTATATCAGGCAATTGTCCAATAGCTGTAATGGTGTAGATAGAATTTTCAGGAACATAAACACTTGAATCAACAACAGGGTTTGTAGTTTCTCCTGTCGGATATACTTTAATATTATAATTGCCTGCTGGAACTGGTAAATATGGGGACATTTCTTTATATGCAAGGTTTTTAACAATAAGATTATCATTAGCATAAACATCTACTGCAGGGGCATTAGGAACTGCGTGAAGCACTCTTATTTTAGAATTCATTTGCTGCTGCATCATATAACACTGTGCTAACATATTGGTATATGGATAATTGTACATGGTATTCTCTCCTTCATATTATAATATACAATATTAATATATGAACAAAGTATTAAAAAGTGATATATCTGTTGCAAATAAGCCATGTATAAGAAGCATAAAACCATAATTACTATTGTTATGCAAATAAAAACTGGTTAAAGTAATAAAAAATCACCTGATTCAAGTCAGAATTCTTAACTTCTCAATTCTATTTTTATGTACTTTCTCCACAATGAATTTAATGTTTTCATGTTCTATGCATTCGCCAGCTTCAGGCAATCTTCCAAACAACCCGACCACAAATCCTCCAATAGAATCAAAGTTTTCAGAATAAATATTAATTCCGATCATATCATTAACAATATCAATTTTGGTAATACCAAGAACAACATACTCGTCTTCTTTAATAACCTCAATTTCATGAATAATCTCATCTGTTTCGTCATGAATATCTCCTACAATCTCTTCCACTAAATCTTCGATTGTAATAACACCTGCAGTACCTCCATATTCGTCAATAACAATAGCCATTTGTATGCCTTTCTCTCGCATTTCACGAAACAATAGAGTAGTTAATTTGAATTCAAAAGTGAAATAAGGTTCTTTAAGAACTTTTGATATATCAAAAGTTCCTTCTTCCATTTCACAAAGAAAAAGATCTTTAAGATATAAAACTCCAACTATATTGTCCATACTTTCCTCGTATACAGGTATACGGGAAAAACGCTGTTTTTTAAACTCCTCTACAATCTGTTCATAGGATAAATTTTTTTCTATTGCAACCATATAAGTCCTTGGTATCATAACATCTGCTACTCTGGTTTCCCCAAACTCAAACACATTGTGAATCATCTTCTTTTCTTCAACTTCAAGGACACCTTCTTCATGCCCCACATTAATCATGGTCTTTATCTCTTCTTCTGTAACAAATGGCTGCTTATTACTAATTTCCCCACCAAGTAGCTTAATTATTGAATTAGTGATTTTCATTAAAACTATTGTAATTGGTTTTAATATGATAACAATAAAAGACAATATATTTACAACTTTCAAAGAAACTTTCTCTGAATTTTGTGCAGCTAAAGATTTAGGAGTAATTTCTCCAAATATTAAGACAATAAAAGTCATTATCCCCGTTGCAATACCTACTCCTGTATTGCCAAAGTGGTTAATTGCAATTGATGTTGCCAAAGCCGATGAACCTATATTCACAATATTATTACCCACAAGAATAGCACCTAGCAGATTGCTGGGATTTTCAACTAACTTTTGTATTTTTTCAGACCTTGGAACATTTTCATCCACCATGTTCCTTATTCTAATCTTACTTAAAGACATTAATGCTGTTTCTGAAGCTGAGAAAAAGGATGACAGTACTAAAAGCACTACTAAAATTATTAACTGCCATATATCTTCAATTTCCAACATCGAACACTCTCCTATTATTTATTTTAATCATGTATGCTAAAACAATTATTCCTTAAACTACTTCACTACCAATAGCACGTTATTAAACGTAGAAGTTACTTAAATTAAATGTTGACTAACATCGAAATCGTCTCAACGTGCCTTGAGCAGACAAAAATGTTGTCTTTAGTGTTTCACATACTGCTAATTTTACAATCCGTTTTTAAAATATTATAAGGAAAACCGGCTCATTCAATCTATCAAACAACCCCATATGTTAGATCCTCCTCTTACGTGATTGGTAATAGAATTATATCATGTTTGCATCTCAATTTATATCATTTTCTAATATTATGAAAACAAACACCATCAATTCGAGTCGTAGCTTTACCTTTAAACAGCATATTGAAAATTGAGTTTTATAACAAAAGGTGGTACGTTAAATGAAGCAAAAATAGTAAAAAAATGCCTTCAAGGTAATTTCCCTGAAAGGCATTTAAAAGATTATTTTATCATACTAGTCTTGGTACCCAGATAATTGCTGCTGTGCAGAATTAAGTGAGCTTATTGCTTGCTGAATCTTGTTTTTGTTATCTTGCTTTTCAACAGAGTTAAGTGCTTGCTGTAATATATTTACAGTGTTTTGTACTGATGTCATACTTTGATCAACATATTGTTTTGCTTTTCCTGGCATAATTAAACACCTCCTCAATTCATATATTTAGAGTTAGTGTGTCTATTAATGAAGCAAATATACCATCTATTAATAGTAAATATTTAAAAACCAATGGAAAATATCTAAATAAATAATAACAAACTAACGGACATGACCATCATACCGGCAATGAGTCCATAAATAGATAGATGATGTTCGCCATACTCTCTAGCTGAAGGTAGCAATTCATCCAGCGAAATAAATACCATTATACCTGCTACAAGAGCAAAGATGATTCCCATTAAAGCATCATTGACAAATGGAATTAAGATTAAGTAACCTGCAAGTGCGCCAATAGGTTCAGAGACTCCTGACAAAAATGAATAGAAAAACGCCTTTCTTTTACTTCCGGTAGCATAGAATATGGAAACAGAAATCGCTATACCTTCGGGTATGTTATGGATTGCGATTGCCATAGCAATGGGAATGGTAATCTGAGGCTCCTGAATAGCTGCAATAAAGGTTGCAAGACCTTCGGGGAAATTGTGAATTCCAATTGCAAGAGCTGTAAAAAGGCCCATGCGCAATAGATTCTGGTTTTTTTGAGCTTCTTCTAGTTTTTTTATCTGCTCCATATGGTGGCTTTCACCCGGATCTTCTTCATTTATCTATTAAATAGAGTGAAGATCATGAGGGTTTTCAGATGAAGGAATCAATCTGTCAATAATACCGATCAAGAACATACCACCAAAGAAAGCAATAACTGTTACCCACGATCCTTTTCCAGTCCAAATTCATTGATAAGGCTCCTTTGGGCTTTAAAGAATATTTCGATCATGGATACATATATCATAACCCCTGCTGAGAAGCCAAGACTTATTGATAAAAATTTAGGGTTGCTTTTTTTAGTAAAAAATGCAAGTATACTACCTATACCTGTACATAGACCAGCAAATAGAGTAAGAGAAAACGCAAATAAAATATTCTCCATTTATTATCCTCCTTAACAAACCTTGAATGAAATATGGATGAAAGATTCATAATACATGAATGAAAAAAAATTTAACTTGACACGTTCCTTATTATTACCTATAATGTATTTATTAGTAATAATAAGGAGTAGTTATGAATAGAGAATATTATACAGTTGAACAAATATCAAATATGCTGGACATACATCCGAAAACAATTCAGCGATACATTCGCGAGGGTAGACTACGTGCATCAAAGGTTGGAAAAGGCTGGCGTATTAATGGACATGATTTAAGCGTTTTTGTCGAGAGTGACAGTAACAAGGAGTACAATACGGAGAAACAATCAATTCACAGCGCCCTTGCCTCATCTGTTATCGATATTAAAGTATACGGAAAAGAGGATGCCATTCGTATCATGAATACATTATCAGGTGCTCTTAACTCAAAGCCAAAGGAATATGGTCAATCTTCCATGCAGTCGCAATATATTGAATGTGAAAACATGATTCGTGTTACACTTTGGGGTGATATTCGTTTTATGGCAGTTATGATGGACACAATTTCAGTACTGATAGAACAGCAAAAGGAGTGAAATAATATGAATAACAGCGTATTTAAAACTGAAGAAAAGCGTGATGAATTTCGAGCTTACTATAACAACTTACTTAGTCAGTTTCCTTTTGAACAACGGTATGTCCAAACCACCTTTGGAAAGACATTTATGCTAATAGCAGGACAGGAGTCTAATCCGCCTGTTATCCTTTTACACGGCTCCTGCAGCAACAGCGCATTCTGGTTTCCTGAAATCATGGCTCTATCTGACATTTATAGGGTATATGCCATCGACATAATAGGAGAAGCCGGAAACAGCGAAGAATACAGACCTGATCTCAGCTCAGAAGCTTTTGCACTCTGGATTAAGGAAGTCCTTGATGCATTAGGACTTGAAAGAACCGTTATTATCGGGAACTCATTAGGTGGCTGGATGGCTCTAAAATTTGCTACAACCTTCCCGGAGCGTGTTTCTATGTTGTCTCTAATCGCTTCAGCAGGTCTTGCTGAAGTTCGTCAGCAATTCATTTGCAATGTGGAACAAGCTAGGCAGGAAAACGGATGTGTACCGATTGATTCTGCTATTTTAGGAGAGCACGACATACCGAAAGAAGTTCTTGATTTTATAAATCTGATTACAGCAAGCTATAACCCGATTCAGCATTTACCCGTATTCGAAGATGAACAGCTGCAGCGGCTTAACATGCCAGTCCTCTTTGTTGATGGAGAAGATGATGTTATTATTGATGCGGATAAATCAGCCCAAAGACTATCACATCTTGTGCCATCAGCCGAAATTCACATACTGACAAATTGCGGACATGTGTTGACCAATTCCATTGAATACATCATTCCGTTTCTGGATAAAGTCCAAACAACATAATAAAAGGCCGACTATATTATGCAATTTCAAAAATAGTCGGCTTGCTATATTTATCAGGAATTGTCTCTCATTACATTCAAAGGTCCGTCCTCAAAATAGTGCTGCAAATCTTGAACTTCTTTCATCAATTTTCAGGCTTCCCACTATTTATAAAAATTTAAAAACATATTTTCGCGCTTAGGTTATTAATACCAAAATATGGGTATATATTTTTTATGAGGAATTAATTTAAAGGGGGTACCGAAATGTTTCTAAAAGTAAATGATATTGATTTATGGTACGAAGTGAAAGGAACCGGACATCCTTTCATTCTTTTGCATGGAAACAGCGTAACTCATGAAATATTTGATGTTTTGATGGAAGAATTGTCAAAAAAATTCACCGTATATGCAATTGACAGTCGCGATCATGGGAAAAGCACTAAAACCAACAAGCTAAGTTACGATATGATGACTGAAGATGTAGCTGCATTCATTAATAAATTAAACCTGGAAAAACCGTTGTTGTATGGATTGAGCGACGGAGGAAATGTAGGATTGCTGGTGGCGTCTAAATATCCTGACTTGTTATCAGGGATGATAATAAGCGGGGCGAATACGAGTCCTGAAGGTGTCAATAAAATATGGTACATATTGTTTAAAATCATATATTTTATCTTCAGGCAGGATAAACACCGAATGGTACTGGAAGAGCCGCATATTACTCAGGATGATCTGAGGAAAATCAACATACCGGTATTGGTTCTGGCGGGAGAAGAAAGAAAGGAATTTGTAAAAGAAGAAGATACAAAATTCATAGCAGAAAATATTCCTGATTCCACACTGAAAATACTTGAAAATGAAAGTCACATCAGTTATGTTGTTCATAGTCCCAAATTATACAAAATAATTGAGCCGTTTATTGAACGCATTATTGCTTCATAATAGAAACGAAATTAAACCAGCTTAAATTTGACAGGCAAGAACAATAAAGCTTTTCAACTGTCCCATTTTATGTAAAAATGGGACAGTGTGTTAAGACACACTTATATTTAATATGTGTCTTCGATAAACCGATTTATTATACATAATCTTCACCGCCGTTATTTTTCAATCTGAATTATGACTAATTATCATCACCGCAAATAATGATGCCAGCCATGGCAAAATGTATTATATCAGCTTTGCAATCTCACTCATATGTCTACCATCTGTTCCGCAGCAGCCGCCAAAAATCTGAAATGGGCTGATTTCCCGAAGTTTAACTGTATCCATTGCAATTTCAGTGGGTTCTGACGTTTTTAAATCCTTGGAATTGTCTAATTCAGTATATGACAGCGCTGAAGTATTGACCTGAATCCCCTTAAATCTCTTATAAACCATTTCATTGTTATTAAATGGATGCAATAATGCCTCATATACTATTCTGGGATGAACACAGTTTGTCATATAGCACACCGGTCTGTTCACCGTTAATGAATCAATATATTTTATCGCATCAGAAATTCTTGTTCCATCAATCAGGCAACCATCCTTTTTTATTGTGAAACTGATTATGTAAGGTATCTCGTATTTTTCTATTGCTAATGCCATGCCAGCGGCTTCTTCAACATTTGGAAACAGTGCTGCATATAGGAAATCAACTCCTGCCTCAGCGAAAAGTCTGACCTCCCACTCATGAAAATCCTTAGATGATTCTAAATCCAATGCGTTTTCTCCGGTAAAAGCATCCCCCTTACAGCCTACAAGACCTCCAATATACATTTCAATATTCTGTAGTTCTTGTACTTCACGCAAAAATTTTACATTGTCCTGAATAAGGGTGGAATCAAACCTAGACCTTTCGACTCTTTCTTGATTAGCTCGTCTTGTTGGCGTAGTTGCCAAAAATGGCAAATGATAAATTCCGGCAATTTTGGCGTATTCACTCCAAAGTTCCTTGAGAGCTCTTCTTCCGTTATCTGAATATATCAAACCAGCCATGACCACATCTTCATCTAGAACCAGTCTATATTCTCTTTTTAATCTTTCCCCTAGTGCACCTTCCATCAAAATACTGTTTCTATTATTTACACAATCAATAAAACTCATATTTTTTCCTCCAACACTAAAGCCAATAAAAGTGTAATGACTATCCTTTCTCTTTTCACAAATTACCTGCAACAACTTCAAATTTGTTATTTCTTTTTGAAAAAAGTACCGGCTTCATACAATTTTTTTATAATTCCAAGAATGCTATTACCATCAAGGTACCACAATACCAGATGCTCGAGGCACTACCGTCTCAACATGTGCGGAGTAAAAGCGGCAGACAATATAAGTTGACGTTACATACTGGCACTTAACTTCAATGTTGATTAAATATTGCAACTAAATTTCTAGGAACTACGGATAAATATCCTTCGATGTTGAGCCTTTTGATTTCATTCTTAAGCCTATCCGGAAAAGTATCAATCGACTCACCCTCTAACAGAATTTTTGTTTCCTCTTCGCTAAATAAAACCTCTTCTACGGGATTCATAAGCTGCTCTCTATTTGCAGGACAGATTTCCTGGCAGCGATAACACCCATATAACGCATGATGTATTTTGGGGTCAACCCATTCTGGGAAGGGATATCCTCCGTTTTCATTGAAAAATGTGAGACAGCGTTTGCTGTCCAGCAAAAAACGGTCCTTCATTATAGCGCCTGTAGGGCAAGCTTTTATACAGGCACCACAAGTAGCACACCTTTTCATAATGAGTTCTTCTGAAAAAGGACGTTCTTCAACCGGAATATCTGTGTAAAAAAGATAAACCTGGCAGAAGCTTCCCATACCATCTATATAGACGATGTTGTTTCGGCCGTATTTTACAAAGCCACTTCTTGCTGCTAGAAGCTTATTAGGTAACATAGGGGTTGCTTTACATTTGTATCCTTTTTCACTTAAGAGCTGTTGCATAAAGTGTTCTATCCGGTCTTGCGCGTCAAAATACTCATTATAACCCGGCGGCATAATGACCGGTATTTCTTTACCTTTATATTCAAACTTTAATTTAGATACGGTGTTTTTTTTACCGACTAACAAAATAGACTTGATCTCAAAGTCAACCTCCGGAAGCTCCCAATCATAACGTTCCTCAATCAATCGATTTTGATGATCATTAAGCTCTTCTATATTTTGCAGATTTCTCAGATCTTCCTGAAGCTTTTCCAATATGTCTAAGCCAGACATTGCTGCCTTGTGGCCTTGTTCAGCCAGTGCTTCCTGAATATATTCCAACATCCACCCATCCCCCTATTGTTTCATGTTTTTTTTGAGTATTCTCTCTAAGTAGGCATCATCTAACAAATTCACTGTCTCAAAATTACCTTTATAAAATACACCCCAGTTGTTGAAAACACAAGGCAATTCTTTAGCTTTTTGCAGCGTATCCACTTTTATTAAACATACTGGAACGTCATTCGCTTCACAATACTGTTTTATCATCTCTATGTTTTGATAGATATATGGACATTGCATATCATAATAAATGGTTAGCTCTTTGCTTTCAATTTCATGGTTTTTAACATTTTGTGCGAACTGTGGCGTTGTTCCGTCAAAAGAAAGTGCAAGCAATTCATACCCATTATCGGTTGTATCAACAACATCAAAGCCGAACTTCTTCACAAATGATTGGTCAGAAAGCCAGGACTTCTGTTTCTTTGCTGCGAGCATACAAATGCCGGATTTACCCCTTTCTTTGGCATCTGACAAACAATACTCCATCAGCGATTTCCCATACCCTTTTCCTTTATGACTGCCATCTACCCATAAGCAATACAGATAGTAATAGTTGTCACCAATTATTGGAATCCAAGCTGTTTCAAGAGGAGCATATTCAATAAAAACCGTAGCCTTTTCATTTAACTTTCTAAAGACATGACCTTCCTTTAATCGGTCTGAAAGCCATTGGCGCTTTGCCTCAATACCTGGATGCGACTTTTTACTGCGAATAATGCAGCATAAGTGTTCATTCACAAGGTTTTCTGTTGTTAAGTTTACAAAATCAGTATTCATGTAACCCCCGCTTCACTTTAATATAGTTTAATAAATTAAATATTCCCTATAATATCAGTATATGTCCAATTTCTAAATCAAGCAAATCCGAAAACGGCCTGACAGATTTCGCTGTCAGCTTCTGGTTGTGCTGATGTTATTCTGATACATTAAGCTTTTTAATTGGATGACGTATGACTGTTCTCCATTTTGATGGCTCGACTTTGCGGGCATCGGAAAGATAGATTTCGTGGTGCAAACGGGAAGCTGTCATATCATTTATATATCCGTTTTCATTCAAATACTTGTCCATGATGGCAACAGAGGCAGGTTCATCATCAAATGGACCTATGTGCATGATTTGCACACATAAACCTTCATCAATTGTCAGAAACTCCGCTGAAGAACAATCCAGCTTTTTCTTTTTAGTCGCTTCTACTACTGCCCAATCGAAATCACTTTTAGTAACAAAATCTGGCAGACGGATAACTGAAATCCAGTTAAACGAGTCCTTGTTTTCATAGTCTACACCCTCAATACCATCCTGCCACCAAAAGCCTTCCAGAGGCGGCACCACATATTCGAAGAAACCTTCGATCTTATGCGAACCCTTATAGCTCATTTTTATTGTATATGCAATCGCATAAATAATTCCTACAGCTTGCTGATATGCGCCGCCTTCCTGATTTGGGTCTCCTTTCCCTCTTACAGCAATATAGTTTGCAGCCGGAACATTTACTATTTCCGGTGTATTCTTAGGCATATAAAATTCTTTGTACTCTTTCTTAAAATCAAAAGCCATAATTTTACCTCCAGGTTTTATATTATCATTGAGATTTATTCAGGAATATTATCATACCAAAAGGACAAACCCATCAACCATGATCTCCAATACGATTGTGAACAGTCCCGGCAGCTCGTTCGTCTTGTCGTTTTTGCCGGTGAGATAAGCCACAATGACATTTGTGATTTCAGAAATGATTTCAGCTCCTTCTTCAAAACGACCGGCTGCCTCAAGCCATGTCTTAGTTTTTGTATAAGATAGCTATATCTTGTATTCTGCGTTTTATTTCTGTGCGGATATATAACGGCTCTAAACACTCGCATTTATCTCCAAAACTGAAAAGAATATTGTAGTAGTAATCGTTCTCTATGAAAGGAAAACTAACAATGTAATGCTCATTGCCATCTGGAGCAAAGTCCTCATAAGAGCAAAAATCAAGTACCCTGTCCATCACGGATTTATGAATACGAATTTTGATTTTTGTTTTCATTGTTTCCAGAACTTCCGTAAAGTCTAAAATCGGCTTTTGATAATCTCGTGGTGTAAAAGTTTCCTCTTGGATTTGTAGTCTTGATATACGGGATAGTTTGAACAAGCGATAATCACTTCTTTTATGGCAATACCCCTGCAAATACCAATGACTATTTTTCAATACAAGCTGATATGGTTCAGCTGTTCGTGCGGTTCTATTTCCGTAGTGGTCTGCATATTCAAACGAAAGCAGCCTGCTTTCCTGCAAAGCTGTTTTGACAATTTCTAAGTACAGTTGTATGTTTCTGTTACCCATCCACGGACTTAAATCAATATATATTTGATTTACTTTTAATTCAATGTCTTTCGCTCTGTCGGCAGGGATAAAGCTCTTGATTTTCGCAAGAGCTTTTGCCAGTTCATCACCTCGTATCATATTTGAAAGACCGGAAAGCCCCATCAAGATAGCGGAAAGATCGGCAGTTGAAAAAAACTTATTATCAATTTTGTATTTAGGCATAATTTCAAAGCCGCCACCCACTCCTGATGCTGAACAAACAGGAATACCTGCCATGTTGATAGCGTCCATATCACGGTAGATTGTGCGGGGTGAAACTTCAAACATATCTGCTAACTCCTGTGCGCCTATTCGCTCTTTATCAAGGAGTATCATAATAATGCTAACAAGTCTATCTACTTTCATCTGACAGCCGCCTTTCAAAATTTCTTTTAATTATTGACATACTGTTGTCAACAATTACATGGTACTATAAAAGGGCAAACAAATCAATAAAACAATGATAATGGAGGAAATTTATGATTACAGTATATGTTTACGTTCTTGATACCTTAGCAGATTGGGAACTTGGGTATGTTACTTCGGAGCTGAATTCTGGTCGATTTTTCAAAAATGGCGCACAGTGTGTAAAGATCAAAACGGTTAGTTATTCTAAAGAGCCAATCAATACAATGGGCGGACTGACAATAGTTCCCGATTGTTTGATTGATGATATTGTTGTGAGTGAATCAAGCATGTTACTTTTACCTGGCGCAGATACATGGAGCGACTCAAAGCATGACGCTATCATTGAAAAAGCAAGCGAATTTCTTTCTTTAGGCGCTACGGTGTGTGCAATCTGTGGGGCTACCACTGCGCTTGCCAACTTTGGGCTATTGGATAAGCGTCCGCATACAAGTAATGGACCGGGATTTCTTGAAATGTTTTCTCCTGGTTATAAAGGACAAGGTTTTTATATAGACATACCATCTGTAGCAGATAACAACCTTATTACTGCAAGTTGTACCGGAGCTTTGTTATGGGCGAAACAAATTATTGAGCATTTAGGCGTTTTTCAATCAAACACACTGGAATCTTGGTATGAATATTTTAGTACCGGTGAGCCTAAACATTTCTTTGCCCTCATGCAAACTTTGCCGCCTAGCAATCAAAACTGATCCACCTTTGTCTTAATTCAGACCCGATGCAGTTTATTGAAGTAAAAGGCATGGGTTATTAATTAACCTATTTTATAACATTTCTGTCTACTCAACTATGCGACGTTTTTACTGTAGATATATTCTCAAAGAGTAACCATTTACAAGGGGTTCTGCCATTCTGCAAATCAGAAAACACGCAGAACCCCATATTTTCTACACTTTCCAAGTTTCTACTTTTCAACCCTTGACATCAACACTACCGTCTCCACATGCGTGGAGTATGGGCGGCAGACAATATAAGTTGGCAAGTATATGCCTTCCTTTTTCTTTCTGCCGCCAAATTCTGTAGTACGAATAAAATCTCCTGTGCTATTGATTTCAATATCCCCAATGAGATTCTTACACTCAATAACAAAGCAAATTTTCTTTGTAAACACAAGATAATCGATCTGTGAGCTCAGTTCTCCATCTTCCAGATATAAGTCGTGCAATATGTACATCGGCATATGGCTGTTTTTCAGTTCAAATGTTATATTTTTCTCTCCAGATATACCGTATTCCAGATATTTTATATCTTGTCTTATGATAGCTTGACCTTCCGGATTAAGTAATGGCTCTAAGGCCTTCAGCTTTTCTAATTGCTCATCTGCATAACTGCTCTCCTTAAGGAAAACTGGCTCTTTCAATCTATCAAATAACCCCATTCGTTAGACCCTCCTCTTATTGATATAATTAATTGAATTATATCATATATAAATCCCAATTTATCGTTCCCGTTTCAGGTAGACCATATCAACAAGTTGTTTCCCGTCTTCAAACATCGGATGGTCATAATTGTCCGTGAAAAAGTTTTGTATTCGATGTGATTCTGCAAATCCGCATTTCTGATAAAAGCTGAGCGCAGAAGGAACATCACCTGTTCCGACAAGCATCGCATTACAATCGGTGTAATGTGAAAACAGAAAATCTATCAGTCTTTTTCCATAACCCTTTCGCTGACAATCAGGCATAACCGCAATGTTCTTAAGCTCATAAATACCGTCCGCCTCTTTAGTAACCACGCATTCAGCTTTTGCTCCATTATCGTTCAGAACAAACATTTCACCACATTCAAGGTACTTGTCTACCATGCTTTCCTGTTCGTCAGCCAATAAAAGCAAGTTGATATATGATTTCTTATCGTTTGAAACTTTCGTTATATTCACAAGCAGACACCCCCTATAAATTCAAATTTGTCGTAATGTTTAATCAATCTAAAACTTGTGTTCATCTCAGAATTATGGCTATCAAACATATAAGCATATTTCTGCCATGTTGGTTAGCATATTTTGTAAATTTTTAACCCCAACATCCAACCTGACCACACAACCCCTGCCAAATCGGAAAAACATCTAAATTGACCACTCACAAACTCATGTTATCTAAATCGACTACTCATCAAACACTGATATCTAAATCGCTCTGTCACACACCCAATCATGGCTTTGGACTTGTTCTCACAAAGCGACATTTTCATGATATTTGTGGCAGAATTATCATTCTTGAGCATTGACCCATTGGATAATGTCATCAAGCATGAGTTTAATATTCCCAACTTGACAATGATTCTCAGCGTGCTCGTTTTTACGGTATACACGGTCTGTCAGTGATTTTGCCTTTGTGAATAATGCAAGCTGTTTATCATGCATTTTTAAATGGAATAAAGTGATCGTTTCTGCCTGTTAGATAAAGTACATTTTGTCTGATTTTGTCACAGGCAAGGTTCTCCTCGTTCAAATTCAGAGAATACTCAAATGCTTCCATGGGCTCCATATGTGTTATATGTGCCAGGTTACTGACCTGCCAGCCTTTGATTCCTCCCTTTTTTGCCATTTCATTAAAGGATTTTCTGGTATAAGCCCGAAAATTTTTAATAAAAAACATCATAAGCCTCCGCGCAAATGCAGGTGGAATTCTTGAATAATCCACCGCATGCCCAGAAGCTATGACATTCTTTATTCTTGGTTCATATGCAGCTGCCCTTAAGCAGAACCATCCACCCATTGACAATCCAAATAAGGTCACTTCATTCAAGCTAAAATAGTCCAATACCGCACCCACAGGCTTTTCCCATTGATAATCAAGGGGTACGCCTTGCTTTAACAGCATATGTCCTTGTCCTGGTCCTTCAAAACCAATGACATCAAATCCGCTGGCACTCAGATATTCCATCATGAAATACCATTCTTCTATAAATGAATCGAACCCACCATGAATAACGATGGTGCCTCTCCTTTCATTCTTGGCGTTTATTTTAATTACAGGAATTTTGGAATTCTCTGCATACGGTATGAATGTACGTTCAACCGATTCAGATCCAATAGCGCGATAAAACAAATCAGTAAATCTATCATAGAAATATTCTTTATCAGGGCTGTCATCTTTCATTGTATAAAACTCGGCAGCCCGAAAGTAAAACGAAGCATTCAAAAGCCGCCCTTCCGTTTCCGACTTTTCCGCAAGCTTTATCATTTCAGTCTTCCAGTCCTCAAATGACCTGATTTTTGAACCTGTCGCACGAATATCCTCATAGTTTAGAAACCCCAGTGAGTACCAGCGATTAAGCTGGTAATTGTATGCCTGATTTTTGTGGAAATGATGATACCCAACAGGAAATACTGTGTTCTGACCGATCATTTTTTACCCCCCCTTTCCAATGGCCTTTATCTCATATATCCTTTGCAATATTTATCCCAAGTCTTTCAGTGAGTGTCATCTGGTATTGTTTTGGTTCTTAAGAAGTCTCCAAAAATACATCTTCAAATAGGGCGATGTGCGACATGTGTATTTCTGGCTCTCGAAACATTAAATTAGTGCGGCAATATTTTCTTCATCTAAACTGACCACTCGTTAAACAATGACATCTAAATCGCTCTGTCACGTTCAAAATCATGCCTTTGGATTTGTTCCCACGAAGCGATATTTTCATGATTTTCAAACTCCTGATTTTTACTCTCAAACCTCGAAAATCCTATATCTACTGGGCTTTTCACATACTCACTCTTTCGTCCTTGACATCAATACTACCGTCTCAACGTGTTTGGAGCATAGGCGTCAGACAATATTATTTAGCTAAAAACTCATTAATCTCTTTGATTTCAACAACAGGATTTACACTTCAATAATATACGCGTCTATCATGCCGTCATAGACTTCGTGGCTGTAGATGAATCATACTTCTCGTACAGTGATCCGGCGTTGTTCCCATTCGACACGTGCACAAAGATGTATCTGACATCCGGTACACTTCGTAGCCATTCCATTCCTTTGTCCATCAGCTCACTGCCGATGTGCTGTTCTCTATACTCCGGCAGCACGTAGAGGTTGTTGAGATGTGAAGCTACAGCCGGCACAACCAGATTGCTCGGGTATAGTTCTCCCGTGTTTTCAGGAATCAAATCCGCCCATCCCGGTCTTGCTTTCTTGGTCTCCTCTGTTACAGTGTCTGCTTCGCAGAAAATATATCCCACAGGTTTATCTCTGTCATAGGCGACATAAAGAAATCGCTTTTTCGCCCCATTGAATGCTGGCTTGAGTCTATTTTCAAAATCCATCGATTCTAATATTTTTTTATACTTCACGCCCCTATCTGTCTGCAGCTGCATTAACGCATTGCAGAGGTCCCTGCACTCCTCGACAGGACCTTCCACAGACAAATCCTTGTATGTTATATTGTTCATACCTCTTTAGTGCAATTATACCAAATATTCAAAAGAAAAGGAATATACTATAGTTAGTTTATAAGACAATCGCAAAGAATAATTTATTATGTTTTATAATTTCATAACCTCAGAAGTTCAAAATTGCCGCTTTATCTTGTTGGTTCTATAAGGATTTTCAATAGTCCACTACGAGGGGTTTACCACAGGGTAAAGTTAAACTAGACACCATCATTGAAATTAATCAATTATACATTTCGTTAGTATTATGCTATAATTGCTTACAAATATGTCATTATAAGATAAGGAGGAAGCTATAATGTTTCAAATGAAAATAAAAGCAATGGCTAATTTAATGGGTATTTCAATAAGTGGTCTTCGTAAATATGAACAATACGGAATTATTTCACCACGTATCAATAAAACAACTAATCAACGCGAGTATGATGGTATGGATATGGGGCATCTTTTTAATGCAAAACGTTATAGACAATATAATTATACAATGGACCAAACTGCACATTTGCTTAATGAAACAAATTTAGATGATATACTACTTCACCACTTAGACATGGGGGATACTTTAAATAAAGAGATTCAATATGCAATGCGTAGGAAAGAACGATTGATGGAAATAATTAATTTTATTGAAGAAGCACGTTTTGACATAGAAACATTTAGTATACGTCGACGACCTGCTATGTGGTTATTACCTCTTATTGAAGATGAAAAATTAATAGAAGGTGAGGCGATATCTGATAATAGAAAAAAATGGATATCCGACATCCCCAGCTCCTGTGTAACCTTAGTGCACTCATATTTAGAAAGTAACTTAAATGTAAAAGAATTCAAATATGCTATCAGCATTTATGAATCTGATGCTCAGCTTTGGGAACAAGAAAGGATACACCAGGTGGAGGTTTTTGAAGAACAGGATTGTGTATTTACTACTTATTTACATACCAGTGAATATGAATTTCTGGATCGTATTGAAAAGGCGGTACAATTTATAGATAAAAACGGATTATATATTTCCGACAAAATATTAACCAGAGGTGTTTTGTTCACAAATGGTGGAAAAAGCCTATATAGAGAAATCTGGATTCCAATAAAAAGAAAAAAATAAACGTTGACAAGACACTTGGTGTAGGTGATATCGTTAATTTATAAACTAACTTATGGTAGAACTCTTTTAGTGTAAGCCATTAGTTATAAATTAAATACCAAGGGAGATAAGCATGAAAAATTTTAAAAAAATTGTTGCTTTGATACTATGTTTAGCTTTAGTAGTAAGTATGACAGCATGTCAAACACAGACAACAACAAAACAACAGGAAACATCTACTCCTGCTCAAACTGAGGTGGGAAATAAGAAAGAAGTTTTTGAAGATACTATATCATGGGATGCTGAATACGATGTAATCGTTGTCGGCTATGGCATGGCAGGTGCTGCAACTTCTATTCAAGCTGCTGAGAAGGGCGCAAAGGTTTTACTACTTGAAAAAGCACCTAAAGGAGAAGAAGGTGGAAACAGTAAATATGCTGGTCAGGGATTTGTAACTGTTGAACCTGAAAACCGTGATGAAGCTCTCGAATACTTTAAGAGAATTCGTGGTAAATATAACACTCCAGAAGATGATGTATTAGCTGCATTTACTGATACTATTATTACAAATGCTGATTGGATCAATTCATTAGGTGGTAATGCTATAGTTAGTGCAAAAGCAATAGGCGAGTTCCGTGACATAGAAGGATGGGATTTGATGAATGCCTGGGGCATTAATGGAAAATTTTTTGACGCTGGAGCCTATAATTTTTTACACTCTGTAGTAGAAAAGAGCGATTTAATAGATGTATGGTATGAAGCACCTGGCGAACAATTAATTCAAGATCCTGAAACTAAGATTGTCCATGGTGTAGTAGCAGGGGTTGAAGGCAAAAAATACAATATTCGTGCAAAAAATGGAGTAGTTCTTTGTACAGGTGGATTTGAAAACAATCAGCAAATGATACAAGATTACCTTCAACTTCCATACGGATATAGCAAGGGAGCCTTATACAACACTGGCGATGGAATCAAAATGGCAATGGAAGTAGGGGCAGATTTATGGCACATGGGTAATATAGCAGGTCCAGATTTAAACGCTATTGACAAAATAACAGGCAGATCGTATGGTTACGCTATTCAGGGAGAGCACCCACTGTTATCTACAAAATTCACCTTAGGTAACGTTATATTTGTAGGGGCAGACGGCACACGTTTTATAGATGAATCTGTTACACCAGGTCACGGCTTTATAGATTTTCATGGTATGAAACTTCGTATGCCAGTTTCTCTTCCAGCTTATTGTGTGTTTGATTCAACTGCTATTAATACTACTATCTATCATGCCTGGGGCGATGATAAATCAGATGAAATTGAACAAGGTATAATAGTTGAAGCGGCTACTCTTGATGAATTAGCTGAAAAATTAGAACTTCCTGCAGGCAGTTTAACATCAACTGTAAAACAATATAATGAATACTGTGCTAATGGTGAAGATATTCAATTTGGCAGACACGAAGAAACTTTGAATCCTTTAAATACAACAGGTCCTTATTATGCATTTGAGGTAGTTCCAACGTTTACAAATACACAAGGTGGTCCACGCAGGGATGCTGAAGGTCGTATATTAGATACAAATGGCACTCCAATACCTCACCTTTACAGCGCTGGTGAACTTGGTGCTATATGGGGTGACATATACCAAGGAGCAGGTAATCTTTCAGAATGCATATCATTTGGACGTATATCAGGAATTGCTGCAGCTGCTGCAAAAGATGATGTTGATCAGAAATCAGTAATGGATGGAAAAACGCCAGTTAATTTCAAAATTAAAGCTAGTCAAACTTTTGAAACTTCAGCTAATGAGTATATTGGTGTAGGTTCTGGTATGGGTGGTAATTTAACAGTAAAAGTTACAATGGATGGCAAAAAAATTGCATCTGTTGAAATACTTTCGCAAAATGAAACAAAAGGAATTTCAGACCCAGCCATAGAAAAAATACCATCAGCAATTGTAGAAGCCCAGTCAACGGAAGTAGACACCGTATCCGGAGCAACAACTACCAGCAAAGCAATAATACAAGCAGTAACTGATGCTCTTTCTAAGGTTAAGCAATAAATAATAAAATAATTATGTGTATTCTCAATTATTGATGAAAGTACAAATTTAATTTAAATTACAGTATTCGACAGTTCTTAATGTCGAATACTGTTTTCTTATCGTTAACTGAATATACCAAACCAGCCATGACCACATCTTCATCTAGAACCAGTGGACTAATCCATGGGTTTACTCACTTTTACCGTTTTTCCAACTTCACCACGCACTCAACGTGCCTTGAGGCGACAATAATGATGTCGCGGGAAGCTGGTGGTTTCTTGGCGGAAATGTATTTTCTCGAAAGCGGATTATATATTACACCAAACCAAACAATTTTATTGCTAACTACAATACTGCTTTCACAACTCGAAACTTGTAAAGCCGGAACTTTCAGATTGTTCTTTAAGTACCAAAGATTAATGTTGTCAGTAAGCAAGTTCGCTGATGTGATTATCTTTTCATCAACGGTCTCTTTGAATTTCTCATCAATCTTCTCAATAATGTCGCTGAAAAATAGCTCTATTTGTCCTTTGAATAATCTTGTGATTCTTTCTTTCATTTCTTATTTTCTTGACTATTCTACTTTATATTATAAATGAGTAGTTATGAAATAACCACTCATTTATAATGAAAATCATAAAATCTTAGTTATTTGACCAACTAAGTATTTTATAGATATTTGTAGCTGTCCATGCTTGTGGTGCATTGCTAAAACTTAATGATATTGAAGGGGCTTTATCATCAGAATTCCATGATATGGTTCCTGAATCGAAGGTAGCAGCTGTATATGTATGAGATTGCAACAATTTTCCTATGCGTCATTTATTATGGCGTTCACCTAAACAAGTTTTAGATTTTTTTAGTATCAGTGTGTAACATATGTTTGACAAACCAACATTAGTTGAATTTTTTATATGTTTGTTCGCTTGTATTTTTACGTAGTCTGCCGTCCCCTTGTCATTGGACTATTTAAAATTGATCTCTCGCACATGTAACGTTTTATTGAAATTGGTCCTCTTTCCGTTTAGCAATTCTTACCTTAGCATAGTAGCTAGTGCAACCCATAAAGAATCCCCATAATAAACCTATGCCCAAATGAGCCAATAATGGTATATTTTTTAACGTATCATCTAAAAATAGATAACGGGACATATAAGAAAGTATCGCAAGGATAGGGCTTAAGTATTTACCAAATATAATAAGCAGTTTATTCTTTTTTTCCTTAAATGGCTTTAACATCAACTTTTCAGCTATAAATATACCATTTATAGCGCAAGATATTTCGGCAAGATAGAACATATATAACCTCCTTTGAAGATTATTTGCATGAAATAATATAATCGTATTGTGGATCAATAATTATTGTTCCCATTAGATCAAGTATCCCCCATTTGGAGAAAAGGGATCTACGTGAATTAAAAGAATTGTATATTACTTTCAATCAAACCCATGATGGAAATCCTCAAGAAGCTTATCAAGATTTACTACTTCTTATTGAATACTATCGTCATTGCGATGAACGTTTATTTAGAGATTTTTCTAATGTATTAAATCGATATAAAACTCAAATTGCTATGTCCTTTACTTTCGCTGGAGGACGTAGATTATCCAACGGGGTTATGGAAGGGTTCAATCGTGAACCAAAAGATTTAAAACGCATTTCACGAGGATTTGATAATTTTGAGTTTGCCAGACAAAGAATCATTTGGGCAAATCGGAAGGATGCTCCAATACTAGGTAAACCTAAAACATTAAAAAAAGTTCAGACCAGAAAAACAAATCCAAGAGGTCCATATAAAAAGTAAATAGAAAGGAAAAAATGCATACGCTTTATTTACAAAACCATTCATTATAAAAGGTACAAATCAATTTGTTGTAAAATTGACTTGTACCTCTTTTTTATTTTATCTTTGGGTTTCCCCAAAAGTTCAGGGCTAGCCCCCAATATTATTTGGTGAGCCCTTCTCTTTCTGAAATATTAATTTTTTGAGTTTGCATATGTTGCGGCATTTTCACCAGCAAGCATGCCCGAAGTAATAGCCCATCCATGTGCCACACCGCCATAATCTATATATCCTGTATCCTTAGTAAAGAATACTCCCATAGAATTTGTGCCACATGAATATAATCCTGAAATTACATTTCCTGATGTATCTAAAACTTCAATATCTGTATTTACATTCAATGCTCCATTTGTTGTATAGCAATATGGTTTAGCTTTAATTGCATAAACAGCTTCAGAATCATCAATATGTTTTAGTAATGAAGAATCTTTTCCAAATTCTGTATCAATACCATTATCACAATCCTCATTATATTTTGTAAATGACGCAACTAGCTCAGGCATTTTTAGTTTTTCGGCTAATGCTTCTATTGAATCTGCTTTATACAAATTATTTGCATCTATGGATCCCTTGATAAGTTCATCCATATCTGTAATTGGATCATTTGGAGATAACTCATAAGAAGGATCACTATTTACCGAAGGATACCATTCTGTATTGGTAAAGTCCTGAGAATTCACCATCATATATACTGAATCTAAGCCATTTTCTTTTATATTTTGTAAATATGACTCAGAAACAATAACATAGTAGTACTCTGTACCACCCTTCCAATAATATTCTGCTAGAGTTAACCCAGCTTCCTCATTTGTAAATCTCGTTCCATTTTCATTAACTGCTAATACATCTGCTTTATTGGAAATAGCTGATAATACCTTGTTGTGGGATGGAACAATATTATCTAGACGAATTGGATTTGCAACTCGTCCAGAATGACACATCCCTGCAGAATCCATAGCAAATGTATCTGCTTGTAAATTATCAATAGCATCCTCAATCATAATACCATCATTTTGATACATACCATGTAAACTAATAGGGTATCCAAATTGTTCCTTGGTCATTTCTCTATTACCACCAAAACCACCTGTACATAAAATAACGGAAGGAGCATGTATTTCATATGTTGTTCCATCATAAGAGATAGCTTTTACACCACTAACCATACCATTCTTATCTGTTAGAATAGATTCAGCTTTTAATTCTAACTGATAATCATTTTGTGAATTCAATGTCTTGCTTTGTTCCATCGCACCAATGAACATTTCACTTATCGATTTATTTTCAGTATTATATATAGCCCATACTGGAAATTCTTCATAAGAGAATGATGTTGTTGGGTAGAATTCAAATCCCAATGAATTTATTGTCCAATCAATAGCATCTCCTGATTTATCTACTATTAAGTCAATCATATCATCTTTTGCCTTATGGTCTGTATCATTTTTCCATGTTTCAGCGAAATGTTTTTCATCAACATCAATTCCATTTTGAACCATTGTTGAATCCGGATTTACTGCCATAGGACCAGTAACTAGAGATGATGTTCCCCCTACTCGAGCTGCTGAATCAAGTCCAAATACTTTTGCTCCTGATTGCGCAGCACTACTATAAGCAGCTACACCAGAAACACCTAAACCTACTACAATTACATCATATCCGTCAATCACAATAGTTTCTGTACTTTTTTCTATCTTCTTACTAAAATCAGAAGAATCACCACCTGCTTCTTTTATAGCCATGCTCACAGCGTTTCGAATACCCGCACAAGACATTGTTGCACCTGTTGTAGCATCTACAGCAATACTTTGTGATTCAATTATTCGAGGGATAAACGTAGAGATGGCAGATTGGATAATAGCATCATTATATTCAGACCATTCGCCACCTACATTTGTAACCTCTATTGCACTAATTGCATTATTTGCAATTGTAACACTCACCTCAAAAGGTAGTGTATAGTTATTTCCATACACACTTTCAACATAAACCCCATCTCGTAATTGAGTTATCTTTGATTCTGAACTGTCAACCGATTTAGATTGACATGCTGTTGAAGATAATAATAGTGATGTAATCAATAACATGCTAAAAAAACGTTTCATTAAAATTCCTCCATCTAAATTTTTCTGTGAATAGGTAATATACATTCAAAATAAGCATTTTCTGATCCAACAGTCTCTGGTAATAAGAATAAAAGACATGTGCCGTCTATTTCATAGTTTTCTTTATTAACATAGTCAATTGCATCTAAAATAAATCTTTTATTAATCCACGGTGCATCGTCACTTTTCATAAAGAAATGACAGACAGTTAAAGGAGAAAACTGATACGCTATAGTTTTAAAACTTTCCAAATCCTTCAATAAAGATGTATTCTCATCAGAAATAAAAAGTCCACTTTTAGTAATCGGTATATCTTCTATTTCATTTCATGACGAAAGGTCGTGTATAAGCAAACCATATTGAGAAATAGGCAGCAATTCTCTAACTTTATCTATAATGCTCTTCTTTTCTTTTTCGTAATCATCGTTATCAAACTGTGCTATAAACCATCCTGATATATAGTTGGTAAGTATTTGACATCCATCTTGTTCATTTTGCAATATAAGTGCTTTTTTCTTCATTTTCTCAATTTCATCACGCTTTTGCTTTAGTAAAATAATTTCACGATCCATTTTTTTGAGTAATTCATCTATTTCTTCAACGAAAGCACTGTTAGCTATTGAACACTGTTGTGTTTCCATTTGTTGCATAGAAAAACCATATGAACGAAGTGTGCGAATAGCAATAAGATTAGGTAAATCTTTTTCAGAATAATAACGATATCTATTTTCATTATTTCGATGAGGATGAATTAGATTTTTGGCTTCATAATAGCGAAGAACATCCTTACTAATGCCAAGAATATCTGCAATTTCTCCTCTTTGGTATACATATTTATTCATTAAGTCCTCCTCACGCTGATTATACAAGGTTGGTACGTTACAATGTCAACCTTTTTTCAATTATATTACGTTTTAAATTTTTAAAATAAATTGGCTTAACGCGCAATTTGTTGAGGTACTGACATAAATGATGTAACAATACCTAGTATTATAGAATTACGAAACGAGGTAATCCTATATGAAAATCAATACATATCTAACAGAAGAAATTAGCAAAGATTTGTAACCCTATCAAATCAAGAAAATAACTATGCAAATTGATGACTATGTCGCAACTAATAAAACAGTGAATATATTCAAATTAACCCAATATCCAAAATGTACTTCAACTAAATCAAACACAAGATAAATGGAATATATTCGCTTCAGAAACACTTTCAGAATCTTCTTTCTTGCAATGTACAGCAGCAATTGCTGTGAATGAATCAACCGCTTTTCGTATGCGTCACAAATTAACGCATGCATTAGAACAATTGAAAAATCCAAGTATTTTAGATACTGCCATCGAGTTAGATGAAACATATGTGCAAATAAGTCGTAAGGGAAAAAATTAGATAGAGTATTACCCAGACATTGCAAAGAGCCGAAAATATAAGTTAGTATTTCGTAGATGTCTTTATAGCAGAATCACTTTGCACATCTAAAATAATTTTATGTCCGCAATACTTACAGTAAAAGATGTCTATGCCATTTTTAATTTCAAGACTTGCTCCGCATTGCGGGCATTTTAATGTCTTTCACTCCATAATATCAATCCCACTGATAATTAACTATCTTTATTTATCACGCCTAATTCGCATGGTCTTCTGCATCTTTTGCTTTGAACACCTCTATATATGGTCGAGATATGGGTTTAGATAAACCCATTTCGAATAATTTCATAGACATGATTTAGTGGCGATTTGACACCACTTCTTATGAATACGAAAAATTTTAAATAATCTTGAAGATAGTTTCTTAACTTCTTTTGAATCATATACATCTTCGGTTAAGTTTAATTTATAGACGAGTATTCTATGTGAACGTTCTTTATCGTGGATGATATGTGATTCACTTCTTATGCGGTTTCCTAATATTTCCCAGTAATATTTCTGAGATGGTTTTCCAGTTCCATTAATTAAGGCCACAATATTACCTGACGCATCAATTGCTGTGAAAATGCACTCTTGATTTCTAGACAGACTGCGATAGTACTTTCCGTCTTCAATTTTTATTTGATCTGGCTTACGCTTTTTGTAGAATGTTTCATCTACATAGATTGTACAACTCAGCTCTTCCAAGACTCTCATCTCTATGTCCTGCTGAAGAGAAATCTTGACAAGGTGGACCCCCAATAATAATGTCAGGTTGCAATCCTAATATCTCATCGGTTATGCCTCTCTCTGATACGTCCTTTAAAAAAATTGGATGTTTAAAGCTCTTTTATATGTTTCTACTGCAGGTTCCCAGTTATCATATGCCGCTACTATATTGAATCCTGCATTCTGAAATCCCAGGGACATACCTCCGCACCCTGCAAATAAATCAACTGTCTTTAGCATTTTTATCCCTCTCGTTCTGTATTTTTATCGTTTGAAATCAAGCTACAAATGTCTCCAATGTCACAGGACAAAATCTCACATATACTTTTAAGTGCAGCAAGTGATACATCTTCTTCCTTGTTTAAGCGTGTAAAAACTCCCGTAGACAACTTGGCCTTTTTTCGCAACTCACTTTTTGTCATATTCTTTTCAATAAGTAATATCCATAGTTTTTTGTAACTTGTATGCATCAAATCACCTTTATCTATTTTTTGAATTAGTAATTCTCTTAATATTTTATCATTTAAATATCCACTTATCAATAAAGTTTAATCTAAATATTAGAATTTCTCGCTAATAATAGATAGTTTCTATTCATCTTAAAATCATTATTATAATAAAACAGACTATCGCCTTAAAACTATACTACTCAATAAATCTAGAATAATATACTTATAGAAACAATAATCTTTTGCTAAATCATATACCTTTTGCCTAAAAGTTAGCCTTATGCTAAATCATATATCCTTATGCTAAAATGTAAAAATCCCCTATCCCCCCTGCAACAAGGAGATAGAGGATTTTTTATATTTTCTTAAAACACACCTACATTTACTTTTGAAATAAGGCTCAAACCCTTGTGAAATCAAACTTTCTTCGTTAGCAGACAAACTGTTTCCACATGGTGGGTCCAGGGGAACATGTCTACAGGCTGGATTTTTTTAAGCTTGTAGCCGCCTTCCTCCAGGAGCTTCACATCCCTTGCCAGCGTGGACGGGTTGCAGGATACATAGACAACCCTTTGAGGCTGCATGCTCTTTATGGTGTCTATGACTTCCTTTTCGCAGCCTTTACGGGGCGGGTCCACTATGACCACATCTGCCTTTATATTTTTTTTGTACAGTTTCGGAAGGACTACCTCTGCCTTTCCTGCGTAGAACTCGGCATTTTTTATGTTGTTCCTCTGGGCGTTTTCTTTGGCATTTATTATGGACTGCTCAACAATTTCAACTCCGTATACTTTTTTTGCACGTCTTGCTGCCATCAGTGAAATTGTACCGATGCCGCAGTATATGTCAAAACACACGTCATCCTTTGTAAGACCGGCGTATTCTATGGCTGTTGAATAAAGTTTTTCGGTCTGGCTTTGATTAACCTGAAAAAATGTCTCAGGGGAAATTTTAAAAACAAGGTTGTCGATGGTATCGTCTATGGTTCCTTCTCCGAAAAGGGTGATGTTTTTATATCCCATTACAAGGTTTGTGTTTTTTGAATTAATATTCTGGACCACTGTCTTAATTTCCTTCACGCTTTGTGACAGCTCACGGGCTATCTGCAAGGAGTTTGGGAAGTTATCCGTCGATGTGACTATTATAAACATGAGTTCATTGTTCCTGCTGCTTCTTATGACAATGTTCCTTACCGTCCCTTTTCCTGTATTCTTGTCATAGGCTGAAACTCCGTATTTTTCCATCAGTTGCCTGAAGTACTCCACCGCCTTGTCTGACTGGCTGTTTTGAAGCATGCAGCCTGCGATGTTTACTGTGTTGTATGTTCCTTCTTCGTAGGGGCCTATGATGGTTTCACCGTTTTTTTGTGCAACGGAAAATGCAGTCTTGTTTCTGTACCTGAGAGGCTCTTCCATGCCCATGGTATCATATATTGCAGCTTCGTCTACATTAACAGATGCTCTTCTGAATTCGTTCTGCACCCTGTTTCTCTTGTAGTTAAGCTGAGACTTGTAGTCCATGTGCATGAGCTGGCATCCGCCGCACTGGCTGTAATGGCTGCAAAGCGGCTCTATCCTGTCAGGTGACGGCTTTACGATTCTAATGAGATTACCGAGGGCAAAGTTCTTCTTTGTATCAGTTATTTTTATTTCTGCTGTGTCGCCCGGAACCGTCTTCTCAACAAACACAACAAATCCGTCCCTTTTGGCGACTCCCTTTCCTTCGTGGTTCAAATCTATTATTTCAACTTCTGTTTTTTTTCCTTTTTCAAACATAAAGACTCCTTTTAAAGAATAAACATTCTTGTTGTGGCAAATTCCAGCACATCCTTTGCGGTATAGCGCACGGAATGAGGTCCTGTCTGTTGAACTCCCGGAAAGTATGACGCCCTTTTTGCTTCAGTGTGTTCCTTGTAATATATTTCTACGTCAAACTTTTCGGGTATTTCTATCCTGCATTCGTCAATGTGCTTAAGCCCTGCTATTACACCTTCTTTTATGAGCTGGCAGGCGTAGTCGGGATTGATGCTTACGGTGGCTCCTCCGTCACCTTCCTTCACTGCAGCAGTCTCAATGCCGGAGTTTAATTTTTTTGCTGCTTCACAAAGAGCCTTGTCTCCGCTTAAGAATACCACCGGCACATTGTAACGGGCAGCCAGGTATGAGTTTATGGTAAATTCCGATGCGTATTCACCGTTAACCTTCATGTAGCAGTTTCCAAGGTTCATGGTGTGAGCCAGGGGGCTTCCGTCTGTTCCTGCAGCCGAATGGTATCCTATGAAGACTGCGGCATCAAATGTTTCGTCCAATCCTGCGACCATGGAGTCCGGACAGCTGGTCCATCCGCGGCTTAGCTTAGCGCACCTGGGAAGCTTTGTAATGTCTATGTTTCTTGCTGAGTCGTGGGCATCCTTTACGAAAATTTCCTTTGCGCCCATTGCAACTGCTCCTTCACAGGCTGCAACAGTTTCCTTGGTCATCTGCTCTGCAAACTGTCTGTAGTCCTGGCTGCTCATTTCTGTCTCGCTCCAGGAAGTAACCCCTGTTATTCCTTCAATGTCTACACTTATAAATACTTTCATGATTCCCTCCACTATTATATTATTCTATTGACCTTTTTTCAAAAGCGTCAGTATGTTTTTAACCTGAAGATTTATTCCTATTTTCAGACATTCCTCATCTATGTCAAAGCATTCAGTGTGAAGCGGTGACGATATTCCTCTCTCTGTGCTGCCGCAGCCCAGATGAAAGAACGCTCCCTTTGCAACATCAGAAAAGTACGAGAAATCCTCGGCACCCAGGCTAGGAAATTCCTTGAACACTATGTTCTCCCTGCCAAGAAGCTTATCCGCGTTTTCTTTTACCACATCCACAATCTCATCATTATTTATGAGTGCCTGGTACCCTTGTGTAAATTCCACAGTTCCCTGGCCGCCAAATGCAGTACAGGTGTTTGTAACCATATCTCTTATTCTGTTCTTGGCGTAATTTCTGGTTTCATCATCAAGAGCCCTCAGGGTTCCCGAAATGACTACCTCATCTGCAATGACGTTGTCCTTTACTCCTCCTGAAATCTTTCCAAGGGTTATTACTATTGAATTAAGGGGAGAAATGTTTCTGCTGGCGATGGTCTGAAGTGAAACGATCACGTTTCCTGCTATTACAATCGCATCGATGCCTTTGTCCGGATATGCTCCGTGGGCGGATTTACCTTTTATCTTTATTTGTATGGTGTCTGTTGAAGCGTTCAGTTTTCCGTATTTAAGCTCCACCTTTCCGGCATCTATGTATGGCATGACGTGAAGACCCAGCATATAGTCCACTTGAGGATTAAGCATGCATCCTTCCTGAACCATGCGGCTGCCGCCTCCTATGGTTTCTTCTGCCGGCTGGAAGAAAAGCTTCACATTGCCAGCAAAATTTTCATCCTGATCTGCCATTTCCCTGATTATTTTTCCAACTCCGAGAAGTATGGCGGTGTGTGCGTCGTGGCCGCATGCATGCATTACTCCGGGAATCAGAGAGCAGTACGTACAGTTGTTTTTCTCTGATATGGGCAGTGCGTCAATGTCACCTCTGAGACCGACTGTCTTTCCGTCTTTTTTGCCTCTTATGACCGCCACCACTCCTGTGTCGGCGCATACGTAGTTATCAATGCCCCAGCTGTTTAAATATTCCCGGATTTTTTTCTGGGTTCTGAACTCCTGCTGGCTGAGCTCGGGATTCTTGTGAAAATCTCTTCTGATATCCACTATTTCATCATATATTTCATTTATTCTCTTTTTAATGTCCATGATTACTCCTGCAACAGATAATTGACCTTCTTGTAAATTTCATTGTCCTTTATGTAAACCCTCGGTGTCCTTCTTGAGATGCGGCACACTATTTCATTCTTGTTGGTTCCTGCAAGCTGTGCTGCCTGGTTTATATCCATGGTGTTGTTTGTGCCATCGCCGTAAATTATTGCTTCGTCACCGACTCTGGCTTCAGGTATGTCTGTGAGATCAACCATGCACTGGTCCATGCATATAACACCTATGATAGGAGCCTTTTTGCCGTGAATGGTCACAAATCCCTTGTCCCGCATGTTTCGGGGATAGCCGTCCGCATATCCGAAAGGGAGAGTTCCCACCGCCGATCTTCTCTCTGCCTTCCAAAGGTAGTCGTAGCTTACGCCTTCACCCTTTTCCAGCGTCTTGATGTAGTATATCCTTGTCTTGAAAGTCATAGCCTGCTTCAATTTGACTGTATCATCCCTGTAGGACTTAAGGCCGTAGATTATGGCGCCCGGACGAATCATGTCAAGTCTGTACTGCGGATAATCAATACCCGATATGCTGTCGCAGATGTGTCTGTATTTAAAGGTCCGTCCCCTGCTTTCCAATTCTGCTACGGCACTCATGAAGCTTCTGTACTGTTTGTCATCGTCCTCTGGCCCTGCCAGTACGAAGTGGGAGAATATTCCTTCAACTTCCAGGTTTTCAAGCTCAAACATGCTGTCTATCTCAGCGACGCTTTCTGAGCAATCTTTGTATCCCAGTCGGTTGAAGCCCGTATCGTACTTTATGTGTACCTTCATCTTATTTCTGTATTTCTTCCCAAGCTCATCAAGGATGACTGCCTGATTCATGGAGAATATTGTCTGCGTGATGTTGTTTTCTGCAACAAACTCCAGGTACTCGTCCGGCGTGTAACCCATTATGAGTATGCTGTAATTTTTGTGTTTTTTCCTAAGCTCCAGTGCTTCCGTCAGCGTTGCCACTGCCAGATACTCGCCTCCGTTTTCCATGATGGTTTTAGCAATTTCCACTGCGCCGTGGCCGTAACCGTCTGCCTTGACAACTGCGGCAACTGCAACGCTGCTTCCTGTAGCTTCTTTGATTTTTCTCATGTTGAATGCTATGTTGTCGAGATTGATTTCAACATAGGTGTCTCTTAATAACGGTTCCATAATTCCCCCTTATATAAATTCAGTAATTAAAGGTGCATTACTAAATATTCAATCTTAAAACTTGTCACGAATTCATGTGGAGATTCTTCGCTTCGCTCAGAATGACATAGTCGCCATTTTTATTCCCGTAACATGGCTCCAAACTTATAATTCTTAACTCTTAACTCTTAATTGCACTAAACAACTCCGCTTTCCAGAAATTCCACCTGTCTTGTTCCCGCATCTATTCTCACCTTTGTTCCAAGAGGCAGCGTGGGCTGCGGAAAGCTGTGACCTGCCTTGAAGTTGTAAATTACAGGCTTATTGAAAGGAACAATTGTATTCTCAACTACTTCCTCAAGGGTAAGGTCCAGTCCGCCCTCGTAGGATTTCTGCTCTCTTTGGCAGTTTACAAACGTGCCCAGTATCACACCTTTGCAGTCATCAAACTTTCCTGCCATCGCAAGGGTTGTAAGCATCCGGTCTATTTTATAGATTGGTTCTCCAACTTCCTCGATAAACAATATTTTTCCCCTGGTGTCAACCTCAAACGCAGAGCCCATGGCAGCAGTAAGAAGCGTAAGGTTTCCACCGGTAAGCATACCTTCTGCATCTTTGTCCCCGTAGCTTTTTAGTTCTTCATCCCCTGGATTTATGTGTATTCCAGAAGGTTCATTGGAAAACAGGTTTTTTTCTATGCTGTCTAGCGTATATTCATCAAACTTCACCCTGTCTTCCTTGATTTTCGCAAAATTTGAAGTTGCCATGGGACCGTGGAACGTAGTCATGGCACATAACTGGTTGAAAGCCACATGAAGTGCCGTTATATCCGAAAAGCCCATGAACACCTTCGGATTTTCTGATATCATTTCATAATCCAGCATGTTCAGTATCCTGGGAGTACCATAGCCTCCCCTAAGGCATATGATGCCCTTTATGTTGTCATCACTGAAGGCATCGTTTATGTCTTTTGCACGGTTTTTGTCCGGTGCCGAAAGATGCCCGTAATTTGTGTAGCACGTTGGAAACATCACCGGTACAAGGCCAAGTGCCCTTACTTTTTTCTGTCCTTCTTCCACGGTTTTCAGGTCAGTTGCCGAGGAAGGAGCTACAACTGCTACCCTGTCCCCTCTTTGAAGCCTTAGTGGTTTTTTCATTTATGTTCCCCCTTTATTTTCTAAAAAAAAGATTCTCCGCCCTAGGCGAGGAATCTTATCGGTTGTTCGAATTTGCGTCAGCCACGTCTTCTTCACCTGACTCAGCGGTTAAGTTCACATGGTACAGATCATACACGAGCTTTGTCATCTCTTCTCCGTTTGCAAAATAGAATGACAACCCTGCCATCATCTTGTCTGTGCCGGGCAATGTGGTTGATTCAAGATTTTCTGTTGAAAAACCAATGGCATCCTTGGCCAATGAAAGCATGTTTGTAAGCGTCAGGTCCGTTTCAACATAGGGATATACTGCAGTTGCTACATTCACAAGCTTGAGGCTTAAAGCCTTTTTTACCGCAGACTTAACAAAGTTCTGCTGGGCTTGTATTCTCCCCAGATCTCCGTTGATATAACCGTAATATCCTTCATAGTTTGATTTTCTGAACCTCAAAAACTCTATTGCCTTGTTACCGTATATTATCTGTTTGCCGGCTGATATGTCAATGTTCAGTGGAGGATCAGCATATGGATCTGTGTATCTCATGTGGAAAGGTACATCCACCTCTACACCCCCGATTGCATCCACAGCAGCCCTGACTCCGTCATAATCAACCGTTGCGTAATTGTCAATAGGAATACCTGTTATTTCTTCCACTGCTTTCACAAGGGCTTTTATGCCTTCCTCTTCCATACCGTAAACGGCATTGATTTTTTGTGTATCTGCATATTTGGAATACCCTTCCCTGTAATAATATGTGTCTCTGGGTATGGATATCAGGTTTGCTTCCTTTGTTTTTCTGTCAAAGCTTGCAACCATAATGGTATCTGATCTCGTTCCTTCAAGTCCCACTAAAAGAACATTGATGCGGTTGCTTTCATGTATGGCCTTTTCCAGCTGAGTGTCAAATTCCGTGCTTTCATCGTCCTGTGCCGTTTGTTCAAAGCCTTCTAAAGGATCTTCAGACATATTTTCAGGAGTAAAGAACTTGGCATATGATAATATTCCGGCAGATATGACCAGCGTGAATACCAGCAAAGACATAAAAAATACTTTAAAAAACTGTTTCATATGATTCCGCCTTTCAGTTTAATTAAGGTCAATTAACTTGTTTTGACTGTCCATCTGTCTGTTCTGTTGATGGCTGGATGTTTTCCGACTGATTCATGGCATACAGGGTTTCAGCCAAAGTATTTATACCGTCTTCATCCGGTATGTAAAAAGACAGTCCTTCAAGAGGAGTTTCAACTCCCGGCAGTGTTGTCACGCTTACATTGTCAGCAGAAAAGCCCACAACATCTGTTGCGAGACTCAATATGTCTGTGAGCGTAACATTTGTTTCCACATAGGAATATGCTTCCTTTATGAGAGACGGAAGCTTAAGTCCCAGAGCCTTTTTCAAGGCTGATTTTAAAAATTGCTGCTGCGCCTGAATTCTTCCCAAATCCTGATTGCTGTATCCTTTTCTGAACCTTACATATTTAAGGGCCTGTTCTCCGTTTAAAAGCTGGTGTCCTTCCGGGATGTCAATGTAAAGCGGAGGATCATCGTAAGGATCGGTATACTGCATGTGAAAAGGCACATCAACCTCCACACCTCCAAGCATATCCACACAAGCAACTACAGCTTCATAGTCGATTATAACATACTTTTCTAAAGGTATTCCTAATAAATCCTGTGCAGTTGTCACGAGGCTGTCTATGCCTTCCTTGGCATAGACGGAATTTATTTTCTTTAGATCAGGGCTGTCTTCAGCGTTTCTCGGAGCATAAGTATCTCTGGGAATGGAAATCAAATCAGCTGTCTTTTTTTCGATATCATAGCTTGCAACCATTATGGTGTCAGTTCTGTGTCCTTCAAGTCCCACCAGAAGCACGTTGAATCGTTTGCTGTTTTTTGCTGCTTTTCCTATATTGCTTGTGTAGTCAAAGGTTGAAGATTCGTAAAAATATTTCTTTTCATCTTTTTCTTCACCTGTGTCAACACCCTTGATGGTCCCTATAACCATGTCTCTGTCAACTATTAAAATGTATCCTAATGATGAAACGCTTAAAATGACCGTAATCAAAACAAGCGAGGCAAAAAAAATCTTCAGAAAATGTCTTATCATTGGTGTGCACCTTATATTTTTGCGGTTTATATGATTTATTATACCAAATAATTATATCAAAGCTTTACATTTATTTCAATTGGTATTAAACAAAAAATATATAAATAAATATACGCATTATGCGCTTTCTATTCGATTTGTAAAAACATTTGCAAGCATGCCGTTTGTTTTTACTAAGCTGTAAATACCAGTTATTTTTAATCACAAAAATTTTTTTGGCTTTTTTAATAAATATGTATTGCAATTTATCGAAAAAACTGTTACAATACAGGTATCTTTTTTAATATCGGAGGATTTTTTTAATGAAAACAGGCACAGTTAAATGGTTTGATTCTAAGAAAGGTTTCGGATTTATCTCTTGCGACGACGGAAAAGATGTGTTCGTTCATTTTTCTGCAATCGTTTCAGATGGCTTCAAAACTCTTGAAGAAGGTCAAAAAGTAAACTTTGATATAGTTGATGGACAAAAAGGCCCACAGGCTAGCAACGTTACTGTAGCGTAGTAAATGTTTTGAGAAATAATACATTTTAATATAGATTTGGCATTATTATATTAATATTGGTATTTCAATGAAACGTGATAAGAACTACTGTCGTAGTTCTTTTTCATTAATAAAACAATAATATTTATAAAAGGCGGAGGATTTAATGAAAAAAGGTAAAGTTAAATGGTTTGATGCAGCAAAAGGATTCGGTTTTATTTCATGCGAGGACGGAAAAGATGTGTTCGTTCATTTTTCAGCAATAGTATCCGGAGGATTCAAAACTTTGGAAGAAGGACAAAGCGTTTCGTTTGAAATAGTTGAAGGAGCCAGAGGCCCTCAGGCTGCAAACGTAACAGTAATCTAGTTCAATTAAGAATTAAGCACTAAACAAATTAAGAATTAAGAGTGAAGAATTAAGAATTATAAGAAAAAACAGGCCCTGCCTGTTTTTTTCATTAATTATTAATTTTTAATTCTTCATTCTTCATTATTTCTTCAAGGGTTGGCATGCCGCTTTGTGCTCCCAGTTTCGTTATTGAAAGAGCAGCTGCCTTATTAGCAAACATTATTGCTTCCGAAAGACTGTCTCCTCTTACTAATGCAGCAGCCAGGCCGCCGCAGAATGTGTCTCCTGCCCCTGTGGTATCCACAACCTCAACCTTGAATGAAGGTACAATTTTTAGTTCGCTCCCGTCAAAATACTTAACTCCCTTTGAACCCATTGTGACGATTACCTTGTTGGGATACTTTTTCAACGTCTCATCAAGATCATCCTGCTTGCCGAGAATTATATTAAGCTCATGTTCGTTTGGTGTGATATATGAAGCATCTTCGATGAGAGACTGAGGAAGCTCCAGTGCAGGAGCAGGGTTTAGAAGAACCCTGACGTTGTTGTTTCTGCAGAGCTTAGCCGTATATTCGACTACTTTCATTGGAATTTCAAGTTGAAGAAGGACTATGTCAGCTGACAGGATGATGTCCTTGTACTTGTCTATGGTCTCTATAGTTATTTCATAGTTGGCACCAGGTATAACTATGATGCTGTTATCCTGTTCGGCTACTATTATGTTTGCCACACCAGTGGGAATGCCCTTGATTTTTTCGATAAAGGATGTGTCAACCTTCATGCTGTTAAGGTTGTTTATTGAAAATTCACCGTTGGAGTCGTCGCCTACACATCCTATCATGAAGCTTTCAGCTCCCAGCTTGCTTGCCGCCACAGCCTGGTTGGCTCCCTTTCCTCCCGGGATGGTTGAAAAGGTGGTGCCCAGAACGGTTTCGCCTGCCTTAGGCCTCACATCGGAAGTGAAAACCAAATCCACATTGATGCTGCCTACAACTACTGCTCTACCCATAAATTTCTCCTTTACCTAACTTTTTCATCAAGGCCGTAAATGCCTTCAAGAAGAAGTTCTCTGAATTTTTCGAGATCCACTCCAGTCAGTACCTTTGGATAAGTCTTGTCATATTCAAACCATTCCCTTACGTCGGCAATCGTGTTTCCTCTGCCCAGTTCCTCAGAACAGTCAACTGTCACAGGCATGTGTCTGAATGCGTAAAGTTCAGGATGAATGAGGTACATTATTGCACTGGCATCATGAACCGGTGTGAAGGTTCCATTATTCACATGGTCACCCTTGAAGTAGTAATTGAGTATTTCTCCACACATGCGCGAAATTTTTCCTTCACTTTTCAACATGTTGTTCACATCATCCCTGAAGAATCCACAGCTGTGAGTCACATCCAGCCCGCTCATTACGATGGGAAGCTTGGAATCAAACACAATCCTTGCTGCTTCCGGATCTGCCCAGACGTTGAATTCAGCCGTTGCAGTTATATTTCCTCCGAATGTTGCCCCTCCCATTATGGAAAGCAGATCTATTTTTTCAATTACTTCCGGGAAGGTTTTAATCAGCAGCGCTATGTTTGTCAGTGGTCCCACAGGCACCAGAGTAACCTTGCCGTCGCATTCCATTATGGCATCTCTCATAAATGTTATCGCATTGTTGGAATACAAAGTCTTGGTGTGCGGGAACTGGTAGTCTCCCACTCCGTTTTCACCGTGTACATGGGCAGCAGGGCGTTTTTCTCTTATCAAGGGACCTTTGGCTCCTCTTGCAACCTTTATGTCGCTGTTTAAAAACGACATGAGCCCAAGTGCGTTTTCTGTGACTTTTTCAATTGACTGATTTCCTGCCACGGTTGTTATGCCCAAAATATTGAATTTGTCCAAGTGAGCTGCCGCAAAGCAAAGGGCAACCACATCATCGATTCCCGGATCGCAGTCTATAATAATATTTCTCTTCTCCATTATTCCTCCAATATACTTCAACTAATTGAAAGATTTGTGCCAGAACCCCAGATATATGACAATGTAATTTCAGCTGTCATTCTGGGGGCTAACCCGAAGAATCTCATAATTTAAACAATGAGATCCTTCGCTAACGTTCAGGATGACAATTCATTACTATCAATCTGAGATTTGCGTCCGGCGCAAATCTTCATCAATTCTTAATTCTTCACTTTTAATTCTTAATTATTAATTGGTTTATTTCCCCATGAGCCTCTGTCTTTTTTTCATTCTGATGTAGCTGTAGATGCCAAGCCCCAGAAGCGTCGTGATGTATGGAAGCATCTGTATGAGTTCATATGGCCACGAGCCAAGCTGCAGTATGTTTGCAAACGCCTGTGCGGCACCAAATAAAAGCGAAACCAGGAAAGCTCCTATGGGAGTGTTTCCTCCCATTGATGCAGCAGCCAGGGCAATAAAACCTCTACCGGCGCTCATGCCTGTTGTGAAATATGTAAGGTATCCGCCTGAAAGGAAGAAACCTCCCATTGAAGCCAGCACACCGCTTATAATAAGAGATATGTACTGAACCTTTTTTGAGCTGATACCAACGGATTCAGCAGCATCCTTGTTTTCTCCTACGGCTCGAATCCTCAGTCCCAGCGGTGTCCTGTACAGGAAAATGTGTACCACCGCAACCATTATGAGGGAGAAGTATGTCAAAATGTTCTGGTTTGATATTACAGCACCGATAAAAGGTATTTTTTCTATTAGAGGTATGGCAATTCTTTGAATTTGCAGGCTCTTTACGGAGGACGACACTCCCCTGTCACCGGAAGCAGCAAGCAGAATCAGTATGGTGGCGCCGTTTGCAATCAGGTTTATTGCAATTGCGGCAAGTATCTCATCGGTTTTTAGCCTCAGTACGAAAAATGCCAGAAAGAATCCTATCAATGCACCTATGGCCATTGTTACCAAAAGTCCCAGCCATGCGCTCTGGAAAGCTGCGCTGAACAAAACCCCGAACAGGGCTGAGAACAGCATTATACCTTCAAGAGCCATATTAACTATTCCAGATTTAGAAGCCACGGCTGAAGCCAGAGCGGCAAACAAGATTGGAGTTGTAGCTCTGAGGGTTGCGTTAAAAAATTCCGGCGATAATAAAGCATTAAGCATCATGTTATTCACCCTCCTTTTCATTAGTCAGTGTAGCCTTAGCTTCTTTTGCTATCATCTTGTGTTTATACTTGCTCAGGAACTGTTCAGCAACAACAAGCAGAATGATTATTCCCTGAGTTATTGTAACTATTTCTGTAACGACATCCGTTGAACGGGCCATGATTGAAGCTCCTGTTCTCAGGTATGCCAGGAAAAACGCTGCGAACGGAACATAAAGAGGATTTTTCTTGGCCAACGTCGTAATGATGATGGCATCCCATCCGTATCCAAGCAAAGAAGTCCATGTGAAGCGGTTATACATTCCCAGGAGCTCAACGCCTCCGCCTATACCGAAGATGAAGCCTCCCAGAAGCTGTGAAACCAGGGTTATCTTAACTACACTTATTCCGGAATATCTTGCAAAGGATCTGTTTTCTCCTGTGAGGCGAAGCTCATATCCTATTTTTGTCTTGAACATGAAAATGTAGCCGAACACTGCCACTGCCAAGGCAATGAACAAACCCACATGTATTCTGGTACCTGAAAATACTGTCGGCAGCTGAATGTTCTGCGGTACTGCAAATGAAACAACCGCTCCTGCATTGGGGTCCCTTAGGAAATTGCTGAGCACATAGTTTGCGAAGTACAGAATCAGGTAGTTCATCATGAGTGATGAAACAAGAACATCAGATTCTGTCTTTATTTTCATTACAGCAGGTATTGCTGTTACCATGGCACCGAAAAATCCTGCTGCAAGAATGCAGACAATGGGGCTTATGCTTGGCGGAAGCGCTGAGTTTATGGCAATGTAGGTTGCTACTAAACCGCCCAAATGGAAGGCTCCTTCACCGGCAAGGTTTATTTCACTGGCAGCGAACATTATGCTGATGCCAACGCCTGTGAATGTGAGAGGAATCATTGCCTCTATAACATTGCCGAAACGTCTGGTGCTCTGCAGGGGTCCAGTTAACAGCTGGACTATTGCCTTAACCGGTTCCTGGCTCGTCAGAAATATTATCAAAAATGATATGAGAAGTGCGATGCCTACCGACAACACGGTCCTGAGCACATTAAACTTTGTATTACTGTTCATATATTATACCCTCCAATTTGTCGTCTTTTTTTATCCCCAGCATGTACTCTCCCAATTCTGCTTCTGTTACTTTCTTAACGTCATTGAACACGGCTGCAAATTGTCCCTTATATATGACAGCAAGTCTGTCGCTTAACTCCAGAATCTCATTCAAATCGGCAGAAATAAGTATTATTGCGCTTCCTGCATCGCGAAACTCGATTATTCTCTGTCTTATAAAGGATGCAGCACCTACGTCTATACCTCTGGTAGGCTGATTGGCGATTATAATTTTGGGATTGGTTGAAAACTCCCTGGCAACTACTACCTTTTGAATGTTTCCTCCGGAAAGCATTCCAACGCTCTGTTTGTATGATTTGCACTTTACAAGATATTCCTTTATGAGTTCATTTACCCGTTTCTCTATTTTTTTAGTCTTGAGCATGAATTTGCCTGAGTATTCGGGCTTGTCATACTGGATTGAAAACATGTTGTCCCTTATGTTCATATTTTTCGCGCATCCCAGAGTCATTCGGTCTTCGGGAATATGTGCCATTCCAAGCTCCCTGATCTCCTTGATGGTATGTCTCTTGGCCTCCTGGCCAAATATTGCTATTTCTCCCCTGTACTTCTTGGACAGCCCCGTCAGCACTTCAACCAGGTGTCCTTGTCCATTTCCCTCAACACCGGCTATTCCGAAAATCTCTCCTGCCTTCAGGTCAAAGGACAATCCGTTGACTCTTTTTACTCCTGTGGAGCCTGAAACGCACAGGTCTCTGACCTTCATGACAGTTTCCTTAAGCTCCAGCGGTTTCTTTTCAAATGTAAGAACCACGTCTCTGCCTACCATGAGCCTAGACATCTCTTTTGTCGAAATGTCTTTCACGTAGTATGTTCCCTTGCTTCTTCCGTTTCTCATTATGGTGGCTCTGTCGCATATTTCCTTGATTTCATCAAGCTTGTGGGAAATGAATATTATTGTGTGTCCCAGCTCCCTGAGCTTTTTGAGCTGCACAAACAATTCGTCTGTTTCCTGCGGAGTTAGTACTGCCGTTGGCTCATCCAGTATGAGTATGTCTGCACCCCTGTAAAGAGCCTTAAGAATTTCAACCTTTTGCTTGATTCCTACCGGAAGTTCCTCAACCTTTTCAGTCACATCTATTTCAAAATTGTACTTTTCAGCTATTTGTCCGGATAATTCAACAGCCTTATCCATATCTATGAACATGCTTTTTTTAGGTTCTGTTCCCAAGACTATATTTTCAGCAACTGTCAGAGAAGGTACGAGCATAAAATGCTGGTGCACCATTCCAATGCCTTTCTTTATTGCATCCTGAGGAGACTTTATTGTTGTTTCAGTGCCGTTTAAGATAATCTGTCCCTGTTCAGGCGCTTCAATACCGAACAACACTTTCATAAGCGTGCTTTTTCCCGCTCCGTTTTCTCCAAGCAGAGCGTGTATTTCCCCTTTTTCCAATTCAAATGTCACGTCTTCAACTGCAACAACCCCGTTGGGGTATATCTTCATCATATTGTTCATTTGCAGCACTTTTTCGCTCATTGTTACCTCCGTTTTTTTAAATTAATAACTAACAACTGAGAACTATGCATAGTAAACACTTGTTAATCATTAATATTTCTTCGCAGTTGTTTTTATAGTAAATTGCATCAACAGCCAGGCTGGAGCCTGACTGTTGATAAGATTTCAAACTATTGTACCGATGCCTTTATTGCTTCGATTTCTTCTGTTGATTTTCCCATTGCTGTATCAACAGTTATTTCTCCGCTCTTGATTTTTTCTTCCAGTTCATCTATTTTTGTTCTGATGTTTTCCGGAAGCATTTGTTCATAGTGAGCATCCTTTACAAGGTTAACTCCGCCTTCTGCAAAACCAAGTTTTTCAGCTGATCCGTATCCAAGTTTTCCCTCCATGTCAAGCTTGATTGCTCTGTACAGAGAGTTTCCAACATTCTTAAGTGCTGATGTCGGTATGAAATCTGCTTTTTCAGGCAACAATGCTGCCTGGTCTGAGTCAACGCCGAATGCATATTTCTTTGCGTCTGCAGCTGCGTCGATTTGTCCCAATCCTGCAGAACCGGCAACGTTATATCCAACGTCAGCTCCGTTTTGGTACTGAACCAATGCAAGGTCTTTGCCTACTGCTGAGTCATAGAAGTTTCCTACGTAAGCTATGGCAACTTTTATTTCAGGATCCATGTATTTAGCACCCTGGATGTATCCAAGCAAGAAGTCGTTGATTATTGGGTTTTCCATTCCGCCAAGGAAGCCTATCATCTTGTTTGAAGGATCAGCCATCGGAAGAGTTGAATCTGTAGTCATCATAGCTGCAGCAGCTCCAACCAGGAATGATACTTCGTTTTGTTTGTACAGTACGTTGTAGATGTTGTTGTAGTTTCCTGAAGAGAAGTCAAAAGTTTCATCGAAGAATATGAATTTCTGGTCAGGGAATTGTTCAGCAGCTTCAGCCAAACCTTCGATCATCTGCCATGTTCCTATGATTATAACGTCATATTCTCCACTTTCGCAGTAGTCAAGCAATGTTGGTGTCCATTTTGGCTCATCGGCAGCAGTTGCTCCCATTTGCTCAACCTTGAAATCAAATACGTCTTTACCCAATTCATCTCTTAATTTTGCAAGTCCTTCATTAGCTGAATCAAAGAATGATTTGTCTCCCAATGTACCGTTTAACAAAAGTGCTGCTTTGTAAGGTTTTGCAGGTGTTTCTGCAGCCGGTGTTTCTGCAGGTTGTTGAGATGGTGCAGGTGTTTCTTGCTTTGCACAAGCAGCCAAAGAGAAAATCATCATGACTACTAGTAATAAAGATAGTGCTTTTTTCATTTTAGTTCCTCCTACTTTTTGCTTTTCTTATATTATTTAAAGTATCACCGACCAAATCATCCAGCGTTATTTCCTCGTAGCTTCGCATGTAAGTCACAAGTTTGTCAAATGCCGGAACGATCAGTCGTTTTGGAATGATACGCATTCCCTTCTGAATACCCAGAACAGGCATAATCATGCCTGCATTGCAGTCTGCGTCTATACCGCACATGGTCACTATGTTCAGTGTCTTTTCAAAATCGCCTTCACCGTACATGAGCGCTATTATTTCACAGCATGCGTTTGGATAGGCATGAATCCAGTTGTATTTCTTATACTTTTCCTGGCAGTCCTTAAGAGCCAGGTGCCAGTCGCTGTATTTATGGCAGCATTCGTACGCAAAATTCACAACGGAATAATATTCGCTTTCTTTAGGAATCATGTAAATGGCTTCTTCTACAATTTTTTTCACGTCATCTTCCACAAACGCCAGGGATACCATTACAGCATTGAATACTTCCCCAAGTATTCCGTTATTGATGTGAGACACTTCCCCGTCAGTCCATGCAAGTTTTGCAGCCAGCCTCGGATCTCCGGGTGCCACCATACCGCAGATGGCTCCTCTCATCTGAGCTCCAATCCATTCGTTGAACGGATTGTTGAACTTTGCACTTTCCGGTGGCATGAAGCCTGCCCTTATGTTTCTTAAGGCAAGTTCTTCAGCAGACCATCCGCATGGTATGAGACCTATCCACGACAACGCTATATCCTCGCTTGTAACATCGTATCCCTTCTCACCGAAGGCATCGAGAAACGCCAGTTCAAACGTTATGTCGTCGTTGTAGGTGTTTGGTTCCCTAATGTAATCCTTCACATCACCGAATGCTTCGTAAAGGTTCTGTGACGTGTATCCTTCGACCATGGTTCCCATGGCAGCCCCTACCAGCTGAGACATCCATGCAGCCCTTATCTGGTCCTTAAACGTTTCACTTTGTGAGTCCACAGCAACAGCATCCCTGAAGACAACATCCTTCTCATACTCTTCAAAGCTGTCATAGTACCTGTAATTCCAGTATGGCGAATCTACGTCTTTCTTGGCGTTCATGAACTCGTTTCTGAGCTTTGCTGAAATTTTCTGAAGCAGGACCTTGTCGTTATCAGCGTGAGCCTTCATGCCTTCTTCAAGAAGTTCATAGGCTCCTTCCACAACAAATCCTCTGTTTTCCAATGCCTGAACAGCAGCCACCATTATTTTTTCCGGAGCTCCCGAACCGGGTACGTTGCTGGACCAGTCAAGTCCCAGAAGTCCATCATAGAAATCCGAAACCGCCTTAAGAGCTGTCCATCCCTGCTCTTCGGAGCTTAATACGGTTGGCTTGGCATTGGAGTATAATTCATGTGCTGTTTCCCAAGCTTTCTTCATAAGAATCCTTTCTGTTTGTAAGTATTCTATGCCAGTTCCAGAGCTATCTTCATCATATCCTTGAAGCCTTTTTCCCTTTGTTCAGGTGTTGTTTCAGCTTCTCTGGCTATGGAATCGGAAACTGTAAGTATTGTAAGGGCGTTAACGCCTGCTCTTGAAGCATTGCAATACAATGCGTATGTTTCCATCTCTGCTGCAATACATCCCATTTTTGCCCACAGCTTCCAGCTGTCAGGCTGATCGTGGTAGAATATGTCTGAAGTAACTATGTTTCCTACTGTTGCCGGAATGTTGTTTTCATCTGCAACACTTTTAGCCCTTGACAGAAGGTCCCAGGAAGCTGTTGCTGAATATGTTCCCGGCAGGTTGTACTGTGAAGCGTAGTTGGAGTCTGTGCTTGCTCCCATGGCCAGAACTATGTCGAACAGTTCGAGCTTAGGGTCATAAGATCCGCAGGATCCGATTCTTATAAGGTTTTTAACTCCGTACATATGTATCAATTCATAAGAATAAATTCCGATAGATGGGCAACCCATTCCTGTACCCATTACAGAAACTTTTTTGCCGTTGTATGTTCCTGTGTAACCGAACATGTTTCTTACAGCGTTAAACTGTTCCACATCGCTTAAGAAATTTTCTGCGATGAATTTCGCCCTCAGCGGATCTCCGGGCAAAAGAACCGTTTCAGCTATTTGTCCTTGTATTGCAGTGTTGTGAGGTGTGGGCATAAAAATTCTCCTTTTCTATTCTTTAGTTATTTTTCTTGGCACGCAAAAACATGCCTATTGCATACGCACTATAAATACTACTTCTTAAAGGTATTTTTGTCAATACTTTAGGCTACTTCCTTTTAATGTTTGAACTGCCTCTGCTGCTTTTTTGCCTGGAGGATTCTCTCGGCCTTCTTGTGTCGCTTGTGCCCTTTTCAGCCATGCGTATTCCTTCTCTTGTCATCTCGATCAATCCCTTTTTCATGAGCCTTCCTGCTGCTTTCTTAAAGGAACCCTTGCTCATGTTCAGCATGCTGCTTATGTCTTCCGGGCTGCTGTCGTCGTTTAATGGAAGCCTGCCCTTGCTCTTCATGAGTATGCTTAAGATTTTTTCCCCGTCTTTGTCTATCTGCAGCCTGGGTGCATCCTTAAGGCTCAGGTCAAGCTTTCCGTCTTCCTTAACGTTGCTTACTCTGACTTCAATCACGTCTCCCGGTCTCATAGGTTTTAAAATCTCGCCTTCATGGATGAGTCCCAGGTACTTGCCTTCAACGGCAACCATTGCACCCAGACCTCTCTTGAGGCTGAACACCGTACCCTTAACAATATCGTTGACTTTGTAAGGCGAATCTGTCCTTAAAACCTTGAACAGGTTCATGGTTGCGCAAAGTCTGTCAGATTTGTCAACGTAAAGTCCCACAAGGTATTCTCCGTTAAGCCTGATTTCTCCCACCTGTTCCTTGAATGGAAGGAACAGGTCCTTCTCAAGTCCCCAGTTTAGAAAGGCTCCTATTCTTGACATTTCCGCTACCTTCAGATATGCGATTTCGCCCATTACTATTTTTGGTCTTTTTGTGGTGGCTATTATCCTGTCACTGGAATCCCTGTAAACAAACACAGTCATTTTGTCGCCGACTTTGGCATCTTCCGGCACCTGCTTCTGGGGAAGCAGAATCTTCTCTTCTCCTTTATCGTCCTTTGGGTTTTTCAGATAAACTCCGAATTCCACCTTTTTAGCTATTTCAAGCTCTTGCATTTCTCCTAATTTTATCATATGTTCTCCTTGTTTTTTAGTTTGATAACTTGAAACAGATTTCAACCTGCAGATTAACAGTTTTTTCCCAGCAGCTTGAACATGTTTTTTTTGTAAGCTTCCACACCAGGCTGCGTAAAGGGGTCAATACCGTTAGTATACCCACTTATGGCGCATGTCATCATGAAAAAGTAAAAAAGCTTCCCGACATAAAACTCGTTCACTGCAGGTATTCCAACAGTTATTCCGGGCACGCCTCCCTCGCTGTGAGCCATGAATGTCCCTTCAAAGGCTTTCTGGTTTATGTAACTGAAATTTTTCCCCCATATGTAATTCAGTTTGTCAAAGTCATTTTCTTCATAGGGTACTGTAACTTCATCAGCGGTATTTCCAACAGTTAATGTAGTTTCAAACAATATCTTTCTGCCATCCTGTACGAATTGTCCCATTGAGTGCAGATCCGTCGTGAAGTTGAGACTGGCAGGAAAAATTCCCTTTCCTTCTTTTCCTTCGCTTTCTCCAAAAAGCTGCTTCCACCACTCTGCAATGTTGGTCATGGAAGGCTCGTAATTAACAAGCACCTCGACTTCCTTGCCTTTTCTGTTCAATATGTTTCTGGCTGCCGCATATTGGCAGCATATGTTCTCATGAAAATTCCTGTTTCCGTATTCCTGCACCCCTGATTTAAGACCGCTCAAAAACTCATCCGTATCCAGTCCTGCAGCAGCCATGGGCAACAGTCCCACAGGAGTAATGACAGAATACCTTCCTCCTATGTCATCTGGTATTACGAATGTTTTATAGCCGTACAAATCTGCCATTGTTTTCAATGCGCCGCGGCTCTTGTCCGTTACTGCAAATATTCGGTTTTTTGCCTCATCCCCGTACTTCTCATCCATCAGTTCCCTTATGACTCTGAAGGAAAGGGCCGTTTCCAGAGTTGTTCCCGATTTTGACACCACTATTACACAGATTTCCTTATGTCTGACCGCATCCACAAGCTTCTTCAGGTACGCTCCGCTTAAGTTCTGGCCTGCATAATAAATTGCAGGTTTTCTAAGCTCATTGTGAAAGTCTCCCCTGATTGCTTCAACGGCTGCCCTTGCTCCCAGGTAGGAGCCGCCTATTCCCAAAAGTATGAACGCGTCGCAGTTTTCATTTATGAATCTGCCGCATTCCTTAACCTGGCGGTATTCATCTTCATCCATGGTGTTCAAGAAATCCAGCCAGCCTGTCATGTCGCTGCTGATTCCTTTTCTGTCCAAAAGCAGTTCCTGAGATTTCATTATTTCTGGTTCAATTGCATTCATATCTTCTTCTGTTACAAAGCTTCCGTTCAAATCAAGTGTTATGTCTTTCATTCCAACCCCCTAAATTATTTCTGCCATCAGCATGGCGTAATCATCCTTCTGGTCCTTGCAGTAGCTGTCAAGAGAAGCCTTTATGTTTTCCAGTATGTTTCCTTCCTGCCTGACTATGTTTATGACGTTGTCGACACCATACTGCTCTCCCTTTAAGTTTACAGCCTCCGTTATTCCATCCGTGTAGAAGAAAAGCCTGTCACCAACAGAAAGCTCCATGGTGCTCACGTCGTATTGAACGTTATCGAAAATATTTGCTATGGGATAGCCTTTTGACTTAAGCATGGTCACGCTTTTGTCCTTTCGCAGCAAGATGGGCTCAGAATTATGGCCTGCGTTCACATACGTGAACCGGCAGCTTTTCTTGTTGTATATTCCGAAGAACACAGAAAAATACTTGTCATAGTCCAGATTCAAGGATAAAAACGTCTTGTGAAGCTCCTTCATGATCGTGTTTAAATGTATGTTGCCCTTTGCTATGGTTCTTAAAGACTGCCTTACGAAAACTGTCAGCAGTGACGCGGAAACGCCGTGTCCAACCACATCGCATATGTAAATTCCGGTATTGTCCTCGTCGATTTTAAATACATCGAAGAAATCGCCGCTTAACACTTCTGAAGACTCATAAAGATAGTCGATGCTGACGCCGTTGTACATACCTTTTGGAGGAAGCATTCTAATCTGCATGTTCCTGGCAAAATTTATGTCGTCGCTCATTTTCCTGTTTTTTTCCCTGATGCTTTTAGACAGCTTTATTTCTGTGGTTATATCCCTGAATACCTCCACGGAACCAAGAATTTCACCGCTGTCATCCTTCAAAGGCGAAGAAATCACCATGTATGTATGGTCTCCTAAAGTGGACTGTTTCTTCAATATGGAGCCATGCTCCATGGTAACTTTGGATATGCAGTAGTCGCAATTGGTCTGACGGCAAAAAACGTCGTAGCACCTTTTGCCAACTATTTCGTCTCCCAGGTCTTCACGCATCTTCTTGTTGGCATAAAGCACAATATTGCTCCTGTCCACAACCCTCACCCAGTCAATCATGCCGTCGACTATGGAAAGCTGGGTTTCGTCTATTTTATTATACTGTCCCATAGGATCACATCCTTGATTTACGAATTTTTTTCCTTGCAGTAGTTGTAAAGTAATTGACCTATTTTTTCAGAATTGTGTCTTATGTAGTTTTTCTTTATATCTATGAAATTGCTGCTTATTACCTTTATGTTCATTTCTTCAAGTTTTTGTATCTGTTCACGGTCTGCGACTACCTGTTTTGCTCCCTTGAACTTGTAGTTCTGAATCTGGTCCTCGGAAATAAGCTCATCATTGGCTATTACATAATCAATAAGGTATCTGCTGCTGTGCTTTATTATGGCGCTTACATGGTCGTACACATTGTAATTGTCCGTCTCACCGGGCTGGGTCATGAGGTTGCACACATAAAACACCTTGGCCTTTGAATTTTCAATAGCCTCAGTAATGTTTCCAACAAGTATGTTCGGTATGACGCTGGTATAAAGGCTTCCCGGTCCAAGAACAACTATGTCTGCTTCGCTGATGTCCTTCAGCGTTTCATCCAGAGGCAAACATTCCTCGGGCACAAGAGAAATCCTGTCAATTATGCATCCCGACTTGCTCACATACTCCGGAATATCCTTTTCTCCGAGAATGATGTCTCCGTTGTCAAGAAAAGCCTTAAGCTGCGCATCCTGCAGCGTCATGGGCAGAACCTTGCCCGACAGCCTGAATATACCGCCTATTTCCTTAAGGGCATGCTCATAATCCCCGAATATTTCGTACATTGCTGCTATGAACAGATTTCCAAAGCTCTGCCCCTTGAGATATCCTTCCTTGAAGCGGTGCTGCATGAGACTTACCATTGTAGGTTCAATGTCGGAAAGTGCTATTATGCAGTTTCGCATGTCACCAGGCGGCAGCATACCCAAGTCTTCCCTAAGCACACCGGAGCCCCCACCGTTGTCTGCCACGGTTACCACGGCAGAAATGTCCCTGGTGAACCTTTTAAGCCCTCTGAGCAATATAGAGAGGCCGGTTCCCCCTCCGAATACCACTATCTTCATATATTCTCCCCTATTTTCCTATATCCCTGTGATTTAAAAGAACCCTGTAGTTCTCGCCGCTCAATATGGCAGCAATATGGTTGGCTATTGTCACCGAACGGTGCTTGCCACCCGTACAGCCAATGGAAATAACCAGATTGGACTTTCCTTCAGCCATGTAGTGAGGCAAAAGAAAAAAGAGCATGTCTTTTAATTTTTCAATAAATGTTGTTGTAGTATCAAAACTCATGACATAGTCCTGAACATTCCTGTCATTACCCGTAAAAGATTTCAGCTCCTCTATATAAAACGGATTGGGAAGAAACCTTACGTCAAAAACCAGATCCGAATCCTGCGGCAGTCCGTACTTGTAGCCGAAGGACATGACCGTAATGTTGATGTTGTAAGTGATGTTGCCCTGAAGAAAGATGTTGTGAATTTCTTCCTTTAGCCTTCCTATTTTCATGTTGGTTGTGTCTATGATATAATCAGACCTTTTCTTTACTTCCTCAAGGCTAACCCTTTCATTGTGTATACCATCTATGATTGTACCCGTTGTGCTGAGCGGATGCGGACGCCTTTGTTCCTTGTACCTTTTAACAAGCTCGTCGTCCGAAGCGTCCAGAAAAAGTATGTGATACTTTATGCCCTTATTTTTTAGCTCTTCCAAGCTGTTGAACAAGTCCTTGAAAAAGATGCCTCCCCTTATGTCTGCTACTACTGCAACCTTGTTTACATCCTTGGAAGAACTGTTGCACAGTTCAGCAAAATTAGGAAGGAGAGCTGGAGGCATGTTGTCCATGCAGTAATAGTTTATGTCTTCCATGATTTTGATGGCCTGGCTCTTTCCTGCTCCGGACATCCCAGTAATGATTACAAACTCCATATTCTCCCTTCTTTCTTATATCAAATTTATTATCCTTTTTAAATCGAGTCCTGCTGCCTTTGCCGCTTTTAGGGCTTCATCAAAGCTTCCAACCCTTTCCTTTACATGGGCATCTGAATTGATGGCAAACTTCACGTCGTACTTTGCTGCTATTTTTATTTCTTCGCTGTTCAGGTGTCCGTGGCTGTTGTTTATTTCCAGAATAATTCCCTTTTCCTGGGCCTTTGCGGCTATTTTGTCGATATCCAGAGGAATCTTGTCACCCGGATGAGTCAGTATGTCAATTTTGTATCTATCCATGGCCTTGAGAAAAGCTTCTGTGTTTTTTGCGGTCATTTCTTCCCTGACCCTGCGGTTCTTTCTTCCTATGCGGTTTTTCACAATGAAGTTCCAGAAATCCCGCGGCGTTGAAAACAATGCTCCCAGGTGGAACCCGCATAGGATTATGTCACATTGCTTTAGAACCTCGCCGTTTATATCGGTGGTTCCTTCATAATCCAGTATGTTGGCTTCCACACCATACAGTATCTTAAGATCAGGATATTGTCTTCGCATGTCTTCGATAATACCTTTGGCTTCACCCATGCGGCTTTCCAGCACCCCGAACATGTAATGCTTAGGGCCGTGGTCGGTTACGGCAATTTCTTCAAGGCCCTTTTCCGCAGCAATGGATGCTATTTCCTGTATGGTTGACTTACCGTGGCCGCGCCTTGAATATGTGGAATGTATATGGTAATCAGCTCTTAATTTCATAAACCCTCCAAAATTCAATTAAGAGTTAAGAATTAATTCTTCGCTCTTCACTCTTAATTCTTAATTATTTAAAGTTTTGTTCCTACTATTTTTATCTCAGGTTCTAAAATTATGCCGAATTTATCATATACAGTGCTTATTACTATCCTCATGAGCCCAAGAACGTCCTCACAGCTGGCGTTGTCATAGTTTACGATGAATCCGCTGTGTTTGTCGGATACCATTGCGCCTTTGTATCTGAGGCCCTTAAGTCCTGCATCTTCAATAAGCTTAGAAGCATATCCGCCTTCCGGTCTTTTGAATGTGCTTCCTGCGCTTGGAAGGTTCAACGGCTGCTTTGAAGTGCGTTTCTCGTTCAAGTCTCTTATTATTTCCATTATCTCTTCTTTGTTTCCAAAGTTAAGTTCAAGCTGTGCTTCGAGCACTATCATATCAGAATCGGTTATTTTAGAATGCCTGTAGGAAAATTCCATGTCCTTTTGTGAAAATTCATGGACATTTCCGTCCATATCCATGCACTTCACGCTTGTTACGACATCCTTCATCTCTCCGCCGTAGGCACCTGCGTTCATGTAAACGGCTCCTCCCAGGTATCCGGGTATTCCGCTGGCGAATTCAAAACCTGCCAGGCCTTCTCTTGCCAGGTACTTGGCAATCACAGATAAAAGCGTTCCTGCTCCTGCTGTGACCTTGTTTTCATTTCTTGAAAAATAATTGAATTTTTCTCCGACTTTAATTATTATACCCTTGTATCCGGCATCTGACACCAGAAGGTTTGTTCCGTTTCCTATAACAAAGCAATCCGCACCATGTTTTTTTATCAGCTTCAAAACTGTTTTTAAATCATCTGTATCTTCAGGCTCTGCCAATATGTCTGCCGGACCGCCTATCTTGAAGTAAGTGTGATTTTTTAATGGCTCATCTTTAAGGACTGTTCCCCTTGAATACAAGGAGAGCTCCCGGTAAAGTTCATCTGTTTTTTTCTGATATTCCATTACTTCACCCTTTCTAATCATCTTAATATATTTTATCATTTCTTTCATATTTTTAAAAGATATATTTTATTATAATGTTAGTTCAATTGCAATATCCTATAATATTTTTATATTATAAATTGACATCGTTTTTTAATGATGGTAATATTATTCGTGAATAAATATTATTATGTTTCGATAGTAATTGACAACAAATAAATTAATGGGGAGTTTAATATGAAAGAAAAAGTGTTGGATTTAATAAATGAGCTTTCTCCGGAGCTTAATGAACTTAGCCTTGAAATTTACAACAATCCGGAGCTTGGATACGAAGAACACAAAGCCTGTGCTCTTCACACCAGTCTGCTAAAAAAATACGGTTTCACCGTTCAGGAAAATTTCTCAGGTGTTGCCACAGGATTCAAGGCAGAATACAAGAGCCAAAAAGAAGGAATTACCGTTGCCTACATGGCTGAGTACGATGCTCTTCCAGGCATAGGACATGGATGCGGCCACAACCTGCTGGGTACTGTGAGCACAGGAGCAGGAATAATATTAAAAGAAATAGTTGACGAAATCGGAGGCACGGTTGTAGTATTCGGTACACCAGCAGAGGAAACAAGCGGAGCCAAAGTTACATATGTTGCAAACCATGAATTTGACAACGTTGATGTCGCCATGATGGCACACCCGGGCAGCGAATATACAAAGAGCGGATCTTCACTGGCCCTGGAACCAGTACAGTTTGAATTCTTCGGAAAGACTGCCCATGCAGCAGCTTCACCGGAAAAGGGAATAAATGCCCTTGATGCAGCCATTCAGACATTCAACAGCATCAACGCACTGAGAGAACACTTCAAAAGTGATTCAAGAGTTCACGGTGTAATTCTTGACGGAGGAAAGGCAGCCAATATTGTGCCCGACTACACTAAGTCACAGTTTTACGTACGTTCCACATCCAAGACATATAACATGGAACTTCTGGAAAAGGTGAAGAACTGTGCAAGAGGAGCTGCTCTTGCAACTGGATGTGAGCTCAAGATCACAAAGTACGAGTTCAACTACGACAACATGGTAACAAACCAGGCCTTGTCCGATACATTCAACAAGAGCATATATGACGTTGCAGGAATAGTAATGAAAGAACCTTCAAAGAGTACAGGAAGCATCGATGCGGGACAGGTAAGCCAGGTATGCCCTGCAATCCATCCATACTTCGACATTACAAACGACCCTTCCATAGCAGGCCACACAAGAGAAATGGCAAGTGCAACTTTGACGGATTATGCAAAGGAACAGATGAAAAACACGATTGCAGCTCTGGTTCTTACAGCAGCAGAGGTAATGGAAAATAAAGAGCTTTACGAAAAAATCAGAAAAGAATTTGAAAGCACAGAAAAATAATAATAAATAAAACAACCCCGGCATTCCAATGATTGTCGGGGTTGTTTATTGCAAATTATGATTTTGTCACTCTGATCGTCATCGAAGAAGAACCCGGCATTTCATATGCCGGGTTCTTAATATTTTCTTATTCTAGAACGGTCCGTAGTTGATCAGTACTGCTATTACCATGAATACGGCAGCCAGCAATGTCCACAGCCCCATCAGAGGTGCTACGTACTTAACCCATGTTTCATACTTGATCTTGGCTACTGACAGGTTTGCCAGCAACACGCCGGAAGTAGGAATTATTGAGTTTGATATACCATCGCCGAACTGGTAAGCAAGAACAGCTGTTTGTCTTGAAAGTCCTATTACCTCAGAAAGAGGAGCCATTATAGGCATTGTTGTAGCAGCCTGTCCTGAACCTGAAGGTATGAAGAAGTTCAATATTGACTGAACCAAAAGCATTCCCACAGCGCTCACTGATTTAGGCAGTGATGATACAGCAGAAGCCATACCGAATACTATTGTATCGATTATCAAGCTTCCTTCCATTATAACCAGGATTCCTCTTGCAAGACCTACTACCAGTGCTCCTGTAGTCATGTCCCTTGCACCTGCAATGAATGTGGTAGCCATTTCGTCCAGGTTCATTCCTCCTACAAGACCGCCGATTATACCTATAGCCAGGAATATGGCAGCTATTTCAGTGATGTACCATCCGAATTTGAATACTCCAAATATCAGTATTGCCATGCCTATTCCGAATACCATAAGCACTAAGGAGTGTCTCTTTGTCATTTCCTTTACGTTGCTCAGGTCTATGGCATGGTCCTTTTCCTGAAGCTCAAGCTCATAAACCAAGCTCTTTGTGGGATCTGCCTTAACCTTGTTTGCATATCTGTAAATGTAGCCGATTACAAGCACAAGAGTGCAAACCCAGATTACAAGCCTCAAAGCGATACCTGAAAACATAGGCAGTTCAGCAATGCTCTGTGCAACACCTACTGTAAAAGGATTCATGAAACCTGATGTGAAGCCTACTGCAGCTCCTAATGAAACAATTGACATACCAACGATGGCATCATAGCCTAAAGCTCTTGACAGCGCAATACCGATCGGAACAAATACTATTGCTTCCTCAGCCATACCGATGGTTGCTCCGCCTATTGAAAATATGAATACGATGATAGGTATTAACAGCTTTTCTTTTCCCTTCAGACCTAAAGCTACCTTGCTGATACCAGCTTCAATAGCTCCGGTTTGGTTAACCACATTAAAGGATCCGCCTACGATGAAGATGAAAAATACGATGCTTTGTGCGGCTGCAAGGCCTTTTGGAAATGCCTTAAGCACGTCGAAAGGCTTGGCCGGCGTCGGGTCGACCTGTGCATAAGAATTAGGATCAACAACCATTCTTCCTGTAGATGATTCAACCTTTTGATACTGTCCTGCTGGAATTACGTAGGTAAGAAGTGCGATTATAATGATCATTGCAAACAAAATTACATAGGTATGAGGCACTCTTCCTTTTTTCTTTTCTTTTTCCATAAATCTCCTCCTTTAAATGATTTAATTAAAATCAAAAATTAATCATTTTATTGATTAATTTTTGATATTTTAATAATCTTAGCATATAGAAGACCCTTACGCAAGCATTTTTTAATAATAAATAAGCGTTGTGCATATTTATTCCTAGAGTTAATATTTATGCTTCTCCTCTTTTTAAAAACCTTCCATGGGTGTTGTTCACCGTAATGTTGTCAGCTATTGCAACTTTGCCGTTTACGATTACAAAATCAACGCCTTCAGGTCTCACCTGAGGGTCCTGGAACGTTGCCTTATCTATGATTGTGTTGTAGTCAAAAATAGTAATGTCTGCATCATAGCCTTCCTTTATGAGCCCCTTTTGTCTAAGCATAAGACGCTTTGCAGGCATGTATGTCATCTTGTATATTGCGTCAAAAAAGTCCATCTTCTTTTGATCTCTCACGTAGTGCCCAATGACCCTTGGGAATGTACCGGCTCCTCTTGGATGGCCGGAGTGATTTCTGTATATTCCGTCGCTTGCCACCATAACCAGCGGATGATTGAGTGCTTGAACTATTTCATCCTCATTCATCACATATGCTACAGCCAGCATGTTGGGATACTCCTTTCTGGCCTTCTCAAACAGCTCCCTGTCACAGAACATGCCTCTGAAAGGCTCTTCTGTAAGCATGATTGAATCATAGCTCCTGTTCCACAGTTCGAAGCATCCTTCGTCAAACACGGCTGAACCGATGTAGGTGCTGAATGCATCGTAGGGATAAGCATCGACCAGCATGTCTGTTCCGCTGTTCACTATATCTTCAATGAGCTTCAGTGCTTCTGTCATGTTTCCGTATCCGCTTAAGCTTGAGATGTGTGATATCTGAAACGGTATTTTTGTTTCCTTGCCTATGAGGGCCATTTCATTTATGGCATCCAGGGCATACTTGGCGTCCTTTCTGTAATGAGCTGCCAGCAGAAGGTCTTTCCTTCCCTGAATTTCGCTGGTGATTTCGATGGCTTCCTCCGTGTCGATGCCCGGACAGTATTCCAGTCCGAAGGACACGCCTATGGCTCCGAAGTCAACAGCCTTCTTAACCATCTCCTGCATTTTTTTGATTTGTTCCCTGGTGGATTTCTTGTAGATGTCCGTGTTGCCTGCCTGGGTTCTCAGAAAATTGTGTCCGATGTAGGAAATGTAGTTAACGGGATTTCCTTTTTCATTTATGAACCGGTACAGCTCTTCTATGCTTTGTCTGTTGTTGCCGCAATTTCCTACAGCACAGGTGGTAACGCCCATGTTGAGCATGGTGTCACCAATGTCGTAGCCCTTCTTCTGAGTCAGCTCCAAATCTTCCTCATGCATGTGGATATCTATGAAGCCCGGCGAAACGTACCTGCCCTTTGCATCTATTACATTCTGGGCAGACTCCGGCACGATTCCGACAGCGGTAATCTTACCATCCTTTATTCCCAAATCTCCTTCAATGATCTTCTTGTTTTCGGCATCTATTATCAAGCCGTTCACTATTTTAATATCCAGCATTTTTCCCTCCATTAGTTACCTGCAGAACTCCTCTGCTATTCTTGTATATATTTCAACATAGTTAACCAGGTCGGCTACCGGAATTTTTTCGTCCCTGGTGTGGGAATATTTCAAATCTCCCGGGCCAGTAACAACCGTCGGAATTTTTCCGTAGGTTGAAAGAACGCCTGCATCCGTCCATCCTCTTCGTTTTTCAATTGTCGGTTCCTTGCCTATGTACTGCCTTAAAACACTTGTAACGGTCTTTGCTATTTCAGAATGCGGCTGGGCTATTAGCGGAGCATGGTCAAAACCCACCATGAGATTAGATTCCATCCTTGAAATACTTGCCTGGAAGTCAGGATCTTCATTCTTCAGCTCATCTATTATGTCCTGGTATTCGCGGAGTACTGAATCAACGTTTTCTTCCGGAAGATATCTTCTGTCTATCTGGATTACACAGCTGTCTGCAACAGAACTTGGCTGGGTTCCGCCGCTTATGAGTCCGAAATTCATCACCGAAGGTCCCATCCACTCATTTTGTCTTTCTTTGAGCTTTGGCATAAGGTTGCTTTCAATCCTGCTGATAAGTTTTGCAGCCTTTGATATGGCATTGATGCCCATTTCAGGAATTCCGCCGTGGGCTGCCTTTCCCTGAATTTTAATCTCAAGCCACTCAAGCCCCCTGTGCCCCAGCGCATATCCATAATTGGAAGGTTCGCCTACAACGGCTCCATCTGCTCTGATGCCGCTCTTAACAACTGTTTCGGTTCCGTCACTTTTTTCTTCCTCACCTGCCACAGCAGTAAGCACAATATCTCCTCCAAGGACTATTCCCTTGTTTTTTATCTGAAGCATGGCCGTTATCATGCAGGCTACGGCGCCCTTCATGTCGTTGGCTCCCCTGCCTGTGACGAAGGAATCCACAATCAGCCCTCCGTATGGTTCAACAGTCATCTCATAAGGGGGCACGGTATCAATGTGCCCGTTGAACAGCAATGTCTTTCCTGTCCCTTTTCCTCTTAGCCTGACCAGAACATTTTTTCTTGGTCCTTCCACCTCCTGATATTCAGCTTCAAGACCGTGCTTGGTGCAATATTCGTAAATAAACTCAGCAACTGCAGCTTCTCTGTTTTCTGTGTATTTATGGCTGGGTATTCTGATAAGCTCTTGTGTCAGTTTGACAACATCGCTGCTGTTTAAATCAGCACTGTATTTTATCATTGCAGCCTCCATATATATTTATTCCGTTTCCCAAGCTTTCGCAACTGCTTCTGCTACAGCGCCTGCAACCTTGTTGTTGAATGGTCCCGGAATTATGAAGTCCTCGGCAAGCTGCTCGTCAGAAACAAGACCAGCTATGGCATAAGCAGCAGCCTTTTTCATTTCTTCGGTAATCTGTTTTGCGTGGCAGTCAAGAGCTCCTCTGAACACTCCCGGAAATGCCAGCACATTGTTTATCTGGTTGGGGAAGTCTGATCTTCCCGTTCCCACAACCCTGGCGCCTGCTTTTTTAGCCAGTCCAGGCATAATCTCAGGAGTTGGGTTGGCCATGGCAAAGATTATGGAATCCTTGTTCATTGTTCTCACCATATCTTCCGTAACCGAATTCGGAGCCGACACACCGATGAACACATCTGCTCCTGTCAGCGCATCAGAAAGAGATCCGCTCAGTTTTTCGCTGTTGGTAATTTGAGCCAGCTCAGTCTTGTGGGCGTTGAGTCCGCCTTGGCGGCCTTCCACAACTATACCCTTGCTGTCACAGGCTATTATGTTTTTTGCTCCCAGTGATAGAAGCATCTTTATTATGGCAGTTCCTGCTGCTCCCGGTCCGTTCAAAACAATCTTTACTTCTTCAAGCTTCTTTTTTGTAAGCTTAAGAGCGTTGATTAGTGCCGCTGACACCACTATGGCTGTTCCATGCTGATCATCGTGGAAAACCGGAATATCAAGAAGTTTTTTAAGCCTGTCCTCTATTTCGAAGCATTTTGGCGCCTGTATGTCTTCCAGATTTATTCCTCCGAAAACCGGAGCAATGTTTACTGCCGTCTTTATTATTTCTTCTATGTCCTGTGACTTTACACAAATTGGGAATGCGTCAACTCCTGCGAAATTTTTGAAAAGCACAGCCTTTCCTTCCATTACCGGAATTGCAGCCTCAGCGCCGATGTTTCCCAGGCCCAGAACGGCAGAGCCGTCTGACAGCACTGCCACCAAGTTTCCTTTTGAAGTGTATTTATAAACGTCCTCTGTGTTTTCATGTATCTTTCTGCAGGGCTCTGCCACCCCCGGCGTGTACGCGGTGCTCAGGTCATCCCTGTTTTCAACCCTCACCTTGCTTACGACTTCAATCTTTCCTTTGAATTTCTCGTGCATCTTCAATGCTTCTTCATTATAGTTCATCTTGTTCTCCTTCCAGCCATTGTCTTCCGGCTTTGATTTGTCTTTTAACTTCAACAGGTGCCGTTCCTCCGTAGGAAACTCTTCCGTTTACACAGCCTTCCATGGTTAAATCAGGAAGAGACTTCCTGCTTACCCTTGCATCTATCTTTTGAAGTTCTTCGTCAGAGAGATCCACAAAGTCCTTGTTGTTAGACTCGCAGTACTTGACCATCTTGCCCACTATTTCATGAGCTTCCCTGAATGGAATCTTGTTCTTCACAAAATGCTCGGCAATGTCCGTTGCGTTCAGGAATCCCTGTCCCAGGTGTTTTTGTATGTTCTCCATCCTGAACTCTGTTTTTTCTATCATCTTTGCAAAGATAACAAGGCTCTTGTTGAGGGTGTCCACTGTGTCAAACAGACCTTCCTTGTCTTCCTGGAAATCCTTGTTGTAAGCCAGCGGTGTTCCCTTCATTACAGTCAGAAGCTGCATGAGGTTTCCGTAAATTCTTCCTGTCTTGCCCCTTAACAGCTCAGCCATGTCAGGATTTTTTTTCTGCGGCATGATGCTGCTTCCTGTGCAGAAGCTGTCATCAATCCATATGTATGAAAATTCCTGTGAATTCCAGTACACAAACTCTTCAGCCATGCGGCTTATGTGCATCATGCATATGGAGGCATCGCTTAATATCTCAAGTATGTAGTCCCTGTCGCTGACGGAATCCATGGCATTTTCAGTGACATTCTTAAATCCCAGTAGCTCTGCTGTCCTGTGTCTGTTTATGGGAATCGTGGTTCCTGCCAGTGCGCAGGAGCCCAGAGGATTGTAGTCGGTTCTTTCAAAACACTGTTCAAACCTTTCTATGTCCCTTTTGAACATCTGGAAGTATGCCATTAGATGGAAGCCTATAGTTACAGGCTGCGCATGCTGCATGTGCGTGAAGCCAACCATTATCTTGTCATGGTACTTATCCGCCTTTTCCAGCAGAACATGCTCCATGTACTTCAAGTTTTCTATTATCTCTCTGATTTCCCTTTTTGCATAAAGCCTTGTGTCCACTGCAACCTGATCGTTTCTGCTTCTGGCGGTATGAAGTCTCTTTCCTGTTTCCCCAAGCCTTTTGATGAGGATGCTCTCCACGGCCATATGTATGTCTTCATCGTGAACAGTAAAAGTAATCTTACCCTCTTTTATTTCTGTTCTGATTTCTTTAAGCGTTTCCACTATGCTGTTCTTTTCTTCTTCGCTGACGATTCCCTGCTCAAAAAGCATTGTGACATGTGCGATGCTTCCTGCTATATCACAGTCGTACAGTCTTTTATCAAAAAATATGGATGCATTGAATTCCTCAACAATTTCATCCATCGCCTTTTCAAATCTACCACTCCATAGGCTAGCCATTTTTTTCTCCTTCAGTATATTAATTAAAAATGAAGAATGAAGAATTAAGTTAAGAGTTAACGGTGCAATTCAGCCCGGCTGAATTGTAATTATTCAAAATTCATTATTAACTATCATTTTTATTTTTTATTATAACATACTTAGAATATTCTTCAAGCAAAAAGAAAAAATTGCCGGATAGTTCCGGCAATTTACCATTAATTCTTAATTCTTAATTGCTTCTAGTACGGTTTTGTGTAAAGCTGGAAGTGTGCCTGCGGATGGTCGCAAACAGGACATACCTTTGGAGCTTCCTTGCCTACATGGATGTGTCCGCAGTTGTCACACTGCCAAACAAGTTCTCCCTCACGCTTGAATACCTTTCCTGTTTCAATGTTTTCAAGCAGAGCCAGGTATCTTTCCTCATGGCCTTTTTCGATTGCCCCAACTCCTTCGAAAAGGTAGGCTATCTTATTGAAGCCTTCTTCTCTTGCAACCTTTGCAAAGTTTGCATACATATCTGTCCACTCATAGTTTTCTCCTGCTGCCGCATCTTTCAGATTAACCGGAGTTTCAGGCATGCCGTCGTGAAGAAGTTTGAACCACAGTTTTGCGTGTTCTCTTTCATTTCTTGCTGTTTCTTCAAAGAACTTGCTGATTTGTACATATCCGTCTTTTTTAGCCTGATTCTGATAGTAGGTATACTTCACATGTGCCTGAGATTCACCTGCAAATGCAGTCATTAAGTTTTGTTCTGTCTTGCTTCCTTTTAATTCCATAACGCACCTCTTAAGATTTATTTATCCCTTACATTCCAAGGATGTGGGCAGTGCAAAAATATTCTGATTTAATCTTCTTATGCGTAATTTTTTCAATTTCCGCAATATTTTCCATACCCAACAATAAATATATACCCGCTTTTTCAGGCTTTAATCATTAATTATGCTGTACATTTCCTTGTAATCATCTTTCATCACATGTTCCAGCACCTGTTCAACCCTGATTTTCATGGGCTTGGTGCCAAAGATTATCTCTATTTCATCGCCTGTTTCAACCTCTGTTCCAGGTTTGGCCGGCTTGCCGTTTACAAGCACCCTTCCCTGGTCGCAGGCTTCTTTTGCAATGGTTCTGCGCTTTATGACGCGCGCGTTTTTAAGATATTTATCTATTCGCATAACGCCTCCGTTTAATCGGCCAGGTTCTTCAGCTTCTCGGCCTGGTCGGAAGTCATGAGAGCATCCAGCATTTCCGTGATGTCCCCGTCTATGAACGAGTCAAGCTTGTAAAGGGTAAGACCTATTCTGTGGTCGCTGACTCTTCCCTGAGGGAAGTTGTACGTCCTTATTCTTTCACTTCTGTCCCCGGAACCTACCTGGCTCTTTCTTTGCTGCGCCAGCTCATCATTCTGCTCCTGCTGGTACATGTCGTAAAGCCTTGCCTTTAGAACCTTGAACGCCTTGTCTTTGTTCTTCAGCTGCGACTTCTCATCCTGGCAGGAAATAACAATGCCTGTTGGTATATGGGTAAGTCTTACGGCTGAGTCTGTGGTGTTAACGCACTGTCCTCCGTTTCCTGATGAACGGAACACGTCAACCCTTACATCGTTGGGGTTTATTTCTATTTCAATGTCATCAACCTCAGGCAGCACTGCAACCGTAGCCGATGATGTGTGAATGCGCCCGCTGGACTCCGTGTCCGGAACACGCTGCACGCGGTGAACGCCACTCTCGTACTTTAATTTTGAATATGCTCCCCTTCCCTTGATGGAGAATATTACTTCCTTGTAGCCGCCTATGCCCTGTTCGTTGACCGAAATGAACTCGGTCTTCCAACCCTGCCTTTCGGCATACCTTAAGTACATTCTGAGCAGGTCTCCTGCAAACAGCCCTGCCTCGTCTCCTCCGACACCGGCTCTCACTTCCACAATTACGTCCTTGTCATCGTTGGGATCCTTTGGAAGAAGCAGTATTTTAATTTCCTGTTCAAGCTCTTCAATTTTAACACTGAGCTCCTTAACCTCTTCCTTCACCATTTCCCTGAAGTCATCGTCAAGCTTCTCATTGAGCATTGCCTTTGAATCTTCAAGCTGGGTTTCAACTTCCTTGTACTCGTTGTACTTCGTTACTATGGGTTCCAGCTGAGCCTGTTCCTTCATGAGCTTTTGAAGCTTCTGGGAATCGCTGAGGATTTCCGGGTCGGAAATCTTTTCGCTGAGCTCCGTATATTTTTCATTTAATGCCTGCAATTTATCTATCATTTCTATCCTCTTTCTTTTATTAAACTATTGGTTATATGATCCTGCTTTGAGTATATCCGGTTCAAAGCTACAAGAAACCAGTCACGACACGGTCGTTGCCGCCCAGGTCTTTGTCTGTTTCGATCTTTCTGAACAATCCCGACTTGCTGAATATTTCATTCACGTCCAATGCCTGATCGTGGCCTGTTTCCACAGCCAGCACTGCAGTCTTGGTGTGGATTTCACCAAAAACCTTCACAATCTGCCTGTAATACTCCAGCCCGTCTTCTCCTCCGTCCAGCGCCAGCTTAGGCTCATATACGGATACTTCCAACGGTAATTCACCTATTGTTTCTTTTTTGATGTAAGGCGGATTGGATACCACAATGTCAAATTTTTCGTCTGAAAATGCATGTGTGAATATGTCACCTTCAAGAGTTGTGACGTTCTTCATATTGTTCTTCTCTATGTTTACAGCTGCAGTTTCAATGGCTTCTTTGCTTATGTCCATGGCTGTTACACAGGCATTTTTCAGGTAGTATGCAAGGCTTACTGCAATTGCACCGCTTCCGGTGCCTATGTCCAGTATTCTTAGGTACCTGTCTTTCATTTCTGTGGTGTTCACGATTTTTATGACTTTTTCAACCAGTGTTTCCGTATCGGGCCTCGGAACAAGTATCCCTTCCTGAACATAAAAATCAATCCCCATGAACTCCTGGGAATTGGTCATATATTGCAGCGGATAGCCCTGGTTTCTTTTTTCTGCCATCTCGTAAAAACGCTCAGCCGTTTTTTCTTCCACTTCCTCTTTTCTGTTAAGGTGCAGGTACACCCTGTCCTTGCTGAGCAGGTGGCATAAAATAAGCTGCACGTCAAGAAAGGGATTGTTGTAATCCCTCTCTTTGACTATTTCAATTCCATCTTTCAACAATTTTTCAATTGTTACCATGTATCATCTACTCCGTTTGCTGGTATGACTCTGTTCATGGCTTCTATAGCCACCTCTATCATGGAGTCATCAGGTTCCTTGGTTGTTATCTTCTGAATCAGAAATCCTGGATAGGATATTATTTTCGTGAGAATATTCTCTTTCTGACATTTTCCCACATACTTGTTCAGCTCGTATGAGATTCCCGCAATCACCGGCAGCATTGCAAGTCTTATGACAAGTCTCATGAGCGGGTTCGGCCATCCGAAAAATGAAAATACGATAATGCTTATGAGCATTACATTTATCATGAAACTTGTTCCGCAGCGTGGATGCAGCGTGGAATACTTTCTCACGTTGTCAACCGTCAGCTCTTCCCCGTGCTCATAGCAGTGTATGGTCTTGTGCTCTGCTCCGTGATACATGAATACCCTTTTTATGTCGTCAAGCTTTGAGACCAAGTACACATAACCTACGAACAAGCCTACTCTTATAACACCTTCTGCCAGGTTCAATAAAAATGTGTTTTTCACCAGGTTTTTTAATACATTGGTCAAAAGTGTAGGTCCCAGTATGAACACTCCCACGGAAAAAACCAGGGCAATTGCTACGGATGCATATATTATTGCAGTATCTGCCTTGTCCTTGAAAATTTTCTTCAGGAAACGGTCTACAGCATCCTCCTCGTAGTCGTCTCCGTAAAATTCGGCTGAATACATGAGCTCTTTCACGCCGTTAACCAGCGAATCTATTAGCACAAAGCTTCCTCTTATCAATGGAAGCTTGAAAAATTTATTCTTAAAAATCTGATTGATTTCACTTTCCTTAACCTCAATTTCACCGTCAGGCTTTCTTACAGCCGTGGCTATTTTGTCAGGGCCCTTCATCATGATGCCTTCAATAAGAGCCTGGCCCCCTATACTGGTCTTTTTGACCTCTTTTAAAACTCTATCGCTCATTTTGTCCCCTTTTCTAATACATTCATGCTATTATACAATTATTGCGTAATTTCTTCAAGTTAATTTTACATATACAAAAATAAAAAGCTTTGTAATTTTACATCACAAAGCTTAATCTTTCTTTAACTTACTTCCAGAATTTCGTACTTCACCAATCCTCCTGGGGATGCCACATTGATGGTTGTTCCTCTTTTTTTGCCCATAAGCTCCGAGCCCAAAGGCGATAGATTTGAAATTTTCCCTGCAACGGGGTCTGCTTCTGTTGCTCCCACGATGGAATAATCGAGAACTTCATCAAATTCGATGTCCTTTAAAACCACTTTGCTTCCTATCTGAACGATATCCTTGTTTGCTGCATTGTGTTTCACTATTTTAGCGTACTTAAGAGTATGCTCAAGCACGATTATTCTTGACTCATTTTTGTTTTGTTCTTCTTTCGATTCGTGGTACTCGCAATTTTCGCTTAAGTCGCCTTCCTTCAGGGCACCCTTTATTCTCTCGGCAATTTCTTTTCTCAGTCTTGTCTTCCTGTACTCAATCTCGTTGATGAGTTCCTGATATCCTTCTTCAGTTACTAATATTTCTTTATTGTTATCCATTCTTCCACCTACTTCATTACGACATTAAACTAATAAAACTATTATAACCTAAAAAAAAAATATTTCAACTTATTTATGTCGACACCATTGTCAATTGCTTCCATATTGCGGAGCAAATATTCCAGGTTCTATTTTAATCTTGTCCACATATATTGAATAAAGACCAACATCACAAAAGAATCAGAGGTGAAATATGCAGGCAATGAAAAGTTTCAACAAAAATTACAGAGGACTAAGCAATGAAGAAGCTGCAGTATCAAGAAAAAAATTCGGTTCCAACACAATTGAACCAGTTAAGAGAAAAAATTTCTTCAGTCATTATGCTGCCAGCTTCGGAGATCCTACCATCAAAATACTTCTTGTGGCGCTGGGCCTCAACATCCTGATGTTCATCAGAAACTTCAACTGGTATGAATCCATAGGAATTGCAGTATCAATAATGCTAGCGACTCTCGTCTCCAGCATATCCGAATACGGAAGCCAGCTTGCCTTTGAAAAGCTTGTGGAGGACGCTCAAAAAACCAACTGCAAGGTGTACAGGAACGGTTCGCTGACTGAAATCCCATCTTCCGAAGTTGTGGCGGGAGATTTTGTGCTGCTTTCCCAAGGTGACAGGATTCCTGCCGACGGCATGCTCATAGACGGGCAGATTGATGTGGATCAGTCCTCCTTAAACGGAGAGGCCAAGGAAGCTCATAAAATATCGGCTGCCATGGTAAACTTTGATGACAACGACGACAAGAGCCTTTCCAATCCCACTCTTGTATTCAGCAGCTCCATAGTGTACCAGGGAAGCGGTACCATGCTCGTTCAGCACGTGGGTGAAAAAACTTACTACGGGCACTTGGCAAAGGAACTGCAGCAGGACAAGTCGGACAGTCCCTTAAAACGCAGGCTCACTGACCTGGCAAGATTCATAAGCCGTCTGGGTTACATGGGTGCATTCCTTGTGCTGTCCTCCTCCCTTTTCAAATCCATAGTCATAGACAATGGATTCGATGCAGCTTTAATAGCAGCCTACGCATCAAACCCCTACAACCTGGCTCAGGACGTTATAAGAGCTGTCACAATGGCAGTAACAATCATAGTTGTGGCCGTTCCCGAAGGACTTCCCGTCATGATAACCGTCGTGCTGTCCTCCAACATGAAGCGCATGATACGTGACAACGTGCTGGTGAGAAAGCTTGTGGGTATTGAAACAGCCGGCAGCCTCAACATCCTGTTTACGGACAAAACCGGAACCCTCACAAAAGGAAGGCTCCAGGTGTCAAAATTCATAACGGGAGACGGCAGCATCTACGAAAACATGTACAAGCTCAAGGAGGAAAAAAAGCTCTGGAAAATAATATACGTTTCATCCGTCTACAACAACGGCTCAAAAATCGGGCATGATGGCAGGAGGCAGCTTCCCGTGGGAGGAAATTCCACGGACAGGGCCATGTTGAGATTTGCCATGAACTATCCTCTCATAAATGCAAACATATTGAAGACAAGGGAAGTGAACTTCAACAGCAAGAACAAGTATTCAGCTTCGGAGGTTGAAGGAGACATTAACCTAACTCTCATAAAGGGAGCGCCTGAAAAGATTCTCCCTTTCTGCACCCACTGCTACCTGACAAACGGAACAAGGACGGAAATGAACAACATATTTGAACTTAACAGGCTGTCCAAAGATGCAGCCGCATCGGGCGCAAGGCTTCTTGCCCTGGCCACCTCGGAAGAAAACCTCGACAAGCTGACAGGCGGCTTTTCCAGACTGACGCTGGTTGGAATTGCCTGCATAAGAGACGAATTAAGGCATGATGTGGCAAAAAGCATTGAAGACGTATCAGCGGCGGGAGTGCAGATTGTCATGATAACAGGAGACGGGAAAGAAACAGCCTCATCCATCGCCAAGGAAGCAAATCTATTGGATTATGCCAAGGGCAACGTGATTCTGACTTCAGATGAATTGAGGAACATGTCCGATGCTCAGGTAAAGAGCATGATGCCTAAAATACGTGTTGTGGCAAGAGCCATGCCTTCTGACAAGACTAGGCTTGTGAAGCTTTCACAGGAAATGGGTATGGTAGCCGGAATGACGGGAGACGGAGTGAACGACGCTCCGGCCCTTAAGAGGGCAGATGTGGGATTTTCCATGGGAAGCGGCACAGAGGTGGCAAAGGAAGCCAGCGACATAGTCATACTGGATGACAACTTTTCATCCATATGCAAGTCCATCCTTTATGGCCGAACCATCTTCAAAAGCATCAGAAAGTTCATAATCTTCCAGCTTTCCATAAACATGTGCGCCATGGCCGTCACACTCATAAGCCAGTTCATAGGAATTGAAACTCCCATAACAGTCACACAGATGCTGTGGATAAACATGGTTATGGATACCCTGGCAGGCCTGGCCTTTGCCGGAGAAGCCCCCCTTCCCGAATACATGGAGGAGAAACCTAAAAAGAAGGGAGAAAAGATCATCAACGGCTACATGGCCAACCAGATATTCCTTACGGGAATCTACACAACCATTCTTTGCATCCTGTTTTTGAAATTTCCGGGTATAAAGGCAGTGTTCAGGAAGTCTGAGGGTGATGCGTACCTGATGACAGGCTTCTTTGCCCTCTTCATGTTCTGCGCCATATTCAACAGCTTAAATTCCAGGACCCAGAGGATAAACCTTCTGTCCAACATACTGAAAAACAAGTCATTTGTTATCATCATGGGAATCGTATGTGTCATACAGATGCTGCTTTTGTTTTTCGGCAATAGTGTGTTCAGAACTTACGGGCTGACCATGAGGGAATTCATGACAGTTTTGTCCTTATCCCTTACGGTAATACCAGTGGACCTCATGCGCAAGTCCCTCATGCGGCTGAGCCACTCAAAGGAAGAAGTTGCAAAATTTCTGTAACAGATTCATAAACAAAAAGATCCTTCGATAATTCAGACATTGCCTGAACATCAAGGATCTCTTTTATATTCTTAACTCTTAATTCTTAATTGACTTTATAAATCCATCCTTCTGGCGGATTTACATCGCCCATCTGAATTCCGTACAATGTTTCGTAAAGTTTTCTTGTAACAGGGCCTACTTCAGTCTGGCTGTGGAACACGTGCATGTTGCCTTTGTGTTCTATTCCTCCGATAGGAGTGATAACAGCTGCTGTTCCGCATGCTCCGGCTTCTGCAAACTGGTCAATCTGGTCGATGTAAACATCAGTTTCGATTGCTTCCATTCCCAGGTATTCTTTTGCAACCTGCATCAGGGAAATTCTTGTTATACTCGGAAGAATTGAAGTCGAATGCGGTGTTATAAACTTATTGTCCTTTGTAATACCAAAGAAGTTTGCTGCTCCTACTTCGTCAATTTTTGTGTGAGTTGCAGGATCTAGATAAATGCAGTCTGCAAATCCCTTTGCAACAGCGTCATGGTGTGAATGCAAGCTTGCTGCGTAGTTTCCGCCGACTTTGTTCTTTCCTGTTCCGTGTGGTGCAGCTCTGTCTTCGTCTGTAGTTACAAAGTTAACCGGATTCATTCCGCCTTTGAAGTAAGGACCAACAGGCATGCCGAATACGCCGAATATGTATTCCGGAGCAGGTTTAACTCCGATGTTGTCTCCGATTCCTATTACGTATGGTCTAAGGTAGAAAGTAGCTCCTGAACCGTATGGGGGTACCCATGCTTCATTGGCTTTAACTACCTGCATGCACGCGTCTATGAATTTCTCAACGGGAACCGCAGGCATCATTACCTTTTCACAGCTTTTCTGCATACGCTTAGCATTTTCATCCGGTCTGAACAGCTGGATTCCACCGTCCTTAGTGCCGTAAGCCTTTAATCCTTCAAAACATTCCTGTCCGTAATGAAGACAAGTTGAACCTTCACTTATAGAAATTTTATTGTCTTCAACAAGCTGACCGTCATCCCATTTTCCGTCTTTCCAGTAAGATATGTACCTTTTGTCAGTCTTGATGTAGCTAAAACCAAGTTCAGACCATTTTATGTCCTTTTTCTGCATTGCATTGCCTCCTTCATTAAAATAATTGTTGCAATTTAGTATATACCTTTTCAACTTTTTTTTCAATTATTTTGTCCCCGAAAAAAATTAAAATAAAATAAAAAACTGTTTCGTCAAGGATTAACGAAACAATTTTTACTATTTATATTGAATTTTCAGCTTTAAAAGCTTTTCGTAAATTCATAATGCAAAATTCCTACCATATAAGGCATCATTTTAGCTTTTTCGGCATATTTCCCGGGCAATTATATTCCCAGTTCTTCCTTCGCTTCCTTAAACGCCCTGATGGCATAGTCCAGGTCTTCCTTTGAATGTGCCGCAGAAATCTGCGTCCTTATTCTTGCCTTTCCTTTTGGAACAACAGGATAGTAGAAACCTATTACATAAACTCCCTTTTCAAGAAGCTTCTCGGCCATCTTCTGCGACAGCACGGCATCACCCAGCATTATGGGCACTATGGGATGTTCGCCTTCTACTATGGTTAGTCCGATTTTCTTGATTTCCTGTCGGAAGTATTTTGTGTTTTCTTCAAGCTTATCCCTGTAACTTGTGCTTTCAGACAGCATCTCAAGAACCTTCAGCGAAGCTCCAGCAATGGCCGGTGCCAGCGTATTGGAAAACAGGTACGGTCTTGAGCGCTGTCTCAGCAGGTCTATTATTTCCTTTCTCCCGCTGGTGTATCCGCCGCTGGCTCCTCCAAGAGCCTTGCCCAGAGTTCCTGTAATTATGTCCACTCTTCCTACCACGTCCCTGTATTCATGTGTTCCTCTTCCTGTCTTGCCTACAAATCCCACAGCATGGCTGTCATCTACCATAACCATGGCGTTGTACTTGTCTGCCAGGTCACATATTCCTTTAAGGTTAGCAATTATACCGTCCATGGAGAATACGCCGTCGGTTGCAATTATTTTTATCCCGGCTCCGTCCTTGTCTGCCTGAATCAGCTGTTCTTCCAGGGAAGCCATGTCATTGTTTTTGTATCTGTACTTTTTCGCCTTGGAAAGTCTGACTCCGTCGATGATGCTTGCATGGTTCAGTTCATCGCTGATGATTGCATCATTTTCCGTTGTGATAGTTTCAAACAGTCCCCCGTTGGCATCAAATGCCGAAGAGTAAAGAATGGTGTCTTCGGTCATCAAAAAGCTGCTCAGTTTTTCCTCCAGTTGTTTGTGAATGCTCTGTGTTCCGCATATGAACCTTACGGATGAAAGTCCGTATCCCCATGTGTCGTATGCTTTTTTTGCAGCCTCTATGACCTGTTGATTGTCTGCAAGCCCCAGGTAGTTGTTGGCGCACATGTTGAGAACGCCGTTGACCCTGGTTGTATTTATCCTGCTTTTTTGAGGTGTGGTTATGACTCTTTCTTCCTTCCAAAGGCCGCTGTCTTTTATTTCCTGCAAAATATCCGTGTAATGTTTTTTATGGTTTTCGTACACTTTACCATCCCCTTTCGTATTTATTAAAGCTGTCTTTTTTCAGTCCAGTCCAGAACTACTTTTCCGGACTTTCCGCTGAGCATTGCTTCAAAGCCTTTCTCGTACTCGGTGTAATGGAACCTGTGGGTTATTATGGGCGAAATATCCAGTCCCGATTTCAGCATGGACTGCATCTTGTACCACGTCTCAAACATTTCTCTGCCGTAGATTCCCTTGATGTGAAGTCCGTTGAATACTACCTTGTTCCAGTCCACTGCAGTGTCTGGCTCCTGAATTCCAAGCATGGCAATTTTGCCGCCGTGAGTCATATGATCGATCATCTGGTTGAGAGCAATGCCGTTGCCTGACATTTCCAGGCCCACGTCAAATCCTTCCTTCATACCCAGTTCAGCCATGACGTCTCTCAAGCTTTCTTCCCTTGTGTTGACAGTCCTGAAATGCCCCATTTTCTGGGCAAGTTCCAGCCTGTTGTTGTTTACATCCGTGAGAACCACAAATCTTGCGCCGGCATGTTTGGCTATGGCTGCTGCCATAATCCCGATGGGTCCTGCCCCTGTCACAAGCACGTCTTCTCCAAGCACTTCAAAAGACAATGCTGTGTGAGCCGCGTTTCCGAAAGGATCAAAAATGCTGTAGATTTCCTCCGGAAGCGAACTGTCGCAAAGCCAAATATTTGTTGCAGGCAGTGTTACATACTCAGAAAATATTCCGGTACGGTTCACCCCCACTCCTTTTGTATCCTTGCACAAATGTCTTCTACCTGCCAGACAGTTGCGGCACTTTCCGCAGACTATGTGCCCTTCTCCTGAAACCAGATCTCCAACCTGCAGATCCCTGACTCCTTTTCCAAGCTCAACAATTTCACCCACGAACTCATGACCGATGGTCATAGGAACAGGTATCGTATCCTGAGCCCATTTGTTCCACTCATAGATGTGGACATCTGTTCCGCAGATTGAAGTCCTATGGATTTTTATCTTTACTTCTCCCTCTTCAGGAACGGGTATATCAACCTGTTCAAGCCATAATCCGGGTTCTCTGTATTTCTTAACAAGCGCATCCATCTTCCCCATGTTTCACCATCCTTACATATAAAAACGTTTTTTTCTAAATAAATAATACTCTAGATTTGTATCTGTGTCAAGAGCCGGCTATCTTTTTTGTTTACATCCCATGTACAAATTTTGCTGCTTGCATCACATTCATCTTGCATTTTGTCAAAATATCAAACATCCTTGTTATGATGGCCTTTTTACAGTTTTATATGCAAAAAAATATCCGGAAAAAATCCGAATATCAATTAAATTATCTTATTAACTTCAGTTCGAAATTCATGTAGTCGCTTGAAACGCAGTGTACATTTATGCCGTCGATGAAACCTTCCCTTATGTTCTTATGGCCGTCCTCTCCATGGAGATGGCCGTAAATGCAGTCACGGGTATTATATTCCTTTAGGATTGAAAAGAATTCGTTGGGGAGGCCATCACTTGTAAACGGAGGAAAATGAAGCATGACTATTATGGGCTTTGAACATTTCTTTGCTGAATCCAGGGAAATTTTCAGCCTGTTCATTTCTCTCATGAATATTTTTTTGTTTGTTTCTTCTTCAGTGTGTTCCTCCATGGTATCCCAGCCTCTTGTGCCGCATACGACACAGTCTTCAAACTCATAGCTGTTGTTTTTCAGGAACCTGATGGTGCCCAGGTCCAGCCTGTCAAGCTTGCTTGAAGTTGACCACCAGTAATCATGGTTGCCTTTCCCTATTATTTTTGTTCCAGGCAGACAGTCGATTCTCTCCAGATCACCAATGGAGTCTTCAAGCTTAAGAGCCCATGAAATGTCGCCCGGTATGAGGACAATATCCTCTTCCCCAACCGCGGCTTTCCAGTTATGTATTATTTTTTCCTCGTGGTCAATCCAATTGTCGCCGAACACATTCATAGGTTTTTCCTTTTTGAAGTCAAAATGCAAATCGGCTATAGCAAATATTTTCATATGCATCCTTATAATTTTATATAGTTGAACTTAACGTTCATCTGTTTTGCTGTCTCAGCTTCTCTTTCCTGGCATGTGAACAAAATTACCTGCCTTCTTTCGCTTTCTTTGGAAAGCATCTCAATGGACTTTTTCAGCCTGGTTGTGTCGTACTGCACGAAGCTGTCATCAAATATGAGCGGTATGTCCATGTTGTTGCTTAAGATGCTGCTTAATCCCACCCTCAGGGACAAATACAGCTGGTCCAGTGTTCCTCCGCTGAGGCTTTCAAGCTCCACGTGCATGTCTTTATTATCCTCAGCAATAACCGTTATATTCATGTCTTCGTCAAATGCAACCTCACAGTACTTTCCTCCGGTCAGGTATGAAAAGTTGTCGCTGATGGATTTTTTAAGAAGAGGCATGAAATCTCCCTTGATTGAATCTGAGATGTTGATGATTTTTTCAGCAGCCATGTCGGCAATTTCAATCTTTCTTTTGAAAGTGCTTATTTTGTCCTCATAAAAATCTATTTCTTCCTCAATTTCAGCAAGGCTTCTGGTACCGGATTCAATGTCTGCGATTTCCTTGTGTATGTTGTTCACATTTTCATTCAGCTTCGTTTTCTCATCATTTATTCTGAATATCTCAAGCTGTGATTTCTGTTCGTCTACTTCCTTTGTTTCAAAAAACATCAGGCCTTTTGTCTTTTCCTTCAATTCTTCAAAATCTTCATTTTCCAATATTGATGACAGTGTTGTTTCACAGAGGTCTCTTTTTTGTATGAGCTCTTCGTACTTTTCCATCTGGACTGCAGCTTTTTTGAAATTTTCAAGATTGTCCATGCCGTTTGATGCCAGTATCATCTCCAGGCGTTTTTCCTCGAAGGAAGCTTCCTTATCAAGCCTGTTAAGGTTTTGCACCAGCTGGTCAAACTTCTGAACAAGCTCTGATATTTCATATTTGACGCTGTCTCTTCTGTTGTAGGCTTCATTTACTTCTTTTATGCTGTCGGCATCCGGTTCATCAAAACCAAATACAGAAAAAATCCTTTTCAGTTTTCCCGCAAGTTCTTTGTTTTCCAGTTCAGTTTCCTTCAGCTTCTCTTCATCAAACTTCAAAAGCCTCATCTTTTCTTCCGCTATGTTTTTTTCCGTGGTTTTTTTACTGCAGATTTCAGTCATTTCACCGAAATTGCCGCATCCTGATTTCTTGATTATCTCGTCTTTTTCTGCTTCAAGCTGCGCTTTTGAAGCCGAATAATCAGCATAGCTGCATTCCATGCCTTCAATTTCATTTTTGGCGCTTCTTGCCCTGACGCTTTTCCTGGAAGAGGAGACATACAGCATCAAGGCCGGTATTATTCCTGCTGCCCCGTAGTAGTATTCAATTATTCCGTAGGTATATCCGTAGTAACCTGAGTACGCTCCCCCACCCAGGAATACTGTGCCCAGCAGGAAAAGGAAAAAGCTCTTCATGCCCTGAGACCTTTTGAACCGCTTCATGGCCTCATAGTCCTTTGAATCGAGAAAAACATTTATGGTATCAATTTTTTTGTTGATTTCCTCCACGCTTGAGAAATCGCCAAGGAAGTTGAGTATTTCATCCATGCTTATACTTTTTAGACTTTCATAGCCGGAAAGTATCTTTGCTTTCATGTCGCTTATTTTTGCGGCGCTGGCCATGTAGTTTGCGTAGTCTTCGTTGAGGGTGTCAATGGAAAAACCTTTTTCAAAGCGCATTGCCAGGTGGCTTTCCAGCGACTTCAAATTTTCCTCTGCATCCTGCTTCTGGTCTAGAAGCTTTTGTTTTTGGGCGCTCATGTCCTGAAGAATTCTTTCGATATTTTCAGCTTCCCTGAAATCCTCCTTTGAAAAGCTGTTTTCTATCTGAATCCTGGCCAATGATGATTTGATTTCTTCAAGCTCCGCCTTTACAGGTTGCGCCCTATCCAATCTTTCTCTGGCTTTTGACAGTTCATAATCCCGAAGCTGTGTTTTCAGTTCATCCATGCGCATGTCCAGCTCGTTTATTTTATTTCTGAGCTTCTTTTTCTCCATGGCAAGAAACATAACCTGCCCGGAAGCATTGAGCGAATTTTCACGCGCTGCCTTAAGCTCTGCAAGCCTCAGGGAGTACTGACCCAGCAGAGTCTTACCGTTGTCTTCGCTGCCGGCCTCTTCCCTGATGCTTTTAAGCCTTGAGATTATCCTTTCAATGGATATGGACTGATCCCTGGTGCTGCTTAAGTTTATTATCTTATTCTTCAGTTCCCGCGCCAGTTCCTGCTCAGTCTTGTTTCCCAGCTGCCTGACGCTTACGGTATTTCTGAATGAAGTCTTGCTCATGTTTAAGAAAAATTCACCCGGATTATCTATTTCTTCCTCGACCATTTCCGGATCGCTGCGGTCACTGGACTCTTTTTTGAAAACCTGTGTGGTTCCCAGTAAAAAATCTCTGGACACCACATACTTCTCGCCGTTTTCAAGGCTCATGCCCAGGGAACCTCTGTAAAGGTCGCCGATCCACGGTTTGTACTTGTTATATTTCTCCTGTCCTGTTTCACCGTCTTCAAAACCGTACAACATGGCTTCAATGAAATTGTGGATTGTACTTTTTCCTGCCTCGTTTTCACCGTACACTATGTTGAACCTGCTTCCAAAGTACAGTTTCTTGAATGAAAATTTTCCAAAAGCCCTCAAATGCAGTTTGTTGATGTACATTACCTTACCACCTTTTCCTTTCTGAGAACCTCTAGTCCAAGCTTAAATGCCTGCTGCTCCTTTTTATCCTGCTGGTTTTCAAACTGCAGCTTGTAGCTTTCTATTATGTTGTAGTCATTGCTGTCGCAAATCTTGTCCTCAGTGTTTTTGTATGAATAGTTTTCCTCAAATTCAATGTAGTAAAAAAATTGTTTTGCTTCGTTTTCCACTTCATCCATGGATATGTCTGTGCTTACGGTTCCTGTAAGATTTATTTTTACATAATCCTTGATGTTGGAAAATGTGTCTCCTGAAAACTTGATGAGGTCCAGAATCTTGTTGAAGCTGTAGTTTACGTCAAGGTTAATTTCTCTTGTGGTGAACTTTCTTCTGGCTGAAACTACCAGGGAATGCTCAGGATTTTCCTTTTCCAGCGTGCCTTTTATGTAGCCGTGGTCTCCGCTTTCATCGAAACCCAGAGGCTCCGGCGAGCCACTGTACACAACGTTTTGTTTAAGCTGTTCAAAGTTGTGTTTTCCTCCCATGGCACAGTAGTCAAACTTGTTCTTAATGGGATCAAGTCTCACGGAAAATTCATCGTCGCTGTCCAGGCGGCAGTTTAAAAGCAACACGTTTATTTTGCTTTCATCAACGGAGATATCATATATGAGCTGTTCCCTTTCGCTGTTTTTGGAATTATCCCAGCTAAGAGAATGTATGCACAGATTGTCTTTCGGAAAAATAAGTTTTTCCACAGAATCGGTGCTTTTTATGAAATAGACATTGTCAGGCCAGTCCATATACTCATACAGGCTGTTGATGGTGTATGGGTCGCTTTTGCCGCACGCAATGACGACAGTGGTGTTTTCAATGGACTTGAATTTCCTGGATAAGCTGCTGAGGCTTTTGAAATCCGTATAATCGCCTTCAGTCATGTCACCGGCAATGAACAAATATTGAATTTTTTCATTTTTGGCTGTCTTTATGATTTCGTCAAACGCATCCCAGATTTCCTGCCTTCTTTTTTCCCGTTCCTTAAGGCTGAAATTCTTGATGTTGAATTTTTTTCCCAAATGTATGTCAGATGTATGTATAAATGATATTTTCATGGCCGCTCCCTCTTGATATAAGTGAACTATATTTCAGCTGCAATCATCCAGTTTCCTGTTGTTTCAAAACCTATCCTGTGGTAAATGCTGCCTGCTTTCTCGTTGCTGTAAAACAGACATATGTTGTTGCAGTCCTTCAGAGTGTCTTTGCAAAGCTTGGAAAGGCAGCGTGATGCCATCCCTCTGTTTCTGTATGTAGGACTGGTTGCCACGTCCACAACCATGGCCGCATAATCAGTCTCTGCCGAAGTTCCCGCAGCGCAAACAATGCTACCGTTTGCGTCCTCTATGAAATAAAAGCGCCCGGACCCTGTTCGAATGCTGTTTTCCAGCATGTCCCTGTCTTCACCGGTGTTGTTGAATTCGTCGATGGATTCTATGAAATCCGATAATCTTCCTGCATCAGAGACCTCTGCCGTTCTAATCTCATACTTGCCGTCATCTACCGGAAGTTTTGATGCATCCTTCAGCTCGCAGAAAAATTTTCTGCTTGCATTAAACTCCTTCAACGCATCTGTAAATTGAACGACTATGTCATACTTGCCTGAAACAAGCTTTTTCTTGCTATGTGAGGATATTATTTTTTTAAATTTTTCCGTGTCAACCAGTTCACAGCTCTTCCAGTACGGTATGAAGTTGCCGTAGTACCTTAGAAGCACCCCGTTGATTTTTCCTTCACCGCCGAAATCTCCCCAAATTTCCATGAAATCTTCGTCAAATCCCGTATTCAGTATGTCACCTATGATGAAAAGATTGTAGGAGGCTTCCTCCATGAGGAAATTCAAAACATCTTCTTTATCTCTTTCACTTAACTTCCTGATCATAATAACCTCCAACTATATTGTATCACACAATGCAAAGGTCTTCAATGAATAAGTAATCAATCCGCAAGCTCTTTAAGTCTGTCCATGTCCTTAATCTTTACTGATGAGCGGTACACCTCGATTATTCCTTCCTTCTGCATGCTGGAAAGCTCCCTGGACAAGGAAGGCCTTGTAACATTTAAAAATTCCGCCAGATCCTGCCTGTTCATGGGCATGTTGAATGTAAGAGATTTGGTTTTTTTATTCATGGACAAAAGGTACACCGCAATACGTCCTCTCAGCGTCTCTGCATTCAGTATGGTCATCTTGCTGTTGAGCATGATTATCTTATCAGAAAGAATTGTAAGCATGTTGCTTATGAGCTGTTTGTGGAAGCTGCACACTTCCTTGCACATATTCACAAAAATACCGTAGGGTATCAAAAGAGCCTTGCTGTCTCCTGAACTCACAAGATCGTAGGGCGACTTTCTGACGGAGGAAAATATCAACGCTTCCCCAAACAGGTCGTTTTTTTCAAGAGTTGTGACTATTACTCTTGTTCCGTTGTACTTCTGAGAAACAAGATTGAGTTCTCCATGAAGCACTATTCCTATTTTTTGAACAGTGTCTTCCTTTTCGAATATCACCTGATTTTCCTTATACATTTCCACAGTGGCGTTGCTGCATTTAAGAATTGTTCGTATGTCCTGGTCGCTGATGTTTTCAAACAGCTTGTTGTTTTTTATCAGTTGAACTATATCTTCCATATTTCCTCTTTTTTCGTAACATATGTTACATACTTTACTTTTTCATTTTAATATACTAAAATAAACAAGTAAAGAAAAATTTAAAAGGGGATTTAAAAAATGAAAAGAAAAATAGTTAAAATACATGAAGAAAAATGCAATGGCTGCGGATTGTGCGTAAACGCATGCCATGAAGGAGCTTTGGAACTTATTGACGGCAAGGCGGTTTTGGTTTCAGACGCCTACTGCGACGGCCTGGGAGACTGTCTGCCACAGTGTCCGGTTGATGCCATAGAAATAATCGAAAGAGAAGCCGATGAATTCGACAAGGAATTGGTTGAGCAGCGAATGAAGGAAAGAAAAGTTCAGCAGGAACCTCTGCCCTGCGGATGTCCCGGACATACAGCAAAAGAGCTGAAAGTTAGAACAGCACCTGCTGTTGTGAAAGCCGAAAAAGCAGAAACAGCTCCTCAGACCAGCCAGCTGAGACAATGGCCTGTACAGATAAAGCTTGTTTCTCCCAATGCTCCGTATTTTGAAGGCGCTCACATACTGGTTGCCGCAGACTGCACAGCATATGCCTATGCCAACATTCATCAGGATTTCATGAAGGGCCGCATAACGCTGATCGGATGCCCGAAGCTTGACAGCGTGGATTATTCAGAAAAGCTGACAGCTATTTTAAAACACAACAACGTGAAGAGCATAACTGTCCTGAGAATGGAAGTTCCGTGCTGCACAGGAATTGTCAATGCCGTAAAGACAGCAATCCTGGATTCAGGAAAGATGATTCCATGGGACTTCAAGATAGTTTCCACCGAGGGAAACATTTTGGAGAATTAAGAATTAAGAGTGAAGAATTAAGAATGAATGAAAGGAATTGTGCGCGCACAATTCCTTCTTTTAATTCTTAATTATTAATTCTTCATTCTTAATTGAATTTAGTATTCTACATCTTTCAGGAAAAGGGCGTTTGCCGGAACCATGGGACCTGCATCTGCTCTTTTTTGGGCATCAAGTATGTTCTTCACATCATCAGGAATGATTTTTCCATTGCCTGCCTGGATGAGTGTGCCTAGTATTATCCTCACCATGTTCCATAAAAATCCGTTTCCGTTTACTTCAATTTCAATTATGCCTTCATTTTCCAGAATATTGATGTAGTTGATGGTTCTGACCGTGGACTTGGTCTTCGACTTAAGTGTGGTGAAACTTTGAAAATCATGGGTTCCCACAAGCACCTGAGCGCACTGTCTCATTTTGTCAAGATCAAGCTTTTCATCTATGCGGTGAACATACCTGCGGTCAAAGACATTTTTAACCTGCCCGTTGTTTATCCGGTACATGTAAGTCTTTGACAGGATATTGTACCTGGCATGGAACCTTTCGCTGGCATTTTTCACCGAAATCACCGCGATGTCATCAGGAAGGTTTTTATACAGATACCTCTCCATGTCTTCAACCACCATGTTTGAATTTGTATGGAAGTTTGCAGTGTAATTTAATGCGTGGACGCCGGTATCCGTCCTTCCGCAGCCCACAAGCTGCACATCTTCTCCTGTCATGGAGCTTAAAATACTTTCCAGGCATCCCTGCACGGTCTTTATGTTTTCAGTCTGCTTCTGCCATCCCTTGTACCTGGCACCATCATACTGTATGATCAATTTCACGTTTCGCATTTAAATAGCTAAACAATTGCAGTAATTACAAATTAATATCTGCAATTGACTCCTTCACTTAATTTTACATTTATTATATAATAAACTCTCAAGTTTTCAAGGATATAATTGTGATTTAGAAAATATTTGTCAAATATCCTGCTCTAGTCAATTTCACCAAATGATCAGACTAATAATTCTTAATTCTTAACTCTTAATTCTTAATTGCTTTTCCAATTCTTAACTCTTAACTCTTAATTCTTAATTGAATTTTTAACTCTTAATTGCCTTTCTAAACCGCTTCCTGAAACACAAGCCCTGAGTTTCTGGAGTTGTAGATGTTAAGGAGCTCCTTTTCGGTTATGTTTGCGTTATTCACATCAAGAATAACCTTTCCCTTGTCAAGCATTACAATCCTGTCGGAATATTTTATGGCATCCCTCACGTTGTGGGATATCATCATGGTTGTTATGCCGTTGTCTGCGATGAGCTCCCTGGTTTTTTCCATTATGAGGTGTGACGTCTTTGGGTCCAGCGCTGCTGTGTGCTCATCAAGAAGGAGAAGCTGTGGCTTGTTCATGGTTGCCATTAAAAGGGACAATGACTGCCTCTGTCCTCCTGACAGAAACTTCACTTGTGTATCCAGCTTGTTTTCAAGTCCCAGGTCCAAGGTTTTCAATATTTCCCTGTAAAACTCAATCTTGTTTTTGTTTATGAGCTTCCTTAAACCGAACCTCTGGCATTTCTTGTCTGAAAGGCTTATGTTTTCCAGAATCGTCAGGGACGGTGACACACCCATGGACGGATCCTGGTGAACTCTGCCTATGAATCTGGCCCTTTCGTTTTCCTTAAGTTTATTGATATTCTCGCCGTTCAGGATTATGTCGCCTTCATCCTGGACAAGAACTCCGCTTATTATGTTGAACAGGGTGCTTTTGCCGCAGCCGTTGGCTCCCAGAATTCCCGTGCACTCACCCTTGTTTATCTGAAAATTGAAGCCCTTGAATATGGTTGCTTCGTTTTCTGTTCCTGTGTTGAAGGCTTTTGTCAAATTCTTAATTTCCAGCATATACTCCCTCTTCTTTCTTTGCTGTACTTGATTTTTTTGTTTTCTTCAGGTTCGGCCCGAATGTGTTGTAGCTTAAAAACAATATCACTATTGCTGCATTTATGGCCTTCAGGTCCGTTGGCGCCAGTCCCAGATCAATGGCATATGCTCCAATGAACTTGTACATCAGCGCTCCCATGAGAGCCCTTGTGGTGTTTTTAAGTTTCCCTGTGTTTTTAAGTATGGTATCCCCAACGATTATGGAAGCTATGGCTGTGACGATAATAGATACTCCCATGTTGATGTCTGCAAATCCCTGGTATTGTGCCATGAGGGCTCCGCTCAATCCAACAAGTCCGTTAGAAATCATTAGCCCTATGAGCTTGTACCTGTTTGCATTTTCTCCAAGAGATTTTACCAGCGTCTCGTTGTCTCCCGTTGCTATGAGGAGGTATCCTATTTCGGTTTTCAGAAACACATCCATGAGTATTTTGACAGCAAGTGCTATTATTATTAAAACTATTACCTCTTCCTTGCCGTCGAATATGGAAGGGTAGTTGAAGAGTCCGATGTTAGATTTCCCGTTAAGCCTCAGATTAACGGAATACAGTATGGTCATGGTGAGTATTCCCGAAAGCAAAGATCTTATTTTCAGCTTGATGTTCAGCGTATAGGTTATCAAGCCTGCCAGAGTTCCCAGAAAGAACGCTGACAGCGTGCTTACAACCGGCGAAGCTCCTGCGGTAATGAACCTGGCGAATATGAAGGCTCCCATCGGGAATGTTCCTTCCACACTCATGTCTGCAAAGTCCAGTATCTTGAATGTTATGGTAACCCCTATGGCCAGCACGGCAAATATGAGCCCCTGTTCGATTGATGTTAAAAGTAATGTGTTCATAAATATTTCCTTTCTGTTCCTATTAGGAATTATAGTCAGGATTTGTGCAAAGCACAAATCCTTCCATTAATTCTTAATTCTTAACTCTTAATTATTTATTATTAACTCTTAATTATTAATTGTTTTTTTATTCTACGAAATCCGCACCTTCAAAGGCTGATTCATTCTTTTCAAATCCCAGTGCTGCCGCAGTCTTAAGGTTAACCTTCTTTTCAAATTCGGGAGATGTCTGAACCGGAATTTCCGAAACAGGTACTTTGTCCACAAGTATTTGTTTTGCAATGATAGCTGATTGCTTTCCTATGGCATAGAAGCTTATTCCCTTTGAAACCATTATTCCTTCGTCCACGTGAGTGCCGTCGGCTGAAACCGTAATGAGGCTTTTTTCCATGGCCAGCTTTGCAACCAGCGATATTGATGATGCAACCATGTTGTCAGTTATGATGTAAAGACCTTCAGCCTTCTTTGATATGGTGTCAACCGCCTGGGGTATGTCGTTGACTGTAGCAATGCCCACAGTTTCGATTGTCAGGCCCATTTCTGCCGCTATTTCCTTTGTCTGGTTAACCTGAACCTCTGAGTTTGACTCGCCTGTATTGTAAATGATTCCCACTGTTTTTATGTCCTTATTCAGTTCCCTGAAAAGCTCCAGATTTTCCTTTATGGGAGCTGCATCCACAACACCGGTTATGTTGTTGTCCGTAACGTCCATGGCTGTAACCAGCTGGGAAAATACGGGATCTGTTACTGCAGTGAACACCAGTGGAATTTCAGTACCTTCTATTGCCTGTTTAGCTGCCTGTGAAGTCAGTGTAGCTATGGTGAATATGAGATCAACATCATCCTTTACAAACTTTTCTGCTATCATCTGTGCATTTGTGATTTCTCCCTGTGCGTTCTGGTCAACCAGAACAGCATCGACGCCCTGGTTTTTAAGTTCGTCTATGAAACCCTGCCTTGAAGCGTCAAGGGCAGGATGCTGAATAAGCTGCGCTATTCCTATTGTAAACTGTTCTTTTGTCTGTGATTGCTCACTTGCCTGTGTTTCTGTCTTTGCTGTTTCATTAGAAGTTGTATCTGCCTTAGCGCTCTGAGCGCAGCCGGTTAATATCATCGGCACGCACATTGCTGCTGCTATAATTTTTTTAATCTTTCCAAATTTCATAATTTCCTCCCAAATGCTGAATTTTAATTTATAAATTAAACCTTGCGCAAAGTTTAAAATCGGTTTTATGTAATGCTGATTAACCTGTCGGCAATTGTTCTTCGCTAACGCTCGAAATAAGAATTGCACGAACCCGGTCATGCACAGTTTCGAACACAAATTTTTCTGTTCGCTATCTCTCGCAAAAATTTGGTTCTCATTGCGTTTGACCTACCAGCAATTCTTGCTTCCCTCCGGTCGCAACAATTGGGTTAGGTCATTTCACAGTCTCAATCACAATTTTGTTTGTTCCCTTCGGTCACACAAAATTGGATTTCGGTGCGTTTGACCTACCAGCAATTCTTGCTTCCCTCCGGTCGCAACAATTGGGTTAGGTCATAAAAAAAAATAATCTTTCATTCCTATAAACACACTCCTTAAATGTGCTTATAGGGACGAAAGATTCCGCGGTACCACCCTATTTATGACAATAATCATCACTCTTCGAGGTCTAACAACCTCTAACCCTGTAACGTAGGTAAACGTGTCTGTCTACTTGGTTTCCCGTTGAACAGACCAGCTCAGCAGTGTATATTATATTTCTCTGTCATTGGCTCTCAGCACCACCAATTCTCTGTAGACATCCAAAATACTTTTCTCTGCATCAACGCCTTATCATTAATTGACATCTTAATCTAAAACGTCAGGCTTGTCAATACTTTTTTTGCAGCAAAATTTTTCCTCTGTTTTATTGTACAAAAAACAAAAGGAACGGCATGCCATTCAAGGTCATCACCGTTCCATATTCATCATTCATCCTGGTTCTTACATTATGCGACTATGTCAGCCAGAGATACTCTTAAGTTATTTTTGAGGGTTTTTAGCTCTTCCCTTAATTCCTGAGGAACAGTGTCGCCGATTTTTTCATAGAATTCCTCGATGCTCTTCTCATCCTCAATCCATGATTCAACCTCTATTTTAAGGAGGTCTTCAACAGTTTCCATTGAAATATCCATTCCGTCAAAGTTTAAATCTTCGGCCAGAGGCAGGTTGCCTATAGGAGCTTCAACAGCATCAACCTCGTTTTCACATCTTTTCAAAATCCATTCCAGAACCCTGAAGTTGTCTCCGAAGCCCGGCCACATGAATTCTCCCTTATCATTGGTTCTGAACCAGTTCACGTGGAAAATTTTCGGCGGGTTGATCATGTTTTCTCCCATTTCCAGCCAGTGTGCAAAGTAGTCTCCCATGTTGTATCCGCAGAAAGGAAGCATTGCCATGGGGTCTCTCCTTACAACTCCCACCTTGCCTGCAGCTGCAGCTGTTGTCTCGGAGGCAAGCGTGGATCCTACGAAAACACCGTGCCGCCAGTCTCTTGACTGATAAACAAGCGGAGCTGTCCTAGCTCTTCTTCCTCCGAATATGATTGCTGAAAGAGGAACTCCTTCAGGAGATTCCCAAAGAGCAGATATGCACGGGCAGTTTTTAGCAGGTGCTGTGAATCTTGAGTTTGGGTGAGCACCCTTTTCCCTGGAAGTTTTCCCGTTCCATGGATTTCCCATCCAGTCAAGTCCGTTTTCCGGCGGGTTGTCATCGAACTTTTCCCACCATACGGTATCATCATCCTGGTTGTATGCAACGTTGGTGAATATTGCGTTTTTCTTTGTGGACATCAGAGCGTTATAGTTTGATTTATCGTTAGTTCCAGGAGCGACTCCGAAGAACCCTGCTTCCGGATTGATTGCCCAAAGCCTTCCGTCTTCCTTGATGCGAAGCCATGCAATGTCGTCCCCCAGTGTCCATACCTTGTAGCCTTTTTTCCTGTACACTTCAGGCGGTATGAGCATGGCAAGATTTGTCTTGCCGCAGGCTGACGGGAATGCTGCAGCCACATATTTTACCTCTCCCTGTGGATTTTCGATTCCCAGGATAAGCATGTGTTCAGCCATCCATCCTTCCTTCCATCCCTGATATGAAGCAATCCTGAGCGCAAAGCATTTTTTGCCCAGCAGCACGTTTCCGCCGTATGCTGAATTAAGCGACCAGATTGTGTTGTCTTCGGGGAAGTGGAATATGTATCTTTTGTTTATATCAAGGCTGCATTTGGCATGGACGCCTCTTACAAAGTCATTTGAATTTCCAAGAGTGTCAAGAACCTTTTGCCCTACTCTTGTCATAATGTTCATGCTCAAAACAACATATATGGAGTCTGTTATTTCAAAACCTATTTTGGAAAACTCGCTGCCCACGGGACCCATTGAATATGGAATAATGTACATGGTTCTGCTGTTCATGCAGTCCTGGTATATTTCCCGTCCCATAGCGTAAGCTTCCTCAGGACTTTTCCAGTTGTTAGTGGGACCTGCATCCTTTTTGTTCCTTGAACAAATAAATGTCTTGTCTTCCATTCTTGCAACATCGTCTTTTTGAGAACGGTGATAGTAGCATCCCGGATACTGCTCCTGATTTAAGGATTTCAGCTCTCCGGATTTGCAAGCTTCTTCACGCAGTTCGTTCAGCTGTTCTTCGCTACCGTCAATCCAAACAACGTTGGCCGGAACTGTCATTTTTATCACTTCATCTATCCAATTCAAAACATTTGAGTTCGAAGTTAAGCTTTTCATAATTCACTCCCCATATGTGTTATATTATTTCGCCATTTTTTATAAATGTGTTATATTATATATCAGCTATTTGTATTATATTACTCATTAATATCTCTTGCAACCCCTAAAATAACTTTCGTTAATATTAAGCTTTTTGCCATAATTTCTTTTAAAAAATATGCAGCAAACGAAATCCCTGGCATAAAAAAAGAGGAAGTTCCGTGCAAAACTTTTATTTGCAGGAAAACTTCCGTAATTTTATATGGATAAATGTGCTATTTGATTTCTTATTTTGTCTGCAGCCAGATCCAGATCGCTTTTTTCCTTTTCCGTCAGTGTTGGCAAAATTATTTCCCGGACCCCATCCTTTCCTAGGCTCACCATCATACCCATTGATACATTCTCATAGCCCAGCTCTCCTTCCAGCGGAACAGAGCAAGGGATTATTTTGCCGCTGTCCAATCCAATGGCCTCCAGAACTTCCGAGGCGGTTACTGCAGACGTCCAGCTGCTGGTCCTTTTTGCATCAAGGTTCTGAAACTCCAAAAACCAGTTCACCAGCCTGCTTTTTATTTCATACTTTATTTCATCATCAACCTTTATCGGTATCCCTTCATATTTGACACTGCTGAATAAAGGCACCTGAGATTCGCCGTGCTCTCCCAGGCAGCAGCCTTCAATTTTATGAAAATCAAGATTGAATCTTTCAGCCAGAGCCCATCTGAGTCTGAGGCTGTCGTTAGCTGAAAAGCCAAGCATCTTCATTCGGTCTCTGCCAAGTTTTTTGTACAGGTAGAAGTTGAATACGTCAATGGGATTGGTTGCTGTCAGAATCAATGCATCCTCGTTGTATTTCCTGATGTTTTCAGCAATTTCGTCCACAACCTTAATGTTGTCTCTCAAGTATTCTTCCCTTGTTTCAACCTTTCTTTCCGGTGCTCCCGCAGCTATGAATATAACCCCGCAGTCACCCATACCTGCATATTCGGCAGCTGTGACTTTCGTGCCTGAAAAGGGCATCATGGCATGCTCCATGTCCATGGCGTGGTGTTTCAACACGTTATGTTTCCTGCCCAACAACTTTATTTCCTCATATATGCCTTTCTGAGCAGTCAAAAAGGCTGTTGTGGAGCCTATGGCTCCGCTTCCTCCAATTATAGCTAGTTTCAATGTTCCTCCTCTTCAGTCAGGTGTTTCTGGTATGTTTTTCCCGTCTTACTGTACAGAATATATGCTGCGGCAACCGTAACTGCCGGACAAACAAAGCATAACACCGAGTACGGTGCATACTGAGCAGCTGTTATTCCAAGTATGGGCTTTATTAGAAATGAATTTATGTTCCAGGGCATCAAAGGTGCGACTATTACTCCTGTGTCTGAAATTGTTCTGGCCAGAACAGATGTGTCCAGCTTCAGTTCCTCATACTTATCCTTTAAAATCCTCCCCGGCAAGATTATTCCTGCTGTCTGATCGCAGGTTGCAACTGTAAGGATTGTGCTTATGAGCCCGGTTCGAAGCACCAGACTCGTCTTTGTTTCAATGCCTGACACAAGCTTATCCATGAGCGGCATGAGAATGTTTCCCTTCTCAAACACCTTGACGAGGGATATGGCACTTACCACAATGAATATGGCTTCAATCATGGAAACCATTCCTCCGCTCACTAGAAGTTCATTGAGCTCCTGTGAAGGCGTGCTTCCGTGAAATCCGAACAAGATGGACCTTATGACTTCCATAACCGTCATTTTTTGAAAAATGACGCTGAGTGCACCACCCACAGCAATGCCTGCAGACAATGTGTAAATGGATTTTATTCCAGAAACCGATAACAGCAAAATTACCGCCGGCAGAAGCATCAGAACCTTAGAGGTGTTGAATCCTTCCGCTATGGCGTTTTTATACAATATAAGCTTACCGTAATCACCTGAGGTGTAGTTAAGTCCGATTATATAGTAAATCAAAGCTGTAAGCGCAACGGTCGGTAACAGTGTAACAAGCGTGGACCTTAAGATATCCTTGTAGTTTCTGTCTATGGTGGCCATAGTCAGGTTTACCAGTCCAGACAGGGGTGAAATCTTGTCTGCGATGAATGCACCGGAAACAAGCACTCCCACCATCAGATTCAAAGGAATTCCAAGTCCAAGGCCTATGCCTGAAAGTGAAATGCCAACAGTACTGAGAGTTCCCACGGCTGTTCCCATGAAATATGATACGGCAGCCATAATCAGGAATGCAGCCATCAAAAAGTTTACTCCTTCCATGTATGTGAAGCCGTAGTACATAATGGTCGGAACAACTCCTGAGGCAAGCCAGATTGATGTTGTCGCCCCTATGAACAGGATGACCAGCACAAGGTTTCTAACTTCGTAGATCGCCGATCCTATGGTCTTTAAAATCACACCTGCCGAGAAACCGCTTTTGTACAAAACGGCACCTGTAAATGCAATGCCAGCCAGAAAGCCAATGTACAACGGTATGGACATCACAATTGACCCTATTATGAAGGAAAGGCACACCGACATTATAGCCACAGGATTAAGCACCAATTTATTATTGTCCAATTAAGCACCTCTTAAACATTAAAAGAATATGAAATACAGAATAGGCAGAAAAATCGCAGGAAGCATGTTGCCTACCTTGATTCTTCTGATCTCCAGAAAATTAAGTCCCAGAGCCATGATGAGAACACCACCGATGGCAGTCATCTCGCTTATTACCTCCGGCCCCAGCAGTGACTGCATGAACTGAGCAAGGATCGTTATGGTTCCTTCGTATATCAAGACGCTGATGGCGGAGAAAACTACTCCCACTCCCATGGAAACAGCCATGGATATGGAAATTATGCCGTCAAGAAGAGCCTTAGAAAACAAAATTTCGTGGTTTCCCGTTAAACCGCTCTGTATTGCTCCCACAACTGACATGGATCCCACACAGTAAACCAGCGTGCAGGAGATGAACCCTGCGGTGATGTTGCTTTCCTTGTTCTTAAGCCTTTTCTTCATGTTTTCTTCAAGATTGTCAAGACGTCCTTCGATGTTTAGCAGCTCACCAATGAGAGTGCCTATAAGAACACAAATGATCAAAAGGGTCAAGTTATCCCCTGCCAGCGTCAGCTTGATGCCGACAGTCAATACTGCCAATCCCGATGCCTTCAGCAAAGATTCAGAAATTTTTTCGGGAATAACGTTTTTAAAAAGAATTCCTATCAGTCCGCCTGCGGCGATAGCCAAAGAATTTACCAATGCACCTAACATATTTCCCCCTGATTGTAGTTTATAGTGGTTTATTGTAGTTTTCCAGGAATTTTTTCACTTCCAGCGAAGCCTTGTAAGCATCGTTCTTTGATGCAGTGCCTTCCGACACGACATCTCTTACAGCCTCCTTTAAAGAATAATCGTTTTGCATAAGTTTGTCAAACAAAATTGCCTGCAGGCTGACGCTGGGACCTGTTGACTTTTCTTCATCCCAGTCATTGTTGTACCCCACCAGCACATATTCGCCTCTCTCAACATCCTCATGGTTATTAAGCTTTTCAAGCACAGAAACTGCGCTTCCGTAAAAGGAATTTTCATGAACCTTCGTAAGCTCCTTCATGACGCACAGTGTAGCCTGAGGCATTATATCAACTATGCTTTCCACCAATTTCACTATGCGTTTTGGAGATTCATAAAGAACAAATGTCCTGACGGGATTTTTCCTGACCTTTTGCAAGGCCTCCTCAAGCTCGCTTTTCTTCCTTGGCATAAAGCCATAGAAAACAAACTCATATGTGCTGATTCCTGCCGTTGAAAGGGCTATGGTAACAGCCGACGCTCCTGCCAGACCTATGACCTCTATGCCTTCTTCCCTGGCACGCTTCACAAGCTCGTAGCCCGGATCCGATATGCAGGGAGTACCTGCATCAGTCACCAGCGCCACATCCTTTTCCTCTTGAAGAATTTCGCTTATTATTTCCTCTGTCCTCATTTTTTCATTGAACTTGTGGTATGAAACAAGCTTTGTTTTGATGCCGAAGTGGTTCATAAGCTTCTGTGTGTGTCTTGTGTCCTCGGCCAGCACCATGTGGCAGCTGTTCAGGGTTTCTAAGGCCCTTTGTGTCATGTCCGTAAGGTTTCCTATGGGTGTGGGTACTATGTACAATTTACTCATCTAAATCTCCTGCTTCCAATTTGCACAAGGCAAATTTGATTTCTGTATAGGTTATTTCTTCAGGCAGCGCTTCCTTTATGGGCTTAAGTTTTTCTGTACCCGTCTTTGTCAGTACGGTTTTTATCATTTCCAGGTGTTTTTCAGAGATGAAGTCCTGCCAGTTTATGGTGCATCCCGTCTTTGCGCAGTATATCAGGTGATTTTCCACGGTTGTGGAGGCCAGCTTTCTTTCAACCGCTATTTCCTCAATGCTCCTGCCCTGGCGGTAAAGGTTGTAAGTAACCATGCGGGTGTCCTCCCCTTTCAATGTTGAATCACTGATTACGTCACTCTCTGTTTCATGGGTTTTTATGTTGTTTTGATGAAGGTGCTTTTGTATAGTTTCAATGAATGCTTCTCCAAACTTCCTTGCCTTTGTTTCACCTACGCCCGAAACCTGCAGAAAACCTTCCATTGTAACGGGATGCTTTGCACACATATCCCTGAGCGCAGCATCGGAAAACACCACAAATGGCGGCACCCTCAACCTGTCTGCAGTTTCCTTTCTCAGGGCACGAAGTTTCTCGAACAGATCTGCATCAATATTTCCGACGGATGTCTTACCATCATTTTTGGCAAAAATCTTTCTGATTTCAACTTTTGATTTACCTTTAAGCACATCAAATCCTGATCCGGATATTTTAAGCACAGGATACTTTCCTCCGCTGACAGCCAGGTACCCTTCCGACACAAGGGATGACACCATTTCCTTAAGCACATCCCTTTCATACTCCTTCATGATGCCGAATGTAGAAAGTTCATAAAACTTCATGGACTTTATCTTCTGATTGCTGCTTCCCTTGAGCACATCGATTACCGTATTGGCTCCGAACCTTTCCCCCATGCGGTAAACGCAGGAAAGAATTTTCTGGGATTCAACGGTTATGTCGTTTTTTTCCACAATACTGAGACAGTTGCCGCAGTTGCCGCATTCATCCCTTTGGTAGCTTTCATCGAAGTAGCCTATGAGGAATTTTCTCAGACACTTGTCAGTGCTGCAGTAATTGACCATGATCTTTAGCCTGTCGTATTCCCTGGATCTGTTGGAGTATCCGGTTCCGTTTTCTATGAGGTAGTTGTTCATCACTATGTCGGAAGGAGAAAACAACAGGATGCAGTCTGAAGGTTCTCCGTCCCTTCCTGCCCTTCCGGCTTCCTGGTAGTAGCTTTCCACATTCTTGGGCATGTTGTAGTGAATGACATATCTTATGTTTGATTTATCGATTCCCATGCCGAAGGCATTGGTTGCAACCATGACATCAGCGTTGTCGAAGAGGAAGGAATCCTGATTTTCATCCCTTTCCCTGTCGCTTAAGCCTGCATGGTAACTGACGGCTTTTATACCTGATGTCAGCAGCCTTGAGCAGACCTCATCTGTAATTTTCCTTGTAAGGCAGTATATTATTCCCGATTTTCCTCTGTTTTCTTCTATGTACTTCTGAACGAACGGAAATTTCTTGTTAGTCCTCACAACTTCGAATTTCAGATTTTCTCTGTCAAATCCCGTTGTGATTTCAAAACGATCCTTCAGTTCTATGAGGCTTACTATGTCTTCCTTGACCTGGACGGTGGCTGTTGCAGTAAATGCAGAAAGGGGTGGATTTTGTCCTGTAAGACTTCTTATGTTCTTAATCTTCAGGTAGCTTGTTCGAAAGTCGTGACCCCACTGGGATACGCAGTGAGCCTCGTCAACAGCTATGAGGGATATTTTTATATTTTTTATGAGATGTATGAAGTCCTCGGACTCAAGCCTCTCCGGGGCAACGTAAAGCATTCTGTAATTACCGCTTTCAGCGCCTCTTACGATTTTCCCAAGCTCCGCGGATGACAGTGTGCTGTTTATGAAAGCCGCATCAATTCCCATCTGCTTCAGTGTGTCAACCTGATCCTTCATAAGAGAAATGAGCGGAGATATGACAAGAGCAGTTCCCTGAAGCATCAGCGCCGGCAGCTGGTAGCAAAGGGATTTTCCGCCTCCGGTGGGCATGATTGCAAGAACGTCCCTTCCCTCCAATATGTTTTTAATTATTTCTTCCTGGCCTTTTCTGAAATTCCGGTAGCCATAATACCTGTTCAATAACTCCAAAGCTTTATCAGCCATGATAACCTCTTATATTTACTTTGTTTATTATCATTAGTGCATCGATACAATAAATACATAAGACAAAGGCGTAAGCCTTTGTTTCATTTAACGTATTTATTATAACATGAAAACCTGCTAATATAAAGTTGTCAGAAATAATTTTTGGATATATAATCTAATGATGTACAACATAGAAGGACGGTAAAAATGATCGACACAAACAAACTCGGAACCGAAAGGGTTGGAAGGCTTCTTTTTTCCCTTGCATTGCCCTCAATAACTGCTCAGATTGTCAACATGCTCTACAACATTGTTGACAGAATATACATAGGCCACATGGCCGGCACAGGACCTGATGCCCTGACGGGAGTGGGCGTCACCATGCCGGTCATCATGACCATCACAGCCTTCAGCAGCCTCATAGGAATGGGAGGTGCTCCCAGAGCTGCAATCAAGATGGGTGAAAAAAAAGACTCTCAGGCTGAGGAAATACTGGGAAACTGCCTTTCCTCACTGCTGCTCATTTCCCTTGTATTGACGGTATTCTTCCTGACCTTCGGCAAGAAACTTCTTTGGATGTTCGGAGCCAGCGCCAACACAATTTCCTACGGCCTTGAGTACCTTAATGTGTATCTGTTCGGAACCATATTCGTTCAGCTGACTCTGGGACTTAACAGCTTCATTTCAACCCAGGGCTATGCCAAATTCAGCATGCTCACGGTCATCATAGGAGCCGTAACAAACATCGTCCTAGACCCCGTTTTCATATTCACTTTCGGCCTGGGCGTCAGGGGAGCTGCACTTGCAACGGTTATCTCTCAGGCAATTTCAGCAGCCTGGGTTATCAAATTTCTCACAGGAAAAAGGACAAGGCTCAGAATCAGGAAAAAGAACATGAAGATAAAAAAGGAAATACTTGTTCCTGTGCTGCTGCTGGGTGTTTCACCCTTCATCATGCAGAGCACCGAAAGCCTCCTGAACATAGCATTTAACTCGTCTTTGCAAAAATACGGCAAGGACATAGCGGTAGGCTCCATGACAATACTCTCAAGCCTCATGCAGATGGTCCACCTGCCGCTGGTAGGGCTTACGCAGGGAGCCCAGCCCATCACAAGCTATAACTTCGGAGCAAGGAACAACGACAGGGTAAAGGAAACCTTCAGCCTGCTCATAAAAAGTGCCTTCATCTACACCATTTCCATGTGGGCCCTCATGATGCTCATTCCTGATGTCTTTGTATCAATGTTCACCAACGACCCTGTTCTTAAAGAGTACACAGTGTGGGCATCAAGAATTTACCTGGCCGTTGTATTTGTCATGGCGGCGCAAAACTCCTGCCAGCAGACATTCGTTGCTCTGGGACAGTCAAGGATTTCCATGTTCCTTGCCTTATTAAGAAAAATAATACTGCTGATACCTTTGATTTACATCCTTCCTCACTTCTTTGAGGACAAGGTGTTTGCAGTGTTCCTTGCTGAACCTGTATCTGACTTCATAGCAGCATCGGTCACATTTACGGCTTTTTCTCTGAACATAAACAGGATTTTAGAGGAAAATGAAGTTCTTCATTGATCGCGAAACACAAAATAGACTACCAACGGCTTGCAAAACGCGCCTGTGCAGCACAAGACTGCACAGGCGCGTTTTATGTCGTGAAAACCGTGGCAACCAGTTCTGTCACTCCCACTTAAAGAACCTGAGAGAAACGGTCGTGCATACTGCAGCAAGAATAGACATTACTATGATTGGCACGAAAACACTGTCAACTGTCATCCCCAGAGAAGCTGCTTTCAACAGCTTGATTCCTTGAGTGAGAGGCAGGATATCTGCGATTTTTTGAAGTGCTGCGGGCATTATCTCGTAAGGCAGTGTTGCACCGGAAAATATCAGCATAGGAAAATACAGCATGCTAGCAATTACACCAGCCATTTTCACATTTGGGGCAATACCTCCCACCATCATGCCAACGCTGAACATTGATACGATTACCAAAGTATAGCCGCCCATGAAGTATATAAATACTCCGCGGAACTGATATCCAAAGAAAAGACTTGCTGTGACATACAGAAGCAACAAGGATATAACCGCATACAATGTGTAGATTGTTACCTGCACAAGTAAAATCATCAATGGACTGACGGGTGTTACCTTATAGCGCTTCAATATGTTCTTGCTGCGGTAATCTGAAACGACTAACGGCAATCCCATTACACCGCCTGCACAAATAGAGATTGTTGTGAGTGCGCCAAAGGACTGCTCCACAAAAGTGTACCCGGCCCCCTCATATGCTGGCTTATTACCATAGAGAACTCCAAGGATAATCAATATTACAATGGGTACACAGATTGCAAATATGAACATATCCATTCCACGCAGCGATAATTTCAACTCTGTTTTCAGCATAACCTTAAAAGTTTTCATCTGTTTGTCCCTCCTCGTCTGTGTACCAGAGGTAAGCTTCCTCGAATTTGTCATAAGGGCTTTCCTTGATTGCTTCAGAAACAGTACCATAAAACACAATTTCTCCCCTTTTCAAAATACAGATGCAGTCGCACAAGGCTTCTACTTCGTCCATGAAATGAGAAGTCAAGAAGATAGTCAGCCCTTTTTCTTTGAGGGAAAACAGTATTTTCCAAACCTCCCGGCGCGCCTTTGCATCAAGACCGGTTGTCAGTTCGTCCAAGAAAACAACTTCCGGGTTTGGAATGAGTGCAAGGACAATAAAAAGGCGTTGCCTTTGCCCTCCGGATAAATCCTTGATGAAACTTTTCTGCTTGTCAAGAATACCAAACTTTTTCAGCAAATCAAACGGATCGGTTATCTGACTATATAATGACGCTGTTAACTCGCAAACCTCCTTTACGGTAATTTGATCCTGATAGTTTGTTTCTTGAAACTGAACACCTACCTTTTCAAACAATTTTTTTCGGTCTGTACGGGGGTTCATTCCCAATATGGATATTTTCCCTGCGCCAGCCTCCTTTGTTCCTAAAATGCATTCAATCGTCGTGCTTTTCCCTGCCCCGTTGGCTCCAAGAAGCCCGAAGACCATACCGCGGCTTACAGACAAACTTATGTTGTTCACAGCCAGTTGCTTACCGTAGGATTTCGTAAGCTGCTCGACTTTGATTACCTCCTGCATAACATTTCCTCCTGGTTTTTTATAAAACAATACCACCAACAAAAACATTGGTGGTAATATGGAGGGTTTACAAAAATCTAATTTTCATTTTTTGCAGCATACAAATCATTTTCCTGGCGTTATTCTCAGCATCTGATAGAGAAGTGATCAATTTATCGCACACCGCAATTATTTCCGCGTCTTCCTTCGGCGTATTCAAAGCCATTTTGATATCTACTTTCGGGTTTTTGGATAACTGGCAGAGCATGTGAAGGATTGACTCCAAAGAATAATTTGCACATCTCAGAGAACGAATGATTTTCAACTGCCGTATATCCTTATCTGTGTAAACGCGATACCCGTTCTGTTTTCGCTTGACTGTAAGCAATCCATTCATTTCCCAGTTTCGCAATGTATCCATTGAAATGTTCAGATAATCAGACACTTCCTTCCGCTTTAAAAAGCGAGCGGTACGTTCCGTTTTGCCGGATAAAATCCGCTTTACAATTTCAATGGACTCCTCTGCGTTTGCGCGTTCTTGTTGAACCTGTTTTAAATATTCATGTGTAAGTTCCAGTGCCGAATCGAAATCTCCTGTGGCAGATATTTTTATCATTTGAACAATTTTCTTTCGAAGGCCATTTTGCAGCACTTCAATCTGAAAGGCAAGGCGGGCAAGCCTGATTTGTTCAATATGAAAATCTGTGAATATGCGGTAGCCGTTCGGCTGACGCTCCGGCTTTGGTATGAGTTCCAATTCCTCATACAGACGCACCGTATTTGGATGTATTCCTATTGTCGCTGCAACTTCAGCGGTTTTGTAAGTATTCATTGATTCGCCCCCTAAACAAAGTGATACTACCACAAAACAAAAGTCTGGTGTTATAATGGAGAGTTTACATCTACCTTCTGAATTCAAGCTGACGTTTGTTCAGACCAGGCATAATTTACTTCCGGATTTTTTCAATTATGACTACTAATCAAAGTGCTACAGTAATTGCAACTTATTATACCACAGCACCCAGAAATCTAAAATAGTAACCTGGAAATGAAAAAGACAGTTAAACGGATTAAGAAATCGTCACGACATTTATTATAAACAAAAGTGAAGTTATTTGGAAACTTTGGAACAATAATATCGACTCAGGATAAACTGATTGTTGCTGATGTGATTTTTACTGGAAATATTTTCCTAACACCAACGGATTATTTTAAAGGGCATAAAAAAAGAGACTTACAAAAGTCTCTTTTTCTTTGAAATTCAGTGCCGTAGAAGGGACTTGAACCCCCACGGTGTTGCCACCAACGGATTTTGAGTCCGTCACGTCTGCCATTCCATCACTACGGCGTGACCACTTTGATATATTAGCATATGGCAGAATAAAAAGCAAGAGTTTTTTAGCAACTTTTTCAATCTTTTTTATGGTAATTTTTTCTATACCGTCACCACTGCATTTCTTCCCCTGCTTTTTGCCTGGTACATTTTCATGTCAGTGCGTCTGATTATTTCTTCCATGGAAAGCATTTCAGCCTTCATGGTGTACACGCCTATGCTGGCAGTCGTTTTTAGCTTATCTTTACCGAATCGTATTTCCATGTGTTCTATTTCTTGTCTGATGTCTTCCGCTATTCCGGCGGCTGCTTCTTCATCAGCCCCGGGCAGGCATATGAGAAATTCATCTCCTCCGTATCTGGCTACCCAGTCAGTTCCCTTCCTGACGTTGTACTTCAATATATTCCCGACTTCCTTTAGTATTGCGTCCCCGGCTACGTGGCTGTAGCTGTCGTTTAACTGTTTGAACTTGTCAAGATCCAGAAGTATCAGTGATAAGCTTGTTTTGCCCGATGCAGCATGATACAGGTCTGCTGGAAGCCGTTCATTTATGTATCGCCGGTTAAATACGTCCGTAAGCTCGTCCATAATAACCTTTTTGTTCAGTTTTTCGATGGTTTTTTCCAGTTCCTCATAATCTGCTTCACCAGAAGTCTGTATGATGCCGGTGTCGGTAATGTCCTTCAGCATCTCCATCACATAAGTTTCATCATTGATTTTAACCGGGCATGAAGTTATGAGGTACACAATGCCTTTTTTGAATTCCATCTTGAAATGTGTTGTTTTGCTGCTTAATGCCCTGTGTGTCGTGCAGTTTTCACAGGTTTTGCCCTTGTCCCAAAAGTCAAAGCAATGGACGGGCAAATCTGCTTCATCTCCGATAACTGTTCTTTTAACAGGATCCACAATGCGCACGTAGTCATACAAACTTTCAAATTTTGATATATGATCCAACACTTCCTGTTTGCTTGAAAAATTCATCTACATCTCCTCCGCCAATGCTTCCTCTAATTCTCCTTGTTCCTTACTTATTTCAACCTTTGATATCCTGTCGAACTTTTTCTCGATTTTGCTGGACGTGATGTTTATCTTGTCCACATCGTCTGAAACCTTCTTGATGTCCTTTGCCAGCGAATCCCATCTGTCCTTGTACAGTTTGAACTCCTTGCCCAGCTTGTTGAGCTCCTCATGAATTATGACCGCATACTTTTCCCTTTCCATATTCCTCAAAACAACCTGCACCGTGGACAATACAGACATCAGAGTGGTGGGAGATGCAATCCATACTTTTTTTTCGCCCGCGTAGTCCAGAACATCCTGATGATACGCATTTATTTCCGCAAATATGGCCTCCGCAGGAATGAACATTATCGCCTGCTCAGAGGTTTCTCCGTCAATTATGTACTTGGAGGATATGTCGTTTATGTGCTTCTTAACATTCAGCTTGAAGTCCCTTGAATATATCTTCCTGTCCCCTTCGCTGTTGTTTTGGTCAATCATGCGCTGATAGTTTTCAAGAGGAAATTTGGAGTCTATACACAGCATTCCCACAGGTTCCGGTATATTAAGCACAGCATCTGCCATGGTGCCGTTGGAAAGCTTTCTTTGAAGCTGGTATATCCTGTCATTCTTTTCTCCGAATACAACTGACAGTATGTGGTTAAGCTGCACCTCACCGAAGGTTCCCCTGCTTTTCTTGTCCGTAAGCACATCCTGAAGCGACACGATGTTTGTTGAAAGGCTGTCGATTTTTTTCTGGGCCTCGTCTATTTTGGAAAGCCTTTCAAGTATGTTTGCAAATGTCTTGTTGGTCTTTTCAAAACCTTCGCTTAAGCGCTGTTCCACCTTCATGTTGATCTTGTCCAGGTTTGCCCCAACACGCTCGTTTAAGGCAAGAAAGTTCTCGTTAAGCGTCTTAGAAGTTTCCGTGCTGAAATTCATGAAGGATTCCGTCATCCTGTTCGTGTTCTTTTCCATTCTTTCCACTGTTTCAAGCTTGTTTGTCAGTATCTCCCGAAGCTGCTTCTGCTCAGAATCCGATATTTTCTTTGTGACAGACTCTATGAGGTTCATGTTGTTCTGGCTTAAGTTAAGTTTAAGTTCAGAAATTATGTGTTCCTCCTGTCCTTTTTTCTGCGGTTTCAAAAGTGCTGCCAAATTGATGACGATTAATATTGCAAGAAGTATGATTATATATATATCCAATTTCTTACCTCCTAAACTAATAATACTTTATATTATTTTCGAACATTTGTCCAATATAATTTGGCAAAAAGTTGCTCCGCAACTCCGCTAGGGGGACTACGTCCCCCTTCGGCGTAAAAACGCTTACGCATTTTTGACTTTGCACCCCCCCTAACGACAAGGACGTCCGACATGCACTCCTCGTTTTTATGTCATAGAAAAGAGAACTTTTCTATGACATAAAAAAAGAACGGCTTAGCCGTTCCATATTCTTAAATAAGATTTTCCTTAACGAGAACTTCGGCAATCTGCACTGCGTTTGTTGCAGCTCCCTTTCTCACCTGGTCGCCGCAGCACCATAAAACAAGTGAATTGTCAGCGCTTATGTCTTTTCTTACTCTTCCCACAAATATCAAATCCTGATCCGATGTGTCAAGAGGCATAGGGTATTTTTTGTTTGCAGGTTCATCCACAAGCTTCACGCCATCTGCCGTTGCCAGCAATTCTCTAGCCTTTTCGGCAGTCAGTTCATTTTCTGTTTCTATGGTAATGGATTCAGAATGGCTTCTGTAAACAGGAACCCTCACGCATGTGCAGTTAACCCTCAATTCAGGATTGTGGAGAATTTTTCTTCCTTCGTTCTGCATCTTCATTTCTTCCTGAGAATATCCCACTTCATCGAAATCACCTATCTGAGGTATTACATTGTAAGCTATCTGGTGCTGGAATGTCTTTATGTCTACGGGCTTGCCCTGGCTTATGTTTTCGATCTGCTGGTCAAGTTCCTTTATTCCGTTGACTCCTGCTCCTGAAACAGCCTGGAAAGTTGAAACTACCATTCTCTTGATTTTTGCGTACTTGTTCAATTCATTCAAGGCAGTAAGGGCAATGATTGTCGAGCAGTTAGGATTTGCTATGATTCCTTTATGATTTTTAACGTCTTCCGCATTTACTTCAGGAACAACCAGCGGAACATCGTCATTGAGCCTGAAAGCCGAGCTGTTGTCTATTACTACTGCACCAGCCTTAACTGCTGCAGGGGAAAGTTCTTCGCTTATATAGTTTTCAGCGGCACACAAAACAACATCCACATTTTCAAATGAATCTTTTGTTGCTTCTTCTATTACGTACTTATTGCCCATGAATTCAACTTCTTCACCGGCGCTTCTCTTGCTTGCCAGGAGTTTCAGCTCCCCGTACGGAAAATTCCTTTCGCCTAAAACTTTGAGCATTTCCTGACCGACTGCTCCCGTTGCACCCAATATGGCCACATTGTACTTTTTCATTTCTGTCCTCCCAAATCTAAATATATAAATTTTCATTAATTATAAAATATATAAAATTTATTATAGCAACATATTTGCGGTTGTCAAGCATTTGTTTTTATATATATTACACATGTTTCGTCATTGCGTACATATGCTGCAATTTTGTTGCAAAAAAAGAGGCGTTTCGCCTCTTTAAAATTTCGCTTTAATTTTCCATATGTTTCCTTCCCTAACAGCAGTCCACTGAACATTGTCCTTTTCTACTGTTTCCGAAGAATCTCCGTTTTTCACTTCAACTTTATAATACAGAGTCACAATGGCAAGATCCTTGTTGTCTTTATCCATTTCATAGCTCCGGATCTTGTAATTTAACAGCTTTACGCCTGATGACTCAACAGAAGCGACGTAGCTGTCAAAGTCCTTGACCCTGTCACCTACCGGTGTCATCAGATACATGTAGCTGTACCTTCCGTTGAGCATGCCGGAAAGATACTTATCCGCAGCATCTCCTGCGGTTTTTTCCCTGTAGTCCAGCTCTCCCTTGTCAAGGGGATACACACTGTTCTTTTCTTTTTCGTTTTCCATGAATGAATACGGATCATAGACGTTGCTGGGGTTCCAAATCATGAACTCTGTCACTCCCAGTTCCTTTGCGGCAATTATCTGATCTCTCACCTTTGAAGGTCCGTACTCAATGCCCTGCCAGTCGAAGTCCTGTATCCACGGTCTTATTACAGGAGGATTCACCATGGAAGAGTTCTTTTCAATTGCTTCCTCCATGGCCCCCTTTACAACCAGGTACGGGTTTGCATTGGGGTTTTCAAGATTGTACCAGCCGGTTGAATAGTGGCTGGGATAAACCATGGGAGCCAGATTGTCGACATGTTCTCCCATGAGAATCCATGTCTGACCGATATCTTCCGGATAATCATCCCATGTCCTTGTAGTTATTCCGAACACATCTGCCCCAATATTCACGCTGTAATCCTCAAGTTCATTTTTGGAATATTCCAGGAATCCTGCAATAGCTTCATCCTTGTCCCTGCCGTCTCTTCCCGGGAACTCGGTTATGGGGTTGTATTTTTTAGCACCGTCCGGGAACCTGACATAGTCGAACTGTATTTCATCAAATCCCAAAAGTGCTGCTTCCTTGGCAATTGCCACATTGTAATCCCACACATACTTGTCGAACGGATTTATCCACGGAATGTTTCCGCTGTTTGGATCAAGCCATGTTCCTCCTGTTTTCAGCTGGATGGAATGTTCAGGACTTAGAACCGCAAAATTCTTGTCCTTGAATGCCACAATTCTTCCGATTGTGTATATGTCGTATTCCTTCAGCACTTCCAGCATCTTTTCAACATCCTTTATGGGGATTGGAGTATTTTTATTCATTTCCTGAACAATTCCGACGCTGCTCGGATAAGTTATAAATCCGTTGTCGTCCTTGACATTTATGACCAGGCCATTAATTTCCGTTGCATCAGCCAATCCAACAATCTTTTCAAACTTGTTTGCCTTTTCCGCAGATGATTTTAAAGCTGCAGCAGCCTGTTTGTCGCCTGACTGAAGCGCCTTCACGTATGATGAATACGCATCGATGTTTTCCATGTTCAGTTCATTGCCGGCTGTGTGACCCGTTGCATAAAGAGCCTTTACCTGGACGTTTTTCTTTTCTCTTTCTTCAGTGACTGGAACAAGCGGCACATAGAATTTCCCCAGTTCTTCCTTCCTTACCTTTTCAAGTTCTTCCCTGTCGGCGATTTTCTTCTCAAGTTCAAGTTTCGCCTTTTCCTCCTGAGTCATTTCCGGCTCGGACGGAGTATCTGCCGGAACCTCAGTACCTGTCTCACTGGCTTCGTTTTCAGGAACCGGAGAATTTGCCTTCACCTCGGTTGTGCACCCTGTCAGCGCAGCGGCTAAAATAAGTAATAAAATTGCATGCCTTACATTTTTGAACATAAATCCTCCCAATTTTTTTGCATATGGAGGTAACCACCCCAAATTAATGCCTGCTATTATGTTATGCATTAACTGAATTAATTTTAACATATATCGCAGACTTAATCAACAAACAAAGCATAATGTTCCGGTTTCGGAAACATGTAATTTTTAGCAGATTTTACAGCTATCAAATTATTCCTTGACTTTGATATTTACAAAATATATAATTTCCTTATCAAAACATAAGGAGGCAATTATGCTAACTGCAATAGTTGGAATAAATTGGGGAGACGAAGGAAAAGGAAGAATGGTCGATTTGCTGGCTGCCGATTACGACATAGTATGCCGTTACCAGGGCGGAAACAACGCAGGCCATACTGTTGTGAATGAATCCGGAAAATTCATTTTGAACCTTCTGCCTTCAGGCATATTGAGATCTGATGTGGTAAATGTAATGGGCAATGGAATGGTCATTGACATAGAACATCTTCATAAAGAGTTGAATAATTTAAGAAACGCAGGAATTAAAATAACTCCTGACAATTTGAAAATAAGCGACAAGGCTATCATCTGCCTTCCATACCATGTTAAACAGGATGTGCTCGAGGAAGAGCGCCTGAAGGACATGAAGTTTGGATCCACAAGGAGAGGCATAGCACCTGTCTATGGCGACAAATACCTGAAAAAAGGAATCAGAATGGGAGACCTTTTCAACAAGGAAGCTTTAAAGGAAAGGCTTGACCAGATAGTTGAATGGAAAAACCTGCTGATAGCCGGCGGATACAAATCCGTGGAATTCAGCTCACAGGACATGTTCGACTGGCTTGTGAAATATTCAGAAGATATTAAGGATTACATATGTGATGTGGGACTGTTCCTCAATGACGCTGTTAAGTCAGGAAAAAGAATAATGTTCGAAGCACAGCTGGGAGCCCTCAGAGATATCGACTTCGGAATCTATCCATACACATCATCCTCATCAACAATAGCTGCATATGCACCCGTAGGCGCCGGAGTTCCGGGAAAGAAGCTTGACAACACTATTGGCATAATGAAGGCATATTCCTCCTGCGTTGGCGAAGGACCTTTCACCAGCGAAATGTTCGGCGATGAAGCAACTGCACTGAGAGAGGCCGGCGGAGAATACGGCGCAGCAACAGGCCGTCCAAGAAGAGTTGGACCTTTTGACATAGTTGCATCCAAGTACGGCGTGAACGTTCAGGGCGCTGATATGCTGGCTTTAACAAAGCTTGACGTATTGTCATACCTTGACAAGATTCCTGTTGTAGTGGCATACGACGTAAACGGCAGGATAACCAAGGACTTCCCTACAGGAGAAGAACTTAACTCTGCTAAGCCTGTAGTTGAGTACGTTGACGGATGGAAGTGCGACATAGGCAAGTGCAGAAAGGAATCAGACCTTCCAAAGGCTGCCTACGACTACATTAAGTACCTGGAAGCTCAGGTTGAATGTCCTATCAAGTACGTTTCAGTAGGAGCAGAAAGAGAAGACTACCTTATTATGAATTAAGAACTTTTTAATTAAGAATTAAGAGTGAAGAATTAATGGTAGGCATTGCTAACGCAATGCCTTTTTATTATATAAAAAAATAAGGCATTGTGCGGTTTTTGCACAATGCCTTCCACAATTCTTAATTCTTAACTCTTAATTCTTCATTGCTTTTTAAAGATTCTTAATTATTAATTCTTAATTGCTTTTTTAATCTTCGGTTGTATCTTTTCTATGTATTGGTTGATGAAAACCGTGAAGGCGTAGTCATACAGAAAAAACAGCACCTGTGCTCCCAGTATCATCCACCAGTACAGGTACAGCGGCGTAAACATTCTTATGACCAGGTACATGGCAGCCAGCGAAATGTTGAAGAACACAAATTTAGATACGTAACGGATTTTCCCGCTGCTTATTCTGGTTTCAAAAATATGCTTAAAAATGCTGTACAATCCGAAGAACAATATGTATGTAATTATTTCAATCTTGTTGAATGTGAGGAAAAACCCCAGCAGGCACGAGGCAGCATAAAAAATAATGGCAGACTTTCCTCCAAACTCAACCACGACGATACCCACAACCAGAGCGGCAGCCGCAAAAAGCATGATTGTGTTTGTCTCTATTACAGATGACAGTAGGATGAAAAGCTGGTTTAAACCCAAAAGTACTCCCAGGTATGCAGTTTCCTTGCCTTTTAGCAGCATGAGATCAAATCTCCTCCCAAACATTCGCACAGACAGTCGGCGCAAATCAAATTCGTACAGCAATCCAGAGAATTCATTCCTCCTCCGTAGCTGTATGAGCGCTGCTGATATGAACGCTGCATGTTATGAATCTGGTTTAAAAAGTTTCTGTATTCCATGTTGGCGGGATCCATGCTGACGGCTCTTTGGATAAACTGAAGCCCCTGGCCCATGGAACCTATATTCACATAGCAAACTCCCATTAGGTAGTTCCATTCAGCATTTCTATCGGTCATGCCGTTAAGGGTCCTTAACGCTTCCTGAAACCTTCCTGTCTGAATTTGCTGCCTCACGCCGAACAAATTTCCGCCGGAGTAATCAGAGCTGCTGTAGCCTGAACCTGAGCCGGAGCTGTAGCCTGAACCCGAAGCGCTGCCGTTCATTATTTCATCGTATGCCCACTGTATTTCCTTGAACTTTTCTTCGGCCAGATCCTGCAGAGGATTGTTCACGTTCATGTCGGGGTGATATTTTTTAGCAAGCTTCCTGTATGCGCTTTTAACTTCATCCTTTGATGCACCTCGGCTCAAGCCAAGGACTTCATATGGGTCTTTCATTTAATTTTCTCCTTTTTATCCACATTGTCTATTTTGTTCAATATTCCTGAATATATTATGTTGTCTATTATCCCCTTGTCCTGAATAAGTGGCAGCTTTTCAATCTCAGCGCTCAGAAACGAAAGGTTGAGCATGATAAGCTCCTTTGCGTATTCTTTCCTGTCTTCAGCCTCCATGTTGTTGAAAGGATTGTAGGAATTGTTTTTTTCATCCTTTTCCATATCCTCCAGGGCATCCAGCAGGTAAATGTACTTGCCTGCATAAAAGCCTACTTTTCTGAGGATTTTCTCCCATTGGTCATGCTTAAAGACAAAAATTTCTTCCATGAGGTGCCCAAACTCGTTGGATACGGCTTCCGGGTCTTTTGAATTTTCTTTTTCAAGAGATGTTATGTTCTTGAGTCTTTTACTGATGAGCTCTGCCTTCTCAGGATATCTGGAACCTGCCTTTTCCATGTCTTTCTTCAGCGCCCTGCACACAGCCAGACTCTTAATATCCTTCTCATCGTTCCAGTTGTCAAGCATGTTGTAGTAGGAAAGCAATACGTTCATGGACGCTGCATAGCTTGTTATTTCGTTTTGTATGACCAGCTGTTTCTTGCTTGGATGAACCATGCACCTTTCGCTGTAAGTCTTGTTCTGCGGTTCATACAGTGAACTCATAAGCAGTATGAGAAATGTCATGTCGTAGTTGAGCGTCATCCTAGACATGTTGCCGTATTCTGCCTTAAGACACTTGCATAAGCCGCAGTAATAGCCTCTGTAGCTGTAGTATTCCTTGAACTTCAGTTCCATTTTATTTATAGTAACGTATCCAAACATCGTTTCACTCGTTTCTTATTAATTGCTGCATAAAAAATTTCTGTATTATTGCCCCATAAGGCTCAGCACATTTTCAACCTGAAGCATCACTCCTATGGCCAGACAGTCCTCATCCAGCTTAAATTTGCTGGAATGAATTGGATAAACAGCATCAATCTTTTCGTTTCTGCAGCCCAGGTTAAAGAAGCAGGATTTTGCAGCTGCTGCAAAATATGAGAAGTCTTCTGTACCCATGTTGGGATACTCTGACATTTCTATGTTATCACTGCCTATTATCTTACCGGCAGCATGTCTTACCTTGTCCACAGCCTCATCGCTGTTTATGAGAGCCATGTAGCTTTCCCTGACCTCAAGAATACCTTCGCCTCCGAATCCCTTAGGTACATTTTCAACCAGGTCGCGGATTTTTTCCTTCATGAAGCTTCTTGTGTCAGGATCCAGTGTCCTCAATATCCCTGTCATTTCAACCTCATCCGGTATTATGTTTCCTCTTGTGCCGCCGTGAATGGTTCCCAGGGTGAACACCGCTGAGTTTAACGGAGAAATTCTTCTGCTTACAAGCGACTGCAGTGCCATAATAAGAGACGAGCATATGACTAGGGGGTCCACTCCCTGATGGGGGTGAGCGCCGTGGGTTGATTTTCCCCTGACCCTGATTATTATTTCATCGGAAGATGCCATCATCTTGCCGTATTTAAGCGATATCTTTCCTGTTGGCACGCCCGGATCCACATGCAGTCCGACCACATACTCAACATCCGGATTTTTCATGCATCCTTCCCTTATCATCCTTTCGGCTCCGCCTGTTGTTTCTTCCGCAGGCTGGAAGAAAAATTTCACATCTCCCCTTAAGTCTTCCTCCATGGATTTGATCACCTTTGCTGTTCCAAGCGCAATGGCAGTGTGAGCATCGTGGCCGCAGGCATGCATTACTCCGGTGTTAAGTGACTTGAAATCAATGTCAGTTTCTTCGCTGACCGGAAGAGCATCTATGTCAGCCCTCACACCAACACAGGTTGAATTTTTGTCCTTGTTTTTCCCGCGGACAATTGCTACCACTCCTGTATCTGCAACTCCTTTTTGGTACTCGATTCCCCATGAGTCAAGGTATCGGCATATCCTTTCCATGGTCTGATTCTCAAAGCCGCCAAGCTCCGGATTTCTGTGAAAATCACGCCTGATGGTTACAATTTCATCCTTCATACTCTCTATATTATACATAAGTTTAGCCCTCATTCATTAAAATTACATTAATTATATTTTATTTCATGTACTTTTACAATAAAAAAGTTGCTCCGCAACTCCGCTAGGGGGACCTATGTCCCCCGACCGCGCAAAACTGCTTCCGCATTTTTGCTGAGCACACCCCTTGACGGCAAGGACGTCCGACATGCACTCCTCGTTTTTTATATAATAAGAAAGGGAACTTTCTTATTATATAAAAAATCAAAAAGCCGCATTTCTGCGACTCACATATTTTCATTTTGCCGGAAAAGTACCGTTATTTGTGTGCCCATGTTTTCTCTGCTCCTAAGCTCCACAGTGGCGTCATAAAGCTCCGCTATATGCTTCACTATGGAAAGCCCCAGACCGGTACCTCCCGTCTCCTTTGACCTGCTTTTGTCCACCCTGTAAAACCGTTCAAACACCCTGTCCCTGTGTTCCTCAGGTATTCCCATTCCCGTATCGCTGACTCTTATGTTTATAAGGTTTTCAGTTTTAAAAATATCAACGTTTACGGTTCCGCCTTTCTTATTGTACTTGATGCCGTTGTCCACCAGGTTGTAGACAAGCTCGCTCAAATAGTTTCTGTTTGCACAAAGGTACACTTTTTCCGCTCTTATGGAAAGTTCAACACCGCTGTCCTCAGCCTTATGCTTAAGAAGATTGACCACTTCGTTTCCTATTTCCTTCAGATCTGCCATGGAGCCGTCTTCTGCATCTATGCCTTCCTCAATTTTTGACAGCCTTATAATATCATCGATGAGAGAAATAAGCCTCAAGCCTTCCTTGTGGATCATGCCTGTGTATTTTCTTATGCTCTCGCCGTCGGTTATGAAGCCTTCCTTGATCATTTCGGCAAAACCAATCATGGTTGTGAGAGGAGTTTTAAGTTCGTGGGACACATTAGCTGAAAACTCGCTTCGCATTATTTCCGCCTTCTTTTGGAAAGTCACGTCTTCAATGAGCACCATCAGGCCTGCCACCGAAGAATTCATCTGTTCCTTCACGGGGCTGAAATAAAATCTGTAGAAATTGCTGCCTGTGTCCATGTCATAAACCAGGTGCTTGTTCTCACCAAGCGCCATGTCCACATTCTCAATGATTTCCTTGTTCCGGGTAAGCTCCAGAATGTTCCTGTTTCCGTTTAAGCTGAAGCTTTTGTTCCGTATCATCCTCTTACCGCTGGAATTGATGGACAGGATGTTTTTGTCCCTGTTTATGAGTATGAAGCCTTCCTTCATGTTCTCGGTTATTATTCCTATTGTATCCCTTTCGTGCCTCAGCTCATCGATGTATTCGTTTATCTTTACCTTCTGTTCCTTTATCTTCATGGACAGAGGACGAAATTCGTCATATATCTTTACTTCTTTGCCCGAACTGCCTTCCAGCATATCGATGTTGCCGGTCATTTCGTTTATGGGTCTCATGACCTTAGCAGTAAATAAATGCACGGCAAAATAAACAACCATGAAGAGAAGTACGAAAAATACGGCAAGAAGGGGCATCGTGCCTGCAAAAACCAGATTGATGCTTTTTATTTCCCTGGAAACCCTTAGGACCCGGCTGTCATTCAGCTTCACAGCATAGTAGTACATATCTGAAGACACGGTGCCCGAATACCTGGTGTCCTCACCTCTGCCGTATTGGATTGCCTCTAGAACTTCAGGCCTGTCGCTGTGATTTTCCATAGTCCGGGCAGCAGCCCAGTTGTCATACACAACAATGCCTTCCAGATCAATAATGGTAAACCGCATGCTGTAATCCACTGACTTCAGTATGTTGTACACAGACATGTTAATGGAACCTTCGTTATCCCAGTTTTCGGGAGTTTTCGAAAGTTCCACTATGGTTCTTAGCTGCGCCTTGGCATTCTGCGCATAAAATCCGTAATATACATATGAAGTTATAAGGCATGCGGCTATGGTTGCGCACAGGGAAATCATCATTGTAATCCAAAACAACCTTTTTTTCATGGTTCCGGGCTCTCCTCAAGCTTGTAACCTGCGCTTCTTACCGTTGATATGAAGTTCGGGCTTCCTGCAGCATCAAGTTTCTGGCGGATGGTCTTTATGTGCATGTCCACTGTCCTTGTCTCTCCCTCGTAATCGTAACCCCATATTTCCTGAAGAATCTTATCCCTTGAAAGAACAATTCCCTTATTGAGCATGAGGTAGTGTAAAAGTTCAAATTCCTTGAATGTTAGATTAACGGGATTGGAATTGTAGAAAAGAGTCCTCTTCTGGTAATCGAGCACAAGTCCGTTGAATTCAGCAATGTCAGAAGATTCATCAGTTTCCTTTTTCCCGGAGCGCCTTAGCACAGCCTTTACCCTGGCCAGAAGTTCCAGCACTCCGAATGGTTTTGTAATAAAATCATCGGCTCCGGATTCCAGTCCCTTTACCTTGTCAAGCTCCATGGACTTGGCCGTGAGAATTATGACGGGAGTGTCAGCATATTCGTCGTTTTTTTTCAAATCCTTCAGTATGGTCATTCCGTCAGTTTTCGGAAGCATGATATCCAGCAAAATCAGGTCAGGAGTTTTCTTTTTGAGAGCAGCATAAAAACCGTCCGCATCTTCAAATCCCCTTACTTCAAAATCTGCTGTGGACAGAGCCAGCGTTATGAGCTCCCGTATTCCACCGTCATCCTCAACACAATATATAAGCTTCATAACACTCTCCTACTTGGGCTTATGTTCTCCCGTTATGGAAAATATAACCCACTCTGCAATATTTTCCGCATGATCGCCTATTCTTTCAAGGTATTTGGCAATCATCAGAAGGTCGATAGCCTGTTCTCCGTTTTCTGTATTTTCCTGAATCTTTTCAATGAGTTCCTTTTTTACAACCCTGAACAGATTGTCGACTATGTCATCGTCTGCGCACACTTCCTCTGCCAGCTTCTTGTCCTTGTTGACGAAGGCGTCAACACTTCTGGTAACCATGCTGATTGTGGCATCAGCCATCTGTGGTATGTGAACCAGGTCCTTGATAAACTTCTGATTCACCATGAAGCGGGCTATTTCTGCTATGTCCTCAGCATTGTCTCCTATACGCTCCATGTCGGTTATCATCTTGAGAGCCGTACTTATGATCCTCAGGTCTGAGGCAACGGGCTGCTGCTGCAGCAAAAGCTTAAGGCAGTGGCTTTCGATTGTCTTTTCCATTTCGTCTATTTCAATTTCAAGTTCGTTTACCTTTGCCACAAGGTCAAGATTTTGTTCAATCAGTGCTCTTGCACTCAGTTCAATGGAATCTTCAATCATGCCGCCCATCTTAATCAGTTCCAGGTTAAGATTTTCCAATTCGTTGTCAAATTTGTTTCTCATTTTAACTCTCCTTTCATTAACCGAATCTGCCTGTTATATAATCTTCTGTTTTCTTGTTCTTAGGCATTGAAAACAATTTTTCAGTCTCGTCGAACTCCACAACCTCTCCGTGAAGGAAAAACGCCGTCTTGTCGGACACCCTTGTGGCCTGCTGCATGTTGTGCGTAACTATTACTATTGTGTAGCTGTCCTTAATATCCACCAGCAGGTCTTCAATCTTCATGGTTGATATGGGGTCCAGTGCAGATGTGGGCTCATCCAGCAGTATGACTTCAGGATTTACGGAAAACGCCCTGGCTATGCAGAGCCTCTGCTGCTGTCCTCCCGACATTCCAAGAGCGCTTTTCTTAAGTCTGTCCTTCACTTCATCCCACATGGCTGCAGAGCGCAGGCTCTTCTCCACGATTTCATCAAGCTTTGATTTTTGCTTGATGCCGTGGGTTCTGGGCCCGTATGCCACGTTATCGTAAATGCTCATGGGAAACGGATTGGGCTTTTGAAAAACCATGCCCACCCTTTTTCTCAAAACCGTCGCATCCATGTCCTTGTATATGTCCACGCTGTCAAGAAGAATCTTTCCATCTATTTTTACTCCTTCAACCAGGTCGTTCATCCTGTTGAGAGATTTTAAAAGAGTGGACTTCCCGCATCCGGACGGTCCGATGAATGCGGTTATCTCATTCTCCTTTATTGCCATATTCACATTTTTAAGAGCCTGAAACTCTCCGTAAAACAAATTAACATTTTCTATTTTAAGTTTATCCTTATTTTCCATCATTAGACCTCCCAATTCTGCCGGCAAGCTTAGTTGCAGCGAAGTTCACCAGAAATACTACCAAGATTAAGATTGCGCCTGTTGCAAATGCCATGTCCTTTGAATGAGGCAGACCTTCGCTGGCAAGCATGTACATGTGAATTGCCAGTGTCCTTTGGGACGCCATCAGGTTCAGTGTTGGACTTTCCAGCACGTTTGTTCCGCTGGTAAATATGAGTGCGGCTGTTTCTCCCACAATACGCCCGATTGCCAGTATCACTCCGGACAAAATTCCGGGCATTGCAGCAGGCAGCACAATGGCGAACACAGTTCTCAGCCTTGTAGCTCCAAGACCCAGGCTTCCTTCCCTGTACATGTCGGGAACGGATTTTATGGCTTCCTCGGATGAACTTATAATCACAGGCAGTATCATTATTGACACAGTCAGCACCCCTGACAGCACAGATGCCCGAAATCCCAGTATGTTTACAAAGAAAATCATTCCAAACAGACCGTAGACTATGGACGGTATCCCTGCCAGCGTGTCAACTGCCAGCCTTATGACCTTCACCGCCCTGTTGCCTCTCTTGGCATACTCGGCAAGGTAGATTGAGCAGAACACTCCTACCGGCACTGCTATTACAAGAGAAATTGCAATCATTTCAACAGTGGTCACAATTGAGGAAAATGCCGACAGGCTTTCAGAGTTGTACCTGCCAAACAGAAATTCGAGGCTGATGTTTGGTATTCCTCTCACCAGTATAAATAAAAGTATATACACTAAGATTCCGACTGTCAACAGTCCGCAAAGCCACACCAGCGACTTAAGTGCCGCAGATTTTGCCTTTCTCCTATTAAGTATGTTGGTTTCCATTTCTTTCTCCTTTTAGTTTCTGGCTGATTTTGACTTTATCAGGCTCAGTGACGTATTCAGAATAATTATGAACACAAAGAGCACAACCCCTGTGGCAATGAGTGAAGATTCGTGTAATCCCGACGCATAGCTCATCTCCGTAACTATGTTTGTGGTGAGTGTTCTTATGGGCTTCAAGAGCTTGATTTTTTCAAGAGGCATTACGGCATTGCCTGCAACCATTACAACAGCCATTGTTTCTCCCACAGCACGTCCTATCCCAAGAATTATGGAAGTTAGAACGCCGGATTTTGCCGCCGGCACTACAACTTTGAAAACTGTCTCCTCCTTGGTGGCACCCAGACCCAGGGAACCTTCAGCGTAGCTTCCCGGAACCGCTCTTATGGAGGATTCGCTTATGGAGATTACAGTGGGAAGTATCATAATCCCCAGAATCACAGATGCTGAAAGAATGCTGTAGCCGTTTCCTCCGATATTATCCCTTACAAAAGGAACAACAACCTGCATTCCGAAGAAACCGTATATGATTGACGGTATTCCCGCCAGCAGATTCACGGCAGGCTTTACCAGCTTATACACGCTGCCAGGACAGAATTCTGCTAAAAATATCGCGCACATAAGCCCTATAGGTACTCCGATTGCAATTGCCCCGGCAGTAACATAGATGCTTCCGACAATCATGGACAGTATCCCGTAAGAAGCCGGAGTGTTTACAGGCCCCCATTTTTCATTGAATATGAAATCCATGAAGCCAATTTCAGCTATGGCCGGTATCCCCCTGAGGAAAAGGAACAGGGATATGGCAACTACAGCCAGTACAGAAGCAAGGGCAGACATGAAGAACACGCCCTGCATTATATTTTCGTTTATTTTTGATCTTGTATTTTCCATGTTACTCCACCTGTGACCAAGTCGAAATTTCACCTGTGTAGATTTTGGTTATGTCTTTTGATGAAATGTCGTTTATTGGATTATTTTTGTTAACTATTACTGCAATTCCGTCGATTGCCATCAAATGCCTGTTAAGCTCTTTCGCCTCGTCTTCTTTCAGTTCTCTTGAGCTCATGCCTATGTCGTAAGAACCGTCCATGGCAGCCTTTATGCCCTGGGATGAACCGTTTGACTGCATTTCAAACGTCACATCCGGATTGAGAGACCTGTACTCCTCCTGCATTTTTTCCATCAGCGGAGAAACCGATGTGCTTCCTGCAACCTTAATGGTTCCGGACAGCCCTTTTGCCGTGTATTCATTTGCTTCTTCCGCTCCCGGAATGTAATGCTTGGACAGTGTTATTTCCTGTCCTCTGAGAGATTGGCAGAATTCCAGAAAATCCTTCACCAGTTCGTTTTCATCCCCTTTTGTTACAAGCAGGAACGGTCTGGATACGACGTATGAGCCGTTTTTAACATTCTCTTCCGTGGGAGCAGCTCCGTTCACGGAAACAGCCTTGATCCTGTCGCTTACAGATCCCAGCGAGATGTATCCGATGCCGTGCATGTCACCCTCAACTGCTGTTATGACCTTATCTGTTCCGTCAAACTCCAGGGCTCCAACCACAAGATTGTCTGTTTCCGCGTCTTTTGACTTTACCTTTATGTTCATTATTTCATGAAAGGCTCCCCTGGTACCTGATGCGGCATCCCTGGCAACAACCGTGATTTCCTTGTCTGGATTGAATTCGTTGGATTTTTTTGAGCAGCCCGGCACAATAAGCATCAGCACTGAAGATGATATAATAAATAATAGAATTTTTCTTCTGTTCATATTGATCCCCTTTACTCAAATTTTACCTTGCAGTTAATATATACCCTCAAGGTAAAAAAAAAACAGGCTGAATGTAAAAAATATGTAAAGTTTTTAACCTTACATATTTTAAATGTCATCCTGTTATTAACTGCATACCACGTTGTTTTTGCCTGTGTCCTTTGCCTGGTATAGACATTTGTCCGCCTTCTTTACCACGTCGATGAAACTTGTGTCATCGCTTTCGCACTGTCTTACTCCGAGGCTTATGGTTAGACTGATCTCTGCTCCCCAGCCAAGGTTGAACTTTTTGTTTTCTATGTTGCGGCGAATTCTTTCAGCAACCTCCAATGCCTCGTTACTTCCTGCTTCAGGGCATATGAGAAGAAATTCATCTCCGCCGTACCTGCCTATACAGTCTGTGTTCCTTATGCATTTGGAAATTATTTCAGCCAGAATTCCAAGAGTCTTGTCTCCGTAAACATGTCCGTAGGTATCATTTATTTTCTTGAAGTCATCTATGTCGATCATAACCACGCTGAATTTCACGTTCTTTTCCCTGCACCTGTCATACACCAGGTTTCCAAACTTCACTATTTCATACTTGGTCAAAAACTTTGTAAGGTGGTCATAGGTTGCTATTTTTTCTATTTTCTGGTATGAAACGGCATTCTCTATTGCAATGGCTGAGTAATTGGCCAGAATTTTCAGTGTGTTCAGATCGTTCTTGTCATAGGCATTCTCTCTTCTGTTTTGTACTGTCATGGCTCCCACAACCCTGTCGTTAATGATCATGGGAGTGTATATCATGGAATTTTGCATGACGCCTTCTATTCCATCCAGCCTTCTGGGGAAAACACCGATATATTTCTTGTATTCCCTGCAGACATTTCCAAGTATTATATCCTTCTTGCTCTTTATGCAATGTCCTGTAAATGTTGAATGCTCCACGTCGGAGAACTGAACTGTATCGGCAGGTTTCTCGCCCATGCCTGCGAAGTGGAAGCTGATGGTATCCTTGTCCTTCTCATAAACGGCTATACCGAAATAGTCAGCTTCTATAAGTTTGTTTATTTCTTCGTTAATAATGTCTATGATTGAATTGATGTTTAAATTTGATATGATCTTTTGTCCGATAGTCGATAAAAGCTCGGTTCTGTCATAAAGCGACTTGTAGCGGTCCGCTTCCCTGCGGGCATTTTGTATGCTCATTTTTGCCATGAGCTGATTTTGTTCGTAATCATACATGGCATCATCTATTTCCATGTATTTTTCCAGGTAAAAAAGAGAGTTGCCGTCCAGTTCCAAACTCTTGTATATTTTGTAAAGTATGAAGTACGTTTTTTTAAGGAGAACATTAATCTCCCTTGAAATGCAGACCTGGATAACGTCATTGAGCTTAATGATGGCCTCCTGCCTTCTGCCTACTGCAATGCACAGATTAGCCCATTCAACAGCCGTGCCGCACATTTCAAAGATGAGTTTGTGCTCCCTGGCATATTCATAGGATTTTATGAATTCACTTTCAGCCACATCGTATTCATGAAGTTTTATGTAAGCCATTCCCCTGAGTCTGTGAATATCACAGATGTCGTTAAATATTTTGTGTTTTTCCTCAGCACCGGATGCATCTTCAATGAGCACCAACGCTTTGCATGGATCTCCGCTGTTTATTTCTATTTCAGCCATGGAAAGCATGAGGGTCACCTGCTGCTGTCCTGTGAGCTCAACATCCATGAGTTCTACAGCATTGAAAATCTCCCTGGCCTTTTCGTAATATTGCATCTGTATGTAGTTTATTCCCGTATTTATGAGAAGAATAACAAGAGTGGAATTATCGTCTATTTCCTCTGCCAGCGATATTCCCTTGAGGCTCCATTCATTGGCAAGCTTAAGCTGGCCTATCTGGCAGTATGCGTTCGTAAGGCCGTTGCAGGCATACACAATGCCCTTCTTGAAATTGGCGTTTTCAAAAGTGTCATGGGACATCAAAAAGCAGTCCACTGCCTTGTCGTACCGGGAAGTGTTGAAGTTGTACCATCCTAAATAATAATACGCCCATCCCTTTGTTCTGTTTAGATTATTTTTCTTCGCGAACTTCAGCAATTCATCCATGATACCTTTGAGTTCCTCCAGGTCGCTGTTTAGGCAGTTCGTTACAATTTCCCTGAAAGATTCCATAGTATCTTCATTTTCCGCAAGCCTCGCCAATTCATCCGCATGCCTGAGCTGTAAATCCATGGTCTCACTCCTGTCGCTGCAATTTAAAAAACATAACTGAATATATTTACATATATGATATACCAGAATAAATATGTTGTCAAATAAAAGAGTTCGCGCAAATCCTACTTATGATGCATTCTGAACATTCGGGTTACAAAAAAAGCCTCACTTTATATGAGGCTTTTCGTATTGATTTGTTTACTGAGCATTCATCTTCATGTATCTTTCCTGAATTTCCATAAGCTCGCTAGGTGACTTCTTAAGTTTCATCGGACGAACATATTCTTTAGCTGCAGGGTCTTCTTCCAGTGTCATGATTGAAATTCCAAGGAATGCAAAGGCAACTGTAACAATTGGGCTCAAAATGTTGAAGAACGCATACCACATGTAAGACAATGTAGGAACTCCAAGGAATGTTGACATTGTTGCACCGCAGGTGTTCCATGGAATAAGAGCTGATGTTACTGTACCTGAATCTTCAAGAGCACGGGAAAGGTTTCTGGGAGCCAATCCTCTTTCACGGTAAGTATCCTTATACATCTTTCCAGGAAGCGCCAATGCCAGGTATTGGTCTCCGCATAGGATGTTAACGAATAAGCATGTAAGTGCCGTAACAAGAACCAGTGAACCTGTGCTTTTTGCAAAGCTCAAAAGTTTGTTTGCTATAACATGCATCATGCCTGTCTTTTCCAAAACTCCGCCGAATGTCAGAGCACACATGATAAGAGATATAGTCCACATCATGTTTTGCAGACCGCCATTTGTAAGAAGCTCATCTACCATTGCATGGCCTGATTCAGCTACTGTTCCGTAGTTGGCAACTTCAAGGATGTATCCGAAGTCTCCTCCCTGGTAAACCGTTGCTATAGCTCCAAGCAGGCAGCCTATGATAAGACCTGGTATTGCAGGAACCTTCATGGCAACCATAACGATAACTATTACAGGAATCAGGAGAAGTATAGGATTTATAGTATAGATGCTCTTGATAGCGTCCAGTATTGAATTTATTTCTGTATTGTTAAGAACCGCTCCTCTATACTGCAGTCCAAGTACTACAAATATAACCAGTGTTATAGCGTAGGATACGCTTGTTGTGTACAGCATGTGTTTGATGTGGTCAAACAGTGATGCACCGGCCATTGCAGGTGCCAGGTTTGTAGTGTCCGACAACGGAGAAATTTTATCTCCGAAATATGCTCCGGAAATTACTGCGCCCGCTGCCAGCGGCATAGAAACTCCAAGGCCCTGAGCAACACCTATAAGTGCAACGCCCACTGTTCCGGCTGTTGTCCAGGAACTTCCTGTTGCCAATGATACTATGCTGCACAGAATCAATGACGCTGCCAGGAAAAACGTTGGAGACAAAATTTGCAGACCGTAGTAGATCATTGTGGGAACTATGCCCCCTGCGATCCACGTACCAATAAGTATACCTATAATTGCAAGTATTATAATTGCCTGCAATGTGCTGCTGATGGAATCAACAATACCTTCTTCAATATCCTTCCATGTGAAGCCCAAAGTGAAGATTGCCAGCGCTGAAGCCACTATTGCTCCCAATATTATAGGAATATGAACATCTGATCCATATACTATAATGGAAAAAGCTAATAGTCCGACTGTCACTGCTACTGGAATGATTGAAACAAATAACGACGGTACTTTCTTTTGTTTTGGCTCTTTACTCATAATTCTCCTCCAAATGATTTGTGTGCACAGGCTATATGTCATAAAAGGATTATTGCACAAACTATATCAACATTAAAACCCCAATAATAACGTTATCCCCTTAAGCATAGCTTGCCATTGTGCTGCTGTATATTGCATAACTTTATTCTTAGTCATCGCCCAAATGAGAAAGAATACGTTTTTCAGCAATACAATTTTAACATAAATATGCTGATTTGTAAACAGCAATTATTGCTAACTTAATATTTACACATTTGGTTTATAAAATTCATCGACAATAAAGGGTCAGAACTTTAAGAGTCCTGACCCTTTTTATCAAAATATGTTGTTTTTGTATTGAATGTACAATCCCCTGATTTCCGTCATCTTCTCATTCATCTGCTTCTGAAGGTCTGACGCCGTGTCGAAATCTCCTTCATTCAACGCGTTCTTGATTTTGGTAAATATGCATTTCTTTGTCATGCTGTCCTTCATGAGCTTTGTCTTGAGGTAGACTATTTTTTCCCAATTTACCACATCAAGATCCGTGGCGTGATCCTGTTCGTTGTGAAGCTTCACAAATGTTTTAAGAAGCATTATGTTGTCGTGGATTATTCTTCCTGCCAGCTCGTTTTTCCACTTCTGAACCGTTGATTCCTTGAATGAATTTATAAGTTCATCAGTAAAAACTTCGCCCTTTTTCAGCACAAGCTGCTTCATTTCATTTGTCTCGAATGCGCTTAGGTTTTCCCACACTGTTGCAGGAGCCTTACCGTAAAGTTTGTTTCTTTCCTCTTCCGTGTAGTGCTCGAACACATCTTCCTCGCTTCTGTATTCCCTGAACTTTTCCAGATACACACCTTCTTCGCCGTACTTCTTGGAAAGTTCCTTTTCAAGTTCGTCCATGGTCAGTCCTGCATCGAGAACCTTGTCGATACCGTCAAGCATTGCCTGATATGATGAGGCAAGAACCAGGTATGTGTTGGAGTACGGGTTTGGAGCCCTCAGCTCGAACCTTGTGGCAAGAGGACTGTTCGCATCCCTTATTACGCCTACAAGCACCGAACGGTTTCTTGAAGGAGATTCCTTGCTTCCGCCCAGAGATGTTACTGTGCATATGGGAGCTTCGAATCCGGGCTTCAAGCGGTTGAATGCATCGTTTGTGGCAGTAACTATCGGATTTACCACCTCGTAGTTCTTCAGTATGCCCATGAGAGCTCCATAGCCGATTTCGCTTAAGTATTGAGCCTTCATGTCTGTTGGAGCAAAAAGGTTGATTCTCTTTCCATTTTTCAGTTTTACGGCAGCTCCCAGATGAACGTGCTCGCCGTTACCTGCCACACCTTCGATTGGTTTTGCCTTGAACAGCACTTCCAGTCCATGGTGTCTGAATTGGTCTTCTATCAATTCTCTGATGAATATTTCATTGTCCGCTGTCTGAAGAGTTTCTGAAAATCTCCAGTCTATTTCAAGCTGTTCCATTACATGGGTAATCCTGCCCTTGGAATCGATGCGGTTGGCGATTCCTCCCACTTCCTTGTGCGCCATTTCAGGTTTAAGGTCGTAGCATTCCAGCTGTGTCATTATCTTTTCCAGAACTGTTCTGACAGTTCCCATTGTTCTTTTCCAGTACTGTTCCTTCAGCACCTGTGATGTGTGCAGCTCCTCAAAATCCGCACTCTGCTCGGGAGTCTTTACCCACATTTCCAGTTCTGTGGCTGACGTAAGAGCAATTTCGCTGACATCATCATGTGAGAAGCCATAGCTTTTTGTAAGCTCAGGATATTTCTTGAACAGGCTCATCAATTCATTTTGAAAATTAAGGGATGCTCTTTTAAGAATAGATCTTGAACAAACCTGTTTTCCGCTGTGTATAATAAAAGAAGGAATTTTCAACGTTCCAACCGGCAGCCCGTTATCATCGTTGTAGTATTCGTAATTGTAATCAACAAACCACACACAGTCCATGTCAGGCAATATGTCTACCTTTGCATCGCTTAAATCGGCGATGCCCTGAAGCTCAACGCTGGACCCGTCAGTTTGTATGCCGTATTTCAGCATGTCTTCCATGTCCTTGATAAACAATTTCACTGGTATTTTTTCATCGGTTCCGTTGCCTCCGATATCTACGCCCATAAAAGACACAAACTGTATTTCCGGGTGTTCCTCAAGAATTTTTTTAATATCTTCGATGCCGTGATGTTCGGGTTTTATGGTATATATCATTTTGCCCATATCTTCCTCCTAAAAAATTTTATAGTTTGTATTTTAGCACATTGAAAAATTCATTGCAAGAAAAAAAAGCAGGCTTTTATAATTATTTCTCGTTTATATCCGAATTATAAACAACTGCTTTTCATTAACATTCGTGTTTAAACATTGCAGATGCCAATCAGTTCTGAGGGCTCCATAATGAGGTAATCGGGGCTGTTCTTTTTAAGACTTTCAACGGTATTGTATCCCCATCCCACGGAAGCAATGTGAATACCGGCACTTTTTGCTGCGTTGATATCCCTTATTTCGTCCCCCACATACAGAACTTCGCTGCCATCAACCTTTTCTTTTCTGATTATCCTTTTCATCTTTGTTTCTTTACCGAACATGGACGCGCTGGCTATGAAATCAAATATGTCGGCATCGTGTTTTTCCAGAAACATCTTTACATTGGTCTTGGAATTCGTTGTAATGATTGCGATCTTTAAGCCCATTTTCTTGAGCTCAGCAACAGTGCTCAATATGTCAGGTTTGCAAGGTTTGATGCTTTTCATGTCCTGTTTCAGAAGGTTTTTTCCTCTTTTCAGCATAAAAGGCAGATATCTTTTTTTAAGCTCCACATAAGCCATCAATTCCTTTGCACTCATTTTTTTTAAATGTCCAAGCTCATCTATGGTTATATTTCTTAAATTATATTTTTCAGCCAACTTTTGATATATTACGAAATTAACCTCCTCCGTGTCAGCAAGAGTTCCATCAAAGTCAAAAAAAACATATTTATATTTCACTGTTAACCATCCTTATCCTCATTTGAATGCAATTAAACTATATTATATTTTACATTTTCCGTCAATTCAAAATTTTTAAAAAAACTCCTGTATAGGAGTTTTATAAAGATTTCTTTATTTTGCTGTAGCCGTTTTTAATAAACCTCATGTATTCATCTTCTTCAATCAGCTGAGGATAGATGATTTCCGACTTGCTGCCCCTAAGGAATTCCTGTATCTTTTCCTTGGACTTCTTCATGTTGACTTCGCTGAATTCCTTCAAGCCCATCTTTAAGTCGTATGAATCTATATCTTTAACATACTTTTCAAAAAAGTTGTTTATTGCCTTGTAATCATAGTGCCTGAGAGTGCTCTTCAAAGCGGTGCCCATTTCCTCGTCGCTTAATTCCAGGCTGTTGTGCACCGTAAGCTTGCTGGCATTGAATTTGTAGTATTCATCAAACCACAAATGGCAATAGTACCCCAAAACAAATGATTTTTCGGTAACATTGAGTTTTTTCAGATTGAACTGCTCATAAAACTCTCTCACATCCACATTGCCATCTTCGTCAAAGCTGTGCATCTCCTCAAAATCATCCTCGTTAAACGTATCCGGGGACGCAATACCCAAAATGAAGCTACGTATGTCTATTTCATCCTCAGAATTTTCTATAAAAATTTTACCAAAGTGCATATTTGTACTTATGGGCGGCATTTGTTTATTATACTCCTTTTTAAGTTGTTCTCAATAATTATAGCAAAAATAAACTTGTTTGTACAGCATTATTTAGTCAAAACTATTTGCGGTGGTTCTGTGGCTTCCCCTGTTTTCGGGTTTACAAACGCCAGCCAGTAGCCGTAATTCAAGTTGTCTTCCTTGTTGCTGTAAGACCAGTTCTTGAACCCCGTTATACCCTTGTAAGGCTGTTCTTCCTTCGTAAACTCGCCCGGTATTCCGTATATGAATTTTGCTATGTCGCCGTTTTCTTCATATATTCCAAACACGTAATGACCATACTTCTTCATGAGGTTTGAGCAAGTTGTGACACGATTTGACATGGGATAGGGGTAGTAGGAGCTTATGATCTGATTGTAATAAGGCAAAAAGCCATTTTTTATTCCCATTTCATCATAAGGGATGTGCCACCAGTTGAAATTCTTTATTTTGACAGAAAGCGGTTCTGTTTTTTGGTAGTCCTTCAAAGCATTGTAGAGGCTTTCGTTAAACTTGTTTTTGTACCTGATTTTTTCCTTTTCTCCCTGAGACGAAGGGCTTTCAGAAGTTTCCGTTCTGGCATCCTGTTTTGAAACATCGGATTTCGCTTCATCAAAGGCCATTTCCGCATCATGATTTTCTATTTCTTCCTGCACTGTTTCATCAATCAATTCTTCCTTTATTGCCTCTTCTTCGGTATTTATCAGCTCTTCAACCGGCAGAGATTTGTCCAGCCTTAAGGGCTTTTCATCCTCCTCTGGCATTCTGCGCGTCTCTTCCTTCAGAACCTTCTGAACTGTCTGAACGTTAAGTTTTTCTTCCGGAACAGCTAAAACTGCCTTGTTTTCATCATCAGTGTCCAGCTTTCTTATGGCATCCAGGCTCATGGGATTGAAGAGATTTGAATAGAGGGATATCTTTCCGCCTTTCACAATTGCGCATACATTGTAGTCCTCTATGGCATTGTTGCTTCCGAATGTCAAAATCTTCTTAAGCATTCCTTTTTTGTTGTTGATATCTCCCAGCTTTATTTTGTTGATCTTGTCCTTATATAAATAAACCTCGCTTGTTGTCTTTACGTCGCCTAAGTTTTCCACTGACACAATGACAGTTCCCTTTATTCCTCTTATGTCGAGCCTTACATATCCTCTTGCCTTTTCTTTTTTATCGACCGGCTCAAAGAATTTCATCACCCTATAATTCTTATTATTCATGGAAACCTCCTGTAATTTACCTGTTATTTATTTATATGCCGCACTTTCCATATAATTACTATTTGTACCAATAACATTGGTTCAAATTGCAATTACGTTCTCACGTGTCACACCACAGTCTCAATCACAGATTTACTTGCTCCATTTGTCGAAAAAAGGGTACAGACAATGCAAAAAGGTTGTTCCTCAACTCCGCTAGGGTGACTATGTAAAAAACACACTCGGAAGAGTGTGTTTTTATATATGATCGGTATAACGAAGGTTCAGATTAAACTAGGATTAGTTGGGAGGACCTACCTAAACGCTGAACAATATTTCTCCGTATGTCGGGAATGGCCAGTATTTTTTTGCAGTGTTTGTTTCAAGTTCGTCCATTACCACCCTCATTTCCTGCATGGATGTGAATATGCGGTTTCTGCTGAATTTTGCATAGTCTTCCGTATCTGTGCAGTTCTTTGCCTCAAGCAGTGTATCTTCAAGTGTTTCAGTCTTCTTGTACAGAGAAGTCAACAGAAGAGACAGCTTGCCGATAAGAGCCTTTTCAGTTTCACAGTCAGCATCAGGCATGAATGCTTTTTTGGAGTTGGCTGTGTCGCTTAAGTTTTTCACATACTCAGAAACTGCAGGAATAAGGTCTTTTTTAGCTATGTCTATCATGGTGAGAGCTTCAATGTTGATTTCCTTGCAGTATTCTTCAAGCACAATTTCTGTTCTTGAGTAGATCTCCTTCTTGGACAGAACCTTGAATTTCTCGAAAACAGCCACGTTTTTGTCAGCCCTGAAGTAAGGAGTTGACTCAGGAGTTGACTTGAGGTTCAAGAGCCCTCTTTTCTCTGCTTCCTTAACCCATTCGTCGGTGTAGTTGTTTCCGTTGAAGATTATTCTCTTGTGATTTTTTATAGTTTCCTTCAAAAGCTTGTTGAGTTCTGTAGTGAAGTCTTCTGCCTTTTCCAGTATGTCTGCAAATTTTGAAAGTTCTTCTGCAACAATGGTGTTAAGAACCATGTTCGGTCCTGCGATGGAAAGCTTGGAGCCTACCATTCTGAATTCAAACTTGTTGCCTGTAAACGCAAATGGTGATGTACGGTTTCTGTCTGTTGTGTCCTTAGGGAATACCGGAATAGCGTCTACTCCCACTGCCATTTCAGTTTTGAATTCCTTGTCGTAAGCAGTTTCTCCTTCTATGGATTCAAGCACAGATGTAAGCTCATCTCCCAGGAATATAGAAATTATTGCCGGAGGAGCCTCGTTTCCTCCTAATCTGTGGTCGTTGCCTGCTGTTGACACAGCTACCTTCAGAAGGTCCTGATATTCATCCACAGCCTTTATAACAGCGCAGAGGAACAGTAAAAATCTTGCATTGTCATATGGGGATGTACCCGGCTCCAACAGGTTCACTCCGTCGTTTGTAGAAAGCGACCAGTTGTTGTGTTTTCCGCTGCCGTTTATACCGGCAAATGGTTTTTCATGAAGCAGGCAGTACATTCCGTGCTTGTCGGCTATTCTTTTCAGCGTTTCCATTGTCAGCTGATTGTGGTCGCAGGCAATGTTTGTGTTTGTGAATATGGGGGCAAGCTCGTGTTGTGCCGGAGCAACCTCATTGTGTTCTGTTCTTGCCAGTATTCCAAGCTTCCACAGTTCGTCGTTCAGTTCCTTCATGAAGGCTGAAACTCTCGGTTTGATTGCACCGAAGTAGTGGTCTTCAAGTTCCTGTCCTTTCGGAGGTTTTGCTCCAAAAAGCGTCCTTCCCGTAAACAACAGGTCCTTTCTCTTTTTGTATACATCCTTATCTATAAGGAAATATTCCTGTTCCGGTCCAACGGTTGTTATAACCCTTGATGTTGTATTGTCTCCGAAAAGTCTCAATACTCTCACAGCCTGTTCATTCAATGCTTCCATGGATCGAAGCAACGGTGTTTTCTTATCAAGTACTTCTCCGCCGTAGGAGCAGAAAGCTGTGGGAATGCATAGCACCGCATCCTTTATGAATGCGTAGCTTGTGGGATCCCATGCAGTGTATCCTCTTGCTTCAAATGTTGATCTCAAGCCGCCTGACGGAAAGCTTGATGCGTCAGGTTCACCCTTGATAAGTTCCTTGCCTGAGAACTCCATTATAACCTTGCCGTCAGCAGTTGCCGAAATGAAACTGTCGTGCTTTTCGGCAGTTATTCCTGTCATGGGCTGGAACCAGTGTGTGAAATGTGTTGCTCCTTTTTCGATGGCCCAGTCCTTCATTGAATTTGCCACTACGTTTGCAACACTTATGTCCAGGCTTTTCCCTTCAAGTATAGTTTTTTTATACGCCTTGTAAGTATCCTTTGGGAGTCTTTCTTTCATTACGTCATCGTTGAATACCATGCTTCCAAATATTTCTGAAATATTGCTCATAATATAACCTCCGCCTTATAAATGTAAAAAGGCGCATAGGTTTAACAACCTAAGCGCCTTTGCTTATTATGGATGTATAATATACGAAAGTATCAAAGATGTCAATAACTTTTTTAAATTTTTTTATTGTAATTTTTGGCATACGTGTTTCACACATTATATGCTCCTTTTTATCACAGCTTAAATAAAAACTCTTGACAAATAGTTTTTATTATAATAAAATTTCCCCTAACATAGAACAAAGGCGTTCATTGCATACAATTGTACCGTAGACAGTTGTGTTGGTGTGCGCCTTTTTTGCTTAAGAGAACAATATAACGGATTTACACGAATCCTTTTACGTATAAAAACAAATCTTTTCGTGATATGTCAACTGTTGTATAATATATATTAATGAAACAGGAGGTGCAACATGAAATATACTATTGATGAAGTATTGCAGTTCATCAGCGACAACGACGTAAAATTCGTACGTCTGTCCTTTTGCGACATATTCGGTGCCGTAAAAAACATCTCAATCCTGTCCGAAGAACTTCCAAGAGCCTTTGAATGCGGAATTTCCTTCGACGCCTCTTCCATAAGGGGATTTTTAAACATAGAAGAATCTGACCTGTTTTTGTTTCCGGACCCGTCAACACTGTCCATACTGCCCTGGAGACCGCAGCAGGGAAGGGTTGTGCGCTTCTACTGCGACATAAAGTATCCCGACGGAACTCCTTTCGAAGGAGACGGAAGAGCAATTCTTCTTAAGGCAGTGAATGCAGCCCATGAAAAAGGCTACCGAATAGAGATAGGCTCCGAATGCGAATTTTACCTGTTCGAGGAAGATGAAAAAGGCAATCCCACCAAGATTCCTCATGACAATGCAGCATATTTTGATATGGCTCCCCTTGACAAAGGAGAAAATGTGCGCCGAGACATCAGTCTCACGCTGGAACAAATGGGGATAATGCCGGAATGTTCCCATCACGAACAGGGGCCCGGACAAAATGAAATAGACTTTAAATACAGCGATGCCATGTCCGCAGCCGACAATCTCGTCACATTCAAGTCGGTTGTGAAGACAATAGCGCATTTGAACGGACTGTACGCTTCGTTCATGCCGAAACCGTTAAAGGACTGCAGCGGCAGCGGCCTTCACATAAACATCTCACTGCTGAAGGACGATGTGAACATTTTTGAAAACATGAGCCACAACAGCTCCAAGGAGGCGAAAAGCTTCATTGCAGGCATACTGAACCGCATTAGGGAGATCACCGTATTTTTGAATCCATTGACAAATTCTTACGAGCGGTTTGGAAGCCACTCTGCTCCAAAGTTTGTAACCTGGTCCTATCAGAACCGTTCTCAGCTGGTGCGCATACCTGCGGCAGACGGCATTTATTCCCGTATGGAGCTTCGTTCATCAGACCCCAGCTGTAATCCATACTACGCATTTGCGATGTTGATTTATGCAGGTCTCGAAGGCATCAAAAATAATCTGGAGCTTAAGAACCCTGCCAACCTCAATCTTTACGAGGCAGATGAAGATGTCATAAAAAATTATGAAACCATTCCGTCCACCCTTGAAGAAGCCATTGAAGCAGCAGAGGCCAGCCAGTTCGTTGCAGGCCATTTGCCATTAAACACCCTTAAGAAGTACCTGTCCTTTAAAAAGGACGAATGCCTTCAGTGTCACAAATCAGGCAACAAGGAAGAATTCGAGCATAAGACGTATTTTTACACTATATAGCAATGTCGATTTTAGAGGGGTGGTGATTTCATGAACAGTGTACTTGTTGTATCAAGTTCCGAACAGGGAACTGAGCTTTTATCGCAGCTTTTAAACGCTAATGCTCATTCTGCCATTACAACTGCAGCCAGCTGCGGCGAGGCAAGAAGAATGCTTGGAAATTTCGAATATGACCTTGTGATTATCAACGCTCCCTTAAGAGATGAGCTAGGGGACAGTCTTGCTGTTGCTGTTACTGAAATCAGCACTTCAGGAGTAATAATAATAGTTAAAAGCGAAATAGCAGACGACATATCTGCAAAGGTTGATGATTACGGAGTACTGGTTGTTTCTAAACCAATAATAAAGCACGTGTTCTTTCAGTCAATGAAGCTGGCTCTGGCTTCAAAAAAGAGAATAACCGGACTAAGAAACGAGAACCTGCATCTGCAGCAAAAAATTGAGGAAATAAGGCTTGTAACCAGAGCCAAGTGCGTTCTTATCCAGTACCTCAACATGACTGAAAGCCAGGCACACCGCTATATAGAAAAGCAGTCCATGGACATGAGGACCACCAGGGAACAGATTGCTCTGAACATATTGAAAACTTACGAAACGTAAATAAAACAATTAAGAATGAAGAGTTAAGAATTAAGAATTAAAGTTGGGCAATGTGCGATGCACATTGCCTAAATTATTGTAAGCTACGAATTTGTCATTCTGAGCGGTATCGAAGAATCTCCTGATGTTTGACTGATGAGATTCTTCAGGCTTTGCCTTCAGAATGACATGTTCAAAATACGTTTGTATGCAAACTGGGTAATGTGGCGCACATTGCTTTTAATAATATTGTAATAAAAAGCAGATATTTCCAAATAATGTTTGATTATGTCTCCAAAATGTGTTATTATTATTGTAAGATAAAATTCAACTTCAACCGACAATGGCAAAGCTGACGAAAGTCTGCGACGCAAAGCTACAGGGCCTTTAAAATGGCAGCCAGCTACCGAAAGGGGTTTTTTTATTTCCTTCATTCAGGTTGAAGAATAATGGAGGTTAAGGGAAATGTACAAAAGATTTAAAAAAGCAGTATCTGCAATTCTAATTATGATCAGCGTATTTGCATTGTTTGGTCCTGCAGCATATGCAGACGAAACAACGGCTGAGACAGCCAGTGACGTAATTATGAAGAAAGTTGACAAAACAAACGATTATATTTACAAGGCAGTAGAAGTCGCTGTAAAGCAGGCAGAAATTGAAGTTCTCAATGAAAATAAAAGCGAAAACATTGATGAGATCATCGATAAGATAATTGCCAAACTGCTTGAAAAGACAGAAGCGAAGGTAGACAAGCTCGTTGAGGATACTGCCGAAGAAGGAATTGAAATCACCAGGACATATATTGAAGTAGTCATATACGACAGAACTATCCTGGTAGACCCGTGCTACGCACATTAATAGCAGAGTTAAGGAGGGAGTAATCTCTCCTTTTGTTTTACCTGTAAGATACCCTTAGCATATGATTTCTTAATTTGATATTTTATTATAATTTAAGATTCCTTTTTATTAATAATATGCTATAATTGTTATACTTGCTTAAGGAGTGAATTAATGGACGGGCTATTTATTTGTAAAGACAAAAAATATATTGATCAGGTTAGAGGGACTTCAATACTGAGCCTTCTTGCAAGAAAAGATGACTTCGAGATCATGTTGTATGAATTCAAGGCTGAGCGGCCAAACAGTATCACTCCCGGAAACACCGACGGACTGATGGAGTTTTACTACATACTGGAAGGATCAATCATCGTTGAAGATGGCAGCAAATCAGTCAGAATGGAAAAAGGCGATTACTTTTATGTGCATAATATAAAAGAAACCGTTCCGTTCAGAACACTTTCAGATACAAAAATGCTGTATGTGACATCCCAGCCGGTTTACAATTTATTATATACATATACGGATGAATTAAGAAATCTCCTGGATAAATCAGAACAAAAGGATGCTTACACATATAAACACAGCAACAGAGTTCAGGATTACTCGGTGAAGATTGCCAGCAAATTGGGACTTTCAGGCGAAATCAACTATACCATTGCCCTGGCTTCACTTTTCCATGATGTTGGTAAATGCTTCATTCCTGATGAAATATTGAACAAGCCAACAAAACTCAGCGACGAGGAATTCAACTATATTAAGAAACACAGCACATACAGTTCTGAACTATTGCATGGCAAATTTGTTGAGGACATTGCCAAAATTGTTGAAGCTCACCATGAAAGACTGGATGGATCCGGTTATCCTAAAGGGCTAAAGGGCGATGAAATCCGAATAGAAGCTAAAATCATAGCAGTTGCCGATTCCTACGATGCCATGACATCAGACAGGGCCTATCGCAATGCTTGGACTCCTGAAGATGCCATGAATGAATTGAAGCACTGTATCGGTAAATTCTATGTTAAAGAAATAGTGCTTGCTTTAGAGCAGATTTTAATTGAAGAAGGAACTCTTGAAAAATAAGGAATTTGGGCTGCCCAAATTCCTTTTCTTTAATTCTTAATTCTTAACTATTAATTATCAATTGTTTTACTATTTCCGTTGCCGCGGCGGCATCTGCCTTGCCCTTGGTTTCCTTCATGATAAAACCTATTATTGAGCCTATGGCTTTTTCCTTGCCGCTTTTGTATTCTTCTGCAGCCTTTTGATTGTTGGCCACTGCTTTTTCGCATATAGCCCTTAAATCACCTTCGTCAATTCCTGTCATATCGCTTTCTGAAATAAAATCCATTACACCTTTTCCAGTGTCAAGCATCTGTTCAAGAACATTTCTTGCCATGTTTGAATTGAGTTTTTTGGTTTCAGTCAATAACACAAGCTCATTTAACTGTTCAGAAGAAACCTTGATTGAAAATTCTTCCTTTTCTGTATCCGTAGGCAATCGTCTGAACATCTGTCCTAAGATGTAGTTTGAAACAAGCTTTTTGGTCGTTACATTCCTGCATGACTGTTCAAAATACTCTGCTATTTTTTTATATCTTATCAAAAGCTCCGCATCCTCTAAAGGAAGTGCAAATTCTTCCGTAAAGCGCTTTAATTTTTCTCCCGGAAGCTCCGGAAGAGATTCCCTGATATTTTCTATTTCATCATCTGAAATTGCAATTGTAACAAGATCAGGATCCCTGAAATACCTGTAGTCGTCCGCATCTTCCTTACCACGCATGCTTTCGGTGATGTTTTGGTCAGAATTGTACCTTCTAGTTTCCTGAACAATTTCTCCGCCGCTTTCAAGGATTTCAACCTGTCTGGCAAACTCGTATTCCATTGCCTTCGCTATGAAGTTGAGAGAGTTCATGTTCTTGATTTCAGTCCTTGTTCCATAGCCTTCCTGGCCTTTTTTCCTTACTGAAATGTTCACATCGCACCTTAAGGACCCTTCCTGCATCTTAACGTCTGAAACCCCGATGTACTTCATTATTAGGCGCAGTTTCTCAATATATTCAATTGCCTGTTCAATGCTTCTGATGTCAGGTTCGGTAACTATTTCAATAAGCGGCACTCCACCCCTGTTGTAGTCGATGTATGTGTCCCCTCTCTGGTGGATGAGTTTTCCTGCATCCTCCTCGATGTGGATTCTGGTTATGTTTATTTTATTGCCGTCTGACAGTTCAATGTATCCCTTTTCACAGAGAGGCTTGTCGTACTGTGATATCTGGTAAGCCTTAGGAAGGTCCGGATACACGTAGTTCTTACGGTCCATTTTTGATATGTTTCTTATGTTGCAGTTTGTAGCCAAACCAGCCCTGACTGCATATTCCACAACCGCCTTGTTCAGTTTCGGAAGCGTGCCCGGCAGCCCAATGCACACGGGACAGCAGTGAGTATTTGGCTCTCCTCCGAACTGTGTTGTGCACCGGCAGAATATTTTTGTCTTTGTTGACAGTTCAACGTGAGTTTCAAGTCCTGCTACCAATTCCCAGCTCATAGTCTCACCCCTCTTTCGATCTTTTTGTATATTCTGTCCTTGTTTGCTTGTTCATACTGATATGCAGCGTTCATCACCTTTGATTCCTGGAAGCTGTTTCCGATAAGCTGCATTCCGATGGGAAGCCCTTTGCTGTCAAAACCGCAGGGAACCGATACAGCCGGAAGTCCTGCAATGTTAACGGGAACGGTGCATATGTCTGTCATGTACGTTTCTATAGGGTCCTTTGAGGTGAAGTTAAGTTCAAAGGCTGTCATGGGAACAGTGGGAGCAAGGATGACATCGCATTTTTCAAATGCGTCGTTGAAGGACTTCACTATGGCGCCCCTCAGCTGCTGAGCCTTCTTGTAATACGCATCGTAATAGCCGGCGCTCAGCACGTAAGTTCCGAGCATGATTCTTCTTTTTACCTCATTTCCGAAGCCTTCGCTTCTGGTCCTGCATATCATTTCATTGATATCGCTGTAAGACGGAGTTCTGTAACCGTAACGGATTCCGTCGTACCTTCCAAGGTTCGATGATGCCTCCGCACAGGCAAGGATGTAATAGACCGGAAGAGCGTATTTCAGCTGTGGAAGGTCAAAGTAGACTATTTCAGCCCCCAGGGATGCGTATGATTTTACAGATTCTTCGACGCTTTTTCTTACATCATCCTGTATTCCTTCGAAATACTGCCTTGGTATTCCTATCTTCATTCCCTTGATGCTGTCTCTCAAAGAGTCAAGAGTCTTGGATCTGCTTCCATGTGATGTGGCATCCTTTTCGTCATAAACAGATATGGCATCGTAGACAGTGGCTGCATCCTCAACGCTTGTGGCTATGGGGCCGATCTGATCAAGGCTTGAAGCGTAGGCTATGAGCCCGTATCTGGAAACAGAGCCGTAAGTCGGTTTAAGTCCTACCAGACCGCAGAAGCTTGCAGGCTGTCTTATGGAACCGCCAGTGTCAGAGCCCAGGCCATAAACGGCAATATTTCCTCCAACAGCTGATGCAGTTCCTCCGGAGCTTCCTCCGGCCACGTGCTGCTGGCTGTATGGGTTGAATGCTCCGCCAAAGCATGAGGTCTCGCAGGATGAGCCCATGGCAAATTCGTCCATGTTGGCCTTTCCAAGCAAAACCGCATTTTGTTTTTTCATGACATCCCAGACGGTGGCATCGTATACTGGAACATATCCCTTCAAAATTTTTGAACAGCAGGTTGTTTCAATTCCGGAGGTTGATATGTTGTCTTTAAGAACCATAGGTATGCCTTCCAGGGGCAGAAGCTTCTCCCCTCTAAAGAGCTTTTCGTCTACCATGTCAGCTGTTTTCAGCGCCTCATCCGCTGTAATGTTCACTATGGCGTTAAGCTTCTTGTTTTCTTCTTCAACAGCCCTTATATATTTCTCGGTCAGCTCCCTGCACGAAATCTGCCTTGATTCCATCAGTCCTCTTAAATACTTAATACTGCTCATTTTACCTCCCTCCTCTTTTTCTTACAACGAAGCATCCTTCAAAGCCGCCATCGCGGTTTTTTAAAATAAGTTCCCTGTCAAATGATTCAGCCACCACATCTTCATGAAATGCATTCGTTATGTTGCTTATACTGTCAAAATCCTCAAATCCCTCTTCCACGGCAGTGCTGATTGTATCTGCAAATCCTATGATTTCCGCCATGTCTCTTGTAAGGGCTTCTATTTCTTCCTCTTCCACTGACAATTTTGCAAGCTTTGAAATTTTTATTATATCGTCACGGGTAACCATACTTCCTCCTACCTGATTTTAATGTGAACTTCTCTGAGCTGTTGTTCCGTAACTTCTGACGGAGCGTTTGTGAGAAGGTCCTGTGCGTTGTTGTTCATTGGGAAAGCTATTACTTCCCTGATGTTTTCCTCTCCAGTCAGGAGCATGACCATTCTGTCAATTCCCGGCGCCATTCCTGCGTGCGGCGGAGCACCGTGCTTAAATGCGTTGTAAAGGGCAGAAAACTTGCTTTCCAGGTCTTGTTCCGTATAGCCTGCTATTTCGAAGGCCTTTACCATTATTTCCGAATCGTGGTTTCTAACGGCTCCCGATGAAAGCTCAACGCCGTTGCACACAATATCATACTGGTATGCAACTATGTCAAGGGGATCCATTTCAAGCAGGGCTTTCATTCCTCCCTGGGGCATGGAAAAAGGATTGTGTGTGAATGCTACGTTGCCTGTGTTTTCATCGATTTCATACATGGGGAAATCAACTATGAAGCACATGTCGAATCTGTCCTCGTCGATGAGACCAAGTCTTCTTCCAAGCTCTGTCCTTATCTGGCCTGCCAGCTTAGGAGCATATTCCTTTTCATCTGCGATGAAAAACAGTACGCAGCCAGGCTGAAGCTTTGCAATTTCAGCCAGTTCCTTTTTATCCTCATCGGAAAGGAACTTGTCGATGGGTCCGTGGTACTTCATTTCATCATCAACCTTGATGTATCCCAATCCTTTCATTCCGATTTTCACGGCAAACTCGAGCATGTTCTCAAAGAAGCTCTTGGACTGTGATGAGCATCCGGGCACGTTTATGGCTCTTACGGTCTTTTTTCTGAAAGGTGCAAAGCTTGTTTCTGCAAACATATGGCTTATGTCTATGATTTCCAGAGGATTTCTCAGATCCGGCTTGTCGGTGCCGAACCTCAGCATTGAATCCTTGTAAGGTATTCTTGCAAAAGGAGGCTTTGTCACCTTTTTGTCGGAAAACTTGACAAATGTCTGGTAGAGAACTTCCTCCGCTACGCTCAGTACATCTTCCTGGGTTGCAAATGACATTTCAAAGTCAAGCTGGTAGAATTCTCCGGGGGAGCGATCAGCCCTTGCATCCTCGTCCCTGAAACATGGAGCTATCTGAAAATATTTGTCAAAACCCGAAACCATGAGAAGCTGCTTGAACATCTGGGGAGCCTGGGGAAGAGCGTAAAACCTTCCATGGTGCTTCCTGCTGGGAATTATATAGTCCCTTGCTCCTTCAGGTGATGAAGAAGTAAGTATCGGAGTCTGTATTTCCAAAAATCCAAGATCCGTCATCCTGTTTCTCAGGAATGAAATAATCTTGGAACGCATGATGATGTTCTTTTGAACTTCTTTGTTTCTAAGGTCCAGATACCTGTACTTCAGTCTCAGATCCTCCTTGGTTTCCTTAGAGGATGCTATTTCAAAGGGAAGAGAACAGGTGTTTTTACCCAGAACATCGAAATCATCAGCCACAACTTCCACAGTTCCCGTTGAAATTTTTTCGTTGATGGTATCTGCATCTCTTTTGATGACCTTACCGGCTACGCATATTACACTCTCCTTGGTCACTCCTTCAAGAAGTGTTTCATCTTCCACAACCACCTGAACCACGCCGTACATGTCTCTTAAGTCAACAAACTTAACTCCTCCGTGGTCTCTCACATTTTCAAACCATCCTGAAACTTTCACATCCATGCCTATGTGGCTTTCTCTTATTTCACCGCAGGTGTGAGTGCGGTATTCATTTTTTCTTATCATATTATCCCTTTCGAATTTTATATTTAACTCCGTCGGGATAACAAAAACTCCCTCATCCCGAAAGGGACGAAGGAGTTAAATCCGCGGTACCACCCTAATTAGCATTAAAATGCTCACTCAAAACACTATCATGTTTCAGTCCCTCTAACGCTGGCGTGCGTGTGAGCCTACTCTTGCTTGCAATTTGGGTCACAGGCTCAAGGATGTTCTTCATGTTAAGACTTTCGTGATAGACTCTCACCGACGCTATCTCTCTGGGACTACGTTCTTAAACTACTCTTCCTGTCATAGCCGAATTAATTTTGTTTTTTATAATTATATACAATCCACAGAGATTGTCAAGCGTATTTTTTTAAAATTTTATCCAGGAATATCAAATCGATTTTAACTGTTTTTAAACACCAGTTCCTTGTCCTTTGCTGATATTTTTATGGTATCCGATTTCTTGACGGTTCCTTTCAGCAGCTCTTCCGACAGTCTGTCTTCAATTCTTCTTCTGATGGCTCTCTGAAGAGGTCTTGCTCCGTATACAGGATCGAACCCTTCCTCGGCCAGCAAATCCTTGGCTTTTTCGTCTATTTCGATTTTTATGTTCAACTGTTCCAGCCTTCCGGACAGGTTGTCGATCATGAGTGTCACAATTCGCTTGATATGCTCCTTGTTCAATGAATGGAACACAATGATTTCATCAATACGGTTTAAAAACTCCGGTCTGAACGTCTGTTTAAGCTCAGTCATTACATTTTCCTTCATTTTTTCGTATTCATCCTTCTCCTCGTTGGTTGAACCCGATGAAAAGCCCATGGTTCTCTGCTTTTTAATGGTGCTTGCTCCAACGTTTGATGTCATTATTATGACGGTGTTCTTGAAGTCAACTGTCCTTCCCTTTGCATCCGTAAGTCTGCCGTCATCAAGTATCTGCAGAAGAATGTTGAAAACATCCGGGTGAGCCTTTTCTATTTCGTCAAACAGGATTACAGAATAAGGCTTTCTTCTTATTTTTTCAGTGAGCTGCCCGCCTTCGTCAAATCCCACGTATCCGGGAGGAGAGCCAACCAGCTTCGAAACAGAATGTTTTTCCATGTACTCTGACATGTCGACTCTTATAATGGCATTTTCGTCACCAAACATGGACTCAGCCAATGCTTTTGAAAGTTCAGTCTTGCCGACGCCAGTGGGCCCTAAAAATATGAATGAACCGATTGGTTTTTTGGGGTCCTTTAGACCTACCCTTGACCTTCTGATGGCCTTAGACAAAGCTTCTACTGCTGCCTCCTGGCCAATTACCCTCTTGTGGAGTATGTCTTCCATGTGAAGCAGTCTTTCAGACTCGTCTCCCTGCAGCTTCTTCACGGGAATTCCGGTCCACTGGGACACAACCTCAGAAATTTCATCGTAACCGATGCTTGAATCCTTGGAATTTTTGGCTGCCCAAAGCTTCTTCTGCTTGTCGAGCTCGTCGGTGAGCCTTTTTTCCTCATCCCTGAAGGAAGCGGCCTTTTCAAAATCCTGGTTGTTTATGGCAGCTTTCTTTTCGTTTTTAAGTTCCTTTATCTTGTCCTCGATTTCCTTCAATCCTTTTGGAACGGTGGATGATTTTAGCCTTGTTCTGGAAGCCGCCTCATCTACGAGGTCGATTGCCTTGTCAGGCAGGAATCTGTCAGAAATGTATCTGTGTGACAGTCTTGCTGCTGCCTCGATTGCTTCGTCGGTAATTGTAACCTTGTGATGTGCTTCATACTTGTCTCTCAGGCCCTGCAGTATCTTGATTGTATCTTCCACGCTGGGTTCTTCCACAGTGATGGGCTGGAAACGCCTTTCAAGGGCTGCATCCTTCTCAATGTGCTTCTTGTATTCATCAAGCGTTGTTGCACCTACAATCTGAAGTTCTCCTCTTGCCAGGGTGGGCTTAAGTATGTTGGAGGCATCTATTGCTCCTTCTGCTGCTCCTGCACCTATGATTGTATGAAGCTCGTCGATGAAAAGTATGATGTTTCCGGCTGCCTTGATTTCATCCACTGCACTCTTAAGCCTTTCCTCGAATTCTCCTCTGTACTTGGCTCCTGCAACCATTCCTGACATGTCAAGAGTAACGACTCTCTTGTTCTTCAATGTTTCCGGAACATTGCCCTTTATTATTTCCTGGGCAAGCCCTTCTGCTATGGCAGTCTTTCCTACGCCCGGCTCGCCTATGAGACAAGGATTGTTTTTTGTTCTTCGGGACAATATCTGAATAACCCTCTCGATGACATCTTCCCTGCCGATGACCGGATCAAGCTTTCCTTCCTTGGCCCTTCGATTCAGGTCAATGCCGTACTTGTCTATTGTCTTTGTGCTGGCTGCAGCGGGCTGTGCAGGGCTGGGAGAAAATTCAGGCGTACCCGATGCGCCGCCGCTTCCCTGTTTTACAGCTTCAATAACCTCAAATTTAAGTTCCTTGAGATTTACAACTGATTTGATTATCTGTGCAGCTATTCCTTCTCCTTCGTCAATGAGAGCTAGAAGCAGGTGCTCGGTTCCCACGTACGGTACGTTCATCTGGGATGAATACTGGCGTGCCAGTTCAATAATATACTTGCTTCTTGGGCTTATGGCTATGAATTCAGGCACCTGTTCACCGACACCCGTTGTGTTTTTAATTATTTCCCTGATCTTATCAACATTAAGTTTGCTTCTTAAGATTTTTCCTGCAATTCCTTCCTGTTCAAGCATGAGTCCCAGCAATATATGTTCGGTTCCCAGTACGTTTTGCTTGAAACGCTTCACTTCTTCCTGTGCAAGCTCGATGGCGCTCTTTGCAGAATTATTGAATCCGCTTATCATAGACGTATCTCCTTTTCTGAGTATTATTTGCTTATATTATTTAATAATTCATTTCTTATGATTTCCGATCTGATTTTATCCCTTTCCTTGGCAGTAAATTCAGTGCCGTAGGAGGATGCTATGTTGTTTGGCTGTATTTTCACCATAAGGCTGTAAATGTCGGTGTTCTTAGCTGCATCAATTATTCCCATTTCCTTACCCAGCTTCAGAAGCGATAATAGCTTCATGGCTTCATCGCTTGACATCCGTCTGGCATTGGTCAGAAGCCCGTATGCCCTGAAACAGTCGTCCTCTATTTCTGTAAGGTTGTTTTTCTTCAGATGAGCCCTCATTCTTTCTTCTTTTTCAACAATTTGAACAACTATCTGAGTTATCTTGTCTATGAGAGTTTCTTCGGAAGCTCCCAGCGTTCCCTGGTTTGAAATCTGGTATAGGTGACCCATGGATTTCGTTCCTTCACCGTAAACTCCCCTGACTGCCACTCCCAGCTGGGAAATTCCCATCAGAAGCTTTTCAATCTGGTTTGTTATGGACAGTGCCGGTAGATGAACCATTACAGACGCCCTCATTCCCGTTCCTATGTTTGTGGGACATGCGGTAACGTATCCCAATTCCTTGTCAAAGGCATAATCCAGTTCTTCCTCCAGCCCATCATCTATATCGTTTCCCTTTTCCCAGCATTCCTTCAGTGAAAGACCTGTGCCCAGAGTCTGAATCCTCAGGTGGTCCTCCTCGTTTATCATGATGGACACCTTCTCATCATCGCTCAGAAGGAATGCTCCCGTATCTTTCTTTTCTGCCAGAGCCGGGCTTATGATGTGATTTTCAACCAGCCTGCTGGTCTCCACATCGCTGAGATCCTTAATGTATGTCAGCCTGCAATCCGGGTTTGTCTTTTCGGCAGCTGCCTTAACCTCATCGACGACGCTTTGGGCTTCCTCCACCGTCATTTTTAGAGGGAACCTGTAATTCTTAAGATTTCTCGCCAGCCGGATTCTGCTTGTCAATACTATTTCGCTGCTGTTCAAATCATTCATCCCCCTTCCTGATGTTGTTTTCAAGGCCTCTTATCTCATCCCTGAGATTTGCAGCCCTTTCATACTCCTCCTGCTCGATGGCTGTCTTCAGTTCGTTCCTTAGTCTTTCTATGTCTTTCTGAACCTTGTAGGTTCCTCCTGCACGTTTTGGGATTTTGCCTCTGTGCACGTCGTAACCCTGGATGCTCTTCACCACGGGCATAAGCTTTGGCTTGAATGTCCCTATGCAGTGGCTGCATCCGAATTTGCCTGTCTTCTTAAATTCTTCATAAGTCATTCCGCATATGTCGCACCCTTTTACAGGTATATAGGCGGTGGTGCTGAAGGCATTGTTCAGCATTGCAGAAAACAGGTTTTCCATTGAGAAGTTTGAGTTCAGTATGGCCTGGTTTTTCTTTGCGCATTCCTCACACAGGTGGTTTTCAGATTTTTTCCCGTTTATTATCTGGGTTACATGGACCTTTGCTTCATTTTTACCGCATTCATCGCACAGCATAATTACCTCCGTTACATGTCGTTTTCGGCTGATGCCAGAATCATTTCCTTAAGCACATCAGCCCTTATTTTGTTCCTGTCTTCATACACTACGCCTTTAAGCGCCCTGTCGCCAAGTATGCTTTGCATGATTCTTTGTTCTCTGTCCGTTATGATTTTTCTCTCCCTCAAGGCACTTATCAGATCGAGGGCCTTGTTCAGAGTCACGCTGTCACCAATGCTTTCGTTAAGAAAATTCTTAAGCTCCTCTTCTATGGATGTACTGACCTTAAGAATCCTTATATAGCCTCCGCCTCCTCTTCTGCTTTCAACCATGTATCCCTTGTCGTTGCCGAACCGGGTTGTGAGAACATAGTTTATCTGCGAAGGTGAACAGTCAAACTGCTGGGCAAGAATGTTTCTCTGTATTTCAATTGCCCTTTGGCTGTTTGCCTCTAAAAGTTCTTTGATGAAGCCCTCGATGATATCGCTTAGATTGGACATTTTATCACTTCCTTCTTGCTCTGACCTTAACTTTGACTTTCTTTGACTTTGAGCTTATGTTATCTTAAGATGAAGATTTTTACAAATTTGATTTATGCTCAATATTGATTGATTTTATTTATTTATGATTATTTTTTCTTACTATGTTTTTATTGTTTTATTTTTTCTTTTCTTTAAGCTGATTAATTTTGAAAAACAACGGTGTTTTGATGGAATAATACATTCAGCATTTAACATAATAATATTGAACATATTAATTATCTGCTAAATTGCACAAATTATTTAGTTCAAAATTTATCCAAAAGGAGAAAATATGACATACCTGCAAAAAATTCTTGATGAAACAAAATTGAAGAACCCCAACGAGCTGGAATTTCAGCAGGCGGTTGAGGAAATTCTCACAAGCATAGAGCCGGTTATCGAAAAAAATCAAGCATACAGTGATTTGAAGGTAATCGAAAGACTGGTGGAACCTGAAAGACAAATAATATTCAGGGTTCCATGGATTGACAGAAACGGGCAGTTTCAGATAAACAGAGGCTTCCGCATTCAACACAGCAGCGCCATCGGCCCTTACAAGGGCGGCCTGAGATTTCATCCAACGGTGAATCTGAGCATCATTAAATTTTTGGCATTTGAGCAGACATTCAAGAATGCGCTGACCGGTTTGTCCATCGGAGGAGCCAAGGGAGGTTCCGACTTCGATCCTAAAGGCAAGACGGACGTGGAAATCATGAGCTTTTGCCAGAACTTTATGACAGAACTTTACAGGCACATAGGTCAGTTCGTGGACATTCCCGCAGGAGATATGGGTGTAGGTGAAAGAGAGATAGGATTCCTTTACGGCCAGTACAAGAGGATATCAAACACCTTTGAGGCAGGCACGCTGACAGGCAAAGGACTGAGCTACGGGGGATCCCTGGCAAGGAAAGAAGCAACCGGTTTCGGCCTTTTGTACTTTGTCAATGAAATGCTCAAAAGCCACAACCATTCCATCCAAGGAAAAACAGTTGTAATTTCCGGTTCAGGCAACGTAGCCATGTACGCCTGCAAAAAAGCTTCGGAGCTGGGTGCCAAAGTTATAGCCATGAGTGATTCAGGCGGTTATGTTTATGACAAGGACGGCATTGACTTCACAGCAATTCACGCAATTAAGGAAATACAGCGGGAACGAATAAGCAAGTATTTGGAATATCACCCTCATGCAGAATATTTCCAGGGAAAAAGAATCTGGGACTTAAAGTGCGACATTGCGCTTCCCTGTGCAATGCAAAACGACATTGACCTGTCAGCAGCCACCACCCTTATATCCAACGGCTGCATAGCTGTGGGCGAAGGTGCCAACATGCCCACTACCAATGAAGCCATAAAGCTGTTCATTGAAAACAATGTGCTGCTGGCACCGGCAAAGGCAGCAAATGCCGGCGGTGTGGCCACTTCGGCTCTTGAAATGGCACAGAACAGTTCAAGGCTGTCGTGGAGTTTTGAAAAAGTTGACAGCACGCTTAAGGAAATAATGACAAACATATTTGAAGAAAGCAGCAAAGCCGCCAGTGAATACGGACATCCCGGAAACTATGTGATGGGTGCCAACATAGCCGGTTTCATAAGAGTTGCCAATGCAATGACGGCCTTTGGCGCAGTTTAATCTCTGCAGGAATAATACGGTACAGGAAACTTTGTATCCCACTCCTCTGCCGTATTATTTTTTTAATGTAATATACAGCAAAGTATAGTATAATAATTTTATTATGGATAATGTACAAAGGAGACTGTCATGATTGAAAAAAGTTCAGTAAGACATAAGGAGTTCATAAGGAAATCCCATGAAAGATGCAAGAAATACAACATGGACTACAACCAGGTTTATTCAAGGAAAATATTGAATGAAAAAGATCTTTTTGCCAAGATGGAAGAAAACCGTGAACTGGTTCTTGCTGCTGCTCCAATCATGAACAAGATTTATGATTTCGTCAAGGGCTCAAACTTTTTCTCCCTGTTGACTGACAGCAGCGGCTGTATCCTCAACGTAATAGGAGACGAAGAAATTCTGACTGAAGCCTTTTCCTTTAAAATGATACCCGGAGCGTACATGGACGAGGAGAACATCGGAACAAACGCCATGGGTACGTGCATAGTCGAGGACAATCCCATTCAGATTTCTGGAAATGAACACTTCGTCAGAGCATATCACAGATGGACATGCTCAGGCTGTCCCATAAAGGATGATTCAGGAAAAACCATCGGTACACTGGACCTCACCGGATACAGCGAACACGTACACCTGCATACCCTGGGAATGGTAGTTGCAGGTGCAAAGGCAATAGAAAAAGAGCTTTTGAACAACAAACTAAAAAACAGCCTTCTCAATCAGAAGGAACGAAACAAATTCATTCAGGATTCTATTTTCATGGGAATCATGACAGCTGATCTGAGCGGCACAGTTCTTTCTGCTAACTCTTTTTCATCGGAACTGTTCGGATACAGGGAAGACGAGCTTGTTCACATGAACGCAAGGGATCTGGTAAAGGACTGGGCTTCCATTTCCAGAACAGTCGTTGATGAAGATACGGCCTTCAAGGGGGACGTGGATGTTTCCTCCAGAAAAAACCGCATACAGCTTAATCTTGCTGCTTACCCCGTCAAAAACAAGAACAGAGAAACAATAAATGTAATTCTTCTGTTCAGTGAAGTGAAAAAACACAGAAAATCAGCTGACAGCATTGCAGGAAGGCACGCCATTTACACATTCGACAAAATTGTGGGCAAAGATAAGGACTTTCTGCAGGTCATAGATTTTGCCAAGAAGATCTCAAACAGCAGATCCAACATACTGATCATGGGAGAAAGCGGAACCGGCAAGGAATTGTTTGCTCAATCCATTCACAACCATTCCGAAAGAGCTGACGGTCCGTTCGTTGCACTTAACTGCGGCGCCATACCCAGAAACCTTATTGAATCGGAGCTGTTCGGATACGAGGAAGGTTCGTTCACCGGAGCCAAAAAAAGCGGCAATCCAGGAAAATTTGAAATAGCCGACGGAGGTACCATATTCCTTGATGAAATCGGCGAAATGCCGCTGGACCTGCAAACCAGGCTCTTAAGGGTCATCGAGGAAGGAACCGTCAGCAGGATTGGGGGTACCGGCGAGAAGGTTGTTGATGTTCGCGTAATAGCAGCTACCAACAAAAATCTTAAGCAGGAAGTGGAAAACGGCACCTTCAGGAAAGATCTGTACTACAGGCTCAACGTGCTTCCACTAAGACTGCCGAGCCTTTCCGAGAGGAAGGGAGACATACGTCTTCTCATAGATTACTTTATGGAAAGAATCAGCAAGAAGCTGAACAAGAAGAAGGTTTACATCTCCAATGAAAAAATTGCAATGCTGGAGGAATACAGCTGGCCGGGAAATGTCAGGGAGCTTGAAAATTACATTGAGCTTGCAGTCAACACGGAAATGGTGCCTGACATCAGCATGCTGGGGTTTGAGAGCAAGTCCGGACAGGTGAACAGCATTAAATCTTCCGAATCTGCCGGTAAACTTCTCAGTCTCAAGGAAATTGAAAAAGATCACATTGTAAAGGTTCTGAATTCAACAGGCAACAACATAACCCAAACATCTCACATTCTGGGCATAGGTAGAAACACGCTTTATCGAAAGATGAAGGACCTGGAAATAAATGTAATATAACGGAACACTGCTCCATTCAGGAACACTGTGCCATATCGATACAGCTTTCAGCTGACAAAAACGTTCCATTTTGACACACCGGAAAGGAGCGTTTTTTTTATTTGCTAAAAATCAACGTTTTCCGACTGATTAAAGTTGGTACGAGTCTTGCATATATCTGACAAATACATTTTGGAGGTACCTTATGCAAAATTACTTTGGCTATCAGGGAGCAATCCTTAGAGTTAATCTCAATGAAAAAACAGTAAAAAACGAAAGTCTCAATCTTGATGAAGCTTTGAAATTCATAGGCGGAAGAGGCTTGGGAACTAAAATTTTCTTTGATGAAGTAGATCCGAAAACTGAGCCGCTGAGCGCAGAAAACAAATTAATTTTTGCCACAGGACCACTGACGGGTACTGCCACGCCCACCAGCGGAAGATACATGGTTATCACAAAGTCTCCACTTACAGGAACAATTGCCTGCTCCAATTCCGGAGGATACTGGGGACCGGAGTTAAAATTCGCAGGTTATGATGCGATAATCGTTGAAGGGAAATCTGATGAACCTGTCTACCTAAACATTACTGACGGAAAAGCAGAAATAAAGGATGCTTCCTTCCTGTGGGGAATGACTGCAGGTGAAGCGACAACCGCACTTGAAGAAATTCACGGTAACAAGGCAAGAGTTGCAACCATTGGTCCTGCCGGAGAAAATCTGTCCAGAATATCCGGGATAATGAACGAAAGAGGAAGGGCCGCAGGCAGATCTGGAGTCGGAGCAGTTATGGGCTTTAAAAACCTGAAAGCAATCGTAGTGCGTGGAACAGGAAAAATAAGCGTGAACGATGAGCAGAGCCTGAAAGCAGCTTTCTCAAGATCAATGGCTAAAATAAGAGAAAACGGAGTAACAGGTCAGGGACTTCCTGCGTACGGCACTGCTGTCCTGGTAAACATCATAAATGAAAACGGAGCAATGCCCACAAACAATTTCCAGGAATCTTACTTTGACAAGGCTGAGGAAATCAGCGGCGAAACACTGGCTGAAAAATACATGAAGAAAAAAGATCCGTGCTACAGATGTCCAATCGCATGCGGAAGATACTGCGAGGTCGACGGAATAGAAGGATCAGGTCCGGAATATGAAACAGTCTGGGGATTCGGTTCCGACTGCGGAATTTCTGACCTTGGTGAAATAATCAAAGCCAACTACTGGTGCAATGAATACGGTCTGGACACTATTTCTGCTGCTGCAACCTTAGCGGCTGCCATGGAGCTTTATCAAAAAGGATACATCAAGAAGGAAGATCTTGACGGCGGTCCTGAACTTATATGGGGAAATGCCGAAGCTGTTGTTGAATGGACCAAGAGAATGGGTCAGGGAAAAGGCCTTGGAGCCAAAATGGCGGAAGGCTCGTACAGATTGTGCGAAAGCTACGGAGTGCCTGAGCTTTCAATGAGTGTTAAGAAGCAGGAAATGCCTGCATACGACCCAAGAGGCATCCAGGGGATAGGCCTTAACTACGCTACATCCAACAGAGGAGGCTGCCACGTGAGAGGTTACATGATATCTCCTGAAATTCTGAGCCTGCCACAGGGCCTTGACAGGTTTGCTACCGAAGGAAAGGCTGAATGGACCAAGATATTCCAAGACTTCACAGCTGCCATAGATGCAGTTGGACTCTGCCTGTTCACTTCATTCGCTATGGGAGCCGACGATTATGCAGACCTGCTCAATGCTGTATGCGGAACTGAGCTAACAGGCAATGACTTCATCGCACACGGCGAAAGAATATGGAATCTTGAAAAAGTGTTTAACCTTAAGGCAGGAATTGAACCTTCCCAAGACACTCTGCCTAAGAGACTTCTCGAAGATCCAATCGCATCCGGACCATCCAAGGGACACGTGAACAAGCTTAGCGAAACTCTTCCGCAGTATTACAAAGCAAGAGGATGGGCCGAAGACGGCGTACCGACTTTAGAAAAGCTTGCAGCTTTGGGGTTGGGCGAATACGGCGTAACGGCTTTAGATAAGCTTGCAGCTCTGGGGTTGGACGAATAATAACGGTGGTGCCATGAAGATAACCGTAAAACTTTTTGCAACGCTGAGGGAAGGAAGAGGAAAGGTTCTTGAAAAAGAATACCACGAAAGCACCAGCATAAAGGATATTCTGAAAGACCTGAAAATAGCTGAAGAAGAAGTTGCCATACTGTTGAAAAACGGTATAAGTTCAAAAATGGAAGCTATTCCTTCAGATGGTGACTACTTGTCAATATTCCCTCCTGTTGGAGGAGGTTAATAGTGTAAAAAAAACGGCAGAAATTTCTGCCGTTTTTTTATTGTTGCTTTTCATTCTTTTCTGAATCCCTGAATCGGTCGTAGAGCACACGCCCGTTAATTATGGTGTAGATGCAGTTCGTGAATGTTTCCATGGGATTGCCGTCAAATATGGCTATGTCAGCATCCTTTCCTTCGCTTATACTTCCAACCCTGTGAGAAACGTTGCATATTTCGGCTGCATTTATTGTGATGGATTTCAGCCCTTCCTCTATGCCCAGGCCTTCCTTGGCTGCGAAACCTGCACAGATGGGCAGGTACTGAATTCTTGTTACAGGGTGGTCTGTGGTAATGGCAACCTTTATCCCTTTTTTGTTCAATATTCCTGCCGTCTTGAAATCCATGTTCTGCACCTCTATTTTGTTTCTCGAAGCCAGAGACGGACCCACTATGGCTGGAAACCCCGATTTTTTTATTTCATCAGCCACCAGATGGCCTTCCGTGCAGTGATCAAGCGTTATCTTCAGACCGAATTCATTTGCAATCCTTATAGCTGTGAGTATATCGTCTGTCCGGTGGACATGCGCCTTCAAAGGTATTTCTCCATTCAGTACCGGCAGCCAGCATTCCTTGCGGAAGTCCGGTACAAAATCTTCCTTGTTTCTTTCCTTTTCCTTTTTATACTGAAAAGCCTTGAAAAGTTCCTCCCGAAGCATCCCTGCAATGGACATTCTTGTTGTGGGCATCTTTTCCATGTCATTGTAATTTGTCTTCGGGTTCTCACCAAAGGCAATCTTCATTGCAGCAGGGACAAGAACTGCCATGTCTTCTATGTTCCTGCCGTCCGTCTTTATGAATGCAAATTGTCCTCCAACCACATTGGAACTTCCTGGTCCTACCATAACCGATGTTATTCCCGAACAAACCGCGTTGTGAAATGCCGAATCCATGGGGTTGATTCCATCCATAGCCCTGATGTAAGGTGTTACAGGTTCCACCATCTCATTGCAGTCATCTCCTTCAAACCCCTTTTTTTCTTCAGTTATGCCTATGTGGCAGTGAGCTTCTATGAGTCCCGGCAAGACCAGAAGTCCTGAGGCATCAATCACTTCTGAGGCGCCGCATTCCATTTCGCTTATTTCTTCAGAAACTTTTACTATTTTCCCATTGTTGATCAATATACAGCCGTTTTCGTAACTGACTCCGGCCATAGTCAGGATTTTACCGTTTTTTATTAGCAGCATGATTACCTCTTTATTTTTTTAATAATATAGTATTTTTCCTTTTACATTTTTTATTAAGCCTTATACTGGCAATTTTAGATTAATTATTGTGAATATCTGGCTAAAATCTGCAAATACTTTATGTCGGGAGGTGAAAAACATGGATAATAAAAACAACGAAAGAAATAACAACAGAAACGATCTAAGAAACAACAATGATTCAAGAAACAATAACAATAACAATAACAACAACGACAAGAACAGAAACAACAATAACAACGAAAGAAACAACAACAACAATAATAACAACAGAAATAACAACAGAGACAATTTGAGAAACGATCAGAACAACAACGACAATCAGAGAAGATAATCGGGAGAGCATGATGGCTGACATCAGGCATATGCATCTCCTGTGCAGCTGGTGAAGACTGATTCAGGATGAACAGGCTGCAATTAGTTGAAAACGGGCATTCGCCGCAGCGAATGCCCGTTAAACTTATATAACTGAACTTCTTTCCTTCAAAACATACTTGCCTACAAGTTCCTGCAGGAGCCTTGCCTGCATGGATAGTTCCTGACTGGCTGCCGCGCTTTCTTCAGCTGTTGCCGAATTGGTCTGTACGACAGATGAAATCTGTTCGATACCTGTTGCAGCCTGCTTTATGGAAACAGCCTGTTCCTCTGTGGACCTTACAATTTCTTCTACAGCTCTTATGAAATTTTCGGAGTTCTTTACCAATGTCATAAGCGTTTCCATTGTTTCGTCGGCTATTTTCATGCCATCCTTCACTGCAGACAATGAATCCTGAATGAGAATGGTAGTGTCATTTGCAGAAGATGAACTTTTTGAAGCAAGGTTTCCAACCTCGTCAGCTACGACGGAAAATCCCTTTCCTGCCTCCCCTGCCCTGGCAGCTTCTATGGCTGCATTCAATGCCAGGATATTTGTCTGGAATGCAATGTCTTCAATTTCCTTAATGATTTTACCGATCTTGTTGGATGAATTATTTATTCTTGACATTGCTTCAACCATCTCACGCATCTTGTTACTGCTGCTCATTATTTCATTTCTCAGTTCTTCTGTTTGTATCCTTACAAATTCTGAATTTTGAGCGTTGCTGCTCACATTGTCCGAAATTTCGCTCATGGTTGCCGAAAGTTCTTCTACGGAGCTGGCCTGTTCCGCCGTACCCTGCGAAAGAACCTGCGCTCCTCCCGCAACCTGTTCGGAACCGGATGATACCTGACCTGACGTCTCGCTAATTTTAGCAATATCCTCATTCAGGTACGCCATAATTCCTTCAGTTGACATTTTAAGCTTTGAAAAATCGCCCTCATATTCATTTTGAAAATCATGGGAAAGGTTCCCCTGCTCTATTTGTCCCAAATGAAATGCAACATCCTCAATGGCCATGTTAATTTTGAAAATAGTGGCGCTGAGGCTGTTAAGCAGTATTGAAGTTTCATCATTTGAAACGGATTTAGGCACTTCCGATGTCAAGTCCCCGTGAGACATCAGATCAAGCCTTCGTGCACATGCCTTTATGGGATCTGATATTTTCTTTGATAGCCATAAAGACACTCCGATACCAAGGATAATAAACATAATGCAGGCTGCTGCAATAAACTCAACAGACTTGTACACTCCGCTAAGAAACTCTTCCTGGTAAGCTGATATGGAAATGCTCCAGCCGTTTGTTCCTTCAATGGGTGAAAACGCACTGTATTCCATATCTCCTTCGTACGAGTAGCTACCGAAACCTGTTTCCCCATCTATCATTCTTTTTTCCACAGCGGCCAGCTCCTCGAAGCTTTTGTCAGTCTTAGCCAGTTCCTGAGCATTTTCGACTCCCACATACCCTTCTTCACCGTATGCAATCGTCAATCCGCTGCTGTCCAGAATGTATGCAGAATCGCTGTTTCCAACAGCAATGGATGAAACGATTTCATTCAGGAAGCTCTTTCGCGGCACTATGCAGACAACACCGACAACTTCACCGCCTTCAATTCCGTCTTTCCAAATCGGTGCAGAAATGAAAATCCTGTATATGCCATTTTCATTGTCAATGACAGGATCGCTGATGTATGTTTCTCCAGCCATGGCTGCCTTGAAATAATCCTTGTTTGAGCTGTCACTGCCGTCCATGGCAAGACCATCGCTGCCGATAAGGTACATATCCTGCAGCCCGTAATTTGCAACCCTGGAACTCATGATGTCCTGCTTCGTATCCTTATCTGTTTTTTCGTCAGACAGCTTACTTATCATTCCTGTCTCGGAAGCAATATTTCTGTAGCTTTCAAGTTCAGCCTCCACCCTGTCTGATGCTATACCGGCTGCTGCAATCATGGTAACTGAAAGCGATTTTTCAACCGTTTCATAAATCAGCAAGCAGCTTATTACACCTAAGGTAACGCTTAAAAAAACTACGGTGGTTAATACAATCAAAATAATCTTTGACCTGATGCTGTTAATTTTAATACCTTTCACTTCAATTTTCTTCATACAGTCTCTCCTACAATTTTTTAAGCAGTTGCCTATGATTGTTAATCAAACATAATGTTATTCGGCATATTTTGCAAAAAATCAATAGCATCTTGAAAATAATTCTAAATTATAAAATGTGCTGTAGGTTGGCGCCCATAAATTAAACTTTCACGAAACAATTACTTTCCAACCTGCCCCAAAGACCTGAAGCACGAAGATAAATGGTCGTTTATGAGGCCGGTGGCCTGCAGGTGTGAGTAGACTATGACTGTTCCCAAAAACTTGAAGCCTCTTTTTTTCAAATCCCTGCTTACGGTATCGGAAAGCTGTGTTGATGCAGGCACCTGCGAAATGTCATCCCAGTGTGTAACCACAGGCTTGTTGTCAACAAAGCTCCATATGTAGCTGTCGAAGCTTCCGAATTCTTTTCGGACATTAATAAAACATCTGGCATTGTTGATTGAAGCTTCTATTTTGCGTCTGTTTCTGATTATGCCGGAGTTCTGCATCAGCTCCTCCACCTTGCTTTCATCGTATAGGGCTACTTTTTCGAAATCAAAGTTATCGTAAGCTTCGCGGTAGTTTTCTCTTTTCTTCAATATGGTCAGCCAGTTAAGGCCAGCCTGTGCCGATTCCAGCACCAGAAATTCAAAGTGCTTTCTGTCAACGTGGACAGGCACTCCCCACTCTTCATCATGGTACTTCATGTATATTTCATTTCCCAGACACCACGGACATCTTTCCATAATACATTCCCCTTCCTTTATCTTCCTTTGTAGTCTAATAATAAAATACACTAAAAAGCTTTTGTATGCAATAAAAAAAGCCGGAATATCCGGCTTACTGTTTTATATCAAATGTTTTTACGATCTGGTCAGGATTATCTCCCATTCCTGGTTCGCTGCCAGCTTCCCTGAAAGTCCATCCTGTTCCTTCAAGCTTGTCGATATCAAGCCCTGCATCAATCAGAGGCTGTGCCTTCAGAACGAAAATCATGTCTGAATCGTTCTTACCCAGCTCTTCTGTCCACTGCACCTCATTGCCTTCGCTCAGCAGAAGTCTGTAGTGGTTTTGTTCCTCATGATACTTAATGAGGCTTGAATTTTCCTTTAATATTTTCATCATGGAATCCTCAGAGCCGTCAGTTTTTACTTTTTTGTCGCTAACATTGAAAGGCAGTATCAGGCGGTTTGGAAGATTTTCTCCCATATCATCCTTGCCTGCCGGCTCATAGAGCCATTCATTTTCATCAAGCTTTTCAATGTCAAGTCCTGCATCAACCAGAGGATCAGCAAGCATAACCATTGCAAAGTCTGCCTTGTTAGCCGACATATCGCTGCTCCACTCAAATTTTTCACCGGAAGGAAGTGCGAATCCCCAGTGATTCAGCGCTTCGTGATAACCCTTTGCAGACGGATACGCCTTAAGTATGGCACTGAATGATTTCAATGCATTATCAGCATCTTCATTTCCTGTCTTTGAACGCTGGCAGGCTGCCAGTACAGGAATAAGTATTAGAAGCATAAGCAATGTTGCTGTTTTCTTCATTTTCTTCATAATTTATCTCCTTGTCGGTAGTTTCAAACAGATTTTATATGAATTATATGTAGATATGATGTAGATAAACAGCAAATGCAATATTTTCATAATTTATTTGTCAAATCAACTGCAGTTCGCTTTGTATCCTGTAGAATATATCAACAAGATTAGGATCATAAAACGTTCCGCTGCATGATACGATTTCTCTGGTGGCTTCAGAAGCACTCATGGCCTTGTGGTACGGCCTGTCGTTTGTCATGGCGTCAAAGCTGTCAACTATGGCAAGAATTCTGCACTCGATCGGTATGTCTTCATATGCCAGACCTGAAGGATAACCGGTTCCGTTCCACCTTTCATGATGATGGAGTATTAAAGGTGCAATATCCTTTATTTCCATGGATTCCAAGGCAATTCTTTCACCTATGGACGTATGTGTCTTCATGACATTCCATTCATCATCCATAAGTTTTGCAGGCTTTTTCAAAATGCTGTCCGGTATTCCAATCTTTCCTATATCGTGAAACTTCGTCAGCAAAACCAGACGGTCCATCTGGTCCTGATGAAGTGACAAAGCCTCTCCTATATGCACTGCCAGCTGTTCCATTCGTATCACATGGCCTTCAGACACGTAATCCTTCGCTTCCAGTGCCTTCATAAGCGTTTTTACAAAAGTTCCTCTCGTGCTTTCCTTTTTCAACAGCTTGTTCTGATACATGTTGTTATCAGCCACCTGAAAAAGGTATTCCATATTGACCAGCCCCGACCTGTGGTATGCATACCCGTAAGCCACTGACATGCTTCCGTTCGGAGCCGACAGATTGTACCGTTCAACTCTCTGCGTAAGATTGTTCAGCATCCTCTCAATCTGTGATTCTTCTGTCTTTTCAAGTATGACCCCGAATTCGTCACCACCTATTCGGGATAGATGCCCGTGCTGACCAAACACTTCGTTTATGAGCATTGCAACGTCTACAATTATCCTGTCCCCTGCCAGATGTCCCAGTGTATCATTAATAAATTTAAGGCCGTTTAAATCAATTGAGATTACTGCAATTTTTTCAGCATCCTTACCGCTGAACCTGCGCATGGTTTCTTCAAAGCTTCTGCGGTTGTAAAGGTTAGTCAGGTTGTCCCTTTCCACCATGTCTCTTAGTCTGTGCTCCATAAGAATTCGCTCTGTCATGTTTCGCAGCATAATGAGGACTTCATTGCTTTCCGTCTGATGAAAACGCGCTTCAAAATAGTAAGACTGGTCGCTGATTTTTATTTTCAGTTCTTCTATGTAAAAGGACCCTACCTGCTGCACCTGCCTGGCCGCCCGGCTCAGTGTCTCCATTATTTCCTGATTGTTCAGAAAACGGCTCAGCATATCGTCTTCTGCTTTGGCAGCTATGGTAAACGGAGTGATGTTTCCTTCCGAATCGCTGACCAGCAGAATATCCGGGATTGTTGAAATAATTGCTCTGTTGCGAGCATTTGTTTTTTCCAGGTCATGTATTTTATCCTGAAGTTCCGGGTAGTAGTTTTTACGAAACGAATCCTCCCCTAAACCGATTATTGAGTCTCGGCTGAATCGTTTTTTAGTCTTCTTGTCATAAGCTTCCATCATAAAATCACCGCTGTTGTCCACGCTGGAGTAAATTGCTGAAACCGTACATCAATCATTTGTACACTTCTCCTTCAGCACACTTCCAAAAATAGCAACTATATCTTCTTTCGTTACATTTTTAGGATTTGTCACGATGCACGGATCATCCATTGCATCTTCCGACAGTTTATCCAGTATTTCATCGTTCATTTGTTCAATTTCTTTATACCCATCTATTCCAAGGCTGATCCGCAATGAGCGGATCTTTTCAATCAGACGGATCTTTACCTGCTCCTGGCTTAACCCGCTTGTTTCTATGTTCATACTTTTGGCTACATCCGTAAACAGTTCAGGTATCGAATCAAAATTCAATCTGATAACATGTTCAAGCAAGACGCTGTTGCATTCCCCGTGAGGCAAATCCAGCAGACCGCCCATGCTGTGGGCCATAGCGTGCACGAGGCCAAGGCTCGCATTGGAAAAAGCAAGACCTGCATGGAGCGAACCAAGCATCATCTTGTACATGGTCTCGATTTTTCTGTCAGTCTTCACAGCATTCTCTATGTTTTCCCCTATTAAGCGCATGGCTTCGAGGGCATGAACATTTGCAAGGTCTGAGTGAGCATTTGACACATACGCCTCAATGGCATGGGTAAGGGCATCCATTCCCGTGCAGGCCGTCATGAAAGGACTCATTGTCATGAGAGGTACTGTATCAAGGAGCGCCAGATCCGGCACAACCTTCTTGCTGATGATTGCCTTCTTAACTTTGTTGGCCGAATCGCATATGATTGCAAACTGCGACACGTCTGCCGATGCTCCCGATGTTGTAGGTATGCAGATGAGCGGAGGTCCCGGAAGATTTATTTCATCCACACCTTCGTACTCCAGAATACTTCCGCCGTTGGCTGAAACAATGCTGATACCCTTGGCACAATCAATGGCACTGCCTCCTCCAACGGCGATTATAAGGTCACACTTTTCCGAAACAAACTTTTCGGCTCCCTGCATGACTTCGTAATCCCTGGGGTTTGACGTCACCTGATTAAACACACAGCAGTCCGCAGCGCATTTGTGTATCTCTTCCATGATGTCAGTAAACCACGGAAAAGAAAGCAAATCCTTGTTTGTTACAACCATTGGCTTTTTTGAAGCAAAATGAAGAATGTATCTACCGATCATTAGTCTTGCATCAATACCGGTAATAATCTCCGGCGCTACGAATTTTCTCAATTCCATGGTTATTTCCATATGAAAAGACCTCCTCACAATTATTTAAATTGATTAAAAAACGATTAATTAAGAATAAAATTATTTATATAATTAAATATAAATTGCTGCCGGTTAATTTTCAAGAATTATATCATAAATTTTAACGACTTTGAAGTTTTTATTTAAATATTTCATTTGTTTGTTAAAGTTTCCGTTTCCATGCAAAGCTGTTTCAGTTTAAGAAAAGCCGGAGATTCCGGCTTTTCTTAGCACTATTATCACTAATATTTCGGAGCACTTACCTCAATGGTAATGTACGGGAACTGAGTTTTCAATTCTTCAATGACGGATATCCTTGTTCCCGTTGAAGGATTCATGACACTACCAAGAGGATTAGCGATGTCGTAATACCTCGTGTTGTCGTCAAACATTTTAACTGCTGGAAGCTTGCCTACAGGTGACAGAACACCGTTCACGTGGATATTGGGGATACCATCTGTATCCTGCAGCGAAAATGTTGCGTCGTACGACTGCACTCGGTTTCGCCATACTAAACCGTCTATGCGCTTAAGAGGAGTATAGTTGGCATCTATGGGCAGAATCAGTCCCTTACCCGGATGCAGACCGGTGTCGTTGTCTGTCTGAGATGTATCCCAGTAGCTTATCAATAGTCCATCCTGATAAGCGAAGCGGTCCACATAGTTGGAAAGCTTCTTGTTGTATCCGAAGTAGTAGGGTCCGACCTGCAAAGTTGAATCATAACCTTCATATGTCCTGTATTCTGCTATGTAGTAATGGGCAAACAGAGATTCTTCCGTTCCTGCTGTCCTGATGAAACCTCCCATGGTCCATCCTTCTTCAACTTCTGCTCCGTCAGCAGCATTACCGCCTACCTGTATTTCATCAATCAAGATTCCTTTTTCATGAGTCGCGCCGTCTGTCCAGTATCTAAAACCTATCTGAACCGTCTGCCCTGCATATTTTGAAAGGTCTGCAGTCAAGAGAGTCCAGCCACCGGAATCTCCTGTGATGCCGTAACCTTTGTTTTGTCCGTTTGGATTGGTGGTGGTGGACTTATTTGTAGTAATGGCTTCCCAGTTTGTACCGTCTGTTGAAGCAACCAGGTACGCATAGTCCCAGTCAAGCTCAATCTGGTAATTAACCATAGCTGCGAGCTTATCTCCGCTGTTTATGGCAAAGGACTTATACATCAAGTTGTCAAGGTCGTCGCCGGAGCCTCCGTAATAGAACATGCTTCCTGCAGACGGTGTCCCTATATTCATTGTCACGGTTTTTTCCGGAAGCTTAACAATGAGGCCCTGGGTTTGTTTCGTGTTGAACTCCATGGGTCCCAATGTATATTTGGATGTCCTGCCGGCTGATGCCACGTCATAATTGAGCCAGCCCAGCTGCAGCTTTTCCCATGCTCCCATGTGGCTGGGCTTTGAACCTATATCAGAAGTTCCGTCGCTTAGCCATGAACCTGATGCCATAAGCGTCCAAAATCCCCATCCGTTTTCTCCGTAGTAATCGTAAAGATCAGGAAGACCCATGTCGTGTGCGTATTCGTGTGTAAAAACTCCTACTCCGCCGTTTTCAGGCTGAATGGTGTACTTGCCTATCCAGAAGTCGCTTTTTCCGATCTGAAATCCTCCCAGCATGTTATTTGCAGGTCCGGCAATTCCCTCCAAGTTGGAATACGCGTACCAGCTGTGGCTCCATATAGCCTTGCTGCCCAGTTTTCCTCCTCCGGCTTCCTCTCCTTCACCGGCGTGAACAGACTGGAACGTGTCTATGTAACCGTCAGGCTCGTCAAAATTACCGTCATTGTCGTAGTCGTAGCGGTCCTTTACGTCGAAATCCTTCAGGTATGCATTTATTTGTTCTACTGTCTTACCAGATGCCAGCTGCTGATTGTACCAGCCGTTTACAGAATCCACAAGAAACTTCCAGACATTTGAATCAGGGCTGTCATTGTAGTCGGATGCCTTGTTGGGAACCATAATCCAGTCAGTAACATCCCCATGAACAGCATAGCGCCCAGAAGACTGCTCCTTGTAGAAGTTGCGCATGGAATTGGCGCCGGGCTCCTCGCTGAAAAGAAGATCCACATAATAATCCCTGCTAAAGTCAGATTCCCAGATAGTAGTATTGTCAATGGTTCGATCAGGCTCCTGCAGGCTGTTGTGAGGCAAATCCTTAAATTCACCCAGTACCGTCCATATTGCTCCGTCGCCTTCCCTCTTCAGCTCCACATATTCGCCTTTAGCAACTTCATGGACTTTGCCCGCAGCTTTTCCATTCAGCTTGGCTTTAATGGCACGTTCCTTTAATTCAAGCTGCCTGGTTGTAAAAGGGTCCGGCAGGTTGTCCTTTTTTTGAACCTTGCTTATTTCGTCCAATCCGATTGAAGAAGATGCGTACGCAGCCGAAGACATGCTGATTGTCATGGCAACTGCCAGTGCCAGTGTACAGAATTGTTTAAACTTCATTTGTGACCCTCCTGTTTTTAGAAATGGTACTTTTATGAAAAGTTATTCTGTCAGCAGATACAATTAATTAATTCATACCACCTCCGTTCAAATTTAATCATCTGTATAAAAATATTTTTTCAGCCCATGGCTTAATTAATTTTATCATCAGGAATTTTCATATTCAATTCACTAGTTTCCGCCTTTTTCTACAAATTTCTACTAATTAGTCGCTTGTACCCAAAAGAAAAACACTCCTTTCACCAGGAGCGTTTTTTCAAATATTTATTATCTTTTATTTTTGCCAAAGGCCATGGGACAGATTAATAAAAACTTCCTTGATCCTGTCTTTCATACTATCCCCCTCCTGTTGTATTTATTGATAACAATTTCTTATCACAAAGACTATTTTTGCGCCACTGCACATATAGTCTTTGATTTATCAGAGAGCTTTTTTCCGCAAACATCATCATAAAATGTTATATTTTCAAAACCAGCCGACTTAATCTCATCTAAAAGAGATTCCATCGTAAAAAGCTGATTCCAAATATTATAACAGTCACAGCTATCTTCCTTTATAATTAAATACTGTTCAAGATAATTTTTCGTTTCAATATAATGATAATTTCGCTGTATACACACATGCGGTTTCGAGCACCAGAAACCAGCATCTGCATAATATAAATCCTGTTTTTCGGGCACATCAGAAAGCTGGTTATTTGTAAACCCGTCCAATATTAAAATACCACCTGGTTTTAATGCATTCATAATTTTGCATAAAACAGTTGTTCTTTCATTTGGTGATAACACTCCGAAATCGCAGTAAATCAATGTTATCAAATCAAATTCGTTACGATAATCAATATCCAAATAATTTTTATAAATGTAATCTATATTTTTCCCATTCAAACCTGCATTTGCTATTGCATATTCGATTGATCTTTTTGAAAAGTCAATTCCTGTTACCTCAAATCCCTTTTCTGCGAACAATTCAGCATAAATACCAGGACCGCATCCTAAGTCCAATAATTTTTTTCCTGATGTTATTTTAAACATAGAGCTAATCCATTCAACAGACTCTTTTATAAAATCCAATTGTCTGGAAGCGGCTTCTACACTTGGATTCAAGTGAGCATCAAGCATATACCTAGAAATATTTTCATCATCCCAAAATGGAGCTGTGCTCGGCTCGTATAGTTGAGGTTTATTTTTCAAACAATCTAAAATATTCTCATACATAGTTATTCCTCGTTCCAATAATTTAAGTCTATTATAAATTCAGCTTCCTGAATAATATCATATCTTATTTACATATGTTTAAGATACACTTCACAACAAATTGGATTTAATAAATTAATCAATCACTACAATATCGTAAGTAAATATCTTCTCTACAAATTCCTATCTATACAATAGAAGCAGTTAAATTCTGCAAATCCGTAGATATTACATCTACGGATTTGCACATCGGTAATAAATACGGTTTTTGATTCCTATCAGTCTAAACTTTTATAAGTGGGATCTTTAGCACTCCATAAACTCACCAAAAAGCCTATTGTTCCTGTAATCAAATAAATTACTGCCATACCAGACCCTCTTCCCGTTCCCACAAGCTTTGAAAGCATCTGTTGAATGGGAGATATATTCAGCATAAATGGTTCAAAAATATTGTCTGCCAGGTACCCTCCTAGAAAAAGCCCAACAGGAATGGTGATATATTGAAAAGTATCTCGGGTAGAAAATACTCGTCCCTGCATTTCAATTGGTACTTTCATACGCATAATGGTTGTAAGATTTGCACTCAAAAATGGCAGTGGTAAATTTCCTGCAAAAGCGGCAAACATCCATATTGCAACATTCTGACCAATACCCCATAGAATATCACACAATAAAAATGAAACAGCACAGGATATAAAAATTACTTTAGTTTTACTTTTGAAAGGTTTTACCGCTGTAACTAATATACTTCCCACAAGTGCACCGATTCCTATAGAGGAAGACACCATACCAAGTGCAATTTGATTGTCGCCTGTTCTTGCAAGTACCATTGCAGGCATTATGCTGTTTCCCGCCATGGATGCCAATAAATTTATAAATGAAAAGAAAAGTATCATTTTCCATATAGGAGTGTGTTTTCTTAAAAAACTTAACCCGGCACAGCAGTTTTTTAAAAATGATTCTTTCTTATTGTTACTGTCTTCAGTCATAACTGGAATTTTAATAAAAAATAATAAAGCAGTAAATGCAATTGCAAATGTAAATAAATCAATCATCAAAATCATTCTGATTCCTCCAAAAGCAAGAACTGCTGTAGCAACTGCAGGAGTTATAATAGTAACCAGCGAATTAGAGAATGCTTGCAACCCGCTTACTCGAATAAAATACTCCTTTGGAGTAATAAGTGATACCGCTACATATGTAGCTGGATTTTGAAAAGCATTCATAAAGCTTAGAGAAAAATTAATTACATACAAATGGCAAATTCTTAAACTGCCTGTGATATACAGTATGAAAACTGTAAATGTACCCAATGCTGCAATAAAATCACATATTAGCATTATTTTCTTTTTGTTCCACCTATCTGCCAAGGTTCCAGCCAAAAAGCAAAATAAAATGGACGGTAAATACGAACACACAGAAAGCAGCGTTATACTCGATACCGTTCCTTGTTGTTTGTAAGCCCAGATTATGAGCGCAAAATTAGTCATAGCAGTACCAAAAGAAGAAACTGCCTGACTGCACCAAAGAATCAAAAAACTTCTTAATTCCTTATTTTTATATAATTGTTTCATGACTTTGCTCCTTAATATTTTATTTCAATTAAGTAATGCAAAGTCTTATTTAGGACGGTAGATCTACCGCTCCATGCACCCTCCGTCCTATATCAGACTCTGCATGGAGCTAAAGCAATACAAAGTGGTAATTTCATTATGCACCTCTAATTTAATAAGTTCTCTCATAATTGCTGTCTGTGAGTTTTAATTCCATTAACACGTGCCACAAGTCCTTTTGTTAGTGGATTTTTATGAAACTTAGGTTAAATATCAAAATCTTCTGATTTAAAATTACTATAATACCTTCCTTTAGTCGCAGTGAATTTCAATACACAATAGTCAGAATCAGTTACTCCTTCGTGATAATACATGGTATCGCCATCACGCCAAATTCTTTCTTTGGCTTCTGGTGTTTCTAAAACCTCAACCTTGCCTAAAAGGCTTACCCCTCTAAAAAAGCGTTTATCAACAAAATATATACTGGCCTTTGAATTGTTTATTAAACACCTTACTTTGTTGGATGATGTATTTGTAGAAAACCAGAATGTTTTTATCCCTTCTCGTTCTCTCGGCGCAAGCATTGCCTTGCTTATCGGGAATCCATCATAATCCGTATAGCTAACTATTGTAAGATTTGTTTTATCAATCAGATTTCCTATCGTTTGCTCAGGATTTCTCATCACATTAATTTCCTCACTTTCGTATTTTATAAATAATCCGCAGTCCAAAACTACCCAACAAATTGGAGTTTGATTGCTTCATATTATGCTTATTGGGCGCAATTAATTAGTTCAAATGTTTTCGCATAACGACTTTATGCTCAGTTTCTTCATGAAAAATAAAATCACACTTTTTATACATGTCAACCTGACCCATAAAATCATGAACTAATAAACAACGGTTGACGTAGCAAAAGCTTTCTTCACAAGTTCATAACTTCATTATAATCAGTAGGGTAGACATTTGTGAAACGCCACACCCCTTAAAAATACGGGGTTTTTGTATAATCAAAACCTTATGCAATAAAGGCATAAGTAAATTATAGCATTATTTCTATTTATTTCAATTATTTCAGCACATATTTATTAAATAAAAACAAGCACTCTATTATTGCAATATAAGTGCTTGATAAGGAGCTCCACCATATATTTCTTTATACCTTTCATCCTCCAGCTTTAGACCGTTATTATCTCTCATTCCAATTTGTTAAAGGTTCTAGGAACCAAAATCTATACTTCGCAATTGTAATTTTGTGTATTTAGATTTGGATTTTCATAATTTATCTCTTCTGTTTCAGTTTCAGTATTAATGTTCTTATAACATACATACCAAAATGGACATTCATAACCTAATTCAGCAGCCGAATCAACTCTGTTAATAAGCTCTTCATATGTATGAACCGGAGGTACTATTACAGAATCACCAGGCTGCCATGCAGCAGGGGTGAAATAATTATAATTTGCAGTTATTTGAAGTGCATCAATAATCCTTAACATTTCTACAGCATTTCTTCCGTTTGTATGAGGCATTGTTACGATTGCTGCTATTTTTCCTTCAGGGTTTATTATAAAAGCATCTCGTACAGATTCTTCATAAGTTCTGTCTGCATTTACCATGCCATAAAGATTTGAAATATCTTTATCATTGTCTGAAATAACAGGAAATGGAACGCTTATTCCTGTTTTAGCAAAAACATCATACACCCATGCTAAATTTGCAAAATTGTTATCCGTAGTCAGTCCAATTACTTTTACATTTCTTTTTACATATTCTGGATAATAATAAGAACCCATAATAATTTCTGTGGTCGATACTGGAGAAAAAGCTGCCGGATGACTGAATAATACAACCCATGACCCTCTGTAATCTGATAAATTAATATAGCCGTGAGTGGATAAGGCTCTGAAATCAGGTGCCAGCCTTCCAACAGTCACCGTACTTATTCTGTCTTGATTTGTTATGTTTGTAGACATATAATCACCTTATATATAGAATTATGTTAGTATTATATGTCGTAATTTATAAATTGATATGAATAATGAAATAACCTTAATAAATAAAGTTGTAAATAAAAAAGCGTAAATGCAGAATCTATACCGTTCCTGAACCTAAACATTCTTAATCATTTTCATAATCTATTTCTATTTCTTTTTGCCATAAAAAACACCTCCTTGTATTTAACCAGGAGGTGTTTGGTAAGTCAATTTTCGTGTGTGTTTAAGCCAGACTTTTATCAACCTTTATCAAGAACTACAACTAGTTTTCGTTCTTGGTCTTGTAGTCTGATATTACCTTTTCGGCCATTGAGAACGGCATTTCGTCGTATCTCAAAAATTCCATTGTGAAGCTTCCTCTTGCCTGTGTCATTGACTTAAGGTCTATGGCATAGGTGTACATCTCAGCCATAGGTGCCTCAGCCATAACATGCTGGGTTCCGTCTTCCTGCTGTTCCATGCCGAGGATTTTTCCTCTTCTCTTGTTCATGTCGCCCATAATGTCTCCTAAGTATTCATCAGGAATGCTTATTTCAACCTTGGCAACAGGCTCAAGAAGAACAGGTTTAGCTTCAGCTATACCTTTTTTGAAGGCCAATGAAGCGGCCAGTTTAAATGACATTTCGTTGGAGTCAACGTCGTGGTAAGAACCATCATACAATGTCGCCTTTACGCCCACAACCTTGCATCCTGCCAATACTCCTTTGTCCATGCATTCATGGAGTCCCTTTTCAACTGCAGGTATAAAGTTTCTTGGAACTGCTCCTCCGAAGACTTCATCCACAAATTCAAATTCAGTCTGTGAAGGCTCAAACCTTACACGAACATCTCCGTATTGTCCTGCTCCGCCTGACTGTTTCTTGTGTTTTCCCTGAACGTCTGACTTGCCTCTTATGGTTTCTCTGTATGCAACCTTAGGCGGGGTAAGATTTACTTCAGCCTTGAAGTTGTTTTTAAGTTTGTTGGCAATAACCTCAAGCTGAATATTTCCTTGTCCTCCAATTATTTGTTCCTTTGTTTCTACGTTTCTTTCTATTATAAAGGTTGGGTCTTCTTCATTAAGTTTGTGAAGTCCTGTACCAACTTTTTCATCATTATCTTTTGATTTGGCACTTACTGCCATGAAATAGCATGGTTTAGGGAAATCTATGCCTTCGTATACTATTGGGTTTGTTTTTGTTGAAATAGTATCTCCGGTTTTAAAGTATTGCAATTTAGAAGTTGCACCGATGTCTCCTGCTGCTATTTCAGAAACTTCAACCTGATCTTTTCCTCTTAAGCAAAAAATACTTCCGATTCTTTCTGTTTCACCTAAATCCGCATTGTAAATATCCATATCCTTTTTAATTGAACCGGACATAACCTTGAACAACGAAATTTTGCCAACAAAGGGGTCTACTATTGTTTTGAAAACCAAAGCTGAAAGTGGAGATTGTATATCAACTTTTCTTGTTTCTTCTTTAGATCCATTCAATCCTTTTACTTCTGCCATATCCTGTGCGCTTGGCAGGTACTCAATTATTGTGTTCATAAGCAGTTTTGCTCCCAGCCCCTTTATTGCAGCTCCAAGAACTACAGGAACCAGTTCTCCTGCCAGAACAGCCTTCTTTAATCCGGTATGTATTTCTTCATCCGTAAATTCTTCGCCGTTGAAATATTTATCAAGCAGTTCATCATCTGTCTCGGCAACGCTTTCCATCAAAAGAGCTCTTACCCTTTCAGCCTTTTCAGCTGTGTCCGGTAAAGTGTCAACAGGATCCATACCGATATAGCATTGTCTATTTAGGATATCCATGTATCCGTCGTGATTTTCGCCTTTACCAAGAGGAATTGTAAATGGAGCAACCTTTTTTCCGAACCTTTCTCTCAATTGTTCGAGAACCTGATCGAATTTAACGTTTTCTTTATCCATTTTGTTAAGCAATATTATTCTTGGCATGTTTCTTTGTTCTGCATACTTCCATGCTTTCTCAGTTCCAACTTCTATTCCTGAGCCTGCATCTACTACTAAAACGGCTCCGCTTGCTACCCTCAGGGCTCCGTAAACTTCACCTACGAAATCAAAATATCCAGGAGTGTCAAGAAAATTAATTTTTGTATTGCCAAATTCTATTGGTATAACTGAAGTGCCAATAGAAACTTGTCTGTCTTTTTCTTCTTTATCGAAGTCCGAAACTGTATTACCGTCTTCAACTTTACCCATGCGGTTAGTAACATTGGTAAAGTACAAAAGTGATTCCGTCAGCGTTGTTTTGCCACAGTTACTGTGGCCGATTAAGGCAACGTTTCTAATTTTGTCAGTGCTATACGTTTTCATTTGCTTTATTCCTCCTAATAGATTCTGCTTATTTATTCTATTTTACATTAAAAACCATTATTAAGCAATATAATTTTAAATCTGTGACTATTACAGCCTCCTCTGCAGACAATAAGTCTGTATTTTTTTCAACTGATTGCATTTTTAAAAATTGGTGATATAATCTTCTATTATTAACACAAAGAGGAAAAATATGAGTGAAATTTTACAAAATTATATAGCACAGGCAATTTTAGGCGGAGCAGCCGGATACATAACAAACGACTATGCCATAAACATGCTTTTCAAGGAATACACTCCGTTGAAAATAGGCGGAGTTATAAAAAAGACAAGGGAAGAGTTCATAGACAACTTAAGCACCATGGTAGAAAATGACATCGTCAACAAGGAAAAGATCCATGAAATTCTCCTGGATGAAAAGTTCAGGGAAAAATTCAACATGCTTACTGATGACTTTTTAAGGTCTAGTCTCTACGAGTCTGCAGGCAGCACCAAGTTTGAAGAAGTGCCCGGTTTTGATGAAACCTTGGAAAAAAGCATGGTATTCATTTCAAAACTGACAGATGATAACATAAAGCAGCTGACAGACTTTATAATCGACAGCATGGATGCTGAAGACTTTTTTACAGAACCACAGCTTGAAAAAATTTCAGGCTCTCTTTTAAGCCTTGCAGAAGATACCCTGAAAAACACAGAGATACCGGACACATTCCTTTTCTCCCTTTACTGTCTCATGAGAGATTATTCCTTAAACGAGCTGGTCAAGGATTCGGGAAAATTATCCTCTGTTCTTTCAGAAAACGTAATTGTTAAACTTGTTGAAATCATGAAAAAATACAACTTGCACGACCAGGCGGCTGATGGTCTTAAACTAAAGACAGCTATTCATGAAGCAAGGAATATTTTTTACCAAAGGAGATTAAAAAGCATTGTTTCTGAAGACTTTCCCCTTCAAGAGGTAATTTCACGAAAGCTTCTGGAATACGTTGAATCCGAAAACGGCCAGCGCCACATACAAAGTTTGTGCAGCTCCATATTCGATTACGGCAAAAAATGCGATAAAAGCATCTTCGACCTGCTGGACGCTTCCTTTGAAGAAAACCTTAAAAATCAAATTAAGGAAAGCATTCCACCGCTCACGGCAAAGGCAGTGAAGTGGCTTGAGGAAAACAGCCGCTCAATTGACAAATTGCTTGAGGATTCCATAGATGAGGTTATAAAGGAATCCGACGGGCTCAAAGGAAAGCTTTTATCAACCATAAAGAACACATACTTCGGAAACCTAAGCCGCAAATACAGCATAGTCCAGAAGATAATTTCCTTTGTGGAGAAGATTGCAAATCCTGAAAAGCTTTCGGATGCCATAAGCGCAAAAGTAACAGATCTGCTGAGCAGCCTGTCCCTTCGTGAAATTACGGATGAGGCAGAAAGAAACGGAATAGATGATAAATGGGCAGCAAAATTTGCATCGGATTACCTGCAAAACAACATCGAAGGCTTCGTTAACGAAGCATTGACCAGCGCAGGCAACCTGCACATTGGAGACATCGCCCCCGACTTTACCCTTGAAAAAATGAGCTTAACCGGTATCCTGACTTCGGACTATGCCTTGTCCATGGCAAAAGATAAGCTTACCCATGAGTTAAATACACTGCTCTTTAAAAAAATATCAGAGCTTGCTGACGAGAAAACTGCCAAAAATACAATCATAAATGCAAGGCCACACTTTGCCGAATACATTGCTAAAAGCCCTTCAGCCGTAACATGGATTCAGACCTGGGTTTCGGAAGCTGCAGCACACAAGCAGTCTCTAAAAAACAACGAAGTGTATGAAAGAGTGTCAGGTGAGATTAAGAATTCCCTGAAGACGCTGACTGCAAATGCAGGAAGCATTAAAGTGTCTGAAGCAGTTGACAGGGTTAATTCCATCGACAAGCTCAGCGAGAACAGCTCTGAAGCTCTCAGAAAGTATGCTGTGAACAACACAGACACCATACTGAAAGGCTCAATCAAAGGTATTGTCTCTTCAAACCTCAACAGGTTAAACGACGACGAACTTGTGGGATTTGCCAATGAATTTATCGGACGGGAGCTTAAACCCATAATGTTCTTCGGAGGACTCTTGGGAGCAGCAGCCGGTCTGATTCTGGCAGCGGTGCAGGGCTCTCCTGCAGACCCGGGCAGAACAGATGCATCAGCCATGGCCACATACTCCTTTGTGGGCCTTATAACCAACGTTCTGGCCATCAACATGCTGTTCAGACCCTACAGGGAAATTAAAATACTGAGCAAAATACCTCTTTTAAAAAACTTCTCTCAGGGCTTTATCGTAAAGAATCAAAAATCCTTTGCCAGAAGCACGGCAAGCTTCATTGACAAAAGTCTCCTGAGCCAGGAAAGCATAAACAGGCTATTTGATGAATACCAGGATTCCATAAGAGAAGGGTTTATTAAAAACGCTGCAGAAAACAACTACGAAACAGCAATCAATCTTCTTACAAACAACAGAGACAGCATAACACGGGGAATTTGCGGGTTTACAAAAGAAAAGGCAAAGGAAAACGAAGAAAAAATTGCATATTTCATCTCAGAAAAAGCCGGGAACCTGAGACTTTCAGACATACTGACACAGGGAGTCGTACAGAATATATCGGATGAAGCTTGTGAGTTTTTTCTGGGTGATAAGCCGGGTAGGATGGCTTATGCGCACATAAGGTCCTTGAAAATTGAGAATGTTCTGCCTGCTGATGCAGCAGAAAACTACATGCGCGGTGCCATGGAGAAGTATTTCAAAGCATACAGGAATTTCATCTCAGACAGCTCCAATTTAAGAAACCTTGCTTCAAAGCACCAGGATGCATACATAAGGTACACGAACAGGAGCATAAAGGACATCCTGGGAGCAGAAAAATCATCCAATCTTGCAGATGCAGCCGGAGAAAAGCTTAAGTCACTGGTTCTGTCAAAGACTTCAAGGGATAGAATCTCACAGGGAGCAGTAAATCTGTTCAATCGTCTTTTTGACAAGGACAAGGAAATCAAAGACCTTTTTGACGGAAGATTTAAAGGCTATCTGGACCAAAAGCTTCCGACCATGCTGGAAAAATTGTTCATGACGGTAAAACACAGCATTAAGGATAACAAGGGCAGGGTATCAGCCATGGTTCAGGCTGAAATAAAAAACAGTTTGGGTTTTCTTGAACGAGGCATGTACACCTTCATGGGCGGCGATGCAATTGTGGATGAGCTCATGAAAAAAATATTTGATGAAAAGCTACCTGTGTTTCTGGATGAGAAAAAGGATGAACTTTACAAAATCGCCGCATCTGTTATAGAAGAGAAATTTTACAGGGCTAAGGTTGGAATTCTTCATAAAAGCGTCAACAAAGTGCAGATTGGTGACATGGTCGACAGATACCTGGACGAAGGCAACTCGGAAAAAATCGGCCGGATAGTTTCACGCATGGCATCGGAGACCTTCAAGAGAGAATCCGAAAGAAACCTGAATGATACCTTGAGAATCTTAAGCCTTAACGACATGAACACCATCTTCAACTCATACGGAGCCGAGATAGATGCATTTTTGTCATCATTATCCTCACTCACCGAAGAGGACTTCAATACATCTGCAAACAAGATAATTTCAGCACTTTCATCAGAAATTTGCGACATGAAGTTTGAAGAACTTTTAAATGGTATTCCTGAGGAAGATGCATCAGAGGTGTTCAGCAGCTTATTTGCTGCACTTGAAAAAGACGGAGGGCTGAAAAAGGCAGTGTCTGATTCCATCATGCAGACAGCGGAACATATAAAAAGCGTGAAGCTGTCAGACATCACCGACCAGGATGAACTGCGAAGCTCCGTTTATCTGTCCTTAGCAAAGCTACTTGACAGCAGCGGTGCCGACAATGTTTTAAAAGATGCCATAAGTTCAATTATAGATGAGGCAGCAAAGCATAACTTCGCATTCGCTGATGAGAAGACGAAGGAGTACCTGCTTAACGTCTTCGTAGATGCCAGCATATCCAGTTTGAAAAACAACCTTGACGATATTCTTAAGGCAGTGCAGTTCGACCGCATTGCAAGAGAAGAAATCGAAAATATGGAACCCCGAAAAATTCATGAAATGTTCAATTCCTTCGGAGAAAAATATTTCTGCAGGCTCATGCTGTACGGTCTGGGAGGCTTCGTGTTCGGCATCAACATGTATGTGGGATTCGGGCTGACTGCACTGAAATCCCTGTCAGGATTGTTCAGGAAGGGTGAATAAAAATAAGGAAGCCGTGGCTTCCTTATTTGATTACTAAGTATTTTCGAACGTGTCATTCTGAAGGCAAAGCTTGAAGCATCTCTTCATTTCAACAGATGAAATTCTTCGCTGCCGCCCGGAATGAAATTCACATCCTACAAAACTCTTTAATTTGCGGCGCTTGCTGCACCTATCAGGTGTGAGTTATCAAACATCAGCTTGTTCAGGTTGTATGACACCAAAAGCTGGTAGCGTCCGATTTCTGCCTGTGCAAGACTTGCATTGGCTTCTATTACATCTGCTGCCGCCGCCATTCCGTTTTCGTAAAGCAGCTTGTTGATTCTTGCTGCTTCCTTTGCAAGCTCAACGGTCTTATCCATATTCACCAGGGCTCTTTCAGCCTTCACCAGATTCAGGTATGATGTCCTTACATCCAGCTCCACATCCTTGTAAGCCTGAGGAACATTGAGCTCGGCATCCTTCAGTTCTTCCTGGGCAGCCTTGTTCTGTCTCAGGTTTGATGTGTAGTATGCTGTGTAAACATGAGTTTTAATCTTCTGAAGTTCAAGTGCATTTTCTGCTTCAATTATTTCAGGCCTGTTTGACTTGGCAGTTTCAATGGCCTCGTCCAGCTTAATGTCCTGAGTTGGCACATAGTCAAGTTCCTTGTCAGTAAGGGTTACTTCAGTTGCAAATGGAAGGTTAAGGCCGTTTAACAGGCTGAGCTTTGCCATGTCCAGATCGTCATTGGAAGAATCAAGGTCCGTCTGAGCCTGCTGCACAGACATTTCTCCCTTCAGAACCTCTGCCTTGGTGGCTGAACCGTTGTTGAACTTAAGTGTGATAACCCTCAGCTGCTCCTTGGCGCTGTCAAGCTTTGCCTTATTTATTTCTATTGTCTTTTCTGCAGCCAGAACGCTGTAGTAAAGAGATTTGGTTTTTATTTCAATGCCCGCAGTCAACACTTCCTTGTTTTTCTCCAGAAGCTTCATCTGTGTGTCTGCTGTTTTTATGTAGTAGCCGTTCTTGGCAAGAAGTGCCTCCACATAGTTGCTTGTAACGTCAACCTGAAGTGCTGAAAGAACTTCCAGTGACATGTCCATGAGAGCTTCGGCCTGTTCCTTGGCGTCGCTGCCGCTTCTTCGCATTTCCTTCATCTGTTTTATTGCATCGTCTATTTTCCACATCTTCCTGTCGTTTTCGGCAGCCAGTCTTATGGCTTCCTCAACAGACAGCTCCATGGGCCCTGCTGCCTCCACGGAAGTTTCGGCCTGCTGTGCTGGGGCAGGTGTTTCTTCCTCAGCAGCAGCGTAATTTGTCTGTATCGTACTCATCAATAGTACCATCGCCAGTAACAGCGCTGTTTTTCTTTTCATACTCCCTCCATACTCATATATTTTCTTCTATTTTACACCAAAACCGTTAAAAAGTAAATTTATAATAGTTTTCTTATCCATAGGGACAGTCCGCCCGTTCAAATGCCTGAATCTTACGAATTCTCCGCTGGCTCCCACAATGAGGCAGGCTATCAGCTCCGACGAAACGTCTTTGCTGACTGAGCCTTCCTCCTTGCCCTGATCAATCATCTTCACGATTATTTTGTACATGTCATCCACATGGTTCATCATGGCAAGGACAACTTTCTTGGAAATTATATTCTTGTTTGTCATTACGCCATCGACGCTGGCTTCAGCAAACTCCGTGTTTGTTTCCTTCATGGACAGCATTTCTTCTATCTTTTCCCTAAAGCTTATGTTCCTGCTGTTTATTTCCTCAAGAGAATCATGTATTACAGCAACCTTGTCTATGCAGGTTTCATCGAATATTTCCTGCTTGCTGGTGAAATACTCGTACACCGTTCCTTTGCCCACGCCTGCCTTTGCAGCAATTTCCTCTATCTTCGTGTTGTGGAATCCCTTCTCCCTGAACAAAGACCTTGCAGATGTCAGTATATCTTTTCTTTTCTGATTGTATTCCGCCATTTATCCTCCTATGATTGCTCTGCCATATGATCATTCTTTACAAATTTTCTCTTGAAGAACTGTGTAATGTCATCAAAGATTGTATACATTACAGGAACCAGAACCAGTGTCAGCACTGTGGATAAAGCAAGTCCGCCTATTACCACCACACCCATTGACTGTGTAAGCTCGGCTCCTTCACCCATTCCAAGGGACATAGGCACGAGGCCCAGTATGGTTGTCAGTGCAGTCATCATTATTGGCCTTATTCTTATGGGCCCAGCCTTCATTATTGCTTCAGTCCTGCTTTCTCCCTTTCTTCGCCTGTTGTTTACGTAATCTATGAGAACAATGGCGTTGTTAACAACTATTCCTACCAGGATAATCATTCCTATGAGCCCTATTACATTGAGAGGAAGCCCTGTGATGAACAATCCTATGAAGCCTCCCGAAAGAGCCAGAGGAACCGAAAACATGATGGACAACGGCTGAATCAGCGACTCAAACTGAGCTGCTATGATCATGTAAACAAGCACAACCGCAACAATCATCACCATGAACAAATCGGCGAAAGTTTCCTGTATCTGTTCGGTCTCGCCTCCAAAGGAGTAGGTGTAGCCGTTTGGCATTTCATATCCCTCAAGAGCCTTTGTTATATCATTTGAAACAGACTGCACATCCCTGCCGGCAACGTCTCCTGAAACAGTAAGTATCCTTGTCTGATTTTCCCTGGCTATGCTTACAGGACCTCTTGCAACTTTGATTTCTGCCACTTCTGACAGCGGAACAGATCCACCCTTGCCGGTTGTTATGGGCAGCGTATTCAGCAGCGACATGCTTTGTCCGTAAGTGCTGTCACCCTTGAGCACCACATCGAGTTCATTTCCGTCAACCTTGAACTTCGTCACGGTTGAGCCTGCCAGCGTACCTGACACCTGTGAACCGATCTGTGCCGTTGTCAGTCCGTACAAAGATGCGACGCCCCTGTCGGCGACTACCTGAATTTGTGGTATTCCCTCTTCATAGCTTGATTCTACTTCTCTTGTACCTTCTACTTTTTGGATGATTTCCTTAAAATCGTTTCCGATTTGTTTCAGCGTATCAAGGTCGTCTCCCTTGATGCTTATGGATATTGCCCCTCCGCTCATGCTCATGGACATGGTTGATGTTTCGGTAACGCTGATTTCAGCCCCGGGTACATCCTTTACCAACGTCCTTATATCGTCGCTTACTTCCTTGACGCTTCTGTCCCTTTCCTTCAGGTCTGACAGCATCACCATTATACTTCCTCTGTTTGAGTTCGTTGAGAAGCTCATGGTTCCGCTGCTTCCTGCCGAAGTGAACACCTTATCTACTTCAGGGATGTCTTTTATAAGCCCATTGACTTCATCAAGAACCTGCTCCACATCTGTTACATCGGAGCCGTCGGGAAGTGTGATGCTTATGCTTAACTGCCCTTCATCCGTTGCCGGGAAAAATTCCGCTCCCACAGCGGCTACCATGGCAATGCTTGCTGCAAATATGCCAAATGCTATGGCAACAGTGGAAATTCTGTGCCTTAAGCTCCAGCTCAGTACTCTCTTGTACATTGTAACCAGCAGTCCGTGCTTTTTCTCCTGCTCTTCTTCTGATTCCAGGTTCCTTACAGAAACAAGCTTCGAGCTCATCATGGGCACCAGCGTAAGCGCGATCAACAGTGAACTCATTAGAGCCATTACTATGGTCAGGGCGAAATCCTTGAATATGGTCGCTGCCAAGCCTCCTGTGAAAACAATCGGTATGAATACTGCCACCGTGGTCAGCGTGGAAGCCATGACAGCCATGGAAACCTCATTGGTTCCTTCCACAGATGCAGTGATTCTATCCATCCCCTGGCTTCTGTGCCTATAGATGTTCTCAAGCACTACGATGGAATTGTCTACGAGCATTCCTATACCCAGAGCAAGACCTCCGATTGTCATCATATTCAATGTTATACCTGCAAAATACAACAGTACGAATGTGGTTATGATTGAAATCGGTATTGAAAGTCCTATTACCAAAGTTGTCTTGAAGCTCCTTAAAAATATAAGGAGTATGACCACTGCAAGTACGGCTCCTATGACAGCCGTATTTTTCAGATTGTTTATGGAACGGTTTATGTAGTCTGCCTGGTTAAAAACCGTCTCTATGTTTAAATCCGGGTATTCCTTCTTAATCTTTTCAATTTCTTTGCTTACGTCACCGGCTACCTTTACGGTGTTTCCGTCTGACTGTTTCATAACGGATATCTGAACAACATCCGTTCCGTTAAGCTTTGTGATTGTTGACTGATCCTTGTTGACCAGATTTACATCGGCAATATCACTTAATCTTACAGTTCCTCCTGCCGGAAGAGGAATGTTCAGGTTTCTTATTTCTTCAACTGAATTGAACTCTCCGACAGTTCTTACGGAAAGCTCGTTGTTTCCCTTCATTACGGTTCCGCCTGAAAGGTTCAGGTTCTCTGACTGGATGATTCCTGAAATATAACCCAGGCTCAGGTTGAAGCCTTTTGTCATTTCCTCCTTCAGGGCTATCTGCACTTCCCTTTCAAGACCTCCGTATACATCGGCTGAAGCTGTGCCTTCAATTCGCTCAAGGCGCGGCTGAATTATGTCCTCTGCCAGCTTTTGCGTGGTCTGAAGGCTTCCCTTGCTGGAAACAGCCAGCTGCACTATGGGCATGCTGTCAAGGTCTATTTTCATGACGATGGGTGTGGATGCCCCGCTGGGCAGATATCCTTTTATAAGGTCTATCTTTTCTCTCATCTGCAGTGTGGCATTATCCATGTCCGTTCCAAAATCAAACTGCATAATAAGCAGAGAGCTTCCATCATTGGAACGTGATGTTATGGTATCTATGTTCTCTATTGTTCCCACGGCCTGTTCCATGGGTATTGTGATGAGGTTTTCTATTTCCTCGGGTCCTGCTCCCGAGTAGGTTGTCTGAACAACCGCTATGGGAAGTTCTATGTTAGGAAGCAAATCTATTGAAAGCTTGCTCAGTGATATGGCACCCAATACTATCACTATCAGGATCATCATTGTTATAGTAACGGGTTTTTTTACAGAAAATCTGGCAAGCATTCCTATTCACCCCTTACAACCTTTATTTTGCTTCCGCTTGTTAAATAATCCTGGCCTTTCACAATTACTTTGTCTCCTGATGCAAGGCCAGACTTGATTTCAATGTACGCACCATTGTCAAGGCCTGTAACAACTTCTTTTTCCAAAGCAGCTTCACCGTCTGCCACATATACGTAGCTTTTTCCGTTTTTCTCTATAACGGCTTCAGTTTTTACAGCCAGCGCGTTTTGTATGTTGTCCGTTTCAAATCTGACTTTGGCAAACATTCCGGGCTTGATCGCTCCGTTGTTTTCAAGAACTATGCTTACAGTGTACAGGTTCGTCACAGCGTCGGCGCTGGTGCTGATGCTGTCTATTACAGTTTCCTGGCTGAAACCGGCAGCATCGATGTCAACTTTGACCTTTGTTCCCTTCTGCATCTTGTTGACCATGTTTCCCGGTACAGCAAGCTCGACGGTTATGCTGTCTGAATCCACTATTGTGATTGGCGGCTTTGATGATGTGGCAAATTCTCCCTCCACGATGCCTATGTCTGAAACCACTCCTGATATGGGAGCCTTCACCTCTGCGTTGTCAAGTGCCTTTGCAGCTATTTCGTAGCCTAACCTGGCCTGTTCAACACTTTTAGCTGTAGCTTCCAGAGCTTCGTCGGATGCTGCCAGCTTAGCCTTTTCATATTCAGTTTCTGACACGACGCCTTCCTTGTAAAGATTTTCAACCCTTTCAAAGGATTTCTTTGCCGTATCCATCTGCGAAGCACTCGCTTCGTAGCCTGCCTTGACCGCCTCGTAAGCTGCAAATGATTGCTGCACCTGCTTGTTGATGTCTTCCTTGTCCATGACGAAAAGGATGTCATCCTTTTTTACCGTGTCCCCTACGCCCACATAAATCTTTTCTACCTTTCCGGACATTAAAGGAACTACGTATACGTCCTTGTCAGCATAAGTTCTTGCTGTCATAATATTTTCAATATACAACTCCATGGGTTCAAGCGTCTGAACCTCAACAGCCGTATATGATTCTTCAATAGCAGCAGCATCCGCATTTTGACTTCTGCCGCACCCAGTAGAAACCAATGCTGTAATCAATAGCAATGTCAATAACCTTTTCATTTTCCCTCCATAATTACATCGACCGACCGGTCGGTTTTCAACCCATTCTACCACCGGGGAAATGTGCTGTCAATGGTTTTGTAAAATTTATATTTGAGAGGGAAATATTGTATTACTCTGATTTTTCGGCCTTCAGATATATTTCTGCCTTTTCCTCCAGCGAAAGCATTTTTTCTGTTGTGTACGCGATTGCTGCAATACCGAACAGGTCAAGAACAAGTCTCAGGGCCATGAACCTTATTCCCATTGCCGATGCCTCAAACAGCAGAAGAGGAATCTTGGTTGTGGACCAGGCTCCTATCATAATGAGCACGTTGGAAAGCTTGCTTCCCTTTTTAAGCAGAACCACCGCCACAGGAAAGGCAGCATAAAGCGGACCGGCAGCGGCCGAGCCCAGGAAAAATGCCAGCAGCACCCCCACTATGCCGGACTTCTCACCCATGTACTTTATCATTGTCTCCTTTTTAACCCACACGTCCAACAATCCCAAAAGAACAAATATGGGAGGGAGTATGGAAAGCATCTCCAGTGCGTTGTCTATGGATATATTTACGGACTTAGCTCCTATATCAGGTCTTATGACTGCCAATACAGCATTTATGGCTGCCAGAACAAGAAAGAACCTGTATTTTTTTATTGTTTTAATAAATTTGTCCATTACAGAAACACCCCCATTACAAATGCCACCAGGTAAGAAAATACGAAGGCTTCAACATTTCTGATGATCGTTGCCTTTTTGCCGAAGAACTTCATCTCAACAGGCATAGTCACAACGCCCACCATCATCAGCGTAGAGATGAATGCAGCAATCTGCATGTAGCCTGCGCCGCTTTTTAAAAGTGCTGCTGCCAGCGGGAATGCGATGAATCCGGGTATGAGAGTTATGGCTCCGATGACCGACGCCACTACCACTCCAAGCCATCCCGATTCGCTTCCTATGAGTCCTGATATCTGCTCCGGCGTGAGAATGGCAAGCATTATTCCTATGATAATTAAAATTGTGAGAAACTGCGGCATGATGTTTTCAAATGATTTCCAAGCCTTCTTCAAGGCAAGTTTTGTGTTTTGCCTGCTCTTGGCAAATGAAGCCCCCAGAGCCGCCGCGGCAATAACGTACAAAGCGATTGTGGATGTCATAAATCCTCCTGATTATTCTATTTTCTTTTTGAATTTTATTGTGGCAAGGGTCAGAAACCCTATGCCGAAAGCAGCAAGTATTATAAATTCCTTATACAGCTCTGCAAATCCGTTTCCTTTAAGAATTATTCCGCGAAGCACCTTTATGAAGTATGTAAGCGGAAGGACCCTGCTTATTGCATTTATTATTTCCGGCATGGCTTCTCTTGGAAACATGTATCCGGAAAGAAGTATGTTGGGCATTATCATGAACATCGATAGCTGCATTGCCTGAAGCTGGCTTTTTGATACCGTCGAAATGATAAGGCCAACTCCCAGCGCACCAAACAGAAACATTAGGGAGAACAAAAGAAGCAGCGTAATGCTTCCTGTTATGGGAACCCGAAACCAGAATACCGAAAGAGCCAGTGCAAGCACAATATCCACAAATCCTATTATAACATATGGAATAATTTTTCCAATCATGAGTTCCATCTTTGTTATGGGAGTTACAATAAGCTGTTCCATTGTTCCTCTTTCCCTTTCCCTCACTATTGAAAATGAAGTTAGCATAAGGGTCACTGTCTGCAGTATGACTCCTATGAGACCTGGTATGTTGAAGTAAATGCTGCTCATGTCCGGATTGTACCACACCCTGCTCCTTAAATCCAGTGACGAAGACACAATTGCTCCTCTGTACTGTTGAGTTATTTCAACCGACATTGACTGGACGACTGCTCCTGCACCGGACAGTACGGTCTGTGCGGTCGTAGGGTCGGTTCCGTCCACAATAAGCTGTATCTGGGCTGTCTTTCCGGTTTTTATATGGTCTGAGAAATCAGGAGGTATTACAAATCCGGCCCTTGCCTGACCGCTGTCTATAATTTTTTCCAGTTCATCCATGCTTTTAACATAATACTCTATGTCAAGGTACTGGGAGTTCACAAGTTTTTGCAGCAGGTCCCTGCTTTCTTCCCCAATGTCGTTGTTTAAGACCGCAGCCGGTATGTGGTCGACGCTGGTTGATGCCGCATAACCGAACAGCAGCAGCTCCATTATGGGCATCATTATGATGATTGCTATGGTTCGCCTGTCTCTTTTAATTTGTGCAAATTCCTTTTTTATGATTGATTTTATTCTATTTATATTGAAGTTCAATTCATCACCCCTTTTCTTTTTTCCTTTTCCACCAGAAAAACAAACACATCCTCCAGCGACGGCTTTACTTTTCTGATGCTTTGGACTGCCACACCATTTTGCACAAGGTAATGTTCCAGGTCATAAGGCATTTCACCTTTTTCCGTCATGGCATGAATTCCTGCGCCATAAACAGACGCATCCTTCACCCAGTTTTTCTTTTTCAGAAGTTCAATGGACTTTAATGGCTCGTCAGCTTTTATTTCAAAAATATCTCCGTCGATTACATTTTCTTTCATGTTGTTTGGAGTGTCCATGGACAGCATGTTCCCATAATAAAGAAAACCTATGGAGCTGCAGTGTTCTGCCTCATCCATGTAGTGAGTGGTTACAAGTATTGTAACGCCCATTTTTGACAAATTGTATATTATGTCCCAGAACTGCCTTCTTGCTATGGGGTCAACACCTCCCGTAGGTTCGTCCAGAAGGAGTATGTCCGGTTCGTGAATGATGGAACAGCCAAGCGCAAGGCGCTGTTTCCATCCCCCTGACAGATTGGAAACTATCATTTTTTCCCTTCCGCTCAAATCAGCCATCTTAAGTATTTCTTTTTTCTTCTCCTTCATCCTGTTATGCGGTATGCAGTACACTCCCCCGTAAAAGTCCAGATTTTCTTCAACGGTCAGCTCCTCGTACAAACTGAACTTCTGAGACATGTACCCGATGCTGTTTCTTAGTTTTTCCCTGTCCCCTGCAATGTCAAAGCCCAGAATACTTCCTGAACCGGATGTGGGATTAATCAGGCCCAGGATCATTCTTATTACCGTTGTCTTGCCTGAACCGTTGGGGCCCAGGAATCCAAATACCTGGCCTTTTTTTACGTTGAAGGAAACATGGTTTACAGCCGTAAAATCACCGAAGGTTTTCGTGAGGTTTCTTATTTCAATTGCATTTTCCATATTCATCTCCATGACCCTGATTTTTTACAATATGCACAAACACATCCTCCAGAGCAGGAGAAATTTCATTTATGCTGTAGTTCATGACGGAAGTTTCAAATGCTTTGCGAAGTTCCTCAACGGTTTTAACTGGATCCTGTGTAACCACATGAAGCTCTTCCCCCAGCAGGTACGTATCCTGAACGCTCTTTAGCCTTTGAGCCTCATCCTTTGCAGCATGGTTGTCTTCAGACAAAACGCACAGTATGTGATTTGAGAAACTGCTTATTATGCTGTCCGGTCTTCCTTTTTCAATTATCCTTCCCTTGTCCATGAGTCCTATTTCATCGCACCTTTCCGCCTCATCCATGTATGGCGTGCTTATGAAAATTGTAACTCCCTGCTTCTTCAAGTCAAAAAGTATCTTCCATAGTTCTCTCCTGGCTACAGGATCAACGCCGATGGTGGGCTCATCAAGAAACAGATACTTCGGAGAATGGATAAGGTTGCATGAAAGAGCAAGCTTCTGCTTCATCCCTCCGGAAAGCTGATCCGCCAGCTTGTATGAATGACTGTTTAAGTTGCTGAATTCCAGCAGAAATTTTATTTTTTGCCTGCTTTCTTTTTTGGGAACCTGATAAATTTCAGAATAAAACTCCAGGTTCTCAAGCACTGTCAAATCTCCGTACAAACTGAATTTCTGAGGCATGTAACCAATATGCCTCTTTATTTCCTCGCTGTCTCTCACTATGTCCAGGCCGCCTATGTTTCCCGTTCCTCCGTCTGGCTTTTGCAGCGAGCTCAGCATGCGCATGGTTGTTGTCTTGCCTGCTCCGTCCGGGCCCACCAGCCCGAATATGGTGTTTTGTCTCACACTGATATCAAGATTATTTACAGCTGTAATATTTCCGAACCTTTTCACAAGAGAAAATGTCTGAATTCCATATTCCATATTAAGCTCCTAATCAATTTTTATTTTCACATCCACAGGCATCCCCGGTTTTACGGTTCCGTCAGAATCCATAACCTCTATGGTGACTTCAAAAACAGTATTCACTCTTTCTTCCTTTGTCTGTATGTTCTTTGGAGTGAATTCTGCTTCATGGCTTATTCTGACAACCTTTCCCCTTAAGGCTTTATCATCGAATGAATCTACATAAATTTCGGCTTCCTGGCCTGCCTTTATGTATCCGATGTTTTGCTCCGAAACATATGATTTTATTTCCTCATGGCTTTTGCCGTATATTTCAGCAATCAATTTTCCTGTTGAAACAAATTCGCCGCTGTTCACAAGCAGTGAATTTACAATTCCGTCAGCAGGTGATTTTATAACCGTCTTGCCAAGCTCGATCCTTGCCTGTTCCACATTTTTTCTTGATTGTTCCAGTTGAATTACTGCTATTTCAAGCTGGCTTTCAAGCTGAGAAAGCTGTGTGTTGCCTGATGAAACAGACAGCTCATATCCTGACTTTGCCTGAAGCATCTTGTTTTTTGCCGCCTGGGCAGTGTCTTCTTCTGGGTATGAATTAACGATGCCAAGCTGTGATACAGCCGAATTATACTGTGCCACAGCAACATCATAGTTTTTTTGAGCTTCGTCGTACTTGCTTTCAGATATAGCATCCTGTTCAAGCAAAGATATGGTTCTGTCCAAGGAAGACTTCGCGTATTCCATATTGGCCTTTGCCTGTTTCACCGATTCTTCTGCCAGTTTTATTTCATCGTCGCTGGCTCCGCTCATTACTTTGCTGTATTCTGACTGAGACGATTCATACGCGCTTTTTGACTGGCTAATCATGTCTTCGTTCTGAATCCTGAAATATTCAATGTTGCTCGTCAGCAGCTCCACATTTTTCTCTGTGAGCTGAAGATTTATCAAAGACTGTTCATATTGGTTTTTAAGGTTTGTGCTGCTTATCTGGGCCAGTGTTTCTCCTGCCCTGACCGCTTCACCTTCATGGACATATATTGACTCCACTGTTCCTGTGACTTCGCTGCTTACAGAAACCCCATTGCCTTTAACGGTTCCGGATGCTTCAATGAAAGTTCCGTTTTCAGCATATACAACCGCAGAATCATTTTTCTGCATGCTGTTGAAAATATAAATGGACAAGAGAACCGCTAAAATCAAGACCGGCATAATCACGGCCATGCCCTTTGACTTCACATGGTAAAATATTTTTTGCATAACGCCCTCCGTAAGTATTGATTGTTCAACATGTCACCACTATAATATAAATCACATGAGAAGACAGTTACCTCGGTAACTTTTTTAAAAATTTTTATATTGAAAGGGTCAGCATGAAAAACTTCATAAACATAGTTTCAAAAACCGAATTGTTCAAATGTTTAACGGTTAATGAGCTGGAGGAAATCTTTGATGGGCAGTATTACAAAATTAAGGATTATGAGAAAGGCTCCATAATTTATCTGCAGAATGAAAAGTGCGAAAGCCTGGACGTTATCTTAAGAGGTGCCGTAACAATACAAAAAATCGACCAGGACGGAAAAATTCTCACAATCAATGATTTTGTCAGCGGTGACGTCCTTGGGGAAAATCTGCTTTTTTCTGCCGGTATCAACTATCCCATGACGGTAGCTGCAAAAACCGATTGCACATTGCTTCATGTTCAAAAAGAACTTGTGCTGAAGCTCTGTCAGAGCAATGTGGATTTCCTTACTAGTTTTCTCAGGTCTCTTTCAAGCAAGACGCTGATTCTTTCAGATAAGCTGAAATCTTTGACCATGAAGACCATCAGGCAGTGCTTAATTGATTTTCTTCTGATTGAGTCCATCTCCCAGGGCAGCACAAAAATAAAACTGAACATGTCAAAAAAGGACCTGGCTGAAAAGCTTGGGGTCCAACGCTCATCGCTGTCCCGTGAACTCAACAAGATGAGGAAGGACGGTCTTGTGGAATTTGACTCAAAATATATTGAAATCATGGATTATGAACATTTAAGACAGCATCAGGAGGGGCTTGTTTAACAGCAGATGACATGGCCGCTCATCACGAATAAAAAATAACGGGGCTGTTGCATTTAGTGTATTTCTGTCATCCTAAGCGTTGGCGAAGGATCTCATATGTTGAAATTATGAGATTCTTCGGGTTAAAGCCCTTAGAATGACACGATAAATCACTAATACAACAGTCCCGATTGTTACATCTGCGGTGCCGGTGCTTTAACGACGATTAATTCCAATGCGTCGTCTTGCAGGTTTCTGACATTCATCTTTGTCTTAAAGGGTATCCTCAGAACCGTTCCTGCTTCATATTCGTGGTTACCCTGGTCGTCAAGCTGGATTGACAACCTCCCTCTTATCACTGTCATATAGACATTTGAGTTGGAGAAGTGTTCCGGAAGTCCCTGGTCCTTGTTGAACACCATGTGAAGGTAGTGGATATTTTCATCCTGAATAACCTTTTCAACTGTTTTCTCATCTGTAAGTGTAAAATTGTATTTTTGTTCTATCATAATGATCTCCTGATATTTTTTTATTATTTTATCAGACGGAAAAATAAAATCCTTGACTTAAGTCAATTTTTTAAATTATTGTTGCTAGGCTTCGTCAGACATAATCATACAGCAAAATTGCGGATGTATTTTGCCAACAGATGATTATGAGGCGTACATGATGGTATAATATAAGAAAAGAATGAGGTGATTTATTGTTAGAAGCTAAAAGAAACACACTTATGTTTTTCATATACGGTCTGTCCTTTTTCTCCATGGGCATTTCTGCTCTGCAGCAGAATGCATACGGCGAGAGCAGCTTTTCTCTTCTTAAGTCCATAAAATATCTGGGATATTTCGGAGTGGTTCACGGAACAGCAGAATGGATATGGATGATAATACTTTTGAAGGCATATCCCGAATGGTTCACAGAGATGTTTGCCCTTGCAATATATTTAAACTCTCTGTCCTTTTCTTTTCTGTGGCGGTTTGGTGCAGAACTTGCAGAATATGAGGGTACGTTCAAAGGCATCATAAAAAGGCTGCCTTACATAGTATCAGTGTTTTGGGCTGTTGAATTTGTCTATTTTTACTGGGTTAAGGAATCTTTTCTGTTTCATTGGTTTTTTGTTGATGATATAATGAACCGTTACTTTCTTGGCCTCCCGGGAAGCCTCATAACAGGATATGCCATTTACAAAAATGCCAAAGCTCTTCAGCTGCTGAATTATAAGAAAATTGCCGCAAGGCTGAAGGGAATTTCATATTTGTTCCTCCTGTACGGAATACTTGCAGGACTCATAGTGGATGAAAGGTCATTTTTCCCCGCCAACATTCTGAACAGGCAGATGTTCATGAATATTTTCAAATTTCCGGTGGAGGTCGGAAGGACTGCTGCAGCCATTTCAATTACCGTATTGTTCATCCTGGTAATCGATATTTTCAGGCTTGAAACGAAGCATAAGCTTGCAAGGCTCTCAAGGCAGTATGCAGCAGGCCAGGAAAGGAGAAAGCTGGGACGTGAGCTGCATGATGTAATAATTCAAAATCTTTTTGCAACGGGCCTTGTTGTTGAAAACCTCATTGAATCCTCTGAAAACCAGCAGGATAAGGATATGCTTCTTCATATCAAGTCAAATCTGAATGAAACGATTACACTCATAAGGAGCTTTATTCAAAAGTCTCTGACTCTCAGTATGGACCTGGAGGACCTGAACGTTAAGCTTCAGGAGCTGGTGCAGCAGTTTCAGAACAGACAAGGCATACGCATTAAGTACAGTTACAGCGTATCGGAAATATATACATCCTGTCTGTCCAGCGACAATATTTCCGAGCTTTATTTTATATTGAAAGAAGCACTTACCAATGCAGTGAGACATTCCAACGGCAGCCTAGTGGAAGTCCGTGTTGCATCGAGCATCGATTCCATTCAGGGAACCGTCGCCGACAACGGTACAGGTTTTGACTACAGTAAAGAAATGAATAAAGAAAACCATTACGGTCTTTTGTCAATGAACGAGCGGGCAGCTGCCGCTAATGGCATGCTGAATATCGATACCGGCAACGGAACTCAGGTAAAAATAATTATCCCATGGGGAGTGTGTGAGAATGAAAAGTAATGTATCCATAATGCTTGTGGATGACCACGCCGTAGTAAGATTCGGAATTCGGTCACTCATTGAAAAAAATCAGGACTGGTTTGTGTGCGGAGAAGCAGAAACTTTAGAAAAGGCCTATGAACTGGCAGAACAATTAAAACCCGACGTAGTGCTTCTGGATATAAAGCTGCCGGACGGTGACGGAGCCACCGGGTGCAGGGAACTTAAAAAGATTGTTCCCAATGTGAAGATCATCATACTCACCGCTTACAGCGATGACTACATAGTTGCTGAAGCAGTGAAGGCCGGAGCAGACGGATATCTTCTTAAAAATATCGACAGCAGAGGGATTATATCTGCCATAGAAAACGTCATAAAAGGCTCATCCATACTGGATAACACCATGGTTGGCAGCCTTTTCAACATAGTGAAGAAAAACCAGCAGCTTGAAGAACTGACACCCCAGGAAAAAAACATACTTCAGATGATTTCCTTGGGAAAAACAAACAAGGAAATAAGCAAGGAACTGTTCCTGGCTGAGAAAACCGTCAGAAACAATGTGAGCAGAATACTTAAAAAAATCAATGTGACCAACAGAACCGAGGCCGCATTGTACTACATGAAGCAGATGTCCCTCAAATGAGGGACATTTGTCTTAAGCAAGGGACATTGGACATATAGAAAAAAAGCAATTCAACTGCTATGATAATAATATAACAATTTCGATTGTTCAAAACAATATGGAGGATGAGAATTTGAAAAAGAAAATATTAATATTAGCAGCTGTAATGCTTATATCCCTGCTTGCGGCCTGTGCCAAACCAACAGCGCAGCCTCAGCCAGTAAATAACGAAAAAAATGAAAAAAATAACGAAGAAGCAATTGACGTACTGGTTGTAGGCGGAGGAGGAGCCGGAATGGTAGCCGGAATCACCGCAGCAGAAAACGGATCAAAAGTTATAATTGTTGAAAAAATGCCCATGCTTGGAGGAAACACAATAATTTCCGCAACCGGAATCACAGCTTCGGATACGGACCTTCACAAGCAGGCAGGAATTCCATTTACAGTTGAAGACCACATTAAAAAGACAATGGAAACAGGAAAGAACCTTCCTGATGAAAAGCTTGTAAGAATTCTTGCAGAAAGCAGCAACGACGCTTACCAGTGGCTTGTGTCGCTGGGCTTGAAATATAAGCTTGATGAAAAGGAGCCATGGTGGATAATACCGGTTGAAGGACATTACGGAAGACAGCTTTTTGATGCATATAACAAAAAGGTTGAAGAACTGGGAGACAAAATAGAAATCAGGCTTGATACTAAGGCAACAGAACTTATTGTTGAAGGAGACAAGGTTGTGGGAGCCAAAGTTGTCGGAAAAGACGGCAAGGAAATCATAATAAAGGCTAATGCTGTTGTTATGGCAACAGGAGGATTCGGAAACGCACCGGAACTTATCGGCGAATACAATCCTAAATATGCAGGTGCTCACAACATCATGAGTACAGCGGGCCCAACAGGTGAAGGATTTAAAATGGCTGTTGCTGTGGGTGCAGGAACAAGAGATATGGAACACCACCAGATGAGACCTTTGGCAACACCCGGTTACTGGATCAGAGAAACGGTAATAAACGAAGAAGGTCTGGGCGGAATCCTGGTTAACGCTTCAGCCGTGAGATTTACAAATGAAACCTTGAAGCCTCTGGAGCTGGTACCTGAAATATTGAAGCAGCAGGACAGAATCGCATACGTAGTTTTCGACTCTGAAGTGGCTGCAACAAAAAATGGAACGTCAGCAATCAAAAACGGTAAGATGATTGAAGCGGCAACGATTGAAGAATTGGCTGAAAAGCTTGGACTTGATGCTGCAAAGCTCAGAGAGACTGTTGATAAATACAATGAAGGCACAGATGAATTCGGAAGAAGCACCATGGGCAAAGTGACTGTAGGACCGTTCTACGGCGTTAAAGTTGCTCCGTCATCGCACTACACTATGGCTGGAATAACCATCAATGAAAACGCACAGGTTACAAACGAAGCCGGAGAGCCCATACCAGGTCTTTACGCAGCCGGAGAAGTTGTGGGAGGCTTGTACGGAGCCGGACGTATTGCCGGAAACAACACACTTGACGACATAGTTTTCGGTAAGATTGCAGGAAAGAACGCATCAGCAAAATAAACAGATATCACTCCAAAAACGACCCGCAAGTTTGCGGGTCGTTTTTAACTATTAACTCTTAATTATTAATTGCTCTTAGTAAGCTCTTGCCACATAAACCATGTGCTTTGCTTCCTTGCCGCAGATGGGGCACTTGTCGCCCAGTTTCTCCTGCTCGAAAGGAATGCACCTGATGGTCGCTCCCGTTTCTTCCTTCAACTTATCTTCGCATTCTCTGCAGCCGCACCACATCATCTTTGCAAACCCTGGCCTTACAGGAAGATCCTTCTTGTACTGCTCGTAGTCGGTAACAGTGTATGTGTGTGCTTCCCTGTGTGATTTGGCTTTCTCGAACATGTCGTTTTGCATTGTGTCAAGCATGTTGGACAAAATTTCCTCCACGTTGTCCAGGGATATGGTTTCTTTTTCAAGCTTATCTCTTCTTACGGCAACAGCCTGGTTGTTTTCAATGTCTCTTGGTCCTATTTCGATACGGATAGGATAACCCTTCATCTCATACTGGTTAAACTTCCATCCTGTTGAATTTTCAGTGCTGTCATCAAGCTCAACCCTGATGCCCTTGGCTTTTAATCTGTCGAACAGTTCATTGGCCTTTTCCAGCACCCCTTCCTTCTTCTGTGCAATAGGAATGATCACTACCTGTACAGGAGCCATCTTTGGCGGAAGCACAAGGCCTCTGTTGTCAGAGTGAACCATGATGAGTCCTCCGATCAGTCTTGTTGAGATACCCCAGGACGTGTGGTATGGGAATTCTTCCTTGCCTGTTCTTCCCTGGAACTTGATGTCAAACGCCTTTGTGAAGTGCTGACCCAGGTTGTGGGATGTTCCTGCCTGCAGAGCCTGGCCGTCATGCATGAGCGCTTCCATGGTATATGTGGCGTGTGCCCCTGCAAATTTCTCCTTGTCGCTTTTCTGTCCTACGACAACCGGTATTGCCATAAGGTCTTCAGCAACCTGTCTGTAGATGTCAAGCATCTGCAGTGTTTCCTTCTGGGCTTCTTCTTCTGTTTCGTGGAGGGTGTGTCCTTCCTGCCACAAAAATTCAGATGTTCTCAGGAAAGGTCTGGTGGCCTTCTCCCATCTTACGACGCTGCACCACTGGTTGTAAAGGTATGGGAGGTCTCTGTAGGAGCTCAGCCATTTCTTGTACATGTGGCAGATTATGGTTTCGGATGTAGGTCTTATAACCAGCCTTTCAGCCAGTTCCTGGTTTCCTCCGTGGGTAACCCATGCAACCTCAGGGGCGAATCCTTCCACGTGCTCCTTTTCCTTGGTCAGGAGGCTTTCAGGAATCAGCAGAGGGAAGTACATGTTCTTGTGTCCCGTAGCCTTGAATTTCTCATCGGCATAATCCTGGATTTTTTCCCACAATGCGTATCCGTAAGGTCTTATGACCATGAATCCTTTTACCGGAGAATAGTCCACCAGCTCGTTTTTCAATATTACATCTGTATACCATCTGCTGAAGTCTTCTTCCATTGGCGTAATTTCTTTAACAAAATCTTTTTCTTGCTTTGCCATAATTTCTCCTTTCAAAAATAAAACCGCCTCTTATGCTAAGAGGCGGTTAATCCGCGGTACCACTCTAATTGCTGACGTATCAGCATCTCATTTCAGATAAGGGTTTTGCCCTTTGGGTCTTCCCCAAAAACTCAGAGGCGGGTTCTTCATTCAGTGGGACGAAAATCTTTCACCGGTGATTTTCTCTCTGAAGTCCATGAACAAATACTATTTCTCTTCACAGTAGCATTTTTAATTAGTATTATATTATATTAGTTTTAAATTTTTGTCAACTTCATAATTGAAATTTATTGAAACGAAAATGTTTGCTTGAAAATACATATTCATGATTGTATAATGAAGATAGTTACATAATTTAACATATTTTAACATAGGAGGGAATATATGAACACAAGGAAAAGAGTTTTAAGCTTGGTATTAATTTTCATGTTAGTTCTGAGCAGTTTCAGTTCTGCTTTTGCAGCGGACGAAACAACTAAAATCACAATCATTCACACCAATGACACCCACGCCAGGCTGTTAAGCAGCGACACAAACATCGGATTTGCCAAAATAGCAACCTTGATTAAGGAAGCAAAAGCTGAAAATCCGAACACACTGGTTTTGGATGCTGGAGACACGCTCCACGGCATGCCTATTGTAAATATAAGCAAAGGCGAAAACGCATTGAAGGTTCTCGAAGCTGCAGGCTATGACTACATGACTCTCGGAAACCACGATTTCAACTACGGTCAGGAAAGACTTCTTGAACTTCGCGACATGAGCTCTGTTGGAATGCTGTGCGCAAATATTCTCGATGAAAACGGAAAAAGCATTTTCACTCCATATGTGATCAAGGAAGTAGGCGGAGTGAAAGTCGGCATATTCGGTCTTTCAACACCTGAAACTGCTTATAAGACAAGTCCTGCAAACGTTGAAGGTCTCACATTTGCAAATCCAGTTGAAACAGCACAGAAAATGGTTGATGAACTCATGGATAAAACCGATGTAATCATAGGTCTTGTTCACCTTGGCCTTGACGGAGGATCAGAATTCACTTCTGAAAGACTGGCAAAAGAGGTTCATGGAATAGACGTAATAATAGACGGCCACAGCCACACTCAGCTTGACAACGGCATGTTGGTTCACGGTACTCTTATCGCGCAGACCTTCGAGCATGACAAAAATCTCGGCAAGGTTACAATAGAAGTTGCAAACGGTGCAGTTACAAACAAGACAGCAGAACTGGTAAGTGCGGCATCAGTCAAGGATGTTGCCCAGGACCCGGAACTGACTAAAATTATTGATGAAATAAATTCAGCAAACCAGGAAGTATTTTCTAAGGTTGTTGCAACTACTGACATATATCTTGACGGCGTAAGAGCAAATGTAAGGACTAAGGAAACCAATCTTGGAAACCTTTCTGCAGATGCGGTAAGAAAGGCATCAGGTGCAGACATAGGTTTCGTTAACGGCGGAAACATCAGGGTTGACATTCAGCCCGGCGATATCACATACGGCAAGCTGGCTGAGCTGTTCCCCTTCGGAAATACAGTACAGGTTAAGAAAATCACCGGTGAAGACCTTCTGAAAGTTTTGGAAATCTCTGTCCAGGCATATCCGGAAACACAGGGAGGATTTTTGCAGGTAAGCGGTATGTCCTTTGAGTTTGACCCGTCACAGCCTGCCGGCTCCAGAGTTATCGGTGTAAAGGTTGGAGAAAGCGAACTTGATAAGGCAGCTGAATATACGGTTGCAATCAACGACTTTTTGGGAATCGGCGGAGACGGATACGAAGTTTTCAAAAATTATCCTATTTACGGCGAAGTCGGAACATATGAGGAAGTGTTTGCCGATTACCTGAACACCAACGGAACAAAAGGCAGTGAAGTTTCAGGAAGAATAACCGTTATGGCAGCAGAACCTATACCTGTTGAACTGGCACCTGTTGAACCCGCGCCAGCGCCAGCTCCTGCTCCTGCACCGGCACCTGCACCGGCACCTGCTCCCGCACAGTCAGAAACAACATATATAGTTGTTCCGGGCGATGTGCTGTGGAAAATAGCAGTGAAATACAACACAACATGGGAAGCTCTGGCTCAGTACAACAACATTTCAAACCCGCACCTGATATTCCCGAACCAGGTAATAAAAATACCGGCTAAATAAGCAATTAAGAATGAAGAATTAAGAGTTAAGAGTTAAAGGAAAACATCCGTTGATTTCATCAACGGATGTTATTTTTATGGGAATTTGTGCCCTGCACAAATTCCTACCACTAATTCTTAATTCTTCACTCTTAATTCTTAATTGATTCTAACTCTTCATTCTTAATTCTTAATTGCTCTTCAGGGTTATTACGGACAGTTCCGGCTCTGCCATGAATCTCAGCGGAATCTTTGACGTGCCCATTCCTATGTTGACGTACAGCTTTGTCTGCCTGAGGTTGTCAAAGTAATAAAAACCCCTTATGTATTTTTCCGCCAGCGCAGGCTGGTAGCTTACCACGGGAAGGTTGACCTGGCCTCCATGGCTGTGTCCCGAAAGGAACAAATCGACATTGTATTCAAGAAACCTGTCAGCCACATCAGGCTCGTGGCTCAGTACGATGTTGTACATATCTTGGTCCATCAGGGAAGTCACCTTGTCAGGCTCATAGCTTCCGAATATGGAATCGTCCATTCCCACAAAGTTCAGGTTCAGCTTTGAAAGCTCTGCGTTTTCGTTTATGAGCAGCACAAAACCGCTTTTCTCCATTATTTCATTGTAAACTTTCTCTGCCCCTCCGCCGTAATCGTGGTTTCCGTAGACGGCAAATTTATACGGTGCATCAATGGCTCCCAGGGCTTCCCAGATTTCATATATGCTGTCCTTGTATTCGTAGTTATTGTACTGGTCAATCAAGTCTCCTGTAAAAACAACGATGTCCGGGTTTTCCTCGTTTATTTTTTTTACGGTTTTTTTCAGGTCTGCTATATCAAAGTTCTGGGACACATGCGTATCCGAAAACTGCAGCATTCTTACCTCATCTGAGCCTCTAAGCAGATTGGTGTTTATTGTCTCGTAATGAACCGTGAGTAGATTCGGCTCCACGAATCTTGCGTATATGTAAACTAAAATTGCTGTTATCATAAGTACGGATAATATACTAAAAATCTTTTTCACATCATTGCTCCTTGAAAATCATCAACTTGTAGTATATCAGACTTACCTAATAAAATAAAGCGAAACTTGCATTGTTATGAAGTTTCACTTTCCAGCATAGCTATACTATTTTCGTTTCACCATCGTTGCATCTAAAGAATTCCACATGGTTTGTAAGTATGTCAATATAGTTGAAGGATACCATCCTCTTGAATCCTTTGTTTTCAACTCTGACCGTAAATATTGAAGGATATGTTCGAGCTATGACACCTTCGCTCACAATTGATTTGCTCTTCCCTTTCTTGATTTTAAACTTAACTTTTTGTCCCACACAGCTCTCCACTGTTCTCTTAACCCTGGCTACCGGACTTGCCGTCTCAATCACCTTCTATACTGTATTATATGAAAACCGGTGAAATATAATTCATTTGCTTCTATCTTTCCCAATTGTGCGTTTTTTATGTGTTTTTTCTTTTATTTTCACATTTTGTCTTGCAATTAATTACAAAATGGACTATTATAATAAAGTCAATAAACATATTGAAAAGGAAGTGAAAAGTAATGGACGAGGTCCCTACGGTCAAGTCGAAAAGAACATTAATAAAAACTGAATACTTCTCTATTACTTTTAATAAATTATCAATTTTGTAATAGAGAAAATCTATTATTAAATTGAGGTGAAAAATGCTGGATATTTTCAAGACAATTGACGACACTTTGTTCAAGCTTGAAGAAATCGAAGACGGTGCATGGATCAACCTTGTTGATCCTACTGCGGAAGAACTGGACATGATTGAAGATGAGCTTGGAGTTGACAGAGATTTTTTAAGAGCTGCACTGGATGAAGAAGAAAGCGCCCGTTTAGAAAACGAAAACGATCAGATTTTAATATTGGTGGATACTCCTTACGTTGAAAAAACCGATGAACATATTATTTATGAAACATTGCCGCTTGGAATCATAATTACAGACAAAAACATCATTACCGTGTGCCTGAAAAATTCAATAGTGCTGGACCAGTTCGAAAAGAACTCAATCCGCACATTCTACACTTATAAAAAATACCGATTCCTGTATCAGATACTGTACAAGAACGCTCAAAGATATCTTCTTTATCTGAGACAGATCGACAGGATGAGCAACATGGTTGAAAAGAAACTGCACCTGTCAATGAAGAACAAGGAGCTCATACAGCTTCTGGACCTGGAAAAATCACTGGTTTACATTACAACAGCCTTGAGAGCAAATCAGGTCGTTCTGGAAAAAATAATGAGAATCAATGTTATCAAGAAATACTCGGAAGACGAGGATTTGCTTGAAGATGTAATAATCGAAAACAAACAGGCCATTGAAATGGCCGATATATACTCAGGAATCCTGAGCGGCACCATGGACGCCTTTGCTTCCATAATTTCAAACAACCTGAACATAGTAATGAAGCTGTTGACTTCAATAACAATACTGATGGCAATACCATCCTTGTTCTCGGGTTTCTTCGGAATGAACGTGCTCAACATCCCCTTTGCCACATCACCCTTCGGTTTCTGGATTGTGGTGGGAATATCCTTTGTATCAGCAACTATTGTCGGAATCATACTCATGAAAAAGAACTTGTTTTAAATAAAATAACACCCGGCTTTCCGCAGTTACACACTGGAAAACCGGGTGTTATTCTTTAAGTGTTTCGCATTCTGTGTTTGGAGGACTCACCTCTTCCTTCAGGCTGTCAACAATCATTCTACCTGCATCTGTAAAACCTTCATGTACGTTTGTAAACTAAGCTTTCTATAAATCGTACTAACCTGTTCAAATAAATCTTAATACAAAAACCAAACATTTGTAACTCTCGTTTAAAATTTTAAAACCTAGACTGTTAAAGTTAGTTGACATTAACCTTAAGCTCGTCCAATAGCTTCACTACCTTAAACCGGCTTAATTTTCAATTTCTGTTTTGACTTACCTGTTCTGTTTATACTTTCTACTTAATTTAATTTTCTTCGTACACTCTGTTTTAAGTGCCTGTAAAACTATTGTTGTAGTGAATATATACCCGTGAATGAGAGTCTTAAACATCAATAGCAAAAATTTCATGAGTTTTTTTTAAATTGTTTGCATTGTTGCAGAACAACCTTTAATATATAATTATTAAATACAAAGAGGTTCATATGATAACAATCAAATCTTACGGGAAAATAAACCTGTTCCTGGACATCGAAGGAAGACTTGACAACGGCTACCACCTTATAAAGACTGTGATGCAGTCCATTGACCTTCACGATACAGTATTCATTGAGGAATCCGGTGACAGCGCAATATCCATAGAGTGCAGTGACCTTCAAATACCGGTGGATGAAAGAAATTCCTGTTACAAGGCAGCCGCCATACTTAAGGATGATTACGGCATAAATACAGGGGTAAGAATAAGAATAGAAAAAAAAATACCATCAGAAGCAGGCCTTGCAGGCGGAAGCGGCAACTCAGCAGCAGTCATTGCAGGTCTTGACAAACTTTGGAATCTTCAGATGAGCACCGAAAAAATGATGAAAACAGGACTTAGGGTCGGAGCAGACGTTCCTTTCTGCCTGGCCGGAGGAACATGCCTGGCTGAAGGCATCGGTGAAAAACTAACAAAACTCAGGGATTTCGCATGGGAGAACATTCTTGTGGTCAAACCCGATTTCTCCATGTCCACAGCCTTTGTGTATAAAAATCTGCTGCCTGATTATTACAATTCTCACTCCGAAAACGAAATAATCAGCCACATCAACAGCGGCGATTTTGTCAAAGCTGCTTCCTGCTGTGCTAACACTCTTGAAAAGGTCGTTGAAAAGTTTCATCCGGAAATCAGCCTTATCAAAAATGTGATGCTTGAAAAAAATGCAGCAGCAGCTCTCATGACAGGAAGCGGTTCAGCAGTATTCGGACTTTTCAATGACAATGATGACATGGATGCAGCATATAATGAAATTATAAAAGCATATCCCAGGACCTTTAAAACAAAAACCTGTTCCAAGGGTACTGAATTTTCTGTTTAAAATATTGCGGTATGGGTATAGGCATTATAACAAGGAGAGGGTTATATGAAAAGAATTTTGATTTTAGCAATAATAATATCTGTATTGACCTCCGGATGCGCCGAAAAACCACAGGTTACTCCGGAAAAACCAACAGAGCAGCAGGAGCAAAGCCAGTCAGCTAACGCCATAATAGCTCCCGACTTTGAACTGGAAACGCTTGACGGAACAACAGTGAAGCTTCACGACTTAAGAGACAAGAACGTAATACTGAACTTCTGGGCCACCTGGTGCGGCTTTTGTGTCATAGAGATGCCAGACCTTGAGAAGCTTCAGGAAAAATACAAGGACGAAGACCTGCTTGTGCTTGCAATAAACGTAGGAGAGCCAAAGGAAGACGTTGCAAAATTTGTGGCTGAGAACGGCCTTGACTTGACTGTGGTTCTCGACAAGAACATGGCAGTGTCCAATAACTACGGCATTCGTTCATTTCCAACAACCATAGCCGTGAACAAGAAGGGAGAAGCCGTTAGGGGCTACGTAGGAATGCTTACTTACGAGCAGATGGAGCTTTTGTACGATTATTTTGACGAATAGTAATGAGTGGTTAATAAACAAGGAGCCAAGGCTCCTTGTTTTATTATGTCATTAGTTTTTCGCAGACTTAGCCTCTATGATCTGCTGTGTCAACAGAGGCAGTATTTCTCTTACATCGCCTACGATGCGATAATTTGCCACCTTGAAAATGGGGGCGTCCGGATCCGTGTTTATGGCCACAATTGTCTCTATGTCCGCCAGCCCTGCCAGGTGCTGTATGGCTCCGGATATTCCGCATGCAATGTAGATTTTGGGAGCAACGGTCTTTCCCGTCTGACCAACCTGACGGCTGTACGGCATCCATCCTGTATCAACTACCGGCCTTGAGGAACCCAATGTTCCGCCCAGCGCGTCTGCCAGGTCCTGTGCAAGCTTTATGTTTTTCTGACTTCCTATTCCTCTGCCCACTCCCACAATTATGTCAGCATCGGCAAGGCTTAGACCTTCTTGGTTGTCTATGTTTCTAATTTTCTTCACGAAGGCTTCAACAGGTGATGGAGATTGAAGCATGATCACATTGGCTTTTCTGCTCATGTCAGGTTCCATGGGTCTGAACACCTTTGGTCTCACAGTTGCCATCTGGGGACGGTTGTTGGGGCACACGATGGTTGCCATGAGGTTGCCTCCGAAAGCCGGCCTGGTCTGCAAAAGCAGCCTTTCCTCTCTGTCAGCCTCCAGAACCGTGCAATCTGCAGTAAGCCCGGTTCTCAATGTTGCAGAAACATGAGGGGCCAGGGATCTTCCGTTTGATGTGGCACCTATGAGAACTATTTCAGGTTTGTAATCTTCGATGAGTCTGACCATCACCTCTCCGTACACGTGGTCATTGAAATCCTTCAGCCACTCTTCATCCATTACCAGAACCTCATCTGCTCCGTAGGATGACAATACGTCAGTCAGGTTTTTTATGTTGTGTCCCAGAAGCACAGCAGTTACCGGAATCTCAAGGGTTTTTGCAAGCTCCCTGGACTTGCCCAAAAGCTCCAGGGACACGTTCTTCAGATTACCGTATCTTTGTTCTGCAAAAACCCATATGCCTCTGTAGATGCTAAGGTCCTTCTTATTTTCTTCTTCCCTTTGAAAATCTATGGCGCCGAACCTGCAGCTTTCTGCACAGGAACCACAAAGAGTACACTTCTGGTTTATGACCGCTTTTTTGTCCGTTACCTCAATGGCACCGAAAGGGCAAGCACCTGCACATACTTTGCATCCAACGCATTTTTCTCTTATGATTTTAATACCAGCCATATTTTCACCACCTTACATTTTCAGCAGTATTTCTGCAAGCTTCTGAGATTGCTCTGCAGCAGTACCCTGGATTTCCGTGCTCTTAACTTCATGAACGGGAACAAACGTCCTTCTCACCTGTGTTGGAGAGCCCTTGAGCCCTGCCCTTGTTTCATCCCCCGATACGTCGTCAAGAGATACAGTTTCAATTTCAGTCTTCCTGGCAATCCTCATTGTCTTTATGGAAGGGAGCCTAGGCATGTTAATTTCCTTTACCACAGTAATCAGGGCCGGAAGCCTGATTTCTATTTCCTCATACCCGTCGTCTGTTATTTTCATGCATCGCATGGAATCCCTGCTGATCTCAAGGATTCTGCTTATGTCAGTAGCATAGGCGATGCCCAGAGTCTTGGCAAGGCTTGGGCCCACCTGGGCAGTATCACCGTCGGTTGCCTGCTTTCCGCAGATAATAAGGTCATAGCCTCCTATTTTTTCAACGCCCTTGCTCAAGGCGTAGGAAGTTGCCAGAGTATCGGCACCGGCAAATTTTCTGTCTGTAAGAAGCACTGCCTTGTTAACCCTTAAGGAAACAGCCTCCCGCAGCATTTCGGCTGCTGCCGGAATTCCCATGGAAAGACCGTAAACCTCACCGCCCAGCTTTTCCTTAATACGAACAGCTTCTTCTATTGCATAGGTATCAAAAGGATTTATGATTGCAGCAACATTTTCCCTCATGATTGTATTTGTGACAGGGTCCATCTTGACTTCATTAGTTCCGGGCACCTGTTTTATGCAGACTATTATTTTCATTTGTCTTCCTCCTTTTCATAAGGAAATACAGCACCTCTGTTTAAAAGCTGCAGCGGATCGAAAAGTTTCTTTATTCTTCTCATCTCACCAAGCTCATCCCTTCTGTACATTTTCTGAAGAAAAGGTACCTTCAGTTTTCCTACGCCATGCTCTGCTGACACGGCACCTCCCATGGCTGCAATTTTCTCTGCCCACACCAGGTACAGCTCCTTGCCCCTTTTGTATTCATCCATGTTTCTTGGAATTGTGTTCACATGAAGATGGTTGTTTCCTATGTGTCCGAATATTACTGCGTTTAGCCCATTATTTTCAATGTCCTCGTTGTACATTTTCATTACTTCCTTGAGCCTGTGATCAGGGACAGACATGTCAGTTCCCAGCTTTGTTATCCTAGGGTCCGTCTTCTTGGCCAGATCTATCTGCATGTTGACGCATTCGGGGCATGCATGCCTGAAGCTGTGAAGTTTTTCAAGGCTTGCAGGATTGTTGGCAACCCATGTGGCATCTTCGTCGCCGCCCAGCCTTACAATTACATTCCCCAGCTCCTCAACGCCTCTCCATATATCTTCATCACAGTCGCCTTCTATTTCCATGTACACGGCTGTGTGGTAGCTGTCTTTAATTTCCTGGATTGATGCAAAGGCCGGATTTGTTTTTTGCTCATGCTTAAGCATCTCAAGGGCCTTGTGGCTGAAAAATTCAATTGCTGAAGGCTTAAGGCTTACGATATCCATGTCCTCAAAAATCTTCTCGCCTCTGGCTGCACGAACCAAATCAAGAGCTGTATCCTCATCCGGCATGAAGACAGTGACTCCCCAGTTGGCTTCCTGCCTTTTACACAGCTCTATTTCAATTTCGCTGATTATTCCCAGAGTTCCGTCTGAACCTATGAAAAGGTCCAGCATGTCCATATCCGGTTTGTTGTAATAGCCTGACGTGTTTTTCTTCACATCGGGCATCCTGTACCTGGGAAGCTCTCCGTTTATGGTTCTTCCATTCTGGGTAACAAGACAAAACTTTCCGTTGCTGGCCATACACTGCCCTCTTTTTAGGCTCAGAACATCACCGTCAGAGAGAACAACCCGTATTGCTTCCACATGATCCCTGGTGGAGCCGTATCTGAAACTTTTAGCGCCGGATGCGTTGCAGGCAGCCATTCCTCCAATGGAGGCAGATGATTCGGTGGGGTCGGTGGAATAAAACCAGCGGTTTTTTCCCATTTTGTTTAAATCAGCCTTTGACTGTTCATCCCAGCCTGCGGTCACAAATGTATTGCTTGCCAGATACTTTCTCACTTCCGTCAAAAGAACTCCGGGCTGCACCTTCAAAAAGAAACGGTCGTTTATTTCATCACTTCTGGCTCCCGTAACCTTATTCATTCTGCTGAGGTTTATAATATGACCCCCAAACGGAACAGCTGAGGCTGCCAGTCCTGTTCGGGCTCCCTGCGTCGTTATCTCTATGTTTTTTTGAGCACATTCCTTCACGGAACAAACTATTTCCTCTTCTGTCTTTGGAAAGGAAATACTCTGGGCCGTACCTGTCTGACGTGATTCATCGTGCAGATACTCGCCGTACATTTGAGCAAATGTATTGTTGTCCATTACTGCCTCCGTTAGTTGTATTGAATTAATTTAGTTAACTGATTGAAGCAAGTTTAGCACATTAACCATACGCTGTCAATGATAACATGATGTGAATAGGACTATGAAAATCATCACTCGAACAAATGGGGTTAGGGCATACAAAAAGCAGACATCAGTCTGCTATTGTTCCTTCTTGCTTTTATAAAACCTGTAGGGTCTTTCCATATGCTCCTGCATGGCGTCTCTGGCCTTCTCCGGCTCCCTGCTCTTTATGAAGCCGCACACCTTTTCGTGCAGATCAACCGTCAGCTTCCTGTCTTCCACCGGGAGGTTGTATATTATATCCACCATCTGCTTTTGCATGAGGATGTTCAATGTTTCCATGAGCTTGCAGCACATGTTGTTGCCGGAGCATTTGACCACCTGCTGATGGAAGTCATAATCAAGCTTTGCGAAGACTTGGTAATCGTCATCCATGTGTTTTACAGTGTTTTTTACTATATCTTCAAGAACCTTCATGTCTTCTTCCGACCTGTTCCTTGCGGCAGCCTCCGCCATGGATATCTGTATGGCGCGCCTCAGTTCAAACAGTTCCAGGTCCGTTGTCTTCTCGAACATCAGCATGTAAATCAGCGGCATGTAGCTGTCTGTGCTTTCGGGTTTGTTTATTCGAATTCCCTTTCTTGGACTGACAGTCACTATTCCCAGAAACTCCAGAACCCGCAAAGCTTCCCGAAGCGTTGGCCTGCTGACGTTGAGCATCTTCGTAAGCTCCGGTTCGCTGTACAGCTTGTCGCCGTATTCAATCTTGTTCTCGTTTATGAGGTTTAGTATTCCTTCCACTATCAGCATGTACGCCTTCTTGCTTTTAACAGGACTAAGGCTGATATTCTCCATATCAGATAAGCTCCTTCATGCAGCTTATGGTGTAGTCTATGTCTTCCCTTGAAACTCCGATGTGGCATACAAAGCGGTACTCGCCGCCTTCTTCACCGTTTATCTTTATGTTTTTCGCATACAGCTTTTGGACCAGTTCGCTGCTGGTTATAAGGTTACTATCAATTTCGAAGAACACCATGTCTATGTCCAGCCTGTCTTTGATCACCCTTACTCCGTCAATCTTTGACAGTTCTTCAGCCATATACCTGGCATTTTTGTGGTCTTGTTCAAGCCTTCCCGTCATTTTTTCCAAAGCGATTATACCTGCAGCTGCAAGTATTCCCACCTGTCTCATTCCGCCGCCCATGAGCTTTCTGTTTTTCCTGGCCCTTCTGATGAATTCACTGCTTCCTGCAAGCATTGAACCTGCCGGGGCAGCCAGTCCTTTTGAAAGGCAGAACATCACTGAGTCACAGCACGCTGCCAGTTCCCTGGCGTCAACTCCCAGGGCGATGGCTGCGTTGAATAACCTTGCTCCGTCCATGTGCACCGGAAGTGAGTGTTTTTCTGCTATGCTTTTGATTTCCTTCATGGTTTCAAGGGGTACCACCGCACCGCATCCGTGGGCGTTTTCCACGCATATGAGTCCTGTTTCCGGCTCATGGATATCGTCTGCTCTTATGGCCTTTTTAACGTCTCTTGGGTCCATGGCTCCGTTTGCTGTTTCAAGAGTACGAAGCTGAACCCCTGCAATCACTGCTGACGCCCCAACCTCGTGAACAACTATGTGATTGTTTTTGCCTATAATCACTTCCTGGCCTCTTCTTGCATGGGTAAAAAGAGCCAGCTGATTTCCGAATGTTCCGCTGGGAACAAACAGGGCAGCCTCCTTGCCTACCTTTTCAGCTGCCAGTTTTTCAAGTTTGTTGATGGTTGGATCATCTCCGTACACATCATCTCCCACTTCTGCTTTTGCCATGGCTTCTCTCATTTCATCTGTGGGCATTGTAACCGTATCGCTTCTTAAATCGATGAATTTCATATGCTACCTCTATTTGATTTATTTGCCTGTCAACTGATTGAAGGCCTTTAATACATGCTTTGCCAGAACTGCAGTGGTTACCGAACCGACACCTGCAGGGACAGGTGTTATAACTGATACTTTCCCGATGCAGTCTTCAGTGTCAACGTCACCGGTAATGTTTCCCTGGCTGTCTACATTTATGCCCACGTCAATTACCGCAGCACCTTCCTTTATGAAGTCACCTGTGATCATTTTCGATTTTCCTATGGCTGCAATGAGTATGTCAGCCTTTCCTGCGACGCCTTTAAGATTATCGGTTTTTGAATGGCATATGGTCACCGTTGCATTTTCCTTGAGCAGAAGTATGGCTGCAGGCTTGCCGACAACCATGGACCTTCCTGCCACAACGGCGTTTTTGCCCTTCATTTCTATGTTATAAAACTTAAGCATTTCAATTGCAGCTTCCGGGGTGCATGGCGGAAAACCGGTTTCGTCACCTTCCATTACCTTGGCAACATTTATGGGATTGAAGCAGTCAACATCCTTTTCAGGTCTTATGATGTACTTAACCGCGTTTTCATCTATCTGCCTTGGAAGAGGCCTGAAGATAAGCACTCCGTGAACTGTTTCATCCTGGTCAACCTTTTTTAGTTCCTTTATGAAATCCTCCTGGCTTATGTCCAGTGAAAGGCTTAAAACCTCGCAGTCTATGCTGCAGGATGCCATTCGCTTTATTGCTGCCCTTTCATAGGCCAGATCATCTTCCCTCTGGCCGACCCTGACTATTTTCAGCTTTGGAGATGTTCCCTTTTGTCTTAGCTCTTCAGCATGATTTTTAACTTCTGCTGTTATTGCATCGGCAACAGCTTTGCCTTTTATCAATTGTCCCATATTTACCTGCCTGTCAATATATCTGTTACTTTTTCGTAAACCGCATCAGCTCTTTTTATACCGTCTTCCAACAGCTTCTGTGAAGCTTCATTATTGGTTTTCACATAGTCTTCATCACTTATGGAGTTCAGGTTGATGAGAATGTTCAAATATGCGCTGTTCAGTGCTGCCTTCAAAAGCTGCACTCCCACTCCCACATCGCTTATGATTGTTTTTGAGGATATGTCTACAAGTTCTTCATGAAGAAGAATACACTGGTATGACAGCCTCAGCGTTTCAAGGGGTGCATTGCAGGCTTCCTTAAGGCATTTCTGCAGTTCCTTTTCCTTTGATTGTTTCTGTTCGTCTGTTTCTGAAGCCATTGTATAAGCCCTTGATAAGGGTTCGAAACTTTCCGCATCCTTGTTTATGAGCTCCAGAAGGTCCAGCCTCAGCTTTTCTCCTCTTGTCAATATGTCCATGTGCTGCTTTTCATAATCCAGAAGCTTTTTCTTTCCCAGGGAATAATTTGCTACCATGGAATTGAGCGCTGCTCCCAGTGCCCCAGCCAGTGCCGCTGCTCCTCCGCCTCCCGGAACCGGTTTTTTTGCGGCCAGCTCTTTTGCAAAATCGCTGCATGACAAATCAGTTAACATATTACACCTCTTTTTATATTATCTGTCGTCGTATGTGGCAAAATGAACGTGATCTTCCCATACGCCGTTTATTTCCAGGTAACGCCTGGAGAACCCTTCCTGTTCGAACCCCAGTTTTTCCATGACCTTAAGGGACCTTGCGTTTCTCGGTACCACATTGACTTCTATTCTGTGAAGTCCAAAGTCGTCAAACATTATCTCCACGGACTCTTTTATTGCTTCTGTCATGTACCCCTTGTTTATTTCGTCCTTGTCAAGCTTGTAACCCAGAAAACAGGACTTGAAGTTGCCCATGATTATGTTGCTGTAGCATAGATTTCCTATGATTTTGTTGTCTTCCTTTTTCATTATCCAGAAGCGTACCTGTTTACCTTCCTTGAACATGTTGTATTCATTGTTAAGCTGTCTTTTATGATACGACAGTGTGTAGAATTCTCTTGGCCTCTTGGGCTCCCATTGGCTCAGGAAGTTGTGGTTTCTTTTGTAGTACTCCAGAACATCCCTGCCGAAGGAAGGTTTCAGAACCCTCAGGTACAATCTGTCCGTTTCATATCTTGTCTGTTTGAACATAAATTTTTCACTCCCTTGTTTCAATTTTATTATTCAGCGTATCATAAGTCAACTTATTTTGCTTTACTAAGCTTTTTATTTGTGATAGTATACAGAATGTAACAAGATTGGGGGTGTGGATGATAACCATAAGAAAAAACCTGCACTTGATTTTTACATTATTTTACATATACTTCATTATGGCTCTTTTTGAAAGCTCCAGGGGTAACTTCGTTCCGTTCTTTCTTGAGGAATTTAAGATAAGCAACGCACAGCTGAGCATGGTGCTGTCCTTAAACATGGTGGGCTCCATAATAGGAAGCTTCTGGGGCGGACAGTTCTGCGAGAAATATGGTCATAAGTTTGTCTACATGGCAGGGTCTGCGGCTTCAGCCATAGCAGTCCTTATTGCACCTTTCACAGCTAATATTTTCATGCTGGGGCTGTTCAACTTCATTTTCGGAATCGGGCGTGCTTCTTTGTCCGTAGGGGTTGATTCCATGGTTCCGGTGCTTTCAATAGGATTTGAGTCAATACTCATGAACATAACGCATTTCATGTACGGCCTTGGAAGCTTTGCCGGACAAAATGCCTACGGCTATTTTCTCTCTCAGGGTGTTGCCTGGAGAAATATTTACCTGTACCTGAGCATATTCTTCATTACTTCGGTAATATTAAGCATGTTTGTTAAAACGCCGAACATGCAGTTTATAAAGGACGAATCAGTTGAGGAAAAAGGACATCTGTACAAACAACCCATCATATACATGTTTATTGCGGCAGTAACCTTCGGACTTATAACCGAAGCAATCATAAACACCTGGTTCATCAGCTACATGAGAAGCTCCTTTGGTCTTGATCCGCAGACAGCAGCCAGGTACGCATCGGTTTTCTTCCTGATGTTTGCCCTGGGAAGACTGTTTGGAGGTTTCATAGTAAACAAGACTGGAAATTCAAAGGGTCTTGGGCTGTTCCTATTTTCGGCTGCAGCAAGCCTTATGGCCGGACTTGTGCTTAAACAAAGGGGTCTGGTTCTCATAGCATTGTCGGGATTTTTCATTTCTATAACATTCCCTACAATGATGGTCATAATAAATTCTATCTTCAGGCAGAAATCATCCCTTGCAATTGGATTTATAGTAACATTCAGCAACATCCTGTATGTGGTGATTTACAACATCATCGGCCTTTTAAACGACGTTCTCGGAACATACCTGGCTTTTTACTCGGCTCCGGTTTCTGTGGCGGGATGTCTCATAATGCTTGTTTTAATCGCCAGGACAGCAAAACAGAATACAATTTAAAATAATAATATGGAGGAACCATGTCTTTAGAAAACCTAATAATTCCGGAAAATTACATGAGCAAGCTGTCTCTTCTGGAAACTCAGATTGCAATTAAGAAAATAAAAGATTTTTTTGAAGCAGAACTTTCAAAAAGCCTGTCGCTCATAAGAGTATCTGCACCGCTTATGGTGCGTCCGGAATCCGGTCTCAACGACGACCTGAACGGATATGAAAGGGCTGTGCGTTTCGACATGCTTGAAACAAAGTATGATGTGGAAATCGTCCAGTCTCTGGCAAAATGGAAAAGAAACGCTCTTGGAAGCTACCGCTTTGATACCTACACAGGGCTATACACCGACATGAACGCCATAAGGCGCGATGAAGATCTTGATAACATTCATTCAATTTATGTGGATCAGTGGGACTGGGAAAAAATCATAAAGAAAACAGACCGCAACAAAGATACTCTCATGTATGTGGTAAATCAGATTTACAGCGTCTTCAGGTCAACTGAAAAATACCTGGAAAGCCTGTACCCGTTTCTTAGAAACGAGCTTCCGTCTGAAATTTTCTTCATAACCACCCAGGAGCTTCTGGACCGCTACCCGGATAAAACGCCAAAGGAAAGGGAATACCTCATCACAAAGGAAAAGAAGGCAGTATTCTTAATGGAAGTAGGCAAGAAGCTTTCGGACGGAGCAATACACGACGGCAGAGCAGCAGACTATGACGACTGGTCCCTGAACGGTGACATACTGTTTTATTTCTCCACTCTTGACATCGCCCTGGAGCTTTCATCCATGGGAATTAGGGTTGATAAGGAAGCCCTGCTTTCGCAGCTTGAAGAAAGAAACCAGATGCATAAATCACAGTTTCCGTTCCACCAGGACGTAATAAACGAAAGGGTTCCTTTCACCATCGGAGGAGGTATAGGACAGTCAAGAATCTGCATGTTTTTCCTTCAAAAAGCACACATAGGAGAGGTTCAGTCCTCGGTATGGCCTCAGAACATGATAGAGCTGTGCAAGAGAAATGAGATACACCTTTTATAAACCAATTAATAATGAAGAATGAATAGTGAAGAATTAAAGGAAAGGCATTGTGCATACGCACAATGCCTTCATTCATTCTTAATTCTTAACTCTTAATTCTTAATTGCTCTAAAGGTGCAGGCGCCTTTTCACTTCGGCCTTGAGCTTCTCACCTTCAAATATGAGTATGGTTGACAGGGATATTATGCTTGTGACGATGCAGATGAGGGAAGGATAAATCACCTTGAGTTTTCCTGTAATCAGAAATATTACAGGAACTATGCCGAACAGCCCGTCAATAATTATGTACAGGATGTAGTCCTCAAGATAAAGCTTTCTCACCTTGGTGATAATGGCCATGGATATCATGGCAAATACGCACACCAGCGGTATAACATACGCCAAAGACCATCCCCTCCATCCGGTTATTATGTCCCACAAAACAACCAGCACTGAGATTGTCATTACCTGGTACACTATATTCTTAGGAATGTTTTTTCTCTTGTTGATGGCCGTTATGAGGCTGGCCCAAACGGAACCAAGGCCTCCCAGAATGAACAGCGACCAGGCGCCTTTCTCCGGAAGCATTATATTTACGGCAACCGAAATCGATGCGATGACTATGGACGATAACATCATTATCTTGAAAAACAATCCGTGCTCCTTGTAAACAAAGGATATGGTCGGAAAGACCTCATCGTCGAACTTGTCTCCGGCCAAAAGCTCCTGGCAAAGGGGACAGAATTTTCTATTGCCCACCACATTTACTTTGCAGTTATTACAATATTTCATAAGGCACCCCTATTCTTCATCGACTTTGTTTGACACTATGTCAACGGGTATTCCCATTTCCGTAAGCGTCTTGAAAAAACGCCTTTGTATTTCTGTGCTCACAAAAGCTGACGTAAAACTTATCCTGAGCTCATTTTCGTATGAACATGCGCAGGCCTGAAGCTTATTTGTGCTCACAAAAATGTCAAAAGACGATATGAACGGTTTTATATCATCAGGAACAGACACCTTTCCCACGTTGGACAGGGTGGAAGTGTAGCTTCTATCCACCAGGCTGTTGGCTATCTTCAGGGATATGTCCTTTATGAAAAGAGGAATGACTCTCAAAAGGTAATTGTGCTCCAGGGAAGACAATGTGTTTATTCTTCTTGCCAGATGCTCAGGAGTCAGGTTTTCCTTGAAGCTTTCTTTCAGATGCTCGATAACCTCTTTCAGCTGGCTGCTTCCTGTTGAAAAATCGTAGTCCACGTTGATTACCCCGAAGAAGTTTCTGGCAGTCTGTGAATAGTAGTAGTTTCTTAAGTTAACCGGAATACTAAGAACAACTGGCCTTTTCTTCTGTCTAGCCGGAATTTCCTCGTTTATGGCACACATGAGCACAGCTGCCAAAAATATGGTCAGGGAAGTGTTGTATTCCTTAACCTTTGCCAGAATCCCATCCACGGGAATAATTCCTTCGATTATCCTTATCCTGTATTCCGGAAGCTTCAAGCCCCTTATTCTGTATGCCTTGTGGCTCTTTTTGCCGTTGGCGGCACTTGCCCCGGAATAATATCTCTGAAAGCTGTCATCCATCTTCTGTGTCCTTGATGAATCTGTGTTCAGCACAGGAACAGAGTCTCTGAAATTTTTCTCATACCGTATGGTTATGTAGTGAAAAACCAGCGTCTTAAAAAACTGGAAAGCTCCCGCTCCGTCGGACAAGGCATGGTAAACCTCAAAGCTTATACGTTTTTTAAAGTACATAACCCTGAAAAGCAGCGTCTTGTTGTTCTTGTCGTAAAGGCTTGAGCATGGAGGAAGATTTTCTTCCGTAACCACAGGAACCAGGTGGCTTTTTTCAAAATAATACCAGAACAAGCCGCTTTTTATTATGGACTTGTAAAGCGGAAATGCTTCAACGGTTATATCCAGCGCCTTTTGAAGGGCATTTTTGTCTACCTGATCATGCAGCTCGCAAGCAAACCTGAAAACCTTGGTATCGCTTTTCTTGCTGTTGGGCGGAAATATCTTGGCAGCATTGTCAAGCTTGCTCCACTCCGATACTTTTTTGTTCTTCAACTATCTCACCTCGCTTAAGAAGCGGTTAATGATATCATAGCACAATTTCACCTGAGGAAAGCTGGGCGGAAGAGCGAAAAAACCGTGCAGACCATCTTTGACACGGTAAATCTGAACCTTGTTGCCGGCCTCCCTGAGCTTTTTTCCGTATTCCTCTCCCTCGTCCCTGAGCGGGTCGAATTCTGCGGTTATTATGAGCGTATCCGGCTGGTCGGACAGGTCCTTAGCCAGCAGCGGAGCAAAATATGGATTCAAGTAATCCTCAGGGCTGGATTTATAAAGCTCCATGTAATCGCAGATTCTTTTGGATGTCAGAAGATAATCAGTACCGTTCTCATGGACGGATAAAAACGGCGAAGTTTCGTTGTGATCATTGTACGTTGCAGGATAAATGAGCACCTGCTTCTTTATGGTAAATTCCTTTCTTTCCCTGGCAAGAAGAGACAATGCGGCAGCAAGATTTCCGCCTGCGCTGTCCCCTATCAATGTCACTTCTTTGGAATTTATTTCATCCTTTGTGATGAATGATTTGGCCGCCTGGTAGCAATCTTCAAGCCCTGCGGGAAACGGATGCTCCGGAGCAAGCCTGTAGTCCACAGAAACCACGTTGTGGCACGTGAGCCTTGCCATATTGGCACATACCTTGCTGTAGCTGTCAATGTTTCCTGTCACCCATCCTCCTCCGTGGAAAAACAGAAGAATCGGGTAATCACCCTCCTCATCCGGCGAGAATATTCTCACAGGTATGCTGTGGTTTCCTGAATCCAGCTGGCAGTCCCATGTCTTGAAAAAAGGTTTCAGGTAGTGCCTGTGTGTAAGCTTCACAAAGTTTCGCTTCAACATATAGTTTTTCTTTACGTCGATATCATTGTAGGACAAAGCTTTCAAAGCAGCCCTCACAACCTTATTTATTGCCATGTTTACCTCGACTCATTATTTTATACCATTATATATACAATTTTAATCTGTGTCCAGATTTGTTTTAATCAGCGGTAAATTGGTCTACCTATGAAGAAACTTCCTTTTTTGGTTGACATTTGACCATATTATATTAAAATAGTAATAAGCATTAAATTCTATCTAGGAGGTTGCTATGCAAAAATACGTTTGTGACGCATGCGGTTACGTGTATGATCCCGCTGAAGGAGATCCGGACAACGGAATAGCTCCCGGCACTTCATTTGAAGCATTGCCGGAAGATTGGGTTTGCCCTCTTTGCGGAGTAGGCAAAGACATGTTCTCTCCGGAATAAAATTTTTTGTTTGAAGATGGCTTAGGCCATCTTTTTTTCAATTGTGCTTGATGAATGTTCCTTCTTCCAGTTCCCTGAAAGCAAGATTCAATTGTTCCCTGGTATTCATTACAATTGGTCCGCCCCATGCAACAGATTCCTTTAGAGGTTTCGAAGCATACAGGAAAAATCTCACTTCATTTTCACCTGTCCTGGCAGCAAATTCTTCCCCTTCTCCGAACAGCAATGCACGTTTGCTTTCATACAAATCGTCTGACCCGCCGAAATACCCTTCTCCTTCAACAATGTATACAAACAGCGTTTCATCATTGTTCAGGTTAAGCTTCCACTCTGAATTTCCTTTCATATGAACATCCAGATAAAGCATTTTGACGTAATCGCCGTATACGGAACTTGAATTACCTTTGTAATCACCTGAAACCACTCTTATGGTGTTGCTGCCTTCTGTGACTGTCGGAACCATTTCATTTGTGATGTCACAATATTTAGGTTCTGCCATCTTGTGCTCCTTTGGCATGTTGAGCCAAAGCTGCGTTCCAAGCATTCTGTCTGAAGGCTTTGGCATTTCCTGATGCATGATTCCGCTTCCTGCCGTCATCCACTGGCAGCATCCGTCCACTATGCTTCCTTTGTTGCCAAGGCTGTCACCATGTTCTATGTTACCGTTTATTAAGTATGTTACCGTCTCTATACCTCTGTGAGGATGCCACGGGAACCCCTTTATATAATCATCCGGGTTGTCAGAGTCAAATGCATCCAGCATCAAAAATGGATCGAAATCTTCCACATCATTGTATCCTATTACCCTCACCAGCCTTACACCGGCACCGTCAACAGCCTTTTTTCCAGTAACAACCTTTTTTACATTTCTGATTTTCATATTGCCTCCAATAAATTTATAATAATCCTACTGGAATGATACCCATGTATTGATTTTCAACTCATGAAATTTTCTGTACTGCTTTCATATCATTATTTTTTGCACAACAAATAGCATCTCACGATGCTATTTGTAATGCGGTACTTTACGATTGTATGTTACTTCTTATCTTTCATTACCCTGTAAAAATGAGCGAGGTTTTCGGGAAGCACATATTCTTTTTCTTCAATGTCTCCACTGCCCCCTCCGTACACTTCCTTGAGAATGCCTTCTATGATCATGGCTTTTGGAGGCTCTGTGTATTCATTTCCCTGATAAATCCAGACTCTGCAGTCCACTTCATCGCCACAAAGGTCACCGCAGGATTCGCACAGGCTTTCTTTGTATTCCATCTGAATGTCTCGTCCGTTGACACGGATTGTAGGTGACGTGAGGAACTTGTACTTAACTGCCAGCGCTTCAGTATTTACGTTCACCTTGTTTATGACAACGTCCGTGCCTGTTGCCTCCAGAACATTGGAAACATTCTTCAATGCATCATCAAGATTGCTTTCTGCTCCCTGGCACCTGGTGCATACGCTTAAGTCCAGGTAAAGAAAGTCAATTGTAATCCGTTTTCTTTCAACGTTTGTTTCCCTGCTGCCGGAACAGCATCCTAAAGAACCTGAGCAGCATCCCGAACCATTTGTTCCGTCTTTTTTTGCTTCATTTGCAGAAACATCTTCACCCCTGGTGCAGCATGAGCTTTTCTTCTTCACGGTTATGCGGCCGAAAACTCTTCTTTTTTCACTGTCATTATCCATATGATATCTCCTTTTACTTTTGACAAGGTAACCCTTGCCACAGATTTTATATTTCATTTATGACTAGTCGTTACTTTTTGTCTATACTGTTTTGAGGAAACCAGTGTTTTGTTTTGTTTGCAATGCTCACCAGGAACAGCATTGTCGGAACTTCAGTCAACACTCCCACAGTTGTGGCAAGAGCGGCAGGAGATGTGGGACCAAACAAAGCTATGGCCACCGCAACAGCAAGCTCAAAAAAGTTTGATGCTCCTATCATTCCTGCTGGGGCTGCAATGTCGTGAGGAAGCTTAACTGTCTTTGCTGCAAGGTATGCAATGAAGAATATTAAAAACGTCTGAATTGTCAGAGGTACAGCTATTAAAACAATATGAAGCGGATTTTTCAGTATGACTTCGCTCTGAAATGCAAATATCAGTACCAGCATCAGCAGCAGTCCAACCGTTGTAGCATTGTCAAATTTAGGTAAAAATTCGCTTTCGAAATATTCAATTCCACGTTTCTTGATCATGTTAACCCTGGTAAGAATTCCTCCTGCCAGCGGAATTACAACAAACAGAACAACCGACAAGATCAAAGTGTCCAGAGGTACGCTAACATTGCTTACACCCAGAAGAAACTTAACTATTGGAACAAATGCAGCAAGAATTATCAAGTCATTGGTTGCCACCTGCACTACCGTGTATGCGGGGCTCCCCTTGGTCAGCGTGCTCCAGACAAATACCATTGCAGTACACGGCGCAGCACCAAGGAGTATTGCTCCTGCCAGGTATTTTCTGGCAAGCTCCGGCTCCATAAACTGTTTAAAAACTGCAAAAAAGAAAAACGAAGCAATTGCATACATGGTGAATGGTTTAATCAGCCAGTTCGTAACCCATGTTACATATAAACCCTTAGGGTTGTTTCGAATGTTTTTCACACTTTGAAAATCAACTTTCATCATCATGGGATAAATCATCACCCATATTAACACTGCTATGGGAATTGATATTTCTGCATATTCAAATCGGCTTAAAAACGCAGGAATTCCCGGTAAGAACCTTCCCATAAGAACCCCAGCTCCCATGCAAAGAGCCACCCAGACAGATAAATATTTTTGAAAAAATCCTATTCCCAAATCTTTTTTATCACCCATAAATTTCCTCCATTTTATTTTTTGCTGCAGCACGAATCCTGCAGCCTGAATTTATTGAACATTTCACAGTCAGCTTCATAACAGGGTAGAACGCTGATTTTGTCAGTGAGATAATAGTACAGCTCCTTATTTTCGCTTAAAAATTCTTCGCTTATTTTGTAGTATGTCCACTGCGCATTTTTGTAACTATCTAGGATGCCTGCTTTTTTTAAAATCGTAAGATGTCTTGACGCGTTGGACTGGGTCAGCTCCAAACACTGTTCAATCTCACAGACGCACATTTCGCCTTTTAAAATCTGCGATAAAATTCTTAACCTTGTTTCATCTGCCAAAGCTTTTAATATTTCTATCATTTACCTTCTCCTTTTAGTGCGACAACACTGCCTGAAATATGAATGTCCTCTTATTTTCGGACTGTTATCAATACAGTTTGTTTGATATCTTGCTGGCCAGTTCCTTAACCTTCTTTTCTATTTCAGCTATGACTTTTTCAAATTCCTCATCGCTCTTTCCTGTTGGATCTACCAGTCCCCAGTCTTCCTCGTACTTGCTGTCTACAAAGGGGCATACCACATTGCAGCCCATTTTTATTGTTATATCGATTTCCGGAAGCTCTGTTATCAGTTTAGAATATTGAGTCTGTTCCATATCGATATCGTAAATCTTTTTTATGAGTCTCACAGCATCTTGGTTAATCTGCGGCTTTGTTTCTGTTCCTGCCGAGTAGCTTTCAAACACATCTCCTGCAAAGTGTTTCCCGAGAGCCTCTGCCATCTGGCTTCTGCATGAATTGTGAACACAGATGAATGCCACCTTTGGTTTATTGTTTATCATATATCCTCCGTTTGTTATATAATCTATATTTTATATTATATCAGTATATGCTCATATGTCGATATATAAATTGTAAATGTTTTGTAAAATATTTCTGCATACACTTTATTCAGATTCAGCAGGAAAGTGGAAATGCTGAATTCGCTTATCAAATATTAAAAACCATATTGACATTTCGTCTGTAAAAAGAATATAATACACATAGACAATTATCTATGTGTATTGAGTAGTATAAAACTTGGGTTTGTAAAATGTTTTTAAGTAAAAGGAGATCGAAATTGTTAATATTTAGATGGCTTAATAATCAGCTGCTCAAAATGGAGTGGCTATCCAGCTTAATAAAGCTATTGGTAGAAAATGTATTCAAGCTCAGTATTCAGGAGCGATTAGGAGGAAGCATCCATTTTTTCATATATGATGTCATAAAGATTTTCATCCTGCTTTCAGTCTTAATATTTATGATTTCATATATTCAAAGTTATTTTCCTCCGGAAAGAACAAAGAAAATATTAGGAAGGTTCAGCGGCATATCAGGAAATATCCTTGGAGCCTTGCTTGGCACTGTTACACCGTTTTGTTCCTGTTCTTCAATCCCGCTTTTTATAGGGTTTACAAGCGCCGGCCTGCCGCTGGGTGTCACATTTTCTTTTCTGATTTCGTCACCTCTGGTGGACCTGGCATCCGTGCTGCTGCTGGCCAGCATCTTCAACTGGAGAATTGCCATCACATACGTTGTTGTAGGTCTCGTGCTGGCAGTTGCGGGAGGAACTGTAATAAGCAAATTGAAAATGGAAGAATACGTAGAGCCTTTTGTTTTCGGAAACAAATCTGCTGACATTGAGCAGGAGGATCTTTCCTTCAAGGACAGATTGGAGTACAGCCGGGAACAGGTTTTGGAGATTATAAAAAGAGTGTGGATATACATTCTCATCGGGGTGGGCATTGGTGCCGCCATACACAACTGGATTCCGGAATCTGTAATCAGCGCCATACTGGGTCAGGACAAATGGTACTCAGTCCTTATAGCAACATTTATCGGTGTTCCCATGTATGCTGACATATTCGGTACATTGCCTATAGCAGAAGCCCTGGTTGCCAAGGGAGTAGGCCTTGGAACGGCACTTTCCTTCATGATGGGGGTTACAGCATTATCCCTGCCATCGATGATCATGCTTAAGCAGGTTGTAAAACCTAAGCTTTTATGGACGTTTTTCGGATTGGTCACTGCAGGTATCATAATAATCGGGTATTCGTTCAATGCCTTCGGTTATTTATTTATATAATATAATAAGGGAGATATAAAATGATAATTAAAATTTTAGGTTCAGGCTGTAAAAATTGTGCTGCTCTAAAGGAAAACACGGAAGCTGCGTTAAAGGCTGCAGGTATGGAAGCTGAAATAATCAAGGTTGAGAACATGAAGGACATAGTATCTTACGGTGTAATGCAGACACCTGCCCTGGTTATAGACGAAAAGGTAATATCTTATGGAAAAGTCCTTAAACCTAAGGATATAGAAAAAATTCTCCAGAAAGTTGAATAGCATCAAAAAGAAGAGGGCGTCCTTACCGCTTCCTCTTCTTTTTTACTTGATTGTTGTTAATTCAGTGATGAAATCCTGAAATTGTTCAATTTTATGTGCATTAAGCATGTAATGCATCCACTTGCCCTCTTTTCTCGAAACAACCAGCCCGCACTCAGACAGAACTTTCATATGGTGAGACAACGTGGGCTGAGTTATGTCAAACTCCTTCAATATTTTGCATGCGCACAATTCACCGCCGATGAGCGTCCTGATTATCTTCATTCTGTTTATGTCCGACAAGGCCTTTATAACCTTGAAGTTATCTTCAAAATCTTTGTCTTCCATGATACTCCTCGATATAAATGTAATTTCCATACTGATATTTTATTCCATTATAACACATTTAACGGTTTTAGGAATCAGTTTGAAATCTTTTTCTGCATGAAAACGAAAAAACAGCACGAATGCTGTTTTTTATTGCATTATTGTTCCTCCGCCTATTACAACATCCCCATCGTAAAATACTGCCGCCTGTCCAGGTGTGATGGCTCTTTGCCTACCGGCAAACTCCACGAGAATTTTATTTTCGTCAACAGGATGCAGGACAGCTTCCGTCTCCTTCTGGCTGTACCTGGTCTTAACGAGGGCCTTCATGGGTTGGGTGAGCTTTTCCATCGCTATCATGTTTAAGTCGGATACCGTCATCCTTTCCGAGTACAAATCTTCATTATCGCCTAGAATAACAGTGTTGGAATCCTTGTTCTTGCTTATTACATAGGCAGGCCTTCCGAGGGCGATTCCCAGTCCCTTCCTCTGGCCCACAGTGTAGTGGATGATTCCCTTGTGCTGCCCTACTACATTGCCCTTAGTATCAACGAAGCTGCCCTTCCTGGATACAACTCCCATTTTGCTTTCAAGGAATCCCGCGTAATCTCCGTCCCTTACAAAACAAATGTCCTGGCTGTCAGGCTTTCTCGCGTTAACCAGATCCCTTTCCTCGGCAATCTTTCTCACATCTGTCTTGTACATACCGCCCAGTGGCAATAACGTCCTTGACAGGTCATGCTGAGTCAGTACATAAAGAACGTAGCTTTGGTCCTTCAACGGGTCTACAGCCTTCTTCAACAGGTATCTGCCGCTTCCCTTGTCATATTCTATCTGAGCGTAGTGCCCGGTTGCGATGTAGTCCTTTTCCATGAGAAGAGCCCTTTGTATGAGCTTTGAAAACTTGATATACCTGTTGCAGTCAATGCATGGATTTGGCGTGTTGCCCATGCAGTAGCTGTCGGCAAATTTCTTCATGACATCTTCCTTGAAAGAATCTCCGAAGTTGAAAACAAAGTGTTCTATTCCCAGCTTGTAGCACACCATCCTGGCATCTTCAACATCTTCCAGGGAGCAGCAGGTCCTTGTCCTTGGATTTGTTTCCACATCTTCGTTTGAAAACAGCTTCAAAGTTGCCCCGCAGATATCATACCCCTGGTCTCTCAAAAGAACCGCCGCAACAGAGCTGTCTACCCCGCCGCTCATTGCAACCATAACTTTTTTGTTCATGTTATCTCCTTATCTAAAAAACAGGACATTTCTGTCCTGTTTATGTTAGTCTTATTCAATTACATTATATAGCCGATGTTTTTCAATGTCAATTGTTATCTTCCTCTTTGCTCTTCCTGTTGGTTTTCTCAACCAGCGAAGAAAGCATTATTCCTATTTCGAACAGCAGAAGCATTGGCGCAGCCAGAAGCGTCTGAGTGATAACATCCGGAGGTGTCAGTATCGCTGCTACTATAAATATCAGCAGTATGGCATACTTTCGATTCTTCTTGAGGAAGCTCACCTTCACTACTCTGAACTTTGTCAGTATCACCATTATTATGGGAAGCTCAAATATTATTCCGAAAGATAACAGAGTCCTGATGACGAAAGACAGATAGTTTTCAAAACTTATCATTTCCTTAATTTCGTCTATCTTAAATCCCATGAAGAACTGAAGCATGATTGGCAGCACAACCAGGTATGCGAACACCACTCCCAGTATGAAGAAGATTCCTCCCACAAACAGGGAAACCGTAATTGTTCTTTTCTCGTTTTTCTTGAGTCCCGGACTCACAAAGAGCCATACCTGAAGTATCAAAAAAGGTGCGGCTATGACAAGTCCGCCTATTACGGCTACCTTAACATAGGACATGAGAAGTTCCGCAGGAGCTATAAATACGAACTCAATTTCCGGTGCTATTGCCACAATGCGCTTGACTACATCTTCCGAGAAATTGTAGCATCCAAGCACTGCAACAATTAGCACAATACTGGAATATATCAGCCTTTTTCTGAGTTCTTCCAGGTGGCCGACCAATGTAAGGTTCTTTTCATTAACTTGCTTTTCTTTTCTTTTCATAATATACCTTCAACTTCAGCTTTATTTGCACGCATTATATTGTACATTTGCCGAAGGAGTTTGTCAACAATATATCATCCGGTCAATACAATTCTTCCAGCGATTTTATGATGCAGTAAAGAACATGGTTGACAGGTGTGGGTATGTTCAGCTTCCTTCCAGTTTCAACCACCGTACCGGCAAAATAATCCACTTCCGTCTTTCTCCCTGCTTCTATATCCTGGAGCATGGATGTCCTTCCTGTAGGTGAAAAATTGCTCATTAGCTTCACAAAATCCTCTATGTCCTCTTCTCTGAGGTCTATGCCTGAGGCTGTGGCTATGGCAAGAACCTCCTCCATTGCCTCTCTGAACATAGCAAGGTTTGTGGGTATGCTTGTAACTTTGCCGTAAGGTGCCTTTGTTACTGCCGTCACCTGATTCACTCCCACGTTGAGCATGAACTTCTTCCACGTCATGCGTATCATGTCGGGAAACACTATGTTTTTGATTCCTGCTTCATTGAAGCATTCCTGCACTGCCATGACTTCAGGAGAAAGAACATTGTTGTCTGCGTCCCCGAAATGTATTTCTCCGTCAACAGTGTTTATGACTCCATCTTCAGTCCTTTCCGCATCAATCTTCATGGATAAGCCGTAAAGAACCTTGTTGTCAGGATATGCTTCATGAATCCTGTCTCTTGCGGTAACGCCGTTTAAGAACGTTATGAGTATTGTTTTCTCCCCAACGAAGCTTCTCACATCCTCTATGGCTGATTCAAGCTGGTAGTTTTTTACGCAGAAAATAATCAGGTCAAACTTGATTTCCTGATCTCCTTCAGTTAAGACGTTTGTGTAAAATGTCCTGCCGTTTAGTCTGAAGCCTTGGTTTTTGAGTTTTTCTTTCCTTGATTTGTCTGATATTACGGCAAAATCACTGCCGAAATAGTTGTGCAATATGTTCCCGTAGACTGTACCTACGGCTCCCATTCCAATTAAAGCAACATTTTTTATCTTCATAACAATCCCCTGTAGTTAATATGTAAATTATTATATATTATAATAAAAATGTTGTTTTAAAGCAATTGTTTTATAAAAATTAAAAATTTAACTTTGCAAAATACAATTTTCCGTTTAACAATCATTCAAATTTCAATCTTCATAAAACAACATAAAAAGAACAAGACTTTTGCCTTGTTCTTAAAATTAATTTTTATTCAGCATCTCCAACACGTAGTTCGGCAATGCAAAAGCGCCCTTGTGCAGGCTGCTGTTGTAGTACCTGGTGTTTAATCCCAGACTGTTCCATGCAGTCTCATCCATGTGCCCTATGGGGTCGTACTTCTTGGATGCAAATCCGAAAAGCCAATGACCTGAACCATATGTAGGTATGTGAGCCTGGTAGACACATGCAACCGGAAATACCTTCTTTATTTTCTCGTGTGCCCTTTGCATTGCTGCAGCTTCTCTGGAGTAGTAGGGACTTTCATGCTGGTTAACCAGAATTCCGTCTTCCTTCAGAGCCTTGAAGCAGTTTTCATAGAAATCCACAGTGAAAAGTTCCATTCCGGGCCCAACCGGGTCCGTTGAATCTACTATTATCAAATCGTACTCATTTTCCTTGGTCTTAACAAACTTCAGCCCGTCCTCGAAGTACAGGTGCACCCTTTCATCGTCCAACCTGCATGCAGTCTGAGGGATATGCTCCCTGCACACGTCAACAACGGCCTTGTCTATTTCGACCATGTCAATGTGTTCCACAGATTTATAGCGGGTGAGTTCCCTTACGGTTCCTCCGTCTCCTGCTCCAATGACCAGAATTTTCTTGATGTTTGGATTTACAGACATAGGCACATGTGTAATCATCTCGTGATATATGAACTCGTCCTTTTCCGTAAGCATTATATATCCGTCGATTACCAGCACCCTGCCAAACTCCGGAGTGGTCAAGACATCTATTTTCTGAAAGTCGCTCTGCACGCTTTCAAGCTGCTCATCCACCCTTATGCTGAACCGTACATCCTTTGTGTGTTCCTCTGTAAACCACAGTTCCATTTACTTGTCCTCCTGAAAAATATTCATGCCGCTGAAAATCTCAATCATTTCTTTTCTTAGGCTGTCTGAAATTTCCAGCCTTTTCTTCGGAGGGAGCTCATAAACATCCTTGTTGAACAGATAGTTCTGAAGATCTATATCCTTTATGAGCATCTTTGTATGGAATGTGTTCGCCTGAAATACATTTATGTCAATTGCGTCGTATTTCTTCAAAGTTTCCTTGTCAATATAGTCCTGAATGGATTTTATGTCGTGATCGATAAAGAATTTTTTGCCGTTCACATCTCTGGTGAACCCTCTTACGCGGTAGTCGATTGTAATAATATCCGAATCAAAACTGTCTATGAGATAATCCAAAGCATTTAGAGGTGAAATCTGCCCGCATGTGGAAACATCTATGTCAACACGGAATGTCGATATGGCGTTTTCCGGATGGTGTTCCGGATAAGAGTGAACGGTAACATGGCTTTTGTCCAGATGAGCATGGATTGTTTCATGTTCCAGTTTATTTTTGCATATGAGTCTTCCCTGGTTGCATGATTCATCAATTTCTCCCGGAGCCAGTGCCCCTTCAGCAATCAAAATATTTACCGAAGCTCCCTGTGGATCGTAATCCTGCTTGGAAATATTAAGAATGTGTGCTCCTATAACATCCGTTACGTTGCACAATATTTTCGTAAGCCTTTCAGAATTATATTGTTCATCAATATATTCTATATATTCCTTTTGTTCTCTTTCACTTTTTGCGTAACACACATCGTAGATGTTAAAGCTAAGAGATTTGGTAAGATTATTAAAGCCATACAATGCCAGCTTTTTTTCCAACCCTAACACCACTACCTTTCTTTTTCAAAATTTAACTGTGAAGCACAGCCTCACAGCATTCACAAGAATTAATAATATATTATAAACTATTCGTCTTCATATGGCAATGTTTTTTGTACAATTTAACAAATTTATAACTGGAATTCGATAAAAATGTAAAAAACGTCATACGACGTTTTTTGCAAATTATCTTGGTTATCCTATTTCCTGGGAGTATTTTGTGTTGTTGGGCTTTGGTGTTATGGTCACAAACAGCGACAAATCCTCTTCAACCTTCGGTATGCCGAAGGGTTCCTTTCCCTTGGCCAAAAGTGCAGAACCTTTCTGTAATTTCTGCATTTCTTCTCCTACCTGAGCTTCGCCTTTTCCCTGAATGACAAAGATGGTCACGGCTGAGTTTTCATGCTGGTGAACAGGAAGCGTCTGACCAGGCTTGAAATTTAGTACAAAGCTTAATACCTCATCATCCTCGAAAACTATTCTTTTCGTAAACTGATTTTCATTAAAAACCATGCTGCTTTCTGTATTTCTGTAATTCATATGGCCTCCTTATAATTTTTTCTTATTATCTTCAATTAACAAGAAATTATTTTATAAGTATTTCTTCTCCAAATTTTCCAAAATATCGATGTAATGCTTCTGTATGCCCTGCTTTTCTGCTTCTATTTCAAATTCTTCGGATTTTTTGTTTATTTCATCCATCAATTCCTTGGGCAGGTTGGTTTCCCCGAACTTGTAAACCGCATCATTTTCCTTGTTTATATGCCTTGCGAGAAGCGCAGTGTACCCTACTGCATTGCTTATTACATCGAGTTTGCTTTCCTCATCCCCGCTTTTTACTCTGTAAAGAGCATCTTCCAGTTCCTTCATGTAGAGTCTTCCGTAATCATGCTCCACAAGCATTCCGTGAGTTATGAGGTTTTCTCCCAGCTTTCCCAGATTCGCCTGCATTTCTTTAAAAAGGAACTTTTCTTCCTTCCCGTGATGGTGAGCATCTGCGTATTTGCTAACAAATTCAATCATGCTTTTAAAATCGTCATAATTTATTTCGCTGCCGTTCATAATTTTCAAGCAGGCCTTGCGTACAACCTTGAGCATGCGCAAAATATATTCATGCTCTTTAACCATTAGTTCAACACTGTTCATATTTACCTCCTGGAAATTTTACCTGTTGTTTCATCAACTTTTTCATAACTTAAATTTGCCTTTTCAAGCAATCCCTTAATAAATTCATCCCTCAGCAAGTAGTAAACGCTGATATCTCCTCCTGCCACATCCCAGAACCTACCGTGAACACACTCGTATCTTTTCCAAACAGCTTCGTTCTCATTCTGTGATATTACTCCAATGGCGTGGTCACATGGCATACCATCAAGCAGCGTGTCGCTGATCAATTTAAATGCTTCTTCAACTGTTGAATCCGCATTTAACGTTGATGATTTTACTCCGTTTTCATAGAATATTTTCTTCAGCTGTTCCATTGAACCAGAATCAGCCTTAAGTATTTCGGTTACAGCAGCTGCAAGCTTGTTTTCTACTCGGTTAATCTGGTCTTGCAGCCATCCGTGAATGTTTGCAACATCTATTGCTTCTTCAAGAGATTTCAGTTCACCATCCCCGTACTGTCCGTACAGCTCTTCTCTTAGGTTCAGCCCTTTCGTTTCAGAAAAATTAAGTATGTCTTCAACAATGTTGTTTTGAATATTTATTTTATTGTAAAGCCAAAAATGTATCGGCCCTAGAAATTTGCTCATGTTTCCTCCATATATTTTATATTTATATATTTTGTTTCCTAAAACAATGAGCATGAATCATCATGCTCATTGAAATTATTATTCTGCAGATTTAAGGTAATTATTCAGCTGAGCCACCAAATCGTCAGTGTTGAATCCGTGTACCATGGCTGCTTCTTCAATTGATTCCATCTGTGAAGAAGGGCAGCCCAGGCAGTGCATTCCTGCGTTCAGCAATATCTCGGCAATACCTCTGTCCATTTGCAGAACTTCGCCTATATACATGTTTTTAGTGATTTCTTTCATTGAATTTTTCTCCTTTTTTATATGGGCGTTATTATAAATTGCCCATTTGGCTTTAAATTATTAACTTTTAATTCTAGTCTATTATCCCAGGAAGATTTTCATATCATCTTCAACTGTTCCAATTCCGGCAATACCGAAAGTCTCAACCAATACTTTTGCCACGTTTGGTGAAAGGAATGCAGGAAGAGTAGGTCCAAGGTGTATGTTCTTAACTCCCAGGTACAGAAGAGACAGAAGAACAATTACAGCCTTTTGCTCATACCATGCAATGTTGTATGCTATCGGAAGCTCATTTACATCGTCAAGGCCGAACACTTCTTTCAGCTTCAAAGCGATGAGTGCCAGTGAGTAAGAGTCGTTGCACTGTCCGGCATCAAGAACTCTTGGAATTCCTCCGATGTCTCCCAGTTCAAGCTTGTTGTACTTGTATTTTGCGCAGCCTGCTGTAAGTATTACAGTATCCTTCGGAAGCGCCTGTGCAAATTCTGTGTAGTAGTTTCTTGATTTTGCTCTTCCGTCACAGCCTGCCATAACGAAGAATTTCTTGATCGCTCCTGATTTAACCGCGTCCACAACCTTGTCTGCAAGGGCGAATACCTGCTCATGAGCAAATCCTCCGATGATTGAACCTGTTTCAATTTCTGTAGGTGCAGGGCAAGTCTTTGCAAGCTCTATGATTTCGGAGAAATCCTTCTTGTCTCCGGAGAATCCTTCAATGTGCTTGCATCCCGGATATCCTGCGGATCCGGTTGTGAACAGTCTGTTTTTGTAGCTGTCCTTAGGCGGAACGATGCAGTTTGTAGTCATGAGTATCGGTCCGTTGAATGAATCAAATTCTTCTTTTTGTTTCCACCATGCGTTTCCGTAATTTCCAACCAGGTGACTGTATTTCTTAAGGTGCGGATAGTAGTGAGCAGGAAGCATTTCAGAGTGAGTGTACACATCGATTCCTGTGCCTCCCGTCTGAATCAGCAAAGCTTCAAGATCCTTCAGATCATGACCTGATACAAGGATTCCAGGGTTCTTTCCAACACCGATATTAACCTTTGTTATTTCAGGATTTCCATAATTGCTTGTATTGGCTTTATCAAGAAGAGCCATTCCGCTTACGCCGAACTTTCCTGTTTCCAGTGTAAGTGCTACAAGCTCATCTGCAGTAAGAGTGTCGTCCAGGGTCTTTGCAAGAGCTGACTGCATGAACGCATTTACTTCAGCATCGTTGTATCCTAGGGCATTTGCATGCTTTGTATAAGCGGACATACCCTTGAGTCCGTATATGATGAGCTCTCTCAAACTTCTTACATCTTCATTTTCTGTTGCAAGAACTCCGACTGTCTTTGCCTTCTCGTCGAATTCCTTTTCGTCATCGGAAGTCCACAAAGCTGCAGCGCTTAAGTTTTCTTTGTCTGACAATTTGCCCATCAGTTCGTTCTTTACTCTTAATGTCATTTTTATTCTGTCGTAAAATACGCTGTCATCGAAGTTTGCGTTTGTGATTGTTGTAAACAAATTCAATGTAACCAGGAAATCCACATCTGTAGGAACTTCCTTGCCTTCTTTTCTTAATCTTGTTGTAACTTCGGATAATCCTTTAGTAGTATATATAAGTAGGTCTTGAATTCTTGCTGTTTCCGGCTGCTTTCCGCACACGCCGACTTTGGTACATCCTGTGCATCCTGCAGTTTCTTGACATTGATAACAAAACATAGTGTTTTCCATTTCTTAATTCCTCCACATGATTTAATTTTCTTTTGTAGTTACATGATAATGTAAATCGCACATCTTTTCCGTAACATTTGTTACCAAAATAATAAATCTGGAAAATATTCTTGTTCAGAAAAAAGCGGGTTCAGTAACATTCCTTTATTTATATACCCTGTCAATTTTTAGTTAATCAATATAATTAAGAATATATAGTCATCAGAATCAAATAATGTAATGTTGACAGCAGTATGCTTTTAATGTATTGTAAACTTAAAACAAACAGGAGGTATTTTATGGAGTTCAAGCATGAAAGCAACAGAATATTCTTGGAAAACGAAGAAGGCAAAACAATTGCAGAAGTTACTTTTCCGGAAACTTCCGACAACAAGGTGAACATCAACCACACATTTGTTGACGGTTCCCTAAGAGGCCAGGGCGTAGCCGACAAGCTGCTTACCGAACTTGCAGCAAAACTTAAGAACAATAATAAAAAAGCCGTACCAACCTGCTCCTATGCAGTGGGATGGTTTGAAAAGCATCCTGAATACCAGGACCTTATTGAGAATTAAGAATTAAGAGTGAAGAATTAAAAGAGGCTTTGCCAACCGGCAAAGCCTTCATTCTTAATTCTTAATTCTTAATTCTTCATTGTATTACAGGCAGCCCTGGGAGAAATCGGGATGGCACACTATTTCAATTTCTTCGCCTTGAAGAAGCTTAAGAACATGCTTATCTATTTCTTCGGGAGTGATGTTTGGAGCAAATCTTGCAGCCACATTGCCTTCCTTGTCTATCAGAAACTTTGTGAAGTTCCATCTTATGTCGTTTTCTTCAATGCCCGGAGTGTACTGTGCAACCTTCTGGTAGAATCCTTCTGTGTCCTTGTTTCTGTATTCCTGCGCAGTTGTTTTCAAGTATTTATATAAGGGTTCCTGGTTGTCACCATTAACTTCTATTTTGGAAAACTGTCTGAATTCAACTCCGAAGCTCAGCTTACAGAATCCTACAATCTCCTCGTTTGTTCCCGGCGCCTGGCCCAGGAATTGGTTGCTTGGAAAATCCAGAACTTCAAACCCGTCAGCCTTATATTTTTCATAAAGCGCCTGAAGGCCATCGTATTGAGGCGTAAACCCGCAGCCTGTGGCGCCGTTTACTATCAGCAGAACCTTTCCCTTGTAGTCCCCCAGGGAAGCCTCTTTATTTTCAGCATCTTTTACTACAAAATCATATATCTTCATTTATTCCTCCTAAAACTTAATGTTGATTTATTTATCATAAAATACATATACCCTGTTCCAGCAGATTTAAGCATGAAAATTAATTTTTGTTCTCAGGTTATTTCAAGTGTATTCTCATATACCTTTCACATGGTACATACTTCATCTGCGTGTTGTAACAACTCTTCATTTCTGTTATACTTGTACTAAATTAAATAATTTACATGCACAGGAAAAATCTGAAAATCGGGAGATGATATTTTGAAAACAATTTTTAAAAACGGTAAGATTTACGTTGAGAAGGGTAATTTTCAGGAAGCAGTTCTCATTGAAGATGACATGATACTCCAGGTGGGCACAAACGAAGAAATATTAAAAAACCATGCTGATAAGGTCATTGACCTAGTGGGCAGGACAGTGCTTCCCGGTCTTAATGACAGCCACATGCACATTTCCATGATTGGCGATGCCATGACTTCATGCGATCTCACCTCTGCACACTCAGTTGAGGAAGTAATTGAAGCAGGCAGAAAATTTATGGCTCAAAATCCGGGACTGAAATATTTGAAGGGTAGAGGCTGGAACCAGGACTGCTTTTTAACGGGAGAAAAAAGAAACCTTACTCGTTTTGATCTTGACAAAATATCTGACGAAATCCCCATAGTGTTCGAAAGGGTCTGCAGCCATATAATATCCGGCAACACAAAGGCCCTCAGGATTCTTGGAATAGATGAAAATTCCAAGGCTGACGGAGGAGTTGTGGAGCTTGGACCCGACAAAAAACCAAACGGAGTTTTCAAGGAAAATGCAATGCGCCTGATTAAGGATGCAATTCCTTCTAAAACCAGAGTACAACGCGAAGCTGAATTTCTCAAAGCTTCCGGCTATGCAACAAGCGTAGGAATAACTTCCATACAGTCCTGTGACATAATGAGCTCTGATTTTCAGGAAACCTTTGACATGATCAGCGATATATACAAAAATGAAAAAACAAAACTCAGATACGGCCATCAGTTTAATTTCCAGGATATCAGAGATTTTGAAAAATATCTTTGCACTGAATTCATTACGGGAACATACGATGAAAAATTCCTTTCAAAAGGAGCCCTGAAGCTTTTCAAGGATGGTTCACTGGGCGGAAGGACTGCATTCATGAGAAAGGAATATAGGGATGCACCGGGCACCGTGGGTGTTGAGGCGCTGAGCGACGAAAAACTTCAGAACCTCTGCGACCTGGCGGCAAAAAACAACATAAGGGTTGTAACCCACGCCATAGGAGACGGTGCCGTAGAAAGCGTAATCAACGCATACGAAAAAACAATGAAAAACGGCAAAAACGACTTGCGTCATGGGATTGTGCACTGCCAGATAACCGGCAAGGAACAGCTAATGCGCATAGCGAGACTGCACATACCGGTAATGTATCAGCCCATATTCCTTGATTCCGATTTGAAGGTTGTGGAATCCAGGGTGGGCAGAGAGTTGACCCAGACATCATACGCCTTCAACACACTGAGTCGATTGGGTGTTCCTATAAGCTTCGGTACAGATTCGCCGGTGGAAGACTGCAATCCATTCAGAAACATTTACTGTGCCGTAACCAGGAAGGGTATGGACATGAAACCGGAAGGAGGCTTCGTACCGGAAGAAAAGATGACCGTTGAAGACTGCGTGGATGCATACACAATCAAAAGCGCATACAACGAATTCAAGGAACACATAAAGGGACGCATCAGGGAAGGTTACCTGGCGGACATGACGGTCCTGAACAGAGACATATTCACCGTTAACCCGGATGACATAAAAGATATCAAGGCAGAATTGACCATAATAGGCGGAGAAATCGTCTATGAAACATAAAAGCATCTTTCGATGCTTTTTTCATTTCGACCAGATTAACTTTTCAAGCTTAATGCGGCTTCTGTACCATTCGTCACTTTTAAGCAGCTCTTCCGGCTTACCGTAATTTTTAAGTTTTCCTCTTTCAAGTATGGCAACCTTGTCAGCTGAAACCATGGATGACAGCCTGTGGGATATTGTAAGCACGGTCCTGTTTCCACCCGCCTTCTCCAGAACCGACACGACTTTATCTTCGGTTACCGAATCAAGATTTGCTGTTATCTCATCAAGCAACAGAATGGGGGGATTTGCGACGATGGCTCTGGCTATGGATAAAAGCTGCTTTTGACCCTGGGAAAACATACCTTCACCACTAACCACAGTGTCGTAGCCGTTTTCTAGATTCTCCACATAATCGCCAAGCCCCACCATCTCAACCGCATTTTTGACCTGAGCCATGGTTATATCCCTGTCTCCCAGGCTTACCTGGTCAGCCACGGTCCCCTTGACCATATGAAAGTTTTGCTCCACATAGCCGAATATTTTTCTCTTGTTATGGTTAGGTATGGTAAAGACGTCGGTTCCGTTGATTGTAATCTTTCCTTCCACAGGCTTAAGCAGACCGGCAATGAGCTTGAACAATGTTGACTTCCCCACTCCTGTTCTTCCCACAAAGGTGACTTTTTCACCGTGGTTTATTTCCATGCTTATATTTTTTAGAACCTCACTTCCTTTTTCATATGCAAAGGATACATTGTCGAAGTGTATGTGGATGTTGTTAAGGGTAAGTTCTTTTTCAAGCTCTTCCTTAAGGTCTTCTTCCTCTGCAAAAAACTCATTTATTCTTTTCACTCCCGATATGGATTTCTGTATGCTCTGCAGCTCCATTCCCAGGTTTTCAACCGGTGTAAACAGACTTGCTATGAGGTCGATGCTTGCAGCTGCCGTGCCCAATGATATGCCGAAAAAACCTGTCTCACCGGCAGAAAGCATTGCTATTATGGCAATGACCACCGCCCTCATCATCCTGATTACGGGAGAGAAGATTGAATCATAGAAATTCACCTTTTCCAGCGTCTGATAGTTTTTCTCAAGAACTGACGCATACTTTTTTTCCATGTAATGTTCCTTTGAAAAGGATTTAATCATGAGCACGTTCCTGAAGCTTTCCGAAATGTGACTGTTCACTTCGCCAATCTGCTTTCGGTTTTCAACCTGGGATGAAAGCATCCTCTTCTGAAAAAACCTGGTTGCAGCATATATAAGAGGAAGAATGATAAGCGAAATCACTCCTAAGGAAGAGCTGAAGTAAAACATGGAAAAAATTACTCCCGCTATCTTGAAGATGTCTGCAGTCATTCCTGCTATTCCGGATGTGAACATGGAACTTACGGCATCAACATCGTTGGTAAGTCTTGAAACAATCTGCCCTGTCTCGTTCGCGGAGAAGTAAGAGGCCCTGACTTTTTCCAGCTTTTCCATCATGTCGAGTCTCACGTCCTTTGTGATTTTCTGTCCCAGAATGGTCAGCAAAGCTTCTTTCAGAAAGTTCAGCACTCCGGTAAGAACAATGACCAGTATGTACATAAATCCCATATATAACAGGCCATCTGGCCTTTTCAGATTGAAATTGTAATCTATGAGTTTTTTCAATATAAGAGGAGGTACCAGGTTTGCTGCTGAAGCAGCAGCAGTGACCGCTGCAAGCAGCAGCACCATTATTCTGTTTCGTGAGGCCGTACCCATTACAGAATTCCTAACGCTTTTATATTTCATCTTCATCACCTGCATTCTGCTGCAAATTGTATATTTCCCTGTAAAGAGGAGATTTTTCAAGCAGTTCATAGTGGTTCATAACCATCGTTTCCTTACCGCTTTCCATGAACAAAACCTTGTCTGTCTTCTCAAATATGGAAAGCCTGTGAGATATGATCAAAATAAGGCTGTCTTTATAGTTTGTCCTTAAATTTAATATTATCCTTTCCTCAGTCTTCATGTCAACGGAAGCAAAAGGATCGTCAAGTATTATTATACTGTTTTTGTTAAACAGTGTCCTGGCAAGAGCAAGTCTTGACTGCTGCCCACCGCTGAGCCTAACACCGCGGTTGCCTACCATGGTATCCTGTCCTTTTGGCATTTCATCCATATCCGTACCAAAACATACGTCCATGATAACTTCATGAATGCTGCCGGTGCTGCCCAGTGTTATGTTGTTGTAAATGGTGTCTGTCATAAGCTCAGTGTTATGTCCCATGTATGATATTATTGAACTTCTTTCATTTTCGGACATGCAATTAAGCTCTCTGCCGTTTATCTTAATGCTTCCACTGTAAGGATAGAGGCCAAGAAATGATAGTCCCAAAGTGGACTTTCCGCAGGCCACCGGTCCCGTTATTCCGACAATTTCACCTTGACCAGCCTCAAAGCATATGTTCTGTATAATGTCTTCCTTTGAGCCTGGATAGGAAAAGCTGAGGTTATCAACAACAAGGCTGATTTTATCATTGTCTGTCCACACTTTATCATCATGCTCCCTACAATCAGTGAGAAAAGTCCTGATCCTATTCCAGGAAATCTGTGACTTCTGCACTGAATTGAAAAGCTTGGCAGCCTTGCTTGCCTTGAGAGCCAGGTCGCCAAACATTGCTACATAAGCAGAAAATGTTCCTATGGTCCATATCCCCTCTATAACCTTTAACCCTGCAAAGTAGATAACCGTCACAATTCCCATCATGGCTATGGCATTGTAGATGGGGTGCATTGAATTTTCAAGGAGGTTTGCCTGTATTGCCTTTGTCTTCAGATCATCAAGTTCGTTTCTATAATTAAGTCTGTTTTGTTCTTCAATTCCGCTTATTCGATAAAGCATGGCATTTTCCACAGCGTTGTATGTCAGCTCTGCCACTTCGCTGGATTTCGTCCTGTAGTCTGTTGAGTATCGGTATATGACGGTCTTAAGCTTCTCCGCAAGAACCATGGCTGCAGGAACAAATATTATCGATGAAACCGTCAGCTTCACATCGTAAGAGAGCATGTAGACAAAGTATGCCGCCATCATAACTCCTGTGTCAAATACTTCCGTCGTGAACTTTCTCATTCCTTCCACGCAAAGCTCCACATCGGAAACTGCCCTTGTGGTCAGGTTGCCTGCACTTTCCTTGTCAAGTTCTTCTTTTTTCATGTTCATTATGTTGTTGTATATCATGAAGCGCATTACAGCACCTGTACGGTTTGCAAAACGCCTTATGTAAAACCGTTTGAAATACCTGAAAATCTGTATCATGGCTATTACAGCCATAAAGTTTGCACCGGCTCTAAGCGTCTCGTCAGAGCCCTGGGCAATTGAATCAATAAGCCTGCCCTGGTAAACAGGCCCCCTAACCATTGAGATGTTGTACGCCAGCCCGAAAACAACAATGCACAGGACGGCAAATTTTTCTTTCTTCCAGTAATTGATTACCTTATTTGGTTCTTTCATTGGCTTGATATTTATATTTGACATATGCTCACCTTTATCTATTATATAACGCATTATATAATATTGTAACAAGTATTACAACCAATTTTATTTGCAGTACGCATAAAAAATCTATGATCATAATTCATTTAACATTACATAAAAACCGAAAATCAAGATATCATAGTAATGCCGTAATTGACAAATTGCCAGTTTCACGAAGTCAGAAAACCATTTCACTTTTCTTTATGCAGTTTTGCATGTTATTTTTTTAACTTTATGTTAATATTTTGTAAGAAATTATTATTTCTTTACCTCATATTACAAATTAATTTAATGTTTTAGTTTGAAATACAGGCCACTTGTTTCTAATATGAAGAATTTTTCATTTTATTGTATTTGAATATAATATATTTTTATGGTATAATTCAAATGAAAACGTTCCTTACTGACTAAAAGGTATAAATGTAATCAGATTTCTTCACTAAAGACTTAAACTGGGAACCGCCTTCTCCTTTGATTCTCACTTGGCCTTTACCTTCATTTCATATCTTGATTTATTTTATTAACCCTTCCAAATCTTCATGTCATTATCTATAACCGTCGGCGGATTTATTAGCTTTTTTGCCTGGTTTAAAAAGCCTATTATCAGCATTAAATATGCTGCTGTAGACTAAGCAATTTTTTTGTTCTTCAATTCAACGCTTGGTTTTTCAGAAGCGATAAATCAATTAAAAAATTGAGTAATAAATTTTCAAGCATTTACCCTTAGTCAGAAAAACAATTTCAGTTTTTCGGTATAATTAATATTTTGTTTTTTTTTAATATTATTGGTAAACATATTGATACAACAATTTTTGGAGGTATTTATGGAAACAATTATGAACATTAACGACCTTGTTAACGGAATAGTTTGGGGACCGCCTATATTGATTTTAATTGTAGGAGTAGGCTTGTATCTTTCTTTTAGAACCGGTTTCTTTTCAATAACAAAGTTGGGTTATATACTTAAAAACACCTTGTTAAAAATGTTCACAAAGGAACAGAAAGGAGAAGGCGAAGTAACGGCATTTCAGGCAGTTGCCACAGCTTTGGCAGCAACGGTTGGAACAGGAAACATTGCAGGTGTTGCAACAGCCATAGCAGCCGGAGGTCCCGGAGCTGTGTTCTGGATGTGGGTTGCGGCTGTACTGGGTATGACTACAAAGTTTGCAGAAGTTGTTCTTGCAGTTAACTATAGAGAAAAAACAGAGGACGGCCGTTTCGTAGGAGGTCCTATGTACTACATCAAGAAGGGCTTGGGTTGGAACTGGCTTGCAGTATTGTTCGCATTGTTTGGAGCCTTGGCTGCATTCGGCATAGGAAACATGGTACAGTCAAACTCCGTTGCTGCAGCATTGCAATCATCTTTCAATCTTAATCCTTGGATTACAGGTGTTGTGCTGGCAGTAATTACTGCAATGGTTATTATAGGAGGAATCAAAAGAATAGGTGCATTCACAGAAAAACTGGTTCCCTTTATGGCTGCTATTTACATTATTGGCGGTCTTATAATAATCATCGCCAACATCTCAAAAGTTCCGGCAGCTTTCGCATTGATATTCTCATCAGCATTCACAGGAAAAGCAGCCGTAGGCGGTTTTGCAGGCGCAACCATTGCAAAGGCTATTAGGTTCGGTGTTGCCCGCGGAGTATTCACCAACGAAGCAGGTCTTGGTTCTGCTCCTATAGCTCACGCTGCAGCTACAACAGACCACCCTGTTCGCCAGGGCCTTTGGGGAGTGTTTGAGGTATTTGCAGACACATTGGTAATCTGCTCAATAACAGCTCTTGCCATCATTACATCAGGAGCTTGGGAATCCGGTCTTACAGGTGCGGCTCTTACTACAGCAGCATTTAACCAATCAATACCCGGCGGCGGTTATATTGTATCAATCGGTATAGTGCTCTTTGCTTTCTCAACAATAGTTGGCTGGGAATATTACGGCGAAAGATGCCTTGAATATCTGCTCGGACCTAAATCAATAATGATCTACAGAATTATATGGATACCGTTTGTACTGGTAGGAGCCATTGGAGGATTGGAATTCGTGTGGAGCTTAGCAGACACATTGAACGGTCTCATGGCTATACCTAACCTTATAGCAGTTCTTGTACTCAGCGGAACAGTGTTCAAGCTGACAAAAGAATTCTTTGAAAAGGAAAAGGTTGGCAAGTAACCTTATAACTATAAAAAAATGCTAATCCAAATGGATTAGCATTTTTATTATTAATCTTAATCTTCTACTGTTATTTCAATTACGCCGTCATATTCCTTGGTGCCGTCGAATGCCTTGAAGTTAATTGTTACGATGTCATCAGCAGTGTCAGTATCTTCAACCTGAATGTATTTCATGGAGATTATGTCACTTAAGTCATACTTCGTACTCTTGTTTACATTCACAAAGCTGCTGCCTGTTTTTATCTGAAGAGTTCCCTGATCCGGAAGTTCAAATTGAACGTTGTCAAGAGCATTAAACACGTCTTGTGTGAATATCTCGTCATTATCTGTCAAGTCATCCAGTTCGTCTTCAAAATCAAATACCAGGTTGTCGTCATCTTCTTCATCCACTGAAAGTTTCATAGTCGGAATTTCCTGAACTTCCTTCACTGTTACTTGAACAATTCCCTCGTATGCATCTTCACCGTCATATGCAGTGTATTTCACTTCAACCTTGCCTGTGAAATCCGCATTAGGCACAAACACTATGTGGTCCAGGTCTTCATCTTCAAACTCGTCATCATTGTCAATCTTATAGTCACCGGAATCATCAAAATCGTTGTCTGTTAACGATACGTTGTAATACATCTTAACTTTTGAAGGAACTTCAAATTTGAATTCATCCAAAATGCTGTTGAAGCTGCTTTCTTTGAATCTGAGCAGTGTGTTTTCATCCATGCTGTACTTGATTGTGCTCAGCTCTTCGAAATCTTCCTCTTCTTCTTCATCAACATTAACCGTTATTTTGATGAGTCCCTTGTAAGTGTTGTCATCATCAGTTGTTACCTTGTACAGGATGTAGGTTGTTCCGCTGTAACCGTCTTTCGGTACGAATGTGACTTTGTCTATCAGCTTGTGGTCACTGCTGCTGCCGTCATAGTACTTGGTGTTTTCATCAACCAGCGTGTTCTTGCTGGCATCTTCATCATAGTCATAGTACAATGTTCCGTTCTTTACGGGAAAAATGAATCTTACATATTCAAATTCCTCATCTTCAACATTGAATGCTTTTGTGAAGTCAGCATCATTGAATGTTACATAATCATCGTCTTCCTCAATTGTGTATGTTATATCTTTAATGTCTTTTTCTTCGTCAACTTCGCCGTCATACTCTTCTCCGGTCAGAACATAGTAAAGCATCAGTGCTATGTCCTGTCTTGTTGCGTAGTCCTTCAACTCATTCTTGAAGATGTCACGAAGCTCATCGCCTATTTCTTCAGGATCAAAATCGTCGTACAGTTCTTCAAATCCAAGCATCACGTTATTGTTGGCCACTGAAACGGATCTTTCGACCATTAGTATGGCTTCCTCCACTGTAACCAGTTTGTTGGGATTGAAGTTCTTGCCGTCTGTTCCCTTAACAATACCCAGCTTTTTAGCAGTCATTATGGCTTCATAGAAATAGTCTGAATCTCCCACATCCAGAAAGTCTTCTGTGAATGTGTCGATTGTAACACTCAGTTTGAAGGCTCTGGCAATCATCACTGCTATATCACCGCGCTTCACATAGTCCGTAAAGCCAAACACATCTTCACCGGATGTATCCTTGCCGTAACCAAACATGATTTGCTTTTCCTTCATGTACTTTGCAGCTTCCTGGTAGGTGTTTTGTGTTCTTTCGAGCTTTTTAGCCTGACCAAACGGCATTCCGTTCGGCGACATGGCAGCGAAAGCAGCCGTTGTGAAAATCATGCTGAACACAACCACCAATGCCAAAATTTGAATCGTGCGTTTCTTGTTCATAAATTTCCCTCCAATTTACAATATATTTAATTTATATTACCGTATCGTGGTGTTACAAGATACATAATAAAATTCGTACTGACAATTTGTTTTTTGGGGGTATGTTATAACAATACTAGAATTCTATGGAAGGATTGTCTATATCAACCACATACCTTTTTACCCTGCCCTTGAACCTGTCAGTGACCAGCTGTTCAATATGGTCCATTGCATTTTTAAGTGTTGAGCCTTCACAGTATTCAAAGCCCACAAGCTGAAAAAATACACTGCTGCTGTCGTTTGTAAGCTTGCCCAGCTCGCTTTGCCTCCACACCCATTTCAGAGTCTGAACCACATTTCCGCTGGTGAATACAAGCTCGCCTTCAGGAACATCCTCATAGCTTTCTGCTCCGAATGGAAGAAAAATGTCGCCTTTTCTGCTGTAACGTACTTCAAGATCTTCATGTATGTCCCTGAGGTCGTGTCCTCCCAATGATATTCCGTTCTCTATGGATACGGCGTTGCACAGGTCAACCAGAGCGTTTATTACCGGAAGCTGACCTCCTTTTATAATCCTTTTAAACATCGCTTCCACAGACGGAGGATATTTGTTTGGGTTTATTCCGGATTTCGTCATCACATCCCTGTACATTTCAACATTGTGAAGACTTCTCAGCTCCTCCGGCTTTATATTCTGTCTCATCTTTGATTCGGCTTTTCTGAGTCTTTCCTCATCTGCCGGTGACGTATCGGAATTAACTATGTCTTCTCCGACTAATATTCCGAATTTTATGTCCTTTTTCAGCTCAAATACTGATTTGTCGATAGTATAACGCATTTTAGTCTCCTTAGAACTTTAGTCTCATTAGCAAATGTTGCCAGAATAATAATATCATTATAATATTAATTGAATAGATAGACAACTTGTTTTATGTAAAACCTTTAAAATCTAAAAAATATTTTTACGGATAGATTTCTCCATTTTGAAAATAATATTGTAAGGAGGTGTTTATATGAATTTTTCAACAAAAGAAAGATATCTTCTCGAAGATCAAAAAAACCATGAAAAAATATGTATCCAGAAGTATTCCAACTACGCAAACCTGGCATCGGATCAGCAGCTTAAAAATATCTTTAAGCAGAACGGCCAGATCGAGCAGGAACATTACAACACAATCGACCAACTGCTCAAAGGTCAAATGCCTGCCATGAACCAGCAAGGCGGAGGTCAATCCGGTTCTTCGCAGTCCGGCTCGCAGCAGTCAGGTTCTATGCAGCAAAGCCAGCCTCAGATGCAGTCTATGATTTTCCAGAACACAAATCAGTCCGGCTCGCAAGGAAACTCAAACTTCAACACAAATGACAGGGATTTGTGCACAGACATGCTCATGACTGAAAAATACGTTTCAGGAGCATACAATACTGCCATTTTCGAGTTCAGAGATACACAGGTAAGAAATATCCTGAATCACATTCAAAAGGAAGAGCAGCAGCACGGAGAAGCAATATTCAAGTACATGGAAAGCAAGGGCATGTACCAGGCACAATAAAAAAAGTGGCTATGCCACTTTTTTTATTGTTGATCAATTCTGAAGTTTGCAATTTGCAAACATCATCAGTCATTTTATTACCTTTTTTGTTTTTTGTTTGTTTTTACCAATCTTTTCGTTCTCTAATTACTGATTTGTCAAATTTTTATTAATCTATGCTCGGAGCACCCCAAAATAACCTTGTATTAACTAATAAATTTCATAGTTTGATATAAAATTATTTTATACTGTATAAAGTTTTTTATAAAATTATTTTTTTACGACAAATGTTGGAATCATCAATTTTCTTTGATATTTCAATATAGATGAACCGGTTCATCGAAAATAATGCTTGTATTATTCGGTATATAATGCTATCATTTTATTAGAAGACATTTTTGTCTAACATATTATAATTATATTGGGAGAAATAATATGACAGAAAACAAACAAATCTCAAGGAAGGATTTTCTTAAGGGAATGGGTATGACTGTTGCGGGCGTAGCAGTAACCGGTTCTCTTGCAGGCGTGTTGACCGGATGTTCAACACAGGAAGCAGCACCGGCACCGGCAGCTCCAGCACCAGCAGCTGAAGCTTCCGCATTGCAAGCTCCTGCATGGCCGTTCACCTACACTAAAATTGATCCTGCAGTAGCCGAAGAAAGAGCTTACAAAGGCTATAAGGAAAAGGGCGGCTGAGGTGCCGGCGTAGCCGAAGGGTTCTTCGGTACATTGGCAGACCAGGTTGGATACCCGTTCAATCAGTATCCTGCGCAAATTTTTACTAACTACGGAGCAGGCTTCACTCAGGCTTCTCTATGCGGTTCCATCGGATGCGCTGCAGCCTGCATCGGAGCGGTATGCGATGCAGATACAGCTAAAGCTGTTTTGGGAGAGCTTGAAACCTGGTACAGAGGAGCAGAGCTTCCTATATATCAGCCTGAAAACCTTAATTTACCAACAACTGTGGCTGATTCAATATTGTGTGCGGATTCAGTTGGTAAATTTATGGAGAAATCAGGATACGCAATGGCTGACCCTGAGAGAAAAGCTCGTTGCGCAGGCGTTGCAGCAGATGTAACCAAAAAGATGGTTGAACTGCTTAACGCAAAATTTGCTTAATTTCTTGTTTACTTATTAGAATGGTAAAGTTTCCGGCAGATTATCTGCCGGAAACTTATGTCCGAAATAAACGGGGAGAAATCCTCGTTTTATTATTCAGCTGTACGCATTTTTGTTTGAGAGCTGTAATCCAGAGATAACATCTTGATTAAATCCGACAAATCGGTTAAAATACATTTCATAAAAGATAGGAGGTTTCATATGGGCAGAATCGGAGCACCCGAACTTATACTGATACTTGCAATTGCACTTGTCATCTTTGGGCCTTCCAAGCTTCCGGAGATTGGAAAATCCATAGGCGAAGCTTTTGGACAATTCAAGGCACAGGCCAACAAGGCTACTGAAGATATAAAAACAGAATCACAAAAGGAAGATTCAAACGAAGATGAAGAAAAGAAGGGTTAATCTTTCTTAGCTAAGGAAGAGAGTTACCACTATCCTCATTTGTGAAAACAAGTTGAGGTTTTTTTTTGCTTAGGTTCCGGACAGCATTCCGGAACCATTTCCAATATTATTTCATTATTTCATTAAAGGCATGAGGCAGATATCTTATCAGGTCACCTGCAATCAGGGAGTATTCCCCCAATTCTGCTGCTGCCATGTCCCCGGACAGGCCGTGGATGTAAACAGCAGCCTTCAGAGCCTGTGTTATTTCAATTCCCTGTCCAATGAATGAAGCTATGATCCCTGTCAGAACATCACCGCTGCCGGCAGTAGCCATTCCCGGATTTCCCGTTGTGTTCACAAAGACTCTTCCATCCGGACAGGCAATAACCGTTCTGGCACCTTTCAGCACCAGGTATGAATCATATTGCGACGAGAAACTTCTGGCAGTTTCAGGAATGTTTTTTCTCAGTTCACCGGCGCTTGTTCCCAACAGTCTTGCCATTTCACCGTAATGAGGGGTCAAAACAATCTGCTGTCCATGCTTTTTCAGCAGCTTGAGATCCATTACATTTATCCCTTCTGCATCAATTACAAGCGGACATAGACATTCTGTCATAAGACTGTGTAAAATACTTTCATACTTGAATAAATTGGCACATCCCGAGCCTGTTGCAACAACATCGCCAAAGGCAAGGACTTCACTGCAGAGTTCATCAAAATACAGCTTTTCTTCGTTGAACGGGTGTGTTATGGCTTCAATGGACATGGATTCTACAACATTGTATATGGTATTCGGAATGAATCCTTTAACAAGACCGGCACCGCTTCTCAAGGCTGCGTTGAGATTTAGGACTGCAGCTCCGGCCATTCCCCTGGAGCCTGATACGAAGGCTACCTTTCCATATGTACCCTTGTGGGAATCTCTTTCTCTTTTACGTATTGCTCTTTTGACATCATCGACACCCGTTAAAACCAAATTGTCCTTTTCCAGTTCCGACTGTTCAATTTCTTCAGTAATTCCTATAATAAATTCATCAGTTTTTTTGTACATAGCATCACCTTTAAGTTATATGACCATAACACTATTTCATTATATCCCATGCGTCATGTAAAATCAATTTACTCCATTAATTTAAAATAAAAAAGTTGCTCCGCAACTCCGCTGGGGGGACCTATGTCCCCCGAACGCGCAAAACTGCTTCCGCATTTTTGCTGAGCACCCTTTTCTCACTTCTTTATTGTTCCAAAACCACAAATACGGGGCATGGTGCATCGGAAATAACCCTTTGTGTTACCGAACCGACGAAAAATCTCTTAACTTTTGAAAATCCTCTTCTGCCCATTACAATAAGGTCAAATGCTCCTTCAGCTGCCTCTCCCAGAATTTCCTCGTATGGTTGTCCAACAACAATTTTTTTCTGGATTCCTACACCGGAACAATCTACATTCTCAAGGAAGGAGTCCAAAAATTTCGTACCTGTTTCAACCATCTTCTGCTTCATCTCTTTGAAATCATATTCCATGTAAATTCCGTATTTTGTATGTCCAACCGTATCGGGAACATAAATAACATGCATGAAGGTTACTTCACTGCCAAACAGTTTGGCAAACTCAACAGCTTTTTCCGCAGCCTTTTGAGAAGCAGTCGAACCGTCTATGGGAACTAGTATTTTTTTCATATTGGTGCCTCCTTTATTATATTAGAAATGTTAAATTTTCTTATTCATTATAATTATACCTTATTTTTGAACTAGTAAACATTTATGGCATAATATTTAAGCTCTTTTCCCAATATTGATAATTTTCCAGGTCTGTGCTATAATCAGAAAAACAATTCAAGGAGGAAGCCATGATTCACGAATCCGGGGAGGACTACTTGGAAACCATATTGCTGCTTCATAACAGGAATGGTTATGTCCGCTCCATAGACATAGCCAACGTGCTGAACTATACAAAACCCAGCATCAGCAGAGCCATGAAAATACTGAAAAAATCGAAATACATAGACGTGGACAAAAATGGACACATTCTTCTGACCGAGCAAGGAAGAAAGACTGCTGAAAAAGTATACGAACGCCACATGACAATAGCAGACTTTTTGGTTGTATCACTTGGAGTAACAAAAGAAACTGCAGAAAAGGAATCCTGCAGAATAGAGCATATAATCAGTGAAGAAACATTTCATAAAATGAAGCTGTATCTTGAATCACATGTTGAATGATATCAAGTGTAAAGGCTCCTTTGAAAATTCAAAGGAGCCTTAAATGATTATTCATTATCCGTGTAAACCGCAAACTGGTTTCTTCCGTTTCTTTTTGCATGATAGAGAGCGTCATCCGCTTTCCTGTACATTTCCTCATAGTCCATGTCCTTATCAACAATGACCACGCCTATGCTCAGAGAAACATTTATGCCTTCAGACTGATTCACCACCATGTCGTTAAGCTTTTTGCACTTCGACCTTACAAACCTTTCGGAAGGGACATCCTTCATGTATACGCAAAACTCATCTCCTCCAAGCCTGCCAGCCACATCAGTGCTTCGGAAAGTCATTCTCAAAATCTCAGCCAGGGACTGCAGAACTTTATCGCCTGCGTAATGACCGTAATTGTCGTTAACTTCCTTGAAGTAATCCACATCAAGTATAATGAAAGCATCCATGGTGCCTTCCTTCCTGTTTTTCATGAGCTGGGCTATTTCTTCCTTGCTGGTTGCAACATTGTACAGGTCCGTAAGGCCGTCCCTTTCCGCCTTTCGAATCAGTTCCCGCTTTCTGGCGTTTTCTTCGCTTATGTCCGTAAGCTTGCCGATAATGTATTCGACTTTTTGTCCGCTACCGGAAAGCCTTGTGCTTGTAACCTTGAAACAGCCTTCGCTGCCATCTGCCAACGGAATGTTAATTTCATAGATTTGGTCAACATTGTCAACCAGGCTTCCGGGTTCCGAAAACTCTCTGCCCTGACTGACGATCAGCTCCTTAAGATGGTTTTTGTAGCCGCGGAGCATCCTTCCTGTTCCAAGAAGCTGTGCAAACTCTTCGGACAGTTTCAGTACGTCATCCCTGACGTTGTATTCAAAGATGTACTCATTGGAAATATCTGCAAGCAAAGTATAAAGCATGTTTTGCATCTTAAGCTTTTTGTTGGTATGGACTATATAAACAATGCCGGCTGCTATTAAGATAAACACAAGCGAAAGAAATACCGTAACCTCTTCGCCATATGCTTCAAGTACAAGCGGCACCGTAAGTTTTCTTGATGCCTGGGAAGTGGCTTCCAGAATGATGTTCTGCATTTTTTTATCATCGATTGAAATTATCGACTTGTTTATGATTGATTCCAGCAGCTTGTCATTGCTTAAAAAGCCCATGCAGTATTCTAATGTTTCCTGGATCTTTGGAACAGCAACTATGTTCTTATACTCGTTTTTTATCGTATAGAATGAAACAGAGTATACATTGCCGTACCCGTAATCTGCTATTCCGAATTCAACAGCATCCATAGCCGCTTCACGGGAATTGAAGAATATGGCATTTTCCCTGTTAACATCTTCAGGAAGCTCATATCCCACTATGGCTGCATATTTCTTGTTCTCCAATGAGCTGGGATACAGGGAGGATCTAATGAACATCACTATTCCGGTATCAAAATACGGGGTTGAAAGTGTCATCCGCGGAAATTCGTCTCTGTTATAGTTCAGCGGAACACCTAGTACTATGTCTGCATCCTTTTCCTTAAATATCCTGCTTATTGATTCCATTCCCACATATTCGATTTCAAACCCCGTCATGGAAGCTATTTCTTCCATTACTCCCTTGGAAACACCGTGTAGCTTTCCTTCCTTGTCAAAATATTGTATGGGTGCTATGCCGTCAGCTGCCAGTACCTTAAGCACAGGATTGTTTTCAATGTATTCTCTTTCTGCTTCAGTAAGCAGGAGGTTTGGAATCACATCAGTGAAATATTTTTTGTTAATTTTCGCCGTGAAATACGGATCTGTCTGGTCAATTTTGTTAAGAGCCATGTTGAGACCGTTCAGTATGAAGAAATCCCCTTTCGCCGCAGCAAAATAAAAGGGCTTCGATGAAAATTTTGCAATGGTCCTGGTGTTCTCCATTTTCTGCGTGCTAAGACCCAGCACTGCATCAGCCCTGCCGTCATCAAGAACTCTTCTCATTTCCTCATATGATTTAATTTCCACAAGCTCATATGTTATGTTGTTGGATGAGCAAAACTCCTCCAGCTCCCTAATCCTGTCACTGTCACCGCCCATGACGGCAATTTTCAGGTTTCTCATGGTCCTGTAGTCTTGTTCGCTAATCGTTTTATTCTCTGTGGAAACAGACAATGTATTGTATACCGTTCCGTACTGGTAGGCTGTTAAATCGGCAAAATCCGAAAATCCGTATACCTTCTCAACCGGTCCTACCAGATCTATTTCCCGGTTTTCGAGCATTTTTCGTATTTTTACTTTTTGCTCCAAAACATTCCCGTCAATTTCAACAAACTCGTACTGCCAGTTAGTGAACTGGGATATCTTCATCAGATAATCATAAGTATACCCGCTGTAGTTTCCTTCAATGTCCTTTTCCGCAAAACCTGGCTGCATAGGCAATGCAACCCTTACAACCATTTCCGTATGATTTTTCGGCTCTGCGGACACTTCGGCAAAAGAGAGCATAAGAACGCTGAATATTATGATTTTTTTGATGATACTTCCAAAAGTTATCATGTGTACTCCTCATTATTCAATGTTCTATACTCCCAACCCCTTTTGTTACCGTTTAAGTCTCATTAATTTGCCGGCTGCTCCGTTAAGGGCAGCACCTGCTGCTGCGCCAAGACTGTCAATCATCACATCCTTCAGCTGGCATCCCCTCCCAGGAACAAAAAGCTGATGAATTTCATCGCTGGCTGCATAAATCACGCAAATGCAAATGGATATCAAAAAAGCCCTTCGCCCTTGTATGCCGTTTTTATGCAACGCATGGGATGTCAAAACTCCAAGCAAAGCATACGCCGAAAAGTGTGCCATCTTGCGAACTAGATGGTTCAATTGCGTCACTATGTCGTTGATTGTGCTCATTTCTATATCCAGGGGCAATACTCTGCCCACCGTTTCCACAATCATCCTGGTAACGCCGCGGCTTAAGCTGTTTGAGCTGGCTGCAGGCTGTGCTGACAGCATAAATATTACAATCATCCATGCAACAGCAGGCACCCAGGACATCCATTTATTTTTTTTGCTCATTTTGCATTCCTTAAAATATTTAAATTATATTAACATTTTTATTACATTACAATATCATTATTTTCTGCACTAATCAATATGAATATTTATATTTTTCAGCTGGCAAATATTGCAGGACAAGGTATAAATAACATATTAGTTTTTTTGCGTATAATGTAAAAAAGTTGCTCCGCAACTCCGCTAGGGGGACCTACGTCACCCTTCGGCGTAAATACGCTTGCGCATTTTTGACTCCGCACCCCCCCTAACGGCAAGGACATCCCGTCCTTAGCAATCCTCGTTTTTATATAATAAGAAGGAGAACTTTCTTATTATATAAAAAAGAGATGGCCAGCCATCTCTTGAAATTTATTTTTTTGCATTTGGAGCTGCAAAGCTTGGAGGCTGAGCATTTTCAGAATTGAAGTACTGCCCTCCCGGTGATGACAGGTCGAAGTACAATTTTGAATCGGCCGTAACTCCCCAGCTCTTGTTTGAGCCTGTGTCCTTAACCTTGTTCAGTGCCTCTCTGAACATTGTGTTGTGGGCTTCCTCCCTGTTCAGAAGAAAATCTATAGTTTGCCTTACTCCCTTGTCATCTATCTGTCTGTACAGATATTCATACACAACCTTGGCACGCTGTTCGGCAGATATGTTTGATAAAAGGTCTGCTACCAGGTCTCCGGTCTCTTCGATGTACGCTGCTGTCCATGGGAATCCGGATGCATTTGAAAGCATCGGTGTGAGACCGGTTGATACGTGAGCCTGTATGTTTCCTATGGTAGCATTTTTTGCATCCAGTTCATGTCCGTTCAGCAGGTTGACTGTTGTTGCCACCATTTCCATGTGGCTAAGTTCTTCGGCTGCTATATCTAGAAAAAGGTCCTTGATTTCCTTGTCCTTAATGCGCATGCTTTGTGAAAGATACTGAAGTGCTGCCTTAAGCTCTCCGTGAGGTCCGCCTAACTGCTCCTGCATCATGGTTGCATAGTTTGGATTCACATTGTCTACTTTAACTTCAAACAGAAGTTTCTTGTCATGTTTAAACATAAATTCACTCCTCATAAGGTTTTGTTTTATCTTTTCCCTTAAGGATGAAAATATGCCGAGTTAATCTATTTCAAGAGAAAATTATTTCTTCAAATCAAAACAGTTAAACATTACAAATCTCCATGTTTCAAAATAAATTGCACCATAGAAACAGGCTAAAATAAAAAGTAGTACGAATCCAGCAGATAGCTTTCGCCGTATTTAAATGACAACTTGAAAAGCATCCTTTTTATTTTCAAAAGATCAGATTCTGATCTCATGAAATCTGATACCAACTTTGAAAACTCGTCTTTTTCCTTCTGAGTCGCAGTGTTTTTGAAATAGCCCCAAACGTGCTGCGCAGCATTTATGGCATGACCTTTGTTCATTTCTTCAGTCATGGCGCCTTCTATCAATTCATAAAACTCAACCACGGGGTACTTTTCCTTGTCCTTAAGCAGATGTCTTATTTCCTGGTAGAGTGACGGAGACTTTTCCAGCACTGCATACTTGTACCTGCCCCATTCCTTCTCCAAAATATTTATGTTTCTTTCTGAAGTGCAGTTGATGCACTTGACGCAGGAAAGATTCTTGTCCTTCACCTCCAACATAATGTCAAGATTTTCTCCCTTAACCTGCCCGTAAAAGTTCATGAATTCCTTTACCCTGATGAATTCAGAATGGGAACCCTTCTTCCTGCTTGGGTCCTGCTGTGAATAATGAATTTTTTGCTTTCCGTCTGCTGCTTTCCAGGTTTTATTGCATTGGCTTATCCAGAAATCATCGCTTTGGCTGCCGCATGGATTTGCTGCATTGTGAAGGTTGTCGTACACTACTGGTATGTTCAGGGCAATTCCTGTTTCAAGCACTTCTTCTATGCTGTACATCCTGTCGTCGTTTTCGATGACAAGACGATTTTTCACATTTTCCTTAAGTCTCATGTAGTTTCTTACAAAGCGTTCCAGGGCAGACTTCCTGTTATCGTAGACTCCTCCCACATGCAGCACTATCTTACACTCCTGACCAGCCTTCAGGCTGTCAAGCACGAGGCAATGGTAATCTAAATCTTCCACTGCTCTTTTTACAACATCATCATTGGGTGAGTTTAAAACCGTGTACTGCCCTGGGTGCATGGATACCCTCATTCCGCTGTCCTTTATCTTTTTACCTATTTCCAGGAAGCGGCCCTCAAACATTTCGTGCCAGGGCAGATTGTTAACAGGGCTTGAACCGAACGGTACCAGGCCGGAGGTTATCCTGAACAGCTTTATGTTGTTTGCTGCATTGAATTCTATTATGTTTTCTAAAGTTCTGAGGTTGTGCTCTGTAATTTCTGTCAGCCTTTCGGTGTCTGCATTTTTCATTGTGCAGCTTTTAAAGCCTGCATCTTTAACGCCCACTGCAAGACATGCGTAACCAATGCTCATGATGCCTCCTTAAATAAAAAGAGTTGCTCTGCAACTCTCTAATGCTGTAAAAACAGCTCAGGTTCTTTTCTTTCCCTGCAATCTTCTTCCAGTTCCCTTTTATGCATTACAAAATGTTCATCATCGAAATGCTTTGCCTGTGTAGGGCAATTTTTAACGCAGGCGCAGCACTTGATGCATATGCCAGACATTCTTGACGGATCTTCACTGTCTATGCTTCCCATGGGGCAGACCTCTATGCAAATATTGCAGCCTGTGCAGGAAGGTCCTGTCTTCGGCACGATTTTTCTAAAATCAACGGGATTTCCTTCCCTATCCCTGGGTTTGTAGTAGCTGCTGTAATTTTTGTTTCCCTTTACTTCAACGGGTGAATCTGTTCCGGATTTTATTTTTTCAGATATTTTAGCGGCAAATTCCTCTGCAAGGCTCATGTCCTCACCGTCAGGTCTGCCCTTTGCCAGAACATTTGAAAATGAATGCTCCCCTATGAAGGCACAGCCGGCCTTCACAATAAACCCGGCCTTTTCAAGCAGGTCCTTCAGCTCCACCAGTGCGTCATCGTAGTTTCTGTTGCCGTAAACAACCAGCGCCACAGCTGAAGCATTGTTTCCCCTGACCGCATTTAAAAATTTCAGAAGCACGTTGGGAACCCTTCCGGCAATTACGGGGACTCCTACAACGACCAGGTCATCGTCTGCAAAATCATATTGCACTTCTCTTTTATCCGGCAGGGTGAAGTCGATGATTCTCACGTTCTTTTCGATGCACATTGACCTGGACAGTTCCTCAGCCAGCCTTGCAGCAACTTTTCCTGTTGTGCCCGTTGGGCTGAAATAAAATGCATTTACTAGTCTGTACATTTCACTGCTCCTGATTCATTTTATTCATTTTAATTTTCTTTAATTCACCAAAATCAATTTCCATGACAAAGATGCTTGTTATCATAAGTGCAGCACCGACATAGGACTTCGCAGTCAGCACCTCATTGGCAAACACGAATGCTATTATTCCGGCAAACAGCGTCTCCAGGGAAAAAATCACTCCCACATGGGATGCGCTGGTATACTGCTGGGCGACTGCCTGAACAATGAACGCTATGCCTGTGCAGAACACGGCCAGGAACAGCACCGGTGCCCATATATGGGGACTGGTAGGCAGATGCGGCACTTCGAACACAAATGCCAAAACCAGGTTGAATGCTCCAGTAAATCCAAGCTGGAAAACACCCAGCTGAAACGGATTCACATCATCCTTCTTAACGGCCTTCTCGGTTATTAGAAGGTCTATGGCATACATGAAGCCGCACATAATGGAAAGAAGGTCTCCCTTAAGGTTTGCATAGTTGATGGTGAGGCTGTCCGTAAGCGTAAGAAGCCCTATTCCTATAAAAGACATGGTCACCACAAATATTACCTTCCTGTCCGGCAGCCTTCTGTAGATTATGCTGGATAGAATCGGTGTGAAAATAACGGAAAGTCCGCACAGAAACCCTGTGTTTGAAAGCGTGGTGTACTGAATGCCGAAAGTCGCTCCAATGTATACAAACACAAGAACCACCGAAAGCAATGCGCTGTACATCAATGTGGCTTTAGATACATTCCTGAGTTTTGGAAATGAAAGCACTGCCGCAACGGCAAATGCTATTAGAAACCTGTTTGCATTTAATGTGAACGATCCCATGTCCTCAAGGCTTAAATCAACCAGGTAGTAGGAAACACCCCAGCCGAGAGTGATCAGAAGCAGCATTAAATCCGCTTTTAACTGCTTAGACATTATACCCCTCTTTTATATGTAATATTTTATATTATACATCAAATCCGTAAATATTACAAACATATTCCGGAATATGCCCATGATTCAAAAACTATTTAGATTTTTTTCTAAATAGATATTGACATAAAGTCCATGGCGCAATATAATCTATTTAGATAATTTTCTAAATACCAAGAGGTGATGAGGTGGGATTTCCAGAAACATTTAAGGCTCTTTCCGATCCCGTGCGAAGAGAAATATTGGTCATGTTGAAGGACGGGAAAATGACGGCGGGAGATATATCCCAAAATTTTGACATGACGGCAGCCACTGTTTCCTACCACCTGTCCCAGCTGAAAAAAGCGGGGCTTGTGCTGGAAAGCAGGTTTAAAAATTACATTTACTATGAAATAAACATATCCGTATTTGAAGAGGTTATGTTGTGGTTCACCCAGTTTGGAGGTATTAAAAATGAAGATGAAAATTGACAGGATATTAATTATAACAACCATTGTATGTCTGCTGCCCATTGCGATGTCCATATATTTTTATGACCGCCTGCCGGAGCAGATGCCTGTTCACTGGAACATACAGGGACAGCCGGACAACTATGCATCAAGAGAATTTGCAGCATTTGGTCTGCCCATGCTCATGGCTGCATTAAATTTTATGACGCACATGTTTCTTAACAACGACCCGAAGAAGGCAAATTACTCAGCTGCCCTCAAGAACCTTTCCAAGTGGCTCATACCGCTTCTCACCCTGCTGCTTATGCCTGTAACAATATTTGCTTCTATGGGATACCCCGTGGAGATTCAGGTGGTGGTTCCAATAATCGTAGGTGTCATAATAACCGTATGCGGCAACTACCTGCCAAAGTGCAAGCAAAACTACACCATGGGAATCAAGCTGCCCTGGACGCTGAACAGCGAGGAAAACTGGAACAGAACCCACCGCATGGCAGGCTATCTGTGGACTGCAGGAGGAATAGTTCTTATTCTGGCAACATTTCTGAACCTTAACACTCTGCCGTTGCTTCTTACAGTATTGTTCGTTTTGGTAGCTGTACCGGCAATTTACTCCTACAAGCTGTACAAAAAAGGAATATAAATATGGAATAAAATTGCGTTTCAAACCGAAACGCAATTTTTTATAGGCTGCTTAATGTTACTTCATCGATTCTATTATCCTGGCCGTAAACTCATCCAGCAACTGCTGCTGTTTTCCTTTCATGGATGATGTTATTTCAAAGGGCTGGCATATGAGCTCAACATTTTTCATGGAACATAAAATTTCCTCCATGGCCTTTCCTGCCCTGGGCGCCCATGAACCGTTTCCCACCAGCGCTACCTTGCGGTTCTGGAACTGAAGGGCTGCCATATCCTTCATCACATTTTCCATTCCGTAATACAGTCCCAGGTTGTATGTGGGCGAACCGAACACTATGTGGCTGAACTTCCATGCATCTGATATTATGTAGGAAGGATGTGTCTTGGACACATCGTACATGTGCATGTGGCTTACTCCTTTTTTTGCAAGGCTGTTGGCTATGACGTTCATTACATTTTCCGTGTTGCCGTACATGGATGCGTAAACCAGAAGCACGCCTTTCTTTTCAGGCTCGTACCTGCTCCACAAATCATACTTTCCGATTATGTAATCTATGTTATTCCTCCAAATGGGACCATGCAAAGGGCATATCATTTTTATCTCCCACTGTGAGAGCTTTTTCATGATGGTCTGAACCTGCTGCCCGAACTTGCCCACTATGTTTGCATAGTAGCGCCTTGCTTCCTCGGCAAACGTGCATTCGAAATCCGATTCATCGCTGAATATGTTCCCTGAAAGCGCTCCGAAGGAACCGAATGCATCGGCAGAAAACAAAATCTTTTCTGTCATTTCATAAGTGAACATTACTTCAGGCCAGTGAACCATGGGTGCGAAGAAAAATTTGAGGCTGTGCTCTCCCAGCATCAGCACGTCCCCTTCCTTAACCTCAAGCATGTTCATTTCAAAATCAAAATTGTAGAATTGCTCTATCATCTGAAACGTCTTTTTGTTTCCAACTATTTTGACTGAAGGATAACGCCTTACCATTTCTTCTATGTTTGCGCAGTGATCCGGCTCCATGTGGTTTATGACCAGGTAGTCCAGATTTCTGCCACCAAGAACCTCTGTGATGTTTTCCATGAACTGCCTGCTTATGGACTGGTCCACCGTATCTACCAGTGCTGTTTTTTCATCCATGATCATGAATGAGTTATAGCATACGCCGCCCGGCAGAGGAAACATGTTTTCAAACAGCTCCAGCCTTCTGTCGTTGCCTCCCACCCAGTAAATATGAGAGCTTATGTTTTGTACACAATGCATATGTGCCTCCTATATAACATCCGTTTATATTTATTTAGCTTGATTATTTTCATTTAAATTATACCACAAACAGTAATGTGTTGGAATAATTTTCGTTTTATGAAATAACTTTTAAATTAATTACTGCAGACATTTATTTATGACCGCATCTGACTGATGACTTATTGGTTCTTGCCTGTTGACAATCACCATGATGAAAATGTAAAATAGATGAAACAGTAACAGGAGAAAATTATGAAATATGAAATTATAATGTTTGACGCCGATGACACGCTGTTTGACTTCAGTAAGGCAGAAAAGGAAGCTTTCAGAAAAACAATGCTGGATTACGGCTTTGATTACGACGAAAAATATCACTACAGCATTTATGCCCACATAAACAATTCCCTTTGGAAGGATTTCGATAACGGCCTCATAACTCAGGAAAAGCTTAAGTATGAACGGTTTAGAAAATTCTTTGAAAAGCTTCAGGCAGACATGGATGAATATGAATTTGCAAAATCGTACATGATGAACCTGTCCCAGTCATCCTTTCTTTATGATGACAGCATGAGCCTTGTACAGGATTTGAGCAGGAAGTACAGACTGACAATCATAACAAATGGTCTGACAGCTGTACAGCACAACAGGGTCAGGAATTCTTCCATAGGAAAGTATATGGATGATGTGGTGATTTCTGAAGAAGTAGGACTTTCCAAGCCGGATAAAAGAATTTTTGAACATGCCCTGAACAACATCGGCTGTACGGACAGACACAAGGTTCTGATGGTTGGAGACAGTCTCACAACAGACATACAGGGAGGCATAAATGCCGGTATAGACACCTGCTGGTTCAATCCGGGGAAAATCCAAAACACAACACGCTTCAAGCCAACCTATGAAATTCACAGCCTTACGGCACTAAGAACAATACTTGTAACATGATAAAAAATCACAACTCAGATATATATTGACTTTGCCAAAATATTGAAATACAATCTATTCAAGCAATTGGCACCCGATAGGAAATCGTTACAGAGGAGGACGCATTGGATACTTCAAAAATTAAGGAATTTCTTGAAAATGTGAAACTGTTTTTAGGAGCGGCGACTGATTTCGAAAGAAAGTCAAGGTCCGTTATCTTCAAGGAAGCACACAACGAAATGGATGAATTTATACTTCTGTGCTTTGGCGACATTCTGGGCATACCCATACCCACCACATACTATTCGCTTGAACTTCTGCCGCTCATAGCTGAAGACCTTGACGGATGGCAGAACAGGATGATCAACAGACTTTACGTCTGGGAAGAAAGATGGTCTGATTACGGCTTTGACGCATAGGAGGGGACATGAACAAAATTATTTTTTTCGGTGGAAAAGGCGGTGTGGGAAAAACTACCTGCAGTGCTTCATATGCGGTGTATTCGGCCAATAGCGGCCTTAAGACGCTGCTGGTTTCAACTGACCCAGCGCACTCCACATCGGATATTTTTGAAAAAGCAATAAGCGATGAAATAACCAGCATTATGCCAAATCTTGATGCCATTGAAATCAGCGGAGAGAAAGAAAGCATGATTTACATGAACAATGTGAGAAAGAGCCTAAAGAACATTGTCAGCCCCGTCATAGTGCAACAGATCAACAGGCAGATCGATGCTGCTGCTGTTTCACCCGGATCGGAGGAAGCGGCTCTGTTTGACAAAATGATAGAAATTATTACCGAGAAAACAGAAGAGTACGACAGAATAATATTCGACACTGCTCCCACAGGACACACCGTTAGACTTCTCTCGCTTCCGGAACTTCTGGGAGCATGGCTTGAGACTCTCATTGAAAAGAGGCAGAAATCGGTGAAGCTCATGTCAATGGCCCTGCACAGCGGCCATCCGGACAGAAAGGACCTGGATAACGACGAAGTTATTAAAATACTTAACAAGAGATATGATAAGGTTAAGCTTGCCAAAAAAATAATGATGGATGACAGGCTGCTGTCCTTCATATTCGTCATAAATGCAGAAAAGCTTCCCATAGACGAAACAGCCAAGGCTATTGCAGTTCTTGAGAAATACAACATTTCCGTAGACGGAATAATAGTGAATAAAATACTTCCGGAAAATTCCGAAGACCCGTTCTGGAGGAAAAAGAAGGAACAGGAAAAAATCTACCTGAATATCATAGAAAAAACCTTCAGCGGCAAGAAGATATTCAAACTGCCCATACTTCCTGAAGACATGAAATCCGGCAACATAGAAGACATAGCAAAAAAATTTGATCAGTTCAAATAACAATATGAAACATAAAAGGGGCTGTCACATTGTGTATCCATATCATCTTTCGGGCTAAAGGCTCAGAATGACATGATAATAATCACAGATGCGACAGTCCCTGTTTATTGGTTTGCTGCAGACCAAAATGGCAAAACCAACTGTTTCATCCTTTCAAAGGTGAATATTTCTGTTGCTGAACAGTACTTGTCAACAAGAGAAACAACCATCGATTCCTTGTACCTTGGTGCCCTGAAGGTAAGAGGCCACATGTGCTTTAAGATTATGTCCTCTTCAACAGGGTTTAGGCTGTAATGATTTTTTGCATTTCTAAGAGCAGTCACAGGATGTGTGAACCCGTGAAGACCGCCCTGGGTCTTTGTAATATGCCAGTCATACAGAAAAAAGTCGTGCAGAAGCCCTCCTCTTGCTGCGGATCGGTAATCCAGCCCGAGTTTTTTGCATAACCGGTAGCTGATTCTCGACACTGCAATGCTGTGTTCAAGGCAGCTTACGCTTCCGTGCTGTATGAATTTTTCCATGGACCTGACAGCCTCGTGCTCCAACAGATCCAAGACACACTCATTGTATTCATCCAAAGAATCTGCGCTTCCTGAAAGGTTCCTTGAAAGTTCACTTGATTTCATTAAAAACTCCTGCAAAATTTTGCTTACATTATATTATGGCATTCTGCATTTGTAAATATCATTTTGAACATAAATTATCTGAGCAGCGAATCTGACAGCACACTTAGAAGAATCCTGTTAGGATCCTGGCTGAGCTCCCATATGGCTGCCCCCCCAAGTCCGTTATCCTTTATGTAGTCCGCCTTGTACTTAATGGACTGTTCATCGTCATAGCTGATGAAAATCTTTCCGTTGGAAAGATAGGGAACCTTTGACTGCTCGTGAAAATATCTGGTGAACCCTTTTTCGCTTAGATAATTCTTAGAAATGGTGTTGTAGCTCAAAGACTTAGCTTTTGAAAAAGGTTGAAACAATCCGTTGTTGGCTCCGCTCTTAATCTCATACATGTATCCGTAAAAAGGTACTCCAGCCACCAGCTTAGCAGCCGGGAAACCTGCCGCAGTCCACGCCTTTACGCTTGAATCCAGGCTCCATTTGAACTGGGGCGATGACTTGCTGACATAAAGAGGTGCATTGAAATCAGCATAGGTATCCCAGGCTCCGTGTATGTCATAGGTCATGACCGTGGCATAGTCTAAGTATTGGTGAAACAGTGAAGGTTCAGTGTTTCGTATGTAGTGGCTGCCGGCTCCGCCTGCTATTGTCAGAAGGTAGTGTTTGTTGTCCAGTTCTCCCTGCTTGTCCAGCTTCTCCCTTATGTTTTTCAGCAAAAGAGTGAAATTTTGCTTATCTGCAGGACTCTTGGAATTTCCGGCCATACCTCCGCCCACAGGATATTCCCAGTCGAGGTCAACGCCGTCAAAACCGTACCTGGTTATGAAGTCAACGCATCCCTGTGCAAATGCAGTCCTGTTTGCTTCTGTTGAAGCGGCATCGGAGAACTTTCCGGACCATGTCCATCCTCCCACGGATATGAGAGTCTTCAGGTTGGGATTGGCTTTTTTTAGCCCCTGCAGCAGCTTGAAATTTGCAGGGTCCTTGTCCGGATATCCCATAGTGATTTTGAAATCGGCCCCTATGTTGGCAAATGCATAGTTTATGTGGGTTAAACTGGATGCATCCAGTTTATCCGGTGTAAATCCTGAGTAGGATGACCATGCGGCGTAGTATCCCACCACTCTTCTTTCCTGCTGCTCACCGCTTGACGGAGCTGATGAACCGGCAGACTCTGAAGATATTGTGACCTTCACCGGCTTGCTGGGCTTTGAAAGGTTCCTTTTCAAATCCTTTGCCAGCACGTAAAACTCGTATGTACTGCCTGTTTCAAGGTTGTCCGCTGTGTAAGCGGTCGTCATGGAGGACGCTAGATATTTTCCGTCTTTGTAGATGCTGTAAGCGTTTACTCCTACGTTGTCAGTTGATGCATCCCATATGAGAGTGACCGAGCTATTTGTGGCTGAAGCTGTTTTCAAATTAGTCGGAGCTGTGGGTGGCACCTTGTCCGTCTTAGCTGCGAAAGCATAGTTGCCAGATGACAGCATCATCATGAAGGCAATTACCAGTGCTATCGTTTGCCTGAAAGTTTTTTTCATTAAATCTCCCCCTTCGTTTAACCAGTATAGCACAGCATTGTTTCCAAAAGTAATGCAATATTTGGGAAGAAGGTTTTCTTCTAGAATCCGGACCAGAAAAATCCATGACGTGTGCCTTCGCAATAAAAAACCGGTTTTCACCGGTTCAGGTTGATGACAAAGTAGTTTCCGGCCTTGTCATTCTGAGGGCATAGCCCGAAGAATCTCATGTTTTCAATAAAGATGAGATCCTTCGCTACGCTCAGGATGACATATTCGAGGTTTGTCAATAGTCTGAACCGGTTTTCACCGGTTTAATTCAATCTGTTCGTTTGTTTCCGAAAAAGAAGAGCGCCACGGTTCCGGGCCCTGTATGAGACCCTATTACAGTACCGATGCTGTTTATCATGACTTTTCCGTCAAGCTTCGGGAACCTGCTTTCTACCAGGTCGGCAACCTTTCTGGCATCCTCATAACATGATGAGTTGGATATGAAACACTTGCCTGAATAATCCAGCCCGTCTTTTGCGTTAAGCTCCATCTTTTTGACTATTTCTTCAATAACCTTCTTCTTGCCCCTTATTTTTTCCCTGGGGATCAGTCTTCCTTCTTGGTTTACGTTCAGCAGCGGACAGATGTTGAGCATTGTACCGAAAAGATTTGCTGCTGCGGAAATCCTGCCACCCCGATAATAGCTTGTAAGGTCCGTTGAGAAAAACCAATGGTGGTCATAAAGCTTATTTTCCTGCAGATAGTCATATACCTGTTCAATATTCAAGCCGCTGTCCCTCAGGTCACAGGCCGCATCAACCAACAGGCCGTATCCCGAGGATGCTGCCAGAGAATCCACCACCAGAATTTTTCTGTCCGGATATTTTTCCAGCAATACATCCCTTGCAGCGCATGCGCTGCCGTATGTGCCGGATAATCCGGATGACAGTGAAATATGAAGTATATCCTTACCTTCTTTAAGGAATCCTTCAAATAAGTCATTGAACTGTCCTACGTTAACCTGGGAGGTTGTGGGCTGTGCACCGTCAGAGATTCTTTTGTAAAATTCGTCAAAAGCCATTGACTGTCCCAAGTCATCTTCATATTCCATTCCATCCATTATGAAGTGAAAGCAGACAAACGGCACGTTCCTGGCTTTGAAAAACTCCAGAGGCATATCTGCTGTAGAGCAGCAAGTTACAATATATTCAGACATAATCCAACTCCTTGTTTTTATATAGTCAATATATTACTATTAAGTCCATGAAAATACCGTCGAACTTTATCCTATGAAAAAGTGTACCCAAAATAAGATAAAATGGTAATGGGTTAAACAATCAGCTATATATATTATAAGTCATTGGAATAATATGTCAAGACTCACTGCCCTAAGCTCAATTCAGTATCCTCGCTGTTTTTTCTTTTCTTTCTCCAGAAGTATCTGTAGTACGCCATGAAAAGCAGGGAAGTTACAGCCCAGCTGAGCGGGTAGCTGAAAATGACCGTCTTAACTCCCGGGTACATTGGAACTGCAATAAAAATCCATCCTATCCTAAGACCGCACACGCCTATGCTTGTTAGAAGCATGGGAACCAAAGAGTTTCCCATTCCCCTCAGGGCTCCGGACAAAATTTCTATGAACACAAATGTAAAGTACGTTGGTACCAGGAATCTTAGGATTTCCAGACCTTTTACGATTACGGACGAGTCGGTGGTGAACAGCAGATATACCCGGCTTCCGGCGACATACAGTATAAAGCTCAGCGTTATTGCAGCAGCCATGCACATGATGAGGCACTGCTTAACGCCTTTCTTAACCCTGTCAATCTTTTCGGCTCCGAAATTCTGACCCACAAAGGTTGTGATGGAAACGCCGAATGCCCCCATCATCATCCAGAACAAACCGTCAATTCTTGAGAATGCCGTCCAGGCTGCAACCGTGTCAGTGCCGAACGAATTTATGCTGGACTGTATTATTACGTTGGCTACGTTGTACATAGAAGATTGAAAACCTGCAGGAAGTCCTATCTTGAAAATCTGTCTCAGCTTCTCACTGTCAATTTTAAGTTGTTTTATTTCCAGCTTGTAGGGAGCATCTGTCTTGCCTAAAATTAACAAGACAAGAAATGCGCTCATGCACTGAGATGTTACTGTGGCTATGGCTACCCCGTAAATCCCCAGTCCCAGGGCTGCCACAAAAATCAAGTCAAGGGCTATGTTCACTATGCAGCTTGCAACAAGGAAGTACAGCGGACGTTTTGAGTCACCAACGGCCCTGAGAATTCCTGCTCCCATGTTATAAATCATGTTTGGAATCATGCCCATGAAATAAATCCTTATGTAAATCAGCGAATACCCTATTACATCCTCAGGAGTTCCCATTGCAGATAATGCAATTGGCGCTGCGGCAATGCCAACAGCCATGAACAATGCGCCGCCTATGATGGCCATGGCCACGGCAGTATGAACCGATATTTTCAAGTCATCATATTTCCTGGCACCGAAGTACTGGGATATTATGACCGTGGCACCGGAAGAAAGACCCACAAAAAAGCCGACTAGCAGGTTTATTAATGTACCGGTCGTACCACCCACTGCCGACAAAGCTTCCTTGCCTATAAAACGTCCAACTACTATGGCGTCGGTTGTGTTGTAAAGCTGTTGAAAAAAAGTCCCCAACAAAATCGGAAAAAAGAAAATAAGAATCTGTTTCCAGATTACTCCCTCTGTTATATCATATTTGTTTGTATTATGTTTCATTTATTAACCCCATTTAAAGTATCATCATGATGTTACATCCTGCAGTTTCACTTGTCAACAAATTAAATACAAAATCTTTCAGCATTATTTCCTAAAAAACCGCTCAAAAAAGACAGGCGTTGTTTATATTGCATGTCTTCTTCCGGTTTGTGCCGCTAAAATCCGATACTGCCTTCATATGCTCCTTGTTATGATTAAAAGCGGATAAAGCCTTGAATCTATCACGTATACTTTAGAACCATCATCAACAAAAAACTGAAGCAGGCATTAACCTGCTTCATATGATTCTTATATTTAGTTAAATGACTGTTCTGTTCTTTCTATTATCTCATCCTGCAGGGCCTTTTCAAGGTTGTTGAAGTGGTCTGAGTAACCTGCAACCCTCACGATGAGGTCCTTGTACTCGTCCGGATTTTTCTGGGCATCAAGCAATGTACTTCTGTCAATTACGTTGAACTGAATGTGATGTCCCATCATCTGGAAGTACGCCCTTACCAGTGCCGACACATTGTCAAGACCTTCCTCCCCTGCAATTGATGACGGTGTGAACTTCTGATTTAAAAGTGTTCCACCCGTTGATGTGTGGTCCATCTTTGCGCAGGATTTTATAACAGCAGTAGGTCCGTTCCTGTCTGCTCCCTTCTCCGGAGAAATACCATCCGTAACGGGTTTCTCTGCAAGCCTTCCGTTTGGTGATGCAGTCATCACTGAACCGAAGTACACATGGCATGTGGTTGGAAGCATGTCGATCTGGTACGTTCCGCCGCATACGGTTTTTCTTCCTTTTATTCTGTCTCGTACGTTTGTAAATACGTCAAGCATGATGTCATCGGCATAGTCATCGTCGTTGCCGTACTTTGGAGTGTGATTCAATACAAGGTTGTGAATCATCTCATACCCTTCAAAGTTTGCATCTATTGCCTGGACCATATCCTTCATGGAGAAGCGTTTCTCTTCAAACACATTGTACTTCAATGATGCAAGACAATCGGTAATGGTTCCGATGCCGACAATCTGAATGTACCTTGTGTTGTACTTGGAACCGCCTGCATTGTAATCCTTTCCGCTTTCCTTGCAGCCGGTGGTCAGAACCGACATGAAAGGTGACGGCATGTGCTCGGCAAAAATCTTCTCTATTACGTTGTTTCCTCTTATCTTTACATTTATGATGTATTCAAGCTGCTTGAGGAATGCGTCCTTCAGTTCGTCATAGGACTTGAAATCCTCCGGATTTCCGGTCTTGATGCTTATCTGCTTGTTTGTGTACTTGTCAAAGCCGTTGTTCATGGTCAGCTCGAAAATTTTCGGAACATTCAGGTATCCTGTGAGAACGTAGGCTTCCCTTCCGTGGCAGCCTGTTTCCACGCACCCGCTGGAACCTCCAAAACGGGCATCCTCCAGCGTCTTTCCGGCGTTCAGAAGTTCCTGAATCAGTTCCTCTGTGTTGTAAAATGCCGGCTGTCCCCAGCCTTTTCTTGAAATTTCAACTGCACGTCTCAGGAATTTTTCAGGTGTCTTTTCGCTTATCTGAACGTTGGAGCTTGGCTGCAGAAGCCTCATTTCATCCATGGTATCAAGTATGATGTAGGATACGTCATTTACTCCGTCTTCACCTGTGTATGGATCTATGCCGCCTGTGTTGAAGTTTGCAAAGTCCGTGTAGGTTCCGCTTTCCTTAAGTGTGATTCCTACCTTGGGCGGTGCCGGCTGGTTGTTGAACTTGATCCAGAGGCATTCCATGAGTTCCCTTGCCTTATCGTAATCGATGGTTCCTTCTTCAAGCTCCTTCTTGTAGAACGGATACAGATACTGATCCAGTTTCCCGGGAGAGAATGCATCCCATGTGTTCAGTTCCGTAGTGATGCCAATATGCACAAACCAGTACATCTGAAGCGCCTGGGCATAAGTCTCTGGTTTGTGGGCCGGAACCACGTCGCAGTTTCCTGCGATCCACAGAAGTTCTTCTTTTCTCTTCTGGTCTGTTTCCTTCTGGGCAAGTTCCCTTGCGTATGCAGCATATCTTTGTCCGTATATGATGATGGCATCGCATGATATGGCCATTGCCTCAAGCTGAGCCTTCTTGTCGTAAGCTTCAGGATCATTTAGAAAATCCAGTGCTTCAATCGCTTCTTCAATTTCTTCTTTGAACTGCAGGAATCCCTTGTGATAAAATTTGTCATCTGCAACGGTGTGTCCAGGTGCCCTCTGCTCCATGAATTCCGTGAACATTCCGGCTGCATAGCAGTCCTTCCACTCCTGTGTCATGGATGCCAGTATCTTATCCCTTGTTGACTTGTTCTGCCAGTAAGGAAGAATTTTTTCCGCCTGTACCTTCTTGTCCTCCTCATTAACCTTGAAGTTGATGTACTTTCTTTCGTTCATTACGGTCATGTCTTCAACGGTGTGGGCACAAAGCTCAGGAAATGTAGGAACTACCTGCGGTCCTTCGCTTTTTTCTCCTACTATAAGCTCACCTTCTCCGATGTAGAGCTTTCTGTGTTCCATGAGATATTTGAAATTCATGGCACGCAAAACCGGAGTTTCAACCGTACCGAAATTTTTTTGATAAAATTCCGTTTCCAAAAGTGCCCTTTCCAGGCTTACCCTGGGCTGTGTAGATACACTTACTAGTCTTAGATTTTTTGTTCTTTCTGTGTAGCCTCTCATACTAACCTCCTATTTTTACCTTGTAACCCTTTTTTTCAAACATTTCCTTAAATCTATTCATCTTTTCATCTGAAGGTTTTGACATTCTGTCATCCATGTAGTCAAGACCGAGCTTCTTGTACTTGTGCCTGGCTATGTCGTGGTATGGCAGAAGGTTGACCTTTTGTATGTTTAATCCTTCGATGAATTCGATGGTTTGTTCTATGTGGTCTTCATCAGCATTGATTCCCTCTATTATGGGCATTCTCAGATTGATGTTGCTGTGAATCTGAGACAGCTTTTTCAGGTTATCCAGAATCAACTTGTTAGACATGCCAATGTATTCAGCATGTTTTTCGTCATCCATCAGCTTTATATCATACAGAAATACATCCGTGTAAGCAGCAGCCCTCTTCAGGTTTTCAAAACTAACGGCACCGCTGGTGTCCACGGCGGTGTGTATGCTTCTTTCCTTGAGATTTCTTAAGAGCTCTTCAACAAAATCAATGTGTATAAGCGGTTCGCCGCCTGAAAGCGTAACCCCTCCCTTTGATTTGTCGTAGAATACGATATCCTTAATGACTTCATTAAGCACTTCATGAACTGTGTACTCCCTGCCGGCAATCTGTCTGGCTCCCGGTATGCAGTAGGTTACGCACTTGCCGCAGCCGCTGCACTTATCCATGTCGGTGGTTACGGAGTTGTTTTCAATTTTTACGGCTCCCTCCGGACATACCCTGACACAGTTTCCGCAAAGAACGCACTTTTCCCTGTCATAAAGCATCTCTTTTTCCGTCTGCTGGCTTTCAGGATTATGGCACCACAAGCACCTTAAGGGGCATCCCTTGAAGAAAACCGTAGTCCTTATTCCGGGGCCGTCATGGATAGAAAACTTTTGTATGTTGAAAATATTTGCAGTAATCATATTTGCTCCAATTAGTTTATTCATTTTTCTACATGCAATTTTCAAGCCAAAAATCAGCATTGAAAATTGAACAGCTTAACCATAGAGGAAAATCAATGTATGATTTTTAATACAAAAAAACGCCCGTTTTTTTTACAGTTGTAAAATTTTACACATAATCCATTATAATCAATAATGTCTGCACTTGAAGTATATTACAAAAATCGAATTTTTTCACTTATTTTACTAATTATTCTTTTTAGTATGATTTACTCCTGTGTTGGCAAAATAGATGAGTCCCAATGTTCCGTGTAAAAGAAATACCATCCAAAACAATAACTAAAAATAAAATTTACTTCCAGCAAAATAAAATTTAAACAGTATAAATTTTATTTGAATTATGATATAATAAATACATATCCTTGCTAGCGCTCAGGATGACAAATTCGTGGGTTGTCAATAGTATGAACGACAAATTCTTACATCTTTGTATATGCCCGCGCAAGGCGAAGCATGCACTAATATCCTATATAGATAAATTTCAGAGGCTCTTATGGACTATAAAAATATTTTGAAATTGATTTCAGAAAACCTGTACTGCGGAATCTTCATAGTGAACAAGCACGGCAATGTGGTATTCTACAACCAGTCGATAAACGACCTGGCCGGACTTAAGGTGGAAAGCGCACTGGGTAAGCACATGCTTGAAATTTTCCCAAAGCTTACGGAAGAAACAAGCACCATAATGAGGACGCTAAGAACCGGTGAAGGCATGAAAAATTACGTGCAGAACTACTACAATTATCAGGACAAACGCGTGACAATCCTATCCAGCACCATACCCTTTTATGAAAACGGACAGCTGGAAGGAGTCATTGAAATTTTTACCGATGTTGAAAAGTTCAACTCCGTATCTCCGGCAAAAAGCAGCAGCATCTCTTCACAGGCTGTCTACACCCTAGAAGACATAATCGGAAACAGCAAAATAAAGAAGGAACTTAAAAATAAGATAAATAAAACGGCTGACAGCAATTCTCCGGTGCTTGTGTACGGCGAGACAGGAACCGGCAAGGAGCTGGTTGTGCAGTGCCTTCACAGCGAAAGCAAAAGGAGCAAAAAACCTTTCATTGCACAAAACTGCGCCGCCATACCGAGCACGCTGTTTGAGAGCATATTGTTCGGAACAGCTCTTGGAAGCTTTACCGGAGCCCGTGATTCCAAAGGTTTGATTGAGGAAGCTGACGGAGGAACGCTTTTCCTGGATGAAATAAACTCCATGGACCTGACGCTTCAGGCAAAGCTTCTGAGATTCCTTCAGGAAGGGCACATAAGAAGACTGGGCGAAAACAAGACACATCACGTTGATGTCAGAATCATTGCAGCTCTTAACGAGGATCCTCATGAAGCCATAGCTGCAGGAAGACTGAGGATGGACCTGTTTTACAGGCTGAGCGCCATTAATTTCAGTCTGCCTCCCTTGCGGGAAAGCAAGGGAGATATAATTGAGCTTTGCGATTACTTCCTCAAATACTACAACAGGGAACTTGGAAAAAATGTAAGCGGTTTTTCCGGCGAAGTTATGGATTTCTTCAAGAGCTATGAATGGCCGGGAAACGTAAGGGAATTGAAACATTCCATCGAGTATGCAATAAATATAGCAGAAGGCAGCATAATTACAAAAAAAGATCTTCCGGATTACATCAACCTAAAAAAGAAGAACATCGTAGCGGTTCAGGATGATACAGATTTTGTTCCTGAAGAAGATATGTCTTCAAAATCATTGAGCGAGCAGATTGATCAGTTTGAAAGAAATGTTATAACCAGAGCACTGAGAAAGTATGACTGCAACATATCTAAGACTTCCAAGAAACTCGGCATACCGAGGCAGACGCTCTACTACAAGATGGATAAGCTGGACATCAAACTTGACAAGAACATAGAATAGGTCAAATCAAAAAAATGCGGTTAATTAAACCGCATTTTTATGTTTATTTCATTAAGGTCATTCCACCCATGTATGGCTGCAAAGCCTTTGGAATGTTCACAGTGCCGTCTGCGTTCAGGTTGTTTTCCAAAAACGCGATAAGCATTCTCGGCGGAGCAACCACTGTGTTATTCAGCGTGTGGGCGAAGTATTTGCCGTTTTCGCCGTTGACTCTTATCTTCAGCCTTCTTGCCTGAGCTTCTCCCAGGTTTGAGCAGCTTCCAACTTCAAAGTACTTCTTCTGTCTCGGTGACCATGCTTCAACATCAATAGATTTAACTTTCAGGTCGGCCAGGTCTCCTGAGCAGCATTCCAATGTTCTTACAGGAATATCAAGCGAACGGAATAAATCAACCGTATTCTGCCACAGCTTGTCAAACCACATAGGGCTTTCTTCAGGTTTACAAACAACAATCATTTCCTGTTTTTCAAACTGGTGTATTCTGTAAACTCCTCTTTCTTCAATTCCATGCGCACCCTTCTCTTTTCTGAAACACGGAGAATAGCTTGTCAAAGTGTGCGGAAGTGATTCCTCGGGAAGGATCGTGTCGATGAACTTGCCTATCATTGAGTGTTCGCTTGTTCCGATGAGGTACAGATCCTCGCCTTCAATCTTGTACATCATGGCATCCATTTCCGCAAAGCTCATAACCCCTGTCACAACCTCGCTTCTGATCATGAAAGGAGGAACGCAGTATGTAAATCCCCTGTTGATCATGAAATCTCTAGCATATGAAATCACAGCCGAATGGAGTCTTGCAATATCTCCCATCAGGTAGTAGAATCCGTTTCCGGCAACCTTTCTTGCGCTTTCAAGATCAAGACCGTTGAATTTTTCCATTATATCCGTGTGGTACGGAATTTCAAAATCAGGAACAACAGGCTCACCGTATTTCTGAACCTCCACGTTCTCACTGTCGTCCTTGCCTATTGGAACGCTTGGGTCGATAATGTTTGGGAGAGTCATCATTATTTTCTTGATTTTTTCTTCAAGCTCTGCTTCCTTCGCTTCAAGTTCAGCAAGCATTTCAGAATCCTTCGTTACCTGTTTTTTCAGTTCTTCGGCTTCCTCTTTTTGGCCCTTTGCCATGAGACCGCCTATTTCCTTAGAAATCTTGTTTCTGTCTGCTCTGAGATTGTCTGCCTTCTGTTTTGTTTCTCTGCTCTCGATGTCCAGTGCTATTACTTCATCAACCATGGGGAGCTTGTTGTCCTGAAATTTCTTCTTGATGTTTTCCTTAACTGTTTCAGGGTTTTCTCTGACAAATTTTAAATCTAACATAGTAACCTCCAAAAATTTTACTTACTCCGACCTTCTATCATAAAGTCAGATGTATAACAAACAAAAAAATCTTTCTTCCCTGCATGGGACGAAAGATACCGTGTTGCCACCCAAATTGCCGCCGTAAGGCGACCACTCGTAAGGTATTGTAAAGGATACCGGCCTTCGATTCATCACCGACAGCTCCTAAAGTGGAAAGATTCAGCCTTTCACCGGTTCTCACCAAACACCGGCTCTCTTTGGAAAACTTGAATCGTAGCTTTGATCATTGCTGAAAAATGTTGTTTTGACTATTATATAATATTTTTTTTAAATTGCAAAGCTTTTTCTATTGTTTCCAACTAAAAATATTATAACCGCCTGAATGGTTTAATTATGCTCAAACGGACATAATACTCAATAAAAGAAAGGAGACTGACATGGCTCATAACTTCAAAAACAATATAACTGTTTCTCCGGAAGCAATAACGGCACTTAACCAGATGAAAGCAGAGGTTGCAAAAGAACTGGACATAGCAAAACCGGAAGTTCAGGACAGGGCAAATCTTACCTCCAGACAGAATGGATATGTGGGCGGCTATCTTGATAAGGAAAAACAGCGCTTCAACCTGAAAGACCACGGAACCAATATAATTTAAAAATCAAGGAGGCAACGAAATCACGTTGCCTCTCTTTTTTATATCAATCAATATCTTCCGCGGCATCGTCTGCGGCTTCTGCGACGATTGTCGCATCTACCTGCACCGTAACCCAGGAAGAACCATGGAATTAGGTTCCAGTACATAACATCATTCCTTTTTGTTAATTGTATTTATTATATTCGTTAAAATAACTTATGTTACAATCAAGTTAAAAAAATCACCTGAAGATAATTCAGGTGATTTTGACGCTGTTATTTAAATGCTTTAAATATTTCTCTTTTGGCTCCGCAAACGGGGCACTTGTCGGCATTTTCTCCTGATTCGGTATAGCCGCAAACTGGACAGACGTAGATTGGCTCCCCGCCTATATCCCTTTTCTGTTCTGCAGCCTGTTGAGCAACCTGAAACATCCTGGCATGAATTTTCTCAGCCTCCAAGGCGTAATGAAATGATTTTTCCGCTTCATTTTCCTTTTGAAACCTGGCAGTTTCAAGATATACAGGATACATCTGCTTTATTTCGTGCAACTCCCCGTCAATGGCTCCCTGAAGGTTTTGAACTATGTCCGTATGTCCGAACACAGCACCGGCAGGCACCGTAAAGTCACCCACAACATCCTTGAGAACATTGAAATGATTTTTGGCATGAACCCATTCAGCATAGCCCACAGCGTGGAACAGTCTGCTTATGTTGGGAAAGCCGTCTTTTTTTGCTGAATCGCTCCATATGAGATACCTCATGTGAGCCATGCTTTCTCCTCCATAGGCAGAACGCAAAAAATCAGCTGTCATTGCATTGTTTACACTCATCTTACAGCTCCTTTTAACAATATTCCATATTATTATTGCAAGGGGCTTGTAAATTATTCAATCATCGTTCATGAATAGTATTTTTCAGGCTGTCAATCCTGTTGCTTCTTGCTTTGTTTTTCCACCAAAGCCCCGGACTTAATTATTGAAGAGCCGTACTTTTGCCGGATGTTGTGTATTGCGTTTTCAAGGTGGTCTATTTTATCTTTGCTGCATTCTGCACCTTCGGATTTGGGCAGCTCAAAAAGCGACATCTGCTCCAGTTCACATCTTTCGTTAAAACCGCTGATGCTTATTCCGATAAGCCTTACGGGCTCCCGGCTCCAGTTTGCAAAAAGAAGCTTAAGACCTGCACTGTATATGTCTTTCACCAAACATGTGGACGGCACACTCATCTGCCTCGTTATGCTTTTGAAGTTAGCATACTTGATGGTTATCTGAACCGTGTGACCTTTCTTGCCATATTTTCTGGCAGTCATCCCTACATCGTCCGAAAGCTCCAGCAGTATCTTTTTAGCATCTTCCATGTCTGTTATGTCATGAGGGAGAGTTACGGATCTTCCTATTGATTTCATGCTGCCTGCACCGTGAGGCAAAACCGGCGACATGTCTATTCCGTTAGCCAGCAGGTGAAGCTCTCCTCCCATCTTTCCGAGCTTACTTACAAGATAATCCCTGTCTGAAGAAGCAAGATCCCTGATAGTAGATATTCCCATATTCTGAAGCTTAATTGCAGTCTGTTTTCCCACTCCGTACATGTTTCCCACAGGCATGGGCCACATTTTTTCTCTGATGTCCTTTTCCCACAGCTCTGTTATGCCCAGAGGCTTTTTTATTTCCGAAGCCATCTTGGCCAGAAACTTGTTTTCAGAAATTCCTATGGAACACCACAAACCCAGTTCGCTTTTGATCCTCTCCATGATGCTTTTGGCAGCCTTCAAAGGTTCACCAAAGAGTCCGCTTGTTCCTGTCATGTCCAGCCAGGCTTCATCGATGCTGTTCTGCTCAATGACCGGGGTGTAGGAGGACAAAACATTCATTACCTCCCGTGATTTCTTTTCATAAAAGCCGTGATCAGGGGGTATGACAATCAAATTCGGACACAGCCTGAGAGCGTCCCTAAGAACCATAGCCGTTCTTACTCCGCACTTCCTCGCCTCGTAGCTGGCAGTTAGTATAATGCCGGTTCTGTTTTCAGGATCTCCCGCAACAGCAGCGGGCTGACCCGTTATTTCAGGATGCCTCGTTCCTTCACAGCTTATAAAAAAGGCGTTCATATCCACCAGGAATACCACTCTTTTCATACTTCACCTCAATTTATTTCATCTATAGTATAACCTTATTTTCAGCCAAGTTCAACTGTCATCATTAAAGTTATGAACATACCATACCCTTAGGTCCGCAAATAACAGGCTGTATCTGTGTACCGTCTAGAGCCTTTTCCAGGGCAGGCAATATTTTTTCAACATCCGCAACCATGGAGTTTGGTTTAGCCGAGTAATTATCCTGTCCGAAAGGAACAAAGTAAAAATTTTTAGTATTCAAAAGAGATGCAATGTTCTTGAAGTTCATTCCCAACGCATCATTTGTCGAAATGGAAATGACTACAGGTTTGTTTCCCCTGAGATGCGCCTTGGCAGCCATTAGCACCGGCGTGTCAGTTATGCCGCTGTTAAGCTTCCCTATGGTATTGCCTGTGCAGGGTGCAATCAAAAAAACATCAAACATGTCATGAGGACCGATAGGTTCAGCATCTTCAATCGTGGCTATGGGTTCGTTTCCGGTAATCTGCCGGACTATATTCACAAAATCCTCAGCATCACCGAACCTGCTGTTGATGGACCGTGCGTTGTCTGAAAAAACAGCGTGTACATTTGCCCCCTGCTGCTTGATTTTCACTATCTGAGGCATTATTTTTTCAAAAGTGCAAAATGAGCCTGTAATTCCTATGCCCACCGTTTTTCCTGATAAATTCATGTTAATCACTTCTCTCTTTCAATATTGGATGAATTTCGTCGGCAATGATTTTAGCTGACGCCAGCGGAGCAATCTTTCCCGGAATACCCTGACATATGTGCACATTGAGATTCATTTCTCTGGCATATTCCAAGTCCAGACCTCCCGGTGGTGATGCCACATCAATTATTACAGTGTTTGATGACAGTCTTTCCAGTATTTTTCTGTCCAGAACCACAGACGGTACGGTATTGAATACAAAATCAAACCTGTGTATTTCATCTTCAAGCTGCCTGTACTCAAGATTCTCCATGCCGTTAACATAAATATCAGTCAAATCCTTCCTGCTTCTGGCGCACACGGCTACCGTCATTTCAAGGGCATGCAGCTTGTTTGCCAGAACTTTTCCCACTCTTCCGTAACCCAACACAAGACCATTACTCTTATGAATGTTGATGATGCTGTTATTTACAGCATGGGCTATGGCCCCCTCTGCGGTCGCTATGGAATTAAGGATTGAAAATTCATAGCTTTTCATCAAATCATAATGCATTATGCCGTTTTTCACACAAAATTCTTCTGCATACATGGTCATGCTGCCCGAAATAAGAAACTGGCTTCTGTCCATATACGATAACAGTTCTTCAACAGTCAACGGATTATCCTTTTTATCCAGGACTGTTATGTGTTTGTTGTCCTTTGACATCGGAATGGGTGCAACAACTGTCAATGCCGATTTCACAGCTTGCTCTGCGCTTGATGCAGCATCGAAAAGCTGTGTACCGGATTCAATGATTTTCTCCGCAAGGCCGAAGGTAATTACTTTAAACCCTTCCCTGACGAGAATATCCGCTAAATACACCTGCCTTGAATCACCGCCTATGACAGCGGCATCATACTTTTGAGCCATCAGATTCCCCCTTTTTTGCGTCTGGAATATCATATGAGTCACATGAAAAAAGTTTACATATTTTCAAAGCCCATACACAATAACCAAGAAAAATCATATGATAAATATATAAGTCAATGAAAGGAAAGAATGAAATGTATAACAATTATCCGAATCCGTATTACATGAATACCCCATGGTACAACCCTTATGCCATGTATGGTCCCTGCAATTCCTATCCGCCTCCTTACGGCGCAGGCAGCAGCGGTCGTTACTACTCGAACCAGGACAAAAGCAGGCGTTTGATCGGTGCACTGGTTCACGATACAACACAGAACATGCAGGTGCAGATAAAAGATTACGGACCTGAACCTTTTACTGTAAATATCAATGAAATAACCAAGGATAACAGCAATTTCAGAACTGCTCTATGGACTGGAGACGGTCTTCAGCTCACACTGATGAGCATAAACCCCGGCGATGAAATAGGTTTGGAGATGCACCCTGACCTTGATCAATTCATCCGTATTGAAGAAGGCGAAGGTATGGTAATGATGGGAGACATCCAGGACAATTTGGACTACCGTGAAGAGGTGTATGATGACTTTGCTTTCATCATCCCGGCAGGCAAATGGCATAACCTGGTTAACACGGGAAGAATACCAATCAAATTATATTCAATTTATGCTCCCCCGCAGCACCCCCACGGAACTGTCCACAGAACCAGGGCAGAAGCTGAGGCAGCAGAAGAACATCAATAATTTAACTGCAACGAAAAGCAGCCTGTCGACTGACAGGCTGCTGCTATTTTTTCCCAAGGTGCAAAACTGCAGAAATTATTTGTAAGAAAGTGAATTTGTGGCAAGGTAATAGTAGGTCTGACCCAGTTCTTCATAAGACCCAAAAGTGCCAACCAGCTCAATTATTGTGTTATTTTCCGGATACTCGTCAGGATAAACATGGGTATTGTCGTCCCAGACAAACTCCAAACCGTTGGAACAGCAGGCTGTTGCATCACTGATGATCACAGCATGATAATACTTGCCCGTTTCATTCAGGTAGAATGAATAGTACAGACCTATGATTTTTATTGTTTTTCCCATATAGTCATCCGGGTTCATCATCATGTTGTACACTTCCGAATACACCATTGTGCTGCTCATCAGTGTTAAATCCACATCAACATTTTCATTTGAACCGCTTGCATTATCATCAGAGGAGGAATCTTCAGAACTTTCCTGTATGTCCTCATCTGCAGCAGCATCAGTGACATCCGTATATTTGTCCGCCGCATTGACGTTTTTTGCGTCATTTGCACTGCTGTAATATGAATTATCATTCTTGCCGCCATTAGTCTTTGTTTTCTGAACCGCGCTGTTAATCTGTGAATCCACCACTTGCGAAACCTGTGAGTTGCTGTTTGTGCATGCGCACAGCAAGCAGGCGCATGCTATCATTATCATTGATATCACTTTTTTCATTTTACAATACCTCCCATCATTAATCCAATCAACTCCATCACTATGAATAAACCGATATTTGCAGCAACAATTGTAGAGCCCACAGGGGTCCCCGCCATGATGGAAATCAATATTCCGGACATAGCACAGAGCACTGCAATGAATGCAGAACTCGTTATAACTGACCTGAAACTTTTAAATACCCGCATGGAAGAAATCGCAGGAAAAATTATAAGCGCCGAAATAAGCAATGCGCCCACAAGATTCATGGCAAGCACAATGACGACTGCTGTAATAACAGCTAAGAGCATGTTGTACAAATCCGACTTAACGCCTGTTGCCTTGGAAAAGTCCTCATCAAATGTTATGGCAAATATTTTGTTATAAAAAATGATGAAAACCAACAGGACAATAACCGATAATGCCGCACACAACACTACTTCTGATTTCGACAATGTAAGAATTGATGTGGAACCAAACAGTGTGCTGCATACATCACCGCTTATGTTGGCCGATGATGAAAAAATGTTCAAAAGAAGATACCCGACAGCCAATGCTCCTACAGACAGCATTGCGACAGCTGCATCTCCTTTTATTCTTGCATTTTTGCTGCTTTTGATCAATAGCACTGCGCACAGAATTGTTACCGGGAGAGTAATATAGACATCGGCGGTAACATTAAATATGGCAGCAACCGCCGTTGCTCCGAAAGCCACATGGGAAAGCCCGTCTCCTATCATGGAATATCTTTTCAGCACAAGAGTCACACCCAGAAGAGAAGTGCTCAGGGCAATCAGTACGCCTACAATCAATGCATATCTGACAAAAGGAAATTGAAAATAATAAAAGAGCTTTTCCATCATCGGTTTCCACCTTTCTTTCCTGCAAAGATACTTCCTGTTTCGGAACTCAAATAATCCTCTTTTTTCCCAAAGAACAAAGGAGTGTCGCTTACATTCAGAATATGTGTTGCGTAGTCTAAAGCTGCTTCTATGTCATGAGACACCATAATAACGGTAATGTTTTCATTCTTGTTGAGTTTCTCAACAATGTCGTACATATCGTATGTTGCATTTGGATCCAGGCCCGTAACCGGTTCATCCATGATTAACAGTTTTTTTGCAGCACACAGGGCACGTGCCAGCAGCACTCTTTGCTGCTGACCTCCCGAAAGTTCCCTGTAACACCTTTTTTCAAGATTTTTTATGTTAAGTTTCTCCATAACACTACTTACAGCTGCCTTTTCCGCTTTGCTGAAAAAGGGTCTCATACCGCAGGTGTTAAGGCATCCTGACAATATTACTTCTCTCACTGAAGCCGGAAAGTCCCTATGTATTTCTGTTTGCTGCGGCATATATCCGATTTCATTATGCTTTAAACCGTCACCAAATGTTATTTCACCATTGGCAGCTTTCTTGAGCCCTATTAAGGTCTTAATCAAAGTTGATTTACCGGAGCCATTTTCACCAACAATGCACAGATAGTCTCCCTGAAACACATCAAAATTGAGATTCGAAACTACCACCCTGTTATCATACGACAAATTTGTTTTTCTGCACGTTATCAATGCCATGTCAGTTCAAAGCCTCCTTCATTACTTGAAGGTTTGCAGCCATGACATCCATATAGGTCATTCCCGCGTCAATTTCCTTCCTTGATACAGACTGCAGAGAATTTAAAGTCATGACTGATGCGTTGCGCTTTGAAGAATTCTCTATTACCGTTTTTGCTATGGAACCGTCCGAACCGTCTATGATAAGCACAACCGGGAGCTTTAATTCGTCTGTCTTTTCCGCAAGGTACGCTATAGTTTCAAAACTTGCCTCTGTTTCTGCAGAACACCCTACAAAAGCTGCATAATAATCAAGTCCGTAATCATCTGCCATATACCTGAAAGGGAACCTGTCTGCCACAAGGATTGTCTTTCTTTTGGCGTTTTCGATCATCTTTATATATTCATTATCAAGACTTTTAAGTTTTTCAACATACACATCCGCATTCTTGGAATAGTAGCCGGAATTTTCCGGATCAATATCACAAAGTTCACTACAGATGGCTTTTACAATAATCTCTGCATTTCTAAGCGAAAGCCATACGTGTTCATCAAATTCCAGACCTTCCTCCTCTTCGCCTTCTTCCTCTTCCTCATTTTCCATTCCTTCTACAATTTCTTCTTCCTTCATTTCAACCACATCCACAAGAGCAAGATAATTAAGCTTTCCTTCGCCTGATTGCTTTACCAGATCCTCAACCCACGCTTCTGATTCTCCTCCTGTATAAATGAACAGATCGCTTGAATTCACCTTTATTATGTCATCTGCCGATGCCTGGAAATTATGCATATCCACACCGCTTTCAGCTAAATATGCAACTTCTATCCCTGCAAGATTATCTCCAATAATCTGCCTGGTAAAATCGTACTGTGGAAATGATGTACAAACTATATTCAAAGTTTTAACGGTTTTTGTGTTGCCTTCAAAAGCACATGCGCACAAAAACACTGCTGACAGAGCAACAACTGCAGCTAGGTTTAATATTTTACTTACTTTTTTCATCCTTGGACCTCCAATATTCAATATTTTAATAATCTGCCTGTAATACGGCACGAAAACAAGACGGTCAAAACCGCCATGAAATATGAAAATTGTATTTTAATTGTCCATCCTTACCTTGTCCATAACGAGTGTCCGCCCGGGAAATGGGCTAATAGAATCAGCAATCATAATCCTGTTGCTGAGCAATGCCGTGAAAAAAGCGGCAACAACTGTCATAATCGCTGCAGCGAATTGTTTTGTCAAAGCTTCAGCCACATGTAATTCATGACACGTCAGGCATTTAGCACCTGTGCATTCATGGAGAAAATGTGCAGCCGTAAAAATCGTGAAAAACATCATCACAAAGATCATGCAAAATAAAAGAAGACCTGCAATACATTTTAAATGTTTCAATTTGTGATTCATTTTTCCATTCCTCTTCCATTCAATCTAATAACGTTGTAAATGCTTCTCACTTAGTGTTTATCCGCTTACCCAATGCGTTTAATACCTTCATTTCTTGTTAAGAAACTGAGCAAAATATGTAATAATCATAATACTACCTTCTTTCGATGTACCTTGTCAAGTAACCAAAGTGGTAATAACTACAATTTCCGGTCATATTTGAGGTTAGTTTGTCAAAAAAAGATATAATTGACACAACCATTAATTAATGTTGTAAACCAAAGACTTATTCTTCATATACTGATATGAACAGCTTAAAATATAATAACAGGAGGCATAAAAATGGCCACCAGACCACCTATTTTGCGGGCAGGTGACACCGTTGGAATCGTCACGCTCGGCAGTCCACGTGATGAGGCCACCATAAACAACAGAATAGCGTTTCTTGAAAGATTGGGATTCAATGTAGTTGTGGGAAGATATGTGTATTCATGGTCAGGTTATGTGGCTGCCACACCCGAGCAACGGGCTTCTGACCTCATGAGCATGTTTGAAAACCCAGAGGTGAGAGCCATAATCCCCACACGTGGAGGCGTTGGTGTAGCAGACATAATTCAATATCTCGATTATGATGTAATATCACGAAATCCAAAAATAATAACCGGCTACAGCGATATTACGGTTTTGCTGAATGTGCTGTACATAGCGGCAAATCTGATAACCTTTCACAGTCTTTTGCTCATAGACTTCAGAGAAACAACCCCTGCTTACAATTTCAACCAATTCTTTACGGCAACATCAACCCTGACCTCACCAAGAAGGCTTGAAAATCCTCCGGAAATCCCTCAGGTAAGCAGAATTCCCGGAGACGTTACAGGACCGATTGTTGGCGGAAACCTCACATCCTTTGTAGATACGCTTGGAACACCTTTCGAAGTCGACACCACAGGAAGAATTTTGTTCATAGAAGAGACCCACGAGCCGGTTAGCCATGTGTACAGAATGATAACACACCTGGAACGTGCCGGAAAATTCCGTGACTGTGCAGGCATCATTATAGGTGAATGCACAGGCTGCGAAGATGCTTACGGCAAATCGTACGAAGACCTTATAAACGAGGTGCTGATTCCCATTGGCAAACCGCTTATGACAAACCTTGCCTCAGGCCACGGCATGTACAAGATGGCAATACCCATAGGAGCCGTGACAAACCTGAACACCTACAACAACACCCTCACGGTCCTCGAACCCACTGTCAGCCTGTAGACCGGCATCAATAAAAATAACCAGCCTGATTATGCTGGTTATTTTTATAAAGGCTATACCTTTAGCCTGCTCAGATTTCCGAACAATTCTGTAGCACAGGGATTTCCTGTTCCTTGGAACAAAATGTTTCCTGATAGGTTTTTCAATCTTACTTGGACAGTTCCGCATAACTCTTCCCTGATTTCTGTGTTCATAATTCCGTTTTGTGGAGCTTTTAAAACCTCTCCCTGAAATGTTCCGACTTTTACTTCAAGCATAATATTGTTCCTGACAACATTCAGTTCCATAGCGTTACGGCTGCATTCCAGCTTTGATATTCTGCTGAGGTTGTAGCTGGCAAACCTGTATTCCTGCCCGCAGACTGACAAGCTGCATATAAATCCTCTGAAAGATGCATTAAGAAACGGAACGTCAGCTACGGAGCACATGATGCTGGCGTCCGAATCTTTGAAGCTATTGCACTGAAGCCATATGTAATCCTTCGGAAATGAACTTCCCCAGTCTTTTTCAATATAGCCTCTGCCTTGGTCAAAATCGATCAGGCTGTTGTTCAAATACAAAATTCCACTGAGTTTGTGTCCCATGCTTACAATATCATGGTAACATTCCAAAAACGGCAGGTATGCAAAAAAGCCCATGGCACTGGGAGAAATCCTTGTTCTGACTATAGGGTCAAATTCAGAATACCTGATGCTGCCTCTGACCGAACAATCATGTGTTTTTAATTCAAGTTCCATACCTCCTGGTTCAAAAGTATTGCTTCCAATTTTTAAGCAAAACGGTCTATCCATGCATGAAAAGTCATCTGCCGAAAACCTGTGGTAATGAGTCATTAACCATGATTTTCCATTAATTTCACATTTCACTGCTGTTTGAATGAAAGCATGTGAATCAACATCACCAATTGATATTCCTGGAATTACACTTATTATATTTTTTAAATCGGCTGATACATGTTTAAAATACCATCCTTCAAAATATTTCGATTTTTTCATTTTCCCCTGAAATTTAAGGGGATCATCATTCAGATTGAATGTCATGCAATTCTCCGTTTATAGTTCTTTTTCCTTTTCAGGAACCAATACTATGTTAACCGGATTCCTGCAACATATCCCTTTACAGCCTAGCATTTTTATTGTACGTTCTATGGCAGTGCAAGGCTAAACAAGAAATTCCCTTATAACAATTAAGGGAATTTTTAATGAATAATTAATTCAATGCCTTAATTTCTCTTCTACAGAATTTTCTGACAACATTCATTATAGAATAAAAGACTACGAATATTTCCAGTCTCCCCAGCAGCATTCCAAAGGTCATGGCCCACAGCGCAGTCGGAGGTGTGTGTATGCCGGTGACTCCAACTGACAATCCAACGGTTCCTATAGCTGATGCAAACTCAAACAGCGATTCTTTCAATCCATACCCTGAAAGAGTAAGTATGCATGTTCCTATCAGAAGAAAAGCCGTGAAGGTCAATGCATAGTTGGCGGATTCCAGGTAAAGCTCCGGGTTTATGAATGTCTTTCCATCAGGCCTGTAAACTGCCGGCTTGTTGACCATTCGTTCTGGCATGAACTTGCGCTTCAACGACCAGCTGTTTTGTCTTAAAAGAATGTTGATTCGGCCCAGCTTGATACCTCCTGCAGTGGAACCGATTCCTCCACCAACAACCATGAGCACTATCATCACAAGATATGCAAAGTCAGGCCAGTCATTGTAAGAAACAGTTGAAAAACCTGTAGTTGTCAATGCAGATATCAAATTAAAAAAACTTATCCTCAGTGCAGAGGACACGCTGCCGTACAGACCATAGAGGGATAAATATGCCACAACCGGAACCAGAGCGGCTGTCATGATCAACACCAGCTTTGTTTCCCCAAGCCTGAAGAATTCAAGAAATCTTCCCCTGACCAAAATCATGTTGGCATAAAAGTTTGTCGCACCCAGAATCATGAGAATCACTGTAACAAGCTCTATGGAAAGGCTGTCATAAGCTCCGATGCTCATAGTCCTTGTTGAAAAACCTCCGGTTGAAAGAGCTGCCATGGAATGGTTGACTGCATCAAAAGCCGGCATTCCAAATGCAACATACAGCAGTGTTCCTGCCGCAAAATAGCCGGAATATATTTTCATGATCAATCTTGCAGATTTTGCTATGTTTGGAAGCAGCTTGTCATTGTGGCCTTCCGATGCAAAAAGAGTCATTCCAAAACTTTCAGACAGCGCAGAAACAACGATAAGGACTATGCCCACACCTCCGAAAAACTGTATGATAGACCTGAACAGCAGAAATACTCTGGGAGATTCTGATACGTCAATAACCGACAGACCGGTGGTGGTCCATCCGCTCATGGCTTCAAAGTACGCCTGGGTAAAGTTCAGTGTTCCTGCTAGCATGAACGGAAGAGCCGAAAAAAAGGCTGCTAAGCACCATGTTCCCACGACTATAGTTGCCGCATTTCCGGCTGTAAGCCTGTACTGCTCCGGCACGATAATCCTGCTCATAAAAACGCCTGCTGCTCCGGCAACAGCTGCAGGTATTAAAAAGCAAAAAACATATTCGGCCTCTTCCGGATAGAAAGGCACCACCACTACAGGAAGCAAAATAATACCGGCCACGAAAATAAGCATTATACCGATATACTTAAAAGCATATAATGTTTCATCGCTTTTAATCACTTTGAACACCCCCGGTTAATGCGTAAAGCGTTGCGTTGTGTGCTGACTTGTTGGTGAAGATCATAAGCTTGTCTCCCTGGTGGATTTCTGTCCTTCCGTTTGGAACAATTGTGTTGTTTCCTCGAACGATGCATCCTATTATTGAATCCAGCGGAAGCCCAAGGTCCATGATCTGCCTTCCGCACGCATTGCTTGTTTTTTCCACTATTACTTCAAGCAGCTGAAGCTTTTCTTCTTCAAGGGGCATGTAGTGGATTATCTCATCGGCAAATGCCATCTGTTCGATTATGTTGGATAGTTCGTAGGTAGCGCTGACGGCTGTATTTATACCCAGCTTCTTGAACACTTCCACATTTCTGGGATTGCTTACAGTGGCGAATGCCCTTTTTATACCCAGTAGCTTTTTTGCCAGCAGACAGATTACCAGGTTGTCCGGGTCGTTGGATTTGACTGCAATCATCAAATCATACCCGAATACATTGGCATCCTCCAGTATAAATTTCTTTGAAGCTTCACCATAGATGACCATGGCATCCTTCGTTTCGGACAGCCTTTCACACTCATCGGCATCGTTGTTTATTATGACCAGCTCATGGCCCTTCTTCAGCAGTGAGTCAGCCAGAAAATTGACCTTTGCTCCATTGCCTGCAATCACGATTTTCACTGCAGACACCCCCTTTCCTTCAAAAACTTCTCGATTGTTTCTATTGAAAGCCTGTACGGATAAATGACCTTCACGTTGTTGTCGCTGGCTATTTCCTCCAGTTCAGTGGAATACAGCCTCGCAATAACATTGGGAACTTCAAACATTATGCGTGCTATCTGAGACACCATTATGTTTGTGTTGTCATCATCCGTTGCAGCTATTACCACACATGCGTGCCCAATACCTGCCTCTTCAAGAGCGCTGATGTCAGCCGCATCTCCCGCCAGTGTGTATCCGCTGAAGTCAGGATGCAGTTTTTTGAAGGCATTTGGATTTATATCTATTATAACAACCTCCTTGCTGCTCTTGGACAGCATGGAGGCTATGTTGGCTCCAAGTCTGCTGCCTCCTGCAACAATGTACAGCTCGCGTTTTCTGTTGCTTTTCATGTTAAGCATATTCTCATCTCCTTTGATGCATTTTAAAACTGTTCAATCAGGCTTACTTTCGGTTCTTCTATTTTCATGTTTCCGAAATTCATCGGTATGTTTCTGCCTGAAAGCGTGGAGCATACCCTTTCCAGATTAATGGTCGCCGGCCTGTACGTTGGATCCAGAGCATAAGCCGCCCTGTAATGCTTGCGGGCCAGGTCGAAGTTCTTGTTCACCTCGTTCCAAAGGCCAAGCAGGTTTTGAGGCTCAGGGGCATCGGGATTTTCTCTTAAGGAATCTATTATTATTTTATAGGAATCCTCCATTTCCGAGTTTTCCATTTTCAATGTAACTTCTCTTATAACAGAACTGAATCTGTCTGTTTTGATCTGTGATTTTTTCATGACTATTCCTCCTTCATTAACTAAAGGATAATACTATAGGTATAAGTTTTGTATAAGTATTCTGATAATTTCTATAAATTTAGAGTAAATAAAAAACCCTGACCATTTTACCTGTCAGGGCTGTTCCTTATTCATCCATCAATCTGTATCCAACACCTATTTCCGTTATGATGTACCTGGGCTGAGCCGGATCCTCGCCAAGCTTTCTCCTGAGGTTGCCCATGCAAACACGCAGTGACTGAGTATCGTCTGTTCCGATTCCTCCCCAGACATTTTCAGTAATATACCTGTGCGTCAGCACCTTTCCGTGATTCCTGGCCAGCAGCACAAGCACACGGTATTCATTTGGTGTAAGATGAATTTCCTCCCGGCCTATCCATATTCTCCGTTTTTGTGTATCTATGACAAGATCCTTTATCTTGAACGTTTCGTCAACTTCTTCCGGCTGCACCTCTACCATGGCCTTGTGTCTAAGCATTACTCTTATGCGGGCCAGCAGCTCTGTTACGCTGAAAGGCTTCGTCAGATAATCATCTGCCCCCGCATCAAGCGCCTCAACCTTCTCACGGTCATGTCCCCTGGCAGAAATGATTATAATAGGTATCTGCGACATGGTACGTATCTTTTTTATGACATCCACACCATCCATATCAGGCAGACCAAGGTCCAAAATGAGGATGTCGGGATTCTGTGAGACAGTCAGCATGACGGCAGCTGCACCGTTGTCCGAATCCATGCACTTGTATCCCTGCGTTTCAATTGACACTCTCAGAAACTTGCGTATAGAATTTTCATCATCCACTATCAATATCAGCGGTTCCATTCTACTCCTCCCCACTTAAGATGTAAAAGCTGACCGTTGTTCCGCTGGGCACATTGTTTCTTAAGGATATCTGTCCTTTGTGCGCTTCTACGATGGACTTGCACAGCGACAAACCCAGCCCCATGCCTTTTCGGTTAGTGCTGCTTTTAGTTTTTCTCTGGTAGTACCGCTCAAATATGTGCGGCATTTCATCCTGTGATATTCCCGGACCGTTATCGCTTACCTCAAAATAAACACGCGCATCTTTTTTGAACAAAGAGACGGATATCTTACTTCCTGCCGGAGAATAGTTGATGGCGTTGTTCAAAAGATTTATCAGCACCTGCCTGATGAGAACACCGTCTATTTTTAACAGAATTATTTCTTCCGGTATCTTAACATGGATTTCATGACCTGAAGAATGCTTCTTTACATGGGTAACAGCTTCCGTGATTATCTCCTCAGCTGCTTCTTCTTTTATGTTCAGCTTAACCCTTCCCTCATCAAATCTTGTGGCATGAAGTATGTTTTCAACCAATTCATTGAGCCAGTCGGCATCTTCGTAAATATTCTGAAGAAAAGTTTTCTTGACATCATCGTTCAGCTCTTCATAATTGTCATGAGCCGTGCTTGCCAGCCCCATTATTCCTGCAAGCGGAGTGCGAAGGTCATGAGAAATGGATCTCAGCATATCGGAACGCAGACGTTCCCTTTCGATTTCCATCTGTGTTCTGCGCTGTTTTTCATACATTCTTTCGCGTTCAAGAACGACAGCTATTTGTCGCGATACAACCTCTATGAAAGTAATCTGGGTGCCGGCAAGAGAATCCGAACCATTCAATGAAATTCCAATTACACCCAAGGATCCGTTTTGGCTTATGACAGGCGTGTAGTACGCATTTGCACCGGAAAAGAGCATTGTTCCGCGGCCGCAGGGATTTCCGGACTGATATGCTTCAGAGGATGCCATTTGATCCGCATCCCTGCCGAACACATTATCTCCCTTAACGATTCTTATGTCTTCATTTCCAGAAGAATCATAAACAATTATCATGACATTTGCATCCAGCTGCTTTGAAAGTTCATCTGCTGAAATTTCCGCCAGTTCATCGCAGCTTTTTACATTTAAGAGACGATTTGTGACATAGTACAGCGATGAGATGTATTTTTCCCTGTCAACAACAAGCTGCCTTTCCATTTTCACCTTTATTGTGAGCATACTGGTTATGGATCCTACAATGAACATCACCAGAAATATGATCGGATAATCAGGATTGTAAACCTGCAGGGTATAGTATGGTTCGGTGAAAAAGAAATTGTACAGAAGCACCCCGGTTACAGAGGCAAAAAAACTGTATGCATAACCTTCTGCCATATAGGAGTAAAGCAGGATACCCAGCAGGTATATCATAACGATATTTATTTCCGACATGTTTAAAATGTTGAAGACGATTGACATCAATGTACACAGTGACATTGCTGCAACCATCAGGAGCAAATTCTTAAACAGGTTTGTGCCGGTGATATTTCTTAACTTTTTTGCAGAATGATGCAATTCAGACATTATGGTCTCCGCTGTTTATTTATTCTATAAACATTGTAAATCTAATCTTAAACTAAATCAAGAGCTTTAATGGATCACAACACCATGAAACCTGCTGCCAGAACCAGAACCACTATGAGAGGCGCCGGTATCTTTCTTGTAAACAGAAGAGCTATGGTTGCCAGTGTAACGAGGATGTTGTCAAAAGCAAACCCGCTTCTTTGCATGAGGATAATTGCGGATACGCAGATCAGTCCGCCTGCAACAGCGTTGATGCCTTTTAAGGAAACCTTTATTCCCCTGATTTTTTTCAGATCCTCCCAAACCGGAAATATGAAAAATATCAGTAAAACTCCGGGCAGAAATATACCTATACCTCCTGCCATGGCTCCCAACACCTGAAATAACGCTCCATTGCCCCGGGCTGCCATTCCTCCCGCATAAGCGCTGAAACTGAACATGGGACCCGGCAGCCCCTGTACAAGACCGTAGCCTGTCAGAAACTCCTGATTGGTCATGTACTGATTAGCCTGAACCAATTCGCTGTGCATAACAGGTATCACTACCTGCCCTCCGCCGAATACCAGGTACCCGTAGCGGTAAAAGCTTTCAAACAAATGAACTATTCTGTTGTCCCATGTCAATGTGAGAACTATGCTTCCCAGTGCAAATATTCCAAAAGCAGCAAGATATCCCCATGGAGGGCTCACCTTGACCCGATTCCACAATTTTTGTTCCCTTGATGATAAAATGCTTGCCGCACCTCCCAAAACAAGGACCATCGGAAAAATCCACGGTTTTCTGATAAAGTACGTGGTTATGCCGCCAAGCAGAAGAAGAATTATGGTAAGCCTGTCTGTTACAACCTTTCTTCCTATCTGATATGCCGCCACCACAATAAACCCCACAGCCATGGGACCGATGTATCTGAGGCCATCCTGTGAAATGTTCATGCTGTCTAAAAACTGATACAAAAACGAAAGTATGGTCATTACCGTAAGCACAGGCAGCGCCCATACCAGCATTGTCAGAAACGCAAGCATGGGACCGCCCATCTTGTATCCTACGGCCACTATTGTCTGTGTGCTGGTTGGACCCGGCAGAATGCTGCACAAGGCAATGAGCTCAACAAGCTCCTCTTCGTTTAAATATTTTTTCTTTATGACAAGATGTTCCGTAAATACGCCGTAATGAGCCTCAGGGCCTCCAAAAGCTCCCAAAGAGCAAATGAACACATCCTTAAGAAATGTTCCCCACTTCACCGGCTTATGAATATCCATATTCTTTTCTTTTTTCATAAGTATCCTTTCTTTTCAAAACTCTCTATTATTATCCATAAAGTGTCCTTAAAAATTTTTTTATTATCGGTTTACGATATCGAATTTAGATAATTTGATTATATATAAAAACATACCCTTATGCAAGAAAAATTTTCATAGCAATATTTACATGTTGTTTGTGTACATAATTTATTTGGAAATGAAACAGTTTAAGGTTGTTTCCTACCGAGCTATTTATTTCTCCATAAAATCTTCACAAGGATGTATTATGATGAACCCAATAATAATTGAAAGGAATGGACGAAAATGAACAATAATAAAAACAAAGGAAAGGGCAGCGCAGGAAAGAACAGCAATCTTCTGCTGGGAATCGTGGCTGTTATTGTAATTGGTGTGGCAGCGCTGACCTTTTTTAACGGGAACAAAGCCGGGAATACGGCGGATGGGTCTAAGGCAAGTGTCGTTGCAGCGACAGACGAAAATGGCAATCTTGTGATTCCTGTATCAGAAATAACCGAAACTGCCACATTTTATTCCTACGATGAACTTGACACTTATATGGAAGTGCTGGCTGTAAAAGCATCTGACGGAACAATCAGGACCGCATTCAACACCTGCCAGGTATGCTATGCATCCGGCAGGGGGTATTATATACAGGATGGAGATGTCCTGGTATGCCAGAACTGCAAGAACAGATTCAAAATGGATGACATTCAGGTAGCCAAAGGCGGATGCAACCCTGTACCGATATTTGACGAATGGAAGGAAGAAACCGACACAACAATTACAATTCCCAAGGATTTATTTGTTGAAGCAGAAGGTATCTTCAAAAGCTGGAAAAATTAATGGCTTCGAATCATGAGATGTGCAATCAGGCAACACTAAAGCTGGATGGTATGACCTGCACAGCCTGCGAACGCAAGATCGAAAAAGCGTTAACCGTTCTCGCAGGCGTTGACAGTGTCAAGGCAGACTACGCATCATCCACTGCAGAGATTGTTTACTGTCCTGAACAGATTCAATTGAATGCCATTTATGAATCAGTCGAAAATGCAGGCTACAGCGTCATCCTTGATGACTCGTCCAATGAATCCTCAAGCATCTCAACCATACTTATCGGTGTCATAATTGTGGGGTTGTATGCAATAATCAACAACACTGTTGGGTTTAACTTTTTTCCGCAGGTGACTCAGAACATGGGGTACGGAATGCTGTTTGTGGCAGGTATTTTCACTTCTGTTCACTGCATAGCCATGTGCGGCGGAATCAACCTGTCCCAGTGCGCAGGATGCGGCGGCTGCGAAAACAGCGGAATGTACTCAAAGCTGAAGCCCAGCCTTTTGTACAACCTTGGAAGAGTGGTATCCTACACGCTTCTGGGCGGAGCTGTTGGTGCCCTAGGTTCCGTCTTCAGTATTTCTCTGAAAGGCAAATCTCTGATTTCCATCATGGCCGGTGTTTTCATGGTCATAATGGGTGCCAACATGCTGGGTGCAACATCTAGGCTAAGAAAAATCATGCCCCGCCTTCCAAAAGGGTTGACGGATAAAATTGACATTAAAAAAAGCGGCAAAGGACCATTTGTGGTAGGCTTGCTTAACGGTTTTATGCCATGCGGGCCTCTGCAGGCCATGCAGCTTTATGCCCTCGGTACAGGAAGCTTTCTTGCAGGTGCATTCTCAATGTTCCTGTTCAGCCTTGGAACCGTACCTCTGATGTTTGTCTTCGGTGCGTTCAGTTCCATGCTCAGCTCCAGATTCACCAAACAGATGATGAAAATCAGTGCAGTACTGGTCATTGTGCTGGGCGTTGTCATGGGCAACCGGGGCCTGTCACTGGCCGGCATCAACGTAGCCGATACACTCTTGTCTCCCTTTGGAATCAGCACCGGGCAGTATGCTAAGACTGCAAACGCAGTTGTAGAAAATGATGTACAGACAGTGACCACAAATCTTGAATCCGGCAGCTACCAGCCTATCTCGGTTCACGCAGGAGTTTTGTTAAAGTGGACTATTGTGGCTGAAAAGGATTCATTGAACGGCTGCAACAATGAAATTGTAATACCTGCTTACGGCATTCAGAAAAAGCTTCAGGCAGGCGAAAACATAATTGAATTTACGCCAACCAGCCCGGGAACCATAGCATATACCTGCTGGATGGGCATGATAAGCAGCACCATAACTGTAAAATAGGAATAAAAAGAAACAAAAGGTTTGAATCCCATGACCATTCGGGGATTTAAACCTTTTATCTTTGCAATTGTCCCAGTTAAATAACCTGATTAATTGTTTTCAAACACATATTTGGAATGTTCTGCGTTTATATCTTCATAAGCTGAAAGCAAAGGCTCTTTTTTGCTCTTCACATTTTTGATGTTTCTGTTTACGTAATCTTTTGTTATATTGACAACTGTGCCTGATAAAAGCAAAACACCTATAAGATTTGGAATTGCCATTAAGCCGTTCAGAGTGTCTGAAATGTTCCATGCCAGGTCAAGGCTCATGGTGGAACCTACAACTATGAATATTATGAACAGCACCTTGTACACTATGGTATATTTTGTACCGAAGAGATACTCAGTAGCCTTTGTTCCGTAGAATGACCAGCCAAGCACAGTTGAAAATGCAAACAGCAGGATGGCCAACGACACAAATTTGCCTGCTAAGTCACCAAAGCCGTGTGAAAAAGCCGCACTTACAAGAGGCACACCTGCAAGTCCTGTCTCCAATGCTCCTGTTGAAAGAACAGTGAAGGCTGTAAGAGTGCATACGATGATAGTGTCAAAGAACACTTCAAAAATACCCCACATTCCCTGTATAACCGGTTCCTTTACATCTGATGATGAATGGACCATTACGGAAGAACCAAGTCCTGCTTCGTTGGAAAAAACTCCTCTCTTAAATCCCATGGTTACAGCCTGCTTAATCAGTGTGCCGCTGATTCCTCCCGCTACGGCATCAAATCCGAATGCACCTTTAAAAATGCTTGCAAATACTTCAGGTATCTGATTGAAATTGTTTATAAGTATGAAAATGGTTCCAAGTATGTATGCCAGCGCCATGAACGGAACTATTTTTTCCGTAACCTGTCCTATTCTTTTTATTCCCCCGACGATTACCAGACTGGATATTACAGCTATGGTAATGCCCGTCACAATCGGCTTTATTCCAAATGACCCGTTCAAAGCGCCTGCAATTGAATTAACCTGAGTCATGTTTCCTATACCGAAAGAAGCAAGCACGCAGAATATCGAAAAAGTTACTGCCAATGGTTTTGCAACATGTCTAAATCCTGCTTTTTCCTTTAATCCCTGTTCAATGTAGTACATTGCTCCGCCTGACCACTCATTGCGGTCATTTTTTCTGCGGTAGAATATACCCAGTACATTTTCTGAGTAGTTAGTCATCATTCCAAAGAATGCGGAAACCCACATCCAGAATACTGCTCCCGGTCCGCCTATTGTTATGGCTGAAGCAACTCCCGCTATGTTTCCTGTACCTATGGTTGCAGCAAGGGCAGTGGACAGTGCCTGAAACTGAGAGATTGATTTCTTGTCATCGGTCTTTGTCACTGATTTCTTAGTAAATATTGCAAAAAAAGTTTCCTGGTTGACATATTTAGCTTTTGTCACCTGAAAGAAATTAGTTCGTACGGTCATGTATACGCCGGTGCTTATAATGAGCACAAGCATCGGAATTCCCCAAACTATACTGTTGATTTTGTCATTGATCGCTGCGATTGTTACAAATAAGTTTTCCATAAATCCTCCTGATTTTTATAAAATAATGCAAAAAATAGACAAAGACGCTGCAAAATTGCAACGTCTTTGTTGTATAATGATAATAAATCATTCTCACAACGTTTGTCAATATTTTTTTCTTTTGAAGATGTTACTTCCTTCCTCTGCCGCTGTGTCCCATGATTCTGGACATATTTTGAACCTGGTCGGCAATCTCCTGAGTTATTGATCCTTCAGCTACCAAGTCTGCCAGTGCTTCTTTGTAAACTGTTCTGAATTCATCCATCAATGACTGTTTCTGTTCTTCGGAAAGTTCTGACAGATATCCTTTTGCTTTTTGCTGTGTGCTGTCTACATCTGATGCAGCAGCATTTTTCATTCCTGTTCTTGAAGTTATAATATCAGCTTCTTCCTGAGTAAGTGTTCCGCTTGTCACCAGATTTTCAGCTGCTTTTGCTGTAATGCCTGTCATGGCTTCTCTTACAGCTGTCATTTGCTCCTGAGTAAGTCCTGATTTGTTTTTAAGACCTTTTCCGTTTTCCATGATCTCATCAGCCTGCTCCTGGGTTATGGTGTCGTCAGCCACAAGAGCGCTGAGTGATTCTTCATACAGCGCCTGCTTTTCGGTTTGAAGCGCTTCGGTTTGCTCATCAGTCAAACCGGCTGGATTTCCTTTTGCTCTTGGTGCTGTTACCGAATCATCTGAGGTTTTGGTTTTAATGGACAGATCAGCATTTTCCATTCCTGTCAGGACAGCATCTGCTTCTTCCTGCGTCATGGTTCCCTTTTCCACAAGGTTTGCCACAGCTTCCTTCATGCTTTCTGTTCTTGCTTCGCTGATTAGTGTGCGCTGTTCATCGCTAACTTCTGCCCTCGACGTTTTTCCAATGCTTTGTTCGGTGCTTGTGCTGCCTGCAGTATCAACGGAAACAGAATTTGCCAATGCAAATGATCCTGTTCCGGATGCCATGACTATGGTCAGTACTGCAGCCACAGCTGCAATTTTGCTTTTTTTCAACTCTATCACATCCTTTATGTTATTGATTCGGGCTGACAATGTCAGTTCCTCATCTGCATATAATTTAACCTTTGAATGTGATAGCTTTGTGATGCCCAGGTGAAACTTTAAGAACTCAAAAATTTATTTAGCCGGTCTCACGATTACCTGCATGAACTGCTGTTTTGCATCCTTTGAAGCCACAATTTCTATGATGGTTCCGGTGTTTGGATTTTTTACGCTTCCCTGCGGATTTGTCTCATCATAATATTCTATGCGGTCGTCAAATACGCTGACTGCAGGAAGACTCTTCACCGCAGACAAAACGCTGTTTACATGTATGTTTGGAATGCCGTCCGTAGGTGACAATGAGAATGTGGAGTCATAAGTCTGAATCCTGTTTCGCCAAACACTGCCATTGACATTGCGCAATGTCTGGTAATGTGCGTCTATGGGCAGCAGAAGTCCCTGTCCCGGATGTTTCCTGGTTTCATTATTCGTTTGCGAAGTATCCCAGTAATTTATGAGCAAGCCATCCTGGTAAGCAAAATGGTCTACAAAATTACCCTTCAAAGTATCGTTCAGGTAACCGAAGAAGTACGGTCCGGTCCTCAGTGTTGAGTCGTAGCCCATGTATGTTCTGTTTTCAGCCACGTAATAATGATTGTACAGAGCGCTTTCAGTTCCTGTTGATGTCCTGAAGCCGTCTAAGGTCCAATCTTCTTCACCCTCGGCACCGTATGTGGGTTGGCCTGTTATTTCTATGTTATCAACCATCAGCCCAGGTTCAGTTGCAGCTCCATCAGTCCAGTATCGGAAGCCAATCAGCACGTTCTTTCCTGCATATTCGGATAGATCAACAGCCTTGAGCTCAATCCATCTGCCGCCGGTACTGCCTGTTATTCCATATCCGAAGTTCTGTCCGTTAGGATTTGTTGTTGTTGAAAGATTTGTTTTAACCGGATTCCAGTTGGCTCCTTCATCTTCAGAAACCGCCAGATATGCATAATCCCAGTCAGTTTCTATATTGTAATTCACCATTGCGGATATGGCAGTCCCTGAGGTCACTTCTATGGACTTGAACATGAAGTTATCAAGGTCATCACCGGAACCGCTGTAGTAGAATTTGTCACCTTCATAGGGAACACCAATTTCCTCTGTCACGGATTTTTTAGGAAGAACAACAAACAAGGCCTGTGCCTGCTTGGTGTTGAATTCCATTGGGCCGAGTTTGTGAGAGGATGTTTTCCCTGCATAAGCCACTTCATAATTCAGCCAGCCCATCTGGAATTTTTCCCAGGCACCCATGTGGCCTGGCTTGGATCCGATGTCCTTTGTACCGTCACTGAGCCATGAACCGGAAGACATAAGCGTCCAGAACCCTGTGCCGTTTTCACCGCCTGAAGTGTCATACAGGTCCGGAAGTCCCATGTCATGACCGTATTCGTGGGTGAATACACCAACGCCGCCGTTTTCAGGCTGAATGGTGTACTTGCCTACCCAGTAATCGCTGCCGCCTATCTGGATGCCTCCCATTTTGTTGAAGTCCGGGCCGGCTTTGCCAATCAGGTTGCTGAAGGCGTACCAGCTGTGGCTCCATATGGTGTATGACGGTGCTCCTGCTTCTTCGCCTTCTCCTGCATGGACAGACTGGAACGTGTCTATGTAGCCGTCAGGCTCGTCAAAATTTCCGTCGCCGTCATAGTCGTAGCGGTCCCAGATGTCAAATTGACCCAGGTAATCATTAATTTCTTCATCTGTTTTTCCCAGATCAATCTGGGTCTGATACCACCCGTTCACACAATCTCTCAGGAAGTTCCACACATTGGCATCAGGGTTGTCATCATAGGATGCCGCTTCGCCTTTTACTGCAACCCACTCGGTTACATCACCAAAGACTGCATATCGGTTTGAAGACTGCTCTATGTAGAAGTTTTTCATGGAGTTTGCTCCGGGTTCATCACCAAACAACAGGTCCATGAAGTAATCCCTGCTGAAATCAGATTCCCAGATAGTCGAATTGTCATACAGGCGATTCGGCTCATGTATTGTATTGTGCTTTAGGTCAGAAAATTCACCTAGTACAGTCCAAATGGCTCCTTCGCCTTCCCGTTCAAGCTCCACATACTGTCCTTTTGCAACTTCGTGAACCTTGCCGTAAGCCTTGCCGTTCAATTTTGCATTCAATGCCTTTTCTTTTAATTCCAGCTGTTTGCTGGTAAGCGGATCAGTCAGGTTGTCCTTTTTGTGCACAACGGTTCGGCTGTTTCCGCTGATTCCATCTGCAGCTGATACTGCAAATGCCGCAGATGATATGGATGCACAGACCATAGCTGCGATTGTCAAAATACAAATTATTCTTTTCTTCATTATAACCTCCAAATTTTGATTTTGTTTTACTGCATTCCTTTGATTTTAAGTTATTTTCCTCACCTCCTGATATAACAGCATGCTTATTTCAACATTGCTTAACATCATTAGCCAGCTGCATGCTGAAGCTTGTCTCAGTGCTATGTTAAATATCTATGTATATAATTTGGATATATACATTTTTTAAATTTAATTAATAATTAAAATAAAAAACCCCGAAAATGCTTCCGGAGTAAGATATAACGCCATTAACTTTATATGAAGATTATTATTACTTCTTTGATTTTTTCTGTTTCTTCAGTTCCGCTTCCTTTATGTTTTCTGCAGCCCTGAACCGTACAATTTCACCTATCAGTTCAATAGGAGGTTGTTTGTCAATCGGGAATTGCACTGCACCTTTTGAGCTTTTGTAATTCGACAGCTTTTCCTTGAACTCTTCAATGCCGCTTGCTCCCGGATAAAATCCGATGTGATTTTTATGTACTGCAAAATGAACAAGATTTCCAAACAAATCAAAGGTAGGCATCTGCCAGCTTATTTTTTCCTTTGCTTCCGGCGCAGATTCCTTTATGATTTTTCTGATGGCCTGCAGCTTTTCCTGAACTTCCGGAGGATACAGCAGTATGTATTCCTCGATTGTTCCATAGGCAGTTTTATTTTCTTCCATGGCTCTCCTTATCGTTTCAATATTTTTTTACATGCACATATCAGCTGTTTTTACAACATAAACCATTATATTTCATTAACAAAATTATAGAGCAGGATAAATGCAATGTCAACATTACACCTTCCTGCTCCTGTCTTCTTAGCATATCTTAAGACATTGTATCTGTTACATTTTCCTTTTCATCACAGCAGCCTGATTTTTTGCTGCCTCCTCTTCTCATCATCATAGCCATCATGGAAAACATCATGATAGGACAGATGAATGGTGCGATGACTGCCAGCAGTCTGCTGGCACCGGGACTGAATCTGGATATGAACGGCAGTGCTGAAATAATCAGTATGGTCAGTCCGCAGCACACCACCATGTGAAGCATATGTTTTAAGGGACTGTGGTTGTGCGTTTTATTGTTTTCGTTTTTATTGTTGTGGCAATTCATTTTTTCCCCTCCAAGTCTGCAATTGATATATTTTGTTCATTTTAGCAAATAACTGTGAAGAAGTTGTGAAGCATTAAAACAATCTTGAAATCAGTTATAGCTGAATTTGATATATTTTAACAATGTTACGCATTGACATATTAAACACGTTTATTATTATTACTAATCTAAATTTCTTAATTAATCGCATATTAACACAATTTATTTAAACGCATTTAATTTATTTGTTGACTTATATAAATATAGTTATTATAATAATTAAAGATTGTTTGACTAATATTAAACAATAACTAGTTCAAAAGGGAGAGTTAAGATGTTCAAAAAGAAAAAACGCTTAATCAGTGTCTTGATGGTTTTTGTTCTGCTTCTCATGGCAGGATGCAGCAACGGAAATTCAAAAGATGCTGCTAGCACAGAAACACAAGCACTGTTCAAGGAAGGCACTTACACTGCTGAAGCTCAGGGTAACGGCGGTCCGGTAAAAGTAGAAGTTACATTCACAGCAACAGAAATTAAGGATATCAAAATAGTCAGCCATACTGAAACCACAGGACTTGGTGACGCTGCAATGGAAAAGATCAGACTGAGCATACTGGATGATCAGACATTGGCAGTTGATGCAGTGGCAGGCGCCACAAATTCCAGCAATGCCATCCTGAAGGCCGTTGAGGACTGTGTGAAACAGGCCGGCGGCGATGTTGAAGCATTGAAGCAGAAAACTGCAGATTCCAAATCAGGCGAAGCCATTGAAAAATCTGCGGATGTGATAGTAATAGGCGGAGGTGGAGCAGGACTTGCTGCTGCAGTATCCGCATCGGAAAACGGTTCATCCGTAATACTTATTGAAAAAAGCATCGCTACAGGCGGCAACACCATCAGAGCCGGCGGACAATACAACACATATGATCCTGAAAGGCAAAAAAATGTTGAAATGAATCAGTCTCTTCTCAATGAGCTCAAGGGATACATGGATGATGATCCGAAGGATTACGGAGATTTCGCACCAACATTTGAAACTTTGCAGTCACAGATTAAGGAATATCTGAATTCAGGAGACACGAAGATACTTTTTGATTCACCGGAACTCCATGCAATTCATGCTTACATAGGCGGTAAAAGGACTGATCTTCAGGGCAACACCATAACCGGCAACTATGAGCTGGTTACTACCATGACTCAGAACGCCCTGCCAACTCTTAAGTGGATTGAAGGCTTAGGTGCTCAGATAAATAACCAGGTTGGTACAGTGCTTGGAGCTTTGTGGCCAAGAAGCCATTCCCCTTTGCAGCATACCGGAATTGGATACTTGAAGCCTCTTGAGGATACAGCCGTAAAACAGGGAACTGAAATAATGCTTGAAACAAAGGCAGAAGAACTCATTATGGAAAATGGAAAGGTTGTCGGAGTTAAGGCAGTGAAGTCTGACGGCACCCAGGTGACATTAAGAGCCAACAAGGGTGTAGTTATGGCAACCGGAGGATTCGGAGCTAATCCTGAAATGAGACAAAAATACAACACATACTGGCCTGAAATGCCGCTTACAATGAAAACCACAAACACACCGGCAGCTACAGGCGATGGAATCATCATGGGTGAAAAATCAGGTGCTCAGCTTACAGGAATGGGCTTCATTCAGCTGATGCCAAGTTCACATCCTGAAACAGGCTCACTGGCCGGCGGCGTTTGGGGCAGTGCCGAAACACAGGTTTTCGTAAACAAGGACGGCAAGCGCTTTGTAAACGAATATGCCGAAAGGGATGTGCTGGCAAGCGCGGCTCTGCAGCAGGAAGATCAGCTGTTCTATATAATTTGTGACAAAAACACAGCCGGAATCACACCTGAAGGCAAAAATGTGTGGGGAGACGATGTTGAAAAGCTGGTTGAAACCAAAAGCATTTACCGTGCTGACACATTGGAGGATCTGGCTGTTCAGCTGGGAATGGACAAAAATGCTCTTGTAGATGAAATAAGCAAGTACAACAGCTACATAGAACAGGGTGCTGACCCTGAGTTCGGCAAATCAAACTTCGGCTCGAAGCTTGAAACTGCTCCTTTCTATGCAACACCGAGGTCACCTTCCGTACATCACACTATGGGTGGTCTGGCTATAGATACTTCAGCAAGGGTTCTGGATGAAAACAACAAGGCAATCCCCGGACTCTATGCTGCCGGTGAAGTTACAGGAGGAATTCACGCAGGCAACAGACTGGGTGGAAACGCCATTACAGATATACTGGTATTCGGCAAAATTGCAGGAGAAAGTGCTTCTCAAATGAAATAACCTCCAAGAGAGAACCAACAATAACGCAATTGCTGATAATCCGGGAAGTTTAGTATAGAAATAAAATAATCTGCAGACTCCTGCAGATTATTTTATTATGATGGAAAAATTCTTTTCCATTCGTATTTCCATGCTTTCAAATATTATTTTTGACTGCTGTATGATGCTGAATATCTCGCTGCTTTCCAGCCCTATAATTTTAAAATACATCTCGCATTCTTTTTCCGCAATGTATTGATGTGAACAGTCTATCTGACCTTCGCTGTGAACTATTATCAGCCCGCTTATTATGGATGAAAGACTGTTTTGATAAATTTGCTTCTCTGCTTTGCTGAGTCTTATTCCGTACGTTTCTTCTAGATAGTCGTAGATATTGTTTCCCCTCAAATTTTTTGCCACCCATCCTTCACCCAAGGTCAGGATGTTTTCAAGAGAAACCTCTTTCATGAATCTCCTGTAATTTTCATTGAGCCTCCGAAAAGAGTTAAAAGCCATAGTTTCAACGGAAAAAAGCACAAGGGGATTTACTGGTTCACTGCTTTGGTTTAGTTTCTGCGTTATTTCCCCTGCTATTGTGGTGTTGAACTGATTGACAATCTGCAGTGCCAAATTTCCTTTGCTTTGGAAATAGTATGCTACCAAAGCCCTATTGACATTTGCAGCTTCCGATATGTTGCCGATTGATGTGTTGTAATAGCCCTTTCCATAAAAAAGAGATTTGGCGCAGTCAAAAATATTCTGTTTTGTTTCTTTGAAATCAACTGGTTTGTTGGACATTTTATCACCTGATTTTTCATAAGCCTCGAATTTATATACTATGATACAGTGAAATTCGTTTATATTTCCTATCATTACATAAATTATAGCTTATGGCAAATAAAATGTAAAATATTTTTAGCGTGACGCATATAAATGTGCGCATCGCAACAGGATTCAGGACTATTTTGTTTTAAATTCGATTGTTACACCGGTTCCCTTTTCCACCTGGCTTTCTATTCCTATTTCACCGTTGTGTGCTTCAACCAGAGCCTTAGCTATGGTCAAACCTATGCCTGTGCCACCCGTCTCACGGTTTCTCGACAAATCGCTCCTATAAAATCTTTCAAAAATATATTTCAAGTCTTCCTTGGGAATTCCTATACCCGTATCCCTTACCTCAATTCTGATCTTATCCTTTGGCTGCTGCAGCGAAACCATGACCTCTCCTTTTTCGTTTGTATACTTGACCGCATTTGAAATGATGTTTATGAAGACCCTTTTTAAGTAATCCCTGTCTCCCATCATGCTTATACCATCTTGAATATTTCTGACCATTCTTATGCTCTTTCCTATGAACAACGGTTCAAAGCTGTCCAGTATGTCATTCAAGGTCGATGAAAGGTCCACAATGCTCAGTTTCATATTTATTTTATCGTCTTCAACCACAGACAGCTCGGACAATTCATTGATTAGCTTAGTAAGCCTTATAATTTCATCGTGTATGACAGAAAGTCTTTCAGCGCTGGGTATCCAAACTCCGTCCAGGAAAGCCTCTATGTGGCTTTGAATTGCAGCCAGCGGAGTCCTCAACTCATGGGCTATGTCCGTAGTCATTCTTCGTTTTAATGCTTCCTGATAATTCAGCCTTTCCGCAAGCTCCCTGACCGACACTGACAACTCATGCAGCTCCAGGGTGTTTGTGTCCACCTGGCTTAGGTCTTTATATTTTCCCTGCTCTATGAGCTTTGCATTTTCTCTTATGACATAAATAGGATTTAGAAATTTCCTTGAGATGCGGGAACTGGAACGAAGTGCAACTAGCAGTGTCAAAATTGAAGCAGCGGCGAATATGCTGTTTATGGTGATTAAAAATTTTTCATCTTCAATATTTGATATTATGCTCTTAGGCCGTCCCACGTCAACTGTTCCTATACGGACATTCTCGACCATAAACGGGTAGCTCCTGTAGGAAAACTTGCTTTCATCATTGCCGTATTCGTCAACCATTCCGTAAGCTGTTCCATATGCGCTGCTGTTCCAGCTGACGCTGTTGTTAAGGTCTTTGATTTGTATGATTACATCCTCACTGAATGCATAATGCAATATATTCATGAGCGAATGTGAGTTCAGTTCCTCATAATCGCTGTAGACATTCTCCACATATTGTACGACCTTAAGGTCATCCCTGCTTCTCAATTCCTTTAGGTAATCGGAAAAAAAATAATTGATGCTTAAATTTGAAGTGATGGTAATGAACACCACCGATAAAATTGAGATTGTTACAAAATATTTTCGCAGCTGTTCGCTTATTTTAATCATTTCACTCACCTTCAAACTTGTATCCCACACCGTAAACGGTCACGATATATTTCGGTTCCCTGACATTATCCTCAATTTTTTGGCGCAAATTTTTAATATGAGTGTCAACGGTTCGGTCGTAACCTTCAAAATCATATCCAAAGGCATGACTGACCAGGTGACTTCTCGAAAAGACCTTCCGTGGATTTTGAGCCATTGCAAGCAACACCTTAAACTCATTTGGTGTTAGATTTACCTCCTGGCCTGACTTTGTCACCCTATGCCCGGGTATGTCAATGCACAAATCCTTATTGTTGAATTCCAGAGAATCAGTTAACTCTGAATTTCCCTTTGACCTTCTGAGAATTGCCCGTACTCTTCCAACCAATTCCCTTGGGCTGAAGGGTTTTGTGAGATAATCATCAGCTCCTATATAAAGTCCTGTTACCTTGTCATCCTCGGTGCTTTTTGCAGTAAGCATTAAAATTGGAACATCTGATTCCTTTCTAATTTCTCTGCATATATTTTCTCCGGATAAGTCCGGCAGCATCAGATCAAGGATAATAAAGTCCGGTTCAATATCGCGGAATACTTCCAGGGCCTTGCTTCCCCGACTGGCAGTAAAAACTTCGTAAGACTCTTTGGAAAGATAATCCTTGATTACATTCAAAAGATTAACCTCGTCATCCACCACTAATATCTTTTCATTCATGTTCACACCTGAGCCTTTCTGTTTCTTAATCTTTCATAAACCATGAATTTTATTATTCAAAGTTTAGATATTTTAACAAAAAACAGTGTAGTTATTATGAACTTATTTTTTTTTATTCTGAAAATTTTATTTCTATCTCCATAATTCCTACACAATTGTCTGATAAAATGTTACTACGATATTAATTATAATCTTCGACATTAATATCGCCCCCAAATATTACAATAAAAAATAAGACTTCCCGGGTCTTATTTTTTTATTACAAATTAAGTTCTCAATCTCCACAGTTTCTCCACAATCTAATTGTACAATAGTATCAAGATATTGATTGCTTAATAATTGATGTCGCCCCCCATAGAATAAAAAATAAGACCTTCGGGTCTTATTTTTATGCTGCTTAATATTATATAGTTCTTGACATAAAATTTTTATTCAATTACGCTAAGTATGAGATGGCGCCAACTCTCAAATCATATATTGGAGAGTGAAAAAATGTATCACGGAAGATTTAAAGGAACACATTACGATGCTGGTTTCAAATGGGGACAGCAGCTGCTTAAGTTCGGAAAAAAGCTTGATTTTTGCCCGACATTTGAACTTACCAAGGAAAAGTACGAGTTTGCACAGCAGTGCGCAGAACAATACAGCATGTATTTCCCTGAAATTCTTGAAGAAATACAGGGCATTGCAGACGGCAACGAAGTTCACGCAGAAACTCTTCAGTGCATCCTGCTTAGCATGTACTGTTTTGAATTTGACAACAAGTGCACGTGCTTTGCCTTTTGCACTGATAATGAAATTGTTTTTGCGCGAAACAGCGATTTTTTGGTAAGCCTTGAAAAGCTTTATATGAACTGCATTTACCAGTTGAAGGACAGCTGTTCCTTCAATGGGAACACCACTGCATACGTTCAGATGGAAGACGGGGTAAACCAGCACGGTTTAGCTGCAGGACTTACATTCGTCTATCCGAGGGTAAGAAAGCCTGGTCTTAATGCAGGCATGCTCACAAGATACATACTTGAAAAGTGCAGTTCCGTCAAGGAAGCAGAAGAAGCGCTGCACCGTCTGCCCATAGCTTCGGCACAAACCATTACCCTGGCAGATAAATACGGTGGTATTGCCGTCGTTGAATGCAACCCCGAAAAAATTACTGTTATAAGACCTCAACAAGGCAAGCATTTCGTTGCAACAGCCAACAATTTCAATTCACCGCAAATGATGGCTTACCGCAACCCGGATATTGATGACTGGCGTTCTGACGACCGCTATAAAACAGCATTGACAGCATTGCAGAACCAGAACGAATACTCGGTAGAGTTTGCAAAGTCCCTGCTGGCAGGAAAGTATGGTTTCATGTGTCAGTACGACAGGAAGAAAAATGCAGACACTGTATGGTCAGTAGTCTACGATTTAAAACGGGGGCAGGTTTGGAGAGCTGAAGGCAATCCCTCCAGAAAGAAATTTAAGGAAGATGCGAGGATGAAATTTGTATAATCCATCATTCAATCATCTGTAAGATAAAATTTCAGGACAGTACTGCAGCTAAACAGGACTGTCCTTATTAAATCACTAGTATGATTACATATCCTAGCTTGTGGTGAAATCTGTACGGATGGTGTTCAGCCAGCATCCGTTGCACCGTATACATCCTCCACTGCTGTCAGCTTCAACTTCAAACTCATCTGAACCGCTTAGATAATCTATGTCAATAGTTTTATATTTCTCAACAAGTTCATTATTTACCGCGAAAATAAAATTCTGCACCGTAAATGCGTCTTCATTGCCATTGGGTTTTCCTTTTACCATGCTCAGCACCGGTCCGCCTCCGCACCCTGTTCCATGGAACAGAATCCTGATGTCTCTAATATCCAGCTTTTTCAATTGTTTCAGTGCTTCATCTGTTATATTAATTTTCAAATACATTCTCCGATTCATATATTTTAAGCATCATTATATCACAATAACTTCCGTTTTCAACAAAATATGAATTTCTACCAAGCAATTAATTTGTCAATTTACCAAAATTGCTTTAAAATGAGAAATAAAAAACGGGAGCAATTAATGCTTCCGTTTTACCTTCCTTGTCAAGTACGAAGCTTTAAGCCATCAGTTATTACCGCACTTTTGAACCGGTTTTGCTTCTATATATCCTCTGTATCCCATGGGTGCCAATTGAAACCTGGGTCCGGTTTCAGGTGCCCATTTGTAACCGTACAGCTCCGGATTGAACTTGTCTATGTGCTCCCAAGTTTCTTCTATTGCTTCACCAAATTTTTCATCATCGTAGGGTTCTCCCTGGAAAACCATCATGGTGCACGGGGGCAGAACAATAAGCTCATATCCCTCAGGTATTTTCTTGTCGTAATCCAAGGGCAGCTCCACACCCTGAACATATTCGGATGCATTGTTTCTTAAGCTTTCAGGCATCCACATGCCTATGGGTTCATACAACGCTTCCTTTACGCTGGTAAGGACATTCCAAATGTCGCATCCCACCTCTTCACAATATTCAAAGTAATCTTTTGCCTTTCTGCCTCTTTTTATAAGGCATTTCCTTTCAGGTCTCTCAACAATTTGAACAAATACTGTCTTCATGACTTCACCCTTCCTTTCACGGTTTTGATAAACATGTTCCAATGCCCTGTAAGTGTCATATACCTTATTGGGCAGAAAAAGTTGAATCGGCGGTGTCTGCTTGTGATACCTGTATGGAGAAATTCCAAATTCCTTTGTAAAAGCCCTGGTGAAACCCTCCTGGCTGTCAAAAACAAAATCCAGCGCCACATCGATCACCTTCTTGTTTTCATCTCTCATGACAAGTGCAGCCATGGTTAATCTTCTCAGGCGAATGTATTCATAGGGGCTTTTTCCTATTGTCTCCTTGAACATATGACCGATGTACCACGGGGAATAATTTGAATAATCAGCCAATTGTTTTAATGTGATTGTATCCTGCAAATTTTCTTCGATATAATCCTGCAGCATTTGAACTACACGCATAGAATTTGTATTATCCATATTCACCTCCGACATCAAAAGATTACCATAATATCCCGAAAGATTCTTGACCATTCTTGTTATGTTACAAATGTCAGCCTAAAATGATTTATAAAACTTACACATCCAGCTCTGTTTTAAACACTATCACTGCATTTCCGGACACTTTTACCGATACCGGTTCCCCGTTATCTATATCTGTTTCCACCTGTATAACACCGGTTCTCCCCATTGCTTCGCCTTGTCTTGCTTTAAAGGCAAACGAAGAATCATTATGGCTGATGAGTTTATGATGCACCAAGTATGCACCTAACGGTCCGTTGGCATTTCCCGTAACCGGGTCTTCATTTATGCCTATGGCAGGAGCAAACATTCTTCCATCAACCAGGATGTCCTCATCTTGCGGGTTAATGGAATAAACATAAAACCCGTTGCAGTTTATCTCTTTACTAAGTTGGACCAGCTCCTGGGAGTTTGGTTTAAGCTGATTTAAAATGTATTTATTCTTGATTCCAATCATGACTTTTGAGTGACCGGTTGATACAATCTGGATTTTATGTTCTTCCAGCAAATCATCATGAGTGATTCCCAAAGCATACAGCAATTGTTCCAGGTTACTTCCCTCTATGTATGGTCCAAATTCAATTTTACCCTGTGTCATAACTATCTTAAAATCATCTGCTTCATTCACTATATCAATGGGTAAAATTCCGGCTCCCGTTTTATGGTAAATCCTCGAAGGTTTAAGATTGTTTTCAACGGCTCTGGCATAATGAGCAGCAATGGTGGCATGCCCGCATATGGGAACTTCGTTTGTAGGTGTAAAGTAGCGAAGGTGAACATCATAATCGTTGCTATTTGAAGAAAAAATAAAGGCGGTTTCTGAATTGTTAAGTTCTCTTGCTATTTTTTGCATTTCAATTTCACTTAGTCCGTCGGCATTTGTAATTACACCGGCTGGATTTCCGGTAAATTTCTCTTTAGTGAACGAATCAATCTGATATAAATGATATTTTTTCATTGCTGTATCCCCCTCAACTTCTTTTAATTCTATTGATATAGATAAGTTTATATCTTATAATATATTATAAATGAACTTGAACATATTACAAGTACGCACTTTCTTATCAGTTACTCACCATTTGGAAAGAGGGATATTATGAGTCATCAGCTTGCTGAAGAGCCTACAGGCAAGAATAAAATACAAAATGATTTTAAATGCTCCATTGGTTTTGCAATGACAGTAATCGGAAGCAAATGGAGGGCTGTAATCTTATGGCATATTCTAAAGAATAGCCCCATACGATATGGGCAATTAAAAAGCTCCATTCCTAACATAAGCCACAAAGTGCTGGCTCATGAATTAAAAAAGCTTGAGTCAGATTATCTGATTGACAGAGTTGCATATGCAACAATTCCGCCTAGGGTTGAGTACATTGTTACGGATAAAGGAAAAACATTAGAATATATTTTGACAGCTCTATGTGATTGGGGTAAAAAATACATGTGATATTCCCCAGCAGGTGAATCGATCACAGAAATTTCATAATATATAAAATATGCAGATTTTCTTTTTATTAGTTTGCTTTTGTGAATTGTATTTGGTATTATGATACAGAATATTATCGATATTAAATAAGGTGAAGGAAAGATAGCCAAACGTTTTGTAATATCCGGATTAACGGATTAATGGCTCAGCATTTCCGCGGTTACGAAAATGGATAATCAAGAACAAAAACATCAGAGGCGAATTCGATATAAAGGAACTCATCCTAAAGCTTTCAATGAAAAATATAAGGAACTGCAGCCTGAGAAATATGCAGAAGATGTGGAAAAGATTATAAAAAAGGGCAATACCCCTGCAGGCATGCACCGTTCAATTTGTGTTAAGGAAATACTGGAATTCCTTCAGATTACTCCGGGACAAACGGGACTGGATGCAACGCTGGGCTATGGCGGTCATACTTTGGAAATGCTGAAGTGCTTAAATTCAAAGGGACACTTGTACTCAATTGATGTGGATCCCATTGAACTTCCACGCACAAGGGAGCGTTTGGAGCGTCAGGGATACGGCCCTGAAATTTTAACAATTAAGCAAATGAATTTTTCGGAAATAGATAAAATTGCCGAAGAATCAGGACCTCTTGATTTTATCCTGGCTGATTTGGGCGTATCATCAATGCAGATAGACAACCCTGAAAGAGGATTTTCCTTCAAGACCGAAGGACCACTGGACCTGCGGCTGAACCCTGACAAAGGTATGTCGGCAGCTGAACGTTTAAAAACAATGTCGCAGGATGAAATAGAAGGCATGTTCATAGAAAATGCAGACGAACTCAATGCTGCTGTGATTGCCCGCGCCGTTTTTTCTGAAATTAAGAAAGGAACAGACATCTCTACTACAACTCAGCTTCAGCAGATAATTAAAGATGCCCTTAAGTTCATTCCTGAAAACAAACGCAGTGACGAGGTTAAAAAAGCATGTCAGCGATGTTTTCAGGCGCTGAGGATAGATGTCAACAGCGAGTTTGAGGTGCTGTATGAGTTTTTGGAAAAGCTTCCTTCCGTCCTTTCAGCGGGAGGGCGTGTAGCCATACTATCATTTCATTCGGGAGAAGACCGCCTGGTTAAAAAATCCTTTCAAAGATTTTTCCGTGAAGGCGTCTACAGCGAAATAGCTCCCAATGTTATCAAACCGTCAGCAGAAGAATGCAGTTCCAACCCCCGCGCCCGTTCCGCCAAGCTGCGCTGGGCAATAAAATCATAACTGCACCTTGCTAAAACATATAAAAGGTTCTTCATTATAAATAACACTGCCTCTGTTAAACAGACAGTGTTATTTTATATACTAATTGAGCAGTTTACATAAATAAGACATATGGTAATTTAATTGTATTGAAAACAGTTTCAGGATGGTATACAATTAAACATAATTTATTCAGGCTTACAAAATTTTAGTTATACATTTCTTTTCTTTGTTAGGAGGACATGCTTGAAAAGTATAAATTTGGTTGTCAAATCATGCGAGGAATTGACCAAACTGGTGAATACAAGCGAAATGGATACACTTTCCAAAACCGCCAATTCAATTTTGATTCAAATTTTCACATCCGTAATAGATAAAAACTGGGTAAAGGACATAGAATGCATATTGCATGAAAAATTCCCCGATTCCGTGATTGTTGGAGCTTCAACAGGAGGCGAAATAGGTCACGGAGAATTGTTTACGAATTCAACCGTTGTATCACTTTCATTTTTTGTAAAGACAGCCTTGAAATCGTTTATACTGGATGTTGAAAACGCAAACGAAGATCATTTGGGAAAACAACTCAGACAAGAAATTGAAAGTTCCTGCAGCAATATTGCAGGAGTATTGCTGTTTACTACACCCATCACCATGAATACATCCGATTTTCTATCCGGATTTTCAGGCGCTGAATGTTCTTATCCGGTATTTGGCGGAGGTGCCGGCGACTACGGATACATACTAAAATCTTTGATTTTCCATGGAGACCGTTATTTGAGCAAGGGCGTTGCAGCGGTTGTACTGATCAGTGATCATCTTAAAATTGAAACACATACATGCCTTGGATGGGAACCTCTGAGCAAGAAAATGACAATCACGGAAGTAGATGGTCTGTGGGTTAAAAAAATTGACAACAAGCCGGCATTCAGCGTATATCAAGGATATCTTAACATACAGAATGATGAAAACTTCTTTCTCAATGTATTGGAATTTCCTATGATGCTGATAAGAGACGACGAACTGTACGCGCGGGTACCCGAAGCCGTCAATGAAGATAATGCACTACTGTTTCCAGGAGGGTTAAAAAAAGGCGAAGCCGTCATAATCGGTTACGGTAATCCAAGCATTATTATCGAAAGGTCCAGGGAAGTACACAAAATCATGGACGCTTTCAATCCCGAATCTATTTTTCTTTACAGCTGCATCAACAGACGATTTTTGCTTCAAAACGAGGTGAATAACGAGACAAAGCCTTTTGAAAGCATTGCTCCGGCTGCAGGGTTCTATACTCATGGAGAAATTTACTCTAATCATGGAAAAGTAAATCTTCTGAATACGACGCTGGTGGCTGTCGGTATGAAAGAGTTTGACAAGGAAAGAAAAAGCAATGAATTTGATCTGCAGGGAGACAATCACGCCAGTCTTAATGAAGATCCTTTGAATTCACAGCATTACCGGATCATTTCGCGGTTGATTAACTTTATAAAGGTTGTAAACGAAGAACTGGAAGAAGCAAACAAGGCAGCTGTGAGACTTGCTGAAACAGACTATCTCACTCAGGTTTACAACAGAATAAAAGCAAGCGTGATTATGGAAAAGATAACACAGCAGTGCGATCAATTTGGAGATGACTTTTCTTTAGCCTTATTGGATGTGGATTTATTTAAGAACGTGAACGATAACTTCGGACATAATGTTGGAGATATGGTCCTGGTTAATATCGTCAAGGTTATTGAAAAACACATACGCGGCACTGATATTCTGGCTCGGTGGGGCGGCGAAGAATTTCTGTTGGCTATGCCCAATACAGGACTTGAAGGTGCTGTAATTGTAGCTGAAAGGATCAGGACAGCCATAGAACAAACAGTATTTCCTGAAGTTGGTCATCAAACATGCAGTTTTGGAGTATCTACATTTAGAACAGGAGAAAAAATAGATGATGTCATCGAAAGAGCAGACACAGCTCTATATTCGGCAAAAAGAAAAGGAAGAAATCTCGTGGTTTCCCTTTAACCAAAAACAAAGGCAATGTTAAGGGGATGCCATAGCATCCCCTATACCATAACTATTTGAGCTTACCTCTGCAATCCACGGTTATCCGGTCTATGACCTCCCCCCGCGAAACAATGTATGCACTTTCATGCAGATTAACAACAGGACAAATGTGGTTTGGAATTATCTCCACCTTGTCGCCAACCTTAACCGAATCATGGAATTCCTTGTTATATATGATGGCATGTTCATCATATACCTTGAATATGTTCACTCCGGTCCTGCCCTTAATCAAACCCAGGCCATTGGTTGAACAAAAGCCCTTGCTTCTCACCTGAGCTGTGATTCCCTTAGCCCCCACATCTGTAATTACCCTTTCAGGCGTAGGCAGACTGATAATTGTGGTGAGGACCGTTGCTGCATTTCGTTTAAGGCTTCCATATGCGTTGGCCTGAGATGCATCCATAAAAATATACGTGCCTGGTCTTATTTCGGTTATTCCGTCCAATATGGGAAAATCATGCAGCAAGGAGGGTGTGGACCCGATGCTTACTGTTTCAAGATTAAAACCTGACTCAGCTGCCAGGCTCGCAAACCTCAGGGTTCTCTTTTGCGACTGAAGATGAATTTCCCTGCATTCCTCCACATTTTCAGCGGAATAGGAATGCCCATCATGAGAGAAAACTCCCTTCAGATATATGTTTTTGCATGTCTTAAGGTGGTTCAGCAGGTCTATGAAATCAGATTCTTCAATCACGCCGGAACGTTCTTCCCCTACCTCTATTTCTATTAGAACAGCCGCCTTTCTGGAGCTGCCTTCAAATGATTTCTCAATCATGTATGCCTGCGCAATGCTGTCCAGTCCGAAGGAGATGTCTATTGTTTCAGCTAGTTTGCGGATTCGAAGCAGTTTTGTTTCACCGACTATTTCGTTTGCTATGAATATGTCTTTAAGACCGCTGGCTGCCATTACTTCTGCTTCACCAACCTTTGCCACTGTAATGCCCTTTGCTCCATGTTCAACCTGCATGAGAGCAAGTCTGGACATTTTATGAGTCTTCGTATGAGGCCTGAGACCCACTTTGCTGCGATTTGCGTAATCCTGCATGTTTATTATGTTGCTTGTCATGATATCCTTATCAATTATCAGCGCCGGTGTATCAAGTTCTAAATAGTTCATACTTCCTCCTTGTAAATAACGTATCAAATTGAAGCATACGTCAACAGACTTAATTTCAAACGTTTCTGTTAGTGATCAGACTTAAGGCCTGCCCCACACATGGGAATCAGGCTGTCAGATGTCTTGCCGTTCGTTTCGCAGTACTTCAAATATGCGGCATAGGTGGCCGCCGTTGTGTGTTCGCAGTAGATGCCTTTGGCTGCCAGTGCAGACCTAGCTTCTAAGATTCTATTTTCCGGAGCTGTGATTACTTCAATATTGTGTTTGTAAATATACTCCAAAATTTCCTCTCCGCGCATAGGTTCGCCGATTGCAATTCCTTCGGCCATAGTTGGCTTAGGCACTACCTTGGATGGATGAATTTCTTTACCTGCAGCCGCTTTTGCAAAGGGATCACACTTCTCGCTTTGTACCGCTATTATTTTAGGCATTCTTTCAATGACATTGCTGTCAAGAAATTCTTCCAGCGCTTTAACTATGCCTATGAAAAGAGTTCCGTTGCCCAGAGGAACAAAAATATTTTCCGGGATTCTGTGAAGCTGCTCGTAAACTTCATACATGTATGTCTTTGTTCCTTCGTAGAAGAAGGGGTTGTAAACATGGCTGGCGTAATACTTGCCTTCCTTTTCAACCTTTGCCCTGCAGCTGTTGGCACAGTCATCTCTTGTTCCGGGAACAACATTTACCTTTGCATTGTGAGACTTAATCATATCAATCTTTTTCGGTGATGTTCCTTCCGGAACAAAAATCTCACATTCTATGCCTGCCTTGGCACAGTAGGCAGCAACGCTGTTTCCTGCATTGCCGCTGCTGTCCTGCACCACAGAATCTACGCCTATGGCCTTGCAGTGAGCAATAAGGATCGCTGCGCCTCTGTCCTTAAAGGATAGGGTTGGCATGAAATAATCCATTTTCAGGAGCACATCTTCACTGAAACGAATGACGGGAGTCATACCCTCACCCAGACTGATATCCTTCCAATGTTCCCCTTCCAGCGGCATAAATGCGCCATATCGGAACATGCTCCATGTGTCATTTATAATCAGGGACAAATCAAACTTTGGAGGATTGTAATCCAGTTTCCAGAGACCTCCGCAGTCACACTTTGCCTTTAAGGTTGTAGTTTCTTCAGTAGTTCCGCATTTTGAACAAATAAATTTCATTCTCGGTTTACCTCCGCAACTGCTTCAATTTCCACCAGACATCCGAAATGAAGTTTGCCCACGGGCACTACAATCCGTGCAGGTTTATGTTCGCCGAAGAATTCACCGTATACCTGATTGACTTTATCCCACTGGTCAATATCAGATACATACACCCTGCACTGCACAACACTGTTTCTTTGCAGATTTGCTTCTTTGAGAACACGGTCCACGTTATTCAGGGCAAGCTTTGCATGTTCTTCTATTCCGCCTTCCGGCACAACCCGTGTATCCGGATCTATGGAAAGCTGACCTGATATGTATAGCATTCCGTTTGATATGATTCCCGGCATATAGTGTCCCTTATTTTCACTGAGGTATTTTGGTTCAATTTTTTCCATATTCCATCTCCCTGTCCTTGATTATCTTTTTCCTCTTGCTTCGTCCAGGTAGCTGTAAATTGTAACCCTGGATAGGTTCAGGCTGTCCGCTACCCTGTCAATAGCTCCTTTTACCAGAAAAACTCCCTTTTCATCCATGAAGCGTATCAGTTCAATATTGTCTTTTCTTTTTAAGTTGTCCAGATTTCTGTTCTTTACAATGTTTTCTATCAGGTCATCAATGATGGTCATGACGTCCTGGTCAGGAACATCCTCCTCGGCCTCCGCATCGTCATGGTCAGCCTCCGGCAAAAAGCCCATGATTTCATCCTTCAGCATATATGACAGTGTAAGGTCATAGTTGATGCAGAGCATTCCCACCACTTCTCCTTCAGTATCCCGTATGAGTGCAGAAGATGATTTTATTTTCCTGCCATTTTCAGCTTCAAAGACATAGTTTGCAGTGCAGTCATCCTTAAATTTCTTGCTCAGCAAAACCTGCCGTATAAGATGGTCAAAGGACTGGCCTACCTTCCTCCCTGTAACTGTACCGTTTGAAACATATACAACTGAACTTTCAGGCTGTGTGAGATCATGAATGGAAACCTCGCAGTTCTTTCCGAAAGTCTGTGAAATCATGTTAGCTACTGGTACATATGATTTTAATATGGGATGCATTTGTTTCCTCCATACATTTATATAAAAAAATATATTTATCATATAATTTTTTATATAATTATATCTCCAAATGGTATCTTCGTCAATGAGTTTATACTAAATTCTAAATATCACGTAAAATTAAGAGCATTTTTTCCGTTATCGTATAATTTATTATACAAGACAAAATCCCCCAACAACATTTATTGAGGGATAATGGCAGCGTCTTGCTGCTGTGATATTTTTTAATAAACAATTTATCACTATTCTTCACTTATTTCGCTCTGGATTTGAAGTCCTCTTCAATACGGTCTTTCCAGTTTTCAGATATGGCACAGTTGGCACGCATGCAGCTCACCGTTTCGCTTAAGACCTCATAATTGAGCAGGGTTCCTTCACTGTCTGCATGATAGTTTGCTGCCCTATCACTGCTTATGCCAAAACGTTCGGCTGCAGCGACAGCATCAATGTTTGCACCGAGAAATATGAATTCCCACCCGTACTTGTTTTTTTCATGTTCAATCAATTGACGGACTTTTTCATAGCTGAATTCAACGCTGGCATTTTCCATGCCGTCAGTGGTTATAACAAACATCACATGTTCAGCCCTTTCTTCATCAGACGTATGTTTCTGCACGCTTGCAATTTTATTGATGGTTTTTCCCACCGCATCCAGCAGCGCAGTGCTGCCTCTTACATAGTATTCCTTATCTGTTATCGGGCTAATGCCTCTGAGGTTGATGCGGTCATGCAGAAGTTCATATTTGTCATCAAAAAGCACCGTAGTAATTACAGCCTCTCCGGCCTCACTTTTCTGTTTTTGCAGCAGGGCGTTATAACCTCCTATAGTGTCGCTTTCCAAGCCGCTCATGGAACCGCTCCTGTCAAGAATAAATACCAGTTCAGTCAAACCTTTTTTCATTGTAATCCTCCAATCAATTATTGTGATTTAAGGATACCATTTAAAAGGCAAAGAGCGGTCGCATGAAAAGCGACAAATCTTATTCTTTAATTCATTTATCTGCATATGCTCACGTAACAAAAGCTTACATTCTATCTAAAGCTTTAGCGACCTTAATCAACTTTTCATTTAAATTCTTATTTGCAGACTTCATCTCTTCTTCTGTCCACTCTTGAATACCATGCCCTTTTGATTTAAATCCAAGCCTTCCACATGCTAAATTGCGCTTAATCAAGTCCTGTGCCTCATGAGTGTCCTCAATGTGCGGGAACAAGTAGGAATGAATGTTGTACGTGAGATCCAGCCCCCCCATATCCATAACTTCAAATGGTGCAGAGATACCCAGCCTCATACCAAATCCATACTTTATCGCTTCATCCACATCCTTTGGCGAGGCAATTTCATGCTCAACAATAGAAATAGCCTCTCTAAAAAGGGCATGCTGAAGTCGGTTAGCTAAAAAGCCAGGAACATCTTTCTTAACCAAAACTGGTTTCTTACCAGCTTGTTCCAAAATATTAAAAGTTCCCTCCACTGTAGCCTCAGATACAAATTCTGTCCTGATTACTTCTACCAATGGTATCAGATACGGCGGATTCCAAAAGTGAGTTCCGATAATTCTCTCTTTATGGGTGGACCTTTCAGCAATCTGTGTGATGCTGATTGCTGACGTATTTGAAGCCAAAATGGTTTCAACAGGGCAGATTGCGTCCAGTTTACTGAAATAATCCTGTTTTACTTCAAGCTTTTCTATAACACATTCAAAAACAATATTTGCAAAATCAGATAACTCCTCTATATGCTCTGTGTACGATACACGATTCATGATGTCTTCAATTTCATTAGTACAAATTACGTCGTTCTCAGCCAAGAAAGTCAAATTTGCCCTCATATTTATTGCAGAGTCTCCGCGTTCTACATCATTTCCAACGTAAACTATCTTTACCTTATGTCCTTTCATAGCAAAAAGCTGAGCGATGCCGACGCCCATTTTTCCTCCCCCAAGAACACCAATATTATTTCTATTCATTACGCTTATTTTCCTTTCATGTTAGTTTATTTTGATTTATTACCCTTCACAAAAACATTATTTCATTAGGGCTCTTAATACTTGTTAAATAGCACTCATAAGCAATGTTTTACAATTACTTAGTACGGCACATGTTGATGCGGCCATGAAAATTATCCTTTCCTTGGATGTGATAGCCTGCCTAAGTGTTAAGTCTAGTAGTTACTTGAATAGCTGCAGCTTGCTTTCATAATTAATATTAGCAATAATTGTGCCAGCTTTTGGGAATTGTTTCACCTAAATTTTCTAGCTATCTGTACCGTTCATAGCATTATCCCTACATTTCCTTGTTGCATATCTGGTACAATTTATTAATCTTGAAACAACATAGCCAAGGTATGATTATTCAAGAGTAACCAGATTAAATGTTGTTGCATTTTTCCCTTTGTGCTATAATGATTTAAATACTTTCCATTAAAAGGTGATACGATGTGGATCAAAGAAATTAAGGATAAAGCTCATAAAATTTTTGATGAATATCAGAAAAATAACAATGTACTTGATGAGAAAAATTTTAAGGAATTGTTGGAATACATTGATAGTTATTCGGAAACCAATATTGATTTTAAGGAAATAGTAGATAATATTGACGAAAGTGTTTTTATTACAGATAAAGACGGATTTGTATTATATGTTAATCAGGCATATTCTCAAAATACTGGAGTTCTTCCAAGTGATGTAATGCATCGCTATGTACCGGATATCATAGCAGAAGGAATCTTTACCGGCGGTTCAACAATGGCTGTTATAGAAACTCAAAAAAAATGTTTTAGGTTATCAACAACATATCGTACTGATCCGCCCAGAATGGGGTATACAATCGGTGTGCCTCTCTTTGATTCAAAAGGTGAACTGAAACAAGTAGTAGTCTCCAGCCGACCAATTCTGACTTTGACTGCTCTTAAAGATGATTATACTCGTTTTTTAACCGAAGCCAAAAATTATACCTCTGACTCAATAAAGATATCTGATTTTTCTAGTACACCCAATAGATTGATCGGTAGTTCACCTGAATTAAAAGCTATTTGGAATTTAGTAAAACGAGTTGCTCCAACTGAAGCCAGCATTTTGATTACCGGTGAATCAGGAGTTGGCAAAGAGGTTGTAGCAGATGAGATATTCAGAATGAGTTCAAGAAATGACAAACCATTTATAAAAGTAAACTGCGCCGCAATTCCAGCTAATTTGCTTGAGTCAGAATTATTCGGATATGATAGAGGTGCTTTTTCCGGAGCAAATACACAGGGAAAAAAGGGTCTTTTTGAGATGGCGAATAACGGTACGCTCTTACTTGACGAAGTCGGTGAGATGCAGCTTGATTTACAGGCTAAAATTCTTCGGGCAATTCAAAATAAAGAGGTTCAAAGGATTGGCGGAACAAAACCCATTCCTTTGAACATACGATTTATTGCAGCGACAAATTGCAATCTGAAACAAAAAGTAGCAGAAGGAAAGTTTCGTCAGGATTTATACTTCAGACTTCATGTTATTCCTATTGATATACCTCCGTTGAGAAAAAGACCTGCAGATATATCAGCTTTATGCGACTTCTATATTTCTTACTTCAACGAAAAATATCATAAAGAAATGTCATTAAGTGATAGTCAGAAAAGATTGCTTGAAAAATATAATTGGCCAGGCAATGTGAGAGAATTGGAAAATATTTTGGAATACCTTACAATTTGCAGCTCCGGAGTAGAAGAATTAGACGAGTGCATGCTGCGCGAACTTTTATGTGACAACATTTCAGATAACTCAATGCCTACGGAAACCAATTTAGGGAGGTCCATATCTAATCTTGAAAAGGAACTGATTGAGGATGCACTTGCAAAAAGCAATAACCTTCGGCAAGCAGGTAAGCTGCTTAATATTAGTGCGTCAACACTTTCCAGAAAAATCAAACAATATGACATTGACTATCCGCGCAAAAATAGCTTGTCTAAACATGATTTAGAAACGATATAAGCTTTTATGTTCAGTTTAAAATACTAACTCCTTCTAGAATTAAAGCATTATGCATCAACTTTAAAGTCCAGAAGGAGTATTTATTTTCAATATGCTAAGAAGAAATATTATTAACATTCAACTATCGTACATTTTCTATGATACAAGCCATGCCTTGTCCTCCTCCAATGCACATTGTAGCAAGGCCATATCTTCCATTTCGTCTTTTTAATTCATGAATAAGAGTAGTGAGGATTCTAGTACCGCTGTTACCCAGTGCGTGTCCATGGGCAATTGCACCTCCATTTACATTAACTCTTTTATACATTTCTGTATTCATGTCCATGCCCAATTCCTTTAGGCAACCAAGAGCCTGGGCTGCGAATGCCTCGTTGATTTCGAAAAGATCAATGTCTTCAAGATTCAATCCCGCTTTCTTTAAAGCTTTCCTCACAGCAGGAACCGGACCAAGACCCATAACTGACGGATCATTTCCAGCGCAACTCATGCTTACAATCTTAACAAGCGGCTGCACACCAACTTCTTTTGCTTTTTTTTCTGTCATCATTATCACAGCTGAAGCACCATCATTCATCCCTGATGAATTTCCAGCTGTTACAGTTCCACCAGATTTAAAAGCCGGTTTCAATTTAGATAGACTTTCCATAGTTGTATCCGGCCTACCATGCTCGTCCTTGTCAAATATAAAGCTATTCTTTCCGTTTATAACCTCAAAAGGCATAATTTCATCATTAAATTTTCCCATTTCTTGCGCTTCTTTCATTTTCCTTTGACTATCTGCAGCAAACGCGTCCTGTTCAGCTCTTGTTATATTATGCCTAAGCGACACATTTTCAGCTGTTAATCCCATATTCAGATTAGGATATAGCTCTTTGGGCTGAACGATTGTAACACCATGGGTAAATGTATCGTATAGAACTTTATCGCCAATCTTCATGGGTGAATACCTTGCAGAAGGATCGAGATAATATGTTAGTCTTGACATTACCTCCACACCTCCAGCGCATATGATTTCCTGGTCTTCTTCCATTATTTCGTACATAGCACTCATAACAGCTTGTAGTGACGATGCACATTGTCTATCAACGGAATATGCGGGCACTTCAATTGGTACTCCGGCAAGCAATGCGGCACATCTAGCAACATTTGGAGTATATCCATATACATCTCCGAAAATAACCTGACTAATTTGATTTAGTTCTATACCGGCTCTTTTTGTAGCCTCTTTGATAATTGCTGCAGCTAAGTCCTGTGCTTCCACAGTTTTCAGGCTCCCCAAATACCCTCCTACAGCTGTCCTTACTGCACTTGTAATTACAATTTCATTCATATAAGTCACCTTTTTTAATTTAATATTTGAGGGTATTTCAGAAATTCTGAAATACCCTCTACTTATGGCTGTTAAAGGCTTATAACACTCCAAAGAGTCCAGGAACGATTGCAAATCCTAGTATTGTAAAAATCGTCCAGAAGAACCATATAAACGCCATAAAGCCCCAAACATCCTTAAGTTTAACCCCAACTAAAGCAAGCGGAGGTATAATATACAAAGGCTGCAAAAGATTTGTTGCCTCATCTCCGTAAACAAATGCATTAATTACTGGAATAGTATTTGCATTAAGCTGGTGAGCAGCATCTATAAGGAGTGGTCCTTGAACTATAAACTGCCCTCCCTGAGACGGAATGAATAAGTTTACAACTGATGCTGAAATATAGGACCAAACCGACAGTGTCTTGGCCGTTGCAACATTTACTATGCCAGCTACTACGATGGCTGCCAAACCGGAGCTCGCCATAATTCCTGCAATTCCGCCATAGAAAGGAAATTGTATCATAACCTCGGTTGCAAGCTTCATACTATCCTTATGTGCACCTACAAAGCTCACAGGTGTGCTATAGAGGAAACAATTTATTGTCAAGAAAATTAAAATAATGAAATTTAAGCTTAATGCACCTAAAAAGCCCTTGGTATAAAAGTTATATGCTATGACAGCTAATCCTGCAATACCAACTAACCACATGATGATTCTGCTTGAATTTAATATTCCGGCAACTGTTGTTCTGTCAACCTTCATCCACTCAGCTTCTTGCTCTTTATCATCTTCTTCAGCAACGAATTCAATTCTCTGTTCAAGTGGAGGACGTGTAAATACCGCAAGAATCATTGTTATAATTGCAAGGACGATAAAAATGGTGATGTTGGTCGGATTATAAACCGTTACATCCTGTGTTAATACTCCTCCGAGCCTTTCCTGCATATAGTTTCCTTCAGTTGCCAGCAGTGCATACACAGATGCAGTAGGTCCTAAGCACTGACCAAGGCATGAAGTGCAGTATCCTGCTACAATCATCAGTGGAAAGTGTACGCCTTTAACACGTTTGGAAATCTCCATTGCCAACACAGCACATGACATAGAGCAAAATGCCCAGTTGATAAAAGAAGCGATAAATCCCCAAATCATAAGGATAAGCATAGCCGAAGCAGGATTTTTAATTACACCTGCAAGATTTCCAAGAAGACGTGTTACTTGTTTCGATTTTGCACAAGTTGCACAAACAATTACCATGAGTGACATCTGCATCGAAAAACTTAATTGTGTCCAAAGTCCGTCATACCAGTAAAGGCATAATTGCAGCGGCCCTTTGCCGGTAAAAATAAGCGCAGCTACATAAACGACAAATGTTAGAATCAGGCAAAATACAAGTGAATCTGGTATTATTTTATCGGCCGCAAACTGAAATTTTCTGCTAAATCTCCATAAAAGCGTACCTTTGCTTTTTCTATCAGAAATATTGTTCATAATAATCTCCTATATTTAAATAATTGATTTTTATTTTTGACTAAGAATACTACTTTTTCAAACTTAGAATTTCCCTTGCATCGTCAGGAGTAGCAACATCGTTTCCTGCAAGTTTAATAAATTGTACGGCTCGGCTTACCAACTGAGCATTAGAATTTGCTAATATGCCAGGCTCATACACAACGTTATCTTCCATTCCAACTCTTAAATGTCCACCCAAGGCAATTGTTGCAAGCATAATTGGAATATGACCTTTTCCGATTCCTAAAGCTGACCATGTGGAACCCTGCGGAATCTTTCTGAGCAGAAACAGCAAATCATCTACGGTTGCAGCAGTTCCTCCGGCTGCACCTAGGACAAATTGATAATGTACAGGCTCTTTGAGTATTCCTTTTTTTATATAATACAAGGATGTTTGAATCATTCCCGGGTCAAATATCTCAACTTCCGGTTTAACCCCATATTCCTGCATATTTAAACCCAACTGTTCCAGGAAATGCGGATGATTTTCAAAAATAGTTGAGTTTAACCAATTCATTGTGCCACAGTCAAATGTTCCGATTTCTGGTCTTATTGACTTCAGGTGTGCCTGTCTTTCTTCATAAGTGGCTCCAATTTGACCGCTGGTAGTCAGGTTAATTACAATATTGCATTTTTCTTTAATAAGTTTTACGGTTTTTTCAAATCTTTCTTTATTCATGGTTCCAAGTTCGTTTTCATCCCTCATATGAAGATGGCAAATTGCGGCACCTGCCTGATAGCATTCATATACGTCATCGGCTATTTCTTCAGGTGTCATAGGAATATTCGGGTTATCTTTTCTACTTGGTACAGCACCTGTTGGTGCAACAGTGATAATTGTCCTTTTTTTGGACATGCGATACCTCCTAATATAGGTCTATTATTAGCATAGCTGCAGCTTGCTTGCATCATACTTAATAGCAATATTTGTGCCAGGTTTGCTTAAGTTCTATCTTCCAAAAATTCCAAGAACCAGAATCAATTCATAACATATATTCAATTATCTTGTTGCAGATATGGTACAGAACATACTAATTGTGAAACAAGCTTAACAAATAATTGTCCATTCATCTAAAATATTATGAGAGAAAACCATTTGAGAGCCATTCTGTTTTTATTCGTTAAAAATCTATTTCAAAATCTTTTTGCAAAAATAGGAGCATTAAATCAGAAAGCATTGGCAAAAAATTAAATTAAGAACTGTTATAAAAAGGAATCAACGGATGTGATGTGGCTCTAACAACTCGGCGGGATGAGATTTTATCATATATAATGACTTGATGTTTCTGCTATTATAGGTTAGAAAATAGATTTTCATGTCCATTTCTCTTATAAAATGTAAATATCTTGATTTTATTATTGTTTTAAACTAGTAGCTAATAACTAATTTACCCATACTCTTAATATAGTCCAACAGTCTTTCGTTATTAAACGAGTAGTATTTGTTATTATGTTCATCAGTAACACATATTTCACCGTCCCAAAATGCCATAATATATATTTTCGAACCATCATTCATATTTAACGTTATGTCGCTTGAGGTTGACATATAAGTATGCAGTCCTGGATTCTTTATAAAATCTCTTTCGGTAATACCGCAGTCGTTAAAAAAGTCTATGAATTCTGAAAGTTCTTTAGATGTCAGTTCATGACGCAGTATCCCTCCTACACGTCTATCAGACACTTCTCCTGATGAAACCTCTGCCGCAGATATTATGATCTTCTTATTGTCTTGCCATAAGCCGCCTTTTTGTGCTAGATAAGCAATTACAAATATAAAAATTATTGCAACCATCAATACTACCCTTTTATTCTTCATGGTCATCGCCCCCTATAAAAACAGCTTAATTCCAGTGGTAAAGAATTAAGCCATATATTCTAATTAAAAGAACTTTGTAATTTCTTCAACTGTTTTTCTTTTTGGCATCTTGGTTTCTTCTGCCGCATACCCTAGACCAATAACAGAAACTATGATTTCGTCTTCGGGAATGTCCAGCATTTCGCGGATTTTGTTTTCATCCCTGATTCCTATCACCAAAGTATCCAGACCCATGTCCTTTGCTTTAAGGAGCAGATGTTCATTGTGCATACCTAAATCATAAAATCCCCATCCGTTTCCAAGTTCATTTGTGGGTTCACCGTTTCGTTCAAATCCTGATCGATTTTTTACAAATGTTGAAACGATAAGCACCGGAGCATCCTTAACACTGTTGCTGTTAAACGTCGGAAGACATTCTGCCCTAAACTTATTCAGTAATTCTTCAGATGTAATACAATAGTATCTGGCAGTTTGCGCATTTTTCCATGAGGGTGCCAAAATTGCTGCTTCAATTATTTTTTCAACTGTGTCCTTTCCAACCTTTTTTAGCGGGTCATACTTTCTTACACTTCTTCTTGATTCGATGACTTTTTGAAATTCCATACTTCTCCTTTTCTGATCCTTATGCTTCTGGGCATTGTAAATTGGATTTTATTTTCAGGATGTTCAATAATTACATAGCCTTTGATAACTTAATTAAATATAAGTAGTTCTGCCGTCTTTTATAAACATCGCAACATTTTCTTGTTTTGCAAATTATTTCTTGCTTTTATAATACCACATATTTTCTTTTTAGCAAGAATGCATTTTAAAAACATGACATTTAAACATAATAGCACGGAAAATATAAAATCACCTTAATGTTTCAGGTTATGCACTGAATATTATCAGTCACTTAAGCATTTGATTGTTTTGAAAAAAATCTTGCCATGGATCATTTCCCGCAATCCTCAAAAGAGCATCTGCCATAGTGATGCCGTCGGGAGCAACCGTATCAAGTTCATCCCAAGCAATGGGCATGGACACCCTTGCACCGGTTCTTGCTCTTAACGAATAAGGAGCAATGCTTGTGGCTCCTCTTCCGTTTCGAATCCAGTCAATGAATATCTTGTCTGTGCGCTTAACCTTTCTCACATTGCTGGTATATCGTCCAGGCCACTTGTGCTCCATCACTTCCGCAACCCGCCTCGCAAAGTCATGAAACGCATTCCACGTCACCACAGGTTTCAACGGTACAACCACATGGTAGCCTTTCCCTCCGCTTGTCTTGAGGTATGAATTAAGGGAAAGTTCGGTAAGAATACTTCTGATATCCTTTACGCCCTGACGAACCCTGGCGATATCCATCCCTTCATCGGGATCCAAATCGAACACCATAATATCCGGTTTTTCAAGGTCGTCAACACTGCTTCCCCAGGTATGGAACTCCAATGTGCCCATCTGCACCTCGGATATTAACCCGGATACATTCTCAATATAGAAGTATTCTTCTGTTTCTCCGCTGCCGGTAGTAACAGGTATTGCAATGATTCCCTTGCTGTTCTGACCGGGATGCTTCTTATAGAAGCAAGCTTGCGATACGCCCTTGGGGCAGCGAACAATGCTGAGAATTCTGCGGCTCACATAAGGCAGCATCCGCTCTGAAACCTGTGAATAGTAACGAACCACATCTGCTTTGGTGATTTCGGGCTCAGAAAATATCACCTTGTCCGGATTTGAAATTTTTATTCCTTCAATAATTGTGCTGTCTGTTTTTGTTTCCATTGGTTTCTCCGATTCTGTTACTGATGATTGGTGCTCTGTCTCATCCTCAGCTTTTTCCTTTTTTACTTCCCTGGGATTCTTATCTATCCTCAAACCCTTGAAGCTTGCCTGCCTTAACAGATTTTCCTTCGTCCATTCGGCAAATTTGATTTCCGCCACAAGTTCAGGCTCAAGCCATGTGATGATTTCACCTGGCTTAGACTCGGGTGATGACTTGAAAGGCGATTCCATCCTTTTCAGGCTGTCAAAGCGGGTCTCAAGCATTTTCATCTCAGCTTCGCTAATGCCTGTGCCTGCACGTCCGGCATAGATTAAGTCCTCACCTTCATAAACACCAAGGAGAAGTGAACTTACACCGCTGGTTCTTTTGTCGGAAAGCGTATATCCACCAATGACAAATTCCTGTCTCTTATCACATTTAAGCTTGATCCAGTCATCGTTTCGCGTACCGCTGTAGACAGAATCAGCTTTTTTGCCTATTATGCCTTCCATGTCTGCTTCACAAGCCACAGTAAAGCTTTCTTTTCCGTTTCCTCTCACATAACGGCTGTAGTAAAGGATTTTCGGAGCATCCTTCATCAAGTTTTCAAGCTTTTCTTTTCTGTCAATAAGTGGCTGTCCTCGTAGATCCGTACCGTCAAGGGCAAGAAGGTCAAAGATAATATAAGTGAGATTTTGACCCTTGGGATTTTTCATATAGTTTTGCAGTGCCTGAAAATCAGTCTTCCCCGCCGGGTCCGTAACTGCTATTTCACCATCCAGCACTATGGCCCTACCAGCAGCCCAGTCAATGAGGGCAGACGCGATATCGTAAAAACGTTTTGTGTAATCCTTGCCGTTTCTGGTAATAAGCCTGACGCTGTTGCCTTCCACAAATGCCATGATTCTATAGCCGTCATATTTCAGCTCAAAGAGCCAATCTTCACCCTCCGGAACAGTTTTGACCAATTTTGCAAGCTGTACGTCAGCCATGCTGAAGGGGTTCCTCGTAATTTTTTCATCCTGCCCTTCTTCGATTTCCGTCATGGTTCGACCTGTTCTGATACTGGTTAAAAATTCAGAAATCCCTTGGTCGGTTTTGACATGTTCATCTCTTTCCTTAAGAAGAAGCCAGTTATCTGCCTTTTCGCCGGATTTTGCTTTCAGCCTGATCAAAGCCCACTTTCCTTTAAGCCGTTTTCCCTTCAGAACAAACTTCATCTCGCCTTTGCTGAGTCCTTCTTCCACATTTCCATAAGGTTCCCAGAAGCCTTCATCCCATAGCATGACCACTCCGCCTCCGTATTCACCTTTGGGAATAGTACCTTCAAAGTGTCTGTATTCTAAGGGGTGAGCCTCCACCTGTACGGCCAGCCTCTTGTCATGAGTATCATAGGAAGGCCCCTTTGGCACCGCCCAGCTCAAAAGAACACCGTTCCATTCCAGACGCAAGTCATAGTGGTCTCTGCGGGCCATGTGGTGCTGAACCACAAACCTCAGAGCCTCTTCAGAATCTTCTTTTTTGCCTTCAGGCTCTGAGGTTCTTTCAAAATTCCTCTTTTGGTTATACTCACTTAGTTTTATAGTCATAAAATCATGCCGATTCCTTGCCCTTGTTTGCTTTCTCAACGCTTGCCTTGAGAGCCTCCATAAGGTCTATTACCTTGCCGGTGCCACCGGGCTCTGCAGCAACAACTTCTTTTCCGGAAATTTTTGTTTCGATAAGTTCACGAAGCCTTACCTGGTATTCATCCTTATACTTATCAGGGTCAAAGGGCGTATCCATGGAATTAATCAGCATCCTTGCCATGTTCAGCTCCTGCTCGGATACTGCGGGCTTAGTGTAAGGTTTTTGAATTTCCTTTATCTCATCTGCGTAGAACATGGTTGAAACCAGTATACCGTCCTCCCGTGGAATGATAGCCATAAGCGTGTCCTTCGTCCCCATAACAGTCTTGCCTATGGCTATTTTTTGTTCGGCCATCAGTGCTGAACGAAGCAATTCAAAAGCTTTTTCTCCCCCTGCCTCGGGTGAAGCCTGATAGGTCTTGTCATAGTAGACCGGGGAAATCTGATCCAATTGGGCAAAATGAAGAATCTGAATGGACTTCTCTTTTTCAGTCTTTATTTTTTCAATTTCGTCATCTGTGACCACCACATACTTGTCCTTATCATACTCAAACCCCTTTACAATGTCTCCCGAAGAAATTTCCTTACCGCAGTGAGCACATGTCTTTTTGTATCGGATGCGGCTGTTATCTTCCTTATGAAGCTGGTTGAAATGAATGTCGTTGTCCTGCGTGGTAGTAGACATTGCAATCGGAATCGCGACCATACCGAAAGTTATTACCGATTTACGTGATATCATAGTGGAACACCTCCAGAAATTATGGTTTCCAATAAAATTATAAGTATTCGTAATTTTCTCAACAGACCATCGGGGACGGTTCTTTCTGATAACCTAAGGCTGGATGTACGCATCTTAACGAAAAAAGGGCAGAATATTCTGCCCTTGCATTGTTCATACAACATTACTTTAATTATTAAACATTATACTTCCATCTATTAACTTATTCCGTATTGTATTTCTTCTTATGCCCTTTTCTTCAAGCTGACTGCTGGTTCTGCCGGCAGCTTGAACAGCGGAACAAATCTGTCCCATCCAGTCAGAGTAAGCAGTAAAATTGAAACTACGGCTATTATGGCCATAAAATTGTATCTGATTATATCAAATGAAACAAAGTTGTACAAAGGATACACTGCGTTGGCTATTCCCACGTAGAATCCTAAATAAACGTGCCATGGAATAAGCTGTGAACCAAATACACCCAATGCATCTGAAAAAGTGGCGTTTCTCAGCTTCAACCTGTACATGTCTTCCTTGCTTGCCTCAACGTTTTCATCGGTCAAATCCTTAATTATTGGACCGATTGTTACTATCTGAGCCATTTCGTCTGCCAGAGCTGCATTTCCTATCAATGACAGAAGCCCATTGGCAAACATTAATTGCCTTACACTTTTAGCTGTTCTGGCTATGAAGTCGGACAGCGGTTTGAATGCATGCATCTTTGACATGATGCCTCCAAATGCACCAACCCACATCATCATAACAATAACCCATGACCCTGCATCTGCAAAGCCTGTCATCATGTTGTCCAGAAATTGATGAACAGAAGTGACTGTACCTGCAAACAATCCGAATATCAGTGATGAGATAAGGCCTACTCCCAGACATGCCAGAGTTGGCACACCTTTAACAGCAGTTATCAATACAAGTATTAAAGGAATTATCATAAACATGGGAACACCATTCTTCACCTGGTTAAGCAGTTCAACAGCCGATGGTCTTTCAGCTGCCAGTGCTTCATAAACTTCCTTTGGAATCTGATTGATTGCGTCTGCCGCATTGCCCACCTCACCAGGTAAACCCATACTTATCAGTAAAAAGCACAATGCAGCAAGCACCAGACAGCAAAGGGACCACGGCCCCTGGCTTCTTACCCTGTCAACAACTTGTACCCCCTGTATGCCTGAACTTACAACAGTAGTGTCAGAGATAAGTCCGATGTTGTCTCCAAAGCAGGCTCCACCAGCTATGGCACATACCGTAATTACCGGATTTCCTCCGACTATGTGGTTTAGCCATAAAAAAATCGGCGCGCATGCTGCAAATGTTCCCCATGAAGTTCCCGTCGCTACCGAAAGAATGGCTGCTATTATAAATGATGTAACTGCAACTGTTTTAGCAGATATACCAAGCCCTAATGCAAGATTGATTATGGCAGCACCTACTCCTGTCGACATGAAGGATTCTGCCATAGCATAAGCCAGCATCAAAATAAAAAATACCAACTGCATTTCTTTTACATTGTTTACTGCAGAATCAACCAAATCATTAAATTTGATTTTTTCTGTAACTGCTGCAACAATAGCCGCATAAACAACAGCAATCGGTGCGATTTGTAAAATGTCAAGTCCTAATGTTCCCAGGTTGCTTGCTATCATGAGTCCAGCCATTAGGAATACTGGTGATAACTTTAAAAACGCTATCATAAAAATACCTTCCTCTTAAATTTTGTTAAAGTATAATGTCATGTTAAATAATTAACGATAGTATTATAACATGTATAAATTAATAATGCAAGCAATAAGGTTATTTTTACATATATTGTGTATCTATTTTACAGCCAAGCATAATTATATGTTTTTATTTCCAAGAATATCAGTACAAAAAATAAAAAAATCTTGCATTATTTGCAAGATATTTCTAAATATTCATTTCAAAATTTCATTTCTTATGTCATCCCATCGTATTACAAAACTCTTTCTATCCAATTCTGCAATAACTTCAGCTGTTCTTCCGTATGAAAATAATGTTCTGAATCAACCTTTTCTACTGCAGCTTGCGAACGATATGAAAACAAGTCAATTTCGCTTTCAGGCATCATGTCATCCTTATTTCCCCAAAGTATGAAAGCATCATGGTTCCAGTAAACAGGATGCTCCTTAGTATACATATAATAATTCCAATTCAACGTTTGTCCTATTGGCAATGGTATGTATTTTTGCTGCTCCAACATATCTTCAGTTATGCTAAATCCATTCATCATTCCTTGAATCAGGTAAGTCATATTTACAATTGGCGATAGAAAACAACTCTTAGTAATCTTTATATCCTTTAAGGCAAGCATACTCATGTATGCTCCAATACTGCATGCAAAAAGTGAAATTTCTTTCTTGCCATTTTGAATATATTGATAAACCTTCTGAATTTCCTCTGCACACACCCATGGGACAAGACTTTTACCATCTTTTCTTTCTCCATGCTCCGGAAGGTCAATGCTCACTGTCTGGTATCCTTTTTTGATTGCATTTGCAGTCGCTATATTAATAACCGTATCTTCCTTATTTGACATCAGTCCATGTACAGCAATCAGTACTTTATCCGACTCATCGCCTTGAATCAATGCCGGAACTCCTTCTATATTTACATATTTCTTCACAACAGATTCCTTCTTTCTTTTAACCATAAAATTTTAAGCATATCTTGTCTTCTCTTTATAGCGCCATGATTTAAATGATAATAGGAAGCTGTATTTCAAATCTGCTCCCCTTCAATTTCAATTCATATTATTGCCTCATTACCACACAAACTTACGGCTTTATAACTTCTTAGGCTGCGGTTACCTTTTATATTTACCTGTTATACTACCTTGTTGTATAATATGTCCGTTCATGGCTTCAATTAAGTCCTTCTTTCTCGAACTGCAATCCAATTTTAAAAAGCAGTCAAGTGCATAGAAGCTAAAAATATATCTATGGGTATTTCTGACAAAAATAGGTTGTTTTGGCCCTCTATACCTGTTTACTCCGTAAGCGGCACCTTGTATCGCATTGTAAAATGAAGATACCGGCGAACCATACGGTATATTTTCCGGAATTTTTTCAGTTTTAGGGATATTCCATATAAGCCAATGGTTATATGATTGCACTAACGGAATATCCAGGTCGTCCATAATAACAGCAATGGAAACCGTATCATCACTAATATTTAGTAATTGAAACTCCGGAGAAATATCAGCGCCAAACCCGGTATGCTTCTTAGGCATGTATCCGCAATTCACAAATGATGGACTCTTTACTTCCATATCCTTCATATCAACTCTCCCTTTCAGCAATTATTTTTGATTATTTAAGGAAGTCATCAAGTACGAAATCCTGCCTTGCTTAATGTTGACACCTCCTGACTCAGAATCTTCTTGACATATAATCATATGTCAGAATATTCCAATACTAACTTTTATCATAATATGTCCATGTCAAGATGTAAAGAAATTTCTGCAAAATACAGGCACCCTGCAGTATAACCTGAGGGTGCCATATTACATCAAAAGCTGTATAACACGACAAAGGGTTCAAAGACTGTAATGCTTTAAATCCTTGAACGCTAAGCATTCAGCAGTTCATCTGAAATTTCCTTAAACCTTTCATCAGTTATACCAAGTTTTTTCTTAAATATTTCATCTTCTATTCTTGCAAGAATCAGCTTGCCGGGAGATATTTCATCAATGATGCTTTTAATCTTCCGAATTGATTTTTCATCATCGTTATACCCCTTAATAATAGTTACTTCTAATATAAACTTGCCTTTATACTGTTCTCTGAAAGCTTTCATGTTTGAAATATGCTCCTCGAAAGTATAACCTTCAATTGGACGCTGTATCTTTTGAAAATCTTCATTTGAACTGACCTTTATCTCACCTATAACCTCATCACACATGTTGGCAATCTCTTTATATTCCGATCTGTTTAAAATATAACCGTTTGACAGCAGTTTGACAGGCAGATTTTTACGTTTTATGATATTGATAATATCAATAATTTTTTCATTAACTAATGCTTCACCTTTTGAGTTGATGAATACCAATTCTGCTTTTGTGCTGTCTATCATGTTTTCCAATTCAATCATTGAACCATCATTCATATCAAATGATTTTTGTGTATCTACTTTATTTTGTGACCTTCCGATAGGGCAAAAAATGCAGTCAAAGTTACAATGCTTTTCCGGAAGTATGTTAACTTCCAGCACCCTTTTCCCATCTTCTACATAAACATCCTTATAACTAAAAATACTCATACTCTTTTCCTCCTAAAATTAAACTTTTATTAACTTCAGACCGACGATTCCGGCAACTATTAATACAATACAAATAATTCGCGCTGCATCAACCGGTTCGTTGAATAAAACAATACCTGAGACTACTGTACCCACAGTTCCAATACCAGTCCAAATTGCATATGCATTGCCAAGCGGCAAGCTTTTTAAAGACAGTGATAGAAAATAAAAACTAGCAACCATACCTGCAACAGTTATTGCGCTTAGCAATATTCTTGTAAACCCTTGTGAATATTTCAGCCCCATTGCCCATCCTACTTCAAAAAAACCTGCTATAACCAAATAAAACCACTCCATACACTTTGCCTCCTAAAATCAGCATTGTTATCTTATGGCTTATTTAACAGAAAACACAAATAAAAAAAGCCATAAGAAATATCATTAAAATATCTCCCAGGCTTTTATCCTTCCGTGTACACAATAACTGTGCGCTTTCTCTCGGACCTGCCAGTTGTAACTGCGGAACCCTAGAAAACTTAAATATGAAATTGTAGTTGCAACTTTATAGCTACTTTAGCATGGCAGATCACTTAAGTCAACTTAATTTTTATAAATTTCTTTTTTTTATTCCTGCTGATATTAAAGTCTTGCCCCTGCCTTACCGCTTAGGTAAGCTTAATGGCTCTTTGAAGCACCGTTCGCAGTTCTTCCATAAACCCTTCAATTTGTGGTGTTACAACCTTATTGATGTGGAGTACCACCTGCACAGCCTGCATCTGCGTTAATTCCGGAATCCGAAGTATTTTTATGTGTCCCTGCTCGACAGCAGACTGCACGGCATATAGGGGAAGCAAGGACAAAAATGGCTCCCTTTCTACAAGTCTGCGTGCCATATCCGTGCTTTGAAGCTTTAGAAAAGACTTTAACTCAATATGATGCCCGGCAATAATGCGTTGAAAATTGACACTGTACGGTGCGGATTCCTCCATCAGAATAAACTCCTGTCCTGTAAATTCCTCCAGCTGTATCTCATGTCGATCTGAAAACGAATGAGAAGGATTGGCAATTATTACAACCGGAACATCGACTGTGTGCCAACAGCGCCATTCTGTTTGAGATAGCGGATCATCAATAAGACAAGCTGCATCCAAAATCCCATGTTGTAAACTATCTTTCAATGTGGCTGTGGCATCAACAGTCAGCTCGACTTTTACGCGCGGAAAACGCTGATGATACTTTATAAGAGTGTCTTCCATAAGCAATTCAAAAAGAGACTCAACTATGCCGATACGTACTGTTCCGCCAAGGGCCTCATCAGATTTTAAAAAGTTCTCCATACGAAAGGAAGTAGATACAATTTGCTGTGCATAAGGCAGCAATTCTTCACCATATTGAGTTAATGAAACACTCCTGCCTATCCTGTTAAACAATGGCGCTCCTACTTCACGCTCCAACTGTTGAATCTGCGCACTGACATTTGACTGTGAATATCCCAGTTCCCTGCTTGCCTGCGTAAAATTCTGCAGGGCAGCTACCCTCAAAAAAGTGTTTAGATTCCGAATTTCCATCATTGCCTCCATGTTGATTTTGTAATTATATAATATAGCATTGCTTTTGCCAAATCAATCTATTTTTTTGATTGATACAATCAAAAACACTTGTTTTACAGATTGATTAGAGAATGGTATCATTTGTTCAAAGGAAGAAAAGTTAAATTACTTTTTCATAAATCTCAATATAAAGGAGCGGATTTACAATGGAAGGAACAAAGAAAATTCAAACCATCGCTGTTCATGGCGGTACCAGGAGGGATGATTCATTCGGAGCAATCAACGAACCAATTTATATGACTTCGAATTATCGAATTCCCACAGACGGAACTCCTGTGGATTGGAGCGGTACAAAAAGCAACATTTATGCGCGGAATCGCAACGTGAATCAAATGGTTTTGCAGGATAAGCTTTGTGCTTTGACCGGCGCTGAGGACTGTGCCGTATTTGCAAGCGGTGTGGCTGCATTGACCGGTGTTTTTATACCATTTTTGAATTCCGGTGATCACGCAGTTATTTCAGAAGTGTGCTACAGCGCAACAAATCTGTTGTTCCGAAAGTATCTGCCGGAGAAGTATAATATTGAAGTGACTTTTGCAGACACAACAGATACAGAAGCAGTTCGTGCTGCAGTTCGTCCCAATACACGGTTGATTCACCTGGAGACACCAGGGAATCCTACCACTGGAATCAGCGATATACAAGCAATTGCAAAGATTGCTCATAGTGTCGGTGCTTTACTTTCAGTGGATGCTACCTTTGCAGGCCCTATTTGCTTATTCCCGCTGCAATTGGGAGCTGATTTGGAAATTCACAGTATGACTAAGTATATTAACGGTCACGGTGATTCTTTGGGCGGATGTGTGTTGGGGAGAAAAGATGTAATAGAAAAGGTCAAGGAAATTGCCATGGTAAACTATGGAGGCATCCTAAGTCCATTTAACGCATGGCTTATCGCCCGCGGGCTGGTTACCGTTCCAATGAGAATGGCTCAGCACAGTCGTTCAGCACTGGCAGTCGCTCGCTTTCTGGAAGCAAGTCCGGCTGTACGTTTCGTGTGGTATCCGGGTTTAAAGAGTCACCCTCAACATGAACGAGCAAAAGCACTGATGCATGATCAGTATTCCGGCATGATTTCCTTCGATATCAAGGGAAATGAACAGGTGCATCAGCAATTTCTCAATGAGCTGAAATTAATAAGCCATGCTGTGTCCTTAGGAGATGTTGAAAGTCTGATTGTTTACTATGACAAATACAGCGATAAGCTGCCGCACTACCCTGAGATTTTTAAGGAAGGTTTCTTCAGGTTCAGCGTAGGCTTGGAGGATGCCGATGATATAATAGATGATTTGCAGCATGCCTTTGAATCCTGTAACCTTATGTAGTAATATGGGGCGGTTTGTATTCAAACCGCCCCATAGTGCTCTGCTCATTTTTCGTAGTTATTTTTTCTTAACAGGAATCCAGACTTCGCTGTAGTAGTTTTCATCCTGAGTGCCTTGTGGATAGTCCACCGGATCACTGTACATCTCAACATTATAACCTGCTGCAATTTCATAATCCTTGCAGTTAGGCAGCCATTCTGAGAAGATTTTTTTGTTCGCATCCTGCAGAGACTTCGGCATGGGGCCCTTGCAGGCAAAAACAGCCCACGTGTGTTTAGGAATAATCTTTGTAACAAAACCATCCGGCATTTCCATAGACGGATTGTAATTATCTGCAATCAAATATTCAAACTCACCTGAACTCATGCTCTCATCAATGCATATTCCGTACATTCCGCATACAAACTTCCCATTTCCTTTTTGATAGTGCTCTGTCCAAAGCTTTGGAATTTCTGTGGTTGCACTTTCATATTTGAAAATCTTTGATACACCCATGACAGTAAACGAATCTTTTTCAACAATTTTGTAATCCATAATATAACCGCCCTCCAAATATAATTTAATTTTCAGCGGAGCAAAGGATTTAATCATTGCTCCTTCTTTTCGAACTGCAGTAGGTGTGACCCCATGAAATCTGGTAAAAGCTTTTGTGAAACTATCCGGTGAGTCGTAGCCATATTTCAATGCAATATCAATGATTTTTTCATCAGTGGAAACAAGCTCACTGCCGGCAATGGTAAGCCTGCGTTGTCTGATATACTCTCCGACCGTAAAACCACAAAGCATTGAAAATCCTTTTTGGAAATAGAACGGAGACATAAATGCTTTTTGTGCAATATCTTCTATTGTGATTTCTTCAGTGATATTCACCTCAATATAGTTGATAGCTTCACTGATTCCTTCAACCCAACCCATATAATCACCCTTTCTGTAAATATATCTTATCTCTATTTAAGCGGTCTTTCCCGACTTTTTGTGTTATGTTTTGTCCTGCCCCTCTTTTTAGGCCCACCCCTGCTTCATTCATTCTTATTTTTTTGTTAATTTCGCCTTTGCCTGAAATGATACGCATCGGCACAGATATACTCTAATGTTGTAAGTCTGTTATTCTTCGACATTGGAACAAGCCTTATAATATGAAATCATATTATGGTATCTCACTGCTGGTATGGAACATAACACTCCTGATAAACCAAGCAGGATTATCTCTTTTGAAACAAAACCTGTTTGGATGAACTGCCAAACAGTGAAGATAAGAAACATAGCAGCAACTATCAGCCATGCGTTTCTTAACGGCTTGTAATAGCTTGCTTTACTGTTATTTGTTGTATGAAGCTCGAATGGCCTGCCGTCATTCTTTTTTTCAACTATGAGCAGTTCTTTGTTATAGCTTCCAGGATTTGTTGAAATCTGACCCATACCGCTTCCGTAGGGTCTCCATTTTATTTTACCTATTGAAAAGCTGAGATTTACATTTTTATAGAAAACCTTGTAACCGAACTCCTCTAAAAATGCACGGTACTCTTTTTCACCTTTAAAGCTTAAATTTGCAACAAATTCAATAGCATATTGATATTCACCCGGTTGACACTTCTCAAATTCATAGGTCACTTTTCCGGTTTTTATTAAACGATAGCCGTTTTGCGCCATGTCATTCAACCATTTTTCCTGTGCATCTAAAAATCCCCCAAAGAAGCGATAGTATCTTTTCATTGTACTTGCCCTCCCATAATTTCTTCAGCTACACTGATTAAATCTTTTAGCCTTTTTATCTCTATATCTGCTATTTCCTTGCCGGCATTTGTAATTACATATTCCTTTTTCCTGCCTTTTCCGTCATCAACAGGCGTAATCCAATTCCGATCCTGCAAAGTGTTAATTGCACCATAGAGAGAACCTGCTCCCAAAATTAATCGCCCTTGTGTTTTCTCTTCCACAAATTGCATAATTCCGTATCCGTGGTTTGGAGTATACAAAGACAGCAGTATAAAGAAAGTTACTTCTGTTAAAGCTCCGCCTTTTACGTTATCCCTCAATCTAATTCCTCCCTCACATTATTACGTTTACTGTTATGTTTATATCACTAACCGTAATAATTGTCAAGCAGATAATTTTTTCTTTTTGAAGACCAAAGAGAACCGTCCCGGAAGGTTAGACAAATCATTTATCAGCTAAAAACATTAAAGTTTCTTCAATAAATTTATCTTGATTAGATAACATCGCAGGGTGCCCGCCATGCTCAAAGATACATATACTTCCATGTCCAATATCTTTAATCATTTTAGAATAAGTCTTGCCATAAAAATCCTTATCTACACAAACAGCAAATTCATCTTCATTGCTTCCGGTCATTAATATGTCTGTTTGCAATTCAGAAAGTGGTTTATGAAAAAATCGTCCAATCGAAATTGCATGTTCTGCAATCGCATTCGTATCATTATCGACAACACTCTCCCAGTCGTCCCCATGCATAGTTTTATAGAATATCCTTGCTCCGGCATCTTGTTTTGAAAATTCCCTCTCTCCAACAATATTTGAAGTAACCATCTCAAGCGGAGTTTCGCCTTCAAAGCTGTCGGCAATAACTTTCCTGACAAAATCCGGTCTTTCCAAAGCAACATTAATAGCAACCAATGCACCACCGCTGCTGCCTAGAAGGAATACATCATGGTACTCTTTTTGTTTTAAAAATTCAATCACTTGTTTAGACTCTTCATACCACAAATCCGCAGGAAAGCATTGCAGCCTATCAGATTTCCCATGACCCAAAAAGTCAAACAGTATTACTTTGTACTCACTGGCATATTTTGCAGCTATGCTAAGAAACATATTTGAAGATGCTGTATTTCCATGTAAAAGCAATAAAGGTTTTCCAGTGCCGATTTCCTCATAAAAAATATTTTTAGATTCATACTTAAAATAAGACATAATTCTCCTCCTAATTTTTATTAAGCAGTAAAAAAAGCTTCAACTTCTTTTCATTACATTAGATTACAATTAAATCCTAAGTATACAATCATCGAGAACGCTCTCATAATTGTAAAATTTTACCTAATTATACCACGCAAACGTCAGCAGAACCATTATTAATTAATACCATGCATACAGATAATTTTACAATACCTTGGCCCGTTTTGACATGCGCTGAGTACTACCCTGTCATTCTTTTTTTCCTTCGATGATATATTGTACTCTCATGTAACGTGTGTAATCGTTTATTGTTTAAAGAATTTGTTTCATTTTTTATGAAATCAGTTCGACTTATGACTTTGAGGTGTCTTATTATTGTGCTATAATGTTTAAGGAGATGAGATGCACATCAATCGGTTGTGTACATGCGACTTTGAGGAGTATTTAAACAATGACTGGAAAATTCAGGCATTAATATTTATATTGCATTAAAATAATGTTAAAAGGAGCGGTGTTATGGCAACATCAGTTGATTATATTGAATATGTATGTGAGCAAATAAGAGGTGTAGGTTATATACGATATAAAAAGATGTTTGGTGAGTACATGGTTTATATTAACGATAAACCAGTTCTTCTTGTATGTGACAACAATGTATTTGTAAAATGTCTTGATTGCATTTCTGAGTTAATGAAAGATGCCCAAACAGATTATCCTTATAAGGGCGCTAAAGTTCATTACATTTTAGATATCGAAGATACTGATTTATGCCATAAGGTTATAAGGATTTTGGAGAATGTAACCCCTGTTCCAAAACCAAAGAAAAAGCCAACAAAATGATTGATATGGATTTGGATGTTTAAAATGGGTTCATTAAGAATGGTATGTCCGCTTCATCATTTTAAATAAGTCAGTACTATTGAACTATCCGACAACATCTGTGAAACCCAGAGAGTATTAGATATATGACCCCCAATTTTTCTAATAAATAAAATAACCCCGCACTAAATCTAATGCAGAGTTATTTTTCATTTTTACTTTATTTACCTACAAATTTTGATGCTTCTTTTCCAGCTATTCTGCCGCTATTAAAAGCATACATCATACTTGTTCCACAAATATCATAATACGGTTTATGGAACATACTTCCTCCGTCAACACCGGCTACATATAAACCAGTAATTGGTTTAGAATTAGCATCAAGTGCTTGTAAATTTTCATTTACCATAACACCGCCTAAAGTATTAAAAGCACCTGGCAAATATTTCACTGCATAATACGGACCTGTTGATATTTCAGTCAGATAGATATCCTTCTTAAGCAGGTCTTCATCATGTCTTGCATCTACCAGCTCTTTATATCTTGTAACAGTTGAAGTTAAATTATTTAAATCAGTAACTTTAGCTAATTCTTCTATTGAATCGGCCTTCCAAACATATCCTCCCTTTATACCTTCCTCTAATTCATAAGATAGATTGTCCAGTGGATAAGCAGCTCCAGCAAACATTGGCGGAACGCCTGACGTTGAACCAAAGAAACTTAATCTATCCAGTTGTTCTTTTAAGTCTTCACTTCCTTCTTCTGGTAATAACGCCTTAAGCCCGCCTTCAATCATCTTGTCTACAGTTGCCTGATCAAAAATAACATAGTATGGGCTGGTTGAAGATGCTGAAGCTCCACCAACATTTAAAGGTTGTTCCTTAAATAACCCTTCATTAAAGTAACGTGTCCCACTTGCATTTACATGTAATAAACCAGCTACTGAAAGAAGATTTATATTGAACTTAGTTTTTTCAGCAATGCCTGGAGTCATTCCTATTTCTGATACTTCAACGAATAATTCATTAGTAGTGGCAGCGCCTGCTTCAACAGACATTCTAATACCAGCACCGTCACTTACAGATGGCTGCATCATGGCATATTCAGCAGTACCTGTATATTCAACCAACATTTCCTTGTTTGCCAATGCTCCACCTGTTGCTACAATTACTGCATCAGAATGGATTATAACCTCTGTCCCATCTGATTTAACTGCCTTGACCCCAACAACTCTGTCTCCTTCCTTAATTAAACTTTTTCCTTCTGTTTCTAACATTAATGTTCCACCATTGCCTACAAAGTCATCAATCAGTGGTCCAAAACGATCAGGTCCATATGGGTAAATCAAATGATATGTATCATAAACTTCACCCTTCCAAATATTTGGTGTAATTACACTTATGTCAAGTTTAAATTCATCGCTGCTTAACCAATCTATTGTCTCACCTGACAGTTCAATAATTCTTCTGAGAAGCGGTGCATATACAGTTGCATTAGTATAATTCAGCATATGTTCATAGACTTCATCGCTTGTAAATGTTAAACCAGCTTCTTTTTGATAAGAACTTTCCACACCGCCAATACCAGCACCAAAACTTGAAATTCCGCCCGGATAGGAATTTTTTTCAATCATAATTACAGATGCTCCATTACGTGCGGCTTCAACAGCAGCAGTAGTGCCCGAACCCCCTGCACCTACTATTGCAATGTCAGCAGTGTACTCTTCTATCATACCAGCCTTTTTTACCTGTGGTTTTTTAAAATCCTCTGGTTTTCCACCTGCTTGTACAATTGCATCCTCTACAGCCTGTAAAATAGCCTTGCTAGTTATAGTCGCTCCTGATACAGTGTCTACACCTATTGATTGGTTTTCTATAATTGATTTTGGAATTCTGTCAAATGCATTATTAGCTACTCCTTCTGTCTCTTTATTTTCACCAATAACAATTTCATCAATTGATTTTTCTGAAAATGTTACATCTACAGTGAATTTTCCTCCATTGCCATCACCTGTGCCTTTATAAGTTCCTGGAGTAAAAATTGTTGTTTTTCCTTCAGCAACTGCTTCTTTGACAGGGGTACTTGCGCAACCAGCAACGGTTAATAACATTACGGCAACCATCAATAGTGATAAATACCTTTTAAAACACTTCATAAATATCTCTCCCTTCTCTCAGTCGGACGTCCGTCCGACAATGCACAAAAAAAATTTACTTTCCACTTACCATAGACCATACCATTTCTGCGGCACTTTCTACAAAAGCCTCATTTTGGAAGTAATCAGGATATAAAATTAGATACTTAGATAATGTTGTAATTACAACCCCTATAAGATGATTTATTACTTCATTGGGCATTTTTTCTCTTTTATACTCAAGAAATTTTTCTTTGAATAAATCATTTTCCAAAATCCCAAAAGGAAATAATTCAAAAACATTCTTATCATAAAAATGCATATGAATGTATAAATCGAGGTATTCTAATTCACCCGGTCTTTCCATAGGCCATTGGAAACTGCTGCGTACTAAATGCTTTATTATTTGCTCCGGTGTTTGTGTAAAATCAATATTTGATGTTGTATAATCTAAAGCATTAGATTTAACATAATTGAAGCATTCATTGACTAAATCCTCTTTTGCCGGAAAATAATAATATAATGTACCCTTTGATATTCCTGCAGCTTTTGCAATGGAAGAAATAGAAGCTTTCGTAATACCATCAAGATTAAAAATCTTTATGGAACTTGTAATTATCTTTTCAACTGTCTCATTCATTTTATTGTCCTTTCTGTCTATGAGATATTTTAACAATAATTTCACTAGTTTGTCAATAAACAAATTAATTCAAGGCAATGAGGAATAGCCTTCTGGAGCCATCCCTCATATTTGCACTATGGCTTTATAGCTTCTTTTAAACCTTCTTTAGTAAGTTCATAATACTTTGGAGCATTCGGCTGATCCACAAAGTAGACTTCGAAGGTTTTATCATCTTGATTATATAAAACCGTTACGGCATTCAATGCTTCATTTAAGTTTGCTGCTGATAATTTATCATCATTATACTTGTAGATATCTATGTCTGTTGTAACACCGCCAGAAACTACTGATACTATATCTTGAATACCATCATCATCCAAATCATCTTCAAATGTATGTCCTTCAGAATGCAAAAATAATCGTGGAACCTGTTTTTCTATATAATAGTAATTGGAGGGTGAATAATTTGCACCAAGTATGCCTTGAATTTTAACTAATTGTTTTCCGAATAAGTCTATTTCCTGCAATGAAAACAATTCGGAATAATTCGTCTGTTCCAGGATAGACACTGTTTGAAAATCATATATCTTGTTGTTGGTAAGTACACCGCTATGCAGGTTATCTTTATCATCTTCATTAATGAAAATGATATAATCAGCATCATTTACAGAATACCGTTCTATAATTTCAACAACTTTGCTTTCAACAATTTCGGTTATATTGTTATTTAAAATATAGTCTTTAAATTGTAAAGATACTATATTTTTTTCTTCTGTCAAAGACTGATTTGGAATTTCTTCGATTTTGGAATTCTGCCCACAGGCTGTGAAACTAAGCAAAATTCCAATCATAAGTGTTGCAGTTCTAAGTTTTTTTCTTGTTTTCATGATTTTTTCCTTCACTGACTTTTTGTGATTTACAGCAATAGGGAACTTCATTTTTCTCTTGATATTTAATTGTGTGCTTTCACATTAGTTTTTAGCCAAATGTTATCACTCATCCTATATTTTCCATTTCAATATTTCTTCTCAGATTTGCATTTTATAGCTTCACTGACTTTTTGTTCAACAGGTCCCCAATAGATGTCAGCATAGGTTTTTGAGTCTTTGATTAAATCGTCGCAGAAAGCTGCTACATCACTGCCCGTCACTTCCAGAACTCCTTTTCCCATGGACGCGCCTTCTTCAAAAAGATCGACAATCCCCGACAGCAAACCTATACCTTCGGAAAGCTCAACAGGACCGATCTTGTAGAAATATTTTTGCATTTCATTATAAACAATCTGATAATCTTTGGGGAGGGCCTTGACACGCGCAACGTGAGCCTTCCACTCTTTTTTGCTTTCTATGATATCCTGAAATCTCATTTTTCCCTCCTATTTACCTAATTTTTTAGCGACATTACTGTTAAGCTGCTGGCGCCACTTGTCGCGATAAGACTTTGCTTCTTCTTCGCCGACCAGAGCTGAACAGAATCCTTTAATGTCATCTCCCAAAACCTCTTCTATATCCTGACCGTCTGCCGCAGATTCTTCCAGCAGACCAAGCACTCCTTCTATAATCGGCATGATGTTGCGACCGGTGAAATCCGATTGTTCCCAAAGATTTACATTGATTTTTTCCCATGCCGCCTGATAATCAGCCGGTAGCTTCTTAGCTCGCACTTCAAAACTTTTAAATTCTTTAGTCATGTCACCGCCTGTTATTTTTTCCAGAAAATTCATTATAACTCCTCCTTCAATTCTCTGATTTTTGACGATACAAACTCCCACTTTTCCCAGAACTTATCTTTTTCCTTGCGTCCTGCGTCGTTGAGAACGTAAAACTTGCGCGGCGGCCCCATATCAGACGGTTTTTTTTCAATATCCACAAGTTTATTTTTCTCAAGCCGCACTAAAATTGTGTAGACCGTTCCATCAACAACATCTGTGAAACCCAGAGCATTCAGCCGCCGGGTGATCTCGTAGCCGTATGTTTCTCCGCGGCTTATAATTTCAAGCACACATCCCTCAAGCACACCTTTAAGCATTTCCGTTAGGTTTTCCATTTTAATTCCTCCTAGCTATTCTGTATAACCGATATTCAGTATTACTTACTACCGGTATATAGTAACACTGAATAGCGTGCTTGTCAAGAGGTATTTTTTAGCCAAAATATTCAATTGCATTGTCAAGTACGATTCGAATTATATATATAGAAAAGTGAAATTCCAGGAAACACTTATTTCTAGGCTTAAGTTAGCATGTCATGGTAATAGTCAGCTTCTTCGTCATTTTTAATATAAAATTATTTTTCATTTTCAATTGACAAATATAAAAATAAGTTATATTATGGTTACACCCCCCAGGAGGGGGGCGAGTGCGTAAAATAGCTTTAAAATTTTGTATCATCATGGAGGATTTTTATGTTAAGCAAAGCAAGATTAACGTCTCAGTTACTATTTCTTTTCATTTTCATAACACTTATGGTTATAGGAAAGGCACAAATATGGATGGCATTGATATTTGCTTCCGTGTTTCTAGCAACGTTTTTGGGTAGATTTTACTGCGGTTGGATGTGCCCTATGAATACTTTGATGCGTCCGACAAAATTCCTTTCAAAGAAGTTCGGATTTACAAAAAAGGATGTGCCTGAAGTTTTCAAAAGCAGGAAACCAAAATATATTGCCTTCGGTTTATTTCTAATCGGATTGTTCTATACAATCTACACTATCACGCAAGGGAAAAAATTCCCCCTTCCATTGATAATTATTCCAATAGCCCTGGTGGCTACATTTTTCATCAATGAGACAACTTGGCATACCTACCTTTGTCCATGGGGAACTTTATTCAGCTTTACATCAAGATTCAGCAGATTCAGAATTAAATCTGACAATTGCATCGGATGTTCAGCATGCAGTAAAAACTGCCCTGCAGATGCTCTGACTGTAGATAAAAACAGCGGAACTGTCAGTGATCCCAAGACCTGTCTGGTATGCTTCGAATGTGTCCCGAAGTGCCCGACCAAAAGCTTGAACTACACCAGCAAAAAATAGGACATCGGGGACGGTCCACTGTCAATTTTACATTGTCAAAGAGAACCGTCCCCGATGGTTTACTTTCTTAATATCTTCTCCATCGCCTTTCCTTTAGCCAGCTCATCTATGAGCTTATCCAGGTAACGAATTTCCCGCATGGTTGGTTCTTCGATTTCTTCCACCCTGACACCGCAGACAACGCCTTTGATCAGCGCCCTCGAAGGATTCAGCTGTGGGGCGTCTGCAAAAAAGGTCTCAAAGTCTGTCTGTTTTTCCAGCTGTGATTCTAACTCTTCCTGTGTATATCCTGTAAGCCAGCGGATTATTTCGTCGACTTCTGATTTTGTACGTCCTTTTTTCTCAGCCTTTGCAACATAAAACGGATAAACACTTGCTACACTCATGGTATAAATATTATGTTTGCTCATATTTCCTCCTTGTCATTGGGGACGGTTCTCACTGTCCACTTGATAGAATTGTACCCGACGGTATCTTAAATATTACATTACCTAATTATACCACCCAGTTGTTAACAACTCTATTATTAATTAATGCTATAACCAATTTTACATAACAGACTTCACTTATGACTATGAGTTCTAAATGGTTTACAAAAGTATTACGAAAAATCTGAACTCTATTATGACTGTTTCATATAATAAATAATGAAAGACTTTATATTAGAAATGAGGTGTAGTATATGGAACTTGATGAATTTGCTGCTAATTATCCTGAATTGTATGCAATGTTAGATGAAGATATAAGCCATTATATATCAGAAAACAATATGACCGGTGAGGAATCTCTTCGCACTTGGGACAATATGGTTGATAATATTTTAAATAATTATGAGCGGCAGAATTATTTCGGATACAATATGGAGGATGTCATGTCTCAACAAATACCCTATGATGCCTTTATGCGCAGGGATTGGGACTTCAGATTCCGCCGCCGTCGCCGTTTTCGTGACTTTAATATAAGAGATATCATCAGGCTTTTATTTTTAAGGCAATTATTTGACAGAAGACGCCGTTTTTATTAAATAAAAGATAATAACAAAAGACCATCTTTCTGTTACATGTAGTTGTTTGAACACTGTATACAGTAGGGTGGTCTTTTGTTAATTTGCTGATAGCGCTTTGGCATTTCATTAAGTGCTGCAATTGCTGTAATTAATTTGCTCCTTGAGCTCTCTTCTGCCGCAGACAAGCTCTCTGACTAGCTCTTCATAAGTACAGTCAAATCCGTGCATGTTATCTGAAATCTGATAGCCCAGCACGTCTTTCCAGATTACAACAGCCCTGCTTAAAGGCTTCAGCCTTAACAAAGCCCTCTGTATCCCTGTTACATCATCACTACTTTGTGATTTCGGCATCTTAAGAAATATTCTTATCAATTCTAAAACAGTCAATTGCAGCATTATTGCTGTAACCTTATTATCTCCACTCAGTTGCTCTGCAGTATTGGTTATGGCCAGTTCTGCTATTTCTCCGGCCATTTTTTCTTCTCCGGTCAGCATATAAGCAACGGTATATACCTTTTTAAAATATACTTCAATATCCATTACGCACCTGCCTATACTATTTGAAAATGCTTATTTATATTTTAAATCTATATCCTGCACCCCATACGGTTTCAATGTATTGCCGCCTTTCGGGATTTGTCTCAATCTTTTCTCTTATTCTTGCAATATGTACGGTTATGGTAGATGCATCTGAAAAAGAGTCGTACCCCCAGACCCTTTCAAAAAGCTCTTCCTTATCAAAAACCCTGTTGGGATTTTCTGCCATAAACAACAGCAGATCAAACTCCTTCTGGGTTAAGACGACTTCATTGTCATCCAAAAAAACTCTGCGGTCCTGCTTGTCTATAGACAATGCTCCGACTACTATCATCTTCTTTTTTGAACCGTGTACCTGCTTAAGCTTTTCATATGTTTTTATGTGACTGTTAACCCGAGCTACCAGTTCCCCCATACCAAATGGCTTCGTTATGTAATCATCGGCTCCCAGGTTAAGACCTTTTATCTTGAATGTTTCATCAGATTTCGCTGACACGATAAGTACGGGTATTTGTTTTGAATCGGATATCTCCCTTAATATTTCGAAGCCATGCTTTTGAGGAAGCATTAAATCCAGGATAATTAAGTCAAAGCTTTCATTCTTAATCTTTTCAAGACCGGAACTGCCGTCAAAAGCGCATGCCACCTCATACCCGCTCATTTCCAGATAGTCCTTCTGAAGCTCAGATATACTCATATCATCTTCAATAATTAAAATCTTTTTCATATTATCACTCCCTCGTCTCTAACCTTTTTTAACGAAATAATAATCGAGGCTCCATGACCGATTTCACTGACTGCCCAAATTCGTCCGCCCAGTCCTTCAACAATCTGCTTTGCTATGGCAAGGCCCAAACCGCTTGAGCCCTTGATTTCTCTGGCAGTGTCAGCTCTGTAAAATCTATCGAAAATATGCGGCAGATCACGTTCGCTGATTCCTTTCCCATTATCCTTGAACTCTATGATAACTGAGGAATTAGTTTCTCTTAATATGACTTTTAGCTGACCCTCATGTTTATCAATGTTTCTTTTAGCATTGTCCATGATGTTCTGAACGACACGCTTAAATTTCGCACCATCCATAATGACAAAACAAGAGGCTGGAAGGTTGTTCTCAAAAATTATCCGTTTGTTTTCGCGGGTAAATTCTTCTGAACATTCTTCAATACAGCTGTCCATGTATTTTATGATATCTACCTTGTCCCTTTCGAATGTCATTTGGTTCAAATCCAGCTTTGAATACAGCAATAAATCCTCAATCATCGTATTTATCATCTTCGTCTTTTCAATGGCATTTGACAGATAATATTTTTTCTTTTCATCGGTATCCGCTACACCGTCAAGAACTCCGTCTATGTATCCCCTTATGGATGTTACCGGTGTTTTAAGGTCATGAGATATGCTGGATATTAAAAATTTTCTGTTTTCATCAACTCTTTGCTGATAATATATTGAATTCTTAAGCTGAAGACGCAACTGTTCAATAGCAACTCCAAGCTCTCTCACTTCCCCATAACCCTTTTCTGTGATTGCTGTCTCAAGCTCACCGATTCTCAGCTTCTCCGTTTCCTTTTTCAAATCAGTAATTGGAATTATTATGTTTTTAAGGTTTTGTTTTTGAACAATTATGCTTGCTATAACAAAGATTATTAAAAACGAAATAATAACAAAGGTAATAAAGGATCTATAATAATCACCAACACATATAACTTCATTAAGTGTTATTATTCTATAATTAACTCCATCTTGCATTATAAAGTTCTCTTCGCTTATGCTGTATCTTTTATTCTCATATTCATAATAATCATTATCAACACTTAGATTCATTAACACTTCTTTAATCTGCAGCATAGTAAAATCTTCGCTGTTATATACAATATTATCATCCTCAATTACTACAACAGCCATTTGACCCACACCACTTGATGCATGAGATTCATTTAATATGTTATAAAAATAGTCATAGGCAAATCCAAAGCAGCCTGTAATAACAATTGTGCCTATTAGAATTAATATGCTTTGTGTTAAAAATCTTTGTTTTAAATTCATAATATCATCCTAAATATCTTTTTTTTCAAACAAATAATAACCTGCTGCAAATAACATTATACCGTAGCCCAGCAAAATAAGAAATATTCTGAAAATCTTGCCAACATTAATATAGCTTCCTAAAATTAGCTTGTACCAGTCAAAAGAAGATGTAAATAAAAAACTCTTAATTTGAGGGAAAGCCACACTTAATCCAACAAACACCAGAAACACAAAAATGGAAAACATAAAGGCGCTTGTTGTACCCCTCGAAAAATTTGAAATCAAAACAACTGTCAATGCAAAGATAAAAATCGGCAAGAATGCCATTATGTAAGATATTATTATTCTTAAAGGATTTGAAATCCCTCCATTTAGAAATAATGAAAATAAAAAAGAAAAAATAGCAACTACAATAAGATTGCTGGCTATAAATGTAGCAATAGCAAGAATTTTACCCAAAAATACATTAAGCCTTGAAGCAGGACCTGTGAGGGTAAATTTAATGGTATGATCAGCAAATTCACCTGCAAACATATCTATACAAATAAATGCAGTAAAAAGCGGGAAAAGTGAGTAGCTTAAAATTGTCAAAACCATAACCGAAAATTCTGAACTACCTGTTACACTTACTCCTGCAAAGTTATTCAAGGAATATACCACAATTGCTGCAACAATAACAGACAGCAACAAGAATATCAATGATGTACAGATTTTTTTCTTTTTTGAGATTTTAAACATTTCATTTATATAGACTGCTTTAATAATTTGCATTTAAATCTACCTCGCTTAAATAATAGTTTTCCAAGGAAGAATAGTTTTTTAGAATATTACTGGTCTTTTCAACACTTATGAGTTTCCCCCCATATAAAATTCCAACTTTATCACATGTAAGCTCTATGTCGTGAATTAAATGGCTGGAAATAAAAAATGTTGTTTTATTCTTTTTTGACAAGTTAATTATTAATTCCCTCATTTCAACCATTCCTTCAACATCCAGACCATTAAAAGGTTCATCCAAAATTATAATTTTAGGTTTGGACAAAATTGCCATGGCTATACCAAGTCTTTGTTTCATTCCAAGGGAATAATTCTTTATTTTTTCATTTTTATATTTAATAAGTCCGGTGATTTCAAGGCACTCATCAATTCGCGTTCCATTAACTTCATTATGAAATCTGCCGCATAATTCCATGTTTTCATAAGCAGACAAATAAGAAAATGGAGTTACATTTTCTACAATGCATCCAATGTCCTTCATAGCATTTTCATAGTCATCAGAAATGCTGTAACCGTTTATTTTAACATCGCCCTTATCAGCTTTCATAAGGCCGACCATAATCTTCATGGTAGTGGTTTTTCCTGCTCCGTTAGGTCCTAAAAATCCGAAAATTTCTCCTCGTTCAATTTCTAAATTAAGGCTCTGTATGCCGCGATTGTTTTTATATATCTTTGACAAGTCTTCAATTACGATTGCTTTATCCAATATTTCTCCTCCTTTAAAGCTTTACGGTGCAAAAGCCAAGGCTTCTGCACCTTGGCTTACTCAAATATCCTTACAAAGTTACTGTCAAATTCATCATCATAATTTGAATATGAATACCCACCGTTTTCTTCATCTATTTCAACATCAAATGATACGTTAATGTTTTGTTGTCCGTTTTGATGGATAATTCCGGTTTTCTTTTCACCATTTTCATCTAAATAATGCAGCTTTGTAAAATAGATAGATTCATCATAATTGGAATAAAAGTCAAAGTTTCTGATATTTTCAGCTTTATACCCCTCATTATACACTTCATAATATTTGCCTTTTATATTGCCATCTTCAACAGAAGTGATTTCTATGAATCTTTCTCCAACCTTTTCAAAGGAGCTGCCTTTTATTTTCACAATATCATTTTTGTATTTGCCGATAAACTTGCTGTCAAATTGATAGCCTTCCTTGCTGTATGTAACATTCTGACCGTCCAAATCAGGAGCTGCAACAACTGTGCTGTTAATATCCTTTATGTCAATTGAAAAATCCAGCGAGTATATGTATTCAATGCCTTCGTTATCCTTTGCAGATATACTTGCAGTAAAAATACCGCTTTCTATAATGCCATCTTCATTTTCAACTGCTTTCCCAGAAGCATTTACCAGGTATATGTTTGATTTAGGACTTGGAATGTTCAGTCTCTTGGCATTCCACTCATCAAGAATTGCATACTTGAAGGCAAATGATGATATGGCATTTGCAAGGGGAGGAATTTGCGTGTCTGATAAATTTCCAATATACATTTTCTTTCCGCCTGATTCTTCCAATTGGATTATATCCTGTAAGTTTCCTACAAATGCATCAAGAATCTTTTCAGCATCCTTGACCTGTTCTTCTTCAAAAGGATTTTCAACTATTTTGCTGTCAGCGTTATTTTTTCGTTTTTCAACTACAGTATATGAATCGGTCTCAGTGTTTTTGTATATGCTTTGATTTCCGTCATTGTACCTGTAGCTTTCAGTTATTTCACCTTTATTTAAAGTTCTTTCATTCATTTCTTCGGCCTGATTTTTAACATCAACTTTTATGGTGTTGATTGTTTCTGATATAACCTTATCATCAACCTTCACAGAAACAATCATATCAGCAGTGAAGTTATCAACTTCACCGGTCAGCTTTGTCATTGTAGTCTTCACAGAATCTTTCAAGCTGTTAAATCCCGAGCCAAGCACGGTATCTGCAAATGCCGTCACTGTTAAAATGGCAGCCCCAAGTACAAATGCGCATGCCGCAGCTGTTTTTTTGCTATATTTCATATATTCTTAAACCTCCTGCTAATCATTTACTACCATAGCTTAAGCATCTTTGTAGTACAATTATATAATACATTACAGTCCTTGAATAACTATAAACCAGTTATTAACAATTTATTAAATCTTTTGCTTGCCGGCACTTCCATCCACATAGAAGCGCTATATCAAGTTATTTTTATCATAAGATACATTTAATCAATTGTATGCATGTACTTTTCTGCCTCATACCAGGGTACGGTAAAAGAAGTTCCTTTTGCACAAAATACAGATGTTGAAGTATTTTCCACATCTCTTTCTTTGTCATATGCCATTCTTAAAATCACATCATTTGCATTTTCATACACATCGTATCCATCATACATTAGACTTATGCTTCCGGTTCCCTTAGTAAAAGAAATCAGTTCAACGCTGTAATCCATAAAGGATTCCACAGGACCTCTGCCTTTTATATAAACATTTCCACAATTAAGAACAGGTGCTTCACAAATGCCCCTTAATTTTTGTATATCAGACATTATTCTTCCCATATATGTTTCTTCTGCATAAATTTCAAAGCTGTAAAACGGCTCCAACAAAATGGACTCTGCGTTTTCCAGCCCTTGCCTGATTGCTCTGTATGCAGCTTCTCTGAAATCACCGCCTACAGTATGTTTTATATGAGCACGGCCGTCCTTTAAAATAACCTTTATATCTGTAATTGGAGATCCGGTTAAAATACCCTTATGGGCTTTTTCAAACACATGATTTTCTATAGTATTTTGATAATTTAATATTAAATTGTCAACATGGCACTGACTCTCATATGTAATGCCGCTTCCGCGAGCAGTCGGTTCTAATGTTAGCTTAACTTCTGCATAATGGCGGAGCGGTTCAAAGTGACCGTAACCCGTTACTGCTGATTTAATTGTTTCCTTGTATTCAACCTGTGGTTTTTCAAAGCTAACTGATATTCCGAATCTGGATTTTATAACCTGTCCTAATATCTCCAGTTGAATTTTACCCATTACGCTGATTAAAATATTCTCTGTTTCTTTTATGAAAGCAACCGATAACATAGGATCTTCTGATTCTAATATGCGCAGCTTTTCCATCAATATTGTAACATCAGTATTATCTGAAATGTTTACTTTTGACTTCAGAGCAGCGGTTAAGTGAAAATTACTGACTCCATCTATTGTTGTTTCGCCTGATACTATCACTGTGCCGCATATTGGCGATTTTAGACCTACAACAGCAAATACATCTCCAGCTAGTATTTCATTTTTATTTTCAAACTTTTTACCGTTATATACTCTTATTTCATTTACTTTTTCTGAGGTTGAAGCTTCACCTTTTATAAATGTAAATTCATCCTTTATTCGCAGCTTCCCTGACAATGCTTTTATAAATGTGAGCCGCATTCCCTTTTCATCGTGACGTATTTTATAAACTTTTCCTACAAAATGATTGTCTTCCTTTTCCTCATATTCTGTTTTAGAAAGGCTTGCAAATATCTCTAAAAAATTATCTATTCCAATTCCTTTTAACGCTGAACCTGTCATTAAAGGAAAGCAAAGTCTCTTTTTAATTAAATTGATAACAGTCTCTAATAATTCCTTTGTACTATATTCATCCTGTAAAAAAGATTCTAAAAAATCTTCGTCTCTGTCTGCTGCAAATTCAGCTGTTTGTTGATTAATTATATCATCGGCTGAATTTAAATATAGTATGTCACCAGTAAGCTTATTTTTAACATCATCTGTAATTGCTTGTAAATTAAAACTTTCTATGTCACATTTATTAATAAAAATAAAAACAGGAATATTGTATGAGCTCAACAGCTTAAATAATGTTGTTGTGTGAGCCTGTACCCCTGAGCTTCCGCTTATGATTAAAATGGCATAATCAAGAGCAGACATGGACCGCTCAGTTTCTGCGGAGAAATCCATATGCCCGGGAGTATCAATTATATAGTAGGTATCATTGTTGTATTGAAAAATACCTTGATCGGCAAAAATTGTAATTCCTCTGTTTTGTTCTATTTCATTAGTATCCATGCTTGAAGTTTTATGATCAACTCTTCCAAGATTTCTTATACTGCCTGTATTATAGAGAAGCTGTTCAGTGAAGGTAGTCTTTCCTGCATCCACATGAGCAAAAATTCCAATTGTTTTTTTCATGATAACTCCATATATATTTTTTTCACACACGATTTTCAATGTTTCTTAACAGTTGCCACAGAGAACCGTCCCCTATGACCCTATGAACAGACAGCTCTATATTAACAATTTTCAACTGCACTTATTGTCTTTCTCTTCCATCCATGAGTTTTATATACCCATAGCCCATATAGGCATATTATGAAGTTGCTGAAGCTCATTGAAAACCAAATGCCGGATGGTCCAAAATCATTAAAATTCTTAAATATCAAAATCATCGGCAGCCTGACAAACCACAATCTTCCTACCTCCATGGCCATGGAATATTTTGTATTTCCCGAGCCTTGGAATATTCCCTGAAAAACGCTGAACATCCCCATCAATGGCATTGAAAAGGCAACATACTTCATGTAAGTTATACTTTGAATAATTACTTCCGGCTCATCCTTGGATTGAATAAAAAAATTCACTATTGGTTTGTTGAAAACAAATATTAATACTCCGCCGATAATACCAATAAATAAGGCAATTTTTGAGGCTTTTATAAAACTTTCTGTGGCTCTGTGAAGCTGATTAGATCCCAGATTCTGACCTACAACTGCTGTCAGAGCTGCTCCAACTCCCATTGCAGGCTGCATTACAAGACTAGTTACTCTGTTAACCATACCAAAAGCAGCCATTGTAGCAGTTCCATAGGATACAATAAAGCCATTTAAGAACATAAATCCAATGGAGGCGCCTATTTGCCCAATAGAAGCCGGCAGTCCGACTCTCACAATTTCCTTGAGTATTTTTTTATTAAATTTAAATCCTTTGAAATCCGGTTTTAAATCATAATCTTCATTAAAGATAAATTTAATACCAAACAGCGCCAATACAACCCTTGATAGCACCGTTGCCCATGCTGCTCCTGCTATACCCATATTAAATGTAAATATAAACACCGGATCCAATACAACATTTATAAAAGCAGATATGGCACTTAATATTGTCGGGGTTACCGTGTTTCCCTGTGCATTCATTATTGAATTTATATTGAAATATAAAAACATAAACGGCAAATCAAAAAATGATATTCTAAGGTAAGTATTTGCCAAATCAGCAAAATTACCTTCTCCACCCATAAGCTTAACTATATATGGGCTTGTAACAACACCAACTATCATAAATACAATTGATAACAAAAATGATGATACCATTAGTTGAGCCGTATATTCTCTGGCTTCTTTATATTTACCTGCCCCCAGCAACTGGGAAAGAAGTGATGTTCCTGCTACCGACAGTCCAATTCCCAATGCAACAAATAGAAAATTTATGGGCCAAACAAAAGAGGTTGCTGCAAAGTGAACAGAAGAAATCTTACTGACCCAAATTCCATCTACCAAATTATATAATGTTTGTATTATACTATTTATCATAATGGGGATAGATAAGGTTAACAATACCTTGTACATATCACCATTTTGTATTAATTCTGATTTATCCCGCTTCACTGTAGTCACCCCTCGTATTCATTAAGAACCCAAGAATATTATATCAAATGGATTGAAGATGTACAGCGCGAAAAGCATAATATCATCATTTATTCCGTTTATACCATTGACCTAACCAAAAATTATACTCTTGTGTTTTAAGAATCTGTCAATTATAATAATTCATACAGATTCGATAGAAAAACTTCTTAAAGAAGCGATATAAACCAAAAGCTTAATGATCTAAATAATTAGAAAGGATAATTAAAATGAAAAAAATATATGTTATTCATGAAAATGATGAATGGGTAGTGCCTCTCAGAAAGGAATTCGAAAAATTAAACCTCCCTTATGAGGAGTGGTTCCTGAATAAAGGAATGCTGGACTTAACACAAACACCGCCGGAGGGAGTTTTCTATAACAGAATGAGCGCATCCTCTCACACAAGAGACCACAGATATGCGGCAGAATATACGGCAGCTGTGCTTTCCTGGCTTGAAGGTCACGGCAGAAGAGTTGTAAACAACAGCAACGCGCTGAGGCTTGAAATCAGCAAGGTAGCTCAATATGTTTCCTTAAACGCCTTTGGCATTAGTACGCCTAAAACAATTGCAGCTGTAGGAAAAGAGGAAATAATTAAAGCCGCTAAGGAATTTCAGGGAGATTTCATTACAAAGCATAACAGGGCCGGAAAAGGACTTGGTGTACAAAAATTTGCAAATATTGAAGCTCTTGAAAAATATGTCTATGGTACTGACTTTGAAGAGCCAGTTGATGGAATAACCTTGATTCAGCAGTACATTGATTCCCCTGCTCCATTCATAGTCAGAAACGAATTCATCGGCGGAAAATACTATTACTCAGTACAGGTAAACACTTCTGAAGGCTTCCAGCTGTGTCCTGCTGATGCCTGCCAGATTGGAGATGCCTTCTGCCCTGTGGGAGAAAGCGAAACTTCGAAGTTTACTGTACTTGAAAACTTTGAAAATCCTATTTTAGAAAAATATGAAAAATTCCTTGCTGCAAACGGAATTGAGATTGCAGGCATAGAAATGATAACTGACAGAGAAGGCCAAATCTATACCTATGATGTAAATACCAACACTAATTATAATTCCGAAGCTGAAAACAAAGCCGGAGTTTCCGGAATGGGTGCCATTGCCAGATTTTTAGGCGAGGAACTGGCAAAATTAGTCTAAATAACATGAGAAAAAATGCTTTCTTATAATATTTGAAAGCATCTTCTTTTTACAATTGTTGGACAGTGGGAACTATTCTCACTGTCCATTTTTTATAACTATAATTTTGTTCACTTAGAAGCACAGTATTGCAATTTTATTTATTATTTCAATTCACTTGCTACGGTGTCTGCTGCAATAGCCCCGAAAGACATAGCTGCATCAAAGCCATAACCATAAGTTACACCGTCTTTTTGTTCAACTGAACCACAAACATCACCTGCTGCATATAAACCTGGTATGATATTTCCTGATTCAGTCAAAACATGGCAGGAAGGGTCGATCTTAAGACCACCCGTTGTCAAATATACGTTTGGATCAACACGAATAGCCCAAACTCCGCCATTGCTTGTTTCTATATAAGGAAGATCCTTGCGTCCCCATTCATTAGGTTGTCCGGCTAAAGACAGCTCATTGTTCTTGTTTACTGTATCAGCTAAATTTGGCAGGTTTAAAGCTGTTGAGCATTCTTCCAATGAATTGTAATGTACTGCTTCTCCTTTTTCGAATATAGCCTTGTATGTGTCAAAACCGTAAGCTTCATTGTCTTTTGCCTGAACTGCTGCTGCTTCATCAAAAATATAATAGAATGTATCTCCGTTTGCAGAATCAGCTTTTGCTTGTGACATCATTTGGTGATTCTTTTTAATAATATTACCAAACTCATTTCCATTTATATTTACAATAATGCCAGGTACGGTCAAGTGCATAAATGCAAGCTCAAAATGGGAATCATAGCTTGCAAGGAAACCAGGTACTTCCGCACCCATATCTTCAATACCTGCGCCATATTTCATTCCAAGCAGCAAACCATCGCCTGTAACAGATTCAATAGTATTAAAGTAATGTCCTGACCATTCAGGGAAATATTTATCTACCAGTTCTTCATTTTTAGCAAAGCTTCCGGATGCTATTATAACTGCATCTGCATTAACCTTCCAGGTTGTGCCGTCTTTGCCTTCAGCAACCAATCCTGTTATTTTGCCGTTTTCATCCTGAGTTAAATCAGTAACAGGAGTAGCGTAAATTATACGGCCGCCCTTTTCTTCTATACGTTTAACTAAAAATTCCATCGCGAATCCTGACCCACCTTCATAGCATCCAGGTGAGAAAAATGGATATGAAAAGCCTGAACGACTACCTAAAGTAGTGAATCCTATTCCTATACTTGACATCCAATCAAACATTTCTCCGCTTTTTTTAAACATAGGTCCCATGAATGGAAAATCAGGATTATATTCTTTACCGCTTGCGTCAAGCATTTTTTGATAACCTGCTTTCATATTGTCCCATGAAGCATAGAATGGATTTCCTAAACCCCATTCGTTATATATTTCTGAATCAGCAATTACGAGACCGCCGTAAGTGACAGGCATGCATCCTCCGGGAATATCTTGTTTTTCAAACAATATTATATCGTTAACACCTTGTTCAAGCAGTTGAGATGCCGCAAATAAACCGGCAGTTCCGGCTCCCATTATGGCAACTTGAACATCTTCTTCAACTTCCTTTTTTACTATTTCAGGCTCAGCTGCTTTCTTACTGAAATCCGCCACATTTCCACCAGCTTTTGATATAGCTTCGCTTACAGCCAGTTTTATAACATTGGATGTTACAGTGGCACCGGATACTCCATCAACATTTATGCTTTGTGCTTCAACAATTCTTTGAGGCACTTGTGCAACTGCATATGTACCTATACCTTGTGTTTCATTGTTAGAAAGAACCTCAACGGATTTGATTGCACCATCAAGAAACATTGTGCATACCGTTACGGTTCCTTCGTGGCCTATTGCATCAATAACATATTTTCCGTTTTTTACTGCTTGAGAAACAGGCTCTTCACCTTTTGCCAGTGATACTGCTGCATTAGCAGCTGATATGATTCCATTGCTTGAATATGTAGCACCAGAAACAACTTCTACATCAGCGCTGTTTGCTTCAACTATTTTTGCAGGAAGCTGTTCAATTGCTTTTGATCCTATGCCGGCAGTTTCTTTTGCGCCTTCAGCTTTTACTTCAGTAATTTTGTTTTCATCAACAGTCACCTTTACATTAATAGCTCCGCCAAATCCTTGAGCGCTGCCTTCATATGTGCCGGGCGTATAAATAGCTTTTACAGGCTGCTGAACTTCATTAGTTTTAGCACACCCTGAAATACTGAATAAAAGTGCTAAAATTAATGTAAATGAAATTATTCTTTTTTGTTTCATCTTTTCTCCTCCTAGATTTAATATTGCAACTTTGTTAAATTTAACTCATTTAAAGTATACAGTATCAAAGCTTTGAGGGTTCAAGCACAAATATTTAATTTTTAAATATATACAGGAATTAAAATTTGTTTAAGCAATTCATGTTCTTTATTATTATTGCTGAATGCAAATATAGTCTTTGCAAATGGCCTACCACGCATTTTATAATTGTTGTCATTAATAAATTCCATACAGTCATATAATAATTCTTCAAGAGTCTTATCACTGCTGGTGTTGGTTATTGATGTAACAAAGTTCCCGCCTTTTATTTCTTTAACATTTTCTGTAGCAGTCAAGTTAAGGAACTTTACAATTGAAACAGATGCTAGCATTCCATATGTATATTTGGAGATTTTCTTTGTATCTTCATCTATATAAAACATTTGGGATGCTCGTGTATGTAATATGTTTTTAAACCATGGGATGGCCTCTTTGCGCATATCTTGATTTTGAAATATAATTTCTTTGGCAGGAGATTCAAACATCAAAAATCCCTCTAATTCTTCAGTGAAAAAAGCGGTTCCATTTTCTTTGTAACTCTTATAGAGCAATAAATCATCATCTAATTGCCTTATAATCTGATGCTTTTTTTCTATTTCATCATATAAAAATTCTTTTTGTTTTTGGTATTGAGAAATGATATCCTGCTCATTGCAGTAACCACAGAAAGATAATGTGTCTTGAAGAGAAAACTCAGCATTTCGATATTTCTTAATGGTACCGAGGAGTTTTAAATCAGATGATTCATAATATCTGTAATTGTTTATGACATTTCTTTTTGGATGCAATATGTTTTTATCTTCATAATAATGAAGAGTTTGATTTGAAATACCGTAAAGCTTAGCTAAGTCGCTTACTATTATTTCCATTAGAAATCACCCCGAGCATAATTGATTTTGTTATATAATAATTCGAAATTAAGGTTCTACAGCACTTTTATTTGACAGCAACTTATCCAGATATATGGACTTGAACTGCTTACTGGCCATCACCTGTTTTAAAAGCGGCAGTTTAAGAATGACTCCGAGCACTGCCGCCATGGCACGGTGATTGGCAAAGGCCTGATTATCAAATATCAGATTTTGTAGAGTTCCCTTTTCGATTGCCTGCAGCACAAATCTATGGGTGCTGTTCACCGGCGTGATGACCTGAATCTCTCTTCGCACCAGTTCAATGGCATTTTTAGGACAATTGCGCACACAAACACCGCAGCCAAGGCATACTTCATTATCTACCTGGGCCATCTTGCTCTCTATGCTGTTTCCCATTGAAATTGCCAGTACCGGACATACATTTTCACATTTGCCGCATCCTACGCATTCATCAGAAATTTTAGGTATATAATTCGTAGTAGCTACCGGCTGCATCGGACTGAATTTTCTTGCCGCCTGCAAGGCTTCGCAGCAGCAGCCGCAGCAATTGCAAATGAAAGCCGGGTCTTCACGGACATTTTCACCCATCTGCACCAGATTGGCAGCATAGGAACGCTCCAGCACATCCATTGCCTCTTTCTTGTCAATTAACCTCGCATGCTGTCCATGTTCTGCAAGAGAACGGGCAACATTTCCAAAGGTGAGGCAAACATCCAAGGGGGCATCTATTTCACATGGGTGATTTGCATGCAGCATCTTATGTCTGCAGTAACAGGTTCCAAGACCTATGTGACTTGCTTCTTCGATTATATGGCTTGCTCTTTCATAATCCAAAATATGAATCATGTTATCATTGGTCAAAACCGGCTCCTGCACATACACCCGTCCAAGGCGCGTCTCTGTTGCGAAAAATAAATCCTTTACAAAATCCTCTTCCACATTCATATACTGAAAATACAGCTCGCTTAAATATTTCTGATCAATATCGCCTCTTGTACGCATCAATGCAAATTCAATAAACCCTGCCATTGGCGGCGGCATTACAAATTGACGTTCCCCTTTATAATATGAATCCACAAGCAGCGCCTTTTCACAAAGCTGTTCCAAAAAAGTTTCTGCTTTCCCTTCACTGACATTCCAGATTTTTGCTGCTTTTTTTGCAGTAAACGGACGAACTGGCAACAGCGCAACCCATTTGGCTTCAGGTTCTGTATATAAAACTTGTAAAATCTTATACAGACTGTCCGATGGCGGAGCCCCTTGTGTAAACCAATTGATTCTTTCTTCTAAATTCTTATAGGCATCTTTGCTCGTAATATGTCCCATGAATACACCTTCTATTATATGAATTTAATTTTATATACTTTTCTTTAAATAACACGCGATAATCTTCTTTTTACTTGTCGGTAATTTTACAAATTAATCCCGTTTTTTTCTATATTTAATAATATTATTCTAAAACGTGTTCCTAAGTAAGTCAATTTATTCATCAATTATATTTCACATAATAATGTCAGTCTTTCTACTACTACATAAGGACAATCTTTGTTAACGATTGAACATATATAATAAATGGGCAAATCTTGAAGCTCAACGGAAGCTAAAGACTTGCCCATAATTATAATAATTAAATACGATTCAGCTGGACAATATAAATCGAACAACTCTACATTTAATCGTTGTGCTTTACATTGCCTCCTTAAAGAACTTCTCCAGTTTATCAAATGGAATTCTATCTGTTCTGTCGTAAAGGTCGATATGCTCAGCATCATCTACTACATACAGTTCCTTCGGCTCTTTCGCATTCTCATTAGCAGTCTCACTGAAGAACTTAGAGTGTGCTCTGTCACCGACCACAAACAGTATTGGACGTGGTGAGATTTCATCAATGTGATCTAAAATATTGTAATTCATGAATGCTAGGTTACTAGTTGTTGTAAAGCCTCCTGCTGCATTTGGATGATGTCCTCTCTTTACTGCGTAGAATCGGAACCATTCTGCTACAGGCTCTCCTAATTCTTCCGGAACGTTATCTAAAGGTGTTTCCGGGAAGAATGATATATATTCTGGTGTTCCGTTTTCTGCATCTTCCCAACGTTTTGCAGCAAGCTGCTCTTTTGTCTTCTGTACAGTTTCTGCATCCATTCCAAGACGAGCAGCAACAGTCATATCATACATAGACATGGTTGCAACTGCTTTAATGCGTGTATCCATTGCTGTTGCTGATAATGCAAATCCTCCAGAACCACAGATGCCGATTAAGCCGATTTTTTCTCTGTCAAAGAATTTCTGTAAGCCAAGGTAATCTACTCCAGCGCTAAAGTTCTCTGTGAAGATATCAGGAGAAGATACGTGTCTTGGTTCTCCACCAGATTCGCCCATAAAGCATGGATCAAATGTTAAAACAACGAACCCTCTCTGTGCCAACTCATTTGCATAGACACATGGTCCCTGTTCTTTTACACCGCCATAAGGTGCACCAACAATCAATGCAGCATGCTTTTGATTGTTATCGGAATTTTTTGCTGTGTACAGATCTCCTGCCAATGTGATTCCGTATCTATTTCTATAAGATACATGTTTACGTGTTACATTTTCGCTTAGTTCATGGATATAATATTCAGCCATTTTGTTCTCCTTTCAAAAATGAACATAATTCTTTTTATAGTTGTTTTGACATTCCTCTCGGAATGTGATAAAATAACTCTAACACCTAAACTTGACTTTAAGTCAAGATAATTTTTGAATTTTTTAAAATATTTTTTTGAGGAGATTTTTATGTACACTATAGGACAAGTATCTGAAATGTTTGACTTACCAGTTTCTACATTACGTTATTATGATAAAGAGGGTCTGTTACCTAACATACAACGTTCATCCGGCATACGAAAATTTAGTGACAAAGAAATTGAAGCACTTCGCGTCATTGAATGTTTAAAAAAATCCGGCATGGAAATAAAGGACATCAAAAAATTTATGGAATGGAGCGAAATGGGCAGCGTAACCTATCCCGAGCGCAAAGAACTGTTTGTAAAACAAAAAGAAGCTGTCGAATCCGAGATTAATAAATTAGAAAAAGTATTGAGTATGCTTAAGTATAAATGCTGGTATTATGATCAGGCAATCAAAGATGGAAATGAACATCAAATATTCGCCATGCTTCCAGACAAATTACCGGAAAAGATCCAAGAATATTATAATCATGCTCATGAAACTGAATAACATTTTTCGCATAATTAACCTCCAGTCTAGTAAAAATGATAATAATAAATAAGCCAATCATATGTGAAACTCAAATATAATTGGCTTACTATTATATTTATCGTTGGAAACGATGTTTTGATGGTTCTATTATAAAACACAAACTCTATAGACCTTTTACCCCTAGACATAGTGGTAAAGTTGAACGCAGTCATCGCAAGGACAACGAAAGATTTTATTCTGTTAGAACTTTCTATTCCTTTGATGATTTTTCTAAACAATTAAGTATATACAATAAAGAGATTACACCATTTTCCTATGCATCCTTTATTATGGCGTTCACCTAAACAATTTTTAGATAATTTTTTTAGTGTCAGTGTGTAACATATGTTTGACAAACCAACAGTTCATAACTTTTAATTCATTACTTATTCTTTTCAGCATAAAACTTGAATGCCTTTCCAATAAATATGCATGCTCCCTTGCCATATTTCTCATCCATAATTTTTATTGACATAGGGTCTTTTAAATGTGTATCAGCAAAAAAACTCCAGTAGTTCTCTCCCTTATCCCTTTGGTCTATTTTTAAAAATTTAAATTTCTCATCAGTAAGATTTACAATTTCCAAAACAATTTTTTGAATCTCTGGTGAAGAGGGAGCTTTAGTTATATCAGCTGTAATCTTTTCATATAATCTATTATCTTTATCAATATAATAATCTAAATCTTTCTTTTTTATAGTGCTCAGATATTCAATGTTATCTTTATTAGCATCAAAATTATTCTTCGTAGCTTCAATAAATTTATCCATACTTTCATATTGCTCTATAGCCAGTTTAGCCAAATCAGGTTCCTTGCTTTTTGAGTTTTCTATAAATTCATCATATGCTTCTATACTACCCCAAATTTTTGCTATATAATCCTCATTTCCCTTTTTTAATTCTTCAAGTCTATTAAAATATTCTGTCATATCAAATTCTTTAAAACTCATTGTGTTTTCTCCTTTTAATGTTTTGTTTATAAGCTCTACTAAGTCGTTCAATCTATTGCGTTTAATTATAAGTAATTTTTTTTGTTTTTCTAAAGCTTGCATCTTATTAAATTTTGGACTATCCATGATTCTTTTCACTTCTTTTAGCGGTATGTCAAGTTCTTTAAAAAACAAAATCTGCTGAAGAGTTACTAGTGCCTCATCGTCATAAAGTCTGTAACCTGACTCTGTAACTGCACTAGGTTTTAGCAATCCTATTTCATCATAGTAATGCAGCATACGTACGCTTATCCCTGTCAGATCCGAAACTTGTCTCACTGTTCTCATGGCTTAACCTCCAAATATTATTTTGAGCTGCCAATACCGCTTAATACTCTGCCGGCTTCGAGTTTTTATTGATATATTCAAGCTCTGTTTTTATATTACACTATGACATGGTGTTAGGGTCAATACCTTTTTAAAATTATTTTTGTATATAAAAAGCCAGAGATTGATTACTCTCTGGCTATATTTCTATATTAATTTCAGCAAATTGAATTTGTGTTTCTGTGTTGTTTTGAGCTATGAGTTGACTCTTCAAACCATCCCCTATGTATTGTTTGCTAAAGATAAACGTCTATATGGCTTATTTTGTACATTCGTTTATAAAGCAGGTAATGGCCTCTTCAGCAAGTCTTGATTGTTTATCATTGTAACGTTTAGAATATGGATCTAAAAAACCATGCTGGGCATCACACTCAAGGATAGATAAATGTTGTTTATCTTGAAGTTGACAAACCAAAGCATGAACATCAAAAGAATCTTCATTTGCAAATATTAAAAGCGTCGGACAGATAGGATTTATATTGGTATAATCTCTTATACGCGAACCATAACAAGCTACAATCCCACTACATAATGTATTTTCACTACATCTCCACGCTATAGTCGCTCCCACACTAAAACCTATAATAAATACATTGTTATACTTATCTTTTAATTCATTGACAAAATCGCTAACTTCTTTATACACTTCAAACCCGACATTATTTATAAAAAAATCATATGCTTCTTTAGATTCTTCGTAAGAAAAAGAAGCTCTATCAATCATATTTGGGCAAAATACATCATAACCGGCTTCAATATACTTTTGATATTTCTCTTTTACAAATTGGTTAACTCCATATATTTCATGAAGCACAACAATTGCCTGCTTACGCTTTTCTGATTTTCTATCCAATACTCTACCCTCGCAAAACATGATATTTGAGGCTACTGATTAAACGACATAAATGTCGCCTACTATCTATTTATATTCTCTAAAAGAGAAAGGGCATTTATCTGCCCTTGTGTTTTTCTCTTCTTTTCTGTTGCTTCAATTTATATTGGAATTCTTTCTTCGCTTCATTCTGTTCACGAGAATAAGCTTTTCTTTCCAATTTTCCTTGCTCTTGTTGTAGTTTCAAAGCTTGTTGAGATTTTGATCCTATACCTGCATTATTAATCTGTTTCTTTACTTCTCTTTGTAAACGTTTAGGATTTATCCTTTCCTTTTCTTCTACAATAGAATCAACAGAAGGACTAAAACGAAGTCTATGGTAATTTTCCAATATGAACGCCTGTACTTCATAATCCTTTGGTTCTGCCCCAAATGTAATTTTGCAAACAGATAACTTATCGTTATCAACTCGTTCAAATATACCAACCCAAAATGGTTCTTCGAAAAACACCTGTAATCTTCCTGTTACTTTGTTCATATAATCACTCCTTTTAGATTTAATGAACAAAGAACGGACAACCAAGGAGGCAGGTTACTGACAACAAATTGTTGCTCCCGGACTACCTACCGGGACGTGTTTTTATCTTTGTAAGTTTATTATAACAAATCATACTAAATTAACAATACATTATTTACAATTTCTGTTAAATGTAGCTTTGGAACACAATCAGTTTCATCGCTTTTATATCTTCACGGTAGTCACAACATGCCTTAAGTTCCACCGTAACTTCCCACGTTTAAGGATCTTCAATCATTTATTGCATTATTATATCCATTACATCTCTTCTCATGCTTTGGGGAAATTTTTGTGTAGGCTGACCTATACGGAAAAACATCTGGATAGTACCTCCTTTTGGGGCATAATCCTTATGAATCTTCGTATACTGTTCACTCATTTCAGGATATTCTTCCAAAACCTGACTTGGCGGCTGCATAACCAAGCCTAGTGAATGTGCCGTCAATATTAATTTGCTGTAAAGCATCCCGCATTTTACTTGCTCCGTACGACTATTGTCTTTAGTAATAATCATGGCATAGCCTGACGTGTTATCTACCCCGGTCTGAGTAGATTTTACATATAAATCAGCAGAATTTTTTTCGTTGTTTATTGACGGAAACAATGTAATGATACCCTGCAAAACATGTTTCATTATTGCAGTTGTTCCCTGCCCTTCAACTGAAAAGCCATACCTGTATTTATTTTTTTGATATTCGTTAGCTCGAAATACATTGGCAGATTCCTGATTTATACGATGAATGCCTGACTCGATTTTTGCTCCTACTATGGCATAATTACCCAGGTTCTTTTTATTATCTTCATCTTGAAATATTTCAAGTGTCATATCACTATCTGTTAAAATGGCATGTAGCTGTTTTATCTCTTCCGGCGTCAATTCCTTTTTACTATATGCCCCTCTGTTTGTATCCGGTAAAAACATATAATCATACAAAGAACTGCTTTTAGGTTCAGTCTTTGTTATAGTTATTTTTGCAACCGGCTTGGTATTCATGCTATTCTCAAGATTTTGCTCATCATATTCTCCATCCGGAAAAAAAGTTATGTCAGCTTTGTAGCCTAATCTTTCTCCGGCAACCCTCACGTATTCAAGAAACGTACCTTGAGTAATCATAGTCTGCCTGGCGTAAGGATCTACTTCTTTTGTTAAACGCTCACTGTCCGCAAATAAGTAAAAGACATTTTTATCAGTATCCAACTTAATATTCCATGGCTGCATATTATGACCGTTTGCTGCTAAAATGCCATGTGCTGCAAGCTTGATTCTTGGATCATCAAATATATCCGAATACGACTTCTGCCACGGCTCTAAATATTGTGCCTTTAAAAAACCACCGCTTGCCAAATATACAATAATTACAGCAGCCAATAATATACCCGTAAGGCCTAAAATCATTATTTTCACACCCTTTTTCAAATTCTTATTTTGCATTTTTTTCTTCCCTCGTATTATTTGTGATTGAAATCACTAAAAACTCCAAACTTTGTAATAATAATTCCTCTGAATCTCTTTTGTGATAATGCTCAATATAGTTCCTTTTTTTTGTTAGCGTATTTAATAAACCTAGGACACATGACCAAAGTAAAATAGCTGTATTGGTAACATCCAATTCACTACGGATTATACCTTCTCTGATGCCCTCTGTCAGCTCAGACGTTAAATAACCGAATATTTCTTCTCCGAGTTTATAGCATTCTTCTCTGGATTCATCTGGAACACCATTCACAAAATCCTTCTCACCATTTTCATAACTCATAATGGCTTTAAAGTAATCAGGATATTCATTTTTAAAATCATACAGGGTTTTTCCTATCTGTTTGATTCTTTCTAATGCATTCTTTCCTTTTACATCGTTAAGAGATGCTTCTACCATTTGGATTAGAATTTTATATCCTCTCACCATGATTTCAAAATAAAGCTGTTCCTTACTGTTAAAATACATGTATACTGTCCTTTTGCTGAATTCCGCTTCCTTTGCAATATCATCCATGGTAGCTAAATCATAACCTTTTGAAAAAATAACATTTTCTGCGGCATCTAAAATATCGTTTCTCCGAATAAGTCTTTCTTTTTCCCTGCGTTCATTTACTCCCAACTGCCTCACCTCACACTTCTCTTAACTGCATTTTTGTACACTATTAGTTTACTTTATTACATCATATTGCAATTTATAATTATGTCAAGTCTTTTTTTAATTTGAGCAATAAAAGACGGCTGACTCAAACCTAAGTCAACCGCTAAATCCGTTGAAACAATTACAACTCTTTTTCTTACTTTTACCGATAACAGCAGGGCTTCCTTCTGCTCCAGCATTCATTCCGGCAATATTCTTCAAATTCTGAATTGTCATCGCCTGGGATCAATACAATTATAAAAAGTAAAAGCACCCCTATTGTTAAAATTAACATGTTAATACACCTCCGTTTTTACTTTATCTATTTACCGACGACCTTGCTTCTTCGTTCGACTAATACTACATCATGCCATTTTCCGTTATCCATTTTGCCGAGTCTCTCCCTATAGCCTATTTCTCTGAAACCACATTTCCTATGTAGGTTCAAGCTGGAGGTATTCTCTTTTATAATTCCTGACTGCAGAGTCCAATACCCGTTTTCTTCTGAGATTTCAATTAATTTCTCCAGAAGCGCAGTACCAACTTTTTGACCTCGATACTGCTTATCGATATAGATACTTACTTCTGCAACTCCAGCATAAACACACCGACTTGAAACAGGTGATAAGGCTGCCCAACCCAAGATGGTATCACCAACTCTGGCTACCAGGCGGCAGGATTCACTATGTCCCTTATCCCATTCCTCCCAGCTTGGTGCCGCACTTTGAAACGTAGCTATTTTAGTCATAATTCCTTCTGTATAAATCTCTGCAACCTGTGGCCAGTCAGATTCTTTCATAGCTTCAACTTTATAATCCATATTTTCCCCCTACTTATATGCTTTAACATGTGCACCTGCAAAGGCTCCATCTAATGCTTCTTGCTTCTTTATCAATTTTATAGTAAGCTTCACCTAATATATCGGATTCTTTCGCTACCTTTTTTGCAATGCCGCCATAATACTTTTTGATTTCGTCTTTAATGCTCTTTTCCATAATATCTTACCTCCTGGCATAAAATTTTTATGGATTGAAATCACTTCAACACTTGTTGCATTCAACAGCTTCATTTAGAAGCTGCAAACTCTCGATCACCTGGCTCCTTTTGTTTTCCGGAATTGAATTGAAGATGCTGCCATAATATTCATCCATGCTTTTTTCAATATTTCTGAATACTCTGATGCCCTTTTCAGTTAACTGAATAATTACATAACGTCTGTTTTCCATATCTACATCCCGGATAACAAGGTTCGATTCTACCAGGTTATTGATAGTCCTGCTCATTGTACTTTTATCCAAGCCCAACATCATTGCTAGGTCAACTAATGAAATCTTTCCTTTTCTTCCGATTTCAACAATGGCATGACACTGCGCCAGGCTAACCTCACAGCAGGAGGCATCGTTTTTTTCCAGAACGCCTAAATCTCTGACCAGCTTTCGAATTAACTCACGCATTACTCCGCTTCCTTGATTTACCATTTCATCACCTCAGAGTTATGATAACATACAACTGTTGTATATTGCAACTGTTGTTTTTTCTTTTTTCTTTTATTTTTTTAAAGACAAAGATTCGAATTTATAGTTGAAAACAAACTCACATTCAGCATACTTGTAATCAGTTCAGTACAACCTGTTTAATGCACAGAAATCCGTTTTTTAGTCCAACTATGGTATTTTAAAAAAGAATAGCCTTTCTTATCTTTTGAATTTATTTCTGTACATAAAAAGCCAGAGAATGCTCTCTGGCCAGTAAATATAAAGTCAACTGCTTTAAAAACTTCTTCAATGAGTTGTAATAGCATATTCATCAATCTGTTGAAGCCACTACAACTATGTTTCTTCCTTGATTTTTTGCTTGATAAAGTGCAGCATCTGCTGCTTTATATGAAATATCAAAGGCGTTTGAAGAATTGCCTTGCAATAATGATACTCCAAAGCTTGCAGTTATATTGATCTGGAACTTATCAGTAAATATTGCATTGTTCTGAATAGTCATTCTAATAGTATCAGCTGCTTCATAAGCTTCTTTAATAGTAACTTCAGAAAGAAATATAAGGAACTCTTCTCCTCCCCAACGTGTAGCCAGATCATTCGTTTTTATATGTTTCATCAGGATATTTCCTACCTCTTTAAGCACTATATCTCCTGAAGGATGACCAAAATTATCATTCACTTGTTTGAAATAATCAACATCCATCAAAATAAGAGCCGATGAATTACTTGTCTCATTAATAATTTTCATTTTCTCAGTAACTTTCTCCCCAAAACACCTTCGATTCAAAAGCTCTGTCAATGGGTCATGGTTTGATAAGTAGTTCAGCTTAAGTATTGTTTCTTCTAAAACCATATTTTCAACCATTCTTTCATAATGATTATCATAAATCACTGTTGAAATTATAATAACTGCCACAAGGAAAATCAATCCATTTACAGCATTTGAAATCAACAAACCAGCATCCTGTTGAAATATTATCAGTCCACCTAAATAAATAATAAAAGGAATGGAATATACAACTGTATTTAACGGAAAACCAAGCAATATAACTGCACTGAATATAATTAAATTTGCTATAAAAACACTGCTTATATTACTATGTAAAAGCTGATCTAAGCCGTTAATGACAGCTAACAAACTTAAAAGCAAAACAGTTAATACCGGAATCAAAAATTTGCGCATATTTTCAAATCTATGTTTTTCATGTCTATTTAAGGTCTCTATAAGTATGAGCCCTGCACTACAGACAAATGCAATTAACAAATGTAGCACCAAAAAACCATTATGATTCCAAACTACTTCTGAAGATGAATTTATCATATAGGGAACATCATTAAATAATATAAATAGCAGTTCAACCATTAAAAATACAATAAGGACTAATTTCATTCTTGCAAAATTAGTTGCATTAATTTCTCTGACAATATTATCTTTCTTGTCCTTTTTAATAATATAATTCAACTTGTTCAAAAAACTTTTTATATTCATATATCCTTCCCTGCTCAAATTTCCTGTAAGCATTAAACTATAACGCCTATTTAAATTCATCCTAAATTGCATTTTACATTATATATCACATGGTAGGAAAACACAAAATATATTATAAAAAGCACCCATCTATTTTTCAAAATGAGCGCTTCAAACATTTCTATCAATTTATATTTTACTCTATATAACAGTGTAGGGGACAGTTCTCCTACCCATGGTTACCGGCACTAACCACTGTTCAGCAACAGGAAAGACACTTCAGTTTTTACCAGTAAAAAAAAGCATCCTAATCTTACAGCCACTCATCCGGATGATTCATCGTCCGTTGCAGTTCCTCAAAAAACACTTTTAAGTGGTACCCCTCTGTTGTTGCATGGTGGACTGTAACAGAAAGGGGCATTGTAATCTTTCCATCCGTTTCTGTAAAACCTCCTGCTTCAAAACTAGGAACATAATAATCCTTAATTCCATGATTGTGTAATGAAAAACTGTTGAAAGTAAACCACGGAATACATGATACGATATAAGCATTCGGAAGCGGCAAACCCTTTGATGAAAGGATACCGTGGCTATCCCCATACTGTGCCGTATCATTAATATACTGTTTATAAAACACATCAAAATGCTCATCATATTCAGTCCAAAGCAATGATGTTGTCTTATCATCCTTGTGGAATTGAGGATAAGCAGGAGTAAGATTATCCCAATATCCCAGAATGCCATCATGCACAGCTATGCGAAGTTCTTGTTGCTTACTGATAGCTCTGGTAACTAAATACAGATATGCAGGAAAGAATTTGTATCCTTTACTTTTCAACTCTTTCCGAAGAACCGTGATATCCATTGTCACATTGACAGTATAGGTAGTAGGAGCCATCTGTGTGTAATAATGAAACGTTTGTGCCATCGGCCAAGTCTGTATGTCAATGGGATGAAAGTTTTTTTCTATGTTCATTATCCATTCACCCACAATCCATGCTGATTACAGCAAAAATAAATATTTCCGCCGTACATCTTCGGAAAACGCACTTCACCGCTTTGTTCCGGGTACAATTTAATCAAAGACACTCTATCATAAGCGACATAGGCCACAAAACTAAGATAATGTGTCTTGCTCATCTCATGTGTAAAAGTAATATAATAATCATCTTCTACCTCTTCCACAGTTAGTTTATGAAGTTCGTCAGCCGCCTTTGGAATGAGCGGTACAAGTTTCCGTCCGCAACAAGATACTTCAGGATCCCCTGTTGCAGTGATTGTGTTTCCGCAGTTCGGACACACGTAAAATTTCACTTTTTTCATATTTCCTCCGTCTGCATCATTAGGTTCTAAATCTCCTAATAATAATTTTTCAATATTTACACCTAATATCTGGGAGAGTTCACTGAGCAAGGATACATCAGGACATCCCAAACCACGTTCCCATTTTGAGATGGTCTTGTCACTGATGTTCATAGCATCAGCAAGCTGCTTTTGTGTCATTCTGTTTTCCTTGCGCAAATCAAGTATCAGCTTTCCAACATTAGTGCAATCCAAGTTATTCACCTCCCTTTATTAAGAATAATCGCAGACAGACTATAATTCAATAAACGCTCCGTAGAGTTTTAATATAGTATTACATAAATGTTACTTTTGTTATTTCTAAAATTTAGGCATGGTTCTTCCTGGTGCCCTGGAGCTGCAAATTTCATGAAAAACCGTCCCCTGTGGTTTTATTCCGCATTTAATTCATCGGCCAGCAGTTTCAGCGCCTGTTCATTTGTGATAAGATAGCCGCCCTGCATTTTTTTTAAATATCCGTATTGTGTAAATTCACCAAGCATTTGAGTCAGGTGGCGATAGGATACTCCAAGATAGGCGCTGGCATCGGTATTGCGCTCGGTATATATCCCGTCAAATGCAGTAAACAGCACAAAATGCGCAAGACGGTTTGCCAATGGAAACCCCTGTGTACTTAATAAAGCTTGCACCCGCTGCTCCTCTTTTTCTGCCAGAGTCACACACAATATTCGCAAAAAGCAAGCATCGGATAACAGGCGGCTGCGATATTTTTCGATTGGCAGTGCCAGCAGAAAGCAGGGGGAAAGTGCTTTTACTCCCATGGTGCTTTTGCGCACACTGAGAAGTTCCAGCTCGCCGATAAAACAATCTCGCTGTAAAAAATCCAAAAGAGAGGTTTTTCCATTTGACAGACTGCAGAACAGCTTTGCTCGCCCTGAAACCATATAGTACAAAAATCCATCGGATTTCTCTCCCTCTTTCAGAATATCGTCACCCTTATCTGCAAAATACAGACGGACATCATCCTTTATATAGAATGAAAAACAACTTTCAAAATCCGATTCTGCAAGACAACGGCTGATTTCCTCTTTATCAAGAATTTGTTTCACATTATCACCTCAAAACTCGGAGATTTCTCCTACCATACCCCAGTGCTTTTGGTTTATACTCAAAAGCAGAAACCCACTTGGGTTGAAAGGAGCAAAACATGGAAAAAAGAAAAATTATCATAGACTGTGACCCCGGTCACGATGACGCCATTGCCATTCTGGTGGCAGGCCGTCACCCCGCCATTGATCTGCTGGCTTTGACCACCGTTGCCGGAAACCAGACCCTCGATAAAACAACGGTTAACGCACTGCATGTCTGTGAGCATTTGGGACTGGATATTCCTGTATATTCCGGTATGTCTCTTCCTCTGGTGCGTGAACAGGTTGTCGCAGCCAATGTGCATGGAGAATCTGGACTTGACGGGCCTGTCTTTGAGCCGCTGAATACAAAAATACAGCCGCAGCACGCGGTAAATTATCTTATCGATACACTGCTGGCAAGCGATGGGGATATTACCCTTGTTCCCATTGGACCGCTTACAAACATTGCAGCAGCCATGCGAATGGAACCAAGAATTCTGCCAAAAATCCAGCAAATTGTTCTTATGGGCGGTGCTTACGGCACCGGAAACTTCACACCGTCAGCAGAATTCAATATTTTTGCAGACCCCGAAGCCGCCAGCATTGTCTTTCGCAGCGGCGTAAAACTCACCATGATGGGATTGGACGTGACAAATCAAACAATTTGTGTGCCTGACATCATTCAACGCATGGAATCCATTGGCAATAAAGCTGGCAGCTTGTTTGCCGACATCATGCGCTTTACGCTGAATTCTCAAAAAATGGCCTTTGGTCTTGAAGCCGGACCTGTGCACGATGTAACCTGCATTGCTTATCTCGTGTCACCGGAGTTATTCACGACACAGGACATGAATGTGGTTGTGGATATCAACCGCGGCCCCTGCTACGGCAGAACAGTTTGTGACACCATCAATTGTTTGAGACAGCCTGCAAACTGCACTGTTGGTACCGGCATCGATCTGCCAAAGTTTTGGGATCTGGTTGCCGAAGCCGTTGCACGATATAATTAACAAATGTTTCTCGTTAATTAATTATCGCACATGTATAATAAAAAGGCAAATTATCCTTCTTGAATTTCTTTATTCAATAATATGGGGCTGTTGCATTAGTGGTTATTATCGTGTCATTCTGAGGGCTTTAGCCTGCAGAATCTCATCATTTTAACATATGAGATCTTTCGCTAACGCTCAGGATGACAGGAATGCGCTTAATGCAACGGCCCCATTGAAATTAACTTTTTATTTCAAAAGATTGTAAAGTATTTGAGCAGCCTGTGCCCTGGTTGTGAGTCCTGACGGATAAAGCCTGTTTTCATAGCCTGATATGGTACTTCCTTCAACAAATTGACTCATGGCGTCTAAAGCATAATCAGCAATATCATTTGTATCCACGAAATCGCCAATACTTTTTCCATCCATCCTTTGCGGAAGTTTGCCAAGCGTAAGAAGTATACGATATAAAATCACAGTCATATCCTGTCTTGTTATGAGGTTTTCAGGAGCAAACATGTTGTTTCCAACACCTGATACAAGTCCCATACGTCTTGCTGTTCTCAAATATCTTGAATAGTATTTATCTCCGGCGTCATCAAAATTGTCACTTATATCATCATCAATTGTCAGTCCGTATGCATTCATCACCATAATGAGAAAGTCTGCTCGTTTAATGTTATCTTCAGGTGCAAACATTCCATTACCAACACCATTGATAACACCTTTACCTGCCAGAAACTCTATTGCCTCATAATACCAGTCACCATCAGATACATCCTTAAAAGTACCTGTTACTATTCCAGGCTCTGCCGGTATGACAACATCACCATTTGAGGACCTTTTCAAAATTATTATTGATGTGTTGTTTGAATCCATGTAATATCCGTTTGCATTAAACAACCTTGCCATGACATTATATGTGCCGGTTCCGTTTAAAGTAAACTCATTTGTGTTTTCATCACTCCAGGCAAACTCTTCTGACCATACTCCGTCCTTCATAAACTGCCATTTAACAGGTATGAAATCAACCAGATTTTCAGCGGTTACCGTAATTTTGGCTGAGCTGTAATTTCTTTCAGGTGTGGTTAAAATTACGTTGCTGCTCTTTTGAGAATTTGTAACATTAATGCTATAAGCATCAGAAGCTGTTCCCAATTCTTTATTTACAGCAATAACCTTAAGATATAATGTATTGTTCAGAGCAAGCTTAGGCTGGTATGTTGCTGTTCCTGTGCCTGTGGCTAGCAGCCTGTTATCCGTTGCATTTCTTATTTCAACCGTGTGATTGCTGTTTTTAGCAATTGCAATAACTACTGTATTGTCCAGGTTGACTGCATTTAATGAATAATCAGTGACTGAGCTGTCAAAATTCATTGCAATTCCGTTTAACTTGATACTAGCCATTGCGGGAACCATGCTGCTCGGATCTGCAGTGAAGTATTCAGCAACTACTCTTGTACCTAGCTTCGTAAATACTATGTCTTTTGTTATGCTTTCTTCTCCGCCTAATTCTAAAAGCTCATCAGCTGTCACAGCAAGAAGCTTGGTTTCAATTATATTGCCTTTTACGTCCATCAGATAAGCTACTACATTTCCATTTACGGATTGAGTCATTGCCAGGTTTTTCACCTTTACTCTTGCTTTAGAATTATAATCATTATTTTCCTGCTCTATTGTTACAAGGAACTGATTTCCATTGTTAGCTTCTATAGGATTTGGAATCAGTATTGATTTATTGTTGTTGGCAGGATTGTATTCTATAATCTCTTCATACTTGCCCGCAACGTCTTCTTCCACCCAAACTTTAGCGTACAGTCTAACCCCGCCGCTTGGAATGCCTCCATAAGGAACAGTGTAGGTGAATCGCTTGGTGAGCGCTCCCTCATCTAAAAGCTCTAAATCACTTCCTGTTATTTCTTCAACTCCAACTATCGTTTCGTCTAAGAATTCAGGAGATGTGTACAAACCGGTATAAATTTTTCGATTACTGCTGTTTTCAAGATTTATGTCGCTTAAGTTGTTCAATGTAAGCTGAACTACTCGCCTGCCCTGTTCGTCACTTACAAGTTCAACCTTTGCAATTCCAGTGTCTGGAATATCCAAATTCAACAACCCTGATTTTTCCTTTAAATCACCGTCAGAAAAGCTTGCTGTCATGGTGTAATTTAAATCATGAATACCTATTGTTTCATTCGGAACATCATAGTCAACTGTCAAGACGGTGCTTTCATTAGGCAGCAGATTTAAATTATCAAATGTCTTAACTGTATTGTCAGGCTTTAATGATATGCTTATTGAGTCAACCGGCGATATACCCATATTTGTTGCTGTAAATTTTAAAGGAAGACTGAAGTTATTTTTTATTTCTTTATAATTGATGTATATGTCATCAACCTCTATGTTGTTTTCATACATTGCCGATGCATATTTCATGGAGCTTATGGAGTCTACGGTATATATTCCATTTCCCTGATCTTCAAGCTGACCGTTATATGAACTGCAAAGCATCACTACATTAACTGAGTTATCATAATTGGAATATGCATCCAAATGGTCTATAAGCGTATAATAGTCCATTGTTGCAACATCAAGGGCTGCAGTAAGATAAACCCTGCCGCTTGAGCTTGTCATGAATTTTACTGCTTTTATGCAGTCATTTTCTGCACTGTCGTTTAATTCATCATTGTATTCCAAGGTAGGCTCAACCCAAATGATTGACAAATCATCAAGACTTAAGTTTTCTCCTTTTACAAATCTGAAAGTATCAGTGATGTTTACCGCTGAATTTACGTTTATGCTGATTATGGAGTCAATAAAACCGTTGTATATGCTTCCTGAATTGTCAATTGCCGCAAGTTTTATGTCAGAGACTCCTTGCTGTGTAACACTGTACCATCCTATAACGAATTTTTCACCTTCTGCTCCAAAATCAACTGCTATAACCTGAGGATTTTGGTCTGAGGAATCATCATTAGTCAGACGGATGTCTGTTATTACTTTGTTGTCGCTTCCTATTAGGGCACAAACTGTTTCAAATCCATAAGCAGGATTTCTGTTATCGGTTCCATAATCCAATGTATACGTAACTGCTGTTGTTCCATCATCCAGCATTGCAGCTGAAAGGCCCTTGACATTGCCTGATGAATTATTGTAGAGAGTGTAGACTTCATCATTCCACCTACCGTTTTCATATACCTTGTACATTATGGAATCATTCACATCATCATAGGATAGTCCGCTGACTGTTGAGCTGCTGCCTGCCAGACTTCTCCATGCTACAACTGCTCTTCCTCCGTTTGCTGCAACAACTGGGGACATATCAGATACCATGTTGTCAGTTAAAGCTGTAGTATGCCAGCTGCTTCCGTCATAGATGCTTGTCATGATTTCTGAAGAACTAATCATTGCTTTTATATCTTCATTTGAAGCTGAACCATCGCTGACTATTTTTACACCTTGTTTTTCCCAGGCTGCTGCTGCAAAATCTTTGGTACCATCTATTTTTATATTGCTGTCTGCATATACATCCTCAGGCGATGGCTGCGGCAAAGCTCCTCTGTCTTCATAGCCCGATGCTCCCTTGACTGCCCAGCTTGCTCTTGTTTCATTTAAATCGGTTGAACCATTGTCAGACATGTAGCCCATGATATATCCGTCTCTTGTGGTTACAGGATTTGCATAAGGATATGAATTAGATTGAATATCCGTTACGCTGGTCATGCTGAGCGCTCTTCTTAGGGATGAACCTCCCCAGCTTCTGTCGTACAATTCCAGATAATCTCTGTCTTCAAGAGTTAAGCCCTCTTTAACGGTCCTGATACTTGTGGTCAGTCCATACATTCTCATTTGATTGGTCATTTTAAATCCAAGTATTTCTGCAGTTTGTTTGTCTTTCCAATCTTCAATTAATTCAGGATTTCCTTCGGTCCAGAAATTTTGAGTGTATTCATAGGATGCTAAAACCGCCTCATATGAAATAAACAAAAATTTAGCTACAAATTTAATTCCTACCTGCCCGGTTAATCCAAGCTCTATCCCATATAGCTGTCCGTAGCCGTAAGGCGGAGGGCTTAAATATGATCTGTTAACAAACTCAAGGTCGTAATCCAGATTTATTTTGCCAAATATACCTATCTTAACTGCCACTACAGAATAATCAAAACCGAAGCCTCCAAATGCGCTTAGATACATTTTGATTCTAAGTGCTGTAAAGAAGTCATTGACATCAGCCGCATTGACATTTGCAGGAACATTGCCGTAGGGCTTAACAGCACGGAATTCAAGGTTTTCTATAGCTCCTATTCCGAATTCGGCAGTTACCGGAACCGGCCCGACCATGGTGTTCATTTGGAAGGAAGCACCGAATAATGCGTCAAGGTCAAAGCCTCCTCCTACAACTACCATTATCCACTTTCCTGCTATGAAGTCATAACGAACTTCTACCTCAAAATATCCTTTAAAGTTCACACCGTAATCTATGCCGCCTATTACTGCCTTTTCCACATTTTGAGCTATATCCTTGTCAAGGTCATCGGAGCTTTTAAACATTAGATCCATCACTTGAGCTGCATCAGGAACATAATTAAGACTGCTTTCTACTCCTCCGACTTCAACAGTTACATCGCTGTCGTCAGTGCTTCCCATTTTCTGCTGCATTGTTATGAGACCTTTGAATATGGTAGGGTCTTCTGTTGCAATTATTTTCAGGTTCATAAATGGTCCGCCAAGTGTTGATCCGGACATCAGATCCAAGGCTAAACCTATAACGCTGTCACCGTTATTTACCATGGAACCGTCAAATTCCAGGTCTCCTGATTTATCTAAATCCTCGACTGCCTTTTTTACTCCTTTTGATTCATCATCAGCTGAAGGTGCTCCATACATGTTAGTCAGTGAAAATTTGCACTCAAGAGTTTTCAGTAAATTTACTTGGTCACTGAGATTCAGGAAAACATCTTTTGTTTCGCCTATATTAAGGTTCAATGAATCCTTGCTCATAGTAGTTATATTTTTAGTATATGCTAAAGATGCAAAGGGATATAAATAAGTCTTTATTTTTTGACCTTCTATGCTTTTCCCGTATTCATCCACAACTTTTACGTCGTAACCGTCTTTCTTCTCATGTCCCCACCATGCGACTGTTGTTTCTAAATCCGGTGAAGGATAAAGATTACTTGGACCAATCAGTCCCTTATAGTTAGTTACATCAATCAAGCGTCCGCCCGGAAGATTGTAGTTGATTTCCTGAGAAACAACAAATGGCTTGTTTTCGTCGTTTTCGGAAACTTCCTTTAAATTAACTACACTTTCACCAAATTTAACAGTATCCTCAATACTTATATTCCCGTTCACCTTTATGAGCTGAGGATAATAATTGTCGTTAAATACAACCTCATAGATGAATTCCAGCTTATCAGAAGCAAATAGCTTTTCACTGTTATTTTCAGTCCAGAACTTAGTTGAGTCGAAGTTCAACGTGAATCTGCCGTCAGAACCGATAGTCAGATTTTTTCCGGCTTTTTCCATTGTTTCCGAACAAATTCTCCCGTTTTTATAAACTGCTCCCCTGTATGTTACATTGCCTGAATATGGGTTACCTTGGGAATCTTTAAAAAACAATTCAACCTTTGCGGCGGGTCTTAGCTCAAATATATTAACAGGGTACAGATCATATTTCCCCGGATCTCCTTCGGAGGACATGAGCTTATCAAGGTACAATGTTCCCAGATACAGACTGGATTCATTGCCTGACCTTAAGGAAATGTTGCTGTTAATGCCTGATTCTTCATAGATGACTATTTGACCATCATTGTTTGTCTTGAGTTTTACAGCTGCTCCGTTTCCGTTTATGTAATCAAGCTCTGTTTCCTGCTTAGGATAGAAGTTGAATATATACAACTTGTCCTTCAATGTAGTTACATTAACTTCAAGCGTATCCTGCATTCCTGATGCGGCATGAGTTGCAGTAATTGTTGCAGTTCCATCTTGTTTTCCGGCAAGCATGAATTCTGTTGAAGGCCTGTAGCTTGTATAATCAAATTTTTCTATATTCTCATACACAGTTCCCTGTTTGTAATTAACGGATGCAACATTTGAATTGTCTGATTTCCACATAATCTGATCTGTGATATTCCCCCAAGGATATTCACTGTAATTAATACCTATAAATTTTTTAAGGCTTATATCCCTGTTTAATGCAAGTATGCCTTCGCTGCCTGAATTTTGGTATAAATCTGAAATATAAGAGTTATTGTCCATAGTTACAGACTGAACATCCTTATTGTCTGACATGATTTTCAATGAATCTTTATCATAGACATGAAGAACGAAGGAATCAGTTGACCATCCGCTGTCCTGTGTGTTTTTCGCCTTTATTGTCACAGTATAAATATCCTTTAAAGTTCCATCTGCTACAGGAGAAATATTCAATTTATAGCTTCCGGTACTATTAGTACTTGTGCTGTCAGTATATATTTCTGTTCCGTTTTTTATAACCTTAAACTCAAAGCTCCCTCCCATAAACTCAGAAAGCATCCAGTTTATATGAAGGCTTGCTGCTTCATCAGTTATATAGTAGCTGTCAAGAGGAGATAGTTTCACCTTTGCAGGCTGAGGATATACAATTATGTATCCAATTGCACTCAATATTTCAGCAGTGTTATCCGGATTTACAGCGCTTACCCTCACTGTATATGCGGGAGCTGAATCAGTTGAAATCTTTGAAAGCAAATTAGCAGGAACAATTAACCTGTTTGTATCAGTTGCTGTCGAATTATGCACTAGCTTGTCTGCTTCAACGGATTCATTAGTCAGGTAATAGCCATCAAATATTTCAACTGTAAATTCTGTAGAGATGCCTTCTGTTCGATTGATAAGATTTTGGCTCCATAGTATATTTACCGGTTCATTTTTTCTGGTGTAAAAAGCATTGTTGCCTACAGGAAATACAATTGCTGGAGACCCTCCGTCTGCTACTGTAAATTCAGGGGTTTCTGATGCAACAGGTTCAGAAAATCCTCCATTAAGAGCAAGTGCTCTGAATTTTACAACTCCCGGACTAACAGCCGTAATTACGCCTGTTATCGCATCTATGGTTGCAACGCTGTCATTGCTGCTTTCCCAGGTGAAATCCTTGAATGATGCATTTAGAGGATTTATGCTTGCTTTTAGCTGAGTTGATGTTTCTGATGTCAAATAAATCTTGTTGTTTTCAGGATAGCTGCTTGTATCTAACACTAATTCGCTAATTAATACTACTGGAGCAACAGTTGCTGTAACTGACTTGCCTATTACGGGATTTCCTCCGGTAAAATGTGCAGGCACAGTTTCAGTTGCCGCAACGAATGTTCCGTTCGTGTAAAGCTCTATCTTTATATCCTTTGATATTAGGTCCGCATAAGATCTGGCAGGTATGTACGCAGAGTAATAGGAACCTTCCAATGAGCCCTCTCCTCCCATCACAAGAGGATAGGTAATGTTATTTGCCTTGATAAATACTGATTTTAATTGCTCTTTATTAATGTCATAATCACTGTCTAGCCATTGTGACAAATCAGTATCTACATTTAATTTAACTTCAATTGTATCAGCAGGCGAATATTGCTTGTCATAAGGCTCGTTCGTCAGCACTATGTCTTTAAAAGCCAGCAGCGGGTCGCTTCGCATGGTTACGCCATCAACAATGGTTTTGTTGCCGCTTGATGGCCATATTGCAGTATAATTGTTTTTCATGTCGGCTATATAATTGACTGAATCCACGTACAAACTGTTGTTAGGAAGATTCGGCACTGTATATAGGAAAGTTGCATATTTTGAAAAAGTTGTTATGCTGCTTGTTAAACTGTTATACTCCAAAGAACTTAGAGTATTTCCTTCAATGTTCATCAAAACATTTGAAGCATTTACAGGCTCAGAAAATTCAACAACCACAGGTATCTTTTGTCCTGAATAATAATCTCCGGCATTGGCTGTAATTGATTTAACCGTAGGAGCCTTTTTATCGATTATGGTAACCCTGATCTGAGGTATTGAATACGTTATTGATTGACCGGCAGGATAAGGTATGTTAAATGCAGGATTTGAAAAAACAAAATATTCCGGCCACTCGCTGGTATTAACTCTGATAACAGAACCAATGGGATTTATCGAATTAGGAGATAAGACCCTGATGCTAGAAGGAGAGGTAGTTGCACACACTTCACTTCTGCTGTTTAAAACCTGCGGGGTGAAATTTAATAAATACTCAGTACTGCCTGTCGTATTAAGTCTGATACTGTTTAATAAGTACTCAAATGTAGCGTTTGTATTGTCATCACTCCAGCCAATATCCTCCAATGTGCGATTTATATTTGTTCTGTTAGTATTGTAATGTGCCGGTATGGTATATGTTGCAAGGTCAAACGGTCGGTCAAATATACCGGTATTATCATTAACATATTCCCAGGTATAGAGTTTACGAACAAATATAGTCATATCTTTGCAGTTTGTATTTCCTTCAAATAAAATATTTACAGGATCATACACCTGAACTGCTAAAAATTTATCTCCATTCCACCTTTTATCGGAAGTTGCCGGATCATACGTTGTGTTTAATATTCTTATGTCTCTGGTAGCCACAGAAGTTCCCGCAGGTATCGTAACAGCTTCATTTATTCCTGAGTAATTTAATCCATCCTTAGCAGAACCATCAATGGTTCTTACTTTAAAGGAAACATCATAGTCAAGAGTTAAAGGCTGAGAATTTTCATCTAGAATTTCAAAAGTTATGGTAACAGGAAAATAAGCGCTTGAAATACTGCTTAAGCCCGTAGAACTTAAAGAAGTCCTTATTCTAGCATTGTGATTTATTTCTATGTATGGTTCTGCCCCCAAGCTGCTTGCCTGAAGCATGATACCTTCGTCCTGTACTTGTAGTAGAAAACTTTCCAGTAATGATACTTGTTCCTCAGTCAGTGGCACAGCATCAGTAAAATATTCATTTTTAATTCTGGCCAACTCTTCTTCGATTTCAATCATTACTTTCAAGTCTGACAATGTGAGGTCTGTGCCATCTACGCTCACAACTCTGCTTAAATCAGAATCTGCTTCATAAAGCAATTGTTTTACCTGTTCCAGGGTCATGGGGGTACCGTCAACCATAATGCTTTCGCTGACATTAAGATTGCCTTCTTCATCTAACAATCCCATATTTGAAAGCTCATTAACAATGTCATCTTCCGTTAAGCCATCGCCATATAAATTCTTGAGTTTGTCCAAGATTGTCTGGTTTTCCTGCACAGTATTGTTTATGGTATCTGAAGTCAAAGCAAATGCCGGAGTTGCCATTTGCAAAACCATCATGACCACCAAGATGATGCTTAAAATCTTTTTCATACATTCCTCCTCCATTTTAGGCAGTAAGGGATTATGCTCCTTACCACTGCAATATATTTGTTTTCGCCCACTTGGGCATATCCGGCAATCCATTCAAACGGTTTTTTATGGCTTCCTCTTGGAAATATGGGAACATCTTTTCCGGTGTTTGTACGAAGCACATCATGAGATTCAATAGGCTGAGTTAAATTTCCTACTTCCCCTATAATTACAAAGTCGCTGCCCGGATACATCTCCCTCATTTGTTTTGCATTCAGGTATGGAATTTTGTTCTTGCTCCATTTTTCAATGAAAATCCGTGTCTGATTTGTTTGCGGATAAAGATAGTAAATCATTTTAACCACCCTTTCTAACTATAGCACAAAAATGGATGGCATCACGGAGATGGCGAAATTGACGCTTTTTTCGGCGAAATTGGCATAAAAAATACCTCCAAGCGGATAATCTAATTTTAATTAATTAGGCTGTCTACTTTGGAAGTATCATATCAGGCTGGCAGGGCAGTAAATGAAAATCTGATCTTACTCTGTATCACAGGGATTGGGAAATGCAGCCATCAGGGTAAAAACCTGATCGTTATGCATGGTTTTGACGAATCCCCCGCAGTTTTCCGTGACATTATTAATGTTCTTCATACCAATTCCGTGGAATTCTCCGTTCTTGGTTGATATGTAGCTGCCGTCTTCAACCTTCAGGCAGCCGTTATAGGAATTTTCTATTTTCATCAGCATCTGACCGTTTAAAGTTCTTGCTTCCATAGAAATGAAACGCATTTTCGAATTGTCCAGATTCCCGCAGGCCTCAATCGCATTTTCCAATGCATTGCTCAAAACGATGCAAAGATCGGTGTCGCTCATGGAAAGATTTTTTTGTATGCTGCAGGCACAGTGAAACAGAATTCCATCTTTTTTTGCCTTTAAACAGTAATATCCCAAAATGGAATTTGCAATGATATTTTCACAAAATACGGGAAGCTGATCAGTGTCGGTTATTTCAGCATATTCATCTAAAAATTGTTTCAATTTGTCATATTGTCCCTCATCAGAAAGCCTCCTGGTCACACTGATAAAATGGCGCAGGTCGTGCTTGATACCGCGGATTTCATTCATCTGCTCACTTAAATTATCATAATATTCCTTCTGCATCGCAATCTGATTCCTTGCCTGTGCAAGCTGGGAGGATGATACTGCTAAATCATTGTACACATCTGAGTTATGCAGGGCATAGGCTAAGATTACAATCATAAGGTATACCGTAAGCAAAGTCAGCAATGCAAGCGACATATTGATGTAAATGCTGCCGTTGATGTAGTAGGAGTCTATTATCAGTCCGGAAATGGCGAGCATGACACCCCAGAATGTCAGCATGCTGTACTTTTTCAGATGATTTCGTCCCAGATAAATCTTGAAGAACGAATATATCTCCAAGGCAAATGTAGAAACAGGCAGCAGAATTGTCAGATGCCGATTGTATATCCCTTGCGGAATGAAAAGATAAGCAAGGTATATGATTGTGTAATAAAGGAGAAAACCATATTTTTCATTTCGGGAATAGGAAACCCCAAACTGTTCCTGCACCAAGAAAATCAACAGCAATTTAAACACAAAGGTGACAAAAAACATCAATTCGTTTATAGATTCATAGGAGAGATTGAAAAACACTTTGCTCTGCCAAAAGCTGTAAAACTCCGTCGTCAGCATTATGCGCAGAAGCACAAATAAACCCATTGCAGGCAGCCAGTTAGAACGTGTGCTTCTTTGAAATGACATTATATACAGGACGATTATAGACAGTAGGGAAAACAGCACGGTTCCAAACAAAATAAACCGAATACTGGCTCTATTGCTGTTATCCTGCACGGCTCGGTCGTAGTCCTTTAAAACAGGCGCCATGTACAACCCGGAAAACTTTGTGCTCTCTACTTCAATCACTACCTCATGCTCTTTTTCAGCAGACATCGTCACAGGGTAAAGTTTTGCATGGGGAGCTGTATTAATGGCACTTTCTGCAGTCAGCTCGCCATCGATAAATATCCGATATGCACTGCCGAAGTCCGGGATGTAGACAGTAACAGGTTGCATATATTCAACCCCTTGAAGCATTATTCGATAGCTTGCGAATCCGCTTGCCGGCAGCCAACTTCCATCTAATTTGTACTTAGACCAATAATCCGGTACATTTATTAGAAAATCAGGCTTGTCATCATACTGCGGTTCAGTTACAATCATTCGTTCCCAATAAAACTCCCACTTTCCGTCCAGAATTATTGTCTGAGAAGGAGAAGTATGATTTACATCAATGTTTCCGCCTACAGCTGTAGGAGCACCGGTCAGGTTATGATAAAACTGAGTATAAATAACCGGCAGATGTGTAAACAAAATCACTAATATAAACCCTAAAATCAGATATGTTTTTGAGTGCTTTGATTCCTTCATCATTATTATCCTTTGCCCATATGAGAAAATAAGTACGCATAATATTGATTTTTTGCATTCTTCATATACTTTTTAGAGATGCTGATAACAACCTGTCCTATACGAAAGTGAGCTTCACCCATTTCTGTGATATAAGAAGTATTTACAATAAAGCTCTGGTGACAGCGAATGAAGAAATTTTCCGGCAATTCTTTTGTAAGGTTGTCCAACTTGCCGTAGCACTGCAATGTGCTTCCATCCGACAGATGGTACAGTATGAGTTTGTCTCTGCTTTCTATAAAAAAAATATGGCGGCAGTCTACGCTGTACATAGTTGATTTGTAGCTGAAACGAATCTTATAGCTGTGTTCCCTTCTGATCTCTTCGATTGCGCGATCCAGTACACTGTATAACTTTTCCCTGTCAAAAGGCTTTAGGATATAGTTGAAGGCAAACACCTCGTACGCCTGAGAGTAATGTTCATTGCTAGATGAAACGAAAATGATTTTGATATCCTTTCTCTCCCTGCATATTCTCTGCGCTGTCTTTATTCCATCGATTCCCGGCATATAAATGTCCAGAAAAAGGATGTCTGCGGATAGCTTGGAATCCAACAGCTCGTCTATCAGCGTTTCTCCTTTTGTATAAGTGGTTATTTCAAAAGAACTGTCGTAATTATAAAGAGCAGCTGACAACAGCCGGATATCCTCTGCCATGTCGTCGCAAATTGCAATTTTAATCGGCATATACACCATCCTACAAGATAAATTAATTGCTTCACTATAATTTCTAACATAAGAATTATTCTATTTTACACTGCTATACACTATTTTACATTATTTCACAAAAATAACAACACATGTCTTATGATTTCTGTAATTCCCCTGTTGTACAACCATTCGAACAAATCAGATATCATTTGTTTTCATTATACATTCCTTTACATTATTTTACCATCAATATAACAAAAAGATAGAAGAATACCAGATGCATTAGTATTTTCTATCTTTTATTTCAATAAGACTGCTCAATATAAAAAATAAGTTCAAATAAAAGTATTTTCATGATATTATATATAGGTATCTCCTAAATGTAATTTTTTCATTTTAGATATTTATTATTGAGAAAATTAATTGTTAAGCTGTTACTAAAGTATTAATGAATACTATAAAACAAATAAGACTGACCTGCAAAGGGATGTCTTTTTTATGACTTGTAAGTAAAGCTCGCGTTTTGTGTATTATACTATTGTTAATTTTGGAGGTCTCTATGCGGACTAGTTTTAAAAACAAAGATTTTTTTAAGGTAATGTTATCCATAGCTTTACCGATTACATTGCAAAATTTAGTGGCCTCATCTGTAAATATGCTCGATACTCTTATGATAACGACCCTGGGAGAGGAAAGCATTGCAGCTGTCGGACTTGCAAATCAGGTTTTTTTCTTTTATGCAGTTACTGTATTCGGTGTTGCCACTGGTTCATCAATATTTATATCACAGTTTTGGGGAAAGAAGGACACAAAAAATATAGGCAGGGTTTTGGGAATATCTCTGGCCATAGTATGTGTTTTGGGAACTGTATTTACTTTAGCAGCATTGATGGTGCCGGATTTCATAATGAGAATCTTCAGTAATGACAAAGAAGTAATCAGATTGGGAGCGGATTATTTAAGGGTAGTTTCTCTAAGCTATATTATTACGGGTATAAGCTTTTCATATGCTGTAGCTTCAAGAAGCATAGGCCAGGCTAAAATGCCAATGGTAGTAAGCATGATTTCTTTTGTAACGAATGCATTGTTTAATTATCTGCTGATTTTCGGAAAGTTTGGTTTTCCGCAGCTGGGTATCAAGGGAGCGGCATACGGTACATTAATAGCCCGGGCTGTGGAGATAGCCCTCATACTGTACTCAATATATTCAAACAAAGAAAATCCTCTTGCACAAAAAATCAAAAACATGACAGACTGGACAGGAGATTTTTTAAAGAAATATTTCAAAACAGCTTATCCTGTTATTTTGAATGAAGCTTTCTGGTCCCTGGGTACTGTACTTTATTCCATAGCTTATGCAAAAATAGGTACTGAAGCCGCTGCTGCTGTCCAGATATTAAATACCGTTCAGAACATTTTTATGGTAATGACCAGAGGACTGGCTAACGCATGTACTGTGATGGTGGGCAATAAGATCGGAGCAGATGAGGAAGAAGAAGCTGTGGAATATGCCAACAGCTTCATGATATTATCAGCTGTGCTTGGACTTGTATTGGGTATCATGCTGTTTATTACAGCAGACGGAATACTCATGTTTTTCAGGAATCTCACGCCGGGACTATATACTGCTTCAAAGAAACTCTTGATAGTGTTGGCAGTATTTTTCTCCATAAAATCATTTAACGGCACAATGATAGTCGGAGTGCTGAGAGGCGGCGGTGATACAACGTTCTCAATGATACTTGAAATGAGTTCTGTCTGGCTCGTAGGTGTTCCGTTGGCTTTTTTGGGCGCATTGGTGTTTAAGCTCCCGGTATACTATGTTTTTTTGATGGTTCATATGGAGGAAATTGTAAAAGCTTCAATAGGTATGCTCAGGATAATGTCAAAAAAATGGGTGACAAATGTAATTCATGATATGTAAAAAGGTTGCCTGCTCCATTTAGAGCAAACAACCTTTATTGGCATATTCAGCTGATTATATTATTCTAAAATCCTTAATGTGCCTTATATTGCCTTTATTTTTTTGTGTATTTGCAGGCTGTATGGTATTTCAAGTGCGTTGAAATATCTACTACAAAACGAATAAGCTCAGACGCTGAATTGCGACGAAACGGAAAAGCCCTGCCATGATATATATAATAGATGAGCATTACCAATAAACTTCGTAACCACCTTTGTCGAATTCTTCTTCTGTAGGGAAATAACCCGTACATCCATTTGTATACCCCTCGAAGTAAAAACAATCGTCGCTAAGGTATTCTGAAATACGCAGGGCAAATTCACACATCACCTCATGTGCAACTCCGCAAAGGCATCCGTTCCCTAATACAAAATAAAACCAATGTGGTCCAATGCTACAAGACAGCAGCTTTCTTCTTTCATTTTCCACACAGATATTTGTGCTGAAAGATTGTGTAAAATTCCTCTGGAACGTTCATCTTCCCTTCCAAAACCAACCATTTCCACAGAGTTAGTTGGTGTAATATCAACTTCTGAAATTGGTTAACTCCATATATCTCATGAAGCAAAATTATTGCATTCTTACGCTTTTCTGATTTACTACCCAACGCCTTAACCTCAATAATATGATTTGTCTAACCGTCCCTAAAAAGAAAGGGCAATTATCTGCCCTCAGACTATTGACACACCACGGTTATGTCATCCCGAAGTTTTCCGCTAGAGTTTTTATACGTTCCAGAGCTCTGGGAAATCTGACATTAAATGTTTCTTCCTGTTCTGGTGGAACATCGGTTTTAACAATTAATGTAGTTACTCCGTTTTTTTCTGTAAGTGAATAACTCTCTGCCCCCCCAGTCCACTCTTTTTCGCGTCCCTGCTGTCCACTTTCTTTTGTGTCTGCGCTATGCCTGAATAATACAAACTTATTCGGATTAAGTTTCTCTATCAGACTTGTCACACCGTAACCATTTACAGATGATATAAACTGGATTTCATTTCCTTCTTTCATCACTCCCTTCATATAGGTTCCTTCATCAATAATATTTGCCCAATCACGGAATGTTATATCTTCCCAAAGGGTTGCCCGTACTCTTTCCTTAGAGGCATTTATATCTATTGAAAATTGAATTTCTTTCATACTTTCCTCCTTAATGCTTACGCCATACAATGTTCCTCTTGTATTTCTGATTAATCACATGTAGTATCCATTTCCTAGAGCATACATTATGCACTTAATCACTCCAAATCGGTTCAATATACTCTTTAATTATTTTTATTCTATCCTCAACTTTTGGTTTGAAATATGAAGCAATAATAATTACTGTTTTCTGCTTTGGATTAACATAGATAACATTTCCTCCATCTCCTAGAGCAGCAAAAGAATGATCCTCTTCGTCAATGATCCACCACAGCAAACCATACTTTAATTCGCCCCATCGGCTTTTTTCTTCCGTACTTTCTCGAATCCATTCTTTAGATACAATTTGTTGTCCGTTCCACTGCCCATCATTCAGGTAAAGTTGTCCCAGCTTGATCATATCGTTGGGGGTGAGCATAAGTCCCCATCCTCCTGTATGTACTCCGGTTGGGCCTGCAACCCATCCTCTTGCAGTACGGCTTTTATAGAATTCCATCTGCTCTTCCTTGCTATGAAAAACAACGTCTCCCTGAACTTCAATCTCAAGTGGTCTAAATAAGTATTTATTTGCGAAATTCAATACAGATGTTCCTGTTGTTTCTACCAGGACTCCTGAAAAGATGTCCGGCCCTATGAGAGGAGCATATCGAAATTCTCCTATCGTTCCCTTACCGCCAAGCAAATCCAGAGATGATTTCACCCAATCCTCACTGGTAAAGTATTTTGTGTATGGTGCAGACTTAAACTTAAATGGTGCTGTCATTGTCATCATATCCCGCAGTTTTATCTGCTGGATTGTTTTTTCACGTTTTTTGATTGTGTAGTCAGGAAAAAAATTCAGGATTGGCTGATCAATACTTTTAATATATCCTTTGTCTATTGCTATCCCCAGCAAAATAGAAAGAATACTCTTCGTAACCGAAAACACATGAAATGGACTGTTTTCAGTACAATCATTCTGGTAATACTCATATACGCGAACCCCATTTTTCTGCACTACAACAGCTCCTGTGTTACTGCATTTTTCTCTAAACACCTTTTCAATTTCTTTTACCTTGTCCATCATAATTTCCTCCATTTTATTCAAATGGGTTCAATCGGCATATAGATTTCTACTTTAATCAAGTGTTCCTTCTCCTCCTTTGGATCATTCAGATATACCTCAAAGGGGGCGGCATTTCTCGGAACATATCCGCTTGTCAAAAGCCACTTCTGATACATATAATACCATGCATCTTCAAATTGCTCCTGTACGATTTCAAAATATCCCACCGCATAAAGTCCACCAACTATAGTCATCACGCCAAGCTTGCCATCTTCCTTCGCAGAACAGGTCTCTGGAAAAGTCATACACAGACTGGTTCGAAACTGTTCCTCTTTCCCAAATTCAGGATTATCATGATACAAAGTAAGAAACTGATTTTTCCCCGGATGCAAAAGCTCCTGTTTTGATGCTGCCTGAAAAAGATCCTGCACTAACCTTCCATATTCCTTAGCCAGTGAACCATATGTACCTGTATGCCGTACATATATCACCTGACATTCTTTTACGCTCTCAATACGAATCTCTCCGGTTGAAGGAAACGGATTTGTTACCCATTTTTTCTTCTTGTCAGACTTATTATACGTGGAAATATAAATAGAATCTTTGCAATTCGTGCTATATTTTTTTCTATATGCTATGGGACTTAATCCATAATAATTTTTAAATGCCCTTGAAAAAACCGCCGAATCCGTAAACCCTAGTTCATATGCAATATCCGTAATATTCTTATTTCTAAGATGCGCTAACATGAACGTAGCCTGTTCCATACGAATTCTGTTTACATAATGCGACAATGGTTCCTGCATCACACTTTTAAAAATGCGATTAAAATGGTATTTTGAAAAGCCTGCTACTTCTGCCAATTCTTCCGTAGACAGATTTTTCCCATAATTCTCTTCGATATAATCCTGAACCTTATGTATCCTGGTTACATACTCAGTCTGATGATTATCTAACATAATAATGCCTCTATCATATAGGTTCCTTCATCAATAATATCTGCCCAGTCACGGAATGTTCTATCCTCCCAAAGCGTTGTACATACTCTTTCCTTAGAGGCATTTATTTCTATTGAAAATTGAATTTCTTTCATATCTTCCTCCTTAACCAGGGAGCCTGTCTCTATAGTATATTATACCCTTGGCGGAAAAAATAATATATGATTTTCTATTACTTTTTTCCATTTTTTTACTGTATCAATACCGATTTTTTCAATTGCTTCTAATTGTCTAGTATTTTACAACTTTTTTTAAAATGTAAAGAACAAAACCCTCAAAAAAACTATATTTTGAAAGTCTTGTTCTTTACAATCTATTCTTTAATAAAATTACTTTTATTGACATATTAGATTAGATATATCATCTACGTACGGGCATATTCAATTCAGTATGAACTTCTGTTTCCCATTAAGCTGTATTGCTAACAGTAGAAATAACAGTAGTATCAATGAAAATATAAACATGCATTTTATTTCAAGGAGACAGTTTTGCCTAGAATAAATTGAACCGGTTCTGATATACTCCACCTCCCTTATGAACGCACAAGGAGGATAGGGGCACGCCTCAGCATGCCCCTATCCTCCTTGTGGTGAAGCTCGTTTAGTATAACATAAATACTTATTTGACTGAATAGCAAAATCAAATTGTTCTATACATATGGTACACATTAATTATTACAATTGTGTATATTCTTTAGTATCTTGAACATTTTTTAATGGCGTAAGAAATCCCATATTATAAGTAATTCTAGTAAGAATAAGTGATGCAATAATGGTCATTGGAATTGTAAAATTCGAAAGATTTGTACCAAATGGTTGAGAAACAATAAAAGTAATAATTACGGCAGCTACAATAGATATAATTGACAATCTCCAATTTTTAACAACAGAAGATATGATTAACGCACCAAATAGTGCAGGAACAATCTGTTCAAATGCAGGTTTTAATGCTGGATTTTGAAATAGATGGCCAAATGGTGCAAGTAATATTACTCCCGCTAAAACAACGATTTGTGTTGTAATATTTGATATTCCTATTGATAGTGTAGAGATTATTTCACCTTCTTCTGTAGCTGGATCAATTCCTATTGCTTCCATAGCTGCTACAGATGAAGGGACCTTTATATTAGCAGTATTACCAGTAATCGACATCATATACATACCAGCTGATCCAATTATAGGGGCAAAGCTTAAAAATTCTGCCAGTGAAACTAGAATCATAATACTAAGTACTGTTGATGTGCCTGCAAAAAAAGCAGCTTTTTCAGGTAATATCCCGAATTTTAGAAAAAGTGTTAAAGGTAATAAAACTGTCCCCAACATAAATATAGTGACAGAGATTCTACCGAAAATGTGAACTTTCTTATCATAAGTTTGTCGATCCATCTTATCCTCCTATAAACTCATTACTGCGATTACAGCCATAGCTGAAATCATACTTATTGATAATGCATATTCCTTTAACCAACTTGTTTTTAACTTCTTAGCAAGTATTATTAGACCTAACATAACAATAGCACTAACACATACTGCGATAAAACCATTTCCACCCTTCATTACAGGTGGAACAGCAAAGTTAGCAATTATTGCACTCATAATTGCACTCACAAAAATCCCAGTCCAAGCATTATCTTTTGTTGATGCTTTTTTGATTGAACTTTTATAGTTCTTAGTTGCAACAATTGCAATGATCATCATTGGAAATACGCCAAGTGTCATAATCCATGTTGAATTAGCAAATGCTTGAAGATTATAACCATCAAGACCTAATCCAGCTGCACCTGCTGTTTGAGCTCCGATAGATGCCGCTGTAACTTCGTACATAAGTGAACCAGCCATAGCAAGTCTAGCCCATGAAAATGGCAAACCTAAAACTGGTGACAAAGTAATTAAGCCTAGAATAATTGCTACAGATGGTACGGAACTTGTTACACAAGCGACTTTCATTGCTTTTTTTATTTTTACCCTATCAATATTTAGTGCATCAGCTCTTTTAAGAGTAAGTTTAATCATATAGATTGATTGAAATGACAAAAAACTTAATATACCTATAACTATTATAAACATTATAGGACTATTAGCCATTGATAAATGATCCATTGAATCCTCCTTGAATTTAGAAATTAAAAAATTGTAGAACTTTACAACTGGTCTAAAACACTCATTTTAAATATAGAAATAGCAGATTTCTCCCCTTTCCCGATACAATAAGGTATCAACCTATGAATAGCTTTTACATATAGCCCTATCAATCCATTTAATAGATTGTACATGGAAAATTACACAAAGGTACAAATTAGGAAGTAAACCATTCTATTTCTGTTCCCAAATAAATTTCTTTATTCAATATTCATTCTGAAATTGTTTAGGATAGTTTCACTTTCTTTGGCACTGCATCAGCTCCAATGTTCACTTTATAATGTAGAGTTTTTGATGTTTCTTGGAACTCATCTTTAACCTTCTTCATTAAATCACTATCGGTCATTAATTCATAACACCCACCAGCTAGTGTTTTCGAAGCAAACAGCATTCCATGGAAACCAATGCCAGAACCTGTGCATGCCGTAGCTTGCCATGTGTGGGTAAACACGCCTACAGGCCATGTAGCACAGAAAGTACTTCCAAATGGGAATACCCAGCTTGGATCGCAATCTCCCGAGAAAGGAAGTATCTCATCGCTAGGTTTAGAAACCACCTTGTCCATTAAGTCCTTGTCATAATACTCAGGTGGAATCTGGAACACTCGCGCACCCATAGTTTTCTGCTCAGGTGAAAATTGGTCAGTAATTTTTTTAGCAAAAACGTAATCCTCCTCAGTAAAGGCTGGTCCTCCTAGCTCTTTCATATTTTTTTCCAACAAGTCGGCAAGCGTTTGATTACAAATCACTTCATTTCCTCCGCCAAGTATCTCAACATTTTCCAGCGTAGTCCCAGTCATCATCGCCGCGCCTTTAGCCACATCCACAAGTCGCGGAAACACCTCATCAAGCATTACTCGTTTAGGAGCTCGCATCATATACCACGACTGGCATCTGTCAGCTACGGTGTTAGGAGCAATTCCATTGCCTAAGATTGAGTAATGAAACATGACATCGCGTGGAATATGCTCTCGAAGATAATTTGCCCCTACATTCATTAACTCAACCGCGTCCAACGCGCTACGTCCAATATGCGCCTGTGGAGCATGAGCAGTGAGACCTTTGAAGCTAAATACTGCGGAAGTGACCGCCAGACACGGAGCTCTCCAAGGGATGTTGTTTGAAGACGGGTGCCAGTACAGCAGTACGTCACAATTATTGAAATAACCGTCACGAAGCATAAACAACTTTCCTAAAAGTTCCTCCTCTGCTGGGCACCCATAATAACGAATTGTACCCTGGAGTTCTCCACGTTCTATTGCTTCTTTAATAGCTAGGACTGCACCGATGGCTCCCACACCAATCAGATTGTGACCACAGCCATGTCCGTGACCACCTTCCACTCGTATCTTTCTCTCTGGCACAGAATCCTGAGATAGAGTCTCGAGAGCGTCATATTCTCCCAAAATGCCGATAACCGGAGTACCTTGCCCGTATTCAGCCATAATCCCTGTAGGCAAGTCTTTCAGTCCAAGTGTTACATTAAACCCTTCCTCTTCCAATGCCGTAGCTTGAACTTTTGAAGCATATACTTCTTCCAATGAAACTTCTGGATTTTCCCAAATATCCCGTGCCATTTTTTCTAACATCTGGCTGTGTTCGTCAATGCTGTCCCAAATTTTTTGCTTTGTCATAATAATTCTCCTCGAAAATTAATTTAGATTGATTAAAATAACTATAACTCTTAAATAATAGTTAAATCACCTCCACAGTAACTTATTTAAAATTAAATATTCCAACTCTCATATTACTAAAAGTCTTTTTAGTCATAAAAGCACAATGATTATTCATACCGGAATAATGGCTCTTTTACAACGTTTAGCCGATTCCTCTACACTTTAATATCAGCAGCTAGTTTTGCTTTATAGTTCAAGACTTCTATATTTCATATTATATTATCAAACGTTTACATAAACCAATACATGTCTTGATATAATTCTATAGCCTGTAGGTTATCATTGTGTGCTTTTTTGACTCTAATAACATACTATATATCATTCTTTTGTCCAATAGCCAACAAAATAAAGCCCTCAAAATATACATTGAGAGCTTTGATAAAAATTGAATAAATAAACTATTAAAACACTAAGCTTCTTTATAGTAATCAATTAGGTAATCTTTAAACTGCATTGAAGCCTCAGTGAAATAACGATCCTTAATAAAAGACAAATAAATTTTCCGATTACATAAAGGTTCTTTTACATGAATTGGTACTGACATGCTTAATTGAGTATTATTCCAAGGAAGTATCGGGAGCAGTGCCACTCCTCTATTGGAATTTACCATCTCCATCAAATTCATTGCGACATCTGTCTCAAAAATTATATTTGGATTAAACCCGGCTTGGTGACAGAGGTTTTCTGTCAGTTCTCTTATTCCGAATCCCACCTTTAAACTGATAAAGGGTTCACTTGATGCTTCTATCAGGTTTATTTCCTTATATTTTGCAAATCTATGCCCACTTGGAACAACTAAAAATATTTCTTCTGTTGTCAATGGTATGCATTCTATCAAATCTCCCTCAACAGGAGGTGAAGATATACAAAATTCAATTTCCCCGTTCAATAGTTGTTCCTTCATTTTTTTTAATGACCCTGTTGTTTGACCAAGAATAACATTGGGATAATCTTTCAGATATCTTTCTATTAAATTGGAGAATGGAGCTAAATTATTCGCAGCAATTGAAATTGTTGAGCTTTCATTTTTCAACATATCAGACAACTCGCGTTTCCCGTCTTCAAGTTCAAGGAAAATCCTATCTACTCTACGGAGAAATGCCTTTCCGAACTTGTTAAGTTTGATTTGTTTACCAATACGATCAAATAAAGGGACTTCTAATTCTTCTTCCAACTTTAAAATAACTTTACTTAAAGATGGTTGTGAAATATAAAGCTCCTCTGCTGCACGAGTCATATGTTCTTTCCTAGCAACTGTATAAAAATATTTTAATTGAAGTAAATTCATTTTGCATACTCCTTATACCTTTTTATTTTTATTCATCTAGTTATTTGAGTCTTTTTCATAAAACAAACAAAACACTTCCCATACGTTTTATCTCGCTTTTGTTTTCTTTAGAGTATTTTAACAAAAAATTACTTCAATGACAATGTCTCTTTAACTCAATCTCTTATACCTAACACTTCTCTTCAAAATAGTTCCCCTGTGATACGATACACTCACACAACAATTTCATTATATGCAACGATCTTTACCTAGAGCTTTAGCCTTATATAGATTTTTGTCTGCATCAATTCCATAATAAAATTACTTTTATTGACATATTAGATTAGATATATCATCTTCTTTTAGTCTAATTTTCCTAAGTTCATCTCAACATCCTCTGAGGTGACAATGTAAATGCATTTGAGCCTGCTTGTTTTTTAAAGGAGTCGAACTCGACCTTGAAGCGACAACAATGATGTCGTCAGTGCCTAATATTTCCCAAGTGGAAAACATATACTTTATAAAAAGATACTAATTTCCGAACTCTGTGAAGCAATTATAATTATAATCAGAATTTACTCTGAGTATATTTAATTGTAATAATTATTGCATATATATTTATTTCATCAACTCTGTATATAATTGTAAAATTCTTTATAAACAATTGGCGGTAGCCCTTATTACCATAAACACCAACTTTTCTAACAGCACCTCTGTTTAGAAATTCATCTAAACTCAAAATTGAATCTTCAATTTCTTTTATAATATCAAGAGCTGTATTATTTTCCATTAAACGTTCAGATATATATCTATATGTTTGTTCTAAATCACGATACGCTTTAGGAAGCATTTTAACTGTAAAATTACTCAAAATGCTTCCTCCTTAGAATCAAGAACCTCATTAGCATCTAAAAGATCACCTACACGTTTATACTCAGATTCAGCCTCAGCAATTGCAGCATCTATTTCAATTACTTCAAGCACCTGTTCATAAGTTTCTATACTCATTATAACCAAATCACCATAACCATTTTTCGTTATAAATATAGGTTCATTCTTTTCATGACAAATCTCAGAAATTTCATTTGTATTTCGTAAATCGGTAAAAATGGCAGTGGGATGACAGAGGGACGGGGTTGACATCATTACGCATGACGTCAAACTGATGTCAACACCCCCGTCCCCTTGTCACCCCTTTATAAAAATTTCCTCAAACTTTAAATATCTGGAATATGTTCAGTTAATAATTTCGCCCTTATTTTCGGCTAATTTTTCGTGCCATTCATGTCGTTCCTTAGTTGTCAGTTTCGCCCACTCTGTTTCTTCACTAATAATTCTTAAAGGTTCTTGTGAGCGATAAGAACGTGTTAAGTTACCAGGAAATTTTTTGTCAGTAACATTTGGGTCGTTTTCAAATTCATCTGTTGGCTCTATTATATAAACGCGTTCTCTTCCTTCTCCTTTTGCTAACGCCGCTGCAAGTCCTGCACCATTTGCGTTAGCAGTGAAATAAATGTGGTTCATTTTAAGCTCAGTCTTGTAATTTGAATTACCACCCGCTGTCAGTAAATCACCAACCTGCAAATCTGCCTTTGTCCCATGATAAAATGGTCCTTTATCAGAAAGTGCACCCTTATATGAATTTGACAATTCATAATTTCTTTTTGCATTATAAGAATCACCCAGCTCCTCATAACATTTGGCAATGTTTAAATATAACGTCTGGTATGCACTCTCGACATTATCATCATTTACATTTAGTGCACACTGTAAAGATGTTTCCATCCATTTTAATTTGTCTGTAATACTCTTTTGTTGACGAGCCAAATGATAAGCTGCAATAAATCTTTCATAGTCGTCTGTTGCTTCGTGCCATGCTTTATTAAACATCGTGGCTGCATCTTCAATATTTCCGCTGTCTTCTAAATTCATCCCCATCATACAAAGTTTAATAACAACATTATTCAGATCAAATTTTATATTCATCTAATCTTACCTCATAACTCCGTTTCGACCATGCACGATGTCGATTCCTTAAGCAAATCCAAAAATTCTAATGGAGAGTTTATTATCAGAACCTTATCATGTTTGTCAATTTTCAGTTTGTTAATAGTGCTGCTATTAATAACAATCTCCTTGTTATTCCTTAATTATGAATCAGTTATGGCCTTAGGTTACTAAGTAGTCGTCTCACTCTTCAGCATAGTTTCTCCATACCTCAATGGAAATATTATAAACCATTTGGTTTACGCTTACAATATAAACCATAATGCTTACAAACAACAAATCCCGCAACTCAAGGAAAAGAGCTGCGGGGGATTTTGTATTGCTAATTATTTATCTTCATTACTTTTAAACTCTCTTTCTATTTTGGGGTATAAAAAAAGAGACTTTAGATTAAGTCATTTAAGTTGACTAAACTAAAGCCTCTTTATATATTATTCTATTTAACTGTTCTTCAACCTGTTTTATGAACATCGTCTTTTTCCTCCAAAACGTAGAAATTCCCTGGTCGAGAACTATATCATTTTCAAATACATATTCAAACGCTCATTAACATATCCTGCAAACAATTTTTCCATAGCAGAGAGATTGTGTTTTACATGATATTCATCAAAAGCGTTATAATATAAAATACGATCGGTGAACTTGATATCGATAGGTGGGAAACCAGCCTTCATCAGTTCTAAGTTAACAAGCAGACGTCCGGTTCTTCCGTTTCCATCAATGAAAGGATGAATACCTTCAAACTCAATATGGAAACGAGCCAGCTTTGTTATGATGTGTTCTGTACTTACAGCAAAATCAACCATCAACTGTTCCATCTTAGGCTGAATGAGATACGGCTGCACTGGTTCATTTTGTGCACCCATGATGCGAACAGGCACACGGCGATATACACCACGGTCATCTTTTTTATCAGCAAGAACCAAATAATGAATCTGCTTAATAATTCGTTCACTCATCTGAACATTGTCTTTTACCAGTTCACTGACAAACTCAAAGGCTTCTTTATGACTAACAGCTTCCAAATGGTCTTTTAAAGGTTTCTTATCGATAGTAAGGCCACGAAGAACCATATCCGTTTCACGCAATGTCAGTGTATTACCTTCAATAGCATTAGAATTGTATGTGTATTCTACAATAAACTCTTCAGTCAACCTAGCAACTTCACCCTCTGTCAAAGGACGTTTAGTATCCAGTTCCTTCTTTTTGCGGTCAATCATATCCAACAGACTTTCGGTAGATTTATATCTACCATCGGAAGGTTTGACTGCATCTATAGGAATTTTCCATCCTCGGCCTTCTTGATATGCACCAGGAATTTTCCCCTGAGAACAAAGAACTCTTATTCTTCTATCCGAAATTCCCCATATTTCTGCTGCTTGCTTTACACTCATAAACATAATAAACACCCCTCTATCCATAGTATTATAACTAATTATCGGAATAATATCAACGCATTCGGAATAATATTTTCAAAATTATCGGAACAATAAATCAAGTCATTGGTATAATCCATTTTATAAAATCAAAAACAATAGTTATTATATGATTTCTAGGAATACTTTTTCTAAAACGTTTAATTTTTAAATTAAGGCTATGTTAGACAGATAATCAAAAGTAAGAACTTGTTAGTTCATAGTAGTATTAATTTTGTCCATACAAAAATTAATAATTTTAAAAGTAGAAGTTAAAGACTTTGGATTGATTTCTTCAATTAAAGAGAGGATTTGTCCCTCTAAGGAATCTACTTCCTGAGCAGCTTGTTTATATAAGGCCATAAGGCTGTTTAACTGAGAAACAAAAATTTCATTGCCTTCACCAACTGAATTTCTTGCCAGTTCTTTTAACTTAAGAAATTTTTGCATAGAGAATTTGCCTCTAGAAATGCGGCGAAGGTGTCGTACGACTGAGAGTTCATATGAGCCATTTTTTCAGCCGTGCCATATGTTTCTAAAAGATAGAGGGCAGTTTTACTGAACGATTATCAAAAAGTGGCTTAAATTCAGGAAATATATGATCCAAGACATTTGTTATTTTCACAATATAAAAACTACGTTGTTTAACAAGAGAATCACGAAGACGTGTTAATGACTTTAATGAGTAAGTATGATAAAATCCTATTGGATGGGGTTTGTATTCAACCGTCATTAGCCATCGAGCAATAGAAGCACAATCAATTGCATCGGTTTTGGTACGCCTTAAAGACTGAGACTTGTTAAACTTAGCAAGAAGAACAGGGTTAAATTCCATGAAGCTGTAGTGGGCTTTTTCAAGGAATAACTTCAGGTTTAAAGCATAATGACCAGTAGATTCAAACCCTATTTTAATTTGTTCTTGATTATCAAGAGAATTGAGAACCGATAGAAGTTCTTCAAAACCATCACTATTGTTTTTGATGGTAAAAGAGTTACAAACATCGCTTGATTCAGTAATAATGAAACAGTCGTGTTTGTACTTGGAAATGTCGATGCCGACAAAGCACATTATAGATACCTCCTAAAATAATATTTTGCACTGTTGTTTTCCACAAGGATTCCGGCTGTGTTTTCACGTAAATATAAACGTCTATGCGTTAACTAACTAATTACCAGTTAAGACGAAAAGTAGTGGTCTGAGTCACCTCGAAACAGTCAAAGCTGTAGAAAAATAGAAACAAATCCACAGTGCTTATTCATTATAACGGAGTAATAAAGATTACCCCAACAAAAATGTTGGAAGAAAGGAGAATAATCCAACCACCTCATAAAGAGGATAATTGGATTATACGTAGATATTCACGGGTCTGATTCAAAGATTGTGTAAATCTCTAAACTGATGTAAAATAAAAATACTCAGTTTGGAGGTTTTTTAATATGGGAAGAAGAAACGAAACACCAGAAAAAAAGGCACTAAGAGAAATGACACGGGAATATTTAAAGCAGCATCCTCTAAAAGATGGAAACGACGTAAAAGACATGATGAGAGAAATGTTGTCAGTGGTACTGGACGGAAGCCTGGACGGTGAATTGGAAGAAGAACTTGGCTATTCCAAATATGACTATAAAAATAAGGACACCGAAAACAGTAGGAACGGATACAGTAAAAAGACGATGCATACCAGCTATGGAGATCTTGACATCAATGTTCCAAGAGACCGAAACGGTGAATTTGAACCACAGATGATTAAGAAGCATCAGAATACCATAACTCAGGACATGGAAGAAAAGATACTCTCCATGTATGCAAAAGGAATGACAACTTCTGATATAGAAAGCCATTTCCAGGACTTGTACGGAATAGACGTTTCAGACAGCACAATAAGCAGGATAACAGAAAGATACTTCCGATAGTAAAGGAATGGCAGGAAAGGCCGTTGGAAAGCCTTTACGCCGTCGTATTTATGGATGCAATACATTTTCATGTTAGAAGCGAAGGAAGAATAGTCAAAAAGGCTGTATACATAGCAATAGGAATCAATATGGATGGAATCAAGGAAGTCCTGGGTATGTACGTTGGAGAAAATGAGAGCGCCAAGTTCTGGTTATCCATAATGAACGGTCTTAAAAATCGGGATGTAGAAGATATTCTCATAGCAAGTGTTGATGGCCTGAGCGGTTTCCCACAGGCAATAGAAGCGGTCTTTCCAAAGACAGAATTGCAGCAATGCATAATTCATCAGATAAGGAACACGACTAAATTTGTATCATATAAAGACATTAAACCTCTGATGGTTGATTTAAAGAGGGTTTATGCTGCTCCAACAGAAGCGATTGCCTTGTCAGAACTTGAAATGTTTGAAGAAAAGTGGAGATTAAAATATCCAAAGATTGCAAAATCCTGGAGAGACAATTGGGCAAATTTATCAACATATTTCAAATATCCTGAAGAAGTAATAAAATTGATTTATACAACAAACACTATTGAAGGATTCAACCGGCAACTTAGAAAGGTAACCAAAAGCAAGACTGTATTTCCCAATGATGACAGCCTACTAAAAATGTTGTACCTAGCCATGATGGACATTACGAAAAAATGGACAGGCCGCCGCCAGGATTGGGGGAAAATACATTCACAGCTTGTCATATTCTTTGAAGATAGGATGCCTGAATAAATTTAAACTTTTAAGATCTTAGCATTAACTATGTCTTTATTGACATGTAAAAAATTATCTATATAATACAAAACAAGGGGAGATCCCATTTCCGGGGTCTGCCCTTGTAAAAGTCATCTTAAAAATTATGTCAGTTTTTTGAGTTTACACAAAACTTGAAACGGTCTCATATTCACTATCAATAATAACGAGAAATTCCCATAATACATCGATTGTTGTAATCCCTGAAAAGCACACTCCAATAAATCTATCTGAACCGTTACTCCATGTACCATATTGGCCAACAGTATATCCTTCAATCTCAGGTAATAAACCATTAGCATATTTAGATAAATCTGTTTTAATTTTAACTTTAGTGTGTCTATCCATCGTCTTTCTACTTTAACATTTTATTTATCAACACTAATTGTTCAAATATCATCCTTTACATCATCAGTATTTCAGACTAAACTACTTAATATATATGTAGTCAATCCCAATTATTCAAAGCCATCATAAGTTATCAGAAGCACAGTTTCCACATGCCTTGAGTAGACAAAAAAGATGCCGACTGAGCCTGGTGGGGCCTTGGCGGCAGGTTGTATTATTGAAGCATTGCCTATGCAGACATTCTTTCCATCGATCTGGCGCCTGCTTTTGCTAATCAACTAAAGCAAATGCCTGATGGTTTCATATCGATTGAGCAACAACAATATTCATAATTGATTTTACTTCCCCAAATCTGCTCCCATTAGTCATCGTCAAGTAACGCTCACTCATAGTTGACGAATCAATTATTTCAATCACAGAAAACCCTAGTACTTTTAAATATTCATCGCACTCTCGAGAACTAAGACCGAACTTAATGTTCTCCTCTTCAAGACCTGTCTCTATTAGTTTATTATGATCATCTATGTGTTGATAGTCAAAGCTAAGTTTGCTCCCAGACAACGAGTGTTCATGAAGCATTCTGAGGGTCATTTCCACCGATTTTGGGGATAAATAGAACGTTACTCCTTCCCATATATACAAGGTTTTCAATGAGTTATTGTATCCTGCATCATAAAGATTTTGAAACCAACCATCTTGTTCAAAATCAGCCTCAATATGCACCACGTTTGGATGAATATTGATCTTATTATCCTCTAGATTTTTTAGCTTCTCTTTCTGGGTTGCAGTCATATCAACCTCAAATATTTTTGAACTCCCTATTTCACTTGCATAACGATAGGCTCTGCTGTCATAACCGGCACCTAGCAAAACAATCTGAGGTATCTGCTGCCTTACCATGCTTAAAAACAAGTCATCAAAGTGCTTCGTCCGAGCAATCACATATTCATATAATCCCTCAGGTATTGCTTTCTTTATTTCTTTTCTTATATCAGATGATTTTAGTGGCATCCTTTTTTCTTCTGGCAAAAATATTTCTGCCATATAATCGTTGCCTCGAATTTTAATGTCGTCCTCATAGCAAGCTAGTGCTCTAAGAGAAGCAATCAACATAGCCGTCTGTGAAATTGTACTTTTGTTATCCATAATAATCGTTCTCCTTTAATATTTAATTCTTTAGTATTTCACAAAAGAAGTTCAAAGTTTTTACCATATAACCAACCACAGCATCCGTATCAGCAAGTCCATATTGAGCCATTATGTATTCTTGAGTGAGACTAAGAGAAACATAGTTGTATTGCTCAGCAACCAAACGCGCATTTATCGGTTTAATCATTTTTCTTTCAATCATTCTTCTAATAATGCACTCGTAATAATCTGACGGCTCATTAATCAAATATCTATAGTACATGTCTGCAGCACGGCCATTTCTGAATTTCTCATTGTTTATGATCATGGATATGTTTGAAAGAGTACCGCAAACACTTTTGCCCACAAAAAAAAGTATATTTTTAAACACTTCCTCAGGTCCCATGAGCTTTAACATTTCATCAACTTCATCTAATGACGGTCTGGTTTCCGGAACAGCTTTTATAAATTCATCGAACAGAGTCTCAAGAATATCTGCTTTATTCTTGAAATGGTTATACAGAGAGCTTTCTTTTATGTTTGCTTTCTCTGCAATTTGCCGTACCGATACGCCCTCATAGCCATTAATGGCAAACATTGAAGAAGAAACATCCAAAACCTTCCGTTTTGTCTCAATCCCCTTCTTCCGTTTTTGAACTATACTGATGTTACTCAAACGAATCACCTCTTCGTTTATTATACTATCAAACGTTAGTTTTATCAATATATATCCTATCTAACATTAGTATAAAATCATAGTGCAATTTTCCACATGTTCTAATGAGCGCAGTTAACATCATACGATATTGAACAAGATTATCGGAAATATAGGCAGAGTCTGTAGATTATTTAAGTTGACGTAAAAACTCTGCCTCATAATTATTCACTCATTCTATATTCAACATTTCGTCATCACAACAACCGTCTCCACGTGCCTTGAGTAGACAAAAAAGATACTGCTTGAGCCTGATGGGGTCTTGGCGGAGGGGAATCTTTTTAAGAAAACCCTTACAATTCTTGAAATTTGAATTGCACGTAATAAAATTTTAAAATTTTGATCACTCAATTCCAACTTAGAATTAAGAGTATGCATGTTTAAGCTAAAAAACCTAAACACACATACTCTTTCACCTTGTATCAATATATATTTCTACAAAATAGGCACCCATACTTCGATTCTATTGTTCCCTTTATCATCCGTTTTCTCACCATATCTAATAAAATCCACTCTTGCTTTATTATTGAGTTGACAATTTGATTGAGGAAACCATTCTTTATAAATGTAGTCCATGACAGGCTGCATGGAGTCCTTTGCTTTTCCATTATAGATAAATACAACATATTTCCCAGCAGGAAGTGTTAGCACACTCATGTCTGATGCTATTCCTTCTGGTTTGCTTACTTCGACTGCAGCATGATACTCAAAAGCAGGATGGTTTTCTTTAAATATAGAATCATCAGAATAGTCATTAATTCCAACGACATAATCTAAATCCATTCTATTTTTTATACTGTTTTTTTCCTTGTGCAATTTATGCCAAAGTCTCGGGATTACAAAAAATCCTTTTTTGGTATTTGCTTTATATCCAACCAGATTAATTTCTCCCTTTTCAATCACTTCAATATCCATGATTCGGTCTCCTTTTAAAATAGTAAGGTTTTCACTCACTTCAAACTTCAACTGAATCGGACGAAACTGGCGATTATGACGAAATCTTTGAGGAGCCTGTTTATACATATCTTTAAAAGCAAGGGTAAATGCCTGTTGCGACTCATACCCCGCATCCAAAGCGATTTCTATAATCCGTTTATCTGTAAAAATCAAACTTTTAGCTGCTTCTGTTAATTGTCTGCGTTTAATATATTGATGTAGTGTTATGCCAACCAGCCCAGTAAACATCCGGTGCATATGATATTGTGAATATCCTGATGCATATGCCAGAATGTCTAAACTAATTTCTTCTGTGATATGTTCTTCGATATAGTCAATTAAAAAACCAATTACTAGTGTATTATTATCCATGAGTTTCACCTCCTTCATTTTCAGAATACCAATTTTTTTTTAAAATTTTTTCATAATTCTTGCTATGTCATTTATTTATCTTTTCGGATTTTCCAAGGCTCAAAACCACTCCAAAACCACAACATATTGTGGTTTGAGTGCTCTATTTATCGTTTTGACCACAACGTGTCATCAGAATCACAGTTTCTACGTGCGGCGTTTGGGGGAACAAATCCACGCACTGAGCCTTTTCTACCTTGTAGCCGTTGTCCAGGAAGACCGGCAGGTCGTTTGTGAGGGACGTTGGCTTGCATGAAATGTATATGAAGGTTTCAGGCTTGTAGTCGATTATTTTTTGAATTGCCTTTGGATGAATTCCTTCTCTCGGAGGGTCCAGGACTATGATGTCCGGTTTGTCCTGCAGCTCATCTATTTTTTTCAGGACATCGCCTGCAATGAAGGTGCAGTTGTCAAGGCCGTTCAGTCTGGCATTTTCATTGGCCTTTTCTACAGCTTCTTCTACAATTTCTATTCCTATTACCTTCTTGGCTGTCGGTGCTAAAATCTGACCTATTGTTCCCGTTCCTGAATACAGGTCGAAAATTGTTTTGTCCTTTGTGGTGCCAATGAAATCTCTTGCAATTGAATATAATTTTTCAGCTCCCAGGGAATTTGTCTGGAAGAATGAAAATGATGAAATGTTGAAACGAAGCCCCAGCAGCTCTTCCGTTATTTTGTCCTCGCCGTACAGCACTTTCATATCATCAGCCCTGGCCACATCCGCAACTCCGTCGAATATGGAGTGGGCTATGCACTTAACCTTGCCATTAAGCTGCATATTCAATATCAAATCCACAAATTCCTTTTCGTCTAATGTTCCTTGACTGGTGGTTATGAGATTTATTAAAATTTCTCCCGTTTTTTTTGTCTTTCTCACCAGCAAGTACCTTAAAAAGCCTATTTTTGAGGTTTTATGGTAGTATGCTTGACTATTTCCTTGGAAATAATCCAGTATTTGACATAATATTTGTCGATAGTCTTCATCCACAATCTGGCATCCCGTTGTGCTAATTATGCTGTGGAAGCTGTTTCTCTTGTGCATTCCCAGTGACAGCGGACCTTCCTTCACTTCGTCTCCGAAGGAAAATTCCATCTTGTTTCTGTATCCGGTTTTCTCAGGACTTGGCACTATGGGAAGAAAATCGTAATGTTCTGTCAAAACACTGTCCAAAATTGACCTGACCTGTTCTTCCTTGTACTGAAGCTGTTTTTCATAAGGAATGTTTTGGTATGCGCATCCCCCGCAGACGCTAAAATGTCCGCATAGAGGCTCCTGCTCGTATTCAGCAGGCTCCATTACTTCTATAAGCTTTGCTTCGGCACTGTCTTTTCGTGAGCGGCTGATTCTGGCTCTTACCTTTTGCCCGGGAAAAACGCCTTTAATTTTTATTGTCTTTCCTTCGAAATGTGCTTTTCCGGTGTTGGGAAAATTCATGTCTTCGATTGTTAATTCGATTATATCGTTCTTTTTCATCTGTTCTCCTGTTAATATTCTACTTCTATAGGCGCCTGAGAATCATCTTCTATAATGAGGGATGAATCTCCGCCTGTTTCTTGTACTATCTTTTGTATGGGTATTTTCACATATTTTCCGTAACCTGATGCTGCTATGCTTCCGTCTTCCAGAATGATTTCACCTGTTCCTTCGAAAATCAGGCGAGTGTTGCGGGTTATTCTTGCCACTGCCTTAACCGGACCGCTCAGGGGAACCGGCTTCTTGAATTTTATGTTAAGTTCCACCGTAACTCCCCATGCTTCAGGATCTTCAATCATTATTGCTCTTCCTATGACTTCGTCAAGTATTGCCGATATTACTCCTCCATGCATTCTGTCAGGGTAGCTTTGATGAGTGGGTGTAGGTTTTGAAATTGACATGAGTTCCTTATTGTCAAGCTCATAGAACTTTGTTTTCAACGATTCCTGGTTCTCGGTGCCGCAAACAAAACAATGCTTGCTTATGGTCTGTTTTCTTTCAACTTTATGCTTCATTTGATTCCCTCTCCCTTTATTCATATGGTTCCGCTGTAAATATTATCACATGGCAGCTGTTCAGTCAAATTTAAAACGACTTCTGCAAAAGCGCCAGTTTGATGACAAAATCTCTTTCTTCCGTGTCATTCTGAGAACACAGTCCGAAGAATCTCATCATTACAACATGTGAGATCCTTCGCTGACGCTCAGGATGACAAAATCAGAGTTTGTCAATAGTCTGACCACTTCTGCCGAAGTCGTTCTCTTATAGCTTTAAAAGCCTGTCGGTCATTTCCTTTATGGCCATGAGCATAAATCCGCTTGGCCTTAAATTTGCGTAATCTCCCGCATAATGCAGCAGCCCGTATGCAGGGAAGCTTTGACCCGATACCAGGTCGGCAGGAACCGGAACGTTTGTCATTCCCATGTGCTGTCCAAAAATGTTTATGGCGTTCAAACACATGTCTCCTCCGCCTTCCGAGTTGCCGCAGGACGAAAATGCAAAGAGCTTTTTCCCCCAGAATTTTGCATCAGGCCAGTAGGGAGAAAATGAATCCATGAAGCTTTTCATGGCTCCCGACACATTTCCGAAATATGTGGGCGAACCCATGAGGATGATGTGGCTGTCAAGAAGCTTTTCCGGAGCAGCTTCTTCGATTTTCAATATTTCATTCTTATACTGTCCCGCTATGGAGAATTGTTTAGCTATTTCTTCAAGATTCGGATCCGCAACCCTTAAAATCCGAACATCCGCTCCGCTGTTTTGAAATTCCTTGTAAAATTCCCTGGCCATCATATAATTGTTCCCACAAACGCTGTGGAACACTATGGATACTTTTTTATTCATTGTTTCTGCTCCTGATTTTACATCTTTTCAGATAGTTGTCACTTTCATCTGCAAACAGACAGCTCAAATAATCTTCAACCTCAACGGCGTTTTCCATGTTGAGTGTATTTTCCGCCACCTGCTCCATTTCCTTCTTTTTAAGCCCTCTTATGATGTATCTGGATTCCAGTATGGACGGCGAGTTCATGCTGAACTCATCAAGTCCCATTCCCAGAAATATCGGTATGAGCTTGGGATCTCCGGCGGCTTCTCCGCACATGCCGACCCATATTCCTTCCTTGTGACCATTTTCGATTATATTCTTTATGAGCCTCAGCAAAGCAGGGTGGTACTGGCTGTACAAATGAGACAGCTTCGAATTCATTCTGTCCACTGCCAGTGTGTACTGTATAAGGTCGTTTGTTCCAATGCTGAAAAAGTCTACCTCTCTTGCAAGCATGTCGGAAATGATCGCTGCCGATGGAATTTCAATCATGATGCCTATTTCAATGTCATTCTTGAAAGGTATGTTTTCCTTTTTCAGTTCATTTTTGGCTTCATTGAGGATCTTCTTTGCATCCTTCAGCTCCTTCATGGTGGAAATCATGGGAAACATGATTTTCACGTTGCCGTAGACGCTGGCCCTCAATATGGCTCTCAGTTGTATCTTGAAAACATCTACGTTTCCAAGGCATAGTCGGATTGCCCTGTAACCCAGAAACGGGTTCATTTCCTTAGGAATGTCGATGTACGGAACATTTTTGTCTCCGCCTATGTCCAGCGTCCTTATGATAACAGGTTTGGAACCCATTTTAACAAGAACTTCCTTGTACTCTTCAAACTGCTCATCTTCCGTAGGCTGCAGCTCTCTGTTCATGAAAATGAACTCGCTTCTGAAAAGACCTATGCCTTCAGCATCATTTTCAAGAACCATGTCAACATCCCTGGGTGTGCCTATGTTTCCGGAAAGGGAAACCTCGAAGCCGTCCTTCGTTACTGTGGGAAGGCCTATCTGCTTTTTAAGAGCAATTCCCACTTCCTCTTCTTTTTCCTTCTTCTGCATGTAATACTTCAGCTGTTTTTGATTCGGATTTATTAAAACCTTGCCGGACTTTCCGTCACATACAATAAGATCGTTTCCTCTTATTTTTCCCGTTATGTTGTCAAGCCCTACAACTGTGGGTATTCCCATAATTCTCGCTATGATTGCTGCGTGGGAAGTCTTGCCTCCGGTTTCCGTAATCATTGCAGCAACCTTTTTCTTGTCTATCTGTGCCGTATCGGAAGGTGTAAGATCCTTGGCGATGACAATTGAATTTTCCTCTATGGAGGAATAATCTGTGCCCTTTTCCCCTGTTAGAATCTTCAGAACCCTGGTCATTACATCGCGAACATCATCGGCTCTTTCCTTGAGATACTCATCCTCCATGTTTTCAAACAGCTTTATATAGGTGTTTGATGTTTCATTGATTGCAAACTCGGCATTTATTTTTTCATTCTTTATCCTTACCTCTACATCGGAGGAAAAAGTGTCATCTTCGAGCATCATCTCGTGGGACTTGAAGATTTGCGCTTCTTTTTCGCCTAGTTCGGCAAGGGTCTTTTCATAGATTTCATTTAACTGGTTCCTGCTGACTTCCAAAGCATTTCTGAGTCTCATTATTTCTGCGTCCGTATCAACGACATGCTTTCTCTCAATGTTCATTGATTTTTTGTCAATTACAAAAGCTTTTCCGATTCCAATGCCCGGTGAGACACCTAAACCCTTCATCCACTCACTACCTTTCAGCTTGTAATAATCAATATTAATTCATCAAAATGATTTTTATTTACAGTTTGCATACACAAACTCTACTCCCAATTTATATAATTATATTACTAAATGCAATGTATTGTCAATTGAAAATGCTGTAATTCCAACACATTTTGTGGTAATGTTTTCATTACTCAAAAACTAATACAATTCATCTCCCCTTTTGTAAAATTTATTTTTAAAAATCATTTCATTTATTTGCCTGATAATATATAATATATAAAATCATTTCATTGCAGAAGGAGAGATACATATGAAGCAAGTACAAGTACGTAATTTGCTGTTCAACGACGGCGCACCCAAAATTTGCATACCACTTACAGGAAAAACCTCAGATGCGGTACTGAATGAAGTAAAGGATCTAGACGGCGTAGACTTTGACCTGATTGAGCTGAGAATCGACCATTTTGAAGACGTGGAGCAGTTTTCCAGAGTAAAAGAACTTCTTGAGAATATAAGAAAGATTTACGACAAACCTCTTCTTTTTACATTCAGAACAAAAAAGGAAGGAGGCGTAAAGGAAATGTCGGAAGACAAATACTTTGACCTTGTGGGAGAAATCATAAAAAGCGGCCTCATCGACCTGGTGGACATAGAGCTGTTCAGTTCACAGGACAAGCTGAAGGCTGCGGTTGAGCTTGCAGCTGAAAACCAGGTAAAGGTTGTAATGTCAAACCACGATTTCTTCAACACTCCTGCCAAAGAGGAGCTTGTAAGAAGGCTTGTTATGATGAACGAAAACGGTGCGGACATTGCCAAAATTGCAGTGATGCCAAATTCCGAGGAAGATGTGCTTGCACTTTTGTCTGCAACCCTTGAAATAAAAAAATCATACGGATTTCCATGCATAACCATGTCCATGGGAAAATTAGGCGTCGTAACGAGGCTGTCCGGAGAGCTTTTCGGTTCATGCCTGACATTTGCGGCTGTAAAGAACACTTCGGCTCCCGGTCAGATAAATGTCAAAAGCACAAGGGAAATTTTAAACCTGCTGAAAATGGATTAATACCCGGAAATATATCGTAATATCCTTAATAAAAAGGCTGCCGCACCAACGTGCCGCAGCCTTTTATGTTTTTACTTGCTTATTCTTTCAAGTTTCATTTCTGTGTCGATGCCGTTCAGGTTCTGAACTTCCATCCCTTCAGCACTGGTTTTTTCTACTGAATCTGCCAGCGTCTCGCTCTTGATGAATGCATCGTACTCTGCAACAGCCTTGTCGATTTCTTCTGAACCGTTGTAGAATATTTTTATTCTGTCCATCATTTCATATCCGTTGTTCTTTCTCATCTGCTGAACCTTTGATATGAATTCTCTTGCATAACCTTCATTGAGAAGTTCCTGAGTAAGGTTGGTGTCTATGATTGTGAACAGGTTGTTGCCTGTTGAGACATCATAGCCTTCCTTGGCTGAAATTCTGATATCTAGCAATTCTTCATCCACAGAAATTTTCTCACCGTTAACCTCAAGCTCATATGTGTTTCCTGACTGAACTGCTGAGATTACTTCAAGGGCGTCTGCCTTTGCCAGAACTCCTGCAAATGCCTTAACATTGTTACCGAGCTTCGGTCCTGCAAGCTTGAAGTTTGGCTTCAGGGAGAAGTCCATGAATTCTTTGAGGTCGTGCTCAAACACTACTTCCTTCACGTTGAGCTCTTCCTTTATAAGCGGAACCAGGTCCTCTATAAGCGACAGATATTTTCCGTCGATGTGGATTCTTCTTATTGGCTGTCTTACCTTGATTTTTGCATTTTCTCTCGAAGCTCTTCCCAGTTTAACAAGATCCTTGACAAGGTCCATTCTCTTCTCAACATTTTCGTCGATAAGATCCTGATTGTAATCAGGATAGTAGCTTAAGTGTACAGATACTTCGTTTGTCAGGTTTCTGTATATTTCCTCGGACAGATACGGTGCAAACGGTGCTGTCAGCTGTGCTATTCCCACAAGTATTTCGTAGGTTGTGTTGTAAACTGCCTTCTTGTCTTCAGTCAGTTCAGGAACCCAGAATCTTCTTCTTGAACGTCTGATGTACCAGTTGGACAAATCTTCGTTTACAAATTCCTGAATTGCCCTTACTGTCTTGTTGTGGTCGTAAACAGCCATGCTCTCACGAACATATTTAACCAGGTTGTTGTACTTGGAGATTATCCATCTGTCAAGTTCAGGTCTGTCTTTGTACTCAACAAAGAATTCCTTAGGATTTATTGAATCTGTGTTTGCATACAATGCAAAGAACGTATAAACATTTTTGATTGTTCCGAAGAATTTGCTCAGCACTTCCTTTAGTCCGTCCTCGTCAAACTTCGTAGGTGACCATGCAGGTGATACATACAACAGGTACCATCTCAATGCATCTGCGCCGTACCTGTCGAACAGGTCAAATGGGTCAACCGTGTTTCCTCTTGATTTGGACATCTTCTTGCCATACTTGTCAAGTACCAGGTCATTTACAAGAACTCTCTTGTAGGGTGACTGTCCTCTCACATATGTTGATATGGCAATGAGTGAGTAGAACCATCCTCTAGTCTGGTCTATTCCTTCGCAGATGAAGTCTGCCGGGAACAATTCTTCGAAGTTTTCCTTGTTTTCAAAAGGATAGTGCCACTGAGCGTAAGGCATTGAGCCTGAGTCAAACCAGCAGTCGATTACATCCTTCACCCTTGTCATGTGCTTTCCGCACTTGGGGCAAACTATGTGAACATCGTCCACGTAAGGTCTGTGCAGCTCTATGGTGTTTTCATCTATTTCTTCAACAGCCTTTTCAGCCAGTTCTTTTCTTGAGCCTATGCTTTCCACATGGCCGCAGTCGCATCTCCACAGAGGAAGCGGAGTTCCCCAGTAACGGCTTCTTGATATAGCCCAGTCATTGAGGTTTTCAAGCCAGTTTCCAAAACGCTTCTCTCCCACAAAGTCAGGGTACCATTCAACTGAGTTGTTGTTTTCAATAAGCTTATCCTTAAGCTTTGTCATCTGGATGTACCAGCTTGGTCTAGCGTAATACAACAGAGGTGTATGGCATCTCCAGCAGTGTGGGTAGTTGTGCAGAACAGGTTCTTTTCTGAACAGTTTTTTGTTTTCCTTCAGCCAGTCAAGAATTGCATGGTCTGCATCCATAACGAACATTTCTGACCAAGGTGTTCCTCTGAATCTTCCTGAATCATCAACAGGATTTAAAAAAGCCAGGTTGTATCTTACGCCTGTGTTGTAGTCGTCTTCACCGAATGCAGGAGCAGTGTGCACTATTCCTGTACCGTCTTCCGTGGTTACATAGTCGGCGCATGTTACTATGAATGCTTTTTTGCCTGCCGGAACATTCACATATGGCATGAGCTGTTCATATTCCATGAATTCCAGGTCCTTGCCCTTCATTTCCTCAAGCACTTCGTACTCTTCTTTTATGACTGCATTGGCAAGCGGCTTGGAAACATAATACACTTCGCCTTTGCGGTCTTCTTTGTCCATTGTTCTTACTTTCAGATAATCCACATCAGGATGAACTGTAAGGGCTACGTTTGAAAGCAGTGTCCACGGAGTTGTTGTCCATGCAATGAAGTATGCATCTTCATCTTTTTTCTTGAACTTGACATACGCAGTCATTGTCTTTATTTCTTCGTATCCCTGGGCAACCTCGTGGGATGCAAGACCTGTTCCGCATCTGGGGCAGTACGGAAGAATCTTGTGTCCTTCGTACATGAGTCCGTCCTTGAACATGTTGTCAAGTATCCACCACTCTGATTCGATATAGTTGTTGTCCAGTGTGATGTATGGATGGTCAAGGTCTATGAGGTAAGCCATTCTCTCGGTCATCTGTCTCCACAGTCCCTCATAGGTGAACACTGATTCTCGGCACTTTTCATTGAACTTGTCTATGCCGTAATTTTCAATGTCCTGTTTGTCCTTAAGGCCCAACTGTTTTTCAACTTCTATTTCAACAGGAAGCCCGTGTGTGTCCCATCCGGCTTTTCTGTTTACCTGGTAGCCTTCCATGGTCTTGTATCTGCATACAGAGTCCTTCAGCGTCCTGGCTATGACGTGGTGAATACCTGGTCTGCCGTTTGCTGTAGGCGGTCCTTCATAAAATATAAACGGTTCTTTATCATTTCTTGTCTCAACGCTTTTGTCCAGCAGGTCAATTTCTTTCCAGTATTGTGATATCTCGTGCTCATTGGTTTTGTAATCGGCCTTTGATATGTCTTTAAATAACTTCATGTTTTCCTCCTGTGTAATATATTTATAATGCAGCGGTAAAAAATAAAGTCCCATGTCAATAGACATGGGACGAATTCCGCGGTACCACCCAAATTACATATAAATAAATTAAATGTTATATGCATCTTGAAAATTTAACGCATTTATACGTAATTTCTTACTTGGCTTCGGAAATTAAACTCATGGATGATCTTCACTGCACTTGGAATGGCATTCTCCCACCGTTCGACTGCCTCTCTTTGATTCCTTCCTGCAACTACTCTTCCAGTCACTGTCATTATCATTGTTTTATTTCTGTATTATGATATATTAAAATGATTTCAAAGTCAAGAATAAATTCATTTTTTTCCGAAACAATAATTTGTATATAAAATTCACCAAAAGGAGCTTATCATGGAATATCCAAGGCATTCGTACTGGCATGAAACCGCCGGCAGAAAGACCGAAACGTTGCCGGCTGACGGACTGGAAAACAAGAAGTTTGACCTGCTCATAATTGGAGGCGGACTAACAGGAATAACAACAGCATACCTCCTAAAAGACAGCGGCCTGAAAATAGGAATAATAGAAGCAACAACCATAGGCTACGGTGTGACGGGATTCACCACCGCAAAGATAACCGTGCAGCACAGCCTTATCTATGATTACCTCATAAACGCCTTCAGTCTCAGTGATGCAAAAAAGTACCTGCAAGCTAACCAGGAGGGGCTGAATCTTGTACGGCAAATCATCCGTGAAAACAACATTGACTGCGATTTCAGGGAACAGACAGCCTATGTATACGCAGTTGATGAAAGCGAAGAAAAAAAGATCAAAAATGAGTTTGAAGCGTACAGACAGCTTGGCATAGACGGCTTTTACACAAATGAAATCCCTCTGCCAAACAGTGCCATAGGGGCCATCGGAATAAAAAACCAGGGTCAGTTCAATCCTCTCAAGTATCTGTACAGCCTTTTGGACATAATCGTCAAGTCGGGTTCCTGCGAAGTTTATGAAAATGTCAGGGCTCTCAACATAGAACCTCACAGCGGCACACACCTTATAACAACCCAGGCAGGCAATGTCACTGCAGACAAGGTTGTGGTTGCATCCCACTACCCCTTTGATGACAGCTTCGGACTTTACTTCCTAAAGCTTTACCAGGATAAATCCTATGTCATTGCAGCAAAAACAAAGGAAGCTCCATTTGACGGCATGTATATAAACGTTAACGATCCCATCCATTCCATGCGATATCAGTTTTCAGACAAGGAAAATGTGCTGCTGTTAGGCGGCGGAAATCACAGGGCCGGTGAAAAGGACAACGAGGAAGAATCCTATGAAGAACTTGAAAAATTTCTGAAGGAAAACTTCAAGGACGCGGAAATAGTATCTAAGTGGTCCACACAGGACTGCATGACCTATGACCAGATACCATACATAGGCCTTTACTCAAACAGTTTTGAAAATCTTTACGTGGCAACAGGCTTCAAGAAGTGGGGCATGACTACTTCAGCAGCGTCTGCATTGATTTTGAGAAACAAAATATTGAACATTATGGATGATTACTCCGATATTTTCGACCCATCCAGAATAACTCCGGCTCAGTCAGCCAAGGAATTTATGTCCTCCGTAAAAAGTATTGCCTCCGGCTTCATTAAAAGAGTGCTTCCTGTTCCAGATGAAATACTTGAAGTAAAGGAAGGAGAGGGAAAAATTGTTCACTATGACGGAAGAAGGGTAGGTGTTTACAAGGACGAGAAGGGAGATTACTTCTGCATAAATCCTGTATGCGCGCACCTCAAGTGCAGCGTTTCGTTCAACGAGGCTGAAAAGACATGGGACTGCCAGTGCCACGGCTCCAGATACGACATTAAGGGCAACATTCTTGAAGGCCCCACAGTGAAGCCCCTGGACAGGATAACTATAGAAAAGTAAAAAAGTCTATTTTCATAGACTTTTTTGCTTATTCTTCCGGTATTTCCATACCGTATATATCATAGACGTCGTCTGTGTACCTGCCGTCGTCTGAGTAAATGTACAGCGGAGGATCAAACTTCAGTTCCGGGTTGCCGTTCTTTGACGCCCTTATGAGAACCATGTTTGGCTTTGCTGCTGCCTTCGGATGGACAAATCTTATCTGCTTCGGTTCCAGGCGGTATTTTCTAAGAAGGCATATTATGTCTGCCAGGCGGTCCGGCCGGTGCACCATGTAAAAGCGCCCATACTGTTTAAGAAGCATTGCTGCGGTGCTTATAACATCCTCCAGCGTGCATGCGATCTCATGCCTGGATATTGCCTTCTTATCAAGCGGATTTACAATTCCGGAATTGTTCAGCTTGTATGGTGGATTTGAAATTACTGCATCAAAAGAATTGGGCTCCAGGTACTTCCCTGCATCCTTAAAATCTATGTTCAGCACCTCTATTTTTTCCTGGAGGCCGTTGAGGGCGACGCTCCTTTTGGCCATTTCCGCAACCTCTTCCTGTATTTCAACGGCGTATGCCTTTAAATAATTTCTCTTACCGCTTAGCAGTATGGGAATTATTCCTGTTCCCGTTCCCAGGTCTACAATCTTTGAATTATTTTTTATGTCGCAGTAATTCGTCAGCAAAACCGCATCCATGCCGAAGCAAAACCATTTCTTGTTCTGTATGATCTTCAGCCCCTTGCACTGCAGGTCCTCTATTCTTTCATCTTCCTTAAGCACTGTGTCCATAATGTACCTTTCGTTAAATCAAATATATATTTTTGCTATTTAAAAATGTAAACCCCACAGGTGTGTGATTTTTAAGATTTTACAAAAACTAATCATTCTTAACTCTTAATTCTTAATTAATAAAAGCGCTTTCTATGAGTCTTTTTGTGTATTCTTCCTGCGGATGAACGAGCACCTGCTTTGCATCGCCCTGCTCCACCACGCTTCCGCTTTGCATCACCATAATGCTGTCGGACATGTAGTTTACCACCCCTATGTCATGTGATATGAAAATATATGCAATGTTAAGCTCAGCCTGAAGCTTTTTAAGGAGGTTGAGTATCTGTGCCTGAATGGAAACGTCAAGGGCTGATACAGGCTCGTCGCACACAACGACCCTTGGGTTTACCACAAGGGCTCTTGCAATAGCCGCCCTCTGGCACTGCCCTCCGCTTATTTCTGAAGGATACTTGTTTTTCAGCTTCAAGTCAAGGCCCACCTTTTGTAGTATATCATCCACAAGGAGGTCAACTTCTTTTTTGTCCTTTGCAATTTTCAATGTTTCAATGGGCATGGCAAGAATGTCCCTTATGCTGTAATTGGGATCCATGGAACCCTTGGGGTCCTGAAAGATGAACTGAACATTGCGTCTGTACTCCCTGTATTCGTCCGAGGACATTTCTGCAGTGTTCTTTCCGCAGTAATAGACGTTCCCGTAGGTGGCCTTCTGCAGACCTCCCGCTATTTCGCCGGTAGTTGATTTGCCGCTGCCTGATTCTCCCACGATGCCAAGTGTCTTTCCTGCTTCCAGACTGAAGCTTGCATTTTTTACGGCAGCAACCTTCTCCTTGACCCTTCCTGTGAGGAAGTGTTTTTTTATAACATATTCTTTTCTGATGTTTTTTGCTGATATTACTTCATTTTCCATAACGCACCTATTCCAAATTGCATCTGTAAAAGTGGCTGCCCTGGATGTGTTCAGCTACAGAGGAGCTGCATACTTCCATTGCTCTGGGGCATCTATCCCTGAACAGGCACCCCTCACCATCTCGTCCCTTTTCCTGTACATAGCCTGGTATCTCTGATAACGGTTCCGTCTTTTTAATTTTCATGGTAGGTATTATATCTATCAAAAGCTTTGTGTACGGATGTCCTGGATTTTCAAAAATAGTTTTTGTCTCTCCGGATTCCGCAATTCGTCCTGCGTACATGACAGCCAGGCTGTGGCTGTAGTGTTTTACCAGTCCTAGGTCATGGGATATGAGCAATATGGAAATTCCAAGCTCCTGGTTTATGGAGCGGAGCAGATCCATGACCTTCTTCTGGACTGTGCTGTCCAGTGCCGTCGTAGGCTCATCGGCAACTATAAGCTTCGGGTCGTTCATGAGAGCCATGGCGATGTTCACCCTCTGACGCATACCTCCGCTGAGCTGCCAGGGATAGAAATTCATGACTGACTTTGGATTATGCAAACCCACCTTTTCCAGTAGAGCCTCTGCCTTTTCCATGGCTTCCTTTTTGTTACTGCTAATGTGGCGCATGTAGCCGTCACCAATCTGATTTTTAATCTTTATCATGGGATGAAGAAAAAAAACCGTATTCTGAGGAATGTAACCCACATTTTTTCCGATGTGTTCACGCCTTTCCCTTGCTGACAAGTTCAGCATGTCTTTGCCTGCAGCAGTTATCTGGTCTGCTTCAAAGCTTAAGTCCTTTGGAAGAAGGTTGATTATAGACTTGGCCGTCAGCGTCTTTCCGGAACCGGATTCACCCACCAGCCCGAATATTTCCCCGCTCTTGATCGTAAGTGTAGAATTGCCCACCAATGTGCTGCCCTTATCCGTTATATGAAGATTCTTTAAAATCACCGTATCGTTCATTGCTGCTCCTCCTGTGCAGAAGCATGTCATTAAGCCCGTCACCCAATAGGTTGAAGCCCAGGATTGTAATTATGATTGCAATGCCCGGAGCAACCGCCAGGTATGGATACACGAGGAAAAACTGCCTTGACTCGCTGAGCATCAACCCCCAGCTTGCAAAGGGCGGCTGTATGCCAAGTCCCAGAAATGACAGAGACGTTTCAATCATCACAGCAGAACCCACTGATGAGCTGTACTGAGTAACGAGCCTTGGAAGCATGGCCGGAACCAGGTGTCTGAAAAATATCTGCCTGTTCGAGCTTCCATAGCTTCTTGCAGCCTTGATGTACAAAAGATTCTCCGTGTCCAATATCATGGAATGCACAAGCCTTGCAAATACCGGTATCATGAATATGCTTATGGCTATTATTGAGCCTTTGACTCCTCTTCCTGCTACAGTTACAATCATCATGGCTAGAAGAATTCCCGGAAATGCCATGAGCCCGTCCATAACACGCATTATGACGGAGCCGGCGGTCTTCCTTGCCATGGCAGCAACAGCACCAAGAGTTATACCGATGACAGTCCCGACAGTGACAGAACCAAGTCCCACCAACAGTACGTTCCTGGAGCCGTACATTATGCGGCTTAAGATGTCCCTGCCGAAGTTGTCCGTTCCCAGAACGTGGGCTGAGCCGAAATCAGGCTTCAAAAAACGCTGGGATATATTCATTTGGTTTGGCTCAAAGGGCATGGCTACAAAAGAAAGAGCCCATGTGGCAAGCACCAGCAATATAAATATTGTTCCCACGGTAATGCTTAAATTCTTCTTCATTGTTCTCCTCGCTGAAAGGATTTTATCCTGGGGTTAATCAACATTATAAGCACGTCCACTGCCAGTGTTATTAAAATGACAGCAGTGGTGATGAACATCACAAGACCCTGCAGCAGGACAATGTCCCTGTGTTCCACGGCTGTAAGCACCAGCCTGCCTATGCCGGGCAGAGAAAAAATTGTTTCAACAACCACTGTCCCTCCCGCAAGCTTTGCAAACTGCATTCCTATCAATGTAAGCGGCGCAACGAGGGCTCCCCTCAATGCGTACTTCATGTATATCCTTATTGAACTCAGCCCTTTGATTTTTGCCATATCCATGTAGTCCTGCTTCAGGGAATCAAGCATGGAACTTCTCACTATTCGAAGCAGTGTTCCCGTCTCACCTATGGCAAGAACAACCGAAGGCAGTGTGATGCTCTTAATGTAAGGGGCAAATCCATCACTGAATGGAACATAGCCGGATATTGGAAAGAGCTTGAGCCTAAGACCTAATAAAACAATAAAAACCATTCCTATCCAAAAGGAAGGAATGGCTGTTCCAAGCTGCATGATGCTTCTTGAAAAATAATCTATGGCGGTGTGTTTGTAGATTGAAGAAAGCATTCCAAACACAAATGCCGCAGCGACCGCCAGAATCATGGCAAACACCGCAATGGAAAGTGTCACAGGCAAACTGCCTGCAATAAGCTTAGTGACGGATTCACCGTATACGTAGGATTTTCCCATGTCAAGATGCAGAAGGTCGTTAAGCCATCCGAGATACTGCTCATGCAGCGGCCTGTCAAGGCCCATGGCTGCATGAAGGTCCTCAACCGATTCAGCCGTAGCATCTGCTCCTAAAATCAGCTGCGCCGGATCTCCCGGAATTATCATCAAAACAGAAAATGTGATTATGGACACAACCAGAATAACTGCAATGGAGCTTTCAACCCTGTTCAACACATATCTTAACATAAAAATCACCCCGTATGTTACTCTGTGAAGCTTACCCCTCTGAAATCATAAACATCTATCGGGAATATTTCCATTCCTTCAACATTTTTCTGAAGAGCCAGCATTGTTCTAGGCGTCTGCAGATATACGGCAGGAAGCTGTTCAGCCAGAATAACCTGTATTTCCTTGTATATTTCTTTTCTCTTGTTTTCGTCAAGCTCCTTCATGGCATCTGCAAGAAGCTGGTCTACTTCGCCTGTCTTGAGGCTTATATAATCGTTGCTGTCAGATTTATATCTGGCCAAAAACGCATATGAATCAAGTCTGCCTGTGTGACCCACAACAGTCATATCAAATTTCTTTGCTCCGTAAACGTCGCTGAGCCACGTTCCCCATTCAACCAGCTCGATTTTAACATTGATTCCTATTTTAGAAAGCTGGTCTGCAATCACCTGGCCTGCGTCAACATGCAGCTGATAGTTTTTTGGTAGAGTCAGTGTAATGTCAAATCCGTTCTCATATCCTGCTTCCTTCAGAAGTTCCTTTGCCTTTTCAGGATTGTACGGGGTCAGGTCATTTGTATCATAGTAATCAGGCGATGTGGGCGGAAGATGTGAGCCTATCTTGTCTCCGTATCCGAACATTGACGCTTCTATTACCTCGTCCTTGTTGATTGCCATTGCCATTGCCTGCCTTACCTTCTGGTTGGACAGTATTTCGTTGTCGGTGTTCAATGACATTATCTGCACTGCGTTCATTGGCTGTGAAATAATCTGGTACTCTGCATTTCCTTCAATCAATGTAACCTGGTCGCCTGTCAGCGGAATTATGTCCAGATCACCTACCTGAAAACTTGCCATCATGGTTGTAGCATCAGGTATCAGAACAAATTTAACCGTTTCCAGGGACGGAGCTTCTCCGTAATACTTTTCGTTTCTCTCAAGAATCAGATTTTGCTGCGGCGTCCATTCCTTCAGTTTGAATGCACCTGTTCCTACGGGAGCGGTCTTAAGGCTGTCGGCTGCTTCTTCGGGAACAACTGCCGTCCATGGATATGCAAATCTCTTCAAAAGTTCAACATCCAAAGTTTCAGTTGTAAATTTTATGTTAAGATTGTCTATTGCTTCTATTTTCACTATGTTTGCATAGTCTTTTGCTTTAGGGCTCTCAGCATCCTTAAGCCGGTTGAATGAAAACTCAACATCCTTTGCAGTCATCTGCCTGCCGTTGTGGAAGTATACATCATCTCTCAAAACAAATGAAATTTCCATTCCATCTTCGGAAATTGTCCATTCCTTTGCGAGTCTCGGGATTATTTGCCAATCCGAAGTTACTCCTACCAATGTATCATATATGTTGTTTGTTACCGAAAATGTGGAAGCTGCAGCGGTTCTTTGAGGGTCAAGGCCTTCCGGTTCAGTGGTGTAGCCCATGGTAAGACTTGTTTTGACAGGTTTTTCCGCCTGCTGGTTTGAATTGTTTTGTTGATTGGAGCATGATGTCATGACGAAAAGCATGGCTGCTGCCAATATAATAGAAATGATCTTTTTCATCTTCTGTTTCCTTTCAGTTAATAAAATTTTTTTCAAATATCTTTTACTGAAAATCGAATAAAGTCCTTTGTTTTCAATCCTTAAAATCAAATCGTGAGTATCTGTCAAAAATCAGGAAAACGAATCTTTATTCAATTAAAAATAAATACATTTATGTTTAACACACTTTCATTGAAATGTCAATAGATTGCTACAATTTAACAGCTCTGTCCGCAGCCGACAAAAAAAGAATGTACGGTTTTTGAATTGAGCCGTACATTCTTTATATGAAAACTAAGACATATCATATTTATTTCAGAAATTTCAAAAATTATTCATTAAAATATTTTTGCAGATTTTTCCTTAAGCTTGAACCTTCCTACCATTTCCTTCAGCATTTGCGCCTGTCCCGACAGCTCCTGGCTGGCTGCCGCGCTTTCTTCCGAAGTGGCTGAGTTTGCCTGCACAACCTGCGACACCTGCATCACACCAACATTAATCTGCTCAAGTCCTGCTGCCTGCTCATGGGATGCATTGGCTATCTCTCCTACAAGATTTGCCATTTTTTCAACTTCCCTAACAATTAAGTCCAGCGAATTTGCAGTGTCTTTTGCAATCTTTGTGCCGTCTTCGGATTTCTTCATTGAGTTTTCTATGAGTGCCGTAGTTTCATTGGCTGCTTGTGCAGAACGGGCAGCCAGATTTCTTACTTCCTCAGCAACAACAGCAAAGCCTTTGCCGTGCTGTCCGGCCCGTGCAGCCTCAACGGCAGCATTCAGTGCAAGTATGTTTGTCTGGAACGCAATGTCGTCGATAACCTTGATGATTTTTGAAATGTCACCAGAAGACTGGTTTATGTCCTCCATCGCTCTGAGCATTTCCTTCATTTGTCTGTTGCCCTGTTCTGCTCCGTCCTTTGCATTGACTGCCAGCTCGTTTGCCTGGCTTGCATTTTGAGCATTTAGGCTCGTCTGTGCAGATATTTCCTCCAAAGAAGCAGTAAGCTCTTCGATGCTGCTTGCCTGTTCCGTGGCTCCCTGAGAAAGAGCGATGCTGGCTGCTGATATTTGGTTCGCACCGGCAGCAACCTGTTCGGAGGCATTTTTCAGATTCATCAGAACTTCATTGTTCTGATCTATCATGTCTTTCATGGCTTTGCCCAGCAGATCGTTTTCAGACCTAGCTTCGACTTGTACCGTCATGTCCCCTGACGCCATTATTTCAGCTGCTTTTGCCTGATTTCGTGTATTCTCTATCATTCTCTTGAAAGATTCCATAAGCATGCCTATTTCATCATGGTTGTTTGATTCTATTTCCAAATTTACGTTTCCAAGAGCCAGCTCATCAGACACTTCAACAAGCTTTGTGACAGGTCTTACAATGCTCATGGTAATTTTGAGACTTGTGATGACACTCAGAACCAATGATGCAACTATAATGATAATCAGTATCAGGGTTGTTCCGTCATATACCTTGTCAGCATTCTGCTTTTCTGCCTCTGCGCTGTCCTGATTAAACTTCACAAGTTCAAGCAATAAATTTGAAGCATCGTCAAAAGCCGCCTGTCCTTCACTTTCTGACAACGCCATTGCTTCTTCTGTCTTCATCTGTCTGCTGAGTGATATGATTTTCTCGTTTACTTTCAAATATCTGTTCCATTCATTCTCAACCTTCTCGATTATTGCACTGTCTGTTTCATTGCTTATAACCGTGTGGTAAAGCTCAATGAATCTTTGTATGTCGTTGTTCAGCTTATCCATATTCTTTTCATGTTCATTCATCTCTTCAGCCGTAGTTGACAATACATGCTGCAGCTCCTGAATTCTATAGTCGGAAGTCGACGTATTGATGGAATGTGCGTAATCAACGCTCGGAAGGCTGTTTTCTGCCATAATCACGGTGCTGTTATTGATTTTGCCAAGGGAAAATATTGAAAATATTCCTATACCGGCAAGGATTAAAGTTAGAACACCGAAACCTAATAAAAGTCTTTTTTTGATTGTTAGTTTCATTTTAATTCTCCTCCTTATTTTTGTTCAATTTAAGCTGAACAGCCGGCCCCCCTTGCTTGTTGCATCTTAAATCAAAACTATATAAAAAGCAGGCAATGTAAATTGCCTGCCAAAAAACGCTTCTCAGCTTTATATCAATGGCAACCTGACAATCATGGCATATGCTTTAGACTCATGGCTTTGCGTCTCCGCCTTTCGGCGGATTTGCTATTATCGTTGTTTTTATTATAATTAAAATATTTATATATATAATATAATTGCCATTAACAATTGTCAAGAATATTATTGCATTTTTGTAATAATAAAAAGTCAGGTATAACATTAATTTAAAAATAAATAAAGCATTTCCGAAATACGGAAATGCCTTTGATTATAACTGCTGGTACCTATGCTTTAGTGGTTGTTACTTTCAGTTTGAACCTTCCTACCATCTCCTTGAGCATCTGTGCCTGTTCCGTCAGTTCCTGGCTGGCTGCCGCACTTTCTTCAGAGGTGGCCGAGTTTGCCTGCACAACCTGCGACACCTGCATCACACCAACATTAATCTGCTCAAGTCCTGCTGCCTGCTCATTTGATGCGATGGCTATATCGCTTATAAGATTTGCTGCCTTTTCAACCTCATCGACTATTTTATTAAGGGCGGCTGCAGTGTTTTTAGCAATCTTGGTTCCGTCTTCAGACTTCCTTATTGAACTCTCGATCATGTCAGTGGTTTCCTTGGCTGCGTTTGCTGAACGGGCTGCCAGGTTGCGCACCTCATCTGCAACAACTGCAAAGCCTTTGCCGTGCTGTCCGGCCCTTGCTGCCTCAACAGCGGCGTTGAGTGCAAGTATGTTTGTCTGGGACGCTATGTCATCGATAACCTTGATAATTTTGGAAATTTCAGCAGAAGAACTGCTTATTTCGTCCATGGCCTTCAGCATTTCATTCATGAGATCATTTCCTCTGATTGCTCCGTTTTTTGCCTCTGCAGCAATCTTGTTAGCCTTATCTGCATTTTGGGCATTTAACTCCGTTTGTGAAGATATTTCCTCAAGGGAAGCTGTCAGTTCCTCTATGGAGCTTGCCTGTTCTGTAGCTCCCTGAGACAGGGCGATGCTTCCTTCTGAAATCTGTATGGCTCCTGAAGCCACCTGTTCGGCAGCAACGCTTATGCTTGAAAGCACTTCGTTGTTCTTGTCAATCATTTCCGCCATGGCCTTTCCAAGCATGTCCCCTTCAGACCTTGCTTCGATTTCAACGTCCAGTCTTCCTTCTGCCATTTTTTTTGCAACCATTGCCTGCGTCCGTATGTTTTCGATCATTCTTGCAAAGGCAGCCATCAGTCTTCCCAATTCATCTTTCTTGTCTGTGCTGACTTCCACATTTACATTTCCTGCAGCAAGCTCATCTGCAATTTCAACCATCTGATTTACGGGCCCGACTATGCTCCTGGTTATGGCAAGACTCAGCAGAATGCTTGCGGCAATTGCAGCTGCCATGGCAACAAGCATGATGACTACTGCCGAAGAATAAGTGTTGTCTGAAGCCTTGCTTTCCTGCTGCGCAATATTCTGGTTGTATTCAACAAGCTTGCCTAATGCCTTGGAAAGGTTGTCGCTGAAAAGCTTAAGTTCATCGTTTGACATGTTTACTGCCTCTTCGCTTCTACCGGTTCTGCTCATGGATATCATTTTTTCACTGGCTACGGTATAGCTGTTCCATCTGGTTTCTATCTCATTGATAAGCTTGAGATTCTCTTCATCTGTTGCCAGTTCCTTGTATGATGATATGTATTCTCTTACATTCTTATCAAGCTGGTTCATATTTTCTTCCAGCGAATCCTTTTCAGCAGGGTCCTGAGAAATGGCATGATTTACCTGGTTGATTCTGTAATCCGACTGTGCTGTGTTTATAGAATGGGCATAATTGATGCTTGGTATGCAGTTGTCCTTAAGAACAGAAATGCTGTTATTGATTTTGTTCAGTGCAAATATGGAAAACAAACCTATCAATGTAAGCAGCACCGTTATAGCTGCAAATCCGTACAGCAGTCTTTTCCTTATGGTCATTTCCTTTGTGAACTTGAAATCCTTGAACTTAATCTTCTTGATTTTAGGTTTCTTGATTTCAAGCTTCTTGATTTCTAGTTGTTTTAAATTGACCTTCTTCATTTTTAGCTTCATTCTTTCCCCCTGTAAAATAATTATGATATTTCAGCCTTTAAATTCTAACCCTGCAGGGAATATTGCAATAACATTGTAGTTGATTCAGTTTTCGTGCCGAATCAACCTGTCCTATGTCCACATCGATACTGAAATCGTTATCTTCACAAGGCTGTCATTCAATTAATTTCTTTCCCGAACAATGGATATTAATATCTGGTACATTAAGTATAAAGCTGCTATCATCGTCAGAATATTTCATAATATATATCGAAACTTTTTCAAAATAAATTACGTTTTTATTGATTTAATTTGCAATTTGACTTCATTTTCTATGGAAATTTCATCCTGAAACCATAGAAATCATCCATGTTAACGTTGTAAAAAAATCCATTGCATGATATTATATAAATTGTCAGTCATTAGGGGGTGGAATTATGAACAGTAACAGAAAAAAATTAAAAGAAATGCAGCAAAAAAGCTGGTGGAACTACGCACTTCTTGCTGCCGGAATTTTTGTGTTCACTCAAGGGTCTTCAATACTGGCGAGAAGCCCTGAATATGCTGTGCCGGCTGTGTTTTTCAGCTTATTTATGCACTCGTCCGCTTTAAGTGGACTGAGCAAAAAATTTTTCAAGGCAGAACCTTCAAAAGCGGTAACCACAGCTATGCTGGCAGCTTTGATTGTACTGGCGGCTGTGAGCTACTTGAAAGAAATCAGCCTGCTCCTCATTTTAATACTTAACGTCGCAGCTGCAATTTTATATCTTGCCATTGCAGCGCTGCAAAACGGGTTGAACAGGCAATAAAGGAGAATACTAATGATCAAAAGATTTATCTCATACTACAAACCTGTCAGGGGAATTTTCATAACGGACATGGTATGCGCATTTGTTGTGGCTGTATGCGACTTGTTCTACCCCATGATAACAAGAAACATAATTAACATTTATGTTCCCAATCAGCAGTTTCAGCTCATGATAACTTGGCTGGTGGTGCTTGGCTTCATATACCTGCTGAAGGTTGGACTTAACTACTACATAACATACTACGGCCACATAATGGGAGTCATCATGCAGGCTGACATGAGGAAAGACATATTCGAGCACATGCAGGACCTTCCCTTCGTATTTTTCGACGAAAACAAAACAGGAACACTCACTTCAAGGATAATCAACGACCTTATGGAAGTATCGGAACTTGCTCACCACGGGCCTGAAGACTTGTTCATTTCTGCAATTATGCTGGTGGGTTCCTTTGCAATGCTGGCAATGATAAACCTTCCTCTGTCCCTCATAGTATTTTCGGTTGTGCCGTTTTTGATATTCATCGCCATGAAGCTGAGAATCAGAATGCAGGACACATTTATGGAGACCAGGGAAACCATAGGCGAAGTAAATGCAACCATAGAAAACAGCATTTCCGGCATCAGGGTTTCCAAAGCATTCAGCAACAAGGAAAATGAAATCGAAAAATTCGAAAACAACAATTCCAAGTTCCAGAACGCCAGGAAGAAGGCCTACAAGGTAATGGCAGAATTCCATGTGGGTTCGTCGTTCATCATCGACTTTTTGAACATTCTTGTTTTAAGCGCAGGAGGAGTGTTCTTCTTCAAGGGCTGGATAAACTTCGGTGATTTTGCGGCATTCATATTGTACATCAGCAATTTTTTAAACCCCATAAGAAAGCTCATTAACTTCGTTGAGCAGTATCAGTCCGGAATATCAGGCTTCAAGAGATTCACTGAAATAATGGATACAGAAATTGAAAAGGACGAACCCGGTGCCAGGGACATTGATACTGTAAGAGGAAACATACAATTTTCGGATGTAACATTCTCATACGACCAGAACAAGGAAATTCTAAAGGATATAACCTTCGACATCGAAGCAGGCAAGACTGTTGCCTTCGTGGGACCTTCCGGAGGCGGAAAGACAACCTTATGCCATCTTGTGCCCCGCTTCTATGAAACAGAAGAAGGAAGCATCCTGATAGACAACATAAACATCAAGGACTTCACGCGCAGATCCCTACGCAAAAATATAGGCATCGTGCAGCAGGACGTATTCCTGTTCACCGGCACCATCTATGACAACATTCTTTGCGGCAATCTTGACGCAACTGAGGAGGAAGTCCATCAGGCTGCCAAAATGGCAAACATACACGATTTCATCACAGGTTTACCAGACGGATACGACACTTACGTAGGCGAAAGAGGCGTCAAGCTGTCAGGAGGACAGAAGCAAAGAATTTCCATAGCCCGTGTATTTTTGAAAAATCCGCCAATACTTATACTTGACGAGGCAACTTCAGCCCTGGACAACGCCACGGAAATACTCATCCAAAATTCACTGGAGGAACTGTCAAGAGGAAGAACAACCGTTGTGGTGGCTCACAGGCTTTCAACCATCAAGAATGCCGATGAGATCATCGTCCTAACGGACAAGGGAATACAGGAACGGGGAAGGCACAGGGAGCTCATGGAACATGGCGGCATATATGCAAGTCTATACAATTCGCAGTTCTATAACATCGCTTAGGAGGAATCATGAAAGTAACGGTAATAGGCTGCTGGGGAGGCTTCCCAAAAGCCGGGGAGGCAACTTCCGGCTATCTTTTGGAACACGGCGGCTGCAGGCTGCTTCTTGAATGCGGAAGCGGAGTTGTCAGCCTTTTGCAGCAAAAAGCAGATCTGGGAGACCTAGACGGAGTCATCATAACCCACTACCATTACGACCACTGCTGTGACATAGGCCCCCTGCAGTACGCAAGACAGATTAAGACGCAGCTTGGTCAGATACACAAACCTCTTCCCATATACGCTCCGGACGGAGAATTCTTCAAGCTTCTGAAATGGGAGGATTACACGTATGGGCAGAGCTTCAGTCAGGACAGTATAATCAGCATCGGCCCCTTTGAGGCAAGCTTCATAAAAAACGTCCATCCCGTTGAAGCGTACAGCGTAAAAATAACCTGTGAAGGAAGGACATTAGCCTTCACCTCAGACACATCGTACTTCGAAGAACTTAATGATTTCTTTTACTGCTCTGACCTGCTGATAAGCGAGTGCAGCTTCTATGATTACATGGACGGAACAAAGGCAGGACACCTGAACAGTGCTCAGGCAGGAATGCTGGCAGAAAAGGCGCAGGTCAAAAAGCTGATTTTGACCCACCTGCCTCACTTCGGCAATCTTGAGGACCTGATGGCTCAGGCAAAGCAAAACTACAGCGGTCAGGTGCTTCTGGCAGAAAAGTTCATGGAAATAGAATTGTAATTCCAAAAATAAAGGCTTTGTCCCCGGACAAAGCCTTACTTAATTCTTAACTCTTCATTCTTAATTCTTAATTACGTAAGCGTAGTGTCTCCAAACCTTCACCCATTGGTCAAGCTTGTACATCTTCCTGACCTCTTCATCCCTGTCTGATGCAGGATCGTTCACCACTATGTACTCATCTTCGCCCTTATTCTGAAAACCTACAACCACCATAAGATGGCCCGAAGGAAAAGCAAATGCGGAACCTTCAAGCTCCTCCTGTTTTTTTGATACAACAGACGCAACAACTGGAATCCCCCGGGCTATGAGATTCTTCACGGGGTTGATGGACAGGCATCTTCTGGTGTACGCCTTCATTCCCTGTTCCCCTGCATAAGCCACATTTTGCGGCCAGTTGCCGTAAAGCTTTGTTCCTGTGTCAAATGTTCCCCTGGTCACTTCATCCAGTGATAAATTCTTGCCGTAATAGTTTAAAACCATCATCACCGAAGTGGGACTGCATATGGAGCGGCTGTCTTTGTGACCGCTGGCAAGCTGTGATACCATGGGTACGCCTTCAATTACCCTCAGGTATTCACCTTTTACTTCTTCATCCTCCCCGGAGTCCGTGGAAAATGCCAGAAGCTTTAGCCTGGGGTTTTTCCCGCTCAGCACTACTTTCATCTGAACGGCATCTGCCTTTTTCCCATCTTTCACAAAAATTCTGTCTTCGGTGACCTTCACAAGACTGTGGTCTTCATATTCCTTGATTCCCTTGTTGTTGCCGTCTGTGGACCAGAGACCGTAACTTATTAAATCAGTCCACCTGCCTTCAATGCGTATTCTAATGAAAACTTCCGCAAAGCTTTCCTTGTCTGTCCTTGAGTTCCATGACGGGGTTATTTCTGCAAAAGGCCTCACAGCAATTTCTCCGGTTGTTACATACCCTTCCTTAACGTTTTCCTTTAATTTAAGAAAGTCTCCCTCGACTTCCAGGTTGATTAATTCATTGTATTTAAGTCCGTCATTTTCACAAATCCAATCCATATTTTCCCCTCCCGAACCATGATAGCATTTTTTGAAGTTCATTACAATTATAATCCTTGAATTTAAGGAAAATACATATTATAATAAACTACCGTAAGAAATTATAATAGGATGTGAAAAAATGATAGCCATTAAGGGCAGACGCAAGTGCACCAACTGCGGAAAAAGATACAATTACACCTATGCAAAAGGTGAGGATTCCGAAAAAAGAGCAAAGTACAAGGGCAAGGATTCAAACGCCAGCGTTGCCACCAACGTAAAGATTCTGTCTATATACAGCTATGAGGTAACCGTTAATTGTCCTGAATGCGGTTTTGAAGAGACCTTTATTTATACAGACTAAAACTGAAAATATGATCTAAATCATAGTAAATCCGGCAGGGCAACCTGCCGGATTATTATTTACAGTTATTTGATATATCTTCTTTCGATCTTAAATCCGATTGCTTCTTCGATGTCATCCAGAATACCCATGTCCTTAGGAGCAGCAAACAAACAGGTGTATCCTTTGTCCCCTGCTCTTCCCGTTCTGCCTATGCGATGAATGTAATCTTCCGGCTTTTCAGGTATGTCATAGTTGTAAATATGGCCTACACCGCTTATATCAAGTCCTCTGGCAGCCACATCCGTTGCTATGAGAAACTGGATGTCTCCATTTCTGAAGGATTTCATTATTCTTTCCCGTTTGGATTGCAGTATGTCGCTGTGCAGCTTTTCGCAGTTGTATCCCTTGAGATGCATTGCTTCCTCCAGCGTATCAACCCTCACCTTTGTCCTGCAGAAAATAATTGCCATGAACGGTCTGTCTTCATCAAGCACCTTAAAAAGAGCTTCCTGCTTCTGCCTGTCAGTGGTTTCAACAGCCTGCTGCTTTATGGCTTCAAGAGTCACACTTTCCTTCTGAACTTGAACAGACACAGGGTCTTTCATGTATCTGTAGGCAAGCTTCTTAACCTGAGAGTCTATGGTTGCGGAAAAGCACAAGGTTTGTCGGCTTTTGGGCGTTTCTTTTATAATGTCTTCCACTTCATTTTTAAAGCCCATCAAAAGCATCTGATCTGCTTCATCAAGAACCAGTGTCCTCAGTTTACTCAGGTCTGCGGTCTCCCTTCCGATATGGTCCAGAAGCCTTCCTGGCGTGGCAATTATCATGTGTATTCCGCCCTTCAGCTTTCTGACCTGTGATGCAATATCCTTTCCTCCATAGGCAGCAAGTATGTTGATGTCCTTTGCCTTTTTCAGTTTGTTTGCCTCTTCGGTTATTTGAATGGCAAGCTCTCGGGTTGGAGTAATTATGAGTGACTGCACATGCGCGTCTTCCGGACAGGTGTTTTCAAATATAGGCAGCAGAAATGCCAGCGTCTTTCCTGTTCCCGTCTGAGCTTCCGCTATGACGTCCCTGCCTTCCTTCACGAGTTTTATGCATTCCTGCTGAACAGGAGTTGGTTTTATGATTCCCGATTTTTTCAATATTTCTATAATATCATTGCTTACACCAAGTTCTTTAAAGTCCATGTTATTCCTTTCGGTTTGTGATTTTGTATTATTATACCACATGAACAATGTATTAAACAGATGCTTAAATAAGAAAAGGAAACTTCCATAGGAAATTTCCCTTATTTTAGCTACAGCAGCACATTGTCATCGTCAAATTCCTTGTTTTTAGCGCTGCTGAATTTCTTCAGCACATCCTGCACCGTAAGAGCCTTTCTTTCATCCCCTCTTATGTCAACTGCCACGGTTCCCGAATCCATCATTATGGTCCTTGTTCCCATGGAAAGGGCCGAAGTGATGTTGTGGGTTATCATAAGAGTGGTTATGCTGTTATCGGACACGATTTTGTTTGTCAGGTCAGTTACAGACTTTGCGCTGACAGGATCCAGGGCTGCAGTATGTTCGTCAAGCAGCAGCAGCCTCGGTTTTACCAGCGTTGCCATGACCAGGGTGACAGCCTGCCTCTGTCCTCCCGACAGAAGCCCTATCTTTGTGTTCATTCTGTCTTCAAGACCAAGGTTTAAATCCGCAAGCCTTTCCCGTATATGGTTCTTTTCTTTTTTTGACGGCATGCTTAGGTTGTTCTTCCTTATGCTCCTCATGTAGGCAATCAGCAGATTTTCTCCCACTGTCAGATTTGGAGCAGTCCCCCTCATGGGATCCTGAAATATCCTTCCTATGAACTGCGCTCTCATGTATTCAGGCATGTAGGTTATGTTTTCTCCTCCAAGCTGTATAGAACCTGAATCCACAAGCAATGTTCCGGATATGGCATTGAAGAGTGTTGATTTTCCTGCTCCGTTTCCTCCGATTATGGTCACGAACTCTCCTTCAGAAACTTCGAGGCTTAAATTGTTCAGCGCCACGTGTTCATCAGGAGTATTCTTATTGAATGATTTTTTTATTTCTTTTAATATGAGCATTAAAATCCCCTCCTGAGCCTGTTTATTTCCACTTTACTTTTGAGGTTTGGAACCGATAGGGCCGTAACAACCACAAGGGCTGAAATAAGCTTCAGGTATGACGGCGGAAAGTTGGTGGTCAGTATCATTGCAATTATGAACCTGTATATCAGCGAGCCTATAATTACTGACAGAAGACCCAGCGTTATGTTTTTGTTTTTGATTATCACGCTGCCTATTATCAATGAAGCAAAGCTTATTACCACCATTCCCGAGCCCATGTTTATGTCGGCTGACTGCTGCATCTGAGCAACCAGAGCACCCGACAGGGCAACTATGGAGTTAGAAAGTGAAAAGCCCACCATCTTGACAAAATCCGTATCGATGCTTGATGCCCTGCACATTGCCTCATTGTCTCCCGTAGCCCTGATGGAAAGACCCAGCTGGGTTCTGAAAAACCAGTTGAGGAAGGCAAAAACAAACAATATTATACAGGCAAGCGCAATAACCTTGTACGCTTTGGTGTCCAATGCAGCCTGTGCATAGGTGAATACATTTGTCTTGTTCAAAAGCGGTATGTTGGCCTTACCGTCCATAACCATGAGATTTATGGAATATAGTCCGGTCATAGTAAGGATTCCTGAAAGGATGGGCTGTATTCCCATCTTTGTCTGAAGGACGGCGGTCACAAGACCGGCCATCCCTCCTGCCAGAACAGCCAGCAATATGCCTGCCACGGGCATGCCGTTGAAGGCAAACATGGCTGAAACTGCAGCACCCAGAACGAAGCTTCCGTCCACGGTCAAATCTGCCACACTCAGTATTCTAAATGATATATACGTTCCAAAGGCCAGCAGCGAATACACAAGCCCCAGTTCCACTGCTCCTAAAAATGATACTAAACTCAACTTATTCCTCCGTTTATTCCACTGTCTTTATTTGTTTTAATAGCTCCACGGATATTTCAACTCCGATGTTCTTTGCTGTTGTCATGTTTACTATTTTTGTGTATTCCCTCATTGTTTCCACAGGTATGTCGGAAACTTTTTCACCGTCTGAAACTCTCTTTACCATTTCAGCAACCTGTCTGCCAAGCAGTGTGTAGTCAACTCCCACTGTGGCAAAGCCTCCGTCTGCAACCATGGAATCGGCTCCAGTATAAACCGGAATTCCTGCATTGGCAGCTTCTGATGCCAGAACCGGCATGGCTGATGCAACCGTATTGTCCGTAGGCGTAAATATGGCATCTGCCTTGTTAACAAGAGACTGTGCTGCCTGCTGAAGTTCACCTGAATTTGTTATGGTCGCTTCAACGAAATCTATGCCTTTTTCCTGGCAGTACAATTTTGCCTGATCGATTGCCGCAACCGAATTTACTTCACCTGAGTTGTAAATGAAACCAAACGTCTTTATGTCAGGTGTCAGTTCAAAAGCCAGATCGAATATCTGTCTTACATCGATGGCATCAGATACCCCTGTAACATTTGCTTCCGGCTTATTCATGTCCTTGACAAGACCTGCTTCCACAGGATAGCTGACAGCTGCAAACACTATGGGAATCTCCGTTGTGGCAGCTGCTGCTGCCTGTGCAGTTCCCGTTGCAATGGGAACTATTATGTCCATTTTGTCTCCAACGAACTGAGAGATGATGGTGTTGATGTTAGATGAGTCTCCCTGGGCGTCCTTGTAGATAATTTCAACCTTGTCCTTAAGCCCCTGCTCTTCTAGACCTGCAATGATGGCTTCCCTTATCTGATTGAGTGAAGGATGCTCTACCGGCTGAATTATGCCTATTTTTATCCTGGTGTTTTCTGTCTGCGCTGTGGATGACTGCTCGACCTTCTTTATTTCCTGTTCCTTTGTATCACCTTTTGCTGCGCAGCCTGTCAATGCTGTTGTCATCAGCAGTGCAGCCAATATTATTGATGCTGTTATTCTCTTCATTTTGTCCTCCATATCCGTTTTTTTATTCTATGATTTTGAAATCTTTTATAGTTTGTTCATCAAGTTCCAGCTTCAGGGCTTTTGCCGTAGTCATGTTGATGATGTTTGAATACTGGTTTATTACTTCCACTGGGTTGTCTTTGATGGACTGTCCTTCAAGGATTCTTGCAGCCATTTCACCAACCTGCTTTCCGAGGACCTGGTAGTCTATTCCGACCGTTGCAAACCCTCCGTCCTTTATAAGGGAATCTGCCCCTGCGTACACAGGGATTCCAGCCTTGATGGCTTCTGCCGAAAGAACAGGCATTGCTGAAGCCACAGTGTTGTCATTGGGCACGAATATGGCATCAACCTTTCCCACCAGCGACTGAACAGCCTGTAGAAGCTCGCTGGAGTTTGTTATTGTTGCCTCCAGATATTTTAACCCGTTTTCATCGCAGTATGACTTTGCCCTGTCTGTGCTGGCAACGGAGTTTACCTCGCTGGTGTTGTAAATGAAGCCGTAGGTTTTGACATCCGGCGTAATCTTCTGTGAAAGTTTGAATATTTCTTCTATGGCAATGGCATTTGAAACTCCTGTGATGTTTTTGTCCGTCACGTTCATGTCCTCAACCAGCCCTGCCTTCACCGGGTAGCTTACAGCCGCAAACACAATGGGAATATCCTGGGTTGCAGCTGCCGCTGACTGTGCGGCTCCCGTTGCAATGGGGATTATCATGTCAACTTCATCTCCCACAAACTGTGAAATGATTGTGTTCACGTTTGAAGCGTCTCCCTGTGCATCCTTGTATATTATTTCAATGTTATCCTTGAGGCTTGATTCCTCAAGGGATTTGATTGTGTATTCCCTGATTTCGTCAAGAGATGGATGATTAACTGCCTGAACGATTCCTACTCTTAGCTTTTTTGATTCGCTGTTTTCTGTTTTTGCTGCTTCGGAGGAAGCATTGGTTTCTGCCTTAACCTGAGTATTTTCTGTTTTTGCGCTGCAGCCTGCTGCTACGGTAATGATCATGGCTGCTGTCATAAGAAGTGCGATAAGTTTTTTCATGTTATTCTCCCTGTAATTTTATTTACAAAAACAAAAAACCTGTCCTATGAAAAGGACAGGTATAATTCCTGCGGTACCACCTTAATTGACTGAAAATTCAATCCACTTAACAAAAATGCCAACACATTTTCTGCCTTGTAACGTAAGCACACGTTTCAGATACTTGAGTACTACCTCTTTCACCTCACCCTCAGCGATCCACTTGCCATACTGCGTTCTGCCGGGTTCTCAGCATCCCCTGCTCTCTGTGAGTGCACACATGGTTTAATCTTCGCTTCAACGGTTTTGTTTTTGTATTATTGTTTAGGAGTTTACCACGACTTTTATTTCTTGTCAACAATAAAATTTAATCTTTTATGGAATTTATGAAATTTAATAGCACGTCTCTGTCATTTTCCACATTCCCCTTGATTACTTCCTCCAGGGTTCTTTCCAGGATTTCTCCCACCCTGGGACCTTTGGGAATTCCGGACTCCACCACATCCGTCCCTTTTATTGCCAGGTCGATCAGGCTGCAGCACTGTTTTTCACCAATGATTTTATTCATGAGTTCTTCGGCTTTCAGAAGGTCTTCCGTCTTCATCTTAAGATCTGACGTTTTAGCAACAGCCTTTTGAACCTGTATGACGCTTCTTAAGCTTTCCTGCCCAAGTCTGCCCAGAAGCCTTCGTATGCTTACAATGTCCGGCACTATGCTGATTTTCATGTTCTTGGTGAGAACATTTACTTCCCTTATGGTGCTGTTGTCGCTTTTGAGATTCTTCAATATTTCAACACCATCCATACCAAATAAAAGCAGACTCAGCTTCATGGGCATACTGTCCACAAGCGATGAGGATTTCAGATTTCTTATCCACACTTCCCGGCTTATGTTTGTTAATTGCGGAATGAACTCTTCAATCACATCCCTGTACTCGGACATCACTTCAAGAAAACCCGTTCCGGCTGCCATCCTGCAGAATTCTGTGTATATTCTTTCGGACGATATGTTTTTTAACAGTCCTTTGTTCTTATGTATGCTTTCCCTGGTTTTTTCCTCCACGGAAAAACCCAGCACCGATGCAAAACGCATGGCTCTTAGAATCCTCAAGCCATCTTCGTTGAACCTTTCGTCCGGATCTCCCACACACCGTACCAGATTGTTTTCAATGTCCCTCATTCCTCCGAACAGATCCACCAATCCGGCTTTGTTGTATGCCATGGCGTTGATGGTGAAGTCTCTGCGCCTTAAGTCCAGCGCAACCTTGTCGGTAAATGTAACATTGTCCGGCCGCCTGTTGTCCGTGTACTTTCCGTCAATCCTGTACGTCGTCACCTCCAGGTGCATACTGTCCACAATTGCAGTGACTGTACCGTGCTTAAGTCCCGTTCCTATGGTCCTAAAGCCGGAAAAGCACTCCATTATTTCCGTTGGCGACGCAGATGTTGTTATGTCCCAGTCGGAAGGAACGCTGCCAAGCACTGCATCTCTCACGCAGCCGCCCACTATGTATGATTCAAATCCACAGTTATTAAGCATGGACAGGGCTTTATCCACCTGTGCCGGCATTCTGATTTCTGTTTTCATGGCTCCTCCCGTTTTTATTTTATTATACCCGAAAAAAATGCCATTGCAAACAAAAAGAACACATAGTGTTCTTTCCGTTATTTTGCGGAGCTTTCTACGCTGCATTTTTCCAGTCCGTGGGACTCTTCCCAAAGCCGATCGGCAATAGGTGCCCACTTGGCAGCTGCGCTTTTGCACTTGTCACTTAAGTCTCTTACATCCTCCGGATTTTGCATATCCGTTGATCTGGCACCGGACCTTTCCACCATGGAGGTGAGCCTTCCAGGGTTGTCAAGAAGCGGGCAGGGCCTCAAATGATTCTGGTTGAATGGCTGGTTCTTTTTGTACTGCATGAACAGCGGATTCTTGTAAGCCTGGAGCAGCGTGCTGTCATGGATGTTTGTGTCAGAGTAGTGGATGAAGGCACAGGGTTCAATGTCTCCGTTGGCGTTGATGTGAAGATAGCATCTTCCTCCGGCAATGCAGCCTGATATATATTCGCCGTCATTCCAGAAATCCAGTGTAAACAATGGCTTCATGCTTCTGTACTCCCTTATCTTTCTGTACATGAACTTTCTTTGGTCAGCCGTGGCCAAAAGTTCTGGAACAGCATCCTTACCTACTGGCATATAAGTGAAGAACCAGGCAAATTTTGCTCCTTTTTCTATCATGTCATCGATGTATTCCTCGCTTCCTATGACATCGGTATTCTTGCTGGTGTAGCAGCACGAGATGCCGAAAGGAAGATTTTTTTCCTTTAGTATATCCATTGCCATTACAATGGATTTGTACGTTCCTTTTCCTCTCCTGAAGTCTGTCTCTTCCTCGAACCCTTCAACGCTTATGGCCGGCACGAAGTTTTTGACCCTGAGCATGTCATTGGCAAACTTTTCGTCAATGAGCGTCGCATTGGTGAATGCAAGAAAAGCACAGTCGCTGTGTTTCTCGCACAGCTTGATTATATCGTCCTTTCTCACAAGAGGTTCTCCTCCGGAGTAAATGTACATGTACGTTCCGAGCTTTTTCCCCTGCTGGATTATGCTGTCAAGGGTTTCAAGGTCCATATTGAGCCTGTTCCCGTATTCCGCTGCCCAGCAGCCTGTGCAGTGCAGGTTGCAGGCTGATGTGGGATCCATGAGTATCGCCCAGGGAATGTTGCAGTTGTTTTCTTCCCTTGACTTTTTCTGCCTGTGTCCTCCTATTATGGTTGCGTTGATTATGAAATTTTCAAACATGGTCCTTCTTACGCCTGCATCTATGTCAGTATACAGGCTCTTGACCAGCTTATACCAGTTACCGTCCTTGTCTGCAATGACATTCTTCACTGAATCGATCTGTCTTTTGGCGACTTTGTTCTTGTCAAACTTTTCAACCCAGTCCAGGACCTTTGGAATGTTGCTGTCAGGATCTTCATCCAGATAAGCAAGCACCTTTTTCAGGCCGTATGACTTCAAGCTTTCAGCCATGCTCATTTCGCTCATAAAAATACCCCCTGTCATAAAATCTTTTATACTAACATTATATTTTCCATTTTCCATTCTAGCATTAGACAAAATACCCATGTGTCTCAAAATCAGACGTTTTTGCAAATTTGTCATACTTTTAGACATTTTTCAAATTTGTCTATATTTACGGCTGCTGAAAAGATATATGATGATACTGAAAACATTATTGGAGATAATCATGGATAATTACAAGCTGACTTATGCGTTAATAAAATCAGCCGTTGAAAACGGCATACGCTACATTGATGACAATCCTAAAAGAGGTGTCAGAAATTTGCTGGACCTGGGGGAGTACTTCGCCAAAGGCAGATTCCAGAAGTATTTTTTTGAAATAGCACATGAAATCTTAAACAACGAAAACAGCTTCTATTATGACATCATAGAAAATCTGGTAACCAGCACCAGCCACAGAACAATTGCCGGATACGGCATCAACATAGGCTACCACAGCTTCACGTATGGGGCTAACATAATAAGGGAACATGAATCCCAAAAGGGATACAATGTACCCTGGGTGGTGGTGTTTGACTTTGAAGAGGATTGCAAGGATCACCTTCTGACGGATGAAGTAGACAATGTGGTGAAGGAAGGAAAAAAAATCGGGATTTACAGCCATATAATGATATTAAAAGAAAATCTAAGCATGCTTGACGAGATGATGGATGTTATACGAAAAAATGCGGACTGCGCATTTCTGATCTTGTTAAATCCATGCATCATCACAGAAGAGACAGCAAAAAAATTGAGTCTGTTTAACAATCTTTTCATTTTTGTGGGATTTGAAGAAAACATGGAGCATGACGGGGAAACTGCTGAGAGAATAAGTTTTTTGAAGAAACAGGAATGTTTATGCGGAGGATTCATGTATTACGATGAAGTGAATGCCCCATGCATTTTTGACGGAACAGCCTCAATACGGATGGTTGCAGCCGGTATAAACTTCGCCATGTTCATAAAGAAGGAAGACTGCAGCGAAGACACTGTAAAGGAAGTTTGCGAACACATATGCAGCTCCAGGACAAGACTCAGCTCACCTTTGTGTTTAATTGACTTTTATGGCGATATAGCCCGAATAGACGGAATAATTTCAGAAGAACCATTTTTCTTGAGCATAGATTCCTCAGGTCAGGCCGCATCTTTAAGACTGTCCGAAAAAAAGTCAGACTGCAACGTGCGGGGCGACACGCTGGAAAATATCCTTAAAAATCTCCAGTGTCATTGAGAAGTCCCATGGCAACACCTTCAATGGACGACTTGATGAGTTCTACAAATTGCTCCGGCGGAATTACAGCACCTTCTATGAGCCAGCGGGATATGGATACTCTGATGGCATCAGCGTAAAATGTGGCGTAAAAATCCATATTTCTCTTGTTTTTAAACACAATGTTAAGGTGAACTTCAAGAATCGGATGAAGCACTTCTATGAAATATTCAGAAAATGAATTCTGTCCTGTGACTTGGAATGCATTTTTGTAGAAAATTTTGTTCCTGTAGAAAAATTCGCATATTTCCTCAAGTATTTCCCAGGACTTCAGCGAAACATCCTTGATGGTCAATATGAATTCCGTATAGTATATCCAGTTGACCAGATCATACTTGTCCTTAAAATGATAATAGAAACTCTGTCTGTTCATTCCGCAGCCTTCAACTATGTCCCCGATGCTGATCTTTTTCATGGGGCGATCTTCCATGAGCTTTTTCATTGAATCTGCCAGCGCTTTTTTTGTTATTTGCGAATCAGACATGTTATCATTCCTTTCATTTATGCTAAAATACATTTTATCATTATTTTCCAAAAAAACAAAGCAGAAATTGCAAATAAAAAGACCGGTCCAAATTGACCGGCCCTTGTTAGTTGAGACCCATTTTCTGGCGCTTCTTGAGAATATGACTTTCGATGTCCTTGGCTGCCTGGAACGGATTGTCACCAACCGCTACCTTTCCTCCTGTAAGGCTTTCCACATCTTCGGTGAGAAGCTTCACAAGATTCGGAGCACCGGTAATAAAAGGTGTAGGAGACAGATGTGTGTATGCTCCGTACGCAACAGCAAACAACCCGTCGATGGTTGCCTTTTGTTCCATCCATTCAGGAGCGGTCACAGCAATAGGCAGATCCGAAATGTCAGCATCCAGATGGTCAGCCAGCGCAGTCACAAGCATCGATATCCTTCCTGTGTCTGTGCAGGTTCCGAAGCTTAAAACAGGCGGTATTCCCAGTGCCTTGCAGACACCCTTCAGACCTTCTCCGGCCATTTCCACAGCGTCCAGGTTGCACATTCCTGCAACTTCAAGCCCGTGATTTCCGCATCCTCCGGCAACCACCAGGATATCCCTCTTTATAAGTTCCCTGGTTATGTTTACAGTGTTCCAGTCCTGGGGTCCGTTTCGAAGCGTTGAGCAGTTGGCCAGAGCCACGACTCCTTTTATCTGCCCGTTGGCAATGACATCAACAAGAACGTTAAGGTCGTTTCCTATTGCCTTAAGAACGGCTTCCGTTGAAAATCCTGCAATGGCCTTCATTTTTTTCTGAGGAACCATCGGTTTTATTTTCCCGTGTCTTTTCTTGAAGTTTTCAATTGCTATTTGGATGCACTGTTCTGCCATCTCATCAGCCTTAGCCGGATAGTACGGCATGTTGTGCTCTGTTCCGGGAACACCGATGATCGTGCTTACGCTTACGAGAGCAACCTGATATTTTTCAGCATACTGGTCTATGGCCGGCGGTGAGCAGTTTTCTTCCATAACCAGGGCATCAACGGTTCCTGTGGCAAGGAACGGTTCTATGGCAAGCCAGTTTCCCATAAGCCCGACGAATACATCATCCACTTCAAATCGCTGAAGCATTTCCTGTCCTGTTTCAATGGATCCCACAATGTGTATTCCCTTAGCTCCGACATTTTTTGCCATTTGCTGGTACTCCGGTTTTTTAGCTTTCAAAAGGGCTGCAACACCAATCCATGGCTGATGACCGTTAAAGGCTATGTTCACATAATCCGGATCCATTATTCCCATATCCACATCGACCTCGTGAGGCATCGGGGTTCCAAACAGGATATCCTGAGTCATCTCCAATCCTATCTGTGCAGTGTAGATTGTTGACAGCCCCAGCCTGAGAGCTTTCTTGGCCAGTGAAACATAGTCTCCGTCCACATTTGTAAGGCAGCTTGCGATGGAGTTTTCCACTTCATGCTGAACGCCGGTGGGATAAATGTTCAGATCTCTCCAGAGCTTTTTCCTTTTTTTGGGTGCGAAGGCTTCAACCATGACGCTTTCACAGTCCGGATTAATCTTCAGTTCCTTGTCAAGCAGTTCAGCCAGCTGTATGGCCATCTGATTTGTGTCCTGGTTTGTGTTGATGCCCGTCACCTGGCACATCCACTTCAATTTTTCCGTATCGGTTATCTTAAAAGGTGTCTTTCCCTCCCCAGTAGCTTTGAGAGTTCTGAATGCTTCATAGGCATGATGACCGTATGTTGCCGCACCCATGATGTTTCGCATGAGAAGGTTTCTCATGGCCATTGCATCAGGGCCTATTCCGCAGACTCCCTTCAGAGCCCCCGTCTTTTCGCTTATTCGGCACGGTCCCTGTGTGCAGAGCTGGCAGCTCAGTCCCTGCAGACAAAAGGTGCATCGTATTTTTTCCTGCTCATCCCATCTGGAAAACACGCTGGAAAGACCGTCTTCCTTTATCCTTTTGATCATCTCTTCCACAGAATCATGGTAGCTCACACGATCCTTGGGCTTTTCTAACATTGTTTCAGGCATACTATCCTCCGTATATTTGTTTTTATTTAGGATTGCCACATGGAAAAATATAATTCAGTTGTTTTGAGAATTTACTTGAAAATAAAAACCCCATAAAAAAACTCAAAATTTCAAAATATGTTAACAAGAACAAAATGTGGACATATAATGTAACAAGTGGACAGAGAATTCCGGTACAATGTCCGGTGCTGTCAGCTTTATTTGCAATAAGGGAGTATGGATAATGGAATGTCCGTTTTGTTGTTTTTTATACGATTATATCGGTGAATATGTCAGAGTAGGTGTTGTATGCAACTGCGACACCAACGACCACATCTACAGAGATGGATATATACAAAGAAGGTCGTTCAACCACAACATTTTGAGATTGTATAGCAGCCCCAGCGGTGGTAATGTAATATTCACAACATGCTGCGACAATATATTCGAGCTTTATATTTTCCCAAACGATGCAGGTGCAAGAGTGGATGCAGCAACAATGGCTGAGCAAAGATTAAGCCTGCTGAAAAAACTTGAAGGCAGCGAAGAAGGAGGAGACGGCAAATGAGTGAATGCGATAGAAACTGCAACATTTGTAAAAGTCTTTTAAGAGACTACGTAGGAAGAACCGTGTTTATAAAATTCAAATGCCCCACATACTTCGGCACTGCAGGAAGAATATTGGATGTAAGGGATAACCTTCTGATAATTGAATATATTTACGGCGGAATAAGCATAACGTGCTGCGACAACATATGCTATGTATTGCCCGTAGAAGTTATGCGTTAATTGATAAAAACACGCCAGTCATGGCGTGTTTTATTTCCATGATAAGCATCTATTTTTTGCACAGCTGCTTATATTTTTTTACGTAGTGCGGAATTTCATCCTCATGGCAGTATACAAAATGCTCGGGAGCAATTTCGTTAAGGCCCACCTTTGTTTCATCATCATAGGTATGATACTTGCTGTCATAATAAATTCTGTGTCTTTTTCGTTCATCATCGGGATAAGGAGTTGGATTAGCTGACAGCAGTGATTCCGTATAGGGATGCAGCGGAGCTTTGTACAGCTCATCGGATGTTGCAAGTTCCAGTATCCTGCCTGCATTCATTACTGCTATTCGGTCACTGATGTATTTCACCATTGACAGATCGTGTGCAATGAACATGTAAGTGAGTTCCCTGTTTATTTTTAATTTTTTCAGCAAATTCACTACCTGAGCCTGAATTGAAACATCCAGAGCTGAAATTGCCTCGTCTGCTATTATAAAATCAGGCTTCACAGCTAGAGCCCTGGCTATTCCAACCCTTTGACACTGGCCACCTGAAAACTCCCTTGGATATCTTGACGCAAATTCTCTGCTCAGTCCCACAGTTTCCAATAGTTCATAGACCCTTTCATTTCTTTCCTTTCTTGATGGATACATGCCGTGAACATCCAGCGCCCCTCCGATGATTTCCATAATAGACATCTTTGGGTTTAAAGATGCATAAGGGTCTTGAAAAATCATCTGCATTGATTTTCTGAATTCAAGGGAATCCTTTCTGTTGTTTATCTTGGTTATATCTTTTCCCTTAAATGTTATGCTTCCTGAAGTTATATCGCTGAGTTTTATAATTGCCCTTCCGGTAGTTGATTTCCCACTGCCTGATTCACCCACCAGTCCAAAGGTCTCCCCCTTGTAAACATCAAAGGAGATGTTGTTGAGGGCCCTTACTTCATTCTTTTTTCCTTCGTTGAAATATTGCTTAAGATTTCTGACGCTGAGTATTATTTGTCTTCCTTGTACTATGGTCATCATATCACCTCCTTCATCTTAAGAGAAAGGAATTTTTCTCTTCTTATTACTACCTCTTTGGGAGGAGTAACCTGTGGTGCGTCGGGATGAAGCAGCCATGTGGCTGCATAGTGAGTATCTGATACTTTGAACATTGGTGGTTCCTCTTCAAAATCAATTTCCAGGGCATATTCGTTCCTTGGAGCAAAAGCATCACCCTTGGGCACATGCAGCAGGTTTGGAGGAGTTCCGTTTATATTGTACAGTTCTCTGTTATTCAGATCAGTGGTCGGTATTGAGGCTAAAAGGCCCCAGGTGTATGGATGCTGAGGATTGTAAAATATTTCGTCAACAGTTCCAATTTCAACTATTTTTCCTGCATACATTACAGCAACTCTGTCGGCCATCTGAGCCACAACACCCAGGTCGTGTGTAATAAACAATATTGAAGTATCAAGCTTTTCCTTCAGTTCATTCATAAGGTCCAGTATCTGAGCCTGTATGGTAACATCCAGCGCTGTGGTAGGTTCATCTGCTATGAGTATTTTGGGGTTGCATGCCAGAGCAATGGCAATCATTACCCTTTGCCTCATACCGCCAGAAAATTGATGGGGATACAGGCTGCTGCTCTTCTCGGGATTCTTGATTCCTACCATGTCAAGAAGCTCAACAGCACGCTTTCCCGCATTTTCCTTGCTTTCGTTCTGGTGAATTATAATGCTTTCAGCAATCTGCATCCCGATTTTCATGGTAGGATTCAATGAAGTCATGGGATCCTGAAAAATCATTGCTATTTCCTTTCCTCTGATTCCCTGCATTTCTTTTTCGGATATATTCAGCAGATCCTTGTTTTCAAAAATAATCTGACCGCCTTTAAAACAAGTGTTCTTCTTCGGCAATATTCTGTTTATGGCCTTTGTGGAAACAGATTTGCCAGAGCCTGATTCTCCCACAATAGCCAGGGTTTCTCCCTTGTACAGGTCAAAGTTTACGCCTCTTACGGCACTTACTTCTCCTTCAAATGTTTTGAATGAAATGGCGAGGTCCTTTACTTCCAATACTTTGCTTCTTTTCATCAATTTCACCTCTAAATATAATTTTCTTGAATGTAATTTCCTTAAAGTTGAAGAAACAGGGAATGGGAGTGCCCTGTTTCTTCGGTAATTTATATCACTGTAATCCGTTAATATTCCACTTTTCTATACCGGCAAGTGATCCTGCCCAGTAAGATGTTATTCCTCCATTGAGGGCTTTGACTCTTGATGCAATCTGATAATCAGAATACAATCCTAAAATAAATGTGTTGTCCTGCATGTATTGTTGAATTTCATCATATACAGCCTTACGCTCGTCAAAGTTTGTAAGTGAAGTTCCTTTTTCCAGAAGCTCATCAAGATGTGCATCAGATATCTTACCGAAATTCATTGATCCTGAAGACGAATAGTAGGTCGCTACATCAGGCTCTACAGTATATCCAAAACCAATGAGGCACATATCAAATTCGTTGGTCTTTATTGTAGCCATAACTGTCGGGAAGTCATAAGTTGTTTGTGTAACCTTAAGTCCTATAGCTTCCAAATCCTGTTCAATCAGGTTGGCTGACTGTTCACGTACCTTGTTTCCGATAGGTACTATCAAGTTGATTTCCTGAGATGTGTCAAATCCGGATTCAGCCAAAAGTGCTTTAGCTTTTTCAGGATCGTACTCAATTGGTTTCAAGTCTTCGTTCATGTATGGGCTGGCTATTGGGTAAACGCTGGACATTACTTCGCCTTCACCTTTCAGCAAGTTTTGAACTATTAAATCACGATTGATTGCATAGGCTAATGCCTGTCTGAATTTCTGATTTGTGTATTTTGTGTTGTTTATCATCATGAACTGTGAATTGAATCCCGGGTTGGCATCAATCTGCATATTGGGATCATCACGCAATATTCCTAAATCCTGAACAGGAACAACGCCAATTCCACCGCCGGCCGCCATGTGTATTCCTCCGGATTGGAACTCAGTAACAAGGTTTGTACCGTTCATGATCTTTATAAATACCTTTTTAAATTCTGGTTCTCCCTTGTAGTAATCAGGGTTTGAAGCAAGTTCCACATATGAACCGTTTTGATATTGTACAAACTTGAATGGGCCGCTTGTTACTGTAGGATTGTTTACAGCATTTGAGTTTCCATAATCTTTTACCGGAATAGGTTCAACAATGTGTTTTGGAAGTATCATTATTTCAAATCCCAAAAATTCTTTGATATAAGCTGGGTCAACAGGTTTCTTAGTTTTGAGGGTTACAGTTTTAGCATCTACAGCTACCAGGTTAGGTATTTCTGTAAGTCCTTCTTCCAGCTTTCCTGCTGCCGTTGTACCTTCAAGCATAGCGATGTTTGATCCTCTTGCAGTTTCCACTTCAGGATTTGCAATATAGTTCAATGTGAACACAACATCGTCTGCTGTAACCGGTGTACCGTCGCTCCATACTGCTTTCTCATTTATTTTGATGGTGAAGTTCTGGTCGTCTTCTGTTTCAAAGCTGTCTGCAAGTCCAGGCTCAAAAGTTGTTGTAGTAGGCATGAGCAACAAAGAATCGTACATGAATCTTTGAACCCATCTTCCTGCGATATCAGACGTATTTATTATGTTGAAGCTTGCAGGTGCATTGGTCATTCCTATATACAGTATATCTGATGAAGCATTGCTTTGGCTGCCAGAAGTTTCGCTGGCTGCCGGTGTGTTAGCTGTTGTGCCTCCTGCCGGAGCTGTTTCACCACTGCTGCATGCTGTAAAAATCAGTATCAGCGCCATCATTAAAGCAAGTAAAGATTTTTTTGTTCTGTTATTTTTTTTCATAATTTTCCTCCTAAAATTAAATTTATTATTAATTGAAATATTTCAACTTCTGCTGCTGCAAAATTATAATATCCAATTATTAACCTATTTTGTTTCTCCTTCCACCGCATCCCTTAAGCCGTCGCCGATGAAGTTTACAATCAAGACCGAAATCAATATTACAATTCCGGCTGGCACCCATCTCCATGGCTGCGTGGACAAAACCGTCAATGATTGGGCGTTGGACAGCATGTTTCCCCAGCTGGCTGCCGGTGGACGCACTCCCATACCCAGGAAGCTTAAAGAAGCTTCTGTTAAAATTGCATTGGCAATTCCAAATGTTGCATTTACAAGAATTATGGATAAAACATTGGGTAATATCTGTTTGAACAGTATTGACCATGTGGAATAACCGGTAGCTTTGGCAGCTGATATGAAATCTATTGTCTTTATATAAAGGACCTGCCCTCTCACCAGTCTGCACAATGGCGGCCATCCCAGAAAGCCAAGCACAAACGTGACAGTCCAGATACTTGGTCCTATGAGACTAACCAAAACAAGTATTACCATAAAATAGGGATATGCCATAAAAACTTCTGTTATACGCATTATTACCGAATCTGTTAAACCTCCGAAATATCCGGATATCAAACCCAGTGTTGTTCCAATTATCACGTATATAGCAACGGAACCCATACTGACAATCAGCGAAACCCTAGCTCCGTATATGAGCCTGCTGAGCACATCACGACCAACTTCGTCCGTTCCCAGCGCAAAGCTCTTGTCGGGTGCTGCTTCAAAACCTCCAACAGTTTTGTTGGGAGGATAAGGTGCTATAACAGGCGCAAGTATGGCTGCGGTAATAAGCAGTATAAAAAGCAGAAGGCTTATTACGCTGACCTTATTTCTGGCAAAACGTCCGGCAATTGTCTTAAAGTAGCTTTTTTCGCCTTTGGCACTAATCTTGTCTGCATCTTCATCATAATTATGGTAATCATTAAATGATGCCAGTTTAAACTTTGAATTTAATTCCATGCTATTATCTCCTTTCAATTACAAATCAGTTGAACTTTATCCTTGGGTCAACCACAGCATACATTATGTCCACAAGAATATTTGCCAACAATACAGCCACCGCAGAAATCATTGTGACTGCCATCAACACGGGATAATCCCTGGAATTTATTGATGCTACCATTAGTGAACCAATTCCCGGCCACTGGAAAATCTGTTCAGTTACAATAGCTCCGCCCACAATCTTTGGTATATCGGCACCTATTACGGTTATAATGGGAATGAGCGCGTTCCTTACACCGTGATTGCCAAGAATCTGCATGGGTTTCAACCCTTTTGCAGTTGCTGTTCGTATATAGTTTTCGTTGTACACCTCTATCATACTGGAACGTGCATAGCGTATCATATTGGCAGCAAACTGAGATGCCAGGACTATTACCGGTAAAATCAGGTGTCGAATCTGATCTGCAATTCCGCCGTCCACTCCCAGAAGTTTGGTTCCTCCCGTAGGCAGCAGTTTAAGTTTAACTGCAAAGACGTATATGAGTCCCAGACCGAAGAAAAAACTTGGCAGTGAGATTCCGGTAAATGACAGGCCTGTTACGAAATAATCAACAATTGAATTTTGTTTTTTTGCACTTAGTATACCCATTGGTATAGCAAAGGAATATGCCACGACCATGGAGAGAGACATGAGCAGTAGTGTTGGTCCTATTCTTTGTCCCAAGATTGTGGAAACGGGAAGCCTGCTTGAAAACGAGAATCCCAGATTTCCCTTCAGAATGTTCATCAGCCACTTTGCATACTGAACCGTAAGAGGATCGTTTAACCCCAGCGCCTGCTTGGTTGCTTCAATCTGTTCCGTCGTCATATCCGGAGAAACGTACAGGTCCACAGGATTGCCGGGAGCAAGGTTTACAATCATAAATGCTCCTACGGAAATCATGAACAAAACCGGTATAACAATCAAAAGCCTCTTAATAATATACTTTTTCATCAAACCACCATCCTTATAATAGATAATCTTCTGCCAGTGCCAGAAATGCTTCTCCGCCGCATATCATTGATGTTTCGTCAACCTTGAATTTCGGGTGATGATGGGGAAAATCGGCATTGATTTTACTGTTGCCTGCACCCACATAAAAGAATGCTCCCGGTCTTTGCTTAAGATAATAAGCAAAGTCTTCACCGCCCATTGAGACTGTAAGCTCCAAAACATTGCTTTCACCGAATTTGGACAACAGCACTTTTTTAAGTTTCTCTGTCTCTTCAGGAGTGTTCTCCACTGAAGGATAACCCCTGCGATATTCTATTTGTGCCTTTCCGCCAAAGGAGCTGATAATAGCATCACTCATTTTTCTTATTTGTTCTTCCATTAAGTCACGGACTTCAGAATTTAAGGTACGAACCGTTCCGTTTAAAAATGCGCTGTCTGCAATGATGTTATCAGCAACACCGCCTGCCTGGAATCCTGCAAATGTAAGGACTGCTGGTTTAAGCGGATCAACGTAGCGGCTAACCAGAGACTGAAGCTGTGTAATTACATTAGCACCTATTACAACAGGATCTATGGCCGTGTGAGGCATTGCACCATGCCCTCCCCTACCTTGTATTCTAATATTGAATGTATCAGAGCAGGCAGATCCATAGTGTCTTAGGTATCCGACCTTTCCAACTTCAACGCTGGACATGACATGAAGTCCGAACACATAATCCACTCCATCCAAGCAGCCTGCCTTTACCATGCTTTCTGCTCCTCCCGGAGGACATTCCTCCGCATTTTGAAACAGCAGCACCAGGTTTCCCTTTAACTCGTCTCTGTTGTTCTGAAGCACCCTTGCCACACTGAGCAGAGCTGCTGTGTGAACTTCGTGGCCGCATGCATGCATGATGCCCGGATTTTTAGAAGCAAAGGGAACATCTGCCTCCTCCTGAAGTCTGAGTGCGTCAATATCTGCTCTGAATGCTATTGTGGGACCGGGTCTGGAGCCCTTAATCCTGGCAACCAAGCCATATCCGTTTCCCACGTTTGTCCTAATGTCTTCTATTTCAAATTCTCTTAACTTGTCTTCAATAAACTTGGCAGTTTCCTTTTCTTCAAATGAAGGTTCAGGATATTCATGCAAATGTCTCCTCCATTGAACAGTATCATCATAATTCCTTTTTAACTCATGTACCCATTGTTCGTAACCCATGCTAAACTCCTCAATAATGATTTCATTTCCAATAAATAAAGGCACTACGGGTATATCCCATAGCGCCTTTGCTATTTACATAATTAAAATTTAAGTTAATGCCGTACTAAAAGCAATTAAAATCAATAAAGCGCTATAGGTGGGGTATTCCTTCCTATAGCGCCTTTGCTATACTGTTTAACTATCAACTTTTTTACATTATAGTCACATGCCTGGACAATGTCAAGCACTTTTTAAAAATAATTTAAAGTAACATTATCCTGACGTCGCTGCATCTTAAGCATCAACCGACTTTTTTGCCAGATATTTTTCATAGGCAGAACCCGGTGACACGATGTTCTTATTTAATTTAAGCAGTTTCCCGGCATATTCTTTGTCCTTTAATCTTTCCAGTGACGCATCCACTTCGCTTTTCAAATTCAAAGGCTTAAAAACCACCAATGCAACTGCTGAGCTGATTACCACAAGCGGCAAAATAAACCTGAAGGCTGTTGCATCATTTATTTCAGCATTAATATCTCCGGACATGATCCGGGCTAGATAACTGCCGGCAAGAATTGAAATTACCGCTGATGCTGCCAATGCTGAAACAGTTGACGACAAACCCTTCATGAGAAGATCAGACGGTGACATCAACGCAGGTTCCTGAACTGTATCATCAAGATATTCCTTCTTGCAATAAGGGCATATACTGATGGGATTACCGAAATTTTTGTCAATATTAAATTTTATGGTATTCTTCCTGAACTTCGTCTCTATGATTTCGTTGCAGTGAGGACAGCAGTTTGATTTATAAACGGACATGTTACACCTCTATAATTTTTTCATTAGCACTATAATAGCTACACGCCTCCGTAATATTAACATTTTGGCGTGTGCAATACTTGTATTTATTGCATTTCATTAAACTTCAATTGCAGCAAGGAGTCGGAATATTAATTGCTATACCATTAAGCTCCAACGAACACCAAATTTATCGATGAAACTTACAGTACATGGACTATAACTAACCGCCTGTATTGGAGAAATGATAACGCAGCCATCACAAAGATACTTATATGTATGCTTGAGGTCTGTTTCATCAGAAAAAACGACTACCAAATGAACGGTGGAGTTAGCAGTCAATGCTTCATTGCCGCCGCGGTCATTCAGCATGACCCTTTGTCCATGAATGTGTATTTCAGCATGTTGAATACCTTTCTCTGGCTCTGCTTCACACATATATTCCACTGAATCACATTTTGTATTAAATGCATTTTCATATACAGAAATGGCTTCCTGACATTTGCCATTTAAGTGTAAGTGTGGTACAAGCATAATAACCTCCCATCGTTATCCTAATAAGCTCCGAAAACTGATGATGTTTCCATCGGGGTCTCTGAAGTGTACAGACCTGGCACCCCACGGCCAAGTAGTTGGAGTTGTTACAAAATCGACCTTCATCGTTTTTAGCCTTTCGTACTCCTCATCAACATCATCAACATTATATCCTATTGTAAAATTTCCTGAACCCCAATATTCCGAAAAATTAAAAGACATATCATTTTCAGCTGCTTTTTTTGAATAAATGGTTATAACAGCTCCATCAGTTGACAAGGCACAATGAATATCATCTCCTTCGGCCTTTGTTTGAAAAACTGCTTCATAAAACCTTGCAAGACCTGAAACATTCTCTGTAATAATACAAATATTTGAAAATTTCACATGTTCTCCCCCTTCTAAAAGCATATGACTATTTTACAATAGTGAACAAGACAATAGTATGTTATGTTCTGAATCATATATAATCTGTATTTATTTTATCAGTAATTTAGCAAAAATAAAAGGACAAAAAACATAGGACTTAGTTTGGAGGCATTTTATCCCTCTGCTGTAAAAATGATATTTCTCTTCCTTGCTGCGATAGCAATCCTATGTATTGTGCATTTGGAACAGCATACCCAAAGAAAAGTTATTCTTCATCTGATATCAAGGAAAATGTCACCTAACAGAATTTTTTTATAAAAAATACACACCTCCACATTTTATTTGCTTTAGGCGTGTATATTGTTTTTTGCTTCTTGAGTTATTTTTTGAGCAATAAAAAAGCTGTAAGGCTTAAAAATTCATTTTTGGCGGAGAAAGGGGGATTCGAACCCCCGATACAGTTTCCCGTATACACGCTTTCCAGGCGTGCTCCTTAAACCACTCGGACATCTCTCCTAAGTGCCTTACAGCAAAAGTTATTATAACCTATTAGGGCAGCTAATGTCAATGGTTTTTTTTACATAATAAATCCAACTCAAAACAAGCCATTATAGCCACCTAGCTTGTCTTGCTTTATAATATTATACAATCGAGAGTAATCTCTTACTCAATCCTGCCGAATTATTCTAGATTATTTACAGCTTGATAAGCTTCTGCAACAGCTGAATAAATATTTCTAGATTTTTTTGCATCTCCGATTATTTGTACAGAAATTTCTTCCGAAAACAAATTCTCTTTAACTACATTGTCCGATTTAACACCAACTGCACAGACAACAGTATCAACATTTTCTATTGTATATACTTTTCCACCATTTTCATAATCAATTTTATTGTCAAAGACTTTTAATACTTTTGCAGATGTAATGATGTTACAACCTTTTTCCAACAAACGTCTAATCATTAGAGGTCTGAATGATGATTTTTCTTCGCGTGCTATTATACTATCCATTTCAATTATTGTAACTTTTCTGCTATTAGCATTAAGGTCATTTACAGGATGTGCAAGAAAGTCTGCCGTCTCACAGCCTACTAGTCCACCACCAATAATAACTGTATTTATACCTATTGCTTCTTTACCCTCTAAAGCATCCCATGCTGTCACTAAATGTTTTGCATCCTTTAAAAATTCAGGAACAGCAGGTTTTCCTCCATTAGCTACAATAACTGCATCATATTCATTCTTATTTAGTATGGAAGCATCAAACGGACAGTTCATAACTATATTAACGCCTGCTTTTATACAACGTTCAATCATATACTTAGTACCAAATGCTATGTCTTGTTTACACGGCGGAAATGCCGCTAAATACATTTGTCCACCTAGTCTGTTGCTAGCCTCAATCAAAGTAACTTTATGCCCACGTTCAGCTGCATAAGCAGATGCAGTCAACCCAGCCGGACCTCCGCCAATAACAAGTATATTCTTCAAATTAAAAATATTTTTTTTCATCGACTTTTCAGTAATTTCATTGCCAGCTTCTGGATTCATCGTACATCTAATACTTAAATCATTATTTATTGAAACTATACAATTATTACAACCAATACATGGTCGAATAGTATTTTCAAGACCTGCTTCGGCCTTATTTGGAAATTCCGGATCACAAAGAATGGCTCTTCCGACGTATACTACATCACCTTTTCCTAACTCAATGGACATATCAGCAACCCAAGGTTCATTGATTCTGCCAATAAATCCTACAGGTATTTTTACCACCTTTTTAATTTGTTCAGCTAATTCTGCATTGAATGCTTTTTGTATTCCTGAAGGCGCAGTAAGATCCCAAGGTTTATTCATTGTACCATTTGATAAATGTATCAATGAAACACCTGCTTCTTCAAACTTTCGTGCAATGTATCTAGCTTCCATAATTGATTGTCCGCCTTCAATTGCATCAGTGCATGACATTCGAACTATAATTGGGAATTGATCTCCTACATTCTTTTTTACTTCAGCAATAACATCTAAAGCTAGTTTTAATCTTCCATCAACATTACCACCATACTCATCAACCCTCTTATTCTCAACTGGTGAAATAAATCTCCCCAATAATCCATGTCCATGACAACAATGTATTTCAATTGCATCAAAACCTGCCTTTTTTGCACGAAATGCAGCCTCACCAAATTGAATTACAATTTCTTTAAGTTCTTCAATAGTTGCAGCTCTTGATATCTCTCCGACTGACCTACATTCTAGTGGAGATGCAGCAATAGGTTGCAATCCATTGTTATATTTTGGAGTTGCAACAGATGAAGGGTGCATAAGTTGAACACAAGCCTTTGCATCATATCTATGCATTACTTCAGGTATCTTTTTCATTTCTTCTATCATACGGTCTTCAAAAAGTCCCATATTGTGAAACGTTGAATATCGTGTATTCGGTGCTATTAATACGCATTCTGTCGTAATAAGTCCTACTCCGCCCTTTGCCCTTGCCTCATAAAAAGCTAGTATTTCATCTGTAACCTCATAATGTTCTGTAGCTAAATGTGTACCTACAGGTGATAGAAAAATCCTGTTTTTTACACTCATGTTTCCAATTTTAATTGGGGTAAAAAGTGTTTTATATCTATTCATTCTAATTTACCTTTTCTTTCATATTAATATTTATTTAGAATTTAACTAAATTGCCTCCCTTTAGCAATAGCATTTCTCTAGCATCATCCGGAGAAGCAATTTCCTTGCCCATGATTTCTGCTATTGTTCGAATTGCCACTACTTGCTCAGCACAATTTTTAGCAAGTTCATGCGGTCTAATATATATATTATCTTCCAGCCCAACACGAACATTACCGCCTAGCGCCAATGCTGTTGCGGTTAATGGGAGCTGCTTCCTGCCTGCTACTGCAACAGACCAGACAAAATCCTTCAATTGACGATCTGCTGTATTTTTTAATATAACCAGGTTTTCAACACTAGCTGGGATTCCGCCTTGAACCCCCATAACAAATTGTATATAAATAGGTTTATCAACTATACCTTCATTAACAAAATGTGCTATATTATTTATCATTCCTACATCATACACTTCAAACTCCATACGTGTACGGTACTTTGCCATGGTTTTAATATATTGCTCCATGTTGCTGTAGGTATTAGCAAACATTGAGCTATTAGTTCCAAGTAAATATTGCTTTTCCCATTCTTGTGAATTTTCATTAAGTTTTTTAATCATTCCGGATAACACAAAGTTCATAGTTCCTGCATTACAGGAAGCCAATTCTGGTTGAAGCTCAGGTACAGGAGCTAATCTTTCATCAATTGTCATCATCTGACTTGCTCCAGTAGTAATACAGATTACAGCATCTGATTTCTTTTTTATCTCAGAAACTATTTCTCTCATAAGTTCTAAGTTTGAACTAGGTTCTCCTGTTTTTGGATCCCTAGCATGAATATGTACTATAGCCGCACCTGCCGCAGCTGCGCCAACGGCATTATCAATAATTTGTTCTGGTGTAATAGGTAAATATGGTGATAATGATGGTACATGTATTGCACCTGTGATTGCCGCTGTAATAATAATTTTACTCATTTATCCGTCAAGCTCCTTAAATTAATGCTTCGTCAGCTGATTTTTTTAGCTCTTTTAAAGCTCCAACCATTGTTGTTACGTCTGAACCGTATGCAATATACGTTGCTCCAAGACCTACATATTTCTTTAAAGAAGCAGGTGTTCCGCAATAAATTCCTACTGCTTTGCCCATAGCTAATGTTTTTCTGAATACTTCCTCTATAACAGCGACAACTTCAGGATCATTGAGTTGACCTGGTTTTCCCATTGACTGGCTTAAATCAGCTGGTCCAACAAAAATTACATCTATTTGCGGAATTTCCAGTAATTCGTCAACCTTGTCTGCCATTTCTTTATTTTCCACATGAACTACAACTAAAGAATTTTTATTAGAATATTGGATATATGGAACTTCTTTATTCCATCCGGAATACATTGCTGCTCTTTGATTTGTTGAAAGACCTCTGTTACCCTCCGGATAATACTTAGATGACCGGCAAACTTCTTTTGCTGTTTCTATTGAAGTAATACTTGGAACTTGTACTCCATCAGCACCTGAATCAAGGGCATGTAACACATCCTCTGGAATAGCTTCTTTTACTCTTACAACAGTGCTCATTCCAACGCATTCCGCAGCACGAATAAGTCCTTCCACATCATAATTGGAATAATTTGAATGCTCTGTATCAATAATTATGAAATCAAACCCCGCATTACCAACCATTTCAACTATTGCCTGACTGTTAAATTTATAAAACAATCCAATAACAACTTCCTTATTTAAGATTCTTTCTCTCACCGAATATGCATTATTCATTTCTTCATACCTCGCTATTTCTTATAGATTTTGATTTATTAATTACCCTGCGACGATTCCAAGAGCTCTCGGTATAAACAATACAAGGTCAGGCAAAAAAGCTAAAGCAAAGGTTACTATAAATGCAGTCAAAACAAATGGTATAACTGCTTTGCTCAATTTATTTAAGGAAATTCCCGATATATTAGAGGTTACAAACAGAGTCATTCCAACTGGAGGAGTAACCAAAGCTATGGTAAGCATAATACAGAATATCAAACCAAAGTGTACTGGATCCATTCCAACTTGTGTTGCTATCGGTAACATAACCGGCGTAAATATAAGCATAGCTGCTGTTGCTTCCATTAAGCATCCTACCAGTATTAAAATACCTAACATTATTAAAATAATTAATGTCTTACTAGTTGTTAATCCGAGAATTGCTGCTTGAATTGCCTGTGGAATTCCGTCAATAGCCATCGACCATCCAATAACATTGCCGAATCCGATAATTATAAAAATGCCCGCAGTAGCTACCGCAGATCTTACAAAAATTGCCGGTAACATAGAGAACTTAAATTTACGATAAATTAGTCCAGCGATAATAGCTGCCAAAACAGATACGGCTCCAGATTCAGTTGGAGTAAATATTCCACCCATGATACCACCAACTATAATTATTGGAACTAATAAAGCAGGTAAAGCTAAAAAAAATGTTTTTATTAATTTCATTAGATCAAAGGGATCTCCCTTTGGTAAGTTGAACTTTTTAATGCTGAGAAAAATTACCACTATAAATCCTAAACCTAATAAAACCCCTGGTACAATACCACCCATAAATAAAGCATTTACAGATACATTGCTTAATACACTAAAATATACAAATGTAACACTAGGAGGAATAACAGGTCCAAGAATGCCTGACGAAGCTATAAGTGCACCACTAAATTCTTCAGGGTACTTATCTCTAGTCATTTCAGGAATTAGTACAGCACAAAGTATAGATGCGACTGCATTTGCAGATCCTAATATAGCAGCTAATATCATTGCTATCATTACAGCTGAATATGCAAGACCGCCGCGAACATGTCCTATTAAAGATCGAATAAACTCCAATAGCTTTGATGTAACCCCAGAAGCATTCATTACTTCACCTGCAACTATAAAAAATGGAATACAAGTAAGTCCAACAACATCCATTCCGGCAAATATTCTTTGGGTAATAACACTTAAGTATGCAGGATTTCCTATTTCAAAGATATGAGCTACTCCAACGATTCCTAAAACAATCGCTATTGGCACACCAGATAGTAAAGTTAAAATAAATAATATTAAAGCTATAACCATCAATTATACATCCCTTCGTTATATTTTCTTAAAATTACCCTATAATGATTAACTCCAAAAATGATCATCAGTCCCAATCCTAAAGGAACAGCTAAGAATGGTATCACCATTGAAATTTGCAAGCCTATACTTATTTGTTTTGCAACAGATGGCAACTGAATCGTTTTAATTGAATTTATAAAAATGAAAATAATAAAAATCAGAGTAACGGTATTATTCATCAACAGCATATTCCTTTTCTTTTTGCCCTTAAAAGCATTTACTATCATATCAAAAAAAACTAAACCTTCTTCTTTATATCCAACAGCTGCTCCAAGAATGGAAACCCAAATTATTAAATAACGGATGAGCTCCTCTGACCATGCAAAAGACTTTCCTATAAAATAACGTGTAAATACTGCAAAAAGAGCGGAAATCAACATAATACCAAGCAAGACGCCTAAAAAGTACTTTACTAACTTAGCTAATTTATCAAGCGCTTTATCCCAAACATCTACTTTATCATCCAAATTAATACCTCCACTAAATAGTTATTACACTAAGTCCCAGCCCAAATACAAGTAAGAACTGGGACTTAGTTAAGTGATTATTTATTGTAATCCTTCCATCATTTCAATAAATGCTTTGATTTTCGGATCTTTTGCTTTGTATTCCTCATAAACTGGTTTAACCTTTTCAATAAATGGTGCCTTATCCTCTATAACATTAAATTCTAGTCCAACATTTTCACATACTGCTCTCGCTTCAGCTTCATAGTTTGGAAGATAATCTGTAAATAAGTTATCTACACCATTATCAAAAGCTTCTGTTATTAAAGCTTGATCTTCAGTTGATAATGAGTTCCAAAAATCAAGATTACATACAATAAGTACAGGGAAAGGATACATACCAATTTCAGATACATATTTAATTGTTTCATAATGCTTCATAGCATAAAGTGTTGCAAAGTTAGTTTCTTCTCCATCAATAACTTTGTTTTGCAGTGCAGTATATATTTCGCCATAATTTAAAGGTGTTGGGTTCGCGCCTAATAGTTCCATCGATTTTTGCAGCATTGTACTTGGTACGATCCTCATGATAATACCATTTAGGTCTTCAGGTTTATTAATAGGCTTTATATTGTTAGCAAAGTGTCTTAAACCATTTTCTGAATATCCTACAATTTTTAGCCCTAATTCTTCAGCTGTATCTAATAAAGCTTGACCTTCAGGACTGGTAAAGGCTATAGCTTCTTTTTCATAGTCTGTAATCAGGAACGGCAGTTGGAATACTTCTAATTTGTCTGTAAATTTACTGAATGTACTTGTCCCTAATGTAGCCATTTTCATAGTACCATCCATCAATTGCTGAATCATCTCTGTCTCATTACCCAATACAGCATCTGGTACATATTTAACATTTAATCTTCCATTACTGTTTTTGTTAATATATTCGGTTGCAAAAGTATATTCTTTTGCTGCTGCAGTCTTGCTTGAACCATAATCAGCAAATGTAACCTCAATGGTTTTTCCTGAGTCTGTCGCTGCCGGAGCTTGGGTTTTGTTTCCGCTGCATCCTGTTAAAACAATTACAAATACAAGGATCATTGCTGTAAGAGCTTTTAATCTTTTCATAATTTAGTTTCTCCTCAATAATATATTTTTTAAATTTATACTTTGGATTAATGCTATCTTTAGTTATTTAAAGCAATTATGTTGTTTATCATAGTATTGCTGAGATACTAAATTAATCAAGTTACCCCAGCATATTTTATAGCTTTAACTATTTATTCTCTTGTTCTGCTAGAAATTTTGTATATGACTCTGTATATTCTGGTCTGTCCGGTGTAAATATGTCCATGTTCACGCATGGAACTGGGCTGTCATAAACGTGAATATAATGTTCTACATTGGCTGGAACTGTAACCCAGCTACCTGGTTTCAATCTATAAGGAACTCCATCCACGTAGTAATCACATTCCCCTTCTAAAACAAGAGCTACTTGCTCGTTTGGATGAGAATGAGGTTTTACTTCATTACCATTTTCTACCTTTCCTATAGTGCAGCAAACACTATCAGCCTCCATCGCAAACACCACTCTTGTAATACCTGCTCTGATTTCCTGCCATGGTGATTCATTCCAATTGCCTGATGCTACCTTAGTCATTTCATATTCCTCCAAATATATAATAGAATTTTTTTTATATATAGAATAGTGGTTATTAATACCATCTATTTCTAAACTTGGTTTATAATTTTAAAAGCTTAACCGGATTTTTTTTAGCCATAACATTAATTTGCTCTTCTGTAATATCAAACTCATTTATCAAAAGTTCGATAAAATTATACATTCCTTCTACCGGAGAGCCATTTCCACTTTGACCCATATCAGAATCAAGAATTATATTTTCCGCTCCACAGGCTTCAATCATTTCTTTAGCAACTATATTCTCAACTGTACCGAGCCTAGAACCTCCTTTGAACACACATACATTCAATTCTATAAAGGCTCCCATCTTTACCCATCTAGACATGTCTTCATAGCTAGCTCCCACATTGTAATGCGGATGATTCACAAGAATCCTCTTTATTCCTAACTCTACTGCCTTTGTTATCAAATGATCAACTTCCCATAGATTGCCATGTCCTGTGCCTAAAACCATATCATACTCTGCCATGTATTTAAGACATTCAATAGCTGCCGGATCCATATTTCCCTGTTCATCAACATAAACAATTGGATTTTCTGGAATTGATGCCTTTCCCGCTCCAACAAATGAAGCCTTTTTATGGTCATCGATATGCTTTTTAGTGGATACTGTTGGAAAATAAATAATTTTTGCATCCATCTGCCTTGCAGTATCCAGCGCCTTTAAATTGAAAAGTCCAATTGAATTATTTAGCGCAATGGATCCGTATACTTTACAACTTCCATTTCCCAAGTGCTGTTCTACCATTTTAGCGCCAAGCATGCTTGGGAAGTAATGATCCTTAACTAAAAATCCTGCATATCCTGCTTCTTGAGCTTCTTTAAGCATATCAGCTGCATCAACAGCCCTATTTGCTACAGAAGGGCCAGCATGAACATGAATATCAATAATACCCTTGAGAATTTCTCTTTCCATAATTGTTCCTCCATATATTTGCATTTTGCAGTAATCCTACAATTTTACTACCTAATCTGATAAAGCGTTTTTTAAGCTTAATTCATTTTTGTATTAATGATTTAAAAAATTTAAACTAATTTTCTTATTTAGTTTTTAATTAAATCAACCTAACTCTCAATGATTAAAGGTTCACTAACTTCAACAGCAGCGTAATTGGATGCTCTCCAACTCTTTGCTTTCTGGTTATACATTCTCCCTATACTGTTTGTTGAAACCTGACTATATATATAGCAAACCTTGTGCCAAATATTAAATAGAATATTTTTATAAAATCAAAATTAATAATTAGTGTCCATATATTGTGTTGAAACAAGTATATAACCGATATTCGTATTAACATTAAACAAAATAAATATTAAACATTAACAGAGTATACTATTTTATTGCTTTATTATTTGTTTGTAATTTCACCAACAAATGATTTAATTTTGTATCATTGATAAATTAACGTATCATTTAAGCTTGATAATTAATATTTTTATGATATAATACGTTTACACTTTATATAAATTAACGGAGGTTCTTCTTAATGAAATATAATTACAGTTTTCCTGAAAGTTTTAAATATCTAAATGCCTTTTTCGTATCAGACTTAGTTGATCTTCCAATTCATATTATTGATAATGAAGGTTGTATTATATTTGTCAATAAATCCTGGAGTAAAGTATATAACATAAAAAAAGAAGAAGCGTACGGAAAACCAATTCAAGAAATAATGAGCAGCAACCTGAAATATTTTCTTACTATTAATGAATCCAATCAAACAAATATAGATAAAGATATATCTTATGATCACATTGAAGAGATTTCTTCACAATCTACTGCTATAAGGGCATTAAATGAAAGAAAAAAAATTTCTATGGTTACAAGTACCCCTGACGATAGCAAAGTAATGGTTACAAGCACTCCAATTTTTAATGGTAAAAATGAAATAGAATATGTCTTTACGTTAGTACAAGACTTAACAAAACTTTCTGACTGGAAAGAAAGGTTGGATTCAGAAATAGAAAAAAATAAGATTTTATGTGATAAAATCAAATTTCTTAAGCAAAGCAAATACGAATCCAAAATGATAGGAAACTCAAAAAAAATTGAAGAAATAAAAGCATTGATTCCTTCTGTAGCAAAAACAGATGCTTCCATATTGATTTTAGGTGAAAGCGGTGTAGGTAAGGAAGTTTTAGCAAATGAAATATATATAAATTCTCTTAGAAAAGACAGACCCTTTATTACAGTTAATTGTGCTGCTATTCCAGAAAATCTCTTGGAATCCGAAATGTTTGGTTATGAAAGAGGCGCCTTTACAGGAGCAGTAAAAACTAAAGAAGGCTTATTTGAACTCGCAAACGGTGGTACAATTTTACTTGATGAAATTGGTACAATGCCTTTAAGTTTGCAGCCTAAGCTCCTTAGAGTATTGCAGGAAAATGAATTTATGCGTGTAGGCGGAACAAAAAAAATACCTCTAAATGTCAGAATTATAGCTGCTACAAATGAAGATTTATTTAATCGCATAAAAGCAGGTTATTTCCGTAATGATTTATATTATAGATTAAACGTAATTCCAATAAAAATTCCATCTTTAAGAGATCGAAAAGATGACATAAAATTATTTTGCCTTGAATTTTTAGAAGAGTTTAATGTGAAATATGGTAAAAACAAAATTTTCAGCAGCAAAGCCTTATTTTATTTAGAACAATATGACTGGCCCGGCAATATAAGAGAATTAAAAAATGCTATAGAAAGACTAGTTGTTGTAGGTGAAAAAGATACCATTACTTCAGAACAAGTTAAATTGATCACTCAGCCATATGAAGTTCTTAATATTGATGAATATTTTGAGCCTAATGAAAATATTTCTTTAAAAGATGCTGTTCAAAACTTAGAACGAAAATTAATTCTAGAAGCACTTGAAAAACATAAGACGACATATAAAGCAGCAGAAGCTCTTAAAACTACTCAACCAACAATAGTAAGAAAAGCAAAATTGCTTGGAATCAAAAAAAGTTGGGAGCAATAACATAATATCTTTAGACACATACTTTCGTGTTTTTCAACTTGTCAGACTTATTTATATCAGATTTAATATTCGTGTTTTATTAACACAAATAATGGAGCACCTTCTTTGATAGATCAAAAAAGAGTGCTCCTAATCTTACTCCAAGTGTTCACATATAAAAGAATTGCAATGTTAGTTAGTGTGCGGTAGCCTGAACAATTTTACATATTCCCCGAAATTATTATCGTTTTGTGCCAAAGAAAAACAGTGTCAATCCACCCTGACCCAGGTGTGAACCTACAATAGGTCCTATGTCATTGATTATGACTTCCTTTACATCGAAAGATTCCCTCACCAGTTTTGCAAGATATTCCGCATCTTCCAGACAGTTGCAGTGTCCGATGAATATTGTCTGCTCCTGCGGGTCGACGCAGGTTTCAGTCATTTTATCCAAAAGTGCGTTTATGGATTTTTTTCTTCCTCTCACGCTGTCAACAGGCTTAAGCAGACCTTCGTCGTCTACGTGCAGTATGGGTTTCACGTTCAGCGCTGTTCCGACGGTTGCTTTCACGGCACTTATCCTTCCGCCTCTCTTCAAATGGTTTAAATCATCAACAGTGAACCAGTGGCATGTGTGAGGAACCTTTTCCAGAACAAAGCTTTCCGCCTGGTCAAGTGTAAGGCCTTCCTTTTTCTTCTGAGCTGCTGAGTATACCAGCAGACCCTGGCCGATGTTTGCTGCTTTTGTGTCCACGCATTTTATGACGCTGTCAGGATACTTTTCCCTCAGTTCCTGTGCTGCAATGAGGGAGGACTGATATGTTCCGCTGAGTCCCGAAGAAAATCCTAAGTACAGTATGTCATTTCCATTCTTAAGCTCGGGTTCGAAATATTCCTGAAAAGTCATGGCATTAATCAGTGCCGTTGTAGATCTTTCACCGTTTTTGAGCCTTTCGTAGAATTTATTTATGTCCAGTTCCCTGTGATCGGGGTAGTCCAAATAACTTTCGTTTTCAAAACCAAAAACCATGGGTATTACTTTGATATCCAGCTCTTCTATGAGATTAATGGGAAGGTCTGCAGTGGATTCTGTAAAGATTACATAATTTCTCATTGTTTTTATCCCTTCTGTTAATAATATTCACCATTTTAAGGTATCAGAAACATATTAACACATGGTGGTTTCCTTTACAACAACAATAATGTCTTTATACAAAAAACAAATAAAATATGTTTAAAAATTGCTTTTGGGGGTATCTTTAGAATATAAAGTTAGCAACAATTAACTCTACTAAAACAGGAGGATTTAAAATGAACAAAATAGGTATAATTTTAGGAAGCACAAGACCAGGACGCAACGGAGAAGCAGTTGCAAAATGGGTTTATGATATAGCAGCAAAAAGAAACGACGCTCAGTTTGAGCTTGTAGATATAAAGGATTACGATCTTCCCCTTTACGACGAACCATACCCGGCAATGATGCAGCAGTACACCAAGGACCATACAAAGAGATGGTCCGAGAAAATAAAGGAATTCGACGGATTTATCTTCGTGACGGCAGAATACAATCACAGCATCCCGGGAGCCCTTAAAAACGCCATAGACTATCTAAACGCAGAATGGGCAAACAAAGCCATGGGAATCGTAAGTTACGGCAGCGCCGGCGGAGCCCGTTCGGCTGAGCACCTGAGACTGGTGGCCGGAGAGCTTAAGATGGCCGATGTAAGGGCTCAGGTGATGCTCTCCCTGTTTACTGACTTTGAGAACATGAGCCTCTTCAAACCGAATCCGCGCCATGAAAACACGGTCAATGAGGTAATAGATCAGGTTATCTCATGGAGCAGTGCATTAAAAACCATACGACAGTAATTTAAAGCCGGCTTAGCTAAGCCGGCTTGTTTCTTTCAAAGCTTGAATATACTTTATAGAACTCTGACCTGTGTCTTTCAAGGCAGTCAACTATTTCCGGATCGAAGTGCATGCCTCTTTCGTGTAAAATATAGCTGAAGCTGTCTTCAAAGGTAAGAGCCTTTTTGTAAGGCCTTTTGCTTGTAAGAGCGTCAAACACGTCCGCAACCGCCACAATCCTGGCGCTCAGCGGTATTTCTCTGCCATTTTTGCAGTGGGGATATCCAGTTCCATCCCACTTCTCATGATGGCATTCAACAATTTCTATGCCCATCTTAAACACGCTGTAGCTGAGCTTTTCCATGTTGCTTTCTGCAGCCCTCAGCACCTCTGAACCGTACTTCACGTGTTTCTTCATCTCGTTGTATTCTTCGTCGGTCAGTTTTCCCGGTTTAAGAAGTATTCCATCCTTGATACCAACCTTTCCGATGTCATGAAGTGGACTGAACCGCTGGATGTTCTTTAAAAACGATACTGTAATCACATCCTGAAACAAATTGTCCTCAAGGAGAAATTCAGATATCCTGACTGCATAGGCAGTCATGCGGTCAAGGTGGTCTCCCGTATCCTCATCCCTTGCTTCGGCCATTTTCGTCAGGGCAAGCAATGTGCTGTACTGCATCTCGTCAATGAATATATTCTTGTTGAGACTTATTGCAATGCTGCTTGACAGGGTTTCTAAAAACATGATGTGCTCATCTTTATAGGCATTCTTTTTTGTGCTTGAAAAAAATATTATTCCGATTGGCCGTTCATTTATTTTAAGCGGCAGCGTTATGGAAGACTTGATTCCTGCTTCAATTAAGATTCTGTTGTAGGATGCATTTTTATTTTTGGTGTAACCTTCCAAGTCGTTTATCACCCTTGGAATTCCTTTGTCTACTATGTTTCCAAGACTTGTGCTGCTTATTTCCGTCCTTAATCCTGCAAGCTTTTTCGGCAGCTCGCTCAGTGAAGGGTCTGAAATGCCGTAAGATGCTTCAAGAGTCCTCCCCTCGTCCTTCAGAAGTGCTATTCCTATGTGGGTGTACGGTATGTACGCCGAGAAATTTGTATAGATGTACTTGAGTATCCCTTCAAAGGATACGTTTCGGTTCATGTTTTCTATAAGTTCAACAAGATTGTTCAGTTTGCCAAAACCTGATTCTATTTCTTCAAAAACAGGAGAAAGTTCTTTTTTGACATTCAACGAGCTTCTGCTGTCCTTGTTTGACAGTCCCAGTACACTAATTCTTTCAATAAGTTCGTTTATTGGCTTGGCAAGGTATCTGTAAAAACCATTTTCTGTTTTGTCCATGTCATTTCCCTTTAAATTATTGCTGTATATATATCATATCGGCACACATGAACAATTGTTTAGAGGCATTAGAAACAGGCAGTTTTAATGGAGAAATGCTGCACATCTGCAGCAGCCGAAAGCAAATGACTATTTATGCATCATTCGTAAATGTATGCAGAAATAACAGTCTGCTGCAGTGTTTCGCCGCATTATCTGATTGATGCGTTAAAGCAGTATCTTTTGCGTTTCATAGTTTCTTATTGTAATGGATTCCATAGTTTTTTCAAAAACTTCTATATCTTTGCAAATAATGCTTGTGCATTTATAAAAACATGTTATAATAGTTATACATTTAGAGGTCTTACCTTAAAATAACCAGACGGAGGTGAAACGTGAAAAACAAATTCATATCCAAAAGATACTGGAAAGATAAGTCCACGCCCATGGGGCAGGTGGATGAGCTGGCCAGAAATTACGATGACGTAATTAACCTGAGCCTTGGCGATCCGGATTTGATCACTCACGACATAATAATCGAAAATGCATTCAAGGATGCAAAGGCAGGTCACACTAAGTACACGGATTTCAGAGGAGATCCGGAACTGAGAAATGAAATAATCAGGTATTACAAGGAAGAATACTCACTTGACATAAGGGATGAAGAAATCTTCATATCCACCAGCGGATGTCTTGCCATGTACCTTGCCCTTGAAGCCATACTTGACGACGGCGACGAAGTAATACTTCAGGCACCGTACTTCACTCCCTACAAGCAGCAGGTGGAACTGGCCAGAGGAATACCGGTGGTGCTTGACACCTACGAAGATGAAGATTTCCAGATAAACATGGAACGTCTCGAAAAATTAATAAATGAAAGAACAAAAGCAATCATAATTAATTCACCAAGCAATCCAACCGGAAACATACTATTGGAGAAGACTCTTAAAAGTATACGGGACATTGCGGTCAAACACGACCTTTTAGTCATATCCGATGACATCTACACAGCATTTTGCTTCAATGAACCGTTCATCCCCATTGCTTCAATTGAAGGCATGAAGGAAAGAACAATTATAATAAACAGCTTCTCGAAGAACTTCACCATGACAGGTTGGCGCATAGGAAACATAATTGCTCCTGATTACTTAATCAGTGTAATACAGCAGATAAACGAAAACCTTGTTTTCACGGCTCCGTCAGTTTCCCAGAGAGGCGCCATTTACGCCTTGCGAAACAGAAAGCAGATTCAGCCGCAAATGATACAGGAATACAGAGAAAGGGTACTCTATGCGGCCAAAAGAATCAACGGCATCCCAAACATGTCTGTGCTTCACCCGAAGGGAACATTCTATCTTTTTGTCAACATCAAGAAAACCGGTTTATCTTCTGCAGAGGCAAGCAGCCTGATACTCAAGGAAGCCCATGTTCTCACTATCCCCGGCATAGCATTCGGCGACTGCGGCGAGGGGTACCTAAGAATGGCATGCACTGTCGGAATCCACAAGCTGAAGGAAGCATTCGACAGAATTGAAAATATGGATATATTCAAAAATTAAAAGGAGAACATCATGAACAACACAAAACAAATAAACAGCAAAGGTATATTGAAGTTTGCTGTGCCATCGGCGCTGGGCGTGTTTCTGTTCCTGTTCCCTCTTCCATGGAAGGGTTCGGTAAACATACCCATAGGAATAATATCGGAATGGCTGGCTGCATTCATAAAGCCTGCTGCACCGCTGCTAATCATGATTTTCATATTAACATCAGCAATACTTACAGCATTTACATCCTTGCTGAAGCCAAAAGCAATACTGGACAACAAGCTTTTATCAAAACTTTTTGTATCCAGCCCCATCTACCTGGTATTCAAGATAATCGGAGCCGTGGTTGTGGTCATGGTATACACGCAGACAGGACCAGAATACATCATTTCCGGAGATACAGGGGGGACAATGCTCTCACTTTTAAAAACTCTGGTTGCATGGTTCTTTGCCGCATCATTTCTCATTCCTCTTCTCATGGACTTCGGAATCATGGACTTCACGGGAACGCTGGTAAGAAACTTCACTCAGCCGCTTTTCAGACTTCCCGGAAGATCAGCCATAGACCTGCTCGCTTCCTGGGTTGGAAACTGCAACGTTGGAGTTGTTCTTACAACAACACAGTATGAAAAGGGATACTACACTGCCAGAGAAGCCATAACTATCGCTTCCTGCTTCTCAGCCGTATCGCTGCCCTTCTGCCTGGTCATTGCTGCCATGCTGAAGGTAGACCACCTGTTCATTCCGTTCTATGCCATACTTTCAATCACCGGAGTATTGAGCGTTGTAATAATGACAAGAATTCCGCCTTTGAACAAATATTCTGATGAATACTATGCTCCTGTAGGCAAACAGGTGGACGAAGTGGTACCTGAAGGAATAACGAAGTTTCAGTGGGCTCTGCAGCTGGGTGTTGAAAGGGCAGAAAATGCTCCAACCTTCTCACAGGTGCTCTACAAAGGGGTCGACATGTTTCTGGGTATTGTATTTCAGCTTACTCCCCTTGTTATGTCCTTCGGAACCATAGCCTGCATTCTGGCTACCTACACTCCCATATTTGACTGGCTGTCTGTTCCTTTCGGATACTACCTGCAGCTTCTGGGTCTGGAAGAGGCCTTTACCGCAGCTCCTGCAACAATAGTGGGATTCGTGGACATGTTCCTTCCTGCAGTTCTTGCTGCAAACATAGTTTCATTGAAAACAAGGTTCGTCATAGGAGTTTTGTCCTTGGTGCAGATCATTTACATGACTGAAGTGGGAACATTGATCATCACTTCAAAAATGCCTGTAGACTTCAAGGGTGTGCTTGCATTATTCCTTGAAAAGACGATCATCGCACTACCCATAATCGTCATCCTGACCAATTTGTTTGGCATTGCATAAATAGTGATTGAAATGAGATTCTTCGGAATCTCATTTTTTATTGCTGCTGTTCCGCTGGAAGGGTTGCTATGATATAAGCTTTAAATCATTTTAGTATAAATAAAAAAGCGGTAAAATCATTAAAAAAACGCTTGCATATTTATTTGTCTATGGTATAATTATGATACAGATTGTGGTCTGACCTTAAAACAACCAACGGAGGTGAAACATGAAAAACAGATTTATATCAAAAAGATATTGGAAAGACAAGTCAACACCCATGGGTCAGGTTGATGAACTTGCAAAGAATTACGATGATGTGATTAATTTAAGCCTCGGAGACCCTGACCTTGTTACCCATGACATAATAATCGACAATGCGTTCAAAGATGCAAAAGCAGGTCACACTAAGTACACAGACTTCAGAGGAGATCCTGAACTAAGGAAGGAAATAATCAGGTATTACAGCGAGGAATACGATTTACCGATAGCGGATGAAGAGATATTCATTACTGCAAGCGGATGTCTTGCAATGTATCTTGCCCTTGAAGCCATACTGGACGACGGCGATGAAGTTATCCTGCAGTCTCCGTACTTCACTCCTTATCCCCAGCAGGTTGAATTGGCAAGGGGAGTTCCTGTCCCGCTAATCACCTGTGAAGAGGAAGATTTTCAGATTAACGTGAAAAGGCTTGAAAAAATAATCACTGAGCGCACAAAGGCCATAGTGATCAATTCTCCAAGCAATCCCACAGGTAATGTTCTGTCGAGAAAGACCCTGGAAAACATACGGGACATTGCAGTTAAACATGACCTTATAGTCATATCCGATGATATCTACACATCCTTCTGCTTCGACGAACCTTTTGTTCCCATAGCTTCAATAGAGGGCATGAAAGAAAGGACAATTATAATAAACAGTTTCTCCAAGAACTTCACCATGACAGGATGGCGTATAGGAAACATAATTGCTCCTGATTACATAATCAAGGTAATTCAGCAGATTAATGAAAACGTTGTATTTACATCTCCTTCCATATCTCAGCGCGGTGCCATTTACGCTTTGAAAAACAGGGATATAATACAACCCGACATGATAAGAGAGTACAGAGACAGAGTTTTTTATGCAGCAGAAAGAATAAACAACATCCCTAACATGTCCGTCCTGAAACCGAAGGGAACCTTCTATCTTTTTGTAAACATCAAAAAAACAGGTTTATCTTCTGCACAGATCAGCGACATGATTCTTAGGGAGGCCCATGTTCTCACTATCCCCGGCATTGCATTCGGAGACTGCGGCGAAGGGTATGTGAGAATAGCGTGCACCTTAAGCATCGACAAGTTGAAAGAAGCATTTGACCGGATTCAAAATATGAAAATATTCAAATAGAACTCATGGAGGATAAACATGGATAATAAATCTGCCAAAAAATTTGATAGTAAGGATATTCTTAAATTTGTTTTACCTTCTGCCCTGGGCGTGTTCATTTTTCTCTTTCCCCTTCCCTGGAAAGGTTCAATAAACATACCCATCGGAATAATCTCGGAATGGCTGGCCTCATTCATAAAGCCCTTTGCTCCGGCAATGATAACCTTGTTTATACTTACATCGGCTGTTCTCACAGCTATTACGACCTTGTTCAAGCCAAAAGCAATACTTGACAACAAGCTTTTATCAAAACTTTTTATATCCAGCCCATTCTACTTGGTGTTCAAGATAATCGGAGCCGTGGTTGTGGTTATGGTATACACGCAGACAGGCCCTGAATACATCATTTCCGGAGATACTGGCGGAACAATGCTTTCTCTTTTAAAAACACTGGTTGCATGGTTCTTTGCCGCATCATTTCTAATCCCTCTTCTCATGGACTTCGGCATCATGGACTTCACGGGAACGCTGGTGAGAAATTTCACTCAGCCGCTTTTCAGACTTCCGGGAAGATCCTCCATAGATTTGCTTGCTTCCTGGGTTGGGAACTGCAACGTTGGAGTTGTTTTAACAACAACACAGTATGAGCAGGGGTATTACACAGCCAGGGAAGCCATAACAATTGCTTCATGCTTCTCAGCCGTATCACTGCCCTTCTGCCTTGTTATTGCTGCCATGCTCAAGGTAGACCACCTGTTCATTCCGTTTTATGCCATACTTTCTATCACAGGAGTACTGAGCGTTGTAATAATGACAAGAATACCTCCCTTAACCAAGTATCCAGACGAGTATTATGCTCCTGCTGGAAAACAGGTAAACGAAGTGGTACCTGAAGGAATCACGAAGTTTCAAAGGGCATTGCAGCTGGGTGTGGAAAGGGCCGAAAATGCACCGACCTTCTCTCAGGTGCTCTACAAAGGGGTTGACATGTTCCTGGGCATTGTGTTCCAGCTCACTCCCCTTGTCATGTCCTTTGGAACCATAGCCTGCATCCTGGCCACCTACACTCCCATATTTGACTGGCTGTCTGTTCCTTTCGGATACTATCTGCAGCTTCTGGGTCTGGAGGAAGCCTTTGCCGCTGCTCCCGCCACAATCGTGGGATTCGTGGACATGTTCCTTCCTGCAGTCCTGGCTGCAAAAATAGTTTCCCTGAAAACAAGATTCGTCATAGGAGTGTTATCCCTGGTGCAGATCATTTACATGACTGAGGTGGGAACATTGATCATAACTTCAAAGATGCCTGTAGACTTCAAGGGTGTGCTTGCATTATTCCTTGAAAAGACAATCATCGCTCTGCCCATAATCGTCATCCTGACCAACCTGTTTCAGATTTCATAAAAAAAGATGATTCAATCGAATCACCTTACTGCTCGTTCAGCATGCATACATTGATGTTGTCAAGGTGGGCCTGCATACATCTTGCAGAATCTTCAGGGCTGTGCTTTTCGATGGCCCTGATTATTTCAAGATGTTCCTTGTATATCTTGTCTATTGAGTCTTCACCGAAATAGGACATGCGAACCGTCTTGTTTATAAAGTTGTCGAACAGGTATGAAGTGCTTTGAAGCAGGCTGTTTATGAGAATGTTCTTGCTTATCTTGGCGATTTCATAGTGAAATTCCTTGTCATAAAAGGATTTTTCCTCAGTTGTCCCTGCTTTAACCATTGAGCTTTGTATTTCATAAAGCCTGTCCGTATCGTCTTTTTCAGCAAAGAGTGCAGCCTGCCTGGCTGTATAATCTTCTATGAGGCGTCTGAGTTCAAGTATTTCCTCAATGTTTCCGTTGGACAGCTTGAATGAAAGCGAGAGGGGCTTGAACACACTGTTTTCTGTGTTGTTCACAATGAAGTTTCCGTGGCCGTGGCGGCTTTCTATAACGCCCATCACCTCAAGGGCCTTCAAAGCTTCTCTCAGTGCAGGCCGCCCGATATTAAGGGTCTGGGTAAGCTCTCTTTCCGGAGGAAGTTTGTCTCCGTTTTTCAGCTCTCCCCTCATAATCATCCCTTGAATCTGTTCTATGACCATCTGTGAAATTTTTTTATTTTCTATTGTTTCGAACATGACTGCTCCTTACCATATTATTATATATAATTTTATATCATCTGAGTAAATATTTCAATGAATATGTTGAATCAGTCTGATTAATTGTTAAATATTCATAATGATAAAATTTTATAACCTTTTATTGCAGCCAAAAGATTTATGTGCTATAATAATACAATGGTAAGACCACAAGTCCATAGATTAATACAAATTTTATTACATAAATTATCAAATCAAGGAGTGCGAAATGAATATTCTTGTTCTTGTTAAAGAAGTGCCTGACATGACAAAAGTTAAGTTTGACTGCGAGAAAGGCATAGTTGACAGATCATCAGCTGAATCTGAAATCAATCCCTTCGACATGAATGCCCTTCAGGCTGCAGTTAATCTGAAAAACACCTGGGGTGCCAGCGTTACTGTTTTGACCATGGGACCGCCAAAATCAGAAAGATCACTGCGTGATGCTTATGCCCGTGGTGCCGACAGGCTGATTATGCTCACAGACAGACGGTTCGGAGGAGCCGATACCTGTGCTACGGCCATGACCTTGTCATCTGCTATAAAGTCCATGGGAAGTTTTGATCTGATAATCTGCGGAGAAAAATCCGTAGATGGCGACACAGCTCAGGTTGGTGCCGAAGTTGCCGAATTTTTGGATATTCCGCATGCGTACTACGTTGAAAACATAACAGACTTAAACGAAAATGAAATAACAGTTTCTGTAGAAAACATATGCGGCAGCAGACAAACACGAAAGCTGAAGCTCCCTGCACTGATTGCGGTTACAAAGAACATCAACTCTCCCCAGCTTCCCACTGTAAACAGGAAGCTTAAGTCGCTGGAAATGGAAGCTCAGAGGATGGGCCTCGATGATTTATCATGTTTTATATCCGAAGAAGACACAGGCTTCAGGGGTTCTCCCACAAAGGTTTCAAAAATTGAGGTTCCTGAACCGACCAGGCGCGAAAGCCTCATCATTAGAGATGATTACCAAAAATTTTGTGAAATAATGAAGACTGAAATTTTCAAGTCAAGAAGGTGATAAGATGAATACACACAGAGGAATACTGATAATATGCGAACTTGCAGGCAATTCGGTGCACAGGGTCAGCTTCGAGCTGCTGAACAAAGCTATGGAGCTGAAGGAAAGGCTCCATGAACCTGTAGATTGTCTTTTGCTGGGACCTTCAGGCAAAGACTTAAACGAGCTTAACCTAAGAGGTGCAGACACCGTGTACTACATGCAGTCTCCTGTCTTCAAAAATCCTGAGGAATACCTCTTCAAGGAAAATATAACAAGGTTCATTAAGCAGCACAAACCGGGAATAGTGCTTACAGGCGCCACCTCCTTCGGACGCTCTCTTGCTCCGAGAATTGCAGCAGCCTTAAGAACAGGCCTCACGGCAGACTGCACGGATCTGAAAATAGATGAGGACGGAAACTTCATTCAGATTCGGCCTGCCTTCAGCGACAACATCCTTGCACACATAAATACCGTGACCTATCCAAAGATGGCAACTGTACGCTACAAGGAATTTGAAGAAGCCCAGATAGATTCATCAAAAAAAATCAACATAGTTGAAATAGAACCTTACGTATCCTTCTTTGAAAAATCTCAGGTCATAGATATCTTCAGTGAAGAAAGCATCGACATAAGCGAGGCTGAAATAATCGTGGCTGCAGGAAGAGGAATAAGGAAAAAGGAAGACCTGAAGATGATTGAGGAACTTGCAGCAAAGCTTGGGGGCACAGTGGGGGCATCAAGGGCTCTGGTTGACGCAGGCATGGTAAAAAGTACCCGTCAGGTGGGATACAGCGGAAACAGAGTGAAGCCGAAGGTTTACGTTGCCTGCGGAATTTCAGGAGCTCCGCAGCACCTGGCAGGCATGAAGGAGTCAGAAATAATTGTGGCAATAAATTCGGACCCTTCTGCACCCATTTTTTCTGTTGCAGATTACGGATATGTGGGAGACATCTACGAAATTGTGCCTGCATTGATCAGGGACTTGCCTTAGGAGGGATCATGAATCAGAAAATAATAAATGAAATGACCGGCATAGTGGGAATAGATTACGTCATAACCGACTTGCATCAGAAAGCTTCGTACCTGTACGATGAAATCGAAAAAACCATGAGACCCTCAGCCAATGAGGAGTCCATAGTGGTAAAGCCCCGCAGCTCAGAAGAAATATCCAAGATAATGAAGTACTCCAACGACAACAAAATAACTGTAGTGGTCAGAGGCGGCGGAACAGGACTTTGCGGAGCATGCACTCCCACAAGGGAAAGCATCATCCTGTCCACAGAAAGGCTTAACAGGATAATAGAAATAGATGAGGACAACATGGTTGCTGTTCTCGAAGCAGGCGTTACGCTGTTCGACCTTTTAGAAGAGCTTGAAAAACATGAATGTGCAGGCTTTCCTGTTCATCCGGGAGACGAAGGGGCTCAGATGGGCGGAATGGCAGTTACCAATGCGGGAGGTGCCCGCGCAGTGCGGCATGGAGTAATGCGCAAGCACATACAGGGAATGGAAATAGTGCTTCCGTCGGGTGAAATAATGGAGCTGGGCGGAAAGCTCATCAAGAACAACGCAGGCTACAACCTAATGGAGCTCATAATCGGAAGTGAGGGCACGCTGGCTGTGGTCACTAAAATAATCCTGAAGCTTTATCCCAAGGACAAGTACACTGCTACAATCATAGCTCCCTTTGAATGCTTCGATGATGCTTCAAAGGCTGTTCTTGAAATTCTGAAAAGCGGAGTGACTCCGCTTGCCGTTGAATATCAGGACAAACACCTGTTCACGGAAACGGCAAAAATGCTGGGAACTAGGTGGCAGGCAGAAAAAGGCAACGCAGACCTCATGATAATAATTTCAGAAAAGACTGAGAATCTGCTTTACGAAGCATGCCGCACCATCAATGAAATCTGTGAAAAGAACAATTCCTATGAAACTCTGTTTGCCGGTAAAAAAAGCGAGCAGGACGAGCTGCTTCTCATAAGGAGCCAGCATTATGAGCTCATAAAGGACATAATCGGCCATTCCTTCGACACTGCGGTTCCGGTTGCCGATGTACCAGCTTACCTGAAGGAACTTAAGGACCTGGCTGCTGAATACAACACCATCACAAACATTACAGCTCACATAGCTGACGGCAACATCCACAGCGACATTGTGCTTGTGGACGGCAAGATGCCTCCCTATGCTGAAGAACTGAAAAATAAAATATTCCAGGCCTGCTTCAATCACAAGGGAACCATAACCGGAGAACACGGCATAGGAAAGCTCAGAATCGATGATCTTAAACTTCAGAAGTCAGAAACGGAGCTTAACCTCATGAGAGGAATTAAAAAGCTGTTTGATCCCAACAACATCTTAAATCCGGGTACTGTATTTGACTTATAATTCTTCGCCCAAAACAAAGAACCTACATTTTCAAATGCAGGTTCTTTTGTTTTATGATTTTACTCTACTGATTTCTTAGTCCATTGCTATTACAGCACCTTCATAAGTGTCTGCAATGAATTGTTTAAACTTGTCGCTTTTCAGCGCTTCAATCAAAGCCTTGATTTCTTCTTTTTCTTCATTTCCTGCCTTTACGCAAAGGATGTTTGCATAGACCTGAGCAGCTTCTGAATCCTGTTCTTCTTTTGCCAATGCATCTGTTGCAACGTTGAATCCTGCATCAAGTGCATAGTTTCCGTTGAGCACGACGAAGTCTGTTTCGCCTACAACCCTTGATACCTGTGCAGCTTCAAGTTCAACTATTTCTATGTTGTGTGGATTTTCTACTATGTCATTTTTAGTGGCTGAAAGTCCTGCACCTTCCCTAACCTTGATGAGTCCGTTAGCTTCAAGCAGAAGCAAAGCTCTTGCTTCGTTTGTGGTGTCATTTGGAACTGCAATTGCAGCTCCGTCAGGAATGTTGGCAAGGTCATTTGATTTTCCAGGATAAATTCCAAGAGGTTCATAGTGCACAACTGCAACCGGAACTATTGATGTCTTGTTTTCCTTGTTGAAGTCATCCAGGTACGGTTTGTGCTGGAAGAAGTTTGCATCTATGTCTCCTGCTTCAACAACAAGGTTTGGCTGAACATAGTCAGAGAACACAACTATCTCAAGTTCATATCCCTTTGAGGCCAATTCTTCCTTAACCTGTTCCAATATTTCAGCATGTGGAACCGGTGTGGCTGCAACTGTAATCTTTTTTAGCTCTGTTTTATTTTCTGCAGGTGTCTGAGCAGGTGCTTCTGCCTTGGGCTCTTCCTTTGGAGCCTCTTCTTTCTGGCAGCCTGCTGCGCCTATGGCGAAAGCTGCAACCAATGCTAACAATAATAATTTTTTGATTTTTTTCATAATTTTCTCCTTATAATGTCTTTATTTTGAGTACTCAGAAAATTTGAATATATCTGCTCGGTCACTTTCCCGGGTATGGACTGGCACTATACTTTGTATTTCTCGTACTTATTAACTAAACAACCCTCTTATCGGTTTTTCTGGCAATTTTCATACCTATGATCTGAAGAAGCTGGACGAGAATTATCAGGAGCACTACAGTGATCAGCATTATGTCAGTCTTGTACCTGTAGTAGCCGTACTGTATTGCGATGTCTCCAAGCCCTCCACCTCCGACAACCCCTGCCATGGCAGAGTAGCTCAGGATCGTTCCGATGGCAATTGTTCCGCCCACAATGAGCGACGTCTTTGCCTCAGGAATCAGCACCTTGAACACAATTGTTGAAAGCGGCGCTCCCATGCTCTGGGCTGCTTCTATTACCCCCTGATCCACTTCCTGAAGGGAAGATTCAATGAGCCTTGCAATAAACGGCGTGGCCGCTATCACCAAGGGCACTATGGTGGCAGTTGAACCATAGCTTTTGCCGGCTATGATTTTAGTCAGCGGTATGACTGCTATGAGCAGTATCAGAAATGGTATGGACCTGCCGATGTTCACGGCGATATCTAAAACTCTATATAAAAATCCCATAGGATATAAACCGTCTTTTTTTGTTATCACCAATGCTGTCCCAATAGGAAAGGCAAGAAGATACGCAAATATGGTTGACACAAAGGTCATGTACAGCGTGTCCAAAGTACCGTCCGCAAGCATTGCTATTGTTTTGCTATCCAACATAATCAACCAGTTCCTCCACATTCACATTTTTGCTTTCCAGGTAATGCACAATCTTGTCCGACAGCATTTCATCCTCCGGCAGCTGAAGGACCATCTGTCCGAATGCCTTGCCGTTTATGTCCTTTGTGTCGGCAAACAGTATGTTAACCTGTGCTCTGCACTCCAAAACCATGTTGGCTATCACAGGCTCAAAGGATGACTTCCCGTCAAATACTATTCTCACACATCTCCTGCCAGTCATTTCGCTGATTGCAGAGCCGCTGTGGTAAACAAGTTTCTTTGCGGCATCTGTCTTTGGCTTGGAGAACACTTCCTCAACTGTGCCTGTCTCTGCCAAAGTACCCTTGTCTATTATGGCCACGCGGTCGCATATCTCTTCAACCACGGTCATTTCATGTGTTATTATGATGATGGTTATACCTAGCTTTTTATTTATGTCTTTAAGCAAAGCAAGTATTGAGCGCGTGGTTGTAGGGTCCAGTGCGCTTGTTGCCTCATCGCACAGGAGAATTTCAGGGTTTGTGGCCAAAGCCCTTGCTATGGCTACCCTTTGTTTCTGACCTCCGCTCAGCTGAGACGGATATGACTTTTTCTTGTCGGAAAGTCCCACCAGCTCCAGCAGTTCGGCTGCTCTCTTTCTTCCTTCCTTTTTGCTCATTCCGCTTATTTCAAGCGGGAAGCATATGTTGTCTTCAACACTGCGCTGCATGAGCAGATTAAACTGCTGAAAGATCATTCCGATTTCCCTTCTGACGCATCTAAGCTCCTTTTCGTTCATAAGGGACAAATCACTGTCCTTGATTATGACTGTTCCGCCCGTTGGTTTCTCCAGAAAGTTGATGCACCTTACCAATGTGCTTTTTCCTGCACCGCTCATTCCTATTATTCCGAAAATGTCTCCCTTGTTTATGTCAAGGTTGATTCCTGACAGTGCGGTTACCCTGTTGTTCTGACTGAAATATTGTTTTTTTAAATTTTTTATTTGTATCAATGGAGTCGTCCCCACGTTGTTTCCTCCTTTATTTTGCTGCAATGTCCTTCACTACCTCGCCTGCTATTATCAGTCCTGCTACCGAAGGAACAAAGGATACGCTTCCGGGTATGGCTCTTCTTTGGGTGCATTTCCTTGTGGTGCCGGGAGGGCACACGCAGTTGGATTTGCAGCTTGTTTCTTCGCTGTCCATGGGAGTTATGGGTTTTTCCTTGGAATATACCACTTTAAGTTTTTTAATGCCGCGCTTTTTCAACTCGCTTCTCATTACCTTTGCCAGCGGGTCCATGGAAGTCTTGAATATGTCTGTAACCTCAAATTTTGTTGGGTCCAGTTTATTACCTGCTCCCATGCTGCTCATTATGGGAACGCCAAGAGCATTGGCTCTGACTATGAGCTCCAGCTTGGCCGTAACCGTATCTATGGCATCCACGATGTAATCATACTGTGACAAATCATACTGATCTGCATTGTCAGGCATGTAGAAACATGCATTTGCTTCAACCTTGGCTTTAGGGTTTATGTCCAGTATCCTTTCGGCCATGACATCCACCTTTTTTATGCCTATGGTTTTTCTTGTGGCTATTATCTGTCTGTTTATATTCGTAAGGCATACCTTATCGTCATCAAAGAGGGCAAAACTACCAATACCGCATCTGGCCAGTGCTTCAGCAGCATATGAGCCCACTCCTCCGATTCCGAAAATCGCAACCTTGGCATTTTTTAATTTTTCCATTGCCTCTTCCCCAAGAAGAAGCTGTGTTCTTGAAAATTCGTTTAACATAGCATCCTTTCGCAACTTAATTTCATTTTAATATTATTGTTCCCAATTTTTGCAGACATCAATCCACTTTTTGCTTCCCGATATCTTCTCCAATTCATCAAGCGTCAGCTCAATGGCTGAATTGCTGCTTCCGCATGCAGGAAACATGGTCTTGAATCTTTTCATTGAGTCATCCAGGTATACATCTACGCTGCCCGGAAGAGCAAATGGACAAACACCGCCTACTGCGTGTCCGGTAAACTTGACCGTATCTTCCGTTGCAAGCATTTTTGCCTTGAACCCAAATTCTTCTTTGAATTTCTTGTTATCTATCTTGGCATCACCGGCCACAACAATAACCATTGCATCTTTACCGTTGTAAAATGTAAGCGACTTGGCTATGCGTGCTTCTTCGGTTCCCAGTGCCATTGCTGCCAGTTCAACCGTTGCTGTGGACTGATCCATCTCCAGGATAGAATCATCCTTTCCAAATTGCTTCAAATATTCCCTCACTGTTTCTACAGACATTTCATCCTCCTGATCTCTAGGAGACTGACAATATTATTGCCGTCCCTAAAATAAAAACCCTCTGCAAAGAGAGGGCATAATTCAGACCGTCTCCTCATCTCTCAAAGAATTCTTTGCCGGAATTAGCACCTTTCAGCTTGCTGCAGGTTGCCGAGACATCACGGGGCCGATCCCTCCGTCTCTCTTGATAAGAAGTTTTTGTATTTAATTGTTGTGATTACTTTATACCATTCGTTATTATTTGTCAATGGTAAAATCAATTTTTTTTAATTTTATTTATGCTAACGTTTCTTATGTTTATTTAAAATTCCTTTACTGATTTGCAGCAGATTAACAGGCCTTGATTTAGAAAAGATAAATTTTTGACTGTTTTCGACAAATTTCGCTGTTACTGCCATCAAATAGTTTAAATTGATAATCCGTATTAATCAAACTGACTCTTAAACCGGTGTGGTTGATTTTTCCCAACCTTATGCAAACGTTTTATATAGATTGTGTTATTAATTTAAAATAAAAACGCATATTATTGGAAATTTTTTCATATTTAATATTGGTATGATATTTTGGATAATTGATTAAGTAAAAGAAAAACGAAGTAAACGCGAGATATTTTAAGATACAACAATTTTTGACATATTTTTAACATTTTTGCGCTGGTTTACCACACATTGTAAACGTTTAGCAAATTTGTGTTTATTTCAATATAGTAATAAAATTAACAAGGTTTTAAACGCCCAAAATGTATCAGTCTGCATTGTGGACGTCAAGCTGGGCAAATATAAAAATTTAGGAGGCTTTTTTATGTTTAAAAAATTTACAAACGGCTGCGTATACGTTATGAACAGATACCTGCCGGACGCATTTATCTTCGCCATTGTTTTAACCATCATCACCTTCATAGGCGGTATAACACTGACGGGACAATCCCCATTTCAGATGATTCTGCACTGGGCAGGAGCAAAAGGCTTCTTCGGACTTCTTTCTTTTACTATGCAAATGGTTTTAGTTCTTGTGCTTGGCAGTGCTATGGCACAGGCAAAAGTATTTAAAAATCTTCTTAAAAAAATAGCAAAAGCAGCAAAAACCCCTGTAAGAGGCATTATGATCACAGCGTTTGTATCAGTAGTAGCATGCTGGATCAACTGGGGATTCGGTTTGGTAATCGGCGCATTGCTGGCAAGGGAAATAGCTAAGGAAGTTAAGGGAATTGACTACAGACTGTTGATAGCAACCGCATATTCCGGATTCGTTGTATGGCACGGCGGTATATCAGGTTCGATTCCTCTGCAGGTAGCAAATGCAGGCGCTCTTGAAAAAGTTGCTCCTCAGGTATTTGACAGCGCATTTACCATTGCAACAAGCAACACAATATTCTCTCCAATGAACCTGTTTATTTCAGGAATCATAATCTTCGGACTTCCTTTTGTATGCAAGGCAATGATGCCTGACAAGGAACATACTATTGAAGTTGATCCTGCAAAATTGGTGGAAAAAGAAGGTCGTGAAGAAGATCCAAGCAAATTTTCTCCTGCAGACAAACTTGAACGCAGCAAAATTTTGTGGATCATCACTTTAGCTTTCGGTTTCGTATACATAATCTACAACTTTACTAAGGTTGGTTTGAACCTGAGCCTTGACTTCGTAAACTTCATATTCCTGTTTGTTGGTGTATTGCTCCATGGAAGCCTCAGAAATTACATAGATGCAGTAAATGAAGCAGCAGCAAGCGCAGCCGGAATTATTCTGCAGTTCCCGTTCTATGCAGGTATAATGGGCATGATGGTGGGCGCTAATCCTGAAACAGGCGTATCGCTGGCAGGTGTTATTTCCAACGGTTTCGTAAGTATTTCCAATGCTGTGACATTCCCGCTGTACACATTCCTGAGCGCAGGTATTGTAAACTTCTTCGTTCCTTCAGGCGGAGGACAATGGGCAGTTCAGGCTCCTATAATGATGCCCGCAGGACATGCTCTGGGAGTTGATCCTGCTAAAACAGCCATGGCAATTGCATGGGGTGATGCATGGACTAACATGATTCAGCCGTTCTGGGCTCTTCCGGCACTTTCAATTGCAGGCTTGAGCGCAAAGGATGTAATGGGATACTGCGTAATTACTCTGCTGTTCAGCGGTGTTATTATATCTGCCGGATTCCTGATTTTCTAAAAAGTTAATATTGAAAAATATAAGAATGCTGCCGTCAGGCAGCATTCTTTATTTGACCAGCTTTTCAATTGTGATGCATTTCTTCAGTTCTTCAAGTTTTTCCTTTGAAAGAGGCTCAAGTCCTTCCAGCCAGTAATCAATGCCCAGCTCTTTATACTTGAACACTCCCAGCGTGTGGTATGGCAAAAGCTCCACTTTTTCGATCATGTCCTTTGGAAAGGAGTTTACTTCCTTTTCAAACTCCTCCATGTCGCAGCAGGTATCGTTTATGCCCGGTGTGACCACCTGCTTTATCCATATGCGGCTGCGATTTTCAATGAGGGCTTTTTTGAACCGGTAATAACTGTCTATTTCATGGCCTGTGATATCTTTGTACTTGTTTGGATCTGAATGCTTTATGTCAAGAATGACCAGGTCCGCAAATTTTAGAATCTGGCTGTAATCACACTTCCCGACGCCGGCTGTGTCTATGACCGTGTGTATCCCTGCCTCCCTGCATAATTTGAGGCATTCCAGCAGAAAGTCAGGCTGCATGAGAGGCTCGCCACCGGAAAAAGTTACTCCTCCGCTGTTGAATCTGAAGTAAGGCATGTATCTCCTGGCCTTGTTCACTATTTCTTCAGCACTCATTAGGGTGCCCCTGCCGAAAGCCCAAGTATCGGGATTGTGGCAGTAAGAGCACCTAAGCCTGCACCCCTGGAAAAACACAACCATCCTGAGTCCCGGCCCGTCCAGTGTTCCCAGAGTCTCTATGGAGTGAATGAAGCCGTCCATACTACATCCTGTCATGGAACGTCCTGCTTATTACATCAAGCTGCTGTTCCCTTGTCAGTCGGTTAAAGTTTACCGCATATCCTGATACACGGATTGTAAGGTTCGGATATTTGTCGGGATTCTCCATGGCATCGTACAATGTGTCACGGTTCATTACATTAACATTTATGTGGTGGGCGTCCTGCACGAAGTAACCATCCAGTATGTTGGAAAGGTTGTCGATTCTGTGTCTGTCAAGCTTGCCCAGAGTGTCCGGAACCACCGTGAATGTATTGGATATTCCGTCTTCACAAACGTCCCTGTACTTAAGCTTCGCCACAGAATTAAGAGATGCCAGTATTCCGCTTCTGTCCCTTCCGTTCATAGGGTTTGCCCCGGGTGCAAAGGATTCCCTGGATTTTCTTCCGTCAGGAGTTGATCCGGTCTTCTTGCCGTACACCACGTTGGATGTTATGGTCAGGACGGAAAGGGTGTGGTGAGCATCCCTGTATGTCTTGTGCTTCTTAAGCTCGCCGGAGAAAAATTCAAGCATCTCTTCGGCTATGGAGTCCACCCTGTCATCGTCGTTTCCGTACATGGGAAATTCGCCTTCTATGTTGAAGTCAACAGTAATGCCGTCTTCATCTCTTACAGGCTTTACCCTGGCATATTTTATTGCGCTCAGCGAATCAGCCACTATGGAAAGGCCTGCCACTCCAAACGCCATGAGCCTTCCAACCCTGTAATCATGAAGAGCCATGAGTCCTGATTCATAGGCATACTTGTCGTGCATGTAGTGTATGATGTTCATTGTGTTCACGTACAGTTCTGCCACATATCTGAGAACCTTCCTGTAGCTTTCACAAACCTCTTCGTAGTCAAGAACTTCTGATGTTATTTTGTCTATATTTTCTATTACCTTTGTTTTCTTTATCTCGTCTATTCCACCGTTCAATGCCATCAAAAGAGATTTTGCAAGGTTGCACCTTGCCCCGAAAAACTGCATGTCCTTTCCTATCCGCATGGCCGATACGCAGCATGCTATTCCATAATCGTCTCCATGCATGGGTCTCATGACATCGTCGTTTTCATACTGTATGGCTGATGTTTCAATGGACATTTTTGAGCAGTATTTCTTAAACCCTTCAGGCAGAGCGTTTGACCACAAAACAGTCATGTTGGGCTCCGGCGCCGAAGACAGGTTTGTCAGCGTGTGCAGGAATCTGAAGGTTGTTTTTGAAACAAGCGTCCTTCCGTCAATGCCCATTCCGCCCAGAGACTCTGTTACCCAGTTGGGGTCTCCTGCAAACAGCTCGTTGTATTCCGGAGTTCTCAGATGCCTTACCATCCTTAATTTCAGCACAAACTGGTCAATTATTTCCTGAGCCTCAGACTCAGTTAATAATCCTTCCTCAATATCCCTTTGGATGTAGATGTCCAGGAACGTGCTTACCCTTCCCAGGGACATGGCTGCTCCGTTGCTTTCCTTTACGCCTGCCAGGTATCCAAAGTATACTGCCTGCACGGCTTCCCTGGCGCTGGCAGATGGCTTTGAAATGTCACAGCCGTATTTTGATGCCATGCTCTTCATGGACATTAGGGCGCTTATCTGTTCCCTTATCTCTTCCCTTGCCCTTATGTTTTCTTCATTCATGGGAAGCGTGATGCTTTCATATTCTTCTTCTTTTTTTTCTATTAAAAACTCTATGCCGTAAAGTGCGACTCTTCTGAAATCGCCAATGATTCTTCCTCTTCCGTACGCATCCGGCAATCCTGTTAAAAGGCCTACGCCTCTGGCGTTTTTGATTTCCGGGGTGTACACGTCGAATACTCCCTGGTTGTGGGTCTTCCTGTACTTATGGAAAATGTCCAATAGCTCCTGGGGAGCGTCGTAGCCGTATGCTTCCAGGGACTGTTCCACCATCCTTACGCCTCCGTAAGGATTCATCATCCTCTTTAAGGGAGCATCAGTCTGAAAGCCGACGATAATCTCGTTGTCCTTGTCCATGTAGCCCGGTTCAAAGCTGTCTATTCCGGAAATGTGCTCCGTATCAATGTCAAGAACACCTTTTTGGAGCTCTTCCTTCATGAGATCTGATGCCTTTTGGAACAAGGTCCTGGTTCTTTGGGTGGGTTCGCTTAGAAAATGCTCGTCTCCTTCATAGGGTGTGTAATTTTTCTGGATGAAATCCCTTACATCAACGCTTTCTGTCCATGTACCTGCCTTAAAACTTTTCCATGCTTCTTTCATGTTATCCTCCTAAGTAAATCCCCAGGAATACAAAAAACCACCTGGGTAGCCCAGGCGGTCGACTTTAAATATTATTCACACTCCCTCGTGGTGACCCACAATTCCGCCAGTCATGTGATAATTTATATTACATTAATTATTTTTTATTGTCAACAATTTTCTATGCATTATCTATGATGAGGTTTACCTGTTCCTCAATCTGGTTTATCATGAATTCCTCTGTGAGTTTTTCTTCATAGAGCTTTGACATTGCTTTGTCTGTCTGATTCTTTATGTTCTTTACAACATCCAGCGATTTTCCTATATCTGTCTGAACAACCCAGTCAAATATGAGACCGTCAAAGAAGTAATCCGCAAAAGTTTCGAAAGTTCCTACGGTTATTTCCGAGCCTATTATCATGATGATATCGGCAATTTCTCTTTTAAGACGGCTGAGCTTCCTTTGGGCTTCCTCAGCAAATTTTCTCGCCTCGTCCACATGGGTGCGGCTCATGGCAATTGATGCAAAGCTGCCCATTATGTCTTCAATGCCCCAGCCTTCCGCTCTTTCAAGCTCTGTGATTGTATTTTCTATTGATATAATGGCTTCTTCCCCGCAGGCTATGGCTTCATCAATTTCCTTTATGTTTGCCTTCATGCTTTCCTTGCGTTTTATGAGCTTCTTCAGCTCCTCGCCTGTTTCCCTGTCTTCTATGTTTACAGTTTCTATCTTCTTGTTCAGCAGGTCTTCAAAATCAGACTCGCATGCATCTATCTCCGCAATTTCGTCCACAAGTCTCTTAGTTTCCTCCGCAAGGTATTCAACGTTGTGAATGCATTGGTCATATCTGAGCCTGGCTTTTAGAAGATCCTGTTTCCCTTTTTCAAGCCTTTCTTCCTTGGTTCCCAATATGGCGTAAAATAATGAAGTTATGTTATCAGACTCAAGTTTCAAAACGTCCTGGTCCTTTTTTTCTATATCACTTTGAAGCTTGTTCAAAAGAAGTTTTTCCCGTATCATGTCCTGCTCTGTCTGTTTCAAGAGCCCCTTCAGCTTGTTTCTCTTTTGTATACACTTCTTCATGTAACTGATTTTTTCATTATATTCACGATGCATATTAGAATCTCCTTCGTTTCTTGCCATACAATTTAAACCATAGTTGTGAATATGTATATTAGATAGCCTAACGGTTGAATTTATAATATAAGTTTCATAACCTTCTAAATTATAGCATACATCATTTCTCTATTCAAACAGTTTTTAGCAGATGAAAACGGGAATACGTTGGTAATTTTAAAATAATTTGTTGAATATATTATTGACCTAATGTATAATAATATTTAAAGTTTGTACTAAAGGAGGCAATTGCGATGGCTATAACTAAAGACATGGTTATCCGTGAAGTTATAATGGCTACACCGGAAGCAGCTGAAATATTGATGGCACACGGAATGGGCTGCGTAGGATGTCCTGGAGCTCAGATGGAAACATTGGAAGAAGCTGCAGCAGTTCATGGAATGAATCTTGAACACCTATTGGCTGCATTAAATAAATAAAATAAATGCAATGCAAAAACCGGCTTACGCCGGTTTTTTATTTGAAAAGCAATCAGACAAACAGCTGTTTAACGGTTGCTTATGAACATATTATATTCATATTTGCCATTTATAATATGTCAATTACTGCTAATACTGTTTATTAAAGTCTGAATTCCTTTTGAGTTTCTCCCCAAAGTTCATGCTGCATTGATTCAGAGTGGCTCTCTGAGAAGATTCCGGGAATTCCTCCTGTATGCATCAGCATAACATTGTCACCTCTGGAAATTTTTCCCGATTGGATCATTTCTATCATTCCCCTGAAAACTTTTCCCGTATAGCATGGGTCCAGGATGATTGCTTCTTCTCTGGCCATGAGATACATGTATTGACGCGTGATTTCATCCGGAACATTGTATGAAATACCCACATATCCGTCTTCAATCCACATGTCTTCTCTTGACACATCCACACCAAGCTCGAGAAATTGGTTTGTTTCTTTTATGTAGTCAACTTTTTCCAGCAGTTCTTCTTCTGTCTTGTGTGATACGCAGATTCCTACGGGCATGAAATCAGCTTTGAAATACTTGGCTCCAAGATACAGTCCGCCGAACGTTCCCACTGAGCCGAAGCCGGTGAACACGTAATCAATCTTCACATTCATTTCCTGAAGCTGATCCTTTATTTCCTTTGCTGCCATCACATATCCGGCTGCTCCCACCGGTGAGCTTCCTCCTATTGGAATCATGTACACCTTTTCTCCCGCATCCTCGTACATCTTCACCACTTCATCCGTCGTCTTTTCCACAAGTTCCTGATACCTTGCCGCCTTAATTTCCGGCTCCTCATACCTGAAGCTTGTGTCGTCCATGAAGAATAAATCCGCGCCCATCATCCTGTCAAGAATAAGGTTCCCGGTAGCCTTTGCAGGAGCAGCACCGTCCATGATAATGCCGCACCTGAGCCCGAACCTTGCTGCCACAGCAGCCGTAAGCCTTCCGTGGTTTGTCTGCTGACCACCGTATGTAAGAAGCACGGTGCAGCCTTTGTCAAGAGCATCCTTTAAAAGGTAGTCAAGTTTTCTCAGCTTGTTTCCGCCTGTGGCATATCCCGTAAGGTCGTCTCTTTTTATGTACATGTTTATTCCGTATTTTTTGCTTAAGTTCTCCAGTTTATGTATGGGCGTGTTATAGAATCCTGTCGTAATCTTTTCCATCTTTTCAAGTTTCATTTAGTCCTCCCAAAAAACAAGGCAGCCAAAGCCGCCTATAAATTATAACAATTCGTCCAATTTGCTCTTGTTGAATCCTACAACAACATCCTCGTCAATCATGATTACCGGAACTCCCATGTAACCCATGGAAATCAGTTCTTTTCTTGCTGCCTGGTCTGTGGATACATTTTTTTCTTCGTATTCATAACCTTTTTCTTTCAAATATTCCTTTGCAGCTGTGCAGTTTGAGCATGTGTTGCTTGAATAAACTCTGATGTTTTTCATTTTTTCCTCCTTCATACGATCAAATGATTATGGTAAGTAATTTTAACACAAAACACCTTAAAACTCCATATATTTAATTCTATTTTTTTCACAAAAAACCATGAGCGGAATAAAATAAATCATGCGCATAAAAAGAAAGGAATGATATTATGAAAGAATGTACCATTTCCATAGCCGTTCCGGAAAAAATGCTCAAAGGAGCAGGAATACCCGGAAGCACCTTTGTTCCGTCGCACGTTTACGGGCTTAAAATATATTTTTCAAATACCGGTGATGAACCGAGGATTTGTTCCTTCAGCTCAACGCTGGGCAACGGAATAAGGTATTTGAATAATATAAATCATGAAGGCCCGGACACCTCCCTGGCAGGAAGGATTTCGGCAGTGGAGCCAAGCGAGGCACTGGGAAACAACAACGTGATCCTGTTTGCCGACAACTTTGTTCTTTCACCCAAATCATATAACTGCATTACTTTTGACATAGCCCTTTGTGACAGGTACACACAGAGCAGCATGGAAAATTCCGGCGACAAAATACCTCACAGGAGCAGCATAAGCTTCTTCGCCCATCTCATAGAAGGTGAGAACGCAATTTCTGCAGGCGCATCAACAACGGCCATGGACTATGAGCTTAAAGCCATGTGCCAGGATGAATACATAAAACCCGGCGAAGCCACAAAGTTCTACCTGCACTGCGACTGCGGACAGTACGACGTGGCAAGGAACGTCTACGTCAGGAGCATCCTTGACGAAGGCCTCGAATATGTGGGTGATTCCTGCAACATCGAACCACGCAACGTCTACAAACAAAACGGAAGAACAATCATCAAATGGGATATCGGAAGCCTTCAGCCCTCTGAATCAAGGCGCATAGGCTACATGGTCAGCATGAATGAAGTTCCGGGAATGGTACCCGGAACAGTGCTTAGAAACAAGCTGAACTCTAACTGCATCAACAGCTCCGAATACACCCAGTGCCCTTCAAGCTGCCAATTGAGCATAAGGTTGGAAGAAAACTAAAGTGCAGAAAAATCTGCACTTTTTAATTTTCCAGTACTATTCTGTAGTAGTCGTCGTCAAGAATCCTTGATGAATATCTGAACCTTTGTTTGACCTCTTCCGACTTTTTCTCTATGTATTCAGCATCCGGTTCAGTTCCGTCCCTGGAAACTGCTTCCCCTGTTCTGGCGTTATAGAAAACCTTATCTGTAACATAGCTTCTGTCAGAAAACATGACCAGCGGCTCCGAATCCGACAATATGTCTCTTCCTGCCAAAAGCCTTGAATCGTACTCAATACCCATCAGGTTTGATAAAGTAGGAATTATGTCCAGGCTTGAGCATGTCTTGTCAACAACAACAGGCTCCATGCCCTTTGTCCAGAGCAGGAAAACACCCTTGTAAAGGTCAAATTCAGAACCGATATCATGTCCCGCCAGCTCGCTTATTTCGTTTTTCTCAAGACCGTAGGGGTAATGGTCCGGACTGATGGCTATAACAGTGTCGTCTGCTATTCCTGCTTCCTCAAGGCGCTTAACCAGTTTCTCAAGAGCCCTGTCCAGCTCTATGTTGCAGGCAAGATACGCTTTGACCCTCTCCGAATAGGGCAGGTCTTCAACCAGCTCACGATTTTTGCTGGCAATGTAGTTTCCGGAAAATGTATACTGCAAATGTCCGCTGACTGTCATATAGTACGTGTGAAACGGCTGGCTGTCAATGTATTCGTCTACTGTAAGCTCCATCATCTCCACATCGGATTCCGGCCACGTTTCAGTCACGTCAAGGCCGTTTCCCAACCCCTTGTAGTTGTATCCCAGATTGGGATGGGACTCATTTCTGAAGTAATAGTCGAAGTAGTGGTCGTGGTACGCATTGGCAGCGTAGCCCAGCTTTTTAAGCTGATTGCCCATGGCGAAGGGCATGTAGTTTCTTGATGACTTGTAAAAACTCCATATTCCTTCCTTGGGAAGCAGTCCTGTGCATGCCACATACTCCCCGTCGGATGTGCTCACGCCCCATAGCGGAGTGTAGAAATCTGTGAACTTGAAGCCTTCCTCCCTCAGCCTGTAAAGGGTGGGAGTGAGTTTTTCATCAACGACATAGGGCGAAAATCCTTCCGCTGTTATGAGGATCAGGTTCTTGCCCCTGAACATTCCCGTGTAGCTGTTTTTCTTTGTAGGCTCCAGGCTGTTGAAATACTCGTGCATTTCTTTTATTTCCCGTCTTTGTTCCGACTGTGCCAGGGAGATGAAATCTATGTCCATGACGTTGTATTCCACCGTCTTTACTTCAATAGCCTTCTCAATTTCTTCCTCCGGGACTTGTTCTTCTGACTTTACTTCGTCCTTTTCTTCGGAAGAAGATTCGCTTGCAAGCACCTGGCTGTCCTTCAGGATGTTTTGAATATCAAGCCTTTCTGTGGTCAGAAGGCCGAACCTGTCAATGGAGTCAACAACCAGGAACGTTTCCGTATAAAGGTAGGAAGAACTGAGCATGCCGCTGTCTGAGGCAAGAACTATCATTACCGCAGCCGCTTGTACCACAGCAGCTGCTGCAAGAACAAAGCGTTTTTTTACTTCGTTCCTTTGAAGATTAATTTTTCTGAAGAATATGAGTGACAAGGCTGCAGGTAAAAGCACCAGCAATATCATATGGAAATTTCCTAATATTGCATCAATGAGCACATCCATAAACTGAGCGGCCTTGCCTGCCCCTATGAAGAAATAAAGGCTGGCGAACGTTGAAAATATCTGATAGTAAACAAGCTGCGCACCGTAGAAGAACGTCAGAAGGAAAACCGTGCACATGTAGACTGCCTTGTTGGTCTTCTCGCCAAAAGCTGATGTCAGCATGTATAAAAGTAGTCCCGCAGGTACGGAAAAAAGGCACATGAGCAGGTATCCGACGTTGAACACCTCATCGTATGCCGAGAATTTCAAAACTGTCTCGAAATATATTATAAGAGCAGGAAAAAACAATGCTCTGACTGTCTTTTTATAATCTGCATTCACGTTTGCTGCTTCCTTCTATATTATTTCAGATACTCCCTGAGGCTTCTTCTTGTGTTGCCATTGATGCCCACGGTTGTGTGCGCATGGTACATGGAACTTATTATGGATTCCTCCACTGCTTCAACCGCAGCCCTGAACACCTTGTCGATGGAATCATCGTCAAGCATCTTCACATCTATGATGTTTGTCTGAGAATAATGTTTTATCCTGTTGGCTGTTGTGAAGGCTATGCAAATGTCACCGCTTCCGTTGCCAAGATGGGAGCCTGTTCTCCCCAGGCCGATGACGGACCTTTTGGCCACCCTTTTAAGCTGCCTTTCGCTTAAGGGTATGTCGGTAGCAATAAGCATTATTATGGATCCCTTGTCCTGCTCCTCTTTCTGTTCCCTGTAAATCCTTTCGCCTATGCTGTCGCCGTTAATGGTCAGATCCTTCAGGGAACCGAAGTTTGAGAGCACCAGCGCGCCCAGCACATACTCGCTGCCGTCAAGCTCAACAATCCTTGAAGAAGAGCCGATTCCGCCCTTCAGGCCGAAGCACACCATTCCCGTGCCTGCACCTACTGCCCCTTCGCAAAAATTTTCCGACGCATTTTGTAGTGCTTCAAAAACATGCTCTTCCTTAACGTGAAGCCCTCTAATATCGTTCAGCCTTCCGTCATTGCATTCCGTTACCAGGCAGTTGACCGTTCCGGTAGTTGTTCCGATGTCGTCATTTTGCTCCAGCATGTACCTTACCAGGCCTGCAGAGACGGTTCCAACGCTTAAGGTATTAGTCATCAATATGGGCGTTTCAATTGTTCCAAGCTCTTCCAGCTGTACCAGGCCGACGCTTTTTCCGAATCCGTTTATTACGCAGGAGGAAGCCATGACCTTTTCCTTAAAAATGTTGCCTTCGTGGGGCAGTACGGCTGTTACGCCAGTCTTGACCTTACCGTCGTCAAGCGTCACATGACCGACCTTCACACCCTTAACGTCAGTAATGAGGTTTTTGCTTCCCTTTTTAAGACTTCCGATTGATATGTTGCTGTCCTTTTGTAATCCCATTTGTTCCTCCGTTTATTTCACTGTATTTATCAAGTCTTCATTGTCAATGAAGTTTTGAATGTTCTGTTTTATAAGACTTTCCCATCTGGATTTGTTGTTTTTCACTATGCCGGTGGCATGCGGTGTTATGTACACATTGTCCAGGTCCCACAGCGGATTGTCTTCTTCAAGTGGTTCCTTTTCAAACACGTCCAGTCCCGCATAGCTTATGGAATTGTCCTTCAATGCTTCAAGAAGATCTTCCTGCTTTATTATACTGCCTCTTGCAATGTTTATCAATGCAGCAGTATTCTTCATGAGCTTCAGGTTGCTGCTGTTTATCATGTGATACGTTTCCTTGTTCAGGTCAACTGTCACAACAATGTAGTCACTGTTTGACATGACATATTCCAATCCCCTTTTGCCGGAATATATCTCATCAAAATATGCAACCGTCAGTACTGGAGTCTTCTTGTAGCCTATGATCCTCACACCGAAGGCCTGAAGCCTTTTGGCAATTTCCATGGCTATGGAGCCCGTTCCAATCAAACCCACGGTCTGACCCTTCAGCTCGGTTCTTTTGACCCGCTCCCACTTATGTTCCCTTTGATTCCTGATGTATTTCAATGCATTGGTATTGTGCATGAGTATTCTGCACACAACGTCTTCGGCTATGGGAACCGAAAATATGTCCTTGCCGTTGCAGAATGTGATCCTTCTTTTTCTGATGTACTCCATGTCAATGTTGTCGTAGCCTGCCCTGAAATTCTGAACCCACCTGAGATTGGGCAGCTTATCCAGAATTTCCGGTTTTATGTTGTCAGGTTCTCCTATGTAAGCTTCTGCTTCGGCGCATTCATTTACATCCTCGAAGAATTCTACCTCCGGAAATTCATTTCTTGCAAATCCGATATAGTGTTTGTCAATTATTATTTTCATGATTCCTCCTCATTATCCAAAACAAAAAAACAAAAGGGGCTGTTGCATTAATGATGTCATTCTGAGGGCTTTAGCCCGAAGAATCTCATAATTTCAACAGATGAGATCCTTCGCTGACGCTCAGGATGACATGAATTGTTTAATGTAACAGTCCCATCAGCATAAATTTATTAACTGATGCAGTATCCAACAATCCTATAATCGTCCGGAACCTCGTAATCCTTTTCCGGTTTTCCGAAATTCCAGTGCATATCAAACAGTGTTGTGTCAACTATAGTCTCAAAGTAAAACATCACTTCTGCAGCATCTATCTTTTCCTCGTATTCATCTGTATATGAATCGGATCTCAGTGCCAGTACAATTGTTCCGCTGTCTACAATAAACCTCCAGGGCTGTCTGTTCATGGTGGACGGAGCTCTTTTTGCGCTTACGAGTGCTTCCAGAAGCCCCATGTTTGTCAGCTCATCGGGATCGGCAATTTCTCCCCACTTATTCATGAATACGAAATCCCTTAATCCTATTCTTTCTGAAACATTGTCTTCAACGATCTTTACGTCCGTCTTTGACGGATTGTGCTCATACATGGTGTCGTAAACGACCTTGTTCTTGTTGTCGTCAAATCCCAGGGATATAAGGGCTGTAAGCTTTTTATCCGAATTGATGTTCAGTTTTCCCTTTATTTCCTCTCCATCCTTAAATGTTATCCAGCATGAGCCGACTCCCAGCTCCCATGCCTTGAACATGATGTCCTGAGCCGCATATCCCGTGTTTTCGATGAAGTGGTCCTTTTCTTCCGAAAGGAAAATCAGGTAGTGGGGCGCTTCAAGCATGAGGCCGTTGTAACCTGCAATGTCCTTAAGCTGCTCATATACTTCGTCCTTGTTCTTTAAAAGAACCTCTATTTGAATGTCCTTATCCAGACGTCTTCCTTCAGTGAAGTATTCCTTCAGCTGGTCCAGCTTCTGAGGACTGATTTCTTCTTTCTTGTAATTTCTGACAGATTTGATTGTAGCTATGATATCTTTGTAATTCATTTTATACCTCCATGTAAGTTATATTTTATATATACCCACTTATGGCATAAAATAACACAATTTATGAAAATTCTGTAATCAGAAGGCTATTACTATACCGCCATCGTCTGCGTAGACCGTGCTTAAGCCCGCGGACTTGAATATCTTTATTTCCTTGAAGGGATATTTCGCCATTATTTCATCCCTGAGCTTTTCAGCCTTTTCCAGGCAGTTCACATGGGTTATAGCCAGTATGGTGTTTTCAAAATCCACGTTGTATTCCGATATCATTTCCACCAGTCTGGCAAAGGCCCTCTTCTTCCCTCTGACCTGTTCCTTAAGCACAATCTTGCCTTCCCCGTCTTCTCCCATGATGGGCACTATGTGCATGATGTTTGCCAGCATTGCCTTGAAGTTCGTAATTCTTCCGTTCTTGGCCAGATTGTCCAGAGAATCAAGTATGAAGAACGTTCTCACCTTGGAGATGTACTTGTTGGTCTGCTCAACGATTTCAGCTGTGTTGATGTTTTGCTCCATGAGCTGCTTCACCTTGTAGGCAATAAGTGTTTCTCCCGATGATGCAGACTTGGAGTCAAAAACATGGACAAATGATTCCGGAAACTTTTCCCTGAATGATTCTACCGCTACCATGGCGCTGTTGTAGGAACCGCTCAGCTGGCTGGAAATCGTCACTATGAAATTGTCAGCCTGACTCTTGAGCTTCCTTACGAATTCTTCAGGAGGAGCGCAGGCCGTCTTAATCTGATTTGATGTGTTTTTCATTTTCCGGATAAGCTCGTTCCTATCCAAGTTTTCATCAATTAATTCCTCATTTTCAATCAGTATTCTGAAAGGAACCCTTTCTATATCCTGAGTATATTCATCAAAGTCAACGCAGCTGTCAACTATCAAATTTTTCACCATACATTCACTCCTCATATTTTATACACCATTATAACAAAATTTTACAATGCATACAATTACTTTTTCATTCGATACTGAAAAGCGCCTGTTTCTTTGGTCTGTCCAGGCTTTTGATCTCCGCCTCCCTCTTCATGGCTTCAACCTTGTCTTCAAATTCCTCGAAGTATTTAAGCTTTACAGGAGTTCTTCCCCTTGTGTACTTGGCTCCTTTTTTTTCATTGTGAACCTTTATTCTTTTTTCAAGATTGTTTGTGTATCCTGTGTACAAAGTGCCGTCACAGCACTCCACAATATATATGTAATGCATAATCCACCCTTATTATTATCAGTTAAGTTTATTTTAACACAAATTCAGCAGTCGGGTATTAAAATTTTTAAAATATCAGTTTCAGAAGAGGTATTTGATGTACAGGACGGACAATTCGGCAGATGGTAAGCTTTCCGATTATATTTGACATTTTCTTTTCACTATATTAAAATACCCTTATAAAAATCGGAGGAAGACAATGAAAATAGGAATAATCGGAGCAATGGACATCGAGGTTGCAGAACTCATCGAATCCATGGAAAACATAAAGAAAGAAGAAATAAGCGGAATCACATACTGTCAGGGAACATTGAACGGAAAGGACGTTGTGGTGGCAAAATGCGGAATAGGAAAGGTTCATGCTGCAGTGTGCGCCCAGACCATGATATTGAAATTTTCGCCTGACGCGATACTAAACACGGGAGTTGCCGGCAGCCTGAACGCAGAGCTTGGCATAGGAGACCTGGTGGTTTCAAGCAGGGTTGTTCAGCACGATTTTGACACGTCGGGCATAGGCGATCCCGTAGGGCTCATTTCCGGATTGAACCTTATAGAAATACCATGCCCTGAAAAGCTGGTGGAAAAGGTAGCTGATTCTGCAAGGGAGCTGGAAAACACAAAGGTATTCACAGGTACCATAGCATCAGGTGACCAGTTCATCTGCAGTATGGAAAAGAAAAATTACATTGTTGAAAACTTCAATGCCCTGTGCGCTGAAATGGAAGGTGCCGCCATAGGTCACGTGTGCTACCTGAACAAGGTTGATTTCTGCATAGTGAGAGCCATCTCCGACAAGGCAGACGGCTCGGCTCACATGGATTTCCCCTCATTCGTGCAGATTGCTGCAAAAAAATCCATAAATCTCATCAACAACTTCTTAAAAACTGTCTCTTAAGGAACCAGCAGCTCTATGGCATCGTGTACAGAAGTAATTTCGGCAGGAGCATATCCTCCGAAGTCTCCGTCCATGTCCACTGACAATTTCTTGTCGGAGCTGATTTTAATATTGCTTCCCTGGTAGTAATGAACCTTGGGATGAGTGATGTGCTGACCGTTAAAAACCTTCGTGAATATCTGAAGGAGGTCAGCATTATTTGTTTTTTCGAATATGACTATGTCCACGAGACCGTCGTTGAGTTTTGCGTTGGGACAAAGGTACTTGAACCCTCCTGCTCCCGCCGAGTTTACTATGAGGAACAAAAGCGTGTTGAACCTGTATGTTTCACCGTCAATTTCATACGTTATGTCATGACAGCTTTCAAGCTCACCGGGCACCTGCAGCGCAGCCTTGAAATAGTAGGCATACTTGCCGAGTATGGTCTTTGCTTCCACTGTCACGCTGTGAGGAATGCTGGTGAAGGCTCCTCCTCCCACAACGTTTATGAAGTAATCATCGTTCATTTTTCCCACATCAATGGTCCTGAATTTCTTCTTCATCAAAAGTGAGGCAAAATTTGCGTATGCCTTGGGCATCCTAAGCTGTTCCGCAAAATCGTTCACTGTTCCTGCAGGAAGAATGGCGAGTCTGGTCCTTTTCTCGCTTTTCATTATGCCGTTGACTATCTCATGAACCGTTCCGTCTCCTCCGCAGGAAATTATAAGATCGTATCCTTCACGGCACGCCCTCATGGCAGCCGTTTCACCGTCACCCTTCTTCTTGGTGGCAACAAACGTCATCTCAACATCTTCTATTTCCATGATTGTTTCGGAAACATGGAATATTTTCTGTGAAGCCAGCTCCTTCCCGGATGAAGGGTTGTATATTGCAAAATATCTTTTCACACTATCACCTTTTCTTGAGTTATACCTAATTATACCAATTTAATGAAAAATATCAATCTATTTCAAAGCAGAGGAGCAAGAAGCCTGCTGACAGACTCCTTAAACTTTACGGTTATCCCTCTTTCCAGATAAAGTTCCCTTGTAAGCTGCGCCGAATAATACAAATCCTCCATGAATATGTTGTACAGCATTTCTGAAACATGGCTGTCGTAGATTATTGCATTGCTTTCAAAATTAAGCTTAAAGCTCCTCATATCGAAATTTGCCGTGCCGGCGGACGATACCGTTTTGTCCACCACCAGGGTCTTGGCATGAAGAAAACCGTACTCGTAGGTGTACACCTTTACGCCGTACTTAAGAAGCCCTCCGCAGTACCAGTAGGTGGCCCAGTACACAAAGGGATGGTCAGGTTTGCATGGAATCATTATACGGACATCTACACCGGACATGGCAGCTATCTTTATGGCTTCAAAAACACTTGAATCCGGAATGAAGTATGGCGTCTGGATAATGATGCTTTCCTTTGCAGAGCTGATCATTTTCACATAGGAGCTTTTTATGTTCTCATCGGGCTGGTCCGGTCCGCTGCTTACAATCTGTATGCCCACCTTTCCCTCATTGTTGCTGTCAGGAAAATAAGACGGCATGAACACAAGCTCCTCATGGTACGTGTGGCTCCAGTCAAGGAAAAAGCGCATCTGAAGGTCCAGGACGGCATCTCCGCATATCTTCAGGTGCGTGTCTCTCCAGTACCCGATTTTGCTGTCCAGCCCCAGGTACTCGTTTCCTATGTTAAAGCCTCCGATGAATGCTGTCCTGCCGTCAATGACCACAATTTTCCTGTGGTTTCGGTAGTTGACCTTGAAATTCAAAAACGGCAGACGGCCGGAAAAAAACACTGCAACCTTAACGCCTGCATCGTTTAGCTCGCGTATTTTTTCCTTTGCTATTTTCCTGCCACCCACGGAATCGTATAAAAGCCTGACCTCTACTCCTTGCGATGATTTCTTCTTCAACATCTCAAAAAGTCTGTTTCCCAGTTCATCGTCCCGTATGATGTAGTACTGCACATGAATGTGGTTTTCGGCTTTCTCCATGTACTCGAAAAGCTCCTTAAACTTATCCCTACCGTCCGTATATATCTTTACATCATTGTTCTGGGTATAGGAAAAACCGTGGTAGAAAAGGTTCATCTTTATCAGGTCCCTGAACCTTTCAGTGTTTTTGTCGTTTAACACCAGCTTTCCGGAATTGAACAATTCCTGCTGTATTGCTATGTATTCGCCGAAAGTTTTTCTTGTATATATTTTCATGGCAAAGAGTTTCTTGCTGCTGAAGTTTCGCGCAAGAATGAGGTAGAGCAAAAATCCGAACCCCGGGAAAACAAGCAGTACCAGGACCCATGCCAGCGTGGCTGTGGGATCCTTCCTCTCCAAAAAAATCACAACGACAGCCAAAGCAATGTTTATTAGGTACACTAACGATATGGAACTGAAAATATCAATCATGGCTGCCTCCTGAACAATTTTTTTTATTATATATTATATTGAGCTATTCTTTTTGTTACCGTATTGAAATAATAAACCTCTTATGCTATTATTACATCGAAAGGCAGGTAATCATGGAAAAAACACCGTCAAAATACTGGATACTGGCAGGAACGTTCTTTACGTCGCTGTCAAGCATAATAATCAGGTTTTCAAACGCACCGGCGCTGGCAATATCGGCATACCGCATGCTCTTCACATGCCTCATGCTTTTATTTCCCGTCTTGTACAGGAACAAAAATGAATTTTCCGAAATTTCAGCTAAGGACTTCGCGCTTTGCGCAGCCAGCGGTTTTTTCCTGGCACTGCACTACGCGTCGTGGATTTCTTCCATACAGATGACCACCATAGCAAATTCAACGGTTCTTGTGGCTTGCAGCCCTATGTTTGTGGCCATATTGAACTTCTTCATAATGAAGGAACGACCGTCATACCGGATGGTCATAGGCATAGCCATGTCCCTGGCAGGAACATTCATAATAGCCATGGGTTCTGCGGGCGGCAGCCAAAACAGCATGATGGCCGGGAACGTTCTGGCATTTCTCGGAGCAATTTTCGTGGCTGTGTACCTGGTCATAGGCGGCATTGTAAGAAAACGCCTCAGTGCCGGAACTTACGTATTCATAGTGTACTCTGTTTCAGCCGTTGTTCTTTTTGCAATGTGCATTGCAGGCAACATTCCAATTTATCCGTATCCGGCAAGAGAATTCGTCCTCTTTTTCGCACTGGCATTTTTCTGCTCCATACTGGGACACACGGTATACAACTACCTGGTGAAATATTTCTCTTCAACGCTGATTTCGGTTTCAACTCTCAGCGAGCCCATATTCGCAAGCATAATGGCATTGTTTTTCTTCAGTGAAATTCCAACCCTGTATACCCTTGCAGGCGGAATAATCATTTTAGCAGGTATCTTTTACTACATAGTTACACAGAATAAAGAAAAAATTTAATCAGAGGTTTTCATGAATTACGAAATTTCAGGCAAAACTTTGGAAGCAGCATCTGAAAAAAGCTGTATTAAAGTATTTTTGCTGTTAATATCATCCATTGTGTTTGTTCCTGCTGCATATGTGTTTGTTGCAGCAGTTTTTATTGCCAGCGTCCCATCTTCAGCCTTCAATCACAAAGCTGCACAGGACGAATTTGTGCTCGTGGCTCTGTACTGTGTTACAGGGGTGCTGTTTTCCCGTTACAGACTCATATCTTCTGCCTTTGCAGCCATGTTTGGACTTTGCATGTTTTCCTATTATCTGTTTTTTTCGTCCATAAATGCACAGGATCTGCAGAAAGCCAAAAAATTGTTGTTTATGGTGTCAATAATTGTTTTTTTAATCGGCATAGCCCAGTTTTTGAGCCCTGATTTCTCCATGCCGTCCAAGTGGGTGGATGCAGGACAGTTCAAGCTGAGCAGGAGAATATATTCTACATTCTACAATCCAAACGTATTTGGTTTCTTCATAAACTTCATAGTAATAATGGCCTGTGAAAAGCTGGACCTGCGTAACCCGGGCATGGAGCTTGCAGCCATGGTCCTTGGACTTGTGTGTCTGTTTCTCACATTTTCACGTACAGCCTGGATTTCGCTCATAGCGTCGCTTTTAGCAGCCAGCCTGTTTGACAGGAAGTACCTTAAATATGCAGCATTTGTTTCGGCTGCCATTTTCGGCTCCGATGCGTTGCTTGGCATAGGCAGGGTGAGCCCAACGAGGGCAGCCGGCGACAGTTCATTCCTCTACAGAATTGAAATATGGAAGGCCTGCCTGAACATCATAAGGGATCATTTCTTCACCGGAATAGGCTTCGGCACCTTGTTCAAGCATATTTCCAGCTACTCTGACGCCGTAAAGCCAAACATCGAACACTGCCACAACATATACCTGCAGGTATTCACGGAAACAGGGGCAATAGGTGCACTAGTTGCTTCAACACTTCTTTACAGGGTCGTTTGTGCTGTTCTTCATAACATAAAAGCTTCCAGACAAAAAGAAACGTGGGTTACGGCCTTCGCAGTGCTTTCCATGGCTCTTATCCACGGAACGGTGGACTCAGTCTTACTGACTCCCCAGATACTTCTTTTAGCCAGTATGTATGCTGGAGCGATGAAGCGGTTGACAATTGATAATTGATAATCAGTCAAATGAAGAATTTATTTAAATTAAGAATGAAGAGTGAAGAATTAATGGAAAACATCCGTTGGAAAACCAACGGATGTTATTTATATAAAAAATAAAGGCATTGTGCTTTTGCACAATGCCTCCCATAATTCTTAATTCTTAATTATTAATTATTAATTGATTTTCAATCGCTGCCTTTACCAGGTGCTTGAACAGCGGGTGGCTTCTAGTTGGTCTTGACTTGAATTCAGGATGGAACTGAGCAGCCACAAACCACGGGTGATCCTTGAGTTCCACTATTTCAACAAGCTTGTTGTCCGGTGAAACGCCGGAAATTATCAATCCGTTCTCCTTGCAGACATCCCTGAATGCATTGTTGAACTCGTATCTGTGTCTGTGCCTTTCGTGAATCATGTCAGCACCGTCGTAGGCTTCCTTGGCCTTGGTCCCGTCCATGAGCCTGCAGGGATATGTTCCAAGCCTCATGGTTCCTCCCTTGTTTTCAACAGTCTTCTGGTCTTCCATGATGTGAATCATGGGGTACTTTGTATCTTCATTGAACTCTGTGCTGTCGGCGCCTTCGTATGAAAGGACGTCTCTTGCAAACTCCACAACAGCCATCTGCATTCCAAGGCATATTCCCAAGAATGGCTTTTTGTTTTCCCTTGCATATCTTGCTGCCAGAATTTTACCTTCGATTCCTCTGTCTCCGAAGCCTCCGGGAACAAGTATTCCGTCATGTCCCTTCATAATGTCCCTGTAGTTGTCTTCATTCACTATTTCTGAATGCACCCATGAAATTTCAACTTCGGCAGCATTATCAATTCCTGCATGTTTTAGGGCTTCAGCAACGGAAAGGTACGCATCCCTCAGCTCCACATACTTGCCCACTAAGGCGATCTTAACCTTGTGAGTTGGGTTTTTTGCCCTCTGAACCATGTCTCTCCACTCTGTAAGGTCCGGCTCCGAACAATCAAATCCGAAGAACTTGCATACCAGGTTTGCAAGACCTTCTTTTTCCAGAAGAAGCGGCACGTCATACAGAGAGTCTGCATCTGTATTTGGAATCACGTTTTGTTTGTCAACGTTGCAGAACAGGGCAATCTTCGCCTTCAAATCAGATGTGAGCTCCTTTTCTGTCCTGCAAACAAGCATGTCAGGCTGTATCCCAATGCTTAAAAGTTCCTTTACGCTATGCTGTGTGGGCTTAGTTTTCAGCTCTCCGGCCTTTGAAAGATACGGAAGCAATGTAACATGTATGTACATTACATTTTCTCTGCCAACCTCGTAGCGCATCTGTCGTATTGCTTCCAAAAACGGAAGGCTCTCGATATCACCTACAGTTCCGCCTATTTCAGTGATGACAACATCCACGTCTGAAACAGTAGTTATTCTTTTCAGCATGCACTTGATTTCATTTGTGATGTGAGGAATTACCTGCACGGTTCCTCCCAGATAGTCTCCTCTTCTTTCCTTGTTCAGCACAGACCAGTAAATTTTCCCTGATGTGATGCTGCTGTACTGCGTAAGGTCAATATCGACTATTCTCTCGTAATGACCAAGGTCCAGGTCAGTTTCTGCTCCATCGTCCGTAACGAAAACTTCTCCGTGTTGGTACGGGCTCATTGTTCCCGGATCCACATTCAGATATGGGTCAAACTTCTGCAGTGTAACCTTCAGTCCCCTGGCCTTCAAAAGTCTTCCCAGAGAAGCTGCTGTAATTCCTTTCCCCAGGGAAGACACAACTCCTCCCGTAATAAAAATATACTTTGGCATTTTTTCCTCCTGTACTCCTGTTATTCACCTGCTTTTTATTTAATAGTTCCTACTATGTTGATTCTGCAATTGTTCTGAAAAATAAAAATGGAGACAAAAAAGGGGTTTTTTTTTTAGTCTCCACTATTTTTAAAATATATAATTGCTGTATCCGTAACAATCACAAAACTTTAAATAAAACAACAAATTCAGATAAAATATTTACTTTCCAATTCTATATTAAAAGAGTTAAAAGGTCAATAATTTTATTAAAAATTTTTTTCTTTTTCAAACAAGTTGTACTATGTATATTTTATTTCGCATATACATTTATAAAAGAATACTGAAATTTAGCACGTCTTAAAGGAGGATTTATTTTGTTTAAATTATTCAGCGATACATTCAATATTAATGAGATTATTGATTCAAGCTCCAATGAAGTGTTATTGGAAAACGAATTTACTGTTGCCGACAGCCTGCCTGATATAGAAAAAATAATTTCAACAGAAGGCAAGGTTAAGATTACCGGTACATCCGCAGGCAGCGGAAAGGTTGATGTTTATGGCAACGTAGTCTACAACATAATATACCGTTCCAACGATGAAGAGACAGTTGTCTGCTCGGTATCAGGCAGCATTCCGTTCTCAGAAGAAATACCTGTGGCCGGAGCTTCAGATCATATGGATGTTCAGCCAAGAGCATACATAGATTACATGGACGCCGAGCCTCTCACAGAAAGAACATACCAGGTGAAGTCAGTGGTTATGCTCGATACGGATGTTATCAGCAGCCATCCAGTTGATTTCGTGTCCAACCTTGAATCTGACGGAAGCTTCCAGGCAAAAACCAGAAACATCAGGTATACAGACACGTCAAGGATGCTGTCCGAGGAAGCCAGCATCAGTGATGGAGTTGAAATAGGAAAGAATTCCGACGAAATAGCCAGCATACTGAAGTCTGAATCAAGCGTTTACGTAACAAACGTTGATGAAATGGACGACAAAATGCTTGTGGAAGGAATCTGCAAGGTTGGTTTCCTGTACGCCGAAAACAACAGCCTGAGCACTCCTGGCTATGTGTCCGAAGAGTTTCCCTTCACCCACTACCTTGAAGCGAAGAACTCAGGCGGAAGCGCTCTCAAGGATATAGACATAATTCCCGGCGAAATGACATTTAACACCGCAGAAAACTATGATAACGAAAAAAGGCTCATTGAGTTCAATCTGCCGTTCACCATCAATGCAACACTTTATGATACTGTTGAAAAAAACATCATAACAGACTGCTATTCCACGGAGTCGCTTCTTCAGCTGACTTCAGACAAGGTGAAGCTGAACTCCCTCAAGGATATAAAGAACAAGACAGTCAAGTTTGAAAGCAACCTGGATGTGCTCTCAGGTACAGTCAAAGACATTTATACAGTGGACTTCAGCCCGAAAATTTCAGAAAAAAGGCTTTACGAAGACAGGTATGTTGTCGACGGATTCCTTGACGTCAATGTGCTTTACCTGAACTCAGACATAAACAAGATCGACAAAGCCTACGGCTCCATGCCTTTCACCGCCTCCATAGACCTTGAAGGGGAAGCTGCTCCAAATGTTGATTCAGCAATCAAGTTAAGCAAGTGCAGCGCATACAGAAAGGGAAGCAATTCTGTGATTGTAAGCTGCGATATAAATGTATCCATGAAGTTCAGAGATGAAGATGAAATAGAAGTCATCAGCAACATAGAGGAAGTGGGACCTGTGGATCACAGCAAGATGCCCAGCCTCATATTCAGAGTTGTTCAGCCCGGCGAAACAGTGTGGGATATTGCGAAGAACTACAACCTGTCCATAAACTATCTGAAGGAGCTCAACGAACTTCCTCCGGACAACGTCCTGGTACCCGGCAGCAAGATTATAATTGCAAGAAAAGTGTAAATAATTAAGAATTAATAGTTAAGAATTAAGAATTGCGGAAAGGACTTGTGCGCGCACAAGTCCTTATTAAATTAAAAAAATTCAGGCTCGCCTGAATTTTTTGTCCGTTAATTCTTCACTCTTCATTCTTAATTCTTAATTTTATTTTCTTCATTCTTAATTCTTAATTATTTTTGAATGTTTCCGAACTTCGTATACTGTCCTATCCATGCAAGCTCCACGGTGCCTACGGGGCCGTTTCTATGCTTGGCTATTATGACGTCGGTTATTCCCTTCTTCTCGGACTCTTCCTTGAAGTAGTATTCATCCCTGTAAAGCATCATTACCACATCCGCATCCTGCTCTATGGCTCCGGACTCTCTAAGGTCAGACATTATAGGCCTGTGGTCCTGACGAAGCTCCGGTGCACGAGAAAGCTGGGACAGAGCGATTACCGGGCAGTCAAGCTCCCTTGCCAGAGCTTTCAAGCCTCTTGAAATGTTTGATATTTCCTGCTGCCTGTTGTCTCCTCCCTTTCCTCCGTCTGTCATAAGCTGAAGGTAGTCTATGACTATGAGGTCCAGTCCCCTCTCCAGCTTGAGCCTTCTGCACTTGGACATTACCTCAAACAGTGAAACGGATGCAGTGTCGTCTATGAACACATTGTAGTTTGAAATTGTGCTCATGACTGAAATGAGCCTGCTCCAGTCATCGTCTTCCAGATTGCCTGTCCTAAGTTTTGTGCTCTCAACCATGGATTCCATGCTTATGATTCTTTGAACATACTGCTCCTTTGACATTTCCAGACTGAACATGGCAACTGAGGCTCCGGTTTTCACGGCGTTCATGGCAATGTTCAGAGCCAATGCGGTCTTTCCCATGGAAGGTCTTGCAGCCAGAAGAATGAGGTCTGATCTCTGAAGTCCGGACGTCATCCTGTCCAAATCATCATAGCCTGTTGTGATCCCCGTGAGGCTTCCCTTGTTCATGGCCCTTTCCTCAAGCTGGTTGAAGACGTTCATGAGCACGTCCTTTATTTCGGTGAAGCTGTTGATGCTTCGGTTCTGTGATATGGCGAAAATCCTGGACTCCGCAAGCTCTATGATCTTCTGCACTTCGTCGTTTTCCCTGTATCCTTTTTCGATAATCTCGTTGGAAGCGCTTATGAGCTTTCTCAGGGTTGACTTTTCTCTGATTATGTTGCAGTATGCCTCAACATTTTTGGAAGTTATTATATTTTCGGTTAACTTTGCCAAATATTCGAATCCGCCGATGTAATCAATCTTTCCTCTTTTCTTCAGCTCTTCGGAAACAGTGAGCACGTCAACGGGAATATTCTGAATATGAACCTGCTTGATGCTGTCAAAGATTTCCCTGTTGGCCTCGTAGTAGAAATCTTCGTTGTTCAGCAAGTTGATTATCTTCTCAACAGCAAGGTGGTCTATCATTGCAGCGGCAAGAACCGTTTGCTCCGCTTCCGCATTGTGGGGCGGCACTTTTCCTAAATTCATCAATTCTGACATTTCAACCTCTTACTTTTCTGTTACTATTACCTTCACCTTTGCATTTACTGTGGGGTGAAGCCTTACTTTTACGAAATATTCGCCTACCGACTTTATTGCATCATCCAGTTCAAGTTTTTTCTTGTCAAAAGAGTAGCCGTGTTCCTTTTCCAGAATCTCAGCTATTTCCTTTGTTGTTATGGAACCGAATAGCTTTCCGTTTTCTCCTGTCTTGGTCTTGATCACTACAGTCACACCGGACAGTTTTTCTTCAAGTGCCTTGGCCTCCTGAAGAATTTCCAGTTCCTTTGCTTCCTTCTGCTTTTTTGCATGTTCCAGATTCTTCATGTTGCTGTCATTAGCTTCTATGGCTAAGTTCTTCGGGAAAAGAAAATTTCTTGCGTAGCCGTCCTTGGCATTTATAATCTGTCCCTTTTTTCCCACGTTCTTAACGTCTTCAAGTAATATCACTTTCATTTGTTCTTAATCTCCTTCTTATAATTGGTAATTGCCTCATATAATTTTTCCTTGGCTTCTTCCATGTCCTGGGTCGGTATCTGGGCGCCGGCCATGTTCAGATGTCCTCCTCCGCCCAATGATTCCATTATAACCTGGACATTCACGTTACCGGTGGACCGGCCGCTTATATTGATGTAGTCCTTGTTTCTCACAAGAACAAAACTTAGTTTCACATCCTTGATTGTCAGAAGCTCATCGGCGCTCTGCGCAGCTATTACATTGGAATCCTCAGAAATTTCATCAATATATGACACCGCCACATCACCGAAAAGTATTTCCGACCTTTCAATTATTTCAGTCTTTTTCTTCATGGAGTCCAGACTTTCATTGAACAGCTGCTTGACGTCAGCCGTATCTGCTCCGTTTCTCCTCAGAAATGAAGCAGCCTCGAAGGTTCTGACACCAGTCTTGAACGTAAATGAGTTTGTATCCACCACTATTCCCGCCAGCAAGGCATCAGCCTCGAACTTGGTGAGCTTTATGTGGTCATCCATGTACTGCACGATCTCTGAGACCAGCTCGCATGTAGAGGAAGCGTAGGGCTCGATATAGTCCAAAAGAGTGTTTTCGATGTATTCCTCGCTCCTTCTGTGATGGTCTATGAGGACGATTTTGTCTATTTTGTCAAGAAGCTCAGGTGCTTCGGCGTAGCTTTTTCTGTGAGTATCCAGCACAACAACCAGTGTGTTGGCATCAATAATTGTCATAGCCGCCTCGGTGGTTATGAGTGCATCCTTGTAGTGGCTTTCCTCATGCTTCATTCTTTCATGCATGTTCTTCAGGGCATAGTTCACGTTGTTTAGAACTATGTTAGCCTTCTTGCCCCTGCTTCTGGCAATGCTGTAAAGACCAATGGATGCGCCCAGGCTGTCCATGTCCCCTACTCTGTGGCCCATTATGAGAACATTGGAGCTTTGATCGATTATCTGCCTCAAGGCGTAAGAAATGATTCTTGCCTTGACCTTGGTCCTCTTTTCAACAGCCTTGCTGTTTCCTCCGTAAAACTTTACGGAATTAATTCTTTTAACAACTGCCTGGTCGCCGCCTCTTCCAAGAGCCACATCCAGGGCTCCCTTCGCATAGTCTATGAGCTGGGTAAGATTCTTGGCCAGTGCTCCTGTGCCGATGCTGAGTGTGAAATTGAAATCCCCGCTGCCCTTAAGGTTTTTTACATCGTCAAGCATCGGAAACTTCCTGGATTCCAATGTTTCCAGGTACTTGTTTTCTATCATCATCAAAAACTTGTATGTGTCGTACTTGAGCACAAAGCCGTTCATTTCGGAAGCGTACTTATTGAGAATCTTTTCAACCTCCGCAGTCATGGCAGACTTTTCGCCCTTGTCAAGCTTTTCGGATATTTCGTCGTAGTTGTCTATCTGAACAAGAATTGCAATGGTTCTTTCATCGTTGTACCTTGTCTTGAGGCTTGTGTATGCGGTGGTTTCGCTCCAGTAGCACACGTATGACCTGCCATGTCCGAACCTTCCCTCCTCAAGCTCGTGGTACATAAGGTTGAAGCTCCTTGCAGGCTTGTCAATTTCAATATTGTTTATTGTCCCTTCCTTGTTGCCTTCTATTGACTTAATGGGAAAATCCTTGTCAAATTCCTCTATGTTTTCAATTTCTTCGGCCTGGCTGCCTGCCAGTTCCCGAAACTTGCTGTTGAACCAGAATACCTTGCCGCCGGGACCTATGATGCAAATTGGCAAAGGAGAGTAATAAAAGGAATTCACTGACAAATTTTCTATGTTCTTGGTGTATTCTATGATGTAATTTTTTAGTTCCCTTTCCCTGATTACCTGCTTTCTCAGCGCAAATGCCGTCACGCCAAGAAGAAGCAGTCCGGAAAATCCCACGTAAATATACATGCCTTCAATGAGGAACACCGCAATCAGAAAAATTATCACTACGAAATAAATAACACTGTCATCCTTCAAAAACTTAGGAGTCATTTTATCATTCAAAATATTACCTCCATAAAGCTTATTTTATCTTTCTCAAATCGATAGCCAGATCCATAAGTCCTATTACAGCCAGCATCTGCGCCAGTCCTGCGCTCATCAGCAGCACCGTCGCCATTATTATTGTCTTCAGCGCCCTGCTCATGGCTGATCTCATCAGGTAAAACTTCAATACCGCAAATCCCTGTATGAACATTGCCGCAAAAACAATCATGAACAGATTGACCTGAATTGCAGACACGTTTATGTTTACCAAACTAAGCAGGAAGGACAAAAGCAAAAGCCCTGCCATGCCGATCATGAAAGACCTTGGAAATGAAAAGTAGCTCAGACCTTCATGCTGCTTTATGTCTATGGAGAAACGCCTTGCAAACCTGCTTGCAACCACATAGTTTATATAGGAAGTCAGTACGGATGATACTACCATTATTGCAGGAAACACGTTGGTTATTATGAAGTTCATGGTCTTTCCCATTTCGTCGAAGGTTTTTATCATGTTTTCGGTATCCGCGCCGCCCATGCCTGCTGGAGCGTTTGAAACCATTTCTTTCATTATATTTATGCTTTCATCGTACATTTCTGTCATCTGCTGCACAAAATTTATTCCCATGACTGCATTCATAAGCAGTATCAATACCACGAATGAAACCATGTATGCTGCGGAGCCGTAAAGTATGGTCTTGTTGGCATCCTCGTCCCTGCACACTCCGTAGGACAAAGCCACAGCCAGCGGTGTGTATAAAATCAGGAATATCATTCCTGTCTGAATCCCTAAAAGCATTGAAATCAGTATATCGGAAGCTATAAGCGAAAGAGCCGAATACTTAAGTCCCTTCCTCTTAGCAAGTATTATTGCCGGCGTAGGGTAAAAAAACATTACAATTGAAAAAAAAGAAGACAGATATGCCACCACTACAAGAATGCCTGTAATCATAGCAGCTTCTGTAATGCTTGATGTTTTTAAGTTTCTGTTCATTGTAACCTCATCTGATATTTATAATCTAATATACTATTTTACCCCAAAACCCCTATAAAGTCAAAAACTTATTTGATTTTACCGTTCATTGGACTTTTGCATCATCACGATTCCAGCTTCCTGTACAGGGTTGCTATGCTTATGCCCAGCTGCCTGGCTGCTTCTTTTTTTGAATCCACCGAATTGCCCAGATTTTTAATCTTGCTTTCTATGACGGTTTTCTCGTAGACCCGGGTAAGTTCAGCCAGACTTAAGTCTTCCGTTTCTATTCCCTTGCCCATTTTACGCTTTAAGTTCTGCGCTCCAACCAGGCTGTCTTCCTCAAAAATAACTGCGTATTCCACCAGATTTCTCAGTTCCCTTATGTTTCCCGGAAAACTGTGCTTCATCAGAACCTTTTCGGCTTCCGCAGTAAACCCCTGCAGGTCCTTTCCATACACCTTGGCGAAGCGGCTTAAAAAATACCTGGCAAGTATTATTACATCATATCCTCTTTCCCTGAGGGCAGGAAGATATATGGGAACAACGTTGAGCCTGTAGTAAAGGTCGTCTCTGAAGAGTCCCTTTTGCGCCAGGTCCCCCAGGTTCTTATGTGTTGCAGAAATTATCCTGGGGTTGACCTTTATGGGAGTATGACCTCCCACTCTCACTATTTCTTTTTCCTCAAGAGCACGGTTAAGCTTCACCTGCATCATGAAAGGAAGGTCTCCAATCTCGTCCAGGAACAACGTTCCGTCCCTGCATATTTCAAACCTTCCGGCTCTGCCTGAGCTGCTGGCCCCGGTAAATGAACCGCTCTCATAACCGAACAGCTCACTTTCGATGAGGTTTTCAGGTATGGCGCCGCAGTTGACAGCCATGAACACTTCGCTTTTTCTACGGCTGGCTGAATGGATTGCCCTGGCAAAAACCTCCTTACCTGTTCCTGTTTCTCCGATTATGAGAACGGAAGCGTCCCTTTCAGCAACCTGGACGGCTTCACGTCTGGCCTGGCGTATGGCTTCGCTTTCTCCGACAATCTCATCGAATGTTATGAGATCCTTCATTCTGTTCTGCTCAAGAACGGATTCCTTCATCTTGTCAAAATCTGAAAGCACCAGCACTGTCCCTTCCTGAGTATCCTTTATGATGATGGGGTTTGCGCTGATCATGAATTCCATTCCCTTAATCTTCACAGGCCCTGTTTCCCCGCTGAAATTCTGGGATGACAGCTTCCTGTAGGCTGTTTCAGGCAAAAGCTCCCGCAGGTTCATCGATGAACCTGCAGTTGATTTCAGTTTTTCATTTATATAATTGTTGGTTGTAATGATGTCTTTTTTGTTGTTTACTATGACAATTCCTTCGTTTATGGAGTTTATTATGGTCAAAAGCTCCGATGACCTGTATTCCAGTTTCCGCGTTATGTTTTTTTCGCTCAGTATGGTTGAAATTATGTGGCTTAACTGGCTTTCAAAATTCATGTAGCTTTCCTTGTTCATCAGGAGATTTTGTTTTGCCAGCTCATCGTATGCGCACATTCCAAGCACGCCTATGATACGGCCGCTGAACCTTACCGGTATGCAAAATTCAATCAGCTCCCTGCATGTGTTCCTGGATGTGCAGTTGAGGCAGACAGGATCGTCCTTGGGATTTTCAAGAAAGTACTGTTCTCCGGTGATCATGCAATTATGAAAAGCAGAATACATGGGAGCCCTGGCTCCTGTTTCAAAGTTTTTTTCTACAGTTGAAACAACACGGTCGAGATTTTCATCCACGATTAAAATATCCACGTTCGTCACTGCTTTCAAAGCTTCAACTATGTGGGAAAGCTCTGTCCTGATGCTCATAAGTAAACTCATCGTTATCCTCTTTAGTATGCTTTTTCCGTTATATGCTTTCTAAGAAGCGTCCTTATTTTTCCTATCATATACAATGAACCCACAAAGGCAGCCGCTTCATCTTCCTCAAGGCTGTCTACCAGCGGAATTATTTCAGCATCATCCTTTAAAGGCACTGCTTCAATACCGATACGGTTTTTAATAAGCTGTGCCAGGTCGACCGAATTCATTGCCCTGTCGCTGTCAGGTGTCAGAGTGTATATTTTTTTGCTTATGGCATGCAGGTAATCAAGCACTGTTTCCGGATTTTTGTCCCGCAGCATTCCATAGAACAATGTTAATTTCCTGCCCTTGAGATTTTCGGAAACTGTTTTTGCAAAAACCTCGATTCCGTCCTTGTTGTGACCGCCGTCCAGAATGATGAGCGGATGTTTGCTTATTACTTCAAACCTTCCGGCATAAGTGCAGCCTGCAAGTCCTTTTAAAATGCTTTCCTCCGTTATGGAAAACCCGGACTTCTTCAACAGTTCCAGTGCCAAAATAGCGGTGGCTGCATTTCGAAGCTGGTGCTCTCCGAGAAAATTAATCCTTACTTCTGGCAGGTCAAACACATCCTTTTTCCTGTACTCGAAGGTTTGTCCAGTCAAATCGCTGTTAATGAGCCTTACGTCCTCTGAGTCCGCCAGGTACACTGCCGCATGTTTTTTCCCGGCTTCCTGCAGTATGACGTCAACGACCTCACGGGACTGCGGGTAAACAGCAACCTGAGAATTTTCCTTAATAATGCCTGCTTTTTCGTAGGCCACTTCCTTCAGGGTGTTTCCCAGAAATTCAGTGTGATCAAGACCAACGGATGTAATTACTGACAAAATGCTTTCGCGAATGGCGTTGCTGGCGTCATACCTTCCCCCCATGCCCACCTCAAGCACCAGGACGTCTATTTTCTGTTCCTGAAAATACTTAAAGCCAATGGCTGTAATTACTTCAAATTCCGTAAGCTCATCTACTCCCTCGCCTCTCATTATGTCTATCTTTTCTTTGACAATTTCAGCGATTCGTGTCAGCGATTCTCTGTCGATAGGCACCTTGTTGATTTGAATCCTTTCCGTATACTCCTCCAGATGCGGACTGATAAACAAGCCGGTCTTATAGCCCGAAGCAACCAGCACATCATGTATCATGTTGCAGGTGGAACCCTTACCGTTGGTTCCCGCCACATGAACAATTCTGTAACTTTCCTGAGGGTTTCCCAAAAGTTCTGTAAGCCTTTTCGTTCGCTCAAGACCGAGTTTCGTGCCGTTGTTATGTACTGTGCGGATAAAACTTATTGCGTCATTGTAGTTCAATATTCCACCCCCGTTAATTGTTTGATTATATTATAATATAAATTATACAAATAAAAAAGTTAAATTCCTGCCTGAGGGAAATATTAGCAAAAATATTATGTCATTTTATCATCGTAATTCCCCGAATCTTCTTTTTATCAAATTTGATAAACGTTTAGCAATTTTAATAAATGCAAGGTCCTTTGTTTGTCAATACTTTTATGTCTAACAACCAATATATTATCAAATATGATAATTTCTTTTTTTGCAGTCATGTACTTTATTTTACAATCGTTGAAATCTGGCGGTTCCCTGATTTTGACAGTTGGCACGATTTATGCATAAATAAAGCAAAGGAGGTAGAAACATGAATACAAATCTGCTTATTGAAATACTTAGAAACCAGGTTACTCCCGCACTGGGATGTACCGAACCGGGAGCCGTTGCTTACGCGGTTGCCAGGGCAAAGGAAATTTTAGGCTGTGAAGTTACAAAGCTTGATATAGAAGTGGACAAAAATATTTTGAAAAACGGCATGAGTGTGGGTATTCCGGGAACCAGCGAACACGGAATATTATTCGCCGCCGCTCTGTCGCTGGTTATAGGAAAATCCCAGTACATTCTGGAGGTTCTGAAGGACGTGGACAACGAAAGCATCGACAGGGCGTTGAAGCTGGTGGAATCCGGCATCATAAAGCTTAGCCTGAACGATACAATCAGCGGTCTTTACATAAGGGTGAGGGCTACAGGCAAATCAGATAATTCAGAAGTTGTTATACGAAACGCACACACCAATATCGTGTACGAAAGCAAAAATGGCAAAGTACTGGTTGACAAGCCGTGTACGGCGGGTATAGAATCAACAGATAAGCTTGTTCAAAATATTGAAATAAAGTATATGATAAAAAATTTTTCAATAGATGACCTTATCCGGTTCTCAGACAGCGTCGCCATTGATGACATTGCATTCATTCAAAATGGCATAGACATGAATATGAGAATAGCGGACGCAGGTTTATCTGAACACACGGGAATCGGACTTGCAGGTTACTTCTACAGCCATGCCCAGGATGTGTTTTCCATGGCCAAGGCCTATACGGCAGCAGCATCGGAAGCACGAATGTCGGGATACCTGCTGCCGGTAATGAGCAGCGCAGGCTCCGGAAATCACGGTCTTGTGGCAATAATTCCGATTGCTTTTATCGGAAGCAGAAACAACATTACGCAGGATAAAATAATACGAGCCATTACCCTCAGTCACCTGGTCACCATATTCGTGAAAGTCCATCTTGGAGCACTGTCTCCCGTGTGCGGCTGCGGTGTGGCAGCAGGCGTGGGATGTGCTGCAGGGCTCACTTATCTGCTGGGGGGAAGCTCAACACAGATCAAATCGTCAATTAACAACATGGTAGCAGGAATTTCAGGGATGCTGTGTGACGGAGCAAAGCTAGGCTGCTCTTACAAGCTGTCCATTTCCGTTGATGCGGCCGTAGATGCGTCAGAAATGGCGCTTAAAAATATATTCATACCGGATGACAACGGCATTTTGGGAGACACGCCCGAAAAAACAATACAAAACCTTGCCAAGGTTTCAAACATCGGAATGAAAAATACCGATGAAGTTATATTGGAGGTTATGCTGAACAAATGCTAGCATAATTATATAATAAACTAATATTGGGAGGTATTAGAATGAACAACATCTTAGCGCTTTTCACAGTGGCGGTTGTCTACTACATTGGCGAATTCATCGGTACAAAAACAAAAGCATGGATTCCTTCTGTATTTGTGACAGCAATTTTATTTTTAATCGGTTACTGGACTTTCTTTCCAAAGGACATAGTGGTCCTGGCAGGACTGGGAGCTCCTCTGGGAGGCTTACTGGTAATCATGCTCTGCATAACTCACATGGGAACAATCATCAGCATCAAGCAGCTGCTCCAGCAGTGGAAGGTAATAGTGATTACCTTGGCAGGTTTGGTTGGTATGGTTGCAGCATGCTGGGTAATTTGTATCCCTCTTGTTGGAAAAGAGTACGTAATAGCAGGTCTTCCTCCTCTTACAGGAGGCATAGTGGCTGCAACCATGATGAACCAGGCAGCCCTGGAAAAGGGACTCACATCGGCGGCAGTGCTTGCAATCGCCATGTATGTTTGTCAGGGCTTTGCAGGATACCCTCTTACTGCAGTGATGCTCAAGAAGGAAGGAAGAAAACTTCTTGCAGCCTTCCGCTCCGGCGATGCAGTATCTGAATCCGCTGCTACTGCAGTTGACGAATCAGCAGGAAATCTTCAGGTAAAGGAAAAGGAAAGAAAGAAACTCATTCCGCCTGTTCCTCAGAAATACATGACCACAGGTCTTATAATTGCCAAGATGACCGCTTCGGCATTTTTAGCAAACAAGCTGTCGGTGCTAACAGGCCTTAACCAGGCAGTATGGGCGCTGATACTCGGTATCATTCTTACTGAAATAGGCTTCCTGGACAAAGATTCGCTGAACAAGGCAAATTCATACGGGTTCCTTATGTTTGTGCTCATGGTTTACGTATTTTCAGGATTGAAGGATGCAACTCCGCAAATTCTGATGGAAGCAGCAGGCCCTCTTGTTACAATCATAATTATCGGTGTTGCAGGAATGGCAGTGACATCCATTTTAGCGGGAAAAGCGCTGGGCATCAGCTGGAACATGGCATTTGCTGTGTCCCTGACAGCACTTTACGGCTTCCCTCCAAACTACATACTGACTGAAGAATGTGTAAAGGCACTTGCCGAGACTCCGCAAGAGCATGAATTCCTCATGAACAAGCTTCTTCCTATGATGATTGTGGGCGGATTCATAACCGTAACCATAACATCGGTAATTGTAGCCGGTTTGTTTGTAAATATGCTGTAATGAGAATAGAAATACAAAACCCGGGCTATGCCCGGGTTAATTTTAAATAGAGAGGTGTATTATGAATATTAAGTTATCAGCCGAAAAATACAATGATTTCATTGTTGAAAGAAGAAGGTTCTACCACTCCGTACCCGAGCTGAGCTTCGAAGAAACGAACACAACAAAAGCCATAGCACAGGACCTGGAAGCAATGGGCATAGATGTTGAAACATTCCCTGACTACAACGGCCTTGTTGGAACCATCCAGGGAGGAAAACCAGGAAAAACTGTGATGCTCCGTGCCGATATTGACGCGCTGCCTGTGGAGGAACACACGGGCCTTTCATTTGCATCAAAGAACTGTAACATGCACGCTTGCGGTCACGATGCGCACATTGCAATGCTCCTTGGGGCAGCTAGAATCCTTTATGAAAACAAAAATGAACTTAACGGAACAGTGAAGCTTCTGTTCCAGGCTGCCGAGGAATCATGCTACGGAGCAAAGTATTACGCCGATAATGGAGTTCTTGACGGCGTTGATGCAATATTTGGGATGCACATATGGGGGTCTTTGGATGCCCCTTACTTCAACCTGGAATCAGGAAGCAGAATGGCGTCCGTGGACAACTTCAAGATAACCGTTGACGGTGTTTCATCCCACGGTTCGGCTCCCCATCTTGGCAAGGATGCAGTGATTGCAGCATCATCAATCATCATGAACATCCAGACGCTTGTCAGCCGAATAAACGACCCTCTTAACCCACTGGTTGTTTCCATAGGCACAATCAAGGGAGGACAAAGGTTCAACATCATTGCAAATCACGTTGAAATGGAAGGAACAGTCAGAACTCATTCCCGCGAAGTGAGAGCGATTGTGGAGCAGAACCTGAGGGAAATCGCAGAGAACACGGCAAAAGCACTGGGATGCAGAGCAAATCTGGAATACTCCTACTACGCTGCCCCTATTATCAACGAACACGAACAGATAAACGAAATAGTAAGAAATGCAGCTGTGAAGCTGTACGGCAATGAAAGCCTGGTATCCATGCCTAAGCTCATGGGTTCGGAAGACTTTTCCTATCTCATGGAAAAAGCCCCGGGCTTCTACGGATTCATCGGCGGCAGAAATCAGGCAAAAGACATCATTTACTCAAACCACAACGACAAGTTCACTGTGGACGAAGAAGTGCTTCACAGGGGATCTGCCTTGTATGCGCAGTTTGCAGCCGATTTTCTTGCAATAAAATCTAATTAGCGGAGATTGCCATGATAATTAAGGACCTAGCAGAAAAATACAATGACTACATAATCGAACAAAGAAGATTTCTCCATGGGATTCCGGAGCTGAGCCTGCATGAGGCGAAAACCACTCAAAAACTTGCAGAAGAGCTAGAAAAAATGGGAATCCAGGTAATAAAGTTCGACGATTACAACGGATGCATCGGAATAATAAAGGGAGATCATCCCGGAAAGACAATAATGTTAAGAGCTGACATCGACGCCTTGCCTGTCAATGAACAAACCGGACTTCCCTTCGCTTCAAAAAACGGCAACATGCATGCCTGCGGCCACGACACCCACATGGCTGTACAGCTGGGTGCAGCCATGATACTCAACGACCTGAAAGGCGAACTTCACGGAAACGTAAAGCTTTTGTTCCAGTCCGGTGAAGAAGTTGGATTCGGCTCCAGGTACTATGTTGAAAAAGGATATCTTGATGATGTTGATGCGGTGTACGGCGCCCATGTATGGTCAGGTGTTGAAGCCGGAATATTCAACATGGAACCCGGAGAGAGAATGGCATCATGCGACACGTTTAAAATAATCGTGGACGGAGTTTCGTCCCACGGTTCCGCCCCTCATCTTGGCAATGATGCCTTGTACGCTGCAGCTTCCATCGTTATGAACATCCAGTCCTTCATAAGCAGAAGGAACAATCCTCTGGATGCGGCGGTTGTTACGGTGGGCACCATGAACGGAGGTCAGCGTTTCAACATAATAGCCAACCACATCGAAATGGAAGGAACAACAAGGGCTTTCAACAACAAGGTGAGAAACTCCATAGAAGGCGAACTGAGAAAAATAATCGAAAACACGGCAGAAGCCCTGGGAGTTAAGGCAAAGCTGGAGTACAGCTACCTGACCGATCCCATAAACAACGATAACGAGAAGCTTAACAAAATAGCACATGATGCCGTAGCAAAGCTGTTCGGCGAAGAAAGCCTGGCTTCCATGACCAAGGTCATGGGCGCAGAGGATTTTTGCCACCTGGTTAAGGACAGACCCGGATTCTTCGGATTCTTTGGATGCAGAAACGAGAAAATCGGTGCTGTGCACAACAACCACAGCGAGTTTTTTCTGGTGGATGAAGACACGCTCCACAAGGGTGCAGCAGTGGCGGCACAATTCGCATACGACTTTCTAAACGAATAAATATACATCTTAAGCCGCTGCTCTCCAGCGGTTTTTATATTCCACTTTACACTTTCACTTTTTTAAAATATACTTAGTATAGACTAAAATATAGAGGTGTGCCATGAAAAGAAAAATATGTTTGTTTCTTGCTGTTGCCATGATGATGTTATCCGTTCAGACAGCAGCATATGCGACGGAACTGGATCAGGACAAGTTTGACCAGGACGTTGACTTTATGAAGAGGGTTATTTCATTTGTGCTTTCCAACTACCAGTACGAAGTATCCCAGGAAGACATCATGAACGGACTTTATGACGGTTTTTTCAGTGTTCTCGACGACTACAGCGTATACTACACGCCTGAGGAATATAAGACAATGCTCGAAGATACAGCCGGAGAATTTTCCGGTATCGGTGTTCAGATAATAGACTCCAACGGGCAGGTTATGGTTCTGACTCCCCTTCCCGGTTCCCCTGCCATAGAAGCAGGAATCAAAGCCGGCGACATCATAAAATACGTTGACGGCAAGGATATCACTGGACTGACAGTAAACGAAGCCTCCACGCTCATACGCGGACAAGAAGGAACTAAGGTTACCATAGGCGTTGTACGAAACGGGCAGAATCTCACGTTCAATCTTACGAGAAGAACCATTGTTACCAGCTCTGTTGAAGGAAAAATCATGGACAACAACATTGGATATCTGAAAGTTACGGAATTTTCCGACAACACGGTTACATTTGTTGAAAAAGAACTTGAAAAGTTTGATGAAAGCAGCGTAAAGAAAATTGTGATTGACATGAGAAACAACGGCGGAGGAACACTGGATGCTGCAGTGGATATGCTCAACCTGTTCGTTACAAAGGGAGACCTGGTGTATGTTGATTACGCCACCGGCAAGGAAGATGTGTATACAAGCAGCCTGAAAGAGCAGAAATATGAAATTGCCGTTCTCATCAACGAAGGAAGCGCCAGCGCAACCGAAATCTTCGCAGGAGCTGTCAAGTACAGGAAGGAAGGGGTAATCGTGGGAACCAGGTCCTTCGGAAAAGGCATAGTGCAGACATTGTATCCCCTTGTTGACGGAAGCGGAGTGAAGTTTACCACAGCCGAGTATTTTTCTGTTGACAGAACTCCGGTACATAAGATAGGAATCACCCCTGACATAGTTGTTGAAAACGAAAAAATAGATCTGGCAAAGTATCCTGCATTCAGCAACGCAAAAAAACCTGTGCTCGGAACCGTAAGCCTGGATGTGCTGTCAGCTGAAATGATTCTTGACACTCTTGGATACGAAGTTGACGAGCCCGACGGAGTATATGACCAGAAATCCTATGAGCAGATGATGAAATTCCAGCAGGACAACTTCCTGTATCCCTACGGAACCATAGACATAGCAACTCAGAAATCCCTTTACAGCTCGCTGGTTAAGCACGCACAGACCAGCATAGAAGACAAGCAGCTGGAAGCTGCCATAACAGCGCTTACAAAATAAATAACTCACAAAACGAAGGTTCGCCTTCGTTAGACTATTGACAAGCCCAGATTTTGTCATCCTGAGCGATAGCGAAGGATCTCCTAATGTTGAAAAGATGAGATTCTTCGGACTACATCCTCAGAATGACAAAGTCGAAAGCTACCTTGTCATTGACCTGACGAAAGCTCGCCTTCATTTTTTTGCTCAGCTTCGCTTAAAGACAGACATATTGCCTGAATTTGTATTTCATACAAGTACAATGTGGATATTCGGCGAAAATTTTTCCAGATTTATTTTTAAAAAATCTATTGACAAACCATTTTGCCTCTGTTACAATTCAAAAAAATTAATCAACAAAAGCTGTGACGGAGAAAAAACTTTTCAACCTGACAAGTTACAGAGAGTCGGCGTATGCTGAAAGCCGATACTGTCATGAAAACACACTCGCTCCCGAGCTGATCGTCTGAATGAAGTAGGATGGTACGTTGCCCCGTTAAAGGCTAAGATTTGTCAGAATCTGAAATAGAGTGGTTTTTTGTATACGTACATAAAAACAATATGGGTGGTACCGCGGAATTATATCCGTCCCTGAAAGCAAATGCTTTCATGGACGGATTTTTTGTTTCCATAGGAGCCGGATTCTGAACGACTTTCCAGTAAAAAAATTAATCGAGGAGGTTTCATATGGAAAGAACAATTAAAATTTTCGACACCACATTGAGAGATGGAGAGCAGTCACCTGGCTGTAGCATGAACCTGAAGGAAAAAATCGAGATGGCCCAACAGCTTGAACGAATGAACGTTGATATAATCGAAGCCGGCTTTGCAGCAGCTTCACCGGGAGACTTGATGTCAATTCAGGAAATTTCCAAGAACATCAAAAACTGCACCATAGCAAGCCTGGCCCGCTCAAACAAGGACGATATAGACAAGGCGTGGCAAAGTCTGAAATACGCAGCACGTCCCCGCATTCATGTGTTCATAGCCACTTCTCCCATCCACATGCAGTACAAGCTGAACATGGCGCCGGAGCAGGTCATCAAAACAGCAGAAGAGATGGTTGCCTATGCAAAGTCCAAGTGCGAAGACATAGAATTTTCATGCGAGGATGCCACAAGAAGCGATATAGACTTCATGGCTAAGGTTATAGACACTGCCATAAAGGCAGGAGCCACCACCATAAACATACCGGACACGGTGGGTTACACCACTCCCGAGGAATATTCAAGTCTCATAACCTCTATCAGGGAAAAGTGCCCAGCCATAGACAATGTGGACATTTCCGTTCACTGCCACAATGACCTGGGAATGGCTGTGGCAAATTCGCTGGCTGCCATAAAGGCAGGAGCCACCCAGGTGGAATGCACCATGAACGGCATAGGTGAAAGAGCCGGAAATGCAGCACTGGAAGAAATAGTGATGGCAGTGAAGACAAGAAAGGATTACTTCAATGCCGCCACAAGAGTAGACACTACGCAGATAATGAGAAGCAGCTCGCTTCTGACAAGAATAACCGGCATCAAGGTTCAGCCCAACAAGGCAATCGTAGGAGCTAATGCATTCTCCCACGAATCGGGAATACATCAGCACGGCGTTCTGAAAAACAAGGAAACATACGAAATCATGACGCCAGAATCCGTAGGGCTTGACAAAAATAAGCTGGTTCTGGGAAAACACTCAGGAAGGCATGCTTTCAACGATAAGCTGGTACAGCTGGGATACAATCTGTCAAAAGAAGAGCTGGATGAAGCATTCAGAAAGTTCAAGGATCTAGCAGACAAGAAGAAGGATGTTTACGACAAAGACATCGAAGCCTTGGTTTCCAGCCAGAGAATCGATGTTCCAAAAACTTACGAACTCAGCAAGTACGTAATAAACACAGGAAACATAATCACACCAACTGCTACGGTGTCAATCAAAAAGGACAATGCTGTCACTGAAGAGGTAGCCACCGGAGACGGCCCCATCTACGCATCATTCAAGGCCATAGAGAAGATAATCGGAAAGGACTTCGAACTGGACGATTTCTCCATAAACTCCATAACCGAAGGCGAGGATGCACTGGGAGACGTAATGGTAAGGCTGAATGACAACGGCAGGAAGTTCGTGGGAAGAGGAATGAGCACGGACATCATTGAAGCCAGCATAACGGCATATATAAATGCCATAAACAAAATGATCTATGAAAATCAAAATATCATTCAATAAGGAGAACTAATCATGGGTATGACAATGACACAAAAAATCCTGGCAGCTCATGCAGGATTGAAGGAAGTTAAGGCAGGGCAGTTTATAGAAATGAATCTTGACCTGGTACTGGGAAACGACATCACAGCACCAGTTGCCATTAAGGAATTCAAAAAAATGGGAGCAGAAAAAGTTTACGACAGGGACAAGGTTGTAATAGTGCTTGACCACTTCGTTCCCAACAAGGATATAAAATCAGCGGAACAATGCAAGATTTCAAGAGACTTTTGTAAAGAGCAAAGAATAACCAACTTCTTCGACGTGGGCCAGATGGGTATAGAGCACGCCCTCTTACCTGAAAAGGGACTGATCGTTGCCGGAGAAACCTGCATAGGAGCCGACTCTCACACATGCACATACGGAGCTCTGGGTGCATTCTCAACAGGTATCGGTTCCACCGACATGGCGGCAGGTATGGCAACAGGCCAGGTTTGGCTGAAGGTTCCATCAGCAATCAAATTCAACCTTACAGGAAAGCCAAACAAATGGGTAAGCGGCAAGGACGTTATTCTTCACATTATAGGAAAAATTGGCGTTGACGGTGCATTGTACAAATCCATGGAATTCACCGGAGAAGGCGTAAAAGAACTTTCAATGGACGACCGCTTTGCAATTTCCAACATGGCCATAGAGGCAGGCGGAAAAAACGGAATATTCCCCGTGGACGAAAAAACGGTACAGTACATGAAGGAACATTCAACAAAGAGCTACACAGTGTATGAGGCAGATGAAGATGCCGAATACGAACAGGTTATTGACATAGACCTGAGCACATTGAAATCAACCGTATCCTTCCCCCACCTTCCTGAAAACACAAGAAGCATCGACCAGGTAGGAGACGTTAAAATTCACCAGGCAGTCATCGGCTCATGCACGAACGGTAGAATCGAAGACATGCGTGTGGCAGCAGAAATACTCAAGGGAAGAAAGGTTCACCCTGATGTGAGGGCAATCATTATTCCTGCCACTCAGGCAATCTACAAGCAGTGCATCACGGAAGGGCTGGCAGAAATATTCATAGACGCGGGAGCAGCCATAAGCACACCCACATGCGGACCATGTCTGGGAGGTTACATGGGAATTCTGGCAGACGGCGAAAGATCCATATCAACCACAAACAGAAACTTTGTGGGCCGCATGGGCCACACAGGCTCGGAGGTTTACCTGGCAAGCCCAGCAGTTGCTGCAGCTTCTGCGGTTGCAGGCAAAATAGCTGATCCAAGCGATATAATGAACTAATACAAATAATTCGGAGGCTAACAATGATTGTACAAGGAAAAGTATTCAAATACGGCAACGATATAGACACAGACGTAATAATACCGGCTAGGTATTTAAACGTCACGGACCCTAAGGAACTGGCAAAGCACTGCATGGAAGACATAGACAAGAACTTCATCAGCGATGTGAAGGAGGGAGACATTATGGTGGCGCTGAAGAACTTCGGCTGCGGATCATCCAGGGAGCATGCGCCTATAGCCATTAAGGCTTCAGGAATTTCCTGCGTAATAGCCAAAAGCTACGCCCGAATTTTCTACAGGAATGCCTTCAACATCGGACTGCCCATCCTTGAGTGCGACGAAGCTGCAGAAAAAATAGAAGCGGGTGATGAAGTTTCTGTAGATTTCAAAAATGGAGTCATCAAGAACATCACTAAAAATGAATCATACCAGGCAGAGCCGTTCCCTGAATTCATCGAGCAGATAATCAACGCCGACGGCCTGGTGAACTACGTTAAAAATCAATTGAAAATGAAGAGTTAAGAATTAAATGATAGAATTCTAAATTCTTAATTAAAAAAACGGAGGGTTTTAATGAATTTTAAAATAGCAGTTATAAAGGGTGACGGCATCGGCTCCGAAATTGTTGATGAAGCCGTCAAGGTACTGAACAAGGTCGGTGAGGTGTACAACCACACCTTTGAATTTACCGAAGCTCTGGCAGGAGGCGCTGCCATTGATGCGACCGGTGTTCCTCTTCCTGAGGAAACGCTGGAAATATGCAGGAACAGCCATGCACTGCTGTTCGGTGCAGTGGGCGGTCCCAAGTGGGACAGCCTTCCCAGCGACATAAGACCTGAAAAAGGTCTGCTGGCACTGAGAAAGGAACTGAACCTTTACAACAACATAAGACCTGCAATAATGTTCGAGGAGTTGAAGGACACTTGCCCCTTAAGGCCAGACATTGTTGAAGGCGGTCTGGACATAGTAATTATGAGAGAACTTACCGGAGGTATTTACTTCGGCAAGAAATTCACCGAAGGGGATTACGCCTGCGACTGCATGGAGTATTCAAAATATGAAATTGAAAGAATCGCAGAACAGGCCTTCAAGATAGCCATGGCCCGGGGTAAAAAAGTTACCAGCGTGGACAAATCCAACGTTCTGGAAACTTCAAGACTGTGGCGAAAGACTGTGGAAGAGGTTGCCAGGAAATATCCTGAAGTTGAGCTGAGCCACATGTATGTGGACAACGCAGCAATGCAGCTTGTTACAAATCCGAAACAATTTGATGTGATTGTAACAGAAAACATGTTCGGAGACATACTTTCCGATGAGGCAAGCATGATCACCGGCTCCATCGGAATGCTTCCTTCAGCTTCGCTGGGAGACAACAACTTCGGAATGTACGAACCCATACACGGGTCGGCTCCTGACATAGCAGGACAGGGAAAAGCAAATCCCATAGCAACAATCATTTCAGTTTCCATGATGCTTAAGTACACTCTGGGACTTCTGGAAGAATCAGCTGCAATTGAAGCTGCAGTGAAAAAAGCCCTGAAGGACGGTTACAGGACCGCTGACATAGCCAAGAAGGGTGAAAAAGCTCTTTCAACGCAGGAAATGGGAAAAATAATAGCAAGTAACATTAAATAATAATATAAATAATGAGTCCGTCAGGAGACGGATCTGAGGAGGACAAAGAAATGGGTACAATGTATTACGACAAGGACGCGGATTTGAAAGTATTGGAAGGAAAGACAGTTGCCATAATCGGTTACGGAAGCCAGGGTCATGCCCACGCTTTAAACCTTAAGGAAAGCGGAATAGATGTGGTGGTGGGACTTCAGGAAGGAAGCCGCTCCAGGGCAAAGGCAGAGTCACACGGACTGAAGGTTCTCACTGTTGCTGAAGCAGCAAAGGCAGCACATGTTATAATGATTCTTGCCCCCGACACAAAGCAAAAACAAATCTATGAAGAAAGCATAGCTCCTAACCTGGAGGAAGGAAATGCCATAGCATTTGCTCACGGCTTCAACATTCACTTCCATCAGATTATACCACCTAAGAACATAGATGTTTTCATGGTTGCTCCAAAAGGCCCCGGACATCTGGTTAGAAGAACATATCAGGAAGGAAAGGGAGTTCCGGACGTATTTGCAGTTCACCAGGATTACACAGGAAGATGCAAAGACATAACTCTTGCATATGCAAAAGGAATCGGAGGAACAAGAGCAGGCGTTATCGAAACCACATTCAAGGAAGAAACAGAAACTGACCTTTTCGGAGAGCAGGCTGTTCTTTGCGGAGGAGTAACCGAGCTTATAAAAGCAGGTTTCGACACTCTGACTGCAGCAGGATATCAGCCTGAGATAGCTTATTTCGAATGCCTCCATGAAATGAAACTCATAGTTGACCTTATCTATGAAGGCGGCTTTGAAAACATGAGATACTCCATAAGCGACACAGCTGAATACGGAGACTACGTGACAGGCAGAAGAATCATCAACGCAGATACGCGCAAGGAAATGAAGCAGGTGCTCACAGAAATCCAAAACGGAACATTTGCATACGACTGGATATCTGAAAACAAATCAGGATTGCCAAGATTCCTTGCCATGAAGGAATCAGAACTGGGACATCCTATCATCGGAACAGGAAAGAAACTCAGATCAATGATGTCATGGATCGGAAAAAGCGCTGAAGGAACAGAATAACAATGAAGAGGACCACAAGGGTCCTCTTTTATTTTATAAGCTGCTTAGCGATGCCTGTTCGTTCACATCCGATTGGAGCCTGTTGTTCATCTCCAATGCAAGGATTACACCTTTACATATGGTTTGGGCCATGTCATAAATCAGCGACAGCCTTGTGTCCTGCACCAGGTCGTGAAATTCCTTGTCGCTGGAATCTACTATCCCTATTACGGAAACATCTCCTATTTCCGGCAGCATCTTTCCTATTCCTTTTCCCGGGGTAATGGATCCTTCCCTTACCTCAATAACTCCCTGATTTTTCTTGTTGCTTAAACATGCATCAATGGCTATGATTTTTTCATAATTTTTCTTTTTCAAAATTTTTATGTATTCGTTGATGTTCATTGCATGGACAGGCTTATCCAGCGTTCCGTAAATATCACCTTCGAAATTTTCTTTTGAAAGCAGCGTTCCTGTCAAGGGTCCCAGGCTGTCTACAATGCACTTGTCTGTACCGATGCATACAAGTGCGAAATTGCTCTTCATGTGTTCAGCCAGATAACTGCCGATCTTGATGGCTGCAAAGCTGTTTTTGTAATGAACTTCTATCGGATTCAAAGGAAACACCCCCTATGTATATTAGTATATACACGCAGGGGGTGCATTATGTGTCATTCGTCAATTTAATCCCTGTTAATTTCATCACATCCACACCATTGGCTTAACCCTGTATTCCCGGTACTCATTTTAGAATCAGCCATTACATGCATAAGACATGTACGGAGCATTTTTTAAGTGCCCGATAACAGTGATAATCAGCAAGTCTGCTAGTTGGTAAAAATCTTAACCAGCATTTTCATGTAACTTCTCATTTTTTCCTGCAGGTCGTAGCTTCCGTCATGAGAAGCCCAGTCGTAGCACACGCCTCTTGCAGAAATGAAAAGATATTCCGTCATGGCTTCAGGTTCAAATTCCTTCGTAAGCTCTCCCGACTCCTGGCCTCTTTTTAAAACATCAATAAGCACTGCCTGCATTACCCTTCCCTTTGAAATATACATCTTGTTTGCCGATGCAAAAAGCTGCTTTGTTGTTTCCACACCTGTTATTTCATTGTACCTGGCGTAGTATACGAAGTAGTCCACGATGTTTTCCGGCGCACTTTTGCCGACTACGTTGGGATGAACCGTTTCCCTGAAATAAATGTCAGCTCTTTTGTATATTTCAATCAATATGTCGTTCTTAGATTTGAAATAGTTGTAAAAAGAACCCACAGACACTCCGGCCTTTGTGCATATGTCCTCTATTTTCATGCTGCTGTACCCTCGTTGTTCCATCAGCCTGATTGCAGTTTTATATATTTTATTTTTAGTGGCTTCAGCCTGAATTTTTCTGCTGTTTGTTTTTTCCCCAGCCATTTTTGTCTCCTTAAGTTGCAATTTTAATTAAATTCATTATAGCAAAAAAAAACGCCATTTACTATTAATATATTTAAAATAATTGAAAATTCAGTAACAATCGAATTTTAATTGACAATAAATATCTAAGACAATATAATGATTTATACTGAGGAAGGTGAAATAATTGGAAAGTTACATGAAAAGAACCGGCAAGGTGCTGTTGGGACTTGTCATATATGCAGTAGGACTGCTTTTAGGAATCCAGGCCAACATAGGGCTGGCACCATGGGACGCCTTCAGCATCGGCGTTTCAAACATAACAGGAATTTCATACGGAAATGTGAGCATAATCACGGGAATAGTAATTTTGGTTGCTGTAGTGGCTATGAAGGAAAAAATAGGCATCGGCACAGTGCTGAACACTGTGCTCATAGGACTCTTTGTTGACATTTTCATGAGCCTGAACATTGTTCCAAAAATGACCAATATGTTTGCAGGCACTGTAATGCTTCTCACCGGGCAGTTTATAGTAAGCCTTGCAACCTACTTCTACATAAGCCCCGGCATGGGCTGCGGACCCAGGGACACATTAATGGTCGCACTGGGCAAGAGGTTTCAGAATGTACCCATCGGAGCAATCCGCGGAATGATTGAAGGCACTGTTCTGACCATAGGCTTTCTTTTGGGAGCAAAGGTTGGAATCGGAACTATAATTGCAGTTTTCGGAATGAGCTTCATAATTCAGAACACCTTCAAACATTTGAAATTCGACGTAAAGGCAGTTGTCCACGAAAGCCTATTCGATACGGTTAAAAACTTCAAAGTGATATTTGCAAAGTAAAAGCTATGGGTACCATATCCATAGCTTTATTTTTAATCCTTAAATACAGGAAGCTCCTTCAGGAATTTTTCCTTGACTCTTTTCGGTTAAGATATCTCTTTCTTCCTTCTTCATATAGCCTCTTTTCATTCTCGCTCATCAGCTTAAGCCCCGGAACGGCAACAGGCTTTCCCTGGCTGTCCAGAGCCACAAAGGTGAAGTAACCGGTGAGAGCCACCTTCGGCGGTTCATCCACTTTAAGGTCTTCCACCACCACGGTGGCCAGAACCTCAATGGAGCTGTGCCCCACAAACGTTACCTGGCTTATGCATTTCACGTAATTTCCTATATGAATGGGCAGGTGGAACTCCAGTTCATCTACTCTGGCTGTCACAACATTTGTCCGGCTGTGTCTCATTGCTGCTATGCCTGAGGCATTGTCCATCATCTTCATGATTTCGCCCCCATGGACATTTCCGGCAATGTTGGCATGCTCAGGCTGCATGAGGCTTCCCATTATTATTTTTGACTCTTCAACTGTTTTGGCTTCCATGATTCACCTCTTTTTCAATTATAACAGCTCGGTTTAAAAAATTCCACATAAAGTATGAAAATTTATACAATTGAAAGCAATTCTAAAATGCTGCCGATGCAGGCAGAAGCACCTTCCCCTTCTTCCTTTCTGCCGTAGCCGTAGCTGCAGAAAACTGAATATATGCTGTTTTTTGCTGCAGCTTCCATGTCGTGGTACCTGTCTCCCACCATAACCTGGTTCATGGGATAGTCTTTCTTGATCAGACTTAAAATTTCATGCTTGGGTATGAAGTCATACATCTCCGAACAAATCATGTCATCGAAATACCGGTGAAGATTGAAGGCTGCAGCCGAGGCTTCCATGTACCTGATGCTGCAGTTGCTTAAAAACACTAGGCAGAAGCCTCTCTTTTTCAGTTCGCTAAGCACATGAAGAGAATTTTCATAGAGGTGCGCCTGACCGGACAGCATGAGTTCCTGCATTTCTCTTCCGATGATCATGCCTGCCTGATTTTTGTGCTGCTCCTCCAGGTCCTTCATGAAACTGTCCCACATTTCCTTCCTGGTGAAACCCAGCCATCCGGATATTTCTTCATCCTTCCAGATTCTTGGCTTTGCCTTGCCGCTTTCAACAAGGTAATCATATGCCTTCTTGAATGACGGTGCGTATATGATGATGCTGTTGTGAAGTGTTCCGTCAAAATCAAGATAGATGGTTCTGACGTCATGAAATTTCCTGTTATTTTCCCAGCTCATCGAAAAGGTTCACCATTTCTATGGCTGTGCAGGCAGCGTCATATCCCTTGTTTCCTGCCTTTGTTCCTGCTCTTTCTATTGCCTGCTCTATTGTGTCCGTGGTCAGCACTCCGAATATGACAGGCAGCCCTGTTTCCAGAGAGACGTTGGCAATACCCTTTGAAACTTCGTTTGACACGAAATCAAAGTGAGGCGTGGAACCCTTTATTACGGCTCCAAGGCAGATAACCGCGCTGTACTTGCCGCTTTGCGCCATTTTCTTGGCAGCCAAGGGAATTTCAAATGCTCCCGGTACCCACACAATCTCAATTTCATCTTCAGCAACCCCATGCCTCTTTAAAGCATCAAGGGCTCCTGCCAAAAGCTTTCCTCCTATGAATTCATTGAATCTTCCTGCCACTATGCCGTACCTTTTGTTTACTGATGTTAATTTTCCTTCGTATATTCTCATGATTTCCTCCAGATTAAAATTTTAGGTCGTGACCCATCTTTTCTTTTTTTGTTTTCAAATAAAACTCGTTTTCCGTGTGTGTTTCCACCTGTATGTTTTCCCTGCCAACAACCTCTATGCCGAAGCCCGACAGCCCTACCATCTTCTTGGGGTTGTTTGTCATGAGCTTAACTTTTCTAATGCCCAGGGAATAAAGTATCTGCGCTCCGATTCCGTAGTCCCTCAAATCCTCGTCGAATCCCAGAGCCAGGTTTGCCTCTACCGTATCCATTCCTTGATCCTGAAGAGCATAGGCCTTAATTTTGTTTATAAGCCCTATTCCTCTTCCTTCCTGCCTCATGTACAGAAGTACACCTCTGCCTTCTTCTTCAATTCGTTTCATAGCCTCGTGCATCTGGTCACCGCAGTCGCATCTCAAAGATCCGAAAGCATCTCCTGTAAGGCATTCCGAGTGAACTCTCACAAGCACCGGATCATCTGTATTTACATCGCCCTTCACAAGAGCCACATGATGCTCGCCGTTTATCTTGTTGATGAAGCCTACCATGTTGAATTCTCCGTACTTTGTTGGCATCTTGGCTTCAGTCACCCTTTCAACCAGCACTTCCTTCCTTCGTCTGTACTCAACCAGATCCTTTATGGTTATGAGCTTGAGACCAAATTTTTCTGCATACTTCTCCAAATCGGGAACTCTTGCCATGGTTCCGTCCTCATTCATGATTTCACAAATTACTCCTGCCGGGTTAAGACCTGCCAGCCTTGCCAGGTCAACTGATGCTTCAGTGTGTCCTGTCCTTACCAGCACTCCTCCGTCCTTTGCCACAAGCGGGAATATGTGGCCGGGTCTGTTGAAGTCCGTGGGTTTAGCGTCCTTCTCAAGCATGTGCTGTATTGTCTGAGCCCTTTCATGGGCTGAAATACCCGTTGTGGATCTGTTTGAATCCACAGATACGGTGAATGCCGTCTCCTTTGGGTCCGTGTTGTTGGCAACCATGCTCTTTATGTTCAGTTCATCAAGCCTATCCTTGAGCATGGGAAGACAAATGAGCCCTCTGCCGTACTTTGCCATGAAGTTGATGTGCTCGGCTTTCACCTTCTCAGCAGCCATTAAAAGGTCTCCTTCGTTTTCCCTGTCCTCATCGTCCACAACAATGACCATGTTTCCTTTCTTAAGCTCCTGAATTGCTTCCTCTATAGTATTAAACATATTTCCTCCTATAAAAATCCGTTATCTGCCAGAAATTTCATATCTATTTTACTCTTATCCCCGGATTTGTCCCTGAATGTCATGAACCTTTCAATATACTTGCCCACAATGTCGCATTCCAGGTTTACCTGATCACCGACCTTCTTCATGAGAAGAATGGTCTCTTCCTTGGTTACCGGAATGAGCGACACCCTGAAGGAATTTTCCGAGGTGTCAACAACCGTAAGGCTTGTGCCGTCAATGGCTATGGAGCCTTTCGGTATTATGTACCTTATGAGGTCCGAATTAGTTTCCACCGTAAGCCAGGTGGCAATGTCCTCATCCTTGTATCCTGTTATTGTTCCCGTGCCGTCTATGTGCCCTGACACAATGTGTCCCCCCAGTCTGTCGCTTACCTTCAAGGCTCTTTCAAGATTCACGGGACTTCCCTGCCTGAGCTTTCCCAGGTTTGTCTTTCGCATGGTTTCAGGCATCACATCCACAGTGAATGTGCTTTTGGTAAAACTCGCCACGGTCAGGCACACTCCGTTGGTGCATATGCTGTCACCTGCCTTCACATCCTCCAGAACCTTTTTGGCCCGTATGGTCAGCTTCATGGACTTTTCGCCTGATGCAGCACCTTCCAGCGTTCCCACTTCTTCAATTAATCCCGTAAACATCTAATCAGTCCTTTCTCACATATGCTTCAACCATAATGTCATCGTCAAATCTTCTTATGCTCACATCCTTCAGCAGAACAGCCTCTGAAAGATGCTCAAATCCCTTTCCGCCTACAGGCGTCTTGGAGCTTTCCCCTCCCACAATCTTCGGAGCTATGAAGGCGATAACCTTGTCTGCCAGCTTTTTTTGAAGAATAGAGAAGTTTAATGTAGATCCTCCTTCCACCAGCACGCTGTCTATTTCCTGGCCCCCCAGCCAGTCAAACAGAAATGCCAAATCAACCATGGAATCCTTCGGAGGTGTTATTACCACGCTTACATTTTTCATGCTGTTCAATGCCTTTAGCTTTTCTTTGTCAGCCATTTCAGTGGTGGCAATGATGGTCTTTTTCGGAGAATCAATTTGCAGGATTTTTGAATCCAAAGGAATCCTCAGCCTTGAGTCAACGATGATCCTCGTAGCATCCGTTCCCCCATCAATCCTGGTGGTCAGGGAAGGATTGTCATTTATGATCGTGTTGACACCTACCATTATTCCTGAAACCCTGTTTCTTATTTCATACACATGCCGCCTTGATTTTTCATTGGTTATCCACATTGATTCACCGGTCCTTGTGGCTATCTTGCCGTCCAGTGTCATAGCCGTCTTCAAGATGCAGAAGGGTCTTCTTTCCCTTATATACTTCAGGAAAACCTCATTAATTTTTCTTGCCTCATCTTCCAAAACTCCGGTTACCACTTCGATCCCGTTTTGCAGCAGGATGGAAGCTCCTCTTCCGGAAACCTTGGGATTGGGGTCTATCATTGCTATCACAGCTTTTTTAAATTTCTTTTCAACAATAAGGTTGGCGCAGGGAGGTGTCTTTCCAAAATGGGAACACGGTTCCAATGTTACATAAATGGTGGCTCCCTCAACATCCTCCGAAGCATTGTTTATTGCATTCACTTCGGCGTGAGGACCTCCGAAATGCTGATGGAAGCCTTCGCCTATAATTTTCCCGTCTTTAACTATCACCGCTCCCACCAGCGGATTGGGGCTTGTTTTTCCGGCGCCCTTCAAAGACAGGTCCAACGCTCTTTTCATGTAAAACACGTCCTTAGAATCCATAAGCACCTCCAGAATTATAGTCTCCAAAATTTTATCTTTTACTTTTATTACCCAAAAATCATTGACATATTCAGTCCGCACGTAAAATATATGCGTTCGTTCAGGGAGAACCGTCAAAAAAAATTAAAGGTTCTGAAATGTCTTCAGAACCTTAGTATGCTCAAAAATGCGGATGCAAATATCCGTTTCTCTTCTCCCATCCAGACTTTACTGTCGGTCTTGGAATTTCACCAAGTCAGCCTTTCGGCTCGCGGACTTTACCGCCGGTCGGGAATTTCACCCTGCCCTGAAGATATATTCAATTTAACGAAATTATAATACCATAAAGCATCTGTGTCAATTGTTTTTTTTGTCCGCTGCACTGGCTGAGAAGACGGAGGCTTTCTCATGGCTCGGTCTTCTGCCTGTTTAACAATAATTTCAGCCCGCAGATAATCAAAAATAAACCAACTGCAATATTCAGAATTTTTATGATGTATTGAGGTATAAAACCGCTCACTAAGCTTCCTGCTGCAGCTACCAGCGACAAAAAGCAAATGGTTGACAACACACACCCAACACCAAACAAACGAAGTTCACCGTGCTTAAGGTTGTTATCCGCAACCTGCGACGAAAATACGCCGCTCCAAAATACAATGGTCATGGGATTTGATGCTGTCAGCAGCATTCCCTGAAGAAACAGATTTTCAGATGTGCTTTCTGAAAACAATGACAGGTCCGGCAGTAATGTTATACTCATTGCTCCAAGCGCTGTGTTCAACCCGAACACGCAAAGCACCAGGCAGCCAAGCACCTTAAAGACAGCCTGCACACGTTCGTTTCTCATAAGTACCGCTACTCCCAGGCCTGACAGGGCTATGTATGATGCATCTACCAAGGCGATTGCCAAAACCAAGACTAAGCCATTTAAAAATCCAAGATTTGCAGATGTGTTGAAAACCAACAGGCACATGGGCCCTACTGCAAGCTGAAGCAGCATTCCAAATTTAAAACCCTTAAGCAATATCATATTTCCTCCAGACAAACAGCATTATTATTTGCGGCAACCTTATCAAGTCAGATATCAGTTTCCACAACGATTATATCATAATTACATGCTAATCGCCACCCAGATATGCCCTTTTTATTTCTTCGCTGTTTGACAGCTCTGTTCCGCTGCCGCTCATAACTATGGAGCCGGTCTCTATGACATAAGCCCTGTTTGCTATGGAGAGGGCCATCTTGGCATTTTGCTCCACCAGCAGAATTGTTGTTCCTGCTTTATTGATGTTTTTTATGATGTTGAATATTTCCATGACCAGAATCGGAGCCAGTCCCATTGAAGGTTCATCCAGCAGCAGAATTTTCGGCCTTGACATTAGAGCCCTGGCCATGGCCAGCATCTGCTGTTCACCGCCGGACAGCGTTCCTGCCGTTTGCTTTTTCCTATCCTTCAAAACCGGAAACAGTCCGTACATCTTCTCAATGTCCTCCCTGATGATTTTCTTGTCTTTTCTAAGATATGCGCCGAGTTCAAGATTTTCAAGCACCGTCATGGCCGGAAATATTCTCCTTCCCTCAGGAACCTGAGAAATGTTCATAGCAACCCTCTGAGGCGCTGCCACATTTGTTATGTCGGTGCCTTCCAGAACCACTTCTCCGCTTGTGGCCCTGTTAAGCCCCGATATGGTCCTGAGCGCCGTGGTTTTGCCTGCTCCGTTGGCTCCTATGAGCGTAACAATTTCACCTTTATTTACAGTCAGCGACACATTTTTCAGGGCGTGAATAACTCCGTAGTGAACATTCAGCTTCTTTATTTCAAGCATTTTTTACATCCTCCCCAAGGTAAGCCTCTATGACCCTTTTGTCAGATTTTATTTCAGCCGGCTTTCCCGAGGCTATCAGCATACCGTAATCCAGAACGTAGATACGTTCGCAGATTTTCATCACCAGCGACATGTCGTGCTCTATCAAAAGGACAGTGAGATTGTAGTCTTTTCTTATTTTTGCAATGGTCCTGGTCAAGTTTGCAGTCTCATTGGGATTCATGCCTGCAGCCGGCTCATCCAAAAGGAGCATAACTGGTTTTGTAGCCATGGCTCTTACAATCTCCAGGTGTCTTTGCTCCCCGTAGGGAAGATTCCTGGCGAGCTCGTTTTTCTTGTGGCTCAGGCTGAAAATATCCATCAGCTCTTCCGAGTCCCTTCTTAGCCTTTCCTCTTCTTCCCTGTACTTGTTCAGGTGAATGAATGATGAAGGCAGTCCGTATTCAACATTCTGGTGCATGGATATGCGGATGTTGTCCAAAACCGTAAGATCCTTGAATAGCCTTATATTCTGAAATGTTCTGGCAAGACCCGACTTTGTCACGTTGTAGGGCTTAAGCCCGCCTATGCTTTTTATATAACCGTTCACATCAAGCTTTATAGTACCTGAGCTGGGAGCGTAAACTCCCGTAAGGAGATTGAACAATGTGGTTTTTCCGGCTCCGTTAGGTCCTATGAGACCAACCAGTTCACCTTTGTCAATACTCATGTTTACATCCGAAACTGCCGTAAGGCCACCGAATATCTTTGTAAGTTTATCTATTTCAAGCAATGCCATTGTTATCCCTCCTCTTTAATTTTTGTAAAAAAAGGCGCCGTAGATAATCTACAGCACCTTTGCTATTTTTTACATTTTAGCACATGAATTTTATATGTCAACACTTTTTTTACGAATATAAATTCATGTTTCTGAAATTCGTATACAAATGATTTTAGTTTTTTGCATGTTGCATTTTTATACTCTGTATAATATAATCTTAATGGCGGTGATAATATTGAATGTTAGCTTATACCAATCAATCTCAAAGAAAAAGAGTATTGTCGATGTCATTGCAAATCTCATGGATGAGGAAGGGTTGAAGAATGTAACCATAAAGGATATCTGCGAAGAGGCAAATATTTCAGTAGGGTCGTTCTATCATTACTTCACTTCAAAGGATTCCATCGTTCAAGAAATGTACAAGCTCATGGACGAATATTTTTTGCTCAACAAAGACAATATCTGCAGCCATTTCACAGCAAACGAGGACATCATTGATTTTGTCACACATTTTGGTTTATACGCAGAGCAGTGGGGATATTACGCAAATCTTCTTGTCATGAAAACAGCCATAGCAGATGACGCATTGCATAGCAACAGGCAAAGAAGAAAAATCTACAATGTACTTACAGAAATCATAGAAACGGGCATCAGGGAAAAATTTTTTAAGATAAGCATTGATGCCGATGATCTGGCTTCAACCATATTTGTGCTGATGCGCGGATACCTTCTCGAATGGACTAAGAAAGGACACGATTACCCTGTAAGGGAAAAAATGGTCCGTCAGGTTGAATGGCTTCTGAAATCCATAAGTTAAAAAAATGCCACAATTGCGTTGACAATTGTGGCATTTTTCATTGCTGGACCTTTGGATTACAGTCCCTGCATTTTTTTTGAAAGACAGCTATGTTTTGTCTTTCCTTTCCTATGTCACTGCCCTTTCTTCCCATCCTATCGCAGAATCCTAAAAGGGCTACTTCGCTTATGTCGGTTTCTTCCTTCATGCCCGGTATGTCGGCAAATCCGTTTTCCTTGACCACATGCAGTATCTGCATGTGCCACCTGATAAGGGATGTTACCTTTCTGATGAATTTTTCATCGGTTGTGAATTCCCTCAGGAATTCAGCTGCAAGCACGGCTCCCACTTTTTCGTGGTCGTAGGATGTAATACGGCCTTTTTTGTTTCTGGTGGTGTCCGGCTTGCCTATGTCGTGAAGCAAGGCTGCCCACATGAATACTTTTTCATTCCTGCTTTTTCTTTTTTCTTTGGCAGCGTAATCTATAACAAGCATGGTATGGTTCCACACATTGCCTTCCGGATGGTAAACAGGCGACTGTTCTGCATTTTTCAAATTGCTCAGCATTGAAAAAGGATGTTCCTTCATTATTGGACTTTCCAAAATGCTGTTGAAATACTCCGACGGCTTTTCATCCATCAGGAGATGGTTGTTCATTTCATACAAAAGAAATTCCTTTGTTTCATCATCTGTCCTGAAGCAGTCCAGCTTCCTCTGTTTTAGCTGCATGTTCACCTCTTGTTAAAAATATTGATTTTTATATATTTATGTTGCCTCCACAAAAGAAAAATATACTTTTGTATTAATGGAAGCAGTTCCATAAAAAAATCCCTTTTTTAATTTTATATTGCAAGTAAAAAGTATTGACACAACTGTTTTGTGTGAGTATAATAAGCAAATAAAAACGGTATGACAAAGGCGTCAGCTTCCTTGGGAAGTTGACGCCTTTTTTACTGAATCAAAGGAGTGGAGAAAATGAAATTAAAAAAATTAATGACAACTGTACTGGCTGCATCGTTGTGCACCGCCATGGTGCTGACCATGACAGCATGCGGCGCAAAGGATTCCCAGACTGCTGCAGAAACTAAGACGGAAAAAAAGGTTTTGAAAATAGGAATGGAATGCGCGTACGCTCCATTTAACTGGACGCAGACAACTGACGAAAACGGCGCTCTGCCTATAGCCGAAATAGGAGGATATGCCAACGGCTACGACATAATGGTCAGCAGGATGATTGCAGAAGAGCTGGGTTATGAGGTTGAAATATACAAAACTGAGTGGGACAGCTTGATTCTGGCTGTAAACTCAGGAAAGATAGATGCCGTAGTTGCCGGCATGGCTATGACGGAAAAAAGAAAAGAAAGCGTGGACTTTACAGATACATACTACGTTGCAGACATAGTCGCTGTTACGATGAAGGGAAGCAAGTATGAAAATGCCAAGTCCCTTAAGGATTTAACAGGTGCGACGGTAACTTCGCAGGTTGCAACAATCTGGTACGAAACCATTGAAAACCAGCTGCAAAACGCTGACATAAAACCGCCTGTGGATTCCACGCCGGCCACCATCACAACCCTTACGTCCGGCAAGACGGATGTAATAGTCATTGACATGCCTACAGCATTGGCTGCTCAGATGGCCAACCCTGACATGGTGATTCTTAACCTGTCCGAAGGCGACTTCGACACAAGCTCGGAAGACACCGACTTTGGAATTGCCGTTAAGAAAGGAAACACCGAGCTGGTGGAAGAACTGAACAAGGTTGTTTCCAAACTGGATGATGCAAAAAAAGAGGAATTGATGAAAAAAGCATTGGAAATTCAACCGCTGTCTTAATCAGCAAAGGGAGGAAACAATTATGAAATCAAGTTTGCCTACAACCTTCTGGGGATGGATTCCTTTCCTGTTTAATGAATATTCGCCCATGTTCTTAAAGGGAGCCTTTATAACTTTCTTCATAGCTTTCATCGGTACTTTCATTGGATTGATTATAGGTTTCCTGGTAGGAATTATACAGACCATCCCCCATAATAAAACAAATAAATTTAAAAATGCCGCACTTTGGACCGTAAAAAAGCTTCTGACGGTCTATATTGAATTTTTCAGAGGAACGCCGATGATGGTGCAGGCCATGATAGTATATTACGGTCTTATGCAGGTATTTTCCATAGACTTGAGCTCCATGTCCGCAGGTCTTCTGGTTGTTTCCATAAACACAGGTGCATACATGGCGGAAACAGTCAGAAGCGGCATAATATCCATAGACCCGGGGCAGACAGAGGCAGCCAAAGCCCTGGGCATGACCCACTTCAGAACAATGTATTCCATAGTGCTTCCGCAATCTTTCAGGAACATCATTCCTCAGATAGGAAACAACCTCATAACAAACATAAAGGATACGTCGGTTTTAAGCGCCATAGCCGTACCGGAGCTGTTTCTGGCCGGCAAGTCCGCATCGACCACATATTTCAGATACTTTGAGGTGTACTTTATCATATGCCTCGTATATCTTGTGATGACGCTTGTTGTTTCCAAACTGTTAAAGCTTCTGGAACTTAAGCTTGACGGTCCTTCAAGCTACGTTCTTTGTGAAGAATATGCACAGGAAGAATCGGGAAAATACAAAGAAATCGAAGCCATATAGGAGGGCTTATGTCAAATTTGAATCCAATAATGGAAATACATCACCTTGTGAAGACCTTCGGAGACAACGAAGTTTTGAAGGACGTTGATTTCACCGCCAACGAAGGTGAAGTCATATGCATCATAGGTTCATCAGGCTCCGGAAAGTCCACGCTCTTAAGGTGTATCAACATGCTTGAAACACCTACAAGCGGTGAGATACTCCATCGAGGGAAAATAGTGTCCGACAGCACTGATGACCTTAACAGCTACCGTTCAAAGGTGGGCATGGTATTTCAGTCCTTCAACCTTTTCAACAACATGACGGTTCTGGAAAACTGCATGATAGGCGTTACCGCCGTACTGAAAAAAGACAGGAAGCATGCCAGGGAAATTTCCCTCCACTACCTTAAGAAGGTAGGCATGGCAGCCTACATAAATGCAAAGCCATCCCAGATAAGCGGCGGACAGAAGCAGCGTGTTGCCATTGCCAGGGCTCTGGCAATGGAACCTGAAATGATGTTGTTCGATGAACCCACCAGCGCGCTGGATCCTGAAATGGTTGGTGAAGTTTTAAGCGTCATGAAAAACCTGGTCAGTGAAGGCATGACCATGATAATAGTCACACATGAGATGGCTTTTGCCAGGGACGTATCAACGAGGGTTGTCTTTATGGACAAGGGGGTAATAGCCGAAGACGGTCCTCCCCGGCAAATTTTTTTAAACCCCCAAAACCCCAGAACCAAGGAGTTTCTTTCAAGATTCTTAAATTGATTCTATCGAATTATTGACGAATCATATGAAACTTTATTATAATTAAGGCAATGAATCACACATTATGAAAGAAGGTATGAACATGAAATTAGTTATAATTGAACCATTGGGAGTGGAAAAGGAAAAGCTTCTGAGCATGGCTGGTGAAGCCCTGGGAAATGCCCTGGAAATTGAATACTATGACAACAGGACCACAGACGCAAATGAATTGATCCAAAGAGGAAAGGACGCGGACATAATAGCCGTTTCAAACCTTCCATTAAATAGAGAAGTTATACAGGGATGTAAAAATCTTAAAATGCTTGCAGTTGCCTTTACTGGAGTTGACCACATAGCAATGGACGCATGCAGAGAAAGAAACATAGTCGTGAGCAACTGCGCCGGTTACTCCAATGCAGCTGTAAGCGACCTAGTGTTCGGTCTTCTCATATCCATTTACAGAAATATAATTCCATGCAACGAGGTTGTGAGAAAATCAGGCACAAAAGACGGTCTTGTGGGCTTCGAGCTTGAAGGAAAGAAATTCGGCATCGTTGGAACAGGCGCAATCGGAAGCAGGGTCGCTGCCATTGCCAGGGCGTTCGGCTGCGAGGTTTTCGCTTATTCAAGGACAGTGAAAGAAATGGAAGGCGTTACGTTCACAGATTTGGACACTCTTCTTTCAACCTGCGATGTTGTATCGCTGCACGTTCCTTTGAACGATTCAACAAAAGGATTGATCAACGCGGAAAAAATTGCGCTCATGAAGAAAAATGCCGTGCTTATAAACACAGCTAGGGGACCTGTTGTTGACAGCAAGGCTTTGGCTGATGCCCTTAACGAAGGAAAAATAGCCGGAGCAGGCGTGGACGTTTTTGAAATCGAGCCTCCAATTGCAGAAGATCATCCGCTTCTTCATGCAAAGAACCTTATAGCTACTCCTCACATTGCTTTTGCAACCAAGGAAGCTTTAGTTAAAAGAGCGGTAATAGTGTTTGACAACATAAATTCATTTGTGGCAGGAAAACCACAGAACGTGATGAAATAGCTGCACAGTTTCGTTCACCAAATTATTTGTTCTAAATGTACTTGTTATTAAACAGAAAGTTCCGAATTTCTTCGGAACTTTTTATTCTGCCTTTTTGGTTACGTTGACGGTTGTTTCTATATTCACATTCTGAAGGACGCCGCTGACCTGGAGGTATTCCTGCACATCATTTTTAAGCTTTTCCACCAGGCTGATGGCCTTTTGTTCATCCTCATCCGAAATGGAAAGAACAAATCCGGGGTTTTCATACCTGGAAATGTATCCTTCTTCAGCAAGCTGGCCCAGAGTGCTTTGCAGAGCATCGGATATCTTCATGTTGTTGAGCTTCAGACCATCCAGCACGTACCTGATGTCATCGCCTTCATTGTCGGTTTCCACACTAAGTACCCTGTTGAAGGAATTTACCGTATACTTGATGGACGGGCTGCCCTTGAGGCTCACTGTGCTTGAGGGCGTAATATACAGATATCCTCCATAGGCTGAACCGGCAAACACAAAAAGCATGACCAATATAAAACTGAAAAACTTCAATAAACCTGAAAAAAATCTTTTCATAATACCACCCGTCAACTCAAGAATTAGCATGCATTTAAATCTCTATATTCTATATTGTATTAAAACCATATTCTATATATACCATCATTATAAAACTTTAAACATCAGCACAATTGGAGCCGGCTGCAACAAAAGGAAATTACAGGAACTTTTTGAGCCTGTCGATATTGTCCTGCTCAAGCTTTATGAACCTGTCGGCAAGTGCCTGGATTTCCTTGTCAGTGCACTGTCCGGAGTTAAGGTTCTTTGTCATTTCAGTGACTCCCATGGTATTTCCCTTGATGAGCATGTCTGCTACGTGGGAAGGATTGTTGCTGATAAGCGTGTTTATACCCACGCTCATTTTAGCACTCACCTTGTTCATGAGGGAAATGTCCTTCGGTTCGCTGTTTCTTCTGGAAAGCTCCACGCATGACTCATTGGCAATCTCTTCATATGTTTGGAGCTGGTACTTGAGCTCGTCGTAAATTTTGTTGTCATTTACCTTGGATAAAAGATTGTTGATTGTTTCAACGCCCATTTTTGCCCCGCGGTAAATTTCCGACAGCAAATCAACGGTGTTCTGACTATTTTCCATAATTGACCTCCTTTGAATTTTTATTTATTGTCTGCAAAATCCAAAAGATTAATCATGTATAAATTTTCTATTTTTAAAGAAAAAAGTTGCTCCGCAACTCCGCTTGGGGACCTATGTCCCCCTTCGGCGTAAAAACGCTTACGCATTTTTGACTCCGCACCCCCCCTAACGGCAAGGACGTCCCGTCCTTTGCAATCCTCGTTTTTATATAATAGGAAAAAGGACTTCCTATTATATAAAAAAACCAGGGTACTTCACCGTTCCCTGGTAAGTATATGAGACGCTATGCCCGTTACTTCATGGTTTCGTAAGTCCTTACGGACATCAGAACAGCAGCCTCCCTTGTGGCCATGCCGTAGCCGGATGCTTCCTGCACGGTTGTTGTTGCCTTGGGCATGAAGTTTCCTGTTGATGCATCCCCCTTGATGATCCCAAGCTTTGACATATACTTGGTAGGCAGAACAGCATATTCTGAAATGTTAGATTGATCCGGAAAATTCTTTATTCCTTCCACAGTGTAGTCACCGTCAGGAGCTATTGCCTTTATTGTCCTGAACAGCATGGTAGCACACTGCTCTCTGTTTATCAAAACCTTAGGCGAAAATGTCGTTGATGATGTACCCTGGGTAACGCCGATATTTAATGCCTTAAGTATCTGAGGATTTGAAGTGTCTGTAAACGGGTTTGAAGCAGCAGGCTGCACTGAAGTTTCAGTTGTCTTTTCATACAGGACGAGAGCAAGCTCTGCAAATTCCTCACGGGAGATAGGCTTTGTCATATCTGCTCCAACCAGTATGGCAGGAATCAATCCTGCTTCCTTGGCTTTGTCAAGTTCCGGAATGGCCCAGGAACTGGCGTCCTTATAGAAGCTTTCCGATTTGTTTGCAAGCTCATTGGACCATGGAGAGTATACATAATCCCATTCACCCGGTCCTTCGCCGTAATAGTAGGTGTAAGAGAATCTGTATCTGAAAGAATATGATTTTGCCTTGATGTCAGTTTCAGTCATGCCTCCTTCATCAATCAGATCAAATGTTGCATAATATGTGTTTGCTTTTCCAGGTACGGCATTTTCTTCATTTACCCATACAGAAAGCCCGCCTCCGTCAGCTAATGGTTCTTGATTCTCTCCCTCACCATATGTTCCTTCCATTTCCACGTCAACCCATCCGTCAGTTGGTCTTGCTTCGTCCAGTTCAATGATCGAACTTGGCACAGTTATTTCCATTCGGAAATACGGAACGCCGTCCTCATTTTTCAAAAGCTCCATGTTGCTTATAGTCGGAGCTGCGAGGGTGGTTGGAACCCCCTCAGGTAATTCGACTGCAAATGCAGCCGGCAGGCAAAGCAGCATCATTGCCATCAGTAAAGCTGTTATTTTTTTCATTTTTCCCTCCTTATAAGTTCTATGTTATAATAATATGGCAAAACAAATTTTAAATTCATATCATAATAACCCCCTAAGCGCGTTCAAACTTTCAAAGGTCCCCTCATCCCCACATATTTGAACACGCCTCCTCCCTTTAGCCAGTATTCCCCGCATACCTGCTTCACAGCAAGCTCGTTTCACGTAATCTCCCCCTGATTTTTTATGTTTCTGTACTTAATGATAAGCTCCGCCCTTGTGTTGACCTTTAGTTTCTTGTAAACGGCAGTCATGTGGGTGTTTGCTGTTGAATACTTGACTGAGAGCTTCTCGGCACATTCCTTCAGTGAAAAGCCTTCAAGCAGCAGCAGGTACAGCTCGTATTCCCTGGGCGTCAGCTGAGACACATCCTTGAGCTTGCTGTCCTCTTCCATGTCTGACGCTTCGTCTTCTATAATCTTAGTGTAGCTTTCCTTGCCTCCCGAGGATAATATTTTTTTAAGTTTGTCAAACACGGCGCCACCTCCTTTGCAGCTTACCTTATTTTCGCTCAAGAAGGCTCATTAGTCCATTCACTAGTTCTAATAAGCATAAAAAAAGGGCCTCATTAGTTCTAATGAGACCTACTTTTTATGGGATAATCCTTGAATAGTATGAACAGTTCCGTCCGGCTGTTTATGGAAAGCTTCCTGTACAGTGATGTGCAGTATGTATTGACTGTGGGATATGCAATAGACATTATGGCGGATATCTGCCGCAGCGTATACCCTTCAAGGAGAAGTTTACACACTTCTGTCTCCCTTTTGCTTAGGTTATATTTCCTGAACATTTGAAGGTGCTCGTTATCGACTTCTATCTTTTGGGAATCTCCTGCCCATTCGTCGCTGTAATACGTTTCTGAGAGAAGCGGCGAAAACATGAGAAACAGCATCATGACTCCTGCAGATGCAATGGATGATATCACTGATACGTTGAAGGCGTTTACCTCATATACAAGATTGCCCAGTACCACTCCTGCCAGTCCTCCGCATATGCCTATGAACAGTATGGACATCCTGACATACTTCATGCTGTGGTATTTCTTTCCTATGACACCCAGGATGTAGTACATGTTTATCATGCCCATGGTGCTTCCTATTCCCAGAAACACGGAGAATGCCCCTATAAGCCCTTCTATGCCGGAAATAAATGAATAGCACAAAAATCCCATGGTTATGGAACCGAATGTAATGTTCCAGGAAAGCTGAATGCCTTTTTCCGTGCGTTTATAAACAATGAAGTACAACAGACATCCCACCAGACCTCCTGCGTAATATATGTTCATTACAGGCATGGATGTGGTTAGAGATGCTGAGTTAAGCATTCCCTTGGCAATTCCCTTGCAAAGCACTGTGAATATACAGTTGATGACCAGCGTCATGTACACCCTTGAAGGCATTTCTGCTTTTGACGGTTCATTGACCTGTGCATCTTCCTCTTTAAACAGCACAACAGCAATAAGGCCTGCAATGAGCATTGCAAAGGTTATAACGGCACCTGCAGTGTTTTTAAAGTACAAGTCGTTGTATTCTTCCTTAAGGATGGAAAGCACATTGATTAAAATGTTGCTTCCAACTACTGCATAGAATTTTTCCGTGTTGTTCAACACAAGAACAAAGGGTATAAGTATGCTGATGTTTACAAATCCGAGAAATATCCCGGTCAAGGCTGATGAGAACAAATTTACAGCCGGATTTTTCGAAAGCAAAAAAACAGCCATGCCTGACACAATTAGAACCGAACCAGCCCTGGCCGCAGTGATGAACCATTCTCTCTTAAGAACAAAAACAAAGACAGCTGAAGAAATCAGGTTCACCGAGTGAAGCATGTTTCTTGCATCCACGCCATAGGTGCTCTGGATGAGAGGAGATGCTGTCCACCAGGTTGTGAACACCACCACCCAGGCATAGTAAACAATCCAGATGTATACATAGGGATAGTTGCGTTTTCGCAGAACCCTGTAATTAGTAACGCTGTCTGAAGATTCGCCTTCCGAGGCTACATTGTTTATATCCGTCATAATAACTCCAAACTGTTATTTATTTCCATTTTATTATACAGCATCTTGAGTGTCGTTTCAACAAGAAATCTCAGATAGACATGTCTGATTAATCTTTATACAAAATTTATGTCCCTGCTTAAATTCTTAATACAATGTTTATGGTTTTTCTGTTAGCATAGGTAAGCAATACAGGTTGTTAATAAAAATGAACAAATCTATAAGAAAAGAGAGATAAAATGTATATCATAATAATCGGCTGCGGAAGGCTTGGAAGCAATCTTGCAAGACAGCTGTCAGACGAAGGCCACGACGTGTGCATAATTGACAGGGACAGCAACAAGCTGAATGTTCTGGGCTCCGGATTCAACGGATTGAGGCTCAAAGGAATAGAATTCGACAACGACAAGCTGTCGGAAGCCGGAATTGCACAGGCCGACACAGTCCTTGCCGTTTCATCCGACGACAACATAAACATCACCGTTTCCCTCATAGCTGATAAAATCTACCATGTTCCCAACGTCATAGCACGGGTAAACGAACCAGGCAAGGAGTACATTTACGACAAGCTTGCCATAAAGACCCTGAAGCCCATCAACATAGGCATATCCAATCTGAAGAGAATGCTCAGCCTGAACAAGGTCAATGAAGTGTATGACATAGGCGAAGATCTTGAAATAGCAGACGTGCTTGTAAGCAGGGACATGAAAACTACCGTTGACAGCATTGAAAAAAGCTGTTCATGCCTGATTTCCTGCATCATCAGCGGAAAGGACAGGATGATTCCTCAAAAGGAGCAATCAGTCCGCTGGGGTGACAGGATAATCTGCACCATACCTAAAAACAACATGGACACCCTCCTGAACATGGTGTCCAGGGGGACGATAATATGAAAACAATAATAATAGGCGGAGGAAAGGTCGGCTCAAATCTTTTCAGAACGCTGCTGGAAAAGAACCATGACGTTGTAGTAATAGAACGTGACAGGGAAACCTGCCTCAAGATAGCGGAAGACACAGGGTCCGACGTAATTTGCGGCGACGGGACGGATTATGATGTCCTACGGGATGCCGTAATTGATGAAGCCGAAATAATTGCTGCCGTAACAGGCACTGATGAGGAAAATCTGGTCATATGCCAGATTGCAAAATTCAACTGCAATGGGGCGAAAACCATAGCCCGCGTAAACAACCCCAAGAACATTCAGCTGTTCAAGACGCTGGGCATCGACAACATAGTGTGCAGCACCGAGGTCATAGCGAACCTTATAGAATACGAGCTGGACAAAAACCAGTACAGGATAGTTTCAACGCTGGAACGCGGCTCCATGGTTATAGCTGAGTTTATCATAGACAGCGGAAATACCTGGTGCGGCAAAATGATAAAGGATATTGTAATGCCGGAAGAGTGCGTCATCGTATCAATACTGAGGAACGACAACGTGATATATCCCAAGGGCGATACCGAAATCATGGACAAAGACAAGATCCTCATAGTGTCCAACAGTTTTGCGTTGTCTGAAATAACAAGGAAGATGCACAGACGGAGGTTTTAAAATGTATTTAAATAAATTTGAAATAAAAGGAATAGCAAAGGAACTTATTGTCATAGGGGCGTATATTGCCATTACCTTTGCAGCAGCTTTTCTCATAATGAGGTGATTCAATGAGTTCATTAAAAATCAACAATAACAGCCTGGGTATCATAAGCTATTACACAGGCTTCATTATACTCATAGTGACGATGCTAATGGTAGTCCCCATTTTCACATCTCTTTTGTTCAGGGAGTGGAATCCGCTGCTGGACTTTATCATAAGTATGTCTGTTTCAACAGTCACTGGTCTTGGCCTCATGGCCTTCGGCATAAGGTATAAAAAAAACAAGGTGAATGTGCAGTGGAAGCACGGTTTTGTGGTAGCTGCGCTGTCATGGATAATGCTTGCAGTGCTGTGCGCCATACCCTACAGGCTCAGCGGCAACGCCCTATCCATGCTTGATGCGGTTTTTGATGTCATGAGCGGATTTACAACCACGGGAATGGTTCTTACACAGGATCTTGACCATCTTTCAAACGGACTGAACATGTGGAGACACCTACTTACGTTCATAGGCGGTCAGGGCATGATCGTTCTTGCGCTTTCTCTTCTTATGAAAGAAACCGGAGGAGCATACAAGATATATGCAGGTGAAGGAAAGGACGTGGAGCTTGTTCCAAACGTAAAAGGAACAGCAAGGCAAATCTGGAAAATAAGCATGATATACCTGGCCATAGGCACCTCAGCCCTTTGGATAAACGGAATGCTCATTGGATTAAGTCCTGTATCCGCATTTTTACACGCTCTCTACATCTTTGAATCATCGTGGAGCACCGGAGGTTTTGCGCCTATGTCTCAAAACATCATGTACTACCACAGCGCTTCATATGAAACAGTTGCTGTTGTTATCTTCATACTGGGGTCCTTCAACTTCGGTCTTCACTATGCAGTCTGGCACGGCAACAGCAGGGAAATTTACAAAAACATCGAGACGCAGAGCTTCTTCGTTACGTCCTTCATAGGCTGCATCTTGGCGCTTATGTGGCTATCAAGAATCCATGCGTATTCGGGAGCCGTCATGGGTTTCAGAAGGGTTGTGTTCAATATTCTTTCTGCCCATACCACAACAGGCTTCGGTTCAGTTTATGCCAGGCAGTTTGCGCTGGAATGGGGAGATTTCGGCATCATGATACTGATAATAGTGATGCTCATAGGAGGCTCCGCCTGCTCCACGGCCGGAGGCTTCAAGGGTCTCAGGGTTGGAGTGGTTTTCAAGGGCCTGGTCATGGACATAAAAAAAATACTGTCTTCGGAAAGGAACATGAGGCTTCACAAGTTTCACCACATAAAGGATTACATCTTGGAAGACGGTGCCGTAAAGTCATCAGCCCTCATAATATGCTGCTATATAGTTACCTTTGCAGCCGGCACAATGCTCGGAACATACTACGGTTATCCCCTTTCCTGGGCGGCGTTTGAATCTGCATCCATAACCGGAAACGTGGGACTGAGCATAGGAATCACGGCAGCATCAATGCCGGCGGCAATGAAGATATTCTATATAGTTGCCATGTACCTTGGCAGGCTTGAATTCATTTCAGCCTTTGCTCTCATAGGGTATATTTTCGGAGGAATTAAAAAAACATGCTTAAGCAAATTAAAACACTGATCATCGTCGTCGGACTGATAGTATCCTTTTCTGAATATGTCTATGCCGGCGATTTAGTTGAAATAAATCAACTAGTTGAAAATGCAGATGACTTCGACGAACAGACGGTCAAAGTCACGGGCGAGGCTGTGGGAGAAAAAATGAAACGCGGCGATCACGCCTGGATAAATATATATGACGGCTCAAACGCCATCGGAATATGGATGGATGAAAAGGATGCAGAAAAAGTTCAGCATTACGGAAGCTACAAGTACAAGGGAGATATGCTGAACGTAACCGGCACCTTCAACAAAACCTGCCAGCAGCACGGCGGCGAGTCAGACATTCACGTAATTTCGCTGGAAATCGAAGAAAAGGGACAGGAGACAGTGAGGCCTGTATCATCCCTTAAAGTATCCGTAGCAGTTCTGTCTGCAACTCTGGCCGCATCGCTTTTCACGCTTTTCGTCATTGAAACCGGTCACAGGATAAAATAAAGCAAGACGTTACAATGACCTTACCCAAATGTTGTTTACATTTTGCTTCTGCAAGACTATAATTATACAAAACAACAAAGGAGGAATGAAATGTTAACGTCTGATAAGAAAAAACATTCAAACTCAGCGTGGCAGTCAGCTCTCACAATAGCCCTCAGTGCAGCCAGCACTCTGCTGTCGCTGCTGGTTCAGCATCTGGGATTTACTGAAGCAAACATAGTCGTCATCTACCTTCTTTCAGTGCTGATAACTTCCAGATACACAAAGGGTTACGCTTACGGAATTGCGGCCTCGGTAATTTCCATACTGTCATTCAACTTTTTTTTCACCATTCCTCTGTACACCTTCAAGGTTGAAGACAAATCCTACTACTTTACCTTTGTGGTAATGCTTCTTTCGGCAGTCTTCACAAGCGCTCTCACCAGCAAGCTCATACACACTAAGGAAGTGACCGACGACCGTGAAAGGCAGGCTCACATTTTATACAGCCTCACCAGTTCATTGGCAAAAACAAGCGAAATAAAAGATGTAGCGAGGGTATCAGCAAAATGCCTTTCAAACCTTCTGCAATGCGACATCTTATGCATTCTGGAAAGCTGCAGCAAGCCTCTGATGTTTTCTGCAAAGTCAGGAAACCTTGAAGTTAAAAGCGAAGAAATAGACTTTAACAAGATGGAGACAATACTAAAAAACCGCTGCTCGTTTCCTGTCAATGTACGCAGCAGGTGCATAAGCCACATATGTTTTCCTTTGGAACTGGAAGACATGATAAAAAGCAATGAATTTTTGTTTGATTCCATGGTAATGCAGATTACTATCGCCATGGAAAGGGAAATCCTCATAGAGGAAAAGGAAAATGCCAAGACTGAAACACAAAACGAAAGATTCAAGAACAACCTTTTAAGATCAATTTCCCATGACCTGAGGACACCTCTTACAAGAATAACCGGCGCCTCTGAAATGCTGTACCACAGTTTGGAGGACAAGGAAAGTCTGAGGCTTGTGTCAGAAATATATGATGATTCAAGATGGCTCACGAGGCTTGTGGAAAATGTGCTGAGTCTTACGAGAATTCAGGAAGGAAGACTGGCACTTAATATAAAAAAGGAGGCTGTGGAAGAAATTGTGGCCGCGTCCATAGCCCGTGCTTCTAAATATTATCCCGACCACAAAATTTCCATAATTCTCCCGGATGATGTCCTATTCGTACCCATGGACGGGAAGCTCATTGAACAGGTTCTAATGAACCTGGTTGACAATGCAATCAAGCACACCACACCGGAAAATGAAATTAGGGTTTCCATATGGCCCGAAGGAGGCAAGGTGTGGTTTGAGGTTTACAACAACGGCCTGGGTATAGACGAAAAAGACCTCCCCAACCTCTTCAAGATGTTCTACGTGGGGAGCAACCGGATGCAGGATGCAAGGCAGGGCATGGGCCTTGGTCTTTCCATATGCAAGGCTATAATAAACTACCACGGCGGAGATATTTTTGTTGAAAACAACGATGAAGGCGGAGCGACCTTCAGATTCTATCTAAAACAATAGGAGGCAACATTGTTATTTTTAATAGTTGAGGATGATAAGCAGATACGCAACTTCATAAACTTTTCATTGAGATCTCAGGATTACGAATGCGTTGAAGCTTCCACAGGAAAAGATGCAATGAATATCATTGCAACCAACAACATTTCCATGATTGTGCTGGATTTGGGGCTGCCTGACATGGACGGCATCGACATTATAAAAAGCGTCCGATCCTTTTCGGACGTCCCCATAATAGTTGTGTCTTCCAGGGACCAGGACAACGAAAAGGTGGAAGCCCTTGATGCGGGAGCCGATGATTATCTGACAAAGCCTTTCAGCATAAAGGAATTTCTGGCGAGAATAAGGGTAGTTTTCCGCCACAAGGGAAATTCCAGGGCAGAAGCACCTTCAGCATACAGGGTTGCAGACCTGGAAATAGACCTGGAAAAACATGTGGTCCTGCTGGAAGGAAAGGAAGTGCACTTCACACCCATGGAATACAACGTCCTTACGCTTCTCGTGAAGAATGCAGGCAAGGTGCTGACCCACAATTACATTCTCAAGGAAGTGTGGGGTTCATACCTTGAAAGCGACATGCAGACTCTGAGGGTTTTCATGGCAAACATAAGGAGAAAACTGGAGAAAAACCCTGCCAAGCCTCGGTACATACTGACCGAGGTGGGAATCGGATACCGGTTTGCAGATGAATAAAAAACTAAAACCGCATAAGCGGTTTTTAATTTTCGTAAATGTCCGAGAACTCTATGTTTATTTTCTCAACTTTATCTTCAAACACCTGAGAGAAAGCTGTTTCCTCCTCTTCAATAAATGTAACCGGAAGCTCGAAAGAAAATTTGCTGCCTTCGCCAAGCTTGCTTATGACGCCTATTTCTCCTCCGTGCATTTCAATCAGCGTTTTCACCAGAGAAAGTCCGATGCCGCTTCCTTCCCTGTTTCTTGTGAATGTCTTGTCCACTTGGCCAAATCGGTCAAATATAACCTGCTGCATATCAGCCGGAATTCCCACACCTGTGTCCTTAATGCTGATGCGCACCCTGTCACACAAATCCTCCAGATTCACCTGGATTTCTCCTCCTCTGTCAGTGAACTTAACCGCATTTGACAATAGGTTCAGGACAATTCTCTCAATCTGGTCCGCGTCCACAGCCATTATCTTTTCTTCAATATCAGTGTCGAACATGAACGCGATATCCTTTGAGTTCACATAATCCTTCACGGACAAGCATATGTTCTCCACAACGCTTACAATATCTAAGTTGTGGAGATTAAGCTTCATGTGTCCCGAATCGTACTTTGACGTATCTATGAGGTTGTTCACAAGCCTTATGAGCCTGTAGATGTTTTGCTTCATTATGCTTGTGTAAGAGTTGATCTTGTCCTTATAGATTCCCTTGTGCTCTTCTTTACTAAGCGATATAAGCTGAACAGTACCAAGAATGATTGCCAGTGGAGTCTTAAGCTCATGTGAAATGTTGGCAAAAAATTCAGTCAGTACCCTGTTGTATTCCTGGGACTGAATCAGTTTTTTCTGACTTTCACTGATATCTTTCTTCAGAGACCTGATTTCCTTTTGGGCAGTCATATCCCTGATGATTGCAAGAATGGCCGGTACTTTCCTGTATATGAAGTAGTTGTAGGAAAACTCAAGACTGCTTGGGTTGCCGTCAATAGCCGCAATAGCTGTTTCTTCAAATGGCACCCTTGACTTTTCCTTCAACAGCTTACTGAATCTGTCCTTCAAGCCTGCCGCGTGTTCCCCAGCCAGAAATTCATAAGGTGTCCTGCCTATGAGTTCCGATTTATCCGAAGCGCCCAACAGAGTTGCAGCTGTTGAATTTGCATATATCACTCTATCCTCCCTGATTATGGCTATCCCGTCCTCCGCATGGTCAATGATAAGGTCATAGCATGCCTCATTGCCGGTGATTGCCTCTTCAAGAAGCTTTCTTTGCCTTTCCTTTTCCTTTATGGAGCTGTCTGCATTGTCAAGGTCAGTTATGAGCATTTCCAGGGGACGCTGCAGGCCGATTTCCACTATGGCCTTGTACATGAAGTAGTATGATGCAATCTTTATAAGGTGCCCTATGAAAAAGATCGTGTCGGTTTTGTCGAGATACATGGTGAAACAAATGCCTTGGGGGACCTTCAGCAATATGGAAATTCCTATGTAAACAAACATTATGCTGTCCATCATTTTTCTTTTCCCGTAAATCACTGCGAGACTTATGAGAAAACCGGCAGCAACTGCATATTCGATGGCTTTCTTTGCTGCCGTCAGGCCCTGCCCTTCCACCTTAAAGACCGGAAGAATATCATACTTCATGATTGCAGACATGGCCAGCACCATATAAGCTATTCCTACCGCAGCGGTGAGGCTGTAATTGGACTTGCTGTTTTTTTTGTCTATGAAGGACGTTGAGTACAGGACTGTGGCCAGTTCCGCTACCCTTGCAACCATCCAGAACTGTATAGGCAGATCTGAGGAAGAGTTGGCGAACACGTTTAAGTCGCTGTAGGAGAATGTGTGCAGCAGATCCAGCACGCCCACACAGACATAACCTATGCCCAAAGTCATGAAGAAATCGTTCTGTGAAATGGGATATGTGTTCAGGGCAACAATGAAAATGCAAAACGAAATCACAGCTGCAAATATTTCCACCGCAAAGTGATAAATATGAAAATTGCTGTACTTCAGCAGCACCAGTGCTGCTATGGCCAGAAGCGCCATACTGTTTCTGATCATTATGTTTCTTTTGTTCTCTTTCGAGAATTTTCTAAATTTACTTATGTAGGCATCATTTATCTCCATAATAATCCTCGATTCATAAGTGATGATATAATTATATTACTTATTGTATTTACATTCAAGAAACGTTTTCACAAAAATTCAACTTATTATATCTAAATTCTGAAACCCGGACTTTGTCCGGGTTTCGTACCTTCGTTTATCTTCTTCTGAGGCGACCTCTTTCGTACTGAACCGGCCAGTTTGTTTCATTACTCAGTTCATGGTCAGCCTGTAGCGGCCAGTAGGGATTTCGAAGCAGCGCTCTTCCTATGAACACCATGTCTGCCCTGTCGTTCTGGAGTATTTCTTCAGCCATGTTCGGATCGATTATCAATCCCCCTGCTACAACCGGAAGATTTGTTTTTTCCTTTATTATTTCCGCAAACTTAACCTGGTACCCCTGGAAAGCCTTTGGAGCTATGTTCACTACCCCTCCGGAGCTTACGTCTACCAGATCCACTCCTTCAGCCATGACCAGGTTTACTAGGTTTGCCAGGTCTTCAGGATGGTTGCCGCCTTCAGCATAATCCTCGGCTGAAACCCTCACCATAAGCGGTTTTTCGGCAGGCCATGACTGGCGGACTGCATGGAGAACTTCTTTTAAGAATCTTGCCCTGTTTTCTGCAGAACCTCCGTATTCATCTGTCCTTTTGTTGGTAAGCGGCGAAAGAAACTGATTTATGAGATATCCGTGAGCCGCATGAACCTCGATTATGTCGTAACCAACCTTCAAAGCCCTGTCGGCAGCCTTTCTGAAGGATTCAATAACTGTATTGATGTCATCCTTCGTCATTTCGCCGGGAACCCTGTGTTCTTCGCCAAATGAAATAGAACTGGGAGCAATTATGCTTTCATTTATAGCTTCGCACTTTCTTCCTGCATGCCCCAGCTGTATTCCCATTTTTGCTCCGTTCTCCCTGACGGCATCAACTATTTTCTTAAGCTTTTCAATGTGGTGGTCATCCCATATTCCAAGGTCGTTGTCGGATATTCTCCCTCTTGGTTCCACAGCTGTGGCTTCCTGCACTATCAGGCCCACACCTCCCACCGCTCTTGATACGTAGTGTACAAAGTGCCAGTCATTTGGTATTCCATCATTGTCTGCTGAATACATGCACATTGGAGACATTACGATTCTATTTTTCAACTCAAGGTCTTTTAAAATGTAGCTTGCAAAAAGTTTTGACATATTCCCTCCTGTAATAGTTAAGACTATTTAGATAATACCCATCTGCAGCAGCATAAAACAGGATTTTAAGCGCTGATAAAAATGCTGCTGCCTGGTCAGTTATCCTTTTCCTTCAAAAACTGTCCGGTTTTTCCCATCTTGTACGACAGGATTATGATTCCTTTTTCTTCCTCCGTCATATTCCGTTGATACATCTTTTCAAACTGCTCTATGAGACTTTGCGAATCTATTATCCTTGCGGGACGTCTCACGGAAATTTTTCTGTACGACAGGTCATACTCTGCTGCCTCTATATCCTGATACTTTATTTTCCTGAAAATTTCTGATGTGTAGCGCGCATCACTCAGCGCGTTGTGAAAATCACCGGAAATTTCTATATCAAACTTTTCAACGACTGCCTGGAGCTTTGCAGGCTGGCTGCCCAGCCCGGCACATCTTGTTGCGTAAGGCTGAAGATTTATGAACTTCCTGGTAAGCAGCCCCGTGTCAAGGTTGTGGAACGAAGCATTTCTGAAAAGCTCCCTCATGTCTGACATTCCCCACACGCAATACACCGCATCAGTCCCTGTGAAGTCAGCAAAATCACGGTATACCTCCGGAAACTTCTCCTGTTTTGAAAGCATCCCGTTGTTGATTCCCGTAAGCTTTTCAATGAACGGAAGCACTTCAGCATAGATTGACGGCTTCACAAGGCGGTCAAATGTCCCCATGCAATCCAGGTTTTCATCAAGCTTGACAGCTCCAATCTGAATTATTTCAAAGGGATACGGGCTAATCTTCATTCGGGGATCTATAAGAGATGAAATGTTTTGATTGAATTCAAGGTCAAACACAATGTAATTCATAAACGCTCCTTATGAAATTATTGTTGCACAAAACTGGCGCAATATTCCTGATTGATCTTTTACATATTACAGCACGGCTGCTTCCCGTTGTCAACCAGTTTTTTCCTGTTTCGCTTTCATATTAATATTAGAAAATAAAAAATGTGTATGATACAATGAAGGAGTGTGCTTTTTTCACTACTAAAAAGAGAACAAGTCATTAAAGCATAAAAAATATTTTGGCATCATAGTATAGACAAGAAAGAGGATGATTAAATGAAAAAAAGATTATTAGCCATAATTCTGGCACTGATGCTTATGTTTACGTCAGCCTGCAGCGCAGTTGCCGCATCTGATAAAAAGGAAACTGAAAATCCTGCTGTTCAGCAGACTCAAAAAGCAGAAGCAGAAGCTTCCATACTGAAGGTGCATTTCCTAGATGTGGGCCAGGCAGACTGCACTCTCATACAGCTTCCCAACGGCGAAGAGGTTCTTATAGACGCAGGGAACAGGGATGATGATGAATACATATCAGGGTACATTTCCGGTCTCGGCATTGACGACATTGAGTACCTGGTACTGACCCATCCCCATGAAGACCACATAGGCTCTGCAAAGTACATACTTGAGAACTTTGAAGTGGACAATGTTTATATGCCCGACGCTGCAGCAGATTCAAATCTGTACAAAGATACTATGGCAGCCGTTAAAAATAGCGGTGCACAGCTGTTTTATGCAAAGCCCGGAACATACATAATAGACACGAAGGATCTTAAGTTTGAGATTCTTGCACCCAAAAGCATGTATTATTCCGAACTCAATGAATATTCTGCTGTTACAAGACTGGACTACATGGACACTTCATTCATATTTACGGGTGATGCCGAAAGCGTATCTGAACTGGAGATGATGGGTGCAGGGTTTAACCTGAATGCAGATGTTCTTAAGGTCGGCCACCACGGAGGCAGAACAAGTTCAAGCAGGAATTTCCTGCAGGCAGTAACCCCTGAAATATCCGTAATTTCATGCGGCGAAGACAACAGCTACGGCCATCCGCACCTGGAGACACTTAACAGACTTACGGAAACAGGCTCAAAAATCTACAGAACGGATGAGCTTGGTACCATTGTTGCTGTATCGGATGGACAAAACATAGATATGAGCAGCGAGGAAGGCTCATTTCTTAAGCCAGCTTCATCTGAAGCGTCACAGCCCCCTGTTTCCATAAGCGTTCCGGCACCTTCAATCACGTCATCTGAAACAGGGTACGTCGGCAACAGAAATTCGCTTGTTTTCCACTATCCGGACTGCAGCTCCGTAAGCACCATGAAGGAAACGAACAAGGTGATGTTCGGCAACAGGCAGGATGCCGTAAACCTGGGATATACACCATGCAGCAGGTGCAACCCTTAATTTCATAATTTTCCCAAATAATTTTGACTTCTCATAATTAATGATTTATAATGAATAATAATAAATAACAATAGGGGTGATGAAATGAACAATACATTACAGGAAGCCAAGGCACTTCAGGAATCAATCGTTAAAGACCGAAGATACATTCATCAGAATGCCGAGCTCGGACAGAACCTGCCGGTAACTACTGAGTATGTTGTAAAAAGACTGAAAGAAATGGGTTATGAACCGCAGGTAATAACAGATTCGGCAGTGGTTGCCATGGCAGGAGGAAAGAAAAGCGGCAAGACTATTCTACTTAGAGCAGACATGGATGCCCTTCCCATACTTGAAGAAAACGGGCTTGAATATAAATCCAAAACAAGCAACATGCACGCCTGCGGCCATGATACCCATGCAGCAATGCTGCTTGGAGCGGCTCAAATACTGAAAAATCACGAGGATGAAATAGAAGGAACAGTTAAACTCATGTTTCAGCCTGCTGAGGAACAGCTGTCCGGAGCCAAGGCCATGATAAAGGCAGGAGTTCTGGAAAATCCAAAAGTAGATTCAGCCATGATGATTCACATATTTTCAGGCATGCCGGTACCGGCTGGAACACTGCTCATACCGGGCGGCGGCTATGTAACCTCCTCTGGAGACATGTTCCACATAGACATAAAGGGAAAAGGCGGCCATGGCGCAATGCCTCAGGACTCTGTTGATCCTCTGAATGTAATGTCTCACATACATATTGCCCTGCAGGAAGTCATAGCCAGGGAAATGCCTCCTTCAAGCACCACGGTAGTAACCATAGGCCAGATGCACGGCGGAAACGCTTCAAACATAATTCCGGACACTGCGTTCATAGAAGGAAGCATCCGCGCCTTTGACTCCAAGGAAAGAGAGTTCATGAAAAACAGGGTTGTGGACATATCAAAAGGCATGGCTTCATTGTTCAGGGCAGAAGCAGCAGTTACCTTCCCAATGGAATGCCCGTCCGTATACAATGATCCCCAAATGTCTGAACAGGTGCTTTCCATAAACAAGGAATTGCTTGGAGAGCAGGGAGTGTGCGAATTTGCAAAGGCATTTCCCGGAGGAAAGATGACAGGCTCCGAAGATTTCGGCTATGTCAGCGAAAAGGTTCCCTCAGTAATGATGGGCTTTGGCGGAGGTTCACCTGAAGAAGGTTTCCCCTATCCTCAGCATCACCCAAAGGTAAACTTCAGCGAAGATGTGCTCTACATGGGTTCTGCAGTTTACGCAAACACAGCAATGCAGTGGCTTAAGATGAACAAATAAATTACATAGAATAAGCAATAATTCCTTGAAATTATTGCTTTTTATTTGCCGGCATGCCGGTTTTATTCAATTACTTATTGTTCGTTCAGAAAATCCACTGCATATTGAGCGTGCAACGCAGCTCCCTTTTCAAGCATATCCTCGTCAATGTCAAATTGAGGATGGTGGTTTGTAAAGCATGTGTTCTTTGCTTCGTTGGCAGTTCCCACAATGGCGAAGGTTCCCGGCACCTTTTCAAGGTACTCCGAGAAATCCTCTGATCCTGCAACCTTCGGCAACTCCATTACAGCATCAGCAGACATAATCTTTTCAATGGACTTTCTTGCCCTTTCAGTTGAAACCTCATGATTGATTGTAGGTGCAGTCAAAAAGTTGTATTCCAGCTCTGCTTCAGCCCTGTAGGTTTCTGCAGTAGACTTGATTATTCTCTTCATCATTTCAGGCAGCTTATCCCTTACCTCATAGCTGAAGCACCTTGTAGTCCCTTCCATGACAGCCTCATCAGCAATTATGTTGAACCTTGTTCCGGAAACAAGCTTTCCTACACTGACTACAACGGTATCCATTGGGGAAACCTCTCTGCTGGCAATTGACTGAAGATTCATCACTATGGCAGATGCTGTAAGAACTGCATCAACTGCAAGGTGAGGCATGGACCCGTGGCCTCCCTTTCCCTTGACTGTAATCTTGAACACATCCGCAGATGCCATTCTGGCTCCTGCACCTATGGCAATCCTGCCAGTAGGTATGTTTCCCATCACATGCATTCCGAAGACCTCATCCACACCATCCAGGGCTCCTTCTTCAATCATTTTCTTAGCGCCCTTTGCAACCTCTTCACCTGGCTGAAACATGAGTTTTACGGTTCCCTTAAGTTCATCCTTCATGTCGTTAAGTATTCCTGCCGCCCCAAGCAGCATTGCCGCATGGGCATCGTGACCGCAGGCATGCATTACTCCATCAACTTGAGATTTGTAAGGAACATCATTCTTTTCAGTGATTTCAAGGGCGTCTATGTCGGCTCTCAGGGCAATGGTCTTTCCTTCATGACTGCCCTTTATTATGCCCAGCACTCCGGTTCCTGCCATGGGTACGCACGGTATTCCCATTTTGGTCAATTCCTCCATGATTCTTCCGGCAGTTCTCTTTTCCTGCATGCTGAGCTCCGGATGCATGTGAAATTCCCTTCTCATGTCTATGACATACTGCTTGTATTTCTGTGAGAGTTCCTTGATTTCCATTTTATATCCCCCTTATGTAACTTATATAAATTTAGCCATTACTCCGGCCAGCACAACCGATGCTATGGAAACAGTGACAAATCCGGCTATTATCATCTTTGGAAGTATTGCATCCAATATGATTTTTTTCTCTTCATCATTTTTCGCAATTACTGTGGCAACCTCGTTAGGAATAATGAATGTTCCGGGGAATCCGAACAATGCCGATGAGCCTATGGCAATGGACATATAGATGTCGATACCCAGGAGTTTCCCAACAACGGCTGAGAAAATGCTCAGTCCTATCACTCCCAAAGCCAGACAACCGATGATGGGTCCTATCAATGAAAGCAGCATTTCTGGCGTTGCAGAAGAAAGGTTGTTGAATATGACAGTCAGTAGAGCGATCATTACAAAGCCCTGCGAATTAGCCATTGTCATTGGATCCTTTTCCAGGAATCCTATTTCTCTTGCAATTACTCCGAATACAAGACATACAATCAGGGCGTTGACAGCTCCGTTTGTGAGTCCAGCTGCCTTGGTAGCAAGGAATGCTATAAGAGCAACCTTTGCAAGCAGCAGAGAATTTGTGCGAAGTTCCTTCTTCAGTTCAGGAATCAGTTTCTTTTTGGGTTCTTCCGTAACGGCAGCTTCCTTTTCATCAGGGGTATTGCTGCCTCTGTTGTCCAGCACCATCCTTGCCTCTTTTTTCAGGCAGTAGGAAGCCACAGGAGTTCCGAAGAATGTCTGTGTCACCAGAAGAAGCGTTGCAAAAACAGCCACGCTGTCCAGTGCCTTAGCCTTAGCAGCAGCGCTCACTATGAGTGCTGCAACCACACCGCCGGAAATAGGAGGTGCTGCAGCTGCTGCCATTTGTTTTCCGAAAATGGCTCCGCCCACCAGGTAAACAAGAAGACCGATACCAACAACAGCAGACAAGGCAATCAGAACCGTTCTCCATTGCTGAGCCAGTTCCCTGAGGCTTATGAGCGTTCCCATGTTCACAAGCAGCATGGACATTGTCAGCATACCGATTGTTAAAAGACCTGAATCAGTGAAAATTGTAGCCGGCAATCCAAGCCAGAAGGCTACGAGAAAAATTACTGCTGTTGTGAAAAGCATTGAAAATGTAGCCTTTGTCATGTAAGACACAAAGTCACCTGCAGCAAATGCGATAAGAATTACTAAAATTGCCAATAAACCATTCATAATAAACCTCCCATTTTTTATTCCGTGTCCTCAATGTGCAGCTTAATAATAATATGATTCATGAACGCTACTTATTCGATGCAAAAATAAACATCTCATTTGTTTCCTTTTCAAAGCCAAATGCGCGCTCTTGACTTCAACCAAAACACACAGGCACTGGAATTGCTTATGTTAAATAAATAATTTATTAAATTTCATTATACACTCATTTTGGAAATCATCAACATATTTTTTATATTTTTCCATATAATTTGCATATATTCAAATATTTTATCCGCAAAATCCGCACCATGTTCATTTACAACAGACAGCAAAAAAGGATTTGTGCCCCGCACAAATCCTTCCATAATTCTTAATTCTTAACTCTTAATTATTAATTGCCCTACCTGACCTGTCCGTTTCCGTAAATGATGTACTTGGTCGTGGTCAGCTCCTTCAGCCCCATGGGTCCTCTGGCATGCATCTTCTGGGTGCTTATGCCGATTTCCGCCCCAAACCCGAACTCAAATCCATCAGTGAATCTTGTGGAGGCATTTACATAGACAGCTGCTGCATCAACCTGGTTTAAAAATCTCTGTGAGTTCGTGTAGTTTTCCGTTACTATGGTCTCCGAATGTCCCGTGCCGTACCTGTTGATGTGTTTTATTGCTTCATCTATACTATCTACAACCTTTACAGAAATAATCAGGTCGAGAAATTCTCTTCCGAAATCATCCTCAGTGGCTGGAACAACATGGCTGCCGCAAACTTTTACGGTTTGTTCGCATCCTCTCACCTCAACATTTTTTTCCTTAAGCCTTCTCACTGCTTCAGCCAGGAAGCTGTCCCTGATGTTTTTATGAACCAGCAGACTTTCACATGCGTTGCATACGGATGTTCTTGAAGTCTTTGCATTTATGAGGATGCTGTAAGCCATCTCAAGGTCAGCAAATTCATCCACGTATACGTGGCAGTTTCCGGTACCAGTTTCAATAACAGGAACCGTGGCATTGGCCAGAGCTGTCTGAATGAGATTCGCCCCTCCTCTTGGAATAAGAACGTCAAGGAATTGGTTGAGCCTCATGAACTGAGTTGCCGTATCCCTTGATGTGTCTTCCACAAGCTCGATTGCCCCCGGGCTGATGCCTGCTTCTTCCAGTGACATCTTCATTATTTTTACAAGCTCCTTGTTGGAGTTGATCGCATCCCCGGAGCCCCTCAGCATCACTGCGTTGGATGACTTCAGACAAAGGGCTGCAGCGTCAACTGTTACGTTGGGTCTTGACTCGTAGATGATTCCTATGACACCCAGGGGAACTCTCTTCTGTCCTATGAGGAGCCCATTGGGTCTCTTTTTCATGGATATGATTTCTCCCACCGGGTCTTCAAGGTCTGCAATCTGCCTTACGCCTTCTGCCATTGATATTATTCTGTCCTCGTTTAGCATGAGCCTGTCTGTCATCTGCTGGTTCATGCCTTTATCCGTGTAATTTTTTATGTCCAGCTTGTTCTGCTCTATTATTTCTGCAGAGTGGGCAATCAGGTTGTCGGCTATCTTTCTCAGAGCAAGATTCTTCTTGGCCGTAGATATGTTCATGAGCTCATAGGAAGCCTCCTTGGCATTTTTTCCTTTTATCAGGAGTTCTGACATTTAGTCACCTCTTTTCCTAAGAATAATGTGCCTTCCGGCTTTCCGTCCAGCACGTTGTATATGAGTTCGGGATTCTTCCCGTTTACAATCACCATGTCTATGCCGCTTTCAACAGCTATTTTTGCAGCGGCAACCTTTGTTGCCATTCCTCCGGTTCCCACAGCGCTTCCTGAACCTCCTGCGGCTTTTTCTATTTCTTGTGTTATCTCATGAACCACAGGTATGAGTTTTGCGCTTTCATCCTCCTGCGGGTTTTTGTCGTAAAGTCCGTCAATATCGCTTAATATGATGAGGATGTCAGCGCAGACAAGCTTTGCGGTAACAGCAGACAGGGTGTCATTGTCTCCGTAAACAAGTTCTTCAACGGCAACGCTGTCGTTTTCGTTGACTATGGGAATGACATTGTAGGTAAAGAGTGTTTCAAATGTATTTACTACATTTTCCTTAAGCTTCGGATCCTCTGTGATGTCTCTGGTCAGAAGAAGCTGTGAAACAGTCTGATTGTACTGTGAAAAAACCTTGTCGTAAGCAAACATCAGCTCACACTGTCCCACAGAAGCTGCCGCCTGCTTTCCCTTTGTGGTTTTAGGCCTTTCCTTCAGCCCCAGCTTTGACACTCCGGCTGCAACTGCTGCGGATGTTACCAAAACCACATCGTTTCCATTGTTCTTTATATCGCTTAATACCATTGCTATCTTATCCATCATCCTGAGGTTAAGCCTTCCCGTATCATGGGTAAGCGTTGAGCTGCCCACCTTAACCACTACTCTCTTTTGGCATTTGCCTGTAGTATTGTTTGTTTCCATTATCTTCCTCGCATTAAAATTATCTTACGATACATTTTAACAACTTTCTTGACAATTGCAATATTTTTTTAAACTGCGCAATTTTTAAACTTTCGTTTCGACACTTTAAAACGTTTATTTTGACTTATCGAAAATTTCAGCAGTTTATTTATGACTCTTAGCAATCGTTTGGTGCATAATATTGTACTATATTTTTTCAGCCGCATGATTTGCCTGGGGGCTGCCCCGCGTTGTATTAGACTTTCCATCATTATCAAAAGTATAAATACTTTCCAATGGAACATTCTAACTTGGTAATACGTCATAAATATGATATACTTTATTACAGCAACAACCGTATACACGGAATACGTTTTAAGGGGGAATTATGAATTACAAAGATTTGTTCAACAAATTTGCAGAAGCTGTAAATAAACAAAACAGTCAAAACGGCCAAAACAACTTTGTGCCGCCTGAATTCAAGGAAAAGAAACCAAGAAAGCCAATGAGTTTCAAGAAGTTACTATTTTTGCCGCTCATTGTGCTTGCTGTATTCTTCATAGGCTCATGCCAGTACACAGTGGAAGAAACAGAGCAGGCTGTTGTCACAACTCTGGGCAAGGTAACCAGCATCGAGTCTGCAGGTCTTCACTTCAAGCTTCCGTATCCAATCCAGGCTGCCACCAAGGTGGAGGTCAACAGAACCCAGAAGCTGCAGATAGGATACAAGAGCTCCAGCGAGGCAAAGGGCTACTCCGACAACACATCAGTGCCGGATGAGGCAAAAATGATAACCGGTGATTTTAATATAGTAAACATCGACTTCTTCATAGAGTGGAAAATTTCAGACCCTGAGAAGTTTTTGTTCAACTCTGACGAACCGTCTCAGATACTGAAGATGATAGCTCAGTCATCGGCAAGAAGCATAATAGGTTCCAAGAATGTTGACGGTGTTCTGACAACAGAAAAATCCATCATTCAAGCTGAAATAAAGGAAAAGATAGTGAGCAAGCTTTCAAACTACGACCTGGGAGTACAGGTGCTGGATGTAAAAATTCAGGACAGCCAGCCTCCCACATCGGAAGTCATAGCTGCCTTCAAGGAAGTTGAAACAGCCAAGCAGGAAAAAGAAACTCGCATAAACGAAGCTCTGGCTTACAAGAATAAAACCCTTCCTGCTGCAGAAAGCCAGGCCGACAAGCTCATACGCGAAGCCGAATCCTACAAGGAGTCAAGAATAAACGCCGCCAAGGGCGATGTGGCTAAATTCAACGCCATGTACACCGAATACGCAAAGAACAAAAGCATTACCAAGACAAGAATGTATCTTGAAACAATAGAAGAGATACTGCCGGGAATCACCGTCTACATAGATTCATCTGAAGGCGGAGTTCAAAAGATGCTTCCGTTGAAAAGCTTCACGGGAGAAACAGAAAATCAGGGAGGTGGAAACTAATGCAGGAAAATGAAACAAAAAAGAAAGGATCGCTGGGAACAGTGCTGAAACTTTTCTTGTTGATACTTGTAGTAGTTGCATTTACCAACACCGCCTACATAGTGCGGGAAAATGAATATGCCTATGTTACAAGATTCTCAAAATTCGTCAACATTCAGGACACAGCCGGACTGCATTTCAAGGTACCGTTTCTTGACAAGGTTGAAACCATACCACAGTTCAGAATGATGTATGACATTCCTCCGTCAGAAGTTCTCACGGGAGACAAGAAGACCCTGGTAGTGGATAACTTCGCCGTGTGGCAGATTGACGACCCGTACACATTCATGAAGACCGTAAGCCGAATCTCTGAAATGGAAAACCGTATAGACGCCGTTGTGTACAGTGCTGTTAAAAACACACTGGGAACCATGAACCAGACGGACATAATAAACTCAGACAAGGGTTCCATCGACAACGTGAACATTAAGATAACGGAGATGGTTAACCAGCAGCTTAAAAACTACGGCGTATCAACCGTAGCAGTCGAAATAAAGAGACTGGACCTGCCCTCTGACAACGAACAGGCCGTTTACAACAGGATGGTTTCCGAAAGAACCCAGATGGCTGAAAGCTACAGGGCTGATGGTAACCTGGAAGCCAGCAAGGTAGTCAATGAAACAGACAAGGAAGTTGGAATACTTCTGTCAAGAGCTGAAGCCACAGCTGAAGAGCTGAAAGGACAGGGCGAGGGCGAATACATGAAAATAATTGCAGACGCCTACTCCACCGAAGACAGGGCAAACTACTACGAATTCATACGAAGCCTTGAAGCACTCAAGACTACCATGAAAGGTGAAAAGACCATATTCCTTCCTGCCGACAGCTACATCGTAAGGGTGCTGAACGGCGCAATAGAATAAATAAAAAACAAAGAAGCTATGTACTCTCAAAGAATACATAGCTTTTTTCCCTCTCTATTATATCATGCTTATTGTGTTAGTTTTTAGGCACAAAAGCAGGAACATTTCCTGTCACTGCAACTTCACCTGCGATAAAGCCGTGAACCAGTGCATCAGGAGTTGCGTTGGATCCGAGCCTGTTTGTTCCGTGTACACCTCCTGTAACTTCTCCGGCGGCATACAGACCTGGTATTACCTTGCCCCAGATATCCTGAACTTCTGTTCTTTCTGTGATTGTAAGACCACCCATGGTGTGGTGAACTGAAGGCCACTGAGGTATTGCATAGTACGGACCTCTGTCTGTCTTCATCATTACGCCTTTATCGATAACCTTTCCGAAGTCAGGATCCTTTCCTGCATCAATGTATCCGTTGTGGGTATCAATAGTTGCCTTTAATGTTTCGGCGCTCATGCTGATTGATTTGTCTTGATATTTGTGCGCATTGATTATTTCTGTAAGTTCCTCTAAAGTATCTGCCTTGAAAATACGGTCTGCATCCATTCCGCTTTGAAGCTGTGATTCAGTGATGAAACCGCCCTTTTCAACTATATCCTGACCGAATATTGAGAATGTTGGGAATCCGCCGCTTTCCTGAGCTGCTCTTGAACATACGTCACGTCTTTCGCCTTCGTTTACATATCTCTTGCCGTTTACATCAACATAGACGATACCTGAGCTCGGTCCGCTGAAAGGAATTACTGCATATGCATCCAGCACTCCGTTGTTTGGATTTGCGAAAGGATACAGCTGAATATATGACATTTGAGTAGTGTTGGCACCAACCTCCTGAGCCATGATTATTCCTTCTCCTGTTGCTCCAACATGGTTTGTTGTCGGTAGGTCTGCAGTCAGAGCAGGCACATGTTTCGAACGCATTTCAACATTTCCACTGAATCCTCCTGTTGTAAGGATTACACCTTTTTCTGCCTTTACGTTCTTAGTTCCTTCTTCGGTCTCTATTCTGATACCTACTACTCTTTGTTCACCTGTTGTCTCTCTGTAAATCTGAGTCATCTTGGTGTTCAGCATAACTGTAGCTGATGTCTTTTCAAGCATTTTCTTTTGAACAGCAACAATGTCTGCCCCTACTCCGTTAACTGTTGTATATGTACGATATCCGTAGTGTCCGCCTGGTCTTGTAATTGATTCACGTACCTGAAGACCGTTGTCCAGCAGAAGATCCAGCATTACAGGCGATCCGTAAACAAGGTTCTCTACAAGCTTAATGTCGCCCATGTAGTCTCCGCCCTTGATTGTATCTTCAATATGCTTTTCAGCAGTATCAGGCTGAAGGTTAAGTTTAGTATAAAGTGCATCTGCTATCTTGCTGGTATATGATGCATAAACTCCGCCGTTAATCTGAGAGTTTCCGCCTAGAACCGGCATCTTATCTATAAGAAGCGTGCTTGCTCCCTGTGTGGAAGCGCTGTAAGCAGCAGATAATCCTGCAAACCCTCCGCCCACAACAACTACGTCATAGGTCATATCCCATGTGGTCGGCAAGTCCTTTGTTCCCATAGACGGCCTTGATTCTTCAGAACCTTCTGCGGCAGCTTCTGCGATATCAAACTCGGCAACAACACCGCCTGCCTGCTCAATAGCCATTTTAACCGCTTCGATTATGCCGCTGCTTGTTCTGGTGGCTCCTGAAACAGCATCAATGCCAACACTTTGTTTTTCAACAATCTTAGCAGGGATTTCCTTTAAGGCGGCATCAGAAACGCCTTGAGTTTCGCTGTGGGATACAACCTCAACCTTATCAATGGCCTTCTCGCCTAAAGTAACCTTTACTTTCATAGGATGCATGCCTGTAGAATCGATTACATATTCACCGGCTTTCATCGGTGTAATGCTTTTTTCCTGAACCTGTTCCTTTCCTTGCTCTGGTGTCGTAGTATCAGCTGTCTTGGGTGCACAGGCAGTTATGGAAAACAACATGCACAGCACAAGAATCAATGATACGACCTTGAACGACTTTTTCATTTAACCCTTCCTCCATATATTTAATAATAATTGTATTGTATTGATTTTGACTGAATCCAGGCGAGTGTAAACATCTCATACGGATGCAATCAAAAACATCGACTAAATACTAACATATATACCCGTTATTGTCAACTAATTCACAAAAATTATATTACATCTTTTTTATTTAATTATTCAATTTTGAATTTCCAAAACAATTATATCGAGCCATTTTCAAAGAACAACTTCACCGAACGAATTCATATTTATCCATTCATTACACCAAGACATTAACACAATGTCAAATTTAACCATAAACAATGTACACGTTTCGACATTATTCGATAATTTTTTCACTATTATATGCATTACGTTACATTAACCTTTTGTACCCTTAAATTAAACATTGCATCTTGACTAATCCAGCCACTGAATTTATAATGAATATAGTTAGTTTAGCAACTAAACAATAATTGCATTTAGAAATAAGACTTAACAGCTAAAGCAATCCAATATTTAATTCATCTAACAACTGACTGCCTCGTTAAAACTTCAGCATACTGTATTGACCTGCTCATGCAGGATAAAAAATTATCAGGAAAGGATTGAAAGACATGAAATATGATTTCACCAGCATAATAGACCGCAAGGGAAAGGATTCCATAGCAGTTGATCTGCTGCCCGGCTTAGGTCCTGAAAAGCCTAAAGAAGGATTTGATTTTATACCCATGTGGGTTGCCGACATGAATTTCCCCACACTGCCATCAATAACCGATGCCATTGTTGAACGTGTGAAGCATCCGGCCTTTGGATATTTCAGGCCAAGCGAAAAATACTACAGTTCAATTATCAAATGGCAGGAAGAAAGAAACGGCGCAACCGGCTTGACACCAGAATGCATAGGTTATGAAAACGGCGTTCTCGGCTGCGTAGTATCTGCAGTCACGGCATTTTCTGCTCCCGGCGACTGCGTGCTGCTGCATTCCCCTACGTATATCGGATTCACCAAGAGTGTGGAAAACAACGGCCGCAGGATAATCCACAGCAACCTGGTGCAGGACGACAAAGGCGTTTGGCGCATGGACTATGAAGACATGGAAAGAAAGATAAAAGAAAACAAAATCCATATAGCAATATTCTGTTCTCCTCACAATCCTTGCGGACGTGTTTGGGAACGTGAAGAAATAGAAAAAGCCATGGAAGTCTACAGAAAAAATGACTGTATTGTCATTTCAGATGAAATTTGGAGTGACATAATCCTGGACAACCACAAACATATTCCTACTCAAGGCGTCAGCGAAGATGCCAAAAGCCGTACAATTGCAATATACGCTCCAAGCAAGACATTCAACCTGGCAGGCCTCATAGGAGCATATCACATAATTTACAGCAATTACCTCCGTGACCGCGTGAGAGCACAAAGCAGCAAACCACACTACAACGACATGAACGTCCTTTCCATGCACGCCCTCATTGGAGCATACTCTACGGAAGGCCGCCTATGGGTTGACGAGCTTTGCCAGGTACTGGGTGAAAATGTGGATTATGCATATGACTACATCATGACTAACTTCAAGGGAGTGAAGCTTGCAAAGCCGGAAGGCACGTACATGCTTTATCTGGACTGCGAAGAGTGGTGCAGGGAGCACAACACTACCATAGGTGCACTTCACAAAGCTGGCACAGATGTTGGAGTAGGCTGGCAGGACGGACGTCCCTTCCACCACCCTTACGCCATTCGAATTAATCTTGCATTGCCGAAATCCAGAGTAATAGAGGCCTTTGACCGTCTGAACAGGTATGTTTTCAACGCATGATATATCAGTACAATCAATTGAAACTATTCTATAAATTAAATAGCCGCGCAATGATTTCTTAATAGCACGGCTATTTAAATGTAAGGATTACATATTTAACTTCAGTAAAAATCCTCTATATAAGGCTTTTCTTTTTTTGGAGAAGGTCAGTCAGCTCACCGACATCAGGCATATCTGTTATATGTGCTGCATATCTGGCATAAAGTACATTTAATTCTTTGTCTACAACAAAGGCGGCAGGCAGCTGCATCTCATTTCCTTCATAATCTCCATGGGTCAATCCCGATTCCTGAACTTTTTTTAATTTTTCCATTGATCCCGGGCCAATCATTTCTGCTTGAGAATTTGCAGGCTTTATGTCAAGCTGCTTGTAAAGCTCCTGGTTTGGATCACAAACAATATCATAAGGATAAAAGTTCCTGTCAATTTCCCCGCTTAATCTATCTGGGTCTGACTGCAGTACAACTATGACCTTGCCCCCATCTTTTACTATCTTATCATATTCATCCTTTAAAACCATCATATCAAATCTGCACAAGGTGCATCCGGCATATCTCAGAAAAAGAATTGCAGTCTTGTTATCTCCCAACAGACTCTTTATGTCTATTCCCCTTTCAAACACTGTATCCACTTTAAAATTCGGCATATTACTTCCTGTTTCAAGTTTCATAATTTACTCCTTACTTTTTAATCTGCTTTACACATTTTAAAACAAAAATCAATTATGCATTATTCTTTAGTCCGCCTCATAACTGATAGTCATCTTAACCTTTTTATTCATTACACAGCCAAACAACACAGCCATTACGAGTATGACAGCTACATAAATCTTCTCAACATTTGTTGAAAAGCCCCACAAAAGATAAAATTGATATGCGGCACAGGCTGCGGCACCGTATGCTATTGTATAAAGCACAGGCGTGGATACCTTAACTTTTGACCTTGCATATTCTTCAGGCAATACCTTCGGCAATCTTGTCAATGCAATACTTAGAACAATATTAAAGGCTTGCATTATCAACAAGGCAGCATTCGCTATCGTACCAATTGACAGTCCTGTGATTATCGGTATTAAACCAATTAAGTAGAATATTGTCAACAACACATGAGGAGTTTTGTATTTTTCATTTATAGCACCTAGGAATTTTGGGAACCATCCATCTTCAACGGCCTGAAGAACTGGTTTTGTCACCCATGCCAATGTTGCATTTAAAGTTGTTGAAAGAGCAAATCCCGCACCGCATACTGTGAAGAAAACAAACGCCCAGTTAGGCATTACGGCTTTCGCAACTAATGATAAAGGCTGATAAGCAACTTCACTAATAGGTAGCACGTTAGCAGCCACTATGCTCATAAAAGCATATACACCTGAAACAGCAAGTGTTGATACTACAATAACAAACGGAATATCTTTTGTAGGATTTTTTGCTTCTGCTCCAAAATTTATTACAACAAAGGCTCCACCTGCAGCAAATCCCAGCAATGCTCCTGCACCCATTATTCCTCTTACTCCATTTGTCATAAAATCAGAACCACTGAAAATACCGGGCTGCAAATGACCGAATCCAAATGCCACAAATATAGCCAGACCAGATGCCATAAGAACTACCATTGCGTTTTGTACTACTGCTGCTCCCTGTACTCCCATGATATTCAGTATATAAAAAGCAGTCAGCATTATTATTGATACAGGCATAAGAGGAATACCCGGAATTAAAGATTGCGCATATTGAGCAAAGGAAATAGCATACATGGCGAGTGCTACATTCGAGAAAATATAAGTAATCATATATATGCCAGACCATTTCTGTCCCGCCAATATTGCAACCTGTGTATATTGTCCTCCACGCATACGAACCGTACCACCAATTATGATAAATGGTATTGCCATAATAATTTTAAAAATTGCTGCAACCATAAATGATAGCGGCACTGATTTTCCTGTCATTCCAATTGCCACTCCTGTAAGAGACATAATCCCTGCTCCGATTATCTGACCTACTGCAATAGACATTAAATCTTTTCTTCCCAGAACTCTATTAAGATCTTTTGTACTCAGTTCTCCAGTACTTGTCATTTCTGCCATAATAAAATCTCCTTTGAAATAATTATAATATCGTTATTAGCATTTCTTTTATTACATTCAGCAGATTTTTCCGTTTAAAATAAATTGTGCCTTACCTAAACAAATAAATAGCTTTAGTCAGCATATGATTTGTTTTTTTCATAACTCTTTACAGCACTTACCATTCGTTTCAAAGCTGTCATCATGACGTTTGTGGGACATGCAATGTTCATTCTTTCAAAACCGTTTCCTTCTTCTCCAAAGACATATCCTTCGTCAAAGAACACTTTTGCCTCCATGTGCATAAATTCTTCAAGCTCGTCCTTGTTCATGCCTAATTCTTTGAAATCCATCCATTGCAAATATGTGCCTTCAAGATCATAAACCTTAACCTGAGGAAGATTTTTCTCTAAATATTTCTTCAGCTCAAGATGATTGTTATAAATCAGTTCTATTAATTGGTCAAGCCAGTTTTCGCACTGTGTATATGCGATTTCGCAAGCTTTGTAACCCAAAATGTTCAAGGTAAAAAAACCGTTTGATGTAACTTCTGCCAAATATGCATCCCTTAGCTTCTGGTTGGGAATGATGATATTCGATGTTTGCATACCGGCCAAATTAAATGTCTTGCTTGGCGCTGTGCATACAATCATGTTGTTAGCAACTTCTTCAGAAATATTTGCAAACACTGTGTGTTCATATCCCGGCATAATGAGGTCAAAGTGAATTTCATCAGATATTATGATAACTTCATTTCTCAAACATATTTCTGCAACCTTTTCCAGCTCTTCCTTCATCCACACTCTTCCTACAGGATTGTGAGGGCTGCAGAAAAGCAGTATCTTGTTGTTTGGATCCTTGGCCTTTTCCTCTAAATCATCATAATCTATCACATAAGTTTCACCAGTGTTTATCAAAGGATTCTTTACTGTTTTTCTTCCGTTAAGCTCTATTGCTGAATAAAAGGGATAGTAAACAGGAGACATTATTATGACCCCTTCTCCGGGTTTTGTTAAGGCTTTGATGGCCGAATAAAAAGCGCCGACAACACCGGCTGCCCCAACAATCCATTCAGGCTTTATTTCCCAATCATGCCTTCTCTTCATCCATCCGCAAACTGCATTTAAATAACCTTCAGTTGGCAGAGTGTATCCGAGTATGTGTGAATCAAGGTAGCTTTTTAATCCTTCAACAATTTCTGGTGCATTTTTCAGTTCCATATCAGCCACAGAGAACGGAATGATGTCTTCGGAAACATCAGGGTTCCATCCAAGCATTTGCTCATACTTTGCTGATCCCTTACCATATCTGTTTACCACAGTTTCAAAATCATATTTCATTTTTCTCTCCTAAACAATAATTTTATAATATTGATTACGTTTTCAGTATTGTTGTGTTACTTTACTGCAATTGCTTCTATTTCCACTTTTACGTCTTTCGGCAATCTTGCTACTTCAACTGCAGCCCTTGCAGGATATGGCTCTTCAAAAAAACTTCCGTAAACTTTATTCATTACGCTGAAGTCATTAATATCCTTCAAGAATACAGTTGTTTTCACAACATCAGACAAGTTGAAATCGCCTGCTTCCAATATCGCCTTAATGTTTTTTAAAGATTGTCTGGCCTGTGATTCAACTCCTTCAGCAATGGTACCGCTTTCCGAATCGATAGGCAATTGTCCTGATACATAAATCATTCCATTACATGCAACAGCCTGCGAATAAGGACCAATCGCACCTGGAGCATGCTGTGTTTTTATTGCAATTTTCATTTTCACACCTTCTTTACTTTGTCTTATATAATCGGCCAATTATATTATGGTTTAGCTACTAAACTATTTATATTTATATTATAGTAATAATTAAATAATTAGTCAATATATTTTTCTATTTTTTTGTTTAGCGTCTATACTTTATTCATTAATATTTTATATATTATAAGTATTTTTGAACCATTTAAAGGTTATTTGTACAATCATGCATTTTATTATTTAGTTAACTAACAATAGTTTCTGATCATCGAGTTATTTAAAAACCAAAAATGCGTATGTTTTGTTTAGTAACTAAACAAAACATACGCATTGTAGTTAATTTCAGAACAACTTAATATACTCGTGAACCACCTTGTAAAACGTATCTATTTCATCAACAGAACAGCTTTTCAACAAATCATGCTGTGTCTGCAGTATATCTGCATTATCGTATGACTTATGTGCCATGCTCAATCTTTCTCCCTTTTCAGTTGGATAGATATGAACCGTCTTTGCGTTCCCGCTTTCTTTTTGGCGATAAATCAGCTGCCTGTTTTCAAGTTTTTTTAAATTTTGTGATACAGCTCCCTTGGTTGTTCCCTACTCTTTTGCAAGCTGACTCACCGTAATTCCCGGATTGTCATCAATGATTGTAAGCAAATGTATTTCAACCATGCTCACAAGTTCACCGGAACCGTCATAATCACGGGGCTGATTCATATAGTCGTAGTAACTGAGTATAAAGTGATACAACTCGTTGGCTCTGGGACTTAGTTGCGAATATATTCTATCTATTTCACTTTTGTTGTTGTATTCAGACATGCAAAGCTCCTTAAATTTTATGGAATTACACAAAATCCATATGGATGTACATAATGACGGTACATACACATGTCAAATTTCTGTCTTTTTATATAAATATTAACATATACTTAGATTATTTGCAACAACAAAGAAGACGCTGGCTCCCGTTGCAAAACTGAGAAATATCCGTCCCAGACAATTTATCTATAGTTTTTCAGTATCCCTCACTGTGCTGAAAATCCGTATTCAAAATGAAAACGCCCCATATAGGGCGTCTTAATTTTTATTCACACTAATTATCCAATATTATTGATATGGCGCGGTGGATTATTTTTGGTGTCCTCACATACAGGTCTTCCTTGTTCACCCTTTCCGTAAGCTTGTGAAAGTCCTTTCCCCATGGTCCTATGTTGATGCAGGGCATGGAAATCTCCTCAATGCTGTCTGCAGGAATATCGTAGAAGCTGCCGAACAACGGCATAGAACATTTTAATGACTCCAGGACCTGGCTGCTGTTTTGAATGCTTGTGTAGCTCAAATCTGAAATTCCGGTATAGAAGTACTCTGAAGTGTATTCCTGGTTAAATTCCTTCAGGGTGTAACTGCTCAACTGATCGCTAAGGCTTCTGACCTTCTCATCAAGGATTTCGAAATACAAATTTGATACATTCGGGTAATACGGAGGAATAAGTCCATATACAACCCTGGGAGACAAATCATCTATGTAGCCGTACACGAAATCAACCAGCTCAAAGTTGCAGTCTATGACAGAAATTTCATTTTTTCTGTACTCATGTTCCAGCTGATTGACCCTTTCATGATACCTGTCTTTAAACAGGCTCCCGTATGATGCTTCTGCCTCCTGGCACAGTTCGGAAAAGTTGACAACCTTGCTTTTCCAGGGCAGTTTCCTGCACTGAACATTGGTTGCCACAGTAAACCTTTCATAACTTTCGTTCATATGACTTATAACTTCCTCAAAAGATTCAGTGCAAATTTCTTTTAACTTCTTTAATATGCTTTGAGGTGTCTGGTTCAAGGTCAATATGCTGAAACAGCCCTTGGCTGCCAGAGGCATGGAAACATCATATGTATTCTTGCTGTCTTTCAGGTACAGCCATGTGGGAGGAGGAGCAGCCTCCCCGACTGCCACATCGCTTAAATCCATGTTTAGTTCAGTCTTTCTGACTATACAGCTCATCACATTAAGCGGATTCAGCCCTTCAAAAGCTTTTCCCGCATGAGCCAGAAAACCGCGCACATACACAAAGGGCATAACTTTTCCAACAGACCCCTCAGAAAATATTCCCTGAGTGAAATCTTTTCTCTGGTGAGGTTCTGAATTGATCATAATTCTGTAATCCAGATCATGCTTTTGCTTCATTTCGCTCAACAGCTTAACTGCCGACCTCATGCCGGCCGATAGATTCTCTTCGTCCGGAACCGCCAGCAGAACGATGTTACCATGAAAACTTTCAACCCTGCTGTACATTTTTGTCAATGCAATCTGTATGGCACCGCCGCCTTTCATGTCGCACACGCCTCGTCCGAAAAGAAACGTGTCGTCTGAAAGGTCTTTCCGCGCATCTTCGCTTAGAGTATCCTTGATTTTTAAAAGTTCCTTTCTTAGGTCATCGGGAGAAAATGCTAAGTCTTTAAGCAGCTTAAAATCCTCAACCCCTACCACATCGCTGTGGTGAATGAATACTGCTGTGTCTTTTCCAGTCCCCTTCAGAAACGCATAGCAAACCGTACGTTTTAATGCATCATTTTCTATGGCGTATGTTCCGTAAGATCCAGATGTGTTCTTAAAATATGGCTCATCGGAAAAACAGCTGAGGAAAAACCTCTCAGCCTCTTTTTCCTTATCCGTGTTTGTGAAGCTTTGAGCCTTTATGTAAGAATAAAGGATTTCTTCGATGTCATTTTCAATACCATGCAGTATGTTTTCATCCATCTTATTCTCCGTCATTCTCTTGTTATGGGACATGTAAGGCACGTAGGCCCTCCCGTACCTCTGAACGACATTTCATGACCCGCGTAGGTGTAAACAGTGCATCCCTCATCTCTGAGTTTTTGAGTTATAACCGGGTTGCCGTCAAGTATGACGCACACTCTGGGAGCCAGAGCAAGAACGTTTGAACCAAGATAGTCATATTCCTTGTCGTCTACCTCAATCAGTTTCATTCCTCTTGAAATGAGCAGCTCTCTGAAAAATACAGGCATGTATTTTGAATAGACCACAGCCAGGTCCCTGTCCACCATGCTTATGATGCTCATGAGATGCAGACAGCAGGCTTCACCTTCTCCATGCGGCATTGGAACCACAATTATTTCATTGACTATGTCCTTTGTAAGTTCCCTGAATTGTCGTATACCTTCATCATTTGTCCTGTACCCTCTTCCGATGGCAACAGTCTTTTCATCGAGCCACACAACATCTCCGCCTTCCATCTTGCCCGGCTTCTCAATATATCCCAGGGTGGGAACACCAATGCTTTTAAGATACTCTTCAGTCGCCAGGTATTCTCCTCCTCTAAGAGCCTTGCCCATAGGAAAATAAACAGCGCCCTTTGAAGTTATCTTCAGCGGATCGTGAGTATAAATCGAATCCAGTCCTGCCCTTTCATCCTTTGGAAGGTAATATACATTTTCAACATTGTCCTTAATTATTTTTTCAAACGTTTCATATTCCTGGGCGGCCTTTTCATAATCTGGGCACCCGAAATAATTGAACTGTTCATAGTTGTCGTTTAAATGCTCCTGGCTGATAAACGCCTCACTTGGTCTCTTAATCAAAATGCATTTGATTTTTCCAACCATTGACTGACATCCGTATTCCATTTTGTCCTCCTGAAATTACTATATGCTATTCTGATTTTACTTTCGTACCTTCATCCTCATAGAATACCCTGAAGCCCGATTTTACCTTTCCTACGCCAAGATACCTTGCTTTGTAATCCTGAAGCAGTTCCTTGAATTTCGGGAACAAAACGAACAGGGCAATAATGTTGGCAAAGATCGGAAGGGCTGTTGATGCATCCGAAAATATCCACAGCGTTGCTCCCGGAAATCCATAATATACAGCTATGATAACCATCAGCAAGCTTGGAATAGGATAAGTCCACTTGTAGAAGCTTAGAATTGCATCCTTCTTTGGTGTTTCGCCTATCAGGTAACGCACTACGACTTCAATCTGTGCATAAACACCGCTTGATGTGGTAACGCCGAACAGGAATACGCCTATGGCCAGTATTATTCTTCCAGGCCGTCCAAGCCCTGTTTCAAAGGCACTTAGGGTGAGAGTCGCGCCATCAAGTCCGTTGGACCATTCTCCGGTTATGATGACAACCAATGCAGTAATCGAACATATAACAAAAGTATCAATAAACACTTCAAATATACCCATCAGGCCCTGCTTTACCGGATGGTCTACCTTGGCCGAAGCATGTATCATCGGTGCTGAACCCCAACCTGCCTCATTGCTGAATACCGAACGAGACATTCCAAGCTTGATTGCCTGAGAGAACGTAGCTCCCACAAAACCGCCTGCAGCTGCTGTTCCGGTAAATGCGCTGCCGAAAATCATTCCGAAAGCTGACGGCAAGGCAGTAATATTCTTCAAAATTATCACTACACCGCCCACAAGATAGAAGATACACATGAAAGGCACTATCTTTGCTGCAATTCTTCCCAGCGAAGATACGCCGCCGCTTATCATCATGTACAGTATCACGGTGTAAAACACCGCAACACCAACCATGCTGAAATTGAAGGTATTTGCAACTGCTTCAGAAACCGTGTATGTTTGTATGTTTATAAAATAGCCCGTCAGAAATCCGAAAGCAAAAATGAAGCTTAACACCTTCGCCAGAACAGGCATCTTCTTTTCATGCCCTATTCCCTTTTTCATATAGTAGTTCGGACCGCCGTAAGCTTCATTGTTCATATCCTTGGAACGATAGTACACAGCCAGTGTTATTTCAGCCACCTTCACTATCAGCCCGCAAAGAGCAGCAATCCACATCCAGAAAATCGCACCGGGTCCTCCTATGGCAATGGCTGTAGCAACTCCGCCGATATTTCCTACGCCTATGGTGGTTCCAAGGGCAACGCTCATAGCTTCAAAAGGTGATACAACTCCTGCTTCCTTACCACCTGCCTTATCTTTGCCAAGGATACTGTCTATGGCATGCTTCATGGCAATCTTAAATCCGGTTATCTGAAAAAAGCCTGATCGAACGGTAATGTAAAATCCTATAGCCAGTATTATCACTACCAGCGGCATACCCCACAAATAGTCGTACACTATTATTGAGGCCATATCTGTAATTGACATATTATACCTCCGAAATTATTATTTGATTGGAATAGTTAGTTCTAATTTCCTGCATGCTGCTATGAAATTCGCAGATGCCTTATTGATTATACAATAGTCCTCAAGGTGTCGGCTACGAAGTTGATGATTTTGAATCTGATGAATCTAGAATCTCAATGACAGACAGCTCAGTCCGCCGTCAAGCTTTCTGTATTCTGAAGTATCGGTTACAATCACATTGTACCCTGCTTCTCTGATGCTTTTTTCAACAACAGGATAGCCCAGCGGTACTATGACAGTGTCATTTACCCAGATGCAGTTTGCTCCGTAAGCTTCGCTTTCAGGAACGATCAGCTTGCTGAAGGATTTGAAATCTTCCTTTTCAATAAATTCTCCTGATACAAGCATGTTGTTGTTCTCAATGTAGTTAACACCGGTTTTCAGATGCAGCACCTTTTCCAGCGGAACAACCGAACATGTGTGACCGTGTTTTTCCAGAGCCTCCTTGAACTGTCTGCAGCCTTCCTCATTTGTTCTGGCCGACAGCCCTATGTAAAAGTGATCTCCGACCATCATCACATCTCCGCCTTCCATGGTTCCTGGAGATTTTATGTATTCAATCTGCTCGTCAGTGTAAAACTTCTTGATGGTATCAACCATCAAGGCTGACTCTCCCCTTCTGGTGTCTGCTCCCGGATTGGATATAATGGCGCATCTTGGTGTAAGCACTGCAGTGTCTTCAACGAAACATGAATCAGGATACTCTTCCAATGATTCCAGCACAGTAACCTCAACTCCGCATGATTCCAGCGCCTTAATATAGTCATCGTGCTGTTTCAGGGCTAACTCATAATCCGGCTTTCCAAGCTCCGGGGCAGACGTTATCCCTTCGATTAATGATTTCCCTGGTCTTCTAACAATAACATTCTTGAACATATGATACCTCCAAAGTATAATAATCTTTTCGTATTGAACTGCCGGCCAGCATTCAAGCGCGAAGCTAAAAACGTATTTTGTATACAATATATATTATACAGTTTGCAAAAATAAATGCAAGCGTTATTTTATATTTTACACAATATTTTGTATACATAATGCTGTTGATTTTTTCCTGCTTTTATGTTAAACTTTATACATAAATAAATACTTTATACAAAATGAAAGCGGAGCAAGCAAATGATACAGTACATGTCCTTAAAAGATTGTGTTTACAATTATATATCTGAAAAGATAAACGATGGTTCGCTTAAGCCCGATGACAAAATAAATGAGCAGCATATTTCAGATGCCTTGAATGTCAGCAGGACTCCCATAAGAGAAGCCCTCATTCAGCTGGCATCGGACGGTTACCTGGAAAACACCCCCAGAAGAGGTTTCAGGGTTAAGTTTCTGGATATAAAAAAAGCCCGGGAACTGTATGAAATAATAGGAATACTGGACGGAAGAATTGCATATGAAACTGTCGAACTGATCAGCGATGAAAACATAAAACAGATGCAGTTTCTGGCCGAATCAATGGATTCAGCAATATCTCAGGGGCTGAGCTCCAAATATTACGAGCTGCAGCTTATGTTTCACGACACATACATAAATCTGTACAGCAATGAAACAATGATTTCCACGCTGAACCAGATGAAAAATCAGTTTCTTAGAAAATACTACAAATTTGATGACCCCGAGAAGGAATTGGAGATACTGAAGCAGACAAACCTTGAGCATTTTGAGATAATCAGATTGTTCAGAGAAAAGAAAAAAGACGAGCTCGAAAGATACATCAGAGATGTTCATTGGGCTGCAGATACAGCCATGTTTGATTCCCTGTAAAAAATCAGCTCCCTTGATTAATCAAGGGAGCATTTTTATTAAGTCGTAACATTGGACTAATGATTATTTTTCTTTGCGTATTTCAGGTCGATTTCAGCTCTTTCAATGGCTTTTTGGGCATATTTCACATCAATCGCCTCGTTGAAACTCTTTTCTCCATTGCTGAGTGACTTCTCCAGCTGTTTTACCCTATAGTTGTATTCCTCCTTTGCCTTTTCAAGCTTTTTGGCTGAATCCTTCACCTCTTCAGAGCTTCCGAAAGCTACGGCTTTGGAATTTTCCACACCTGTTTTCGTTTTTTCATTCTCCAGCCGTTCAAAGAAATCCTCAGCCAAATTTTTTGCAGTTTCCGGTTGTTCGATTTTTTCAAAGCACCTTTCATGCAAATCTTCAATTTGTTCTTTAAACTCCATGATTCCTCCTGATAAATTATATTTGCGGCATTTTAACCCATGCTGCCGCATCATCCATGTCGCCGCATATTATTGCGTTTCCTATGTCCAATGACGGTATTATTGATACCTGGTCTTCCCGAAGCGCCAGGCTCGATGCCATAATTTCACAGTCATCCTTTGAAGTGAGCCTGTGCACTATCTTATAATTTGTATTTTTAACAGCGTCAGATATCAGTCTTGTAGGAATTTGGTCGGCTATGATTATTCCCTGGCCGTAACCCCTTATTTCTGACATCATGTTGCTGAACAATTCCGCAACTGCCTGTTGGGGATTGCCGAAATCCGACGATAGGTTTTGAGGCTTCAGCAACAAGTTGTGAGCTTCCTCCACCAACGCAAGATGTATCAGTTTGTTTTTCTGAGCCTTTTTCCTGTACACCGGGTCGTTGGCGTAACATGACTGGCGGTATTCGCATAAGCTTATCATCAAAAGAGACATAATAAGAGCCTTGTCCTTTGCTCCAGCTATGCGGCTTAAATTTATTATGGCAGGACGGCGGAACAGCTTATCATAGTCAGTTGATTTTGTTACATTCAATATATTACCCCGGGTGCCTCTTGAAAGATAATTAAACCTTGTTTCGATGGATGCGGCTATGTTGTCCTGCACACGTTTTTCATAATTCCTGTGTTCCAGAATGACCTTTGCCATGATCTGCAGCCCGTCCATTGTGGGATATTCGTCTTTTTGCTCCATTTCACCCTTAAGAAATTCATCCTTGTAATAAGCTTTTAGATATTCAAACACTGTTTCATCAACTATAACCGGCAAGACATCCGACATTGGAAGACTTGCATTCAGAAGGGCCGTAAGATTTTCACTTCTTGTGAGCATGTCAATTCTGGCCCCTTTGATAGCAGCAGGTTCAAAGGGATTAAGCCTCAGTTCCTCCATTCTGCAGCCGTCAAGTTCCGAAACTCCGGGCATGTATATTTGAAACTTTCTGTCTTCAGGAAGTGTTTCGTTCATCTTAATTGCCCATCTAACATAATCATCCTTTGCTGGTTCGATAACCATGACAGGAACGTTGCGTCTTAACACCTCCTGTATGATGCGCTTGCATGTGGTGGTTTTCCCACTGCCTGTGCTGCCTGTCACAAGAGCATGCCTTACCAGCGCATTTGGATCAATGAGGTATTCGTTGTGTTGTATAACTCCCATATCCACAACTTTGCCCAATGAAATTGAATCATCCTCTATAACGGCAGGATTGTTTGCAAATCTTACTGCAGTTTTTACAAATCTCAGCCCCGGTACATCCCTTCTCGGAAGCGATGTGGCCAGGCTTAATTCTTTTGTGTTCATGGGCGTGCTCAAATACTGGTATGATTTTCCGAAAATATGCCATTCCTTATCCGAATAATTATTGTGATATGCTTCCTCTCCGCTGATGATTGGAACCAGGTCATATCCGAATTTGACTGTCTCCAATGCCCCAGAATTGTCTTTCAGAACGTGAAGACGGATGGGTTCAAGATACGATTCCTTTCCCGAATAGATGGAGCGCAGCATCCCCGCTACCGTTGTAACTTCTTTTTTGGTATCTCCGAGAATGTAAACTCCTACATTCCAGTATCCGAGGTTTCTGCCTTCGTTGAGCCGAGCAATGTGCTTGTCTGTTATTTCCTCCGCATATTGAGCAAACTTATCAAGGTATTCAGCTGAAAGCGATCTTGAAAAATTCATCTGGACGTTTTTACTCAATCCAAATATGCCTGCAACCGCACTTCCGAGGCTTCCTCCCACACCGACTCCAAGCATGGGTACACCAGCGGCAGAAGCTAAAAGCCCTCCGGCTATTGCCCCGACGCCTTGAGCTATAGCGCCTCCCATGCCTGCAGCCTTGCTTTCACCCTGGCTTTCCTGTTCCGTAACATTCCTAGAAACATTTGTATGAATCTCACTGCCCAGTCTTCTCATCTTATTAATAATATCTGCCGTATCGCGGTCCGACATGGGATCTGCAATGACAAGCAGTGCATAGTCCTTTTCAAAGCCTTTCATGTCGCGGATTCCAAAGGCCAGCTGGTCCAATGTCTGGATAAGACCTGTGTCCTGCTCGTTGTTGTTCCTGAATGAAGGTATTCCCGTAACTGCGCCCAAAGTATTAAACCGCTGCATTTTCATCATGATTTCATTATATGTATCTTCCTTTGACAAAGCTCTAAGTTCTACACCCGGCATGTTGGCATTGGCTGCTTCTCTTACCTGTTCTATGGCATCTTCTGAACTGATTGTGCGTGAAAGCGAAGTTGTACCAATATACAAGTGAGTTTCTCCTGCCGACCGCTTGAGCAAAAACATCAGACGATATCCCCATGCATGAAGGGTTGCCAGCGTTCCCTGCCATCTGCTTATAAGATCATAATTCTCCATATTGTCAGGATGCACAGGTAGCCTCACAATCTGCAGCCAGGTAATAGCCTTGTGACTTGAAGAAATCGCAGCAAACTTGTCTCTTTCCTCAATATTGTTCAGATAACTTCGTTCCATGGAATAATCCAGCAAATGAAGAAAAAATTCATCCGGAACCTTTATTTCATTGGCTGTTCGCAGATGTTCCATATCTATGTTTTGAAACAAATCCTTAAAATTAACGTTCAAAGTTTTTTTTGTCGTTTCCATATTCCCCTCTACTCAGTAATGATCTCATTCTCATAAAAGTTTAAATAAACAGCTTCCGTCTGTCTTCACACAATGAGGTTTCCCTGTTGAACTAACCAGGTACCTTTCAATAAGAGCTCCCTTTATGCCTCCGACACCAACATTTGAACGGAAAAATACCCAGTCTCCTGCAACCGATGACCTGTCGATGATTTTATTTACAATCAATTTCTTGCTGAAACCGTCTAAATCCATTCTATACAGATTAGCATAAGATTCCAGCACATCATCTGAAAATATGATATCCTTTTCATTGACACCCCACAATTGAAATTTTCCTTTCAACAGGCACTTTTTCTCCATGGTTTCATAATTAATTTTATATATGCCGTCTGCTGCATTGCTATAGTATATATTATTGCCCTGCAGGTAGAAGTTGTCATATCGTCTGTTAATACAAGATTCATGTTTGACCTCATCTATAATGGTGAATATTTCGGATTTCCGGTCATATCTCAGCTGAATAATATGATCTCTTGTCCTACCGTCCCTATAACAGCTGCTGAGTATGTAGATATTTCTTTCATCAGTATACCTTATAGTTGTATTGATTTTTTCACCCAAGCTGCGCTCTATATTGCTCATTTCAAACAGAAATTTTTTCTTTTTTCCGTCAAGGGACATCTGCATTAAATATTTCTTGTCTGAATCTAAATCTGATTCAAAAAAATTCAGTACCCCCCTATATTCAGAAACATTTGAAATGTACCTGTCGGTTTCATAAATTAATTCCGGATTGGGATACGGCACATCCAAATTGATACGAAAGAGACGGCTTTTGCCTCCAAACCATGAATCGACAATCATGAACTGCCTGCAAAAACAACCATAATAGCAGCTCTCTAACTTTAAGTTGTATTTCTTGTTGATTATACACACCAATGAGTCCGGACGCTCATGATTTTTTATTTCAATCCATTTCAGGTGCAGCGGCATGTCTTGTCCTTTTTTATCCACTCTGAATATCATCCTATCAAATTCTGCAAAACTGTGGTCGTCATACACATCTTCAAATTCTATGACAGGTTCCTTTTCACCCCACAGTTCCAATTTCATAGGAGAAAGCACCAAACCCAGCGACACAGTCTCCTGTGGGCGGGGAAGCGAGATTATCCTGTTTTTATCATCAATCATGGGCGGGATTGCTTTATTTCCTACAGTTCTAATGGTGCCATCCAATATATCCCTAACAAAGTACCACTGGCTGTGGCCTCCGGTCAGGATGACAAATTCTATATCTTCCATGCCCATGAATTTATTTATGTTTTTCTTTCCATCATCCGTGCAGCCATTTATTAAGTCAACAAAAGACTCCAAATATGAAGAAAATTCCTTTTCAAACTGCTTTCTGCCAAAACGCGGAAAAGGAACAGGGTCTTCAGTGATAAGAGGCACAACAGGAGTCAGAAACTGGCAGGCAGACACTTCAACATCCTTATTGAGGCTGCTTGAAACCGTATTTTCCTTCCATATTTTGATATTGTCCATCTGCTGAATTAAAAGATTATGAGCCATGTTCTTTGTAACTTTAGGCATTGAGGAAAGATAATTCTGCAGATAGGCAAAAAGTTTTTCATCCACTTCTCTGCCGCCGAAGCACAACTCATCATTCCCCCTTGGCCATGTGGATACTACCTGACTTGAATCAAAACTGCTTCCGTCCGAATATTTTTCAACACTGCACTTAAGGATAGCCAAATCGGTTGTACCTGCTCCCATGTCAACCATCATGATGTAAAAGGGCTTATATGCTGCTTTTAAAATGCCTGCCGTGTTTTGAACCAGGATTGCACTTAATGCTGCCGTTGGTTCATCCATGGTTTTGACATTTTGAAACCCCGCATTTTTGGCTGTATGTGCCAGAAATTGTATGGTTTCTTTCTTCCACTTCACTGGGTAGCTTAAAATTGTCTCAACCTCATCGTATTTGTCATTGGAGTACATAAACTGGTCCTGATAAATTCGAAACAAGTAGGCAAAAAACAACTCTGTAAGATATCTTGCATATTTCCTCGTTTCCTCATCATCGTGTTCCAGAATCATTTTAAAGTTTCGAAATATTACCGCGTTGTCCGCTTTTTTTGTTTGAGCTTCATAACCGAACCAAAAATCGTCTCCCAAGCTCTGAATAATTGACGGCACCCAGGCATTACCGTTAAAATCAACATATTGGGCATTAATCCTGTCCTTGTTGACAGGTTCATCTCCCTCGTAATGCTTCACCTTAATATATGTTGAGCTTGTGCCAAAATCTATTCCTACAATCCTCTTGATGCCCATATGTCCTCCCCCATTTCTCTGCTGCTATTTAAAAGTATAGGTGATAAAATTTTTGTCTGCCGGGTCGTTTCTTACAAAAGTGAGCCTTTCAAAATCATTAAAATTCACTTTATCCCTGCAGCCGCTTTCAAAAGACTTGTAAAGCTCCTTTGCCTTCTCGTATGAGTCAACAAAAAACAATTCGCTGCGGCTGCGGTTCTCATATGCATAATCCGATGCATCAAAGCAAGGAAACGGCTCGCTGTACTCCACAACATAGCCTGTAACGCTGAAGATGCCGTCTTTTTGTGCAAATAATGATGAACGTTTTCCCATTTTCTTTAATTTAAGGCTCTTAATCAGCACGGGTAAATCCATAAATGTTTTTCCGCCGATAATAAACATACTGTTGTTTTTGCTGTGATACCTTGTTTCCATAGCTGCCGCAACCTCCAAATGATTTCTTTTCATTGCCTACATTACTATATTGTAATTATTCTTGAATTAACTGTCAATCAAATAAGGTGAATTTTATATTATCCAATAATCGGGTGCTTACTGTAAGTATTGCAAACACTTAAGAGTTAAAGTCCTTAAGTGTTTATTGTTAGTTCGTATAATTCGAATTATGCGTAATGGTTACACTACAAATTGGAATTTGCCAGATTCATAGTATGCTGATTCTATTCGTTCATTTCATCTTCGTTTAGTTTATTCTCAATAGTTTGTTGTTTTTTCTTGTTTATAATTATTATCGCTGAGCGAAATAAAAAGAAGAAAAGAACAAAGCCCACAAAGTATGATGTCAAAGTTTTGATATCATAGTTACCACTTAACAACGAAAAAAGAATTACTGAAAAAACACCTGATATAATTGTATTTAATAACAATTTTTTCTTACCATCACTTTTTAGACTCCAAATATCAATTCCTTCCTTAAAATGGCGGATTAAAATATATAAGCCACACCCCATGAAGGCAAAAAATTCAACTGCATATTGTGCAAAGGGAGCTTTCATAAAAAATTGCTGTATAATAATAGAAATCAATAAAACCCATACAAGCAATCCATACGCATCGCTTTGAATTTTTCTTCTTGCCAAAAGTATTCTTTCATCTTGAATTTTATTATTTTTCATATGGATCCTCCCAAAATAAATCATTTAATGTTTTGTTTAGTACTTTGCAGATTGCTATACAAAGATTTAGTGTCGGATTATAATCACCAGCTTCAATAAGTCCTATTGTTTGCCTTGTTACGCCAACTGATTTTGCTAAATCTTCTTGTTTCATATCACATTCAATACGAGCAATTTTCATTCGTTTATTTTTCATGCAACCCCTCCTATATTACAAATTGTAATTTATATTCAACTAAATGTCAATTATATATTGCATTAATTTTTAAAAATATGCTTTGTAAATATTAGCTATATATAATTAATGGTATTTTTCCATCGGCACCCGCTAAATGGATAATATAAGGTGAATTCTAGAAAAAATGGGAACTATGAAAATAATCTTACCATTTCAGCGCACAAAAATACTCCTTGATATAATCAAAGGAGCATTGGACTATAGTATTATCCTCTCAGCTCAAAAACAAATATTCGCTGCGCTTCACGGGATGTCCTGAAATACTTTGTTATGTTGAACATGAACCTGTAAAACAGGCTCAGGAACTTCACCCTGTAGTCGTCGTTCATGTACATGGTTTCCACGTGGGTTATGCCGGATGCGTATTTTTCTATTTCATGAGGTCCGTCTTCACCCCACAGTATTTCAGCTTCGGTTTTTCTAAGTGACGGCTGATACTTGGACAACCTGACAGTTGTCTTTGAGAATGCATCAAATATTATCTCCGCATTGATGAATTTATTGTTCATACGGACAAAAAACTCTTCAACTTCGCTTTCGTTCAGGTACATCAGCAGCCCTTCTGCTATTATCAGAACCGGCTCGCCGCTGTACTCCACCTTGTCAATCCATCCCCAGTCTATAACGGATGATCCGATCATTTTGTAGGCAGGAGTTTCTTCAAAAAACTTTTTCTTAAGTTCAATCACTTCCGGATAGTCCAGATCGTACCAGCATTTTGCCTTCCTCTTGATGCGCATGATCCGTGAGTCCAGCCCGCAGCCAAGATGCAGCACAACGCAGTCCGGGTTTTCCTTTATGAAGTTTACGGTGTAGTCATCTATTATGGCCGCCCTAAGGCTCATGAACACCTGAATCTTTTTCGATATCTTGAGCTTTTTGAAGTCGAAATCTATCTTTCCGATTATCTCCTCCGCCTTTTTGTCTTTGATTATTTTGCTGTTTCTGCTCATCAAAGCCTTGCCGTACAAAGGTATCAAAAGGGTTTCGCTTTTATTGCTCAGCTTAATCATATAATATCTCCCATAATAATTATCGTTCAACCTAATGATTCAAATTGCAACTGCTTGAAGAACATTACATTGTTTTTCTAACTTAATTATATACCAAATAAAAAATAAAGCCATAGTCGGATGAATCCGTATGGCTTTATTTAAGACTGATATTGTTTATATTTTGTCAATAACAAGATTTATCCCTTTATTATTAGGATTAATCGGCCTTTGCTGCCCATCACTACTTAACTTGTTACTTATGTAAAAAACTCCTGATTCCGTCAATACAGAGTTTGTGGTCTTCTTCTTCAGACAGCCCAGAAACAGTGACTGTACCTATCATTCCTACACCCTTTAACAAAATAGGGAAAGCTCCGCCTGCTGCCTGAAATTCAGATGGATCAAGAAGTGAATTCTCATTAAAGTCACATCCTCTATTCCTGAATTTCTCTCCTACAAACATGGAACTGTGCGCATATCTGTCTACAACATTTTTCTTGCGTTTAATCCAGTAGGCTATCTCTAAGTATGTACCCTTTAAAAAATATGCAAATATTGGTTGTCTGTTAACTTCTATATATACAGCAATCTCTTGATTAGCCTCGTTTGCAAGCTTTATAATCGTAAGTCCTAAATTAAGAGCATCATTATTTGAGAAAAAATCAAACTGTAGATTCTCTTCCTCAAGCAATAATTCTTTCATCAAGTCATTCATTCCATATCCTCCTGTAGCTTTTATCCTATCACTAAACAAATTTGGACAATCCAACATTCTCTCTGATCATATTTATCATAACATCTGAGGGCTTTTTGTAATAATTATGCCTGCTTACATTAATCCCAATTTTACCCATACCTACCATCATCTCAGCAAATTTTAAAGCTGCAGCACTGGAATTTATTATAGGAACACTTGTATTTCTTATTTTATAGTAATTATGCATGTACAACATTGGTCCCATATAACCGCAACCGGTGAGTAAAAGTTCTGCACCATCCCTAATACATTCTTTTGCCGTTTCTTCAATTTTAGGGATTATAGTTTTGAACGGGTCTATATACCCTTCAACATCTTCTGCAGCAGTGATTGGTGGATGAACCGCCCTTATAGGTCTTATGATTGCTCTGTTTTCCAGTTTATACTTCATAAAAGACTGTTCCATGTTTGGGTTTATGTCCTCATCAACAGATATTACTGCAAATTTCTCGCCTAATGTTAAAGCTACGAGCATTGCAGCCTCTCCAAGACCAATTACAGGAACATCACACATTTCTCGCAGCACATGTAAGCCAGGATCAGGAAAACATCCGATTATTATTCCATCATACTCTTGTTCCTTCTGTAATTGAATAATTCTTTCTATTAAATGATAATTGTTGACTGCCTCCCCATAAAAAGATCGTACTGTATTTGAGGAAATAGCCATATTTTTAAAATCTACAACTGTTCCTTCACTTGCAATACTGTTCAGATATTGTTCTATTTTTACTCCCATATCATTGAAGCCTGGAATATTCTTTATGCATCCAGTTGTTGGGTTTTGCCACAATAACTTCATCAATATCACCTCCTGCTCTAGTCCATATAGATTCCGCCATTTACATCGAGCACCTCTCCATTGATATATGCAGCTGCATCACTTACCAAAAATGCAACAGCTTCACCAACTTCACTCATTTCACCTAATCTTCCGCTTGGAATGTTTTTTATTATAGATTTCCACCTATCACTTTTCATCAGTGTTTCAGTGGCAACCCAACCTGGAGCTACACAATTGGATCGAATATTAAATTCACTTAGTTCTAAAGTAAATGACTTCGTAATACTAATCACTGCCGCCTTTGATGCTGCGTAGTGTGCAATTCCTCTTGATGGAACTTTGCCATCGCTTGAAGCTATATTGATAATTTTGCCTGATCTGTTAGGAACCATTGATTTATTGGCAACAGCCTGGGTAACAAAAAATAAAGCCTTGACATTTAAATCCATTACTTTGTCCCAATCCGTTTCTTTTATACTTAATAAGGATTCTGAAGGGTAAATGCCTGCATTATTGACTAAGATATCTATTTTGCCGCATTCTTCTACTGCTTTTTCAACGCTGTTTAATATTTGATTATTATCAGTGATATTTACCTTGTACGCATACGCCTTTCTTCCCATAGCCCTGATTTTTAGAATTACTTCATCATTATTTTCTATGTCCAGGTCAAATATAATTATATCTGCGCCTTTTTCTGCCAGACTAATTGCTATGGCTCTGCCAATACCTCTTTTTCCCCCCGTTATCAATGCAATTTGATTTTTCAATTTCATAATGCACTCCTCATTTTAGATAATAAAGGAGAACTAAGATTAATTCTCCTTTATTACTATATTTTCAGATAAGATTTTCTTAATTGAGCTGCTTATTTTTGTAAAACACACCTCTTTTGACTCCATCTTTATAAAAAATTCCTATGCCCGATGCAGCCAATACCATTGATACAACAGGTGTAATTATTCCCAACAAATAGAATGGCAAATATGAGAACACGGCAACTCCCAAAGTAGCGCTCATGTATACACCGCTTGTTCCCCAAGGAACCATCGCACACCCTAAAGTTCCTGTATCTTCCAGGGTTCTTGATAAAACCTTTCGATCAATACCTTTTTCATCATAAGAAGCTCCAAATATTTTTGAAGTCATTAGCATAGGCAAATATGGGTCTGCTGCTAAAAAGTTTAGTACAAGGCTCGAAGCCAGGCAGGTAGTAATTAAACCAAGTACACTTTTTACAATATTCGCCAGTTTGCTAAATGCTGCCTCGAGGCAACCGGTAACATCCAGAATACCAGCTAAACTCAATGACATAAACATTATTGAAATAGTACCCAACATCGCAGTCATTCCGCCTCTTGTCAGTAACCTATCCACATCTGGAATGCCTGTATTACCAACAAAACCTGATAACATATATTTCAACATATCCCCAAATCCTATTCCCTGGATAGTCATTCCAACTATTGCACCCGTCAAAGCAGCTATTGCTATACTGATTATAGCCGGAACCTTTTTTATTATCAAAACCAAAAGTACTATTAACGGAATCAGAAGAGCAACATTTAAGTTATATGTCTGTTCTATACCTTGCAACATTAGTACAACACCTTCCGGAGTTGCTATAGCACCCGAAAATCTCAATCCCATTATGGCATATATTACCCAGGATATTAGTAGTGCAGGTATTGTAGTCCACATCATAGAGTTAACATGTTCAAACAATGATGTTCCTCCTACAGCAGCTGCAAAATTTGTACTGTCAGACAATGGCGATAATTTATCTCCAAAGAATGAACCGCTGACAACGGCACCTGCTGTCATTGCAGGAGGTATGCCTAAACCCATTCCTACTCCCATAAGAGCTACACCTATTGTACCGGCAGTCGTCCAAGAACTTCCCGTGCTAAGTGACATTATGCTGCACATTATACATGCAGTTACCAGAAACCATGTAGGACTTATAAGCTGAAGTCCCCAATATATTAAGTAAGGTACAGTACCACATGCAATCCATGTTCCTACAGTCACTCCAATGAGCATGATAATTACCATCGGCAACAAGGCAGTTTTGATGCTGTCAAAGATAGCCATCTCAATATTTTCCCACTTCAATCCCAAATAGAAAGCGAAAACGGTAACAATTACAGAAGCTAAGAACAAAGGTATCTGAGCATCTGCTTTAAAAACAACTATTGACACTAGCAATATAACGAAAGCAATGATGATAATGATTAACGATTCTCCAAAAGTGGCTTTCCGAGCAACCTTTTCCTTATTCACTTTACTACCTCCTAATATTATTATTTATATGATCATGATTCCTATGTCTAAAGTATTTCAAAGAATTCTTCATATACTTCTAAAAGAAGGATGTTTGTGTACTGAATGTATTTTCCTTAGTACATAATCTATCAGTTTCCGATTAGTTTTTGGTTTGATTAGTCTTAAGTATATACCTGCCATAATACGTTAACATATCTCCTGTTGCTTTCTTTTTTTCCTCCCTTCAAGCAACCAGGTATCATATAAGCCAATTCCTACTTGATAAGTTAATAGCTTTATAAAAGCATTAATTCAGGATTTTCTAAATAATCTCTGATCTGATTTATAAACTCAGTCGCTTTAACTCCATCAATGACCCTGTGATCCACTGAAAGTGTTATGTTCATCATTGGCTTTATGCATATTGTATCATTAACAACAACTGGTCTTTTTTTTGTGGAGCTAACTGCCAATATTGCAGCCTGAGGTGCATTTATTATGGCCGTAAAAGAGTCGGAATCAAAAGATCCAAGATTAGATACAGTAAACGTGCCTCCAATAAAATCTTCCGGATCAAGTTGATTACTTCTGGCTTTGCTGATTGTCTCGTTAATTTTCAATGACAGCTCTGATAACGACATCTTATCTGCTTTTTTTATTACAGGAACCACTAACCCTCTGTCTGTATCAACAGCCAATGATATGTTGACATTTTTATATTTCATTATCTTGTTTTCTTCGATGCAAACATTGATTTGAGGATGCTTTATCAGTGATCTGATTACAGCATGCGTTATAATATCGGTCATACTCAATTTAAGCCCCGATTCCGCTGTCTTATGGTTCAAAAATTTCCTGAGGTCAATGGACTTTTCCATATTTACTTCTTTGAAGAAATATACATGAGGTGAAGTAAACTTGCTTTTTGTCATTCTCTCTGCAATTATTCCTCTTACTCCAATTATTGGTTCTATTTCATATTCATCATTGTCTTTTTCTGTTTCCACATTATCCAGCAGTCTTTCCACATCTTTTTTTACAATCTTGCCATTTATGCCTGTTCCTTCTACCCCTTTAAGGGATACATTTTTATCTATTGCGATTTTATGTGCCAGTGGAGTAACATTGATTTTTTCATTTTCTTTCATTTTTAATATATCTTTCTCTTTAATTACACCACTTTCACTTTTTATCAATGATATATCAACTCCCAACTCTTCCGCCAATTTCTTAGCCTTGGGCGTTATCTTAACGTTTTCCCTTTCATTGCTTAAAGAATTTAAATTTTGATTGTTATATTTGGCTGGTAATTCCTCATCCAACGAATTAGCCATCAAACCTATTACTTCACCTATTTTTATATCATCATTTGATTCAATCTTAATTATTTTCCTTAGAAATCCTGATTCAGTCGCTTCAATCTCTCTGTTTACCTTGTCGGTCATTATTTCCACGATTGCATCGCCGGCTTCTACATAGTCATTCTCTTTCTTAAACCATCTCATTATTTTGCCTTCTGTCATTGTGTTGCTCATTTTCGGCATAAATATTTCTGATACCATCTTTCACCTCTTATTATTCTTGAATTAATTCTCTGATAGCCTCTTTTATTTTTTCAACGCTTGGATAATGAAGCGACTCTAAATATTCATTGTATGGAACAGGCGTATCAGAGGCTCCAAGCCTCATTATAGGTGCATCCAGATAATAAAAACCCTTTTCAATAACCTGTGCTATTATTTCTCCTGCATAACCTCCCGTCTTGCAAGCCTGATGAACTACTAACAGCTTACGTGTCTTTTCAACTGATTTTAATATTGTATCAATATCAAGGGGATTTAAAGTTCTGGGATCTATTACTTCTACATTTATTCCTTCATCCATCAATTCAATGGCCGCCCTTAAAACCATCTGAAGTTCATATGACCAGGATACGACAGTTGCATCAGCTCCATCCTTTTTTACGTCTGCTTTTCCCAATTCTATTGCGTATTCCTCTTCTGGAACTTCACCTGTTGTGTTATAAAGCATCTGATGTTCAATGAATATGACTGGATTATCTTCTTTAATTGATGCCTTCAACAGTCCTTTTGCGTCGTAGGGTGTGGAAGGCATAACCACCTTAAGTCCCGGTATATGGGTGAACAGTGCTTCCAGACTTTGTGAATGCTGAGCTGCATCTCCTGCTCCCGCTCCCCCCTGCATCCGGATTACCATAGGTACCTTAGCCTTACCTCCGAACATATACCTAATCTTGGCTGTCTGATTTACAATTTGATCCATACATACCATGGCAAAGTCCTGATACATTAATTCTACAACCGGCCTTAATCCTGTAACTGCCGCACCAAGACCGCACCCGACAAATGCAGCCTCTGAAATAGGAGTGTTTCTGACCCTCCTATCACCAAACTCTTCCCACAGATTTTTTGTTACTCCGAATACACCGCCATTTTTACCTATATCTTCTCCGATGATGAAGACACTTTCATCATTCAGCATTTCTTCCCGCAAGGCTTCATTTAATGCATCAACATATTTGATTTCTCTCATCACTTTGCCTCCTCATAATATACATCCTTGAAAAGTTCTTCAGCCGGTGGTCCTTCCGCTTTTAAAGCAAAATCAACTGCATCAAGAATTTTTTGCTTTACATCATTCTCAATTTCTCTCGCTCCATTCTCATTAAGCGTTCCATTTTCAATCAGAATATTTTCTATCTTTTTAATTGGACATTTTTTCTTCCATTCATTAACTTCTTCTTTAGTTCTGTAAACTTCCCTGTCGGCCTTTGAGTGAGGAACAAATCTATACGTCTTGCATTCAAGAAGTGTCGGACCTCCTCCGTTTCTAGCCTTTTCAACTGCCTTATTCATCTTTTCATATACATCAAACAAATCCATTCCATCAGCAATAACGCCCTCTATACCATAACCGATTCCTCTGTCTGCAATATTTCTTGTTTGACTTACTGTTACAAACGGTGTTGAAATTGCATATTGGTTGTTCTCATTGACAAATATAATCGGAAGCTTCCACCCGCCAGCCAGATTGATTGATTCATGGAATGTTCCCTGGTTAGATGCCCCATCACCAAAGAAACTGACTGCAACCTGTTTTGTTCCTCTGTATTGGGCAGAAAACGCAGCGCCGACTGCCACAGGATTTCCTCCGCCAACTATTCCATTTGCCCCCAATATGCCCATATCAAGATTAGCCACATGCATAGATCCGCCTTTTCCCTTGTTATATCCAACATATCTTCCGCACAATTCCGCCATTACTAATTTAATATCCGCTCCTTTTCCTATTACGTGACAATGTCCTCTGTGAGTAGTCTGAATAAAATCATCCTCATTTAATGCAAGGTTTACACCCATGGCTACTGCTTCCTGACCAACGCCGGTATGCAATGAGCCTCTGATTATTCCTCTGGTAAAAAGCTCAGCAGCTTTCTCCTCAAATTTTCTTAGTGTCCACATCTTTTTCAAAATGACTAATAGTTGTTCGTTTGAAAACATATCTATTCTCCTATTCTCTTAATTTTTTTACTGACTGACCATAGGCATAAACAACCTCTTCATCTTTTGGTTTCTCTTCTTTAAACCTTGAAAATCTAAATGGTTCGATAGGCAATTCTGTTTTGTCAAAAACTATAAGCTGTGCCAATAACTTACCTATTAAAGGTCCTGTTGCAAATCCATGACCTGCAAATCCACAGGCTAAGACCAGCCCCTCCACCTCATCCACATTACCTAGAATAGACATGTCATCGGGAGTCAAATCTAATGGTCCGCCCCATGTTCTAATTACATTAACATCTCCCAATTGAGGTATATATTTAAGCATGTTTCTTGCCGAAATTTTCATTTCATTAACATTTGCGGAATTTCCCATACAATAGTCCTCAGGGTCGACATTTCCTATTATCATGTTTCCATTTTTTGTTTGATTGCAGTAGCATGTACCCGTTAAAAGAAAGGGTCTGACCAATGGCGGTATTGGCTCAGTAACCATCATCTGATTTCTGCATGGAGTAATTGGTATATCAATGCCAACCATTTTGCCCAGCTCGACCGACCAGGAACCGGCAGCAATTACAACTCTGTCGCATTTTATGTATCCTTTATCTGTAATCACTCCATCAATACAGTTATTTTTTGTTACTATATCAGTTACTGCCGTATATTCCATTATCTCTACACCCAAGTTCCTGACTTTCGAAGCATAACCTAACGATGTATAATAAGGGTTTGCCATTCCACAAGTTGGACTGTAAGATCCTCCTTTACAGACACCTTTTTTTAGAGCCGGTACTATTTTTCGGGCTTCTTTTTCATCTACAACATAAACTTCTAATCCTTGTTTTCTAATTCTCTCAGTCATCTTATGATGAGCTTCAAGTTCAGCATCGGTGGTAGCCAGAAAGATGTTGCCTGTTCTCCTGAATTCTGTATCAACTCCTAAGTCGTCACTTAATGTATCCCATATCCGCGTTGCTTCCATAACTAAAGGAACCTCTGCCGGCAGCCTGCCTTGCTGCCTGACACCACCTGCATTTCTTCCGCTGCCTTCACTTCCGCAGTATCTTTTTTCAATGACTATGGCTTTATGTTTCATTTTAGCCAGGTTGTAAGCCAATGATAGTCCATTAATTCCACCGCCAATAATAACAGTTTGAGTTCCTCTTATTTCCTGCATTTATCTTTGCCTCCTATAAAATTCTGCTGCATACTTCTTCACTGACCAAATCATCATCCTTAAAGTTAGCTATTGTTTCAACCTTTAATGGCCTCAGAGGAGCTCTTTGAACATCAAAGTCAATTTCTTTCAGTGGAATTCCGGTTTCCTGAGATATTATAGACTGAATAAGCTTAGAACAAGTTTTTCCTTTACATAATCCCATTCCGGCTCTAGTCAGTTTTTTCACCATGGTCACTGATGAAGCGCCGTTCCTTATAGCTTCTTTTATTTCACCTTTAGTGATTTCTTCGCACCTGCAAATTATCATATCATCATCATTTATAATGTCACTCATATAACCGTCCTCCCCTAAAATCTATATTTCTTACTTTTCTTGCTATAAGCTTTGGCACACGCAAATATATAACTAATGTCCTATCATTGTTTTTAGAATTAATTACTTTTTCGACAACTCCGGTTCCTATTACTTCTCCTGCTCTTGACATAACACTTACCTTGTGACCCTTTTGAGGTATATACTGATACTCGTACGGTATAGCAACAATTGCCTCTTCGTCTGAAAATGTGTAATCTTCCAGGAATATAGCAAGTCCAGGACACATTGCTATACATTGTCCACATCCTATGCATTTTTCTTCATCCAAAACAGGGAGATTTATTATTGGTGAACCAACTTTTATTGCACCATATTTACAAGCTGCCTCACATGGGTTACATGGTATTTCTTGAATACACTCAATAACTGCAACAGGCCCCTTTTTTAACCTTTCATCTGAAGGCAATTGGCATTTTTTCAATTCCTCTTCACTTATTAAACCTGTTTTTAACAACCCGCTACACATCACTTGCACCCCCTACCAAAAAATCTACAGCTTCTTTCCTCTTTTGCCCAAATTGTCCCATGCGTAAAGAGTCTATCTGTCCTTTTATAGACTCAGATCTTAAATCGTATTCCTCATTTGTAATATATCCCAAGCTATGAGCTACGGCTAAACCTGCCAATTTCCCCTCTTCCATTGCAGTGCTTGCTTCCTCTACACCTGCTAAATCACCTGCTACATATACACCAGGAATTGATGTTTCCATACTCTCATCATGCAATGGTACAAAGCCACCTAACACTGGTAGATATGCTGTTTGACACCCGAATATTTTAATAAGCTCAACTAACGGATATAATCCAATGGCAATGCAAACCATGTCTACATCAAATGTTTTTTCTGTTCCTTCTATAGGTTTAAAATTATTATCGACACGCACAACAGTTGCACTTTCAACACACTTGGTGCCGGTTACACATTTGACAGTATGTGAGGTTAGTATAGGAACTCCAGCTCTTCTTATTTTTGCAGCATGAACACCATACCCACCTATACAATCTGCAGCTTCAACCAGTGCAACAACTTCTGCTCCGGCTTGCAAAAGCTGGTAAGATACAATAAGACCTACATTTCCCGAACCGATCATTAGAATTCTTTTGCCTGGCAATACCCTGTTGACATTAATCATTGTTTGAGCTGCTCCTGCCCCCATTACTCCCGGCATTGTCCACCCGGGAAAACATAGAGCTTTTTCACTTGCACCTGTTGCAATTATTATCTTTTCAGCCTTTAGCACTTCAACTTTATCTTCATATGTTATATCAAGATAGTTTTTATCAAATGCACCATACACAACGTTTCCCATCCTGACATTCACCCCATATTTTTTTGATTCCTCTATCAGTTGACTGCCTATATCAAATCCTCTGGTCCCTGCTTTATGTTCTTTTGAGCCAAAGAATTTATGTATTTGTTTAAATAATTGACCACCAGGTTTAGAGTTTTCATCCAGCAAAGTTACTTTCACACCATATTTAGCTGCTTCAATAGCCGCTGATAAACCTGCCGGCCCTGCTCCTATTACTGCTAGTTGTGTATTAATCATAAGTTTTTCCCCACCTTCCATTTCCTTTTTGTGTTTCAATTACCATTCCTTCTTTAACGGGAGTAACACATGTTCTTACATTTGGGATTCCATCAACTACCATTACACAATCCGTGCATCTGCCAATTGCACAAAACATACCTCTTGGCTCATGTTTCTTTTCTGTTTCTCTAAACACATTAATTCCATTAGCTAAAAGTGCAGCTGCTATCATTTCATTTTCATAGCAGAAGATTTCTTTTCCATCCACCGTTATTTTTACTAAGGCCCTTTCTTCAAGAGGCCCTAAAACAACATGATTAATAATTCTGTTAACGTTCATAACTGCTCCTTCCTAAAAATTAGGTTGTTATTTTTATTGATCGATATGTATCTGTTCACAGCGATTAATTGCTTACAGTGATTAAGTTTTGGAAAAATATAATCACCTTTGATTATATTTAATATATATTGCAGACTTCGCGTTTTATGTTAGTAATAATAAAAAGAAATAACCTTACTTTTGCTAAGTTAAAGTAAAGTTATTTCTCACTTATATATAATTAAAAAGCCTTGATAAAATAAAATTCAGATTAAAAAAGCTCCATAAATGATTTTTTATCTAGTCCGTAAATATAATATTCGACATTAATATCTTCTAGAGCAGTTTGAATAACATTTTTATTCATTGTTCTTTTACTTAAAAAATTCTCGAGCTCGTTTATGTCACCAATACCAAAAAAATCACCATAAAATTTTATATTAATTATTCTACCATGTTCAACTTGAATGTAACTGGTAATATAACCGAAGTCAAATTTCTTTTCTCTTCTTAGGTTATAATCCGGTGAATATCCATAATTCCATTTCCAGGTCGAATATTTCTCACTACTTATTTTATTGATGTTCACTATATCTTCATCGGTAAAGCAGTACTCCTCGAATAAATTTTCATCAAATATATTCTTTAATAGCTCTATTTTAAAATCATTTGTATCAGCTGGATCAGCCATATAATCAGATATATTTGCAACTCTGCCTTTAACAGATTTTACTCCTTTAGATTCTATTTTGAATGGTTTCACATTTAATGATTTTTCCAATAAATCTAAATCAGATTTGTAAAGCAGTGTTCCATGATGTAATATTTTATCTTTCTTCATATATTGTGCATTTCCTGATACTTTTTTGCCGTCTATAATTATATCGTTTCTTGTATTGCATTCAGCGTTCAATCCCATTTTATTCAATGACTTTGTCATTAGGGACATATATTTGCTGAAATCCATCTCACAAAGATTATTATTTTTATTGATAAAAGTGAAGTTTATATTGCCCAAGTCATGGTATACTGCTCCTCCACCAGATAATCTTCGCACAACCTTTATATCATTAGCGTTAACAAACTCTTCATTTACTTCCTCTATTGTATTTTGATATTTTCCGATTATAATAGCATTATGATTTTGCCACAACATAAAAAAGTCCTGTTTATCATCCATGCTATCAAATACATATTCTTCTGCTGCTAAATTGAAGTATGGGTCAGTAGTATGTAAATTAATGAGTATCATGAGAATACCCCCCATTAATGCTGTTGATCTTAAAGATACTTCTCCAAAATCCTCTTGTTCTCCCAATATGTTATGCATTCATTCTTGACATCACCTATATGTTTTTTTAATGCAGAACAAGCTTCTTCCAAATTTCTTTCTGATATTCCTTCAAATATTTTGCTGTGCTCTTCTATACATCCCTGCCCTGCTATAAATTCATACATGAGCTGCATTTCTTCAGAACACCTCAGCAGTTGATAAATTGCTTCCAGATAAGGATTACCTGATAATTTTATGATAGTACTATGAAACTTGTAATCCAAACTCCCCTGACTTTTTGTAGGCTTTTTCTCCTTGTAATTATATAAAACCTGCATTTGCTCAACCAATATTGCCCTTAGTTCCTCCAGATCATTGTCTGGTACTGTATTAATGACTAATTCAATAGCTTTAAGTTCAATAGCCTCTCTGGCATCAAGATGAAATATCATATCATCTTTATTGGTGCAGTTAATCAGATTCATTATTTTATCAGCATACTTCTTACTTTTATAGAAATATTCATATTCAATTATTTTGCCATACCCGAGCTCAGTCAATATTCTGCCGTTAGATCCATCCTTTTTTATTAAGCCTTCTTCTTCCAAATTAATTAATATTCTTCCTATTTTTGCCTCACTTAAATTCAACTGCTTTTTATCTAAAACCTTTTTTAGCCTTATAGCCCCAATAGGATTTTCTGATTCCTTTATTGTATCTAAAATTTGATAATGAACCATACCAATTGATACTGTCACTTTATATTCTCCTTGTTATAAGATATAAAAAATTCAATAGTACTACTGATTTTTACTCCCATTATGAACACTTAAAACTACGCCATCCATTAACTGAACTTTTTGCAGAAATATTGATTCCTACGTTACTTATTTATATTATAATAAACAGTATATATGCCTAGATATTTTTTTAATATATTGAATCCTATTTTTCACATTAAAAATGGCCTATTTTTGAAATAGACCACAAATATTTATTCCTTCACTCCTGCAGTGCGAAGCTGCAGGGCATTTTAACTCCTATGGGCAGGGCATCCTCGAAATTCATTAAGTTTTTAATTCTGCTGAGTCAGCCTCTCACCTGTGATAAGTGATGTTATAGCAAAAGCCGCATATTTAACATCATCAGACAGAAAGCAGCACTTATTGCGTTGTGGAAATAAATGCACCTTAACGGTTTTTCGTAATAATCCCGTTGTTTAATAAAAGTTAGCATAATGTTTGCAGCAGCTGCAAGAACCATAAGCCATGCTGCTATTCTGATATATACTACATAGTTAAGCATTTCAAAATTCACAGCACCCAGATAAAGCATATAGACAAGAGCGAAAAACAATATTACCTGCAACAGTGAGATTGCTCCAAGCATCAAACCTGCATTCCTTTTTCGCATTATAAAACATGAGGCAGAACAGATTAAGGAACTAATCAGAAAAAGAATAGTTGTTATCATGGTAACGCCTTTGTTCTCCAACCCGTTTATCCTGATGTAGGTCTGAGAGAAATCTGTTGCCATCAGAACCTTTCCATCCCTCTGGATGAACTTAACTGTCCCTAAAGGCGTGCTGTAGGAATTGTTTCCTAAATGCGTGATTTTTTCATCATTAAACGTATATCCTTCCTTCAAAGATCCTGATATATCAGCCATCTTCCCGGGAACTATAAATCTCAGCAGCTTTTCTGAAGTATTTAAGCTTGACCAAGCATTTACGTAGCAGCCGCTGATATCAATAGTTGCACCCGGTATATCCTCAGCAATTTCTTTTTCGCCCAGCAGAAGGGTTGTAATCTGTGATGTTATCTCATTTATTTCATCCTCAGGAACGTAGGTGTTGAAAGAAAGGAAGTATCCAGTTTTTTTATCGGGATAAAGGGCAATCCTGGAGTAGAAATTCAGTGTCTCCCCTTTCTTCTCAAGATATATGCTGCCGTTTCTTTCTTTTCTGTTCCAAACATAGCCTATGCCTGAAAGCGCATCTGCCATGTAAAATTGGCGGGCAAAAAGTTTTTCCTTATTTTCTTTTCTCAAAATTACATCATCCTCGCTAAGAAGCCATTGGATGTACTTTCCCATATCCTCTGCGGTGGATACTGCAGAACCCTCGGGGTAAAGGTTCATATAAGGCTCCGTCGTCTCCCTGCCATCCGGAAGGTAAGCCTTAGAAACATATACCGTATCATGCATGTGTTTAAAAGTGGTCCTGTTCATTCCCAAAGGAAGGAATATGTTATTCATGCAGTAATCAGCAAAATCGATGCCCGTTGCCCGTTCAAGCACGTAAGCAGCCAGTGCAATTCCGTAATTGGAATAAGATGCTACCTCTCCCGGTTTGAATATCTGTGTTGGCACATACTTTTTAACCGTTACGGATAACAGCTCTGTGTCGCTGATGTTCTCCACTGCCATGCCTGTTACTACTTCTTCGAAGCCTGCAGTGTGCGTCAGCAGATGTTCCATGGTGACAGGGTACTTCAGTTTTGGAGCATCCTGTTCAAGATATAGGGAGATATCCGCATTCATGTCAATCTTTCCGTCTTCCATAGCCTTAAGAGCTGCCGCTGCCACAAAGGTTTTTGATATGGAGCCTATTCTAAAACCTGTGCGTTCATTGTCTGATTTGAAATCTAAAAATTCATCCGCATATCCATATCCTTTGCTCATTACAACTTCCCCATCCTGTACAAATACTGCAACTGCACCCTTGGCTTTTTTTGCAGCAATTATTTGTTCCATGCTTCTGTCAAAGTATTCAGAAACATTTTCAGAATCTGTATAGGTCTTATGTTTTCCGACAGCATATGCTAAGGGCGGAACAGCTGACATCAGCATCGAAATAACAGTTAATGCAATCAATAATTTTCTCATAATAAAACTCCTTTTCTTTTATATGAGATAATTGTAATTTATCGGTATAACACTGAGCTTACTTCAACCTTAAATAATCCTTAAATATTATCTGATTTAACTCTTGCAAAGAAAAAACTGCTTCAACCGAAGCAGCTTTATAATATCTATTTAAATCGGAAGTTCAATATAAAATGTACAACCCATGCCAACATCTGAAACCAGATAGATGTTTCCCCCATGAAGCCTGATTATTTTTTCTGCTATGGCAAGGCCCAGCCCGCTTCCCCCTGTTTCAGAATTCCTTGACTTATCCGCCCTTACGAATGGACTGAATATTTTTTCCGAAAGGTCCTTATCAATCCCTATGCCGTTGTCGGACAGCATAATTTCGGCATGACCGTCACATTCTTTTAATGTTAAGGATATTTTTGTGCCTTTGCCATTATAACGAGTTGCGTTTTGAAAAAGATTGTCAAAAACCCGATCCATTTCCTTCTCATCAAGTTTTACATAAAGCTCTCCTTCAGGAATTTCAAACTCGTAGGCAAAACCCGATGACTCCAGTTCATCAATTAAATCAGCAATCTTTGCCCTCAAATACTCCGAAAGGTCTGTTTTCTTCATATTTAGCCTGTACTCGGAACTTTCCAGCTTGGACAATTCAAACAATCCGGTTAAAAGAGAGTTGGCACGGCTGCCGTTATGATAAATTGACCTGATGTAGTTTTCGTTTGCTTGATCCGGGTTGTTAAGGCAGTATTCGGCATAACCCATTATAGCTGAAAGAGGATTTTTCAAATCATGAACAATGTCAAGGGTAAGCTGCCTTCTGATGTCTTCTGATTTTTTGCGCAAGCTGATTTCTGTCTGGATCTGGTTTGCCATTTCATTGAAAGACCGTTCAAGATCACCGAATTCATTATCCAGATCAAGGTTTGCTCTTGCAGAATAATCCCCGTTTCTCAGCTTGTTCGTATACTCCTGAAGCATGGCAAGAGGACGAGTAAAGCTTGAAGCAGTAAACCTTGAATAGATTAATGTGCTTATGATTAACATTATTACATAAACAGCGACTACAATCACAATAAACCATGTGACAGCACCTGTGTCAGCCGACCTGTAAAAGCTGTTCCTGGTTACATTGAAATCAATTCTGATGGATGTGGGAAATGTTACAATCAGCCAAAATTTCATCTTTTCGTTGTAGGCGATGCTGTAACTGAATTTTCGAGTGGTGCTTTGTGATTGTGTCAGAAATTCAGTAAATTCAGAAGCAGTGAGCTGACTTTTGGGAAAATTGCTGATACCTTCTGATAAAACAATCCTGTAATCATAATCGATTACCTGGATTCCCCCATTATTATTGATTATATCATTGTATTCAATATGGGCTATGTCATCCTTCATAAGGGACGAGGCTGTGTACCTGTTCTTTACAAGCGAACTTTCAAGAATGCCGGAAGCGACACTCAGTATAACAACAGCAATGACTGCAATTGCGGAAGTGATAACAAACATTAATACATAATTGATCAACAGGCGGTTTTTTACTTTCACTTTATCACTTCTCCCTGCAGAATTTATATCCGATACCCTTGATAGTCTTAATGTACGCAGGATTTTGGGGATCCTTTTCTATTTTGTTTCGTATGCGGCTTATATGAACCATTACCGTATTACAGTCATAAAGGTAATCATCTTCCCACACTGCAGCATATATCTGTTTCTTCGTAAAGACTCTTTCCGGATTTTCCATAAAAAACTTGAGGATCAGGTACTCTTTGGCATTGAGCTCTATTTGCCTGTCATCCCTGCTTACACTGCAGGCATCAGCATTCAAGGTCAGTTCCCCTATAGTCAGCAAACATGGTTTCCCGGCTGTGCTGCTGCTTCTTCTAAGGCGTGCCGCAACTCTCACGATGAGCTCTGCCATGCTGAAGGGCTTTACAAGATAGTCATCGGCTCCAAGCCCAAAGCCTAAAACTTTATCCATGTCTTCTCCCCGGGCAGTCAGCATAATGATGGGAACAGCGCTTGTCTCCCGGATTTTACGAAGGAGATTGAAGCCATCCAGAAAAGGCATCATGACATCAAATATTCCAATGTCAATTTCATCGGAATTGAAAATATCCAGCGCCTCTTTGCCGTTCCTGGCACAAACCACATCATATCCTTCTTTTTCAAGATTCAGCTTAAGCAGCTCCCTTAAATCCTTTTCATCTTCTGCAACCAGAACTCTCATATCTTCCCCCAATATTTTTTGAAAACCATTTCATCTACATTATAGCTTATTATTTTTTAATTATCCACTTGTATTTAACCAATATAAAATACCCCTGACCAATTTGTCAGGGGCAATGGTGTACCTTCACGCCATAAATCACAGCAGTTTGAATATGGACTATTATCTTCTCAATCCTGAAGGGCAAATCTGCAGAGCATTTTAACTCCTATGGGAAGCACATCCTCGTCAAAATCAAACCTCGGGTTGTGCATTATGTTTACAAATCCCTTTTTCTCGTTTCTCGCCCCCACCCATATGAATGCAGAAGGTATCTTCTCTGCAAAATATGAGAAATCTTCGGCTCCCATGCTGGCCTTTGATGCTGCAACCACATTTTCTTCACCAAGAATTTCAGCTGCAAACTCTTTTACCATGTCCATTACATTATCGTCGGTAACCAGGGGCGGCAGACCGTGAAGCACCTTCAGGTTGTAGGAAGCTCCTGAATACAAACATATTCCCTTTAAAATCTTTTCAGCGTTCTCCAGTATGTATTGCCTGTTGTATTCAGACTGACACCTGATAGTGCCGCTTAATTCAACCCTCTCAGCTATGATGTTTTTTGCAGAGCCGCCCTTTATCATTCCCACTGAAAATACGGCCGGGTCAAAGGGGTCTAATCTTCTTGACATGAAGCTTTCCATTTCACCTATGAACTTTGACGCTATCGATATGGCGTCAACAGCTTCCTGAGGCATCCCCGCATGACCTCCCTTGCCTATTATTTCAATGGTATACTCATCCGTGGATGCTGTAAGACTTCCGTACTTCAGAAAAACCTTTCCAATTTCAAGTTCCGTCGTCACATGCTGGCCGTACATGCATTTGATCTTTGGAAGGAGCTCCATGTTTTCCATGTCCTTCAGCATTATCCTTGCCCCTCCCAGGTCGGGACCTTCTTCGGCTGGCTGAAACACCAGCAACACATCATGTTTTAAACAGTCACGGTTAATGCTTAACAATTCGGCAGCTCCCATGAGCATAGCCGTGTGTCCGTCATGTCCGCAGCCATGCATTTTGCCGATTACCCCTGATTTGTAATCAACCTCGTTTTCTTCGGTTAAAGAAAGAGCATCCATGTCAGCTCTCAGGGCCACCATGTCATTTGTGTTGTTTCCTTTTATCAGTCCCAGAACTCCAACGGTGGACGGCAGAATTTCAATATTAAGTTCCCTGAGAAGCTCCTTCACATAATTCTCGGTGTTTTGAGTATCAAATCCGGTCTCCGGATTTTGATGGATGTAACGCCTTCGAAAAACTGTCCTGTCTTTGATTTGATCCGCCTGTTCAAGTATATGTTTCAATAAATTCACTCCCGTATCTTATTAGAATGGTCCGTAGTTTATGGCAACAGCTCCCAGAACGAATGCCACCTGCAGCACAAAGCAGATTGCAAAGTACGGAAGTATCCATTTGTAGTATTTATTGATCGGCACCTTTGCCATGGCACATGCAATCAGGACAAATCCTGTAGGCCACAGTATGTTTGAAAAACCGTCTCCGAACTGGAATGTGAGCACTGCTATTTGTCTTTTTACTCCAATGAGGTCAGCTATGGGAATCATTATGGGCATTGTAGCTGCCGCCTGGCCTGAAGCAGAAGGAATCAGGAAGTTGATCAGATTTTGAATAACAAGCATGCCTACAGAGCTTGCATACAGTGACAGGTTGTTCAGAAGTCCTGCTGCAGCGTGAATGATTGTATCTATGATATTTCCCTTGGTCAAAACAACCAGGATACCCCTTGCAACTCCTACAACCAGTGCAGATGTAACGCCTTTTGACAGCCCTTCAACCAGTGTGCCTGTAATTTTGTTGGCATTCCATCTGTTCACCAATCCCACCAATATGGATACTATGATGAATATGGCTGCAATTTCATTGATGTACCATTTCAGTTTTATCAACCCAAAGGCCATGAAAAAGATTCCCACAAACAATATGAGCAGCGAAAGCTTTCTTTCCTTTGTCAAAGGAGTCTTCATTCTTTCCTCGTCAATCTTCACATCAGAAAAATCAAGATCCTTCACAAGACTCTTTGACGGATCCTTTTTAATCTTGTTGGCGTAGGCAAGAACATAAATTACGGTCATTGTTGTCATCACAACAAGAACGAGAATTCTGTATCCTATTCCGGAGAACAGAGGAAGCTCTGCAATGGTCTGAGCAACTCCCACGCTGAATGGATTTACAGTAGCTGATGAGAATCCTACTCCGACAGGCAGCAGCGAAATTCCCAATGCAACCAGCGCATCATAGCCAAGAGCCAGACACAGCACCAGAAACACAGGAATGAATGCAACAATTTCCTCATAGGACATGGTTCCGGTGGAAGCCCACACAGACAGCACCACCATGATAAATACCATGAGGGCAGTTGCATACTGTGGTTTTTCTTCGGTCTTTTTCACCATCAGCGAAATGCTGGCATCCAGCGCACCAGTCTTTTCAATCAGGTACAAGCATGAAAATGCAGAAAAAATCAGAAATGTGATGTTGGATGCCTGAATCAGCCCTTCGATCAGGCTTACGAACATACCGAATAAATTTATAGGTGTTCTGTCAATATAAGCAAATGAATTCGGGTCGATAACCATCCTGTTCGATGCCGCATCAAGCACTCTTTGATACTGTCCTGCAGGTACGATGTAAGTAAGAATACTTACGATTAGAATAATTGATAGTAAAATTACGAAAACATGCGGAAACTCTCGGCGTTTCCCTTCTTGCTTGCTCTTTTCGGTCATATATACCTCCATATAATAATCCGCGGTTATGAATAACCGCTTTATATTATAATTATAAACCTATGAGCTACTCAAAGGTCAATAGCATGTTATACTATTTTTTTGATTTTCTACTTTAAAGGTATATAGATCTCATAAAAATCATAATTGTTGTCTTTGTCGTTCTTGAATGATATTGCCCTCAACAGCACAGGCCCGTCTATTTCCAGGTTATTGTCCCTGATGTAATCCACAATTCTGATTATGGCGCTGTAGTCTCTGTGAGTGTAGAACTTTATCACCGACTTCAGACACTTCCTGGGGTTCAGCACCTTGAAACCGCCGCTGTACGTATCAGCCCTTGAAGCCAGATTCTCATCGTTCACCAAACTCAAAGCATACTTGAAGTAGCTCCTGCAATCCTTCACATTGTTATAAAACTCATCCGACAAAAATAAGTCTTTATCTACAACAAATGTAAACAACGGAATATGAGTCATGGACAAATTCTTGAACAGGTTCAGATTGTCTATCAGCGAACTTTCGCTTTGCTCTATTTCCTTGTAAACAACTGCCAGGTCCTCTGCTATGTTTATTTTGTCATAGTTTTGAATGGCATTATAAATGCACTGTTTGTAGTCGTTGATGATCCACTTCAACTTCTTAAGCTCTTCTATCTGCTTTTCTATTTCCTGTTCATGTGCTTCAAGTACCTGAGCAGCATATTCCATTGTGTTGTTGTTCAGCATTTTATCTATCTGCTTTAGAGGAAGACCTAAATCCTTCAGCTCAAATACGTAAGAAAAACAAATCAGATCTTCACGGCTGTAGTACCTGTAGTTATTTTTTTCATCCTTCTTAGGCGAAATGATGCCAAGCCTGTCATAGTGCCTGATGGTATCGCCTGATACGCCGAAATACTTAGCAATTTCATTGACAAGATATTTTTGTTTCATAATGCCTCCAGCAAACGATATTTCTGCACATATTCTGCAAAACCACAAATTGTCAGCAATTACTGCATAATGACATTTTAGCACAAACAAATTACTTTGTACATTTCTGCCAAAAATGTTTTCCCAGGAATGATTGTTCACAAATATCCGAAAGATGGTTTCAAATAAAAATATTTTGGTATATAGACTATAAGAGGAATTTTTCATATTATGATGTGAGGTGAAAAGATATGGAAAATAGTTTGATAGTGTTAAAATTGATTTCTGTTGTTTACCTGCTATTGCTTCTTCCCTTGTATGTTGTCCGGTCCGGAAGGGAAGATAAGCTGGAAATCTCCAAATTTAAGATGACTCTTTCTGTTACGTTCTGCGCAGTCGGTCTTATCGGCTCCACCCTGAACGATTTCAGCATGTATGCGGTTTTCATTTTGTTTGGTCTTATGGCATCGCTGGCCGGAGATTACTTCCTGATTTTTATGGATTCCGTCTCTGCAAGATTCAAAGCCGGCATATTGTGCTTCGGACTTGCCCACGTATTCTACATTGTTGCCATGGTTAGTACCGTAGGATTTCTCCATTTTGATGTGCTTGTTTCCATAATCCTGTATGTGTTGATTCTGTATTTCACAACTAGGAAGAAGCTTGATTTCGGCCAGGAAAAATACGTCTTATACATATACGGCATGCTTCTTGTACTCATGACAGTCAAGGCCTTGTCCATGATTTACTTCTCGCCTTATGCCATGCAGTCAAGGCTTATGATGGCCCTGGGAGCAACTTTATTCATGGCATCAGACATATTCCTGGCAAAACATAAATACATGAAAGGAAGTTCCCACTACAGGATACTCAACAGCATTACATATTTCACAGGGCAGCTCCTGATTGCAGCCTCACTGTTTTACACATTTATATAAGCAGAAGTTTTACCGTACCTTCAAATAAAAAGCAGGGACAGTCGCCATGGTCTGTCCCTTTCAATTCAGGTGATGATTTGTATTTTATCCGGCATTTATATAGACTATTTTATATTTTTCATTATTTCATTGGCAGATTCTATGAGCTTATTGGCAGCTTCTTCGGTTATGGAAGTGTTCTTCATGGATTCCACTTCATTGATGAATGCATTCAAAACATTTGCGTAATTTGAGTTATCCTTATCGATTAATTTTTCTGCATTCTCAAGTTTCACTGTAAGGCTGTTCCTGATCCCTTTGTTCAAGTCGAGCTCTTCCACGGATGCCTTTAAATTATCGATAGTATCCTCGTTTATTCCAAAGGGCTGGATAAAGCTGATTCCGCCGTCTCCTAACAGCTGAGCACGTACATAGCTGTTTATTTTTTCTTCATAATCGTTTAGGTCTATCGTGTTTCCGACAGCAATTACTTCGCCGTCTGCAATCCATTCAATCTTATTGTAATTTGTGCCTTCTATTGTAATGGAGTTCTCTTCCTGGTCAACAGAAATATTTTCGATTACAGGAGTGGCCCCTTGAGCCGCAAAGTTCATGCCCAGTTCCCTTTTAGCTACTTTAGCCACTGCATAGAATGTTCCGTTAACCATGGAATAGCGAACAGCTTCTTCTGTATTTTCAGGCATCAGCATGATGTTGTAGCTGTATCCTGTGGCACCTACGCTGTGAGTATCATCATTTGAAAATCCCCATACAAAGTTCCTTTCAGGCATGGTCTGCTGAAGTATGCTGTCCCAAAGAATTCTGTCGCTTATTGAATCGCCGTCTTTTTTATTTATGATTTCCATTCCCACCAGCGACGAATCATATTTATTGAACAAATCCACGTACTTTGCTACAACTGCAGGATCCTTTGAAATTCTTTCCCCTCCTTCAAGAGATGCCTTTACTGCTCCTGTGTATCTTCCGGGATGATTGATGTGTGAAATTCCGCCAAGCTCATCAGCTTTCTTGATGCTGTCTTCCAGCGTATATCCGGCTTCGTTGTTGTAATCAGCCCAGAATGTGTTAAGGTGGTCATTTCTTGACTGCTCATCAGAATACGGAATTGCAGTCATGCCTCTTCCGTCCCTGTCCGTTCCGGCATTAATTTCTGCAAGCCTCTCACTGCTTATATATTCCAACGGCTTTCCGCTGGCATTTGTTTCCGGTCTGTCGGTTCTGTCCCATGTGGTATTGTTGAAGTTGTGGTCGGTTATCGCCAGGATATCAAATCCCTTGGCATAATGGTCTTCAATCATTTCCAAAGCAGTGTTTCCTCCGTCGCTTTCCGTAGTGTGCGAGTGGAAGTCAGCCTTGTATTGACCGAAATTTTCCCAGTCCACAGTCTCATAAGGGTTAACGATATAATAGTCAGTACCTTTTCCCAAATCCGAAGCATAAACCGTACCCACATTTCCAAGTGCAAATGAAGAAATCATAGCCAATGATAAAACTGCAGAAATACTTTTTCTCTTGCTGAAATTCATGAAATTAATCTCCTTTTGTAACTGTAGTATTGATTCAATCAATCTGCAGTCAGTGTATATCTCAAATGTTGAAACAGCATATGCTTCCTGTAAAAGTTTGGTAAAAGTTTCGTGATTTCATGAATATGGTAGCGCAATTTATCATCTCATAAATAAAAATGGGCGTTACACTAATCATTTAGTGCAACTGCCCACCTGCTAAAGCTTAATCCAGTTTTTGGCCCTTTCAATTTCTCCGTCCACCATGGGGCCTTCCGTATCGCTCACTATGAATCCTTCAGGAGACTTGGCAAGCTTTCCGCCCTTTTTAACCAGTTTGTCCCCTATGGGCTCTGCAGCATAACCAAAACGCTTCACCATGAAATTAAGAATCTTGTTGTCGATTTTCTTCACATCTGACCTGGTATCAAAAGCCATAACCTTCATGCCTCCAAGTCTTCCTGCCGGAATCTTGTCTAAAAAGCCGGCAATTTCCTTGGTTGGCTTAAATCCTCTTGTGGGAGAACCAACAACCAGCACCCCCACTCCTTCAAGCAAACCCAGATGAAACTTGCCCACATGTACTGCGGCAGCTTCGCCGTTCTCCTTCAAAGATTCCTCCATGGCCAATGCCACATTTTTCGTGTTTCCGAAAACAGAGTCATATACTATCAATGTCTTCATTAGAAATCACCCCTATTTATAGCCGGCTTAAGCCGGCAAAAGTTCAAACCGTGATTTAATAAGCCGCATAGATTATTTTAATTAAATTAAAATTACTCTGCCCTTGCTCTGCTGCTATTCCTCCATGTTTCTAAGGCAGCTATGATTAGCATTCCGGCGAAATAGCACATAATATCCTTCACATCAAAGGTTGAACCTATTATGATTTTTGCTAATGTATTCCCCTCTAATCCCAACATTTTCACAAACTGAAAATACTGCAGAGTCTCCACCAAGGCGGCAAACAGGAATACATAAAGAGGCATGAGCTTCACTCCGTCAGGAAAGAAAATCCTTGCGAAGCAGTACACCACACCTACCACAAGCACATCGCCAATGTACGGCCTTATGAAGTCATCGTGCACATATATGGCGATTGCAGCCTCGGTTATCAACAAAATCAAGAAGGCAATTCCATATTGTACCCTCTTGCTTTTTACTGTCATTGAATAACAACCGCCGTTCCTGAAGCGGTAACCATGAGCATGTTGTTGGCCTGGCCCAGTACCTCGTAATCCACGTCAACACCTACTATGGCATTGGCACCTAGATTCATTGCCCTCTTTTCCATTTCAGCCAGCGCACTTTCCCTGGCATCAATAAGTTCACCCTCGTAGGAGCCTGATCTTCCTCCGAAGAAATTCGTGAGGCCGGCAGCGAAATCCTTCACGAAATCAACGCCGTTGACAACCTCACCAAAAACAATTCCCTTGTACTCAACAATCCTTTTTCCTTCCACTGTAGGTGTAGTAGTAACTATCATATTGCCCTCCATTATTTTTTATATTTGTTAAATGAATTCCTATGAAAATAAGCTTTAGGCCGGAATTTCATCATCGGATATTAATTATCCATCATTATCCATTGTAATCTTAACAGGACCTTATTAGCAAGTGATTTTTGTTCCTTTATTATGCTTTGCTAAACATATACCTTGAACCTATTTTTTTCCTAGTGTTTTTTCCTATTACCTAACAAAACATACCCCACCGCTATCACAAAAATAATCATACATGCTATGACGGTGTATATTACCGAAGGATATTGGCCTGCAAAGCCGCTTTCGGAAACGTGCTTCAATAATATGCCGGCGTAAGCCCACAGCATGACAAGGCCGTATGCAATATCCTTGTTTCTTATTATCGTTGCTGTTCCGATAAGCTTGCCGACAATCAGAATTATTACTGTCCAGAACTGCTCAGGCAATCCGAATCCGTCCCATCCTATGCTTACCAGCAGTGTGGTGGCATTGGCAATTGTTGCAACTGTAATCCACCCGAAATAGACGCTGAATGGAAGCCTTACAAATAACTTTTCTCTTGCACTAAGCTCTTCCTTGTTTATCAGGTAATTAATGAAAATCAGGCAGTCAAGAATCACCACCATCAGCACCATGGATAAGGGAATCCTGTTATAATGCCATGCAAAAATCCATGCTGCATTGGCAATTGATGATATGGAGAAAACTATTCCGACCTTGTTCAGCAGCTCAAAATTTACAGCATCTGAACTTCCTTGGAAAAAGCCCAGCAGGTAAAGCGTAAAACCTGCCAACAACAAATAGATCAATCCCCAGATTGCAAAGGTTATTCCTGCCGGTGCAAACAGATTGGGATAGGAATTTGAAACCTCACCGGTTGTTTGTCCATTAATAGGCAGGGTGTTGGCAAGAATATTAACAACAATCATTAACAAAAAAGTTACAGCAGCAATAATTTTCACAGAACATTTTACCTTATTACCAAACATTACAATCTCCCCCTCTTGGATTTTGGTGCATTCTATTTTAGTATACTGTTCTTATATAAAAGTAAGAACCCATATATTATAATATATAAGTTCTTGAGAAAGTATTTTGAATTCTTTTTTTAATATTCGCACTTGTCTTATTAAGGCAATACGTACTGCTCCAACCGATACCTTCATAATGAATGCAAAAACACTATTGTTGATTTATGTCTTCTTAAACTTTTTATATAAGTAATAAACTGTCTGGACAATGATTCCCGCAATTAATCCTGTAAAAATAAACATGAACAAAGACATTAAGCCTGTCAGGTCTCCCCAGCCATTCAAATCTCCCATTAACCTGCGAAACATTTCAAAATACCCGATTGCTATGCCTGCCACAAAAAATATCAAAGCATATTTTAGCTTATAATAATGGAAAATTGCCGATATGATTCCCAGCACCAATGAAAACAGGACATAAGCTGCTATGTTTTGTGTTGATAATTCAGCGTTATTAATGAACCCAATCCCTGTATACATCAATATAAACGACATTGCTGCCACGATTAAGCCTAAAAATGTGGATTTATGATTTTTCACTCTATGCTCCTTAAATTCATTATTTTATTATATTATACCTGAATTTTTAGAGAGTAAACATAATCAACGCGGTACAGAGTAACCCAGTGTTTCTGTAGGGCATGCATCCACTGTGTTTACAATTCATCCTATTTGTTTTGATCTAAAATTGATTTTTGATAGTTCTTTGATAAATCCATAAGATGCTGAATAAATTCCTTGTAATACGTGATATATTTTTCATTCTCGATGAGTTTGCAGTTTTTTTCAATAACATCTGCCTCTCGGCTGCTGTCAAATATAGGCAGATTATTTTCTATCTTGTAAGCAATAACCTTTTCTGCTGCCTGCATTCTTTTTTCAAAAAGCTTTGCCATTTCCCTATCCACGTCGTTGATATCAATTCGTGCCTCTTCCAGTAAATTCATACTATTTTCCTCCAAAATATATTGTATTGTGATAGCATCCAAAAAATTTCTGCCAATTATTCATGCAGCCTTAAACACAAGCCCTGACAAATTCAACAAACAACTTCAAATTATCATCATCAACATTGAACATAAATTCCGGATGCCATTGAACAGCCAGCACAAACCTCTTATCAGACATATACACAGACTCTATCATTCCGTCTTCTGCCTCTGCAGCACACATCAGTTTTTTTGACATCTGCTTGATGCCTTGATGATGATAGCTGTTCACATTGATTGTTTCTTTCTCAAGTATATCATAAAGAATCGTATCCTTTTCTATATGTACAGAATGAACCGGCTTGTCATAAGGCGGTTTTTGCCTGTGCTCAATATTAGATTTCGGTTCCCTTTGAATAATCATATCCTGATAAAGAGATCCTCCCAGCAATACATTAAACAACTGCAGGCCGCGGCAAATTCCAAAGGCCGGCTTGTCCAGTTCAATCACCCGTTTGAAAAGAGCTTCTTCCATCACATCTCTTTCACTGCACGGCTCCCCGCAATATTCTTCCTTTTTTTCCCCATACATGCCCGGATCAACATCGTGACCGCCCGTAAAAAGAAATCCGTCAAATTTGTCTGCTATTGAAGCTATAATATCTGCATCCGAAGTTAGAGGAAGCACAACAGGAATTCCTCCCGCTCTTTCGATCCCCTTCATATATCCCGGCAGCATCCAATAGCTTTCTTTCTTTTCATCATATAATGGTATAACTCCAATCATAGGTTTCTTCATCTCATGCCTCCACGTAATAACAATCTATTTTATCCAACAGATACCACTGTTTTATTTTTTGACATACACTTCAATAAAGTTAATTCACTCATATATGAATTCTTTCATATAAATCATACGATACTGCATTATACATCATTATTCTATAAAATGGGAATATATTTTAACATAAAAACCGGAATCAAGGTACAACTCCGGCTTCTCAATTTCAGTTAATCGTTAGAATATATATCAGAAAATTCTATGTTTATCATTTCAATTTTATTGTTATTATAGTTAGTTTGCTCTTTTGACCTTTTCTTTTCTACTGTCCTTACCGGAAGTTCAATTTTAAATACACTCCCTTTACCAATTTCACTGTCAACACTTATATTTCCCCCATGTAAATTAACTATTGATTTTGTTAGTGACAGCCCAATACCGCTTCCTTCTGCATTGCGAGATAAAGTTTTATCTATCTGGTAAAATTTTTCGAATAATAAATCCAAATATTCCTTTTCAATTCCTACTCCTGTATCCTTTACAATTATTTCAACCGTACTTCCTTTGTCTAATACATTAATGTATATTGCACCGGATGGATTAGTAAATTTTATTGCATTTGAAATAAGGTTCAGCATAACTCTTTCCATTCTAATTGGATCACAGGCGATGATCTTTTCTTCTGCATTTGAAAAAAATACAATTCTCAGTCCTCTCGACTTTACATAATCTGAAACTGAATCTGCAATATTTTCAATAACTTCCACAATATTTTCATTGCTTAGATTAAGTTTTAAGTAACCAGCCTTACTTTTAGATAAATCCACTATATTATTGATAAGTTTAGTAAGTCTGTAACAATTTTGTTTAATACTGTTGCTGTAAATGTAAAATTTGGCCTTATTTTCTTCATATGAATCATCTTTTAAATACATAAGCAGCAATTGGTTAGCAGAAAAAATAACATTAAGCGGAGTCTTGAGTTCATGTGCCACATTTGAATATATTTCTTCCTGCATTTTCACCGTGGATTCTAATATTTCCTTTGATTTTTCTTCTTCAGTGACATCTACCCAAAGAACTATAATTTCTACAATCTCATTGTTCAATCCATATAACGGCTGGTATATAATTTTAGAAAATACATCTTCTCCTTCAATATTAAAATTGCGAATTTCAAAACAGCTATTGTTTTTTGAAGAAGTATGTAATAATTCTTTCATATGAGGTTCTTCAAGAAAAACATCATATAAATTCTTACCTTTAATAGATGACTGCAAAACAATATTTGGATTCATTTGTTTTAATTGTTCATAAGCTTTATTATTTATATCAATGAAATTAAATTCCGGATACGTAAGCCTTACAAAACCTAAATCAAGATTATCTATTATGTTGCTTAATGAGTCATACTGAGCTTTTATATATAAGTTTTCTTCGTATTTTACTTGGTCAGTTATATCCCGCAATATTAATACGCCTGCTATAAAATTACCATTATCATCGTGTATGGGAGTACCGCTGATCGATGTATATTGAGTATATTCGCTGTTTTTTCTGATAACTCTAACGTTAGAAAACGTTTCTCCTTTAATTACTCTATTTAATGGTACGTCTTCAACTGATAATAAATTATCCTTCATATCATAAATTTTAACTTCGTTATAAGCCTCATTGAAGTTTTTGGCTGCTTTAATATCAAACATAGCTTTATCTCTTGCCAGTTTGTTCATTTTAATATATTCGCCGTTTTTATTAAATAATATCAATTGATCAGAAATATTTTCTATAATGACTTCCAATTCTTGCTTTTGCTTTTCAATTATATTCCTGCTTACAATTTTCTCAGTCACGTCTGCGACAGTTTGCACTAAGTACTTTGTTTTCCCTTTAATAATTATTGGTACAAAAGATAAATTCCAATAAGTGTCTCCTTCCCCAGGATATTTCCATTTAACCTCCTTTAAGTGAAAAGGCTTACCATTTTCAATAATGTTTAAATAAACGATTTCAAAATGCTTTTGCCAATGAGAAAATATTTCCTGCCACTTTATACCGATGCAATTTTCAATATTTTCGTATGGTATTTTACTGAATGTTAAAAATTTTTCATTTGCTTTCAGTAAAATGTCATCATATATGCTGTAAATTGCAACACCAACATCATTATCCTCTAAAATACTTGCTGCATATGGAATTGTATCTTCAATTCTTGAATTTCTTTTTTCTTTTATGAAATAAATCTGTTGATTTTCGGATTGAATTCGTTTGCAGAAAATAGTTACCTCTCTTGGTTCATGTTCTTTAGTAAATATATAACAGCTACGATCACCTTCAATATCGTTAAGATTCACTTGGGCATCAATTTTCAATATACTATTTATTTCTGAAATTGATTTTCCTAACAGCTCTGTTCTTAAGTAACCAGTTAACTTTTCAAATTCATCATTAATTTCAAAAGCATAATTGTTTTTAATACGAACAAATGGATTTGCAGCACTTCTCTTTAAAGTATTTTTCATGATATGCAATAGCTCCCCAAGTATTAATTATTGGTAAATTTACAGAGTGAGTGTCATATTAAACCATTGAGCTCCGCCGTGGGTTGATTCTGAGACACCACTATTTACATAGCCAAAGTACTCATAATAGTGAACAAGCCTGTCTTTGCAGGTAAGGATAATTCTCTTACGGCCATCATTTCTAGCTGTCTCAATATAATAATTCATTAATTTAGCAGCAATACCCTGTCTTTGATATTCAGGAAGAACATCAAGCCCAAACACTGTCAGACTTTCGCCATCTGGTATATGATGGCTGGCATCATGATATAATGCATCATAAATTACTGGACTATTTGTTGCGCAGCCATTAATAAAACCGATTATTTTACCGTTTTTCTCTGCTACAAAAAAAGATTCCGGGAAAGTGGCTATACGTTTCTCAATAGAATTCTTTGAAGCTGCTTCAGCTGCCGGAAAGCATTCTGCTTCAATCTCAGCCACTCTGTCTGAATCTTCCTTTTTAACTCCTCTAATCACAATTTCATCCATCATTAGCTCCCTCTAACCATACTTTTTATATTATATATTTTTCTTATATTGCATTAATAAGATTTACTCATGTGCTGCTGCCATAATTTTTAGATTGTCCATTGATCATGAATGACTCCAACCAAGTACCACGTGCCGTCTTGTTCTTCAAATACCAAACGCAAGCTGCTCCAGTCGATCCCTTCGTATTGAGGATCAAACCCTGTAAAGTGGAACTCTGCAAATACTCCATCCGGATAAGCGCTGTCAATGTTAATCAAACTATTTCCATGCCCAATCACCACATTGTTGCCAATCATATGCGGATTTTCGTAGTCTTCATCATATACAAATTCTTTGAAATAATCAGCAAAATTCATATTTATAGGCTCTCCGGAACCATCATAACTGCCCCAGGTATACACCTGTGCATCAGTCATTAACCCTTCAAACTGTTCTGCTGTAAAGACTTGATCAGATGAAACATCTACATTGCCGTAAGGGCTAAATCTAACACCCTTTGTCGGGTGAACATATGCTGATATTCCTATCATATCCTTATCATTTAATAAATGCACTACCTCTAAAGCCGTTGATATCATGCTGTTTTGCAAATCAGGAGCAGTCTTGGCTTCTTCTAGCTCTGTAATTTTTCCCTCTAACTCAGAGATTTTATCTTCCAACGCTTGCTTTTCTTCTTCTAATGCTGCAATAACATTGTCCTTAGCCTTTAATTCATCTGCTGGATTCGCATCCTGAGCACATCCGGACACAACCAGTGCCAGCACTAATGCAGATATTGTTATTAAAGATACTTTTCTTTTCATATGATTAACTTCCTTTACTTTTCAGTTATAGTCTTAAGATGTTTAGGCAGAGATCCAACCACTATTAGTTTCTTATCATTGTCATAGAAAAAGTATATCCTAAGCAGATTTTTATTTTCATTCCCTACCTTGAGATGCTGATTCAGAGCAACTTCCTTGGGTTTGCCGGTAAATCCGACTCCGTATTTTACTTTGTATTCAAAACTGTAAGCTTGAATGCTCATGTCTCCGGAAGGACTTACATTGAAATTTCTGTTGTATGTTTCAGAACAAGCTTTTGCACATTCCTCTTTTGTTATTTCTCCCGTCAGAAAAGCTCTGTATTCATGTGCAAGATATTCTATGGCATCGCAAAGCAGGTTCATATCAACTTCGGTTGTTGGTGTTTTCGATATCAGACTCTTTGCCCTGTCATGGAAAATAAGCCTGCCTGAAAAATATTTTTCCACCCAGTCAGGTACTTCCTCAGTCTTTTTAGGTCTCCCCAGCAAAATATCCTTTCTTTTCAATTCCTGCTTCAGCTTATCTATGCGTTCATCATAAGAATGGTTTATTTTTTCAATCTCAGCAATCCAGACATCATCTTTAGCATCCAGTTTATCAATTATTTCTTTAAGCCTTTCAATTTTATCGTCTTTTTCAATTATAGCAGATTTCAGCATATTTAGATCATTGTTTTTCTCTGATGCTATGCTTCTGATTTTATCTTCATACGCAGCAATAATCTCTTCTTTTGAATTACTGATATCAATTACTCTCTGAAGCTCCTCAATCCGTGCTTCATTGATAAACTTCACATGTCCAAAATCATAAATCTTATATTTGGAATATTCCTGAAGCTCGTCCTCTAAATTCTTTAAAAACTTATCTTCATTCAGCATTATATAGCTGCAGTCGTATTTTTTGCAAGCTGATTTAAACTTTTCCGGATAAAACACAATTATGCTGCCGTTAGATGCTTTGCACCTTGCACAGTTTTCATTGAAGTATTCCAAGTATTTGTTTGGAAGAAATGCAAACTGGGCATAACCCATCCTGTGGTTGATTGTTTTATTCAATTTTTCTAAAAAGAGCGTATATCCATCCGTTGCATCATCCGATGTTATTCCCATAAGCTCGTCAATGCTGCGATATATAAGACTGTGCACATCGAACTCAGGTTTTTCTATTTTCAGCTTGCTGATGTCCAATTCCTTTTTATATTCAGCAATTAGCACATAAGGAATCTGCCGTTCTTTGCTCGTTATATATCCGATTACATTGTCAACACCTTCGTTGCTGCTGATAGTTTGAGCATCCCTTGTTATAGGGAGAACCTGTTCCAGGCCAAGGTTTTTATTTTTCACGATGGATTTAACAACAGCCAGCCTGAACACCTCACAGACTTCCCTGGTACTCTCTGGTTCTGAACAAACAGTTTTGAATCCGCATTCAACCTTGCCGTTGAATATCCTAAAAGCAATGTTTGTTTCAAATACCCTTCCCGGCACCGGTTGCCGCCTTTGATTTTCATTCCCCGGATCTGGTCCCAGGTCCGGTTCGATCAGGTGAAAAGCCCATATCCCCTTTTCCTTGACAAACACCACATCAACAACATACCCCTCGTTAATCCTGAAAGATTTAAAATCATTAAGAGTAACCCCTTCAAAATCATCAGGCTCAGGAAACATAATCTCCTGCGGCATTTCCAGCTCCCTAAAACGTTTTCTCAGCCATGACATTGTTTCCAGCACACAAATTACAATAGCCTTCTCAGGATCAGTTTTGTTTAACACCGTGGCATAAAGCTGGTATGTCGGATAACTTTTGTTTTTCAGCAACTTAATTGGATGCGGTTCTTTAAAATTAAATTTTTTTATATTTTCTTCAGACATGTACCCACCCTTTTTAAAATAACGTAAATTTAACAAATCTTTCTCATCAGTAATTAATTAACAACAGAACCTTATATCCGACATATAGCGTTCAGTAACTCATATTAATATATCAATGAAAAGGTTCTTTTAATTGCCTTTTTAGCAGAAAAATGATTTGTTATAAGGTTACTTCAAATAATTTATTCAAAAATCTTGATTATAATCAGTTTTTATATAATTAAATAAATAAAGCAAATTAATTCTCTGCTAATATATAAAATACTAATTAAGGGAAGATTCCTCGTCAATTTCTAACGAAGTAATCTCCGCCCATAAGTCTTAAAGCTTGAATACCTTCTTCAGATCCAAAACGTGTATCAGCAACATTATAATCCAATATTGCTTGGCTCTGTTTCTAGCACTTTTAGAACCTATAACCGCCTTCTTTGTTTGTGCACATAAGCTGGTATATGAATCATACTCTGAATGATAACCATATTTATCACTATATTTAGTTCTCATAGCAGAATCTTATGTATCTAATAATATTACTTCAGATGTTCCTATGATGGAAAACGAATGTGTTCTTTACTTTTTTCGAAGTCTTCTTATAATGCATATAATCCTTATATGCTCTTTAATATATACAATAATTAACTTCCAGCTAGCTTACATAACTTGTAGATATCTTCATTATCAATTTCAGAAAAATATCTATTATAAAATTCAGAAATAAATTGATACATCTTCCTTAAATACTCATCAGTGTCATTTGTTTCTAACATTATTTTTTCATATAGAACTTCTATACCTCCTAGTACATATTGTTCAAATATAGCATCTCCACTTTTTCTATTTTCTATATCACGGTCATAGCGAAAAGCCTTATTTGTTCTTGTTTCAATATCTACTTTCTCTTTATCTTCAAGCATCATAATAATTCTATAGTTAAACTCTAATTGATCCATTACTGAGTTTATCTGTTCTGTATGTATACTAGTATCGTCTTTAACATCATTATCTACCACACTTTTTCTATTGAATAGTTTCCCGACTATTGGTGCTATTAAATATACATCTAGATTTCTATCAAATATTCCTTGTGATAAACTAGAATCAAATTTTGATACTAATTTCTTCATATACGTAGCATGATGCCCTTTAATAATTATATTCTTGTCAAACAATTTATCCTACCTCCTATCAATATTAGTCTGAGTTTTAGATACTGCTGTTAATAACCATTTCTTCCCTATTCTGTCACCCATATGCTCTTCTGCTACTTCACCATCAGTATCTTTAATAAATATGATCACTTGTTGAGCAATTTTAGGTATAGTATCACATATCTTATGAATTCTTTTTTTATCGAATGCTGATAAAGGAGCATCCATAACTAAGGGATATCCTTCTGCTTGTTCAAAAGAACCATCTTCACCAAGACCTTCTATTCTTTCATCCTTGCTTCTTTCTTTAGCCATTCTAATAATACCAGAAATAAATGCAAAAATTATGGCATAATTTTGAGCTGTATTACGTTCGAGTTCATCACCATTTGCTGTAGTATCAGTTACAACTACTTTTATATTATAGCGCGAATCAACCTCTAGGAATATTCCATCATCATAGATTGTCTTAAAAACATCATTTATGCTATCTTGTAACTGCCTTCTAACTAAATCTTCCTTTTTTGAATATGACGTTACAAGCTCATTATATATATATTTAGCATATTCTAATAATTCTCTGTTTTCTTTATTTTTTTCATCTAGTAATAATAGCCTGTCTCTTTCTGCCTCAATATACTTTCTATCTTTTGTTATTGAGACTAATCTATCGCGTTTTTCTTTAGTTTCTACTTTAAATCTTAATGCTTGATTTTCATACTCCTTTTGTTGTTCTCTCATCTCTTGAGCTTTAGATGTATCAGAAAGATTGTTGAATATTTCGGTCATTTTATGTGTCTTTTCATCAATTCTATTTGATACTTCCCTAATATTCTTGAAAGTTGAGTCAAAAACTGAATAATAATTCTCAGACGATCGGATCCTTACTTTTGCACCATCTGAAAATTGTCCTATCATTTGACCTATATTCTTAGGAGGAAGTAAATCTATTAAATCATAAAGTGATTTTGCTTCCTTAGAACCTGTTTCTATACAAGTTCCACAAATACAAATTTTACGTTCTAATAAAAATTTAACTGTATCTGAGTGAAGCATAGGGATACCCTTGTCCAACTTATTACTTTCTTTTAACTCCTCCATAGTACTTTTAATTAACGGCTTTGAAAAAAAATCTATAGACTGCTTAGAAAATACTCGTAATAATGTGTTAGTAATAGACTTCTTTTTTTCTTTTAAAGCTTCTACTTCAATAGTAAGCTGGTCATATTCTTGTTTTAACTTAATCGCAGGAGTCATGTTTAGTATTTCTTGTTTTATAATTAGTGCACGTTCAAAATATTTTTCAATATTAGGTTCTATTTCTTCAATTCGACTTTCAAGAACTTCTATTTGTCTGTCATACTCTGCTATCTTGCGAGTATAATCCGCTAATTTTTTATCGCCTGAACTGTCTATAAGATTTGTATATCTCCCTATTACAGTATTATTTGTAGTAGAAGGTTTAAAATGCGAAATAGCATTCATAATTGCTGTTAATCCCACGAGACCACGCACAGCATCTGCAAATTCTCTACTTTTACCCTTTTCAATTTCTTCACTCATGAGTTTGATTCTTTCTCCGTCAAAGAAGAAAAACTTCGAAAGTTCGACAGGTAGCATTTTCTTTATAAAGATATTAGATTGATTTTCTGACTTATAATCCCATTCTCCAATATCATTTTTTTCACCTACTGAAAATTCAATATTAGATTCTTTAATACCCTTATAGTCACGGTGAAACCTTTGTCTTCTCGAAATAACATAATCGTGACCTTCATTGTTCAAATACAAATCAACCTTAACTACTTTTTCATCACCAGGCATCATTGCATCTCTAATATCACGGTTTATCAATTCTTTTACCTTAAATTCAGTAATTCCGTACAATGCCCAAAGAAAAGCTTGTTCAAGAGTTGTTTTCCCTGTACCATTTTCGCCAATAATAACAGTAACATTTTTATTTTCATCTGTTGAAAATTCTATTGATTTTTTACCTTCAAATTGTCTAAAATTAAACATTTCAATTTTCTTGATAAGCATTTAATTCCTCCTTAATTGTTTCCATATGAAGTTTTACCATATCACTATCACTTTTAGCTTTTGTTTTATGGTTTAAATTTTCGTTAAAAAGAATTGACATAATCATCCTATTAGCCTTTTTCTTATCAATTGATATTCCATTTTGTTCTATACATTTACCTTCCATCAATATCACCTCCAACTTCAATTTCAATGTCATCTTCATAATTCATGTCATCTTCATAAAGCCTATATTTTTCATTTATCTCTTCTAGTAAATCATCTGAATCATATGGATTTAATGCTAAGCTTTTAAATTCAATCATTCTCTTTATTTCTTTTTTTACTAAAGACTTATCTTTTTGCATTTCTGTATAAGTTAACTGCATTACTTCTTCCAAGCTATGTGGTAATGTAATGAAGTCATATATCCTTGCATATTCCTTGCCCTTTGCCATTCTTAAAACTCTTCCACGCCTTTGTATATATTCTTTAGGATTTGTTGTACTAGCTAAAATAAATGCTGTTTTAATTTTAGGAATATTAACTCCTTCATCTAAGCATTTAATTGCTATTAGTGCCTGTATGTCACCATCCATAAAGGCCTTTTTTCTAATCCTTCTTTTTTCGCTATCTTCTCTTGAAGTAAATTGAGCTACCTTCATATCAAGATCATTTCCAAGAATTTTTGTTATATAATCAATTTGTCTGATATCTTCTATATCATCATCTTCATATTCTTGATCTAACAACTTAGTAGCTCCACAATATACAAGTATGTGTGTTTCTTCTGTATAGTTCTTCATAATATTATAAAGCTGACTAGCTTTTTCAATTGCTCCAGCAACTACTCTTGATCTCTTTAGGGCAAGCATTTTGCCCTTTTCTGTTAGCTTAAGTTTGCCTCTTTTATCATATGTAATACATCTTACTATCTCGTTAGTTATTTCAGTATATTTATTACGTTCTTCAGTCGATAATGTAACAACTACAGGATAGTAATAATAAGGGGTTAGTTTTTTTTCTTCAATCGCTCTTTCAAGAGTGTATTCAATACACTTCTTACCAAAATATTTATAAAGTCTTTCAGTACCTTCTTCGTCATTATGTCTTTCTAGAGTTGCAGAAAGCGCAAGTCTATATCTTATATTACTTGGTAAACTTTCAAATAGTTTCTCTGCCCCAAAATTATGTGCTTCATCAACAATAATTAAAACATTGTCAGTTAAAGTATTAATTTCTCTTTGAATACTTTTTATTCTAAATGTGCTATTTGTACAAATAAAACATAAAAATTTCTTAATTCCTAAGTTATAATCAAATATTGAATCCCTAAGTCGTTTTTTGTAATGTCTATCTTGGGATGTACTGTAACCAATGATAGGATTTATATTGAAATATTCCAAATCTTCAACCCACTGATCAACTAAGTGCTGATAAGGGCAACATATTATTACTGCCAATTTTCCATTACAATATTTATAAAGTTCAAGTAAAGCACCAAGACCAGTATAAGTCTTTCCTGTGCCAGTTGCCATATCAAAGATACCTTTGAAGTTTTCTAATTTCCAATTGTTTATTGCTTCTTTCTGGTACTCATGAAAATTTAAATCCCTTGGCAAAGTTGGAATATCATTTTGTTTATAAGTATCTTCTCTTTCTCCAGTACCACTTTCTTTATCTTCATCAAAATCATCAAAATATATATCAACAATTTCTCTTTTATATGATACAAGTTTATTCTTTACTACTTCTGGAAAATCCATAATTTGGATTTCGTCTTCAGTATTTTTCCACATTCTATTGAACGCTTCATTTTTTTCCTCTACTCTTTTTCTGGACTCTTCGCTCCACCAAGATGCGAACACATCAATTGCCTCATAATTAAGAACAAAGGCAGCTTCAGTTTCATTTAATGATCCAGAGAACGCCACTATATTACCTTCATTGTCCTCAATTATGCCTAATTTATCATGAAATAGACCTATCTTACTATTACTTTGTAGTAAGGCAATTTTTATATCTAGAACCCCTTCTTTAATTAAATGTGCTAATAAATTTAGCCTCCTTTCCTCAAAGTAATCTTTAGGTTCATTAAAATCTCTTAGAAGTGCATTTTCAATAATTTTTTTTCTTTCATCATACCCTTTATTTATAGCTTCAATATCATCTTCTGTTAGTCGAGGTGAAGCTATAAGCATTACTTTTCCACAATTATTAACAAGTTTATTAATTCCATATGATACCTGTATTAATGAAGATGATGAAAAAAAACCTACTGCTCTTTTATAAGTTGAAGCATTTGACAACAAGGGATTTAAAAAATCTTTAACTATATTATCTCGTGGAGTCCTATAAGACATTTTCAAATCTACTTTCTGAAGACTCAAATTCCCACCCCCGGGTACAATAAAGTCATAGCATAAGCTATGCTATTAATAACATTAATTCTATTGACAGCAACTAGCTAGTCTAAATATATTAATCAACTTATTAACATTTAAGTTTATCTAACTCCATAATTAAGGTTTTGTTAATTTCATTGAATCTCAATTCTAAAATTTTTTCATATGTTTTTTCATCAAATTCATCTTCATTAAAAATTTGTTTACAATTTGCTGGTATACAATGTCCATACATAGCTACCTCAGATACATATTTAAAGTAATCTTCAGGTTTCATATCACTTATCTGAAGATTAGAATTCATACTTATTAATGTTGTATTTAATGGACTATTTAATATATGTTTTTTATTATTTCTAATTTCTTTAGAGGATTGTCCAATATCAGTCGCATTTTTTAAAGGGATTATATGATGCAATTGTGCCTTAATAAATTGCTCATTGCCCTCAAAATCAAAACACTCTTGTGACCCTATCTTATATGCTGTCAAATATAAATCTTTAAAAATAAAATCTCTTGGTTCTTGGCTTAAAATATACTGCATTAAAGCCTTCTTAATAGAGCCTTGTATTTCTTCATGTGTCTCATCTTTCATTAACAATAAATTAATATCAGAATACCCTGGATCTTTTAAACATTTCTGGTTGTAGTTTTCAAACGGGTTATCAATTTCACCGCTTGTCCACTTATATAGAGATTTTATATCCTTAATTGATTGCTCATTTTGCCTTTCCCTATATGCACCACCAAATAGACAAGTCCAGTACCAATATTCAATTTTATTAAGTACTTTATTATCTTCCCATTTTTTGTCATCGACTAAAATATATGCAATTGGTAAAATCATCAATTCGTAAGGTAATTCTGTAATTACGCTAATGCCACATCGTAGTTGTAAGAAAGCACTTGCTCTAATTAATGATTTAATGGCATGTTGGTAATTATTATTAATTTGTTCAGCTGTTAATTTTAAAATCAAGTTCTTTTTTACTAAGTCATTTTTTATGTCATCAACATTACCATACTCAACATATGAAAATATAGATAGCATATTTAAAAATTGCGACTTTATTATTTTAGATAATTCATTATCATTTGTTAGTCCTACATATTCTGGAAACCATTTTGTTGGTTTTTCATGTAGATTATTTAGTATTGCATTGCTTAAATAAATATCTTCCTTTAGATTATTTAACAAACGTTTTGTTAAAGATTCTAAACTTTTATCTTTAGCTGCCTTAGCAACAACTAAATCAAAGGTATCTAACGGTGTACCACCTTTATTTATACTTTCAAAAATAGCTACTGCCCTATTTATTTGGTCTGATGACAGCTCAATAGTAGGTACTTCTTCATTCATTATACCTTCTAGAAAATTAATAATCTCCCTACTCCATTTTGCAGAAAGGTTCGACCATGCGCTATTTATACCTTCCTCATCACAATCTTGAATAAGAATCTCTATGTTTGGTTCTATTTCCTCTAAATATTTTTTAATTTTTTGATTTTTTTCATCAAGATTCTTTACATCTCTAATTTCAGCTTTTAAATCTTCAACCCTTTCTCTTCCAATCTTTTCAATAACGTATTCATGTAACGCTTTAGATTTATCCTTTTTATATAGAGAGTATAACGGTACTAATCCTTCTTTAGCTGCATATTCTGCTAGAATAGAGTTTCGCAAATTCATCTCACTAAACGGAACCACTTTCTCCTTCTTATCTAACACAATAAAACCTGGATTAAACCAATCTTGAATCTTAGTCTTATGAATGGTTTTGAATTCTATATTATTTACTACCTGACTAGGTTCGTATGAGCATAGATCTTTGAAGTTCAGAAACTCATATCCGAAAATATCTTCCTCATTATTCTTAGGAATTACTCTAACAAACCATCTATTCCTAAGATCCTTATAAATACTTTCCCAAGTTGTTCTCCAAGTATCTAAATCACTGAACAAATCCGTAAACATACTCTTTAAACTTGTAATTCTTTGTTGCCCATCAAGTAGGTATGTACATGATTCAGTTGGCACACAACTAGTTTTAGGAAAACACATTTTTTTGTTTGCGAAATCATCACTTGTTCCTTTTAATAGTAAAATGCTTCCTACAGGCAAATATGTCATAAATGATACAAGTAAATTTTTTTGTTGGTCTTTATCCCATACAAAATCCCTTTGAAAATCTGGCAAAACCAATCTGTCTTCATCATTTTCATTAAAAATTTCTTTCAACTTTATTGACATTGTTATACTCCCTTTATGATAATAATTACATAAACTTAATTGCATATAACATCTTGAATTGCTTTTATTAATATATCTATATCTTTAATAGTATTAAAATAACCTAATCCTATTCTAACCGTACCCAATTCATTTTGATCCTTCAAGTACTTATGTATAAGTGGTGCACAATGATAACCTGTTCTTACTGCAATGGTGTAATCTTCATCTAGTATCATTCCTACATCCTCGGATTTATAACCTTCAATATTAAAAGATACTATACTAATATGATTATCGAGATTATGTGGTAAATACATTTTAACCTTCTTATATCTTTGTAATTGTTCAATAAGATAATTTGTCAACGTCTTTTCATGATTATATATTTTTTCTACGTCAATAAATTCAAGTGCTGCCTTTAACCCAGCAATTGCAACAATATTTGGACTTGCTGATTCATACTTGTATGGACTTGATTGAGGCATGTCCAAATTCAACGAATCACTTCCAGTTCCACCTACAATGAATTCACTTAATTCAATATTACTGTTGTCTATAAAACCAGCAATTCCAAATGGCCCATATAATGTTTTATGTCCAGCGAATGCAACGAAATCCGCATTAAGTTCCTTTAAGTTCATTTTTATTAATCCCAAAGCTTGAGCTGCATCAAGCACTGTGATAGAATTATATTTTTTAGATTCTCTAAAAATTTCACTAATAGGTAATATATATCCTGTCACATTGCTGACATAAGTAGCGCAAACACAATAAGGAGGTTCTTTGGAAAACATATATTTCATTTTATCAATATCTATTTCAAATGTTTGTTCATCAATTGGTAATTCCTTGATTATAAGTTTGTTTTTTTTACTTAAATAGTTAATTGTTCTAGCAACTGCATTATGTTCATAAGGTGAAACATAAATTGCTGAATTAGCTGGTATATTTAATCCATTAAGAATTTGATTAAATGATATTGTAACAGAAGGAGAAAATATTATTTTAGCTGATTCTTTAGCATTAGCAAGTTTCAATATTGATTTTTTTGTATCATCAATTATCTTAGTTGCTAATTTTGCTAATTTATATGAACCCCGCCCTGAATTTACCGCATAATTTCTATTAGCTTCATCCATCGTAGTATAAACAGATTCTGGTTTTGGAAATGTAGTTGCTGCATTATCTAAATAAATTACTTTATCCATATTAATTCTCCTAACCTAATATCTTTTCAATCATATCAACTAAAATAGATACCTTATCATTAACACTTAAATCAGAAAAGTCCTCCAAGTTATCCTCAATTATGTTTCTTAAAATTGCACCCGTCCCCTCATTACTTTTATCATAATATTTTTGAATTATGTTGCCTTCCCTGTTTGTAAAAGAAATTTGATATTTATCTGATCTATTCTCATCCTTTATTGACTCAACTTCCACTATTACTTCTTTCAATGCTACTAAATATTCTTCAAGTGAATTATCATTCCAATTCTCAATATAGACATCTATGATAGATTTTATAACCTTTGCTATAATTTCAGTATCATCAAAAGTTGTCATATTAGATATATAATTCATTAAATTAGTAATCCTATTACTATAAATTCCCCTCTTAGACATTAAACTCTGCTTATCGTACCAATTTTTCAACGTATGATGTAAATCATCTTTAGAATTAAATTCATTAAGAGTAAATTGAATAGCTTTTTCACTTAACCAACTTAAGTAATTATCCAGAACATATTTTAACTGTTTAATACTTTCAAGACACTTTATATAGTCATCTTCAGATCTGAAAGCTGCAGGTATCTTTTCAAATAAAACTTCATATGGATTGACATCTATTTTTTGTAGCAATGGTTTTATAATAAGCATTGCATCGAAAATTGTTGCTTCTTCAAAAATATCACATTGCTTTCTAAACGTTCTTGTAACCTGAGGCAATGCCCTGAACCATCTTTGTATACCTGTTAAAATATGGCTTAATCTTGATCCAGTTAGGTTGTATCTAGTCTCAATTGAAAATAAATTCGTTAATCCTGTAATGTACTTTTCCTTTTCTGCGCTTTTAGCAGACATAAATAAATAATAATCACCTGGATTTTCACACATATTTAGAACTATATCTGAAGTCAATTCCATTTCTTTAGTTTTAAAGTAAACAATAATATCTTCATTTCTATTGCATAACACATATGCTAAATATATTGGTAATACTCCATTCCTAATACCAAATGGTGCACAACTTACATTTTGCACAATTGTACTTAAAGATAATTTGTTATTATTGCATAATGAAATAGATGAGTCTATCTGTTCTAAAAAAGTCTTCATATTATCACTTTCATTATTGCTCAAAATACCTGTGACAATAAATAATGTTCTATAAATTGTCGCTTCTGGATTAGTTCCAGCATAAAAAGATTCATCATAACTTTTTTCTAAAATGTAATCAATAATAGCTTTTCTTGCTTTTTTTATTGGTGAAGTTGTAATAAACTGTCTATTTATTAATTCATTATTTATAACTGGTGTTTTTTTGTAGTAGGAAAAACAAATATAATCTATTAATTTGTTTAAATTATTGTGTTCCCATTTAAAGGATTGCCCTTCTTTATAATAAAAGGCTCTACATCCGTTTTGAATCTCGTAAGCATTATTTAAATATTCTAATATTTCATTAGAAATATCTTCTTCGAAAATATTTAATTCATTTCTTAGAACCTTATTATTTTCAATAAATACAACATCATTTTTCAATTCTTGAATGATTTCATAATTTTGAATTAGTTTAACTAGATTAAAAGACTTACTTGGATGCAATACAACAAGCTTTTCACATGCAAGTTCTTTTAGTTTCATTGAAACATTTTCTATACCATTAATTTGTTCATCATCATAACATATAAGAGCTATAATTTTTCCGTCACAGAAACTATCTTCATCGAAGATGCTACTTGCATAACTAATTCCAAAAAAACTATTTATGTCAATGTATTCTAATTTAAAATATCTAGTCATTGCATACTCTTGGTTATAAACCTTGGGCATAATGAACTTGTTATTTGATATCTCAAGTAGAACTTTACCAACATTAACCTTAATGGATTCTTTTAATCTCCGTCTTTTATCTATTTCATTTTTTAAATCAGTACCTATTTTTGTCTTAAAATAATAATTATTATTTGAACGTTTTCTATAAATTAATTCTTTATCAATTAATTTATCTAATACCTCACGAGCATTATTGATACCTGAAGCTAGTGAAATATTATTTTCATCAACCGGTATTTCTTCTGGCTTATTCACTATATCTATTAGTGCCATTACCTTTAAAATTTTTATTTGATCGCTATTATCTGCATTTGCAATTGCATATTCGGATTTTAGCCATACATTATGAACATATTCATTTACTACTTCTTTTTTAAACAACCCTTTAAAATAATCATAAATTAAATCAGGCGTTATAATCCAATTGTCAGAGTATTTATGATTTTTAATGTATTTTGACATGCTAAAAGGTTCATTCTTTGATATAAATGTAAACAAGGTTCTTTCATTTTGCGCAACCTTCTCACTTACGTTTAACAACAAATATGCACTAATCGGATTTAGAGGATAACAACCTTCAACAATAATTCTTCTAAAATCATCTTTATTAAACATAGTCCTAAATGAAGGCACTTCATAATTTTCATTAACAGCATTATCAGATATGTATTTATTGCATTTTGGTTCGCTTTTTACAATATTAATATCTTTTTGTATAGCATTTTTTATTAATTCATAATTATTTTTTGATGAAGTTACAAAGTATCTTTCAACTATTCTTCCTTCAATACCAGTGTAAGAATTTATGATTTCATTTGATAAATGTTTTCCATATTCCTTAATACTCTTATGCGCTACGAAAGTTATAAAAACTTGTGGCGAATCAGAATCTAAAGCCAATTCACATACATCTTGCAATAGCTTCATATCATTTCCAACAGATGTTTTATCTCTACTTTCAATAAACTTGCTAAATTCGTCAAATACAATATAAATACCGCTAAATCCATATTCGTCTCTTAACTGTTGAGATATATCTTTGTAAAGTGGTAATATTTCAGAGTTTATCAGTGGATTAAACTGGCTTCCAGATGTAAGTTCAGGATATATAGTTTTAAAAATATCAAGAGACTTTTTTTCATAGCTTGTTAGACCAGACACTATCTCACTATAAGTAATTTCTTTTTCTTTTAATTTATTAACAAAGAGTCTATGAGTATCCCCATAATTCTTTGCCCAATTGTCAATAATAGCAAGTGCGTGTTTAAAAAATGTCTCTGGAAATATATTCATTATATTTTCTCTTTTTAATGCTTCATTTAAGCCCAATAAAAAAGCTTGATTCAAATCACCATAAGTGCTTGAAATCAAAACAGGTAAAAATCTACCCTTCTTTATCCAAATTTTATTGATGGTTTCCGAAACATTTTTATCAACTTCGCTTACTGACTTAATAAGCTGTTTTATAATTTTATCATTACCATTATTTCTCTCTAAGGAAATAATTGCAAGTAAAACAAGTAATAGATGGGATTTTCCTTTTCCATATGGTCCTATAAGTATGGATGATTGGTTTATATTTTTATCCACTGATTCAAGAAACGCATTTAGTATATCTACAGATGATTTAGTCGGAATATAACTTAATATTTTATCTTTCTTATTTAAATTTAGATATATATTAATGGCATTTCTAAAATTTTCATTAACTTGAATTATTTCACTTAATTTATTAATTGTCATATGATCACCTTATTTATGTTCTTTATAATAATCTTCTATTACCGATAGTGGTGTTGCGTCTTTTAGCTTATAAATCATATCCAACCCAGCAGTTCTGTTCACTCTTATATATTTTAATCCATCTAATTTATCCAAATATTCATTAATACTAACTCTTGATAAATTATATATACTTCCTAAGCTATCATCGCCTGTTGTAATACTATCTATGCTTACATTGTTAGTATCTTCAAACAAACAACAGAGTTCATACCATATTACACGTTCTGTTAGTTTACTTAAATCAGGCTGATTTTTATAATAATAATCATCTTTTCGTGATAATAAGCCTAATGTTGAGAAGGGGCTAATGGTTTTATCTTCAGGATCACACGCAACACCTTTTTCAATTTTACTATTATACATATTAAGTAACACATCTATATCATCTTTTAATGAATTTTCCGAGAATTTTTCCTCTTTAACGTAGTTTTTCAACTCATTTAATAAAACTATAAAAATCTCATCTTTTCTGAATTCATCAATATCACACCTGTTAAAAAACATGTACCAAACAGTTGATTCTTTAATGTTTTTTACTAAATTAGAGTGCAAAATCCATAATGTAAATATATCTTCAAAATACAAATCATTTTCTTTAATTATTTTACCTAAGTCAGTAAGTTGTGCACCTTGTCCAGGCTTTTCAGTTATCAAATTAAAAGACTTTAACCAATACCTTATTGATCTTACCATATTATTACCAACCCCAAGTTTGTCTGGACCATTAGAATCTAAAAAAATTCTAGAATCAGTATCAACTGTAATCAATCCTTTATTAAGCCATCCTTCTCTAAGAGGAAACTTTTCATGCCCTCTTAATTTGAAAGGAACCTTTTTATCTGTCATGTTATTAACCTCTCTTTATAGTTAAAACTTTTCTCATGTAACATCCAGCATTGAAGTGAGAAACACATTCTGTACACCTTACACATTTTTCATCGTCAATTTTGTATGAAACTTCACCATTCCCAATATCACGTATTGATATGGCATTATGTTTACAAATACTTTCACAAGCTTTACAACTCATACACATTTGATACTTTGTTAGCTGACATTGTACCTTACCTTCTGCTACAGCCAAGGTCTTAGCTTTAGCTAAATTCTTTTTCTTAATTGTCACCTTAAAATGTGTACTTCCAATTCTTCCTTGCAACACAAGAACAACATTTCCTTTTTTATCAAGTACATAAACTTCGCCTAAACGTTTGTTCCCAAGTTCTTTATTTATATAGCCAAATGGTTTAAACAATTCATATAGTTCTTCTGTAATTGGTTTTTGAAGTTCATAGTTAAAAGCATTATCTTCCGTAGCACAAGGTTCAAAAGACACTATAGATTTTTCAGCAACTTCTAATCCATTGCCGCCTTGTCTTGCTTTCCAGTTTCCACTATCTACATACTCTTCAGGATCAGGCTTGTCTATTTTTTTTGCAAAGTCTACTAATAAGTTCCTCCAATTAGTATACTTTTCATACATATGAACTTTTGAAAGAAACTCGGACCATCCTCCATTATTAGGACAACACCAACACCCAACTCTCGAGTATCCTAATTTATATGCATCATTAAAATCAATTTTATTTGTTAGAATATATAACCACACATCAAAATCTATCCAGTCAATAATTGGCGAAGCGACTGTTTGCTTCGTGATTTTTGGGCTATCACTTTCCCTATCATATTTGCTTCTGCTTATTGATTCGCTCTTTCTAACACCATAGAATGTTAATATATTAGTTTTATTTCTATAGGCGGATGATATTGTTCTTGAAATAGCTCCAGTCTTAAAAACTGTACAACACCACCTCATGACTCTACTTGGTGGACCTATTATTTTACATAATTCTTCAAAATTTTTCTCCCTATTCTTTGAAGTTATTACTTGTATACTCTTAGTATCATCATTTTTTCTAAATCGTTCTTTATATTCATAGGTTTTATCAAATTCTAAAGTTGTATCTCCAAAAATATGTAATACCTTGTTAGTTCCTAAAGCTTTTGTTACTAAATGAGAAGTTACTGTTGAATCTTTGCCACCGCTAAAAGATACCAGCATATCTTCAATTGAATATTTCCCTAAATATCCTTGAATAAATTTTACTGCTTCATCATTAATATAATTGTATCTAACTTGATTTGCTGTAATAAATTTATCAATAATCTCATTAAAATAATTTCGGTTAACCATTTCAATGTATCTATTATATTTTTCTTTAATTTTTATAATTTCATCTAATGGTAGTTTATTTAATTTATTTATCTGAATTTTGAGCTTTTGCCCATCAATAAAATAAGCACCACTTCCATTCCAAATTGATGCATTATCAAAACATAAAAGATCTTCTTTTTCTAAAATTATAGCTAACAATAATTTTTCTTCTGGAAAAACAGGCCTAATGTCAGTAGAAATATATCTTGCTTCTTTTCCACAAGTGTCACACACCTTATCAAATATCGGTATATTGCATTCATCACACCAATAAATTGTTGTAGAAGCCACTGTTCTTGCTTGACATTCTTCTTTTATACATCTATCTGAATTCATCGGTACATTACAAACTGGACATAATAATTCTATCATTTTTACCTCAAATAATTAATCAAAGTTATAGATACGTTCTTTAAGTGATCTATCATCATTATATCATAATTCAACATATATAGACAATTAATTAGTCAGAACAAATTTACAAATGATGCTGCGGCTTTAGCATTATAAAAGAATTTGCTCAACAACTACTCGTGTAGTAAACCAGTTTACTTCCTCTTTACAAACATAATCTCCAAATGTTTTCGTTTTTACCCCACCATCACATTGCTGTTTATCTTTTTCTTGATGAACTCGGGCATTTTGTTGTCCAGCTTCCATACTATACTCATTGATCTGCTGCCTTCGTAACGTGTGAACCTGGCTGTTCCCAGACAGTAGTAAGGCTGTGATTTTTATATCGATTATGAATTTCCCTTTCTGCCTGAAGCTTGTCTAGTATTTCTATCTGATGAGAATAAAGAATTATTTCAAAATAAAATTCCTTGTCCCTTTGAACGTCTTTGTTTGAATTAAGAGCAATCCTTAACTTGTCTCTGTCACCTTCATCATCCTTGTTGAATGTACAAAACTCGCTTTCATGCCAGTATGTATCAAATGTTGCTCTGAATTTTTTGATGATGTCCTTTGATGTGTGTTCAGATATTTTCAGATTCCATTCCAATCCGCTAGTAAGTGCAGCATTTGATAGATTGGAAGAACCAATGTAAGCGGTAGAAAATCCTGTATAACGGTAAAACATATAGGACTTGGAATGTAGCCTGGTTCGTTTCGTATCATAGGAGATTTTTATTTCCGTGTTTGGAAGTTTGGACAGCTCAAAGATAGCCTTGTAGTCCGAGGCTCCCATGTATGATGTTGTTATTACTCTAAGTTTTTTGTTCGTGGTGAATTTCTTTAGGGCTTCGTATATTTGAGACAGGCCGCTCCATTTTATGAAGGACACGAGCATGTCTATTCTGTCTGATGTGTTTATTTCTTTAATTAGTTCGCTTCCGAGGGATGGTTCGTTCTGGGCACCGGTGAACAGTGTATTGGCGGCTATGGATGTGATTGGTCTTACTTTCTTGTTCGTGTAGTCGTCTATTAGAGTTGTGTCCATTTTGTCCAGCATGGCAAGAAGCAGTCTTGCTTCTTCGCTGTTTGTATATTCGTCAAAATCGCTGATATCCAGTTCCTCAATCAGCATTCTGATGATTTTATTGCATAAATCAACCTGGACATTGAGCTTGTTTTCCCCTGTTATCCTTCTCAACGCCTTGTCTATGACTTTTGACATGTATCCGGAAAGCACAATGTTGCCTTCCTCCTTGTCTATGCCCCTGGTATGGAAATAGCTGCTGTCTCCAAGAGCATTCATGTCCTCGGCAATAATTTTTTTTATTACCGATTCGTATATTCCCTTACTAAGTTTCATCCCCCGGCCCCTTGTAAGAACGTTTGTTATGTGTAAAATATTGCATCGTTACTTTTTAAATTTTCGTAACTTTTATAAACATTTTCACCTTTAATTATACAATATATTACAAGATATTCCAAACTATTTTTTACTTTTTTGCCATAATTTATAAAAACTTTGCTTAATAATTCGCCAGTTTTTATATCATTCTTCCATCAGGCTGGTAATTTCCGAGTACAGGATGTCCCTGTAGTCCAGTTGTGATTTTTCATCCATTTCTGCAGTATAAGCCAGTTCGGATATTGCTGCTTTTTCTGTGAAACTCTTTATGATACTGTCTGAAACATCTGCAAATTTTTCTTTTAGAACAATGCTTCCCTTTGAGATGTAAAAAAGCTTGTACCCTTCCTTTAACGGAATCTTAAGCAAAATATCCCTGGACATTACGTCTTCGTACCTGGCAAGGGCATCTCTCAATCTTTTCATGTTCTGCATCATGTTCCTGTACATGGCGGCTGTTTCAAAGCTGCATCCGGATGATTCCTCCTTCATTTTTGTCTGAAGGCTGTCTATAAACTCATCCAAGTTTTTCACATTAGAAAAAAGCTCAAGAAGAGCCTTTCTGTTTTCATTGAACATTTCCCTGTCCATGGGCTTCGGAAACAAATGGTATTCAAACTGATAGCCCTGTGATGTTTTTTGTACCGGATACAGATTCTTCATGGAATCAATAATTTCGAAAAGTATTCCCTTGGTTCTGAACGGCCCGAAGGAATTTTCCACCCTTTCACCCACTGCCCTTAGGGCATTGTGTCTGTTGTAGTCCTCTACCTTGAGATAGACATACCTTCTGTCGTTTTTCATCTGTGAATTGAATATGGGTTTTATTGACTTTATGAGTGAGCATTCAAGCAGCCTGGCTTCCAGGTGAGTGTCAGTGACTGTGTAGTCTATGTTGTCTATGAGCATCACCATCCTATTCACCTTTTCCCACTTGGGATTATTAGCGAAATAGGTCTTCACCCTTTTTTTCAGGCACTTGCTTTTGCCGACATAAATGATGTTTCCTTTATTGTCCATCATCCTGTAGATGCCGGGCTGCTCCGGAATTTGCTTCAGTTTTTCTTTTAGCTTATCTGAAATGTCTATCATTTTTTCCCTTTACCTATAACTAATAATGTATACTGTTTTATTTATAACACGATTTTATTTTAACATATTTTGACAAGCATGAGAAGTGAGATTCTTCAGCCTACGCATTCAGAATGACGAGTCGTCCTAGTGTAAATATTATTTCTTCTTGGCGTACTAAAAAACTCAAGCTTAATTACTTGAGTTTTTTCTTTTTTATATTTCTTTTAAGATACGTTGAATATAAACAAAAAATTCACTATTGAAAATCAATCAATATTTTTAAATCTTTCTTTTCTCTTGTAGTTAATAAATCAAATGCATTTGGTGCATTATCAACATGTACAATTCTGCTAATTAACCATGAAAAATCATAACTTCCACTATTAATCATTTCTACTGCTTCTTCTAAATCTTTAAAACTATATGCGTTATTGCCTTTTATAAGGAGTTCATTACCTACAATAATATTTACATCTAAAATAGGATTTTTTTCGTAAATAGCTGAAATATATATACATCCTCCAGGTGCAATTGCTGATAAAGATGTATTTAGAACATTAGGTAAGCCAACTGCATCAACTATACAATCATATTCTCCATTTGTATTTTCAATTGATGTTATTACTTCATCTACACCTGCTTGAATAGCTTTTTTTAGACGGTATTCATCTATATCTGTAACTGCTACTTTTAAAATACCGTATTGAAATTTTAATAAATATGCTATTAATAGTCCTATTGGACCGGCACCAGCTATTAGTACTCGTTTAGGGTTTGATGAAACAATATTATGACAAGCATGAACTGCTACTGCTAAAGGTTCTGCTAATGCACCTCGCTTCGTATCAACATCATGTTTTATTTTAATTAATTTTTGGGGTTCAATTGCTAAGTACTCAGCAAAAGCACCGGGCGAAACTTCACCAATGAAACCTAAATCTTTACAACGATTATATTCACCTGATTTACATGCATTACAATTTCCGCATGGCACACGAGGATCCCCTATCACTATATCACCTTCATTTAAATCTGAGCCTGTTGGAACTTTAACCACACGACCAATAAATTCATGCCCCATAGTTTCCGGAATATTTTTTACAAACATTCCTTCTCTAAAAATATGTAAATCCGATCCACATATTCCGCCATAAATAATTTTTACTAATGCTTGTTTATCTGTAGATTTTACTTTTTCAATTTCCTCAACCCTTACATCTCCAACACCGTAAAATCTTACCGCTCTCATAAAATGTCTCCTTACTAAATTATTATAAAAATGCTAACTTGCTAACCACCCTCCATCAACTATAACAGTCTGACCAGTTATATAGTTGCTAGCAGAAGAGGCAAGAAATAGCATAGGGCCAGCTAAATCAGCCACCGTACCCCATCGACTCATTGGAATTCTATCTTCAATCCAAGCTCTATGTTTAGGATCATCATAAAACGGTTGTGTCATTGGTGTTATAAAATAACCTGGAGCTATACAATTTACTTGAATATTATCATTAGCTAACTCAAGAGCTATAGTTTTCGAAAGTTGTATAACTGCGCCTTTAGTGGAACAATAAACACTGGATTCAGCTAAACCAATATAACTACCTAAAGAACCAATATTAATTATTTTTCCACCACCATTTTTCTTCATAAGCTTTGCTACTGCTTGAGAAACAAAATAAACACCACGAATATTAACACTATTTATTTTATCAAAATGTTCCGGTGTTACATCAAAAAACGGTTCAGCTATTTCTATTCCAGCATTATTCACAAGAATATCTATTTTACCAAATTCTTTTACTATCTCCTCAATCAAAGTGTTAATTGATTCTATGTTGGTTACATCAACAACAAATGATTTTGCAATACCTCCTTCAGCGATAATATCTGCTGAAGTTTTTTCACTAGCTTCCTTATTAATATCAGCGCAAGCTACTTTGCATCCTGATTCTGCAAAAACACGAGAATAACCCTTGCCTAATCCGTTACCTGCACCTGTTACTAATACAACTTTATCTTTTAGATCAAAAAGATTTATTCCATTCAAAATTGACATATATTTACCTCCAAGTTATATAATTAGTTTTAGTAACGGGAAAATATTAAATATAATCCCGTCACTTTATTTATAATAGAACAATGTTATAATCCTATTTTTTAATCCTGTTTTCCCAAAGTTTTTCATTATCCGATGAAACTTCCTGTGGTACAAGCGGCCCTAGTAATATCATAGTAGTTCCACCATCTGCAAATGTATTTTCTATTACTGTAGCCGGTGACCATAAAGCACCTTCTTCTTTAACTGTATCACCTACTTTAGGTATTTCTTTTCCATTAAAGATATCATTTAAATAACGAACTGCTAAAATAGAACTATCTAGTGCAGGTTGTTCAACTACAGCATAAAGCTTGCCTTTATTTAATAAATCAATACCTTCTAAGCCTATACAAATACCTGAAATAAAATAATCAGCAGGATTTTTACCGGCATTTTCAATAGCAGCTACAGCACCAGAACCCATTATGTCAGGGGTTTGAACATAAACTGCAACAACCTCATCACCATACCTTGTCAATAAATCACTTGTTCTGTTGTATGAATCATCATTATTCCATTTTCCTTCTCCTTGTACAACAGTTAATTGTGGATATTCTTCCATTACCTTTATAAACCCGTTATGGCATTCTGTAGTAAACATATCAACGAGAGACCCAGTAATTTCAATAACAACACCTTCTGGTACCTGTCCATTATTCGCCTTCTTAATACCTTCTACCATCTGCCTTGCAGCTTTTTCAGATGAAGCTTGTAAGTCAAAGGTTAAAAACATATCAACATATCCACCTTCTGGACAAGTATCCAATGCAAATACTGGTATCTTTGCTTCATTCAACTTTTCTATACCTGGAACTAAAGTAACAAGATCTTCCGCACCTGCTAAAATAAAACCATCAATATCTTGAACAATAAAAGTATCAATTGCATCCATTATTTTTAGGCTATCAGCTTGAGCATCTGTTACTACCAAATCTATACCTAATTCTTCGCAAGTTTGTGTTGCACCAATTATAAAAGCTTGTATATACTCTGAATTTGTGTTCTTTACTACCATACCGATTTTTTTACGTTCTGCTGAATTACCTGTTGTTGACCCTTTATTATCTGTGTTTTCAGTGCTTGAAGGCTTACTTTGTGAACCACAACCAACTGTTAGTGAGAACATTAAAATCACCATTACTGTCGTTAAAAAAACTTTTATTTTTTTCATATAATACCTCCATTTTTTATATTTTTTTTAAAATTTTTATACCTTGTCTGAATTACATACAAGTTTATCTGCATTTTCAGCAAGCTTTCTCAAATTCTCTTTGTACATAATATTTGATTTAATTTTGTATTTACTACGATCAAGAAGAATTGCCACAAAAATTAATATCCCTTTAGTCATACTTACCAAATTAACATTAACACCTTTCAATGTTAGTGCATTATCAATCATTCCTAAAAGAAGTGCTCCTCCAAGCATACCAATAGGTTTTCCCATACCGCCATTAAAACTACATCCACCAAGTATTGCGCCAGTAATTGCCATCATACCCATATTAATTCCCATACTATTAGAAACAGCATTCTGACGTCCTGCGGCTATGAGTCCTGCCAAAGCTGATAATATACCCGCTATTACAAATGCCATAATAATAACACGGTCCGTCTTAATACCTGAAATATAAGAAGCTTGTCTATTTCCACCAGTGAGTATGAATTTACGACCAAAAATTGTCTTACTAAATATTACTTCAAAAATCAAATAAATTATGATTAAAGAAATTGCTGCAATTGGAAAAGCCCCAATTTTTCCTCTTCCTAAGTAAGTGTATATTGAACTAAGATTAGAAAGTGAAAATGGAATCAAAAATAATACCAATCCACGCATTACAATCTGAGAAGAAAGAGTTAGTAAGAACGAATTTGCTTTTAACTTAGCTACGCACACACCATTAAATAATCCAATTATTGACCCGAATACCAAAGTAATTAAAATACTTAACATTGGATTTAGTCCTGCAATATGAGTTGACAGTAGAATTGCTATTCCAGGCGCAAAAGCTAATGTTGCATCTATAGACAGATCTAACTCACCAACCATCATCACAATACCTTGAGCCAAAACAAGTACGCCCATCAAGGAAGTTTGAAATAATATGTTAATCTGATTTTTTGCTGTAAAGAACGATGGAGTTGCTATCGTATTATAAATAAAAAACAATACTACAAGTAACCATACCAGATTATCTAAAACGAACAATTGAAATTTAGTAATTGATTTCATCTTTAAGCTACACCTCACATTTATGAATTATTTCACCTTGCATTGCGCGATAAATATCTTGTTCATCAAATTCATTTCGATCAAACTGATCAATTATCTTGCCATTATATAAAACAAGTATCTTATCGCTTATCTTAATTAAATCATCAATACCTGGAGAACTTATTAAAATACTGGAACTTTTCCGCATTTCTTCATTAATAGAATACAAAATACTTTCTTTAGCTTCAATATCCACACCACGTGTAGGTTCATCAAGCAAACATACAATAGGTTTCCTAGCCAGAATTTTACCAACTAAAACTTTTTGCTTATTGCCTCCACTCAATTGATTTATCTCCTGATCTTGAGAAAAAGCTTTAATGCTTAATGTTTTAATAAGATCATTAGTTAAATTATTTTCTAATCTATTTAATACAAATTCTCCTTTACTAATTTGTGGTAATATGTTTATAGTAATATTTTTCTTTATTGATGATATTGAAATCAACCCTTCAGTTTCTCTCTCTTCAGCAAGATAAAGTATTCCGTCTTCACATGATTCTGATGGTGATTTATAACTCTTCGCTTTCCCTTGTAATTTTATACTTCCCTTGTCATGAGTTTCAATCCCACATATGCTTTTGAACAATTCTGTTCTACCACTTCCACGCAAACCAGCAAGACCAACAATTTCACCTTTATGTAATTTCAATTCTATATCTTGGAACTTTCCATAACTTGTGAAATCATTCAATTCAAATACAACTTCGTCACTAATCATATTTGATTTATCTTCTAATTTTAATGCATCATAATTTGTATTTCCAACTATGAGAGCTGCAAGACTCTTCATATCCAAATCACTGCAAGAATGGCATCCCACACTGTGTCCATCACGTAAAACTGACACTTTATCACAGATCCTCAATAATTCATCTGTATGATGCGATATAAAAATTACTGTTTTACCAGCTTCAATTCGTTCTCTTATAATCGAATAAAGTATTTTTTCGTCTTTTTGGTTCAAAGAAGCAGATACTTCATCCATGATTATAATGTCAGCATCTTCAACGTAGCATGATTTAATAACCAAAAGCAGCTGTTTTTCACTAATTGATAGATCTTGAATCTTAAGATAAGGTTCAACATGAAAACCAATTTCATCAAGTATTTCTTTTGCCTTGTCCTCCATCAACCTCCAATTAATAAACTGTTTCCCATTTTGGTAATCCGGCATGAATAGGTTTTCAGTTACAGTACTTTCTTCAATTACTTGAGGTTCCTGAGTAATAATTGATATTTTATGTTTTTTTGCAACACTTGGAGTAAGTGAACGAACGCTATTTCCATTTATGCGAATCTCACCCTGGCTTGGTTGAATGATACCAGAAATAATGCCTACCAAAGTAGATTTTCCTGCACCATTTTTACCGATTAATCCATGTACTTCTCCTTTTCTTATAGTTAGATTAACGTCCTCAAGTGCAACTGTACCAGCATATAACTTGGTTATATGCTTTAATTCAAGAACAATATCACCCTTTTTATTTAATGCTAACTCTGCCACTTTGTATCAGCCCTCCTTTCATTATGCTTATATGTTTTTATTCCGTTTTTGTTTTTATGTTTTGTAATCATTTACATAAACACCTTTCTACTTTAATAGAAATTCATTTATATACTTTCAAAATAATAATTATGTAACTATAAAGAAAGAAATTTCTAAATGTATTAAGAAATTACTTTCTTTATATAGTAAAATTTTTAATTTATTTGCCATTCACTCTAACAATAACTGATTTCTGATGTGCAAATAAGCCTTCAACTCCAGCCATCTTAATACAAGTGTTTGAAAGATTTTCGCACCCTTCCTTAGTAATATGTTGATAGAATGATGTCTTTATAAAAGTCCCAACCCAAACTCCATTTGAATATCGTGCAGTTCTCATTGTTGGTAATGTATGATTAGTTCCAGAACAGTAATCTCCAAAAGCTACAGGTGTATATTCACCTATAAATAGCGAGCCAAAATGCATAAGTTTTTCAGCTACTTCTTTATCATTTTTTGTATGTACTTCTAAATGCTCAGGTGCTATCTCATTTGAAATTTTTATCGCCTCGTCCATATTTTCAGTAATAATTATAGTACCATTATCTTCCCATGATTTTCTTGCTATTTCACCAGTTGATAACTCATTAGCAAAATTATTCAATTCATTAATAACTGATTGTGCTAGTTTTTCAGAGGTTGTAAGAAGAGTTGCTCTTGCATTTGGATCGTGTTCACTTTGTGCAAGAAGGTCAATAGCTACATATTTGGGATTGGCAAATTCATCTGCAATTATTAAGACCTCGCTCGGTCCTGCCAAACTATCAATGCCTACTTCACCTAAAACCTGTCTTTTAGCCTCAGTAACAAATTTATTTCCAGGCCCAGCTATTAAATCAACGCTTTTAATTGTTTCTGTTCCGTAAGTTAATGCTGCTATAGCTTGAGCACCACCAACACAATATACTTCATCTACTCCTGCAATATCCAGAGCAACTAAAACAGCTGGATGTATTGTTCCAAATTCTTTAGAAGCAGGACTACATGCGGCAACTCTCTTAACGCCAGCAACTTTAGCAGGTATTGAAAGCATTAATGCAGTACTTGGCAACGGATATCTTCCTCCTGGTACGTATGCACCAACGGATTCTACTGGCACTAGTCTATGTCCTAAAGTTACACCTTCAACAGATGTTTTTACTTCTAATGGTAATAGACATTCTAACTGTTTTTCTGCATAAAACTTTATTTGTTCAGCTGCTTTTTTCATAGCTTCAACTATTTCATAATCAACTTTATTATAAGCATCTTTTATCGACTCTTTTGATATTCTTATACTTTCTAAGTCAATATTTTCAAATTTTTTAGACAATGAGATAATTTCCTTATCTCCATCTTTGATAATATTATTAATGATTTCACTTACAGATTTGCTAACATCTAAATCTCTTTTGTATGTTTTTTTAATAGCTTCTTTATAAATTATCATAATTATCTCCTTATAATTTTTTAATTTATTCAATTATTATTTAGAATATATATATAGCCATTGTTTGCATCGACTTTAACAATATCGCCGTCTTTTACTACATTGTAAAAATCCTCTTCCACATCATCAACCATTGGTATCTCCATTATGATTGCACTGGAAACAAGCACTGTTTCTGGATATTTTATTATCATTGCTTTTGGTGCATTGTTCTTTTGATTTAATTGGTACAACCCATCTGCTTGTACAACAGAACTGCCTTTTCCGCTTGGGAAAATTAAAATTTTATTAGCCATTGTTTTACCTTCTAGTTCGTGTGCAGGCTCTATTATTTTTCCTGTAGGAGGATCTATTAGATAAAAGCATATATCATCATTTGATAAAATAACTTCTCCTTCTGCAATACCCTCTGATATTTTGTGGCATTTAAATATTTTCTTGCTATTATCCATATTATTTCACCTCTCCTGTTAAAGATGCTTCTATGCATGTATCTAAATCCCGTATAACAAAATGGATTCCTCTTTTTTGCGGATAGTACGCACATTTAGGAGATTCAGTGACGCCAACTTTACCCTTTAAATGTCCCCAGCATGGTTGGTCAGGACATGTATCAGGAACTATTGTTCCTCCTGATGCTTCAATTATTTCTGTAAATCCCATTCGGTCAGACATTTCTTTTACATGGCTTGATGTGAGAATCCACATTTCTTTTTGCAATTTTTTGCCTTCTATTTTATTTGCAATATGTTTTACTTCCTCCAAAGTGAAATGAGGACATCCAAACATTGCAAAATCAATTTGTCTGTTTCCTTCCAATGAAATGCTATTTAATTCTTCTTTTAAGTCTTCATCAGTAATTATGACACTTCTAACAGGTTCTTTCCCGCCAAATGCTGCCTCCAATGTTGGTGCTTCAGGAGTAAATCCAACTATGTGATACATATCATAAGCACCTGAAGTATTAAGCTGTGCACCTAAATTTCTTAAATCTTCCTTGCTTATATGATTAGGAAGACCTATAAAAACTGGAATCCCCTTGCCGATCTTTTTGCCCATCATTCCAAGAATATGATAGTCAAAAGGAGTCTTCATTTCTGCCTGAACTTCAACTAATATACTTCCTTTTCTGTTTTCATCAAGCAAAAGTCCATATTCAGGAACATAACCTGTTATAGCTGCACAAAGAGCAGAATTTGCACCTTCTCTGTTGCTTCTTGCTCCCCATACTGAATTTACATAAGGAGTTGCGCTTGATTCAGAAAACGCAACGTTTTCCCCATAGTTAGGAACATTTGTATCTATGTATGGAGTGCAATTGTAACTTAGTACTGCTCCTAACCCTTTGTAAGCATTGTGAGTTCTTTGCATTAAATTTGCATCTTCTTCGTTTACCATGTTTTTTTCAGTGAAAAATGATAAACAAAATCCTGGATTAACAGTTGGGCTAATCCTGCATTTAGCACCTGAATTCAATAACTTTTCAGCAAACCATAAATCTGCTTCCTGATTGCTTAAAGCAACATGTGCTCTAGTGATAGGAACCATTTTTTCTGCTTTAAAGGATTCACCAATAGCAACCTGAATTTTCATTGCATATTGAGTCCCTTTACCATATTTTCCGTCAAGCATATCTTGCTGTTCTTGTGTTAATTTCATTTTCTCCTCCTTCAATAAATTATATTATATGTCTTGAAATATTATCTGGATATCAGATGTATACACCTTGTGTAAAAAAATAATTAGTAATATATTTGTTAGTTTTTTTATTATTACAAGTTTAAATTCTATTTTAAAAAACAATTTAGAGACCAGTCTATATGCCTTTCATTTTCTTCAATGACTTTTTCCAAATTTTTATCTCTTATATATGATAAGATTCTTAAATGTTGAGTTGTGCTTTCTTGTACATCGTTAAATGCTTCATGAGAAAGATATTGATATCTTCTAATCGTTGCATTTATTTCTTTAATTATGGAAATAACGTAATCATTATTGCACTTATTAACTATTAGTTCGTCCAATTCCCAGTCAACATCTGCAAATGCTTCCAATGAAATATTAACTCCTTGTTCATGGTCTTTTAATAAATTTATGAATTTTTTTTCTAATAATTCAACATCCAAATCAGTAATTCTGTTAATAGATGTTTTAATTGCTAATGTTTCTAATGCTTTGCGAACTTCAAAAATATCTTTAATATCTTTAAATGAAATCGTTTTTACATAAATTCCAATTCCGTCTTTTATTTCAACTAAATCTTCGCTGGAAAGCATTCTTAGGGCTTCTCTTACAGGAGTTCTGCTCATATTAAGCTCACTGGCAATAAGGTTTTCACTTAAGCAGTCTCCAGGCTTAATTTTGTTTCTGAATATATCTTCTTTTAGTTGTTCGTAAGCTATTTCTCTTAAATTTTTCTTTTTTTGTGCATATTTTATTTGCGCCATATTCTCTACCTTCATATATATTACATGTATACATCTATTATACTGATATAATAATATTATGTCAATACTAATATATTAATTTTATCTATGTGAAATTTAATCAAAGGAACAACATGCTGATCTGAATATGGAAGCAGATTTTACATTGGGAGATTGGAATGGAAACTATTATATTGCAATAATTATATCTTATATTAAATTTATAGTATCATGTTTCAGGAAGATATTCTCTTTATAATTAGAAGAGCTGCTGCATTAGTGATCATTATTGTGTCATTCTAAGGGCTTTAGCCCGAAGAATCTCATTGTTTCAACATATGAGATCCTTCGCTAACGCTCAGGATGACAGAAATGTACTTAATGCAATAGCACATCCATTATTATTTCTCCTCTGTTTTCTGTACATAGACTGACACGGCTTTATCAACTGCTTCCTTGTATTCGCTGTCGACATTCAAGACCAGAGTATTATCCTTAAAAAAGAACGTTGGACGACTGAATATGAATTTGTAATATGTTCCTTCTTTAAACGTCTTCTTGTACGGTCCACAGCAATAGTATTCCTTGAATTTTTCCCATTTAAAGAAGTTGCCGCTGTCTGTGATTCCTTCTTCGTAAATTATTGTTCCTATGGCTCCCCTGTAAAAATACATAAGTAACATATTCAGCGAAAAAAACATCCAATACAGCCCGTTTGTTAAATTAAACATGTAGTCGTATGTTCGGAAGTACCATACATGATCGTTGTCATTAAAAAAACCTTCAATCAAGTTATCCATATAACTCAGGTTGAACATCTGAAAAATGCTGTCCACATAATCATATTTAAGCAGATGGTAAACCTTTAAAACATTCCTTGCGGTTAAAACAATCCAGAAAACTAGAAAAACAAGGTACATCAACCCCACTATGCTGAACTTTTTGTTCAGGGATATGATTTCTGAATCTTTTCGCTTCATCCTTCCAATTTGAGTCACTGCTACTTCTCTTACAGTAAGCAGCAAAAGTGCAATCATAAATAAAACCATATTCTTGTATCTAGCCATACTTCCCCCTTGTATAAACATAACTGTTAACAATTACAGAATGAAATTTCTATTCACTAAATCCCCCTGGTCTAAAAAGACAAATCAAATATAAAAGCCATATGGCTCAATTATTTGTTATCTAAAGTGATACATCATACATTACTTTAGCATGATTTGTCTTTATTAGCTCTGCGGATATTGAATTGCCTGTTTTCAAATCGACGCAATATCTAAATATTTTTCCATTTCTGAATATCTCATCGTTTTCTTTGGAGAAATACTCATCCTCCGATTTTATATGATATTTACAATCAAGCGGCTTGTTAGCTCTGACCTCTCCATTTAAATATTCTTCTGATGTATATGTTATAAGTTGAAATGTAATATCTGTTGTATTTTTAAATCTGTAATCAAGATAATTATATACTATCGAAGTACCTGTGCCAAAAGGAATTTGTCTTCCATAGTCAGGAAACAAATCTATTTAAATATTTTCCACTTCTCTATTTGTGTAAATCTATCTATATTAATAAGACTCTATATGAGCAAAAAAGGTTGCATATTTCCAATTACTTATTTCAATTTCTTTTAAAAATTTAATCTTGATGAATGAGGAAATATTTCAAAAACATTTGCATTAAAATGTAACCTTTTAGCTTAGTTAATTGTCTTATATATGAAATTAAATTTAAATGTAGTAGTTTGATAAGTTGTAGACTCTATATTTCGTATAGGTTATACTTATTAGTATATGGAAATAATAGGTAATTGAGCATCAACCACTAAGTAGTTTTACATGACTTTCATTTTTATTCAATATATCAGAAATGAAAAAAGCAGAGGTAAAAACATAATGGCAAACAATATAGCTGACAATTTTAAACCTAATGAAACAATCAATAAAAATCAGTTTTCTAATTTAGTAGAAACTCACCAACTTAGCATGTACCGTTTAGCAAAGAGCATTCTCTTGAATGAATATGATGCTGAAGATGCCGTAGGTTCAGCTATTTATAAGGCCTATGTAAGCAGAAATACTATTAAAGATTTAAATTGTTTTAAAGCTTGGATATTAAAGATAGTGTCTAATGAGTCATACTCCATCATTAGAAAAAACAAGAAACTAATTTATATGGAGCAAGTGATTGAACCAGCTCAAATTAGTAAGGATTATGAGTCTTCTTATGAAGTATGGGATTCAGTACAAAAATTAGAAGAGAAGTATAGAGCAATTATTGTTTTATTTTATTATGATGACTTTAGCATAAAAAATATAAGCGAAATTCTAGATATACCACAAAGCACAGTTAAAGTAAGACTTTTTAGAGCTAGGCAGAAACTAAAAATCGAATTATTGACTCAGGGAGGGCTTACAAATGAACAATAATTTTGATAAAATGATTAAATCTATGATTGAGCTGGAATCAAATCCTATGCCGGGAGAATTCAAGAATTCAATTAAGTCAGCACTAGAAAAATTGCCTGAAGATAATACCGGTCTTAAAAAGGTACAGAAGAATACTCGAAGGATAAAGGTTTTACTTATAGCCTCTATAATTACCTTATTTCTTATTACGACAGCCTTTGCTGCAGCACCAAGATTATTAGAAATGACTCAAAATTTTATAAAAGAATTTTATAAAATAGATAATCTAAATATTGAGTCTAAGCAATCTGAATATGAAAAGCACAATGCCCCTGTAAATTATACGAGTGAAAGTGAAGGTATTTTAATTACAATAAATAATATAGCTGTAGATGGAAACTTTATATTAATAACGTCTACTGTAACCAGTCCAGTACCTATAAAAGATATAATTATGAATGATTCAGTGTTTAAACGTAATTTTGAAAGATACGGTATAAGCGATTTTATGGGATATCTTCCTGCTTTAAATCCAATTTATAAATTTAAAATAGATGATAAAGATTTAGGAATTACTGATATAACAGATTGTGAAAGTTACTTTAAAAATGATTACTCCTTTGTTGTCATTGAAAAGTATATAATTTCAGATGAATTGCCAAAGATTTTTAATTTAAATATATCTACTGAATATGTTTGTTATACTATAGGTACTTGGTCTTTTGATATGACAATTGATAGAAGCAGCACAATTGAAGATTCGTTTGCTGTAACTCCCAATATACAAACAGAAGTCACATCTATAGTACAAGGAAAAGAATATAAACATAATATTACAATTGATAAATTGTCTATATCTCCGTTTGGCGGGAAAATTGCTATAAGTGAGGGTGGCTCAGAACCTTTTAGAGATTTTGCTTTGATGGATGAAAACGGCAACTATTATCTTGTATTAAATGATATAGTTAAATTTGCTGAAAACGGAGATATCAGTAAGAATGTATTCGAATTTATATATCCATCTACTAACGAAAAAATTAACGAACTATATTTAATACCAATATTAACTTTTGGAGATCCAGCTGAAAACCAAGTAATGATGTCTAATGATACTACTCCAACAGAAATAAAAATAAGTGATATTGGTGGATATACAACAGAAAGTATAGAAATTGATGATAATCAAATAAAAGTAACACTCAAACCTTATGGGGCAATACTTCAATACAGAAGCATTATTAATGGAGCTTTTGGGTTTTTAGATAAAAATGGCAGTAAGGGGATAGGTAAATATATTAATTTAAAAGAAGTTAAATATGATAAGCAAGACGGTAATGCTGTTATAACAGGTTCTTGGAGTACAGACGCTCCAGATAATATCTCTGATCAAATTGGAGGGTTCTGGTATGTAGAAATGCCGAACATGCTGCTTAATGAAGATGAAACAATAATAATACCACTCAATAATTAATTATGTTGAAAACTGCCTTATATTAATTTGCAAAAAGTTTTTCAGGAAAATATTCTCTTTAATATAAGCCTTTAATTCAGCATTTAGATTTTTACTAATATTATTACAATAAAATAACATATAAGGAAGGGGAAAAATGAAATATAAAAATATTCTAATCTTTATGGGAGGGTTTATAAGTTGTGTATTTTTAAGTTTACTGTTAATGCAGTTAAATGTATTTCAAAATATAAAAACAAATACAACTCAAATAAATTCCAATACTACTCAAGCAGATGAAGAAAATAAATATGTTAAAAATGTTGAAAACATTGAAGAAGGTTATAACATTCTAATTAATGGGAAAGAAAATGATATACAAGCTTTTAAAATAGGGAAAGATACTTATGTAAATATTGAAGAATTACAAGAATCTTTAAATAATTTAAAAGTAGTTGACTCTAAATCTAATAAAGTTATTAGTATCTATGAGACTACAGGATTGGGTATAGTTAATTACAGGGGAGAAGAATATATTGAATACGGCAACATAATGGAGAGATACTCCGCTAAATTCGAAAAACTTCCGTATTTTTCTTTGATAGAATATAGGTATGTTTTTAAATATCCGGAATCATCCCCTACGCTTTATTTCACAAGGGTAGCAATGGAAAAACCTGAAACATATTACTATAGAGATTTATTTGTAAGGAAAACAGAATTAATGGATAATTTATCTACAGTTTTTGATATTATACACACTAACGAACTTTACATTAAAGATCACCCCGAAGTTTTGATTAATGAAGAGACCCAGCCTTAAACTAGACTGGTACTTTTTTTAAAAAGGTGCTGTTATACTATTTAATGTTGCACTTGCTGCAATGCCTATGCCTACACTAACTGGTATAATTTATTTTAATGAAACATTTGTAATAGATTGTCAAAAAGGAAGTAGCAATCTCATAAGCTATTTAGATAAGCAAGAAGTCAGAAAACCTCGTTATGGATAAAGGTCATCTAAATTAGGCACTTTGGGACCAGAATTTGCTACACTAACTACTGCAACTGATAATAAAGGTTATTGCGTTTATGATGTATCATCACTTAATAAATTGACAAAAGAAACTTTTATAGTGTATTTACAAGACTATATGGTTCCTTACATATGTAAGAAACTGGAGAGTAAAGTATTTTGTTGATTCTCCACTCAATTAACTCTTTTGGACAACATATAAAAATAAAAGAAATGAATTAAAGATATAGATAAAATTATAATACTGTGCCATGTCATCACCATATCCCATTTAATGCCGAGTCTTTGAAATAGTAATAAGTAACTGAAAGGTAACATTGGTGCTAAAGGCGATAATAGCCAGATAAATAATAATATTAAAATTTCCCCGCCAGCCCTTGATGCCATCAGCGGTTGCTTAAACAAAAGCCATATAAATGTAATAACACAAATTATCGCCCAATACCGCTTCATTACTCGATTTGCCTCCTGGCTTTTAATAAACCAAAGCAATGTGTCAAAAATAAGTAGGCTTATCAAGTACACAATCATAAGAATATATGCTGCTAAATTATAATCCCCATAGCCGTCCAATAGGCCGTTATCATTGAAAAAATAGAACAATACAAAGTGGGAAATAATCCAACTCAGACCTGCTCGCACTGAATATTTCAAAAGCTGTTCTCTATTTATTCTATCCATAGAAACCTTGTATACTTTCCTTTCTATATTATTATTTTGTATAATCCATATTAATAAAATTCAGTTGTGTTACACTTTGCATATTCAGATGTATTCTTTATAGCTATGTTATTGTTTTTTAAATTACATGCAGTTTTTGCGATTTCTATGTATATTTATCTATCATTATTCATTATGAGAATTTATAAAATCCAATATTTTCTCGTTACTATCATTTATTGTAAATGAATCTTCTAAATGAAACTCTTTGTCTAATAGTTTTATTTTACTTTTATCTGTTATTACAAATCCTGTTTCTTTAGGATTCTCTACTAAAAAATGAGTTGTTATACTTACATCAACTTTAATTTGTTTATTAACCGAAACAGTCACTTTATTTATTACAAATTCAGTCATGTTAGATGGATTCATAATCCAGTAGCCTACTTCTTTATAAACAGAACTTATTTGGCTTAATACAGTTTCGTCATTAACAGGAAAATGGATTAATGTACCATCTTTGAACATAATTAATTTATCTCCATCTCGACTTTCAAGCACAGTATTTATACTTGCAATGCTACTTTGTAGTAAGTTGGCTTCATATCCTACTGGTGGAATATTTACTGTAGGATTTACAACATAACCATATTGTATATTACTATTTTTATCATAAATATAACCAATTCCAGTTAATAATACCAATAAAATTAGTATGCTAAATAAAAATATTTTTTTCTTCATAGTTCGTATCCTTTATTATTAGTCTGGTAATTAGGAACATACCTGTGTTTTTATGTGAATTTTATTTATTTACTGTTACAGTACCCTCCAAGTAAAAATCAGCAGACCTTAAAGGAGCTTCTATTGGAACAGAATGTGATTGCTCTGAGCCCTTCTTGGTATATTCAAGATTTTCAGGATGAATGTATCTGATTACATAATTTCCGGCACTCATATTTTCTTTCCAATATGGGGTATCTATTCTACAGTAAGCAAATTGAAGGGCTCTGAGCTCTCCATAATAAAATGGGAATATTTTTTTATAAACCAATTCCTCCTGGTTGTTAATAATTTTATATATATGATACTGCCATTGATCGGATTCTTTTATGCCTACATCTTCTGAACTTCGGTTGTACAATAATAAACTAGTTTCTTTTAAATTTTCTATTTTTTCCTTTTCTTCAAACGTAGTATTTCCCGGTGAGATATCTACATGATTAACTAATGCACGTATAGGAAACATTAAATCGTCTGTTCCTGCCATCGACCCGGCTCCGGCACCTGCATAGTCACCTGTTATCCAATTGTAAGCATTTGGATTCTTCATTATAACTTTATCGTTTGAAATGATGAGCCCGTTTGTATTATCAAAGCTATATTTCCAACCGAATTCATCAACTGCAAATCGCCAGGTTAGAGGAAAATACGTCACGTCTCTAAAAAACAATAAAGGATAGGGCTCCTTTGCATTGTCTATTTCTTTTCCGTTTACCTTTATTTTACTTGTTATTATTTTTGCTGTTTGCTTGTTTGAATTCTTATCAACATTAACTTCATTGACATATTCATAAAAATATCCTTCATTTTTATCCACGCTCAGTCCATCAACCTTATTCCATTTTGTAGATAACCCAAGCAATCTGGCATCATAATATGTCATTGGAAAATATGTTATATTTTTATATACTATGAGCGGATATTTACGATACGTTGATGTGGTATGCTGACCATTCAAACTGACACTGAAAGCAGGCAATGTTACAATCACGCTGTCACTGGCCATGCACACAGAAAATGACGATAAATTAAAAAATACGATAAAACTAAATATGATTGTTATAATTATTTTTTTCACTTTACTCCTCCTGTTTATATCTATTGACATAGTAATTTGCCTTTCTGGTTTCTCTCAGTACTTACACTCTGATTCACTTAATTCAATTACCGCTCCCGCTAGCGGAACACATCCTTTATTATTGCTCCTCTGTTTTCTGCACGTAGACTGATACTGCTTTTTCAACTGCTTCCTTGTATTCGCTGTGGACATTCAAGACCAGTGTGTTATCCTTGGAAAAGAATGTTGGACGATTGAATATGAATTTGTAATATGTTTCTTCATTAAAGGACTTCTTGTACGGTCCGCAGCTATAGTATCCCTTGAATTTTTCCCACTTGAAGAAGTTGCCGCTGTCGGTGATTCCTTCTTCGTAGATGATGGTTCCTACTGATCCTCTGTAACAATACATAAGTGACATGTTCAGCGAGAAAAACATCCAATACAGCCCATTGGTTAAATTAGACATGTAGTCGTATGTTCGAAGGTACCATACATGATCGTTGTTATTGAAGAAACCTTCAATTAAGTTGTCCATATAACTTAAGTTGAACATCTGAAAAATGCTGTCCACATAATCATATTTAAGCAGATGGTAAACCTTTAAAACATTTATTGCGGTTAATACAATCCAGAAAACTAGAAAAACAAGGTACATAAACCCCACTATGCTGAATTTTTTGTTCAGGGATATGATTTCTGAATCTTTTCGTTTCATTCTTCCAAATTGAATCACTGCTACTTCTCTCACAGTGAGCAGCAAAAATGCAAACATCAATAAAAACATATACTTATATTTAGCCATATATCCCCCCGATATATCCCAGGACCACATGGCCCCTATTTTATTACCCTATAATATTCTAACATATTTTGGCAAATATGAAAAGGATGCATATCATCACTTTATGCATCCTTATTTTTGTTATTAATTTGTTTGTTTGCAAAGGGCCTTTGCTATTGCTTCTGCCTTATCCAAATCTTCGTCTCTAGGATTCCAGTTGCATTTTATTTCCGGTTCCACAACCTTAAAGCCTGCGTCTGTCAGCCTTTCTCGCAGCACCTTTGTTGATTCGCCGCTCCAACCGTAGCATCCGAACACTGCCGCATCCTTATTCTTGAACTTCAATTCCTTCAAAAAATCCAGCCATCCGCCAACAGATGATAGAATGCTCTGCCCTACGGTAGGAGAACCCACTGCAATTGCCTTTGACTTGAATACCTCGGTCATGATGTCGTTTTTGTCTGCATGGGAGATATTAAATATTTTAACGCGTGTTTCCGGGGAAATACTTGAAATTTCTTTAGCAATTTTATGCGCCAGCTGCTTTGTGCCATCCCACATGGTATCATATGCAATTGTAATCTGATCTTCCTGATACTCCTTTGACCATTCATAGTACTTATTCACTATCTGCAGAGGATTATCTCTCCAAATGGCACCATGGCTTGGTGCGATGATTTCTATGGGGAGATTCAGACTTACAACCTCTTCTACTTTCTTAGTAACAAACGAAGATAATGCGTTCAGAATATTTGCATAATACTTCATGGCTTCTTCCCATAGCCTGCACTGATCTGCCTTGTCATTGAAAAGTTCTTCTACGGCATAGTGCTGTCCGAAAGCATCATTTGAAAAAAGTATGTTGTCTTCAGTCAGATACGTGGCCATGCTGTCCGGCCAATGAAGCATTCTCATTTCAACAAAGACGAGCTTCTTTCCGTTTCCTATGTCAATGGAATCACCGGTTTTTACCACCTTGTAGTTCCATTCCGGATGATGGTACTGACCTGTCAGGGATTTTACTGCATTTGCCGTGCAATAGATCGGAGTTTCAGGTATCTTTTCCATCAATGCAGGTAGTGAACCGCTGTGGTCGATCTCTCCGTGATTCATGACGATGAAGTCAATTTTTTTCAAGTCGATTTCGGATTCCAGATTATCAATGAACTCCGTTGAATGCGGCTTCCAGACTGTGTCTATGAGAACCGTCTTCTCTTCCTGGATCAGGTATGCATTTTGACTTGAGCCGTTGTTTATGGAATAGTCTGCTCCATGAAACCATTCCAACTCCCAATCCATTTTTCCTACCCAGTAAACATTATTTTTCACAAGTTTTTTCATATTTTCCTCCCATGTATTTGAAATGATTTTTTCGTTCTGTCATTTCTATTGTTTTGTTTTATGTCCTTATTATATGGATTATGGATAGATGAAACCGTGATTTAAATCATTTTTTCAAATTAATTTCTGTATTCGAAAATATTTCTCAGAGATTCCTTGTCAATTATCTTAATCTTCTTATGACCGTCAAGCTCTATGATGCCCTCTTCCTCAAGTGCATAACCCCTTGAAACAGCAATTGCAATTCATAACGATCCTCTCCGGTTTAAATATTACATTACTAAATACAATTATACAAACAAATCACGATTAAAACAACTGGTTAGCTTACTATAAATCTCATTATCTCTAGCATTATATTTCCGACATCCTCCCACATTCCAAAAGGCTGACTTTGCACAAAAGTCAAAACCTGCTGGAAAATCAGCAGGTTTTATGGAGAGATTTATGAAAGATTTCAGATTATCATATCAGTAATGATTTAAGTAAATATTCTTATCTTAATTATATCTTTTACTATTTTGTTCTCGTTGTATAATTTCTTTGCATAAAACCTTATCTGTTTCAATCATACCTAGTCTTGCGATTCGACCCAACATTTTGATAGTTTCATCAGCAGTATCACAAACTATTCCATCTCCTGAAGCAATAACAGTATTGTCCAATGCCATATAAGCTGATTCAATTGCAATACCAACTGCAGAAGATAATTTTAGCGCACACCCCAGTTTAGCTCCGTCACACAGAACACCACCAATGCTTCCAACTATATTTTTTACGGCCCCTTCAACTTGGCTAAAAGAGCCTTCAAAAAGAATAACCGTTCCTGTACCAACACCAATGGATGCCGCAATAGCACATGCACACATTGCCGACAATCGGCCGATGTGGTTCTTAATATAAATCGTCATTAAAAAGCTTAAACTTAACGCTCTTATCAGTATGTCTTCATTGATTCCGTTTTCTAAAGCTACTATATACAATGGAAGTGATGCGGTGATTCCAACATTCCCGCTGCTGGCACAGCTCATTGCAGGTAAATTTTCACCTGCCATCCTGGCATCCGATGCAGCAGCTGTATATGCCTTAGCCTTGAAAAATGCAGATTGTGTTTTTTGAAGTTTAAGAAATGCTTCTCCAAAACCCTTGCCGGATCCTTTTTCAAGACCGGTTTCTGCAAGCTCCTTGTTCATATTAATAGATTCTTTTAGAAAATTTAACTCTTCAATAGGCATCTTAGTTGCGAAATCATAAAAATCTTTCACAGTATAACCAGCTATGATGTCTTTTGTTTCATCAAGAATATTCTTTATTTCGTCTTCTTTGACTTTATATTTAATTTCATTATTCGCTTCAATTAATATTACATTAGTATGAGTTTTTGCAACTATTGCATGCCCTGTACCTAAATCAGTATCCACCCATACATCTATGTATAGGCCAACGCCTTCAATATCCCAGTTTATTTCCAAAGATACGTTATGTTCAGCGAGAGTTTTTGCCTTTTCTTCATCTTCTTTTGTAACATTCTTTAATACCTCAAGTCCTAATGTTGAGTCACCACATACTGCTCCAAGGGCTGCAGCAATAACAACGCCCATTTCAGATGTACCCGGAATTCCAACTGCTATTGAATTTTTATACGTATCTCTGTCAACAAAAACCTTAACTGATTTGACTTCACCGCCTACTGCATCTTTTGCAACACTAGCAGCATAGGATACGGAAGTTGGTCCGGTACATCCCAATGCAGGTTTTACTTCCTTATGCAATATTGATAGTAAGCCTTCATACATTTTAATGCCCCCTTAAATTGCTGCCAATACACTGTATCATGGTCATGTATTGGCAGCAAAATCCTATTTTATATTGCTGGTTATTTTGTCAAACAATTCTGCTCCAAAATCAGCTTTTATTTTTGGCCATACATTTTCTCTGCACTTAACAGCAAATGCCTTCAGTTCTTCATCTGTAAACTTAATTACAGTAATTCCCGCTGCTTCTAATTTCGATTTATATTCATCTTCTTCTGCTTCCGCTTCACTGAATCTCTTTTGCTCCAATGCTTTTGCAGTTTCTTGAATAATTTTTTGCTCCTCCGGAGAAAGTTTGTTCCAAAGCTCTAAATTCATGTACAAATACCACATTTCAAAATGGTCATTTAATGGGAGGTAGTATTTAATTAAGTCTCTGAAGTTTGAATAATATCCTTCAGCACCGGCTCCTATTGCCCCGTCTACTATTCCTGTCTGCATAGATGTAAACGTATCTGCCCATGCCAATGGCGTAGCCATATATCCTAATGTATCTGCCGTTAGTTCAAAAGATTTCATAGATGGTACCCTTATTTTAATATTCTTAGGTACATTTGCATCACCAGGACTTGCAGGCTCATCAATTAAAGCTATTCCACCAAAATACAAAGGATATGCAGCCAGATACTTTATACCGTTTTTCTCAAGCAAAGCAGCCATTGCTTTAACCAGTTCTCCGTCACTACTGTATACCTTCTTTGCTTGTTCCCAGTTTTCAACTATGTATGGGGCATTGGATATTCCAAATCCCTTATCCATATTAGTGGCTAGTGGGGCAATTTGCATTTCAACATCGCCTATAGCAACACGTTCTTGTACAACAGTGTAATCTCCCAACTGACTGGCAGGATATATTTCCACGTTAAGTTTTCCTCCACTGGCTTTTGCCAACTCTTCCTTAAAAAACTTAACATTTAAATCTGCACTTGAATTTTCCGGTCTAATGTGACCAATCTTAAATGTTCTTTCTTTTATATCAGTACTGCCGCTTGTACTTGAATTGGCACTAGGATTTGTATCTCCGGATGAGCATGCTGTTATAGCTGGTAAAATTGTCATAATCGTTACTAATAACAACGCTAATAATCTTTTTTTCATTGTAATCCTCCTATTTTTTTAACTTTATTCAAATCTCAGACAAATTCAAATGTTGATCCGATTCCCTTTTCTGCTGCCTTATTATAAACGACTCCTGCAACTGAAATATCCATAGCTCCTGTTCCTATGGGTATGCAAAGTATTCTTTCATCGCCGGAAATTTTATGTTCCTTTGATCCATATGCTAACTCCCCTATAGTAGCATATATATTTTCCTCAGCAATCTTTCCTTGTGCATTTAATTCGGCTAATGCTCCTCTGTGAAGGCATTGTCCTATGTGATCTACAACTATCTTATCTGCATTGAGAATGAACTCATCATCGCATTCCTGGTAGGAACCCATTGGAAACAATATCGTACCTGGTTTCACCCATTCATTTTTAATAAATTTATCTTTAGACTGAGTCACGGATATAATTGCATCTCCAACTGCCGCTTCTTCTGGATTGTCAACCACAATTATTTTACCTTTGACAACATCTTTCATATCCTCTGCAAATTTAAGTGCCGCTTCTTTGTAAATGTCATATACTTTCAATTCTTCGATGTCAAACAATTGTGAAATAGCAAGTGTTTGAGTATGTCCTTGCATTCCTGCTCCATATAGTCCTATTTTGATTGACTTCTTATCCAGCAAATATTTCAACGCCACTGCAGTTTGTGCACCTGTTCTATAACTTGTAATATATTCTCCATCCATGACTGCCTTAAAATTTCCTATCTTTGGGTCTATCAACAATATCATCGATGTTATGTATGGCAATCCAAGTTCTTTTCTTTTGCCTAAGAATCCGCCTGCCCATTTTATACCTGCAACATCCAACCAGCCAATGAAGGCAGGCATAGCGTTCATAAAACCATTGTATGGCGGAAACGAACTTGTCTCCCCTAAGTCTAGATTTACTTTAGTTGGATTTATGACAGTTCCTTCGCCAAAACCCTGGAAGGTTTTATCACATATCTCAACAACCTCCTTCATAGAAATGAGTTCTTTAATTTGCTCTTGACTTAACAAAATAGTTTCCATCTTCATTCTCCTTTATTTTCTATTATACTTAGCTGATTTTTAAAATCGCTATGCCTTACAGAAAGCAGCACACTAATGTGCTTGCGTAACGTTTTCCAATCACCTAAGCTTTTACACTAAACCAAATAATCCAGGTATCCACAATGCCACAGCAGGGAAAAATGCAGTCAGGAATACAACAGGAACATATCCAAAAAGCAGGAACATTAAAGCAGGTTTTAATATATCCTTAAATTCGCACTTACCTATTCTCATACCAAGGTACAAAATACTTGCATATGGAGGTGTAATTCCTCCCATTGCCAGGTTTACTCCCATTATTGCTCCAAGATGTACCGGATGAACTCCTAAATCCTTCATAAGAGGCAGCAGAAGAGGAGCAATCAGAATCATTCCTGTAGAATCGTTTACTATCATTCCAACTACAAAGAGGAACAGGTTGACCACAATCAGTATGATAGTCTTGTTGGTTGTGAAGCCATAAATTACTTTTATCAAGGCTTGAGGAACTTGAAGCATCACTAACGTCTGGCTCAGCATAAGACAAAACAGTATCATCGTCATGATTGCACCTATTGAAGTAGTGGATTCCAAAGTAATATTGAAAAATTCTTTTCCAGTCATACTCCTGTAAATCAAGAAGCCAACCAATATTGCGTAAATAGCTGATACAGCTGCCGCTTCTGTAGGAGTAAAAACGCCACCGTAGATTCCGCCTAAAATTATAACCGGCATAAATAATGCTGGAACGGCCGCCCAAGTCTTAGTACGTATTTGTTTTATTTTTATATCAATAGGTTCCTTAGACTGCAAAACTAAATCAAATTTTCTAGTCCAAAACATATTGATAACACAGAATAAAAATGTGATTATTAGTCCTGGTCCGAGCGTTGATAAGAAACATGCAAGTATTGATGTTTCCGTAACCCAACCGTACATAATCATTACAGCACTTGGAGGTATCAATAGTCCCAGTACTGATGATACAGTAACAAGGGCAGTTGCATATCCCCTGGGATATCCCTGTTCAACCATTCTGGGTATCATAATTGGTCCTGTTGCGGCTACTCCGGTAAAACCGCTCCCAGAAATGGCTCCCATAAGAGCACAAGTAAGCACGCTAACTATACCTAAACCTCCCTTAATCCTTCCGACAAAGGCATCCGCAAGATCAAGAAGCTTTTTGGCTATACCGCTGCTGCCCATGTACGAACCTGCTAATATAAACAGCGGACTGGCAAGCAACACTGAACTTATTAATTGATTTGTTCCCCACAGGAACATGCTTTTCATTGCAACACCGCCGAAAACACTTAAGAAAAGCAATGCTCCGCCAAAGCAGTATGGCAATGGTATACTAAGCATAAGTAAAAAGATAAGTAATATAATTGTTAGCAAAACTATAACTGCTATATCCATTATCTCAGCCCCTTTCCCTGATGAAAACTCTAACATGATCAACCCATTCAACTGTTGCATAAAATGTCATAAGAAGAAGCCCTATAAATGGTGCACTTTCCAGGAAAAACATAGGAATATACAATAGGTCACTGGTTTTCCAGGCGTTAAAGGAATATTTGAACAGACAGAATGACCAGTACAGCAGCCATACACTTACGATTAAAGAAACTGTGTTCTTAACAATTTTGAATATCATTATGCTTTTTGGCCTTTTAATATATAAAGTCAATATTCCGCATTCTATATGGTTTCGTTGCTGTGAAGCATTGGCTCCGCCTAACATGTATAACCAAATCGTGGGGAAAAAAAGCAATTCTTCAATCCCCATCAATGGAGCCTTGAACACATATCTTAGTAAAACCTGTATTACAACAATTGTCGGTATCATGATACCAAGTATAGTTGTAACAAGTTTCTGAAAGCCTATTAACTTAGATGCCAAGCTTTTCATCACTAAATTCTCCTTTCATATCTTATAATAATTATTCATGTAAAGTAACCACTGGCAAATTATCTCTTACTTAAAAGCATATGATAGTTTTATATTAACTCCTTAAATATTGTTACATCTCTGGCAATGGCCTCAACAGCCTTCTCTTTATTTTTTTCTCTTAATGCATGTAGAATGTCTTCATGTGAAGTTCTTAGACTATCCTTAATAATTCTAATTTGTTCTTGAGAGCTACGTTGAAATTTATTTTTTAAGAAGTAAATGTATCCTCTGCTGCTATCGTTCCTTAAGATTTTTATGATTGTATTTAATGTTTCATCATCTGCAATATCCGCAATGAACTGGTGAATGTTCTTTCCAGCTTCAAATATCGCTAATGCATCTGTTCTATTTAAATCATTTTTTAATTTTTCATGAAGACAATCAAGCATTTCCAGATCCTTGTCAGTGATATTATCTATAGCTTTTTCTATCATAAGCTTTTCAAGCATTACTCTTATTTCTGTAACTTCTTTTACCTTTTTTTCTGAAATTTGAGTTATTTGTATACCTTTGTTTGATATAATTGATATTAAATTTTCTCCGGCTAATATATTTAATGCTTGCCTTGCCGGAGTCCTGCTCATCTGCAATTCTTCAACTATTTCCTTTTCAGATAATAATTGCCCCGGCAAGTATTCGCATCTAAGTATTTTGTTTTTAATTATGTCATATGCTATCTTTGAATTAGTCTTAATTTTATTTTCCTCCTTGTGTGCATTCAAAGTTGTTACTAACGTATTTGTTCAACTCATCTATGTTCATATTTGATATTCCTAATCGCTCTAAGCTTCTTCCTTCTTCTCTGAAATCCTTCTCTAAAACTTGAGAAGCTAAATCAATAATTAAATTCATAGTTGGTACGTTAACACTTACTAACTTAGCTAATTCAACCATCGGAACCAGTCCCATCGGGATATCCTCGAACAACAGCCTTGAATTAAGACTGGGCGGTGCACTTATCGGTTCATATGCCTTTACGGTTCTAACCATATCATAGATACTGTCTCCAGTGGCTGAATAGTATGTTTTCAACGAATCCGCAGCACTTTTTACATGAACATTTAAAGCTTTCCCGATTGACATTCTTTCAGCATCCATCCTTTCAATTAACTTTCCTACTGATGGAGTTATACTGTCGTAATAAAATTTGAAGTTTCCACCAGTGGCTTCTATCCATGAGGTACTGAGTAGGACTGCAATAGGATGTAAAATAGCATTTAAGTTATTTAAAGAAGATGCTATTACATTTTCTTCTTTAACTAACTGAGGATAAACATCATCCAGCAGATTGATTATATAGTCAACATCTGAACTTGGTAGTGAAGCAATAGGCAATATATTCTTAACACCACTTATGTTCGCCACACCTTCCTTTGCTCTGCACGCATAAAAGAGACTGGTAGTTTCCGCTAATTTATAATCAGCAGAACAATTTTTATAGTTTAGAATTTTCTTAAATTCTAACGCACCGCCTGTGGATCCAGGGCATAGTACTATTACTTGACCATCCTTTAGAACGGGGGCCAGTTCATTGGCAATAAAACTGTGAGCATTAGAAGGTACCGTAACCAGTATAATATCCGTGTCCTCAACAGCCTTGCTTATATCAGTTGTTATCACACTTATTACAGCATTCCCGTTTAAAGATACTCCTCTCAATTCAATGTTGCCTTTTTCAATTAAAGGAGCTACAACTTCATCATATTTATCATACAACTTTACATCATATCCTTTTAAGGTTAGATAAGCTGAAATTGATTGGCCACCATTTCCTGCACCCAAAACCGCAAATTTTAATTTTTTCATATTGCCCTCCTAAGATAATTTTCACAAATTATTTCTTGAATAAATCAGCCTCTAATCGTCTTGCCGTAGGTGTATTTGAAATACCTGCTCCCAGAGTATCCTTCAGTGATTTGTCCATTAATTTTCCTACTTCATCTAATGCTCCTATTATCTCATCTAGAGGTATCACACTATCTACTCCGGCTAGAGCCATTTCTGCTGAAACAATTGCATTAGCAGCTGCCATAACATTCCTCTGTATACAAGGAAGTTCAACAGTTCCAGCTACAGGGTCACAGACCAGACCCAGTATATTCCCTAAAGCCAAAGATGATGAGCTTAAGATTTGCTCATATGTTCCACCGAAAAGTTCAGTGATTATCGCTGCGGCCATCGCTGATGCAACTCCACATTCAGCCTGACATCCTCCAACAGATCCGGAAATAGTTGAATTTTCTGCTATTATCATACCTAATCCCGCTCCTGTGAACAGGGATTTGACAACCTTTTCATCTTCTATATTGTTTATTTCAGCTATGGTTATTACTGCTGCCGGTAATGTGCCTGCAGATCCTGCTGTAGGGCATGCTACTACCTTACCCATTGATCCGTTAACTTCCATTACAGCAAGAGCATTTTTAATAACCTTTGACAAAGATACTCCACATATGCTTCTCTTATCTGAAATAAACGTACTCATCTTCCTTGCATTACCACTGAAAATATTACCAAGCATTAAATTTTCATTTTCACTTCCATTGTTGATTGCTTCTTTCATTGAAGTAAGGTTCTTTTCCATTTCAGCTATTACTTCTTTTTCTGTTCTATTGGAATTGGTACACTCAAATTTAATTACAGTGTCACTTATCAGGCAATCATCTTCTTTGGACTTGTCAACCAGTTCTTTGACTGTTTTGAAAAAGCTTAAAGAATCATTGCTTGCTGACATTATCGGAGAAAAGTAATACACATCATTTACACCATTTAGATTTTTTATTTTCTCAATTTTGCGCTCATCAATCTTGTCCTCACAAATTACATTAAGAAAATATCTGTTGTTTGATTTGTTGCACCCTGATAAAAAATTGCCGCTGACTTCTTCGGAGATAATCTTTTTCAATTCGTTTAAATCTTCTGTACTTACATCCACAATCAGATTATATTGCTTACCATTCATATCAGCTTTATTTCCGTTGACCTCTTCGATTAAAATGTTTCCGCCACCTATTGTCGCAGATCTAATCAAATATTCTTTATCTTTACATTTTAGTTTTATTACAATCGTACTTGGATGAGCTCCGTCAATGTTTATAGTACCAAAACCAACATGTATGTTTCTTTCCTTAGCAATGGATACAGAATTTTTAATCCTCTCATCGTCAACAGGCATGCCAAGAACTCCGGCTATAACTGCAACATCTGTTTTATGAAATGAATATGTACTTGCCAATGAGCCATGGAATAACACTTCAATTTCTGTAGGGTTGTAGTTGCATAATTGACCTGCCATAAGTCCTATTCGCACTGCCCCAGCTGTATGAGAGCTGGATGGGCCTATCATTATCGGTCCCATAATGTCAAATGCATCAAACCTCATAATCGACTTCATTTTTCGACCTTCCTTATATAGATATTTCTCAATTCTTATTTCTATGTATACGTTGTGTATACATTAAGTATACCTATTGCTTAAAATAAATTTTGAGAGCATATTTCTTATGGAGACAAATAAAAAAACAAAAGAGATGCTACCTTTTTAGTTGCATCCCTCTATATAAAATTTTTCAATTTATATAAATTAAAATATTTACTGCTTTCTTATTTTGATACTATATTACCGGTAATTTTTAAGGCTCTCTCAACAGCATAGTTGCTGCTTCGCCAGTCGTCTCTGTCTGCATACTGCTCCCTGATGTTCTCAAAATACTGGTCTGTCTTGTACCTGGTCATTATATCAGCGTCCATGTTGTCCTTAAGCCTCCATATCTGAGGAGCTGCGTCAACAGACAAGCTCATGAGATAATCAATGTCAATTGATTTCGTTTCATGGGTAAGGTACATGTCCACGTTTCTTTTTGCTATTACATAATCTATGGGTATTACGTTCAGGCACAGGTAGTAGCACAGACCTATGAGCGTGTATACCGCCACAATGTTGAACCTTGGTTTGTTAACAAACAGCAGCGTCATGAAAAGTCCTGCGGTTTCAAATATGAGAAAACCGTATACAAGAACCCTCAATCGTGTGAAGCCGTACTCCTGATCGTACAGATACATTCTGTAAAAGGATGATACGAGCATTATGAATGTAACTGCACACAGGTACATCATGCATATCTTCGTCACTGTGGACCATTTGTCTTTGTTTACATAGATATTTTCCTTGAACAGGTACACTGTCATCAGTATAAGTCCCACATTCAATATGCTCAGAAATATCAGTTCAAAGAACCCTCTCCTTGCATATTCGGAATAGTTCATGTTGTCAGGCAGTGATGAGCCTGCAAACAGGTACTTGAACTGTATGAAGATAAACAGCGTATAAACAGTCAAAATTGAAAACATCAGAATGTTGATTACAACCGTATCCTTGCTCATGGGCCTTGGCACTTCATTTAACATGATCAATTTGTTTTTTTCAGCAGCTTCATTCTTCACTTCAAACACGATGTACAACAGGCTGAAAAGATACAGTCCTGCCAGCGCTCCGAACGCAGCTCTGAACATATAATCAATATTAAGCGCATCAAAGAACCATCCCAAAGTGCTGTCAACCTTGCTTGAAAACACCATGTCCGCTGAGGAAAGCATCATGAGGAGAAATATCACGCAGGGCAGTGATATGAGTATCCCAAGCCATATTCGCCTGTGAAGCTGCCTTTTATCGTCATCTCTTGTGTAGCTTCCGATCCACTTGAAAGGTACTGAGAAGTTCTTCAGGGGAACGAATACATGCTCCAGTATATTAAAGATGAATTTCAGACTGAGCTCCCTGATGGGGAAGTTATCCGTCATTATCAATATCATGCTGCTGTACAAAAGCAATATGCACAGCATGTTTGGCAGAGCCCACAAAAAGCTTCCGCTTATGTAATAATTAAGCGACAAGATGAATATGGGAACAAACATGTACAGTGCCTTTGCGTTTTTTACCTCTTCACGATTTCTGGTTACATAAAATATCGAAACAAACTGTAAAACTGCATATACAGCAACGCTTATGCCGGGGTAATCCACAAGCATAAGGTAAGTAAAACCTGCGGCAGAAATCAGCCCGTAGGCAGACAGCTTGATCTTCATTGATTTTTCCATGATCTACTCCTTTACATATTCTATTATATCTCCCGGCTGACAGTCCAAAGCCCTGCATATTTCCTCCAGGGTGGAAAACCTGATTGCCTTGGCTTTGTTGTTTTTTAATATGGACAGATTTGCAGGTGTAATATTAACCTTTTCAGCAAGTTCCATAAGGCCGATTTTTCTCTTTGCCATCATTACATCCAACTGAATTACAATTGCCATTATTACCTCCTACACTGTTAAATCATTTTCATCTTTGTAGTGCACCGCTTGCTTGAAGATGTCCTTGAGAGTGAGACAGAACAAGCATCCTATCACAAATATGATTATGATCACAAAAGTCGAAATGGTGAACCAGAACAGGCTCTTTATGCAGTAGATGACTGCTATGACCGCACATGCCACCGCCATCTTCCTGAAGCAGTCCACGTTTTTCATCACAAAAGGATTACCTCCGATCAGCGTTTTGAACATAACCTTAAGCTGCCACAAAATATATACGCAAGAGATGCCGGATATTAAAAGAACCAGAATCATTGGAACAATCATTTCTTCCGGCAGATTGAAATAGTATACCAGCCAGGATTTCGAAAACGGCACAAACAGGCAGCTTGCTATACCTGCAAAGAAAAGAATATCAACACTGAATTTAGCTAAATAATGGACAAGACTGTTTTTATACATCATACCCTCCTTGTTGTTTATAGCTAAATTATATCACCGTTTTCATTATTGTCAATAATTTTTTATCGTTTTTCGATAACTATTTATTGGATTTCAATTTCCAAATGCAAAAATTAAGAAAAAGAGGGACTGCTGCACCAGCATATTCATGTCATCCTGAGCATTTGCGAAGGATCTCATCCGTTTGAATTATGAGATTCTTCGGGCTAAAGCCCTCAGAATGACGCGATAATAATTGCTAATGCAACAGTCCCTACTATAAATTATCAGCCTATTACAAGTTCTTTTAATGCACTATCCTTTTCCGACTCTTCCAGTGAAAATTCACTAGCCAGTTGTTCCCATCTTTCATGTATGTCATGGGAATTTCTTATAAGCTTCCCGTATTCCGAATTGCGGTCGGCTGCGCTCTTTATGACTGCCGCGGCATACTTTATTACGCTGAATATTTCCGTCACATTGATTTCCCACGGGCTCTTCTTGATAACAACCTTTCCTATGTTTACCGCTGTAACGATGGAATGAGCCATGAGAAGCATTTCGTTCAGCTTTTCCTTGTTTTCAGGCTTTATGAATCTTTTCACCGCTTCGATATTTGAATAATCATCTTCCATTTCAAATTCATTTTTATATTTTTTATAGGATTTTACTGCAAAGTAAATCCTGAGTATCACTTCCACTAAAATTGTGGACAGCGACTGAATCATTATGTTTTTCAGGTTGAAACCGTTTTGGTACATTGATGCAGCCAGTTTTCTAATATCCCTGCTGCTGCTTTCAACAAGAAACGAGCTGCCCGGAAATGGCAGGCTGCATGTGGAGAACAGGTCAGCAAACATGTGTTTTGCATATTTTAATATGGCTTCAATCAATCCAAGCTGCTCGTAGGGTGTTCCGTATTGGTTCACCGTTGAAACTACCTTTTGCCCTATTCCGTCCATGTATCTGATTCCTTCAAAGCGCCCGTTTTTAATCATGAGGATGGCTTCTATGAATCTCAATACGTCATGAGACTTAGATAGGCCTCTGTGATAGCCTCCTCCGAACCCAGGTCCCTGGTAGTCCAGAGGGTCTCCGCCTTCATGCTTGTGAAACTGGTCCAGCCACTTTGAAAAATCCGAATCCTGACCGGTAAGCTTATTGTTCCTGTTGCTTAATATTATGTCTGCCAAACTTCCCACGGAAGCTGCCACGAACACGGCAACAAAATCCCCCTTGTCCCACTTTTCCCTTTGGGTAAGGGGTTTGTTCAGCTGGTTAGTTATTTCATCAAGCTCCCTTTGGGAAACCAGATCATGATAATCCATGGAGTCCACGTCAAGTCCTCTTGATTCAAGGGATGATTTTGCCTTTTGATACAGCTGGTCATAGGACAGTTCCTTAACCGGACAGGCTGCTGCGCTGTCAGTCTTCACAGCCGCATGTTTTATTGCTGCTGTTTTTCGATTCATTTTAAGGCGGGCATAAACTTCATCCATTTTAGCATCTATGTTTCCGAGGGATTTTTCGTTCCTCTCATTAACTTTTTTTAGTTCAGACATTTCATGTTCCGAATCCTTGACTTCTGCCTGCAGATATCTGAGTATCACACTGTCTTTGTCCATTCTCCCTAGGCAGCCTCAGCCACTCTCAGGGTTTCAAGCACATCGTCCAGCTGCTCCTCCATGATTCTGATTTTTTCTTCAGATGCATCTGCTTTTTTTCTTTCGGCTTCCAATTCAGCCTTTAACCTTTCAATTTGAGAATGAAGCTGCGAAATTACTTTTTGCTTTGTGGCATTGTCCACATTTGATCTTCTGAGCTCTTCTCTCAATTCCTTGTTTTGTTTTTTTGCCTTTGTTCCTTCAGCTGCTGATGTGGCAACGGCAGTGGCTACTGTTCCCACTCCTCCTGCCAGGGCTGAAATGACGGCAGTGCCTCCGGCCATGCCAAATCCTCCCGCAGCCAGCGAACCTCCTCCGATGGCTGCAAGCCCTGCCGAAGTGGCTGCAGCACCGGACAACCCCATGAACGCCCCTCCGACGGCAGCTCCGATGGCCGGCGCTGCCAATCCGCCTGTTACAACACATAAAGCTCCTGCTCCAAGGCAGGCTGCAATTTTTCCTAATTTCATAATCCTACCTCTCCAGTATGGTATTGATTTTTTCCTGGATTTTTATACTTTCTTCTAAGGCTCCTTCAAGGGCGGCCAGTTTTTCATCTTCTATTCCAAGTATTCTGCAGATATTCTTCATACCGTTTTTCTCTGCTATGGAATATTTGTTGTCTGCGTAGCACAGTGCCAGAAGTTCATATATCAGCAGCAGCTTCGTTCCTCTTTCGCCTATTGATGACAGTATTTCCTCGATGCTTTCCTTTTTGTTCAGCACGCTGTCAATGATGTCTTCCATCTCTGATTCCGAAATACCGTAAAGCTGCCCAATTTGACTGAAATATTGTCTTTCTTCAGGCTCAATCCGTTCATCTGCCGTGGCTATGCTTACCAGTGCCTTAACATAGGATACCTTTTCTTTTGCATTCATGTAATCTCTCCTCTATTGTTCGATTCTTATGAAATAAACTGTTAATCGTAAATCCCCATACAACAGTTATCGGCATTTGGCACAATAAATTTAGCTTGGAAATCTAATCAATATTGTTGCTGCAGTCCGGACAGACTATGTCGTCACCGTCAAACCAGCTGCCGCAAATCCGGCAAAACCTGCCGCCATCGTCATCAGGATCATAGTAGTCGTCTTCAGGGTCCATAAAGTCTGCTTCCATGCTTCTCATTATGTCAGCGGCTTCTATGTATTCCCTGGCCGTCACATACAGGTCAAAGCCCAGGTCATTTAATTCCTCAAAGAAAAATGGCGTTATAAATGATTCCATCAATGCAGTGCAGTACTTGACGATTTCCTTATCATTGTAATTTCTTCCCAAAAACTTCACTACATCGCTGCTGGTCCTGATGCCGTACCTTTCCTTGTCATAGCAATTAACATAATCCTTTATGTCTGACCAGTATATTATCAATTCTGCCGAATTAAGGACAAATGCATTCTCATTTCTCACATGCCTTACCGAAAGGTAATTGGCCGGAACGTAAACCTTGTATATGTCCTCGCCTTTTTTTGATATTCTGAATCCGAACATTCTAAGTATGCGCAGAGTTTGTTCCAGGTAAAACCTGAAGGATTCCTCAGCTGAATGAGCCTCCATGTATCCAGGGTCAAGGTTTACGGACAGGGGCTTTACTATTCCGCTTGCTATGAAATCCTTTCGGATGGTGTACTGTCGTAACATCTCTGTCCTGACGAAGTCCGGAAATTCCCCGCCGTATGTCTTAAGGTAGTGGTCGAATTCAGACTTGTAGTACTCCAGTTCCTCCACGGTATCCGACACCTTGAACCTTGCCATGTATCTGGTAATCAAGCCTTTGATGTAGCTCCGAACTTCTGCGTCGAAGTATGGTGTGCTTTTTTCCTGACTGGACCTGGTCCTGCCCGTGGGCCTCAGTCTGCACAGGGAAAAGTCATATTCAGCCTTCTCCAGGTGCAGTCTTGACAGTAGTTCATCTTCCTTGGCATTATCTTTCAGCGCCTTTTTTATGGCGCTGACCAATGCATCATATTCATCCCTTCCCCACTCCACAACTGTGCTTTCATAGGTGTACTCCCGGTAATGCTGTCTCAAATTTACCAAGTATTCTTGCTGCAAAGCCATCCCCCCTACATGCATTTACTTTATTAAATTATATCTGCCTGAACTTAATATTATGAAAAGAATAATTTCTCATTATATTTGTTTTCCATAAATGTTTAGGACGGAAATTAACAAACATTCCCGGACAGCATAATATATTGTAAAGGAAAGGAGTGATAATTGTGCCACCTGCATACTTTGGCACCTTAACATACAGCGTAATGCCGGGGGACAGTCTCTATAAAATCGCTAAGGACTACAACACTACCATTGAAAATATATTGAAGTTTAACAATATAGCGAACATCAACCTGATTTATCCCGGTCAACAGATAATTATTCCGATGTCTCCACCTGAAGCAATAATCCATACGGTGAAACCCGGAGAAGCACTGTACAATATTGCATTGAGATATGGTACTTCCATCAACAACCTAATCAGGTTCAACTACCTGACCCCTCCGTATATTATTTATCCGGGGCAACAGCTGGTAGTCACCGCATCGCTCAGGTAACACAGTTTCAAACAAAAAACCCATGCTTCCATGGGTTTTTGCCGTTAAAATTCGTTTGATTCCAGAACAAGATTCAGCTTTTCTTTCAGATCAATGTGTTCATCAACCAGATTTTCAATCTGAACCAGTTTTTCCGTTTCCACATTCAGGAGGGCAGTCAGCTCTTTCATTGATGATTTTTCACTGTCCGAGTATTTTCCGTCTGCATGGCACAGAAGAATCAGCTCATATATGAGCAGCAGCTTTGACTGCCTGTTTTTGATCTTAGCAAGGATGTCCTTAAGCTTCTTGCCCTTTTTCACCTCTTCGGCCAGATAGTTGATCTTTTCCTTGTTGAAGCCCATACTGTCTGCAATGTTTTTCAGGGCTGTTATCTCTTCAACCGTGATAATGCCGTCACTGGAGGCGATAAACATGAATGCCTGCAAGTAGCTCTGTTTTTCCTTATTCTGCAACTTCATAAGTTTTCTCCGCTGAGTGAAATTAGTCATATGACTACTACCTTAATATCGGCACTTTATTTACCATTTTCAGCTAAAAACACATGATTAACGAGATATTTTTATGTTAACTTTTTCCATTTTGTACTTTTTCTATGAACAGATTTCAACATCTCCACTGTCTTTTATTTGTAATGCATAAATACGGTGTGCCTGAAAACAATAAACATATATCAGCAAAGGAAGGATTTAATATGACAGAAAAAAATTCAATAGCACCGGAAGCGCGTCAGGCTCTCATTGACTTCAAGATGGAAATGTCAGATGAGCTTGGCATCCAAACCCACAACAACATGAGCAAAAGCGAATATCCGGTGAATATGAACCGTTTGAATGGCGGCAACAGCCTTGACAACGAGCTTCACAACCATGATATTTACTGACAAAAGCACCCATGCAGCTGCATGGGTGCTTTTCTTGGAGGGAGAATTATCTATATCATCAGTATTTAGTTGTTTGCTTTATTATTTACATACTGTAGTTTTATTATTCGTCGTTTTTAACCTATTCTGTCTTCATCGGTTTCTTACATTTCATACTCATAATATACAGCCCGTTTGCGTTGAAAATATGGTGGCAAGTTGATTTATTTATGAAGATAAAAATCCTTATTTTTCCTCTGTCCTGTTTAGAGCTTTAATAAGCAGAGATTTCCAGCTAATCACAGTCGGTTCCTGAATTTTTTTTAATTGAAACTCCGTGCGGTTATACGTTTCAATGCAAAAAATTCACGCACAATTTTTAAAATAATTGTTGACAAGCAGCTTTTTTTCTAATAATATGGGATAAATTTATATTGATGCAGTGATAAAGAGGAGTAGGCGCAAAATACTTGCAGAGAGTGAAGCTCGACAGGCTGGGAGGTTTCACATTTAAATTTGTGCCGAAGGTAGCTTTGGAGCATTTGATCCGAAATAGCAGTAGGATTGAACGGTCATACCGTTATATTGTCAAGAGCCGTTTACGGAAATCAGGTGGTACCGCGGGTATTCTCGTCCTTTTATGAGAATACCCGCTTTTTGTTTACAAAAAATCATCTGTCTTGCGCAGCATCAACATGGGAATGTCCCAAATATTAAAAGAAAGAAGAGGTACATATGAAAATTAAAGCAGCAGAAGCAATTGTAAAATGTCTTGAAGCAGAAAACACAAACATGGTATTCGGATACCCCGGAGGAGCCGTCCTACCTCTTTACGAAGCCCTCCGGAAATCAGACATACAACACATTCTTGTGAGGCAGGAGCAGTCTGCAGCTCACATGGCCAGCGGCTACGGCCGTGCCCTTAACAAGGTGGGCGTATGCATCGCAACCTCAGGACCGGGGGCCACCAACCTCATAACGGGTATCGCAACTGCTTACATGGATTCCATACCCCTGGTGGTTATAACTGGTCAGGTAAACTCTTCTCTCATCGGAAGGGACATGTTTCAGGAAGCAGACATCATCGGAGCCACACTTTGCTTCACCAAGAACAGCTACCTGGTTAAGGACGCAAAGGAACTGCCGAGGATTCTCAAGGAGGCATTTCACATTGCCTCCACAGGCAGAAAAGGTCCGGTTCTCATTGACATCCCCAGAGACATTCAGGAGGATATCATTGAATTCGAGTATCCCGAAACCGTAAGCATCAGAGGATACAAACCCACCATCACGGGCAACACGAAGCAAATCAAGAAGGCTGTGGAGCTCATAAACAAGTCAGAACGCCCCGTTATCTGCGTTGGTGGAGGAATAAGCGCTGCCGATGCCTGCGATGAACTTATACGGTTTGTTGAAATAACAAAGATACCGGTTGTGTGCACGCTTATGGGTGTGGATTCCTATCCTAACTACAGCCCGTACTTTGCAGGGCTCATAGGTTCCCACGGATATCCGTTCGTAAACAGGATGATGAACGATGCTGATCTTTTGATAGTTATCGGAGCACGTTTTGCCGACAGGTCCACTTCCATGATGAAGAACTCAGGCAGCAGAAACATAATCCACGTTGACATAGACCCTGCCGAAATAGGCAAGAACTTTGAGACAAAGATTCCCATCGTTGGAAACGCCAAGGATGTTCTTTCAGACCTGCTCAAGTACGATTATGACATAAAGGACGACGACTGGGTTGAAGCTGTACAGCACAAGCGCCAAAATTACATGGACAGGCTTTTTGCTCTGGATACTCAGCTCAACCCCAGGTTCCTCATTAAAAAGATTTCAGACAGACTGGGGAAAACCGGAATATGGGTTGCAGATGTTGGTCTCAACCAGATGTGGGCAGCACACAGCTACTGCGCCAGCAGTTCAAAGAAATTCTTCACATCCGGCGGTCTGGGAACCATGGGATACAGCCTTCCTGCTTCCATCGGGGCAAAGCTTGCGTCTCCTGACACTAAGGTTGTGGCGTCCATGGGAGACGGAGGATTCCAGATGCTCATGAGCGATATAGCTACTGCCAGGGAACACAACGCAGGCGTTAAGTTCGTACTGTTCAACAACGGCAAACTGGGAATGGTGCGGGAACTTCAGAAAAATTCCTACGACAGCAAGTCCTACTTCGGAATAGAATTTGGATTCAACCCGGATTTTCTGAAAATAGCAGAAGCTTATGATTTCAAAGCTATAAGAATAACAAAGAATGAGGAAATCGACTTTGCCATAGATGAAATGTTCGCAGATGATGAGCCCTTCATCCTCGAATGCATCGTAGATCCGGACATACCTTCAGTTCCGCACTTAGGAGGCAGATCATGAGAGAAGACAAGAAAATATTATTATCCATACTTGTGGAAAACTACGCAGGAACGCTCAGCAAGGTTGCTGGATTGTTCACCAGAAGGGGTTACAACATCGACAGCCTCAACGTTGCCGAAACCCAGGACCCTAAGCTTTCAAGGATTACCGTTGCCGTAACCGGCGACAGCTACGTCATAGAACAGATTACAAAGCAGCTTCACAAGCTCATCAACGTTATCAAGATCACTATTTTAAGCGATGAATCTTCTGTTCAACGGGAGCTCATGATGATAAAGGTGAATTCCGAAGGAGCAAAGCGTTCTGAAATCATTCAGATTGTAAACATCTTCAAGGCAAACATCATAGATGTGGGCCACAAGAGCCTTATTGTTTCAATCACCGGGGACGAGGAAAAAAACAATGCGTTTCTGGAGCTCATGAAGCCCTTCGGCATCGTTGAGATGACAAGAACAGGCCCCACAGCCCTGGAGAGAGGATAAAAACAACACCCTCTGCATTGCAGAGGGTGCTAATGTCATTTCAGCGGTGTTCCGCAATTTGGACAGAACTTGTATGACCGGTCCGCTTCGAATCCGCAGCTTGGGCACCTTTCCGCCGAGCAGTTTCCCGTATATACAGGCTGCAGGTCTTCAGGCCCCAGGTAAATGTCCTCCCCTTGTCCGTGTTCCAGCAATGATGCCTTTTCCTTGTTAATCACCAGGTAAATGCTGTTGCAGCAAGTTGTCTTGATGTAAACCTTCTTGTTAAATTTGAAAACCGGAATGAAGAACAAATTAAGCACGCTGCTTTCCATGTATGATTGGTAACGTCCATACCTCTGACAGCAGCTGCACAGCATTGTCCTGTTGTAGTTCAGTTCCTTTTTCTGCGGGAATACTCCTGCCATAAAAAACATATTATCACCTGCCTATATCATTCTTATGGCGAAGTGCGGACATGATGCGATGCAGTAACCGCACTGGATGCATTTGGACTGGTCTATGAACGCTTTGCCGTCCTTCATGCTTATGGCTTCGCTATGGCAGTTTTCAATGCATGTGCCGCATCCGACGCACACTATACTTGTAACCACTACCTGCTTCTTGTTTTTGATTATTATTATATCCTCAAGGTCTGTTTCTCCGTTGAAGTAATTCACGTTGTACTTTACTTCTTCCCTGCTGATCATCCCAATGGCTATGGAGTAGTTGTCGCTTAAGTTTCTGGCAAATTTCATGCTTTCATCGTAATCGTCAATGAGTGTGCCTCCGCCTAAAGCCTTCATCAGGTAGATGCCCTTACCTTTGTTTTTGCATTTTTCTATTGCTTCTTTCATGTCATCGATGCTGCCGTTTATTATTCCTCTCCCTGCCTTGTTAATGAGCGGAAACACCACGTCTATGTCATCTCTTTCGGCACAAAGCTCTACCAGCTTCACATTGTGGGTTGAAACTCCGATGGTTTTTATTATTCCCTTTTCCTTGTAATCCTTCAGGCAATCCAATGCTCCCTTTCTCACTTCAAAAAGGTCTGTCCCCATTTTTGCGGAATGCAGGTGGAATATGTCTATGTGATCAATTCCCATGCCATCCAGTGCTTCCTTCACTGCCTTGTCCATGTCCTCGTATGTGGATGCTGCCGACTTTGTGGCTATTATGGGTCTGTCGCTTCTTTTTGAAAAGGCCAGCTTAATGTGTTCATAGGTCTTGTACATCTGTGCCGTATCGATGAAGTTTATTCCCATATCCAATCCCAAGGACAAAACATCCGCAGCTTCCTCCACAGACAGATTTTTTTGGAGTGGCCCGAAGGGCAGACATCCAAAACAAATTTCAGTAACTTCGAATCCTGTGTTCCCTAATATGACTTTTTTCATAACGTCCTCCGCTCATATGATTTTTCATTAATGATAGCATAACTTACGTCACTTTGCCATATTAAGTTTATTATCTGTCACTTCACCACGACCTCGAAATCCTCCCAGAAATTTTGTATTTTGCTGTAGGTTATTTCCTTTTTTATGTATACATCCCTGCTGTAGGTTATGGGCATGAACTGCCTGCCGCATATGATGTCCCCTGCGTAATACTTCTTGTATGTGGCGTTCTGGTGCATCCCGTAGCTTCCCGTCAGGGATATGTGAATCCTGAAACGACTTTCCAGTTCAGTGTTCTGGCTGTTGAACTCTGCAGCCTTTTGAGATTCTTCATACACGTTGAGGTTTTCGAATGTGTTTTTGAAGGTGTATGAAAAATCAAGCTTGCCCAGATATGTGATGTTGTTGTCTGCTGCCATGCAGTAAATTGAAGGAATGGAATCACCGCAGTTGTGCTCCGACACGCTTATTCTTATTTCCGGGTTGATGAGCGGTTCCTTGTTGGTGTTTATTACCCTGAAAATCAAGGTGTCGGTTTCCGCGTTGTATATGATTTTCTCGGTAAATCTTATGAGGTTTCTGGGATACAGCAGCTTTATGGACAGCACAGAAATCATGAGGGCAAAATAAAGGGCGGTGGTGCAGGACTGCAGTATGACAAGAAACTTCCCCAGATTTGTTACCGGCACCAGGTCACCGTATCCTATGGACAGGGACGTGACAAAAGAAAAATACACATAATCAAAAAACGGAGTTGATGAGCGCAGAATCCTGAAATTAAAATAGATGACCGAAAAAATCAGATTTACGGCCACATATATGCCAAGCATTTTGGACAGCACCAAAAAAATGGGCTGGTTTCTCATACTGCTCACCCATCCGAGATTTTCTTTTCGCGGATATGCTTTTTTCATGCTTCACCTCCCAAGTCTGTAGTTTCAGCCTTAATATTATGTCCCCGGGAAAGTTATTCTTGCGCAATTTAAAAATTTCATGCATAGGATATTAAAAGCAAACAAAAAAGCAGAACCGTTGTGGCTCTGCTCTGTATCTTTTAAAGCAGCGAAATCTGTTCTGATTCCGGCACTTCCTTGTGGATTATTTCGATGGAGTCGAAATCATCCTTGTTGGTGAAAATTTTCTTGCCCTTGGCTGTTCTTTTTGCCAGAGGCATCAGATTCTTGTAGATATTTATGGTCTTTTCCTTGCCTCTTAAGGTTTTGTAGACTATGGTGTCCTTCTCGTAAACCTCTTTCACCAGGATGAGCTCATTGTCTTCCGTCAGATATGGCTTGGAGCTTCTTGAGGTCATGAACTGGTCATATCCCCCAAGCTTCCCGTAGCCGTCCTTTGAAATGAACAAAAGTTCCCCTTCCTTGCCCTGGATGAACACGTGCATTATGCTGTTCTTAAGCGGTAGGTAGTTTTCAATGGCAATTCCCTTGAACTTGGCGTCTCCCTGAGTCAGGGCTCCCGGCTTGATGAGTATGCATTCACCCAGGTTTGTTATGACAGCAATCCTGTCAGTTTCTAAAAGCTCCTGATTGATGAGGCCCGGTTCATTCAGCTTTGTCCTTGTGGTCTTGATGTAGAAGTTTTCATCCACAAACACGTTGTAGGTTTTCTTCTGTTCCACGAACTCGGTCCTGATGTCTGTTATTTCAGTTTTCCTGTGCTCTGGGAATTCCTTTCTTATAGACTTAAGCTGCTTCTTGATTTCATTGAGAATCTTTTTCTCCGATGACAGTATGTCGCTGATGCGCTCATTTTCTTTTCTGAGTGCGTCGCATTCCTCCTGGATTCTCATGGTGTTTATTTTTGAAAGCTTCCTGAGCTTTGTGTCTAGTATTATGTCAGCCTGGATTTCCGAGCATCTGAACTTTGAAATGAGCTCCCTGTCTTTTGTGGAAATGTCCTCATAATTTGTGGTATCTCCGAACATGAGAGCGTTCATCATGTGCCTTTCTGCTTCGGCCTCTGTGTTGCCAGGAGCCTTGGTGGTTATTTCGTATATGAGGCGCAGATTTGCCTTTCCGAAAAGAAGGCCGTTGTACTTTTCTACCTGAAGCTCCCCGCTCTGAAGTATCTGTCTGTGCTTTTTAACATAAAGCTCGTTCTGGTACTTCAAAAATATGTTTATATATTCCTCAAGGTTGAATGTCTTAGGCTCGTTGTTGAGTATTGCCAGCAAAAATACGGATATGTTGTCCTGAAGCTTCGTATGTTTGAACAGGTAGTTTATTACATATTTTTCATCCGTGTCCTTCTTAAGCTCAATGACTATCCTGATGCCTTCCTTGGAGCTTTCATCCCTTAAGTCTGTAATGTTCAGCTCCTTTTTCTCATTGGCCGTGTCTATGAGCTTGTTTATGAGATTTTCCTTGCTTCCGCTGACGGAATACGGAATCTCCGTCACCACTATCTGCTTCTTGCCGTTTTTAAGCTCCTCTGTGTGGTACCTGCTCCTAATTTTCAAGGAACCCTTGCCGGTGGTGTATATGTCCAGCAGTTCGCTTTTGTTCGTGATTATGGCACCTGTGGGAAAGTCCGGGCCATGAAGTATCTCAAGCATTTCTTCGATTGTTGCATTTGGGTTTTCTATCTTGTGTACTACCGTATCCAGAAGTTCCGTCAGGTTGTGGGGAGGAACATAGCTGGTCATCCCTACTGCGATTCCGGACGTGCCGTTTGCCAGAAGAGCGGGTATCTGGACCGGTAGTACCACTGGTTCGTACAGCGTCTCATCGAAATTTTTTGTCATGGGAACTATGTTGTACTTCAGATCCTCTAGGTACAGCCTGCTGATAGGCGACAGCCTGGCTTCCGTGTACCTCATGGCAGCAGCGCTGTCTCCGTCGATGGAACCGAAGTTTCCGTGACCTTCTATGAGCGGGTGGTTGTAGTTGAATGTCTGGGCCAGTCTGACCATGGCATCGTATATGGAGGCGTCTCCGTGGGGGTGGTACTTTCCCATTATGTCTCCCACTATACGGGCGCTTTTCTTGTAGGCTGCTTTTGGCGAGCATCCCAGCTGGTCGGCTGAAAACAGGATTCTCCTGTGAACAGGCTTAAGGCCGTCCCTTATGTCAGGCAGTGCCCTGCTGACTATTACCGTCATGGCATAGTCCAGATATGACTGCGATATTTCGTCTTCGTAACTTACATTTATGATTTCATCCATATATTACTCCTTATAAATCCAATATGGCTCTGTCGTAGTTTTCCTCAATGAACTGCCTTCTGGGTGGAACCTTGTCGCCCATGAGCGTTGTGGTGAGCTTTTCTGCCTCCATGGCATCCTCTATGGAAACCCTCTTGAGCTTTCTTGTTGCCGGATTCATTGTTGTTTCCCAGAGCTGTTCCGGGTTCATTTCTCCCAGTCCTTTGTATCTCTGGATTGTGTAGCTTTCAGGATTTTTCTGCGCCCTGAGCCACTTGCCGAAATCCGAGTCGTCGTAGAAATAGTTGATTGTCTTTCCCTTTGATGCCTTGTACAGCGGCGGCATGGCCATGTACACGTGTCCCTCGTCTATGAGCTGCCTCATATAGCGGTAGAAGAACGTCAGAAGCAGCGTCCTTATGTGGGCGCCGTCAACATCGGCGTCCGTCATCATTATGATCTTGTCGTACTTGAGGCCTGAAATGTCCTCTGCGCCTATGGGAACACCTATGGCATTGGCAATTGGCAGCAGTTTCTGGTTTGTTGCAGCCTTTTCCTCTGAAACCTTCTCAACGTTTAGTGATTTCCCGAACATGCTGAATATGGCCTGATACTTCCTGTCCCTGCCTTCCTTTGCAGAGCCCCCTGCAGAGTCTCCTTCCACAAGGTAAAGCTCTGTGAGGATTCCTTTTGCTTTGTTGTAGGACTGTTGGCAGGATGCAAGCTTCTTGTTTCCAACAGAAGGCTTCTTCAGGGCAGATTCCTTGCTTTTATTTTCCGACACCCGTATTTTTTCAAACTTGAGAGACTGCTCTATTATTGTTTTCACCAGGTCCAGATCCCTGTCAAAATATGTTTCCAGCTCCCTGGCCAGCAGATTTTCAACTGAAGTTTTCACAAAAAGGTTTCCCAGCTTTGACTTTGTCTGCCCGTCAAACTGCGGATTCTTTATCTTTACGCTTATGACGGCATTCAGTCCTGTCCTTATGTCCTTGCCGTCCATGGTGGTGTTTTTCTTTAGCATGCTTAACTGGAGTGCAAATTTGTTGATTATTTTAGTAAGTGCTGATTTCATGCCGGTTACGTGGGTTCCGCCTTCGATGGTGTTTATGTTGTTGCAGAAGCTCACTATAACCTCGTTGAAATCCTGAGTGTGCTGCATGGCAAACTCCAGGTAGCAGTCTTCACCTTCAGCCGTAATGCTGATGGGATTTTCGTACAGCAGGTCCTTGTTTTTGGTTATGTCCTTTATGTAACCCACAAGGCCTTCCTCTTCGTGGAACACCTCTTCTGCGGCAGGGTTGACGGTCTTGTCTACAAGCGTCAGAGTCAGGCCCTTGTTCAGATATGCAACTTCCATAAGCTTCTTTACTATTATGGGCTTTTGAAACGCGGTATTCTCAAATATTAAGCTGTCAGGCTTGAAGGTTATTTTTGTGCCCCTTTTTCTGGTGAAGCCCACAGACTTCAGCTCGCCGTCGTCAAGCTCTGTTATGGCGCTGCCTCCGTTTTCGTACTCGTCCACATAATGCTTGCTGTCCTTGAACACCTCAACCTTCATGTAGGATGAAAGGGCGTTTACAACAGAAACCCCGACACCATGCAGGCCGCCGGAGTAAATGTAGTTTTCGTTGTTGAACTTGCCGCCGCTGTGAAGCACTGTCAGAAGTATTCTTTCAGCGCTGACTCCCCTGGGATAAGCTGTCTTAGGATACTCCAGCGTGTTATCGTGAAGTTCTGTTGGCATGCCCCTGCCGTTGTCTTCAACGGAAACGGAGCCGTCACTGTTTAATGTTATGGTGATGTCAGTACAGACACCGGCCAGGTGTTCATCCACCGAGTTGTCTATGATTTCCCATATGAGATGATGCAGCCCCTTTGAGCCTGTGCTGCCTATGTACATGCCGGGCCTTACCCTTACGGGTGCAAGACCTTCCAAAACGGTAATGCTTTTCGCATTGTATTCTTTAACCAAAATTTTCAGTCCTTTCAAAAATCTATCTGGTGTTTGCCTTGTACTATTTTTGTATTCGTATTATATATCGGCAATTCATTTTGTTTTATCACACAATTCAACTAATAGTACCACAAATTGCTGATTATTTCCAGGGAAATGTTGAAATTCAGATAAAAAGTATATAAAAAGGCAAATAAAAACAGGACTGTTGCATCAGTGATTATTATCGTGTCATTCTGAGAGCTTTAGCCAAAGAATCTCATCATTTCAACATATGAGATCTTTCGTCAGCGCTCAGGATGACAGAAATATACTTAATACAACAGCCCAATTATGGAAGGTATCAGACTAAGAGGTTGTCCCTCAGTTGGTTATTTTTTTCTGTAGAAGCTTACTTCGCAGACGTCGTTTCCTTCTGCCAAAGTCTTGCCCAGTTCGAACTGGAATTCGTCAAACTTGCTGTCAATGCCTCTGTCTCCGCACATAGCTATGTCGCATACCTTTGCCAGGACTTCTCCTTCAAGGCCAATCATCTGCCATGCTGTCAGAAGAGGACAGTAGTTGTATTCAAGCTTCAATACTTCTTCTGAAATTTCCTTTACTTCTATTTCAAATATTTTCTTTATGTCATCAGTGAAGAATGTGTTTCCGAAGGAAACAAGGCTTCCAGGAACATCCATTCTATCCTTGATTCCCTGTCCGTGGATGAGGCCTGTTTTGTATATTGCTTCTCTTCCGATAGTTTCCCAGTCAAGTCCTCTGTCCATGGCCTCTTTGAGTATGAGTCCCATCCAGAGTCCTCTGTGAACGATAGCGCCTCTTATTTTGTTTATTTCCTGGTTATCAGTATTTTTTGGTTCGTTTTTAATTATGCACATTTGAAATCTCCTTAATTTTTTATATTTTATTTAAAAAAACATGCTTGCAAATATACCCGCTATTATTACGGATCCTGATGTGGCGCTGACAAATCCTGATACCAGCGTCTTAGGCAGGAAGTGATCCAGCAGAAGCTTGAACTCTTCTTCATTTTGCCCCTGAAGTTTTGCAGATTCATTGCTCAAAACATAGCTTGCAGGGAAACCTCCGGCAATGGAGCCCAGACCGATTGCAAATGACATCGCCTTGCTCAGGCCCAGAGCCTTTCCAATAGGAATTGACAGCAAAGCTATTCCGGCTGTTGCCAAAGAGATGAGCACTGCAAACGTAAATGCTATTGATTTGAGGACTTCAGGCGTAACGCTCTTCAATCCTGCGAACACAAACATCATGATGATTGTAATGAACAAACCGAAGCTTCTTGAAATTTCCAAAGGCTTTTTCTCGATGAATCCTATTTCGGTTGCGATTACTCCTATCAGCAGGCAGAACACAAACTTGGATACGGCTCCTTTTGTCAATGTTTCCAGGTATCCCGAGATGATTACGAGAATCAGTGTTTTAAGAAGGACGATGGCCTCTGTCTGGTATTCTTTCGGAGTTTCAGGGAATATGCGGTACTTACCCTGAGAAGAAGCTGCAGTCTTTGTTGTGAACTGGCTCATGTCAAGCTCTCCTGCTCTGTACTTCTTAAGAACGTTTTGTCCTTCAACCTTCAGGCAGTAGTTTATTAGCGGGAAACCAACAAACCCCTGAAGCACATACATGGCCATGGCTATGATGAACAGAAACTCATTGTCTTTTACTGCTCCCTGCATAACTATTGCAGACACCAGACCGCCTGTCAGCGGCGGTGTTGCCACGGCTGCAATCTCAGTTCCCACAATCGCTCTTCCCACAGTCATTACCATAAGAACAATTCCTGCCATACCTGCAAATGTAACAACTACAGTCTTCCACTGTGCTATGAGCTCATCCTTGTCAAGCATGGTTCCCAAGTGCGTTACCATTATCATTACAAACAGCCCCGGCATATTTGGAGCAATGCCTGCCCTTGTAAGGATGTCCTGAGGAAACAGCGTCCAGAAGCCCACTATGAACAAAGCTGCTGAAACGAAAATTGACGGTATGAGTGCTTTAGTCTTTATTGAAACTATTTCTCCAAGCGCCAGTGCAACAAGCATAAGCATGAAGGCATCCTGTGTGGTAAGCTCTGATGCGCCTGTCATTGGTTTGTAGATTGTGAAGTATCCTATGGCTAGAACCATCAGAAGACCCACTATGACAGCCATCGTAATTTTTTTTGAACCTAATTTTGAATCCATTACTTTACCTCCGTATTTTTATTTGCTGAGGCTTGGCTCTCCCAAAACCTTGCCTCTTTTCATGCAACAATTAAAGCAATTACTGTGCCACATTTTAAAATTTTCAAAAAAATTTTTTTATGCTGATAAAATCAACGTTTCCGTATAATGCTCACACCCATAGTCTCTTTAATGCTATAAAAAAAATACACACCCACGCTTTTGTGTGATGTGCATTTCTCATTTTGATAAATTATAGCACGTATGTCCATTTACGAGTTTCTCATTTTGATAAACGAAACCAGCTTAATTTTAAATATTGTGTTTTTTCAAACAAAGTCCGTTTCTCATATTGAGAAATAATAGGTCAGATTATTTGAATATTGTATTCCTTTATTTTTCTGTACAGCGTAGCCATGCTTATATTAAGTGCCTCAGCAGCCGCTGCCTTGCCTGTGACGCTGTCTCCGTAGAATGACAAAGCCTGACTTATGAGATTTTTCTCCATTTCCTGGAGAGGAACAATGCCGGAACCGTCCATTGATGCGCCTTCAGATTCCCTCATTTTTTGCGGAATGCTGTTCATTGTTATATATGATGTAGTTTCCATGTTGACCGAATATTCCACCACGTTTTCAAGCTCCCTGACGTTGCCCTTCCACTTGTTGTTCAGCAGCACGCTTTCAACATTTGCAGAGAATCCCTTGATGTTTTTGTTAAGCTTCTTGTTGTATACCTTCAGGAAATGTTCAAGGATTATCTTTATGTCTCCTTTTCTTTCCCTCAGCGGCGGAATATTTATGGGAATGACGTTGAGCCTATAGTACAGGTCCTCTCGGAATTCTCCTGTCTCCGCCATTTTGTCCAGTTCCTTGTTCGTGGCTGCTATTACCCTGGTGTCAATGGGTATGCTCTTGTGTCCTCCGATTTTTTCAACGGATTTTTCCTGCAGAACCCTAAGCAGCTTGGTCTGAAGGTGAATGGGCATATCCCCTATTTCATCGAGAAATATTGTTCCCCCGTGGGCCAGCTGGAACTTGCCTGCCTTGCCTCCCCTGACTGCACCGGTGAAGGCTCCCTCCTCATATCCGAACAGCTCGCTTTCAATGAGATTTTCAGGTATGGCCGCACAGTTGAACGCTATGAACGGCTTGTTTCTCCTGTTGCTGCTTTCATGGATTGCTCTGGCAAAAAGCTCCTTGCCTGTTCCGCTTTCACCCAGTATCAAAATTGTGGAGTTGCTGTTTGCAACCATTTTGGCCTTTTCCTTTACCTGCACAATCTCCTGACTGTTTCCCACTATGTCGTCAAAGGATGTTGAAACGTGGCTCAGGGAGATTTCATTGATGACCCTGTAGATGTCATCCATTTTCTTGAAGGTAAGTATGGATCCTGCGCTTTTTCCTCCCAGCTGCACCGTCTTGCCGGAGATGAGGGCATGAAATTCATTGCCGTCCCTGTTTATGGTTATTTCAATATTGCTGAACTGCTTGTTTTCCTTCACAAGCTTCTTGATATATGGCTGCAGAAGTATCTCGTAGACCCTTTTTTTCATTGTACCTTCCTGGGTTGTGTGCAGAATCTTGTCAATGACTGAATTTGCATAAACAACATAGCCGTTTTCATCTGCTGCGATGACTCCTTCGTCTATGGAGTCCATTATGGATATGAGCTGGTTCTTCATGACCTCCAGCTTGTTTGAAGCTTCCCTTTCCAGCAGTTTGCTAACTATCAGATCTCCCATCCTGTCCAGAAACTCAATGAGATTTGCCTGGTTTTCCAGAAGAGTCTTCTTGTACTCTTCAGAAATTGCAATGAGCCCAATTGCACCGATGGTTTGATTTCCAAGCCTTATGGGGTTGCATATCATGGCTTTCAGCTTGCACTTGCCCTTTTCGTCGCATGCAATGCAGTTCTCACTGTCCTCCATGCCGGCAATTACAACCGGTTGACCGGTTTTTACAACCTTTCCGATGACATATGAATCCTTGATGATCTTCACTTCTTCATCAAAGTGTTTTTTGGTATCTCCGATCTTCTTGAACTCATTGTCGGAGATGATTACGTCCATATTCAAAACGCTTGCTATTGCTTCGGAAATTTTTTGAACTTCCTTGCGTATATCGGATAGCTTCAATATGATTCTTCCCTTCTTTATTAGTGAAATCAAAATTTGTTTATCATTATTATATATCATTTAATAGAAAACCGTCAATATTAGACAGACATGTCCATGGCTTAAAATTTATTGGCACGGTTTTTGCTTGAAGGATACCAAAATATTTTTACGAGAGGTGCAATATGTTTGAAAATTTTATCGATATTCTTAAAGAAGAGCTGGTGCCTGCCCTGGGCTGCACTGAACCCATAGCCATAGCTTATGCTGCTGCAAAGGCAAAGGAAGTTCTGGGTGAGTTTCCTGAAAAAATAACTGTTGAATGCAGCGGCAACATAATAAAGAATGTGAAAGGCGTTACTGTTCCGGCCACTAACAACTTAAAAGGCATCGACGTCAGTGCCGTGCTGGGGGCCGTTGGAGGAAATGCTTCAAAAAAACTTGAAGTGCTTACGGAAGTGACTGCAGATGACGTTGAAAAAACCAAGGAACTGGTCAATTCTGGCATATGCAGGATAAAACACATAAAGAACGTTGAAAACCTGTACATCAACGTGATACTTGAAAGCCAGGGACACGAATCCTCCGTCACCATATCAAACGGCCACACAAACATAGTAAAAATCATGAAGGACGGCATAGTTCTTCTGGAAAACAACGACACAGATGTTCAGGAATCAAAGATTGACAAGTCAAATCTCAACATCAAAAACATCTACGAGTTTGCAGAAACTGTTGACGTTAATCTTTTGAAAGACGTGCTGGACAAGCAGATTGAATACAACACAAGAATTGCTGAGGAAGGTCTGAAGAACAAGTACGGCGCCAACGTTGGAGAATCTCTGCTCAAATACTACGGAGACGATGTGAAGGTTCTTGCCAAGGCTTATGCTGCTGCAGGCTCTGACGCCAGAATGAGCGGCTGCACACTTCCTGTTGTTATAAACTCAGGCAGCGGCAACCAGGGTATTACAGTTTCAATTCCCATCATCGTGTACGCAAAACATCTGAACGTGGGAAGTGAAAAACTTTACAGGGCATTGACATTGAGCAATCTTATTGCTATCCACCAGAAAAAAGGTCTCGGAAAGCTTTCTGCTTACTGCGGAGCCGTAAGCGCAGCATGCGGAGCAGGAGCCGGCATAGCATACCTTCACGGCGAATCCTTTGAAATCATAACAAGAACCATTACAAACACCATTGCCAACGTATCAGGAATAGTATGCGACGGTGCTAAGCCATCCTGTGCAGCAAAAATTGCTTCTTCTGTTGATGCTGCCATAATGGGATACCACATGGCCATAAACGGCAACACCTTTGCCTGCGGCGAGGGACTGGTGAAGGATGACATCGAAGATACAATCGACAGCATCTGCAAAATGGGTAAGGATGGAATGAAGGAAACGGACATAGAAATTATCAACCTGATGATAAGCTAGAAGACCACAAAACTTATGAGCCGGGCAGTTTGGAAACAGCCCGGCTTTTGTTAAATTAATAACTTCACCTGCTCTATTGCCAACGAAAATGCGGCTGTGTATAATGAGTACAGATAAGTATGAATCATGATTGGTTAGAGGTGGAATATGAAGAAAAAAGATATGTTGATTGCATTGCTGGTAGTAATAATCTGGGGAGCTAATTTCACGGTCATAAAGCTTGGTCTGGCGGGAGTGCCATCCATGCTTCTCGTTGCTTTACGATACCTGATAACGGCATTTCCGGCTGTGTTTATAGTGAAGAAACCTGAAACGCAGTGGAAGTACATAATTCTTTACGGGTTGTTTGTGGGCGTACTTCAGTTTTCCTGCCTGTTTTACGCCATGGAAATAGGAATGCCTGCCGGGCTTGCTTCCATAGTGCTGCAGTTTCAGGCTTTCATTTCACCGATTATGGCATTGGTATTTCTGAAGGAAAAGATAAAAACAAAACAAATTGTGGGTTCCCTGATTGCTATGGCAGGTCTGGCAATAATAGCTACTGCCGCCATATCAGGCGGAATTTCTGCCATACCTCTTCCGGCAATACTTCTGACGGCATGCGCACCCATTTTCTGGGCAGCATCCAACATAATCTCAAGAATTGCCTCTGAGAAGGCTGCTTCAGAAGGCAAAAAGCTTGACATGTTCAGCCTTGTGGTGTGGTCTGGACTTATACCGCCGGTACCCATGTTTATATTTGCCCTGGTTTTAAACACTCCCCAGGAGATTGCAGGCGCAATTTCAAACCTTAACGGCATGTCCGTATTTGCAGTGCTTTACCTGGCCTTCGGAGCAACGCTTTTCGGCTACGGCTTCTGGAGCAAGCTCATTGTGAAATATCCAATGGGAAAGGTTGCGCCATTGTCGCTGATGGTTCCCATAACAGGATTATTGACTGCAAGAATCATACTGTCTGAAAAGCTGACCTCTGCTCAATGGATCGGTGCAATGATTATACTTTCAGGACTAGTTATTACTAACGTTAATTTCGAAACTGTAAAGGGATTGTTCACGAAAAATTCAGCAGAAATAAATGAGTAACAAAAAACGTAAAATAGCCCGGCATTGCTTGCCGGGCTTTTGCTTTATCAATCAACAATTTTATAACCTTTACGCTATTGTCTATATTACCCTGCAATGTATGTTATATATTGTTGTGTCGGACTTGCTGCGATGTTATAATTAAAGCAAGAAAATTTGGAGACGAGCATGAAACTAGTACATGTTGATAATAAAAACAGAAGAGCCTTTGTAAATTTTTATAAAAAGCAATATTTAAATGATCCTTTAAAGAGAGATTCCTTGTCTGGGCTGGTTAAAGGGTTGATATACGGGAAATCCGAGCTTTGTAAATCTGTTGATTTAGAACCTTTAATGGTTGTGGATGACGATAAAATTGTTATGATTTGCATGTTGGCTTTTGCATACAGGATGTCTGATTACATTCAAATAGGTTTTTTCGAATCAGAAGAACTTAATATGGATGCATTTAAGCTCATAATGGACAGGGCTGAAAAAATGGCAAGACAAAAAGGAGCCTCTAAGATATCTGCCTCCTTGAACATTCATGTTAATTATGGATTGGGATTTTTAGCCGGTGATTATGATAAAAAACAAAGCTTCGGCATGGCGCACAATCCGGAATTCATCCACAAATACTTTGAACTTAACGGGTTTAAAGCAATAGAAATGGTAAGCTACAAAAAAGATATGAAGAATGTGGATGAACTATTAAGCAGTGATGTTAGAAAAAGACTGGAGACACGATATAATGTTAGGCCGGCTGATTTAAGCAATTTAAAACATGAATGCAGCATTTATACTGATGTTAACAATCAATCATTCGGTGATCACTTATTTTATTATCCAAGAAAAAAAGAAGAAGATTATGAATTGTTTAAAGACCTTAAATTTCTGCTAAAACCGGAAAACCTTTTATTTGCAGAGAAGGATGGAATTCCTGTCGGGTTCATGCTTTGGTATCCTGATTTCAACCAGCTGATGAAGCCCTCTGAAACTGTGGGACTGAGAACTGTCATCAAAAACAAACTATTCTCCGGTAAAATCAATCAGTTTAAAATTGTTGAAATGGGGGTTATTCCAGGTGAAAGGAACAAAGGCGCCATTTTGGCCTTGTTTGATTATTGTTTTAAATGCACGAAGGGAAAATTTCATAATTTTGAATCCGGCTGGATTTTATCTGAAAATACCAAGTCGAAAAATTTCGGCATCAAATGGGCTGATTGCGAATCCAAGCATTACAAGGCTTACATTAAGGAATTAAGCGATGAGCAAGTATAAATCAATCAACAATCTAAAGAATCAATTGGAAAGCATGTCTGCTTTAAAGTCATATGAAAATTTATATGAAATGATTCCTCTTTTGGAATTACTGGAAAAAGTAAACCCATGTGATCAGGAATACGAGCTGATTGATGACAATATCATCATTTCATACTCATTGAAGCTGAATTTATTTAATTTTAAAAATATTTTCCCTTTAAGAGCAAAGGTTCAAATTATAGGACTGCCTGTATCTGTATGCGAAAAAGGTTACTGGGGTGAAGCTGCTTCTATAGAAAATGTCATTCAGCAAAGAAAAGGGTTAAAAGTTCTGCTGAATGGAGATACCCCTTTTAAAGGCGGCGGAAAAACCTTATCAACTTTTGTATTTGAAAACAAATATTCTTCATTTGATGAATATTTGGATGCTTTGAGGAGCCCTTACAGAAGGCGGATAAATCAAGCTCTTAAGCATAGGGATAGCATTGAAGTAAGAAAAATTAACAGGGAAGATTTCAATGAAAACCATTACAAGCTTTATTTGAGCATTATGGACAGAACCGATAATCCGTTGGAAACACTTCCTATTGAATTTTTTACCAGTTATGAAGCTGAATTGTATGAGTTTATTAATATTAAAACAAAAGATGTTTTAGCTTTTATTCAGTTAAAGGAAATCAAGGATAAAAATGATACGCTTTATTTCTTGTTTGGTGGATTTAGAAAGGAAGATAATGAAGCATACGATATTTATTACAATATGCTCTTGAAAATAATTGAAACCGGTATAGAAAAGCAAGTTAAAACAATAGAATTTGGTCAGACTGCAGAGGAAAGCAAGTTGAAAATTGGCTGCAGAGAAAAATGCAAATATTTATATGTTCATCACAGCAACCCTGTGCTAAATTTTTTTATTCAGCATTTAGTGCCTTTATTTTCGTATAAAACCTACAACATAAAGCATCACGTATTCAAAGATTCCAAAAGGGATTGAGGTTAGCCATGATTGTATTTTTAAATAAAGTCAGGGTAAAAACTGTTTTTTCTGCCTTTGAGCCGGTAGTAACAGAGCCCCTGGAGCTATGCTATTTAAAAGCTGTTTTAAACAGCATGAGTGTTGAAAATTATTTAATTGATGAATTATTGGGATTAACTCAACCAAAAGATATTACTCCTGATATTGTTGTGCTCACAGGATACAATGTTGCTGAACAGGAAATCATCAGAGAAGCTCACTTATACAAGATGAAGTATCCCCATGTAAAAATCATTGTTGGCGGAGTCCACATTCAGGGTAATTCCCATGACTTTCATGTTAAAGACATTGATTATGTGTGTCACACACAAAGTTTAAACACTTTTAAACTATTGATTGAAAAAATAATAAGCATGGATGAAAAGACTGCCATTGACGGTGTAGATTTTCTGATAAATGGGGAAGAATCCGCGGAAGCGTACTGGAGTATCGGTAAAAAAGAAATAATTTATGGCAATGAAAATATATTAGCTGACAGAAGTATTTTCAAACAAAAATCCAACAAGCTTCATTACCTGGAAAAAAAGAACGTTGCTTTAATTAAAAGCAGCATCGGATGCCCGTTTAATTGCTCCTATTGTTACTGCAGACAATTGAATTCCAATCATTATGTAAAAGCTGACTATGCTGAAATGGTTCATGAAATGGAAAGTATTGAGGCTGACTACTTCTGGATTGTTGACGATGTTCTTTTCTCTCAAAGAAGTGACGCCCTGGAATTTATAGATATTGTAAGGAGCAGGAATGTTAAGTTAAAGATCATCGGATATTTAAGAGCTGATTTTATTTTAAGAGAAAAAGATTTGCTGGGAAAGTTAAAAGGAGCAGGACTCACGGAAGTAATCGTGGGATTTGAAGCAACTAATAACGACGAGCTTAAAGGATATGAAAAAACTACAAATGCGCTTGATTATCCAAAAGTCATTTCTTTGCTTAAAGAACACGGCATCCATTTAACAGCCCTTTTCATGGTTCAACCCGATTATGGTACAGGCGACTTTAAGAATTTAAATAAATTTGTGAAGCAAAATAATATTGATGTGTTCACTGTATCAATTTTGACACCTGTTAAAAGCACTGAGGATTATGAATTGTTAAAAAATGATTTAATTACTAAGAATCCTGAAAAATTTGACTTCCTACATTTAGTGCTTAAGCCAAAATTACCAAAGTGGTTGTTTTATGCTTTGTTTTACGGCATTCATCTGCAGCTGTTAACATCCAAAAGAGTTTGGAAATATATTTTAAACAAATAGGAGTATTTATGAAATCTGACATATGGAATTTTTGGGCAAACAAATATGACAAACTATGGGTTCAGAAGTATTCTTTAAAACCTACAAGAAATTATATTTTAAGTGCTGTTTCAAATATTGCAAGGGATGATAACATGAAAGTATTGGATTTAGGCTGCGGCCCCGGAGAATTAATTCGGGAGCTTGAAAACAATTTTGATAACCTTCACGTTACAGGAATAGACTTTTCAGAAGGAATGCTTGAAGTTTCAAGGAGAAAAAATCCTGAAGCTGAGCACATTAAAATGGATGTGGCTGAGCTGTATAAATTGCGGGATAAATTCGATGTAATTGTATGTACTCATTCCTTGCCATATTACAAACATCCTGAAAATGTAATGAAAGAGTTAAACAGGTTATTAAAGGACAATGGCAAAATTTTCATTGGTTTTGCCAGCGGCAATAATTATTATGATAAATTTGCATTGAGTTTTGTAAAATTGACAACCGGCCCTGCCAATTATCCTTCTCATGAGAAGTTTAAGCAATTGGTTCATGATTATTTTCAAATCGAAAACTTAAAAATAATTAAAGAAAAGCTGTATATGCCAAGGATTGCAGTTTATACGCTAAAGAAGGCTAGCATATGAAAGTTCTTTTGATTCGGCCAAAACCACACAAGGAAACCATCGGACTTCAGCATGTAATGATATGTGAACCTTTGGAGTTTGAATACCTCGTATCCAATGTACCTGAAGAAATAAAACATGCTATTCAAATTAAAATAATTGATTTAATTGTGGAAAAGAAGGGTTATAAAGAAATTTTGTCTGAGGAAAAGCCTGATTTTGTTTTATATACAGGATATATAACTCATGTTGGAATAATAAAGGACATGGCACGCACTGCCAAAGAAATGTTCTCATATGTTAAAACTGGCGTCGGCGGAGTTCATACAGAGGTTGTACCGGAAGATTTCAAATCTCAGTTCATTGATTTTATTTACGATAGAAATGGAATTGATGGTTTCAATTTTACTTTAAAGGAATTGTTAAAGGGCAGTGGTATTGATGGCATCAATGAAGCCCTTGTTAAATCACCTCCTAAAAACAATAATTTCAATTATAGGTACCCTGACAGAAATGCTGTATCTAAATACAGGAAGCATTATTATTACATGTTTCACAGCCCTTGCGCCTTAATAAAAACTTCCTTTGGGTGTCCATACAGCTGCAGCTTTTGTTTTTGCAAAGAGATTACCGGCGGTAAATACTTCTCAAGAGATATGGCAGACATAATCGGCGAGTTAGAAACAATTGAAGAAGAAGAAATATATATAGTTGATGATGACTTTCTCTTTAATAAGGACAAGCTCAGGGAATTTATAGATAATCTCAAGAAAAAAAATATAAAAAAGAAATTTTTAGTTTACGGGAGAGCTGATTTTATTTCTGAAAACAAGGATATTATGCTTGAACTTAAGGGCGTTGGGTTGCAGGCGGTCATAGTAGGAATAGAATCGGTCAGAACAAAGGACCTGCAGGCTTACAATAAGAAAACAACTAAAAAAGTCAATGAAGAATGCATTAAAACATTAAAATCATTAGACATAGAACTTTATGCCACATTGATCATTCCCCTGGACTTTACGAAACAAGATTTCAGAGAATTGACAGGGTGGTTAAAAAATTCAGATGTTAAATTTGTAAACCTTCAGCCTCTTACTCCATTACCGGGAACAGAAATTTTCCATTCATACTTATCTGATTTATTGGTTGAAAGAGAAAATTATGAAGTGTGGGATATGGCTCACGTAGTTTTAAAACCGGAGTTCATGAGTATAAGAGCTTTTTATACGGAATTATTGATCGCATATTACAGAGTTATTATGAGGCCAAAGCATTTAGCTGCTTTGATTAAGAAATACGGCATAAAAGCTAATTTGAAAATGCTCGTTGGGAGCAGTCTTGTAAGTTTGCAATACATTCATAAGATTGTGAGGGGACGTTAATGAAAAAAATATTGCTGATACAACCAAGTCCTTATGATCAAAACCATAAACCCATAAAGAAAAACAAATTGTATTTTGTTGGACTGGCTATGCCGCTTTTAGCTGCCATGATGCCTGAAGGCTGGGAAGCAGAAATAATACTTGAAATATTGGAAGACATACCTTTTGATACTGATGCCGATTTAATAGGTATCAGCTCCATGGGTCATGGTGTAATCAGAACCATTGATATTGCAAAAGAATTTCGGAAAAGAGGCAAGACGGTTGTTCTTGGCGGCTACATGGCCAGCATTATGGCAGAAGAAGCAGCTAAATATTGTGATGCTGTAGTAGTTGGAGATGCAGAGCTTGTTTGGAAGCAATTATTAGAGGATTTTGAAAATGGCCAATTAAAGAAAATTTACGAGAAAAATCTTAAAAGCGGAATGTTGTCAACACCCAGCCCTCGTTTTGATTTAATTATCCACAAAAACATAGGAGATTTTTTACCTGTACAAGCCGGAAGGGGCTGTCCTAACACATGCAGCTTTTGTTCCGTCGCTTGTTTGTACAAAGGTCATTATATTAAAAAACCTCTTGAAGAAGTTGTAAGGGACATTAAACAAGTTAAAAACTTAGGATTTAAAAAGTTTTTGCTTTTGGATGACAATATTTTTTCTGACAGAGAATATTTAAATGAATTACTGAGAGAAATAAAAAACTTGAATATGGAATGGATGAGCCAATGCGATATTCGAATAGGAAAGGAAAGTGGACTGTTGAAAGCATTGGCAGAAAGCGGCTGCACCACCCTTAGTTTCGGACTTGAAAGTATTTCCCGGGAAAGTTTAGTTGGCATGAACAAGGGTTGGGCTGATCCTTTAAAGTATCCCCAATTAATAAGCAACATTCAATCCCATGGAATTGATGTTTCAACAGAAATGGTTGTGGGCGGCGATGGAGACACTTTAGAGTCCATTAGAATGACTAAGGATTTTATAGAGGATAACAAAATTTCTGTCCCTCGTTTTTATATTTTAACTCCTATTCCCGGCACTAAGTTTTTTAAAGATATAACAGCTGAAAACAGGTTGATTAAGGATGACATATATGCCTTTGACGGCACCGAGGCAGTTCATATGCCTAAAAATATCACCAGTGATGAATTAACAAATGCTTATTGGGAATTATATGAATCATTGTTTACTTTAAAATCTATTTTTATAAGAAATATTTTGAGAAAAGAGTTCTTAAGAAAACCTGGAAAATATTTGTTTTATTGTTTGGTCAATTTGTATTACAGGTATCAAATCAAGCAAAGAATAACACCTAATATATTTTAAGGCAGGTATATATGAGAATACTTTTAGTAAGACCTCCCAGGATTAAACAAGCAATAACATTGAGCGATTTTATGTTTTCAGAACCTATCGGGCTGGAAATGGTTTATGGTGTATTAAAAGAAGATTACGATGTGGAAATCTTTGATATGATGATAGAAACTGTGAGCTTGTCAAAGAAAATAGAGGACTATAACCCCCGCATTGTAGGACTGACAAGTTTATGTATTGATGTCAACAAGGTTGTTGGACTGTGTGCTGAAACCAAGAAAGTAAATCCTGACATAATTACCGTTGTAGGAGGTACGCAAACATATCTCAATCCTGAGGCTTTTTTTCATGAATCAGTGGACCATGTTTTTGAATATACATGTACAGAAAATCTAAGGAAATTTTATAGTTCCATATCAATTGGAAATGTGGAATTAATAGACGGCATCAGGTCAAAAGCGCTGGGATATGAATCAACCGGAAAAAAAGGACGCAACGAGTACCTGCTCCCTGACAGGTCATCTACGGAGAAATACCGAAGCAATTATTCTTATTTTGGGTACAGACCTGCTGCTATTATGGAATTTGGAACAGGCTGTGAAAAAGTATGCGACTTTTGTCTCAGGTGGAGAATTGAAGGCGTAAAAGAAAAGTTAATTGATCCGGAACTGACAAAAAAAGATTTAGCAAGCATAAAAGAACCTACCATAATGTTTATGGATAATGATTTTTTTGGCAGTGAGGAGAAAATAAGAACTTTTATTAACCTCATTAAAGAGCTTAACTTAAAAAAGAACTATATAATGTACGGCTCAGTAAAAGGGATAATAGAATTCAAGGAATTGGTAGGCGAACTTGCAGGACTGGGTTTAAAGGCTTTATTGGTTGGCTATGAGACACATAATGACAATGAGCTGGTCAGGTATCATAAACAGTCTACTACAACAGATAATCATGAAGCAGCTAAAATATTAAGAGACTTAGGAATTGATGTATGGGCTTCTTTCATGGCTCACCCCGATTGGAGCAAAAATGATTTTATATTGTTCAGATCTTATATTAAAGGGTTAAAACCCCAAATAACCTCCATAAGTCCCCTGACGCCATTCCCTAATTTGCCGATGTATGAGCAGTATAAAAACAGGCTTATATACAAATCAGATGATTATGAGAAATGGAGCTTTGGTCAGGTTATGATCAAGCCTTCTCAGGTAAGCTTAAGAACATATTATTATGAACTTTTAAAGACCAATTTGTACGTAAACATATTTATAAACAAAAACACTGAAATGATAAAAAAATTCGGCATCAGAAACATTTTCAGGATTTTTATCGGTTCAATAAAGGCTGCTAAAAAGTATGTAGCTTTAATGATTGAAAATTGATGACAAGATGACAAGGGGACGGATGACAAGGGGACGGGGTTGTTGTCATCTTTATGTCACTAACACGTCCCCTTGCAAATTCCCTTGTCAAATTATTATCTTTTTATTGCCTTTAGCGTGCTACCGTTTTTTACTCCCAGGGACTTGTCGTCTTCAACGGCAATCTTTCCGTTTACAATAACCACACGAATGCCCTCGTTTTTAAGAAGCGGCTGTTTGTAATCCGAATGGTCTATAATTTTTTCAGCATCGAAAAGAACCAAATCCGCATCCATGCCTGCCTTTATTAAGCCCTTGCCTTCAAGGCCGTAAAATTCTGCGGGAAGTGAAGTCATTTTCCGTATGGCTTCTTCCAGGGTGAGGATATTTTTTTCCCTGACATACCTTCCCAATATTCTGGGGAAAGTTCCGATGGCTCTTGGATGGGTCATGGGCATTCCGGGAACAAACAAACCGTCCGTTCCGAACATGCACAGGGAATCTGCAACCAGCGTTTCCACATCGTCTTCCCACATGGAAAAGCCTATGTAGCCGGCTCCCAGGGAATTTTCAGTCAACAGCCTCATGAGGCCGTCAAATGGTGAAACACCATTGCTGTCGGCATATTGAGCCACAGTCTTACCTATTGCATCCTTGGTCTTCACAGCGTCAAAAATCAGTATCCCGTCATATCCGCAGGAGCTAAGGGGACTTTCAAAGCTTTCTTCAGGATTAAGCATGGCTTCTTCAATATAACTGTGGTTTCGCACATCCTTCAGATACGAAATTATATCTGCAGGTTCCATTTTCTGCACCTTTGGAGGCAGTACCGACCGTATCATTGTTGAACTGGCGGCATAGGGATAGACATCATGGGTCGCGGAAATTTCCGCCTCATGAATCATTCTGCAGGTTTTGTTGACTTTGCCCCAGTTGTTTTTACCGCTGGCCTTATGGTGTGAGATGTTTGCCCTGGCACCGGCAGCCTGAGCAATGCTGATGGTTTCCGCAACGCTTTCTTCAAGCCGTGCTCCTTGGTCTCGAATGTGGGATGTGTAGATGCCTCCATACCTACCGACTGTTCTGCACAATGTTTCAAGTTCCTCCCTGTCAGCAAACATACCCGGAGCATACATGAGTCCGCTGGACAGCCCCAGAGCACCGCTTGACATACCTTCGTCAACCAATTCCGACATTTTGTCAAGCTGCTCCCTGGTGGGCTTTTCGGGTGACAGTCCCATAACTGCCATTCTTACGGTTCCATGGGGAATGAAGTAAGCCATATTGATACCTAACGGCAGATTGTTCATAAAATCAAGATATTTCCCAAAGGTGTCAAATGAGTTTGCCTGAGGATAGACAGGAGCCCCCTGATTCTTGAAATATGCCATGTATTGATTTATATATTCCCGCCCGACGGGAGCAGGGCCAAGTCCGCATTGACCGCATATCTCAGTTGTTATGCCCTGACACAGCTTTGATGATCTTTCCGGATCCACAAAGGCAAACATGTCTGAATGTCCGTGCACGTCGATGAAGCCTGGGGAGATCACCAAACCCTGAGCGTCAATTACTTTTACGGCATCCTCTTCCACCTGTCCCACAGCAGCAATCTTGTTTTCTTTTACCGCTACATCTCCCATATAGGCTGTATTGCCGGATCCGTCAACTATTTTTGCGTTTTTTATTAAAATATCTATCATAACTGCTCCTTAAAAATACATCATTAATTTTCGTCTCAGGCAGCAGGCTGACCTTCTGCGGCAACAGCCTTTTCCATGTTCATCTGCTGCACGGTTTCTTCTATGGTAATTTTTGAAGCGCAGTAGAACATTGCCACCGCCATAGCCAGAGAAGTCCATCCTATAAGAAAAATCAGTGTCTGAGTAACTGCCTGGGGCTGAATTTTAAGCTGGGCATTGTATCCTGCCATCTGCAGAGATATGCCTATGAAAAGGGTAGTCAGGGATGTTCCGCATTTGTTTAAGAAGCCCATGAAATTTATTACCATGCTGTCGATTCTTCTGTTGTTCTCATGCTCCACATGGTCGGCAACTTCGGCTCTGGTAGTGCTGAACGTTACAATGTTCAAGGCTACGGACAACCCCATGATGAAGGCATTTGCATACATTGCAGAAACGTTCGTGGGCAAAATCAGAAACGGCACCTTGCTTATGAATATGAGCGCGGCTCCAAGCATCATTGCCCTTCTCCTTCCCATTGCCCTGTCCAGGCGCTTAATAAACGGCAAAGCTATGATGGAACCAACAGCAAAAGCAGCCATAACAGTTGTTGTAAGCCCTGAGTCATTGAACACATAAGTGCAGTAGTACACAATGGTTGTTGTAAGCAGTGCGTTATTTACAAAATATAAGGTAGAGAAAGCAGTATTCCACCGAAAATTGTAATTGCCTGTAACTATTTTGAAGGAACTGATCAGCGACAGCTTCTCCTCATTTTCATTGAGAGGTTTAACACGTTCACGGGATGTAAAATAAGAAAGCAGCGCCCCGAAAATCACTATGCAGCCGATTATCGCAGCAGCCATGGGGAAACCCCTCTTAGGATCAATTAAAGACCCGCTTTCATCCACTCCTGAAAAAATTCTTACCAAGGGCCAGCACAGTACGCTTGCCAGAACACCACCCAGGCTCGCCCCTCCGGAGGTGTATGTGTTTATGCTGATGCGTTCCTGGCTGTCTGATGTTGAAAGTATGGGCATGGCATAGGACGGAAGCCTCAGGAATGTTGTAAAGGAATAAAAAATCACATACATGAATATCCCGTAAAGAGGCTTCATCCACTGTGCCATATCAAAGGGAACAAACATAAAAACAGTGGTTATGGCCAAAGGAATGCAGATATACAGCATGTATGGCCTGACGCGTTCTCCGTTTTTGAATCTGTGATTGTCTGAAAAATGTGCTATCAATGGATCGTTTATGCCATCCCAGATTACGCCGAAGCTCACTATAGCTCCGGCAACGACCGGAGACAGCCCGAATACGTTCGTATAGTAAAATAAAATAAATGTGCTTACAAACTGAACAACTATGTTGCATGAAATTGAAAAAGAACCGTAGCCGAGCTTTTCCGCCAGGCTTATTTTTTGATTGTTCATATTCATCCCTCCTTAAATCATTATAGCACTTGACACCTATAAACAGATAATATATATTTTTAATTAGAAGTTATAAGCAGCACTTATATAAGGAGGCGCCATGCGTTTAGATCAGATTGAACATGTAATCAAGATTGCCGAATGCGGTTCTTTCAACAAGGCGGCAAAGAGCCTGTACCTGTCTCAGTCAAACCTGTCACAGTCAATTAAAAGTCTGGAGAATGAGGTGGGTAAATCCATTTTCAACCGGACTGCCAAGGGAGTGGAACTGACAGACTTCGGCTGCGAGTTCCTGAACCATGCCATGGCCACCTACAGCCAGTTTCGTCTTACCAGGGAATTTTGCTCGTCCTACGGAAAATATCCCACTGTGACGTTCTCCGTTGCCTGCCAGTACATGCGCTTTGCCCACCTGTTGTTCATGCAGCTTTGCGAAAAGTACTCTAAGCACCACACAGAGTTTTCCTTTTTGGAATGTTCATTTTTAGAAATAGTAAACAACGTGTGCTCCCACAGGGCAGAAATCGGTGTGCTCATAATGTCTCAAAGTCAGAAAAAAATAACACAGCAGCTGCTTAAATCCCGGGGTCTGTCATACCATCCCATTCTGGCCTGTCCTGCTTCAGTAACTGTGGGTAAGAACAATCCTCTGTACAGCCTGGACCGTCCCGGAGTAACCCTGGACATGCTGGATGAGTTCCCCATCGTCATGTATCAGGACACCAACTTCAACTTTTCTTCGGAACTGGAGGACATGAAAATATACAAGCGTAAAAACCGCATAATAGTGTCTGACCGAAGCACCATGCACGAGGTGCTGGTAAACACCGATGCCTATTCCATAGCTGCATATACCAACGCCTACAAGAAAGTTGAGTATTATGACAGCATCAGGGCTTTGGAGCTGCTTGACGACAGATTTTCAGTGGAGCTTGGGTGGATAAGCAACCTGAGTCACCCCGTTTCGGAAATGGCCATGGAATATATAGGGATGATTGAAGATCTGCAGAAATCAATATAATAGTTTGCAATTAAAAAGCAATCAGTTCATTTATAAGCCGATTGCTTTTTTGAAGTTGTTTCAACAACGTCCCCTTGTCACCTCATTATTGGCAACTAAAATTTAAATGATTTACTGCACCTTTTCGCAACTAATCTCGACACAAAGGATCTATGCCTTCTTTTTTAGCTGTGTCCATTTGAGCAATAAAACGGCACTTAGTAATGTGATGATTAACCCCGCCAATGATATTAAGATAAATATATTTCTAAAAAAAACTATCATTTCCACATTAGGACTGTCATTCATATTAGCGAAATAATTAATTATTTCCCATGTGAATTCATTATTAGAAACCCATAAGACAATCCCGGCAACAATTCTATAAACATATATTTTTTCATTTTCCACAATATTCACCCCAATATATTTTTTACCTTCACTATATAGACAATCAAAAAATCAAAAACGTAACATTAATTTTGAAAAATAAAAATATACCCTTTAATCTTTAAAAAAGAAAACATTTTTATTAATAATTGAAGTACACATGGTATAATAATCATGCAAGCATAAGAGAGGGGAGAGCATAAATGTTTCTTTTGTTTACAGTACCAGATTTTGATGAGACAGATATCGAAATAAATAATTACGACTTTGTAACTACCTTATACGAAAGGTATGGAAAAACTTTATGGAAATACGCATTCAAACTATCAAAAAGTAATGAAACAGCAAGCGACTTAGTCTCGACTACATATTTAAAGGTAATAGAAAAAATAGAAACAATAAAGAAAATACATAGCTACAAAATGAAATCATACTTAATGAGCATAGTCAAAAACACATATCTTAATTATCTTAACAAGGAAAAATCGATTATTGACATCGACAATATTTCAGAGTACAGTTTATGTAATTCAGTTAATGATTTTACAGAAAAAATTGGTGTTTCAGAAATAGAAGAAGCTCTAAGCCATTTACCGGAACCATATAAGTCTATCTTAGTATATAGATATGTATACGATGAATTTTCTTATGAAGAAATAGCAATCGCTTTAAACATAAATGTGAAAAATATCAGAGTGTATAAAAAAAGGGCCTTAGATATGTTAAAACAAAGATTGAAAGGTGGTAAAAAGTCATATGAATAGAAATCATACAGATAACTTTAATGACGACTTTCTCATAAAAAAAGCCGCACTATCACTTGTCGAAAAAGACAATGAAATGTTTGACCTATTGGATAAGGACGATACAATAATAAATCCAAGTCAGGATGAATTAGATAAAAAAATATACTCGATGATCAATGAACGCCTAGGTGAAAAAACCACCAAATTGATAAAACAAAAGAAATTTAAAAAGTTAATATCAAAAGTTGCGATACTTGTTTTACTGCTAACATCAGGTTTTGCCATTCCATTTATTACTGTTGATGCATTTAGAGAAAAAATTATAAACTTCTATATTGAAAATTTTGATAGTCATGCATCCTTTATGCCTAAAGAAGAAAGTCCTTTTAATGATTTTAAAGTAGGTTATATTCCTGAAGGTTATTTAGAAAATGACGAAATTAAAACACCAAGTTTCTATTCTTTAACTTACTACAACAAAGAGAATTATTTGATTGATGTTACATTATATGATAGCAAATCATCTTTTAATGTAGACATAGAAAATTGTGAAAAATATAATATTACTGTAAATAACAAAAATGGCTATATATACAGAAAACCCGGTTCAACCATATTAATCTTTAAATTTCATGAAAATTCAATAGTAATAACCAGCACTAACGATTCCTTAACTAACGAAGAATTAATAAAAATTGCGGATTCGATTAAATAAAAATGTTACATTCTGATTGATTAAATTGTCTTATATATAAAACTATAAGGAGATTAGAATGAAAAAGATAATTGTATTAATCATTGTATTAACTTTCGTACTATCATTCAGTACACAGTCATTAGCTGCTATTAACGGAGATGTTGCTTCCATCATCACACCTATGTACACAAACATAGCAAGTATTGGTGCATCCCTTGAAATCAGCAGCCTAGGAATAGCTACATGTGAAGGAATTTTAACACATAGGTTAAACGATGGCTCATGCGAATTAACTATGAAGTTACAAAAATTAAACACTGATAAAAGCTGGAGTACGATAGCGACCTGGACAGCAGAAGGTTTAACAAAATGCTCAAATTATCAATACAGAGCAGTCTCAAGAGGCACATACAGAGTTGCAGTAACCGGTAAAGTTTATGATAGTCTAAGAAATCTCTCTGAAACGCAATCAGTATATTCAATTATCGTTACTTATTAAGTAAAAAAACAAGGCTATCAAAATTGAAACCTTGTTTTTTATTCAACTGTACATTATGCTGATAAAAACAATTTATGATTTGAAGTTTTGCACAATAAATATAGAACGGCTGGAATCATGTTTCGAAACTTCCCAATATATCGGGATGATTGAAGATCTGCAGAAATCAATATAATAAAAAGCAATCGGTTCATTTAAAAGCTGATTGCTTTGCTTTTTATTTGAACAGACTATTTGGCAAAAAATGCTACCTTGTATCTCTGAAGTTGTGCTGATAACCCGTCCCCTTATCACTTCTAGTGGATTTTGGTGAAAGGCACTCTCGCAAGTACAATTAGTATTAACAAAATAAAATATCCAATTTTATTTATCTTTACCTACATTACTGATTATCAATCTAACAGAAAAAACAATTAATAAAACAAATCCAGTAAATGATAATACATTTATAAGAATATTAAATATTTGATATATCACAACAAAAGCGAGATCCCTAGCATATTCAAATATTCCAAGTCTAGAGCTTTCGAAAATTGGATTGTTTAATAAGGCAAGTATAAAACAGCCTAAAATACTATAGAGCAATTTTGAATTTTTACTCATAACAGTTCCTCCAACTAATAAATGTTTTAGGCGTTTGCGAAACGCCGAAACCCGTGAAATCACGGGACTTTTTTGTGTAAAAAAAGTGTAACCCCTCACTGATTTATGGTAAAATTGAATTGTCAAGAAACAAATCCACCATAATCCCGAAAGGAGTTACATGTATATGATACCACATAAACAGCTTTCTTTGGCAGATATTTTTTCTGATAGCCAAGAAAAATTTGAAAACGACAAATATCAATTTCTTTCCTTGTTGGAAAATACCATTAATCTCAGTAAGTTTATACCTATTTCTTTTCGAAATCATTTTTATGCATCAACAGGAAGACCTCGTGAATATCCGCTTATCGCAATGCTTTGGGCATTACTGCTGCAACGTATTTTTTCTATTCCTACAGATTCCCTTTTAATCATCTTCCTTAAATATTCAAAAGAATTAAGGGATTTCTGTGGTTTTGATAAGGTTCCTGATGCTTCTAAATTTACTCGCTTTAAGCAAGATTTCATTTTGGACTTGTATCTATGTTCGATAATCTTGTTGATATTACTGAACCGATATGCCAACAAATTGATTAAGCTAAAGCTTCACTTTTGCTACGTATATAAATTTGGTATGGTGACTAATGGTCTTTGCATTGTCAGAAACATTTCTTTTTTTAATAAAGACTTTCTCAATGCCCATCCTGATATTATCATTGATAAGAAATCCGATTCTCCGGATGAAGATAAGTCTCTTCATGATGCTAAAGCTGTTATCCCTGTTTTGAAAGATTTTTTTGAAAAGCATCCACTTATTAAACCCGATATTTTTATTGGGGATGCCGCTTTTGACAGTGCTGTTATCTACAAATCTTTATTGCAGGACATTAAATTTTCAAAAGCCTATATTCCTCTTAACTCCCGTTCTAAACTGAAGAATGAAGAGTGCCCCATAAATGATGATGGTATCCCATGCTGTCCTCATGATCATTCTCTTCCTATGAAACCAGAAGGTATTTCTAAACGAAAAAATGGGTTGGTTCGTTTCAAATTTTCCTGCCCAAAAGTCAAATTTGTAAAACAGGAAAAAAAGAAGTATAAGCGCCAATGTTATTGTGGAAAATCCCTGTACCAGTTCTTCTTGCGGCAGGATGACTTATATCTATCCAGAAAATGATCTTCGTGCTTATCCTGGCACATTCGAGGTACTAATGAATGGGAAGAAGTCTATAAAATACGGTCTGTTGTAGAACAATCAATAAACCATTTTAAAGATAGCTTCTGTATTTCTGGACGTAAGACTCAAAACGAAAAAACTCTTCATGCTGATTTGCTTTTAGCTGGTATTACTCAGTTAATTACAGTTGTTCTCGCTGATAAAATTCATAAGCATCAATACATTAGAAGCTTAAAACCGTTAATTGCTTAGATTTCACAGATTTTTCATGTCTTTGTTTTTTGTACCCTTTTTTATGTTTACAAATAACAAAACATGAAAATTATCGTCTGCAGGAACCTGACCCTCTCAAATGCATGTTTTATTTTTCCTTAGTTCATTTTTTTGAAATTGTTTCGCAATTAACTAATAAATGTTTAGTTCCCCGGGAATTTGTACACTTCATTTAAGTCCTTATCATACGCGTTAATCTGGCTTACACCTTCTAAAAAACCATTTCTTATTACTATAAAACCACCACTATGCTTTTCTTCAACACTAAGTTTATCAGCATACATTAACTTAATACCCTCAATACTATTATCATTAATAGTTCCATATGTAATTATTCGACCTCCGCTACCATTTTCTTGTAATACACTTCCAAAAGAAATAGGTAGAGACTGACTCTTTTGTTCAGCCAAACTAACAAATTCGACACCTTCACGATTCCAATTCGCAGCTTTTACACCCATAATTATACTCCTGAAACTATTACTATAATACGTGTAAAGTATTAGTTCCTCATTTCGTCCTCCTTCTTTAGTCATTATTATCTTAACCTCACTTGAAGAATTTTTGTCTAAACTATTGCAGATATCATTATAATAAATATCAGCTTTTTCATCTTTTGTCAATTCCGCTGAGTTGTCTTTACAGGCTGTTAATAGCAAGAGCAAAATCAAACATATTTGTATTCTAGTTTTCATAATACTCCCCTCCTACTCTACCTTTTATTATAAATGAGTAGTCATAAAATAACTACTCATTTATTTAAGAGCAACAGAAACTAATTAGTTATTTGGCCAGCTAAGTATCTTATAAATATTTGTAGCCGTCCACGCTTGTGGCGCTACGCTAAAACTTAATGATATTGAAGGAGCTTTAGTACCAGAACTCCATGATATAGTTCCTGAATTAAAGGTAGCACTTGAATATGTATGACGATAATCTAATTTTAAATAAACAGTGCTATCAGTTGGTTTTTTATCTAACCACGCCCATACCTGACCTTTGAAACCTACATAATTATTCCAATCATAATAGTCTTGGAATGTCCAAACTAATCCAGAACCAGATACATCTTCGAGCCCGCCCACATTTGGATAATGGGTTCCATTTTGATCATATACAGCAATACCTGTTGGATTCGAGCTAGTATATTCATATCCTGACACTGGGGCAAAGTTAGAGTTATACATTGCTAACATTACACCATCAACAGCACCCGCGCTAACATCTAAATAAGAGGTACCTTTCCATATCCACCAGCCCTTAATTAAATACCTGCTAGACCTAGTATCATAATAAGCATCAAAGCTAGTTATCGAAACATTTGCATTTGTTGATAGAGGTTGGATCAAGCCATCTTTATTCTGGGCAACTTCAACATCCTGAAATCCATTTAAGAATAACCAGTTTTCTACTGTTTCAAAGTCTTGACTCCCTAGCGCTATTATATTTTCTTCTATATAAGCTTTCCTATTTTCCCACTCCGCATCCTTCATGGGAGCTGCATTAGCTGTCGTTACAGAAGAAATTAATAGAATTAATAGTAATAAGCTACCTATAAACTTTTTTTTCATATCTTTCTTCCTCCGTATATTTTATTTATTCTTACGCATCATTAATTAAGAAGCAAAATAGTTCTATAAATTCTATTTTCTTAAAAACTCTAAAACAACTTAATTATCCCAACGGAATCCCCTCCTTTTATTCAAAATGAATACTTCAGAATCTATTTTACCTCTTACTATATAGACAATATAAAAAATGAAAACGTAACATTTTTATTTTATTATTTTATGACAAAATGATATAATTGATTAACACACTGCATGAAGGAGGATAATCTATGGCAAAACCTTATTGAAATACGCATTCAAACTATCAAATAGTAATGAAACAGCAAGCAACTTAGTCCCCACAACATATTTAAAGGTAATAGAGAAAATAGAACCAGTAAAGAAAATACATAGCTATAAAATGAAATCATACTTAATGAGCATAGTCAGAAACACATATCTAAATCTATCTTAGTATATAGATATGTATATGATGAATTTTCTTATGAAGAAATAGTAATTGCTTTAATCATAACCTTGTTTTTTATTCAACTGTACATTATGTTGATAAAAACAAATTATGATTTGACAGTTTTGCACAATAAATATAGAACGGCTGGAATCATGTTTCGGAACTGGCCATGGAATATATAGGGATGATTGAAGATCTGCAAAAATCAATATAATAATTCACAAAAAAGCAATCGGTTCATTTATAAGCCGATTGCTTTATTTGGACAGACTATTCAATTTGTAACAATGCGTATCATATAACTGGCGACAGATGACAACAACCCCGTCTCCTTGTCAGTAAGTCAGGTCTTCGTCTGTTATTGTGCCTTTTGCCACAATGTTGGTGTCACCTATGAGGTAAAGTTTTTCAACCTTGTTGCCATCCCTCTCAACCTCTATGAAAAGCTCTCCTCCGGGAACAATGATTTTGACTGTGTCCTTTTTCAGATATCCTTTCAGTATGAGGGCCACTGCTGCCGACGCTGAGCCCGTGCCGCATGCCAGCGTCAGGTCCTCCACACCTCTCTCGTATGTCTTGACGAGAGCCGTTTCATCATTTATTATCTCATAGAAGTTTACATTGGCTCCCTTGGGGAATCCCTTGTAGAACCTTATTTTTTTCCCTTTGGCGAAAATATCTTCGTACCTGGCATTCTGAAGTCCTTCGTATTTCACAACCGCATGGGGCAGCCCCGGATTTCCAAGCTCAATGTATGAGCATTCATACTTTTCGCCGTCTATGTCCAGATCACTGTCGAGCTTCACCAACTCCGGTTTGTTAAGAAGAACCTTGACCTGTCTGCCCTCAAGAACCTCGGATTCCACAATCCCTGCTCCTGTTTCAAACTTCATTTTTCTGCCTGCGATGTTGTTCAAATACGCATAGCGTGAAATGCACCTAGCTCCGTTTCCGCACATTTCTCCTATACTTCCGTCGGAATTGTAAAAGCGCATCTTGAAATCAGCTTCTCCCTCAGGATAATCCACCACCATGAATCCATCTGCGCCCACTGAAACTTTGCGCTGACAGATTTTTCTTGCTATGGCCGGTAGCTTTTCAACCGGTATCTTCAGCTCCATGTTGTTTATTATGATAAAATCGTTACCTGCTCCCTGCATCTTTGTAAATTCCATGGTATCACCTCTACTTCAAAGAATCTGGTATCAACTCATTTTCAATCATGTGCTCGTAGCTTTGTCTTTTCACTATGAGTTCTGCCTTTCCGTTTTTCACAAGCACCGTGGCAGGCAAAGGGTTCTTGTTGTAGTTGCTTGCCATGGCGTAACCGTATGCGCCTGTGGAGAATACTGCAAAAATATCTCCCCTTTTCAGCTGGGTTACCTGTGCATCGCGAATAAGCACATCTCCTGATTCGCAGCACTTGCCGCATATGGTAACCATATCTGTTTTTGGCTCATCAGCCTTATTTGCAGCAAGCCCCTCATACTTGGCCTGGTACAGAGCCGGTCTTATGTTGTCTGTCATTCCGCCGTCCACAGAAACATACTTTCTTACTCCCTTGATGTCCTTGATGGTTCCAACAGTGTACAGCGTTATTCCCGCTTCTCCTATTATGCTTCTTCCCGGTTCAATGACTATTTCCGGCCTTGTGATGCCCAGGTCCTTTGAAAACTGCTGTATCTTTTCCATCATGGGGTCCAGGAAGTACGCGTATGGCTTGCTGTTGTCAGCATCTGTGTACTTAATTCCAAACCCGCCTCCTATGTTGAGCTCCGGTGTTGCGAAGCCGTATTTCTCCTTTGTGTCCTTTATAAGCTTCAGCACGATGTCCAATGCTTTAAGATGCGACTCGTTGTCATGCAGCTGTGAACCCACGTGGAAATGGAATCCCAGGAAATTTACGTATTCTGAATTTATTGCCTTTTCCACTGCCGGGAATATTACCTCATCGTCCAGCGGGATTCCGAACTTGGAGTCTTTTTTACCTGTGACGATGTAGTCATGAGAGTCACTTTTCACTCCCGGTGTAACCCTGTACAGTATATCTGCCTTTTTGCCCTTCTCCCTGCATATTGCTTCGATAATTTCCAGCTCATCCAGACCGTCCACAATGATTCTTCCGATACCGTATTCAACCGCAAGCTCCAGCTCCTCTACGGACTTGTTGTTGCCGTTCAGTTCAATTCTTTCGGCAGGAAAACCGGCCTTCATGGCTGTGTAAAGCTCTCCTCCGGAAACAACGTCCATGCAGAGGCCTTCCCTCTCGATTATCTTGCACATGGACAGCGTCAAAAATGCCTTTGAAGCGTAGGCAGCCCTTGTTCTTTCATATCTATTGAGAAATGTTTCCTTAATTTCGCTGCACTTTTCAACTATGGCTGTTTCGCTTATAACATAGAGCGGTGTTCCGTACTCTTTTGCCAGTTCTACCGTATTGCATCCGTCAAAATACAAAGTGTTGTTTTTAATAACTTTTTCCATATATCATTATCTCCTTTTCATTTATTTATGGAGTTGTTTACAGTTTTAATCAGTATAACTTAACTTCAATATAAATGCAATTATTATACCAAGTAATTAATATATTCTCAACTGTTTTTTATTGTAAATGTACTGAATAAAATGTATAGGTAAAACCCTTTCAGGTTTTACCTACCTTCGCTCTGTCAATTAAAAAACTATATTTGTTATAATTACTGCGAGTGAATCTTGAACAATATTTGATTAATTTTAACTGTCGAAATATATAGCAATTTGCATACCAACATTCATGTTTGAAAACAAAAAAATCCATTACTTGATTTCCTTTAAATTTCAATGTTAATATTTTTTTGTCAACTTTAATCTTCCTGTTTGGTTTACTGCCACACACCGTTTTTCCGCATTTGCGGAATGAATAAATTATAGACTTGCAAAATTTTCAATTAAGTAATTTATTTTTCAATAAAATAATAAAATTCCGCAAAACAGGAAATTTTCCTGAATTGCGGAATGGTTAAAGTTCCATGCGGTGCTTCCTAACCTTTTCGTAAAAGGCTGTCTTGCTTATGTCAAGGACATTCATGGCTGCCTTATAGTCACCTTTGTTTGTGGCTATTGCTTCTTCAATGGCTTCCTTCTCGGCCTCGCTGAGTATTTCCTTCAAGGTTCTTGACCGCTCATCATCCTGCCTGTAGTTTTTTCTGTTCCTGTTCATTGCCAGATGCCTTGAAAAAATTGTTTTTCCTTCTGCCAGATTTACTGCCCTTTCCAAGATGTTCTCCAGTTCCCTCACATTGCCTGGATAATCGTAGGAAGACAAAAGCCTCAAGGCTTCTCCGGAAACTCCTTTTTCCCCACACCCTGTCCGCTGGCACACCCTTGGAAGTATCATGCTCACAAGGGTATAAATATCTTCCTTTCTTTCTCTGAGTGGAGGCATCCATATGGGAAAAACATTTATCCTGTAGTACAAATCTTCCCTAAAGCGTCCCCTCTGCACCTCTTCCTCCAGGTTTTTGTTAGTGGCTACTATTATTCTGGCATCAAGCTTCTTAATGTCCTTGCCACCAACCTTGTAATATGACTTATCCTGAAGGACCTGAAGCAGTTTTGACTGAAGAGACATTGAAATTTCGCCGATTTCATCCAGGAATAGCGTACCGCCCTGAGCAGCCTCAAACAAGCCTGCTTTTCCTCCTGTCTTAGCTCCGGTGAAAGCTCCTCCTTCATATCCGAACAATTCACTTTCAAGGAGCGTTTCCGGTATGGAGCTGCAGTTTACAGCTATGAATGGATTTCCGGAATAACTGCTGTTCTCATGAATGGCTTTTGCCAGCATACTCTTTCCTGTTCCGCTCTCACCCAGTATGAGCACTGTCGAATTTGATTTGGCAGCTTTCAGAGCCAGTTTTTTCACATTGGTTATTTCCTTGCTGTCGCCTGCCAGATCAGGCAGCAGCTTATCAGTTGCTTCCTCGTCACTGAGTTTTCTTTCCATTTTGTAAAGGTTTTGCAGAGCCTCGTCACGTTCCCTGATGATCTTCTTTATTTCTGATACGTCCTTGATTATCAACACAGCACCTGACCTGCTGCCGCCCTTATCCACAGGAAACAAGGAGCATATGGTTGGTCTGCCGTTAATTTCCTTGTATTCATCAGAGTACCTTATATCATTTCCAACTGCGACGTCATAAAATTCTTTTATGGTTGAATTGTTATTGTGTATTTCAAATACATTTTTACCAATCACGTTGAACAGTTCCGAATCACTGCCTTTGGATCTGAATTCCTTGCCGCTTAAAAGGGCGTTTACGTCTTCGCCTCTTGCCGTGTATCCCTTTGCCTGATAGAACTTCATTTTCTTCGTGTCTGCATCCAAAACAACCATATGTCCTATGGATTTGGCAAACTCAACCCTGTAAGTTTCCTCGTCTGCAGTTATGGCAACAGTGCCGTTGTTAAAATCAATTGATGACGCAATCCGTATTCCCTGGTACCGGCAGTCAAGGCTCAGCTTGTCGTGCAGATTGCCGCCGGTGCGGTATACATACCTTGGAACATGATGTCTGTCATCTTTGTAGCTTCCGACTGCAACCACTGCATCGCCGCACCTGATACTGCCGTTTCTTATGCCTATGCACTTAAGCGATTCCGGCAGAAGCCCTCCGTCATCTTTTCCCAGGCAGCTGTCAGCAATGATCACTATGTCTCCTTTTTCAATTTTACCGGAACCGTGGCTGTACTCCGGCTTATATTCTATGCCGAATATTTCTTTTGCCTTGCTGTTGTATATCTGGATGATTCCCCTGCTGTCAATGAAAATGAAACCGTCATTCATCATATCGGTAAATTGTCTTTCAAAACTGTCTTTTTCAAACATAATTTCCCATCCATCAATTTAAGTAACTTCCATATTGTTAATAATATCACTATTTTGGGCTCAGTTCAACTGTACATAAAAATAACCTGATTCTTGACGAATCAGGTTCCATGGTTATAGCTTTTTCAAATCCACGAGCTTGTAGCCCACCGTATATTCTTCTCTGCGCAAGCCTCTGTCCTCATATTCGCATTCTCCCACCTGGTTGTCGTAGGGATCGTGTCTTAAGTACGATTTAGGAGGATCAAATTCATGCTGAAATTCTGAATTTGCAACCATCCTGAAAGGGTCAAGGTTTCCGAAATAGAAGTTCCATTTTTCCGTGTTGCCTTTTCTGTAAGCCCCTCCTCCGAAGGACGGGTCTGCAAAAAGCCATCCGAAAGGCTCAACATAAAACTGCGCCCAGTCATGTGGACCCACACTGTACGGAGTCACTGCAAGACCCGACTGCCATCTGGCGGGAATGCCGACGCACCTGCACAACGTTATGAACAAAAGGCCCTGCACGCCGCAGTCACCCTTAAGGTTTAAGGCTGCATATTCGGGAATGTTTATGATTGTGGAGTATGCCCTCATGTATGAGTACCTGACGTTTTGTGTTATGTAGTCGTATATCTTTCTTGCCTTAATGAGAGGATTCTTTTCATCCCCCACTATTTCAGCAGCAAGTTCCTTTATGTACGGCGTAAACATTATGTGGGGCTCCTGTTCATGGGTAAAAAATGACGGCTGATTTTCTGATACTTTAGACGGGTCAGGGTTGTTGTACTTCAATGTGCTCACATACGAATATTCAAGGGAAAACTCCTGCCCTTCCCGAAGGTATGTCTCAAAGAATGCTGTTCTCTGAGGATAATCAACTGAAGATGCACACTTCATTTCAGGCGTCGTCCTTAAAAGGTGTATGTCTGACTGCTGGCACTCAATGGGCAGCGGCATGTGAACCCTCATAGTTTTTCCTGGCCTTTCGGCTTCCTTCTTTACCCTGACGTATGTTCTGAGCCTTATGAAGTAAGCTGCCTTGCCGTGTTCCTTCATATCCCTGATGTTGTCGTTCAGGAACTGCCCTCTGTCGTCATTTGAACCGTCCTTGTTCCTGAGCCTTGCTTCAAGGTCCAGCCTTGTCGTTATCAGAGAACCGTAGAAGCTGTCGTTGAACATAACTTTTCCGTCCACCAGAATCCAGTCAGCCTGTGAGCTTTCCTGAAGCTCTGTGAGCTCCTCTTTTGTGAAGTCTGTGACGTTGTCCTGCATCTTCTTGAGCGCCTGTTCAAAGGAGTAGGGATATTCACCCTTGATGGTGCGAATAATTTCCTTTTCCAGTTCAAGCCTCTTTCTCATGGCCAGCGGAATATTTTTTTCAAGCCGCAAATCAATAAGCCTCATAGCACCTTTGAAATCTCCGCTGCATTTCAGTTTGAGAATGTCTTCCGGAAGGTTAACCTTCAAATACTTCAAATCTTCAAACATAATATCCCCCAATTTATTTTGTAATGAATTATGGGAGGGTTTTACCCTCCCTATTACTTTCATTATCGTTTAGATACAAGTTCCAGATCCCTGTCGAATAAAAATACGTTATGTCCTTGTTTTCTCTTGATCATGAAGCCTTTTTCCCTGTTTTTTATCAAATAGAGATTGTTGCAGCACGTGGATACTGCATAAAACTTCTTTCTGACTGTAAACAGAGGTATGAAGAAAAGCCTCAATATGTGGTATTCAATGTACGCTTCATACCTGCCGTATTTTTCGCAGCAGCTGCACAGAATCGGCTGGTAGAAATCCATCTCTTCGCGTTCAACGCGTATATTGAACAGAAACATAGCACCATCTTCTTTTATATTTTTAATATATTATATTATGTCATTCTTCATCTTTTACTCTTTTAATTTTTGCTCCCAGGTTCATGAACTTGTTCTCTATGTGCTCATATCCCCTGTCTATATGGAAAATGTCAGTAACTTCAGTAAGGCCTGATGCAACAAGTCCGGCTATTATCAGAGCCGCTCCGGCTCTTAAGTCGGTGGCTTGTACAACCGTTCCCTTCAGTTCCGGTGTTCCTTTTATCTTTGCCTGTTTCTTGGTGAATTCAATGTCCGCTCCCATCTTCTTTATCTCGTTCACATACTTGAAGCGGTCCTCGGATACCCCTTCAACCACCATGCTTTCTCCGTTAAGAGACGACAGAAGCACTGTCATGGGCTGCTGAAGGTCTGTGGGAAAGCCCGGGTACGGAAGTGTCTGTATGTTTACGGGAGTAAGCTCCTTTTCGTAGAACACCCTCATGGAATCTCCGTATTCCTCTATACCCACTCCCATTTCCTTGAGTTTTGCCGTAACCGGCTCAAGGTGCTTTGGAATTATATCATCTATGATTATGTCTCCCTTTGTGGCTGCTGCGGCAATCATGTAGGTTCCAGCCTCTATCTGATCCGGTATAACCTTGTATGTGCAGCCGGTGAGTTCCTTCACTCCGTTTATTCTTATGACGTCTGTTCCGGCTCCCTTTATGTCAGCTCCCATGGAGTTCAAAAAGTTTGCGGTATCCACTATGTGGGGTTCTTTTGCAGCATTTTCTATTATGGTTCTCCCTTCGGCATAAACCGCTGCCAGCATGATGTTGATTGTGGCTCCCACACTTACCACATCCAGGTAAATCTTTGCTCCCACAAGCTTGTCGGCTTGTACATTCACTCTTCCTTCCGGTGTTATGTCCACGGTTGCTCCCAGGGCCTCGAAGCCCTTTATGTGCTGGTCGATGGGCCTGTCTCCTATGTCACATCCGCCCGGAAGCAGTGAGGAAGCCTTCTTGAATCTTCCAAGACCTGATCCCAGAAGATAGTAGGATGCCCTCATCTTCTTGGAAAGTCCGTTTTTCAGGTAACATTCATCTACCTGTGACGCATCCACATATATGGACGTATCGTCTATATAATTTGCGTCTGCCCCTAGCTCTTTCAATATGTCTATGAACACATTCACATCTTCTATTTTAGGAACATTCTGAATCGTGCACTTGCCTGCGCACAGCAGAGTTGCGGGAATTATGGCAACTGCGGCATTTTTGAATCCTCCGATGTTTACTTTTCCCTTTAGCTTTGTTCCGCCTTCTATTACAAATTTAGACATAAACAATTCCTCAATTCTGTTTTTTATGTATTTCAAATTGACTGGCAATGGTATAATCAATGTTACAATTATATTACATTTCATCATATAATGATATAATATTTTTTGTTTTATTTCAATATAATAAAATTACGTCATAAAAATATTTCGGTATCTATCGGCTAGTCTACACTTGTAAGGTGCTTTTGAGAGCCGTCGGTAAATATAACTTTCCACGTGGGATCAGAATTTATTCTTGTGATGTACTGCCAATTCTCATCTTCTGTGCTGTAATATGTCATTTCTATTTCAGAGATTTTTTTGTCCTTCACGTCATCGTAAGTAAGAAGTCTCACCAAAGCTTCCACGGCCGTAACAGTGCGCACCTTTTCAGGTATTTCCTTTACTGAATTTATGCGCTGCATCTCGAATTTAAAAATTCCTTTTGAATCAGCATAAAAATACATGTAGGAGTTATCCATGGAATAATCCTTGTATTTCTGTGTGTATGACAAGATGAACATTTCATCTGAAACAAAGCGTCGGTTTTCGGAATAGCCTTCAACATCAATGTTCTTTCCAGCTACAAAATCGTTAATGAACCTTATCATGCTTTCTTCATCCGGTGCTTTTCCAGACAGCTGTTCTCTTGCAGTGTATATGAGTTTTTTGCCGTCGGTGATTTCAAGTTTCTCACCCAGATTGTTGTAGTATTCATAAACTTCATCCACGGCTTCCACACCGGCTCCCAGATAATTTTGAACCAGCTGGTTGTCAGCAGTAATTATTTCATACTCGGTTTCAAGCAGCGGAAGGGTATATGTTTCCCTGGGTATGCTGCCGGTTATTTCTATGTTCTTTTGTTTAAGCATCCCTTCCACACTTTCCATAAACTGACTGTCGCTCATGACGTCGTATTCTTTTGAATTGGTATTGCCGAAGTAGGACACCAACAATATTATGTTCAAAACAACAAATGCAATTATGAGAATAGTGTTTGACTTGTTCCAATCCATCTTATAGCCCTCATTTCAGTTTACCACTCCTCAATCAGCGTTCCCGTAATGGCGTTGAAGATGTAGCTTTTGTCCTTTACCTCCACAACCCACACCACTCTCAGCATCTGTTCCTTTGAAATTCTTGCCAGGTCGAAGTAGCCGAGATATATGTTGCTTATGTCCTTTATCATTTCAGGTTTCAGAGGTTTTATTTCAGATACGGTTCCGTCAGGCGAAACTTCTCCGGTATCAAGGTTTTTGTTTATTACATCTGCCGCTGGAAGTATCTGAGTCTGGTTCATTTTATCCATCTGTGAATTGTCGATGTTTCTAATGAACCTTTTGTATGACACAACGCTTTTTCCCACAACGTCTATCTGCAGGGCTGAATTTTCTCTTACCCTGCTGAACAGTATGGGTCTTTCCATTATTTTGTATGAAAATGTGTATCTGTATCCGTAGTTCCCTTCATGCTGAATGCTTTCCACATTGCTGAGATAAACGCTGCCTGGAAATCCCAGAAACTCCTTGGTGAAATTCACAGCCGCAGCAAGACTGTCATATATGTCTGTCACGTTGCTGGGCTCGAAGGCAGAATCATAGAGGTCCAGAAGTCCTTCATCGTTTATTTTAAGCACCTTTTCGGTTCTGTACGTATAAACCAGGTTTCCGCTTACTTCTACAGATTTTCTGACGTAATCGTAGTTTTTCTTGAAGTATTCCTTTGCTATCTCATTGATTGTGGCTGTATCAAACACATCAAGTTCAGACTGAACAAAGACGGGGTTCAAAGCCGTCTGTTCCATGGGAACAGGCACCTGTACCGTTTCATTTCCGATTTTCTGGTCAAAGGAATACTTGGTCTGTCCTTCAAAGTCAAACTGGCTTACCAGATCCAACAGCTCGCCCGTGTCCACAGCACCGCCTTTTATCTTCACTGTAGTCTCACCGGTGTAGAAATAGATGGAATCCGTGTTCTCCAAGTCTATTATGACATTCTTGATGCTGCGTATGGTGCTGTTGATCTTGCTGTTGTCGATTTTCATGTGACTGGTGAATATTTCTGTCGGAATACCGGTGCTGAAATCAAATTTCAGGTACTCCGACGGAAAAGCCGCAGATTCCGTAACGGTGCTCTCATCGTAATCAGAAAAAGCATCGTTTATGATGTGGACCGTCTTTCCCCACATGTCGTACTGGTCGGAATATGTGACTGTGTACATTTCGTTATATTTTATTATATTTTTCACGGGTCTGACAACTTCCCATATATCGGCATAAACAACTTCATTCTTGCCGTCGGTTTCGCCGGCGTCTGTGTCGTAGTTTAAAAAATCAGGAAGCTGAAGCCATACTTTGCTGCTTAAATAAACGCATACTATGACCACCGCAAACAATATTACATTCTTTATCTTACTACGTATCATACATGCCTCTTGAGTTTTAACGGAACTCGGGTATAGTTAATATAATTTCAGTTCCTTTGTTTAGTTCACTTCTAACGGCAATGGTGCTGTCATGGGCGTCTGAAATCTGCTTTGCAATGGATAGCCCCAGTCCGGTTCCGCCCATTTCCCTGGACCTTGCCTTATCTACACGATAGAATCTCTCAAACACTCTTGCCTGATCCTCTTCAGGAATTCCGATACCGTCATCCTTTATGCTCAAAACGACGCTGCCGTTTTCCCTTTTGGCGGATATCCGCACGTTTCCGTTTTCAGGAGTATATTTTATGGCATTTCCTGCAACATTGAGCATTATCTGCTCCAATCCGTCCCTGTCAAACATAACAAACATGTCCTGGGGAATCTCGCCTGATTGCAGGCTGATGCCCTTGTTTTTCGCGTGCATCTGAAGCTTCTTCAAGGTCTGTGCCACCATTTCGCCTATACTTATCTTTTCCTTCTTCCACTTGGTCTGGGAATAATCCATTCTGGACAGCTTCAGCAGGTCGCTTACAAGCCTTGACATGCGGTCGCTTTCCGAATTGATTACGTTTAAAAAGTCCTCTGAAATCTGCCTATCCTCCAGGGCGCCGTCAAGCAGCGTCTCAGTATAGCTTTTTATGGTTGTGATCGGTGTCTTCAGTTCGTGGGAAACATTAGCTACAAATTCCTTCTGCAGCTTGTCAATCTTGTACTGTTCAGTAATGTTCTTGAACACAATAATTACGCCGCCTATTTCATTTTTGTTGTTCATGAACGGTGCGTAATCCACATTATATGTTTCTCCGTTCTGTTCCAAAATATCGGTGCCGTGGAAGTTGTTTTTCTTCAAGTGCTTCAAGAGCATGTTGTCCTTCACCTTGATGATTGCAGAGTCATAACTGTCATTTTTGCTCAAATTCAGTAATTTTTCAGCCACAGGGTTCGCATGGATTATGTTGCCTTCTGTGTCAACGGTTACAACACCGTCTGCCATGTACTTGAATGTCGTCTCCATCTTGCTTTTTTCCTGCTGAAGGTTTGACATGGTCGTTTTAAGCTCGTCAATGAGAAAGTTAAAGGTGTAACCAAGCTGTCCTATTTCATCGTTTGACTTTACATCAACCTTGTGGTCGAAGTCTCCCTGGGACATTTGCTTTGCCTTGGCAGTCAGGTCCTTGATCGGTCCCGTTATGCTGGTGGATAGAATGAGCCCCAAAAGTATTGTTATGGCCAGCGCTATGACCGTGGCCTTGGACATGATGTCTCGTGACTCATGGACAGTGTCATAAATATATTCGATGTTGTTTACAAAATAAATGTAGCCCTTGATGCTTCCATCAAGGTACACGGGATATGACATATGGTAGTAGCTTGAGCTTTCCCCTCCATCAAATTCATCCGGGGGAGCTATGTAGGCAGGGCTTCCGTTCATTGACTTTGTGAGGATGTAGTTGTTAATCTTGTTGGTGTTAAAGGCACTTTGTCCTATTACTTCCTCCACGCTGCCGGCTATGATGGTCTTTTTTTCATCGTTCAATATGACATACAGGTCCTCGTTGTATCCAATCTGCATGTTGTTGATGCTTTTTTGGATTTCGTCGGTATTTTCGCTCCAGTTGTCTGATTTAAGCGGGTCTGACGATGCTATAATAAACCCGACTCTGGAATCCATATTTGTGGCGTTCATATCCAGCTGAATCTGTTCAAGCTGGTCAACAATGTAGATGCCCACTATGGACATGGCCAGGAAAACCAGCAAAAAATAAATCAATATAAATCTCCATCTTATACTCTTAAACATAATTATACCCTACAGGACCGATAAACATGTCAAAATTAATTTGAAATGGTTATCGGTCCTCATCCTATCTGCTTTTGAAGTAGTATCCCGTTCCTCTTTTGGTAATTATATACTTGTCATCATCGGTTTCAATTTTTTCTCTCAGCCTTCTTACGGTAACGTCCACAGTTCTCAGGTCGCCGAATTCATAGCCCCACACTTCCTTCAGAAGATGCTCCCTGTTGAAAACCCTGTCCGAGTTCTGGAACAGGTACTTAAGAAGATCAAACTCCCTGTTGGTCAGGTCAATTATGCTGTTGTCCCTGCTCACTTCATAGGTGTTCATATCGATGGTCAGACTTCCTACGTTAATGATCTTGGACTTCATCTCCTCGCTGACGTTGGAAAGCTTAACCCTTCTCAGGTTAGCCCTCACCCTTGCCACAAGCTCCTTGTTGCTGAAGGGCTTTGTGATGTAGTCATCTGCACCAAGCTCCAATCCGGTAATCTTGTCATTTTCTTCTTCCTTTGCCGTGAGCATTATGACCGGCATCACATATTCCATTCTTATTTCCTTGAGTACTTCAAATCCGTTTTTCTTTGGCAGCATTATGTCAAGGATAACCAGCTCGGGATTCATTTTATGAACCATCTTGAGTGCATCTTCACCGTCGTATACAGTCTGCACCTCAAAACCTTCTTTTTGGAGGTTGTACTTGATTATTTCCGCAATAGGTCTCTCGTCATCCACAACTAAAATTTTTGGCATAAATTCCTCCATGAAAATTACTTTCTATTTGTCTTATCATTTTTTGCACTTGATTAATAATTATTAGCGATTGTATAAATTTTTAATTATTATATTATACCATGTTTTTTAAAAATGAACACCATCTTTATTTAAAAGCATAAATTAATTTAGGTGGTGAAAATAATGAAAAATCATATAAATTACAACAAGCTCTGTCCAATCGTGCAGGGGCAGGTCAATTCAAGCAGCAACAAAGTTATACCTGTAATTATAACCTATAAAAATGACAAAAAAGTTAAAGAAGGGCAAATTTCTTCATTATCAAATAAATTAAACTACAACCTTCCCATCGTAAACGGATGCGCCTGTGACATGAGCATACAGTCCATCATCGAGATAACTTCCGATCCGGACGTTGAATTCGTCAGCTATGACGCAAAGGTTTTCGCCCTTATGGACATTGCAAGAGACGTAGTAGGTGCCGACTTGGTCCTAAATACGGGATACACGGGAAAGGATGTGACGGTAGCCATAATAGACACGGGAATCTCTCCCCATGCTGACCTGGTGTACCCCGTAAGCAGAATCGTCGGATTCAAGGATTTTGTCAACGACGAAAAGAAACCCTACGACGACAACGGTCACGGAACGCACTGCGCGGGCATACTGGCGGGCAACGGCTATTCCTCCAGGGGAAAGTACAAAGGGATAGCTCCGGAGGCAAACATACTGCCCATAAAGGTTCTGGATGAAAACGGAAACGGCAACACTTCAGACATCCTGTCCACGGTTCAGTGGATAATAGAAACAAAAGATGCGTACAAGACAAGAATAATCAATTTTTCACTGGGAGCCATAGCCCAGTATAGAGAAAGGAGAGATCCGTTGGTTAAGGCAGCCAACCATGCCATAGACAACAACTTAATAGTAATTGCTGCAGTTGGGAACAGCGGCCCCATGAGAAACACCATACTGTCCCCTGCAACGAGCCGTCTTGTGATTTCCGTAGGAGCACTGGATGACGGAAGAGCAGATGAAGAAAGCAACAGTGCCATTGCAGAATTCTCAAGCCGCGGACCCACGCTTGACAGAATCAGAAAACCGGACCTGATTGCACCCGGGGTGAACATCATGTCGCTGTCAAACAAGAACATGACCGGATATACCACGCTAAGCGGAACTTCCATGTCAGCTCCCATGGTTTCAGGGGCTGCGGCACTATTATTAAACGAAAACCCAAACTACACCCACTACGATATCAAAAGAAAGCTGCTGAACGCATGCACCAAAATCAAGGCGTCGTCACTGGAACAGGGTGCCGGAATACTTGACATCAGCCGCATCTTTTCCTAGGATAACAAAAGGGAATGCCTCACATTCCCTTTTATTCATAGAACCTTGCCTTGCATAGTTTCATAGGTCCGGGTGTTGTTGCCATTGTTGTCATATCCTTCTATAAATATAAAAGAAGATGTAGTTGTTGTTGCATTAATCATATCAACATCTCCGTCCCATTGTCGGTAAATGGTTTTTACTTGTTCTTTCGTGTAATATGCCTTCCTCTTTGTCAGTCTAATAATCATCCAAAAATCAGTAATATCATCGAAGGAGCCGCCACTAAACCTAAAATAATTTATTAATCGTTGTTGAAGTATTTTTAATTTTCTATCTCCCGGATCAAAAGTTAGTTGTGCCTTTAATCCATTTCTCATACCTCTACTCTCATGAAGCATCTTATTATACTCATCCCAGTAATGCTCTTTGTAATAATCTGTAATCCTCATGACTTGTATTCCATATCCTATAACCATTATAACCCAAACAACTCCCATACAGGCTATAGCACAACCATCAGAATTATATTTTAGAGCTATAATTTCTAAACAGCAAAATATGCATGCTACTAACCAATATTTTTTTATTGATGAAGTCATATATATCACATCTTCCTTCGCCATCTACCGCAAGCTGCCCTCACCATTCGCTCCAAAGCCTTCAACGCTTCCTGGGAAACTATGATAATCTCCTTGTTTCATTTGTGCTTTAACCTTATCTGTAAACTTAATATTTTCCAGAGGATTAGCGTTACTCGTTCCCTCAGCAGAACTGGAATTAAGTTCATCTATGATCTTAGCTTTATTAACACATTTTGGTGGACTCTTATAATAATCTGCAACTGAAACAAATGCAAATACGTACATCTGTATCGCACCTGAAGTCCGTACACCCTTCTGATAAAGCCGTTTATGCTCCTGTCGTGGATACCGGTCTATTAAGTCTTCGCTTTGATACATACCACTGTTTATCCCATCTGTCATAGGAGACATGTTTAGGTAATATATCTCATCATCTGTTTTTCCTTCGTATCTTTCCCAGCCCTGATCGTCAATCAATTTTGCAAGCTTTTCTGCTTCCATTTGTTCCTGTTTGAATGACCACACGAGCGCATCCATATAACTCACACCAAGCTGTTCTTCAATATACCTATCATATACCGAAGGCATTCCAACAGGATCGTAGTCTTTTTCCTCATATGATGCAAAAAGATCTAAGTCATCTATTACAGGACGTAGTCCATCTGGGTCTATGTAAATAACCGGATTATTATTTACATACAGATACTGTATAAGCTGAACAGGGTCTTTAGCATAGTCTGTAATGTCATAGACACTGCCATCCAAGATCTGATCAGTTGAATCAAACCTTCTGTTTTGCGCATCATAGAACCTTGCTTTTGCATAGTACATACTAAGCACGCTGTCATAATCATGGGTTGCGTAGCGCTTCACCAAATCAAGCTCTCGCTGTCCGCACTTTAGTACTGCATTGTGGGTTATTTCTCCCCATTCGTTGTAGTGAGTCCAGCTTTCTACTTTTTCGGTCATAGGACTTGTCAGATAATCTGCCGTACCCAGGTAATCCATGTGGTAGTACAGCCTTATTTAGTTGACCTTCTCCTCAATTAGATTACCAGCACAGGTATAGGTGAAGCCTAATTTTTAAAAATACCCGCACTAGGTTCACATCCCACATACGTCCAAACTCATACTTTTCTATTTGATTTGTGAATACATAGCTCTTATCCATTACATAAATTATTAAGCTCCGGAGCAATTAAGCATTTCGTATAGGGGGGAAGTGGAAAATCTACACAGATTCATTAGAGGATTTTATAATAAATATTGTCCTAAATAATTGCAAATACTCAATTGATACAAAGTAAGTCAGTGAATTTTAGATAAAAGAAGCCAACGGAGTAAGTCTGTTGGCTCTTACTACTTACTTATGGTATAATCCCTTCTTCACGAGTTGTTGAATATATGTAAGCCTAACGGCTTCATGCCCGTATATTCCTGCTGCCAGAAGGTCACCAATTTGCTCCTTTGAAATTTCTATTCTCTCTTCTCCTCTAACCAAAAGTATTTTGTCTGTAAATGCATCAGTTGTCCAAAAATCGGGTATGGTTACTTCTCCGATTGCTGGAATATTACCAATTACATTCCATACCCCATTTTTCAAACCATTATCTGTACACCAAACAGAGAATAGTGTGTTAAATTCTCTTATTGTTGCTAGCTCTTTACTGTCTTGTGAAGGGTGCAGTTCAAATAGTTCTACAAATATCGAGGGATTATCTAGCTTGAGTATCCTTCCATACCCTATATTCCCATTTTCATCTAGTCTTAATTCGAAAACATCTCCCTCAACATACTTAACTCTTTTTGCCAACAATTTCACTCTCCTTCCTTGCGCCTGCGACAAAGCACAAACGCCGGCAATGCCGACGTTTGTACGATGCTTATGACGTGGTCGAAATGGTCATTTGTGCTTCAGATAAGTGGTCGGCTTTCCGAATTAACCGCTAAACTACCGTTTTCTATAGGTGGTCATTCCTGTGGTCACATTAGTTTTCAACCAATTCAAGGTCGTCATCACCAACTGTCAATAGTTCAAGTGTTTCTCCGTTTTCATCAACAAATTCGACCTCATATCTATTAGGATTTTCGTGAAGTATAAGCATTACAGCACCTTTTGTCCCTCTGGGGATTAGTGGATTTAAGTCGCTTTTAGCTCTAACAACATCATATTCTTTTAACATTAGCTCCTCCAATATGCTTATTTTTTTGTTGGTATTGACGTAACCAATCTTACAACATCATCTTCTGCGCTTTTCATCCATGCAAAAGTAACGTCTATTACTTTACCGTTTGCTCCGGTGATTGAAATTGATTGATTGAATTTAGTTCCGTATTCTGTAACTCCTGTTTGTACTGCCTTGGTCGGTTCAAATACAATCTGTTTAGCTAAATCATCCATGTTACTTTGCGTATATCCTAAAGCCTCTTTAAACCATTTCGCTTTACTACCTCCAACAGGGTGATCAGCATTCAACAAATATCTTGTTAATTTATCGTCTACGCTTTGTCTGGACAGTGTTTGAAGTGCATCACTCCCACTCTTAATTTTATTTAATTGATTACTTACTCCCAAAGCATTCTTTGTTATAACTACTGCAGCACCAAACATAGCCATTGTTCCTTCAGCTTGAGAATTCATCTCTTCACCAAATAGTTTATTTAACTCAGCAACTGAAAGTTTGCTTACATCAATGCCTTTAGATGACATACGCATTAACTTGTTTTGAAATGCAGCAACAGTCATTGCAGTATATCGAGGGTCTCCTTCAAACTCTTCTATTGGGCGATTGTCCCACCATATTGTATATGCAATATCAACATTCTTATCTCCAGTATCTATCGCTAAAATGGTTGGTTTAGTATAATCCGTCCCCTTATCACATTTTTTAATGTAATTATTATAATCTCTGGCCTGGGATAAATCAAATCCATGTATAGGTGCAGTTGCTGACGATACAATTCCCTCAATAAACATATCTTTATGTTCTTGTCGATAATAACGGTAATCAAAAAGCTTTTCTGTCTCTTTTTTTTCTTGTCTTTTTGAATATGCTCCATATGGATCTAAGTCATCTATTACAGGACGTAGTCCATCTGGGTCTATATAAATAACCGGATTATTTTTTACATACAGATACTGCACAAGCTGAACAGGGTCTTTAGCATATTCTGTAATGTCATAGACACTGCCATCCAAGATCTGATCAGTTGAATCAAACCTTCTGTTTTGCGCATCATAGAACCTTGCTTTTGCATAGTACATACTAAGCACGCTGTCATAATCATGAGTAGCATACCTCTTCACCATGTCAAGTTCTCGCTGTCCGCACTTCAGTACTGCGTTGTGGGTTATTTCTCCCCATTCGTTGTAGTGAGTCCAGCTTTCTATTTTGCCGGTCATTGGACTTGTCAGGTAATCTGCCGTACCCAGATAGTCCATGTGATAGTACAGCCTTATCTGGTTGACCTTCTCAATTAGGTTGCCCGCACTTGTATCCACGCCGGTGATGTTGACACTTAGTCTGTCATTGCCGTAGACATAGCGGTATTCAAGACTGTTTACTTCGTACTCCATCAGAGGTTCGAAGGTATCGCTGGTGTAGTCCACTACAAACTGCTTTACAACAGTGGAGGTCTTGTTAAGTTCAGGGCTGGCTGCTACTACCTCCGGAGCTAGCTTATCCTTTTTGTCTTTTTTACCAGTCTGTGGATTTACAACAACCTCACCCTCTACCATGGTTGTCAGAGCAGATACGTCATGGTAGCCGTAAGCATTCTTTTTAATGACCCATGTATTTTCAACAAGGGCACCCAGACCGTTGTACAGATATGTGCTGCTTTCTCCCAGTTCATTTACTCCAAGCACCATTTTGTTTGTCTCGTCGTAGGTATACTCTCCGGTGACGGAAATCTTACTGTTCTTGGTGTAGGTTTCCTGAATGAGGTTACCGCGCCTGTCGTAGGTAAAATTGCTCTGGGACATCCATCCGTCTTCGGTTTTTTTGGTAATCTGGTTCAGATTATTAAATTTGTAGTCTACGGACTTGTTTCCAAGTTCGGTTTCATAAGTCAGGTTACCCAAAGAATCATACTGGTATGTTCGTGTCTTGTTGCCGTAGTTCTCGTGTGCTGATATTACGCGGTGCAATGCATCATAGGTATAGGTATTTTCAACCGTAGCCTCTCCTGTACCGTTTCCGCGCATATATTCATATGTCATGTTGCCGCAGTCGTCGTAGGTATAGGCATGCTTCTGCTGCTTCATGTCATTGTTTGATGGGTCTGTGTCTGTTACATTCAGAAGCTGACCTACGGAGTCATATTGATAATCTTCAACCCAGCCGTGAGGCCTTGTCAATACTGCATACTATTTGACCTTCTAAGTTGGATTCAAAGCTTCCTGTCTTGCTGTTGAGGCCATATCTAACTAAGTATCAAAAAAGGCGGAGATGTTGCCACATTAATTATGTCAAAATCTCCGTCCCCTTGTCAGTCTTACGCTAAGTTTTAATCCTCAATAGCATTACTATTAATTCCTTTAAGTACATATAAAATATCTCAATGATAAAGGAATTAACTTATTAACGAAGGTTCCATAATAATCTCTTTCTCGATTTCAGCAGAAATTCCTGTAATTGTAGCAACGCCATAAATCCCTTTCATTCTTGGTTGATGGTTCAATTTTTCACCTTCTTCAGTGCAAAACCAGCCCTCGCGAATACCTGGAATCCCAAATTTATAAAATCCATAGTCAAGAGCCTTCTCAACATCAGTAAGTGGTAAATTCCCAACATTATAAAAAAAACCTTTTTGCCAATAGCTGATGTCTACTATCGCAGGATTAATCAATAGATCATCATAATTTGGCTCAAAATTATCCAGTGATATTTGGTTACTCCTACACTTATGAATAAAAATTGTCTGTTTTCCTTCAACAAAAGTATCATTATTTATTGTTTTTATGTTTGTTTTTAATACTTTGCCATAGAAATATATGTTTTCTCTTGGGCTCAATAAGAATACATCACCAATATTAATTTTAGGTTTTGTTTTTTTTATAACTCTTAGTTGATAATCAGCGTTTCGAAAATTATCTAATTTTTCTTTAATTTCTTGAGGTTGCATATTATATCTCTTTTTATACTCCAGAGATATTGGGTTTTCGTTAGATAAATTCAAAAAGATTACCTCCTTTGTGTCTTTTTAAACAGATAAAATAACATCTTGCATGTTACTAAAATAAAAAAGAGACGCAAAAGCAAGATTGTTAAAATTATACCAAATCCTGCTCTTGCTTTTTTAGCGCAAATTTTTAAAGAAGAACCCTAAAAGAAATTAACGCTTATTTTAGACCATTAATAAAACCTGTAGCCCACCGCATAGCATCATTGTAATAGGTCGAAGTTGGACTTATACTATTAATTTGATTGAGCACATTTCCTGGGCCATTTTCAATAAAATACTGCTCAATCGCTCTAGCCTGATTTCGAGTAAGTCCCGAGAATGTTTCTTGTAAATAATCCAATCCTTTTCCCCCATAGTTGTGTTGATATAATCGTGTTGACAACTCTTGCTTTGTTATTCCAGTGTAGACAGGTTCCCCATTTATAACCCCTTGATACACCTTATTATTTGCACTGCCTGCATTTAACCAATTTGTAAATTCATCTGAATACTTCCCCGCACCTTCAACATATGGAACCTTATCCGGCGTCTTTTGCAAATATGCGACTACAAACTCCGAAAAACCGTATATTGCCGGTATTGAATTCCCTAAAAGTTCACCCTTTTTATATAAATCTGCATTATCTCCCGAATATGGTATTGCCTCATATCCTTCAGGTATTAACCCGGCTTTATCAAAAAACCAACTCCAGAAATTCCCTCCATACATTCCATTAGCCATACCCTCAGTCATTGGCGAATGTTGTATATAGAAATCTAAATCAGCATTTCTCATCCGCTCATCAGAAATGAGATTATTATCACATTTTTTAATCTTTTTATTATAATCTCTGGCCTGGGATAAATCAAATCCATGTACAGGTACAGTTACTGACGATACAATTCCCTCAATAAACATATCTTTATGTTCTTGTCGATAATAACGGTAATCAAAAAGCTTTTCTGTCTCTTTTTTTTCTTGTCTTTTTGAATATGCTCCATATGGATCTAAGTCATCTATTACAGGACGTAGTCCATCTGGGTCTATATAAATAACCGGGTTATTTTTTACATACAGATACTGCACAAACTGCACAGGGTCTTTAGCATAGTCTGTAATGTCATATTTACTTCCATCCAGAATTGGATCAATTGCAGTAAATCTTCTGTCTCCAGCATCATAGAATCTTGCTTTGGCATAGTACATACTAAGCACACTGTCATAGTCATGGGTTGCATAGCGCTTCACCATGTCAAGCTCTCGCTGTCCGCACTTTAATACTGCGTTGTTGGTTATTTCTCCCCATTCGTTGTAGTGAGTCCAGCTTTCTACTTTGCCGGTCATTGGACTTGTCAGATAATCTGCCGTGCCCAGATAATCCATGTGGTAGTACAGCCTTATCTGGTTGACATTTTCAATTAGGTTGCCAGCACTTGTATCTACGCCTGTGATGTTGACACTCAGTCTGTCATTGCTGTAGACATAGCGGTATTCAAGACTGTTTATCTCGTACTCCATCAGAGGTTCGAAGGTATCGCTGGTGTAGTCCACAACAAACTGCTTTACAACAGTGGAGGTCTTGTTAAGTTCAGGGCTGGCTGCTACTACCTCCGGAGCAAGCTTATCCTTTTTGTCCTTCTTGCCTGTCTGTGGGTCTACAACGACCTCTCCTGCTACCATGTTTGTCAGAGCAGATACATCATGGTAGCCGTAAGCATTCTTTTTAATGACCCATGTATTCTCAACAAGTGCTCCTAAACCATTGTACAGGTATGCGCTGCTTTCTCCCAGCTCATTTACGCCAAGCACCATTTTGTTTGTCTCGTCGTAGGTATACTCTCCGGTAACGGAAATCTTACTGTTCTTGGTGTAGGTTTCCTGAATGAGGTTACCGCGCCTGTCGTAGGTAAAATCACTCTGGGACATCCATCCGTCTTCGGTCTTTTTGGTAATCTGGTTCAGATTATTAAATTTGTAGTCTATGGACTTGTTGCCAAGCTCGGTTTCATAAGTCAGGTTACCCAAAGAATCATATTGATATGTTCGTGTCTTGTTGCCGTAATTCTCGTGTGCTGATATTACGCGGTGCAATGCATCATAGGTGTAGGTATTTTCACCCGTAGCCTCTCCTGTACCGTTTCCACGCATGTACTCATATGTCATGTTGCCGCAGTCGTCGTATGTATAAGCATGCTTCTGCTGCTTCATGTCATTGTTTGACGGGTCTGTGTCTGTTACATTCAAAAGATGGCCTACGGAGTCATATTGATAATCTTCAACCCAGCCGTGAGGATATTCCATCTTAGAAATACGGTTCATGCCATCATAGTTGTAGTGAGTTGTTCGTCCGTCAGTTTCTGTTACTGACTTAAGATTTCCTAAAAGGTCATAAGTCTTGGTAGCAGTAGTGTTGTCAGGATACTTGACTGAGGTCTGGTTGCCTGTTTCGTCGTAGTTGTATTCAACAACTTTTCCTTTTGTGTCGGTATTCCTGGTAATGCGGTTTAATAAATCAACCTCGAAGGATGTCTTGCCTGTCCAGTCGTTCATTTCCACCAGATCTCCTACCTTATTGTATCGGTAGGATACCTCTTTTCCTCCATTATAGTTGATAGAGGTAATCATATCAAGACCATTATAGGCATATGCAGTCACTTTTCCGTCGGCGTCTGTCTTTGTTTTAAGATTTCCGTTACCGTCGTATACATAGGTTGTAACTGATCCCAGTGCATTTACTTCCTTTGTCACAAGTCCTCTTCCGTCAAACTCGTACAAAGTAACTTCCCATTCGTCCACATTGTCCTGTGTATCTATGTGGTGCATTGAGGTCTTTATTAAATTGTTCATTGAATCATATTCAAACAATGCGCAATTTCCCATAGCATCTATGGTTTCAACAATATTTCCATTAACGTCAAGTATATATCTTGTCTTATGACCGCCCTTGGGTTACTGCCCTCCCACGTGTTTGTCACGAGAATGATGACAACAACCCCGTCCCCTTGACATACCCTTGACATAAAATATTTGTTAAACCTTAAGAAGATGAAGCGTCCCCACGTCTTCTAATATGAAGAAAGGTCACACAGTTAAACTGTGTGACCTTTCTTTCTAATTCTGTTTACTAATATATTGCTTTGCTTTAAGTGTTGCTGTATTTATTGATAACGGATTAATCTCAAAGTATTTTTTCAATCCGTACTCAAGCACAGGTTTGATTTTATCATTCATACTCTTACTAAAAGCATCACAAAACTCATCTATATTTAGTGATTCACAATTAATACTGGTGTATACTTTATCCAAAATATCTAGTGTAAATCTTCCAAACACATCACATTGATTGTCTTTTGGATTTATTATGTCTGAATTTAGTGATTTTATAAGAAATCCAAAGTTTATATAGTAGCTATTTTCATAATTTGACTTTTGTGTTGCTACTACAATAATTAATTCATCAGTTTCAGTTCTAAAAATATTCCCTTTAGATTCAAATCCATATTTAGATAATACTTTTGCTAACGCTTTTTTAAACTCTTTTTTATCCATGAAAGCCTCCTAATAAGTATCTAATATAGTCTTCCATCCACCACCATATATGCTCTCTACTTCTTTTAAGTACCCTTGTAATTGCTTTGTACCCGCTTTAATTCCATTGGGATTATAAGGTTTTAGCTCATAAATTGTCTTTGTTTCAAAATCAATATAGTCAATTCGCTTACCACTTGGTAGTCTAAATTCTTTAAATTTTGTTGTATTATCAACAACATCAAATTTATATGCCTTATGCATCTCCTGACCCATTTTTAAACTAGACTTAGTATATGGTTTAGTACTACTCGTTCCCTTAATTTTAGTTAATTGATTACTTACTCCCAAAGCATTCTTTGTTATAGCTACTGCAACACCAAACATAGCCATTGTTCCTTCAGCTTGAGAATTCATCTCTTCACCAAATAGTTTATTTAGCTCAGCAACTGAAAGTTTGCTTACATCAATGCCTTTAGATGACATACGCATTAACTTGTTTTGAAATGCAGCAACAGTCATTGCAGTATATCGAGGGTCTCCTTCAAACTCTTCTATTGGGCGATTGTCCCACCATATTGTATATGCAATATCAACATTCTTATCTCCAGTATCTATCGCTAAAATGGTTGGTTTAGTATAATCCGTCCCCTTATCACATTTTTTAATGTAATTATTATAATCTCTGGCCTGGGATAAATCAAATCCATGTACAGGTACAGGTACTGACGATACAATTCCCTCAATAAACATATCTTTATGTTCTTGTCGATAATACCGATAATCAAAACTCTTTTCTGAATATGCTCCATATGGATCTAAGTCATCTATTACAGGACGCAGTCCATCTGGGTCTATATAAATAACCGGATTATTTTTTACATACAGATACTGCACAAGCTGAACAGGGTCTTTAGCATAGTCTGTAATGTCATAGACACTGCCATCCAAGATTGGATCAATTGAAGCAAACCTTCTGTTTTGCGCATCATAGAATCTTGCTTTGGCATAGTACATACTAAGCACACTATCATAATCGTGGGTTGCGTAGCGTTTTACCATGTCAAGCTCTCGCTGTCCGCACTTTAATACTGCATTGTGGGTTATTTCGCCCCACTCGTTGTAGTGAGTCCAGCTTTCTACTTTGCCGGTCATTGGACTTGTCAGATAATCTGCCGTGCCCAGATAGTCCATGTGGTAGTACAGCCTTATTTGGTTGACATTTTCAATTAGGTTGCCCGCACTTGTATCCACGCCGGTGATGTTGACACTTAGTCTGTCATTGCCGTAGACATAGCGGTATTCAAGACTGTTTACTTCGTACTCCATCAGAGGTTCGAAGGTATCGCTGGTGTAGTCCAAAACAAACTGCTTTACAACCGTGGATGTCTTGTTAAGCTCAGGGCTGGCTGCTACTACCTCCGGAGCAAGCTTATCCTTTTTGTCCTTCTTGCCTGTCTGTGGGTCTACAACGACCTCTCCCGCTACCATGTTTGTCAGAGCAGATACGTCATGGTAGCCGTAAGCATTCTTTTTAATGACCCATGTATTCTCAACAAGGGCACCCAGACCGTTGTACAGGTATGCACTGCTTTCTCCCAGCTCATTTACACCAAGCACCATTTTGTTTGTCCCGTCGTAGGTATACTCTCCGGTGACGGAAATCTTACTGTTCTTGGTGTAGGTTTCCTGAATGAGGTTACCGCGCCTGTCGTAGGTAAAATCGCTCTGGGACATCCATCCGTCCTCGGTCTTTATGGTAATCTGGTTCAGATTATTAAATTTGTAGTCTATGGACTTGTTTCCAAGCTCGGTTTCATAAGTCAGGTTACCCAAAGAATCATACTGGTATGTTCGTGTCTTGTTTCCGTAATTCTCGTGTGCCGTGGTTACGCGGTGTAATGCGTCATAGGTATAGGTATTTTCAACCGTAGCCTCTCCTGTACCGTTTCCGCGCATATATTCATATGTCATGTTGCCGCAGTCGTCGTATGTATAAGCATGCTTCTGCTGCTTCATGTCATTGTTTGACGGGTCTGTGTCTGTTACATTCAAAAGCTGACCTACGGAGTCGTACTGATAGTCTTCAATCCAGCCGTGAGGGTATTCCATCTTAGAAATACGGTTCATACCATCATAGGTGTAGCGGGTTGTACGTCCATCGGTTTCTGTTACTGATTTAAGATTGCCCAACAGATCGTATGTCTTTGTTACTGTAGTATCGTCAGGATACTTGACTGAGGTCTGGTTGCCTGTTTCGTCGTAGTTGTATTCAACAACCTTTCCTTTTGTGTCGGTAGTTTTAGTGATACGGTTTAATAAATCAACCTCGAAGGATGTCTTGCCTGTCCAGTCGGTCATTTCTGTCAGGTCTCCCACCTTATTGTATCGGTAGGATACCTCTTTTCCTCCATTATAGTTGATAGAGGTAATCATATCAAGACCATTATAGGTATATGCAGTCACTTTTCCGTCGGCGTCTGTCTTTGTTTTAAGATTTCCGTTACCGTCGTATACATAGGTTGTAACTGATCCCAGTGCATTTACTTCCTTTGTCACAAGACCTCTTCCGTCAAACTCGTACAAAGTAATTTCCCATTCGTCCACATTGTCCTGTGTATCTATGCGGTGCATTGAGGTCTTTATTAAATTGCCCATTGAATCGTATTCAAACAAGGCACTGTTTCCCATAGCATCTATGGTTTCAATAATATTTCCGTTGGCGTCAAGTATATATCTAGTGTCTGCCGTCGTGCTCATAGGCTACTGTATAACCCTCAGCATTGGTTTCGGTCGCCACATCGCCGCGGTCAGTGTAGGTATAAGCAGGGGCCCAACTCTTGACAGAGTAAGAAAGCCTGATCTCATAGCTCCTGGAGTAAATATCATGTCTCTTTCCAACAAAAACCTGACCAGTTATACAACATTGAGCGGAACAAGCATGTCCGCCCCAATGGTTTCAGGAGCTGCAGCACTTTTGCTGAATGAAAATCCAAACTACACTCATTATGACATCAAGAGAAAGCTGTTGAATGCATGTACAAAAATAAAAGCGTCCTCCATTGAACAAGGTGCCGGAATACTTGATATAAGCAGAATTTTTTCATAAAGACAGGGAACATCAAGTTCCCTGTTTTACTGTTTAACTGCATTTGAAACAACATAATATCCTACCTTATAAATTAAAAACAAATATATCAATAATACCGCAAAATAAATTGCGAATCTGATACGGTTTAACAATAACGGCAATACATCATTTACCTACACCTATATCAAAATGAGTTTTGTAATTGAAAAAATGGTAATTTACCAATGCAATTGTATCAAATCATTGTATACAATTCCATGAGATGACATAAAGATAGGCGGCCACCTCTATTGAGATACCCGCCTCCAAATGTAAAAAAATAAATTAATTATTCTTCTAAAATAATCTCCCGTTCTGCTTTTTCAAAGTCTTTTATAGCACTGTCATCATCATTATAAAAATCCTCCCAAAACCCACTTCTTGCCCATGTCTTTGGCAAAACAGAGTACGTATTACCTTTTCCTTGGTGCATAATCCAAATTGAAGGCATTTTTTGTGAAACTATTTCAAAGAGTTTTGCAGGGTACGGTATAACGATACCGTCATTATCTTTAAAACGATAAGCAACAAAGTCTCCTAATGAATTACTAAATGTAGATTCTGAGTTGTCATAGAATTCAATAGACAGTACTATGTACTCTTTACCAATAGTCAGAGCTTGATATGACCCCTCTTTTTTTAACCTTTCATTTCTAATGCATTTTACTTTCATATATTTGCCACCTTATTTAATAAATTTTACCTTCATCTCGTAAGTAGATACTGCCCAAGTCTTCAAGTTCTGATAAAAATGAACTTGGAAGTCTCCACTTGGGCTCTTAAACGTTTGTGTAGTCATCTTAGCCCAATCATTTATGTTACTTCCATTTTTAGTTAAGGCATTTATTACACTAGGATTATTAAGTTCACTACCTGATATTATCGCACTTGAATTTTTAACAACTTCAGGTTGCAGTGTCCCACTTTTAGTAAATACTGAGCTGGCTTCTTCATATGTCAATTTTGAATTTAGTTTTGGACCGGTAGCAATATTATCAGCTCTAGTCTCAACCGTTCCCTTAATTAGATTACTTGATCCTTTGATTGATTGACCAACTGCATAGCTAACCTGGCTTCCAATCAAATAGCCCATTGAAATATCAAATGCCTCACCTGCACTCGGGTTTCCACCAGTTCCTATAATATAATAATTCCTTGCATTATTATATCTAAGTGACCATGTATATTTTGCCATATCTGCTATTACAGCTGCTTTTTCTAATCGACTCTTTGCATTACGATATCGTGTTTGAAGTTCAATTACTTTATCTTTATCCGTCCCCTCATAATAAATGAGATTATTTTTACATTTTGGAATTTTTTTCTGATAATCTTTGGCCTGGGATAAATCGAATCCATATACAGGTGCAGTTGCTGACGATACAATTCCCTCAATAAACATATCTTTATGTTCTTGTCGATAATACCGATAATCAAAACTCTTTTCTGAATATGCTTCATATGGATCTAAGTCATCTATTACAGGACGTAGTCCATCTGGGTCTATGTAAACAACCGGGTTATTCCTTACATATAGGTAATGCACACGCTGTACAGGATCTGTAGCATAGTCTGTAATGTCATAGACACTGCCATCCAAAATCGGATCAATTGAAGCAAACCTTCTGTCTCCGGCATCATAGAACCTTGCTTTGGCATAGTACATACTAAGCACGCTGTCATAGTCATGGGTTGCATACCTCTTCACCAAATCCAGCTCTCGCTGTCCGCACTTTAATACTGCGTTGTGGGTAATTTCACCCCATTCGTTGTAGTGAGTCCAGCTCTCTACTTTGCCGGTCATTGGACTTGTCAGATAATCTGCTGTGCCTAGATATTCCATATGGTAGTACAGCCTTATTTGGTTTCCGTTCTCAATAAGGTTGTCAGCAAGAAAGGTCACATCAGCCGAAACTGTGTGACCCTAGAAGATAATAATTATTCTATTTTGGGTTTAAGCCATAACGCTATTAACTTACCCTCATTGATTACTGCAATTGTATTATCTGCAAACTTTATAAAAGAAGCTCTATTTACTTTTTCACTTTCACCAATGCAAACCCACCCCGTTTGGGAATCAAATTGAGCAGTCCAATTTTCGCCCCCATTAACTCTATATGACATGCCGGGTAGAATATCCCCTTCAACCATTAGTTCACCTTCAATAAAATCCGGAATACTCAATGTTTTTTTAATCCAACCTTCATATGGTTGAAATCCCCATACTTGTTGAACCGTCATTGTCTCAGAATCAACACCTATGTGTAAATATCCCACTAATAACAATATGTCAGCATTATTACTTGGTACAAAGTCAAATGAGTTTTCGTCCTTGCAATATATAAGGCTACCTGAGTGAATTTTAGCAGTATTATTTAATTTGAATTTAAACATAGTTCCACCACCTTATCTAATTACTTAGCAACAAAATTAAAATGTACAATAGTATTTGAGCTTGTATCTACAACCAATTCCCAAGTTCCAGTACTCCCCCTAAATGTGCCTTCTACATCCCATCTTAATCCATTCTTTAATACTGTATCCTTTACTGGTGTTCCGGCTTGCATAATTTCGTCAGTCAGCAATGTAGTTCCATTTGAGTCAATGTAAGGTCTTGCAAGTTCTCCCTTATTTGCACCTTTCTTTATTATATCATTCATGTGGTTCTGCACAGTTTTGGACATTTTTAATTCGGATGCATTAATAGTACTACTCGTTCCCTTAATTTTATTTAATTGATTACTTGCTCCCTTGATTGATTGACCAACTGCATAGCTAACTTGACTTCCAATCAAATAGCCCATTGAAACATCAAATGCCTCACCTGCACTCTGATCTCCACCAGCTCCTCTAATATAATAATTTCTTGCATTATTATATCTAATTGACCATGTATATTTTGCCATATCTGCTATCGCGGCTGCTGTTTCTAATGGAGTATTTGCATTACGATATCGTGTTTGAAGTTCAATTACTTTATCTTTATCCGTCCCCTCATAAGAAATGAGATTATTATCACATTTTTTAATCTTTTTCTGATAATCTCTGACCTGTGATAAATCAAATCCATGTACAGGTACAGTTGCTGACGATACAATTCCCTCAATAAACATATCTTTATGTTCTTGTCGATAATACCGATAATCAAAACTCTTTTCTGTCTCTATTTTTTCTTGTCTTTTTGAATATGCTCCATATAGATCTAAGTCATCTATTACAGGACGTAGTCCATCTGGGTCTATGTAAATAACCGGATTATTTTTTACATACAGATACTGTATAAGCTGAACAGGGTCTTTAGCATAGTCTGTAATGTCATAGACACTGCCATCCAAGATTGGATCAATTGAAGCAAACCTTCTGTCTCCGGCATCATAGAACCTTGCTTTGGCATAGTACATACTAAGCACGCTGTCATAGTCATGGGTTGCATAGCGCTTCACCATGTCAAGCTCTCGCTGTCCGCACTTCAATACTGCGTTGTGGGTTATTTCTCCCCATTCGTTATAGTGAGTCCAGCTTTCTACTTTGCCGGTCATTGGACTTGTCAGATAATCTGCCGTGCCTAGATAGTCCATATGGTAGTACAGCCTTATTTGGTTGACCTTCTCAATTAGGTTGCCAGCACTTGTATCAACGCCTGTGATGTTGACACTTAGTCTGTCATTGCCATAGATGTAGCGGTACTCAAGACTGTTTACTTCGTATTCCATCAGTGGTTCAAAGGTCTCACTGGTGTAGTCCACAACAAACTGCTTTACAACAGTGGAGGTCTTGTTAAGTTCAGGGCTGGCTGCTACTACCTCCGGAGCAAGCTTATCCTTTTTGTCCTTCTTGCCTGTCTGTGGGTCTACAACGACCTCTCCCACTACCATGTTTGTCAGAGCAGATACGTCATGGTAGCCGTAAGCATTCTTTTTAATGACCCATGTATTTTCAACAAGTGCTCCTAAACCATTGTAAAGGTATGCGCTGCTTTCTCCCAGCTCATTTACCCCAAGCACCATTTTGTTTGTCTCGTCATAGGTATACTCTCCGGTAACGGAAACCTTGCCATTTTTTGTGTTGGTCTCTCGAATCAGATTACCGCGCCTGTCGTAGGTAAAATCGCTCTGTGTATTCCAGCTGTCCTCGGTCTTTTTGGTAATCTGGTTCAGATTATTAAATTTGTAGTCTATAGACTTATTTCCAAGCTCGGTTTCATAAGTCAGGTTACCCAAAGAATCATACTGATATGTTCGTGTCTTGTTGCCGTAGTTCTCGTGTGCTGATGTTACGCGGTGCAATGCGTCATAGGTATAGGTATTTTCAACCGTAGCCTCTCCTGTACCGTTTCCGCGCATATACTCATATGTCATGTTGCCGCAGTCATCGTATGTATAAGCATGCTTCTGCTGCTTCATGTCATTGTTTGACGGGTCTGTGTCTGTTACATTCAAAAGCTGACCTACGGAGTCGTACTGATAATCTTCAACCCAGCCGTGTGGGTATTCCATCTTAGAAATACGGTTCATCCCATCATAAGTGTATCGAGTTGTACGTCCATCGGTTTCTGTTACTGACTTCAAGTTGCCCAAAAGGTCATAAGTCTTGGCAGCAGTGGTGTTGTCAGGATACTTGACTAAGGTTTGGTTGCCTGTTTCGTCGTAGTTGTATTCAACAACTTTTCCTTTTGTGTCGGTAGTCCTGGTAATGCGGTTTAATAAATCAACCTCGAAGGATGTCTTGCCTGTCCAGTCGTTCATTTCCACCAGATCCCCTACCTTATTGTATCGGTAGGATACCTCTTTTCCTCCATTATAGTTGATAGAGGTAATCATATCAAGACCATTATAGGCATATGCAGTGACTTTTCCATCGGCATCGGCTTTGGACTTTAAATTGCCGTTGCCGTCGTATACATAGGTTGTAACTGATCCCAGTGCATTTACTTCCTTTGTCACAAGTCCTCTTCCGTCAAATTCGTACAAAGTGATTTCCCATTCGTCCACATTGTCCTGTGTATCTATGTGGTGCATTGAGGTCTTTATTAAATTGTTCATTGAATCGTATTCAAACAAGGCGCTGTTTCCCATAGCGTCTATGGTTTCGATAATATTTCCGTTGGCGTCTAAAATATATCTTGTCTTATGCCCGGCCTTGTCAGTGCTGCTTATTATCTTACCTTCTCCGTTATATTCAAATGTCTCTGTTTTTCCGTCAGGAGTAGTGATGGAAACAAGACGGTCTAAGGCATCGTATACATAAGTGGTAGAGCCATCAACTGTTGTCTTCTTAACCATGTTGTGTCTGCCGTCGTACTCATAGGATACGGTAAAACCCTCGGCATTGGTTTCAGTCGCCACATCGCCGCGGTCAGTGTAGGTATAGGCTGTCACTCCACCGCGTGCATCTGTAACGGTGAGGACACGGTCCATTTCATCATAGGTGTATAGGGTTGCATTGCCCAGTGCATCTGTCATTTTGACTATTCTGCCACAATCGTCATAAATATAATGTGTTTGTGCACCTTCCTCGTTGATAACCTTGATGAGACGTCCATCTGCATCGTATGTCTTGGAGGAAACTCCACCTTCAGCATCTGTTTTACTCACCAGTCTGTCAAGTCCGTCATAGGTGTAGTATGTTGTATTGCCGTTACCATCGGTCTCAGAAAGTTTGTTTCCATGGACGAAGTCGTCGTCATTTACACCCATTGAATTAGCTTCCTACTTATTCCTGTCACTACCTCAATTAATCTTATTGACAAGTTAAAATGGTCCCGTGTTGACAGTAACCCTGCCCCCTGGCATTCCTATGTTCATTTTCTTCCAGTTTGACAACCAGACTACAACCTTAATTGATAAGTCTCTCTCCTGGAATTACATCCTCTGACAACCAAGGGGACAAGGGTGGGTAAGTATTATTGGGTCTGGGAGAACCAGTCTCCGTAGCAAGAGTACACCCTGTCAGAAACAGGTAACTTCTGGAAATAGATTTATCTATCTCGAAGTCGTGTGTGTGATGTTAACTCTGACTCAACTCGATTACAAGTCAAACTTTGAGTAAACTGTTGAAAATACTATGATTCAAAAAATAATAACAGCAGAGAAAGAAAAGTATTAAAACCTTTTTCTTCTCTGCTGTTGATTGTAATTCTATGATTCTGTCTTTGGAATTTTCAGTTGTGCTGTCGCCCCCCTTAATCCCCCTGTTGCGTCCCTGTTTACCACGAGTCAAAAAAGCCGTCAAGTTTGGGTTCACTATGAACCGAGGGGGGCAGGCTGTAAAAATTATCACCGATCCTAAACTTAATCTTCTGGCTGAGAAGAAACTCTTTTTTTAGTTAAAGCCATTGGCATTACTGGGCTAAGAGATAATATTACCCCTGTGTGCCCTACGTTCGCCCTGTATCGCATTTTTTAGTCCTCAGTCGAGCAAGGATGCTGCCGAGAATGATGAGCGCCGATTTGTGGCGAAGTGTCTTTGCATCCACTCATCCAGCTAGAAATAAGCGAAAGCATTGCCACCATTGGCCTAAGTGTTTGCTGCCACCTGTGCCACACGTTCACCCTGTGTGGCGTTTTCTCATCACGAGTAGAGTAAAGAGACACCACTGGAGATACTAAACGCTGATTTTGGTGCGAATTTGGCGACTGTTCCGATACGCCCTTTTCAGCCAAAATCACTCATATTGCAAATATGATTTTGGTTCGGATAAAGGAACGTAGTCGCAAGCGTCCACGTTCCAGTTACAATCGCCGGCAGTGCCGACGATGTAAGGCTTTGGCTTAGGTGGTCGGAATGACCGTTAGTCTGTCAAATATGTGGTCAGCACTACTCTAAAACCCGCATTTTCAGCCATTTTATAGGTGCTTTTGGGGTGGTTTTGACACTTATAGGGCACTTTTGTAGTCTAAGCGTGTTGTTGAAAACAATCTTTATAGCTCTTCAAAGTTAATGCCCCAAAATAGCTTTCGATTGCCTTTTTATCAAGAATATTATTATCAAAATAGATACTCTCAACAACTGCTACTTCCAATAGGTTTACAACCTTTTCATCGCCATTTTTCAACATATCCTCGACAAAATCAAACACTTCTCTTAACATCTTTTTGTTATCCGCATTAGCACTGTTAACAATAAACTTAACAAATTCTGATTCGTAAAATACGTATGGAAGATCTTCGTAGTCATCCATATTTAACTCGTAGATATCTTTCATTTCCGAGAAGTGATTAACAAGAATGGTAATTGCATCATCATATCTGTACATTATGCCTCCTATTTGCCAATCAATGCATTTTTGGCATCTTCAAGTAAAGCCTTAACAACAGCTTCATCATGTTGATTTAAATCACCGGCTCTAAGCTTTTTTCTAATGCATTAACATAGTCATTAAGTTTACTTGTGTGGAATTTACCATTTGTTGCTTGACCCGTTAGAATTTCATTTCTAACAGCATCCATTGTTGTTCCGTTACCTATGGTGTTTGCTCCACCTTGACCCTTATACAAATCATTAATAATGTTCTTTAATTTTTCATTCGAAACAGTAGGTTTGACATCAATATTGATTTTTAACCCACCCTCAGCCAAATCATCCGCATAAGCTCCATATTTCTTCAGTATATCTACAAACTCATCATAATCTGCATTGCTGCCGTATTTTTTTACAACATCCAAAAATGCGTCGGCTAATTCCGGGTTGTCTGCTACCTTGCCAACATCAAACACAAGCTCTATAAAGATATCGTCTCTCATATCTGCTACAATCTTTACTTGCTCTTTACCCCCAAACGGATTTATTATAGCTGCTACAGCAAATGCTCTTTCAAATCCGCTAAGGTTTTTGCCTGTTATAATATCTTGTCCTGTTAATGCTTCCTGTGCATCCTTATAGGTGCCTGTCAATGGATTCACTCCCAGTAAAATGGATATAACCTGCCTGTACTGATTCGTATCTATGAAAGCATCTCCAAGCAATGCATTTATCTCACCTACAGGAACCTTCATTTTACTACCGTACATTTCATTACAATGACTCTTACCTTTGTAATATTTTTTATTTGGGTAAACATAGAATGTTTCTTTCTTTTCTCCCAATACTACTACGGCTTTATAAATGGTGTCTCCGAATTCGTCCTTTTCATTTCTATATGTAACTGTTCCGCCAAATTTTTCTATTATAGACAGCGGAAGTAATTGTTTATACCCCAACGGGTCAATGTAATTCACCGGATTATTCCCTACATATGCAACTACTTCGCCTTCAACTATTGTTTCAGGCTGCACATTGTGATATCCATAGGCATTTTTCTTTATGTCCCATATGTTTCTTACAAGGTATCCCAGTCCGTTGTACACATATAAGCTTGTCTCTCCTATGTCATTGGTTTCCGATGACATTCTGTGAGCTCGTCGTATGTATATGCTCCATTTACTGATACCTCATTATTCTTATGATAGTATTCATTTATCAAGTTTCCTCGATTATCATACAAATATGTGTGGTATTCTCCGTTATTTATGTCTGATGTCTTGTTAGTAAGCTGGTTCAGTATGTTGTATTTGTAATCGACAAACTTGCTTCCATTGTCTCCTGTTTCGTAGGTAAGATTTCCTAAGCTGTCGTACTGGTACGTCCTTGTCTTGCTGCCATAATTCTCGTGTGCGTAGATTACCCTGTCAAGTTCATCATAGCTGTATTGCAGGTCTTCCTTGGCTGAGCCTGTTCCGTTTCCTCTCTTGTACTCGGATAGTATGTTGCCCTTTGCATCGTAGGTATATGAATGCTTGATTGTTTTAAGTGTTTTATCTGACGGATCTGTGTCCTTTACCTCAAGCATTCTTCCTGCAGGGTCGTAGGTGTAGAATTCTTCCCAGCCGTTTGGGTAGAGCATAGAAGTAAGTCTTTTTTATGGAATAGGGACTTTTCTCATTCATAATTAAATCATTTATATGAAAAGTCCCTGTTGTTATTATTTTGTTTCTTTAAAAAGGTAATTGAAGCATTCCTAAATATCTGAAGACTGCTAAAACGTCCACAATATCTTCAAATTGCTCCAGGTTCTCCATCTGTCTTCGTACTTTGCACTAATCTGGTTCAGGTGGTTAAATGTCGTGAGGATGGAGTTATTGTAATATAACATTTTAACCTGTTTCAAAATTAACATTTTAAATCTATCACATATTAAATCATTTTTAACTAGATAGTGGCATAATTTTTACCCATAATCCTTCGTCCATATTCATACCCTTTCCAATTAATTTAATTTCTTCAAAATCGCTTAAAGTTATACTAATTTTATCATTTTCTATTGCACTACATAAAACTTCAAATGCAATTCCCCATTCATTATGTTCTAAATATTCAGATATTGATTCTATATCGCTATAAGGCAATTTCTTTTTTAATGCAATAGTCATTATATTATCATAATTCATACTTTCACCTCTTACTTAATTGGATAATCACAGGGTGAACCATGGGGTCGAAAACTGTGCAAGTTAAAGCGAGGTGGTCGCAAACGACCTCTCGCAACCACAACCGTCGGCAGTTCCGACGGTCTACGGTTCTGGCTTAGGTGTCGTAATGGCCGTGCTGTTTAGGTGGCTGCAAGGGTTTTATTCTATACTTTTTCTGACCACGTTTTGTAAATCTTTAATAATGCATTCGAATCTTTTTCTCCATCAACAATTTTCGAAGTCAAAACTCTTATAATGTTAGTTGAATCTAAATCAAGCCCATTCTTAAACCCTACCAATACAGGTTTATTGATATAAGCTAAACTCTTTGGCTTTGAAACAAAACTCCAACGGATAGTACCGTGTTCTTTTATGAAACACTCAGAAAAGTAAATAGCTATATCCATCGCTATCGACATCCAGCCTATACTGATTTCTTTATTGCTCAAGTTTTTGTGTATCCATTCAGGATACTGCTCTCTTTCGAGATTCTTGACTTCTTCGGATTTTTCTTCAACATCAACATTGTTGATATACCACTGCCACAATTTGATCAACGATTCTGAAGAATAGTCTAAGTCTTCTTTGTCTATTCCACTCGTCGCACTGTATGCATTTTTAAGTAATTCGATTCTGGTGGGAATTTCCCCAACATACCAATCAAAATGACTTTGTGCTTCTTTTTTGGTCATATCCTTATATGGCTTCATTTCAAAGGGCGGTTGCATTAATAAATATTCCATTTTAGGTCTCCTTTGCTTAATTGTGAATTGTATACGTAATTCCGTGTTGCTCTAAGAAATCAAGTAATGGTTTTGAAGCTCCCACTTTGCCTGTCACATCACTCCTAAAGAAGTTCCAATTAGCACCTTTGATTGCACCTTGTTCAATCAATTCAGCATCTTTTAATATTTGTTTTTTGACAAAATCTGTTAGAGTTGTGTATCCCACTTTTGACTCATATGCAATATCGTCAGCCAATTGGTCGATATACCTGCCCCCTTGGCTGGTCTTGAAATAAACTTGAGATTCTCCGCCTACAAGTTTTGCCAAGTATTCTTCTCCTGCTTTACCTGTCTTAAATTTTAAATTACCAACACCCTCAGCCAAATCATCCGCATAAGCACCATATTTCTTTAGTATATCTACAAACTCATCATAATCTGCATTGCTGCCGTATTTTTTTACAACATCCAAAAATGCGTCGGCTAATTCCGGGTTGCCTGCTACCTTTCCAACATCAAACACAAGCTCTATAAAGATATCGTCTCCCATATCTGCTACAATCTTTACTTGCTCTTTACCCCCAAACGGATTTATTATAGCTGCTACAGCAAATGCTCTTTCATTTTGGA